>JAFEDR010000014.1 GCA_018241525.1 Pseudomonadota bacterium
GGCTCAGGCCACCTGCTGGCTGAGGCTGCCGGACTCGCCCGGCATCACGCGCGCGAGCTCGTGCGGGTCGAAGTCGTCGACGTGCACGAGCTCCATGACCTTGCGGTCGTACTCGCGCAGCTGCGCCGCCTCGGTCTCGCTGATGAGCCCGGCGGCGAGCGACTGCTGGATCTGGCCGGGCAGGTCGAGCGCCGTGACCCGGCCGGTCTTGACGCCCTCGACGCGGATGCGCTTCTCGATCGGCTCGGCGGCGAGCGCGAGCACGAGCGCCTCCTGCAGCAGGCCGAGCGCGTTGGTGGGCTCGAGCGTGCGGTACACGCCGCGCGTCAGCCGGTCGCGCGCCTCCGAGGGCGTCATCACGACGTCGACGATCTGCCGGCCGAGCCGGTCGCCGGGCGCCGAGTACGTCAGCCCGCGCGGGAAGATCAATGCGCGCATCGCGGCCGCGAGCCAGCGCACCGGGAAGTTCCGCAGGAAGCCGTGCAGCTGCTCCTGCGCGCGGTACAGCAGGTGCCGGCAGGCCCACTCGACCACCGGCTGGTCGGCGTCCGGCCGGCCCTGGTTGTCGTGGTGCTTGAGCACCATCGAGGCCAGGTACATCGACGACAGCACGTCGCCGAGCCGCGCCGACAGCGTCTCCTTCTTCTTCAGGTAGCCGCCGAGCGCGAGCATCGAGACGTCGGCCGCGAACGCGAAGCTGGCGCTGAAGCGGTTGATGTGCTGGAAGTAGCGCGTGGTCGCGCCGTGCTCCGGCACGCGCGTGAAGCGCGCCAGCGTCAGCGCCATCACCAGCGAGCGCGCCGCGTTCGAGAGCGTGAAGCCGATGTGGCCGAACAGCGCCCGGTCGAAGTCGGCGAGCCCGCGCTCGCGGTTCGGGTCCTTGGCGGCGTTCATCTCGCGCAGCACGAACGGGTGGCAGCGCACCGCGCCCTGGCCGAAGATGATCAGGTTGCGCGTCAGGATGTTCGCGCCCTCGACCGTGATCGCGATCGGCACCGCCTGGTAGCCGCGGCCCAGGTAGTTCTTGGGTCCGAGGCACACGCCCTTGCCGCCGTGCACGTCCATCGCGTCGTTCGCGACCTGCCGGCCGAACTCGGTGCAGTGGTACTTCAGCATCGCCGAGGGCACCGACGGCTTCTCGCCGCCGTCGATTGCGCCCGCGGTGACCGAGCGCGCCGCGTCCATGATGTAGGTCAGGCCCGCCATCCGTGCGATCGCCTCGCTGACGCCCTCGAAGCGACCGACCGACATGTTGAACTGGTGGCGGATGCGCGCGTACGCGCCGGTCGCGAACACGCCGGCCTTGGCGCCGCCGGTGGTGTTCGACGGCAGCGAGATGCAGCGCCCGACCGAGAGCTGCTCGACCAGCATGCGCCAGCCCTGGCCGGCCATGCGCGGCCCGCCGATGATCGCCTCCAGCGGCACGAACACGTCCTTGCCCTGGATCGGCCCGTTCTGGAACGGGATGTTGAGCGGGAAGTGCCGCCGGCCGATCGTGACGCCGGGCGTGCCGCGCGGGATCAGCGCGCAGGTGATGCCGAGGTCGGCCTTGTCGCCGAGCAGCTTGTCCGGGTCGAACATGCGAAACGCGAGGCCAATCACCGAGGCGACCGGCGCGAGCGTGATGTAGCGCTTCGAGAAGTTGAGCCGAAGGCCGAGCACCTGCCGGCCCTGCCACTCGCCCTTGCAGACGATGCCGGTGTCCGGGATCGAGGCCGCGTCCGAGCCCGCGCGCGGACCGGTCAGCGCGAAGCACGGCACGTCCTCGCCGCGCGCGAGCCGCGGCAGGTAGTGGTTCTTCTGTTCCTCGGTGCCGTAGTGCAGCAGCAGCTCCGCCGGCCCGAGCGAGTTCGGCACCGCGACGGTCGAGCCGAGGGTCGCGCTGCGCGAGGACAGCTTCACCAGCACGCACGAGTGCGCGTAGGCCGAGAACTCGAGGCCGCCGTACTTCTTCGGGATGATCATCGCGAAGAAGCCCTTGGCCTTCAGGTACTCCCACACGGCCGGCGGCAGGTCGGCACGCTCGTGCGTGACCTCCCAGTCGTTGACCATGCGGCAGACCTCGTCGCACGGGCCGTCGAGGAAGGCCTGCTCCTCGGCGGTCAGCTCCGGGCGCTTCGCGCCGAGCAGCTTGTCCCAGCGCGGGCCGCCGGTGAACAGCTCGCCGTCCCACCACACCGTGCCGGCCTCGAGCGCCTCGCGCTCGGTCGAGGACATCGACGGCAGCATCCGCCGGTAGACGAGCAGGAAGGGCTTGGTCACGAACGCGAGCCGCAGCGGCGCGAGGTTCAGCAGCGCAAGCGGCGCGTACAGCAGCCACACGAGCGTCTTCCACGGCCAGCCCGCCGCGCCCCACAGCGTGTAGGCGACGATCAGCACGCCGAGCACCAGCGTCGCGCGCGCGAGGCTCGCCCGCCGGTACATCAGCGACAGCGTCGCGCCGAGGAAGAGCAGCAACCACACGAGGCTGAGCATGGGCGTCTCCGCGCCGCAGGGGCGGTGGCTTCGATGATACCCAAAGAAATCGGCCGCAGAACCGCGGCCTTAAGTTACCGCACGACCGTTCGTTTTCTGATTCCCGGCCACCGATCGGACCCGCCACCCCTCGGGCGATCCCGGATTTTCGACCGCGGCCCTTCAGTCGTGCGTCGCGGGACCGACACGGGTGGAGCGAGCCCGAAGCCCGAGTCCCGCCGATGTCGACCGATGCCGCCGCCGCCGTCCCTGCCGCGCACCGCCGCTTCCGGCGCGTGCTGCCGCTCGTGGTCGGCGCCTGGGCCCTCGGCGTGGCGTTCGGCTTCTGGTCGCTGCTCCTGAAGGACCGCCACCCGCTCGATCCCGACGTCGTCGCGCGCTACTTCGATGCGGCACGCGTCGCGCCCGAGGCCGAGGCCTGGTTGCGCGCGCAGGCGCCGCTCGGCGCCACGGCCGCGACCGTCGTGCACGTCGCGGCGCCGGGCTGTCGCTGCGAGGGCGCGGCCGAGCGCCACGTCGCGACGATCGCCGCGGCCTACCGCGGCCGCGGCGTGCGCTTCCTGCGCGCCACCCCCGCCTTCGCCGCGGCGGGTCCCGCCGCGCTCGTCTTCGACCGCGGCGGGCGGCTCGTCTACTTCGGTCCCTACAGCGACGAGGCCGACTGCGGCACCTCGGGCGGCTTCGTCGAGCGCACGCTGGACAACCTCTCCGCCGCACGCGCCGCCGCCGTGCCGAAGCCGCTCGCCATCGGCTGCTTCTGCCTGCCGCCCGCCGCCACCGCTTCCTGATCCTGACGCTCCCGGAGTCCCGCATGCACGCCCGTTCCACGACCGCCTTCGCCGACTACGAGATCGCGCTCGCCCGCCGCGGCGACCGCCTGCTGGTCGGCGTGCTCGGCCTGCTGCTCGTCGTCTCGGTCGGCCTGGCCGCCTGGCAGGACACCTGGCTCGCGGTGTTCCTGATCGGCGTGCCGACCGCCGCGGTCGCCGCGTTCGCGGCCTGGGCGCAGCCCGGCAGCCTGCTGACCCGCTCGACGATCGGCGCCGCGCTGATGGTGTTCGCGGCGCTGCAGGTGCACCAGGCGCACGGCATGATCGAGGCGCACTTCGCGGTGTTCGTGCTGCTCGCGTTCCTGCTGATCTACCGCGACTGGCGCCCGATCGTGGTGGCCGCCGGCGTGATCGCCGTGCACCACCTCGCCTTCGACTTCTGGCAGCGCGCCGGCGGCCCGGTGTGGGTGTTCGCCGCGCGGGGCGGCTTCGGCATCGTGCTGGTGCACGCCGCCTACGTGGTCTTCGAGACCTCGATCCTGGTGGCGCTCGCGGTGCAGCTGCGTGCCGAGAGCGTCGCGGTCGGCGCCGACCCGCGCGAGCTTTCCGCGATCGCCGGGCGCCTCGCGCGCGGCGCGTTGCACGGCGAGGCCGGGCCCGCCGTCGCCGACGGCCGCTCGCTCGCCGAGAGCGTCGAGACCGCCTCGAGCGCGATCGCCGCGATCGTGGCCGAGAGCGGCGACGTGCTGACCGCGATCGCGCACGGCGACCTGTCGCGGCGCGTCACCGCCGACTTCCCGGGCGACTACGCGCGCCTCAAGGCGCACGTGAATTCCACCGCGGCGTTCCTCGCCGAGTTCGGCTCGCGCCAGGCGAGCCTCGTGGCGCGCGCCAACGAGGGCGACTTCTCGGCGCGGGTCGACACCAGCGGCTTCGCCGGCTACCAGCTCGACCTCGCCAACGGCCTCAACACCCTGGTCGGGTCCTACCGCACCTTCGTCGACGAGCTGGCGCGCGTGTTCGCGGCGCTCGCCCGCGGCGACCTGAGCCAGCGCGTCGGCGCCGACTTCGCCGGCCGCCTCGCCGAGATCAAGGCCGACACCAACACCACCGTCGCGAAGCTGACCGAGGTGGTCGAGCAGATCACCCTGACCGCCGACCTGGTGCGCGAGGGCGCGCTCGAGCTCAGCCGCGGCAACGAGGAGCTGCGCGGCCGCACCGCCGGCCAGTCGGCGAGCCTGCAGCAGACCGCGCAGTCGATGGAGGAGATGACCGCGACCGTGCGCCACAACGCCGACAGCGCCGCCGAGGCCGACCGGCTGGCCACGAGCACCCGCACGCTCGCCGCGCGCGGTGGCGAGGTCGTCGGCCGCGCGATCGAGGCGATGGGCGCGATCAGCGCCTCGAGCCACAAGATCACCGACATCATCGCGGTCATCGACGGGCTCGCGTTCCAGACCAACCTGCTGGCGCTCAACGCCGCGGTCGAGGCGGCGCGCGCCGGCGAGCAGGGCCGCGGCTTCGCGGTGGTCGCCTCCGAGGTCCGCAACCTCGCCGGTCGCAGCGCCGATGCGGCGCGCGAGATCAAGGCGCTGATCCAGGACAGCGTCACCAAGGTCGGCGACGGTGCGCGGCTGGTCGACGAGTCCGGCCGCACGCTGGCCGAGATCGTCGGCGGCGTCGAGAAGGTCACGGCGCTGATCGCCGAGATCTCCTCGGCCTCGCGCCAGCAGGCCGCCGGCGTCGAGGAGGTGTCGCGGGTGATCGCCGAGATGGACGGCGCCACGCAGCAGAACGCGGCGGTCGCCGGCGAGAGCGCGACCGCGACCGAGTCGCTGCGCGGCCACGCCGCGACGCTCGCCGAGCTGCTCGGGTTCTTCAGCCTGGCGCGCGCCCCGGCGCCCGCCGTCGCCGCCGCGCGCCGCGCCGGCTGAGCGCTCAGGAGGTCCTGAGGCCCTCGATCAGCTCCGCGGTGCCGTTCCACAGCACCTGGATGCCGATGCAGAACAGCAGGAACGCCGTCAGCCGCAGCACGATCGTCGTGCCGGTCGGCCCGATCGCGCGCACCAGCCGCTCGGCGTGGCGGTAGAAGAAGAAGATCAGCAGCGCCAGCAGCACCGCCGCCGCCGCGGTCGCGACGAAGAACTCGAACTGCTCGCCGAGCCGGTTCGGGCGGTTGGCGCCGATCGAGATCGCGACCGAGATCGTGCCCGGGCCGGTCGTCAGCGGCATCGTCAGCGGGTAGAACGCGAGCCGGCTCGGCGTGACGCTGACCGGCAGCGCGCCGGCGGTCTCGCTGCGCCGCTCCTCGGTGGTGTCGGGGCCGGACAGCATCCGCCAGCCCGACATCGCGATCACGATGCCGCCCGCGACCCTGAGCACCGGCAGCGAGATGCCGAAGAACGACAGCACGTAGCCGCCGACGTACAGCGAGGTCGCGACGATCGAGAACGCGTAGATCGCGACCCAGCGCGACAGCTGCTTGCGCATCTTCGTGCCGAAGTCCTGCGTCGCGCTGTAGAAGATGAACGCGCTCGACAGCGGATTGACGATCGAAAAGAGCGCGGTGAACGCGAGCAGGAACGTCTTCGGCGTGAACCCGAGCAGCAGCGTCTTCAAATCAGGTCCTTGACGCCTTCGCGCTCCTCGCGCAGTTCCTTGTCGGTCGCGGCCATCCGCGCCCGGCTGAAGTCGTTGATCGGCAGGCCCTGCACGATCGAGTAGCTGCCGTTCGCGGTCGTCACCGGGTAGGAGTAGACCACGCCCTCCGGGATGCCGTAGCTGCCGTCCGACGGCACGCCCATGCTGACCCAGTCGCCGGCCGCCGAGCCGAGCATCCAGGTGCGCACGTGGTCGATCGCCGCCGAGGCCGCCGAGGCGGCGGAGGAGGCGCCGCGCGCCTTGATCACCGCCGCGCCGCGCTGCTGCACGGTCGGGATGAACGTGTCCGCGTACCAGGCCGGGTCGACCAGCGACAGCGCCGCCTTGCCGTTCACGGTCGCGTGGTGCAGGTCCGGGAACTGCGTCGCCGAGTGGTTGCCCCAGATCACGACGCGGCGGATGTCGGTGACGTGCGTGCCGGTCTTCTCGGCGAGCTGCGCGAGCGCGCGGTTGTGGTCGAGCCGGGTCATCGCGGTGAAGTTGCGCGGATCGATGTCCTTGGCGTTGCGGCTCGCGATCAGCGCGTTGGTGTTGGCGGGATTGCCGACCACCAGCACCTTGATGTCGCGGCGCGCGACCTCGTTGATGACCTTGCCCTGCGCCGAGAAGATCTGCGCGTTCGCGAGCAGCAGGTCCTTGCGCTCCATGCCCGGGCCGCGCGGCCGCGCGCCGACCAGCAGCGCCGCGCCGCAGTCCTTGAAGCCGACCTTCGGATCGTCGGTCGCGACCACGCGGTTCAGCGTCGGGAACGCGCAGTCGGAGAGCTCCATCACCACGCCCGACAGCGAGGGCAGCGCCGGCGTGATCTCGAGCAGGTGCAGGTTCACCGGCTGGTCCGGGCCGAGCATCGCGCCCGAGGCGACGCGGAAGGCGAGTGCATAGCCGATCTGGCCGGCGGCGCCCGTGATGGTGACGGTGATCGGCTGCTTCATCGTGGACTCCCGGAGTATTCGAGGCGCGGCATTCTAGCGAATGGTGCCGTGGCGGCCGTCGCCGGGCCCGGGGATCTTTGCGGGCAGGGCGAAGACCCTCTCGCCAGGGTCCCGATCGGGCCTCCGCGGCGCCCCCAGGTGACCTCGAGGGTGTTATAGCGGCCCTCCCGGACACCCTCCGGAAGCGCAAAACAGACCCCCGAGCGTCCGGGAGCCCGCCTGGGTTCGGGTCTGATAACTCGTAAGCTATTGATTCTTATTGGCCTAACACGGGCCTCAAAAAATCTTCGCGAAAGGGCTTGCGTCTGCCTAGGTGTTGTAGTTAACTACAACACCAGAAGGGCAGAGCACCAAAACACAGGGTGCGGCCCCACCGGAAGGAGGGCCTTCCGGAACCGACCGAAGGAGAACGTCATGCTCACCACGAAGTTCCGCCACTGGGCCGTCGCGATGTCCCTGGTTGCCGCCGTCGGCGTCACCGGTGCGAGCGCCGCCGTCAGCGCCCACCGGGCCGCCCCCGCCACCCGCGTCGACACCCTGCCGGTGCCGAGCGGCGATCTCGGCGAAGTCGTCGTCTACGCGCCGCACGACCTGCCCGAAGTCGTCGTGCACGCGCCGCGCGATCTCGGCGAGGTCCTCGTGACCGTACACCCCACGCCCCCGGCCGGCACCTACCTCGCGCACGTCGTCGTGACGGCCCCGCGCGTCGACGCCGACGTGTACCGCGAGACCACCGAGGCGGCGGCGACGCTCGCCTCGGCGCAGTAAGGCGAACTGCTAGAGTAGTTCGGTAGCGCGCCAGATCACCTCATGGTCAGCGCATCAGACGCCCGCAGCGAGTCCCCCATGGACGCCAACTGGAACGACAGCCAGCCGATTTACCGCCAGCTGCGGGATCGGGTCGTGGCGATGATCCTCGAAGGAGCGCTCAAGGAAGGGGACCCGCTGCCGTCGGTGCGGACCGTGGCGGCCGACTACCGGCTGAACCCGCTGACGGTGCTGAAGGGCTACCAGGAGCTGGTCGACGAACAGCTCGTCGAGAAACGCCGCGGTCGCGGCATGTACGTGGCCGAGGGCGCGAAGCGCGCACTCCTCAAGGACGAGCGGCAGCGCTTCCTCGAGGGCGAGTGGCCGCGCGTCTACGCGACGATCCAGCGGCTCGGCTTCAACGCCGCGGAGCTGCTCGCGACCCCGCCCGCCGCCTCGCCCGCACCGCCGGCCGCCGCACCGACCCCGCCGGCCACGCCCGGCGACGAACCGAACACCTGAGAACGAAGGAGCCACTCCGTGGCCAGTCTGATCGAAGCCCAGGGACTCACGAAGCGCTTCGGCACCCATGCCGCGCTCGACGGCGCCTCCTTCAAGGTCGAGAGCGGCCGCATCGTCGGCCTGATCGGCCCGAACGGCGCCGGCAAGACCACCGCGCTCAAGGCGATCTTGGGCCTGACCCGCTGCGAGGGCCGCCTGTCGGTGCTCGGCCTCGACCCGTACCGTGACCGCAACGCGCTGACCGAGCGGGTCTCGTTCATCGCCGACGTCGCGGTGCTGCCGCGCTGGCTGCGCGTCTCGCAGGCGGTCGAGTTCGTGGCCGGCGTGCATCCGCGCTTCCGCGCCGACCGCTGCCACGCATTCCTCGAGCGCACCTCGATCCGCCGCGACAGCCGCGTCAAGGAGCTGTCGAAGGGCATGATCACCCAGCTGCACCTCGCGCTCGTGATGGCGATCGACGCGCAGCTGCTCGTCCTCGACGAGCCGACCCTCGGCCTCGACATCCTGTCGCGCAAGCAGTTCTACGACAGCCTGCTCAGCGACTACATGGACGCCGAGAAGACCATCCTGGTCACCACCCACCAGGTCGAGGAGATCGAGAACATCCTGACCGACGTGATCTTCATCGACCGCGGGCGCATCGCGCTCGACCTGCCGATGGAGGAGATCCCGGCCCGCTACGTGCAGCTGCTCGCGCCGCCCGACCGCGCCGAGGCCGCCCGGGCGCTGAAGCCGCTGAGCGAGCGCCAGCTGCTCGGCCGGCACGTGTTCCTGTACGAGGGCGCCGACCGGCAGGCGCTCGCCGCGCTCGGCGAGCTGCGCCAGCCGTCGATCGCCGACCTCTTCGTCGCGAAGCTGAAGGGAGCCGCGGCATGAACCAGAACAAGTTCTACTGGCTGCTGCGCCGCGAGCTGTGGGAGTCGCGCTCGGTGTGGATGGCGCCGGCGATCTGCGGCGCGATCATCGTGCTGGCGGCGCTGTGGGCGGCGTTCGGCACCGGCAACGTCTCGGTCGAGGGCTTGGGTCCCGTCGAGTCGGCGAAGCTGCACAGCCTGACGCCCGAGAAGCTCGACGCGGTCGCGAGCTACGGTGTCGGCCTGATCGCCGTGCCGTTCTTCGTGATGGTGCTGTTCACGCAGTTCTTCTATGCGCTCGACGCGCTCTACTCCGAGCGCCGCGACCGCTCGGTGCTGTTCTGGAAGTCGCTGCCGGTCAGCGACACCGAGACGGTGCTGTCGAAGCTCCTGGTCGCGGGCCTCGTGATGCCGCTCGTCGCCGCCGCGGCGACGCTCGCCACCCAGCTGATCCTGGCGGTGATCGCGAGCGCCAAGCTCGCCGGGCTCGGGCTCTTGCAGGGCCACCTCTGGACCGCGAGCCTGTGGGGCGGCGACCTCGCGGTGATGGCCTACGTGGTGCTCGCGAGCGCGCTCTGGTACCTGCCGCTGCTCGGCTGGTGCCTGCTGGTCTCGGCCTGGGCGCCGCGCTCGCCGGTCATGTACGCGACGCTCGCGCCGCTCGCGCTCGGCCTCGCGGAGTTCATCGCGTTCCGCTCGCACGTCGTGCTCGGTGCGATCGGCAGCCGCGTCGGCAACATGGAGCTGCTGGCGCGCAGCTTCGGCGGCCGCCACCACGGCGCCGGCTTCGGCGTCGACATCGACGAGTCGCACATCGAGGTGCCGCGCCGGCTGATCGACGCGATCGACCCGACCGCGGTGTTCACGACGCCGACGCTGTGGGTCGGGGTCGCGGTCGGCGTCGGCCTCGTGGCGGGCGCGATCTACATGCGCCGCCGCGCCGGCGAGGTCGCCTGACGGGCTGCTATGCTCCGGCCCCGTCTCAGCACGGGGCCGGACGATGCGGGCGAGCTCGCTGCCAGTTGCACTGATCCTCGCGCTCGGCCTCGCCGCCGCGTTGCCGGCCCGGGCCCAGCTGCTGCCGGTCCGCGATCAGAACCCGCTCGTGCGCGGCGCCTACCTGCCGCTGCCGGCCGCGCTCGGCGCGCCGGCCGACGGCACGCTCGCGCTCGCCGCGAACGTGCAGTGGTCGAACACCGTCAACCTCGCCGCGACCCCGGCCGAGTCGATGACCGTCGACGAGGAGACGGTCGAGACCGACCTGTCGCTCGCCGGCGGGCTGCGCGGCTGGACCTGGCGCGCGACGCTGCCCGTGATCCACCGCGGCGCGGGCGTGCTCGACGGCTTCATCGACGGCTGGCACCGCTTCTTCGGCCTGCCGCGCGGCGACCGGCCGTCGCGGCCGCGGAACGCCTACGCGATCGACTACCAGCGCGCGGGGCTGCCGGCCGTCGACGCGCCGGCCGGCACTGCGCTCGGCGACCTCGCGCTCGAGGCCGGCCATGCGCTGCTCGCCGGTTCCGCCGGCCGGCTCGAGGGCTGGGTCGGGCTCGAGGCGCCGACCGGCTCGCGGCGCGATCTCACCGGCGACGGCGCGCTCGATGCCGCCGCCTGGCTCGCCGGCGAGGCGCGCCTCGGCGGCGGCTTCACGCTCGCCGCGCGCGGCGGCGCGAGCCTCGTCGGCGGCGACGCGGCTACCGGGCTGCCGCTCGCGCGCCGCGTCGCCTTCGGCGCGCTGGGCCTGCAGTACGCCGCGACCGACCGCCTCGGCCTCGTGGTCCAGCTCGACGCGCACGGCGCGCTCGCACGCGGCTCGGCGATCAACTTCCTCGGCCGCGCCGTCGAGCTGACGCTCGGTGGCCGCTACCGGCTGGCGGGCGGCGCGACCTTCGAGGCCGGCGTCGTCGAGGACATCGAGGTCGACCACTCGCCCGACGTGACGTTCCAGCTCGGCCTGCGCTGGCCGCTTGGCGCGCCGGCCCCGTAGCGCGCGGCGCGGCACGCCGCGCCGCGGCTTTCGGCCGCCTTAAGGACCGCCGCGGTTGCCGCGGGCCCTCGCGCTTCGGCAGACTCCCGACCGTGCCAGTGGAGGGCCCGGCTTGCGACGACTGCTGCCACTCATGATGCTGACCGGCGCCGCGGCGCTCGCCGCGGAGCCGCCCGCGCCCGTCAAGCTGCCGCAGGTGATCGGCTGGCCCGCCGGCCGCACGCCGCAGGCGCCGCTCAACTTCCGCGTCAGCGCCTTCGCGCGCGGCCTCGACCACCCGCGCTCGCTGCTGGTGCTGCCGAACGGCGACGTGCTGGTCGCCGAGGCGCGCGGCCGCCGCACGGCGGCGGCGCTCGCGCATCCGAGCGCGAACCGCGTGACGCTGCTGCGCGACAGCGCCGGCGCCGGCGTCGCCGACCAGCAGTTCGTGCTGATCGACGGCCTGACGCGGCCGTACGGCCTGGCGCTGCGGCGCGACCGCCTCTACGTCGGCGCGAGCGACGCGGTCTACCGCTGCCCGTTCCTGGTCGGGCAGACGCGCCTGCACGGCGAGTGCCGCGCGCTGGTGGCGCTGCCGGAGGACGACGGCCGCGGCCACTGGACCCGCAACCTCGCCTTCAGCGCCGACGAGTCGACGCTGTTCATCGCGATCGGCTCGCAGACCAACGTCGACGAGGAGCACGTCGACGAGCGCACCCCGGAGCGCGCGACGATCCTGGCGGTGCGCGCCGACGGCCAGGACCGGCGCATCTACGCGAGCGGGCTGCGCAACCCCGTCGGGCTCGCGATCGAGCCGGTCACCGGTGCGCTGTGGACCACCGTCAACGAGCGCGACGACCTCGGCGACGAGCTGGTCGCGGACTACATGACGGCGGTGCAGAAGGGCGCCTTCTACGGCTGGCCGTACGCCTACCTCGGCACGCACGAGGACCCGCGCCGCCGCGGCGAGCACCCCGAGCTCGTGGCGCGCGCGATCGAGCCCGACTTCCTGCTGCCGCCGCACGCCTCGCCGCTCGGGCTCGCCTTCTACGGCCGGGCGCAGTTCCCGAAGACCATGCGCGGCGGGGCGTTCGTCGCGCTGCACGGCTCCTCGAACCACAGCCAGCTGGTCGGCTACAAGGTCGTGCACGTGCCGTTCGTGAACGGCCACCCGGCCGGGCCGCCGCAGGACTTCCTGACCGGCTTCGTGCAGGACGAGGCGAGCGGCACCGTCTACGGGCGCCCGGCCGGCGTCGCGGTCGCGGTCGACGGCGCGCTGCTGGTCGCGGACGACGCCGGCAACACGATCTGGCGCGTGACCTTCAAGTGCGCCGCCTGCACGCCGGACCCGGTGCCGGCGCGCCGGCGCTGACTCAGCCGGCGAGCAGCACCGCCTCGGCGTGCTCGAGCGCCTCGGGCAGGCCGAGGATCACCACCACGTCGCCCTCGCGCAGCACCGTCGACGGCGCCGGGTCGCGCCCGACGATGCCCTCGCGGCGCACCGCCGAGAACTGCACCTCGGCGCCGCGGCCGCGCGCCTCGGCGAGCGTGTGGCCGACCGCCCAGGCGCCGGGGGGCAGCACCACGGCCTTGAGCTCCTCGCGCGCCGGCTCGCCGGCCCCGGGCGGCTCGGAGTCGGGTGGCCGGAACACGCTGCGCAGCGCGCCGTAGCGTTCGCCGCGCACCTCGCCGATCATGCGCACGATCCTCGACATCGGCGTGTCGAGGAACAGCAGCACGTGCGACACCAGCATCAGCGCCGCCTCGAAGGTCTCGGGCACGACCTCGGTGGCGCCGGCCTGGCGCAGCGACTCGAGCGAGGAGTCGTCGGCGGTGCGCACCAGCACCGGCACCGCCGCGCGCAGCCGGCGCACCGCGCGCACGATGCCGAGCGCGATCGCCGGGTCGGCGAAGGTCACGACCACGACGCTCGCCGAGCCGAGCCCGACCGACTCGAGCACCTGCTCGTCGGCCGAGTCGCCGAACACCACCGGGTCGCCTGCCTGGCGCGCGGTGCGCACCCGCACCGGGTCGAGGTCGATCGCGATGTACTCGTGGCCGTGGCGCTCGAGCAGCCGGCCGATGTTCTGGCCGACGCGGCCGTAGCCGCACAGGATCACGTGCTCGCGGCCGGCGAGCGCGGCGTCGACCGCGGCCTCGCGCGCGAGCGCGGTCGCGGCCGGTCCCTGCTCGCGCAGCAGCAGCCGCGCGATGCGCTTGTTGTGGCGGATCGTGAACGGCGTCAGCAGCATGCTGAGCGCGAGCGCCGCGAGCAGCGGCTGCGTGAGGCGCGCCTCGGTGCCGCCCTCGACCAGCAGCGCGAGCAGCGCGAAGCCGAACTCGCCGCCGCCCGAGAGCACGAGGCCGGCGCGCAGCGACTTGAACCAGGAGCCGGCGAAGCGCCGCGCCACCAGCGTGACCACCAGCGTCTTGCCGGCCAGGATCGCGATCACCAGCGCCGACACCAGCAGGAACTCGCGGCCGAGCAGGCCGAGGTCGAGCACCATGCCGATCGTGATGAAGAAGAGCCCGAGCAGCACGTCGCGGAACGGCCGGATCACGGCCTCGACCTGGTGGCGGTACTCGGTCTCGGCGAGCAGCATGCCGGCGAGGAACGCGCCGAGCGCGAGCGACAGGCCGGCCTCGTGCGTGAGCCAGGCGGCCGACAGCGCCACCAGCAGCACCGCCAGCGTGAAGAGCTCCTGGCCGCGGTGGCGGGCGATCTCGAAGAACAGCGGCCGCGCCAGCCAGCGGCCGGCGACCAGCACCAGCAGCAGCGCGACCGCCGCCTTGCCGAGCGCCGCGAGTGCGCCGCCCGTGCCGAAGCCGCCGCCGCCGACCACCGCGGTCGCGAGCGCGAGGTAGAGCGCGAACACGAGGTCCTGGAACAGCAGCACGCTGAACGCCAGCCGGCCGTGCGTGCGGTTGATCTCGGCCTGCTCGGTCAGCTGCTGCACCACGATCGCGGTCGAGGACATCGCGACCGCGCCGCCGACCACCACCGCGACCGGCACCGGCGTGCCGCCGGCGAGCACCGGCAGCGCGACCACGAGCGTGGTGCCCGCCACCTGCAGCGCGCCGAGGCCGAGCACCTCGCCGCGCATCGCGATCATGCGCGGCAGCGAGAACTCGAGGCCGAGCGTGAACAGCAGGAACGCGACGCCGAGCTCGGCCAGCGCGTTGGCGAACGCACTGTCGCTCACGAGGCCGAGCGCGTGCGGCCCGAGCGCCATGCCGACGACGAGGTAACCGACGATCGGCGGCAGCCGCAGCCGGCGCATCGCCGCCACCACGGCGACCACCGCCGCCAGCATCAGGAGCACCGTGCCGAGTCCGGCTTCCGTCATCGCACCTCCCGTCTGCGCCCGACGTTAGGGCGTCGCGGCGCCAGGCGCAATGGCGCGTTGGGCGCGCCGGGCGGCGGCTGCTAGCATGAGCCGCGGCGCAGACCGCGCCCGACGGACCCCGGGAGACCGCCATGGCCGAACCCGTGCTGGCAAGCCGCACCCCCTTCGCCGTCGGCGTCGCGACGGACCGGCGTGACCGGTGCGACCGGCGAAGCGGCCACCGGCACCGCGCCGGCGCGCTGCGCGGCGACGGAACCCCGCGGTCGCGCTGAGCGGCGCGCGCGGCCCCGGCCGTGTACCTCGAGGACACGCAGGACGCCGGCGGGCGCGTGCTCGCGCTGCACGGCCGCTGGTGCGCGGCGGCGGCGCCCGCGCTCGCGGCCGCGGTCGACGGCGCCGCCGCGGGCGGGGCGGTCGCGCTCGATGGCCGCGCGCTCGAGGCCCTCGACCTGACCGGCGCCTACTTCGTGCGGCGCCTCGAGCTGCGGCTCGCGGCGGCCGGTCCCGCCGCGAGCTGGCGCGGTGCGCGCCCGGAGGCGCTCGAGTTCGCCGGGCCGCTCGTCGAGCCGCCGGCCGCGGCCGCGCCGGCCGCGGCGCACTCGGCGGTCGCGCCGCTCGGCACGCTCGGGCGCTACACGGTGCGCCAGGGCCGCGCGGTCCACGACGCGCTCGAGTTCCTCGGCCGCGTCTACCTCGTGGCCGGCGCCGCGTTCACCGCGCCGCGCCGCTTCCGGCTGCCCTCGATCGTGCGCCACGTCTACGAGAGCGGCATCCAGGCGATCCCGATCGTCGCGCTGGTCGCGTTCCTGATCAGCGTGATCGTCGCCTACATCGGCGCGCAGGAGCTGCGCCAGTACGGCGGCGAGGTGTACGTGGTCGACCTCGTGACGCTGTCGGTGCTGCGCGAGCTCGGCGTGCTGCTGACCGCGATCCTGGTCGCCGGCCGCTCCGGCAGCGCCTTCGCCGCCGAGATCGGCGTGATGCGACTCAACGACGAGGTCGACGCGCTGCGCGCGATGGGGCTCAACGCCGTCGAGGTGCTGGTGCTGCCGCGGGTGATCGCGCTGATGATCGTGCTGCCGCTGCTGACGGTGATCGCCGACGCGATGGGCCTCGCCGGCGGCGCGGTGCTCTCCTGGATCGCGCTCGACATCCCGTTCACGCGCTACCTGCACCGCATGCAGGAGGCGATCGCGGCCACCACCTTCTGGGCCGGGCTCCTCAAGGCGCCGGTGTTCGGCTTCGTGATCGCGCTGGTCGGCACCTACCGCGGCATCCTGGTGCGCCAGTCCTCGCGCGAGCTCGGCCGCATGACGACGGTCGCGGTGGTCGAGTCGATCTTCCTGGTGCTGCTGGTCGATGCGATCTTCGCGGTCGCCTACTGGGAGCTCGACTTCTGATGGCCGCCACCGAGGCCGCGGCGGTCGTCGAGGTGCGCGGGCTCGCGAGCCGCTTCGGCGAGCAGGTCGTGCACGAGGGTCTCGACCTGACGGTGCGGCGCGGCGAGGTGTTCGGCATCGTCGGCGGCTCCGGCACCGGCAAGTCGGTGCTGCTGCGGACGATCCTCGGCCTGCGGCGCCCGCAGGCGGGCCAGGTGCTGCTCGATGGCCGCGACATCACCCGGCTGCGCGGCGCGGAGCTGCGCGCCGCGAAGCGCGGCTACGGCGTCGCCTTCCAGGGCGGCGCGCTGTTCAGCGCGCTGACGGTGGCCGACAACGTCGCGCTGCCGATCCGCGAGGCGCACCGGCTGCCCGAGGACGTGGTCGCGGGGCTCGCCGCGCTCAAGATCCGCCTGGTCGGGCTGCCGGCCGAGGCCGGCGCCAAGTTCCCGGCCGAGCTCTCCGGCGGCATGGTGAAGCGCGCCGCGCTCGCCCGCGCGCTCGCCCTCGACCCGCCGCTGCTGTTCCTCGACGAGCCGACCTCCGGCCTCGATCCGATCGCCGCCTCGGCGTTCGACGAGCTCGTGCTCTACCTGCAGCGCTCGCTGTCGCTGACGGTGGTGATGGTGACGCACGATCTCGATACCATCTACCGGACGTGCAACCGGGTCGGCGTGATCGTCGACCGGCGGCTCGTGACCGACACGCTCGAGCGCATCGCCGGCAACCCGCACCCGTGGATCCAGGCCTACTTCCACGGGCCGCGCGGGCGCGCCGCGGGGAGGTCCTGATGGATCGCGACGCAAACTACGTGGCCGTCGGCGCCTTCGTGCTGCTGGTGCTGGCGATGGCGACCGTGTTCGTGCTCTGGTACACGAACGCCAACGAGCGCCGCGAGTACCAGCGCTACGAGGTGTACTTCTCCGGCAGCGTCAGCGGCCTCAACGAGGGCAGCACGGTGCGCTACCTCGGCGTCAACGTCGGCCGGGTCGCGCGCATCCGGCTCGACCCGCGCGCCGCCGACCGCGTGCAGGCGCTGATCGACGTCGACAAGGCGACCCCGGTCGGGCCGAGCACGCTCGCGCGGCTGACGATGCAGGGGGTCACGGGGCTCTTGTTCATCGACCTGTCGCAGGCGGCGCCGGGCGCGCCCGGCGCCGGTCCCGTGGTGCCGAGCCAGGAGTTCCCGGTGATCCGCTCGATGCCGTCGGACTTCGACCTGTTCGTCTCGAGCCTGCCGGACCTCGTCACCGACGCGACGCGCGTGACGCGGCGCCTCAACCAGCTGCTCGGCGACGACAACCTCGCGGCGGTGACGGCCGCGCTCGCGAGCCTCAAGTCCGCGACCGCGCCGCTGCCGACCGCGACCCGCGAGGCGGCGCAGCTCGTCACCGAGCTGCGCGGCGCGGTGGCCGAGGCGCGCGCGGTGGCGGCGAGCGCGCACGAGCTCGTCGCGCACGCCGAGCCCGGCGTCGGCGCCGCCGTCGAGCGGCTGCGCGAGGCCGCCGACCGGCTGGCGGCGCTGAGCGGCCGGCTCGACGGCCTGGTCGCGCGCCACGAGGCCGACCTCGACCGCTTCGCCGGCCGCGGGCTCGACGACGTCGGCCGGCTGGTGCGCGAGGGCCGCGACGCCGCGGCCGAGGTCCGCGAGCTGGCGCGCGCGCTGCGCACCGAGCCCTCGCGGCTCCTGTACGAGCCGCCGAAGGCCGGCGTGGAGATCCCCCGATGAGTCATCGCACCTGGATCCTGCTCGGCGCGGCCCTCGGACTCGCCGGCTGCGGCGGGCTGTTCCAGACCCACGAGACGCCGCACGCGGTGTACGTGCTGCGCCCGCCGGCGCCGCCGCCGGCCGGGCGCGCGCCGCTCGCCGCCACGCTGGTGGTCGCGCGGCCGCGCGCGGCGCCCGGGCTCGACGGCGAGCGCATCGTGGTGCGCCTGCCCGACCGGCGGCTCGATGCCTACGCGGGCGCCGAGTGGGGCGCGCCGGTGCCGGCGCTCGTCGAGGCGCTGCTGGTCGACGCGTTCCGCGGCGCCGGCGGCTGGCAGGCGGTCGTGACCGAGGAGAGCGCGTTCCCGGGCCGCTACCTGCTGCAGACCGAGGTCGCCGACTTCGCGGCCGCCTACGGCGGCGCGGGCGGCGCGCCGACCGTGCACGTCGTGATCCGCGGCGAGCTCGGGCTCGTCGGCGAGCGGCGCCTCGTCGCCTCGCTCGAGGCGCGCGGCGAGGCCCTCGCCGCCGCGGACCGCCAGCGCGAGGTCGCGGCGGCCTTCGAGGCCGCCACCGGCCAGGCGCTCGCGGCGCTGGTGGCGGCCGCGGATGCCGCGGCACTCGGCGCCGACGCGCACCGCTGACCGGTCGCGCCGCTCAGGGCACCAGCACTGCCGCCCCCGTCACCGCGCCGGCGCGCAGCCGCGCGAGCGCCTCGTTCGCCGCGGCGAGCGGCAGCGTCTCGACCTCGATCGCGAGCCCCAGCCGCGGCACGAGCGCGAGGAACTCGAGTGCGTCGCGCCGCGTCAGGTTCGCGACGGAGCGCAGCACGCGCTCGCCCCAGAGCGCGGCGTACGGGAACGCCGGGATCTCGCTCATGTGGATGCCGGCGGCGACCACCGTGCCGCCCGGCTTGACCGCCCGCAGCGCCGCCGGCACGAGCGCACCGACCGGCGCGAACAGGATCGCGGCGTCGAGCGGCACCGGCGGGGGCTCGTCGCTGCCCTGCGCCGAGGCCGCGCCGAGGCCGAGCGCGAAGCGCCGCGCCGCCTCGTCGCCCGGCCGCACGAACGCGTGCACGCGCCGGCCCTCGACGCGCGCCACCTGCGCGATCAGGTGCGCGGCGGCGCCGAAGCCGTAGAGCCCGAGCTCGCGCGCGGGCCCCGCGGCCTTGAGCGCGCGCCAGCCGATCAGCCCGGCGCAGAGCAGCGGCGCGGCGTGCACCGCATCGAGCGCCTCCGGCAGGGCGAAGCAGTAGCGCGCGTCGGCGAGCACGTGCTCGGCGTAGCCGCCGTCGATCTGCCAGCCGGTGAAGCGCGCCTCCGGGCAGAGGTTCTCGCGCCCGTCCAGGCACCACTCGCAGCGCCCGCAGGTCCAGCCGAGCCACGGCACGCCGAGGCGGCTGCCGGGCGCGTGCGCGACGCCCGCACCGGTCGCGACGACGCGGCCGACGATCTCGTGGCCGGGCACGAACGGCCGGCCGGGGAACGGCAGGTCGCCGTCGACGACGTGCAGGTCGGTGCGGCAGACCGCGCAGGCCTCGACCGCGAGCAGCACCTGGCCGGGTCCCGGCGCCGGGATCGCGCGCTCGACGCCCCGCAGCGGCGCGCCGGCGTGCTCGCAGAGGAGGGCACGGCTCATGCCCAAAGCGTACGCGCGCGGCGGCCGCGCGCCATCCGCATTCAGCGCGTTGCGGCGGTCAGCCGGTCGAGCTCGCGCTCGAGCCCGCGGTAGTCGTCGAGGCGCACCACGCGCTCGCCGAGGCCGGCCGGCTCGAAGGCGAGGGCGCCCTGGCCGCCGATCCAGACCCCGATCGAGCGCGGCAGGCGGCGCAGGAACTCGGCGAGCAGCGCCTGCTCGCCGCCCGAGGCGGTCTCGCGGCGCACGAACGACAGCACCACGGCGGCGGCGCCGGTGCGCTCGGCGAAGGTCGCGACGTCGGCCGGCGGCAGGTCGGGGCCGAGGTAGAGGCAGCGCACGCCGCGCGCCGCGGTCAGCAGCGCGCACATCAGGATGCCGAGCTCGTGGCGCTCGTCGCTCAGGGTCGCGAGCACCACCGGCGGCCCGGCGGCGATGCGGTTGTAGGTGTCGAGCACCAGGCTGACCTGCTTCTTGACCGCGTTCGAGACGATCCGCTCCTGCGCGATCGAGAACTCGCCGGCGTGCCAGCGCTCGCCGACCTCGAGCAGCGCCGGCACCATCACCTCGTCGACCACGCGCTGCAGCGGCAGCAGCGCGAGCGCCATCGACAGCGCCTGGTCGCATTCCTCCGGCCGGTACTCGCTGGCCGCCGCCAGCATCTGCGCCGCGAAGCCCGGCGCCTCGCCGGCGGCAGGCCCGTCGCTGCCGGTCGCGAGCAGCCCGGTGAGCTCGTCGTCGCTGACGCGCGCGAGCTTCGAGATCGGGTGGCCGCGCTCGGTCGCCTCGCGCAGCTTGCGCAGCCGGATCACGTCGGCCGGATCGTACGAGCGCCGCCCGTTCGGGTCGCGGCGCGGCTCGACCACGCGGTAACGGCGCTCCCACGCGCGCAGCGTCTCGATGCTGACGCCGGTCGCCTGCGAGACCGCCTTGATCGTGAACATCGCTCGACTCCAAGTCCTGGACGGACTGTACAGTAGTTGCACAGTATATTGTCCTGCAAGTGTCGCATATCCGTGAACACAGGCTGTACAAACCGGGCCTACCGGCAGCCGTCCAGGACACCAGGACATCGGAGGGGGAGTACCGGGCTTCAACCCGGCAGCCGCGCCGGCGGGCGCGCGGGACCTCAGACGCCGGCGCGCGCCGCCTCGAGCGCCTCGGACGCCTCGAGCCACGCTTCCTCGACCTCGACGACCCGCCGCTTGAGCACGCCCTGCCGGGCGAGCAGCTCGACGAGCTCGGCGCGCGCCGCGGGCAGGTGCAGCGCGGGATCCGCGAGCCGCGCCTCGATCGCCGCGAGCTCGGCGGCGAGCGTGCCGAGCTCGCGCTCGCTCTTCTCGACCGCGGACTTGAGCGGCGCGAGCCGCTGGCGATGCTCGGCCTCGCGGCGCTTGCGCTCCTTGTCGGCGGCGGCGCCGCGCGCGGGCGCCGCCGCCGCCGGCGCCGTGGGGGCCTCCTCGCCGGCACCCGCCTGCAGCCACGCGGCGTAGTCGTCGAGGTCGCCGTCGTAGGGCACCGCGCGACCGCCGGCCACGAGCCACAGCGAGTCCGCCACCATCCGCAGCAGGTAGCGGTCGTGCGAGACCAGCACGATCGCGCCCGCGTAATCCTGCAGCGCCATCGCGAGCGCGTGCCGCATCTCGAGGTCGAGGTGGTTGGTCGGCTCGTCGAGCAGCAGCAGGTTCGGCCGCCGCGAGACGATCAGCGCCAGCACCAGCCGTGCCTTCTCGCCGCCCGAGAACGGCGCCACCGGCTCGAACACCCGATCGCCGGCGAAGCCGAAGCCGCCGAGGAAGCTGCGCTGCTCCTGCTCGGTCGCCTGCGCGAGCGCCGTGCCGCCGTGGCGCCGCAAGTGCGCGAGCGGCGAGGCATCGGGCTCGAGCTGCTCGAGCTGGTGCTGCGCGAAGTAGCCGATCACGAGGTCCTGGGCGGCGGTGCGCCGGCCGGCGAGCGGCGCGGCGAGCCCGGCCAGCAGCCGCGTCAGCGTCGACTTGCCGGCGCCGTTGCGGCCGAGCAGCCCGACCCGGTCGCCCGGCGCGAGGCTCATCTCGACGCCGGCGACGACCTCGCGCCCGTCGTAGCCGGTGCTCGCCCGCTCGAGCGTCACGAGCGGCCGCGGCAGCCGCGCCGGCGTCGCGAACTCGAACTCGAACGGCGAGTCGGCGTGCGCCGGCGCGATGCGCTCGAGACGCTCCAGCTGCTTGAGGCGGCTCTGCGCCTGGCGCGCCTTCGAGGCCTTGGCCTTGAAGCGGGTGACGAAGTCGAGCACGTGGCGGATCTCGCGCTGCTGGCGCGCGTAGGCGGACTGCTGCTGCGCCAGCCGCTCGGCGCGCTGCGCCTCGAAGTCGGAGTAGTTGCCGGCGTAGCTGACGACGCGGCCCTGCTCGAGGCTGACGATGCGGCTCACGACCCGGTCGAGGAATTCGCGGTCGTGCGCGATCACCAGCAGCGTGCCCGGGTAGGCCCGCAGCCACTGCTCGAGCCAGAGCACCGCGTCGAGGTCGAGGTGGTTGGTCGGCTCGTCGAGCAGCAGGATGTCCGAGCGCGCCATCAGCGCCTGGGCGAGCGCGAGCCGCCGCTGCCAGCCGCCCGAGTAGGTCGCGACCGGCCGCTCGATCGCGGCCGCGTCGAAGCCGAGGCCCGCCAGCAGGCGCGCCGCGCGGCTGCGCGCCGCGTAGCCGTCGAGCGCCTCGAGCCGCGCGTGCAGCGTGCCGACCGCGAGGCCGTCGTGCGCGGCCTCGGCGGCCGCGAGCGCCGCCTCGACCGCGCGCAGCTCGCGGTCGCCGTCGAGCACGAACTCGACCGCCGCGCGCGGGTCGGGGGCGACCTCCTGCGCGACCGCCGCCAGCACGTAGCCGGACTGCACCGCGACCTCGCCCGCGTCCGCGCCGAGCTCGCCGCGCAAGAGCGCAAAGAGGCTCGACTTGCCGGTGCCGTTGGCGCCGACCAGGCCGGCCTTCTCGCCGGCGTGCAGCGTCAGCGTCGCGTGCTCGAAGAGCGCGCGCGGGCCGCGTCGCAGGGTGACGTCTCGGAGGCTCAGCATCGGGGAGGGGGCGGCCGCACGGCCGCGCAGTCTAGCGCCCGCCCGGGCGCGGCGTCGTGCTCAGGTCGCGGCGCGCAGCGTCCGGCCGGGCGCGAACGGCACCTGGCCGCGCTGCTGCGCGGCGAGCAGCGCCAGCAGCGACTCGGCCGACAGCGGCTCGCCGAACAGCCGCCCCTGCGCGTAGTGGCAGCCGCGCGAGCGCAGGAACTCGAGCTGCGCCGGGGTCTCGACGCCCTCGGCGACGACCTGCATGCCGAGGTTGTGGCCCATCTCGATGATGGTCTTGACCAGCACCGCGTCCTGGCCGTCGACAGCGCCGTTGCGGACGAAGGACTGGTCGATCTTCAGCGTCTCGACCGGCAGCTGCTGCAGCGCCGACAGCGAGGAGTAGCCGGTGCCGAAGTCGTCGATCGAGACGCTGATGCCGAGGTCGTGCAGCTCGCCGAGCATGCGCACCGTGCGCGGCGCGTTCGACATCAGCGTGGTCTCGGTGATCTCGAGCTCGAGGCACGAGGGCGGCACGTCGTACTCGCGGAACACCGAGGCGAAGCGGGTGATGAAGCTCGCCTGCTGCAGCTGCTTGAGGCTGAGGTTGATCGACACCCGGCCCGGGTCCGGCACGCGCTCGCGCCAGCTGCGGTAGTCGGCGCAGACGCGCCGCAGCACCCACTCGCCGATCGGCAGGATCAGGTTGGTCTGCTCGGCGAGCGGGATGAAGTGCGAGGGCGGGATGTCGCCGTGCCCCGGCAGCCGCCAGCGCAGCAGCGCCTCGGCACCGACGATGCGGCCGCTCGAGATCTCGACCTTCGGCTGGTACTGGATCACGAACTCGTCGCGCTCGAGCGAGCGGCGCAGCTTCGACTTCAGGATCAGCCGCTCGACCGCCTCGGCGTTCATCTCCGGGGCGTAGAACGCGTAGCTGCTGCCGCCGTTCTGCTTCGAGTGGTACATCGCCGCGTCGGCGTTGCGGATCAGGTCGATCGTGTTGCCGGCGTCGTCCGGGCAGAGCGCGATGCCGACGCTGAGGGTCAGGTAGACCTCGGTGTCGTTCAGGAAGAACGCGCGGCTGACGTCGTCGATCAGCTGCCGCGCGGTCGCCGCCAGCACCGGCCGGCAGTCGCCGGCCGGCAGGTTCTCGACGAACACCGCGAACTCGTCGCCGGCGAGCCGGCCGACCACCGCGCCCTTCGGCACCGCGCGCGTCAGGCGCTCGCTCAGGATCTCGAGCGTGCGGTCGCCGGCGGCGTGGCCGAAGGTGTCGTTGACGTCCTTGAAGCGGTCGAGGTCGACGTACAGCAGCGCCAGCGTCGTGCCGTTGCGGTGCGCGCGCGCGATCGCCTGCTGCAGCAGGTGCTGGAACTGCATCCGGTTCGGGATCTTGGTCAGCGTGTCGTAGCGCGCCAGGTAGCGGATGCGCCGCTCGGCGCGCTTGCGCTCGGTGATGTCGCGGGCGACGAAGATGCAGCCCTCGAAGCTGGTGGTCGCGCCGTCGCCGTCCTCGCCGTCGACCGCGGCGCGCCGGCCGGAGATCGTGGAGCCCGACAGCGACACCGGCACCGCGCCGCCCTCGCGCGTGCGGATCATGAACTCGCGGGTCTCCTTGACCGCGCGCTCGAGCACGAAGTTGCGGCGCTCCTCGGGAGCCATCAGCGAGGCGACGTCGCGCCCGGCGAGCTCGGCCTCCGGCCAGCCGAAGAGCCGCACCGCGGCTTCGTTCGCGCGCGAGATCCGCCCGTCCGGCTCGGTCACGAGCACGGCATCCGTCATGCTGTTGAGCACGACGTCGAGGTAGTTGCGCGTGATGGTGGTCTGGTGGAGTTTCTCGCGCATCCGCTCGATCGCGGCCGCGAGCTCGGCGAACTCGCTGGCCGCGGCCGGCGAGACCGGCTGCGTGTAGTCGCCCTCGCCGAGCTGGTCGAGGCTGCCGACCAGCGCGCGCATCGGGTGGCGCTGGCGGCTCGCGAGCAGCACCGCGATCGCCCCGCCGGCGACCGCGCTCGCGAGGCCCAGCATCGCGAGCAGGGTGCGGCTGCCGAGCAGCCCCGCGCCCGAGCGACCGGTCAGCGCCTCAAAGAGCGCCGCGCCGGCGACCCCGAGCAGGATGCCGACGGCCAGGCGGCCGAGCAGCCGGCGCGGGCGGAGGGGCTTCAGGGTCTCCATGCGCCCGATCATACGTCGGGCCCCCCGGGCGCAAGGTTCAAAATGCGACGCCAGACGCCGACTGCCGGTGTCTCCCTCGCCAGGCATAGGGTTTCACCCTAAGTCCCTGCTGCTGGGCAGCATGGCCTCGGGTAGCCTAGGCCGATGCCCCCCCGAACCCTCCGGCCGCGCCCGGTCCGCCTCGGGCCCCTCGAGATGACCGGCCGCGCCCGCGGCCACGTCGTCGAGGTCGCCTCGCTGCCGCGCACGTTCCTGCAGCCGGCGGCCGCGGCGGCACTGCTGCGGATGCGCGCGGCCGCCGCGCGCGCCGGCATCGACCTGATGCCCTGCTCCTCGTTCCGCGACTTCGACACCCAGGTGCGCATCTGGAACGAGAAGTGGACCGGGCGGCGCACGGTGCTCGACCGGCAGAGCCGGCCGCTCGACCCCGCGCGCCTCGCGCCGGCGCGGCGCGTCGCGGCGATCCTGGTCTGGTCCGCGCCGCCCGGCGCGAGCCGCCACCACTGGGGCAGCGACCTCGACGTCTACGACCGTGCGGCGCTGCCGCCGGGTGCGCCGCTCGCGCTCGTGCCGGAGGAGTACGGGCCGGCGGGCCCGTTCGCGCGCCTGACCGCCTGGCTCGACGAGCACCTCGAGCGCTTCGGCTTCTACCGGCCGTACGCGACCGACCGCGGCGGCGTGCAGCCCGAGCCCTGGCACCTGAGTCACGTCGCCTCGGCGCGCGAGGCCTCACGTCGCTTCCGGCTCACGACGCTGCGCGAGGCGATCGCCAGCGCGCCGCTCGAGGGACGCGCGGCGCTGCTCGAGGGCCTCGAGGGGATCTACGCGCGCTACGTGCGCGCGGTCGACCCGCCGCCCGCGGCGCGGGCGCGCAGGCCGACGACGAGCCGCAGGAAGAGCCCCGGGAAGAAGCGCTTGAAGCGCCACAGCAGGGCGTAGCCGAACGGCAGCACCGCGTACAGCCGGCCGCGCGCCGCGGCCGCGAGGATCATCGCGGTGGCGCGCTCGGCGCTGAGACGGCTCGCCGCCATCACGCGCGCCGCGAGCGCCGCCTCGGCGGGCGGCGCGCGCATCGACTCGAGCAGCCGCGTCGGCACGAAACCCGGCATCACCACCATCGCGCCGACCGGGCCGCCGGCGAGCTCGGCGGCCAGCGTCTCGGTGAGCGCGACAACCGCCGCCTTCGAGGCGTTGTACGGCGCCATCTGCGGCGCGGCGGCGAAGGCGGCGGCGCTCGCGACGTTGACCAGCAGCCCGCGGCCCGCGCGCGCGAGGTGCGGCAGCGCGAGCCGGCAGCCGAGCGCGACGCCGAGCACGTTGACCTCGAGCGCATGGCGCCAGTCGGCGAGCGGGGCCACCTCGATGCGCCCGGCCACCGCGACGCCGGCGTTGTTGACCATCAGCTCGAGCCCGCCGGCGTGCGCGGCGAAGGCCCCGAGCGCGGCGCCGAAGGCGGCCTCGTCGGTGACGTCGCAGGCGTAGGTCTCGACCGTGGCGGCGCCGGCGGCGAGCAGTGCGGCGCGCGCCGCCTCGAGCCGTGCGGGCTCGCGGTCGAGCACGCCGAGCGTCCAGCCGTCCTGCGCGAGGTGGGTCAGGAGTGCGAGGCCGAGGCCGCTGCCGCCACCGGTGACGAAGGCACGCCGGCCGCCGAGGCGCGCGGCGAGCCGCGCCGCGGTCAAGGCTTGCCCCAGAGCTCTTTGAGGTGCCCGAGCATCAGCTGCCGCACCGAGGGCAGCGGGTTCGGGTCGTGCGTGAACACCGGCGGGTCGCGGCGCAGCAGCCGCCAGTTCTCGGTGCGCAGCACCTGCTGCAGGTACACGAGGTGCTGGCGGATCGCGAGCATGTACGGGTTCTGGCCGTCGAACAGCGGCTCGACGCAGTGGTATGCGCCGCCGAACGCGCCGTCGAGGCGGTCGCGGATCACGCTCTGGATGAAGCCGGGCGTCTGCCGCAGCAGGTCGAGCCCCGAGCCGTAGCGCACCTCGATCTCGCCGTCCGCGGCGCGGCCGGTGGCGACGCCGGCGAGCACGAACTCGGGGTAGAGCCGGTCGCGGCACTTCTCGAGGTAGCAGCGGTCCGACATCTGCGCGATCAGGTCGGCGGTGCCGAGCAGGTGGCCGACGCGCCGGTCGCGCGGGTCGCTGACGTCGATCTGCGCGTACGGGATCTCGTAGCCGGTGTAGTGCACGATGCGGGTCGCGACCGGCACCCACTCGCCCATCGCGATCTGCGGCAGGAAGCGCGTCAGGAAGCGCGCCGAGCGCGTCACGTGCGTGCGCGTGTACTCGGCGCCGTTCTTGATCGGGTCGCCGATCTCGCGGATGTAGCCGGCGTCGTGGAACACCGCGCTGACGAGGCCCATCGCGGCGCGCTCGAAGCCGAGCCGCGCCTCGGGGCCGGCGAGCCGCTCGTGGCCGACCAGCAGGCGCGCCATCGCGAGCACCACGTCGAGCGTGTGCTGGCGGTCGTGGTAGATGGTGTCGACGCCGTTGTAGCCGGGCAGGCGGCCGGTGAAGAGCGCATCGAAGGTCGAGAGCGCCTTGCCGAGCGGCTCGAAGCGCTGGTTCGGCCACTCGGCGCGGAACAGCGCCTCCACCGCGCGGCTGACGGCCGCGGTCGAGCTCACCTGCACCGTGTTCGTGACGTCGTAGTCGTTGCGACGGTGGCGCGAGAGCGGGACGCGCGGGGCAGGCGCGGTGTTCATCCCTTAAGTCTAGTCCCGGCGGCGCCGGGCCTGCCAGCCGGGAGCGTGCTTCTGCGACGTGCTCCCGGACATAAGTTCAGGAACTTAAGTCAAAGGTCGCGAGCACCGGGGTGTGGTCCGAGGGGCGCTCCCAGCGGCGCGGGGTCACGTCGATCCGGCAGCCCTGGCAGCGCCCGGCCAGGGCCGCGCTCGCGAGCACCAGGTCGATCCGCAGTCCCGCGTTGCGACGGAAGGCCGCCGCGCGGTAGTCCCACCAGCTGAAGCTCTTCTCCGGCTGGTCGAAGCGGCGGAACACGTCGACGAGGCCGAGGCCGGTCAGCTCCGCGAGCGCCGCCCGCTCGCCCGGGCTCACGTGCACCTGGCCCTCCCAGGCCTTCGGGTCGTGCACGTCGCGGTCCTCCGGGGCGATGTTGTAGTCGCCGAGCACCGCGAGCAGCGGAAAGCGCTGCAGTTCCGCCGCCACGTAGTCTTTCAATCGACCGAGCCAGCCGAGCTTGTAGGCGTACTTCTCCGAGCCCACCGCCTGGCCGTTCGGCACGTAGACGTCGATGAGGCGCACCCCGCGCACGGTCGCCGCCAGCACCCGCGCCTGCGGGTCGTCGAAGCCCGGGATGCCGCGCACCACGTCGGCGAGCGGCTCGCGGGCGAGCAGCGCGACGCCGTTGTAGGTCTTCTGGCCGTGCCAGGCGCCGCCGAGGCCGAGCGCCGCGAGCGCCTCGCCCGGGAAGTCCGCATCGACCGTCTTGGTCTCCTGCAGCGCCAGCACGTCGAAGCTCGCCTCGCGCAGCCAGTCGCCGAGCTGCGGCAGCCGCACGCGCAGCGAGTTCACGTTCCAGGTCGCGATCGTGAACGGCGCGCTCATGCGGCGATGCCGTCCTGCTCGAGCAGCGGCCGCACCTCGGGCCGGCGGCCGCGGAAGGCGACGAAGGCCTCCATCAGGTCGCGGCTGCCGCCCTGCGAGAGCACCTCGGCGAGGAAGCGCCCGGCGGTCGCGGCGTCGAACACGCCGGCCTCGGCGAAGGCCGCGAACGCGTCCGCCGCCAGCACCTCGGCCCACTTGTAGCTGTAGTAGCCGGCCGCGTAGGCGCCCGAGAACACGTGCGTGAAGCTGTACGCGAAGCGGTTGCTCGGCGGCGGGCGCACGACGCCGACCTCGGCGCGCACCGACGCGAGCACGGCGGCAACCGTGGCGCGGTCGGCGGGCGTGGCGCGCGCGTGCAGCCGGAAGTCGAACAGCGCGAACTCGAGCTGGCGCGCCGCCGCGAGCCCGGCATGGAAGGTGCGGGTCGCGAGCAGCCGCGCGAGCGTCTCGGCCGGCAGCGGCGCGCCGGTCTCGACGTGCGCCGAGACGAGCGGCAGCACCTCGGGCCGCCAGGCCCAGTGTTCCATCAGCTGGCTCGGCAGCTCGACCGCGTCCCACGGCACGCCGTTGATGCCGGCGATGCTCGGGTAGTCGACCCGCGTCAGCAGGTGGTGCAGCGTGTGGCCGAACTCGTGGAACAGCGTCACCACGTCCGAGTGCGTCAGCAGCGCCGGCCGGCCGGCGGCGGGCGGCGCGAAGTTGCAGACCAGGTTCGCGACCGGCGGCGCGCTGCCGCTCGCGAGGCGCTTCCTGACCGTGACCTCGCCCATCCACGCGCCGCCGCGCTTGTGCTCGCGCGCGTAGAGGTCGGTGTAGAAGCCGCCCGCGATGCCGCCCGCGCCCTCGATCTCGTAGTAGCGGGCATCCGGATGCCAGGTCGCGACGCCCGGCCGCTCGCGGATGCGGATGCCGTAGAGCTTGCCGGCGATCGCGAACAGCCCCTCGAGCACGCGCGGCAGCGGGAACCACGGCCGCAGCGCCTCCTGCGACACCGCATGGCGCTCGAGCTGCAGCTTCTCCGAGTAGTAGGGCACGTCCCAGGCGGCGAGCGGCCGGCCGGCGAAGGCCTCGAGCGCGGCGAACTCGCGGCGCGCCGCCGGCACGTAGTGGCGGGCGAGCTCCTCGAGGAAGCCGGTCACCTCGCCGACCGTCGAGGCCATCTTGGTCGCGAGCGACAGCTCCGCGAAGTTGCCGAAGCCGAGGATCGCCGCCGCCTCGTGCCGCAACCGCAGGACCTCCTCGATCACCGGGCCGTTGTCGAAGCGGCCGGCGGTGGGACCCTGGTCGGAGGCGCGCGTCGTCCAGGCCTCGTAGAACGTGCGCCGCAACGCCTCGTTCTCGGCGTGCGTGACGATCGCGACGTAGTTCGGCTGGTCGAGCGTGAAGCGATAGCCGGCCTCGCCGCGTGCCTGGGCGGTCGCGCGCGCGCGCTCGACGGTGTGCGCCGGCAGGCCCGCGAGCGCGGCGGCGTAAGCCTCGTGGTGCGAGAAGGCCTGGGTCGCATCGAGCACCTGCTCCTCGAAGCGCGACTGCAGCCGCGACAGCTCCTGCATCAGCGCCTTGAAGCGCGCCTTCGGCGCCTCGGGCAGCTGCACGCCCGCGAGCCGGAACTCGCGCAGCGCGTACTCGAGCACCTGCCGCTGCGCGGCGTTGAGGCGCGCGCCCTCGCGCGCGCGGATCGCCTCGTAGGCGCGCGCGAGCGCGGCGTTCTGGCCGACCTCGGTCTGGTACTCGGCGAGCAGCGGCAGGCAGGCGTTGTACGCCTGGCGCAGCGCCTCGGAGTTCACCACCGCGTTCAGGTGCCCGATCGGCGCGAACACCGCGTTCAGCCGGTGCTGCAGCTCCTCGACGGGCTCGACCAGGCTCGCGAAGCTGGGCGCGGGCTGCTCGAGGAGGCGCGCGAGCGCGCTGCGGTTGGCCTCGATCTGGGCCCGGACCGCCGTCTCGGCGTGCTCGGGCCGGATCGCGGCATAGTCGGGCAGGCCTTCCGTGGCCATCAGCGGGTTCGTCATGGGGTCTCCGGCCGGCGGCGGCCGGGACGGGGCCGGCCAGCGGTTATCATGGTGCCATCCGCAGCCGCCGCAAGGCCAGCGCCCCCATGCCCGTCCACTACGACTTCATCGCCATCGGCGGCGGCAGCGGCGGCCTCGCGAGCGCCCAGCGGGCGGCCGAGTACGGCGCGCGCGCGGCGGTGATCGAGCCCGGCCGGCTCGGCGGCACCTGCGTCAACGTCGGCTGCGTGCCGAAGAAGCTGATGTGGACCGCCGCGAGCCTCGGCCACGCGCTCGAGGACGCGCGCGGCTACGGCTACGACCTCACGGTCGCGGGCCACGACTGGCCGCGCCTCAAGGCGGCGCGCGACGCCTACGTCGCGCGCCTGAACGGCATCTACGCCGCCAACCTCGAGAAGCGCCAGGTCGCCTGGATCCGCGGCGCGGCGCGCTTCCTCGATGCGCACACGCTCGCGGTCGGCGACGAGGTGCTGAGCGCGCCGCACATCGTGATCGCGACCGGCAGCCGCGCCGAGCGCCCGGCGATCGAGGGCGCCGAGCTCGGCATCACCTCGGACGGCTTCTTCGAGCTCGCCGAGCGCCCGGCGCGGGTCGCGATCGTCGGCTCCGGCTACATCGCGGTCGAGCTCGCCGGCGTGTTCGCCGGCCTCGGCAGCCAGGTCACGAGCTTCGTCCGCCACGAGCGGCTGCTGCGCAACTTCGACGTGATGCTGGCCGCCTCGCTCGCGCGCGAGTACGCGGCCGAGGGCATCGAGCTCGTGCCGCACGCGGCGCCGGCCGCGCTCGCGCGCACCGCCGAGGGCCTCGAGCTGCGGCTGCAGGACGGCCGCCGCCGCGGCGGCTTCGACTGCGTGCTGTGGGCGATCGGCCGGCGGCCGTCGAGCGATGCGCTCGACCTCGGCCGCGCCGGCGTCGCCTGCTACGACGACGGCGTCGTGATCACCGACAAGTACCAGGCCACCAACGTCCCCGGCGTCTACGCGATCGGCGACGTGACCGGGCGCGAGCAGCTGACGCCGGTCGCGATCGCCGCCGGCCGGCGGCTCTCCGACCGGCTGTTCGGCGGCCAGCCCGAGCGCCACCTCGACTACGCGCTGATCCCGACGGTGGTGTTCTCGCACCCGCCGATCGGCACCGTCGGCCTCACCGAGGCCGCGGCGCGCGAGCTCTACGGCGAGGCGGTGCGCACCTACAGCGCGGGCTTCGTGCCGATGTACCACGCGCTGACCGACGCCAAGCGCCGCGTCGACCTGAAGCTCGTCTGCGCCGGCAGCGAGGAGCGCATCGTCGGGCTGCACGTGATCGGCCACGGCGCCGACGAGATGCTGCAGGGCTTCGCGGTGGCGGTGAAGATGGGTGCGCGCAAGCGCGACTTCGACGACACGGTGGCGATCCACCCGACGGTCGCCGAAGAACTCGTGACGCTGCGCTGAGCGTGGCGGGCCCCGCGCACCTGCGTCCCTACCGCGGCATCCTGCCGACGCTCGGCGCGCGTGCCTACGTCGATCCGCAGTCCGCGGTGATTGGGGACGTCACGCTCGGTGAGGACAGCTCGGTCTGGCCGATGGCGGTGCTGCGCGGCGACGTCAACGCGATCCGCATCGGCGCGCGCAGCAACGTCCAGGATGGCTCGGTGCTGCACGTGACCCACGACGGGCCGTATTCGCCCGGCGGCCTGCCGCTCGTGGTCGGCGACGAGGTCACGATCGGCCACCAGGTGGTGCTGCACGCCTGCACGCTCGGCAACCGCATCCTGGTCGGCATGGGCGCGGTGGTGCTCGATGGCGCGGTGATCGAGGACGAGGTCATCGTCGCGGCCGGCTCGCTGGTGCCGCCGCGCAAGCGCCTGGGCTCGCGGCAGCTGTGGGTCGGCAACCCGGTGCGGGCGCTGCGGCCGCTGACGGAGGCGGAGCTCGCGCAGTTCGAGTACCTGGCGAAGCACTACGTCCGGATCAAGGACGAGTACCTCGCCGCCGGCCTCAGCCGCTGACCCCCGCGGTCAGGAGGTCGAGCACCGGCCGCGTCTGCGGGCGGATGCCGCGCCAGATCTGGAACGCCTCGGCCGCCTGCTCGACCAGCATGCCCCAGCCCTTGTGCGCGGCGCGCGCGCCGCGCTCGCGCGCCCAGCGCGTGAACGGCGTGTCGCCCTTGGCGTAGGCCATGTCGTAGCAGACCGTGGTGGCGCCGACCGCGGCCGGCGCCACCGGCGGCATCGAGCCCTCGAGGCTCGCCGAGGTGCCGTTGATCACGAGGTCGAAGGGCTTCGCCTCGACGCCCTCGAAGCCGGAGGCCGCGAGCGCGCCGCGGCCGTCGAACTCGCGCACCAGCTCCTCGGCGCGCGCGACCGTGCGGTTCGCGATCGCGATCAGCGCCGGCCGGCGCGCGAGCAGCGGCCCGATCACGCCGCGGGTCGCGCCGCCCGCGCCGAGCAGCAGGATGCGCAGGCCCGACAGGCGGATGCCGAGGTTCGCCTCGAGGTCGGTCACGAGCCCGACGCCGTCGGTGTTGTCGCCCACGAGCTCGCCGGAGCGCCGCTGGTGGATCGTGTTGACCGCGCCCGCCTCGCCGGCGCGCGGCGTCAGCTCGTTGACGAGCTCGGCCGCCGCGCGCTTGTGCGGCACGGTGACGTTGAGGCCCTTGCCGCCGTCGACGAAGAACTGCAGCGCCTCGGCCCGGAACCGCTCCGGCGGCACGTCGATCAGCCGGTACTGCATCGACTGGTGGGTGGCGCGCGCGAAGAGCCCGTGGATGAACGGCGACCAGCTGTGGCTGACCGGGTGACCCATCAGCGCATAGCGGTCCGGCGCGGGCTCGGCGGTCACTTCGCCGCACCCTCGGCCAGCCAGCGCGCCACCGACTTCGCGAAGTAGGTCAGCACGCCGTCGGCACCGGCGCGCTTCATGCCGGCGAGCGCCTCGAGCACCACCGCCCGTTCCTCGAGCCAGCCGTTCTGCGCCGCCGCCTTCAGCATCGCGTACTCGCCGCTGACCTGGTAGACGTAGGTCGGCGCGCCGAACTCGTCCTTCACGCGCCGCACGATGTCGAGGTAGGGCATGCCCGGCTTGATCATCACCATGTCCGCGCCCTCCTCGAGGTCGAGCGCGACCTCGTAGAGCGCCTCGTCGCTGTTCGCCGGGTCCATCTGGTACTGGTACTTGTCGGCCTTGCCGAGCGTGCCGGCGGAGCCGACCGCGTCGCGGAACGGGCCGTAGAAGCTCGAGGCGTACTTGGCGGAGTAGGCGAGGATGCGGGTGTGGATGTGGCCCGCCGCCTCGAGCGCGTCGCGCAGCCGGCCGATGCGCCCGTCCATCATGTCCGAGGGCGCGACCACGTCGGCGCCGGCCGCGGCGTGCGACAACGCCTGGCGCACCAGCGCGGCGACGGTCTCGTCGTTCACGACGTAGCCGGCGGGGTCGATGATGCCGTCCTGGCCGTGCGTCGTGTACGGGTCGAGCGCGACGTCGGTGATCACGCCGAGGCCCGGGGTCGCGGCCTTGACCGCGCGCACCGCGCGCTGCACGAGTCCCTCGGGGTTCCAGGCCTCGCGCCCGTCGAGCGACTTGGTGGCGGCGTCCGGCACCGGGAAGAGCGCGAGCGCCGGGATGCCGAGCCCCACCAGCTCGTGCGCCTCGCGCTCGAGCTCGTCGATCGAGACGCGCTCGACGCCCGGCATCGACGGCACCGGCACGCGCTGGCCGCGACCCTCGACGACGAACATCGGGTAGATCAGGTCGTCGGTCGTGAGGCGGGTCTCGCGCATCAGCCGGCGCGAGAACGCGTCGCGGCGCATGCGGCGCATGCGCACGCGGGGAAAGGCACCGGGGATCGGGCGCATCAGGGGCCTCCGTGGCACCCGGTCAGCGCCGGGGTCCAGACCGCGGATCTCAGCACAGACGGGCGCCGCGCGCCAAGAAGGGCCGGCCGCGGGCTCACTCCGGCACCAGCCAGCTCGCACGGCTGCGGCCGCGGCCCGGGCCCGCGAGCCGCGCCTGCAGCCACGGCAGCGCCGCGCCGAGCTCGGCATCGAGCTGCCACGGCGGGTTCACGAGCAGCAGCCCCGCGCCGTTGAGCCCGCCCGGCGAGTCGTCGCGCTCGACGGTGAGCTCGACCACCAGCTGGCGGCGCACGCCGCTCGCCGCGAGCCGCTGCAGGAAGCGCGTATCGCCGCCGCCCGCCTTGATCGGGTACCAGACCGCGTAGCTGCCGGTCGCGAAGCGCCGGTGCACCTCGACCACCGCGTCGGCGAGCCGCTCGAACTCCTGCGGCGACTCGTACGGCGGGTCGATCAGCACCAGCGCGCGCCGCTCGGGCGGCGGCAGCAGCGCGCCGAGCGCCTCGAAGCCGTCGCGCTCGTGGACCTGCGCGCGCGGCTCGCGCTTGAGCTCGCTGCGCAGCGCCGCCGCCTCGCCGGGCTCGAGCTCGCACAGCGCCGCGCGGTCGCCGGCGCGCAGCGCCGCGAGCGCGAGCGCCGGCGAGCCCGGGTAGGCCTTGAGCTTGCCGTCCTCGACGCCGAGCGCACGCACGAGCGCGAGGTAGCGCGCCACCGGCGGTGGCGCGTCCGCCGCCTCCAAGAGCCGCGCGATGCCGTGGCGGTACTCGCCGGCGCGCTGCGTCTCGATCGCCGCGATCGGGTAGCGCGCGCGGCCGGCGTGCGTGTCGAGGTAGAGCAGCGGCGCCGGCTTCTGCGTCAGGCGGTCGAGCGCCGCGACCAGCACGACGTGCTTCAGCACGTCGGCGAAATTGCCGGCGTGGTAGGCGTGGCGGTAGTTCATGGCGGCAGCTTAGCGGAGCGGCCGCCCGCCCCAAAAAAAGACCCCCGCCGGGGCGGGGGTCTCGATCGCTCGGCCGGGCGCCGCGCGCCCGGGCCGGCGCGCGCTCAGCGGTCGCCGGCGCGCAGCAGCTGCGCCTGCGGGGTTCCCGAGGCGTTGTCCTGGCTGACGACCATCAGGCCAAGCGCCGGCGTGGTCTTCCACTGCACCGGGTCGATCGCGACCGGCACGGTGCCCGAGACGCCGGCCGGCACCGTGTAGTACGCCGCGTTCGTGATCGAGGGCGTGAACGCGTTGAACGTGGCGGAGCCGGGCATCGCGTAGCCGTTGCCGCTCAGGTTGTTGAAGTACTGCACCTGGTAGCTGAACGCCGGGTTCGCGGCGGTGATGCCGAGGTTCGAGGCCCACACCGGCATCAGCACCGTCGAGCCGTCGGTCGCGGCGTCGGCGTAGGCGACCAGCGACAGCGACTGCGTCGCGATCTGGTAGAGCAGCACGATCGCGATGCCGTCCGGCGAGCCGGTCGCGCTCGTCCACACGCCGTGATCGCCGGTGAACAGCACGTAGTCCGCCGCGCCGTCGCCGTTGACGTCGATCAGCACGTCCCACTCGCCGACCGCCGCGTTCGGGAACTTCGTCCAGGTGTTGACCGCGAACACCAGCAGGCTGTCGCCGCCGGCGAGGTTCGACTGCACGCCGACCGCGCGCGTGTCGAAGAACGGGTCGCCCTGCGGCCGGCTGGAGAGGCCCCAGGCGTAGAAGTCCGCCGTGCCGGGCAGCGCGCCGCCGCGGTTGGAGAGCTTGACCCCGGCCGCCGGGTGCCTGGCGCTCAGGTTGCCGACGAGGTCCGCGGCGAGGTTCGAGCGCGCGCGTGTCGTCAGGTAGTACGGCACGCTGAGCGCCGGCGCGCTGCCGCTCGCCGGCGTCAGCACGAGGTAGCCCGCGGCGTCGGCGTAGCGCAGGTTGTAGGCCGCATCGTGCGTGCCGCCGACCGTCGCGGCCGGCACCTTCAGCGTGACCCGGATGTCCTCGGACTCGCCGCCCTCGAGCGCGACCGAGGTGCGGCTCAGCGTCAGCGTGTGCGGCACGCCGGTCGCGGTGGCGGCCGGGCTGTAGCTGAGGTTGTAGCGCGCGCGGCCGCGGCCGAGATTGCGGACCGTCAGCGTCTCGCTGTCGGCGTAGTCGCGCGTCGATTCCTCGAAGCCGAACGACAGCGACGGGTTGCCGTGGTCGTCGGACGCGACGACGCTGGTGGTGGTCGCGCCGACCGGCTGCACGACGCCGGCGCCGGTCAGGCGCGGGTCGCCGCCCGACAGCAGGCCCGGGTTCGCGGTCTCGACGATCGCCTGCTCGATCGCCTTGCGGTCCCAGTTCGGGTGCGCCTGGCGGGTGAGCGCCGCGACGCCGGCGACGTGCGGGGTCGCCATCGAGGTGCCGCTCTCGACGACGCCGGCGTTGCCGGTGCCGACCGCGGCCGAGTTGATGCCGACGCCGGGCGCGGTGACGTTCGGCTTGAAGGCGTTGTCGCCGAAGCGCGGGCCGCCGGAGCTGAAGCTCGCGACGGTCTCGAAGGCCGGGTTCGCGACGTTCGCCGCCATCACGCTGCCGCTCGGGCCGGCGGCGAGGATGGTCGGCGTGTCGGCGAGCTGCAGCACGATGAACGGCAGCGTCACGCCGGGGATCGACGGGTTCACGAAGCCGGCGGCGTTGTTGACGACCGCGATCGCGCTCGCGCCGGCGAGCGCCGCGCCCTGCGCCTTGGCGACGAAGGTGCACGAGCCGCGCGACAGGATCACGAGCGCGCCGGCCGGCAGGTTGGCCGGGTAGTCGGGGTAGGCGCCGGTGCCGTCGGGGCAGCCGAGCGCGAGCCCGCTGCCGGACTTCAGCACCACCACCGGCACCGTGCCCGCGGGCAGCGGCGCGCTGTTGGCCTCGAGGCCGTCGGCGCTGCCGGAGGAGAGCGTGACGCGCACGCCGTTCGGGAAGAACTCGCGCGCGTCCATCGCCGCGGCGCTGATCACGTGGTCGCCGGAGGCCGGCGTGCCGGTGATGTACGGCGAGGGGCCCTCGTTGCCGGCGGCGGCGACCACGGTGATGCCGGCGCGCGCGGCGTTGCGGGCCGCGACCGCGTCGGCGCTGTCGGCGGTGCCGAACGGCGAGCCGAGCGACATGCTGATCACGTCCATGTGGTTCGCGACCGCCCACTCGATCGCGTCGGTGACGACGTTGGTCGTGCCGGCGCAGCCGAACACGCGCACCGCGTAGAGGTCGGCCTTCGGCGCGACGCCCGGGCCGACGTCGAAGGTCGTGGTGGTGTACGCGGCCGGCGACCACGGACCGCCGTAGGTCGCACCGCCCGCGACGCCGAAGCCCGCGGCGCTGCCGGCGACGTGCGTGCCGTGGCCGTAGCAGTCGAGCGGGTTCGGATCCGGCATCGGCGCGGTGGTCGGGTCGTCGGCGTTGTAGGCATCGCCGACGAGGTCGATGCCGCCCTTGACCTTCGGCGCGTTCGGCCCGAACAGCGTGGGATCGGCCGGCAGCGTGCTGGTCGCGGCCGCCGCGGCGTAGGCGGCGGGCGTGCCCGGGCCGCCGAAGTCGGCGTGCGTGTAGTCGATGCCGGTGTCGATGATCGCGATCTTGACGCCCTCGCCCTTGAGCGCGGGGTGGCCGGCCCACACCGCCGGCGCGTTCAGGTACGGCACGCTGACGGCGTTGCTGACGCGGAAGGTCGTGACCGGGTGCACCGCCACGACGCCGGGGAGCGTGGCGAGGCTCGCGACCTGGTGGCGCGGGATCGAGACCGCGACGCCGTTCAGCGCGTGCTGGTACTCGGCGACGACGCGGCCGCCGAGGCCCTGGATCGCGCCGTGGATCGCGGCGTGCTCGCGCCGCGCGGTCGCGACCACCGAGCGCTCCTCGTCGGCGGTCAGCGCGCGCGTCGCGACGCGTGCGCGCGCCTCGGCGACCGACTCCGACTGCAGCTGCACGACGACCTTGACCGGCGTCGAGCCGTCGATGCTGAGCGGCTTGAGCCCCTTCGCGGCGACCGGCCCGGCGAGCGGCTTGAAGCGCGCGGTCGCATCGGCCGCGAGCACGGCGGGCGCCGCGAGCGCGAACGTCGCGACGACGGCAAGGATCGAGCGGCAGGCGAGCGGACCCGGCGCGCGCCAGCGGCGCGCAACTTGCGTGGGCATCACGATTCCCCCAGTTATGTTAATTCCCTGGCGGCGTCCCGCAGGTGGGTGGACGCTGCCGCTTCGGTGCTAGCCCGACATTAATCTCGTTGCCGCGACCGGCGCAATCGCGATCGCGCCTCAGCCGCCGTCCGGCGCCAGCCAGTCGCGCGGTCTTAAGTAGTCGCGGGTCAGGCGCTCCTCGGCCGAGCCTTCCTCGGCGTGCCAGTCGTACTCGAAGCGCACCAGCGGCGGCAGCGACATCAGGATCGACTCGGTCCGTCCGCCCGATTGCAGGCCGAACGTCGTACCACGGTCGTACACGAGGTTGAACTCGACGTAGCGCCCGCGGCGGTAGAGCTGGAACTGCCGCTCGCGCTCGCCGTACGGCGTCGCGCGCCGCCGCTCGACGATCGGCAGGTAGGCGCCGAGGAAGGCGTCGCCGACCGCGCGCAGGAACGCGAACGAGCGCTCGAAGCCCCAGGCGTTCAGGTCGTCGAAGAAGATCCCGCCGACGCCGCGGGTCTCGCCGCGGTGCTTGAGGTAGAAGTAGCGGTCGCACCAGTCCTTGTAGCGCGGGTAGACGTCCGCGCCGAACGGCGCGCAGGCCGCGCGCGCCGCCTCGTGCCAGTGGCGCGCGTCCTCGTCGTACGGGTAGAACGGCGTCAGGTCGAAGCCGCCGCCGAACCACCACGCCGCCGGCGCGCCATCCTTCTCGGCGATGAAGAAGCGCACGTTCATGTGCGTCGTCGGCACGTACGGGTTGAGCGGATGGAAGACCAGCGACACGCCCATCGCCTCGAACGAGGCGCCGGCGAGCTCGGGACGCGCCTGGGTGGCGGAGGGCGGCAGTCCCTCGCCCATCACGTGCGAGAAGCCGACGCCGCCCTGCTCGAGCAGCTCGCCATGCCGCAGCACCCGGCTCTCGCCGCCGCCGCCGCCCGGCCGCTGCCACGCGTCGCGGCGGAAGCGCGCGCCGCCATCGACGCGCTCGAGCGTCGCGCACAGGCGTTCCTGGAGCCCGGTCAGGTAGTCGCGGACCTCGGCCTTGCCGGCATGCATGCGCGAAGTATGACCGATGCGCCGCGGCGCTTCAGCGCGCGGACTTCTTCGCGGCCTTCTTCTTCGCCGCGGGCTTGGCGGCGGCCTTCGCCGGTGCCTTCGGCGGCTTCGCCGGTGCCTTGGCCGCGGCACGCGCAGGCTTCGCCGCGGGCCGGGCGGTGGCCGGGGTCGCGGCGGCGGGGGCCGGCGTCTTCGCGGCCCGGGCGGTCTTCGGCTTGGCGGTGCCCGGTGCGGCCTCGCCCGCGGCGGGCGTCGCGGCGGCGGCCGGCGCCGCCTTGCGCCGCCCGAAGCGGCTCGTGCCGCGCAGCGGCGCCGCCGCGAGCAGCACGCGGCACTCCTCGAGCGTCAGGCTCGCCGGCTCGCGGTCCTTCGGGATGCGCGCGTTGCGCTTGCCGTCGGTCAGGTACGGCCCGTAGCGGCCGTGCAGCACCTGGATGTTGTCGACGCCGTAGTCGCGGATCAGCCGCGCGGCGTCGGCGCGCTGCTTCTCCTCGATCAGCTCGATCGCGCGCGGGAACTCGATCGTGTACGGGTCGTCGGTCTTGATCGAGACGTACTTGGCGCCGTACTTCACGTACGGCCCGAAGCGGCCGACGCCGACCGAGACGTGCTCGCCGCCCGGCAGGTCGCCGAGCGCGCGCGGCAGCGTGAAGAGCTTGAGCGCCTCCTCGAGCGTGATCGCGTCCATCTTCTGCCCGGGCCGCAGCCCCGCGAACTTGGGCTTGATCTCGTCGTCCTTGGTGCCGAGCTGCACGAACGGCCCGTACTGGCCGATGCGCACGCTGACCGGCCGGCCGCTGACGGGGTCGGTGCCGAGCTGGCGCGCCTGCGCGACCTCCTCGCGGGTCACGCTCTTCTCGATGTCCTTGACGCGGTCGATGAACGGGCGCCAGAACGCCTTCATGACCGGCACCCACTCCTTGTCGCCGCGCGAGATGTCGTCGAGGTCGTCCTCGAGGCGCGCGGTGAAGGCGTAGTCGACGTACTGCGGGAAGAACCGCACCAGGAAGCTGGAGACGATCTTGCCGGTGTCGGTCGGCACGAAGTTGCGGCGCTCGTCCTCGACGTACTTGCGCGCGCGCAGCGTCTCGATGATCGCGGCGTAGGTCGAGGGCCGGCCGATGCCGCGCTCCTCGAGCGCCTTGACGAGCCCGGCCTCGGTGTAGCGCGGCGGCGGCTCGGTGAAGTGCTGCTCGGGGTTGAGCTCGACGAGCCGCGCGCGGTCGCCCTCGGCGAGCGGCGGCAGCCGGCCGCCGTCCTCGGCGTCGTCGTCGTCGTTGCGGTCGACCTCGTAGACGGCGAGGTAGCCCGGCTTGATCAGCGTCGAGCCCGAGGCGCGCACGATGCCCTCGGGGCTCGTGCCCGCGGCGGTGCCGCCCGGGTGCAGCGTGACGGTGACCTGCTCGAACAGCGCGTTCGTCATCTGCGAGGCGATGGTGCGCTTCCAGATCAGGTCGTACAGCCGCCACAGGTCGTCGTCGATGTGGCCCTTGAGCTTGTCGGGCGTGTTGGCGGCGAGCGTCGGGCGGATGCCCTCGTGCGCCTCCTGGGCGTTCTTCTGCTTGCTCGCGTAGCTGCGCGGCTCGCCCGGCAGCGCCTCGCTGCCGTAGTTCGCGAGGATCGTCTCGCGGATCTGGCCGATCGCCTCGGCCGAGAGCGAGGTCGAGTCGGTACGCATGTAGGTGATGAGGCCGACCGGCCCCTCGCCGAAGTCGATGCCCTCGTAGAGCTTCTGCGCGACCTGCATCGTGCGCCGGGCGCTGAAGCCGAGGCGGTTGGCGGCGGCCTGCTGCAGCGTCGAGGTGCGGAACGGCGCCTGCGGGCTGCGCGAGCGCGGCTTCGCCTCGACCGCCGCGACCCGGAGCTCACCGGCGCAGGCGTCCTTGAGGCGCCGCTCGGCGGCACGCGCGTCGGCCTCGTTGGTGATGCTGAAGCGGCCCTTCTGGACGTCGGCCTCGACCTTCTTGCCGCCGACCTCGATGACCCGCGCGCGGAACGGCTGGCCGTCCTTCTCGGCGGCGACCTCGAGCGTCCAGTACTCCTGGCGCACGAACGCGGCGATCTCGGCCTCGCGGTCGCAGATCAGCCTGAGCGCCACGCTCTGCACGCGCCCGGCCGACAGGCCCGGCATGATCTTCTTCCACAGCAGCGGCGAGAGGTTGAAGCCGACCAGGTAGTCGAGCGCGCGGCGCGCCTGCTGGGCGTTCACCAGCGGCTTCGACAGCTGCTCGGGGCTCGCGACCGCCTTCTGGATCTCGTTCTTGGTGATCTCGAAGAACTTCGCGCGATGCACGTCCTTGTCCTTCAGGACGCCGCGCTCCTTCAGGATCTCGTACAGGTGCCAGGAGATCGCCTCGCCCTCGCGGTCGGGGTCGGTCGCGAGGTAGAGCGCGCTCGCCTTCCTGAGCGCCCGCTCGATGGCATCGACGTGCTTGGTGTTGCGCTCGATCAGCGCGTAGCGCATCTCGAAGTTGTTGTTCGGGTCGACCGCGCCTTCCTTCGGCACGAGGTCGCGCACGTGGCCGTAGGAGGCCAGCACCTCGAAGTCCTTGCCCAGGTACTTCTTGATGGTCTTGGCCTTGGCCGGCGACTCGACGATGACGAGGTTGCTGCTCATGTCTCCAAAACGACGGCGCCGCGGACCCTCGGGCCGCGGCACGTCTCACGGGCGGCGGCCCTCACGGGCGCCGCGGTCAGTGAAGGGCGTCCGACTGTCCCTCGAACACCAGGTCTTCCATGCGCTGGTAGGCCTGCTCCTGGCCGGGCTGGCTGAAGAGCACCATCAGCACCACCCACTTGACCTGCTCGATGTCGATTTCCTCGGCCTCGAGCGCCAGCAGCCGGTCGATCACGAGCTCGCGCTGCTGGTTCGACAGGATGCCGACGTTCTCGAGCTGCAGCAGGTAGCCGCGCACCTCGGGGGCGAGCCGCGCCTGCTCGTAGCCGCTGAACACGCGGAACGAGCGCGTCTGCGCGTCGGTGACCGGCGGCGCCTCGCCCGACAGGCCCTCGAGCCAGGCGAGCGCGCGCTCGATGCCGCTCTCGGCGAAGCCGGCGTGCTCGAGCTCCTCGCGCAGCACGTCGCGGCTCGGCTGCGGCGCGACATCCGACTCGAGGTAGTTCTCGAACAGATAGATAAGAATGTCGAGCACGTTGTCGTTCATCGGGTCTTTCATGTCGGGCGCCTTCGCGGCGCGCGGAGCACGCCGCGGTGGATGCTGCCGGCGCCCGGCACCCGCCGACCCCCGGCGGGGTGCGGGTGCGGTCTGGACGCGGTCTGGGCGCTCGGGCCCGTCTGGGTGACCAACGTGTGGACGTCCGCCGGATTCGAAGCCGAGCGCATCTAACGGTATTTCGGCGGCCTTGTCCAGCCGCACCCCGGCCCGATACGACGTATTCGGGCGAAGCCGCGAGATTTCAAGGCGCCGGTGCGCGGCGCGCGCGCGGCAGGCGGGCGCCTGCCGCGCCGAGGATCGTCAGGGGTTCTTGACGATGTCGCCGACGTGCAGCGCGCTCGAGGCGTTCATCACGAGTCCGTAGCTCAGGTGCTCGTAGGTCTTGAACACCATGAACGTGCCGGCGAGCTCGTTTGGCAGCGTCACCGTCTTGGCGGTGACTTCCTTGAACTGGTTCGAGGTGGTGAGGCCGCCCGGGCCGCGGTCCTTGGTCTTCTCGCCGAGCTCCCAGATGCCGAGCACGTGGCCGGGCTCGAGCCCGTCGTGCTTGCCGCGGTTGATCACGACCACCTGGTACTGGCCGATCACGTTGACGCCGCCGATCACCGACATGACCCGGCCGTGCACCTGCTGCGACGGCGCGTGCGGCACGAAGTCGACCGGCACGTCGAGCGGCTCGGTGACCAGCCGGTCGCCGGCGAGCGTCTCGCGCGCCGACTCGGTCAGCACCAGCTTCGCGAGCGCGTTCTTGCCGCTGCCCTCGGCGCCGCGCTCGAGGCGCGCGCGGCCGGTGTAGATGCCCTGGTAGCCGAGCAGCTTGTGGTTGTCGGGGTCGATCAGCTTGTCGCCGACGTGCACGACGCTGAAGCGCGTGCCGACCTCGGCGCCGGCCGGCAGGCCGCGCGCGTACAGCGTGTCGTTCATGCCGGCGGCGATCTGGCTGTTGCCGATCGCGACCACGTAGGGGAGCTTGTCCGACTCCTCCTTCGGCACCACGCTCGGCTTCGACATGAAGGCGGCGACGATCTCGAAGGGGATCGCGGTGATCGCCTCGCTGATCGGCAGCTCGCGCACCTGCGGCGAGAGGCGCACCTCGTTGCCGCGCTCGACGTGGATCTCGGGGCGCATCTCGCCGTTCGCGCCCGCAACGTAGACGAGGTGCAGCGTGTCGCCCGGGTAGATGCGGTGCGGGTTCTGGATCGCCGGGTTGAGATACCAGATCTCGGGCCAATACCAGGGCTGGGTCAGGTACTTCGAGGCGATGCCCCACAGGGTGTCGCCGCGCTGCACCGTGTAGCTGGAAGGTGCGTCGGGGCTCAGCGGCACCGAGGTCGACCGGCCGGGAGCCGGCGTCGCCGGGTCATCCGCCAGCGTGCTCATGCTGACGAGCGCCCCGAGAGCCAGTAAGCCTAGGAAACGGCGAAGGTTTTTCATGGAGTTCCGTGCCCGCGTCCGGACCCTCGGGGAGGGCCATTCCGTGAGGACCCGATGTGGCCGGCCGCCCTATAATCAGCCGAGGCGGAACGCGGCAGACGACATTAAGTCCAATGCCTATCAAACTTTAGCAGCATTATTGCGCCGGTTGCAGCAATTGCCCCACCCATAAACATGACGCGCCTCACGATTCTCGAATATCCCGACCCGCGCCTGCGGACCAAGGCCGCCCCGGTGGCGACGGTCGACGCCGGCATCCGCCAGCTGATCGACGACCTGCTCGAGACCATGTACGCCTCGAAGGGCGTCGGCCTCGCCGCGACCCAGGTCGACCGGCACGTGCGGGTGCTGGTCGCGGACGTCTCGGAGGAGAAGAACCAGCCGCTCGCGTTCGTGAACCCGGAGGTGCTCGCGCGCGAGGACGTCGGCACGATGCAGGAAGGGTGCCTGTCGGTGCCGGGGTTCTGGGAGGACGTCGACCGCGCGCACAAGGTCCGCGTGCGCGCGCTCGGCCGCGACGGCAAGCCCTTCGAGCTCGACGCCGAGGGCCTGCTCGCGGTCTGCATCCAGCACGAGATGGACCACCTCGAGGGCAAGCTGTTCGTCGACTACCTGTCGGAGCTCAAGCGCACCCGCATCCGCAAGAAGCTCGAGAAGGAGCAGCGCCAGCGCAGCGCCGACGGCGTCCGCCCGCGCGCCCCGGCGCTCTGAGGTTCGTGCCGCTCTCGGTCGTCTATGCCGGCACCCCGGAGTTCGCGGTGCCGGCGCTCGAGGCGCTCGTCGCCGCGGGTCATCGCGTCGCCGCCGTCTACACCCAGCCCGACCGGCCCGCAGGCCGTGGCCGCGCGCTCGCCGCGTCGCCCGTCAAGCGCCGCGCGCTCGAGCTCGGCCTCGAGGTGCGCCAGCCGGCGACGCTGAAGGACCCCGAGGTCGTGGCGGCGCTCGCGGCGCTCGCGCCCGAGGCGATCGCGGTCGCGGCCTATGGACTCCTGCTGCCGCCGGCGGTGCTCGCGATCCCGCGCCTCGGCTGCCTCAACATCCACGCCTCGCTGCTGCCGCGCTGGCGCGGCGCGGCGCCGGTGCAGCGTGCGCTGCTCGCGGGCGACGCCGAGACCGGGGTCGCGATCATGCGCATGGAGGAGGGCCTCGACACCGGCGCGGTGTACGCGACCGAGCGCACCGCGATCGAGGCCGCCGACACCACGGCCTCGCTGACCGCGCGGCTCGCGACGCTCGGCGCGGCGGCGCTGGTCGCGACGCTGGCGCGGCTCGAGGCCGGGCCGCTCGTGCCGGCCCCGCAGCCCGCGGACGGCGTCCGCTACGCGCCGAAGCTCGAGAAGCGCGAGGCACGCCTCGACTGGGACGCGCCGGCCACCGCGCTCGCCCGCGCGGTGCGCGCGTTCGTGCCCTGGCCGGTGGCCGAGACGAGCTTCCGCGGCGCGCAGCTGCGCATCCACGAGGCGCAGGCGATCGAGGCGCCCGCCGGCGCGCCCGCCGGGACGATCGTGGCGGCGGGAGCGGCCGGCATCGAGGTCGCGACCGGCGCGGGACGCCTGCGGCTCCTCGCCGTGCAGGCGCCGGGGCGCGGCGTGGTCGCCGCCGCGGCCTTCGCGGCGGCCGAGGCGCGCCGCGGCCCGCTCGTCGGCGAACGCCTCGGCCTCGCACCGTGAGCGCGGGCGCGCGCGAGGCGGGCGGGACCACGGGCGCCGCGAGCCGTGCGGCCGCGGTGCGCGCGGTCGCGCTCGTGCTCGGCCGCGGCCAGACGCTCGAGGTGGCGCTCGCCGCCGCCGAGCCCGCCGCGGCGGACCGGCCGCTCGCCCAGGCGCTCGCCTTCGGTGCGCTGCGCTTCGGTCATCGCCTCAAGCGGATCGCGACGACGCTCGCCGGGCGCCCCTGGCAGGGGCTCGCGGCCGAGGTGCAGGCGCTGCTGCTCGTCGGGCTCTTCCAGCTCGAGTACGGCGCCGCGCCCGAGCACGCGGCGGTCAGCACCACGGTCGATGCGGCGCGCCTGGTCGGCGCCGGCCGCGCCGCCGGGCTCGTGAACGCGTGCCTGCGGCGCTTCCTGCGCGAGCGCGCCGCACTGGTCGCGGCTGCCGACCAGAAGCTCGAAGGCCGCAGCTCGCATCCGGAGTGGCTGGTCGCGGCGCTCAAGCGCGACTGGCCGGCCGAGGCCTGGCAGGTGCTCGAGGCCGACAACGAGCACCCACCGCTCGTGCTGCGCGCGAACGCGCGTCGCACGACCCGCGCGGCGCTCGCCGAAGAGCTCGCCGCACTCGGCCACCCGTCGCGGCCGGTGCCGTTCGCACCCGCGGCGCTCGTGCTCGACGCGCCCGTCGACGTGCGCCGCCTGCCGCCGTTCCTCGAGGGCCGCTGCTCGGTGCAGGACGCGGCAGCGCAGCTCGCCGCGCCGCTGCTCGGCGCGCGGCCCGGCGAGCGCGTGCTCGATGCCTGCGCGGCCCCGGGCGGCAAGGCCTGCCACGTGCTCGAGGCCGAGCCCGGCCTCGCCGAGCTGGTCGCGCTCGACCTGGACGCCGATCGCGCCGCGCGCATTACCCAGAACCTCGGGCGGCTGGGGCTCTCGGCCACCGTCGTCGCGGGCGATGCGCTCGATCCGGCGGTGCCCGATGCGCGGCCGTTCGAGCGGATCCTGCTGGACGCGCCGTGCTCGGGCACCGGCGTGATCCGCCGCCACCCGGACATCAAGTGGCTGCGTCGCCCGGCCGACATCGGCCCGCTCGCGGCCCGGCAGCGCGAGCTGCTCGCGGCGCTCTGGCCGCGGCTCGCCCCGGGCGGGCGGCTCGTCTACGCCACCTGCTCGGTGCTGCGGGCCGAGAACGCGGCCGTGATCGAGGCGTTCCTCGCCGCGACCCCGGCGGCGGTCGACGTCACGGAATCTGCTAGCCTTGCCGTTCCGGGCCTGCCGCCGCGGCCGACGCCGGCGGGACCCGGGCTCGTGCTCCTGCCCGGGCTCGCGGGCACCGACGGCTTCTACTACGCGTGCCTGGAGCGGCGCGCGCACTGAGCCTCCGACGTGACGGGACTCGCCGCTCGCTCGCCATGACCGCGACCCACCCCGCCGCCCGCCCCCGCCCGCCTGCGCGACGCCTGCCGCTCGCGCTCGCGCTGCTCGCGCTCGCCGGCCTCGCGGGCGCGGCCGACGACACCCCGACCCTCGAGGACGGTGCGCGCTTCGATGTGCGCTCGGCGTTCCTCGAGCCGACCGAGCGGGTCTACCAGCTGAACGCGACGCTCGACCTGGCGTTCTCGCGCAACGCAGTGCAGGCGGTGCGCGAGGGCGTGCCGGTCGTGATCGAGCTCGACCTCAGCGTCGTGCGCAAGCGGCGCGTGCTGCCCGACGTCGAGGTCGCCTCGCTCGCGCAGCGCTGGCAGATCCACTACCACGCGCTCTCGGAGCGCTTCGTCGTCAACAACCTCAACAGCGGCCAGCAGACCTCCTACTCGACGCTCGGCGCGGCGCTCGCGGCGCTCTCCGACGTGCGCGCGCTGCCGGCGATCGACGAGGCGCTGATCGAGCGCGGCCAGCGCTACGAGGCCTCGGTCAAGGCCACCGCCTCGATCGAGGGCGGGCTGCCGGCGGCGCTCAAGTTCATCTTCTTCTGGATGGACTGGAAGCGCAGCACCGACTGGTACACCTGGACGGTGCGGCCGTGAGCGAGGAGGCGCGCCTGCCGGTGCCGCGGGCCGCGCCACCGCCGTCGCGGGCGCGGCGCACCGCGCTCTGGATCCTGACGGCGCTCGGCGCGCTGGCCTGCATCGCCTCGCTGGTGCTGCTCGCGAGCACCGCGCAGGACGCGCGGCTGTTCGACCGGCTGCAGCCGTGGCTGCTGCTCGTAAACGTCTCGGGCGTGTTCGTGCTGGTGGCGCTGATCAGCCGCAAGCTCTTTGAGCTCGCGCGCGACTGGCGCGCGCAGGTGCCGGGCTCGCGCATGAAGGCACGCGCGGTGCTGATGTCCTCGGCGCTCGCGGTGGCGCCGATCCTGATGGTGTACCTGTTCTCGGTGAACTCCATTAACCGCGGCATCGACACCTGGTTCACGCCGAACGTCGGCCGCGGGCTCGACGACGCGCTCGCGCTGTCGCGCGCGGCGCTGTCGCTCAGGATGCGGGAGTTCGCGGGCCGCAGCGCGACGCTCGCGACCGAGCTCAAGGAGGCCCGCGACTTCGAGATCGCGGCGCAGATCGACCGCTACCGGCGCTTCGCCGGCGCCGCCGAGCTGCTGGTGCTCGGCGAGCGCGGCCGCATCGTCGCGGCCAGCACCGACTTCGCCTTCGAGTCGCTGCCGAGCCTGCCGGCCGAGGAGGTGCTGATCGCCGCGCGCCAGGGCCGCAACTACGTGAGCCTCGACCCGGGCCCGACCGGCGGCTACCGGGTGCTGACCGCGACCGCGGTCGGCGGCACGACCGGGCGCGATGCGCGCGTGCTGGTCGCGAGCTACGAGGTGCCGGAGCAGCTCGGCGGGCTCGCCGACCGCGTGCAGAGCGCCTACTCGCAGTACGGCCAGCGCGTCTACCAGCGGCCGTTCCTGAAATCGACCTTCACGCTGACGCTGACGATCGTGCTGCTGATCGCCGGTCTCGGCGCGGTGTACGGCGCGTTCTTCTGGGCCGAGCGGCTGGTGAAGCCGGTGCAGGACCTGATCGCCGGCACGCGCGCGGTCGGCAAGGGCGACCTCAACCTGCGCCTCGCGCTGCCCTCGCGCGACGAGATGGGCTTCCTGGTGCACTCCTTCAACGACATGACCAAGCGCCTCGGCCGGGCGCGCGCCGACGCCGAGCGCAGCCGCGCCGCGGTCGAGCAGGAGCGGGCGAGCCTCGCGGTGATCCTGGCGCGGCTCTCGACCGGCGTGGTCTCGCTCGAGGCGGACCTGCGGCTGCGCACCGCGAACCCGGCGGCGGCCAACATCCTCGGCACCGACCTCGAGGCCGGCGTCGGCCGGCCGTTCGCCGAGGTCGCGACCGGCCACCCGCTCGCGGTGCAGTTCCTCGCCGCCTGCCAGCGACACCTCGAGGCGGGCCAGACCGAGTGGCGCGAGCAGCTGCAGCTCAGGACCGACAGCGGCCGCCGCGAGCTGACGGTCGCCTGCACGCCGCTGCCCGCCGAGCACGGCGACAAGGCCGGGCTCGTGATCGTGTTCGACGACATCTCGACGCTGCTGCAGGCGCAGCGCGACGCCGCCTGGGGTGAGGTGGCGCGCCGGCTGGCGCACGAGATCAAGAACCCGCTGACGCCGATCCAGCTGTCGGCCGACCGCATGCGGCGCCGGCTGCTCGGCCAGATGGCGCCGCGCGACGCGGAGATCCTCGAGCGCGCGACCCACACGATCGTGCAGCAGGTCGAGGCGATGAAGCGCATGGTGAACTCCTTCTCGGAGTACGCGCGCGCGCCCGCCATGGAGCTGACCAGCTTCGACCTCAACCAGCTCGCCACCGAGGTCGCGGACCTTTACCGCGCGCAGGGCGCGCACGGCGGCGGCGGCACGCCGGTGAAGGTGGCGCTCGCGCTCGACGAGCGGCTCGGCCTGGTCGAGGCCGACCGCGGCCGGATCCGCCAGATCCTCAACAACCTGCTGACCAACGCCTTCGAGGCGCTCGAGGAGCGCCCGGACGCCGAGGTGGTGGTCGAGACCCGCCGCACCGAGGTCGCCGGCCACCCGGCGCTCGAGCTGGTGGTCGCCGACAACGGCCCGGGCTTCCAGCATGAGATCATCGGCCAGATGTTCGACCCGTACGTGACCAGCAAGCCCAAGGGCACCGGCCTCGGGCTCGCGATCGTCAAGAAGATCGTCGAGGAGCATGGCGGCCGCATCGAGGCCGACAACGCCCCCGGCGGCGGCGCCCGCGTGCGCATCCTGCTGCCGCTCGACGATGCGGCGCGCGAGGTGCTGGCGGGTGCGATGAACCGAGAGGCCCGGCGTCCCGAGCCCAGGAGAGAGCGTGCATGAGCGCGACGCGCATCCTCGTCGTCGATGACGAGTCCGACATCCGCAGCACCCTCAAGGAGGTGCTGAGCGACGAAGGCCACGACGTCGACGTCGCGGCCGACGCCGGCCAGGCGCGCGCCGCGCGCGCCCGCCACGAGCCCGACCTCGTGCTGCTCGACATCTGGATGCCGGACACCGACGGCATCACGCTGCTGCGCGAGTGGGCCGGGCAGGGCGCGCTGCGCTGCCCGGTGGTCATGATGTCCGGCCACGGCACCGTCGAGACCGCGGTCGAGGCGACCCGGCTCGGCGCCTTCGACTTCGTCGAGAAGCCGCTGTCGCTCGCCAAGCTCCTGCGGGTGGTCGAGCGCGCGCTCGAGTCCGGGCGGCGCAAGCGCCTCGCGGCGCGCGCGCTCGTGCCGCCGCTGGTGGCGCCGGTCGGCAAGAGCCGGCTGATGCAGAGCCTGCGCGAGCAGATCCAGCAGATCGCGCCGCGCGACGCGGCGGTGCTGCTGCTCGGCGAGCCCGGCACCGGCCGCGAGGCGTTCGCGCGCTACCTCCACTCGCTCTCGCCGCGCGCCGACAAGCCGTTCGTCGCGGTCGCGGGCGGCAGCCTCGACGAGGCGGGCGCCGCCGCGCAGCTGCGCGGCAGCGAGCGCGACGGCTCGATCGAGCAGGGGCTGTACGACCAGGCCTCCGGCGGCACGCTCTACCTCGCCGGGCTGGAGGACTTCTCGCCGGCGGTGCAGCGGGTGCTGGCCGCCGACCTCGACGCGGGCGCCTACGTGCGCGTGAACGGGCGGGCCTCGCTGCCGCTGCCGGTGCGGATCGTCTCGAGCGCCCAGCCGGGCTTCGAGAGCGCGGGCGCCGAGCCGTTCCGCCGCGACCTGCTCGCGCACCTCAACCTCGTGACGCTGAAGGTGCCGCCGCTGCGCGACTACGCCGAGGACGTGCCGGACCTCCTGCGCCACTACGTCGACCGGCTGGTGGACGAGGAGCGCCTGCCGTTCCGCCGCTTCGGCGTCGCGGCCCAGAACCGCCTGCGCAACTACCCCTGGCCCGGCAACATGGCCGAGCTCAGGAACCTCGTGCACCGCCTGCTGCTGCTCGGCGGCGAGGAGGAGATCCGGCTCGAGGAGATCGAGCGCGAACTCGCGACCCAGCTGCCGAAGGACGAGCCGCTGGTGAAGCAGGACCTGCTGGCGCTGCCGCTCCGGGAGGCGCGCGAGGCGTTCGAGCGTGCCTACCTGCAGCAGCAGCTGCAGCTCTGCAACGGTAAGGTCGGCCAGCTCGCCAAGCGCGTCGGCATGGAGCGCACCCACCTCTACCGCAAGCTGCGTTCGCTCGGCGTCGACTTCCGCCAGAGCGCCGACGACTGAGCATGGCCACGCCCGCCGTCCAGGCGCGACCGGCCGCGGTCGCCTTCATCCTCGTGACCGTCGTGCTCGACGTGCTGGCCTTCGGCGCGGTGCTGCCGGTGCTGCCGAACCTGATCAAGAGCTTCCGCGGCGGCGACTTCGGCCTCGCGGCCGTCACCTACGGCGCGTTCGCGACCGCCTGGTCGCTGATGCAGTTCGTGTTCTCGCCGTTGCTCGGCGTGCTGTCCGACCGCTTCGGGCGGCGGCGGGTGCTCTTGATCTCGCTGACCGGCCTCGGCCTCGACTACCTGCTGATGGCGCTCGCGCCGAACCTCACCTGGCTCTTCATCGGCCGCGTGATTTCCGGGATCACCGCCGCGAGCTACTCGACCGCGAGCGCCTACATCGCCGACGTGACCCCGCCCGAGAAGCGCGCCGCCTCGTTCGGCTACATCGGCGCCGCCTGGGGCGCCGGCTTCGTGGTGGGTCCCGCGCTCGGCGGCCTGCTCGGCCACCTCGACCTGCGGGCGCCGTTCTGGGCGGCCGCCGCGCTCACGCTCGCGAACGCGCTGTACGGCTACTTCGTGCTGCCCGAGTCGCTGCCGCCCGAGAAGCGCGCGCCGTTCTCGTGGCGGCGCGCGAACCCGCTCGGCGCCCTGATGCTGATCCGCGGCCGGCACGGGCTCGCGGGGCTCTTCAGCATGCAGGTGCTCAGGATCATCGCCCACTACTCGCTGCCGAGCGTGTTCGTGCTGTACGCGAGCTATCGCTACGGCTGGACGCCGGACGGCGTCGGCTACACGCTGGCCTTCGTCGGCATCTGCACCGCGATCGTCCAGGCCGGGGTCATCGGCCCGTTCGTGCGCCGCCTCGGCGAGCGCTCGGCGGCGCTGACGGGGCTCGCCTGCGAGACGATCGCCTATGCGCTCTACGCCTTCGCGCCCACCGGCGCGTTGTTCCTGTGCGCGGTGCCGTTCGGCGCGCTCGGCGGCCTCTACTACGCCTCGGCGCAGTCGCTCCTGACGCAGCGCGTGGCGTTGCACGAGCAGGGCGAGCTGCAGGGGGTCAACTCGAGCCTGATGGGCCTCGTCGGCATGCTCGGCCCCGGGCTCTTCACGAGCGCGTTCGCGCTCGGCATCGCCCCGCCGGCGGGGCACTCGGCGGTGCCGGGGGCCGCGTTCTACGTCGCGGCGCTGCTGACGGCGCTCGCGTTCCTGATCGCGCTCAAGGTCGCGCGGCCGGTCGCGGCGCAGCCGGCCTGACCGGCGCGCGCCTCAGTCGCCGACCCGGATCACGAGCGCGTCCACCTCGGCCTGCCGGAGGCGCGTGCGGATCCGGTTGAGCTCGTCGAGGTTCGAGATCGGCCCGATCCGCACCCGGTGCCAGGTGTCGGCGTCGACCGAGACCTTCTGCACCTTGGACTCGACCCCGGCGAGCGCGAGCTGCGCGCGTACCCGGTCGGCGTCGGCGTAGTTCTTGTAGGAGCCGGCCTGCAGCACGTAGGTGCCGGGCCGCGTCTCCGGCGCCGGCGTCAGGTCGCGCCGGACCGCCTTGTCCTTCTCCGGGATCACCACCTCGAAGTTCTTGAGCTTGTCGTAGAAGGTGTAGCTCGCCGGCGGCTCCTTCTCGGGCGCCTCGTCGCGCGCCGACTGCGGCGCCGTCTTCTTCACCTTGGCGGCGTTGGGGTCGGCGGGCGGCCGCGACTTCAGCTGCCAGACCGCGGCCGCGACCGCGAGGCCGAGCGCGAGCCCGATCGCGAGCCCCGTCCAGCCCGAGAACCCCGCGCCGCCGCCGCGACGGCCGCGCGCGCCGCCCTTGCGGTAGTCGCGCGCCGCGGCGGTCACATCGTCTCCGGCGCCGACACGCCGAGCAGCGCGAGGCCGTTGGCGATCGCCTGGCGCGCCGCGAGCACGAGCACGAGGCGCGCATTGCGGAGCGCCGCGTCCTCGACGATCACGCGGTAGTCCGGGTTCTCGTTGCCGGCCGCGTAGGCGCCGTGGAAGTCGGTCGCGAGCTCGCGCAGGTAGTTCACCAGCGTATGCGGCGCGCGGGTCGCGGCGGCGAGCTCGATCACCTCCGGCAGCCGCGAGATCGTCACCATCAGCCGCTTCTCGTGCGGCGCCTCGAGCCGCGCGAGCGCGGCGCGCCCGGCCGCGGGGTCCGGCGCGAGGCCGCGGTCGGCGAGCTGGCGCAGCACGCTCGCGACCCGCGCGTGCGCGTACTGGATGTAGTAGACCGGGTTCTCGGCGCTGCGGCTCTTGGCGAGCTCGAGGTCGAAGTCGAGGTGCTGGTCGTGCGAGCGCATCACGAAGTAGAACCGACAGGCGTCGTTGCCGACTTCCTCGCGCAGCTGCCGCAGCGTCACGAAGTTGCCCTCGCGCTTGCCCATCGCGACCTTCTCGCCGCCGCGGTACAGGCTGACGAGCTGCAGCAGCGTGACCTCGAGGCAGTCGGCCGGCTCGCCCATCGCCGCGAGCCCGCCGCGCACGCGCGCGACGTAGCCGTGATGGTCGGCGCCGAGCACGTCGATCAGGCGGTCGAAGCCGCGCAGCCGCTTGTCGAGGTGGTAGGCGATGTCGGAGGCGAAGTAGGTGCGCACGCCGTTCTCGCGCTCGACGACCCGATCCTCGTCGTCGCCGAACTGGCTCGCCCGGAACCACAGCGCGCCGTCCTTGCGGTAGGTGTGGCCGTGCGCCTCGAGGCGCCTGAGCGCCTCGTCGATCGCGCCGCTGGTGGCGAGCGAGCGCTCCGAGTACCAGCGATCGAAGGTCACGCCCATCTCGGCGAGGTCGCCGCGGATGTCGGCGACCATGCCCTCGAGCGCGTGATTGACGACGCCCTGGAAGCCGGGCTCGCCAAGCAGCTCGCGGGCGCGCGCGATCACCGCGTCGACGAACACCTCCTTGTCGCCGCCCTCGGGCGCGTCCTTCGGCAGCCCGTGGGCGACCGCCGCCGCGGGCTGGGCGAGCGTGCGCCCGAAGCGCTCCTCGAGCGCCGCGGCGATCGGCCGCAGGTACTCGCCCTTGTAGCCGTTCGCCGGGAACGGCACGGCCTCGCCGAGCCGCTCGAGGTAGCGCAGCCAGACGCTGGCCGCGAGGATGTCGACCTGCCGGCCGGCATCGTTGATGTAGAACTCGCGCGACACCGCGTGGCCCGCCGCGGCGAGCAGGTTGCCGAGCGCGGCGCCGAAGGCGGCGTGGCGGCCGTGGCCGACATGCAGCGGGCCGGTCGGGTTCGCCGAGACGAACTCGAGCAGGATCTTCTCGCCGCCCGCGACGGCGCGATGGCCGTAGGCCGCGCCCTCCTCGAGCACCCGGCCGAGCTCGGCGTGGTAGGCGGCGGGCGCCAGGTGGAAGTTGATGAACCCGGGGCCGGCGATCTCGACGCGCGTCACCGAGGGGTCCGCCGGCAGCGCGTTCGCGATCGCCTGCGCGAGCTCGCGCGGGTTCTTGCGGGCCGCCTTCGCGTGGCGCAGCGCCACGTTGGTCGCGTAGTCGCCGTGCGCGAGCTCGCGCGTGCGCTCGACCTCGATCGCGCCGTGGCGCGCCGCGGCCGGCAAAAGATCCTCGGGCAGCGCCGCCAGCGCCGCGCCCACCAGCTTCTCGATCGTCGCCTTCACGCTGTATTTCCGCAGAAAACCGACCCATCGGGGGGCGCAGAGTCTACCGGATCGGCGCGCCCGCGGCGCCTGCCGCGCGGGTCCACGGGGCCTCAGGGCCGCGCGAGCGCGAGCCGGAGCCCCAGCAGCACGAAGAGCGCCCCGGTGAGGCGGCCGAGGCCGCGGGCGAGCGGGCCCGGCGCGCCGGCGCGGCGGGTCGCGCGCGCGGTGAAGGCCGCGACCAGCAGCAGCCAGACCGTGCCCGCGACGTCGAACAGCAGCCCGAGCACCACGAACGACGCCGCCCGGTGCTGCCCGTCCGGCGCCACGAACTGCGGCAGGAAGGCGAGGAAGAAGAGCGCGACCTTGGGATTGAGCGCGTTCGTCAGCGCCGCGCCCCAGAACACCCGGCCGGCGGAACCCGCGGCCATCGCGGGCGTCGCGGGCACGGTGGCGGCCGCCGGGGGAGCCGCCGGCGCCGGGGCGCGCAGGAGCCCCACGCCCACCCAGACGAGGTAGCCGGCACCGATGAGCTTCACCGCGGCGAAGGCGCTCTGCGAGGCGACCAGCAGCGCCGAGAGCCCGAGCGCCGCGGCGAGCACGTGCACGAGGCAGCCCGCGCCGATGCCGAGCGCCGCGACCGCGCCGGTGCGCGGGCCGCGCGCGGCGGCGTGGCTCGCGACGTAGAGCGTGTCGGGGCCGGGCGTCAGGACGAGGAGCACCGCGGCGCCGGCGAACACCGCGAGGTCACGGATGTCGAGCATGGTCAGGTCACCTCGAGCGGATCGACGTCGATGGCCATGCGCACGCGCCGCGCCTCCGGCAGCGCCTCGACCGCGGGCAGCCACGCGGCGAGCAGCGCCTGCAGCGGACCGCGGCCCGCCGACTCGAGCAGCAGCTGCGCCCGGAAGCGTCCCGCGCGGCGCTCGAGCACCGCGGGCGCGGGGCCGAGGAGGCGCACGCCGGCGGGCGTGCCGGCCGCGCGCCGCGCCGAGGCGAGGAAGTCGAGGCCGTCCTCGCGGCGCGCCGCCTCGGCGCGCAGCACCGCGAGCCGCTGGAACGGCGGCAGCGCGGCCGCCTCGCGCTCGGCGAGCGCCGCGGTCGCGAAGCCCTCGTAGCCACCCTCGAGCAGCCGCGCGAGCAGCGGATGGCCGGGACAGGCCGACTGGATCAGCACCTCGCCCGGGCGCGAGGCGCGCCCGGCGCGCCCCGCCACCTGCACGATGCTCTGCGCAAGCCGCTCGCTCGCGCGGAAGTCCGTGCCGAAGAGCCCCTGGTCGGCGTTCAGCACCACCACCAGCGTCACGTCCGGGAAGTCGTGGCCCTTGGTCAGCATCTGCGTGCCGACCAGGATGCGCGCCTCGCCCGAGTGCACGCGCCCGAGCGCCGCCTCGATCTCGTCGCGGCTCCTGATCGTGTCGCGGTCGATGCGCACCACCGGCACGCCCGGGAACAGCGCGTCGAGCGCGTCCTCGATGCGCTCGGTGCCCTGGCCGAGCGGCTTGAGCTCGGTCGAGCAGCGCGGGCAGGCATAGGGCACCGGCGCGCTCGCGCCGCAGTGATGGCAGACGAGGCGATGCGCCTTCAGGTGCACCGTGAGCCGCGCATCGCAGGCCGAGCAGGGCGCCGCCCAGCCGCAGCCGGCGCAGTAGAGCGAGGGCGCGTAGCCGCGGCGGTTCAGGTAGAGGAGCACCTGGCCGCCGGCGTCCAGGTGGCGGTGCATCGCGAGCACCGCCGGGGTCGCGAGGCCGTGGCGCTCCTCGTGCACCCGGAGGTCGACGAGCGCCAGCGAGGGCGCGCCGGCGCTGCCGGCGCGCTCGGGCAGGTCGAGGCGCCGGTAGCGGCCGCTCGCCGCCTGGTGCAGCGTCTCGAGCGAGGGCGTCGCCGAGCCGAGCAGCACCGGGATGCCGTGGCGCTGCGCCCGCAGCACCGCGAGGTCGCGCGCCGAGTAGCGGAACCCCTCCTGCTGCTTGTAGGAGGCGTCGTGCTCCTCGTCGACGATCACGATGCCGGGCCGCGCGAGCGGCACGAACACCGCCGAGCGCGTGCCGATCACGAGCGGCGCCTCGCCCGAGCGCGCGAGCCGCCACATCGCGAGCCGCTCGCCGTCGGCGAGCGCCGAGTGCAGCACCGCGAGCGGCACCGCGAACCGTGCGCGGAAGCGCGCGACCGCCTGCGGCGTCAGCGCGATCTCCGGCACGAGCACCAGCGCCTGCCGCCCGGCCGCGAGCACGGCCTCGATCGCGCGCAGGTAGACCTCGGTCTTGCCGCTGCCGGTCACCCCATAAAGAAGGAACGGCGCGAAGCCCGGCGCGGTGCCGAGGATGGCCTCGACCGCGCGCGCCTGCGCGGCGGTGAGCGCCGGGCCCGGCGCGACGGCGCCGGTCGGCGCCTCGGCCGCGGGAGGGGCGACCTCGAACGAGCGCACCCAGCCGCGCGCCGCGAAGTCCCGCAGCGGCGCGGCCGCGCCCGCGCCGAGCGCGGCGAGCTCCTCGGCGCCGAGCGAGTCGTGCGCCCCGAGCGCGGTGAGGAGCGCGCGCTGGCGGGGCCCGAGGCGCTTCGCGGCGGCGATGGCCTCCTCCGCGCTGGGCACGAGCTGCCAGCGGGTCTCGCGTGCGAGCAGCGGCCGCCCCGCGCGCAGCGCGACCGGCAGCGCCGCCGCGAACGCCTCGCCGACCGGATGGTGGTAGTAGTCGGCCGCCCAGCGCACGAGGCCGAAGGTGACGGGATCGAGCGCGGGCTCCGCATCGAGCACCGCGGTCGCGGCACGCAGCTTCGAGGCCGGCAGCGCCGAGGTCGCGGCGATCCCGGCGAGGACACCCACCATCCGGCGCCGCCCGAACGGCACCTCGATCCGCAGGCCGAGGCTCAGCGCTCCGGCATCGACGCCCTCGGGCAGCCGGTAATCAAAGAGCGTCCGGAGCGGCGCATCGAGCGCCACCTGCAGGATCGGGCCCGGGGGGTGGGGGGAAGAGGGTCTGTTACTCAATGCTAATCAACGAGTTATGATCGAATCCGGCCCGGGAGCGGCCGGACGCGGCCGGTGCTGCGCCGGGGCCCCCGAAGGTCCGACGAGGGTCGGCCGAGTGTGCGCCAGTGCCGTCAACGACCGCGGTGAGGCCACGTTATACCGGCGAGGGTGGGGAGCGGCCAGCGCGTACGGGGCCGGTGTCCACCCGTCCCCACGCCACCCACCCGAGGCCCCGTTCGACACGCCGTGGACCTGCCGATGGACTGCTCTGCTACCCTGCCGCGCCTATCGTGGACGAGCCTCGCCGGTGCCGACCGGACCGGGGCGCGGGAGGCGGGTCTGGACTCGGCGCGCGAACTCGAGCGCTTTCTCAAGGACGTGGAACGGCGCGCCTTCCGCATGGCGGAGATCGCCCTTCGCAACGCCGACGATGCGCTCGACGTGGTCCAGGAGGCGATGATCCAGCTGGCGCAGAGCTACGGCTCGCGCCCGGCCGCCGAGTGGAAGCCGCTCTTCTACCGGATCCTGCAGAACCGCATCCACGACTGGCAGCGCCGGCGCCGCACGCGCTCGAAGATCATCGCCTGGTGGACCGGCGGCATCGCCGACGAGGACGACGACGCGCCCGACCCGATCGAGAACGCCGCCTCGAACGAGGCCGGCCCCGCCCGGCTGCTCGAGGGCGGCGAGGCGATGGTGGCGCTCGAGCACGCGCTCGCGGCGCTGCCGGCGCGCCAGCAGCAGGCGTTTCTGCTGCGCTCGCTCGAGGGACTCGACGTCGCCGAGACCGCGGCGGCGATGGGCTGCTCCGAGGGAAGCGTCAAGACCCACTACTTCCGCGCGCTGCAGTCGCTGCGCGAGGCGCTCGGCGAGCACTGGCCATGAACCACTCCCCCGACCACGACGAACCCACCGCGCTCGAGCGCGAGGCGCGCCGGCTGCTCGCGGCGAGCGTCGAGTCGGTCGACGGCCGCGCGCGCTCGCGCCTCAACCAGGCGCGCCACGCGGCGCTCGCCGGGCTCGCCCCCGGAGCGCGGCCGTTCCGCGTGCCGGGCCGGTGGCTGCCGGCCGGTGCGCTCGCGCTCGCCGCGGTGCTCGCGGTCGCGGTCTGGATCGGCCAGCCCGGCACGGTCGCGCCCGGCTCGACGCTCGCCGAGAACTTCTCCGCCGAGGATGCCGAGCTGCTCGCCTCCGGCGAGGAGCCCGAGCTCTACGCCGAGGACCCGGAGTTCTACGAGTGGGCCGAGAGCGACGCCGCCGCGGCGGGCGAGGGCTGACGGTGGCGGGCCACGGCTGGACGGTGTCGGTCGCGCTCGGCGCGCTGCTCGCGCTCGCCGGCCCCGCGCGCGCCGCCGACCCGGCGCCGAAGGGCGCGACGGCGCCGGATCCCGACTTCCTCGAGTTCCTCGGCAGCACCGACGAGGCTGATCCCGAGTTCCACCAGTATCTCGCCACCACCGAGGGCGGGAACCGAGATACCAAGCCGGCGCCGCGGCGCGGGAGCGACAAGACATGATCCCCACGTCCGCGCGATCGATGCTCGCTGCGCTGCTGTGCGCGCTGGCGCTCGGCCACGCGCTCCCGGCGCGCGCCGCCGAGCCCGCGCCGGTCGAGTGGTCGACGCTCTCGCCCCAGCAGCACGAGCTCCTCAAGAAGTACGAGGGCCAGTGGAGCCAGCTGCCACCCGAGCGCCAGGCCGCGCTCGCCCGCGGCAGTCAGCGCTACCTCGGCATGAACCCGCAGCAGCGCGAGGCCTCCAAGCAGCGCTTCGACCAGTGGCGGGCGCTACCCCCCGCGCAGCGCGACCAGATGCGCGACCGCTGGCAGAAGTTCAAGAGCCTGCCGCCCGAGGACCAGGCGCGCGTGCGTGAGAACTTCCGCCGCTTCAACCAGCTGCCGGCCGAGCAGCGCGAGCGCCTGCGCGACCGCTGGCGCAAGATGACCCCCGAGCAGCGCGAGCACCTGCGCGACCGCGTCCGCGAGCACCACGCGCGCGGCGGCGCACGCGGGATCTGACCCGCGTCACGTTTCCGTCGCCGCGGGCCCGGCGACCTGTCGCCAGCCTGAGACAGTGGCTTGAGTTTGCGCACGGATCCCCGTTAACTCTCGTCCCATCCGGACGATCCGAGACGCGCCGTGCCCTTTCCGAACCGCCTGCCCACTGCCGCGCTCATGCTGGCGCTGCTCGCCGTCACCGCCGCCGCCGAGGCGAAGCCGCCGGTCGAGGAGCCCGACAACCTGCTGAACGACCGCCTGACGCTGCAGGCCGGCCTCGTGTTCTCCTCGAACCAGACCACCGTCCGCTACGACTCCAACGCCGGCAACCCGGGCACCGTGCTCGACGGCGAGAAGGACCTCGGGCTTCCCTCGCGCAAGCTGATCGGCAAGGCCGAGCTCATGTTCCGCATGAAGGAGCGGCACCGCGTTCACATCGGCAATTACTACCTGCCGCTCGACCGCCACGCGACCAGGCCGCTCGACCAGTCGGTGAACTTCGGCAACTCGACGTTCCTGGTCGGCGACGTGGTCGCGAGCGAGCTCAACATGCGCCTGCTCGCGATCAACTACAGCTACTCGTTCGTCAAGAACGACCGCCTCGAGCTCGCCGCCTCGCTCGGCTTCGACGTGATCGGCTTCGAGGCCGCCGCCACCGTCGCCGCGCGCCTGCGCACCGAGCGCCAGGACCAGTCCGCGCCGGCGCCGCTCGCCGGCCTCGACGGCACGGTGCGCATCAGTCGCCGCTTCTACGGCGAGGCCCGCGCCCAGTACGTGCGCGCCAACGTGCAGGACGTGCACGGCTCGATCTCGACCTACGAGGCGAACCTGCTCTATCGCCTGAGCCCGAACGTCAGCTTCGGCCTCGGCTACTCCGGCTTCAAGGTCGACGTCGACTTCGTGAAGGCGACGCAGGGCGGGCTCTTCAAGCTCCATTCCACCGGCCCGCAGCTCTTCGCGCGCGTCGGCTTCTGAGCTCAGCCGCGGTCGAGCGGGCTCAGCACCGCTCGCCCGCCGCGCTTCAGCACGTGCGTGTAGATCATCGTCGTCTTCACGTCCGAGTGACCCAGCAGTTCCTGCACCGTGCGGATGTCCTGTCCGCTCTCGAGCAGGTGCGTCGCGAAGCAGTGCCGCAGCGTGTGCGGGGTCGCCGGCTGACCGATGCCGCTCTCGCGCACCGCCGCCGCCATCGCTCTTTGCACGTTGCGCGCGTGCACCGGCACGCGTAGCCATTCATCCGGCTTGTCGCCTTGCGCCAGGAAGCGCGCCGGGAACAGGAACTGCCACGGCAGGCTCGTCGCGGCATCCGGGTACTTGCGCTCGATGGCGTTCGGCAGCAGGACCTTCGCGAACCCGCGCGCCCGGTCCACCTCGAAGATCGCCTGCACCCGCTCGATCTGGTCCTTCAGCGCCGGCACCAGCCGATCGGGCAGGATCGTCGTCCGGTCCTGCTGGCCCTTGCCGCTGCGGACCACCAGCGTCTTGTAGTCGAAGTTGACGTCCTTGACGCGCAGCGCGAGACCCTCCGCGAGCCGCATGCCCGACCCGTACAGCAGGGCGCAGATGAGCCACTCCGTGCCTCGCATCAGGCCGAGCACCCGCGCCACCTCCTCGCGCGACAGCACCACCGGGAGGTGCTCCGAGGTCCGCGCATGCACGACGCCGTCCATCCAGCTGATGTCGACCGCGTAGACGTCGCGATAGAGATAGAGGAGCGCACTCATCGCCTGGTTCTGCGTCGAGGCCGACACCTTGCGATTCACCGCGAGATACGTGAGGAATGCCTCGATTTCCTTGCCGCGCAAGTCCCGCGGATGGCGCCCCTTGTGAAATCGAACGAAGCGGCGTATCCATTGGAGGTACGCCTTCTCGGTGCGTGGGCTGTAGTGATGGGTCCGCAGATGATCACGGACGACGTCGAGCAATCTGGGAGCCGGCATGGATGCTCTCCTGACAACGCGGCACTACCGCGATCAGTCGCCATCACATCACCGGCACGATCAACCTGTGAGCGCATATTTGAGCGTGTTCGTCGTGATATTGATTAATGCTCTCGCTTGAGCCGGTGAATAGTAGTTAGGTGTTGCTGAAATGCGAATGGCAACCCTCTGGATAGTGGCACTGACACTCGTAGCGACCCCCGTCCGCTTGGGTGTTGCCGCTGAGGCATCGGCTGCGGCTGCAATTCGTGTCGATATTGTGGTCGACGCGAATTCGCGGTGCCATATTCAATCGGTGCTTGTGGAGTGCGAAAAGGCCGGTGCATATCTGAGAGATAAGCTGCATATTCCAGAAGAGGCTGAACTACGCCCTTGGGTAGCCCGGACCGCTAAGTACGCGGCTGCTGAGAAGTTGATTGCATCCCTACGCGACGCTGGATATCTCCACTTCGGCTTCGTCGCTGATCGTAATTAGCAGCTACAACACCTAACTATCGCTTGGAGCGGGTCGTGGTCGATAAAGTGCTCTCTGTTCCAACTCGGTGTATCGGTGCGGTCGTGCTGCGACCCGCACAAGCTCATCGTTAGACGGGCTCTGTCCGATGGAAAAGCGCTTCGTCATCTATAACGGCGTTTCGATGATTGAGGGTTGGCCCCAGCGAATTGAAGAGGCGCAACTCCAAACGCACTACCGAATCGCAGGTCACGACTTCGAGCGCATTCGTTACGGCTCAGAAGCGGAAGACTGGAGCGCTGGTGGACGACCCTGTCACGATTGTCGCGTTCTTAAGGGCCAGTTCCATGTCATTAGCTGCGACGTCGAGCGGTGCCCGCGATGCGGCGGCCAAGCAATCTCGTGCGACTGCCTGGACGAAGACGACGATGGCTCAGATGATGGCAGCACCGTCTAACTATAGCTTGGAGCGGGTCGTGGTCGATAAAGTGCTCACGGCTCCAACTGGCTGGCTCGGTGCGGGCGTGCTGCGACCCGCTCAAGCTCATCGTTAGACGGGACGACGCAAGATTTCTGGGTTAGGAGCTCGGCCGCCGACGCATCAGATCTGCGCGCGGCAGCGTCGCCGAACCCGCCACCTGGCAGGTTACAGAACAGCCTCGATTAGCGGGCGGGCGGGGCGCGCCACCTCCCACCGCCTCCTGGAGACCCGCTCACTGACGGGGCGCGCCCGTAAGACCGTCGCTTAAGGCCGGAGTCCGCGCGGCGACGTGACGTTGCGGCCATTTGACGGCATAGTTGCCTTCGAGGAAGAGCGGGCGCTTAGCGGATCGGCTGGCGCGACTCCGAACGAGATGCTGGCCCGGGATGGCTGAAGAGACGCGGCTTCGATAAAAGTCCGTCTAACTAACGCTTGGAGCGGCTCGTGATCCATCAAGTGCTCACGGTTCCAACTCGGCGTCTCTGTGTGGTCGTACCGCGATCCGCACAAGCTCGTCGTTAGGCCCAAGCGATGGGATATAGGCTTCGCCGTCCCGACTACACGTTCCTAGCGATGGTCGTTGCGGTAGCCTTTGTCCAAGTGCATTACTGGGACGTTGCTTGGAGATTTGGGGGTACTAGACTAGTTGAGCTCCGCTTTCGCGATCTTACCCTCGCAATCTTCGAGGCGATGGCGCCGCGGAACTGGGGACTGGACCTACGAGACTATCGATATCTCGACGCGGCAAGCGACCTTTTGGTGATTGCTACGTTCAGCGTTCCCGCCTTGGCGGTTCTCTTGATCGGGAGGACCCGAAGGCCGGGGCTCACAATCGCCGCACTTCGAATCGGCGCCGCCCTGTACCTTTCGTGGATATTGCTGCTGTCACCTCAGGCTCTTACATTTCACGACTAACCTAGCTTCGCCCTTGTGCCTAACTAACGCTTGGAGCGGCTCGTGATCCATCAAGTGCTCACGGTTCCAACTCAATGCCTCTGTCGGGTCGTACCGCGATCCGCACAAGCTCGTCGTTAGATGCAATGTCCCACGAGACACTCAGCGTCGTGGAAGTCCTTGCCACTGTGCTTGGCGTATACATTCTCCTTGCGATTGGCCTACTTCGATTCGGTACCATCGTCACTCGTCGGTTCCCCCGCCTGGCCCTCACCAGAATCTCGGCTACGGTTCACGTACTGGCGTTCCTAGGTTTCCTGATTGGCTGCCTGCTTGCTTGGATGGCCTTCTCCGCCGACCACCCCTCAAAGTACCGCCATCTGCTACTGCCGATCGTGCTGCCGTTCTGTGTCTATTGGGCTGTGTGGATGTACTGGGGCCCCCTACGTAGGCGCTAACGTCGCATCTAACTATCGCTTGGAGCGGGTCGTGATCGATAAAGTGCTCTCTGCCTTGAGTTGGCTTCACTGGGCGAGCCGGGCGCGACCCGCACAAGCTCATCGTTAGACCACATGCTCTTTGCGGAGCGCAGATTCGTCTCTATTGTCGCCTCAGCGGCTGCCGGAGTGATCTTGCTGTCCTGCTCGGAGCAGCATCCTGCGCCGAAGACCGCAACTCCGACGGCCGAGACAACCGCACCGTCTCTATCCAAAGCCGATGCGCTCGCGATTGCGCACACCGCCGCTCTAAAGGAAGGGATGAATCTCTCGGCGTTTGGGCCGCCTCAGGCCAACCCCGAATTACTTGACGGTAGGTGGCGCTGGGTCGTCTTCTATCCTGGGGTGGAGGACAAGCCCGGCAACTTCTTTAACGTACTAATCGACGACGCGACGAAGTCTGCCGATCTCATAGACGGCGAATGATCGCGATGTGGTCTAACTATCGCTTGGAGCGGGTCGTGACCGATAAAGTGCTCACGGTTCCAACTCACCGGCTCGGGACGGGTGTGCTGCGACCCGCTCAAGCTCATCGTTAGGAGTCGGAAGGAGGAAGACGCCATGACGGACGACGTGTTCCTCTCTCGTGTGACGCTGTTGAAGCGATTGGGCTACATCTCGCTACTCGGGATTGCGCTCTTGATTGCCGGAACCACGTTTCTCGGCGAGTCGCTACATCCCAACCCAATCGCCACTTTTCTCGGCGTAGCCGCTCTGGTGCCGGGGATCTTCTACTTGATCGCGCTCGTCCTATGGCACTGGAAGAGCCGATATCGGGGTCATCGCAGCGATCTCTGGGGGGTCCTCCTCGTGGTGGAATCGTCGGGCTGGTTTAAGATTGTGTATCTGTTCCGACACATCATTCCGGATGCCCGCGGCCGCGGACGCTACGCACGCGCCACCGTGGCCGACTCCTAACTACCGCTTGGAGCGGGTCGTGGTCGATAAAGTGCTCTCGGCCTTGAGTTGGCCCCGCTGTGCGGTCGTGCTGCGACCCGCACAAGCTTGTCGTTAGGTGCGCTGTGCGACGTTGCCTCGGAGTAGTTGTTGCCTGCCTCGCGACGCAGGCCTGGGCCTCAGATGGGCCGAGCCTCGGCGTGGTACGGGACGTCGTAGTTACGGAGACCGGCTCGTATTCGTACCCCGATCGGTCGCCTGAAGACTGCAGCTACTTCTCCCTCTCGGCTAAGAAGGTTCGCGCACTTCTGCAACGCGCCGTGATCATTACGCCGCTTGAAGAACACGACGAATACTATATCGGGAACTGCTTCGTCCGCGGCACTGCAACATTTGGTGGCCGAACCGCGACGTGGGAATTTAGCGATGGCGGGACGGGAACGATCGTGCTGTATGAAGACGTCAAATTACTCTTTGGGGATCCCAAGCAACGGTACCGCGGCCAATGACAGCAGCACACCTAACTATCGCTTGGAGCGGATCGTGACCTATCAAGTGCTCACGGTTCCAACTAAGTGTCTCTGTGCGGTTGTACCGCGATCCGCACAAGCTCATCGTTAGGCGTTAAACCGACCCAACCGCCAACTTATGAAGAGGTCGAAAGTTCGGGGCCCTGCCAGCCGCAGAACCAAGCGCATCGAAATCGCTCCGACTGCCCAAGTCGACGCCTTCGCCGAAATCTCCGATGAGTTTATGCTCGAGATCTGTGAATTTGAGCCTGGCGATTACCTCATTACCGACGAATCCGAACTTCGCGACTTCGCATCGTTTGGGACCTTCGATACATCGGCCTTCTGGCGTCGCATTAAACTACGCTACGGTCTTAGCCGATCCGATGTCGGTTCTGACCGGCTCGTGCAGATCTTTGCGGCGATTGAGAGTGCCCGGCGGCTTCAGTAACGCCTAACTATCGCTTGGAGCGGGTCGTGATCGATAAAGTGCTCACGGTTCCAACTCATCAACGCTGTGGGGGCGTGCTGCGACCCGCTCAAGCTCGTCGTTAGGTCTTGCCTTGAGTGCTCGCGCACGACAAATCGGTAGCTGGCTGGTCGCTTTGGTGGCCGCGATGCCGTTTGTGCTAATGCTCTGGTGGCCGGCCGCATTCTCGACGCTTGTCCGTCTCTCCCTGCACTCCGGACTTGCGGTCCTGTTGCCACTCTTTACTCATACGTACGCTCTCTATGTCGTCTATTTCCGATGCCCCACCCGATTTCGCGTTCCACTTATGGGCGCATGCGTCCTCGTTTCAATAGGGACGTTTGGGCTTCTGGTGCGAAACTACACGCCAAGCGTGCTGCTGGACATCACCGCATTTCCGCCAGCTATATACATCCTGACCATCTTCCCTTTCGTACTGAAGGGGAGGGTGGGAGGCAAGACCTAACTATCGCTTGGAGCGGGTCCTGAACGATAAAGTGCTCACGGTTCCAACTCGTCTCCGCTGGCCGGCCGAGCGGCGACCCGCACAAGCTCATCGTTAGACAACGTCAATTGAACTCCAGCAAATCTCAAGAGCTGGTAGACCCGTCCTTGGCTCCGGCAGCGCCGCCGAAGCCGTACTCCCCGAGCGACGATGCGGTCCGGTGGAGGTACCTAGCCGAACGAACGTACGCCCAAGAGATCTTCGAACGCGCCGACGGAACGTTTGGGACTCGGTGGTTTGCTTGGGTGGCCTGGAGGGACGCGGGAGACGAGGTCCGGAGTCACTCCTGGTTTCGACTCAGCACTGTTGATGCGGCTATTGTCGAGTCCGTGGCTGCTGCGACGGAGATATTGGATCTCGGCGCCGCGCAGCACTTTCCCGACAGGGCAGAACAGTGGGTAAACGTTGTCTAACTATCGCTTGGAGCGGGTCGTGGTCGATAAAGTGCTCTCGGCCTTGAGTTGGTTCTGCGGTGCGGTCGTGCTGCGACCCGCACAAGCTCATCGTTAGACATCGGAATGCGCGCGACAGTTAGTTTCGGACTCTGCTTTGGGTGTGGCGTGCTTCTCGTGTCCGTCGCTACGCATCTAGGCGTGGCAAGCCGACCTGAGCCACCGTTCTCTTTGGTATCTCCTCCCGGAACTTGGATGAGCCTCCTCGCGGGCGCAGTCTTCTTTGCAGCTTCGCTTGCTGCGTTCGCTGCGCTCGGCGCCGAAGCAAGGCGCCCCCGCGCTGCTGTCCCGATGATGAGCTCCCTGGTCTCGGGCGTTCTATACGCCGCTGTCGGCTCATTCCTCGGCGCACGAGCCGCCCGCGCCGGAAGCGAAATAATCGGTGTGGCTCTCGGGAGCATTTGGTACCTAATAGTCCCTGTGGCAGTGGGCTACGCCATGACAGCGTTCTTTGGACATCAGCATAGGCCCGATGTCTAACTATCGCTTGGAGCGGGTCGTGGTCGATAAAGTGCTCTCGGCCTTGAGTTGTTTACGCTGCCTGGTCGTGCTGCGACCCGCACAAGCTCCTCGTTAGGTGCTCGTATGCGTCGAGCCCTTGCTCCTCTACTAGTGGTAATTCTGCAGCTCGCTGTCATCCTGAGTGGCTGCGTTAAATCGGTGCCTGTGCTCATCCAGGCTGACTTATACGTCTCAGCGACCGGTGATTGCCGGGCGCTAGCGAAGTCAGTGGCGTGCGCGGATCTAGGGCCGCAACTTCGCACTCTAAACGCCGTCGACGATTGTGAGGTCGACATCCACCTTTCGAATGAGGCACCGGCTGAAGCTGCGGAAGCGGCGATATTCTCTGTACAACGTGCCGGTTTCAGACGCATCAAGCTCCAAGATGACGCCGACAACGGCCAACGCGGCACCTAACTACCGCTTGGAGCGGGTCGTGATCGATAAAGTGCTCACGGTACTAGGTCGGTGGGGCGGGGCGGGTGTACCGCGACCCGCACAAGCTCCTCGTTAGATCCGTATGAAGCGCAGTCTAGTCGTCGGGATCGGTGGCGTGCTCGTCATCGCCGCTGGTCTCGGCGGCTACTGGGCCGGCCTGAGAAGCGGCGTCAAATTGGCGGAGGGGTCTCGATCGGTTGAAATGGGCGCCGTAGCGGTAGAAGAGCTCACTCTTCTCGAGACAGGACATCCCGATAAGGCAAGGCTGTTCCTTGAAGTGGGCGTCGACGACGGCCTTATCGGCTGGGGCGACCTCACTTCGGTACGGTCGAGACTCTCCGAGGCCGTCTTCGGTTCGGGCTTACCCCCATTCGACGACGAGCGAATGGTGCGGCTGCTCGCTCGATACCGAAAGGCCCACCCGTCGCCTTGGGCCGTACCGGCGGGCGCTGCGGAGATGGTGGCTCTTGACCCTGGTGCCGACCAACTTCTGAATTGGCGTGCCCTAAAAGAGCGCGATTCGACGATTGTGGCAATTGTTGAGAGATACGCGAAGTAGCCAACGGATCTAACTATCGCTTGGAGCGGGTCGTGATCGATAAAGTGCTCACGGTTCGAGAGCTTCAGCTCTGGTCGGCCGCGCGGCGACCCGCACAAGCTCCTCGTTAGATGCGCCTAAGAGAACTAGCCGACTTCCTGACGCCGCTGTCGCTGCTAACTGCGGGGTGCTTAGCCGCGCTCGTGTATCACTTACGCATTCGCGCGAGGCTGCTTGAGCTGCTAAGAACGCGCCACCCCGACACCTGGCGCCAACTCGGGAGTCCGAGTGTCTTGGTTGGCCTACTTTCTTACGGCATCGACTTCATGCGACTACTTCACTGGCTGTGGCTTCGACAGGAGCGGGATCTAGAAGACCCCGAACTCGCGCGACTTGCCCAGCTACATCGCCGAACGCAGGTCGTCCCTGTTGTGATTTTCTTTGGGGGCGCAGTTCCGGCCTGCCTCGGTCGGTACGACTTCCTACTCTGGCACATCTAACTATCGCTTGGAGCGGGTCGTGACCGATAAAGTGCTCTCGGTTCCAACTCAGTACGTCGGTGCGATCGTGCTGCGACCCGCACAAGCTCGTCGTTAGAGGGCGAATGATCCCGAGAAGTCGCATTCTTATCGCATGCAGCGCGTTCGCGGCAACGCTTTCGCTTACCGTACTTCTGGAGAGTGCGGCCTTTAGCGCCTGGACCATGGCTTCTCTGCCGGCCGACCCTGCCGACAACGCCGCGATCCACTCTTTAGGCTCTCTGATGGTTTCGGGGGTGCCAGCACTCTTCTTAGTCGCCCTAATCTCTTCCCTAGCCATCACCTTCCGACTTTGGCGCGCGGAGCCGCCTCGGCTCTCTGAAGTGGCGTGGCTAATCGGACTCAGTGCCCTCGTCGCCGGCACGGTATTGGCCGTTCCAGGCTCGGGATTTGCTCCAGTATTGTCGCCCGAGTTCGCTGCGGCGGTCGCAGTCGGAGTCGCGATCCTCTGTGTGACAGCCACCCCTGCCGCACTTTGTTGGTGGCACCTGATGCGCCGCCCTCTAACTATCGCTTGGAGCGGGTCGTGACCGATAAAGTGCTCTCGGTTCCAGGTCATCAGCTCGGTACGATCGTGCCGCGACCCGCACAAGCTCATCGTTAGGCGATATGCGGCAACCGTACGTTCGCATCCTCCTTAGCGGCGCATATGTCGTGATGCTGATCGAGTTGCTGCGCCCAATGTTTGAACAACCCCGTGACGTTCCGGCTCCAATCGGAAAGCTCTTTGCAGTTCTCTTCGTCGTCTTAAATTTGGGGGCTCTTGCCACATTGCGGCCTCGACGCGGACTTCTCGTGCTCGCGGCCCTGAACGCGGTGCTCTCCGTCACGACAGTGGTAATGGGGGCTCTTAGCCTCTTCACCGGCGGAGTACCCAGCGGGGAGATCGATACCTCGATCGCGATCGCCTACTTCACCGGCCTTGCGCCACTCATCGCCGCGGCATACTTCTTTGGCGCAGCACGCGAGAATTTGCAAACGCCTAACTAGCGCTTGGAGCGGGTCGTGACCGATAAAGTGCTCTCGGTTCCAGTTCATCAGCTCGGTGCGGTCGTGATGCGACCCGCACAAGCTCGTCGTTATGCGGTTACTTGGCTAGGTTTGCGCGTTGACCTAGCGCCGTAGCTCTGAAAGCATCGTTGGATGGAGTTCGAAGTCCTCGGTGACATAACAGGCGTAGAAACCATCGCCACTGGTTCCGGAATTCGGGAACTTTCCCGGCTTCGGAAGCGCTACGGGCGGGGTCGGTGGCGGAAACGAAAGGGCGTGGCTGAAATTCGGCTCCGGACGGGCGAAACGGTCCGGGCTGAGCTACATTGGTACGAGGCGACGGGTATTGGGCGGCGGGAGTTTAAGATCAAGCAGCTCCTCTGAGAGCGACTATCTATGGCACGAGCACCGAAGCGTCTCTACATCTGTCTAGACAACTCAGGCTACGAGGTCTCCCTAGAGAAGAGGAAGATCTACGTCGGAGTTGCGGACGTCCGCGCCGAACGTCTTGGGCACCTACGCATCGTCGACGAATCCGGCGAAAGTTACCTCTATCCGGCCGATCGATTCATCGCCGCCGAACTGCCACTCGCAGCTCGACGGGCCGTTCTGACGGCCGCATAACTATCGGTTGGAGCGGCTCGCGGACCGAGGCCTCGATTACCCAGGGAGGGTGTCGATGATCTCCATAAACTGCCGATCTGAGCGCGCCGCGCATCCGCGCGCCGCTCAACCTCCTCGTTATGCGAACATTTGAAACGCACGCGGCCCTGACGGCGGTGGCGGCGAGTGTCTTTCTGACAGTTGCCGGCTGCGCTGGTAGTACCGCGTCCCTACCCAAGCGCTACAACTACACGAGCGACATTGCGAAAGGCCTTCTCTATCTCCCTGACGGCACCGTCAGCGAAGCGGCCCTCTCCGTCGTGCTCCGGAGTCGATTCCCGCCGCACTCGCGCGTCGCCGACTTCGTCACCTTCGTGACTACTCGATCCGGGAACTGCGAAGCTGGAGACGTTCCGGATCACCTGAAGTGCTCTATCCCGGAGCAGAGTACCGGCTGCTATGGCAGCCTCCTTGAATTCGACGTTGCGCACCTCGGCGACGAGATGGTCGATTTGAATGCTCGGCCCGTAATCTGGGTGTGCTAAGCACGCATAACTATCGCTTGGAGCGGGTCGTGATCGATAAAGTGCTCACGGTTCCAACTCATCAACGCTGTGGGGGCGTACTGCGACCCGCACAAGCTCGTCGTTAGGAGCAACATGAGGCGCTGGGCGGCGATAATCCTTGTGCCAGTGCTTTTGAGCGTGCTACCGGCGCGCGCAGACGACGCAGCACTCGCCGAGACGCTCGCTGCTGCAAAAAAGGCGTGGGGCCGCGCCCCACCCAATCGCTACGAATTCATGTTTCGACCCGTCGCAATTCTTGCCTTCGTCGGATGCGCCGGAAAGAATATCCGGGTGCGAGTTATTGACGAAGTTGCGACGACGCCGGCGGCCTGTAGATCGGAGATGGTCCGCTTCGCGACAATTCCTCGATTGTTTGAATATATCCGCGGCGCCGTTGCATCGCGCCCAGACATGATTAGTGTGATTTTTGATCCGGTGCTCGGCTATCCGACACACTTCTTTGTCGATCCGAGCTTAAAGACGCACGACGATGAATTCGAATTCACGCTGTCTGAATTCAAAGTGATTGAGTAGCAAGTTGCTCCTAACTATCGCTTGGAGCGCGTCGTGGTCGATAAAGTGCTCTCGGCCCTGAGTTGGTTCCGCTGCGCGCGGTCGTGCTGCGACCCGCACAAGCTCATCGTTAGGCTACGCTCGAAATGAGAGCGCGGAGCTATGGCGCCATCGTTGTCTGCCTTGCTCTATGGACTGGTGTCGCGACGTGCGCCGGGACTACCTCTAGGGTTTTGGTTCGAGCCGGCGATATCTTTCTCGACACCGGTAACGGCGAGGTCCGCCTGACCGAAGGAGGTAGAGACTCGCATCCTCTTCTCTCCCTGGACGCTTCCACCGTTGTGTTCCTTCGGACCATCGAAGAGCCGATCGATCGCCTCGGCGACGGTGTCGCTGAGCTCCGACGAATAGACATCCGAACCGAGGCGTCCACTCTCATCTACCGCCCGGTAGTTGGACTTCCTGTGCTCTCGCCCGACGGCTCGGCCGTGTTCTTCCTCGTCCGCGAGACGACAACTTCATTCCAGCTCTATCGCTCGGACCTCCGAGCTACGTCAACCTTCCTAGTTCGAGGCGGTATTGGGAGTTTTCGCCTCGTTCGAACCGGGCCGCACCGCGGTAGCGTCCTTGCATCGATACGTAGAGTGCATCCCTCTGGGAATGGCTTTGTTTACACTCCCTGCCTAATCGGCACTACCGGAAAGTTACTGCGGTGTTTTCGCTGGGACATGTCCGAGGATGAGGCGGCTAAGATCCTGCAATCGGCGGGCGCATAGCCTAACTATCGCTTGGAGCGGGTCGTGACAGATAAAGTGCTCACGGTTTCAACGCTGCGGCGCGGTGCCGACTTACCGCGACCCGCTCAAGCTCGTCGTTAGATCCTCGGCTAGAAATGTGTGAGGCCTCTTGACTCTATACGGCGCTGCCGTAGAGTAAGCTGGTGTTCGGCTTCATAGAGACGCGCCTCTTTTCGAAGCTGGTGAGCGAAAACTTTCCGACGACGACTACGGTCAGCTTCAGGAATCGCTGATGCGAGATCCCGACGCTGGGCCGGTGATTCCAGGATCGGGCGGCGTGCGAAAGCTGCGATGGGCTGCGCCCGGACGCGGGAAGCGGGGCGGCTATCGGATCATCTACTACGTCCGACGGACCCACGGCGTCATTTGGATGCTGACGATCTATCCGAAGAATGTTGCGGAGAATATTCCTGCTCATGTGCTGCGGCAGATCAAGAAGGAAGTAGAGGATGGCTAAGTCGAAGCGAAACATCGGCCGCGAAATTCTCGACGGGATTCGGGAACTGAAGCGTGGCGACTACGGCCGTATCATAAACATCCCGGACGTCGCATCGGTTCGAGAGAAGACCGGCCTTTCCCAGGCCCGTTTCGCCGTGCTACTTGGCGTCTCAGTTCGGACGCTTCAAGACTGGGAGCAGGGGCGCCGCGCCCCGTCGGGCGCCGCTCGAACGCTGCTACTGGTGGCGCACAAAAACCCGGCCGCCTTGCTGGATGTCGCGTAGCCGAGATCTAACTATCGCTTGGAGCGGGTCGTAACCGATAAGGTACTCTCGTCCCTAACTCATGACCGCTGGGCGGTCGTGCTGCGAACCGCACAAGCTCATCGTTAGACGCTATGGCGGCGTTGGCGAAAGGCCTGGAGATCATCGGGATCGCTGTATTCCTCGCCGGCCTCGTATGGTTCGCCCACTTTGCCTTCTCTTTGCGCGCCTACGGATTGAGCGTCGCTACAATGGCCGCAGGTCTCGCGATTGCATTTGTCGGGAGTCCGAGGTTCCGTGACATTCTCTTCCGTATTCGACGTTACTTCCTGCGAACGCCGCCTCTCTAGCGCAAATGTGGATACAAGCGTCTAACTATCGCTTGGAGCGGGTCGTGATCGATAAAGTGCTCACGTTTGCAACTCATCAGCTCTGGGCGGCCGCGCGGCGACCCGCTCAAGCTCGTCGTTAGACGGCTAGAGAACCTGCATGCCGCTTCAAGTCGCCTACCCATTGCTATTTGCACTTGCTGGCTTCATTTCGTCGGCGCTCTTCTCTGAGAGAGCGCTCTCTGTCATGAATGCGGAGGACAAAGCGGCCCTGATAGACTCTTTCGCCTCGACGCGCCGACTTACACTTCTCGTGAGCGCATCGTTCGTTGCACTGATAATTTGGCGTCCTCTGATCGGGTGGGTCTTCTTGGGCTGTGCCTACACCGGTCTCGGTATCCGATCCTTCGCCCGTTTGGGCCGCCTTGCTTTGCCTCGGCGCGCGGCACGCCTCCTTTTGATCGGGAACGTTTCAGCGGTCACCGGAATTACACTCTGCTCAGCAATCTTTGCGTTCAGGGCGCTGGGGTGAAGCCGTCATACCGCCGCTTGGAGCGGGTCGTGTTCGATAAAGCGCCGTTGGCCCTAAACCCGATCCGCTGTGACGGCGTGCTGCGACCCGCACAGGCGCATCGTTAGCTGACGAGAGTTTCGGGAGAGTCGCTATGGGCGCGTGGGGATCAGGACTCTTCGACGACGACACCGCCCTTGACGCTGTAGATGAACTGGTCGCCTCGGACGCGCCTGCGCCGTTTCTAAGAGATGCACTAGAAGCTGCAACTCGGGCCCCTTACCTCGAGTACGCCGAGGCGCAGCGTTGTATTGTCTCGGCTGCTGCGATTGATATTCTCGTGAATGGCACGAGCTACGGAGACGGTCTTGACGAGTTCTATGTCTGGGTGAAGCGGCATCATCGAATCGATACGGGTCCGCTGCAGCCCCTCGCCGCAGCAGCCCTCGGCCGAGTTCTGTCTGATGGGAGTAAATTGACCGAGCTTTGGGCTGAAAATATCTCGGAGTACCCGACATGGCGTGCCAACGTGGAGGCGCTCATCGCCCGCCTCGGAAGCTAACTATCGCTTAGAGTGGGTCGTGATCGATAAAATGCCGTCGGCCTTGAGTCATCTCCGCTGTGTCGTCGTGCGTCGACCCGCACCAGCTTGTCGTTAGGCGAAGTCTGGTCGACGCGTATCGTGATTCGGTGCCGCGACTCGGTCGAGTGTGGAGACACGATGGCGAGTCCAGTTCGAGGGCGATTGTTGTGAACCCAGCTGTTTCGGTTTGCTTGAGCGGGTTCGTGGCCCTGAGCTTTTGTCTTTCCCTCGACTTCGCCGCCGCGGCGGAGACGCCACCACCAAGTACCGTTCGCGCTACTCAAAGCTCGGATGCGACTGAATTGCAGCGCATCCGGGCGGAATTCCAATTCGAAGTAGGTCACGCAGGATACGTTGCAGAATGTCACAACCTCGTCTTTTACGTTGACGAGGCGCCTTCAGGTCGAGATTCAAGCTACGGTGCCGTCTGCACCATTGCAGCAGGTGGAGTCCGTAAGGACTGGCTCATGTGTAACGACACCATGGTTGGAACATTTACGAAGACCGATCATTTCGAGGACTCCCCGACCTTCGTAACGAACTTTATCCATGATCACTGCGCTCCTGGCGGCTAGGGCCATCGACCAACACAGCAATTGACGGTAAAAGTGACTCGTCTAGCTACCGATTCGAGGGAGTCGTAGTCGATAAAGTGCTCTTGGCCTAGAGTCGGTTCTGCTGTGCGGTCGTGCAGCGACCCGCACAGGCTCCTAGCTAACTGTTGAACCGCAATCCTATGAAGCAAATTCCTTTGATTGTCGGCGTGATCAGCATACTTCTAGGAGGGCTCTGGCTGCTGCAAGGGCTCGGGCTGGTACAAGTCCGGCCGGTACTCTGTTTTGTTGACTGCGCGGCTGTCCAGGGTCCCTCCTCGAAATGGGCGATCGTCGGCTTCATCGTTGTTGCCTTTGGATGCCTTACTCTCTATCGCTGGCTGAAGCGTCTCAATCGCCGGTAGGTAGGCGTAGTCCACGCGGTCTCACAATGAGCTATCGGAGTGGAAGAACTTTGCAACGCTGGAACGCGCTCACTGGCGCTCGAAGCGGCTCGTGACCGATCGAGTGCTCGCCGTTCGAACTCCCTGGCGCTGCGCGTTCGTACCGCGCTGCGCACGGGATCCTCGGTAGGATCCTCTGTGAGACCGGTGGCAGCTCTTGTATCCCTGATCCTGGTACCCATTCTTGTGTCGAGCGCTGCTGCACCCAAGCGTGCGCCGCCTCGAGCCGAACTCGTGGTGGAGGTCACTTCCTACGGGGAGCGTCCGCGTGATCTCCTGGCACTGCTGGTGCCGTTCCTGGCGGCCAAGCACTACACGTGGCGTCGCCCGCCTGCGAGCAGTGAAATTCCGGAGGGCTCCGCGGCCTTCGAGCATCCCGACGGGGACTTCGTAGTGACTGCCGGTCGCTTCAACTGCATCGTCGTGGCCTACTACGCGTTGTCACCCGGGAAGGATCGGTGGGGCGTCGTTGCGAGAGACCGTGCGGGGTCCTTCGAAGTGGCTCTGATGGACTTCCTGGAGGGCCTGCCCACACCTCGCCCCGTCCCGCGCGAGGTCGTGTTCGGGTCGAAATACTGTGTCGGCGCAACCTGACCATCGCGGGGCGCGGTTCGCGGCCCATCAGGGGCTTACGATCCGGCTGACTGTCATTCCCCGTGCGCGATCCGCACAAACTGGCTGGTAGCTGACATGGAGGCCCTGCTGAGATACTTCGAGGCGCGCCCTGCTCGAGTCGTCCTTCTCTGGCTTTGGACGCTGATCATCCCGGGGGTGGTACTTTCGAGAACCCTGCCATGGCCGTATTCGGAGTCGATCGACGACTTCGTCAAATTCACGACGCTGCTCGGCTATCCGCAACTGATCATCTTTGGCCTTCCCGAGCCGGCGTTGTCGAGGCCCTTCCAGTGGATCGCCCGAGCCTCGTTCGCGCTGCAGGTGGCGGTGGTCGTGGTCTCGCTCTTTTCAACACCCGGCCCGGCATCGCCCGTGGAGGGTGTGCTTGGTCAACTGCTCGGCGCCGTCGGCGGCGTGCTCATTGTCTCGCCGCTCTTCCTGGCAACCTCAGCCCTTGGTGCGGCGCGTCGCAGGCTCGGTCTGTACAAGCCCTTTGACTTCGTCGGCACGTTTGTCGCACTTGCCTACCTGCCCTTGGGGGGCCTCGTGCCACTGAGGCGCCTCCTACGCCCCGTACTCGAGGGAAGCAGGCCGAGCACCCGTACCACAGTGATCGAAGACCGTGCGGACTCAAGCTGACGATCCGTCCAGGCGGATCTTGGTCGATGGTGTGGGCCCCGTTTCCGATTCGTTCCCGTCGTGCGGGCGTCTTCCGACCCGCGCAGACTTCTCGTCAGGCCGTCGAGGAACGGCAAGCCGGTTGAGATTCAGCCGGGGTTCTTTGGCTAGAATCACCCGCGGCGATCGGGCAGGTGACGACCCGCGCGGGCGCGCCATTCATCGGTGAGCCAAGCGGAGCACGCGAATGACGAAGGTTCGAATCGCGAGTTTCACCGTCTCGCTCGACGGCTACGGTGCGGGCCCAAACCAGGACCTCGAGAACCCGCTGGGCGTCGGCGGCAAGGAACTGCACCAGTGGCTCTTTCCGACGCGCACCTTTCAACGAGCGATCTTCGGATCGGACCAAGGCACCACCGGTGTCGACGATGATTTCGCCGCTCGAGGCTTCCTCAACCTTGGCGCGTGGATCCTGGGCCGGAACATGTTCGGCCCGGTCCGCGGTGCCTGGCCGGACTTGAGCTGGAAAGGCTGGTGGGGCGACAACCCGCCGTACCACGTGCCGGTTTTCGTCCTCACCCACCATGCGCGGCCGTCGATCCCAATGGATGGTGGAACGACCTTCCACTTCGTCACCGGGGGCATCCACGAGGCACTCGATCGCGCGCGCGAGGCGGCCGGTGATCGCGACGTCCGGATCGGGGGTGGCGTCCATACCCTGCAGCAGTATCTGCGCGCGGGACTGATCGACGAGATGCACTATGCGGTGGCGCCGGTGCTGCTGGGCCGCGGCGAGCGACTCTTCGAGGGCGTCGACCTGCGATCCCTGGGGTACGAGTGCGTCCAGACCGTGGCGTCGGAGAAGGCCACGCACGTGGTATTGCGGCGGCGCGGCTGAAGGGCCGCCTGAGCGGAGGGGCGAGGACGATGAGACGGATCTTATGCGTCGCCTCGACACTGGTGCTCGCCGCGTGTACGCCCTTCAGGGCCGCCGAGTCGCCGTACAACCTCGGCGTCGCCGCCTGGAAGCAGAAGGATTACCCGGAGGCGGCCCGTCAATGGTCCGTGGAGGTGCTGCAGGGCAACGCTGACGCCCTCAACAACCTGGCCTACCTCTATTTCAACGGCCTGGGCGGACCGAAGCGGGTGGACGCGGCGGTCGGCCTTTGGCGACTCGCGGCCCAGGCGGGGCACTCGGAGGCCCAGTGGCACCTCGGATTCGCCTATGAGCGAGGTGCTGGCGTGCCGCAGAGTCCCTCCCGGGCGTTCGGCTGGTACCGCTGCGCGATGGCGAGCGCCGAGCGCGAGGCGCACGGCGACAAGGAAGCGATCGAGCGAACTATCTTCGAGGATGCGAAGCGATCGCTGGAGGACCTGCAGCCGGGCATGAGCGCTGCGGAAATTGCCGAGGGCGAGGCGCTCGCGCGGGAGTTGATCGACCGATACGGACGGGCGGCGCCCTGGCAAGCGGTCCCGAGTCCCGGCGACCAAGCGAGCGGACAGTGACCTCGGTCAGCGGGGGAGCGCTCGGGACGCAGCCGGGTAGATAGAGGGACATTTCGCGGACGCCGTTGAGCCGACCGTCGGATCGGCATGCGGCTCGGGTGGCCCAATCGGAGCGGTCACCTCAGGAGACGAGTCTTCGGCGTCGCAGGTTTACCGGGAGGCTCAACGTGACATCACTCGAAGCTCTGGCCCTGGCCCTCGGCGTCAGCATCGCCCTCGGCTTGGCCGTCACCCTGGTGCTCTTCAGGCCGCTGCAGGCATTGCTGGCCCGGGTCTGCCCCGGCCACGAGGCCGTCGCGTTCTGGGAGCGGTTCACGATCCTGATGCTCTTTCTATCGCCGGTCTTCGTCTCGGTCGTCTGGGGCGTGCCGCCCCGGAAGATCCTCGACGCGGAGGACACCGGGGCGGTGCTCCAGACCATCATCACGTCCGGCCTCGTCGGCATCTTCCTCGCGGTACTGGGCATGGGAATCTGGGTGTCGGCGCTGATCCGGCGTGCGCCGGCTGCGCCGCCGGCGGTGCTGCCGAAGAACACGCAATTCGGCGACTGAAGCGCCGGAGCGTCGGTCCCTGCGTTCGACTCATTAGGATGCGCCTGCCAGGTTTCCGCCAGTTCCGTGCCGAGGGAGGCACCCTGATGGTCGAGCCTGTCCTCACGTCCCGGCTGACTTGCCCGACGTGCCAGGCCTCGAGCACCGAGACCATGCCGACCGATGCCTGCGTGTATTTCTACGAGTGCCGCCATTGCGGAGCGATGCTTCGGCCGAAGGCCGGGGATTGCTGCGTCTTCTGTTCCTACGGCTCCGTCCCGTGTCCGCCGATCCAGGCGGCGGGTCGCTGCTGCGGAACCTCGGCTGCGCCACCCGAGTCTGCCGCATGACCCGTGCCGATGAGACGCCGCCCTGCCTCGACCGGGCGCGACCATGACCGGACCGCGTCGGGCCGCTGCGGGCGTTCACGCAGGGGAACCTGCGGATCGCGACCGTGGCGGGGGTCGAGGTCCGTTGTCCCTGTCAGTGAGTAAGCGCGCGAGCCGGGGTCGCCGGTGAAGCGAACCTGGACGATCATCGGCGTCCGCGACGTGGACCGAAGTTTTTACTGGTACCAGACGCTGCTGGGCCTCGTGCCCTCGCGTCCCGCCCATCCGTACTGGGGCCAGCTGCTCGATGCGGACGGGACCGTGCTGCTGTGCCTGCACGCCTGGGGCGCGCATGACCATCCGTCGCTTGCGAGCCCGGAACTTGCGATGCCCGGCAACGGGCTGCTGCTCTTCTTCCGGGTCGATGATTTCGACGCGGCGCTCGTGCGGGCGCGCGGGCTAGGCCTGCCCCTCGACCTGGAGCCGCAGGTCAATCCCGCCACCGGCACGCCGGAGTTCTCGCTCCGCGATCCGGAGGGCTACCACGTGACGATCAGTGCCCTCCGGGACGCATCGCCCGGCACCGGCCCGACCCGTGGCGCATGACCGCCGGTCGCCGTCGGCGCACACTCCCCCCGTCCGGACGGGCGCCCCACACAGGAAGGATCCCCCGCATGCGCATGGCAGCTCTGGCCACCGGTCTCCTGATCTGCGTCGCGGCCTCGGGTGCGGCGCCACCGCCGCTCACGTCCGAGGCCGACGTCCGCCAGTTCGCGGACGCGGTCATGGCGTTCGTCGCGAAGGACGACACCGACGCGGCCTTCGCCAAGCTCAAGGAGCACTGGCCGCTGCCGGCGAACGAGATCGACTCGCTGGCCACGAAGACGCTCGCGGCCCGCAACACCGTCGCCGATCGCTACGGCGCGGTGCTCAACGTCGTGCTGCTGAAGCAGGAGGCGGTCGGCGACAGCCTGCTGCGGTACACCTACCTCGAGCGGCGCCGCCATCACCCGCTCCGCTGGCTGATCTACTTCTACCGGTCGGACACGGAATGGTTCGTGGACGGGACCTCGTGGGACGACCAGATCCAGTCGCTGTTCACGAAGTAGCGGGCGACGCGGCCCGGCGCCCGAAGCGCCGGCCGGGCCCCCGGATCCGTCACCGCCGCCCGCGAGGACCCCGCTCATGGTGAAGACCCACGGACTCACCCACGTGGCGCTCGCAGTCCGCGATCCGCAGCGCTCGCTCGCCTTCTATGCCGAGGTGTTCGGGGTGCGCGAGTACTGCCGCGACGAGACGACGATCCAGGTGCTCGGGCCCGGGCCGCACGACGTGCTCGCCTTCGAGCGGCGTGCGGAGGCGGCCGGCCGGGCCGGCGGCATCCTGCACATCGGCTTTCGGCTGCAGCAGGCCTCCGACATCGACGCGGCCGTCACGGCGGTGATCGCCGCGGGCGGTCGGCTCGAGCGGCGCGGGGAGTTCAGGCCCGGCTATCCGTTCGCATTCGTCCGCGATCCCGATGGCTACGAGATCGAGATCTGGTACGAGTGAGTCGCCCGGGATCCGGGGTGGCGCGAGCACGCGCGTGGGCACGCGATCCTGGTTCGTTCGGCTACCCTGATGTCGGCGTTACGACGGCGCCGTCGCGATGCAGGACCATGCTCCAGGGACGTTCCACCGATACTGACCGATCGCCACCCGGTCCGCACCGACGGCGATACCCGGTTCCTGCCCGGCACGGGCGAGCCACCGCTCGCGACGCCTCGCCGCAGCCGATGCGCGGTTCGACCATGCCCATCGCTCGGCTGTGCCGATGATCGAGGCCCGCTGCCACTGCGGGGCGATCTCGGTCCGGGTTCCCGGGCTGCCGTCCCACCTGATCGACTGCAACTGTTCGATCTGCCGCAAGAACGGCGCCCTCTGGGCGCTCTACGCCGTGGCCGAGATCGAGGTCGCGGCCGCGCCCGGGGCCATCGCCGAGTACGTCTGGGGCAAGCGCACGATCCGCACCGTGCACTGCCAGGTCTGCAGCGCGACCACGCACTGGCTCCCGGTGATCCCGGACCCGGACGCGCGCGGCGGGGTCAACCTGCGTCACGTGGATCCGGCGCTGCGGGCCGGGATCCGGGTCCGTCGCTTCGACGGCGCCGATCGCTGGGAGTACCTCGATTAGCGCAGGGGCGAGGCGGCGCGCCGCCCGGTCGCGGCCGCATCGCCGCGATCGGCCGGACGCCCTATCATGGACGCCCGCAAGCACGATCCGGGAGCGACGATGCCGGTGCGAGCCATCGAGGTCGGGAGGGAGGCAGGCCCGCCGCGCCTGCCGCTCGCGGCGCTCGTCTGGGCGAACCTCGCCGCCTCGGCGCTGCACTTCGCGGACAACGTGGTGCACTACGCCCGCTACCCCGAGCCCCGCTGGATCTCGAGCGGCCACGTCGTGGACGCGCTCTGGTTCGCGATCACGCCGCTGCTGCTCGCCGGCGCCTGGTGCCGTGCGCGCAGGTTTCTTGCGCCCGGCTGGCTGCTGCTCGCAACCTACGGCGTGCTGAGCTTCAGCGCGCTCGGCCACTACCTCTACGGACCGCCGTCGGCGATGAGCCTCTGGATGAACGTCCTGATCCTGCTCGAGGCCGCCGCGGCCCTCGCGCTCCTCGTTGCGGTGGCGCGCGATGCGGCCTCCTCGCGCGCGAGGCAGCGTCATCAGCCCTCGCGCGGTGTCTCGATTCCACCCACGCCCCCGGCCTCGGAGGAAGACCCATGACCTGCCTCGATCGGTCGACGACCGCCCGCCGCTCGCGCCGCGCGCCGCGTCCCGTCGCGGCCGCCCTGCTCGCGGCCTCGGTCCTCGTCTCCACACTCGGCGCGCCGACCGCCTTCGCTCAGCGGGCCGCGGGACCCGCCGCCGGACCGTGCCCGATCGGCGCCGCCCGCGTCGGCGTCTCGGCACTCGGCGCGGTCGCCCTCAACGGCACGATCGTGCCGGCCGACAAGCTCGCCCCCGCGATCCGCGCGCTGCAGCCGCCGCCGACCGAGATCTGCTACTTCCGCGAGCCCGCGAGCGGCGGCAAGCCCGCCGCGGTCGCGGGCATCGTGCAGTCGCTCATCTCGCTGAAGCTCCCGATCTCGTTCTACGCGGATCCCAAGTTCACGCAGCGCAGCGGGCGGCCGTGACGGCGGGCGGGGGCGGCGAGCCCACCTCTGCGGTTTCCGCTCCCGCGGCGTACCTCGGCGGCTGCGCCTGCGGCGCGCTGCGCTTCCGGGCGAGCGCACCGCCCATCGACGCCGGCTACTGCCACTGTCGGCTCTGCCAGCGGACGACCGGTGCGCCGGTGCTCGCGTATGCCTCCTTCCCGGTCGGTGCCTTCGCGTACACGACGGGCAAGCCGGCCCGCTACGCCTCCTCGGACCGCGGCCACCGCGAGTTCTGCGATCGCTGCGGCACGCAGATCGCGTTCCGGGCGAGGCCCGCTCCCGCCACGGTCGACGTCAACGTCGGTGCGCTCGATGAGCCCGCACGGGTCCCGCCTCGCCGCCACCTCTGGACTGCCTCGGCGATCCCCTGGCTGAACCTCGCGGACGATCTGCCCCGGCACGCCGGGAGTGCGCCCGGGGGCTGAGGCGCGGCCGCGCCGCGAACGCACGCGGTCTCCTGCGGTACGATTCCGGCGGCCCGGGCCACGGGCCCTTCGAGTGGCGACCGTTTCTCGATGCGACCCGGCCACGGACCGACCCCGCCGCCATGACGCCCGACACCTTCCGCCGGCTTGCACTGGCACTCCCCGGGGCGCACGAATCGGCGCACTTCAACCACCCGGACTTCCGCGTCGGGAAGCGCGTGTTCGCGACGCTCGGCTATCCGGGTCCCGGCGACGGCATGGTGAAGCTCACGCCGCTGCAGCAATCGCAGTTCGTGGCCGCCTTCCCGGCGGTGTTCGCGCCGGTGCCCGGCGGCTGGGGCGTCAAGGGCGCGACCCGCGTCAACCTGCGAAACGCAACGGTCGGCACGCTGCGGCCTGCGCTGCACGAGGCGTGGCGGAACCTCGCTCCCGCGAGCGCGGCTCCGGCGCCGGCGGCGGCCCGGCGGGCGCCCGCCCCGGGATCCGCCCGGCGCCCGACCCGGACGCGCCACCGATGACCCGTGTGCACCACGTGGCGCTCTGGACCGAGGATCTCGATCGCCTGAAGCACTTCTACGTGACGTACTTCGGGGCGAGCGCGGGGCCGCGGTACGCGAACCCCGCCAAGGGCTTCGAGTCGATCTTCCTCGGCTTCGGCGACGGCGCGCGCCTCGAGCTCATGCGCTCGACGACGGTGCCGACGACGCGACCCTCTCCCGGCACGCAGCCCTTCGGGCTCACGCACCTCGCGCTCGAGGTCGGCGCGCGCGCGGACGTCGATGCACTCGCGGCGCGCCTCGCCGCCGCCGGTCATCCGATCGTCGACGGACCGCGGCAGACGGGGGATGGCTACTACGAGGCCGTGAGCTTCGACCCGGACGGCAACCGCCTCGAGCTCTGCGCGACACCGGCGCCGGCCCACCATCCACACGAGGAGAGCTGAGCATGCGCATCGCCGCGCGCGTCTCGAACGATGCCACCGGCCACGACGCGGTGGTCACGACCGGCACCACGGCCACCCCGCTCGCCGTGCCGCCGAAGCCGGGCGGCCGCGGCTCGGCCGTCAATGGCGGCGAGTTCCTGATGCTCGCGCTCGCCACCTGCTACTGCAACGATCTCTACCGCGAGGCGGCGCGCCTCGGCCTCGCGATCGACGGCGTCGAGGTCGAGGCCGAGGCCGACTTCGAGGGCGTCGGGCTCGCCGCCCGCGACATCCGCTATCGCGCGCGGGTCCGCTCGGGCGCGCCGTCCGAGGCGATCGCCCGGCTGCTGCGCGAGACCGACGCGGTGGCCGAGATCCACAACACCGTGCGCGCCGGCGTCCCGGTGCGGCTCGAGGCGCTCGGGGCCGCGCCTGCGCCGGACCCCGCGCCAGGCACCGGCCGGTCGTGAGCGGGCACCGGCGAGCCGGCCCCGCCGCCCGGCGACGCGCGCTACCGCCGCGGCCGCATTCCGGGCATGCTCGCGGCGCCCCGACCGCGACCGGCCGGCCCGGGGCGGGGAGGGTCGGGACATGAGGCAGGGGATCGCGAGGCTCGGCGTGCTCACGCTCGCCCTCGTCGGGGCGGGCGCGGCCCGCGCCTGCGCGCCGACGCCCGAGGCAGCGGTGCGGCAGTTCGTGGCGGCGCTCAATGCCCTCGACGAGGCCGGGCTGATCGCCTGCCTCGCCGAGGACGTGACGCTCTTCAACCCCGACATCCCCGAGGCCCCCTCGCAGCATCGCCTCAACGGCCGCAGCGCCGTCGAGGCGAGCTTCCACACCGTGATCGGTGCCGCGACCGCCGGCGGCCAGCGCCGCCTGCCGGACGTGCGGCCGCAGAACCTCGACGTGCGCGTGTTCGGCAGCGCGGCGCTCGTGACCTTCGAGTTTCCGCGCGCCGGCACCTCGTTCGGCCGGCGCAGCTTCGTGCTCGCGAAGCGCGGTCGCGACTGGAGGATCATCCACCTGCACTCCTCGAACGCCGAGGGCTGATGGACCGCCCGAGGCAAGCGCCGCGCGCGGCCGCGGCGCGGGAGCGGGGAGCGCGATGAGCGTCGCCGCGCACGAGGCCCTGATCCGCCGCTGGATCGCGCTCGCCGACCGCGGCTTCGACGGCGACTTCGGCGAGTTCTTCGTGCCCGACTACGCCGGCCACGTCTCCGGCCGCCTCCACATGGACCTGGCGGAGCTCGAGCGCCTCGAGCGCGGCTTCGCGGCGGCCTTCTCGGGCACCCGCCGCACGATCGAGGACCTGTGGGGCGCGGCCGACAAGATGGTGCTGCGGCTCACGACCCGCGCCCGGCACACCGGGGAGTTCAACGGCATCGCGGCGACCCAGCGCGAGATCGTGATGACGGCACTCGTGATCTACCGCTTCCGCGACGGTCGCATCGCCGAGTCCTGGGGCGAACTCGACTTCGCCGGGCTCTGGCGCCAGCTGACGGCGCCGGCGGCGGGCTGAGCCCGATCCCGATGGCATCGCCGGCCGGGACAGGCAGGGGCGCACGCCGGCTGCTGCCGATCGGGCGCGACGGCACCGTCCCGGCCACCGGGCTCGACCTCGGCGTGTTGCCCGCCGAGGTGCTGCCCTCGACCGTGGCGCTCTACGCCGAGCGCGGCTGGCAGCCGCCGTTCGTCGGCTACCTCGCCGTCGAGGGCAGCGTCGCGGTGGGCGCCTGTGCGTTCTGCTCACCGCCCGCTGCCGGTCGCGTCGAGATCGCCTACTTCACGTTCCCGGGACACGAGCGGCGCGGGCTCGCGGGCTTCATGGCGGCGGCGCTCGTCGCGATCGCCCGCGAGGCGGACCCGGCGCTGACGCTCTACGCGCAGACGCTGCCCGGGGCGATCGCCTCCGCGACCGTGCTCGCACGCCAGGGCTTTGCACTCGCGCGCAGCGTACGCCATCCCGAGGACGGCCTCGTCTGGGAATGGCACCGGCCACCGCCCGCGGGCGCGGGTCGCGCCTGATGCGCTTCGACTGGGTGCCGCATGCACTGCTCGCGCTCGCCGCGTTCGGCGGCCTCTACCTCGTGCTGCGCATCGCCTCGCGTGCCTGGGGCGAGCGCTGGGCGGCACTGCGGCGCCGGCCGCGCTGGCAGCAGCTCGCCGCCGCGGCGCTGCTCCTGTGGCTCGCGCTGCGGGTCGCGCGCCTCGGCGGGCGGGCGCTGCTCGTCTATCTCGGGCTGCTCGCGTTCCTCGCCGCGTGGGGCGAGATCGCGGCCCACGACCGCGCGCGCCGCGGCGCCCGTGCCCCTTGACGGCGGAAGGCGCGGGTCCATACTGTCCGCCGCCGGGCGCCGGCTGCCGAGGTCGATCATGGCTCACGACGCCGAGTACTCCCTCGACCAGCCCCCCGCGAGCCAGGCCGACTGCTCGGTCGAGCTCGATCCGGACCTGCACCGCTGGTTCCAGGATCTCGCCCGCTGCTGCGGCGGCGAGGCGACCGCGCTCGTGAACGCCGTGCTCCGCGACCACGTCCGCCGCTCCGCCGAGCCCCTCGAGCGCACGCTGCGCCGGGTCTTGCGCGAGGAGCTGCGCAAGGCCGGCTGAGGTGGCCGAACCGCGCGCCGTCCTGCCGCTCGCCGAGGCGCACGCGCGCCTCGCGCTCGAGAAGACCCAGCGGTTCGTCGAGCTGTTCCGGCACGGCACGCTCTCGATCGAGCTGTACGCGCCGCGCGGCACCGACCCGCAGCAGCCGCACACCCGCGACGAGCTGTACGTCGTGGCGAGCGGCTCGGGGGAGTTCGTCTGCGACGGGCGCCGCGAGCGCTTCGGGCCGGGCGATGCGATCTTCGTCGCCGCCCACCGGCCGCACCGCTTCGAGCACTTCAGCGACGACTTCGCCGCCTGGGTGATGTTCTACGGCCCCGAGGGGGGCGAGGCGCCGTGATCGACGCGGGCACGCGGGCGCTGCTCGCGCCGGCGGTCGCGCAGGCCGCGCTGACGCTCGCCGTCTGGGTCGCGCTCTACGTCGCGCGGCTCGGCGAGATGCGCCGCCGCCGCATCGATCCGCAGTCGCTCGCCACCAGCCGCCAGTCGGCGGGCGCGCTCGACGACGTCGCCGCCGCCGACAACTTCCGCAACCTTTTCGAGGTGCCGGTGCTGTTCTTCGCGGCGCTGCCGGCGCTCGCGCTGCTCGGCGCCGCGAGCCCGGCCGCGGTCGGGCTCGCCTGGGCGTTCGTCGCGCTCCGGGCCCTGCACAGCCTGATCCACCTGACCTACAACCGCGTCGTGCACCGCTTCGTCGTCTACGTGCTCGGCACGCTGTGCGCGTTCGCGCTCTGGGGGCTCGTCGCGCTCGCGCTCGTCGAGGCCGCCTGAGCGCCCGGGACGGCTCGCGTCGCGCCGCGCGCGGCGCGACAATCCCCCCATGACCCCGCCGACCGCCCGCGACGCCTCGTGGCTGCACGGGGTGCTGACGCCGTTCCGCACGCCGCTGTTCACCGAGCTGTGGTTCGCGAGCCTCGCCTCGAACTTCGGCACGATGTTCCAGACGGTCGGCGCGGCGTGGCTGATGACGACGCTGGCCCGCTCCTCCGACCTGGTCGCGTTCGTGCAGGCGGCGACCGCACTGCCGATCATGGTGCTGTCGGTGCCGGCCGGCGCGATCGCCGACATCTGGGACCGGCGCGCGCTGATGCTGATCGCGCAGGTCGGCATGCTGCTGGTCGCGGTGCTGCTCACGGTGCTCGCGTTCCGCGGCGGCCTCTCGCCCTGGGCGCTGCTCGGCTTCACGTTCCTGCTCGGCTGCGGCAGCGCGGTCAACGGCCCCGCCTGGCAGTCCTCGGTCGGCGAGCAGGTGCCGGCGGCGCAGGTGCCGGCGGCGGTCGCGCTCAACAGCCTCGGCTACAACATCGCGCGCACCGTCGGGCCGGCGGTCGGCGGCGCGATCGTCGCGGCCGGCGGCGCGGCGATCGCGTTCCTGTGCAACGCCGTCTCCTACCTCGCGCTGATCGTCGTGCTCGGCCGCTGGCGCCGGCCGACGCCGCCGGCCTCGCTGCCGCCCGAGAGCATCGGCGCCGCGATCGCGACCGGCGCGCGCTACGCGCGGCTCTCGCCCTCGATCCGCACCGTGCTCGTCCGCAGCGGCACGTTCGCGTTCCTCGCGAGCGCGCTGTGGGCGATGCTGCCGCTCGTGGCGCGCGACTGCCTCGGCGGCGGGGCGCTGACCTACGGCTTCCTGCTCGGCGCCTTCGGCATCGGTGCCATGCTGTCGGCGGTCGCGAGCACGCACCTGCGGCGCCACTACTCGACCGACGGCATCGTCACCGGCGCCTCGGCCGCGTTCGGGCTCGCGACACTCGCGACCGCGGCCTCGCCATGGACGGCGCTGTCGATCGCGGTGATGCTGGTCGCGGGCGCCGCCTGGGTGCTGTCGTTCTCGACCTTCAACGTCGCCACCCAGACCTCCTCGCCGCGCTGGGTGGTCGGGCGGACGCTCGCCTTCTACCAGACCGCCGCGTTCGGCGGCATGGCGGCCGGCAGCTGGCTGTGGGGCGTCTGCGCCGACCTCGGCGGCCTGCGCGAGGCGCTCGCGGCCGCCGGCGTGCTGCTGCTCGCCTCGGTGTTCGTCGCGCGCCGCTTCCCGCTGCACCCGGCCGCGACCACCGACCTCGGGCCGCTGCGCGACCGGCCGACCGAGCACGCGCTCGAGGGCGTCGACCTCGAGGACGGGCCGATCGTGATCTCGATCGAGTACCGCGTGGCGCCGGCCGATGCCGCCGCGTTCGTGCGCGCGGCGCATGCGCTCGGCCGGCTGCGGCGCCGCGACGGGGCGCGGCGCTGGTCGCTGGTGCAGGACCTCGACGACCCGGAGCGCTACCTCGAGCGCTACCAGGCGGTCACCTGGCTCGACCACCTGCGCCAGGCGCAGCGCGCGACCGTTGCCGACCGCGAGGCCCGGGAGGCCGTCCTTAAGCTTCACCAGGGGCCCGGGGCCCCCCGGGTCCGGCACCTCGTGGCGCGCTCGCCGGACGACCTGCCCCCCGGGCGCGGCGCGCCCCCGGACCCCCGCGATACCCCCGCCTGAGGCCGCCGTTCGAGCCCGGCCTGACGCGGCGCTGACGAAGCCCTAAAATAGACGGCTACCTGCCCGGCAGCCGGGCCCCGAGCGCCAGGACCCGACGAGACCATGGGCCGCATCTTCGAAGTCCGCAAGCACGCGATGTTCGCGCGCTGGAACCGCATGGCGAAGCAGTTCCACCGCATCGCCAAGGACATCAACATCGCCGTCAAGACCGGCGGCACTGACCCGAACTCGAACCCGGCGCTCAGGCGCTGCGTGCAGAACGCGCGCGCGATCAACATGCCGAAGGACAAGGTCGAGGCGGCGATCAAGCGCGCCGCCGGCAAGGACGCGGCGAGCTTCACGTCCGTGATCTACGAGGGCTACGGCCCGCACGGCGTCGCGATCCTGGTCGAGGCCGCCACCGACAACCCGGTGCGCACGGTCGCCTCGGTGCGCCACCTGTTCACCAAGCACGGCGGCAACCTCGCGACCTCCGGCAGCGTCGCGTTCCAGTTCCGGGAAATGGGCGTCTTCCGCCTGAACCCCGACGGCATCGACCAGGACGACCTCGAGCTCTACCTGATCGACCACGGCCTCGAGGAGATGGGCGAGAGCACCGGCGAGAAGGGCGAGCCGCAGCTCGTGATCCGCGGTGCCTTCAAGGACTTCGGCCAGCTGCAGAAGGCGCTCGAGGACCGCGGCATCGCGCCGCTCTCGGCCGAGCGCGAGTTCGTCTGCGCGACGCCGACCGAGCTACCCGAGGACCAGGCCAAGGAAGTCCTCGAGCTGATCGACCTGCTGGAGCAGGACGACGACGTGCAGAAGGTCTTCCACACGCTTGCCTGACAGGTCCCGCGCCATGCCGACCCCCCGCCTGCTCGTGCCCGTCCTTCTGCTCGCGACCGCCGCCGCGGCCGCGCAGACGCCGCCGAAGAAGTTCGCGCAGCCGACCACGGTGCGCGAGCTGATCGCGGTCAGCCAGCCCTCCGACTGGCGGCCGATCGACCCCGAGCACACGCTCTACCTCGAGCTCTCGAGCGGCCGCGTGACGATCGAACTCGCGCCGCAGTTCGCGCCGAAGCACGTCGCCAACATCGAGAAGCTCGCCCGCGCCCACTGGTACGACGGCCTCGCCTTCGTGCGGGTGCAGGACAACTTCGTCGCGCAGTTCGGTGATCCGCTCAACTCCAAGCCCGAGGTCGGCGAGAAGCGCCTGCCGGCCGAGTTCACGAGGAGCGCCGCCGGGCTGCCGTTCGTGCGCCTCAAGGACCCCGACACCTTCGCGAGCGAGGTCGGCTTCAGCGGCGGCTTCCCGGCCGCGCGCACCTCGGCGGACGGCGAGGCCTGGGCGGTGCACTGCTACGGCGCGCTCGGCGTCGGCCGCGACAACGACCCCGCGACCGCGATCGGCACCGAGCTCTACGTCGTGATCGGCCACGCGCCGCGCCAGCTCGACCGCAACGTCGCGATCGTCGGCCGCGTGGTGGCCGGGATCGAGCTGCTGTCGTCGCTGCCGCGCGGCAACGGCGAGCTCGGCTTCTACGAGCAGCCCGAGGAGCGCGTGCCGATCCAGAGCGTGCGCCTCGCCTCGGAGGTGCCGGCCGCCGAGCGCAAGCCGCTCGAGGCGCTGCGCACCGACGTGCCGATCTTCCAGAAGCTGATCGAGCTCAGGCGCAACCGCAAGGACGCCTGGTACAAGGTGCCGGCCGGCAAGATCGACCTGTGCAACGTGCCGCTGCCGGTGCGCGAGCGGGCCGAGAAGCCGGAGAAGGCCGACAAGGCCGAGAAGCGCCGCTAGCCCGCCGCCGGCTCCCGGGCGAGCGCGGCGCGCAGCGCCGCCGGCTCGAGCTCGCCCTCCCAGCGCGAGATCACCAGCGTCGCGACCGCGTTGCCGATCAGGTTCGTGACCGCGCGTGCCTCGCTCATGAAGCGGTCGATGCCGAGGATCAGCGCCAGCGCCGCGACCGGCACGCTCGGCACCACCGCGAGCGTCGCGGCGAGCGTGATGAAGCCGCCGCCGGTCACCGTCGCCGCACCTTTTGAACTCAGCATCGCGACGACGAGCAGCGTCAGCTGCTGCGGCAGCGACAGGTCCACGTCGAGCGCCTGCGCGAGGAAGAGCGCGGCCAGCGACAGGTAGATGCAGGTGCCGTCGAGGTTGAACGAGTAGCCGGTCGGCACCACGAGGCCGACCGTCGCGCGCCGGCAGCCGAGCCGCTCGAGCTTCTCGATCAGCGGCGCGAGCACGCTCTCCGAGGACGAGGTGCCGATCACGGTCAGGATCTCGGTCTTGAGGTACGCGACCAGCCGCCACAGCGGGAAGCCCGCGAGCCGCGCCACCGAGCCGAGCACCAGCGCGACGAACAGCGCGCAGGTGAGGTAGAACACCCCCATGAAGCGCGCGAGCGGCGCGAGGCTCGCCCAGCCGAACTTGCCGAGCGTGTAGGCCATCGCGCCGAAGGCGCCGAGCGGTGCCGCCCACATCACGAAGCCGACCACGCGAAAGAGCACCTGCGAGGCCGACTCGACGAAGCCGACGAAGGGCTGGGCGCGCTCGCCGGCGAGCGCGGCGCCGAAGCCGGTCAGCAGCGCCACCAGCAGTACCTGCAGCAGCTCGCCCCCGGTCAGCGCCCCCGGCAGCGTCGCCGGGATCACGTTCAGCAGGAAGTCGGTGACCGACTGCTCGTGCGCGGCACTCGCGTACTTGGCGACCGCGGCGGCATCGAGCGAGGCGGGGTCGACGTGGAAGCCCTGCCCGGGCCGGGCGATCGCCGCGACCGCCATGCCGAGCGCGAGCGCGAGCGTCGACAGCACCTCGAAGTAGGCGAGCGCCTTGAGCCCGACCCGGCCGACCCGCGGCAGGTCGCGCATGTGGGCGATGCCGAGCACGATCGTGCAGAACACGATCGGCCCGACCAGCATCCGGATCAGGCGGATGAAGCCGTCGCCGAGCGGCTTCAGCGCGACGCCGGTCGCCGGCGCGAGGCTGCCGAGCAGCGCGCCGGCGACGACCGCCAGCACCACCCAGAAGTAGAGCGAGCGGGCGAGCCGCGGCACGCGCGCGCCTTCAGCCGATCGCCTTGACCGCCTGGATCAGCTGGTTCACCGCGCCCTGCGCGTCGCCGTACAGCATGCGGGTGTTGTCGAGGTAGAAGAGCGCGTTCTCGATGCCCGAGAAGCCCTGGCCCTGGCCGCGCTTGATCACCACCACGTTCTTGGCCTTGTCGGCGTTCAGGATCGGCATGCCGTAGATCGGGCTCGACTTGTCGTTGCGCGCCACCGGGTTCACGACGTCGTTGGCGCCGATGATCAGCGCGACGTCGGTGGTCTCGAACTCGGCGTTCACTTCCTCGAGGTCGGCGATCAGGTCGTAGGGCACGCCCGCCTCGGCGAGCAGCACGTTCATGTGGCCCGGCATGCGGCCGGCGACCGGGTGGATCGCGAAGCGCACCGTCACGCCGCGGTGCTGCAGCAGCTGCGCCAGCTCCCAGACCTTGTGCTGCGCCTGGCCGACCGCCATGCCGTAGCCCGGCACCACGATCACCTTCTGCGCGAAGGCCATCATGACGCCGGCGTCGTTCGCGTCGATCGGCTTCTGCGAGCCGGTGACGGTGCCGCCGGCCGCGCCGCCGGTGTCGCCGAAGCCCGAGAACAGCACGTTGCCGAGCGAGCGGTTCATGGCCTTCGCCATCAGCTGCGTCAGGAGCGTGCCCGCCGAGCCGACCACGGTGCCGGCGATGATCATCGCCGCGTTGTTGAGCACGAAGCCCTCGAAGCCGACCGCGAGGCCGGTGAGCGCGTTGTACAGCGAGATCACGACCGGCATGTCGGCGCCGCCGATCGGCAGCGTCATCGTGATGCCGAGCACCAGGGCGAGCAGGAAGAAGGCCGTGACGACCCCGGGGGTCGCGTGCGCGCCGGTAGCGATCAGCGCGCCGTGCAGCACCGCCGCCGCCAGGATCACGAGGTTCAGCACCTGCTGGCCGCTGAAGCGGAACGACTTCTTGATGAGGCCCTGCAGCTTGCCGAAGGCGATGCCGCTGCCCGAGAACGACACCGAGCCGATCAGCCCGCCGAGCACGGCGAGCGTGCCGACCGCGAGCGGCTGCTCGACGCCCTTGTAGAGCTCGACCGCGGCGATCGCCGCCGCGGCGCCGCCGCCGAAGCCGTTGTAGAGCGCGATCATCTGCGGCATGTCGGTCATCGCGACCCGCTTGCCCGACCACCAGGCGAGCGCGCCACCGACGGCGATCGCGACCACCACCAGCCCGAAGTTGGTGGCGAGCTCCGGTCCGTGGCCGACGCCGGTGGCCGGGGCGAGGAAGGTCACCAGCGTCGCGATCACCATGCCGAGGCCGGCCCAGAGGATGCCGCCGCGCGCGGTGACCGGCGAGCTCATGCGCTTGAGGCCGGTGATGAACAGGAACGCCACCAGGATGTAGGCGGCGTCGATGATCCACTTCGCGGCCGAGGGGTTCAGGAAGGACATCAGGGGTGCCCTCCGGAGGGCTTCTTCTGGCCGCTCGACTTGAACATCTCGAGCATGCGCTCGGTGACGACGTAGCCACCGACCGCGTTGCCGGCCGCCATCGCCACGCCGATGAAGCCGATCACGCGGGCGAGCGGCGAGCTCGCCTCGAACATCGCGTACATCGCGCCGACCAGCACGATGCCGTGCACGAAGTTCGAGCCCGACATCAGCGGCGTGTGCAGGATCACCGGCACCCGCGAGATGACCTCGTAGCCGGTGAAGGCCGCGAGCATGAAGATGTAGATGGCGATCACGCCGTCGATCATGGGGGTCGCTCCTTCAGCCGTTCGCGAGCAGCTTGGCGGTGGGCTCGTGTCGGACCTCGCCGGCGTGCGTGAGGACCGTGCCCTTGAAGACGTCGTCGTTCCAGTCGATCGTCAGCACGCCCTGCTTGAGCGCGGGGCTCAGCAGGTTGTAGAGGTTGCGGGCGTACATCTCGCTCGCGTGGTAGGCGAGCTGCGAGGGCAGGTTCACGGGGCCGACGATCTTGACGGCGCCGTGCACGACCGTCTCGCCGGCGCGAGTCAGCTCGCAGTTGCCGCCGTTCTCGGCGAGGATGTCGACGATCACGGCGCCCGGCTTCATGCGCTCGACCGCGGCGCGCGACACGATCCGCGGCGCCGGCCGGCCGGGGACGCCGGCGGTCGTGATCACGACGTCGGCGACCGCGATGCGCGCGTCGAGCACGTCCTGCTGCTTCTGCTTCTCCTCCGCCGTCAGCTCGCGCGCGTAGCCGCCCGCGCCCTCGGCGGTGACGCCGGTCTCGACGAACTTCGCACCGAGCGACTTCACCTGGTCGCGGGTTGCGCTACGGACGTCGTACGCCTCGACGATCGCGCCGAGGCGCTTCGCGGTCGCGATCGCCTGCAGGCCGGCGACGCCGACGCCGACGATCAGCACCTGCGCCGGGCGGATGGTGCCGGCGGCGGTGGTCAGCATCGGGAAGAAGCGGTCGAGGGTGCTGGCGCCGATCAGCACCGCCTTGTAGCCGGCGATCGCCGCCTGCGAGGACAGCGCGTCCATCGACTGGGCGCGCGAGATGCGCGGCACGAGCTCCATCGCGAAGCTGGTGACCTTGCGGTCGCGCAGCACCTTCACCGCCGGCAGGTGGTTGTGCGGCTGCATGAAGCCCGCGTGCACCGCGCCCTCGCGGATCCGGCCGGCCTCGGCCGGCGTCAGCGGCTGCACCTTGAGCAAGAGGTCGGCACGGCCGTAGACCGCGTCGGCGTCCGCGAACTCGACGTTCTTGTAGAGCGCGTCCGGGAACTGCGCGGGGCTGCCCGCGCCGCGCTCGATCAGCACCCGGGCGCCGGCGGCCGCGAATTTCGCGGCGACCTCGGGGACGAGCGCGACCCGGGACTCGCCCGGCTGCGTCTCGCGCGGCACGCCGACCACGATACCGGTGGCGGCTTCTCTGGCGTCGGACATCGATGGCCTCCCGGAGCGACCCGCACAGCCCGGAACCTGAGCCGGCACGCAAGGCGACGGGTCCCGAAATTGCGTTGTGATTGAATGCCTTGCGTCGTTTGATTATGGCACAGGCGTTTCGTATCTTACAGGGATGTCCCCGCGATCCGCTCCGAAGAAGTCCCTACACGCGCCGCCCGCGGGGCGCGCGACCGCCCCGCAGCCCTCGCTCGCGCAGCAGGTGCTGCGCACCGACGTCGCCGGGATGCCGCTCGAGTGGATCGACTACCGCGAGGCGGTGCGCCTCTACCACATGGGCCAGGTCGCCTACGCCTGCGGCTCGCTGCTCTACCGGCTGCGCGGCGGTACCAACGCGAAGAGCGGCGAGCGCACCATCGTCGACGTCAGCTCGATCGTCGCGACCACCGGCCACTCGCACAACCCCGGGACGCTGCGCAGCGACTACGTGCCGCCGCTCAACAACGAGACGCTGTTCAAGCGCGACGGCTACCTGTGCCTCTACTGCGGCCTCAAGTTCCAGACGCCGCTGCTGTCGCGCGACCACATCCGGCCGTTCTGCCGCGGCGGCGAGGACACCTGGACCAACGTCGTGACCGCCTGCCGGCGCTGCAACAACGCCAAGGCCTCGCGCACCCCCGAGGAGGCCGGCATGCAGCTGCTGGCGGTGCCGTTCACGCCGACCTACGCCGAGTACATCTACCTGAAGGGCCGGCGCGTGCTCGCCGACCAGATGGAGTACCTGCTCGCGCACTTCCCGCGCACGAGCCCGCTGCACTCGCGGATCCGCGCCGGCCACCACTGACCGATGCCGGCGGTCCACCTCGTCGACGCGAGCTTCTTCGTGTTCCGCGCCTACTACTCGGTGCCCGAGCACATGACCGACCGCGAGGGCCGGCCGGTCAACGCGCTGTACGGCTTCGCCCGCTTCCTGTCGGACCTGCTGGAGCGCGAGAAGCCGGAGTACCTGGCGGTCGCCTTCGACGAGTCGCTCGCGAGCTCGTTCCGCAACCGCCTGTACCCCGCCTACAAGGCGAACCGCGAGCCCGCGCCGCCGGCGCTCAAGGAGCAGTTCGCGCGCTGCCGCGAGCTCTGCCGCCACCTCGGGCTTGCCGAGTTCGGCAGCCCCGAGTACGAGGCCGACGACATCATCGGCACGCTCGCCTGGCGACTGCGCGCCGAGGGTTTCCAGTCGACGCTCGTGACCCGCGACAAGGACCTGGCGCAGCTGATCCGCCAGGGCGACGAGTTCTGGGACTACATGGCCGAGGAGCGGCTCGGCTACGCCGAGATCCCGGATCGCTTCGGCGTGCGCCCCGAGCGCATCGCCGACTTCCTCGCACTGACCGGCGATGCGGTCGACAACATCCCGGGCGTGCCCGGCATCGGCAAGAAGACCGCGGCGGCGCTCTTGGCCGCGTTCGACTCGCTCGAGGACCTCTATGGCGCGCTCGAGCGCGTGCCGACGCTGCCGATCCGCGGCGCCGCCGGCGTCGCGCAGAAGCTCGCCGACCACCGCGCCGCCGCGTTCCTCGCCCGCGAGCTGACCCGCATCGCCTGCGACATGCCGCTCGCCGCCGATGCCGGCACGCTGCGCCGCCAGGCGCCCGACCTCGCGGCGCTCGGCGACTTCTACGACCGGGCCGGCTTCGGGCCGATGCTGCGCCGCCAGGCCGAGCGCATCGCCGCGCGCGCCGCGGCCTGAGCGTGGAACGCGGTCTCGCCGCCGCGCTCGCGGCCGCGATCGGCCGGCCAGTCGCGCCCGCCCCGGGGCCGGCCGTGCCGGGCGGCTCGATCGACGCCGCCCACCGCTGGGAGACCCCGACCGGCCCGGTGTTCGTGAAGCTCGCGGCCGCCACCGCGGCGCCGCGCCACGAGGCCGAGGCCCACGGCCTCGCGACGCTCGCGGCGAGCGGCACGGTGCGCGTGCCGGGCGTGCTCGGTCGCGGCGTGGCGGCCGGCCAGTCCTTCCTCGCGCTCGAGTGGCTCGAGCTCGGCGCGACGCCCGACCGCGCCGACCGCGCGCTCGGCCGCCAGCTCGCGCGGCTGCACCGCGTGACCGCCCCCGCCTTCGGGCTCGAGCGCGACAACTTCCTGGGCGCCAGCGCGCAGTCGAACGGCGTCGAGGCCGACTGGCCGCGCTTCCTGCTGACCCGGCGCCTCGCGCCGCAGCTCGAGCGCGCCGCGCAGGGCAACCGCGACCCGAAGCTGATCGTGCGCGGCGAGCGGCTGCTCGGCAGCCTGCCGGCGTTCTACCGCGACTACCGGCCGGTGCCGTCGCTGCTGCACGGCGACCTGTGGGCCGGCAACCGCGGCGCGCTGTCGCGCGAGGAGCCGGTCGTCTACGACCCGGCCTGCTACTACGGCGACCGCGAGGCGGAGCTGGCGATGACGCGGCTGTTCCCGGGCTTCAGCCCGGACTTCTACGCCGCCTACGCGGCGGCCTGGCCGCTGGCGCCGGGGGCGGAGGCGCGCGTGGGGCTGCACCAGCTCTACCACGTGCTGAACCACCTGAACCTGTTCGGGCCGCCGTACGACCGCGCGGCGCTCGCGATCGTCGACCGGCTGCTCGCGAGCATCGGCGGCTGAGCCCGCCACCGACCGCGCGGCCCCGTCAGCCGGCGAGCACGTCCGCGACCGCGCGCGCGACGAGGCGCGCCTCGAGCCGCGCACGCAGGCCGCGCGGCGCGTCGAGCCCGAGGCGCGCGAGGTAGGGCGCGAGCTCGGGCTCCGCCGGTGCAGGCAGCACCGCCCGCGCGAGCGCGCGCAGGCGCCCGCCGCGGGTCGCGGTCGCGGCCTTAAGCCCCTCGAGCGCCTTGGCGAGCACGATCTCCTCGGCCGTGAAGTCGGTGCCGAACGGGAACTCCGAGAAGAGCCCCTCGGCGCGGAACGGCGCGAGCGCGCGCGCGAGCACCGCCGGCAGGTTCTGCCGCTGCGACTCGGGGATCCGGTAGCCGCGCTCGATCTTGCCGGCGCGCTGCGCCTCGGCGAGCAGCTCGTCCTGGAAGCGCGAGTCGGCGATCGCGACGAGCGCCGCGACGCAGTCGCGGTCGGTCCGGCCGCGCAGCAGCGCCACCCCGTACTCGGTGACCACCACGTCGCGCAGGTGCCGCGGGATCGTCGTGTGGCCGTAGTTCCAGACCAGGTTCGAGCGCGTCACGCCGTCCTTGGTGCGGGTCGCGCGCACCAGCAGGATCGAGTGCGCCTCCGGCAGCGCCTGCGCCATCGCCACGAAGTTGTACTGGCCGCCGACGCCGCTGACCACCTGGCCGCTGGCGAGCCCGTCCGAGACCGCGGCGCCGAGCCCGGTCACCATCATCGTCGAGTTCACGAAGCGCGCGTGGCGGCGCTGCGCGACCTTGAGCGCCTGCTCGGGGCCGGCGAGGTCGTTGGTGAAGCTGATGCGGGTCATGTCGAAGGCGCTGCGGTCCGCCTCCGGCAGCTCGCGCAGCGCCCCGTAGAAGCCGCGCGGGCCGAGGAAGAAGCCGGCGTGCAGCACCTTGCCGTGGTCGAGCCGGCGGGCGAGGCAGGTAGCGGCGAGCGCGCTCCTCGCCGCCGGGTCATCCAGCCGCGCCTCGAGGCGCGCGCCGTCGGGGGAGATCACGGTCGCGGGCGCCGCGAAGCGCGTCCCCGGCAGGAACAGCCCGCAGGCCTCGAGGGCCGCGAACGAGGCGGCGTCGAGCGCCGTCAGTCCGCCCCGGGCGAGCGCGACCAGCGTCTCGACGTCGACGGGCTCGGTGATGGCGCCGTCGTCGAGCAGCCGCTGCAGCAGCGCGTGCGGGTAGACCCGCCGCGACAGGATGCCGCTGCGGTAGAGGTCGAGGAAGCCGTCGACGAACATCTCGGTGCAGGCGTAGAGGCCGCGCTCGAGCGGCGCCAGCCCGCCGAGCGCCTCGATCGCCGCGCCGTGCCGGGCGCTGAGCCCGGTCGCATCGAGCGCGCGCCGGAACGCCTCGTTGCGCTGCTGCCGCAGCTGCAGCGCGTAGACGCAGGCGTCGCCGAGCTCGCCGATGCCGAGCTGCAGCGTGCCGCCGTCGCGCACCAGCGCCGCGGCGTGCAGCCCGATCGCGTGCTCGGCGTCGTGGATCGCGAGGTTCGGTGGGCCGTACGGGTCGTGGTCGTAGCGCGGGTGGTCGACCAGGAAGTCGATGCGCTCCTCGGCGAGGCGCGCGCCGCCGGTCATGAACGGCAGCCGCCGGTTCACCGCACCGATGTACACCGAGTCGTGGCCGCGGGCGCGCTCGACGGCGAGCGCGTCCAGGAGGTCGTGCGTCAGGTCGGGGTTCGAGGACAGCGAGTACTCCGCGCCGCCCGGCGCCGCGCGCACCGCGAGCGCCTGTACGAACACGTTGACGCCGAGCGCGATGCCCTCGCGCACCACGTGCGTGTAGTTCACCGACACGTAGTGCTGCTGCATCGGCTCGTTGCCGAGCCAGGCCCCGGCCTGCAGGTAGAACTCCCGCACTTCGACGTTCGGCGGCAGCCGCCCCTGGCGGGCCGCCTTGACGTACTCGAGGTCGGGGTAGTCGCCGAAGAGCCGCTCGACGAAGGGCCCCAGAAAGCGCCGCTCGAGGTCGCTGCTGCCCTCGGGGCGGTTCAGCGACAGCGCCGTCAGGATCGTGAGCCGGATGCCGGGATCGCGCGCCGCGCGGCGGTAGAACTCGTTCAGCAGCGCGTTCGGCTTGCCGATCGCGAGCGGGGCGGCGATCACGAGCCGCGACCCGAGGCGGCGCAGCGTCGCCTCGACGCACTCGCCGACGTCGTCGAAGCGCTGCGGGCCGCTCATGCCGCGAGGCCCGCGGGCAGCGTCCCGCGGCTCGCGCTACGCTTCAGGGCACGCCGCGCACGGTCGGCGGGGCAGGCGGTCGGGAGGCGGGGTGGCACGCAGCGGGATCCTCGGATGAGCGACGAGTCTAGCAGCGCGCACCGCGCGGCCGCGGCCGCGGCGCTGGCGCTCGTCGCGGCTGCCTGCACGCCCGCGCCGCGTCCGGCACCGCCGCCCGCCGCGGTGACCGCGGCCGCGCCGGCGGCGGTCGCCGGCCGTCACTATCGCCTGGACGTCGAGCACTCGACGCTGACGATCCTCGCCTACCGCGCAGGACCGCTCGCACGGCTCGGCCACAACCACGTGCTGATCGCGCGCACGCTCGAGGGCGAGGTCACGCTGCCGGCCGACCCCGCCGCCGCGCGCTTCCGGCTCGCGTTCCCGGTGGCGACGCTTGCGATCGACGAGCCCGCGGCGCGCGCCGCCGAGGGCGAGGCGTTCGCGAGCGTGCCGAGCGCGGCCGATATCGAGGGCACGCGCCGCAACCTGCTCGGGCCCGCGGTGCTCGATGCGACGACGTTCCCGCGTCTCGCGATCGAGGGGCATGGCGCGCGGGCGGACGGTGCGCTCGCGGCGGTCGCGGTCGTGACCGTGCGCGGCCACGAGTCGACGCTGTCGGTGCCGGTCGCGCTCACGACGGAGGCGGGCAGCGGGGCGCTCCTCGCCGAGGGCGCCTTCGAGCTGCGCCAGTCCGACCTCGGCCTCGAGCCCTTCAGCATCGGCCTCGGCGCGCTGCAGGTGCGCGATGCGCTCGCGATCCGCTTCCGGCTGCGGGCGACGCCGGACGAGGCCCCGCCGGGCACCGGCGCAAGTCCCTGATCGGCAAGGCCCGGGCGACCGCCCGAGCCCGGTCGGTACTTCCCCCGATGGGGCCCGCCCGGGGTCCGCTTCACCATCGCGCCATGGACACCGACCCCGCCGCCGGCACGATCTTCGACGCGGACCTGGTGCGCCGCTACGACAGGCCTGGACCGCGCTACACCTCCTACCCGACCGCGGTGCAGTTTCACCCGGGCTTTGGCGCGGCCGACTTCGCCGCCGCCGCGCGCGCGAGCAACGCCGCCCCCGCGAAGCCACTGTCGCTGTACGTGCACGTGCCGTTCTGCGAGAGCCCGTGCTTCTACTGCGGCTGCAACAAGGTCATCACCCGCGACCACGGCCGCGCGCGGCCCTACCTCGAGCACCTCGCGCTCGAGGTCGCGCGCATGGGCGCGCTCTTCGACCGCGCCCGGCCGGTCGACCAGCTGCACTTCGGCGGCGGCACGCCGACCTTCCTCTCGGACGAGGAGCTCGAGCGGCTGCTCGCGCTGCTCGGCGAGCACTTCTCGCTGCGTCGCGACGCCGGCCGCGAGTACTCGATCGAGATCGACCCGCGCACCGTGACGCCCGAGCGCCTCGGCCGGCTGGTCGCGCTCGGCCTCAACCGCGTCAGCCTCGGCGTGCAGGACTTCGACCCGGCGGTGCAGGCGGCGGTGAACCGGATCCAGCCGGTCGAGGACACCCTCGCGCTGATCCGCCGCGCGCGCGAGCTGCCGATCGACTCGGTCAGCGTCGACCTCATCTACGGCCTGCCGCGCCAGACGCGCGCGAGCTTCGCGCGCACGCTCGCGACCATCGTCGCGGCGCGCCCGGACCGGATCGCGGCCTACAGCTACGCGCACCTGCCGCACCTGTTCAAGCCGCAGCGGCAGATCAAGGTCGAGGACCTGGTGACGCCCGCCGAGAAGCTCGGGCTGCTCGGGCTCACGGTCGAGACCCTGACCGCGGCCGGCTACGTCTACGTCGGCATGGACCACTTCGCGCTGCCGGGCGACGAGCTGGTGCGCGCGCAGGCGGACGGCACGCTGCAGCGGAACTTCCAGGGCTACTCGACCCGCGCCGAGTGCGACCTCGTCGGCCTCGGCGTCAGCTCGATCTCGAAGGTCGGCGACTGCTACGCGCAGAACGCGAAGGGCCTGCCGGAGTACTACCGGCGGCTCGCCGCCGGCGGGCTCGCGACCGAGCGCGGCGTCGCGCTCGTGGCCGAGGACCGGCTGCGGCGCGACGTGATCCAGGGGCTGATGTGCGCGACCCGGCTCGACTTCGCGGCGATCGAGGCGCGCCACGGCATCCGCTTCGAGGAGCACTTCGCCGCCGAGCTCGAGCGGCTCGTTCCGCTCGCGGCCGACGGCCTCGTCGCGCGCGAGGGGCGGGGGCTCAAGATCCTGCCGCGCGGGCGGCTCTTGATGCGCAACGTCGCGATGGTGTTCGACGCGCACCTGCCGCCGGCGCCGGCGGTGCCCGCCGCCGAGGCGCCGCGCTACTCGCGCGCCGTCTGAGCGCTCAGTCGGGCGGCGGCCCCACCAGCAGCCGCGTGCCCTCCGGCGCCGCGACGATCAGGTGCCGGTCCGGGTCGAGCGCGCGCGGCACCTTCACCTCCGGGGCGACGTCGAGGTCGGCGAGCCGCTCGCGCAGCTTGCCGGCATCGTCGGTGCTGAACACCAGCGTCGGCCGCGCCAGCTCGCGCGTCAGGTAGAGGCCGAGGTTCAGCGTGTCGCTCGTCAGCGAGAGGTGCGGCCAGGGGTCGTCGTCCTCGGACGCGGTCACGAAGCCGAGCTGCTCCCAGTAGGCCTGCGCCGCCGCGAGGTCGGCCACCGGCAGCGCGTACTCCTCGAACCAGCCGAGCTGCGCCGGCGCCGGGTGGTCGGGCGGCGAGAAGGTGCGCGCCTCGAGCAGCCGCACCTGCTGGCCGTCCGGGGAGGTGAACAGCGCCTCGTTGAAGCTGTCCTCGGCGAGCTGCAGCCTGTCGAACTCGATGCCGAGGTCCTCGAGCGCGCCGACGCGCTTGGCGAGCTCCGGCAGCACGTAGGTCAGCAGCGGCGCCGTGATCGCCTCCTCGCCGTGCAGCCCGATCGTGAGCCGCCCGTCGGTGACCACCGAGTAGTTGTGCGCCCAGGTCTCGCCGACGACCGCCTGCGCGTAGCCGAGCCGCTGGTAGAACTGCCACGACTCGAGGATCCGGGGCGCTGGCAGCGAGAACTCGAGGAAGCGTCCGAGCATAGCGGCCGGAGTCTAGCCCGGCGCGGGCGCCGCCGTCTGCCGCGCGGCGGCGCGGGCCGCGAGGTGCGCGGCGAGCGCGACCGTGGCGGCCGCGGCGACGAAGGTGGTCACCGGCACCGGGGTCGCGGCCGAGGTCACCGACATCGCCTGCACCGCGATCGCGCCGAGGAACTGTTGCCCGAAGCCGAGGAGCCCCGAGGCGGTGCCGGCGTGCCGCGGTGCGAGTGCGACCGCGCTCGCGGTGAGGTTCGGCAGCGCCAGCCCCTGGCCGAAGCCGATCACCGTCCACGGCAGGAACAGCGCCGCCGGGTGCCAGGCGCCGCCGCGCGCGAGCGCACAGCCGACGAGCGCCGCCAGCGCCTGCAGCGCGATGCCGGCGGTCATCAGCCGCGCCATGCCGATCCGCACCGCCGCGCGCGACACCACGTAGTTGCCGAGGAAGTAGCCGGCCGACAGCGTCACGTACCAGGCGCCGTACTCGGCGGCGCCGCGGCCGAGGTGCTGGAACACGTACGGCACGAGCGCGATGAACACGAAGAACACCGCGTAGATCACCGCGCTCTGGAACGCGTAGCCGAGGAACGCGCGGCGGCGGACGAGGTCGAGCGTCGCCGCGCCGATCTCGCGCACGCCGCGCGGCGCATGCGCGGCGCGCGTCTCCGGCAGGTAGCGCAGCGCCAGCAGCCCGATCGGCAGACCGCCGCCGAGCAGCACCAGGAACACCGTGCGCCAGCCGAAGGCCTCGCCGAGCAGGCCGCCGAGCGTCGGCGCGAGCGAGTTGGCGAGCACCATGACCATCGTCAGGGTCGCGAGCCGGTGCGCCATGCGCTCGTGCGCGTAGCGGTCGCCGAGCATCGCGCGTGCGACCGTGACGCCGGCCGAGGAGCCGAACGCCACCACCACGCGCGCGAGCGCGAGCCAGCCGACGCTGGGCGCGAGGTAGGCGGCGAGGCTGCCCGTCACGAACACGGCGAGCCCGGCGAGGATCACCGGCCGGCGGCCGTAGCGGTCCGAGAGCGGCCCCCAGGCCAGCAGCCCGAGCGCGAACGCGACCAGCGGCGCGGTCAGCGTGACGCTCGCCGCGGCGACGCTGACGCCGAGGTCAGCGCGCGCCAGCGGCACCACCGGCACGTAGATGTTGAGCGCGACCGGCCCGGTCGCCGTGACCGCCGCCAGCAGCCCGAGCAGCGCGCGCTCCGAGAGCGCGCGGGCGGTCAAGACATCACGCCGCCGAGGCAGAGGTACTTGAGCTCGGTGAAGTCGAGGATGCCGTACTTCGAGCCCTCGCGGCCGACGCCCGACTCCTTCCAGCCGCCGAACGGCGCCTCCTCGGTCGAGATGATGCCGGTGTTGAGCCCGACGATGCCGTACTCGAGCGCCTCGCCGACCCGCCACGCGCGGCCGATGTCGCGGGTGTAGAAGTAGGCCGCCAGCCCGAACTCGGTGTCGTTCGCCATGCGGATCGCGTCCGCCTCGCTCTCGAAGCGGAAGATCGGCGCCACCGGGCCGAAGGTCTCCTCGCGCGCGACCTTCATCGCCGGCGTGACGTTCGTCAGGATCGTCGGCTCGAAGAACGTGCGGCCGAGCGCGTGGCGCTTGCCGCCGAGCACCAGCTTCGCACCCTTGCCGACGGCGTCGGCGATGTGCTCCTCGACCTTCAGTACCGCGTTGTCGTCGATCAGCGGGCCCTGCTCGGTGGGACCGGCGAGGCCGTCGCCGATGCGCAGCTTCTTGGTCGCCTCAATGAGCTTCTGGACGAACGCGTCATAGACGCCGGCCTGCACCAGCAGGCGGTTGGCGCAGACGCAGGTCTGGCCGGTGTTGCGGTACTTCGAGGCGATCGCGCCCGCGACCGCGGCGTCAAGGTCGGCGTCGTCGAACACGATGAACGGCGCGTTGCCGCCGAGCTCGAGCGAGACCTTCTTGACCGTGCTCGCGCACTGCTGCATCAGGAGCTTGCCGATCTCGGTGGAGCCGGTGAAGGTGATCTTGGCGACGTCGGCGCTCGAGGTGAGCTCGCCGCCGATCGCCGAGGCCTTGCCAGTCAGCACGTTGAACACGCCCGCCGGGACGCCGGCGCGCAGCGCGAGCTCGGCCTGCGCGAGCGCCGAGAACGGCGTCGACTCCGCCGGCTTGATCACGATCGTGCAGCCGGCCGCGAGCGCGGCGCCCGCCTTGCGGGTGATCATGGCCGCCGGGAAGTTCCACGGCGTGATCGCGCCGACGACGCCGACCGGCTGGCGGATCGCGAAGATGCGCTTGTCCGCCATCGGCGAGGGGATCACGTCGCCATAGAGCCGGCGACCCTCCTCGCCGAACCACTCGTAGAACGAGGCGGCGTAGCCGACCTCGCCCTTGGCCTCGGCGAGCGGCTTGCCCTGCTCGGCGGTCATCAGCCGGCCGAGGTCCTCGGTGTTCGCGACCATGAGGTCGGCGAGCTTGCGCAGGATCTTGCCGCGCTCCTTGGCGGACTTGGCCGCCCAGGCCGGGAAAGCCGCCTTGGCGGCCGCGATCGCGCGCTTCGTCTCGGCGGCGCCGCAGCGTGGTACGGTGCCGAGCAGCGCGCCGGTCGCCTTGTTGCGGACCTCGGTGGTTCCGCCGTCGTCGGCGCCGACCCAGCGGCCGTCGATGAAGCACTGCTGCTTGAGCAGCGCGCCGTCGGCGAGCGTGAAGGTGGGGGTCGGGGCGGTGTCTTTCGGTACGGTGCTCATGGCGGTCTCTCTTCGGCGGTGTGGCCCGCCGGCGGCCCGGGGGCTCAGCCGACGTGGCGGTGGAGGAAATCGAGGGTGCGTTCGCGGGCGAGGCTCGCGCAGGCGGCATCGTAGGAGGCGCGCTCGCTGCAGTTGAAGCCGTGGCCGGCGGGGTAGAGGTAGTAATGGCCGAGCGGGTAGGCCTTCTTGACCGCCTCGACGTCGGCGAGCGGGATGTGCGCGTCCTGCTCGCCGAAATGGAACATCACCGGGCACTTCGGCGTGCGCTCGAGCGCCTTCGGCAGGCCGCCGCCGTAGTAGACCACCGCGCAGGCGAGCGGCAGGTGGCAGGCGGCGAGGTAGGCGAGCGTCCCGCCCCAGCAGTAGCCGACCATGCCGACCCGGCCCGCGGGTGCGACCGCCTCGATCGCGGCCTGCAGGTCGAGCAGCGTCTGCTCGGGCCGCACCTGCTCGCGCAGCGCGCGGCCGCGGGCGCTGTCGGCGTAGGGTACGTCCGCGCCGCGCTCGGCGCGGTCGAAGAGCGCCGGCGCGATCGCCGCGAAGCCCGCCGCGGCGAAGTCGTCCGCGACGGCGCGGATGTGGGCGTTGACCCCGAAGATCTCCTGCACGACCACCACCGCGCCCCGCGGGCGGCCGGAAGGGCCGGCCCGGTAGGCCGCGAGGCGGTGGCCGTCGACGGCCTTGAGCTCCACGGTGGGGGTGGCGTTCATGGGGGGTGGGTTCCTGCCGGGCGCGCCGGCGAACGCCTATTTTGCGCGAGCGGCGCCGCCCGCACCACCCACGGGGCGCAATGCCCCGGGCTCAGCGCCAGGGCCGGACGACCCGCTGGTCGATCGCGCCGAAGAGGCTGCGGCCCTGGCCGTCCCGCATCTCGATCCGGACCCGGTCGCCGAACTTCAGGAACGGCGTCCGGGGCGCCCCCGCCTCGATCTGCTCGAGCATCCGGCGCTCCGCGAGGCAGGCCGAGCCCTTCGAGCGGTCGTAGTTCGAGACGGTCCCCGAGCCGACGATGGTGCCGGCGCGCAGGTTGCGGGTCCGGGCGCAGTGGCTGACGAGCGCCGGGAAGTCGAAGGTCATGTCGACGCCGGCGTCCGGCGCCCCGAACGGCGCCTCGTTGATGAACGTCAGCAGCGGCCGGTGGAGCCGGCCCCCGTCCCAGGCCTCGCCGAGCTCCTCCGGGGTCACCGCCACCGGCGAGAACGCGGTCGCGGGCTTCGACTGGTAGAAGCCGAAGCCCTTGGCGAGCTCCCCCGGAATGAGGTTCCGCAGGCTCCAGTCGTTCGCCAGCATCACGAGGCGGATGTCGCCGCGGGCCCGCACCTCCTCGGCGCTCGAGCCCATCGGCACGTCGCCGACGATCACCGCCACCTCGCCCTCGAGGTCGATGCCGACCTCCTCGGCCGGGAACGGCGCGTCGTCGCGCGGACCGAGGAAGTCGTCCGAGCCGCCCTGGTAGACCAGCGGGTCGGTCCAGAACGAGGCCGGCATCTCCGCGCCGCGCGCCTTGCGCACCAGCTCGACGTGGTTCACGTAGGCCGAGCCGTCGACCCACTGGTAGGCGCGCGGCAGCGGCGCGGCGCAGGCCGCCTCGTCGAAGGGCTGCGCGTCCTTGGCCTGGTGCGCCTCGAGCGCGGCCGCGAGGTCGCGCAGTCGCGGCGCCGCCCGCGCCCAGTCATCGAGCGCATCCTGCAGCGTCGCCGCGATGCCGCCCGCCGGCGCGCAGTGCCTGAGGTCCGCGTCGACCACCACCAGGCGCCCGTCGCGCCCGCCCTTGAGACTCGCGAGCTTCATGCCGACCCCCTGCCGCGCGCTCAGCGCGCCGCGCCCTTCCAGCTGTCGACGTAGCCGTGCCACTCGACCTCGGGCGCGGCGCGCCCGACCTCGAGCGCATCGCGCGCGTCGATCATCACTGCGTACTCGTCGGTGCCCGGCTTCGTCTGCACCAGCATGCGCTCGAGCGCCTTCGGGTGCGGGCCGTGGGTGAAGCCCGACGGGTGGAAGGTCAGCATGCCCGGGTGGATGTTGTCGCGCGAGAAGAAGTCGCCCGCGTGGTAGAAGATCACCTCGTCGTAATCGTCGTTGTTGTGGAAGAACGGCACCTTGAGCGCGCCCGGGTCGGTCTCGAAGGGCCGCGGCACGAAGGTGCAGACCACGAAGCGGTTCGCGACGAAGGTCGTGTGCGCGGACGGCGGCAGGTGGTAGCGATGGCTCATCAGCGGCCGCAGGTCGCGCACGTTGATCCGGCAGGGCGCGAGGTCGCCGTGCCAGCCGACCGCGTCGAGCGGGTTCCACGGGAAGCGCGCGATCGAGACCTGCTGGCGACGCTTGATGCGTACCGACCACTCGCGGCTGCCGGCCGGCGCCCCGGGCGGACCCGCGTCCTGCTGCGCGCGGAATGCCTCGTCGAGCGCCGGCACGTCGAGCATCGCCGGGTCGAAGATCGCGTGCGGGCCGACGAGGCCCTTCTCCGGCAGCTGGTAGGCGCCGTTGGTCGCCTCGACGAGCAGTGCCTTGAGCGGCGCCGCGCACTCGAGCCGCCACATGGTGCCGCGCGGCAGCACCAGGTAGTCGCCCGGCGCGAGCGCGAGGTGGCCGAAGTCGCAGTAGAGCTCGGCGCTGCCGGCGTGCACGAACAAGAGCTCATCGCCGTCGGCGTTGCGCGCCAGGTGGTCCATCGACGTGGCGAGGTGCAGCCAGCGCAGCCGCACGTGCGCGTTCTCGAGCACTGGCGCGGCCTCCCACGGCGAGCTCATCGGCGCCGCGAGCCGCGCCAGGTCGAAGGCATGCGGCCTGAGCGGCCCCTCGAAGCTGGTCCAGCCGGTCGGCGGGTGGCGGTGGTGGAAGAACGCCGCCGGGCCGAAGAAGCCCTCCTTGCCCATCTCGCGCTCGTAGGTGCCGGGCGGCAGGTCGGCGTGCGCCTGGCGGCTCGCCGTGCCCTCGACGCGGGGGTACTGGATGTAGCGCTTCATGACGGCTCCCTCCGGGATCCGCGGCAATTTAGTAACAAATGAAACTAATCGCAAGCGCGCCCCGGGTGGCCGGCCCCGGCGGCGGGGCCGGCCACCCGCTGGCATAATCGACCCGCGTCACGGCGAGGAATTCCCCCATGAGCACGGCACAGACGACCCGCGAGGGTCCGGTCGCGGTCATCCGCTTCGGCGAGGGCCCGGTCAACAGCTTCGGCCACGCCACCCGCCGCGCGCTGACCGCCGCGGTCGACGCCGCGGTCGCCGACCCCGCGGTGACCGCGATCGTGATCACCGGCAACGGCGGGCTCTTTTCGGGCGGCGCCGACATCAAGGAGTTCGGCACGCCGGCGATGCTCGGCGCGCCGAACCTGCACAACGTGATCGCCGCGGTCGAGTCGAGCCCGAAGCCGGTGGTCGCGGCGATCGACGGCATCTGCCTCGGCGGCGGCCTCGAGGTCGCGCTCGGCTGCCACTACCGTGTCGCGGGCGAGGGCGCGAAGCTCGGGCTCCCCGAGGTCAAGATCGGCCTCCTGCCGGGCGCCGGCGGCACGCAGCGCCTGCCGCGCCTGATCGGCGTCGAGAACGCGATCAACGTGATCCTGGGCGGGGAGCCGGTGCCGGCCAAGCTCTTCAAGGGCAGCCCGCTGCTCGATGCCGTCGTCGCCGGCGACCCGCTGCCCGCGGCCGTCAAGCTCGCCGCCGAGAAGGCCGCGGCCGGCGGCAAGCTGCCGAAGGCGCGCGACCTCAAGGTGCGCGGCGCGAACATCGAGGCGATCCTCGGTTTTGCGCGCACCACGGTCGGCGCGACCTTCCCGAACTTCCCGGCGCCGCTCAAGTGCCTCGATGCGATCGAGGCCGCGGCCACGAAGTCCTTCGAGGACGGGCTCGCGACCGAGCGGCAGCTCTTTGCCGAGCTCATGATGACGCCGGTGTCGCGGGCGCTCCGGCACGCGTTCTTCGCCGAGCGCGCCGCCGCCAAGATCCCGGACGTGCCCGAGTCGACGCCGACCCGCGAGGTCAAGAGCGCCGCCGTGATCGGCGCCGGCACCATGGGCACCGGCATCGCGATCAACTTCCTGAACGCCGGCATCCCGGTGTTCCTGCTCGAGGTCGGCGAGGAGGCGCTCGCCAAGGGCGTGGCGCGGATCCGTGACACCTACGCGGGGCAGGTCAAGAAGGGCCGCCTCAAGCCCGCCGACGCCGAGGCCAAGGCGGCGCTCCTGAAGCCGACGCTGAAGTACGAGGACATCGGCAGCGCCGACATCGTCATCGAGGCCGTGTTCGAGGACATGGACGTCAAGGCGAAGGTGTTCGCGACGCTCGACCGCGTGATGAAGCCGGGCGCCATCCTCGCGAGCAACACCTCGACGCTCGACGTCGACAAGATCGCGGCGGTCACCAAGCGCCCGGGCGACGTGATCGGCACGCACTTCTTCAGCCCCGCGAACGTCATGAAGCTGCTCGAGGTGGTGCGCGGCAAGGCCACCCAGAAGGACGTGCTCGCGACCACGATGAAGCTCGCCAAGGCGCTCAGGAAGACCGCGGTGGTCTCCGGCGTCTGCGACGGCTTCATCGGCAACCGCATGATCGAGCAGTACTCGCGCCAGGCGCTGTTCATGGTCGACGAGGGCGCGAGCCCGGCCGAGATCGACGCCGCGGTCGAGAAGTTCGGCTTCGCGATGGGCCCGTTCCGGATGAGCGACCTCGCCGGCAACGACATCGGCTGGCACATCAGGAAGCGCCGCGCCATCGAGCATCCCGAGATCCGCTACTCGAAGGTTGCCGACAAGCTCTGCGAGCTCGGCCGCTTCGGCCAGAAGACCGGCGCCGGCTGGTACGACTACCGGCCGGGCGACCGCTCGGCCTACCCGTCGAAGGTGGTCGAGGACCTCATCGCCGCGCACCGCCAGACGCTCGGCCTCGCGAGCCGCAAGCTCGACGCGCGCGAGATCGTCGACCGGCTGGTCTACGCGCTCGTCAACGAGGCGGCCAAGATCCTCGAGGAGGGCATCGCGCTGCGCGCCTCCGACATCGACATCGTCTACCTCACCGGCTACGGCTTCCCGGTCTGGCGCGGCGGGCCGATGTGCTACGCGGACGAGGTCGGCGTCTACGCGGTCGCGCAGCGCATGCGCGAGCTTGCGCGCAACCCCTACGGCGACCCGGGCTTCTGGACGCCGGCGCCGCTGATCCAGCGCCTCGCGGCCGAGGGCCGGCCGTTCAACTCCGTCGGAGCGAAGTCATGAGCCGCGAAGCCGTCATCGTCTCGACCGCCCGCACGCCGCTCGCGAAGTCCTGGCGCGGTTCCTTCAACCTGACGCACGGCGCGACGCTCGGCGGCCACGTCGTGAAGGCCGCGCTCGAGCGCGCGCAGGTCGACCCCGCCGACGTCGAGGACGTGCTGATGGGCTGCGCGCTGCCCGAGGGCGCGACCGGCAACAACATCGCGCGCCAGATCGCGCTCAGGGCCGGCTGCCCGGTCAGCGTGCCCGGCGCCACCGTGAACCGCTTCTGCTCCTCGGGCCTGCAGACGATCGCGATGGCCGCGCAGCGCATCCTCGCCGGCGAGGGCGAGGTGTACGTCGCCGGCGGCGTCGAGGCGATCTCGGTCGTGCAGAACGAGGTCAACACGCACATGGTCAAGGACCCGTGGCTCGCCGAGAAGCGGCCCGACGTCTACTGGACCATGCTGCAGACCGCCGAGGAGGTCGCGAAGCGCTACGCGATCAGCCGCGAGCGCATGGACGAGTACGGCGCGCGCAGCCAGCAGCGCGCCTGCGCGACCCAGGAGGCGGGCGGCTTCGATGCGGAGATCGCGCCGATCACCGTGACCATGGCCGGCATGGACAAGGACTCGGGCCGGCTCTACACGAAGGAGGTCACGGTCGCGGCCGACGAGGGCCTGCGCGCCGGCACCACCTACGACTCGATCAAGAACCTGCGCCCGGCGCTGCCCGGCGGCGTGATCTCGGCCGGCAACGCCAGCCAGTTCTCGGACGGGGCGGGCGCCTGCGTGCTGATGAGCGGCGCCGAGGCGGCGCGGCGTGGACTCCAGCCGCTCGGCCGCTTCGCGGGCTTCGCGGTCGCGGGCTGCGAACCCGCCGAGATGGGCATTGGTCCCGTGTTCGCGGTGCCAAAGCTGCTGAAGCGCGCCGGCCTCCAGGTCGCGGACATCGACCTGTGGGAGCTCAACGAGGCCTTCGCGGTGCAGGTGCTCTACTGCCGCGACAAGCTCGGCATCCCGGACGACCGGCTCAACGTCGACGGCGGCGCGATCGCGATCGGCCACCCGTACGGCATGAGCGGCCAGCGCCTGACCGGCCACGCGCTGCTGGCCGGCAAGAAGCGCGGCGCGAAGCGCGTCGTCGTGACCATGTGCATCGGCGGCGGCATGGGCGCCGCGGGGCTGTTCGAGGTCCTGTAGCCGGACGAGCTAGCCGAGCCGCCGCGCCGCGGCCATCGCGATCGTCGCGAGCACGAGCAGCACCGCGACCGCGCCGGTGCCGAGCGCGAGGCGCCGCCCGAGCCGTGCGGCGCGCGCGCGGCCCGCGGCGTCCGACGGCGCACCCAGCCGGCCGAGCGCGTAGGCGGTCGGCAGGTTGTGGAGGATCCCGAGCAGGAAGGCGGCGATCGTCGCGAGCGCACCCCACGCGATGCCGCGACCCCACCCCGTCGCGAGCCAGCCGGCGTCGAGGCCGGCCGAATCGATCCACAGCAGGTAGCCGCCGCTCGCGATCGTCACGAGCGCGAGGACCGCGATGAAGTCCGCGGCGCCGCCGCGGCGGGTGAGGGCGCGCATCACCGCGCCCCCGGGGGGACCCGCCGACCGGACGGCGGGCAGCACGAACGCGGCGATGAAGACCGCGCCGCCCGTCCACAGCGTCCCGGCGACCAGGTGCAGGATCCGCAGTACCAGCAGCGTCGTCGGCGATGCCATGCGGCCCCCTCGCCGCCGGTCCCGCGGGACGGCGGCCGTCGCTCAGCGTTCGACGATCGCGGTCACGCCCATGCCGCCCGCGGTGCACACCGAGATGAGCCCGCGCTTTCCGCCGCGCGTCGCGAGCAGCTTGGCGAGCGTCGCGAGGATGCGCGCGCCGGTGGCCGCGAACGGGTGGCCGACCGCGAGGCTCGAGCCGACCACGTTGAGCTTGGCGCGGTTGATGCTGCCGAGCGGCGCGGCGAGCCCGAGCCGGTCGCGGCAGAAGTCCGCCGACTCCCAGGCCGCGAGCGTGCACAGCACCTGCGCCGCGAAGGCCTCGTGGATCTCGTAGTAGTCGAAGTCCTGCAGCGTCAGGCCCGCGTCCTTGAGCATCATCGGTACCGCGTAGGCCGGCGCCATCAGCAGGCCCTCCTTCTTCACGAAGTCGACCGCGTGCGCCTTCGCGTAGCGCAGGTAGGCCTGCACCGGCAGCTGCCGGCCGCGCGCCCAGTCCTCGCTCGCGAGCAGCACGCTCGCCGCGCCGTCGGTCAGCGGCGTCGAGTTGCCCGCCGTCAGCGTGCCGGCCGGCGAGCGGTCGAACACCGGCTTCAGCTTCGCGAGCTGCTCGAGCGAGGGGTCGGTGCGCAGGTTGTTGTCCCGCGTGAGCCCGTGGTACGGCACGACCAGGTCCGCAAAGAAGCCCGCCGCGTAGGCGGCGGCGGCGCGGCGGTGGCTCTCGTAGGTGAGCTCGTCCTGCGCCGCACGCGAGATGTGCCACTGCTGGGCCATGAGCTCGGTGCTCTGGCCCATCGACCGCCCGGTGCGCGGCTCGTTGACCGACGGCACCACCGGCTTGAAGAACCGCGGCCGCAGCCCGAGCCAGGGCCGCAGCCGCGCGCCCAGCGTGCGGCCGCGCGCGCTCGCGAGCAGCAGCTGCTGGTAGTCGCGCGCGTAGACGATCGGCGCGTCGCTCACGGTGTCGACGCCGCAGGCGATCCCTGAGTCGATCTGGCCGAGCGCGATCTTGTTGCCGACCAGGATCGCCGCCTCGAGGCTGGTGCCGCAGGCGCGCTGCAGGTCGAGCGCCGGCGTCTCGGCGGCGAGCCCGGAGCCGAGCACGGACTCGCGCACCAGGTTCCACTGCGCGGAGTGCTTCATCACGGCGCCGCCCGCGACCTCGCCGAGGCGCGCGCCGGCGAGCCCGAAGCGCTGCACCAGCCCCTCGAGCGCCGCGGTCAGCATCTCCTGGTTGCCGACGTCGGCGTAGGCCCCCATGCCGCGCGCGAACGGGATGCGCGTGCCGCCGAGGATCGCGACGCGGCGGACTTCGTGGCCTACCAGCATGGATGTCTCCCGGTCGGGCGGGGCGCCGCGGCGGGCGCCGATCTTGCCTAGAATGCCATTGCCCGCCGGCGGCCGCGACCGCCCCTGGAAGCGCCATGCCCGCCCCGGTTCCCGTCCGTCTCGTCGACCACGCGCGCGCGATCGCAAGGCTCGGCGCGCCGCTCGTGGTCGGCGGCCTGTCGGTGGCCGGCATGTGGCTCGCCAACACCGTGATGTCGGGGCACCTCGGCTCGGAGGCGCTCGCCGCGGTCGCGGTCGGCTCGAGCTACTACGCGATGTTCGCCAACTTCGGGCTCGGCGCGATGCTGGCGCTCGCGCCGCTCGTCGCGCACGCCTACGGCGCGGGCGAGGAGGCCAAGGTCGGCGAGTACGCGCGCCAGGGCGCGCTGGTCGCGGTGGGGCTCGCGGTACTGCTGTCCGCCGCGCTGCTCGCCGCACCGCTCGCCTTCCGCGCGATCGGCACCGACCCCGCGGCGGTGCCGGGCGCGGTCGCCTACGTGCGCGCGCTCGCGTTCGGCCTGCCCGGCATCCTCGGCTTCCAGGCTCTGCGCTTCGTCAGCGACGGCCTCGGCCGGACGCGGCCGATGATGGTGATCTCGGTGCTCGGCCTCGCGGTGAACGTGCTCGGCAACTGGCTGCTGATGCCCGGCCGCTTCGGGCTGCCGCGGCTCGGCGCGACCGGCTGCGGGGTCGCGACCTCGTTCGCGCAGTGGCTGATGTTCGCGGCGATGCTGACGCACCTCAGGCGCCATCGCGCCTACCGGCCCTACGGGCTCTTTGCCCGGCCATTCAGGCCCGATGCCGCGCGCATCCTCGAGATCCTGCGGCTCGGCTTCCCGATCAGCGGCGCGATGGTCGCCGAGAGCGCGCTCTTCTCGACCGCCGGCCTCATGATCGGCACGCTCGGCGCGGCGATCGTCGCCGCGCACCAGATCGCGCTCAACTATGCCTCGTTCACCTTCATGATGCCGGTCGCGCTCGCCGGCGCGACCACGATCCACGTTGGCCACACGCTCGGCCGCGGCGACCCGCTGGCGGCGCGGCGCGCCGGCTTCGCCGGCATCGGCCTCTGCGCGCTCCTGATGGCGTGCTCGGCGCTCTTCGCCGCCTTCGGCCGCGACACGATCGCCGGGCTCTACTCGCGCGACCCGGCGGTCGCGGGCCTCGCGGCGACGCTGCTGGTCTCGGTCGCGGTGTTCCAGCTCTCGGACGGGCTGCAGGTCGGGGCGATGGGCGCGCTGCGCGGCTTCAAGGACACGCGCGCGCCGCTCTACATCGCGATCGGCGCCTACTGGCTGGTCGGCTTCCCGGTCGCCTTCGTTGGCGGCCTCGTCCGCGGCGGCGGGCCGGCGGCGGTCTGGCTCGGGCTGATCGCCGGGCTCGCGGTCTCGGCGATCGCGCTCAACCTGCGCTACGCCATCCGCTCGCGGCGCAGCGCCGGCCGCCTATAATCGCCGCAGCCCGGGGGGAGGGACCGATGCGGCAGGCTCGACTGGCCCTGATCGGCGGCTTCGCGCTTCTGCTCGCGCTCGCGCCGGCGCCGTCGCGCGCGGCCGGCCCGGCGCCCGGGGTCGCGCTCGCGGTGCTGTTCGAGGACTACTGGCAGGAGCACCTCAAGCTCCACCCGCTTGAGGCCACCTTCCTCGGCGACCACCGCTACGACGCGGAGCTGCCGAACGACCTCTCCACCGCCCACCTCGGCCTCGAGCTCGAGCTCGAGCGCCGCTACCTGAAGCGGCTCGCGACCGTCGACGCACGCGCGCTCGAGGGCCAGGACCGGCTCAGCTACGAGGTCTTCAAGCGCGACCGCGAGCTTGCGCTCGAGGGCTTCCGCTTCCAGGCCGAGCTCCTGCCGCTCAACCAGTTCGGCAGCCTGCCGCAGACGATCGCGCAGCTCGGCGCCGGCACCGGTGCGCAGCCGTTCCAGACCCCGCGCGACTACGACAACTGGCTGAAGCGGCTCGCCGCCTTCGTGGTCTGGACCGACCAGGCGATCGTCAACATGCGCCGCGGCTCGGCGCGCGGCTACGTACTGCCGCGCGCGGTCATCGACCGCCTGCTGCCGCAGCTCGAGCAGCTGATTTCGGACGACCCGCAGAAGAGCCTGTTCCTGCGGCCGGTCGCGCAGTTCCCGAAGGGCGTGCCGGCGGCCGAGCAGCCGCGGCTGCGCGCCGCCTACCTCGCCGCGGTCGGCGACTCGCTGAACCCGGCGCTGCGCCGGCTGCGCGACTTCGTGCGCGACGAGTACCGGCCGCGCGCGCGCGCCTCGGTCGCCTGGACCGACCTGCCGCTCGGCCACGAGTGGTACGCCTACCGGGTGCGCGCCGCGACCACCACCGGCCTCGGGCCGGACGAGATCCACGCCACCGGGCTCGCCGAGGTCGCGCGCATCGGCGCCGAGATGGACCGCGTGATCGAGGGCCTCGGCTTCAAGGGCGACCGGCGCGCGTTCCTCGATGCGCTGCGCAGCGACCCGCGCTTCTACTTCGAGCGCGAGGAGGACCTGATCGGCGCCTACGCGGCGCTGAAGTCGCGGGTGCGCGCCCGCCTGCCGGAGCTCTTCGACGTCGCGCCGAAGGCCGACTTCGAGATCCGCCCGGTCGAGGCGTTCCGCGCGCCGGCCGCCGCCACCGCCTCCTACCAGTCGCCGGCCGCGGACGGCTCGCGCCCGGGCGTCTTCTACGTCAACACCTACGACCTCAAGTCGCGGCCGAAGTACGGCATGGAGGAGGTCTACCTGCACGAGGCCGAGCCCGGCCACCACTTCCAGCTCGCGATCCAGCAGGAGCTGACCGCGCTGCCGAGCTTCCGGCGCTTCGGGGGCTATGGCGCCTACATCGAGGGCTGGGGCCTGTACGCCGAGTCGCTCGGCCACGACCTCGGCCTCTACACCGACCCCTACAGCCACTTCGGTGCGCTGTCGGGCGAGATCTGGCGCGCGATCCGCCTCGTGGTCGACACCGGCATGCACGCCAAGGGCTGGAGCCGCGAGCGCGCGCTCGAGTACCTGCTCGCGAACTCCGCGGTCGGCGCGACCGACGCGGCGGCCGAGATCGACCGCTACATCGCGATCCCGGGGCAGGCGCTGACCTACAAGATCGGCGAGCTGCGCATCCAGGCGCTGCGGGCCCGGGCGCAGCGCGAGCTCGGGCCGCGCTTCGACCTGCGCGCCTTCCACCGCGCGGTGCTGGGCGACGGCGCGCTGCCGCTCGATGTGCTGGAGGCCAAGATCGACCGCTGGCTGGCCGCCGAGCGGCGCAGCCCCTGAGCCCGCGATCGGGTAGTCTCGTGCCATGCGCATCCTGATCGTCGAGGATGACGAGCTGGTGGCCGACGCGCTGAAGCGCGGCCTCGAGGGGTCCGGCTTCGCCGTCGACCGGGTCGGCAGCGCCGAGTCGGCCGAGGCGGCGCTCTCGGCCGAGGAATTCGACCTCGCGCTCGTCGACATCGGCCTGCCGAAGACCGACGGCCTGACGCTGGTGCGCAAGCTGCGCCGCGCCGGCAACGACCTGCCGGTGCTGATCCTGACCGCGCGCGACGCGCTCGCCGACCGGGTCGACGCGCTCGACCTCGGCGCTGACGACTACCTGACCAAGCCCTTCGAGCTGCCGGAGGTCGCGGCACGCTGCCGCGCGCTGATCCGCCGCACTCGCTCGGCGACCAGTGCCGAGCTGCACATCGGGCGGCTGACGCTCGACCTCAAGTCGCGCACCGCGACGCTCGGCGGCGCGCCGCTCGAGGTGACGCGCCGCGAGTGGTCGATCCTCGAGTGCCTGGCGCTCGACGCCGGCCGGGTGGTGCGCAAGGAGAAATTGCTGCGCGCGATCGCGAGCTGGGACGAGGAGCTGACGCCGAACGCGGTCGAGGTATACGTCTCGCGGCTGCGCGCCAAGCTCGGCGAGGCGGTCTCGATCCGTACCGTGCGCGGCCTCGGCTACCGGCTGGATGAGCCCGCCGCCTGAACCCGGCCGGCCGCGCTCGGTCGCGCGCCGGTTGCTGATGCTGCTGCTGGTGCCGCTCGGCGGGCTGCTGCTGCTCGCCGTGCTGTTCGACTACCTGGTCGTGGTCGGCCCGATGCGCTCGACCTTCGACCGCTCGCTGGCCGACGCCGCGGTCGTGTTCGCCGCCTACGTGCGCGAGACGCCGGACGGCGGCGTCGCGATGACGCTGCCCGAGCCGCTCGCGCGCCAGCTCGCCGAGGTGCAGGGCACCCGGCCGCGGGTCGCGCTGTTCGGCGCCGACGGCCGCTACCTGACCGGCGACGCCGGCCTGCCGGCGCCCTCGGCCGGCAGCGCCGGCTCCGGGGCGTTCAGCTTCGCGACCGCGGCGCTCGGCAACGAGGAGCGGCTGCGGGTCGTCTGGTACCGCTTCGAGGCCGGCCCGCGCGCGCTCGTGCTCGCGGTCGGCGAGCCGCTCGGCGACCGCGAGGACGCGACCCGGCCGCTCGTGACCGCGACCCTGACGCTCGACGTGCTGCAGCTCGTGGCGGTGGTGGCGCTGGTGCTGATCGGCGTGCGCCAGGGCTTGCGGCCGCTGCTCGAGTTCCGCGACGAGCTGACGCGGCGCCAGGACCGCGGCCTCGAGCCGCTCGACGAGAGCCGCGCGCCGCAGGAGCTGAAGCCGCTGGTCGCGGCGCTGAACGGGCTGCTGGCGCGGATGCAGGCGACCGCGGAGTCGCAGCAGAAGTTCGTCGCCGACGCCGCGCACCAGCTGCGCACGCCGCTAGCCGGCATGCAGGCGCAGCTCGAGCTGCTCGAGCGCGACGCGCAGGCACTGCCGGTGCGCGACCAGGTGCGCGCGGTGCGCGAGGGCCTGAAGCGCCTCGCGCACACCGCGCACCAGCTGCTGACGCTGGCGCGCGCCGAGGGCTCGGCGACGCTGGAGCGCGACTTCGCGGCGGTCGACCTGCGCGCGCTGGCCGAGGAGGCGGTCGCGCAGTACCTCGACCGCGCGCTCGGCAAGCACATCGACCTCGGCGCCGAGGCCGCTGCCGCCGAGGTGCGCGGCGTCGAGTGGCTGCTGCGCGAGCTGCTCGGCAACCTGGTCGACAATGCGCTCCACTACACGCCGGCCGGCGGCATCGTCACGGTGCGCACCGGGCCGTGCGGCGACGGCGCGTTCCTCGAGGTCGAGGACGACGGTCCCGGCATCCCGCCGGAGGAGCGGCCGCGCGTGCTCGAGCGCTTCCACCGCGCGCCGGGCGCCGGCGGCACGGGCTCCGGGCTCGGCCTCGCGATCGTCAGCGACATCGTCGCGCTGCACGGCGCGCGGCTCGACCTCGGCGCCGGCGCGGGCGGGCGCGGCACGCGGGTGCGGGTCGAGTTCGGGGTCGGCGAGAGCGCCCGCGAGGCCTGAGCGCGGCGCGCGCCGGCTCAGCGGTTGTAGCCGTAGCCGAGCGTGCGCACTTCCTCGAGCGCGCCGTCGGTGAAGCGCAGCCGGAGCATCAGCCGGTTCGGCCCGAAGTTGTAGAGCCAGGTCTCGACCGGCACCGGCACCGGTTCCTCGCCGACCACGATCGGCCGGCCTTGGCGCCAGATCGTCGGCCGGCGCAAGATGCTGTCGCGACGGATGTCCTCGGGCTCGCCGCAGGCGGCGCGCACCTCGGCGTCGGTCATGCCGGTGGTGACGATCCGGTTGCCGCAGGCGAAACTGTCGCCGGCGAGCGCCGCGGCGCTCGCCAGCGCCAGGCCGCCGAGCGCGACGAGGCAGAGGAGCGGGACGCGGTGCGCGACCCGCGCAAGGAGCGACGATGCACGACGGACGCCGATCGACATGGACGGAGCTTAGCGCGCCGCCGCGCGCGCGGAGCATCCTGCTCGCCTGCTGTCTCGCGGGACTCGCCGCCTGCAGCGAGGGCGAGCCGCCGCCGCCGCCGGCCCGCATCCCGGAGCCGTTCCACCTCAACACCTTCGAGCAGGGCTTCGGCTACTCGCAGGCGGTCAAGATCGGCCGCACCGTGTACATCTCGGCGACCGTCGCGGTCGACGCCGACGGCAAGCTGGTGGGCCCGAACGACATGGGCGCGCAGCTCGACGCGGTGTACGCGAACCTCGCGGCGACGCTGAAGGCGGAGGGCGGGGGGTTCCCGCAGGTCGTGATGGAGCGCATCTACACGACCGACATGGAGGCGCTGCTCAAGGTCGCCGACCGGCGGCTGCGGTTCTACCCAGAGGCGCAGCGTCCCGCGACCACCTGGGTCGAGGTGCGCCACCTCGTCGACCCGGGCTTCCTGGTCGCGGTCGAGGCGATCGCCGAACTGCCCTGAGCCGTCGCGGCGGCATCCATTACAATGGCCGCCCTTTGCCCGCGGAGGCCCGCGTGCCCGCTGCCCGCATCGACCGCCGCTACGAGCGCCACCTCGCCGGGCTGATCAACTCCGGCGAGCGCGGCGTGCTGCTGGGCGGGCTCAAGGGCGTCGAGAAGGAGTCGCTGCGCGTGACGCCCGACGGGCGCGTCTCGCAGCGGCCGCACCCGCGCGCGCTCGGCTCGGCGCTGACGCACGAGCACGTGACCACCGACTACTCCGAGGCACTGATCGAGCTCGTCACGCCGACCTTCACGACCACCTGGGAGCTGCTGCAGTACCTGACGGACCTGCACCAGTTCGTGTACCGGCAGCTCGGCGACGAGCTGCTGTGGGCCACCAGCATGCCGTGCCGGCTCGAGGGCGACGCCAGCATCCCGATCGCCGAGTACGGCCGCTCCAACGTCGGCCGCATGAAGACCGTGTACCGCAACGGCCTCGGGCTGCGCTACGGGCGGATCATGCAGGCGATCTCCGGGGTGCACTTCAACTACTCGTTCCCGGCCGCGTTCTGGGCGGTGCTCGGCGACGTGCTCGGCCGCCACGACGCCGGCCAGGCGTTCGTGTCGGAGACCTACTTCGGCCTGCTGCGCAACTACCGCCGCCACGGCTGGATCGTCCACTACCTGTTCGGCGTCTCGCCGGCGGTCTGCAAGTCCTTCGTCGCCGGGCGCACCGACCACGGCCTCGACGACCTCGGCCGCGGCACGCTGTACGCCCCGTACGCGACCTCGCTGCGGATGAGCGACCTCGGCTACCGCAACAAGAGCCAGGCCGGCGTCTCGATCTCGGTGAACTCGCTCGACGACTACGTCCGCGACCTGTCGGCGGCGATCTCGACGCCGTACCCCGACTACGAGCGCCTCGGCGTCGAGGTCGACGGCGAGTGGCGGCAGCTGAACGCCAACCGGCTGCAGATCGAGAACGAGTACTACTCGTTCATCCGCCCGAAGCGCGTCGCGCGCTCCGGCGAGCGACCGACCAAGGCGCTGCGGCGCGCCGGGGTCGAGTACGTCGAGATGCGCTCGCTCGACGTCAGCGCGCTCGACCCGGTCGGCGTCAACCAGAACAAGCTGCGCTTCCTGGAGGCGTTCGCGGCGTTCTGCGCGCTCGCGCCGAGCGCGCCGATCGGCGATTCGGAACAGCGCGAGCTCGACCGCAACCACGTGACGGTCGCGCGCCGTGGCCGCGAGCCCGGGCTCGCGCTGCGAATCGACGGCCGCGAGGCGGACATGCGCGCCTGGGCGGGCGAAATCCTCGACGCGATGCAGGGCACCGCCGAGCTCCTGGACCATGGTGACCCGAAGCGGCCGTACTCGGCGGCGCTCGCAGTGCAGGCGCAGAAGCTCGACGACGCCGAGGCGACGCCCTCGGCGCGGCTGCTGCGCGAGATGCGCGACGGCGGCGAGTCGTTCTTCGACCTGGCGCTGCGCATGTCCAACACCTACAAGTCGTACTTCACCGAGCTGCACCCGCTCGACGAGCCGCGCGCCGGCGAGTTCGCCGCCGAGGCCGAGGCCTCGCTCGAGGCGCAGGCGCGGCTCGAGGCGGCGCCGCAGGAGCCGTTCCGCGAGTACCTCGCGAAGTACTTCGCGGCCTGAGCCGCGCCCCCGTCCGCGGTGTCCGGCGGGTGTCCGCGGACACCACCGTGCCGGGCGCCCCGCGGTCCGACTCGAGTGCAATCAGCGACTTGGCGGCGCGGCCGCGCTGGCACGACCCTTGCTCTAGTCAGGGCAGTCCCGCCAGCGCGTCCGGTCCTGCCATGAGCCAGTCCGCCGACACCCTCTCGATCCTGACGGCCGCCCTCGTCGGCCTGGTGGCGACGCTTGGCGTCGCCGGCCTGGTGCAGGGCGCCCCGCACCTGCCGGCGCCCTTCGCCGCCGCGGCCGCCGCTCTTGGGCTCGGCCCGGTCGCTGCCCCGGCGCCCGCCTGCCGCGTCGGCCTGCGCCTGCCGCGGGAGTCGGCATGAATCCGCTACCGCGCGACGGTGCGTCGGTGTCTGCGATCCGCGGCACCGCGGCAACCGATCGCCCGGTCGATCCTGCACCCGCCGCGCGCCGCCGCCGTCGGCGCCTCACCGTCGCGGCGCTCGCCGCGCTCGGGCTCGTGGCGCTCGCGGTCCCGGCGCTGCGGGCATTGACTCGCGGCGAGCACGCGGTCCCCGCGGCGCAGCTGCGCGTCGCGACGGTGGTCCGCGGCCGCTTCGTCAGCGAGGTGTCGGCGCAGGGCACGGTCGTCGCCGCGCTCTCGCCGACCCTGGTCGCGCCGGCCGCCGGCAGCGTCGCCTACCGGGTCCGTGCCGGCGAGCCGGTGCGCCGCGGCCAGCTGCTCGCGGTCGTCGACAGCCCGGAGCTGCGCAACGAGTACGCCAAGGAGCACGCCTCGCTCGAGTCGCTGGAGGCGACGCTCGCGCGCGAGACGATCGAGATCCGCCGCAAGTCGCTCGCCAACCGCGAGGCCTTCGACGTCGCCGGCGTCGCGCTCCGGGCCGCCGAGCGCGAGTTCGCGCGCGCCGAGGGCGCCTACGCCCAGCACGTCATGAGCCAGCGCGACCACGACAAGGCGAGCGACGAGCTGGACGCGGCGCGCATCCGCCACCGGCATGCGACCGCGAGCGCCGCGCTCGAGGAGGACAGCCTCGCGCTCGAGCTCAAGACCCGCCGGCTCGAGCGCGACCGCCAGCGGCTGGTCTGCGACGAGCTCAAGCGCCGCGTCGCCGAGCTCGAGCTGCGCGCGCCGGTCGACGGCGTGGTCGGCACGCTCGCCGTGGCCGAGCAGGCCAGCGTCGCGGCGCGCGCCGCGGTCGTCACCGTCGTCGACCCGTCGGTCTACGAGGTCGAGTTCACGGCGCCCGACGTCTACGCCGGCACGCTGCGGCCCGGCATGGCCGCCGAGGTGACGCTCGGCGCGGACTCGGCGCCGGCGACGGTCGTCGCGCTCTCGCCCGAGGTGCGGCAGGGGCAGCTGGTCGGCCGGGCCCGCTTCCAGGGCGCGCAGCCGACGTCACTGAGCCAGAACCAGCGTGTTGCGGTGCGCGTCGTCGTCGAAGCGCGCGACGGCGTGCTCAAGGTTGAGCGCGGCGCGTTCGTCGACTCGGGCGGCGGGCGCGTGGCCTACCGCCTCGACGGCGACCTCGCCGAACGCGTCGCCGTGCACCTCGGCAGCTCGAGCGCCAGCGAGGTCGAGATCCTCGACGGCCTTGCCGCCGGCGACCGGATCGTCGTGTCGAGCCTCGCCGCCTTCGAGAACGCACCACGCGTGCGCCTCATCCACTGATCCTGCCGCGCAGCCGCCACGGAGCCCCTCATGCTCGACATGCAGCACATCTCGAAGGTCTACCGCACGGAGCTGGTCGAGACCCACGCCCTCCGCGACCTCAACCTCACGGTCGCGGAGGGCGAGTTCGTGGCGGTGACCGGCCCGTCGGGCTCGGGCAAGACCACCTTCCTCAACATCGCCGGACTGCTCGAGAGTGCCGACGGCGGCCACTACCGGCTGGACGGCGTCGACGTCGGCTCGCTCGGCGACGACGCGCGCGCCCGGATCCGCAACCAGAAGATCGGCTTCATCTTCCAGGGCTTCAACCTGATCCCCGACCTCGACGTGTTCGACAACGTCGACGTGCCGCTGCGCTACCGCGGGTTCGCGGCGCGCGAGCGGCGCGCCCGAATCGAGCGCGCGCTCGAGCTCGTTGGACTCGCGGCGCGCCAGCGCCACCTGCCCTCGCAGCTGTCGGGCGGCCAGCAGCAGCGCGTCGCGATCGCGCGTGCCATCGCCGGCGAGCCGCGCTTCCTGCTCGCCGACGAGCCCACCGGCAACCTCGACTCGCTGATGGCGCGGCAGATCATGGACCTGCTCGGCGAGATCAACCGCAGCGGCACGACCATCGTGCTCGTGACCCACGATCCCGAGCTCGCGCGCCGCGCGCACCGCAACATCCACGTAATGGACGGCGAGGTCACCGACCTGAAGCCGTTTGCGCCGCGGCCGGCCGGAGCGCCGGTCGCGGTCGCCTGAGGCCGCGGCGATGCTCGGCTACTACCTGAAGCTCGCCTGGCTGAGTCTCGCCCGGACGCCGGCGATCACCGCGCTCATGATCGGCGCGATCGCGCTCGGCATCGGTGCGACCACCACGACGCTGACCGTCTACCACCGCATGTCGGCGAACCCGATTCCGGCGCGCAGCAGCGTGCTGCACGCGGTCACGATCGACAGCTGGTCGCCCGACCGGCCAGCCGACGACGAGAACCCGGCCGACCCGCCGCCGCAGCTGACCTATCGCGATGCACTGGCGGTCGCCGCCGGCGCACCCGCGGCGCGCACCGTCATCATGCGCAAGACCGCGATGACCGTGGATCCCGGCGCCGGGCGCGCGCCGTTCCTGATCGAGGCGCGGCTCGCGACTCGCGACTTCTTCCCGATGTTCGCCGTACCGTTCGCCTACGGCGGCGGCTGGGACGCCGCCGCCGACCGCGGTGGCGAACCGGTCGTGGTGCTGTCGCGCGAGACCAACGAGCGCCTGTTCGGCGGCGAAAACAGCGTCGGCCGGAGCGTGCGCATCGACGGCCGGGAGTTCCGCGTCAGCGGCGTGCTCGCCGACTGGCAGCCGACCCCGAAGTTCTACGACCTCAACAACGGCGCCTACGACACCGCCGAGGACGCCTTCCTGCCGTTCGCGCTCGGCGCAGCGCTCGAACTGCAGCCGGCCGGCAACGTCAACTGCTGGAAGCCGGAGACGCTGGCCGGCCTGCGCGACCTGCTCGGCTCCGAGTGCGTCTGGATCCAGCTGTGGGCGGACCTGCCCACGGCCGCCGACGTGGAGCGCTACCAGGCCTGGCTCGACGGCTACGTCGCCGAGCAGAAGCGACTGGGCCGCTTCGCGCGACCGAGCAACAACCGCCTCTACGATGTCGAGGCCTGGCTGCGCCACAACGAGGTCGTCGGCCAGGACAGCCGCATGCTGCTCGCCGTGGCCTTCGCCTTCCTCGCCGTCTGCATCCTCAACGTCGTCGGGCTGCTGCTGTCGCGCTTCCTGGGCAGCGCGGGCGCCTCGGCCGTGCGTCGCGCGCTCGGCGCGAGCCGCGGCGAGCTCTTCCGCCAGCACCTGGTCGAGGTGGGCCTGGTCGGCGCGATCGCGGGCCTCGGCGGGCTGGTGCTCGGCTGGGCCGGCCTCAAGGCCGTCGAGCAGCTGTATTCGAGCTACGACCGGCTGACGCAGCTCGACCTGACGATGGTGCTCGCGGCGATCGGGCTCGCCGTGCTCGCCGGCGTGCTCGCCGGGCTCTACCCCGCCTGGCGCATCTGCCGGGTGCAGCCGGCCGCCTACCTCAAGACGCAGTGACGGAGCACTCGCCATGGACATCCGCCCGATCCTCTCGGCCTTGCTGCGCAACCGCACCGGCGCCGTGCTCGTCGGCGTGCAGGTCGCGATCACGCTCGCGGTGATCGCCAACGCCTTCTTTGTGATCGCGAAGCGCCTCGAGCTCGTGCACCGACCGAGCGGCAACGACTCGGCGAACCTGATCTTCGTGCAGAGCGAGGGCTACGGCCCCGAGTACCAGCACGTCGCGACGATGCGGGCGGACCTGGCGCTGCTGCGGGCCCTGCCGGGGGTCGTCGCCGCGGCGCCCTCGAGCTCGGTGCCGGAGTCGGACGGCGGCAGCTCCTCGGGCTACCTGACGAGCCCCGATCCCAAGGCGCCGGTCACCAACGCGAACGTCATGGAGGTCGACCCCGCCTTCCTGGACGCCTACGGCCTCAAGCTGGTCGCCGGCCGCAAATTCCGGCCCGAGGAATACGTCGCCGAGCCGGCGAACAACGACCTGCCGCCGCTCGTGATGATCTCCGAGTCGATGGCGAAGCGACTCTACGGCGACGCACCGGCCGTCGGACGGCCGGTGTACGACAACGGCGGCAAGCAGGGGACGATCATCGGTGTCGTCAGCGACATGCTCGGCTCCTGGCCGCGCAACGTGCGGCCCGGGCCGTACGACATCGTCTACCACGCGACCGGCGGCCTCGGCCGCTCGTGGCGCTACGTGGTGCGCGCGCGGCTCGGCGAGCGCGACCGGCTCATTCCGGAGATCGAGAAGCGGCTCAACGAGATCGGCAACGGCCGGGCGGTGACCTGGGTGCGGCCGCACGACTTCTGGCTGCTGCGGACCTTCCGGCCCGACCGGCGCATGATCGTGTTCCTGACGACGCTGGTCGTGATGATGACGAGCGTCACGGCGCTCGGCATCGTCGGACTGGCGACCTTCCACGTGAACGCGCGCCGCAAGCAAATCGGCACCCGGCGCGCGCTCGGCGCACGGCGCGCCGACATCGTGCACTACTTCCTGATCGAGAACGGGTTGCTGAGCCTCGCCGGGATCGTCACCGGCGCGCTGCTCGCCTGGGCCGCGAGCGGCTGGCTGGCGAGCGCGTTCCAGACCCCGCCGCTGCCGGCAGGGTATGTCGGGCTCGCGGCGCTTGCGCTGCTCGTGCTCGGCCAGCTGGCGGTGCTCTGGCCGGCGCGACGAGCCGGTGCGATCGAGCCCGCGGTGGCGACGCGCACGCTCTGAGGCCGCGACCCGGCGCTACACTCCGGATCCGTGCCGGTCGCGCCTGCGACCCGTCACGGCCCGCCCCGACCCGCGGAGCCCCATGCCGACGCCGACCGTCCTCGTGATCGACGACAACGCCGCGGTCTGCACCGCGCTCGAGGTGCTGCTGTCGCTGCGCGGCCTCGCGGTCGAGTGCGCGCCCGGCCCGGCCGCGGGACTTGCACGACTGGCGCGTGGCGACATTGACCTGGTCGTGCAGGACATGAACTTCTCGCGCGACACGACCTCGGGCGAGGAGGGCGTGCAGCTCTTCCGCGCCATCCGCGCGGCGCACCCGGCGGTGCCGATCATCCTGCTGACCGCCTGGACGCATCTCGAGACCGCTGTCGAGCTCGTCAAAGCCGGCGCGGCCGACTACCTGCCGAAACCGTGGGACGACCAGCGGCTGCTGACGACGGTGCAGAACCTCGTCGCGCTCGGTCGCGCCAGCCGCGAGCGCGCGGCGCTCGCCGCGGAGCGCAGCGCGGTGCGCGCCGCGCTCGCCGCGCGCTACGACCTGCGGGGTGCCGTCTACGAGAGCGACGCGATGCACGAGCTGTTCGTGACTGCCACCCGGGTCGCGGCGGCCGACGTGCCGGTGCTGCTGACCGGGCCGAACGGCGCGGGCAAGGAAGTACTCGCGGACGTGATCCAGGCGAACTCGGCCGTGCGCGCCGGGCCCTTCATCAAGGTGAATGCGGGCGCGCTGCCGATGGAGCTCATGGAGTCGGAGCTGTTCGGCGCCGAGGCAGGCGCCTACACCGGTGCCGGGCGCGCCCGCGCCGGGCGCTTCGAAGCGGCCGATGGCGGCACCCTGTTCCTCGACGAGATCGGCAACCTCTCGCTGGCCGGCCAGGCGAAGCTGCTGCGGGTGCTCGAGACCGGTGCCTTCGAGCGCCTCGGCAGCTCCGCGACTCGCCGGGTGCGGGTGCGGTTCCTGTTCGCGACCAACGCCGATCTCCGCTCGGCGATCCGCTCCGGCAGCTTCCGCGAGGATCTCTACTACCGCATCAACGTGATCGAGCTGCGACTGCCGGCGCTCGCCGAGCGGCCGGGCGACATACTGCCGCTCGCGCGCCGCTTCCTCGCGCCCGGGCGCACGCTGGATGCCTCCGCCGAGCAGGCGCTGCTCGCGCATCCCTGGCCGGGCAACGTCCGCGAGCTGAGGAACGCGGTGCAGCGTGCGTGCCTGCTGTCCGCGGCTCCCGTGCTCAGCGCGGCGACCCTCGGCCTCGAGGCGCCCGAGCGCGCCGAGCGCGAGCCGGAAGCGGCGGAGATACGCGCCGCGCTCGCGCGGGCGGGCGGCGTCGTGGCGCGCGCGGCGCGCGAGCTCGGGCTGTCGCGGCAGTCGCTCTACCGGCGCCTCGAGAAGCTCGGCATTGCGGGCAGCTGACCGCGGCCGCCGGCGCCTCGCCGCTGGCCGCCACCGCGGCTATGCTCTGCCGGGAATGCGCGCCCGCACGCACTCGCCGTTCTCCTTCGCCGGGACCCTGGCGCTCGCGCTCGGTCTCGCGCTCGCTGCCGGCGTCGGCCTCGCGCTGCTCGCGCGTGCCGCGCTCGGCGCGGGTACGGCCGCCGTGGCCGCCGCGCTCGCCGTCGGCCTGCCGCTCGCCGTGCTTGCGGCTCGTGCCCTGGCGCGGCCCTGGACGCGCTTCCTCGGCGCCCTCGCCGACGGCCTCGCAAGCCTCAAGGACGGCGACTTCAGCCTGAGCCTCGCGCGGCCGCGCGGACTGCCGGAGGCGGAATCGCTCGCCAGCGCCTATAACGGGCTCGGCGAGCGCTTCCGCGCCGAGCGCCTGTCGCTGGTCGAGCGCGAGCTCCTGCTCGACACCGTCATCCAGGCGACGCCGCTCGCGCTGGTGCTCACCAACGAGCGCGGAATCGTCGTCTACGCGAACCTCGCGGCGCGCCGGCTGTTCGCGGCCGGCCGGCCGCTCGAGGGCCTCGACTTCAACGCGCTCGTGGAAGCGGCGGACGCACCCCTGCGCGAGGCGATCGCGGGCGGTCGCGACACCCTGTTCACGATGCGCGTCGGCGAGGAGGCGGAGATCTTCCACCTGAACCTGCGCCGCTTCGCGCTCAACGCCCGCGCCCACCATCTCTACCTGCTCAAGCAGCTGACGCGCGAGCTCGGCGCCCAGGAGGTGCTCGTCTGGAAGCGCGTGATCCGGGTGATCGCCCATGAGCTGAATAACTCGCTGGCGCCGATCTCCTCGCTCGCGCACTCCGGCCGCGCGCTCGGCGCGACGCCCGACCCGGCGGTGCTCGATCGGGTGTTCGCGACCATCGAGGAGCGGGCGAAGCACCTGCACGGCTTCATCGACGGCTACGCGCGCTTCGCAAAGCTCCCGCGCCCGCGGCCGGCGCCGGTGGACTGGGCACCGTTCGTCGCGCACCTCGGCGGCACGATCCGCTTCCGGCTCACCGGGCCCCTGCCCGGCGCGTCCGGCTGGTTCGATGCGGCGCAGATCGAGCAGGTGCTGATCAACCTGCTCAAGAACGCCCACGAGTCGGGCTCGCCGGCGAGCGAGATCACGCTCGCGGTGCGCGAGCTGGCAGGCGGCGTGCAGTTCGTGGTCGCGGACCGGGGCCAGGGACTGGCACCGGCGGTGCTCGAGCAGGCGCTGCTGCCGTTCTACTCGACGAAGCCCGGCGGCACCGGCCTCGGGCTCACGCTGTCGCGCGAGATCGCCGAGGCCCACGGCGGCCGGCTCGAGCTCCTCGCCCGCGAAGGCGGCGGCACGGAAGTGCGCCTGTCGCTGCCGGGGGCGCCCGGCTGAACCCGGGGTCTACGACTTTTGCCGATCCGACGAGACGGATTTAGGGGAATCGCCTAAACTCGGCCCGCCGCCGGCCCTCCCGGGCCGTGGCTCGCCCGAGGGGACCCCGCCATGAAGCCGCTCGAGAACCTCACCCGCTTCGCGACCGTGCGCATCCTGACCGAGACGCCGCTCGGGCCAGGCTCGCCCGCCGGCGCCGCGGCGGACGTGGAGCCCTCGCCCCGGCCGGCCGGCTGGGATCCCTTCGTCGGCCTCGGACTCCGTGACGCCGTTCCCGACCCGGACGGCCCGTCCCGCGGCTAGCGCGACCGGGGCCCATTCCGTGCGCCGCCGCGCAGTTCGCGCTCGGCCGGCGGGTGTCTACTGCGCGCATCCACGGGCCGCCGGGCGGGCGGTCGTGAGGCACTGGCGCGCGTGAACCCGGACGAGACCCAGCAGCTGATCATCGAAGAATCCGCCGCCGCGCGGCAGCTGCGCGCCGGGTTCCCGTGGCTGCGCTTCGAGGACGACCTCGAGCAGGCGTTCCGGCGCGAACTGGCGCGCTCGCGCCTCGGCCAGGTGCGCCGCAACCTGTTCCTGGCCGCGGCGCTGGTGCTCTGCTTCGGCCTGCTCAACATGCTGGTGATCCGCGAGGGCTCGCGCGGCCTGATCGGCTTCCTGCAGTTCGGCCTGGTGCTGCCGGTCGTGCTGGTCGCGATCAGCGTCACCTACCTCGAGAACGCGCACCGCGTCTACCCGCGGGTCGCGCCGATGCTGGCGGTGGTCGGCGGCATCGCGATGATCGCGGTCGAGGTCAAGGCCTCGCAGGCCGGCGTGCAGATCGTGTTCGTCAGCGTGGTGCTCGCCTCGATCTTCGTCTACTACCTGTTCGGGCTGCTGTTCTACCAGGCGCTACGCGCCAACCTCGTGATGTGGTGCGCCTACCTCGGCTTCGGCGTCGTCGGCACGCTGCCCGAGACCAACGTGCTCTACAACGCGATCGTGCTGCTCTTGACCAACGTGATCGGCGCGACCACCGCCTATACCTTCGAGACCGAGATCCGCACGCACTTCCTCGAGGCGCGCATGCTCGAGGAGACCGCCGCCCGCGACGGGCTGACCGGGCTCTACAACCGCCGCCGCTTCGACGAGCACCTCGCGACCGCCTGGCAGATGGCGGGCCGGGAGGGCGCGGCGGTCGCGCTGCTGCTCGTCGACATCGACTTCTTCAAGCGCTACAACGACCACCACGGCCACCAGGCGGGCGACGAGTGCATGAAGGCGGTCGCCGCGGCGCTCAGGCGCTCGGCGCGCCGGCCGCTCGACTTCGTCGCGCGCTACGGCGGCGAGGAGTTCGCGGTCGTGCTGTACGACCCGTCGCGGCTCTACCTCGAGGAAACGGCCTCGCGCATCCACGCCAACATCGCCGGCCTCAACATCGCGCACGGCGACTCGGTCGCGAGCCCGAACGTCACGGTCAGCGTCGGCGTCGCCTACGTGACGCCGAGCGCCGAGCGCAGCACCCAGGGCTTCGTGCAGCTCGCCGACGAGGCGCTCTACCAGGCCAAGGCCGAGGGCCGGAACCGCTCGGTGTTCAGCGACCAGGCCTACGAGACGCTCGAGACGGGCTCGTTCCGCCGCCAGCGCCGCGCCGCGCTCTGACCCCGGCGGCCGCCGGCCGCGAGCCCCCCGTCCCGCCCCGCCGCCGGATGCCGCGGCCCGAAGCCGTCGCGGCCGGGCGCGCCGCGTGGTTATGATGCAGCGCGATACCCGCCGCCCGACCGGGCGCGCGGGCCCACCGCCGACGGGGCCCCGACGATGACGAGCCACAGCGCGGCGCGCCGCCGCATCCAGCGCCTCCTGATCGCCAATCGCGGCGAGATCGCGATCCGCGTGATGCGCGCGGCCAACGAGCTCGGCATCCGCACGGTCGCGATCTACTCGCGCGAGGACCGCTTCTCGCTGCACCGGACCAAGGCCGACGAGAGCTACCTCGTCGGCGAGGGCAAGGGGCCGGTCGAGGCCTACCTCGACGTCGCCGACATCGTGCGACTCGCGCGCGAGGCGCACTGCGACGGCGTCCACCCGGGCTACGGCTTCCTGGCCGAGAACCCGGCGTTCGCCGAGGCCTGCGCCGCCGCCGGCCTCGCGTTCGTCGGTCCCTCGGCCGAGACCATGCGCACGCTCGGCAACAAGGTCGCGGCCCGTGCGCTCGCCACCGCCGCGCAGGTGCCGGTGATGCCCGCGACCGGGCCGCTGCCGGCGGACCCGGGCGAGACCCAGCGCCTCGCCGCGTCGATCGGCTACCCGCTGATGCTGAAGGCGAGCTGGGGCGGGGGCGGCCGCGGCATGCGCGTGGTCGAGTCCGGGGCCGAGCTCGAGGAGCTCGTCGCCGCGGCGCGCCGCGAGGCCAAGGCCGCCTTCGGCAACGACGAGGTCTACCTCGAGAAGCTGATCCGCCGCGCGCGGCACGTCGAGGTGCAGCTGCTCGGCGACGCCCACGGCGGGCTCGTGCACCTGTGGGAGCGCGACTGCACGGTGCAGCGGCGCAACCAGAAGGTCGTCGAGCGCGCGCCGGCCGCGTTCCTCGGCGACCGCGAGCGCGAGGAGCTCTGCGGCTACGCGCTCGCGATCGGCCGCGCGAGCGGCTACCGCAACGCCGGCACGGTCGAGTTCCTGCAGGACGCCGACAGCGGCCGCTTCTACTTCATCGAGGTCAACCCGCGCATCCAGGTCGAGCACACGGTCACCGAGGTCGTGACCGGCATCGACATCGTCAAGGCGCAGATCCGCATCGCCGAGGGCGCGGCGATCGGCACGCCGGAGTCGGGCGTGCCGCCGCAGGCGGAGATCCGCGTCTTCGGCCACGCGCTGCAGTGCCGGATCACGACCGAGGACCCGGAGAACCAGTTCATCCCCGACTACGGCACGATCACCGCCTACCGCAGCCCGGCCGGCTTCGGCATCCGCCTCGACGCCGGCACCGCGTATTCGGGCGCGTTCATCGGCCGCTCCTACGACTCGCTGCTCGTCAAGGTCACCGCCTGGGCGCCGACGCCGGAGGAGACCATCCGCCGCATGCACCGCGCGCTGTGGGAGTTCCGCATCCGCGGCGTGACGACCAACCTGCGCTTCCTGGACCAGGTCATCAACCACCCGCGCTTCGCGAGCGGCGACTACACCACCCGGTTCATCGACTCGACGCCGGAGCTGTTCGACTTCCCGAAGCGCCGCGACCGCGCGACCAAGCTGCTGAACTTCGTCGGCGACCTGATCGTCAACGGCAACCCCGAGGTCCGTGGCCGGCCGCGGCCGGCGCGCCTCGAGCGCGCGCGCCTGCCGCGCGTCGCGCTGCCGGAGCCCGCGTCCGGCTCGAAGCAGGTGCTCGAGGCGCGCGGCCCGAAGGGTCTCGCCGATTGGATGCTGGCCGAGCGGCGCGTGCTGGTCACCGACACGACGCTGCGCGACGCGCACCAGAGCCTGCTGGCGACGCGCTTCCGGACCCACGACATGGCGGCGGTGGCGCCGTACTACGCGAGCCTGCTGCCGCAGCTGTTCTCAGTCGAGTGCTGGGGCGGGGCGACCTTCGACGTCGCGATGCGCTTCCTGCGCGAGGACCCGTGGGAGCGGCTCGCGGAGTTCCGCGCCGCGATGCCGAACCTGCTGCTGCAGATGCTGTTCCGCTCGGCGAACGCGGTCGGCTACACGAACTACCCCGACAACGTGGTGCGCTACTTCGTCACCGAGGCCGCCAAGGCCGGGGTCGACGTGTTCCGGATCTTCGACCCGCTGAACTGGATCGAGAACATGCGCGTCTCGATCGACGCGATCGGCGCGACCGGCAAGGTGGTCGAGGCGGCGCTGTGCTACACCGGCAACCTGACCGACCCGCGCGAGACGAAGTACGACCTGAAGTACTACGTCGGCCTCGCGCGCGAGCTCGAGCGCGCGGGCGCGCACGTGCTCGCGATCAAGGACATGGCGGGCCTGTGCCGGCCGTTCGCCGCGCGCACGCTCGTCCGGGCGCTGAAGGACGAGGTCTCGATCCCGCTGCACTTCCACACCCACGACACGAGCGGCATCGCGGCCGCCAGCGTGCTCGCGGCCATCGACGCCGGCTGCGACGCGGTCGACGCCGCGATCGACGCGATGAGCGGCCTCACCTCGCAGCCGAACCTCGGTTCGCTCGCGGCGGCGCTCAGGCACACGCCCGAGGACCCGGGCCTCGACGCCGAGAGCCTGCGGCTGCTGTCCGGCTACTTCGAGCAGGTGCGGCACGGCTACGCCGCGTTCGAGAGCGACATCCGCGCCGGCGCCTCGGAGGTCTACCTGCACGGCATGCCCGGCGGCCAGTACACCAACCTCAAGGAGCAGGCGCGCTCGCTCGGCATCGACGAGCACCGCTGGCCGGAGGTCGCGCGCGCCTACGCCGAGGTCAACGAGATGTTCGGCGACGTGATCAAGGTGACGCCGAGCTCGAAGACCGTCGGCGACATGGCGATCATGATGGTGACTTCGGGGCTCACCCGCACGCAGGTCGAGGACCCGGAGCACGAGGTCGCCTTCCCGGAATCGGTGGTGCAGTTCTTCCACGGCGACATCGGCCAGCCGCACGGCGGCTTCCCGGCGGCGCTGCAGCGCAAGGTGCTGAAGGGGCGGGCGCCGCTGACCCGGCGCCCGGGCGAGGTGCTCGCGCCCGCCGATCTCGACGCCGCGCGCGCCGCGGCCGAGAAGCAGGTCGGTCACGCGATCTCCGACACCGAACTCGCCTCGTACCTGATGTACCCGAAGGTGTTCGTCGACTACGCCCGCGACCGCGCGCGCTTCGGCAACGTCGCGGTGCTGCCGACGCCGACCTTCTTCTACGGCATGGAGGTCGGCGAGGAGCTGTCGGTCGACCTCGAGCGCGGCAAGACGCTGATCGTGCGGCTGGTCGCGGTCAGCGAGGCGCACGAGGACGGCACCCGCACGGTGTTCTTCGAGCTCAACGGCCAGCCGCGCTCGGTCAGGGTCGCCGACCGCAGCCAGGTCGCGAAGCGTGCGCCGACGCGCAAGGCCGAGATCGGCGACCCCGCCCAGGTCGGCGCGCCGATGCCGGGGCACGTCGTGACGATCGCGGTCAAGGCCGGCCAGAAGGTCGCGCGCGGCGAGACGCTGCTGACGCTCGAGGCCATGAAGATGGAGGCGGCGGTGCGCGCCGAGCGCGACGCCGAGGTCGTCGAGGTCGCGGTCCGGCCCGGCCAGCAGGTGGACGCCAAGGACCTGCTGGTCGTGCTGCGCTAGCTCGCTGGCGTCGCCGCCGGATCGGGTAAGCTGCCGGGATGACGGGCCCCGCGCGGCGGCGGCCCGCGAGTCCTGACAGGGATCCGGTCGCCGTGGCGCAGTCCTCCCGTGCGGTCTTCCTGAGCTACGCCTCCGAGGACGCGGCCGTCGCCGCGCGCCTCGCGGCGGCGCTGCGCGAGGCCGGCGCCGAGGTCTGGTTCGACCAGAGCGAGCTCAAGGGCGGCGACGCCTGGGACCTCGAGATCCGGCGTCGCATCCACGACTGCGCGCTGTTCGTCGCGCTGGTCTCGAGCCACACCGAGGCGCGCGCCGAGGGCTACTTCCGCCGCGAGTGGCGCCTCGCGGTCGATCGCACGCTCGACATGGCGGACGACGCGCCGTTCCTCGTGCCGGTGGCGCTCGATGCGACCGACGAGTCGCGCGCGCGCGTGCCGGATCGCTTCCGGCACGTGCAGTGGATGCGGCTCCGTGATGGCGACGTCGCACCCGTCGTTGCGCGGATTGGCCGGCTGCTGTCGGGATCGCCGGCACCCGTGGCGCCCGCGGCGACCGCGGGCCCTGCCGGTGCGCGCACCCCGGAGCCCGCGACTGGTCAGCCGCCGTGGCGGCGTCGCGCGCTGGTCGGCGGGGCGGTCGCCGCACTCGCGGTCATCGCCGGACTCGTGGTCCTCCAGGGCCGCGTCGCGCGGCCGGTCGCGCCTCCCGCGGCGCCGCAGGCCCCGACGGCAGTCGCGGAGGCGGGACCCTCGATCGCGGTGCTGCCGTTCGCGGACCTCAGCGAGAAGAAGGACCAGGAGTACTTCTCCGACGGGCTCGCCGAGGAGTTGCTCGACCTGCTCGCGAAGACCCCCGGCCTGCGGGTCACCGCACGGACCTCTTCCTTCTACTACAAGGGTCGCCCGGCGACGGTTGCGGAGATCGCCAAGGCGCTCGGCGTCGCGCACCTGCTCGAGGGCAGCGTGCGCAAGTCAGGCCCGCACCTGCGCGTCACGACGCAGCTCATCCGTACCGACACCGGCGATCACGTCTGGTCGGAAACCTACGATCGCGAGCTCAAGGACGTGTTCCAGGTCCAGGACGAGATCGCGGCGGCGGTGGTCGCGGCGCTCAAGCTGAAGCTCAACGCGTCCGGCGAGCCGGGTGCCGCGGCGCACGGCACCGCGGTGCCGGAGGCCTACGAGCAGCTGCTCCTGGGCCGACAGCTGATGATACGCGGATCGGCGGCGAGTTCCGCCGCCGCCCGCGCGGCCTTCGACGAAGCCATCCGTCTCGATCCTCGGTATGCGGTGGCCTACGCGTATCGCGCGAGCAACGAAGTGACGATCGCCTCGGCGACCGACGACGCCGAGTCGTACCGCGAGGCGGCGGCCTCCGCGGCGCGGGCGCTCGCGCTCGATCCGGCGCTCCCGGAGGCCTTCGTGGCGCGCGCGCGCTACCGGCTCTATACGCTCGACTTCGCAGGTGCGCGCGCCGATGCCGATCACGTGCTCGCGCTGGCGCCCGGCGACTCGCGCGTCGTCACCGTCGTCGCCGACGTGCAGACCGCCCACGGCGAGATCGCCGCCGCCATCGACACGCTGCACCGCGCGGCGAAGTTCGACCCGCTCAACCGCGCGGCCTGGTCACACCTCGGCAATGTGCTGATCGCGGCGGGCGACCGGACCGGCGCGCGGCGCGCGCTCGAGCGCGCGCTCGCGCTCAGTCCCGAGAGCGAGGATGCGCTCACGGGCATGGCGAATCTCAACTTCCTGGAGGGGCATCCCGAGCTCGCCGCCAAGTACATCAACGTGTCTACCCGCGACCCGTCGTTCCGGCACATGCAGGAGGCGGTGTTAGAGGACCAGCGCGGGCACCACGAGGCGGCCGAGGCGGCGCGGCAGGCGCTCGTCGATTGCTGCGCGCGCTACGCGGCGTACCAGGTTGCCTCGGTGTACGCCTGGCGCGGCGACAACGAACGGGCGCTCGACTGGCTCGAGCGTGCCCGGCGCCAGCGCGATTCGGGGCTCTCGTCGCTGAAGGCCGACGTGCCCTTCAACGGCCTGCGCGCGGAGCCGCGTTACGCGGCACTGCTCGCGGCACTCAAGCTGCCGCCTTAAGGCGGGCGGAATTGTCTTGCGGCGCGCGACCGGGCAGCATCGCGGGCCTCGTCCCGATCCTCTCGCCGGAGCCGCCATGACCCTGATCCGCCGTGTACTCGCCGTGAGCGCCGCGCTCGCGCTTGTCTCGAGCACCGCGCTTGCCGCCGCACCCGCCGCACCCGCCGCATCCGCCGCGACGCCGCGTTCGCCGGCCGCCTCCGACGCGCTCGCGCGCGAGATCCTGGCCGAGCTCGTCGGCCTCGACACCACCCACGCCGTCGGCTCGGCGAAGGCGACCGCGGCGCTCGCCGCGCGCTTCCACGCGGCCGGCTTCCCGGACGGCGACGTCTACGTCGGCGGCCCGAAGCCCGACAAGATGAATATCGTCGTGCGCCTGCACGGCCGCGGCCGCGGCGAGCCGGTGCTCTTCAACGCGCACCTCGACGTGGTCGAGGCGGTGCGCGACACCTGGAGCGTCGAGCCGTTCCGGCTCACCGAGAAGGACGGCTACTTCTACGGCCGCGGCACCCAGGACGTGAAGGAGGAGGTGGCGCTGCTGTCGGCCAACCTGCTGCGCCTGAAGCGCGAGGGCTACGTGCCGGACCGCGACCTGATCCTGTTCTTCAACGTCGACGAGGAGGCGGGCGGCGACGCCAACGGCGTCGAGTGGATGCTCGCGAACCACCGCCCGCTGATCGAGGCGGGCCTGGTGATCAACCAGGACGCCGGCAAGGTGCACGCCCAGGGCGGCCGGATCCTCTGGAACTCGCTGCAGACCTCCGAGAAGGTCTACGCGACCTACACACTGGCCACCACCGGCAGCGGCGGCCATTCCTCGCTGCCGACCCGCGACAACGCGATCGGGCGCCTCGCGCGCGCACTCGCGCGCCTCGACGCCTACCAGTTCCCGGTGCGCCTCGGCCCGACCACGCGCCGCTACCTCGAGGCCTCGCGCGCCTACGTGCCGGCCGCGGAAGCTGCGGCGATCGACGCGATCCTGAAGGACCCGGCCGACCGTGCCGCGGCGGAGCGGCTGCGCGACTCGCCAATGCTGAACGCGCAGCTGCACAGCACCTGTCCCGCGACGGTGGTCGCCGGCGGCCAGAGCGAGAGCGCGCTGCCGATGCGCGCGCAGGCGACGATCCAGTGCCGGCTGCTGCCGGACGAGAAGCCGGAGGAGGTGCTCGCCACCTTCGCGCGCGTGATCGACGATGCGGGCGTGCAGGTCAGCGTCGACTGGCCGCCGCTCGGCAGCCCCGAGGCGGTGCTCGACCCGGCGGTGGTTGGCACGATCGAGCGGGTCACGACGTCGATGTGGCCAGGCGTGCCGGTGGTGCCGGCGATGTCCTCGGGCGCGTCCGACAACGTCTACTTCCGCCGCGCCGGCCTCAAGACCTACGGCGTCTCCGGCACCGCGATCGAGGAGGGCGACTCGCGCGCCCACGGCCGCGACGAGCGCGTCGGCGTGACCGCGTTCTACGAGTCGCTCGAGTTCAGCTACCGGCTGATGAAGGCGCTCGCCGCGGCACGCTGAGCGCCGCCCGCCTCAGGCGACGCGGACGTACTCGCCCGGCGCGTCGCGCAGCACCGGGTAGCCGGCCGCCGCCGCGCCGAGCGCGGGCGGGGCCTGGTGGTCGCCCGAGTGCATCGCGAGCCACTTCTGCCAGGTCGGCCACCACGAGCCCGGCTGCGGCGGGGTGGTCGCGAGCCATTCCTCGGGCGGCAGGTGCCGGTCCTCGAGCGTGCGGGTGCGCACGCGGTGCTTGCGCTTCGGGTGCACGGGTCCCGAGACGATGCCGGCGTTGTGGCCGCCGCTCGTCAGCAGGAACGTGTAGTCCGAGGAGCGCACCAGGTTCTCGAGCTTGTAGACGCTCTTCCACGGCGCGACGTGGTCGGTCTCGGTGCCGACCACGAACATCGGGATCCTGAGGTCCGAGAGCCGCACCGGCTCGCCGTGCACCGGGAAGCGGCCGCTCGACAGCTCGTTGTCGAGGTACAGCCGGTACAGGTACTCGGTGTGCATCTTGTACGGCATGCGCGTGCCGTCGGCGTTCCAGGCCATCAGGTCGACCATCGGGTCGCGCGTGCCCTTGACGTAGCTCTGCACCATCGGCTGCCAGATCAGGTCGCGCGGCCGCAGCATCTGGAAGGCGCCGCCCATCTGGCGGCTGTCGAGCACGCCCTCCTGGTACATCTGCGCCTCGAGCATCGCGAGCTGGCTGCGGTTGATGAAGAGCGCGAGCTCGCCGGGCTCCGAGAAGTCGGTCTGCGCCGCGAAGAACGTCAGGCTCGCGAGCCGCTCGTCGTGCTCGCGGGCCAGCGTCGCCGCGCCGATCGCGAGCAGCGTGCCGCCGATGCAGTAGCCGGTGCCGTGGATGCGCCGGCCCGGCACGATCGCGCTGACCGCGTCGAGCGCCGCCTTCAGGCCCTGGTCGACGTAGTCGTCCATGCCGAAATCGCGGTCGCCGGGCGCCGGGTTCTTCCACGAGATCATGAAGACCGTGTGGCCCTGCTCGACCAGGTACTTCACCAGCGAGTTCTTCGGCGACAGGTCGAGGATGTAGTACTTCATGATCCACGCCGGCACGATCAGCACCGGTTCCGCGTGCACGGTCGGGGTCGCCGGCTCGTACTGCAAGAGCTCGATCAGCGCGTTCTGGTAGACGACCTTGCCCTTGGTGACCGCGACCGACTTGCCGACCTCGAAGGCCTCGGTGCCGACCGGGCCCTTCTTGTCCATGACGCGCGACAGGTCCTCGACCAGGTTCTGCGCGCCGCGCATCAGGTTCTGGCCGCCCTCGGCGCGCGTGAGCTCCAGCAGCTCGGGGTTGGTGGCGAGGAAGTTCGTCGGCGCGAGCGCGTCGAGCCACTGGCGGACCGTGAAGTCGACCAGCTCGCCGTGGTAGTGGCGCAGCCCGTCGACGTCCTTCGGCAGCGTCTTCAGCCAGCTCGCGCCGTTCTGGTAGGCGCGGGCATAGACGTTGAACGGGTACTGCTGCCAGGCCTCGGCCGCGAAGCGCGCATCGCCCGCGCCGTTCAGCCCTTCGTTCGGCGAGAGCTTCTCGCCGCCGGCGGCGCGGTTCGCGAACGAGACGCTGTCGGCGGCGAGGCGCATCGCCTCCGCGGCGAGCTCCATCTGCCGCCCGGGCGAGGCCGCGAGCTGCATCGCCCAGTCGGTCCAGGCGGTGGCATAGGCGGTCGGCGAGAGCCCGCCGGTGAGCTTGCCGAGCGCCGCGCGGAAGGCGCGGTCGATCGCCTCGGTGGTCGGCGCGCGTGGCAGTGCGGTGGCGCCGGGCGGCGGCGTGGTCTGAGCGGGGGTCGGCTTCGGATCGCGCATGCGTCTCTCCAGCGGGTCGCCGAGGACGCAGTATAGCCAGCTTTTTGCAGTGCAGCAAAAGCCGCCGTCAGGCGGGCACCGTGTCCTTGAGGGCGACGGCAGGATCGGCGAGTCGCACCGGGTCCGGACGGGCCCGCTCGGCGATCAGTTTCTTCGCCGCCATGTAGTCCTTGGCGTGGTTGACGCAGTCGATCGCGATCAGTTCGCCGCCCTTCAGGTAGCAGCAGGCGAAGCTGCGGGTCGCGGGATCGCCGCGCAGCACCACCTGGTCGTGGCCGAGGCTCAGGCCCGCGATCAGCAGCTTGAGGTCGTACTGGTCCGACCAGAACCACGGCACCTTGTCGTGCAGCACCGATCCGCCCAGCAGGTTCGCGACCGCGGTCTTCGCCTGTTCGAAGGCGTTGTCGACCGACTCGAGCCGGATCCGCCCCGGATAGCGCGGGCCGGCCTGGCTCGCGCAGTCGCCGGCCGCGTACACGTGCGGATCGCTCGTGCGGCAGCCGGCATCGGTCGCGATGCCGTTCTCGCAGGCAAGCCCCGCCGCCGCGGCGAGCCCGGTGTTCGGCAGCACGCCGACCCCGACCACGACCAGGTCGGCCTCGAGCTGGCGACCGTCGCTGACCTCGAGCGCGCCGACCCGGCGCGAGTCGTCCGCGCGCGGCAGCAGCGCGCGCAGGCCCGCGCGCAGGTGCAGGCGCACGCCGTGGCGGGCGTGCTCGGCGGCATAGAACGCCGAGACCTCGGGGGCGGTGACGCGGTTCATCACGCGTTCCGCCATCTCGATCACGTCGACCTCATGGCCGAGCCCGCGGCAGGTCGCCGCCACCTCGAGGCCGATGTAGCCGCCGCCGACGATCGCGACCCGCGCGCCGGGCACGAGCTCGGCGCGGATCCGGTCGACGTCGGCGACCGTGCGCAGGTAGTGCACGCCGACGAGGTCGTGGCCCGGCACCGCGACCTTGCGCGGCGTGCTGCCGGTCGCGAGCACGAGCTTGTCGTAGCCGAGACGCTCGCCGTCGGCGAGCAGCACCTGCCGGCGCCCGAGGTCGAGTCCCTCGGCGCGCGTGCCGAGGCGCATCTCGGTGCGCGCGCCGTCGTAGAACGCCGCGGGGCGGATCGCGAGCCGCTCGAGCGGCAGCTCGCCGGCGAGGAACTTCTTCGAGAGCGGTGGCCGCTGGTAGGGCGGCTGCGGCTCGTCGCCGACGACCACGATCCGGCCGGCATAGCCGTCGCGCCGCAGGCTGTCGACGGCCTGCGCGGCCGTCTGGCCGGCGCCGACGATCACGACCGAATCCGTCATCGCATCTCCCGGGGGTGGCCCGGGACTCTACCACCCCGTCGCACCAAAGCCGCGCAGCGGGCGACGCGCGCGCGCCAGCGTGGTGCGCGCGCCCGCCGTCCCGGCCGGCTAAGTGCATGATTCGCGATGCGGCGGTGGTCGGCACAGAAGCTGCAACGCCGCCGCCGGCAGCCAATTTTCGCTACAGTAGACGGGCGACAGGAGCCTGCGACATGAAACTGATCACCGCGATCATCAAGCCCTTCAAGCTCGACGACGTCCGCGCGGCGCTGTCGGAGATCGGCATCTCCGGCATGACCGTCACCGAGGTCAAGGGCTTCGGCCGCCAGCGAGGCCACACCGAGCTCTATCGCGGTGCCGAGTACGTGGTCGACTTCGTGCCGAAGACCCGCGTCGAGGTCGCGGTCAAGGACGTGATGGAGGACCAGGTCGTCGAGGCGATCGTCGGCGCGGCGCGCACCGGCAAGGTCGGCGACGGCAAGATCTTCGTGTCGGACATCGAGCGCGTGATCCGCATCCGCACCGGCGAGTCGGACGAGCAGGCGCTCTGAGGCGCCGCACCCGCGGCGCGAGACCCGATGAGCGCCCCGACTGACGAACTCGCCGCCGTCGTCGCCGCGCTCCACCTGGGCAGCGCCCGGCGCCACATCCTGCTGTGCGTCGCGGGCGGCAAGTGCGCCCCGATCGAGCAGAGCGAGGCGTCCTGGGAATACCTGAAGCGCCGCCTGCGGGACTTAAAGCAGGTCGACGTCGAGGCCGGGGTGCTGCGCAACAAGGTCGGCTGCCTGCGGGTCTGCCGCGACGGCCCGGTGGCGCTCGTCTACCCCGAGGGCACCTGGTACCGCGACTGCACGCCGGCCAACCTCGAGCGCATCATTGCCGAACACCTGCTCGGCGGCCGCCCGGTGGCCGAGCTCGCCTTTGCCGAGACCCCGCTCGGCGGCGGGCGCGGGACGGGCTGCTAGACTTCCCTGCGGTCGGCTGAAGGAGGTCCCATGACGCGAGGCATCCTGCTGAAGGCGCACGGCGGACCCGAGGTGCTCGAGTGGTCGACGCTCGAGCTGCCGCGCCCGAAGCGCAGCGAAGTGCGGGTCCGCCATACCGCGATCGGCGTCAACTACATCGACGTCTACGACCGCAGCGGTCTATACCCCATGAAGCTGCCCGCGGCGCTCGGCCGCGAGGCGGCGGGCGTCATCGAGTCGGTCGGCAGCAAGGTCAAGTCGCTGAAGCCCGGCGACCGGGTCGCCTACGTGCTGTCGAGCCCGGGCTCGTACACCGAGGCGCGCAACGTACCGGCCGAGCGCATCGTCCGGCTGCCGCCGTCGATCAGCGACCCGCAGGCCGCCGGCATAATGCTGAAGGGCCTGACCGCCCACTACCTGCTGCGCCGCACCTACAAGGTCAAGAAGGGCGACACGGTGGTGGTGCACGCCGCCGCCGGCGGCGTCGGGCTGCTGCTCGTGCAGTGGGCGCGGCACCTGGGCGCGCGGGTGATCGCCGTGGTCGGCAGCGACGCGAAGGCGGCGCTTGCGCGCGAGCACGGCGCGCACGAGGTCGTGATCACGCCGCGCGAGGACCTGGTCGCGCGGGTGCGCGAGCTGACCCACGGCCGCGGCGTGCCGGTCGTCTACGACTCGGTCGGCGCCGACACGTTCTACCCGTCGCTCGACTGCCTGCGGCGGCTCGGCCTGATGGTGTCCTACGGCAACGCCTCCGGGCCCGTGCCGCCGTTCAGCGCGCTCGAGCTCGCGCGCCGCGGCTCGCTGTTCCTGACCCGGCCGACGCTGTTCCACTACATCGCCACCAAGGGCGAGCTCAACCGCGCGGCCAAGGAGCTGTTCGAGGTGGTGGCCTCGGGGGCGGTCAAGATCCGCATCGGCCAGACCTACCCGCTGGTCGAGGCCGCCCGCGCCCACGCCGACCTCGAGGCGCGCCGCACGACCGGCTCGACGGTGCTGATCCCCTGAGGCGCGCGCGCCGACTGCTCGCGCGCCTCGGCCTCGTCCTGCTGCTCGGTGCCGCCGCCGCCGGCGCCACCGAGCGGCCGGCGAGCGCGCGCAGCGCGGCGGGCGTCCCCGAGCCGGCCGAGCTCGAGCGCCGCGGCGCGACGATCGGCCGCATCGACGTCCACGTGCAGAACATCTTCGACGTCGAGGACCCGCGCGAGGACAAGGCGCTGTACCGGCTCGCGGACCGGCTGCACTACAAGACCCGCGAGCGCACGGTGCGCGGCCAGCTGCTGTTCGCGCCGGGCGAGCCGGTGGTGGCGCGCAAGTTCGAGGAGACCGAGCGCATCCTGCGCTCGCGCCGCTACCTGAGCGAGGCCTGGGTCGTGCCGGCCGGCTACGACGCGGCGACCAACACCGTCGACGTCTCGGTCACGGTCCGTGACGTCTGGACGCTGAACCCGAGCGTCTCCTTCGGGCGCGCCGGCGGACGCAACCACTCGGGCGCCGAGATCGAGGAGGAGAACCTGCTCGGCCTCGGCACCCAGGTCGCAGTCAGCCGCAGCCACGACGTCGACCGCAGCTCGACGCTCTTCAGCTACTACAACCCGAGCGTGCGCGGCAGCTGGTGGCAGCTCGGCCTCGAGTACGCGGACAACAGCGACGGCAAGGTCAAGACGCTGACCGCCGCGCAGCCGTTCTACTCGCTCGACACGCGGAGCGCGGTCGGCTTCGGGCTCAACGACGCGACCAGCCGCCTGTCGCGCTACTCCGGCGGCGTGGTCGCCGACCAGCTCGAACTGCGGCGCGTGCAGCACGAGGCCCACTACGGCTGGTCGGAAGGACTGGTCGACGGCTGGACGCAGCGCTGGTACGCCGGCGTGCGCTACGACGAGGCACGCTTCGCGCCGGTCGCAGGCGCCGCGCCGCCGCTCGAGCTGCCCGCCGACCGCCGCTACGCCTACCCGTGGCTTGGCTGGCAGGTGGTCGAGGACCGCTACGAGAAGACCGAGAACCTCGACCTGATCGGCCGCACCGAGGACCTGTTCGTCGGCCGCTCGCTGTACGCCGAGCTCGGCTGGTCGACGCCGACCTTCGGCGGCCGCGACCACGCCGTGCTCGCGCAGCTGACCGCGCTCGAGGCCTGGCGGCCGGCGCCGCGGCAGGAGCTGTTTGCCTCGGCGAGCATGGCGGGGCGCCTCGAGCAGGGCGCGCTCGTGAACGCGAGCGCGACCGCACAGCTGCGCTACTTCGACCGGCTGACCCCGCACCAGCTCTTCTACGTCTCGCTGAGCGGCACCGTCACGCACCGCCAGGACCCGGACCAGCAGCTGCTGCTCGGCGGCGACACCGGCCTGCGAGGCTACCCGCTGCGCTTCCAGGGCGGCACCTCGCTCGCGCTGCTGACCGTCGAGCACCGCGTGTTCACCGACTGGTTCCCGCTGCGGCTGCTGCGCGTCGGCGGCGCGGTGTTCTTCGACGCCGGCCGCACCTTTGGCCGCGACTTCACCGGCGCCGAGCCGCTCGGCGTCCTCAAGGACGTCGGCGTCGGGCTCCGCTTCGGCAACGTCCGCTCGGGCCTCGGCAATGTGTTGCACGTGGATTTGTCGTACGCTCTCGACGCACCGGCCGGCGTCAAGCGCGTCCAGGTCACCGTCCAGACCCTCGACAAGTTCTGAACATGAGCCACGACTACGGCGACGACATCTACACCGAGCCTGCGGACGTCGACAACGACACGCTCGCGAACCTGGGGCCGCTCGCGCGCCTCGCCGGCCGCTGGCGCGGCACGCGCGGCGTCGACGTGAACCCGAAGGCCGACGGCCCCGAGACGCAGGCCTACCTCGAGACGATCGACCTCGTGCCGATCGACCCGCAGACGAACGGCCCGCAGCTCTTCTACGGGCTGCGCTACCACCAGTTCGTCACGAAGCCAGGGGAGGTCGGCGCCTACCACGACCAGGTCGGCTTCTGGCTGTGGGAACCGGCCACGGGCGACATCTACCAGATGCTGTCGATCCCCCGCGGCCAGGCCTTGCTCGCCCGCGGCCATGCGGCGCCGGACGCGACGCGCTTCGAGCTGGTCGCGACCCGTGGCAGCACCGAGAACGGCATCGTCTCGCAGCCGTTCCTCGAAGCGGCCTTCACCACCGTCGAGTTCCGAATCGTCGTGACGCTGCTCGACGGCGACCGCTGGATGTACGACGAGGACACGGTGCTGCAGGTGCGCGGCCAGGCCGAGCCCTTCCACCACCGCGACCGCAGCACGCTGTCGCGGATCGGGCCCGCCGTGCCGAACCCGCTCGCGCGCGGCGGCTGAGCGCGGGCGGCGCCGGGTGGCCGTCGAGCTCGCACGCCGGGCCGACTACCGGGTCTTCCGGCGCATCACCACGCGCTGGATGGACAACGACAGCTATGGCCACGTCAACAACGTCGTCTACTACTCGTACTTCGACACCGCGGTGAACGGTTACCTGATCGAGGCGACCGGCACCGACATCCGCCGCCTGCCGGAGATCGGCCTCGTCGCCGAGACCTCGTGCCGCTTCCTCGCGCAGCTGTCGTTCCCGCAGCCGGTCGACGTGGGCCTCGTGCTCGAGAAGCTCGGCAACTCGAGCGTGATCTACCGGATCGGGCTCTTCGCCGGCGAGGCGGCGGCGGCCTCGGCGGTCGGGCGCTTCGTGCACGTGTACGTCGATGCCGGCAGCCGCGAGGTGGTGCCGGTGCCCGAGATCATCCGCGGCGCGCTCGCGCCGCTCGTGCCGGCCGCGCCGATCCTGCCCCCGGCGCCGCCGCTCGCGCCGGCGCCGCGGCGGGACGCCTAGCGCCGCGGGGGACTCAGGCGGCGGTGACGTGCGTGACGGTCGCGGTGCCGTGGCGGATGCCGAGCGCGCCGCTGCGCACCACCTCGAGCACCTCGCCGTACTGCGAGGCCTGCGCGACGAAGCGCGACACCTGCGCCTCCGAGCCCGTCAGCTCGACGACGAAGCCGCCGAGGCTGCCCGAGAGGATGCGCGCGCCGGCCTCGGTGACGACGCCGATCAGCGCCTCGAGCTGCGCGGCGCCGACCTTGAGCTTCAGCAGCAGCAGCTCGCGCTCGAAGTGCTCGCCGCGCGTCAGGTCCTCGACCAGCACCACGTCGATCAGCTTGCGCAGCTGGCTGACGATCTGCGCGATCACCCCGTCGCTGCCGGTGGTCACGAGCGTGAGGCGCGACACCGTCGGCGTGTCGGTCGGCGCCACCGACAGCGACTCGATGTTGTAGCCGCGGGTCGAGAACAGCCCCGCCACCCGCGACAGCGCGCCGGCCTCGTTCTGTAAAAGGATCGCGATCACGTGGCGCATGCGGGCGTTCCGGGCCGTTTCCGGGGCGGTTGACCAGCATAGCGCGGATCTTTTTGCAGTGCATAGACGGCGCTTCCGGCCGTTGCTACTCTCGGGGCGGACGACGGGGTAGAGGCCGTGAGACAGAGCCACGACGTGGTGGGGACGAGTTCGCATCCGCTCGCCGGTCGGCAGATGACCGGTGCCGAGATGATCGTGCAGGTGCTCGCCGACGAGGGCGTCGGCGTGATCTTCGGCTATTCGGGCGGCGCGATCCTGCCCACCTACGACGCGATCTTCGTCCACAACCGCGACTCGCGGCGGCAGCTGCCGCTGATCGTGCCCGCCAACGAGCAGGGCGCGGGCTTCATGGCGGCCGGCTACGCGCGCGCGAGCGGCCGGGTCGGCGTCTGCGTCGTGACCTCCGGCCCCGGCGCCACCAACACCGTGACCCCGGTGCGCGACTCGATGGCGGACTCGGTGCCGATGGTCGTGATCTGCGGCCAGGTGCCGACCGGCGCGATCGGATCGGACGCCTTCCAGGAGGCGCCGGTCTCGGCGCTGATGGGCTCGGTCGCGAAGCACGTGTTCCTGGTGACCGACCCGGCGCGCCTCGAGGCGACGGTGCGCACCGCCTTTGAGATCGCGCGCACCGGCCGGCCGGGCCCGGTCGTGATCGACATCCCGAAGGACGTGCAGAACTGGTCCGGCATCTTCCACGGCCACGGTCGCCTGCCGGTGCCCGGCTACCGCTCGCGCCTCGCGCAGCTCGAGTCGCACCGGCTCGGCGACCGCGAGCTCGGCACCTTCTTCGCGATGCTCGGCGAGTCGCAGCGGCCGCTGATCTATGCCGGCGGCGGCGTGATCAACGGCAGCGCGGCCGAGGCACTGCGCGCCTTCGCGGACGCCTTCGAGATCCCGGTCGTGACGACGCTGATGGGCATCGGCGCGGTCGATACCACCGGGCCGCGCGCGATGCGCATGCTCGGCATGCACGGTGCGGCGTTCGCGAACTATGCGGTCGACGACTGCGACTTCCTGGTGGCGGTCGGCGCGCGCTTCGACGACCGGGTCGCGGCGGTGCCGCCGAAGTTCGCGCGCGGCGCGAAGCACATCGCGCACCTCGACATCGACGCCTCGGAGATCAACAAGGTCAAGCGCGTGCACTGGAGCCACGTCGGGCTGCTCGGCGAGGCGCTGGTGCAGCTGACCGAGTACGGCCGCGCGCACCGCTTCCGGCGCGACTGGTCGGCCTGGCATGCGCACTGCGCCGGCCTGCGGCAGACGCACGCGATGAACTACGACCGCGCGAGCGAGCTGATCCAGCCGTACTACGTGATCGAGGAGATCAACCGCCTGACGCGCGGCGAGGCGATCATCTCGACCGGCGTCGGTCAGCACCAGATGTGGGCGGCGCAGTACTTCGACTTCAAGAGCCCGCGCCTGTGGCTGACCTCGGGCAGCATGGGCACGATGGGCTTCGGCCTGCCGGCGGCGATCGGCGCGCAGTTCGCGCACCCCTCGCGCCTCGTGATCGACATCGACGGCGACGCGAGCATCCGCATGAACCTCGGCGAGCTCGAGACCGTCACCACCTACGACCTGCCGATCAAGGTCGTGGTGCTGAACAACTTCGGCGACGGCATGGTCAAGCAGTGGCAGAAGCTGTTCTTCAAGGGACGGCTGTCGGCCAGCGACAAGTCGCTGCACAAGAAGGACTTCGTGCGCGCGGCGCAGGCCGACGGTTTCCCGTGGGCGCAGCGGCTCGACCGCAAGTCCGAGGTGCGCCGCGTGGTCGAGGAGTTCATCGGCTTCAAGGGGCCGGCGTTCCTCGAGGTCATCATCGACCCGGACGCCGGCGTCTACCCGATGGTCGGCCCCGGGCAGTGCTACGACGAGATGATCACCGGCGAGCACATCGCCTCGCGTGGCTCCGGCCCCGTGGCGCCGCCGGACACCTCCGAGATGTTCTGACGCCCGTGCGCGCGGCCGCGGACGCTCCCGACGCGCGCGCGGCCTTCCGCTTCGCCGCCAAGCTCGGCTTCATCTCCTTCGGCGGCCCGGCCGGGCAGATCGCCATCCTGCACCGCGAGCTCGTGGCCGGCCGCCGCTGGATCGGCGAGGACGAGTTCGCGCGCGCGCTCAACTTCTGCATGCTGCTGCCCGGCCCCGAGGCGCTGCAGCTCGTGATCTGGCTCGGCTGGCGCTGGTTCGGCATCGCCGGCGGGCTCGTCGCCGGGCTCTGCTTCCTCGGCCCCGCGACGCTGATCCTCGCGCTGCTGTCGTGGATCTACGTGCGCTTCGGCACGCTGGTGCCGGTCGCTGCCGCGCTCGCGGGCCTCAAGGCCGTGGTGGTGGCGCTCGTGCTGCAGGCGCTGACCGGCATCGGCCGACGCGCGCTCAAGGGCGTGCGCGAGCTCGCGCTCGCCGCGGCCGCGTTCGCCGCGATCGCCTGGCTGCACTGGCCGTTCCCGCTGGTGATCGGCGCCGCGGCGCTCGCCGGGCTCGTGGCGTTCCGCGACGCGCTGCCGCCGGCGCGGGCCGGCGCGGGCCGGCCGGCGCGGCCGATCGCGCTGCTCGCCGGTGGCGCGCTGCTGTGGCTGCTGCCGCTCGCGCTGCTCGCCATCGCCGCGCCTGGCACGCTGCCGCTGCCGCTCTACCTCTTCTTCAGCAAGGTCGCGCTCGTCGGCTTCGGCGGCGCGTACGCGGTGCTCTCCTACGTGAACCAGGAGCTGGTCGGCCACCTCGGCTGGCTGAGCCCGCCGGACCTCGTCGCCGGTCTCGCGCTCGCCGAGACGACGCCGGGACCACTGGTGCTGGTGCTCGAGTTCTACGGCTACGTGGCCGGCTACCGCGCGCCGGGCCCGCTCGCGCCGGGCACGGCCGGGCTGCTCGGCGCGGCGCTCGCGACCTTCGCGACCTTCCTGCCCTCGTTCGTGCTGGTGATGGCGCTCGCGCCGTGGGTCGAGCGGCTCGCGGCCCAGCCGCGGCTCGCGGCGGCGCTCGCGGCGGTGACGGCGGCGGTGGTCGGCGTGATCGCGAGCTTCGCGCTCGCGGTCGGCCTCGCGGTGCTGTGGCCGGCCGGCGCGGCGCACCCGGATCTCGTCGCGGTCGCAATCGCCGCCGGCGCGTGGCTGCTGCTCACGCGCACGCGGCTCGACCTCACGCTGGTGCTCGCGCTCGGGGCCCTCGCCGGGCTCGTGGCGCGCGCGCTCGGCGCGGCCTGAGGCTCAGTTCGGACGGCCGGCCGCGAGCAGCGCGTCGATGCGCGAGGTGAACACCTCGGTCGGCTGCGCGCCGACGACCAGCACGCCCTCGAGCTGCGTCCCCTGCTTCTGCGCGATCACGAAGCCGGGCGTGCCGTTGATGCCGAGCCGCTCGGCCTCGGCGGCGTCGGCGCTCACGAGCTGCTTGAGCTGCGGTCGCGCGACGCATGCCTGGTAGGGCCCGGGCTGCACCCCGGAGGCGGTCACCACGAAGTTGATGACCTCGGGGGTGAGCTCGGCGGCCTTCAGCAGCGACTCGAACACCGGCAGGAAGCGGCCCTGCTCGCCGGCGCAGCGCGCCGCGAGCGCCGCCGGCATCGCCGAGGAGTGGAAGTCGAGCGGCAGGTCGCGCACCACGAGGCGCAGCTTGCCGGTGTCGACGTAGCGGCGCTTGATCTCGGGCCAGCTGCGCTCGTGGAACTTCTTGCAGAACGGGCACTGGTAGTCGGTGAACTCGATCAGCGTCACCGGCGCGTCCGGCGAGCCGATCGCGTTCGGCGCGATGTCGGCGAGGTGCACCTTGGCGGGCGCGGCGGGCTCGGCCGGCTTCGCCTTCTGGTCGGCGAGCATCTTCCGGATCTCGCGCAGCTCGCGCAGGATCTCGTCGCCCTGCTCGGCGGTCAGGGGTGCCGCGCCGTTGGCGGGCGACGCGGCGCGGACCGGCGCGGCGGACGCGACGACGAGCGCGGCGCCGAGGGCGAGGCACAGGAATCGCAGCACGGCAGCTTCCTCGGGCGCCCGCGAGGGGGAGGCGCCAGGTCGCCGGGAGCCTAGCACAGGCCCTTGGAGCCAAGATGAATCCACGTCACGAACGCGGCATCATGCGCGGCAATCCCGGAGGCCGCCATGAAGTACCTGCACACGATGGTCCGCGTCACGAACCTCGACGCCTCGCTCGATTTCTACATCAACAAGCTCGGGCTCGAGCTGGTCGGCCGCAAGGACTACGAGGCGGGCCGCTACACGCTCGCCTTCCTCGCCGCGCCCGGCGACCACGCGGCGCAGGTCGAGCTCACGTACAACTGGGATCCCGAGACCTACGGGATCGGGCGCGCCTTCGGCCACCTCGCCTACGAGGTCGACGACATCTACGCGCTGTGCGCGCGCCTGCAGGCAGCGGGGGTCACGATCAACCGCCCGCCGCGCGACGGCCGGATGGCGTTCGTGCGCTCGCCCGACAACATCTCGATCGAGCTGCTGCAGAAGGGCGGCGCGCGGCCGCCCGAGGAGCCGTGGAAGTCGATGCCGAACACCGGCCAGTGGTAGCGGCGCCGCGCGCCGCGATTCCCCGCAGCGTCCTTCGGAAAGCCACGAGCCGGCTCGCCTTGCCGGCTTGACCCCCGTCAAGGAGGATCGCGGGCGCCGAGTCGAGAATCACTCTTAAGACGGTGGTCGTGGCGGCCGCGCGCCGGCGCCGCCACCGGTCGGTCCCGACATGCTCCCGGAGGGTCCTTCGATGGCCTCGTACCTGCGCTTCCTCGCACTCGCGGCGCTTGCCGCGCTGCCGCTCACCGCCGCCGCCGCCGCGCCGGATCCCGCCGACACCGGCGGCTCGCTGAAGGGCGACTTCGGCCCGCCGCAGGGCGAGCCGATCCGCGCGGTGCTGACCTCGCCGCCGAACGTGCCGCCGGCGACCAACCGCAGCCGACCGGCCAAGGTGATCGTCGACCTCGAGGTGCGCGAGGTCGAGAAGGAGATCTCCGAGGGCGTGCGCTACACGTTCTGGACCTTCGGCGGCACCGTGCCCGGCAGCTTCATCCGCGTGCGCCAGGGCGACACGGTCGAGTTCCACCTGAAGAACCACCCCGACAGCAAGATGCCGCACAACATCGACCTGCACGGCGTCACCGGCCCGGGCGGCGGCGCGGCCTCGAGCTTCACCGCGCCCGGCCACGAGTCGCAGTTCACCTTCAAGGCGCTGAACCAGGGCGTGTACGTCTACCACTGCGCGACCGCGCCGGTCGGCATGCACGTCGCCAACGGCATGTATGGCCTGATCCTGGTCGAGCCGCCCGAGGGCCTGAAGCCGGTCGACCACGAGTACTACGTGATGCAGGGCGACTTCTACACGGTCGGCAAGTACCGCGAGAAGGGCCTGCAGCCCTTCGACATGCAGCGCGCCATCGACGAGCGCCCGACCTACGTGCTGTTCAACGGCTCCGAGGGCTCGCTGATCGGCGACAAGGCGCTGCGCGCCAAGGTCGGCGAGACGGTGCGGCTGTTCGTCGGCAACGGCGGCCCGAACCTCGTCTCGAGCTTCCACGTGATCGGCGAGATCTTCGACAAGGTCTGGTTCGAGGGCGGCACGCGCTTCCAGGAGAACGTGCAGACCACGCTGATCCCCGCCGGCGGCGCGGCGATGGCGGAGTTCCACCTCGAGGTGCCGGGCAGCTACGTGCTGGTCGACCACTCGCTGTTCCGCGCCTTCAACAAGGGCGCGCTCGGCATCCTCAAGATCGACGGCCCCGAGAACAAGGCGATCTACTCCGGCAAGGAGGTCGACTCGGTCTACCTCGCCGACAAGGCCGCGCCCGACTCGAAGGCGGTCGAGACCGCGACCGTCGCCGCCGCCAAGGGCCAGCTGACCAAGGCCGAGCAGCAGAAGGCGGGCGAGAAGCTGTTCACCGGCACCTGCTCGGTCTGCCACCAGGCGACCGGCCAGGGCCTCGAGGGCGTGTTCCCGCCGCTCGCGAAATCCGACTTCCTGATGGCGGACTTGAAGCGCGCGATCGGCATCGTGCTGAACGGCCTGACCGGCCCCGTGACCGTCAACGGCAAGACCTACAACTCGGTGATGCCGCCGATGAGCCAGCTCAACGACGACGAGGTCGCGAACATCCTGACCTACGTGCGCAACGCCTGGGGCAACGAGGACGCGACGGTGAGCGCGGCCGAGGTCGCCGAGATCCGCAAGACCACCAAGCGCCCGGCCGGCGCCGCGCACTAGCGGGGAACGGGGATGCGCGCCGCACGACCGCTCGCGGCGCTCGGCGCGCTCCTCGCGCTGCTCGGATCGCCCGCCGCGCCGGCGACGGGTGCCGAGCGGGTGACGCTGCCGGCGGGCGAGTTCACGCCGGTGGTCGCGCCCGGGCCCGAGCAGAAGACCGTCGCGATCGGCGCGTTCGCGCTCGACGCGACCCCGGTCACGAACGCCGACTACCGCGCCTTCGTGGTGCGCCACCCCGAGTGGCAGCGCGGCCGGGTCGCGGCGCTGTTCGCCGACTCGCAGTACCTCGCGCACTGGCGCCGTCCCGCCGACCCGGGACCGGCGGCCGCCGACGCGCAGCCGGTGACGCGCGTCAGCTGGTTCGCCGCGCGCGCCTACTGCCAGGCCGCCGGTGGCCGGCTGCCGCGCTGGTACGAGTGGGAGTACGCCGCCGCCGCCGACGAAACCCGCCGCGACGCGCGCGCCGACCCCGCCTACCGCGAGCGCATCCTGGCCTGGTACGCCGAGAACTCCGCGCGCGCGCTGCCGCCGGTCGGCAAGACGCCGCGCAACGTCTACGGCGTGATGGACCTGCACGCGGTCATCTGGGAGTGGGTCGAGGACTTCGGCGGGCTGATGGTCAGCGGCGACAGCCGCAACCAGGGCGACCCCGACAAGCTGCAGTTCTGCGGGGCCGGCGCCCTGTCGGCCGAGATCCGCGACGACTATCCGATCCTGATGCGGATGGCGCTGCTGTCCTCGCTGGAGGCCAGCTTCACGACCGCCAACCTTGGCTTTCGCTGCGCCTACGAGGTCACGCCATGAAGGCCGTCGCCGCGCTGCTTACTGGTCTCGCCGTGCTCGCCGCGCCGTCGCGCGCGGCGGCGCCCGCCGCGCCGCCCGCCGCCGACCCGCACGCGGCCCACCACGCGGCGCCGGCCCCGGCACCGCTGCCCGGCGGCTCGCTGTACCAGCTCGGCGCGCGGCTCGAGGCCAGCGACGGCACGCGGCTCGAGCTCGCCGCGCTGCGCGGCCGGCCGGTGGTGGTCACGATGTTCTACAGCACCTGCACCTCGGTGTGCCCGATGCTGACGCTCGCGATGCAGCGCGCGCTCGCCGCGCTCGACCCGGGCGAGCAGGCGGCGGTGCGCTTCGTGATGGTCTCGCTCGATGCCGAGCGCGACGACCCCGCGCGGCTCGCCGAGTTCGCGCAGAGCCACCACCTCGGTGCGCCGTTCCTGGTGGCGCACGCCGGCGCCGCCGACGTGCGCGCGATCGCCGCGGCGCTCGGCATCCGCTACCGGCAGCTCCCGGACGGCAGCTTCAGCCACGCCTCGGTGCTGACGCTGCTCGACCGCGACGGCGTGCCGCTCGCGCGCACGCAGGTGCTCGCCGCCGCGGACGAGGCGTTCATCGCGAAGCTGCGCGCGACGCTGCGCTGAGCCTCAGGGCGCGCGCTCGGTCTGCTTCAGCGCCTCGGGGTTGGTCGCGAGGTACGCGATCACGTCGACGCGGTTCTTCGCCACCGGCACCAAGAGGCCCATCGCCGCGCCCGGCACCAGCGAGTAGGGATTCTCGAGGTACTGGTCGAGCAGCCGCGCGTCCCAGACGTGGCCGGCCTTCTTCATCGCGTCCGTGTACTTGAAGTGGTCCCAGCTGCCGGCCTTGCGGCCGATGACGCCATAGAGCTGCGGGCCGATCGCCGGCGTCTTGTCGGTCGCCTTCTGCAGGTGGCAGGCGGAGCACTGCGCCTTGAACACCTCGGCGCCGCGCACCGGGTCGCCGGCCGGTGCCTCCGCGAGCGCGGGCGCAGTGAGCGCCAGCGTGCCGGCCGCCGCGAGCGCAGCGAGTGGAATGATTCTCATGTGGCAGGCCCTCCATCGACAGCGCCACGCGGCGCCGAGGGCCCATGGGACGCCGGCGCGACGCGCGCCGCATCCGGCTAAACCGAAGCGCGCCGTTACGCGGCCGCCTCGCTCGTGCGCAGCCGGCCGTCGACCAGCCCGATGCGCCGGTCGGCCGCCGCGGCGAACGCGGGGTCATGCGTGACCGCGACCACCGTCTTGCCGAGCTCGTGCGTCAGCCCGTGCAGGATCTCGCGCACGTTCGCGGCCGCCGCCGAGTCGAGGTTGCCGGTCGGCTCGTCGGCGAGCACCACCAGCGGGTCGTTGGCGAGCGCGCGCGCGATCGCGATGCGCTGGCGCTGGCCGCCGGACAGCTGGCTCGGCCGCTTGGCCGCCTGGTCGGCGACGCCGAGCCGCTCGAGGAGCTCGCGCGCCCGGGTCGTCGCCGCCGCCTCGTCGAGCCGCCCGAGGCGGCGCATCGGCAGCAGCACGTTCTCGAGCACCGTGAACTCCGCCAGCAGGAAGTGGAACTGGAACACGAAGCCGAGCTTGGCGAGCCGGCGGTTCGCGAGCTCGTCCTCGCCGTAGCTCGAGGTGTCCTCGCCATCGAGCAGGATCCGCCCGGCGCTCGGCACGTCGAGCAGCCCGAGCAGGTACAGCAGCGAGGACTTGCCCGAGCCCGACGGGCCCATGATGCAGACGAACTCGCCGCGGCCGATCTCGAGCGAGACGTCGTCGACCAGCGTCACCGGCACCTCGCCGCCGAGCCGGCGCAGCACGTGCTCGGCCTTCAGCACCGCGCTCACGTCGCGCCCCGCAGGATGTCGACCGGGTGCACGCGCCCGGCCTTGCGCGCCGGCAGGTAGGCGGCCGCGAGGCACGAGCCGAGCGCGAACGCCGCCGCCATCGCGTACTGCTCCGGCCCCCACCAGATCGGCAGGTGCACGATCTCGGTGACGCCGGGTGGCTTGACCGTGACCGCGGCGAGCGCGCGCATCAGGCCCACCCCGAGCCCGAGGCCGAGCAGGCTGCCGAGCAGCCCGACGATCAGGCCCTCGATCAGGAAGATGTTGCGCACGTCGCGCGCGTGGAAGCCCATCGACTTCAGGATCGCGATGTCGCGGGTCTTCTCCATCACGATCGTCGAGATCGTGTTGTAGATGCCGAACGAGGCGACCACCAGGATCGCCGAGACCACGCTGTACATGATGATGTTGCGGATCAGCAGCACGCTCAGCACGTCCTCGGAGGCCTCGACCCACGAGACCGCCTTGTAGCCGAGCCGCGCCTCGAGCGCGAGCGCGAGGTCGCGCGCGCCGTACGGGTCGTCGAGCTGGATGATGAAGCGGTTGGCGCGGTTCGGCCGGTCGAGCAGTGACTGCGCGCGCTTGAGCAGCGCGTAGGTCTGCTCGAGGTCGTAGTTCGCGTTGCCGGTGCGGAAGATCCCGACCACCTTCATCTGGCGGTTGCCGCCGGAGGGCGCCACCACCGACAGCGTGCTGCCGAGCCGCAGCCCGAAGCGGTCGGCGAGCGCCCGGCCGACGATCACGCCGTTCGGGTTCGCCGCCAGCGCATCGAGCGAGCCCTCGACCATCTTCTCCTCGATGGTCGTCACCCCCTTCATCTGCGCGGGCACGACGCCGGTCAGCGTCACCGCCTGCAGCCGCCCGGCGAAGGTCAGCAGCGCCGAGCCGACCAGGAACGGCGCGACCCTGACCCCGGGGAGCGTCTCGATGTAGGCGAGCTTGTCGCGGTAGCCGCGGATGCCGCGCGTCTCGTTCTGCGGCTTGACGTGCGCGATTGCCACCGCGCCATCCGGCCAGCGCAGCTCCGCCGGCTGCACCGCCGCCGTGCGGTACTCGTCCGAGACCGTGATGTGCGGGCTGTTGTCCACGAGCCGCTTGATGAAGTCCTTCTCCGAGCCGCGCATCAGCGAGGACACCGCGAGGAAGAACGCGACGCCGAGCACGACCCCCGTCAGCGAGACGAACGTCTGGCGCTTGCGGCTCGTCAGGTGGGTCAGCGCGACGTCGAGCGCGATGCTCATGGACCGGCGGGCGCGGCGGTGGCGGGCGCCGCCGACTTGGCCGCGGCTCGCGGCCGCGCGCGCCGGCCCTCGCGCAGCGAGTCGTCCGGATGCACGACGACCTCGTCGCCGGCGGCGAGGCCGTCGCGGATCTCCGTCTGCGCCGCGCTCGCGACGCCGGTGCTGACCGCCTGGCGCGCGAGCCGCCCGTCGCGCAGCACCCAGACCGCGCCGCCCGCGACCGCACTCGAGGGCACGAGCAGCGCGCCCTCGCGCACCGCGACGATCAGGTTCGCGTCGACCGTCATGCCCACCCGGAACGCGTCCGGGGTCGCGAGCCGGAGCCGCACCCGGTAGGTGCGCGCGACCGGGTCGCCCTTCGGCGTCACCTCGAGCACCTCGCCGTCGAAGGTGCGGCCGGGCAGGGCATCGGCGTGCAGCACGACCGGCATGCCGATGCGCACCCGCGGGATGTCCTCCTCGTCGACGTCCGCCGACACGCGCAGCGGCGCGCAGCACGACAGGTAGAACACCGGCTGGCCGATCGGGATGAACTGGCCGACCTCGCCGTCGCGGCGGATCACGGTGCCCGCCGCCGGCGCGGTCAGCACCATGAAGTCGCGCTGCGCCTGCGCGCGCACCAGCGAGGCATCGGCCGCCTCGGCGTCGGCGCGGGTACGGTCGAGGTCGGTCGCGGCGGCGACGCCGCGCTTGACGAGCGCGGCGATGCGCTCGTACTCGGCGTGCGCGTAGCGCGCGCGGGCGGCGAGCTCGAGCACGGTGCTGTCGAGGTCCTGCGACTCGAGCCGCGCGAGCGGCTCGCCCTTCCTGACCGCGTGGCCCTCGTCGGTCAGCAGCGCCACGATCCGCCCCGCCACCCGCGGCGCGATCGGCAGCATCACGGTCGGCTCGACCGTGCCGGTGGCGTAGATCGCCTCGACCGCCGGTCCGCGGTGCGGCCTCGTGACCTCGACCGTCACCGGGCCGAGCCGCCACCAGGCGGCGGCCGCCGCGACCGCGGCGAGCACGACGACGATCAGGATCGGCCAGCGGCGGCGCATCGGGTCTCCGTGGTCTCGGCGGCGGCCGGGGACGGCCGGCGTTCGGTACAGTACCGGATCTTCGTGATGATCGGCCCGGAGCCCATGACCCCGCACCCGTACTTTCCGCGTCGCCCGTCCCGCTGGCTCGCCGCCGGTGCGCTCGGCCTGCTGGCACTTGCCGCCGTGCCGGCGCGCGCCTGGGGTCCGGAGGGCCACCGCATCGTCGGCCTCGTCGCCGGGGACCTGCTCGACGCCCGCAGCCGCGCGGCGCTCGACGCGCTGACCGGCGGCGAGAGCCTCGCCGAGGTCGGGCTCTGGCTCGACCGCGAGCGCGACCGGCTGCGCGCCGAGCATCCGGGATCCGAGCGCTGGCACTACGACAACCGGCCGGTCTGCGAGCCCGGCGCGGCCGCCGAGCCGCCTTGCCCCGACGGCGCCTGCGCGCGGCGTGCCTACGCGAGCGCGCTCGCGCGCCTCGAGGACCACGCGCTGCCGCGCGCCGAGCGGCTCGAGGCGCTGCGGGTCGTGGTGCACGTGCTCGCCGACATCCACCAGCCGCTGCATGCCGCCGACCACGGCGATCGCGGCGGCAACGACGTCGAGGTCCGGGTCGGGCGGCGCAGCCGCACGAAGTCGCTGCACGCCGCCTGGGACGGCGACTTCGTCAAGCGCGCGGTGCGCGGCGAGCCGGAGGCCGCGTTCGCGGCGCAGCTCGTCGCCCAGCACCGCGCGACGCTGGCGCGCATCGAGCAGGGCGACTTCGCCGCCTGGGAGGCGGAGTCGACCGACCTCGCGCGCACCTACGCCTACGGTCGCCTGCCGGGCTTCGCCTGCCGGCGCGCCGTCGAGGACACGGTCGAGCTGCCGCCGAAGTACTCCGACGGCGCCGCCGAGATCGTCGCCGAGCGCCTGGCCCGCGCCGGCATCCGGCTCGCGGCGGTGCTGCGCGCGGCGCTGTGAGGGACTGCTAAGATCGCCCGGACGCGCCGCGAGGCGCCAGTAGGACCAGGGATCGTCCGATGCCGACCGTACTCGTCACCGGCGCCGGCCGCGGGCTCGGCCTCGAGTTCGTCCGCCAGTACGCCGCCGACGGCTGGACCGTGATCGCCACCGCGCGCGCGCCCGACAAGTCCGCCGAGCTGCAGACGCTGTGCAAGGCGGCCTCCGGGCGCATCAAGCTGCACCCGCTCGACGTCGTCGACCACGGCGCGATCGAGGCCTTCGCGGCGCGCCTCGCCGGGGTGCCGATCGACGTGCTGCTGCACAACTCCGGCACCATGGGCTCGCACACCTTCGCCGGCCAGGGCATGAAGGCGCAGCGCTTCGGCGAGTCGCACTACGAGGAGTGGGACTACCAGTTCCGCGTCAACGCGCTCGCGCCGATGAAGCTCAGCGAGGCGCTGGTCGAGAACGTCGCGGCGAGCGGCGAGCGCAAGATCGTCGCGCTGTCGACGATCATGGCCTCGATCGGCGGCAACAGCCTCGGCGGCTTCTACGCCTACCGCAGCAGCAAGGCGGCGCTGAACGCGATCCTGAAGTCGATGGCGCTCGACCTCGCGCGCCGCGCGATCATCGTCGCGCCGCTGCACCCGGGCTGGGCCGCGACCGACATGGGCGGCGCGGGCGCGCCGGTGCGGCCGCAGCACAGCGTGGCGGGCTTGAGGCAGGTGATCGCCGGCCTCACGCGCGAGAAGTCCGGGCGCTTCTGGCAGTTCGACGGCAAGGAACTCGGCTGGTGAGCGCGCGCCGCTGAGCGCGGCTCAGGACGCGGGCGCGGCCGGCACGAGCAGCAGCTCCGGGTCCACCCAGGCGCGGTTCAGCATCACCCCGAAGTGAAGGTGCGGCCCGGTCGCGCGGCCGGTGCTGCCGACGAGTCCGAGCCGCGCGCCGGGCGCGACCGCCTGGCCGACCCGCACGTCGATGCGGCTCAGGTGGCAGTAGAGCGTGATCAGTCCCTGGCCGTGATCGACGACCACGGTGTTGCCGTTGAAGAAGTAGTCGCCAGTCTCGATCACGCGGCCGGACGCCGGCGCCGCCACCGGCTCGCCGGCCGCCGCGGCGATGTCCATGCCGGTGTGCGGGTTACGGGCCTGGCCATTGAAGGTGCGGCGCGAGCCGAACGAGCTCGAGCGCGTGCCGGGGACCGGGGCGGCGAGGGTGAGCGTGGCGGGCGGCGCGTCGCTCCAGGTGTCGAGCACGTGCGCGAGGCGCGCCTTCTCGCGCTCGTAGCGCGCCAGGTCCTGCTTCGAGAGGTCGACGTGCTTCGGCGCGACCGTCAGCGCCTGGGTCGGGTAGTCCTTGGCCGCGACCTCGAAGCCGACGCTGTGCGGCGCCGCGCCCGGCAGCTGCACCGCGAGCCGCTCCGCGCCCGGCGTCGCCGCGAGCGGGATGCCGACCACCGCGATCCAGCGCCCGCCCTCGGCGCGCACCAGCACGCGCTGCCCGTCGCGGCTCGCGGCCGGCGCCGCGCCGGTCGCGGCGCCGAGATCGACGAGCGCGATGCCGCCCGGCACCGGCCGGGCCGCGGGCAGGCCGGCCGCCACGGCGCCGGCCGCGATCGTAAGCGCGGCGAGCGCGGCGAGCGCGACGAACGCCGCACGCCGGGCGGCGGGGCGACGGGACGGCGGCAGGGGAACTTCACGGGCCACGGGCGGTCCAGTGTGTCACAGCCGGCGCGGCCTGCGCCGGGTGCCAATCCGGCGCGACCGTGCTCCAATGCGGCCCGCCGACCCCGAACGGAGTACCGCCATGACCGACCGCCAGCCGGCCGCCGCCGGCGCCTTCTGCGGCGTCCTCAGCCCCGAACAGCAGCGCGTGCTGCGCGAGCACGGCACCGAGCCGCCGCGCTCGAGCCCGCTCGACAAGGAGTACCGGACCGGCAGCTACTACTGCGTCGGCTGCGACGCGCGGCTGTTCGAGTCGGGCACCAAGTTCAACAGCGGCACCGGCTGGCCGAGCTTCTTCTCGCCGGTCGACGGCGCGATCGGCACGACCGTCGACACGAGCCACGGCATGACCCGCACCGAGGTGCACTGCGCGAAGTGCCACGGCCACCTCGGCCACGTGTTCCCGGACGGCCCGCGGCCGACCGGGCTGCGCTACTGCATCAACGGCGTGGTGCTGCGCTTCGAGGCGGAGGGCTGAGCGCGCCTCAGGGCGGGGCGTAGCGCGCCAGCCAGTCGCGCACGGTGGCGTACCAGAAGAGCGAGTTCTGGGGCTTCAGCACCCAGTGGTTCTCGTCCGGGAAGTACACCAGCTTCGACGGCACGCCCTTGTTCTGCAGCACGTTGAAGAGCTCCAGCGAGTTGTTGACCGGCACGCGCAGGTCGAGCTGGCCGTGGATGATCAGCGTCGGCGTCGCGAAGTTCGCGGCTGACTCGAGCGGCGACTGCGCCTCGAACTCGGCCTTGCGCTGCCAGAACTCGCCGTAGCGCGACTGCTGCGCGCCGAAGTCCTCGGCGAGCTCGGCGTAGAGGTCGGTGACCGCCGCGTGCGCGACCAGCGCCCGGAACGGCTGCGGCCGCCCGAGCAGGATCGTCGCCAGGTAGCCGCCGTAGCTGCCGCCGGCCGCGACCATGCGCGTCGCGTCGACGTAGGGCTGCGCGCGCAGCCAGTCGGCCGCCGCCAGCGTGTCCGCGTACGGCAGCGTCGCCCAGTCGCGGCTGATCGAGTCGGTGAACGCCTGGCCGTAGCCGGTCGAGCCGTGGAAGTTGTGCCAGGTGGTGACGTAGCCCCAGGCGGCGAACACCTGCGCGTTCCAGCGCCACTGCCAGACGTCGCTGACCTCGCCGTGCGGCCCGCCGTGCAGCAGCATCAGCAGCGGATAGCGCCGGCCCGGCACCGCGTCGGGCGGCTTCACCACCCACAGCGTCTGCTCGGCGCCGGCCGCGGCCGGCACGCGGACGTTCTCGACCGCCCCGAGCCGCAGGCGCCGGAGCGCCGCGTCGTTGAAGGCCGATAGCTTCAGCGCCGCGCCGCTCGCCGGATCGAGCCGCACCAGCGTCGGCGGCTCGCTGAACGACTGCCGCAGCGCCACCACGACCGCCGGCTGGCCGGCGACCGTGAGGCCGGCGTAGTCGCTCGGGCCGGTGATCGCGCGCGGCCGCGCGCCGCTGACGCGGATCTCGAACACCCGCCGCGTCGCGCCGTCCTCGATCGTCGCGAGCAGCGCCGAGGAGTCCGGCAGCCAGACGAGGCCCTCGGCGGAGCGGTCGAACTGCGGCGCGAGCGGCCGGCTCGCGCCGCCGCGGCGATCCAGCAGCACCACGTGGCGGGTGTCGGCGTAGAAGCGCGGGATCGTGCGCCGCGAGTAGGCGAGCCAGCGGCCGTCCGGGCTGTAGCGCGGCGTGTCGTCGTCCGCCGGGTTGTCCGGCGTCAGGTCGCGGGCCGTGCCGCCCGCCACCGGCACCGTGTAGATGTCGAAGTTCTGCGCGCGGTGGCCGGTATCGGCGTCCGCGGCGAAGGCGATCTCGCTGCCGTCGGGGGCGACGTCGTAGGCATCGAGGCCCGGCTCGCGCACGTCGAGGTGCCGGCCGCTGCCGAGCGTCGGCGAGAACGGCTCGCGGCCGTCGACGTCGGTCACGAACACGTGCGGCTCGCGGTCGTCGAGGTAGTGGTCCCAGTGGCTGAACGGCGCGTGCTCGTAGACGCGCGCGCTGACCTTCGACTCGTCGCGCTCCTTGAGGCGCCGCACCACCTCCTCGCGGGACCGGAGCTCCGGCCAGACGCGCGAGATGAACGCGAGGCGGTGCGAGTCGCGGAACCACTTCGGCGCCGCGGCGCCGGTCGGCAGGTCCGTGAGTCGCCGGGCCTCGCCGCCGTCGGTGGGCAGCAGGTAGAGCTGCGGCTGCTTGTCCTCGGCGCGCCGCGCGACGAACACCAGGTAGCGGCCGTCCGGGCTGAAGGCCTGCTCGCCGAGCACCGTGCCGCCCGAGGTCAGCGCCCGGCCGGCGCCGAGCCCGGGCCCGGTCGGCAGCAGGTAGAGGTCGGTCTGCGCCTTGTTGGCCTCGAGGTCGTAGCGCGTGACCGCGAGCGCCGCGTGCCGGCCGTCCGGCGCGAGCGCGGGCGCCGTCAGCCGCGCGAGCTTCCACATCGCCTCCGGGCTCAGCAGCTCGTGACCCGCGTCCGGCTCCGCGGCGGTCGCCGCGACCGGCGGCAGGACGAGCGCCGCGGCGGCGAGGCAGGCGGCGAGGCGGCGTGGGTGCATGGCTGCGTCCCGGCGGGCAGAATGGAGCGGGGATTCTGCGGGCCGCGCCCGCGGGCCGGCAATGCCCCCGTCGCGAAAGGATTGCTGAGGGATGAGCCTTGCCGTCGCCGATCTCTGCAAGCGCTACGGTGCCGTCGAGGCCGTCGCCGGAGTCTCCTTCGAGGCCGCGCCGGGCGCGATCCTCGGCCTGCTCGGGCCGAACGGCGCCGGCAAGTCGACCACGATCGGGCTGATCGCGGGCCTCCTGCGTCCCGACCGCGGCAGCGTCCGGATCGCCGGCCGGGAGCTCGGCGGCGACGCCGACCCCGCCAAGCGCGCGCTCGGGCTCGTGCCGCAGGAGCTCGCGCTGATCGACGAGCTGCCGGCGCGCGTGAACCTCGAGATCTTCGGCGCCCTGTACGGACTCGCCGGCCGCGAGCTGCGCCGGCGCTGCGACGCCGCGCTCGACGCGGTCAGCCTTGCCGACCGCGCCGCCGACCCGCCGCGGCAGTACTCGGGCGGCATGCGCCGGCGCCTCAACCTCGCCTGCGCGCTGCTGCACGAGCCGGCGGTGCTGCTGCTCGACGAGCCGACCGTCGGCGTCGACCCGCAGAGCCGGCACGCGATCTTCGCGACCCTGGCCGCGCTGCGCGACGCCGGCCACACGCTCGTGTACACGACGCACTACATGGAGGAGGTCGAGAAGCTCTGCGACCGGGTCGTGATCATCGACCACGGCCGGGTGCTCGCCGACGACACGGTCGCGCGGCTGGTGGCGGCGGCACCCGGCGGCGAGACCCTGACCCTCGACTACGAGCCCGCGCCGGACGCGGCCGCGGTGGCGGCGCTTTCCATGCTGCCGGGCGTGCGCAGCGCGGCGCTCGAGGCGGGCCGCCTGGTCGTCAGCTGCACCGACATCGGTGCCGCGGCGCCGCGCGTGCTCGAGCAGCTCGCCGCCCGCGACCACCACTGCCGCCACCTCGAGAGCCGCGCGCCGACGCTCGAGGACGTGTTCCTGTCGCTGACCGGCCGCAGCCTGCGCGACCCATGAGCGCCGCCACCGCCTTCCGCGCGCTGGTGCGCAAGGACGTGCTGACGTTCGTGCGCGACCGGCGCGCGCTGATCGTCAGCGTGCTGACGCCGATCCTGATCGCGGCGTTCTTCGGCTACCTGTTCGGCGAGCGCGGCGGCGGCGAGCGCGGCCGGCTGCCGGTGGCGGTGGTCGACGAGGACGGGAGCCCGCTGTCGCGCGCAGTCGGGGCCGCGCTCGCTGCGGACCCGATGCTCGAGGTGGAGCCGAGCGCGGCGGCGCGCGCCCGCGCCGCGGTCGGCGCCGGGCGGCTGCGCGCCTCGGTGCGCCTACCGGCGGGCTTCGGGGCGGCCGCGCGCCGCGCGCTGGTCGGCGGCGGCCCGCCGGCGCCGGTCGAGCTGCTCTACGATCCCTCGCAGTCGATGGTCAAGGCGGTGGTCGCGGGGCTCTTGACCGAGCACGTGATGCAGGCCGCGATCGGCGAGCTCGCCTCGGGCGCGCCCGAGGCCGTCGACGCGACGCTCGCCGACCTTCGCGGCAACGCGCGCCTCGACCCGGGGCTGCGCGCGGACCTCGTGCGCGTGCTCGAGGCGACGCGCTCGCTCGGCACCCGGCCGGGCGCGGCGACCGCCGCGCGCGGGCTCGCGCCGCCGTTCGCGCTCGCCGACGTGCCGGTCAGCGCGGGGCCGGCCTACAACAGCTACGCGCATGCCTTCGCCGGCATGAGCGTGCAGTTCATCCTGTTCATGGGCATCGACGCGGGCGTCGCGGTGCTGACCCAGCGCCAGCTCGGCCTGTGGCGGCGGCTGCGCGCGGCGCCGGTGTCGCGGCGCACGCTGCTCGCGGCACGCGCCACCGCGACGCTTCTGATCGCGCTCGGCATCCTGGCGGCGGTCTACCTCGTCGCCGGCCTCGTGTTCGGCGTGCGCATCGCCGGCAGCCCCGCCGGCTTCGTCGCGGTGTGCGTCGCGTTCGCGGCGTTCACCGCCGCGGCGGGGCTGTTCGTGGCGGCGCTCGGCCGCTCGGTGGCCGCGACCCGCGGGCTCGCGACGCTCGTGGTGCTCTTGCTCGTGATGCTCGGCGGCGCCTGGGTGCCGTCGTTCGTGTTCCCGGCGTGGCTGCAGCGCGCGACCGCGTTCGTGCCGACCCGCTGGGCGGTGGACGGGCTCGACGCGATGACCTGGCGCGGCCTGCCGGCGGAGGCGGTGCTGCTGCCGGTCGCGGGCCTGCTCGCGGTCGCGCTCGTGCTCGGCGCGCTCGCGACGCTGTGCTTCGACTGGGAGTCGGACGCCTGAAAAAAGAGGCCGGGCGGGCGCCCGGCCTGCAATGGGCGCGGTCGGCTCAAGGGGGACCGAGCCGACCGCGCATCACCCGACGGTCAGAACCGGTAGCCGAAGCCCACGCCGAACAGCCACGGGTCGGCGTTCAGCGTCGTGAGCTTGGCGCCGGTGGCCTTGACCTTGACGTCGTTCGAGAGCTGCACGTACTTGACGTCGGCGTTCAGGAACCACTGGTCGGCGAGCTTGACGTCGAAGCCGACCTGGCCGGCGAGGCCGACGCTCGAGGACTTGAGGTCGAGCGGCACCGCCGTGCTCTGCACGCCGGCCACCGCCGGCACCTTGAGGTCGACGCTCGAGAAGAGCGTGAGGTTGAGTCCGACGCCGACGTACGGACGGAAAGTGCCGTCGGGCAGGAAGTTCCACTTCGCGGTCAGCACCGGCGGCAGGTGCTTGAAGGAGCCGACGGCGACGTCGCCGAGGCCGGGCACCTTGACGGTCACGTCCTGCGACTGCGGATACGTCAGGACGAGCTCGGCCGAGACGTTCTTCGTGAAGAAGTACTCGAGGTCGAGGTCGGGGATCCACTTCTTGTTGAGGGTGATCGCGTCCTTCGGGATCGCGACGTTGCCCGCGAGGTCGGTGGGCAGCGTGAACGCGTCCGACTTCTGCGCGAAGTCGAGGTAGACCGCGCGCAGACGGATCAGCAGCGGTCCTTCGTCGGCCTGGGCCAGGGGGGCGCCGGTGGTGAGCGCGGCGGCGAGCAGCAGGGGCAGGGTCTTCTTCATCGTCGGCATCCTTCGCAACACGGAATCCATGCCGTCAGTCTGCTTGCCGCAGCGCAGCAAGCCCATTCGCAGTTCTCCGCGCCCGCACACCCCGCCGCTCGCGGTAAACCGCAATGTCCATTCGCGGATCGCGCCCCGCCCGCCGGTCAGCCCGCCTTTCCTGAACGGCGCCTGAACGCGGGCCGGACGCGACGTGGCGGCGCGTCCAAGTGCCTGGCCGGCCTCGATTCCGGGCGGCGTCGCCGATTCCCGACGGCCGCGGCGCCACCCGTCGCCGCCCGAATCCCTAGAATCCGCTCCGCCTCGCGGCGAGGGCAGCGCGAAGGGGACACGACATGAATCGCTCCATGGTCATCGGGATCCTGATCGGCGCCGGCGTCGCCGCCACGGGCGCGGCCGTCGCCGGACTCGGCCTCGTCAAGCGCGCGCCCGCCTATGCGGACGTGATCGACGTGAAACCGGTGCACCGCACCGTCCGCACGCCGCGCCAGGAGTGCAACGACGTCGCGGTCGAGAAGCAGAAGCCCGTCAAGGACGAGCACCGCCTCGCCGGCACCGCGATCGGCGCCGTGATCGGCGGCGTGCTCGGCCACCAGGTCGGCGGCGGCACCGGCAAGGACATCGCGACGGTCGCGGGCGCCGCGGCCGGCGGCTACGCCGGCAACCGCGTGCAGAAGAACCTGCAGGAGAAGGACACCTACCAGACCACCGAGCAGCGCTGCCAGACGGTCGAGGACGCGCGCCAGGAGACCGTCGGCTACGACGTCCGCTACAAGATCGGCGACACCGTCGGCACGGTGCGGATGAAGGACAAGCCGGGCGAGCGCCTCGCGGTGAAGGACGGCAAGGTGGTCACCGACGCGGCCGCGCCCGCGGGCTGAGCGCCGGCCGCCGAAAAAAAAGGCGCGCGGGGCCACCGCGCGCCGAATGAGTCACGAAGACTCAGGGAGTTCAGTCGTTCGCGGCGAGCTGCACGGCCGGCGTGCCGCTGCGGTGCCGCGCACTCAGGCGCGCGCTGTGCACCGCCTCGACCGCGCGGTCGAGCGACTCGCGCACGCAGGCCTTCTGCGCCGCGAAGGCCTTCAGGTCGCGCAGGTCCGCCGTGCCGCAGACGTGCTCGGCGGCGCCGCGCAGGCGGACGTAGAGGCGCTCGACGCCGGCATCCTTGTTGAGGTCGAGCTCGGTGTAGCGGACGCGCTGCGAGGGCGTCTCGGCCGGCGTCGCGGCGAAGGCGCTCGAGGCCAGGAGCCAGCCGCCGAGACCGGCGGCGAGGAGCTTCAGCGTGTGACGGGCCATGGGCATCTCCGGGAAGGGGGGATTCGTGCCAGGTTCGGTGAATAAGATGCACCGGCGACCCGAACGGTTGCGCCGCTTCGTCGCGGCCCGGCCGCGCTTCGTCGCAGCGACCGTGACGCGCTCGCCTTGCGCGGCACGGCCGATTCAGTAGGCTCCACGCATGCCCGCTCCGACCGACGCCGCCGTCGTCAACCTGCGCCGCGCCTACTTCGAGTGCCGCTATGGCCAGCTGCACGTGCGCACCGCCTTCCCCTCGACCGGCGGCTTCGACGAGGCGACGCCGCTCGTGTGCCTGCACGAGGGACTGCGCTCAAGCGCGGGTTTCGTCCCGCTGCTGCCGGTGCTCGGCACCGACCGCTCGATCTACGCCTGCGACCTGCCGGGCTGCGGGCTCTCCGACCCGCCGCCGGCCGCGCCGGCGATCGGCGACTACGCCGCGGCGATCGGCGACTTCCTCGACGCGCTGCGGCTGCGGGAGGCCGACGTGTTCGGCGTCGGCGCGGGCGCCGCGATCGCGGTCGAGCTCGCGCTCGTGAAGCCGCGCGTGGTGCGCCGCGTCGTGCTCGCGCGGCTCGCGGTGCCGGCGAACGCGCCGGCGCCGGCCACCGCGCCCGCCGCCGACGGCAGCCACCTCGCGCGCGACTTCGCGGCGAGCCTCGAGCGCCGCGGCGGCGGCGAGCCGCTCGAGGCGCTGACCGCCGGCTTCGCGGCCGAGCTCGCCGGCGGCGTCCCGGCGCGCTGGACCGAGCTCGCGCTCGCCGCCTGGCCGGCCGACCAGCGCCTGCCGCAGCTGACGCAGCCCACGCTGCTGCTCGGCCCGGCCCCCCCGGCCGCCGCGCGCATCGCGAAGGCGATGCCGGCCGAGCTGCCCGCGCCCGGCGCGGGCTTCATCGCGGCGGCGCCGGCCGCGCTCGGCAAGCGCCTGCGAGGCTTCCTCGGCAGCTGAGCACGCGCCGGGACCGGCCGGTTGCGGCAATGCACAACTGTCCCGCAAGATCGCGGGCGTGAAGTCCGAGTACCTCGAACGCATCCTGAAGGCGCGCGTCTACGACGTCGCGACCGAGTCGCCGCTCGAGCCGGCGACGCGCCTGTCGCGGCGCCTCGGCTGCGAGGTGTGGCTCAAGCGCGAGGACCTGCAGCCGGTGTTCTCGTTCAAGCTGCGCGGCGCCTACAACCGCATCGCGCAGCTCGCCGACGCCGAGGCCGTGCGCGGCGTGATCTGCGCCTCGGCCGGCAACCACGCGCAGGGCGTCGCGCTCGCGGCACGCCGCCGCGGCATCCCGGCGCACGTGGTGATGCCGCGCACCACCCCCGACATCAAGGTGCAGGCGGTGCGCGACCTCGGCGCCGCGATCGAGCTCGTCGGCGATGACTACGACGCCGCCTTCGAGCACGCCAGCGGCCGGGCGCGCGCCGAGGGTCTGACGTTCATCCACCCGTTCGACGACCCGGCCGTGATCGCGGGGCAGGGCACGATCGCGATGGAGATCCTGCGCCAGCACGACGCGCGCATCGACGCGATCTTCGTGCCGGTCGGCGGCGGCGGCCTGATCGCCGGCATCGCCAGCTACGTCAAGGCGCTCTATCCCGCGATCCGCGTGATCGGCGTCGAGCCCGAGGACGCCGCCAGCATGCACGCCTCGCTTGCCGCCGGCGAGCGCGTGACGCTCGAGCGGGTCGGCATCTTCGCCGACGGCGTCGCGGTCAAGCGCGTCGGCGCCGAGACCTTCCGGCTCGCGCAGCAGTACGTCGACGAGGTCGTGTGCGTCAGCACCGACGAGATGTGCGCGGCGATCCAGGACATCTTCGAGGACACGCGCTCGATCGCCGAGCCCGCCGGGGCGCTGGCGGTCGCCGGCCTCAAGCAGTGGCTGGCGCGCGGCGGGCGGCGCGGCGGCACCTACGTGACGCTGGTCACCGGCGCCAACATGAACTTCGACCGGCTGCGGCACGTGGCCGAGCGCGCCGACCTCGGCCAGCTGCGCGAGGCGCTGTTCGCGGTCGAGATCCCGGAGGCGCCCGGCAGCTTCCTGAACTTCTGCCGCGCGGTCGGCACCCGCGCCGTCACCGAGTTCAACTACCGCTACCAGGACGCCCGCCAGGCGCACATCTTCGTCGGCGTCGCGCTCGCCGCGGGCGGTGCCGAGAAGGCGCGCGTGCATGCCGGCATCGCCGGCGCCGGCTTCGCCGTCGTCGACATGAGCGACAACGAGATGGCGAAGCTGCACGTCCGCTACATGATCGGCGGCGCCGCCCATGGCCTGCGCGACGAGCGGCTGTTCCGCTTCGAGTTCCCGGAGCGGCCGGGGGCGCTGCTGCGCTTCCTGAGCGCGATCGGCACCGACTGGAACATCTCCCTGTTCCACTACCGCAACCACGGCTCCGACTACGGCCGGGTGCTCGCCGGGATCCAGGTGCCGCCGGCGAGCGAGGCGGAGTTCCTGCGCCACCTCGCCGACCTCGGCTTCAATTACACCGAGGAAACCGGCAACCCCGCCTACCGGATGTTCCTCGGCGGCTGAGCGCGCGCGGGCGCGCCCCCCTTGCGCCCGACCGTGCATTCGCGCGAAGGTGCGGGTTCCCTACCGTGCCGCGGCGCGGGGGATCCGGTCGGCTGGTCGGCATTTCGTGAGGAGTTGCCATGGCGAAGCGCAAGAAGACGCAGGCGAAGGGCAAGGGCAAGTCCAAGCCCAAGAAGATTAAGAAGAAGGTCTCGAAGGCGAAGAGCAAGAGGTCGGCGGCCCGCAAGTCTGCCAAGCGGCCGGCCAAGAAGGCCGCGAAGCGCAAGGCCGCACCGAAGAAGAAGGCTGCGCCCGCCAAGGCGAAGCGCAAGGTGGCGAAGCCCGCCGCACCGAAGGCGGCGCCGAAGCCCGCCGCGCCGAAGCCGGCGCCGGTGATGGCACCGGCCCCGATGGCCGCCCCGTCCGCGCCGCCCCCGGCGCCGGCCCCGGCGCACATCGCGGAACCGCTGCCGGTCGCGTCCGACCCGGGCAAGGAGCCCTCGGGCGCGCTCTAGGAACGGGACGATGCGAGCCGCGGCCGGCCGTGCTTGCGCGCGGCCGGCCGCGTGCGCCGCGCCCGATCCCGCCCGGGCCGGGCGCCCCCGCCGATGAGCTACGCACCGCGCCGCCCCGCGCGCCACGAGACGCTCGTGCTGCGCGGCCTCGCGCACCACCTGACGCGCTGGGGCCCGCCGGCCGCGGATCCGCTCGTGTTCCTGCACGGCTGGATGGATTCGAGCGAGACCTTCCAGTTCCTGGTCGACGCGTTCGACGATGAGCACCCGATCGTGGCGCTCGACTGGCGCGGCTTCGGCCGCAGCGCCTGGCAGAACGCGCCCTACTGGTTCCCCGACTACCTGGCCGACCTCGATGCGCTGCTCGAGGCGGTCGCGCCGTCGCGCCCGGCGACGCTGCTCGGCCACAGCATGGGCGGCAACATCGCCTGCCTCTATGCCGGCGTGCGGCCGGAGCGCATCGCGCGGGTCGTGAACCTCGAGGGCTTCGGCCTGCCGCGCAGCCGCGCCGAGCAGGCCCCCGGCCGCTATCGCCGCTGGCTCGACGAGCTGCGCGCGCCGCCCGGCTTCTCGCGCTACGACTCGGTGGCGGACTTCGCGGCGCTGCTCGCGCGTCGCAACCCGCGCCTCGGAGCCGAGCGCGCGGCGTACATCGCCGCGCGCTGGTCGCGGCCGCTGCCGGACGGCGGCTGCACCGTCGCCGGCGACCCGGCCCACAAGCTCGTGAACCCGGTGCTCTACCGGCGCGAGGAGGCCGAGGCGATCTGGCGCGAGGTGACGGCGCCGGTGCTGCTGCTGCTCGGCGGGCGCTCGGAGTTCCGTGCGCACCTCGGCGCCGACGGCACCGACGAGCACTTCCACAGCCTCTTCAAGACGCTCACCCTCGTGACGCTCCCGGAGGCCGGGCACATGCTGCACCACGAGGATCCCGCCGCCGTCGCGACCGCCGTCGAGCCGTTCCTGCGGGCCGCCCCGTGAGGCGCGAGCGGCGTCGATGGACCTGAGCGCGCGTCCGCCGGGCGGCGCCGGCCCGCCGGCTGCCGCGCCGCCGGTCGCGCCGCCCGCGCTCGCGCGCGCCCTCAGCGCGCTCGCCGAGGAACTGCGGTCGCTGCTCGCCGCCGAGGCGCACGGCCGCGGGCTGCCGCCGCTCGCGGGCGCCGGCGAGGCCGCGCTCGGGCGCTGGGTGCGCGAGGCGCTCGCCGCCGGCGCC
>JAFEDR010000001.1 GCA_018241525.1 Pseudomonadota bacterium
CGGGGACCGAGATGGTCATGCCGGGAGACAACATCAAGATGACGGTGGAGCTGATCAGCCCGATCGCGATGGAGGAAGGCCTGCGCTTCGCCATCCGCGAGGGCGGCAAGACCGTCGGCGCCGGCGTCGTCTCCAAGATCCTGGCGTAATCGGACGGCGGGTCGCGTACACTGCGCGGCCCGCCGGACTTGCATCGGCGAGCTGATCCCTGGCAGATCCTGAACGTTTCTGCCGTTCTTTGACCCAGAGGTCCTGACATGGCGAACCAGAACATCCGCATCCGGCTGAAGGCCTTCGATCACCGCCTGATCGACAATTCGGCCCGCGAAATCGTCGAAACCGCGAAGCGCACCGGTGCGACCGTGCGCGGCCCGGTGCCGCTGCCGACCAAGATGGAGCGCTTCACGGTGCTCGTCTCGCCGCACGGCGACAAGGACGCCCGGGACCAGTACGAGATCCGCACCCACAAGCGGCTCATGGACATCCTGAACCCGACCGACAAGACGGTGGACGCGCTGATGAAGCTCGAGCTGCCGGCGGGCGTGGACGTCCAGATCAAGCTGAATTAAGGCCGGCACCGCGCCCCCAGGGGCGCGGTGCTTGCATCGACGGATGGAGCCGACTAACATAGGCGGCTCGCTTTGGCCCGCCCTCCCGGGCGCGCCGTCCGAAGGTCGATCCAGACAGCCCGCCGGGGACATCCCCGGGGCGGCGCGGGGTCGATACCACGGTCCGGTTACCGGGACGGGTTGAAGCGTCAAGGACTTATGGATGCCCCAGCGGCGGTCGACGGTCGCCGGCCGGGGTGGTTGTTGAGGTGTCCGCCGCCAATTGCAGCGGCCGGACGTAACGAGGGAAAGACCCAATGAGCCTGAAGCATGGCTTGGGGCTGGTCGGCCGCAAGCGCGGCATGACGCGCGTCTTCACGGACGCGGGCGAGACGGTGCCGGTCACCGTCATCGAAGCGCTGCCCAACCGCGTGACCCAGATCAAGACCGCCGACGACGACGGCTACCGCGCCGTGCAGGTGTCGTTCGGCAAGCGCCGCGCCTCGCGCGTCACCAAGGCCGTCGCCGGCCACTACGCCAAGGCCAACGTGGCCCCGGGCGAGGCCCTGGTCGAGTTCCGCCTCGACGGCAACGAAGGCGCGGACCTGAAGTCGGGCGCCGAGCTCAAGGTCGACATGTTTACCGCCGGCCAGGTCGTCGACGTGACCGGCACGACCATGGGCAAGGGCTACGCCGGCGTCATGAAGCGCCACAACTTCGCCGGCGGCATGGCGACCCACGGCGCCTCGGTCTCGCACCGCGTGCCGGGCTCGATCGGCCAGCGCCAGACCCCGGGCCGCGTGTTCCAGGGCAAGCGCATGTCCGGCCACATGGGCGTGATGCGCCGCACCACCGAGAACCTGAAGGTCGTCGAAGTGGACGCGGAGCGGAACCTGCTGCTGATCCGTGGCGCGGTTCCGGGCACCGAGGGCGGCACCGTCGTCGTCCGTCCGTCGGTCAAGGTCAAGGGCCAGGCGCGCCGCAAGCGCGTCCAGCCGGCCAAGAAGTCCTGAGGCATCCCCACATGAAGCTCAAGGTCGTCAACGCCGGGACGGGCAGCGCCGAGGTCGAGCTGGCCGACGCCACGTTCGGGCGCGAGTTCAACGAGTCGCTGGTTCACCAGGTCGTGACCGCTTACATGGCGGCCGGCCGTGCCGGCACCAAGGCGCAGAAGACCCGCGCCGAGGTCCGCGGCGGTGGCCGCAAGCCGCATTCGCAGAAGGGCACCGGCAGCGCCCGCGCGGGCTCGATCCGCAGCCCGCTGTGGATCGGCGGCGGCAAGACCTTCGCGGCGCGCCCGCGCGACTTCTCGCAGAAGGTCAACCGCAAGATGTACCGCGGTGCGATCAAGGCGATGCTCTCCGAGCTCGCGCGCACCGAACGCCTGGTCGCGGTGCCGACGCTCGAGATCGACGCGCCGAAGACCAAGCTGCTGGTCGGCCGTCTCAAGGACCTGCAGCTCGAGAACGTGCTGATCGTCGTCGAGGCGTTCGAGGAGAAGCTGTTCCTCGCCGCGCGCAACCTGCCGTCGGTCGAGATCCTGACCGCCGCGCAGCTCGACCCCGTCAGCCTCGCGCGCCACGACAAGGTCCTCGTGACCGTCGGCGCGCTCAAGATGATCGAGGAGCGCCTGGCATGAGCGCCGACACCGCCAAGACCGCCCCCAAGCCGAGCGAGCGGCTGATCAACCTGCTGCTCGCGCCGCACGTCTCCGAAAAGGCGGCGCGCGCCGGCGAGAAGCACAACCAGTACGTGTTCCGCGTGCGCGGCGACGCGACCAAGCCCGAGATCGCCAAGGCCGTCGAGCTGATGTTCTCGGTCGAGGTCGAGGGCGTGCAGGTCGTGAACGTCGGCGGCAAGAAGAAGCGCTTTGGCTCGACCTTCGGCCGGCGCTCCGACTGGAAGAAGGCGTACGTCAGCCTCAAGTCGGGCCAGACCATCGATCTGACCGGCGCGGCGAAGGCCTGAGCGGCCGAGCGAACGAAAGGGCAAGAGCCATGGCAATGATCAAACTCAGGCCGACGTCTCCGGGCACACGCTTCGTCGTGAAGCCGGACCGCTCGCACCTCCACAAGGGCAAGGGCCACGGCCCGCTGCTCGTCTCGCAGAACTCGACCGGCGCGCGCAACAGCTACGGCCGCATCACGACGCGCCACAAGGGCGGCGGCCACAAGCAGAAGTACCGCCTGATCGACTTCCGGCGCGACAAGGACGGCATCCCGGGCGTGATCGAGCAGGTCGAGTACGACCCGAACCGCACCGCGCACATCGCGCTCGTCCTCTACAAGGACGGCGAGCGCCGCTACATCCTCGCGCCGAAGGGCCTCAAGGCCGGCGACGAGGTGCTGTCGGGCGCCGAGGCGCCGATCAAGGCCGGCAACTCGATGCAGCTGCGCCACATCCCGGTCGGCAGCTCGATCCACAACATCGAGCTCAAGCCCGGCAAGGGCGGGCAGATCGCCCGTGCCGCCGGCAACTCGGCCCAGTTCACGGCCCGCGAGGGACTGCACGCGCTGGTGCGCCTGAAGTCCGGCGAGATCCGCAAGGTGCACATCGACTGCCGCGCGACGATCGGCGAGGTCGGCAACGACGAGCACAACCTGCGCGTCTACGGCAAGGCGGGCACGAAGCGCTGGCGCGGCATCCGCCCGACGGTGCGTGGCGTCGTCATGAACCCGGTCGACCACCCGCACGGCGGCGGCGAGGGCAAGTCCGGCCAGGGCAACCCGCACCCGGTCTCGCCGTGGGGCTGGCAGACGAAGGGCAAGAAGACCCGCCACAACAAGCGCACGAATTCGTCGATCGTGTCGCGCCGCAAGTAATCCGAGGGTCCCAACGTGCCACGTTCACTGAAGAAAGGTCCGTTCGTCGATCTGCCGCTCGCCAAGAAGGTGTCGGTGGCCTCCGCCAAGAACGACCGCCGGCCGATCAAGACCTGGTCGCGCCGCTCGATGGTCACGCCGGACATGGTCGGCCTGACGATCGCCGTGCACAACGGCCGCAACCACGTGCCGGTGCTGATGACCGAGAACATGGTCGGGCACAAGCTCGGCGAATTCGCCCCGACGCGCACCTTCAAGGCGCACGGCGGCGACCGCAAGGCGACGACGGAGTAAGGCCATGCAGACCTTTGCCAGACTGCGCCACGCGCGCATCTCCCCGCAGAAGTGCCGCCTGGTGGCGGACGTCGTGCGCGGCAAGCCCGTCGGTCAGGCGCTCGCGATCCTGAAGTTCATGCCGAAGAAGGGCGCGGAGCACGTCCGCAAGGTGCTCGAGTCGGCGATCGCCAACGCCGAGCACAACCACAACGCCGACATCGACGAGCTGAAGGTGTCGCGCATCGAGATCGACACGGCGCCGACGCTGAAGCGCTTCCACGCGCGCGCCAAGGGCCGCGGGGCGCGCATCGTCAAGCGCAACAGCCACATCACCGTTTACGTCGCGGATGCGGCCAAGTAGGCCGGAGAACTGACACATGGGCCAGAAAGTACATCCGACCGGCATTCGCCTTGGCATCACGCGGGACTGGACCTCGAAGTGGTACGCCCACTCGAAGAATTTCCCGGGCCTCGTGCACACCGACTTCGAGGTGCGCGAGTTCCTGAAGAAGCGCCTGGCCGAGGCCTCGGTCAGCCGCATCCACATCGAGCGCGCCGCGCGCCGCGTCAACATCACGATCCACACCGCGCGCCCCGGCATCGTGATCGGCAAGAAGGGTGAGGACATCGAGAAGGTGCGCGCCGAGGTGGCCCGCCGGATGCGCCTGCCGGTGCAGGACGTGCGCCTCAACATCGCCGAGATCCGCAAGCCGGAACTCGACGCGCAGCTGGTCGCCGAGGGCATCGCCCAGCAGATCGAGAAGCGCGTGATGTTCCGCCGCGCGATGAAGCGCGCGGTGACGAACACGATGCGCAGCGGCGCGCTCGGCATCAAGGTGCGCGCCTCGGGCCGCCTGAATGGCGCCGAGATCGCGCGCACCGAGTGGAGCCGCGAGGGCCGCATCCCGCTGCACACCTTCCGCGCCGATATCGACTACGGCTTCGCCGAGGCGCGCACGACCTACGGCGTGATCGGCGTCAAGGTCTGGATCTTCAAGGGCGAGGTGTTCGACAAGGCGACGCTCGAGGCCGAGGCCGCCGACGCGGCCGCAGCCGCCGCCCCGCAGCCTGAGCCCGCCCCGGCGGCCTGACGCCGCGAACCGGAATCACGACCATGATGCAGCCAAAGCGAACCAAGTATCGCAAGCAGTTCAAGGGCTCGAACTCGGGCGCCGCGCACCGCGGCAGCTCGGTCGCCTTCGGCGAGTACGCGCTGAAGGCCACCGACCGCGGCCGCATGACGGCCCGCGAGATCGAGGCCGCGCGTCGCGCCATGACCCGCTACGTCAAGCGCGGCGGCCAGATTTGGATCCGCGTCTTCCCCGACATCCCGGTGTCGGCGAAGCCGCTCGAGGTCCGCATGGGCAGCGGTAAGGGCAACGTCGAGTACTGGGTCGCGCGCGTGCTGCCCGGCAAGGTGCTGTTCGAGATGGAGGGCATCAGCGAGGCGGATGCCCGCGAAGCCTTCCGGCTGGCGGCGTCCAAGCTGTCGCTGCCGACGGTGTTCGTGAAGCGCCAGGTGCGCTGAGCCGGATGCACGAGGAACGGTCATGAATTTCAAGGATTTGGTGAAGCGGACGCCGGCCGAGCTGCAGGATGAACTCCTGAAGCTGCGGCGCGAGCAGTTCAACCTCAGGATGGCGGCGGCCGCGGGCCAGCCTGCCAAGCCCGACCAGTTCGGCAAGGTCAAGAAGAGCATCGCGCGTCTGAAGACGGCGCTCAGCCAGCAGCGTCTCGGAGGTAAGGTCTGATGTCCGCGGAAATCACCACCGGCACGCCGGCCGCCAAGGCCGAGCACACGCTCACCGGCCGCGTCGTCAGCACCAAGATGGACAAGACCATCTCGGTCGCGATCGAGCGCCTCGTCAAGCACGCGGACTACAGCAAGTACGTGCGCCGCACGACCAAGCTGCTCGCGCACGACGAGAAGAACGAGTGCAAGGAAGGCGACACGGTCGCGATCGCGCCGTGCCGTCCGCTGTCGCGCCGCAAGAGCTGGACTCTCGTGCGCATCGTCGAGCGCGTCGCGCGCTGAACCCGGGGACATCGACATGATCCAGATGCGAACCCTGCTCGCAGCGGCCGACAACAGCGGCGCCCGCAGCCTGATGTGCATCAAGGTGCTCGGCGGCTCGAAGCGCCGCTACGCGAGCGTCGGCGACGTCATCAAGGTGAGCGTCAAGGACGCGATCCCGCGCGGCAAGGTCAAGAAGGGCGAGGTCTACGACGCGGTCGTCGTCCGCACGCGCCACGGCGTGCGCCGGGCAGACGGCTCGCTGATCCGCTTCGACGGCAATGCCGCCGTGCTGCTGACGAACAAGCTCGAGCCGATCGGCACCCGCATTTTCGGGCCCGTGACCCGCGAGCTGCGCACGGCCCAGTTCATGAAGATCATCTCCCTGGCGCCCGAGGTCCTCTGAGGACGCTCGGCACCGGGACGGGGACAGGAACATGCAGCGAATTCGCAAGGGCGACCAGGTCATCGTGACCACCGGTCGCGACAAGGGACGGCAGGGCACCGTGATCCGCGTGCTCGAGGACGACACCGTCGTCGTCGAGAACGTCAACATGGTGAAGAAGCACCAGAAGCCGAACCCGCAGCAGAACGTGCCGGGCGGGATCGTGCAGAAGGAAGCGCCGATCCACGTGTCGAACGTCATGCTCTTCAACCCGGCGACGAAGAAGGGCGACCGCGTCGGCTTCAAGAAGCTCGACGGCGGCCGCAAGGTTCGCGTCTTCAAGTCGAACGGCGAGGTCGTCGACGCCTGAGCGTCGGGCGTCGCGCAACGGGACACAGGACACGGTCATGACCAGGCTCCAGAAGCACTACCAGTCAGTCGTCGTGCCGCAGCTCATGAAGGAGCTCGGCCTCAACAACCGGATGCAGGTTCCGCGGATCGAGAAGATCACGGTGAACATGGGCGTCGGCGAGGCGGTGGCTGACAAGAAGCTGATCGACAATGCGGTCGGCGACCTCGTGAAGATCACCGGCCAGAAGCCGCTGGTCTGCAAGTCGCGCAAGTCGATCGCGACCTTCAAGCTGCGCGCCGGTCTCGCCATCGGCGCCAAGGTCACGCTGCGCGGCGCGCGCATGTACGAGTTCCTTGACCGCCTGATCAGCATCGCGATGCCGCGCATCCGCGACTTCCGCGGCGTGTCGGCGCGCTCGTTCGACGGCCGTGGCAACTACAACTTCGGCGTCAAGGAACAGATCATCTTCCCCGAGATCCAGTACGACCAGGTCGACAAGGTCCGGGGCATGGACATCACGATCACGACGACGGCGATGGACGACAAGGCGGGCAAGGCTCTGCTCACCGCCTTCAACTTCCCCTTCCGCAAGTAAGCCGCAGGCAGTTCGCAAAGGTACCGGCAATGGCCAAGACCAACATGCTCGAGCGCGAGAAGCGCCGCGAGGCACTCGCCAAGAAGTACGCGCAGAAGCGCGCGAAGCTCCGGGAGATCATCCGTGATCCCAAGAGCTCGCACGAGCAGCGCGACGCGGCGCAGGCGACCCTGCAGAAGCTGCCGCGCGACTCGAACCCGAACCGTCAGCGCAACCGCTGCTCGGTGACCGGTCGCTCGCGCGGCGTTTACCGGAAGTTCGGACTCGCGCGCACCAAGCTGCGCGAGGCCACGATGCGGGGCGAGATCCCCGGTCTCAGCAAGGCGAGCTGGTGAGGGCGCGGCGATGAGCATGACCGACCCGATTTCGGACTTCATCACGCGCATCCGCAACGGCCAGGCGGCGCGCAAGACGGAGATCAGCTGCGGCAGCTCCAAGCTGAAGGTGGCGCTCGCGACCGTGCTGCGGGACGAGGGCTACATCGGCGGCTTCGCGACGCACGCCGACGGCGGCAAGACGACGCTGACCGTGCAGCTCAAGTACCACGAGGGCCGGCCAGTCATCGAGCGCATCGAACGCGTCAGCCGCCCGGGGCTGCGCTCGTACCGCGGCAAGAGCGCGCTGCCGAAGGTGCTCGGCGGCCTCGGCGTCGCCATCGTTTCGACCTCGCAGGGCGTGATGACCGACCGTCAGGCGCGCCGCGTCGGCCAGGGCGGCGAAGTCCTGTGCGTGGTTTCGTAGAGGATTGACCATGTCCAGAGTTGCCAAGAAGCCCGTCGCGCTGCCGCAAGGCGTGACCGCGACGGTGGATGCGAAGGCCGTGACGCTGAAGGGCGCCAAGGGCTCGCTGACGCTCGCGCTGGTCGCGGGCGTGTCCGTCGCGCAGGACAAGCAGACGCTGACCGTGCAGGCCGGCGCGGCCGGGCTCGACCCGGTCGCCGGCGCGACGCGCGCGCACCTCGCCAACATGGTGCAGGGCGTCAGCAAGGGCTACGAGCGCAAGCTCGAGCTGGTCGGCGTCGGCTACCGCGCGGCGGTGCAGGGCAAGGCGCTGAACCTGACCCTCGGGTTCTCGCACCCGGTCGTGTTCGCGGTGCCGGAAGGCATCACGATCGAGACGCCGAGCCAGACCGAGATCATCGTCAAGGGCATGGACCGCCAGAAGGTGGGCCAGGTCGCTGCCGAGATCCGCGGCTTCCGTCCGCCGGAGCCGTACAAGGGCAAGGGCGTCCGCTACGCGGGCGAGAAGATCGAGCTCAAGGAAGCCAAGAAGAAGTAGGCAGCCATGAAGAAGATCATCGACAAGAAAACCGCGCGCCTGCGGCGCGCTGCCCGGACCCGGGCCAAGATCCGCGAGCTGCGCGTCGCGCGCCTGACCGTGCATCGCACGCCGCGGCACATGTACGCGCAGATCATCGACGCCGAGGGCGGCAAGGTGCTGGCCAGTGCCTCGACGGTGCAGGACACCGTCACGGGCGAGCTGAAGGGCACCGGCAACGTGGCGGCGGCGGTGGCGGTCGGCAAGGCGATCGCGGAGCGCGCCAAGGCGCTCGGCATCACCAACGTCGCCTTCGACCGGGCGGGCTTCCTCTACCACGGCCGCGTCAAGGCGCTGGCCGACGCCGCCCGCGAGGGCGGGCTCGTTTTCTAAGCACGAATTTGCAGGCAGGGATCAACCATGGCGAGACCCGATAAGACGGCCAGCGGCGACGACCTGATCGAGAAGCTGGTGGCGGTCAACCGCACGGCGAAGGTCGTCAAGGGCGGCCGGCAGTTCGGCTTCACCGCGCTGACGGTCGTCGGCGACGGCGCCGGCCGCGTCGGCTTCGGCTACGGCAAGGCGCGCGAGGTGCCGACGGCGATCGCGAAGGCGATGCAGCAGGCTCGCAAGAACATGCTGACGGTGGCACTGCGCGAGGACTCGATCCACTACGCGGTCAAGGGCGCCCACGGCACGACGCGCGTCTACATGCAGCCGGCCTCCGGCGGTACCGGCGTGATCGCCGGCGGCGGCATGCGCGCGGTGTTCGAGTGCGCCGGGGTGCGCAACGTGCTCGCCAAGAGCTACGGCTCGCGCAACCCGATCAACGTCGTGCGCGCGACCTTCAACGCGCTGTCGCGCATCGCCTCGCCGGACTCGATCGCGGCCAAGCGCGGCAAGACGGTCGAGGAGATCCTGGCCTGAGGCCGGGAACGGAATCCGAGGAACGGACCATGAGCGGCAAGATCAAAGTCACGCAGAAGCGCAGCACGGCCGGCCAGCTGAAGAACATCCAGGCCTCGGTCCGCGGGCTCGGCCTGCGCCGCATCGGCCACTCGGTGGTGGTGCTCGACACCGCGCCGATCCGCGGGATGATCAACACGGCCTCGCACCTGCTGGCCGTCGAGAAGGCCTGAGGACGAAAGCGTCATGAAACTGAACACGATGGGCCCCGCCGAGGGCAGCAAGAAGCCGCGACTGCGCGTCGGTCGCGGCGCATCCGCGGGCCAGGGCAAGACCTGCGGCCGCGGCGTCAAGGGCCAGCGCGCGCGCAAGGGCGGCTACCACAAGGTCGGCTTCGAGGGCGGCCAGATGCCGCTGCAGCGGCGCTTGCCGAAGATGGGCTTCCGCTCCCACGTCAAGCCGACCCGCGGCGAGGTGACGCTCGAGACTCTGGCGAAGGTCGCCGCCAAGAACGGCGGCGCGGTCGACCTCGCGGCCCTCAAGGCGGCGAGTGCGGTGCCGGCGACGATCGAGAAGGTAAAGGTGATCCTGTCGGGCGCCGTCACGGCGGCCATCGTGGTCCGCGGTCTCGCGGCCACCAAGGGCGCGCGCGCGGCCATCGAGGCCGCCGGCGGCCGGATCGAGTAACGCAGTGGCCGCCGCCGGACAAAATCCATTCGCTGGGCTCGGTGACGCTGCGCGCTTCACCGAGATCCGCCAGCGCCTGATGTTCCTGCTCGGGGGCCTGATCGTCTACCGGATCGGGACCTTCATCCCGACGCCGGGCATCGACCCGATCGCGCTGGCGCGCTTCTTCCAGGAGCAGGAAGGGACGATCCTCGGCCTGTTCAACATGTTCTCGGGCGGCGCGCTGTCGCGCCTGTCGATCTTCGCGCTCGGCGTGATGCCCTACATCTCGGCCTCGATCATCATCCAGATGGTCGCGGTGGTGTATCCGCCTTGGGCGGAGCTGCGCAAGGAAGGCGAGGCCGGCCGCCGCAAGATCACCCAGTGGACGCGCTACGGCACCATCTTCCTGGCCATCTTCCAGGGCGCGGGCGCGGCCTACGCCTTCCAGAACCAGGGCATGGCGCTGAACCCCGGGTTCAACTTCATCTTCACGGCGACGGTGACGCTGACGACGGGCACCCTGTTCCTGATGTGGCTCGGCGAGCAGATCACCGAGCGCGGCATCGGCAACGGCATCTCGATGATCATCCTGTCGGGCATCATCGCCGGCCTGCCGGCGGCGCTCGGCAACACGATCAACCAGCTGAACACCGGCGAGATGAACCCGGCGTTCTTCATCATCGTGCTGCTGGTCGTGGGTGGCGTCACCTTCTTCGTGGTGCGCGTCGAGAGCGGCCAGCGCCGGATCGCGGTCAACTACGCGAAGCGCATGGTCGGCCGGCGCATGGTCGCCGGCCAGTCGAGCCACCTGCCGTTCAAGCTCAACATGTCGGGCGTGATCCCGCCGATCTTCGCCTCCTCGCTGCTGCTATTCCCGGCGACGCTCGCGAACTTCGCGGGCACGGGTGCCGGCGAGTCGGGCGTGGGCGCCGGCATCAAGACCTTCATGCAGAACCTGGCGGCATCGCTCGGCTACGGCCAGCCGCTGCACATGGTGCTTTACAGCGCGCTGATCGTGTTCTTCTGCTTCTTCTACACCGGCCTCGTCTTCAATGCGCGCGAGACGGCCGACAACCTCAAGAAGGCCGGTGCCTTCATCCCGGGCATCCGTCCGGGCCAGCAGACCGGCGAGTACATCGACCGCGTGCTGACCCGACTGACGCTGTGGGGCGCGATCTACGTGACGCTCGTGTGCCTGCTGCCCGAGTGGCTGATTTCCTTCGGCAACGTGCCGTTCTACTTCGGCGGCACCTCGCTGCTGATCATCGTGGTCGTCGTGATGGACTTCATCGCGCAGCTGAACGCCCACATGATGTCGCACCAGTACGAGGGTCTGCTCAAGAAAGCCAACCTGCGCGGCAGCGGCCGCCCGGGCTCGTCGCGCTGAGCGCGGCGGGGTTCATCCGAGGTCCAAGTCCATGAAAGTCCGTCCGTCCGTCAAGAAGATCTGCAAGAACTGCAAGGTGGTCCGGCGCCGCGGCGTCGTCTACATCATCTGTTCGGACGCCCGCCACAAGCAGCGGCAGGGCTGAGGCCGGCCGTCCCGTGCCCCAGCGCCCCGGAGCCGGTCTCCGGCGCGGCGCGGGACCGGGCGGCGGAACCTGGCGGGGTTGCCCGCCAGTCGGTTGAGAGAAAGTGGTTTTTTTGCTAAGCTAACGAACTTTTCCCAGAGCTTTCTGCAGGGCACCCCATGGCGCGTATCGCCGGCATCAACATCCCGATGAACAAGCACATCGTCATCGGGCTGACGCACATCTTCGGGATCGGCCGGGCGACCGCCGCCAAGGCCTGCGAGGCCACCGGCATCGCGCCGACCACGAAGACCAAGGACCTGACCGAGGCCGAGGTCGCCGCGCTGCGTTCGTTCATCTCGCGGGTCACGGTCGAGGGCGACCTGCGCCGCGAGACCGCGATGAACATCAAGCGGCTGATGGACATGGGCTCGTACCGCGGCATGCGGCACCGCAAGGGCCTGCCGATGCGCGGCCAGCGTACCCGCACCAACGCCCGCACCCGCAAGGGCCCGCGCAAGCAGGCCGTCAAGCTCAACGCGCCTCCGGGCAAGGTCTGAGCCTCTTTTCTTAGGGACACTCGCGAATGGCCGAACAGAAGCAGCAACAGCAGCAGTCGGGCGCCGCGCCGGAAGCCAACAAGAAGGCACCGCGCGTCAAGAAGGCCCGTCGCCAGGTCAGCGACGCCGTCGCGCACGTGCACGCGTCGTTCAACAACACGATCATCACGATCACCGACCGCCAGGGCAACGTGCTGTCGTGGGCGACCTCGGGCGGCTGCGGCTTCCGCGGCTCGCGCAAGTCGACGCCGTTCGCCGCGCAGGTCGCGGCCGAGAAGGCCGGCGTCGCGGCGCAGGAGTACGGCGTGCGCAACGTCGAGGTCAAGGTCAAGGGCCCGGGCCCCGGGCGCGAGTCGGCGGTGCGTGCGCTGAACGCCTGCGGCCTCAAGATCACCAGCATCGCGGACGTCACGCCGATCCCGCACAACGGCTGCCGCCCGCCGAAGAAGCGGCGCGTCTAAGCGCGCCGGCGACGGAACTCGAGGAACGCAATGGCCAGGTATCTCGGACCCAAGTGCAAGCTCTCGCGCCGCGAGGGCACCGACCTCTTCCTGAAGAGCGGCGTCAAGTCGCTCGAGTCGAAGTGCAAGCTCGAGGTGCCGCCCGGCGGCATCAAGGGCGAGCGCAAGCAGCGCCTGTCGGACTACGGCGTGCAGCTGCGCGAGAAGCAGAAGCTGCGCCGCATGTACGGCGTGCTCGAGCGCCAGTTCCGCAACTACTACGCCAAGGCTGCCGGTCGTCCGGGCGCCACCGGCGAGAACCTGCTGAAGTCGCTCGAGCGCCGGCTCGACAACGTCGTCTACCGGATGGGCTTCGCCTCGACCCGTGCCGAGGCGCGCCAGCTGGTGTCGCACAAGGGCGTGTCGGTCAACGGCAAGCTCGTCAACGTGCCGTCGTTCCAGTGCAGCGCCGGTGACCTCATCGAGGTGCGCGAGCACGCGAAGAAGCAGGGCCGCGTCGCTGCGGCGCTCGCGATCGCCGCCTCGGCCGGCTTCCCGGACTGGGTGCTGGTCGACGAGAAGAAGATGACGGGCACGCTGAAGTCGGTCCCGGATCGCGACGAGATCCTGCCCGACATCAACGAGAACCTCGTCGTCGAGCTGTACTCGAAGTAATCGAACCCTGGCCCGCCGGGCTTTCCGGCGGGCCGCAGATTCAGACCCCAGGTGCTGCACATGCAGGGATCAGTCGCTGAGTTTCTGAAGCCTCGCGTCGTCAAGGTGACCGAGCAGGGCCCGCGGCACGCGCGCGTGGTCATCGAGCCGTTCGAGCGGGGCTTCGGCCACACGCTCGGCAACGCGCTCAGGCGCGTGCTGCTGTCGTCGCTGCCGGGCGCGGCGATCACCGAGGTCGAGATCGACGGCGTGCTGCACGAGTACACCTCGATCGAGGGCGTCCAGGAGGACGTCGTCGACGTGCTGCTGAACCTGAAGCAGGTCGCGGTGCGCATGCACGCGCGCGACGAGTCGGAGCTGCGGCTCGTCAAGAAGGGCCCGGGCCCGGTCCGCGCCGGCGACATCCAGGGCGACCACGACGTCGAGATCCTGAATCCCGAGCTCGTGATCGCGAACCTGACCAAGGCCGGCGAGCTCAACATGACGCTCAAGATCGAGCGCGGTCGCGGCTACCGCCCGGCGGTCGCGCGCGGCTTCGAGGAGCAGACCCGGCCGATCGGCCGCCTGCAGCTCGACGCCTCGTTCTCGCCGGTGCGCCGCGTGACCTACAACGTCGAGTCCGCGCGCGTCGAGCAGCGCACCGACCTCGACAAGCTGATCATCGACATCGAGACGAACGGCACGATCGACCCGGAGGAGGCGATCCGCCGCGCCGGCGCGATCCTCAAGGATCAGCTGTCGGTGTTCGTCGACCTGCAGGGCCAGGAAGAGGGCGCCGCCAAGACCGTCGAGACGCAGTTCGACCCGATCCTGCTGCGGCCGGTGGACGAGCTCGAGCTCACGGTGCGCAGTGCGAACTGCCTCAAGGCCGAGAACATCCACTACATCGGCGATCTGGTGCAGCGCACCGAGGTCGAGCTGCTGCGCACGCCGAACCTCGGCAAGAAGTCGCTGACCGAGATCAAGGAAGTGCTCGAGAGCCACGGCCTGTCGCTCGGCATGCGCCTCGAGGGCTGGCCGCCGCCGACCCTGCGCCGCGAGGACGAGTACAAGACGGCCTGACGGTCGCGCCAGGGCCCCACGGAACCAGAACACCATGCGTCATCATCTTTCCGGTCGCCAGCTGTCCCGCAACACCTCGCATCGCCATGCGCTGCTGCGGAACCTTGCGATCGCGCTGCTGAAGTACGAGACCATCCGCACCACCGTGCCGAAGGCGAAGGAGCTGCGGCGGGTGGTCGAGCCGATCATCACGCTCGGCAAGCACGACAGCATCGCCGCCCGCCGCCGTGCGTTCGCGAAGCTGCGCGACGAGGCGCTGGTCGAGAAGCTGTTCACCGACGTCGGCCCGCGCTTCAAGGCGCGCGCCGGCGGCTACACGCGGATCCTGAAGATGGAGCCGCGGCCGGGTGACTCGGCGCCCATGGCGCTGGTGGCTCTCGTCGACAAGGCGGCCGCGCAGGTCGAGACCGCGCCTGCCCCGGAGGCCGCCGCGAAGCCGAAGCGCGCGCGCAAGGCCGCCCCCGCCGCCGAGGCGGAGGCCGCGCCCGCGGCGAAGAAGCCGCGCCGCAAGAAGGCCGCGGCCTGAGCGGGCACGATTAGTCCGGCGAATTCCGGCCCTCGTGGCCGGGTCGCCATAGTAGTGGGCCGGGGCGAACCCCCGGCCCTTTTTTTAGGCTGCGGCGGCCTGAGAGGCCGCCGGAGCGGCCCTGGCGCGAGGCCGGGGTTCGGGGTTGCGTCCGTGCCGGACCGGCTCAGCGCCGGTGGCGCAGCCGGGTGCCGAGGCGCACCGACATCTCGATTTCGGTCGCCTCGAGCTCCGCCGGGAACAGCACGCCCGAGACGTGTGCCGCGTGCAGGCTCGCCCCCTCGAGGCGGCACTTCGCAAGATTGAGCCCGCGCAGGTCCGCCTGGCGCAGGTAGGCGTTCGAGAGGTCGAGCCCGGCGGTCACGTCGAGCTCCCGCAGGTCGAGGCCGCGCAGGTTGCAACCGCGCAGGTCTGCCTTCTCGCCGGCGGCGCGGCGGCGGTTGAAATCCGCGACGCGGCCCTCGCGCAGCAGCACGACCATCGGGTCCGCGCTCAGCCGCGGCTTCTCGTCGGGCATCGGCTCGCTCCTCCGCGCGGGACGGGTTCAGTCGGCGGTGGCCGCGAACGCGTCCCGGGTCAGGTTCTCGGGGCCCTCGGCGAGGGCCACCACGTCGTCCTCGATGCGCACGCCGCCATACGGGGCGAGGTCCGCGACCGTGTCCCAGTTGATGTCCTGGCCGCGGCCGTCCTGCTTCGCGCGGTCGAGCAGCAGGTCGATGAAGTACACCCCCGGCTCGATCGTCACGACCATGCCCGGCTCGAGGCGTCGCGTCAGGCGCAGGTACGGATGCCCGGCCGGCGGGGGCGCGCTGCCACCCGCCTCGTCGGCCTGGTGGCCGCCGACGTCGTGGACCTGCAGGCCGAGCAGGTGGCCGACGCCGTGCGGGAAGAACACGCTCGTCAGCCCCGTCGCGACCGCGGCGTCCGCGGTGCAGGTCACGAGGGCATGCTCGACGAGCAGCTCCGCCACGAAGCGGTGCGCGGCAAAGTGGATCTCGGGGTAGGCGACACCGGGGCGGACCATCTCGCAAAGCCGCAGCTCGAGCGCATCGACGCTGGCCACCAGGTCCTGGAACGGGCTCGCCGCGGCCGCATGGGTGCGGGTGATGTCGCAGGCGTAGCCGCGGAACTGCGCGCCGGCGTCGATCAGGAAGGAGCGTCGCGCGAGCGGGTGCTCCCGGCCGAGATCGGTGTAGTGCAGGATCGCGGCGCCCTCGTTGAGCGCGATGATGTTCGAGTACGGCAACTCCGCCTCGGTGTGCCCGCTCGCTTCGAGGTAGGCGAGGTGGATCTCGTACTCCGACGCGCCGGCACGGAAGGCCGTGAGCGCAGCCCGGTGCGCACGGGCGCCGCTGCGCGCAGCCCGGCGCAGGCAGGCGAGCTCGTAGGGCGACTTGGCGCCGCGTGCCCAGTGCAGCCGGCTGAGGAGCGCCGGCGGATTCACGGCCGCGAATCCCCAGTCCTCGGATCCGGCGAACGGCTCGCCGAGATAAGCCGCCCGGGGCGGGACGTGCGCACGGGCCTGGGCGGGGTTGCGCAGCAGCTTGAGGTCGAAGGACTTCAGCCAGTCGCCGGACGGCGACGCCGGCGGCTTGTGCCAGTAGTCCTCCGGCTGGTGGAAGCACAGGGTCGGCCGCCGGCCCGGGACGTAAACGATGAACGAGCCCGGGGCGTTCAGGATCGGCGCCCAGGCTTTGAAGTGCGGGTTGGCGGTGAACGGGTCCGCCGAGTCGTCGAGGAACCGGTAGTGCGCGAAACCCGCGCCGATCACGACCGCGTCGAATCCCGCTGCGCCGAGGGCCTGGTCGGTTGTCGCTGCGAGCGTCGCGACGTGGTCGGGGAACAGGCGGTCGAGCGGGTCGGTCGTCGGCATCGGCTTCCCCTCCGGTGCGGACCCGTCCGCCGGTCCGCAGCGCGCGAGTGTAGACGCCCCCGGCGGGCCTGCGCCACGGCCAACAATTGCGAGCAATCGGCCTGAAAGCCTGTACAATCGCTGGCCGTGGACCGGGGCGGGTCACGAGCTCCACAACCCCTCCGGCCGCGATTTCTTACCACACTGGAATTTGGGGTATCGACAGATGAACGTGAAAATCGCCCTTGGCGCCGCTGCTCTGGCGCTCGCGCTGGCCGCCTGCGGCGGCAAGAAGGAAGAGGCCCCGGCTCCGACCCCGGCGGCCGCTCCCGCTCCTGCTGCTGATGCCGCTGCTCCGGCGGCCGCTCCGGCTGCTCCGGCTGCTGACGCCGCCGCTCCGGCTGCGGGCGCTGCTCCGGCGGAGGCTCCGAAGGAGGCTCCGAAGCAGTAATCGCGACGCGCAAGCGTTGTCGATGTGAACCGGGTCGGGTCCCCAGCCTCTCGCTGGCGGGTCCGCCCGGTTTTTGTTTTGTGAGGGGCAGGAAGCTCCGGGCGGAGTGTCCATGAGCGTGACGCTACGCGATGCCAAGCGGTCCGAAGAGGACCAGCTGTGGATCAAGAACGTCTATCCCGAGTACCTCGACGAGCTCGCCGAGGTCTCGCGCGCCGGTACCGGCGTCTTCCCGGTCTACGGCGAGCACGGCGCGCGCCATGACGAGTTGCTCGCGCGCTGGTTCCGCGACGACCGCTCCCACCCGCTGACCATCCTCGAGGGCGGCCGCGCCGTCGGCTTCGCGCTCGTGACCCGCACGCTCGGCGGACCCGCGCTCGCGGAGGCCGCGGACTTCCGCATGGCGGAATTCTTCATCCGCCGACCGTGCCGGCGCCGCGGCGTCGGACGCGCGGCCGCCGCGATCATCTTCAGCCGCTTCGCCGGCCGCTGGGAGATCGTCGAGGCGACCGCGAACGACAACGCCGTGCGCTTCTGGCGACGCACCGTGATGGGCTACACGCGTGGGCGCTACGACGAGCGCGTCCGCGACGGCGAGGTCCGCCAGCGCTTCACGAGCAGCAACTCCCCCGGCCTCGGCCGGGCCTGAGCCTGCCCCCGGCCGGCGACGGCCGCTCAAGTCCGCGGCTCCCCGGTCGACTCCCGGGGCACGCCCGGCCCTATCCGCCGCGGCTGCCCGGCGCCTGCCCGGGGCGCGGCCTACGCGAAATCCCCAAAGCCGGCGAAGTGCGCGCCAATTCTCGCTTTTGCCCGGGCCCCGGCCCGGCCGGTCCTCAACTTCAGGGCCGGCACGCCGATTATCCGTGGGCGGGCCGGCTTAATGGACGGAGCAGACGTTTATGGCAAGCACGATTCTGGCGGTCGACGACTCCGCCTCGATGCGGCAGATGGTGAACTTCACGCTGAAGGGCGCGGGGTACCAGGTCGTCCAGGCCGTCGACGGCGTCGAGGCACTCGAGTACGCCCGCCAGCACGCCGTCGACCTCGTGCTGACCGACGTGAACATGCCGCGCATGGATGGCATCACGCTCGTCAAGGAGCTCCGCTCGCTGCCGAGCTACCGCTACACACCGATGCTGGTCCTGACGACCGAGTCGAGCCAGGACAAGAAGATGCAGGGCAAGCAGGCCGGTGCCACGGGCTGGATCGTCAAGCCGTTCAACCCGGATCAGCTGCTCGCCACGATCGCGCGCGTTCTCTGACCGGCCCTTCGCAAGGGGATAGCGATGTCGCTCGATTTGGAAATGGAGGAAATCCACAAGATTTTCTTCGAAGAGAGCTTCGAGGGTCTCGACGTCATGGAGTCGAGGCTGCTGAACCTCGACGTCAACGCCGATCGCGAGACGATCAACTCGATCTTCCGCGCCGCGCACTCGATCAAGGGCGGCGCCGCGACCTTCGGCTTCATGGAGGTCTCGAACTTCACGCATGGCGTCGAGACGCTGCTCGACGAGATGCGCAACGGCACCCGGCCCGTGACCCCGGACGCGATCCAGCTGCTGCTGCAGTCCGTCGATGGCCTGCGTGAGATGGTGAAGGCGGTGCAGGCCAAGCAGCCGATCGACACCCAGCGCATCGCTGTGCTGTCGGACGAGATCGCCCAGCTGCTCGCGCGCCATCCGGGCCGTCCAGCGCCCGTCGCGGCGCCTGCTGCAGCGGCGACCACCGCGGTCACGACCGCGGTCCCCGCGCCGGTACCGGTCGTCGATCCGGCCCCGGCATTCCTGCAGGGCGGTCCCGGCTGGGTCATCGACTTCCGGCCACACCGCGACATGCTGCGCACCAACAACGAGCCGCTGCGGATGTTCGCGGAGCTCGCGCGCCTCGGCGCGCTGAACGTCGTCGCTGAGACCGACGAGGTGCCCTCGCTCGAGTCGCTGCAGGCCGACGAGTGCTACCTGCGCTGGCGCCTCGAGCTTGCCGGCGCGGTCGAGAAGCGCACCGTCGAGGAGGTGTTCGACTGGGTCGACGCCAACTGTACGATCGCCTACCAGTACCACGCCGGCGGCGCCGAGGCATCGGCCGCCACTCCGACGCCGGTCGTCGTCGCGCCGCCGCCGGTTGCCGAGGCCGCGCCCGTCGCGACGGCCCCCGCGCCCGCGCCTGTGCCCGTGCCCGAGGCGGCGGCCACGGCCGGCGCCGCGCCCGGCCCGAAGGCGACTGGCGGCGATGCCGGCTCGATCCGCGTCTCGACCACCAAGGTCGACCACCTGATCAACCTGGTCGGCGAGCTCGTGATCACCCAGTCGATGCTGTCGCGCTTCGCCGATGGCTGCTCGCCCGCCGAGCTCGAGAAGCTGCGCGAGGGCCTCACGCAGCTGACGCGCAACACGCGCGAGCTGCAGGAGAGCGTGATGCAGATCCGCATGCTGCCGATCAGCTTCGCGTTCAACCGCTTCCCGCGGCTGGTGCACGACCTGTCGCGCAAGCTCGGCAAGAAGGTCGAGCTCAAGCTCTCCGGCGAGGGCACCGAGCTCGACAAGACCGTGCTCGAGAAGATCTCCGACCCGCTGGTCCACCTCGTGCGCAACGCGCTCGACCACGGGCTCGAGAAGCCGGAGGTGCGCATCGCCGCCGGCAAGCCCGAGACCGGCACGATCGAGCTCGCCGCGTTCCACGAGGGCGGCAACATCATCATCGAGGTCAAGGACGACGGCGGCGGCCTCCACAAGGCCAAGATCCTGGCGCGCGCCCGCGAGCGCGGCCTGGTCGCCGCCGACGCCGAGCTCAGCGATGACCAGATCCACAACCTGATCTTCGCCGCCGGCTTCTCCACGGCCGATTCGATCAGCGACGTCTCCGGGCGCGGCGTCGGCATGGACGTGGTACGGCGCAACATCCAGGACCTCGGCGGCGTGGTGCAGATCGCCTCCCACGAGGGGCGCGGCAGCACCATCCGCATCCGCCTGCCGCTGACCCTCGCGATCCTCGACGGCCAGCTGGTGCGCGTCGGCGCCGACACCTACGTGATCTCGCTGGTCGCGATCGTCGAGACGATCCAGGCGCAGAAGGACCGGCTCAACGCGGTGCCGGGCAGCGCGGAGCTCTTCCGGCTGCGCGACGAGTACATCCCGGTCGTGAGGCTCTACGAGATGTTCGGGGTCGAGCCCGACAGCCGCGCGGTCGAGGATGGCCTGCTGGTGGTCGTCGAGGCCGAGGGCCGCCGCTTCGGCGTGCTGGTCGACGACCTGCTGGCGCAGCAGCAGGTGGTCATCAAGACGCTCGAGACCAACTACCGCCAGGTGGCCGGCGTCGCCGGCGCGACGATCCTCGGCGACGGCACCGTCGCGCTGATCATTGACGTGCCGGGCCTCGTGCAGGTGTTCAACGATTCATTCGCGGGCCGCAGCCCGCTCGCGGCCTGAGCCGCGGGCCGGCCCGCAAGGGCATTCAGATGACGGCCGAGTGCCGTCCGGGAGCAAGCGATGAGTACGGCAACGGGCAACGGTGACAAGCGGCTGGAGACGGCGGAGGACGCCGGCCAGTACCTGACGTTCCAGCTCGGACGCGAGGAATACGCGGTCGACATCCTGCGCGTGCAGGAGATCAAGGGCTGGGAGCGCGCCACGCGCATTCCGCACGCCCCCGACTACGTGCTCGGCGTGATCAACCTGCGCGGCGCGATCGTGCCGATCATCGAGCTGCGCAAGCGCTTCCGGCTCGAGTCGACGGAGTTCGGGCCGACCACGGTCGTGATCGTCGTCAAGGTCATGAGCCCGCGCGGCGAGCGGACCGTCGGCATGGTCGTCGACGCCGTCTGCGAGGTCTACAACGTCGCGCACGCGAACGTGAAGCCGCCGCCGGAAGTCGGCTCGTCGGTCGACACGGCCTTCGTCAAGGGCCTCGCGACGGTCGAGAACAAGATGCTGATCCTTCTCGACATCGACCGCCTGATCAACTCCAGCATGCTCGACGGCGTCGACGCCGCCGCCTGAGGAGATCGCCGTGAGTTCAGCGAAGAAGGTCCGGCGCCCGGCGCGACGCGCGAAGGCGGCGCCGTCCCGGTCACGGCCGGCGGCGGCGCCGAGCGCCGCGCCGGCGGGCCCGGCACTGCCGGCCGACCTGCAGATCCGCGGCGCCACGGCGCTCGCGGCGACGCTGCGCGCCGCAGTGGCGGCCGGCGCGGAGGACGTCGATGCGAGCCAGGTGGCGCTGGTCGACACCGCCGGCCTGCAGCTGCTGATCGCAGCCGGGCGCCTCGCGAGCGCCCACGGCCGCGCACTGCGCTGGCAGCGGCCCTCCACGGCGCTCGTGGACGCGGCCAACCGCCTCGGCGTCGCACGCCAGCTCGGACTGGGCGAGGCCGGCTGAAGTGGCCGACAGCGCCTCCCTGTCCGGCTTGGTGCCCGCCCGGGCGACCGGCGACCAGGAGCTCGTGAGCCTCCTGGGACTCGCTGCGTCGCAGATCGAGGTGGCGCTGCGCGAGGCGGAGGCGCCGGTCGCGGAGCTCGCGGCCGCGATCGAACGGTTCGGTCCTAGCCGCGCGGGGGCGCAGGCGGCGACCGCGCTGCAGTTCCACGACCGGCTGAGCCAGCGGCTGACGCACGTGCGCGACACGCTGGCCTCGCTCGCCAAGTTCCTCGACGCCCGGGCGCACCACGGCCCCGGCGGCAACTGGGACCGGCTGCGCGCCGACATCCGCGGCCAGTACAGCATGGAGCAGGAGCGGGTGATGTTCGACCTGCTGGTCGGCGGGGCGACCCCCGACCAGGTGATCGCCGCGCTCGCCGACATGCGCGCCAACGGCTCGGCGAGCCACGTCGACCTCTTCTAGGAAGCGCGCCGTGCAGAACCGGGCCGCCGCGACGCGCGAATATCACCTGTCCGACGCACAGTTCGACGACATCCGCCGGCTGGTGCGCGAGCACACCGGCATCTCGCTGGCCGACTCGAAGCGCGAACTGGTCTACAGCCGGCTGGTGCGCCGGCTGCGGCGGCTGTCGCTCGGCGGCTTCGGCGACTACCTGCAGCTGCTGGAGCGCGGCGAATCGACCGAGCTCGAGGAGTTCACCAACGCCATCACGACGAACCTGACGTCGTTCTTCCGCGAGAACCACCACTTCGAGTTCCTGAGCGGCACGGTGCTGCCGGCGCTCGAGAAGCGCAACGCCGCGAGCCGCCGCCTGCGCATCTGGTCGGCGGGCTGCTCGACCGGCGAGGAGCCGTATTCGATCGCGATCGCGCTGCAGGAGTCGATGGGTCGCTTCCGCGGCTGGGACGTGCGCATCCTCGCCACCGACCTCGATTCGCAGGTCGTGGCCCACGCCGCGGCCGGCGAGTACAAGCCCGAGCGCTTCGAGAAGATGCCGGCCGCGCGTCGCGAGCGCTGGTTCCGCGAGTCCCGGCCCGAGCACTTCGTCGCCGACGAGTCGCTGAAGTCGCTGATCACCTTCCGGCAGCTGAACCTGATGCACGCCTGGCCGTTCCGCGGCCCGTTCGACGTGATCTTCTGCCGCAACGTGGTGATCTACTTCGACAAGGAGACGCAGCGCACGCTCTTCGACCGGATGGCGGAGGTGCAGCGCGACGGCGACCACCTGTTCATCGGCCACTCAGAGTCGCTCTTCAAGGTCTGCGAGCGCTACCAGCTGATCGGCAAGACCATCTACCGGAAGGTCCGGTGAGCGCGCCCTCGATCTCGGTGTTCGGCGCGACGCGCACCGACCTGCCGGCGTCGCTGCCGCAGTTCGGCCACATCCGCCGCTACTGGGATCCGCTGCACGAGAGCTTCGCGGCCAAGCTGCTGCCCGGCGAGTACTACGTGACGCTGCATGGCGAGATGATCGTCACCGTGCTCGGCTCCTGCGTGTCGGCCTGCGTGCGCGACCGGGCCAGCGGCCTCGGCGGCATGAACCACTTCATGCTGCCGCTCGACCGTTCGCACGGCGAGAGCGCCTGGGCCGACGCGACCAGCGCCGCGACCCGCTACGGCAACGTCGCGATGGAAATGCTGATCAACGACCTGCTGAAGGCCGGCGCCAAGCGCTCGAACCTCGAGTTCAAGCTGGTCGGCGGTGGCAAGGTGCTGGCGGCGATGACCGACGTCGGTGCCGGCAACATCGAGTTCATCCGCAACTACATGCGCACCGAGGGCTTCGCCGTCGCCGGCGAGGATCTCGGCGACGTCTATCCCCGCAAGGTGCACTTTCACCCCGACAGCGGCAAGGTGCGCGTCAAGAAGCTGCAGTCGACGCGCAACGACACGATCTTCGCCCGCGAGCGCAGTTACCTGCAGCAGGTCAGCTCGGCGCCTCAGACCGGCGACGTCGAGCTGTTCTAGGAGACGCCGATGAGCGAGCGACCGCCGACCTCACGGAAGATCAAGGTGCTGATCGTCGACGATTCGGCATTGGTCCGCCAGTTGCTGAGCGAGATCCTCGGCGCGGACCCGGCCATCGAGGTGGTCGGCACCGCGCAGGACGCCTACATGGCGCGCGACAAGATCAAGCGCTTCAATCCCGACGTGCTGACGCTCGACGTCGAGATGCCGAAGATGGACGGCATCCAGTTCCTGCGGAACCTGATGCGGCTGCGGCCGATGCCGGTGGTGATGTGCTCCTCGTTGACCGAGCGCGGCGCCGACGTGACCCTCGACGCGCTCGGGCTCGGTGCGGTCGACTTCGTGACCAAGCCGAAGGTCGACCTCGCCTACCGGCTCGAGGACTACGCGATCGAGATCACCGGCAAGGTCAAGGCGGCCGCGCGTGCGCGGGTGCGGGCGCTGAGCTCGGAGAGCGAGTCGCCGCCGCCGGTGGTCGCGTCGTCGCCCGCGCCGTCGGCGATGAAGGTGGTCGAGAAGCTGAGTGCCGACGCCGTGCTGCCGCGCAGCGCGCAGCCGCGGCACTTCCGCACCACCGAGCAGATCATCGCGATCGGGGCCTCGACGGGGGGCACCGAGGCGATCCGCGAAGTGCTGGTAAGGCTGCCGCCGGATGCACCCGGCATCGTCATCACCCAGCACATCCCGAAGGCGTTCAGCGGGCCGTTCGCCACGCGCATGAACAGCGTCTCGCCGCTCACCGTCTGCGAGGCGCGCGACGGCCAGCAGATCCTGCCCGGGCACGTCTACATCGCGCCCGGCGACCAGCACCTGCTGCTGGTCCGCGATGGCGCGCAGTACCGCTGCAGCCTGAACGACGGGCCGCCGGTGCAGCGCCACAAGCCGTCGGTCGACGTGCTGTTCCGCTCGGTGGCGCAGAACGCCGGCCCGAACGCGATCGGCGTGATGCTGACTGGCATGGGCCGCGATGGCGCCGAGGGCATGAAGGAGATGCGCGACGCCGGCGCCGCCTGCATTGCCCAGGACGAGGCGACCAGCGTCGTCTGGGGGATGCCGGGGGCGGCGCACGAGATCGGCGCGGTCGAGTCGCTGCACCCGCTGACGGCGATCGCCGCCAAGGTCATGCAGCTCGCGGCCGAGCGCAGCGGGGCGCGCCACAACGCCGCGTGACGCAGTTCACAGTTGCCGGCGACGACTGCGCGGCCAGGTGCTGCGTGCCGCCGCCGGTCTCAAGATCCGCCGCGCGACGGCCGACAACCCCTGTGGGATGCCGCCGGTCGCGCGGCACGTGACCAGCCAGGGCGGTGGAGCGCCGCCGCAGATCCTTTCGGAGTGAACCGATGAAAATCATGATCGTTGATGACTCTGCCGCGATGCGCATGATCGTCAAGAAGACGCTGCGCCAGGCCGGCTTCGAAGGCCACGAGATCACCGAGGCCGAGGACGGCGCGAAGGCGCTGGCCGCGATCCAGAGCGCCTCGCCCGACCTCGTGCTGTCGGACTGGAACATGCCGAACATGACCGGCATCGAGCTCCTCGAAAAGCTCGCCGCGAGCGGCTCGAAGCTGAAGTTCGGGTTTGTCACCACCGAGGCGACGGCCGACATGCGCGCGCGCGCGACCACCGCAGGCGCCAAGTTCCTGATCTCGAAGCCGTTCACGCCGGAGTCCTTCAAGGAAGCTCTCGGCCCGTTCATCAACTGACGGATCCCGCCATGGCAGCTCACTTTCCGATGCCCGATGTGGCCAAGGTCAAGACGATGCTGGGCCTGTTGTTCGACGGGCTCGACGTCAAGGCCGGCAAGAAGTTCGACATCGTGCCGCCGTCCGGCAGCTGGATCGGGCTGTACATCGGCGACGACGGCCAGCCGGTCGCGGCCTGCGCAGTCGATGCGCCGCTCGCGGCGAGTGCCGGTGCGGCGCTGTCGATGCTGCCGCCGGCGATCGCCAAGGACGCCGCCAAGACCAAGGAGCTCACCGACGTGATGGTCGCGAACCTGCAGGAGATCATGAACATCTGTTCGCGCCTGCTGATGAACGACACCTCGGCGCACCTCAAGCTCGAGAAGGTCTACCCGTCGAAGGCGATGTCACCGGAGCTTGCCAAGGTGCTCGGCGCGGTGCAGGGCCGGGTCGACTTCGAGCTCAACGTTCCCAAGTACGGCGTGGGCACGCTCGCCGTCATCAGCACCTGACGAGGCACCGATGGAAGCGGCACGACGCGAGACCGAGAAGGCCGGCAAGTCCGACCACGCCAGGGCCTTCGAGTTCGTGGCGAGCCTCGCCGCCGAGCTGTCCGGCGGCAAGATCGACCTGCCGTCGTTCCCGGATGTCGCGATCCGGGTGCGTCGGGCGCTCGGTGACGAGAAGACGACCATCGACCAGGTCGTGCGGATCGTCGGTTCGGAGCCGGCGCTCGCGGCGCGGCTCCTCAAGATGTCGAATTCCGCGGCCCTGAACCGCAGCGGCCGGCAGATCACGGAACTCAGGACCGCGATCGCGCGCATGGGCTACAACATGGTGCGCAGCGCCGCGATCTCGTTCGCGATGGCGCAGATCCGCTCCAGCGCCAACCTGAAGGGCCTCGAGCAGCCGCTCAACGACCTGTGGCGCACCAGCACCTACGTCGCGGCGTTCTGCTACGTGCTCGCCAAGAACCACACCCAGCGCAACGCGGACGAGGCCTTCCTCGCCGGCCTGCTGCACGGCGTCGGCCGGCTCTACATCCTGACGCGGACGCCGCGCCACCCGGAGCTGCTCGGCGATGCCGCCTCGCTCGATGAAATCATGCGCAACTGGCACACGAACATCGCGCGGGCCATCCTCGAGAACTGGGAGATGAACGAGGATCTGGTGCAGGCGATCGCCGACCAGGACGACATCGGCCGCGAGCACGACGGCCAGGCCGACCTCAGCGACATCCTGATCTGCGCCAACATGATGGCCGCCTACTTCGATCATCCCGAGGACCTGGCGCTCAACATGTCCGGCGTGCGTGCCTTCGGCGCGCTCGGCCTCGACCAGGCCAAGTCGGCCTCGATCCTGGCCGAGTCGCGCGACGAGATCGAGGCGCTGCGCCAGGCGCTCGGCGGCTGAGTTCCGCCGCGGCTTGCAGGCCGCGGCACTGCGCACTATGGTGTGACCGACGGCCGCTGCGCGGCCAGGGTCGGCAGCGATGACCAACGGAAGGTCGCGAAGCACACCCCGCCAGGACGATGCCCGCCTGCTCGCCGCGGCGGTCTGGGCCGCCGACGTCGGCGCCTACGAGTGGGACCTGCGCCGCGACCGGGTGCGGTGGCTCAACGACTGGTGCCGCCGCTACGGACTCGACCCCTGCGAGGGGGCGCACCATGGCCGGCGCTGGCGGGCCCGCGTCCATCCCGACGATCGCATCGCATCGCGGCACGAGTACGCCGAGCACCTCGCCGGCAACCGCGATCGCTACGAGTCGGAGTACCGGATCCGCACGCTGGACGGTTCCTGGCGCTGGATCCGCAATCGCGGCTACGTCGTCCGCGACCGTCGCGGCGAGCGGTTGGTCGGGCTGTGCGTTGACGTCGACGAGCGCAAGCGCACCGAGGCGGCGCTCGAGCACAGCCGCCGCAGCCTGGAAGCGCTCGCCGCTGCCGCGCCGATCTGGATGCTGCTGCTCGACCCGCTCGGCAACGTCGAGTTCCTGAACCGGCCGATGCGGCAGCGTGGCATCGAGCCCGAGGCTCTGCGCGGCCGGCCGGTCGCGACGGTCGCCGCCGATGGGGACGAGGCGCGGCGGATCGAGTCGCTGCGCCAGCGCGTGCTGCGCAGCGGCGAGTCGCAGACCCTGACGCTGACCCTGGCCGACGGCCGGGCGATCGAGGTCTTCGCGACCCCGGTCCGCGAAGCCGGGGCCATCACCGGCATCGCGGCGGTGGCGCTCGACGTCTCCGAGCGCCGCGACCGCGAGCGCGAGCTGCTCGCCGCGGTGACGGCCGAGCAGCGACGCTTCGCGCGCGACCTGCACGACGGGCTTGGCCAGGAGCTGACCGGCATCTCGCTGCTCGCGCGCTCGCTGGCGCGACCGCTCGCCGCGGCGGCGCCGGCGCTGCTGCCAGGTCTCGAGGAGCTCGTCGCGGCGACCACGGCGGCGATCGCGACCAGCCGCGAGGTCGCGCGCGGCGTCTCGCCGGTCGCCCTCGGCGAGGGCGGGCTCAGCGGCGCGCTGCGCGAGCTCGCGGCGCGCAACCGGCGGCGCGGTGGTCCGGCCGTGCGCTGCCGCCTGAGCGACCGTGCCGGCCGGCCGTGCGACGCGCTGGTCGCGGACAACCTCTACCGCATCGCCCAGGAGGCGATCGGCAACGCGAACCGCCATGCGGGCGCGCGCGAGGTGCGCCTCGGCTTCGACCGCACGGCGCGGCGGCTCCGGCTGGTGGTCGAGGACGACGGCGTCGGCCTCGCGCCGGGCGACGAGGGGCGCGGCGGCCTCGGCCTGCGCATCATGCGGGCCCGCGCCGAGCTGATCGGCGCGCAGCTGGTGATCTCTGCGGCGCCGGGCCAGGGAACCCGCGTCGAGTGCCTGCGCCCCGAAGGCGGCGCGGCCGGGATCCGCCGCGCCGCCGCGGGAGCAGGCACCGGCTGGCGCGGCAGGCGCTCGGCCTAGGCCGAGCGGCGCGCCCGCCGGGTCGACGCGAGCACGGCGCGCAGGTATTGCCCCGTGTAGGACTCGGGCAACGCCGCAATCTCCTCGGGCGTGCCGGCGCCGAGCACCCGGCCGCCGCCGTCGCCGCCCTCGGGTCCGAGGTCGATGATCCAGTCCGCGGTCTTGACGACATCGAGGTTGTGCTCGATCACCACGACCGTGTTGCCCTCGTCGCGCAGACGCTCGAGCACCCCGAGCAGCTGCGCGATGTCGTGGAAGTGCAGGCCGGTGGTGGGCTCGTCGAGGATGTACAGCGTGCGACCGGTCGAGCGCTTCGACAGCTCCTTCGCGAGCTTGACGCGCTGCGCCTCGCCGCCGGACAGCGTGGTCGCGTTCTGGCCGAGACGCACGTACGACAGGCCGACATCGAGCAGGGTACGCAGCTTCTGGGCGACCACCGGTACCGGCTGGAAGAACGCGAACGCGTCCTCCACGGTCATCTCCAGCACTTCGTGGATGCTCTTGCCCTTGTAGCGGATCTCGAGGGTCTCGCGGTTGTAGCGCTTGCCCTTGCAGATGTCGCACGGCACATAGACGTCGGGCAGGAAGTGCATCTCGACCTGCAGCACCCCGTCGCCTTGGCAAGCCTCGCAGCGGCCGCCCTTGACGTTGAAGCTGAAGCGGCCGGGCTCGTAGCCGCGGGCCCGCGCCTCGGGCGTCTGGGCATACAGCTCGCGGATCGGGGTGAACAGCTGCGTGTAGGTCGCCGGATTCGAACGCGGCGTGCGGCCGATCGGACTCTGGTCGATGTCGATGACCCGGTCGATGTGCTGGAGCCCCTCGATGCGCTCACACGGTGCCGGCTCCTCGGCGCTGTCGTTGAGCGCCTGCGCCACCCGGCGGTACAGCGTGTCGTTGACCAGCGTCGACTTGCCGGAGCCCGAGACGCCGGTCACGCAGGTCATGAGGCCGATCGGGATGTCGACGGTCACGCGCTTGAGGTTGTTGCCGGAGGCCTCGACCACCCGGATCTGCTTGCGCGAGTCGTTCGGGGTGCGTCGCGCCGGTACCGCGATCCGCGCGCGGCCCGACAGGTACTGCCCGGTCAGTGACTCCTCGGCAGCCTCGATGTCGGCGACCGAGCCGTGCGCGACGATCCGCCCGCCGTGCACGCCCGCGCCCGGTCCGAGGTCGACCACGTAGTCGGACTGGCGGATGGCATCCTCGTCGTGCTCGACCACGATCACCGTGTTGCCGAGGTCGCGCAGACGCACCAGCGTGTCGAGCAGCCGCTGGTTGTCCCGCTGGTGCAGGCCGATCGAGGGCTCGTCGAGGATGTACATCACACCGACCAGGCCCGAGCCGACCTGGCTCGCGAGCCGGATGCGCTGGGCTTCGCCGCCCGAGAGCGTCTCGGCACTGCGGTCGAGGGTCAGGTAGTCGAGGCCGACGTTGGCGAGGAAGCCGAGGCGGTCGCGGATCTCCTTGACGATCTTGACGGCGATCGTGCCGCGCCAGCCGGGCAGCGCGAGGTCGCGGAAGAACAAGACCGCCTTGCCGACCGAGAGCGCGGTGACCTGCGCGATGTTCTGGCCGGCGACGAACACGTGGCGCGCGGCGGTGTTGAGCCGCGTGCCGCCGCAATCCGGGCACGGCTTGCTGCCGAGGTACTTGGCGAGCTCCTCGCGGACCATCATCGAGTCGGTCTCGCGATAGCGGCGCTCGAGGTTCGGCAGGATGCCCTCGAACGCGTGCCGGCGGCGCGTCGTGCCGCCGCGGCCGTCGTAGTAACGGAACTCGATGGTCTCCTCGCCGCTGCCGTTCAGCAGCACCTTCTGCACGCGTGCATCGAGCTCGCGCCAGGGCGTCTCGACGTCGAACTTGTAGTGGCGCGCGAGCGACTGGACCATCGTGAAGTAGTAGGCGTTGCGCCGGTCCCAGCCGCGCACCGCGCCGGAGGCGAGTGCCAGCTGCGGCTGGGTCACGACGCGCGCCGGATCGAAGAACTGCTTGACGCCGAGGCCGTCGCAGGTCGGGCACGCCCCGGCAGGGTTGTTGAACGAGAACAGCCGCGGCTCGAGCTCGGCCAGCGACCAGCCGCAGACGTTGCAGGCGAACTTGTCTGAGAACACGAGCTCGGCGCGCTTCGGCTCGTCGACGAAGGCAACCGAGGCGATGCCGTTGCCGAGCCGCAGTGCGGTTTCGAAGGACTCGGCGAGCCGCTGCGCGAGGTCCGGGCGCACGCGGAAGCGGTCGATGACCGCCTCGATCGTGTGCTTGCGCCGCAGGTCGAGCGCCGGCGGATCCTCGAGCTCGACCACCTTGCCGTCGATGCGCGCGCGCACGTAGCCCTTGCCCTTCAGCTCCTCCAGCACCTGCGCGTGCTCGCCCTTGCGCTCCTTGATCACGGGCGCGAGCAGCACGAGCGGCGTGCCTTCGTCGAGCGCGAGCACCTGGTCGACCATCTGGCTGACGGTCTGCGCGGCGAGCTCGAGTCCGTGGTCGGGGCAGCGCGGCACGCCGGCACGGGCGTACAGCAGGCGCAGGTAGTCGTAGATCTCGGTGACGGTCGCGACCGTGGAGCGCGGGTTGTGCGAGGTCGACTTCTGCTCGATCGAGATGGCCGGCGACAGGCCCTCGATCGAGTCGACGTCGGGCTTCTCCATCATCGACAGGAACTGCCGGGCGTAGGCCGACAGCGACTCGACGTAGCGGCGCTGGCCCTCGGCATAGATGGTGTCGAAGGCGAGCGAGGACTTCCCCGAGCCCGACAGGCCCGTCAGCACGATCAGGCGATCGCGCGGCAGGTCAAGGTCGAGGCCCTGCAGGTTGTGCGTCCGGGCGCCGCGGATACGGATCTGCTGCATCGTGGATCCGGGAAATTTGGGCCAATTCGATAGAATACTAGGCGCAACCCCTTTCAGGTATGACCCCGTGGACCCCGACCCGAGCGGCGCCGAGCCGATCCCGGACGCCGACGCGCGCCCGCGCCTCGAACCGCGGGAGCGGCGCGCCCTGTGGGCGCTCTCGGCCATCTACGCGGCGCGGATGCTCGGGCTCTTCCTGCTGCTGCCGGTACTCAGCCTGCATACGCAGCGGCTTGCGGGCTCGACGCCGCTGCTCGCGGGGCTCGCCTTCGGCGCCTACGCGCTGACGCAGACCGTGCTGCAGATGCCGTTCGGGGCCTGGTCGGACCGATTCGGCCGCCGGCCCGTCATCCTGGCGGGCCTTGTCCTGTACGCCGCGGGCTCGATCGTCGGGGCGCTCGCGACCGACATCGGGATGCTGATCGTCGCGGGCCTCGTTCAGGGCGCCGGGGCGATCTCGGGTCCGGTGACGGCGCTGCTGGCGGACCTGACGCGACCGGCGGTGCGCACGCGGGCGATGGCGATCATCGGCGCCAGCATCGGCGGCTCGTTCGTGGTCTCGCTGCTGGCCGCGCCGCTGCTCGAGCCGCGGATCGGCGTCCGCGGGATCTTCTGGATCCTGGCGCTGCTCGCGGCGCTGTGCATGCTGCTGCTGGTGCTGGTGGTGCCCGCCGCGCCGGCGCGGCCGGCGAGCGCGCCGGCGACGCTGCGGTCCGCGTTCGTGCCCGCGCTCGTGCCGTACTACCTCGGGATCCTGGCGCTCAACTTCGTGCTGCGGGCGACCTTTTTCGGACTGCCGCTCGCGCTCGGCGGGGCGCTCGCGATCCCGGTGGGGGAGCAGTGGAAGACGTACCTGCTCGTCTTCGCGCTGTCGGTGCCGCCGACGGTGCCGCTGATCCTGCTGACCGAGCGCTCGGCGCGCCCGGTCGACGTGATGCGCTTCGGGATTGCGCTGCTGATGATCGCGCTCGGCTGGCTGGCGTTCGCCTATTCGAGCTACGCGCTGCTGTGCGTGGCGCTCACCGGCTTCTTCGCGGCGTTCAACTACCTCGAGGCGAGGCTGCCGGCCGGGCTCTCGCTGGCGGCGCCGGCCGAAATCCGTGGCACGGCGCTCGGCCTGTTCGCCACGGCGCAGTATCTCGGCGCCGCCGCCGGCGGCATCGTCGCCGGTCCGCTCTACGGCTCCTCGATGGGCCTCGTGGGCGTCTTCGGGATGGGCTCGCTGGTGGCCCTGGCCTGGCTGCTGGCGGTCCGGCCGGCCCGCCGCTGAGGCAGGGACGGATTTCGGGGCGGACGCACGCGATTCCCGAGGTGCGCCGCGCCCGCGGCAGCGTAAACTCCCCGGTCCTGGATCGAGCGGGGCCCGGGAGGCCCGGATCCACCAGCACAGGAGTCGAGGACATGGCGCGCGGCATCAACAAGGTGATTCTGGTGGGGAATCTCGGGCAGGACCCCGAGACGCGGGCGATGCCGAGCGGCAAGGCCGTCACCAACATCCGGCTCGCCACCACCGACAGCTGGCGCGACAAGCAAAGCGGCGAGCAGAAGGAGCAGACGGAGTGGCACAACGTCGTCTTCTTCGACCGGCTGGCCGAGATCGCCGCCGAGTACCTGCGCAAGGGCTCGCAGATCTACGTCGAGGGCCGCATCCGCACGCGCAAGTGGCAGGACAAGAGCGGCAATGACCGCTACACCACCGAGATCATCGCCCAGGAGATGCAGATGCTCGGCGGCCGCGGCGGGGCGGGAGGCGGTGGCGGCGCCGGCGGCGGGGGTGGCTCGCGCCGGGAACCGGCGCCGGCCGATGACTACGCCCAGGCGCCGGCGACCTCCGGCGGCAAGGACGAGGCGTTCGACGACGACATCCCGTTCTAGGCGCGCCGGGCAGGCTACCCGCAACTCTCTGAGTTGAAAGGATAATTCGGCGCCGCCTCGCCGGCGGCGCCTTTCCGCGCCCGTCCGGACGCGGTACCCTTCGCGTTCCTCGCGCGCCCCGTCCCATGCCCGGCCACCTCTATCTCAAGACCTTCGGCTGCCAGATGAACGAGTACGACTCCACGCGCCTCGTGGACGTACTGCGGGCGGCCGAGGGCCTCGAGCCGACCGACGACCCGGCGCTCGCCGACGTCGTGCTGCTCAACACCTGCTCGATCCGCGAGAAGGCCGAGGACAAGGTCTACTCGCACCTCGGCGTGTACGCGGAACTCAAGCGCCAGCGACCCGGCGTGCTGATCGGGGTCGGCGGCTGCGTGGCGAGCCAGGAGGGCGAGGGCATCCTCGAGCGCGCCCCGTACGTCGACGTGGTGTTCGGCCCGCAGACCCTGCACCGGCTGCCGGCGCTGCTCGCCGAGGTGCGGCGCACCGGCCGCCCGCAGGTCGACGTCAGCTTCCCGGAGAACGAGAAGTTCGATGAGCTGCCGCGGACGCAGGCCTCGGCCGCGACCGCCTTCGTCTCCATCATGGAAGGCTGCAGCAAGTACTGCAGCTTCTGCGTCGTCCCGTACACGCGTGGCGAGGAGATCAGCCGCCCGGTGGCCGCGGTGCTCGACGAGGTCGCCGTGCTCGCCGGCCAGGGCGTGCGCGAAGTGACGCTGCTCGGCCAGAACGTGAACGCCTACGCCGGCGAGCATCGGGGGGCGGTCGACGCCGACTTCGCGCTGCTGCTCGAGCACGTCGCGGCGATCGACGGCATCGAGCGGATCCGCTTCACGACCTCGCACCCGATCGAGTTCACCGACCGGCTGATCGCCGCCTTTGGCCGGCTGCCGAAGCTCGTCAACCACCTGCACCTGCCGGTGCAGTCGGGATCGGACCGCGTGCTCGCGGCGATGAAGCGCGGCTACACGGTGCTCGAGTACAAGCAGAAGATCCGCCGCCTGCGCGCGGTGCGTCCGGACATCGCGGTGTCCTCGGACTTCATCGTCGGCTTCCCCGGCGAGACCGACCGCGACTTCGAGGCCACCCTCGACCTGATCGCCGATGTCGGCTTCGACCAGTCGTTCAGCTTCATCTACAGCCGCCGTCCCGGCACGCCGGCGGCGAGCCTGCACGACGATGTGCCGGAGGCGGTCAAGCAGCAGCGCCTCGAGCGACTGCAGCAGCGCCTGAACGGCCTCGCGCGTGCGCGGAGCCAGCGCCTGGTCGGTCGCACCGAGCGCGTGCTCGTCGAGCGGCACGCGCGCCGCGACGCGCGCCAGCTCGCCGGGCGCACCGAATGCAACCGCTGGGTGAACTTCGAGGGGCCGACGGAGCTCGTCGGCCACTTCGCCGAGGTCACGATCACCGAGGCCATGCCGAACTCGCTCCGCGGCCGGCTCGCCGGCAGCCAGCCCGCCGCGCCGCCCGCCGGCCGCGCCGCTTGAACGCCTCGGCCACCGTCCGCGAGCTCCTGCTCGACCCGGTGGACAACGAGCGCCTGGCGGCGCTCTGCGGTCCGCTCGACGAGCACCTGCGCCAGGTCGAGTCGCGGCTCGGCGTCAGCGTTCACCGTCGCGGCAACCGCTTCCGCATCACGGGCGAGCGCGCCGCCGAGGCCGCGGGCGTGCTCGAGCGGCTCTACGCCGGCGCCGCCCGCGGCGTCCAGCCGCACGACGTGCACCTCGCCATCCAGGAGACCGGCATGCCGGCGGCGCCGGCCGCCGCGCCGGACGCCGCCGGCGACGAACTCCGCGTGCAGACGCATCGCGGCCAGATCCGCGGTCGCGGTGCCAACCAGCTGCAATACCTCGCCCAGATCCGCGGCGCCGACCTGACCTTCGGGGTCGGCCCGGCCGGCACCGGCAAGACCTACCTCGCGGTCGCCTGCGCGGTCGAGGCACTGCAGGCGGACCGCGTGCGGCGCATCGTGCTGGTGCGACCGGCGGTCGAGGCCGGCGAGCGGCTAGGCTTCCTGCCGGGCGACCTGACGCAGAAGGTCGACCCGTACCTGCGGCCGATGTACGACGCGCTGTACGAGATGCTCGGCTTCGACCGGGTGATGCGGCTGATCGAGCGCAACGTGATCGAGATCGCGCCGCTGGCGTTCATGCGCGGCCGCACGCTCAACGACGCCTTCATCATCCTCGACGAGGCGCAGAACACCACGATCGAGCAGATGAAGATGTTCCTGACGCGCATCGGCTTCGGCTCGCGCGCCGTCGTCACGGGCGACGTCACCCAGACCGACCTGCCGAACCACCGCGTCTCCGGCCTGCGCCACGTGATCTCGGTGCTCGACGGTGTCAGCGGTGTGGCCTTCACGCACTTCGACTCGCGCGACGTGGTGCGCCACCCGCTGGTGCAGCGGATCGTGCAGGCGTACGAGCGCGCCGGGGACGGCGCGTGACGCTCGAGGTCGACGTCGCCTTTGGCACGCGCCGCCCCTGGTCGCCCTCGGCACGGCGCCTCGCGGGCTGGGCGCGCGCGGCCGGCGGCCGCGCCGCCGGCCGCGCGGTGCTTGCGATCCGGGTCGTGACCGCGCACGAGAGCCGCCGGCTCAACCGCACCTACCGCGGCAAGGACCGCCCGACGAACGTGCTCAGCTTCCCGGCCGAGCCGGTTGCGCGCGCCGCGCGCGGCGCCGCCCGCCCGCTCGGCGACCTCGCGATCTGCGCGGCCGTGGTCGCGCGCGAGGCGCGCCGCCAGCACAAGACCCTCGAGGCGCACTGGGCGCACATGGTCGTGCATGGGGTGCTGCACCTGCTCGGCCACGATCACGTGCGCAGCCGCGATGCCGAGCGGATGGAGCGCCGCGAGGTGCGGCTGCTGGCGCGGCTCGGTTTCGCGGATCCGTACGAGGTGGCCACGGATGGCTGAGGAATCGCGCCAGCCGCTGAAGCGCGGCTGGCTGAAGCGCCTGCAGCAGCAGATGTCGGGCGAGCCGCAGGACCGCGACGCGTTGCTCGAGGACCTGCGCGAGGCGAACGAGCGCGGCCTGCTCGATGCCGATGCGCTCGAGATGGTCGAGGGCGTGATCGCGGTCGGCGACCTGCAGGTCCGGGACATCATGGTGCCGCGCTCGCAGATGACGGTCGTGGCGCGCGACGACGGCGTCGAGAAGTTGCTGCCGGTGGTCGTCGAGTCCGGCCACTCGCGCTTCCCGGTGCTCGGCGAGGATCGCGACCAGGTGCTTGGCATCCTGCTCGCCAAGGACCTGCTGCGCTACTACGCGGAGAACGACGCCGCCGACTTCGACATCCGCGAGTGCATCCGGCCGGCGGTGTTCGTGCCGGAGAGCAAGCGGCTGAACGTGCTGCTGCGCGAGTTCCGCAAGAACCGCCACCACATGGCGATCGTCGTGGACGAGTACGGCGGCGTGGCCGGCCTCGTGACCATCGAGGACGTGATCGAGCAGATCGTCGGCGACATCGCCGACGAGTACGACGTCGAGGAGGACCAGCCGATCCGCCGCGACGGTGAGCGCCAGTTCACGGTGCGCGCACTGACGCGGATCGCGGAGTTCAACGACTACTTCGGCGCCGCACTCAGCGACGAGGAGTTCGACACGATCGGCGGACTGGTCGCGCATGCCTTCGGCCGGGTGCCGCGCCGCGGCGACGCGGTGCGCGTCGAGGAGTTCGAGTTCCGGGTGCTGCGGGCCGATCGCCGCCGCATCGACCTGCTGAAGGTGCTGGCGCCGCGCGACGTCGAGCCGGCCGGCGACGACGGCGAGTGAGCCCGCGGCGCAGTCTCGCCGCCGGCGCGGCGCTCGCCGCGCGCCAGGCCCCCTGGTCGGCCTTCGCGCTCGGGCTGCTGCAGTCGCTCGCCTTTGCGCCGTTCGGGCTGTGGCCGCTGGGCCCCGGCTGCGTCGCGCTGCTGTGGCTGCTGTGGCGCGACGCGCCGCCCAGGCGCGCCGCGGCGATCGGCTTCGGCTTCTACGCCGGGCTGTTTCTCGCCGGCACCTACTGGCTGTACACGAGCATCCACGTGTTCGGCAAGGCGCCGCTCGCGCTCGCGATCCTGCTCATGCTCGGCCTCGTGGCGATCATGGGCGGCTATGCGGCGCTGCTCGGCGCGCTCACGGCGCGCCTCGCACCAACGCGCGGCGCGTGGCGGCTGCTGGTGGTGCTGCCCGGCAGCTGGGTGCTGCTGGAGTGGTTCCGCGGCTGGTTCCTGTCCGGCTTCCCGTGGCTCGCGATCGGCTACAGCCAGCTCGAGACGCCGCTCGCCGGCTATGCGCCGCTGCTCGGCGTCTACGGCGTCAGCCTCGCCGCCGCGCTGACCGCCGGGGCGCTGTTGCTGATGCTGGAGTCGGGAGCGCGGCGTCGCTTCGCGCTCGGCGCGCTCGTGGCGCTGCTCTGGGCGGGTGGCGCCGCGCTCGGCCGGGTCGACTGGACGCAGCCGGCCGGCCCCGCCGTCAGCGTCGCGCTCGTGCAGGGCGCGATCCCGCAGGACCAGAAGTGGCTCGAGGAGAACCGCGCGCACACGGTCGAGGTGTATCGCGGCCTGACCGAGCAGGCGCTCGGCGCGCGGATCATCGTCTGGCCCGAGGCGGCGCTGCCGATGCTGTACCACGAGGCCGTGCCGATCCTCGCGGACATCTACCGCGAGGCGCGGGCACGCGGCTCGGACCTGGTGCTCGGCCTCGTCCGCTACGACTTCCAGAACGGCCAGTATCGCAACGGCCTGGTCGCGCTCGGCGACGACGAGCAGTGGTACTACAAGCGGCGGCTGGTGCCGTTCGGCGAGTTCTTCCCGGTGCCGGCCTTCGTGCGCGCCTGGATGCGCCTCAAGAGCCTCGCCTACGTCGACTTCCTGGCCGGCGACGCCGACCAGGGCCCGCTCGAGGCCGCCGGCCAGAAGCTCGGCGCGACGATCTGCTACGAGGACGCCTACGCCACCGAGCAGCGCGCGGTGCTCGACCGCGCGACGCTGCTCGTCAACGTCAGCAACGACGCCTGGTTCGGCGACTCGACCGCGCCGCACCAGCACCTGCAGATCACCCGGATGCGGGCGCTCGAGGCCGGGCGCTGGATGATCCGCGGCACCAACAACGGCATCTCGGCGCTGATCGGCCCGCACGGCGAACTGGTGGCGCGCTCGCACCAGTTCGTGGCCGAAGTGCTGCGCGGCGAGGTGATCCCGATGCGCGGCCTCACGCCCTACGCCCGCGTCGGCAACCTGCCGGTGCTCGCGTTCTGTTTCGCCGCGGTCGGAGGCGCGCTGCTCGCGGGCGGCCTGCGACGCCGGGCGAGGGCCCGCCGCCGCTGAGCCCGCGGCGGTCCGACGGGACGATGCGCGGGGGTATGATTCCCCCAACGGAGGATGCCATGTCAGCCAGCAACCCGATGGGTACCGACGGCTTCGAGTTCGTCGAGTACACGGCGCCCGATCCCGAGCTCCTACGGCGGCTCTTTGGCCGGATGGGCTTTCCGGCCGTGGCGCGCCACCGCTCGAAGGACGTGACCCTGCACCGCCAGGGCGACATCAATTTCATCATCAACGCGGAACCGACCGGCTTCGGCCAGCAGTTCGCGCGCGCCCACGGGCCGTCGGCCTGCGCGATGGCATTCCGGGTCCACGACGCGGCGTTCGCCTACCGGCGCGCGCTCGAGCTCGGCGCCAAGCCCGGTCCCGTGACCGCGGGCCCGATGGAGCTCAACATCCCCTCGATCGAGGGCATCGGCGGCAGCCTGATCTACCTCGTCGACCGCTACGGCGACCGGACCATCTACGACGTCGACTTCGTGCCGCTCGAGGACGGCGACGCCGGGCCCGCGACCGGGCTGCAGGTGATCGACCACCTGACCCACAACGTGCGCCGCGGCAACATGAACGTCTGGGCCGGCTTCTACGAGAAGCTGTTCAACTTCCGCGAGATCCGCTACTTCGACATCGAGGGCAAGAAGACCGGCCTGTTCTCGCGGGCGATGACCTCGCCGTGCGGCAAGATCCGCATCCCGATCAACGAGAGCCAGGACGACAAGAGCCAGATCGAGGAATACCTGTCGGAGTACCGCGGCGAGGGCATCCAGCACATCGCGCTGCTGGCCAGCGGTATCCACCGAACGGTCGACGTGCTGCGCGCGCGCGGCGTCGAGTTCCAGGACACGCCCGACACCTATTACGAGGGCGTCGATGCGCGCGTCACCGGCCACCAGGAGAACCTCGCCGAACTGCAGCGGCGGCGCATCCTGATCGACGGCAGCCGCGACAGCGGCATCCTGCTGCAGATCTTCACGAAGAACGTGATTGGCCCGATCTTCTTCGAGATCATCGAGCGAAAGGGCAACGAGGGCTTCGGCGAAGGCAACTTCCGGGCGCTCTTTGAATCGATCGAGCTCGACCAGGAACGGCGCGGGGTGATCTGAGGTGTTCGAGACGCTGAAGGCCGAGCCGCCCGAGGGCCTGATCGCGACGATGGCGGCCTTCGCCGCCGATACCCATCCCGAGAAGCTCGACCTCGGCGTCGGCGTCTACCGCGACGCCTCCGGCCAGACGCCGGTGATGGCCGCGGTACGTGCCGCGGAAGCGGCGATGCTCGCGCGCCAGTCGACCAAGGCGTACGTCGGCGCCGGCGGCAACCGGCCGTTCGCGGCGTTCATGGAGGAGCTGGTGCTCGGTGCCGGCCATCCGGCGCGGGCGGCCGGGCGCGTGCAGGTGCTGCAGACGCCGGGCGGCTGCGGCGCGCTGCGGCTCGCGGCGGATCTCGTGGTGCGCGCCGCACGCGGCACGCGCGCCCTGGTCAGCGACCCGACCTGGCCGAACCACGTGCCGCTGATCGGTGGCGCCGGACTCGCGGTGGACAGCTATCCGTACTACGACGCGGCGAGCGGCACGATCGCCTTCGAGGCGATGCTGACGACGCTCGACCGGCTGCCGGCGGGCTCGCTGGTCGTGCTGCACGGTTCCTGCCACAACCCGACCGGTGCGGACCTGTCGCGCGAGCAGTGGCGCGAGCTCGCGGCGCTGCTTGGCCGGCGCGGGCTCGTGCCGCTCGTCGACCTAGCCTACCAGGGGCTCGGCGAGGGTCCCGACGCCGACGCGTGGGCGGTCCGGCTGCTCGCCGAGTCGCTGCCGGAGCTGCTGATCGGCGCCTCGTGCTCGAAGAGCTTCGGCCTCTACCGCGAGCGCGTCGGCGCGATCATCGTCGTGGCCGCGAACGCCGCGGCGGCGCAGGTGTGCATGGGGCAGCTGCAGATGCTGGCACGGCGGATGTACTCGTTCCCGCCGGACCACGGGGCGGCGATCGTCGCAACGGTGGCCGGCGACCCGGCGCTGCGCGCGCAGTGGACGGCGGAGCTCGAGGCCATGCGCGCCCGCATCGCCGCGCAGCGCGAGCGGCTCGCGGCGGCGCTGCGCCGCGAGTTCGGCAGCGGTCGGTTCGACTTCATCGCCGGCCAGCGCGGCATGTTCTCGCTGCTCGGCCTCGAGGCGGCGGCGGTCGCGCGGCTGCGGGCCGAGCACCACGTCTACATCGCGGCCGACAGCCGCGTGAACATCGCCGGGCTGCCCGAACCGCAGGTCGAGCGGCTGGCGCGCGCGCTCCGCGCAGTCGCGGGCTGACGGCGCGGTCGTGGCGGGGCTCGACCGCCGGCGCTTCCTGGGACTCGCAGGCGCGGCGACGATCGCCGCGCCATTCGCCGCACCGTTCGCGGCCGGGGCGGGGGCGCGCGGCTACGGCGAGTCCGACTATGCGCGCACGACCGTCATCGACGCGCTCGGCGGCCCCGGTGATCCGGGCGCCGGGCCGGAGGCGCCGTGGTCGGCGGGCGCGGTGGCGGACGCGCGCGCCTCGGGCCTGACAGCCGTGAACCTCACGGTCGGCGAGGTCGGCAACGGCCCCGGTCGCTACGCAGCCGCGATCGCGGGCATCGAACGCGCCGATCGCGAGGTCGCCGCGCATCCGGAGACCTTCCTGAAGGTGCTGACCGCGGCAGACCTCGCGCGCGCGAAGCAGAGCCGCCGGCTCGGCCTCGTGTACGGCTTCCAGGACACCAGCATGCTGGAGGGCGACCTCGGGCGGCTCGGCTTCTTCGCCGGCCAGGGGCTGCGGATCCTGCAGCTCACCTACAACCGCCGCAACCTGATGGGCGACGGCTGCCTGGAGCCGGCGGACGGCGGCCTGAGCCTGCTGGGCAACGAGCTGATCGAGGCGCTGCCGCGCGAGAAACTGCTGCTCGACCTGAGTCACGCCGGTCCGCGGACGATCACCGAGGGCATCGCCGCGTCCCGGGGCCCGGTCGCGATCACGCACACCGGCTGCCGGGCACTCGCCGACCTGCCTCGCAACACCAGCGACGAGTCGCTGCGCGCGCTGGCCGCGAAGGGCGGCGTCGCCGGGATCTATTTCATGTGCTTTCTCGCGGTGCGCACGCAGCCGGTCGCCGGCACCCTGGTACGGCATCTCGAGCACGCGCTCGACGTGTGCGGTGAGGACCACGTCGGCATCGGCACCGACGGGCTCATCTCGGCGGCGCCGACCGACGGCGCGGCCCGCGCGCGGCACCGCGCCGAGGTCGAGGCGCGCCGGCAGGCGGGAATCTCCGCGCCCGGCGAGTCCCCGGATGTCCTCAACGTCATCCCGGAATTCAACTCACCGCGGCGCTACTGGCTGCTGGCCGAGGAGCTCGCCGGCCGCGGCTGGCCGGCGAGCGTGATCGACAAGGTGCTCGGCGGCAACTTCGCGCGCCTGTTCCGCGAGGCCTGGGGCGGCTGAGCGCCGCGCGCGCGGGCCGGCCCGGCGGCGCCGGGCCGGCCGCAGGAACGCTCAGAGCTTGCTGGCGTCCTGGTTGCGCTTCTCGACGTCCTCGCGACGCTCGCGCTTGTCCTTGTGCAGGTCCCCCTTGTCCTTCGCGCGATCCTTCTGGTCGCGGTGCAGGTCGCGGCGCTCGGCCTTGATCTCGCGCTGCTCGTGGTTGGCCTTGCGCATCTCGGCGTTCGCGTCCTTCATGTCGCCGCGCTTCGCGTCGGCGGCGGCCGCGTTCGCATCGGCATTGCGCTCGGCGCGCTCCTTGCTGAGCTGCGCCTTGTCCTGGCGGATGTCGCGGTTGTCGTGGCGCACGTCGCGGCGGTCCTGGCGGATGTCGCGGCTGTCCTGGCGGATCTCCTTGTTGTCCTGGTGGACCTGGTTGGCGGCCGCCGGGTCGGCGGGCGGCGTCGACTGTGCGAGCGCTGCGGTCGCGCCGAGGGTCAGCAGGCCGGCCATCGCGAGCTTCGAGATCTGCATGGAATCGTTCTCCCTGGGGAAGTGTGGATCGGATCGGCTGCCCGGTCTCGGGCACCCTGCGCGCTGAACGGCCGCCGCCGCCCGCCGTTGACGGCATGAAGCGCCGTTAAGCTTCGCGCCATCCGCCGTTCATGCCATCGAGCCCCTGACGGTTAGCTGACATAATGCGGAGGCTGGCGGGAACGGCGACCCCCGCGCCGGGAACGGGCGCCGGGGTCCTCCGGTATCCTTGTCGGCTTCCCCCGTTCCGAACCCCGAAGCCGCCGATGCACGAGACCTACGACCCCGTCGCCGTCGAAGCCGCCGCGCAGCGCCACTGGGACTCCGCCGGCACCTTCCGTGCGCTCGAGGACCCGGGTCGCGAGAAGTACTACTGCCTCAGCATGTTCCCGTACCCCTCGGGACGGCTGCACATGGGGCACGTGCGCAACTACACGATTGGCGATGTGATCTCGCGCTTCATGCGCATGCAGGGCCGCAACGTGCTGCAGCCGATGGGCTGGGACGCGTTCGGCCTGCCGGCGGAGAACGCCGCGATGGCGAACGGCGTGCCGCCGGCGCGCTGGACGTACGAGAACATCGCGACCATGAAGCGCCAGCTGCAGGCGCTCGGCTTCGGACTCGACTGGTCGCGCGAGGTGACCACCTGCCGTCCCGAGTACTACCGCTGGAACCAGTGGCTGTTCCTGCGGATGCTCGAGAAGGGCATCGCCTACCAGAAGACGGGCACCGTGAACTGGGATCCCGTCGACCAGACCGTGCTCGCCAACGAGCAGGTGATCGACGGCCGCGGCTGGCGTACCGGCGCGCTGATCGAGAAGCGCGAGATCCCGATGTACTACCTCGGCATCACCGCCTATGCCGAGGAACTGCTCGGCGCGCTCGACGGGCTCGAAGGCTGGCCCGAGCGCGTGCGCACGATGCAGGCGAACTGGATCGGCAAGAGCGAGGGCGTGACGATCGCCTTTCCGTACCGCCTCGGCGAGGAAGCGCGCACGCTCAAGGTGTTCACGACCCGCGCCGACACGCTGTTCGGCGTGACCTTCGTCGCGGTGGCCGCCGAGCACCCGCTCGCGGCGCACGCGGCGGCGCTCGACCCGGCGCTCGCGGCCTTCGTCGAGGAATGCAAGCGCGGCAGCGTGATGGAGGCCGACCTCGCCACGCTCGACAAGCGCGGCATGGCGACCGGGCTCAGCGTCACGCACCCGCTGACCGGTGCCGCGGTGCCGGTCTGGGTCGGCAACTACGTGCTGATGGGCTACGGCGAGGGCGCCGTGATGGGCGTGCCCGGGCACGACGAGCGCGACTTCGCGTTCGCGCGCAAGTACGGCCTGCCGATCCGGCAGGTCATCGACGTCGGCGGCCAGCCCTACTCGGGCGAGCGCTGGCAGTCCTGGTACGCGGAGTACGGCCGCTGCGTCGGCTCCGGGCGCTACGACGGCCTCGACCACGCCGCGGCGGTGGCGGCCATCGCCGCCGACCTCGAGGCCCGCGGGCTCGGCGCCCGCCAGGTGCAGTGGCGGCTGCGCGACTGGGGCATCTCGCGCCAGCGCTACTGGGGCTGCCCGATCCCGCTCATACACTGCACCGGCTGCGGCATCGTGCCGGTGCCGGACCAGGACCTGCCGGTCGTGCTCCCGGAGGACCTGGTGCCGGACGGCAGCGGCAATCCGCTCGCGAAGCTCCAGTCCTTCGTCGCGTGCCGCTGCCCGCGCTGCGGCGCCGCGGCGCGCCGCGAGACCGACACGATGGACACCTTCGTGGATTCCTCGTGGTACTTCCTTCGCTACGCCTGCCCCGGCAACGACGCGGCGATGGTCGACGCGCGCGCGAACTACTGGCTGCCGGCCGACCAGTACATCGGCGGCATCGAGCACGCGATCCTGCACCTGCTGTACTCGCGCTTCTGGACGCGCGTGATGCGTGACCTCGGTCTGGTCGGCGTCAGCGAGCCGTTCCAGAACCTGCTGACGCAGGGCATGGTGCGCAACGCGATCTATTTCCGGAAGCCGGCCACCGGCCGCGTCGCCTACTTCAACCCCGCCGACGTCGAGGTGCTGACCGACGCCAAGGGCCAGGTCACCGGCGCGCGGCTGAAGGCCGACGGCCAGCCGGTCGAGAGCGGCGGCATTGGCACGATGTCGAAGTCCAAGAACAACGGCGTCGATCCGCAGGCGTTCATCGACCGCTACGGCGCCGACACCGCGCGGCTCTTCATGATGTTCGCGGCGCCGCCGGACCTGTCGCTCGACTGGTCGGACGAAGCGGCCGAGGGGGCGTCACGCTTCCTGAAGCGGCTCTGGCGGGCGGTGCACGCGCACGTGACGGCCGGGCCCACGCCGGCGCTCGATCCGGCAGCGTTGAGCGCGACCGACCGCGCACTGCGGCGCCTCGCGCACCAGACGCTCGCCAAGGTCACGGACGACTACGGCCGCCGGCGCACGTTCAACACGGCGATCGCCGCGGTGATGGAGCTGCTGAACGCGATCACGCGCCACGACGCCTCGACGCCGGTCGCGCGCGCCGTGGTGCACGAGGCGCTGGAGTTCGCCGTGCTCGGGCTGTCACCGGTGGTGCCGCACATCACGCACGCGCTGTGGCACGCGCTCGGCCACCCGCGCGCGGTCATCGACGAGCCCTGGCCGGCCGCCGACCCCGCCGCGCTCGTGCAGGAGGCGGTCGAGCTCGTGGTGCAGGTCAACGGCAAGGTGCGCAGCCGCATCCAGGTCGCGGTCGATGCCGGCGAGGACGCGGTGCGCGCGGCGGCACTCGCCGACCCGACGGTGCAGCGCTTCGTCGGTGCGCAGACCGTGCGCAAGGTCATCGTCGTGCCCGGCAAGCTCGTCAGCGTGGTCGCCCATTGAGCTGGCGTGCGCTCACGGTGCTCGGGCTGCTGCCGCTCGCGGCCTGCGGCTTCCACCTGCAGGGGGTGGCGCGGCTCGCGCCGGCCTTCGCCGCGACCCAGGTGGTGGCGGACGACCGCTACACCGACTTCCACCGTGCGCTGGTCGAGGCACTGCGCGCCTCCGGCAGCACGGTGGCGGCGAACGGCGCGACCGCGACCGTCGAGGTGCTGGCGGACGACAGCGGCCAGCGCGTGCTGTCGGTGTCGGCGCAGAACAAGCCCACCGAGTACGAGGTCTACTACACGGTGCGCTATCGCGTGAAGGTGGGCGAGCGCGAGGCGCTGGCGCCGCGCGTGCTGACCCTCACCAAGGACTACAGCTTCAACACCGACGCGGTGCTCGCCAAGGAGCACGAGCAGGAGCAGATTCGCGGCGCGCTGGCGCGCGAACTCGCGGCGCTCGTGATGCGGCGGCTGTCGGCGATCACGCCGTGAGCGCGTTGCCGGCCGTGCCGGCGGAGGTGCCGGTGCTGCGCCTCTCGGACGGCGTCGATGCCGCGGTCGAGGCGCTGCTCGGGCGCTGTGGCCTCGAACTGCAGCGCGTGCCCGGCGGCGCGGCGATCCCGTTCAGCTACTGGGGCGAGACCGAGGCCGGGATCGAGGGCCGGCGCGTCTACGCCCGCGCCGACACGCCCGTGCACTCGGTGCTGCACGAGGCCGCGCACGTGCTGTGCATGGACGGCGCGCGGCGGGCGCAGCTCGCGCGCGATGCCGGCGGCGACTTCGACGAGGAGAACGCGGTCTGCTGCCTGCAGGTGCTGCTCGCCGACCTGCTGCCCGGCGTCGGCGCCGCGCGGCTGCTGGCGGACATGGACCGCTGGGGCTACACGTTCCGGCTCGGCTCCGCGCGCGACTGGTACGAACGGGAAGCCGACGAGGCGCGCGCCTGGCTCGTGCGTCACGGTCTGGTCGGCGCGGACGGCCGGCCGACGTTGCGGTCGCGATGCTGATGGCGCAGCGGTCGCAGCGCGCGGCGCCGCCGCGCGCCGCGCGCCTGCTGGCCCTGGCCGCGGGCCTGCTGCTCGCGGTGCGCGCGCCGGCCGGGGCGCCGATCGGCGTGTCGGGCGCCTGGGCGCGGCCGACGCCGCCCGGGGCGACCACGGCTGCCGTCTACCTGCGGCTCGAGAACCATGCCGCGGTCGCCGACCGGCTGCGCGGCGCGCATTCGCCGCGCGCGGCGCGGATCGAGGTGCACGCCGTGCGCGTGGCGGCCGGCCTCGCGAGCATGCAGCCGGCGACGCTCACCGCCGCGGCCGGCGAGCGCGTGGTCCTCGAGCCCGGCGGCCTGCACCTGATGCTGAGCGGCCTCGCGGCCCCGCTGCAGGCCGGCGAGCGCTGGCCGCTGACGCTCGAGTTCGAGCACGCTGGTGCGGTCACGACGAGCGTCGAGGTGCGCGAGGCCGCGCCGCCGGCGACGCCGCAGCGGGTCGTGACGCTGGCACCGAACCTGACGGAGCTCGTGTACGCGGCCGGGGCCGGCGACCGGCTCGTCGGCACGGTCGACACCAGCGACTATCCGCCGGCCGCGCGCTCGATCCCGCGGATCGGCGACGTCGAGCGCCTCGACGCCGAGCGGCTGCTCGCGCTGCGCCCGGACCTCGTGCTGCTGTGGGGCGACGGCTCGCCGAGCGCACAGCGCGAGCTCATGGCGCGGCTCGGCCTGCCGGTGCGCAGCCTCGAGCAGCACACGCTAGGCGACGTCGCCGACTCGATCGAGGCGCTCGGCCGGCTGTTTGGCACCGAGCCCGCCGCGCAGGCGGCTGCCCAAGCGCTGCGTGCCGAGGTGGCCGACCTGCGACGGCGCTATGGCGGCGCGCGCCGGCTGCGGGTCTTCTACCAGGTCTGGAGCACGCCGCTCTACACGCTCGGCGGCCGCCACGTGGCGACCGAGATGCTCGCGGTCTGCGGTGCCGAGAACGTTTTCGCGGAACAGACCACCAGCGCGTTCGCGGTCGACGAGGAGGCCGTCTACGCCCGCGACCCGGACGTGGTGGCGCTCGCCGGCTCCGCCGCCGAGAATCGCGACTGGCTGGCCCGCTGGCAGAGCCGGGCGCCGCTGCGCGCTATCCGCCAGGGCATGGTCATCACGCTCGACCCGGATCTCGTGAACCGCATGGGTCCGCGGATCGGGCAGGGCACGGCGGCGCTGTGCGAGCGGCTCGCCGCGCGGCGCGCGGCGCTGGGCGGTGGCTGAGCGGGTGCCGCGGCGGCGGCGATTCGGCGGGACCAGGTTGCGCGGTTGCACAGGAGTGGGTTCGATGCGAACGAGCGGAATCGTGCGGGTGGTGCTGGGCGGCTGCCTCGGGGTGGCGGCGGTCGGGGCGAGCGCGGCGGGCGATCCCCCGAGCAAGCCGGCTGAGGCGGAGGCGACGCGCGAGGTCGCGCGGCCGCTGCGCGACGAATCGCAGCGCACCGAGCAGACGATCACCGTCGCCGGCCGCGCGCTCAGCTACGCGGCCGAGGCGGGCGTGCTGGTCGTGCACGTCAAGGACCCGCAGGACGAGGAGCCGCCGGCGCCCGGAGCCGAGCACGGCGCGCCGGCACCGGCGGTGCCGTCGGCGAGCATGTCCTACGTCGCCTACTTTCTCGGCAAGGGCGCCGATCCGCGCCGGCCGATCACCTTCCTCTTCAACGGCGGCCCGGGCTCCTCGACGCTGTGGCTGCACATGGGCGCGTTCGGCCCGAAGCGGGTGCTGGCGGGCGACGGCAGTCACGGGCCGGCCGCGCCTTACCGTCTGGTCGACAACGTCCATACGCTGCTCGCGGACTCCGACCTCGTGTTCGTCGACGCGCCCGGGACCGGCTTCAGCCACCTGCGCGGCGTCGACAAGGAGAAGGCCTTCTTCGGCGTCGACCAGGACGCGCACGCCTTTGCGAACTTCATCACCGAGTTCCTGTCGCGCCACGGCCGCTGGAACTCGCCGAAGTACGTGTTCGGCGAGTCCTACGGCACGACCCGCGCGGCCGCGCTCGCCTACGTGCTGCAGAACGAGAAGGGACTCGACCTCAACGGCGTGATCCTGCTGTCGCAGATCCTCTGCTTCGACAACAACGCCGACTGGCCCCAGTTCAACCCGGGCGTCGACCAGCCCTATGCGCTCGCGCTGCCGACCTACGCGGCCACCGCCTGGTACCACCACAAGCTGCCGACCATGCCGGCGGCGCTCGAGCCGTTCCTCGCCGAGGTCGAGCAGTTCGCGAGCGGCGAGTACCTGGGCGCGCTGGCGGCCGGCGATCGCCTCGACCCGGCGCGCCGCGGCGCGATCGTCGCGCGCCTGCACGCCTACACGGGCCTGCCGGCGGAGTACCTGGAGCGTGCCGACCTGCGCATCAACGCCGGCGTATTCACCAAGCACGTGCTCGGCGACGCGATGACCGCCGGCCGGCTGGACACGCGCTTCACCGGGCCGACGATCGATCCGCTGAGCAAGGAAGCGGAGTACGACCCGCAGGCCGCGGCGATCACCTCGGCCTATGTCTCGGCCTTCAACGACTACGTGCGCCGCGACCTCAAGTTCGGTGCCGGCCTCGCCTACAAGCAGGGCGCCGACCTCGACCGGTTGTGGGACTATTCCCACCAGCCGCCCGGCGCGCCGCAGAAGCTGCCGCAGGCGGCCAACGTGATGCCGGACCTCGCCGCGGCGATGAAGCAGAACCCGCAGCTCAAGGTGATGATGAACGGCGGCTACTACGACCTGGCCACCCCGTACTACGCGGCGCTGTTCGAGCTGCGGCACCTGCCGGTGCCGGCCTCGATCGCGGCGAACATCGAGGTCCGCCTGTACCCGTCGGGCCACATGGTCTACGCCAACGAGCCGGCGCTCGCCGCGCTCGTGACCAACGTCGCCGACTTCATCCGGCGCACCCACCCCTAGGCCGGCCGCGGTGCGCCTCGTTCCCGAGACCCTGAACCGCGCCCTCGAGGGCGGCCTCGCCCCCGCGTGGCTGGTCGCCGGCGACGAGCCGCTGCGGGTCGGCGAGGCGGCGGACGCCATCCGCGCCCGTGCGCGGGCCGAGGGCTACAGCGGACGCGAGGTGGCCTTCGTCGAGAGCGGCTTCGACTGGGGCGAGTTCGCGGCCGGCCTGCGCGCGATGTCGCTGTTCGCCGAGCGGCGGGTCGTGGAGCTGCGGATGCCCAAGCCGAAGCCCGGCGTCGAGGGCGGCAAGACGCTGGTCGCCGCCGTCGACGAGCCGGTCCCGGACGTGCTGCTGCTCGTGATCACCGACAAGATCGAGTGGGCCGACCGCTCGGGTGCCTGGGTCAAGGCCTTCGAGGAGCGCGCTGCCTGCGTCGATGCGGAGCAGCTGCTGCCGGAGCAGCTGCCGTCGTGGGTCGACTCACGGATGCGGCGCGCCGGCCTCGTGCCCGATGCCGACGCGGCCCAGCTGCTGGCCGACCGCTGCGAGGGCAACCTCGTCGCGGCGCACCAGGAGATCGAGCTGCTGCGCCTGCTGTCGGGGCCCGGCCCCGTGAACGCGGAGACGGTCGCCGAGTCGGTGGCCTCGAGCGCGCGATACCACGTCTTCCAGCTCGGCGAGGCGCTGCTGGCGGGCGATGCGCCGCGTTCGCTGCGGATCCTCGACGGCCTCGCCGCCGAGGGCGAGGAGCCGACGCTGGTGCTGTGGTGCGTCGCCGAGGAGCTGCGCTCGATCCTGCAGTGGTCGCCACAGCCCGGCGGGGCGCGGCGCCTGTTTCGCGGCGGCCGGCGCCGCAAGGAACTGCTGGCCGGCGCGGCGCGGCGCGTACCGCGCGCGACCGCGCTCGCGCTGCTCGATGCCGCGGCGCGCGCCGACCTGCTGATCAAGGGCCCGCGCAAGGACGAAGCCTGGGGAGAGCTCGCGCGCATCGCCAGCGAACTTTGCATCGCGGCACGAAATCGGGCAGGGTGAGGGCCGATGTCGACGTCGCGACCAAGCGACCGGCCGGCGGCCGGCGCGGCGAGTGGCGGTCCGATGGGGATCTTCGGAGGCACCTTCGACCCCATCCACTACGGCCACCTGCGGACCGCCTTCGAGCTGCGCGAGATCCTGCGCCTGCCGGAAGTGCGCTTCATGCCCGCCGGCAACCCGCCGCACCGCGAGCACACGGTCGCCAGCAACGCCCAGCGCCTCGCGATGGTGCGTGCCGCGACCGAGGGCCAGGCGGGATTCACGGTCGATGACCGCGAGATGCACAAGACCGGACCGTCGTACACGGTCGAGACCCTCGCGGAACTGCGCGCCGAGCACCCGGCCCGGCCGCTGTGCCTGATCATCGGCATGGACGCCTTCCTTGGCCTGCCGAAGTGGCACCGCTGGCGCGACCTGATGGGGTTGTCGCACCTCGTCGTGGCGCATCGCCCGGGCTGGCGCGCGCCGACGATGGGCCCGCTCGGCGAGCTGCTGGTCGATCGCGGCACCGGCACGGTGTCCGACCTTCACGATTCCGTCGCGGGCCGCATCTACATTCATGCGGTGACGCAGCTTGAGATTTCCTCGACGGACGTGCGCGCGCTGATTCACGCCGGGCGCGACCCACGTTACCTGATGCCCGACGGCGTGCGTCGTATCATCCTGGAATCGGGCTGTTACGCCCGAAAGGAAGAAGCACGGGGATGACCGCCAGAAAGACCACCCGCAAGACCAGTCCGACCACCCGACCCGCCAAGACCAAGACCGCGCGCGCACCACGCCGCGCCGCGAAACCCAAGGCGCCGGCCCGTTCGCCGCTCGCGGCGGTCGTGGCCGACGCGCTCGACGACCTCAAGGCCCAGAACGTCAGCGTCATCGACGTGCGCGGGCTGACCGATGTCGCCGACACCATCGTGATCGCCTCCGGGACCTCCGACCGCCACGTGAAGTCGCTGGCCGGCCGCGTGGTCGAGCGCGCCAAGCAGGCCGGCTTCCGGCCGATGGGCGTGGAAGGCGAGCGCGAGGGGGAGTGGGTGCTGGTCGACCTGCAGGACGTGATCGTGCACGTCATGCTGCCGCGCATCCGCGAGTTCTACGCGCTCGAGAAGCTCTGGAGCGCGCCCGCCGCGGGTCGCGCCTCGCCCAGCGCCTGAGCCGCGCCGTCAGCGCGCCGCGGGCGCGGCGCGCGGCGACGGCGCCGACATCAGCTCGACGAACTGCCGCGTGAAGCGCGGCAGGTCGACGTCGACCTGGGCGTGCACCAGCTGCAGGTCGACGGCCGGCTTCAGCACCCGGCTCCAGGTCAGCGTATCGCCATAGCTCGGACCGTGGCTGACGTCGACGTCCATGTAGAAGTCCATGGTCTTCGTGATGATCGACGGGTCCAGCCAGGCGCAGGCGGCGAGCTCGTCCCACAGGTAGTAGCGCTCCTGCGAGTACTGCGCGATGTAGCGGGCCGCCGGGTTCGGCGAGCGCGCGATCTCGGTGAGCATCGCCTCGGTGAACATCGCCTTGATCGAGACGTCGACGGTGGTGACGTCGATGCGCGGCCAGTGCGCGCGCAGCATGATGCGCGCCGCCTCCGGATCGAACCAGAAGTTGAATTCGTGACGCGGGCTCGAGGCGAACTCGGCGTCCTCGGTGTGCGGGTTGAGGCTGCCGCCCATCAGCACGATGCCGCGGGTCAGCGCCGCGAACTCCGGGTCGATCGCGATCGCGAGCGCGATGTCGGTCATCGGCCCGCCGGCGTAGATCGTCACCTCGTGCGGATGCGCCCGCACCTGCCGGATCAGGAAGTGCGCGGCATCCTCGGCGAGCGGCCGGGTGTGCGGCTCGCCCTCGGCGAGGGGCAGCCGGTCGTAGGGTCCCGGCAGCGACTTCGGCTTCGGCGCGTCGACGAGCCCGGGCTGCGTCGGCACGGCGTCCGGTTTCTGGCCCCAGGCGCCGAGCCAGCCGACCTGGCCGACCAGCGGCGTCGCGAGCCGGGTTTCCTCCTGGGTGCGCACCAGCGGGAACACGGCGCCCGGCACCACCGGCACGTCGGTGCGGCCGACGAGCTCGAGCAGGCGCAGCGTGTGCCGCACCTCGTCGTCCCGCCAGGCGTTGCCGGTGACGATGGTGATGCCGAGCACCTCGACCTCGGGGGACTGCAGCAGCACCAGCATCGACATCATGTTCGAGCCACCGGGGCCGGAACCGTCCTGGTCGATCAGCACGAGGCGCTTGCCGGTGGCCTCGGCGGGGCCGGCGAGCGCGGCGCACAGCAGCAGCAGGGCAGGTCGGAACATCGGCGTCTCCGGGCGTTCGCGGCAGCGGATGGGGCTAGCGGCGCGCCAGCCGGCGCACCGAGTCGCGCTCGACGAGCGCGACGTCGAAGAGTGTACGGCGACCGACGTGCGGCGCGCCCGACATCCGCTCGCGGATGACCTCGACCGCCTTGGCGCCGATCGCGCCGACCGGCTGGGCGATGGTCGTGAGCCGCGGCGCGACCAGGTCGGTCCAGCGGATGTTGTCGAAGCCCGAGACCGAGACGTCCTCGGGGACGCGCAGCCCGAGCCGCGCCAGCGAGCGGATCGCGCTGATCGCGATCAGGTCGTTGCCGCAGACGATCAGGGTCGCGCCGCGGCGGCGGCGCAGCGCGGCCTCGGCCTCGGCCGACAGCGCGCCGTCGAAGCCGACGTGCACCTCCCAGGCCACCTTGAGGCCGCGCGGCGAGGCGCCCGCAAACCCGTCGCGGCGCTGGCGCGCGCTCTCGATCCGCCGCGGGCCCGACAGGAGCCCGACCCGGCCGTGGCCCATGCGCCGCGCGTACTCGGCGAGCAGCCGACCGCCCATCGCGTAGTCCGACTGCACGACGTCGTAGCCGGGCAGCGGCCGGTCGATCAGTACCACCGGCTTCTGCAGCCCGCGCAGGATCGGCGGCGGCCGCGGCCCGACCGGGCACCAGAGGATGCCGTCGACGGCGTGCTGCATCAGCAGCGAAAAGCCGTCCGCCTCGGCCTCGACCCGGCCCTGACTGTCCACCAGGCAGACGAGCAGCCCCGCGGCCCGCGCGGTGTTCTCGACCGCCTGCGCGAGCTCGGGGAAGAACGGGTTCGTGAGGTCCGGCAGCACGAGGCCGATCGCCCGGGTGCGGCCGGTGCGCATCGCCTGCGCGGCGCGGTTCGGCCGGTAGCCGAGCTGCTCCGCGACCTCGAGCACGCGCGCGCGGATCTCGCGGCCGACGTTCGGCCGGCCGTTGAGGACGTTCGAGACCGTCGCGACCGAGACCCCGACCGCCGCCGCGATGTCCTTGACCGTGGCCACGCGGAGCCGGTGCCGCGGCTCAGGCGGAGGCCGGGTCGGCCGCCGCCCAGGCGCGCTCGTATTCCTCGCGCCCGGCGTAGGAGGCCTGCGCGCCGCGGCGGGTCGTCGACAGGGCGGCGTAGACGATCGCGCGGCGGATCGCCTCGTCGCGCGGCCGGCCGGCGGCGAGCGAGGCCGCGAAGCAGCCGACGAACGCATCGCCCGCACCGGTCGTGTCGATCGCCTCGACCGTCGGCGCCGGGAAGTACCGGTCGCCCCTGGCGTCGACCGCGACGCAGCCGGCCGCGCCAAGCGTGACGATCACGCAGCTGCCGCCCGTGGGCACCAGGCGCCGGGCGCAGTCGATCGCCTCGGCCCGGGTCGTCGCCGGCCGGCCGGCGAGCGCCGCCGCCTCGGTCTCGTTCGGCACGAGGTAGGTCGCCGGGCCGGCGAGCCGGGCGAGCTCGAGCCCCTGCGCCGGCGCGGGGTTCAGCACGAGCGGCGTGCCGGCGCGGCGGGCGAGCTCCGCCACGCGATACACGGTCGGCAGCGGCACCTCGCACTGCACGACGACGACCGCGGCGGCGGCGACCGCCGGGGCGAGTGTCTCGAGCTCCTCCGCCGCAAGCCGCGCGTTTGCGCCCGGCACGACCACGATGCAGTTCTGGCCGGCGTGGTCGACGTAGATCGCGGCGAGCCCGGTGCCGACGCCCGCCACCGGCCGCACCTCGCCGCTCGCGACGCCCGCGGCCGAGAGCGACTCGACGACCATGCGGCCGAACGCGTCGTCGCCCACGCGCGCGACGAAGTCGACGGGCGCGCCGCAGCGGGCCGCGGCGACGGCCTGGTTCGCGCCCTTGCCGCCGACGCTGATCATCGAGCTGTCGCCGACCACCGTCTCGCCGGGTCGCGGCAGCATCGGGGTGGTCACCGAGACGTCGACGTTGGCGCTGCCGACGACGAGCACCGGGCGGGGGCGGGCGGACGGGTGGCGGTCGGCAGGCATCGTCGGTCCTCGGCGGCCTCGTGCGCGGGCACGAGGCGGGCCGGCGTCGACGCCGGCCTTGTCTGGTTCTCGCAACGCGCGCCGCAGCGCCGCGTCGGCATCCCGTGGCGCCGCGCCGGCACCCGCCGGCACCCCGGACCGGGCACGCGCGGCGCGGCGCCGGAGCCCGGTTCTGGCGGCGTGCACGAGTCTTTACACCCCGCGGGACGCTGTGTAGTGTAACGTTTCACTTCCGGGACGCAACGGTCGCGACGTCCACCTCCACGCCGACGGCGGGAGGCGCGGGTCGCGACGCGGCGAGCGATCGGCCCGTGCGCCGCGGAGTGCGAACAACAGTCGGCGCCCGCAGGTCCTGTCTTGCGGACGCAACACCGGGGAGATCAACCATGCAGAGCAGTCAGTCGGGTTCGGCCGGGGCGCTGGCGCGCGCCATGATCGGTGGGTTGCGCCTCGCGCGCTGGCAGCCCGCAACCGTCGCGGCGGCCGCGGCCCTGCTGGCCACCGGCGTCGCGGTGCCGGCCTTCGCCGCCGAGCCGGCCGTCGTCGAGGCCGGCACGGTCGAGGACGTGATCGTCACCGCCACGCGTCGCGAGGAGAAGCTGCACGACGTGCCGGTGTCGGCCTCGGTGCTGACCGGCGAGCCGCTCGAGGCGATCGGCAGTGCCGGCGACGACATCCGCCAGCTCGCGTTCCGCGTGCCGAGCCTCAACATCGAGTCCTCCAACGGCCGCACCTTCCCGCGCTTCTACATCCGCGGCTACGGCAACACCGACTTCACCTCGTTCGCCTCGCAGCCCGTCTCGCTCGTCTACGACGACATCGTGATGGAGAACCCGTCGCTGAAGGGCTTCCCGGTGTTCGACCAGGCCGACGTCGAGGTGCTGCGCGGCCCGCAGGGCACGCTGTTCGGCCGCAACTCGCCGGCCGGCGTGGTCAAGCTCGAGTCGAAGAAGCCGGTCATCGGCGAGTTCTCGGGCTCGGCGAGCATCTCGGACGGCACCTACAACACGGCGGTGCTCGAGACCGTCCTGAACCTGCCGATCAACGACGCGATGGCGTTCCGTGCCTCGGTGCAGGGCCAGCATCGCGACGACTGGGTCACGAACCCGATCCGCCACGAGAAGCTCGAGGGCTACGACGACTGGGCGGCGCGCCTGCAGCTGCTGTTCAAGCAGGGCGACTTCACGGCGCTGTTCAACCTGCACGGCCGCACGCTGAACGGCTCGGCGCGCCTGTTCCGCGCCAACATCCTCGAGTCGGGCTCCAACCACCTGGTGCCGGGCTTCGACCCGGCGCAGTTCCCGACCGACGGCTACAACGGCCAGTCGTACTCGATGGTCGGCGGCAACGTGCACCTGACGTGGACGCTGCCCGGCGTGACGCTGCAGTCGATCACCGGCTACGAGTCGATCCTGCACTACAACACCGTCGGCGACATCGACGGCGGCTACGGGCCGGGAGCGTTCGTCGACCCGACAACGCCGTCCGGGCCGGGCTTCATCCCGTTCGGCGTCGAGACCGGCGGCGGCATCGCCCACCACGGCCAGCTGACCCAGGAGGTCCGCGCGGTCTCGAACTGGAGCGGGCCGTGGCTGCTGCAGGGCGGGATCTTCCTGTTCAACGAGGACGTCGAGGACGACAGCCACGACTACGACATCACCGGTGCGGCGATCACCGACACGACCAAGTCGCGGCAGAAGAACGATGCCGAGGCGATCTTCGCCTCGCTCGAGTACAGCGCGACCGAGCAGCTGAAGCTGCGCGGCGGCGTGCGCTACACCGAGGACCACAAGGTGTTCACGGTGCCCTACGCCTACGACGTGCAGGGCAACGTGCTGCCGGTGAACGGCCAGCGCCAGACCGCCAAGGCCTCGAACGTCAGCTGGGACCTGAGCGCCAACTACGCGGTGACCCCGGACGTGAACCTGTACGCGCGGGCCGCCACCGGCTTCCGCGCGCCGAGCTTCGGTGCGCCGACCGGCAACCAGGTCATCCAGGTCGCGCGCTCGGAGGACAACATCTCGTACGAGGTCGGCGTCAAGGCCGACCTGTTCGAGCGCCGCGCGCGCCTGTCCTTCGACGTCTTCCACTACAACGTCAGCCACCAGCAGCTGACCGCGGTCGGCGGCGGCTCGAACCAGACGGCGCTGATCAACGCGGCGCACACGATCGGCAAGGGCGCCGAGCTCGACTTCGAGGCGCACCTCTTGCCGAACCTGGTGCTGAACCTGAGCGGCAGCGTCAACGACACCGAGATCCAGGACAAGTCGCTGGCGGTGGCGCCGTGCTCGCCGTGGGTCGACTGCGGCGTGCTGAACAAGCTCGACGGCAACGGCAACGCGCTGCTCGACGGCAACCCGCTGCCGCAGGCGGCCAAGTACATCGGCGACATCTCGCTGCGCTACGGCATCCCGGTCGGCAACGGCGACGAGGTGTACGCCTACACCGACTGGTCCTACCGCAGCGAGGTCGACTTCTTCCTGTACCGCTCGGCGACCTTCGTCGGCCAGCCGCTGACGCAGGGCGGCCTGCGGCTCGGCTACACCTGGGCCGGCCGCAAGTACGACGCGGCGGTGTTCTGCCGCAACTGCACCAACCAGATCCGGGCGATCGGCGGCATCGACTTCGACAACCGCACCGGCATGATCAACGACCCGCGGATCATCGGCGCCCAGTTCAGCGCGAAGTTCTGATCGACCGCGACCCGCCGCCGGCCGCGCGCCGGCGGCGCGGGCCGGCCGGCGGAATCGGGTAGAGTCCGCGACGGCGCGCCGCCGGCGCGCCGCGGGGAGCCTCCCGGGACCCGCACGCTGCCGACGGGTGAGCCCACGATGTCCGCCACGCTCGATCGCCTCTTCGGTCTCTCGGCGCATGGCACCAACGTGCGCACCGAGCTCGTCGCCGGCCTGACGACGTTCCTGACGATGGCGTACATCGTGGTGGTGAACCCGGTCGTGCTCGGCGAGGCCGGCATGCCCGTGGCGGCGGTCGCGACCGCCACCTGCCTCTCGGCCGGCCTCGGCTGCATCCTGATGGGGCTGGTCGCGAACTACCCGCTCGCGATGGCGCCCGGCATGGGCCTGAACGCGTACTTCACGTTCACGGTCGTCAAGAGCATGGGCGTGCCGTGGCAGACCGCGCTCGGCTGCGTGTTCCTGTCGGCGACCGCCTTCCTGCTGCTGACGCTGGTCGGCGTCCGCCAGCTGATCATCAGCGCCGTGCCGCGCTCGCTGTTCGCCGCGGTCGCGGGTGGCGTCGGCCTGTTCATCGCCTTCATCGGCCTCGCCGACGCCGGCATCGTCGTCGCCAAGCCGGGCACCATGGTCGGGCTCGGCAGCCTGACGACGCCGACCGCCGGCCTGGCGCTGCTCGGCCTCGTGCTGATCGCGGCACTGCAGGCACGCGCGGTCCGCGGCGCGATGCTGATCGGCATCCTTGCGACCGCGGCGGCCGGCTGGACCGCCGGGCTCGTGCATTTCGCGCCGGGCTCGTACCGGCTCGCCGACCTCGGCGCGACCGCCTTCCAGCTCGACGTGCCCGCGGCGCTCAACCTCAAGGGCGGCATCGGCCTGTCGCTGGTCGAGATCGTGTTCGTGTTCCTGTTCGTCGACCTGTTCGACAACGTCGGCACGCTGGTCGCCGTCACCCAGCGCGCCGGGCTCACGGCCGCCGATGGCTCGATCCCGCGCCTCAACCGCATCCTGATCGTCGACTCGGTCGCGATGGCGGCGGGGGCGGTGGCGGGCACGAGCCCGGTCACGAGCTACATCGAGAGCGCGTCGGGCGTCGCGGTGGGCGGGCGCACCGGGCTCACCAGCGTGGTGGTCGGGGCGCTGTTCCTCGTGACGCTGTTCTTCGCCCCGCTCGTGCAGGCGATTCCGGCCGCCGCGACCGCGCCGGCACTCGTGCTGGTGGGCGGCCTGATGATGGGCGCGCTCGCCCAGGTCGACTGGGTCGAGCCGGGCGAGGCGATCCCCGCGTTCCTGACGGTGGTGATGATTCCGCTGACGTACTCGATCGCGAACGGCCTCGCCTTCGGCATCACCAGCTACGCGATCCTGAAGCTCGTCCGCGGCCAGGCGCGGTCGCAGGACTGGCTCGTGTACCTGCTGGCGGCCCTGTGCGTCGCACGCTTCCTCTACCTCGCATGAGGCGCGTACGGCGCGCCGGCCGGCCGCGCCCGGGCCCATGGTGCGCGGCGCTCGCGACCCTGGCCGTGCTCGCCGGTGCGGGGCGGGCCGAGGCGGCGGCGCCGGTGCGCGTGCCGGTCGTCATCGACACCGACGCGGGCGACGACATCGACGATGCGTTCGCGATCGCCCTCGCGCTCGCGGACCCGCGGCTCGAGGTGATCGGCGTCACGACGGCCTGGGGTGACACGCACTTGCGGACCCGGCTCGTGCGCCGGCTGCTCGCCGCCAGCGGACGGCCCGACATCCCGGTCGCCGAGGGGCCCGCAACCCCGAACCCCACGCCCTTCACGCAGCGCCGCTGGGCGCTCGGCGTCCCGGATGCCGGCCCGGCGCCCGACGCGGTCGGCTACCTCGTCGAACTCGCCCGCCGCCGCCCCGGCGAGGTCACGCTGCTCGCGCTCGCGCCGCTGACGAACCTCGCTGCCGCGGAGGCGCGGGCGCCCGGCACGCTGCGCGCGTTCCACGCGGTCGTGCTGATGGCCGGCTCGATCCATGCCGGTTATGCCTCCGGCGGCGCGGTGCCCTCCGCCGTGCCGAGTGCCGAGTACAACGTCGCCTCGGCGCCGCAGGCGTTCGCGACGCTGCTCGCGTCGGGGGCGCGGGTGCAGTTGTTCCCCCTCGATTCCACGCAGCTCAAGTTCGACGAGGTGCGCCGCGACCGCCTGTTCGCCTATGGCACGCCCTCGACCGACGCGCTGGCGCTGCTCTACCACCAGTGGCGGCTCTGGAACGGCTGGGGCCAGCTGACGCCGACCCTGTTCGACGTCGTGCCGGTGGCCTGGCTCGCGGCGCCTGCGCTCTGCCGGCTCGAGCCCCTGCGGATCGAGGTCGACGCCCGCGGCTACACGCGCCCGGTCGCCGGGACCGCCAACCTCGAGGCGTGCCTCGCGATTGACGAGGCGGCGACGCAGCGGCTGATCCTCGAGACTCTGGCACCCGAACCACGGAGCGACCGATGACCCCGACCTTCCGTGCCGCGCTGGCGCTCGGCGTCTGTCTGGCCGGCGCGGCCGCGTTCGCGGCGGAAGGCCCGGTCGTGCGCACGACCGCCGGCGCGGTCCGTGGCACCGGCGGCGACGTGCTCGCGTTCAAGGGCATCCCGTACGCGGCGCCGCCGGTCGGCGCCGGCCGCTGGCGCGCGCCCGCGCCGCCCGCCCGCTGGACCGGCGTGCGCGATGCGAGCCGCTTCGGCAATGACTGCGTGCAGTCGCCGTGGATCGTCTCCTCGGGCCAGCCGGTCAGCGAGGACTGCCTGACGGTCAACGTCTGGACGCCGTCGCTCACGCCTGCAGCGCGGCGACCGGTGCTCGTGTTCCTGTACGGCGGCGCGTTCATCGGCGGCACCGGGGCGTACGCGCTCTATGACGGCACGCGGCTCGCCGCCGGCGGCGCGGTGGTCGTGAGCTTCAACTACCGCGTCGGCATCCTGGGATTCCTCGCCCATCCGGGGCTGAGTGCCGAGAGCCCGACCCACAGCTCGGGCAACTACGGGCTGCTCGATCAACTCGCGGCGCTGCGCTGGGTGCAGGCCAACATCGGCGCCTTCGGCGGCGACCCGGCGCGCGTCACGGTGTTCGGCGAGTCCGCCGGCGCGGCCTCGATCGCGCTGCTGCTGACCTCGCCGCGGGCGCAGGGGCTGTTCGCCGGCGCGATCCTGCAGAGCCCCGTGCTCGAGCCGCTGGCCGGGCTCGCCGCCGCCGAAACGGCGGGCCGACGGCTCGAGCCCGACCTCGCGCGGCTGCGGCGGTGGTCGGCCGAGGAGCTGCTGAAGCACAACCTCGACTTCTTCCCGGCGCCGGCGCGGGCGCTGACCGAGCCCGCCTTCCCGCGGCCGATCCTCGACGGCCACGTGCTCGCGCGCCAGCCGCGCGAGGCCTACGCCGCGGGCGCGGTCCTTCCCGTGCCGGCGATCGTCGGCTGCAACGTCGACGAGGGCCGGATGTTCTCGCCACCGACGCTGGCGCCGGATGCCGCCGCCTTCGCGCGCTACGCGCGCGAGCGCTACGGCGCCGCGGCCGACGAGCTCGGCCGGCTCTATCCGGTCGCGGGCGATGCGGCCGCGCACGCCGCGGCGACGCGACTGATCGGCGATGCGCTCTTCAACGAGGCGTGCCGTGCGATCGCGCGCGGCCTCGTGCGCGCGACGCCGCGGGTGTATGCGTACCTCTTCAGCCGCGACCTCGGCTCGAGCGGCGTGCCGGCCACGCATGCGGAGGAGCTCGCGCACGTGTTCGGCAACCTGACCGCGCCGGACTTCAACCCGCACCCGCCGCTCGATGCGAAGGATGCGGCGCTGTCGGAGGCCATGCGTGGCGCGTGGCTGCGGTTCGCGGCGGGCGGCGACCCGAACGGCGGCACGCTGCCGGCCTGGCCGCGCTACGGGGCCGACGATCCCTACCTCGAGTTCGGCGCCTCGATCACCGCCGGCCGGGCGTTCCGCCGCGAGGCGCTCGATTTCCTCGAGCGGCACCCGATCGAGGTCCCCTGAGGACGCTCAGGCGTCGAAGCCGGCGAGCTCACCGCAGGTCACGAAGTCCCCGGCCGGCCGGCCGACGATCCGCAGGCCCCAGGCCTCGCGCGCGGCGGGAAGCGCGAGCGAGAACGCGCTGCCCGTGACGAGCGCGCGCGCCGCGGCGAGGCTCGCCGGATAGCCCGCGAGCCGCCCGACCCGGATCCACCGCGCGTGGTCAGGGTCGGGGTACTCGCCGTCGCGCCAGCCGCGGACCCGTCCCGGCGCGAGCTCGAGCCACGGGCCGCCGTCGCTCGGATCGAAGGCGCCGCCCGCCGGTCCGACCGGGCCGTGGCGGAACGCCAGCCGCCCCAGCCGGGCGGGAACATCGAGGATGACGCTGAACCAGACCAGCGCGCCCTGGCGGGCGGCGTCGACGTTCGCCGACGCCCCAAAGCTAGGATCGCGCGGGTCGATCGCCGCGTAGGTGGCCGGGTCCTCGTCGGTCAGCGACTCCGCGAGGTCGCCCGGCAGCGCCAGCGCCCCGGGCCGCACCATCCACGGCGAGGTCGACAGCGCCGCGCGGGCGTACGCCGTCCGCGGCGCGCGTCCGCGCCGCGGGTGGCGCACGAGCAGCGCGCGGAAGTCGCGTGCGTCGGCGAACGGCACGCAGACGAGCTCGTGCGGCACGAGCGCAGGGCCGCCGGAGGCGGCGGCGCCGGCGACCACGCCGGCGAAGGCGTAGGCGGGATCGGCGCGCCCCGCGCGCGGCCGGGGGTCGAGCCGCGGCGGCAGGCGTCCGATCGCGGCGCGCGACAGGTCGGGCAGCGACGGGTTCAGCGACGCCTCGAGCGCGAGCAGCTGCGGGCCGCGCCGCAGGTACTCGTGTCCGGGGTAGCGTGCCGGACCCGCCATTCGCTCGAGCGGCAGCGCGAGCTCGATCTCGATCGTGGCGCCTGGTTCCCAGTCCTCGACGAGATCGAGGTACTCGCCGCGCGCGCCGCCCGCCACCCGGCCGTGCATGCGGACCTCGAAGCGCGGACACCAGTCGGGGACGCGCAGCCGTACCCGGAAGCGCGCCGGCGCCTCCGGCGAGACGCGCAGCCGGACCCGCCCGTCGGCCGGGAAGTCGGTCTCGAGGGCGACGTCCACCGTCGTCCCGGCGGCTTCGAGGCGTGCCCGCGCGGCCGCGTACAGCAGCACGACGATGCCCTCGGCGTCGGTCCCGAAGGCGAGCCGCGGCAGGCGTGCGAGCGCCCGCGGCCCGCTCGAGACGCAGCACAGCAAGCCGGGGCTGTACTCCTTCCTGCCGGCGAAGGCGGTGTAGTAGCAGAGGTCGCCGCCGTCCGGATCCTGGGCCGCGAGCAGGTGGTTGTAGACCGTGCGCTCGATCTCGGCCGCGAAGCGCGCCTCGCCGGTCAGCTCCAGCAGCGCCGCATTGAACTCGATCCAGTTGACGCTGGCGCAGGTCTCGCCAACGTTCGAGGCGGCGTAGGCCAGCTGCTGCGGCGGCGGCTGGAAGTGCTCGCCGGCGCTGACCGCGCCGCTCGGATAGACCTGCCGGCCGACGATGTCGCGCCAGGCCGCGAGGCAGGCGGCGAGCAGGCGCGGCTCGCCGGTCAGCCGGTGGAGCTCGACGAGGCCGACCAGGTTCGACAGCAGTTCGTACGCCTTGCCGTTCGCGGTCCGGTGCACCTCGCCGTGCTCGAGCAGCGCCGCGACGATGCGCGGCCCGCCCGGATGGTCGTAGGCGCGCACGACGTCGCCCGCGAAGTCGAGCACCGTCCTGTCGCCGGTGCGCCGGTAGAGCGCGCAGAGCGCGACCAGCACGCTGGTCGCGGCCATGCCGACGTGCTCGCCGGCGCGCACCAGGTCGCGCTGGCCGGGCGCCTCGCCGAAGGTGGCGGCCAGCAGGCGGAAGATCCGCCGGCATCCCTCGAGCGCCGCCGCGTCTCCCGACCAGTCGTGGTACGCGAGCAGCCCGAGCAGGTGGTACTTGTGCACCCAGACGTCCCAGCCGGTCCAGCGGCGCGCGGCCGGCTGGGAGCCCAGGTAGCCATCCGGCTCCTGGCGCGCCAGCAGGCCCTGCGCGACGCGCCGCGCGCTCGCGGCGAGCGCCGCGTCCGGCTGGTCCGCGAGCACGCAGCAGGCGGCGTCCAGGAACTTGCCGGCGTGTTCGCCGAGCCAGCCGCCGTCGCCGCGCTCGCGAGCCGCCGGCTCGAAGGGCGCGAGCAGCCGCTCCGGCTCGACGCGCTGCAGGCGACCTTCGAGGTTGACCGTGTAGCGCCGTCCCAGGAGGCCGCTGAGCGTCACGGCACCCGGCGGCGCCAGCGCGAGCTGGCCGGAGATCGCCGGGGTTCCGGTGGCGTGGCTCGCGCGTGGCAGCGCGGGCGCGAGGCCGGCCACCGTGGCGAGCGCCAGCAGGTCGCGCCTCGTCAGCCGCGGGGCATCGCCCGGTGTGCGCGTGGCCATCGCCGTCCTCAGCCGCGCCCGGCTTGCAGCGCGAGCAAGCGCTCGCGGATCCCCTCGACGCCGACCTTGTGGGCCAGGATCTCCTCGACGCTGAGGCCGCTGAGCTCGTGCGGGAAGACCAGCCAGCGGTCCGTCTCGTGCAGGTAGTAGTGCGGCACGCCGCTCGGGATGGACTTCGCGGGCTTGGTGTAGACGGTCGCGATCCGGATCTCGGGGGTGTTGCGCCGGCACTCGTGGCGCAGGTCGTCGATGACCTGGCGGATGCTGCGGCCGGAGTCGTAGACATCGTCGACGATCAGCAGCGAGTCCTCGGCGTTGACGTTGCGCACGATGTAGTTGAGCCCGTGGACCTGGACGCGCGCCGCGGTCGTGCCGATGCCGGTGTACAGCGAGGTGCGGATCGCGATGTGGTCGCTCTTCACGCCGAAGAAGTCGAGCAGCTCCTGCACCGCGATGCCGACCGGCGTGCCGCCGCGCCAGATGCCGACGATGTGCGTCGGCCGGTAGCCGCTGTCCAGGATCTTGAGCCCGAGGCGGAACGAGTCCGCGAGCAGCTCGTCGGCCGAGATGTAGGTGCGCTCGGGTGCGGGGGTCGTCGTCATGGCGTCGGGTCCGGGGTCGGGGAGGAAGCGGCGGGGCGGGCGCGCCGATCGTGCACCGAGCCGCGCTCGATCAGGCGGACCGGCAAGGTGCGCCTGCGCGGCGGCGCGTCGCGGCGGCCGAGCCGTTCGAGCAGCAGCGCGAGCGCCTCGCGGCCGAGGTCCGCGATCGGCTGGTCGATGATCGTCAGCGGCGGCGTCATGACGCCGGCCCAGGGCTGGTCGTCGAACGCGACCAGCGACAGGTCCTCGGGCACGCGCCGGCCCGCCTCGCGGGCGGCCTGCAGCACGCCGAGCGCGAGCAGGTTGCCGAGCGCGAGTGCCGCGGTCGGCTGCGCCGGCGACTCGAGCAGCGCGCGCGCGCCGTCCCGGCCAGCCGCGATCGAATAGCCGGCGCCGAACAGCAGGCCCGCCGTCGCGAGGCCCGCGCGCCGCATCGCCGCGCGCCAGCCCGCGACGCGCTCGTCGTTGGCGAAGGTGCCCGGGTGGCCCTGGACGCACGCGATCCGGGCATGGCCGCGTTCGATCAGGTGCGCGACCGCGAGCCGCGCGCCGTGGCGATGATCGCTGGTGATGGCCGCGAGCTTGGCCTGCGGCAGCAGCCGGTCGACCAGCACGCACGGGCGGGTGGCCGCGAGTGCGCGCAGCAGCGTCGTGGCGGCCGAGGTGCCGACCGGCGCGAGGATCAGGCCGTCGACGTGCCGGTTCTGCATCAGCGCCAGCACCTCAGCCTCGACCGCGGGGTCTTCCTCGCTGTCGGCGACGATCACCGAGTAGCCGTGACGGCGGGCCTGGCGCTCGATCTCGCGGGCAAGCAGCGCGAAGAACGGGTTCGCGATGTCGGGGATCACGAGCCCGATCGACAGCGTCCGCTGCAGGCGCAGGCTGCGGGCGAGGTGATTGACGACGAGGCCGCTGGTCTCGGCCCGGGCGAGGATCCGGTCGCGGGTCGCGGCGCTGATCCGGTAGCGGGCGGCCTGGCCGCTCAGGACCCGCGACACGGTCGCCGCCGACAGGCCGAGCGAGGCGGCGAGCGACTTCAGCGAGGGCGGGGCGTTCACGTCGAGCATCGGCGGGGCGCTGCCTTGACCGCGAGAAGGCAGCGTTGCACAATCGATTGCGCAGTTCAAGACGGCCAGTCTGCGGGGGATTTTCATGCGGCGCATCGTGCTCGGATTGGCGCTCGTCGGCGTGCTCGCGGCCTGCCAGCCACAGGCCCCGGCGGCCGGCGGCCACGCGCGACCGAAGATCGCGCTCGTGATGAAGTCGCTCGCCAACGATTTCTTCGCGACGATGGCGCAGGGCGCGAACGCCCACCACGCGGCGCATGCGGCCGACTACGACCTGGTCGTCTCCGGTATCAAGAACGAGACCGACCTCGCCGAGCAGGTCAACCTGGTCGAACAGGCCGTCGCCCAGGGCGCGCGCGCGATCGTGATCGCGCCCGCGGATTCCAAGGCGCTGGTACCGGCGCTCAAGCGCGCGCAGGCGCAGGGCGTGGTGATCGTCAACATCGACAACCGCCTCGACGCCGGGGTCGTGCGCGAGGCCGGCCTCAGCGCCTCGTTCGTCGGTCCCGACAACCGCGACGGCGCGCGCCGCGTCGGCCTCGCGCTGGCCGCGAAGCTGAAGCCGGGCGACGAGGTCGCGATCATCGAGGGCGTCACGACCGCCTACAACGGCCAGCAGCGGCGCGCCGGCTTCGAGGACGCGATGCAGTCGGCGGGCCTCAAGGTCGTCGCCGTGCAGAGCGGCGAGTGGGAGATGGACAAGGCCAACACGGTGGCGGCGAACCTGCTGACGGCGCACCCGCAGCTGAAGGCGCTGCTGTGCGCCAACGACAACATGGCGATCGGCGCTGCCGCGGCGGTCGCCGCTGCCGGCAAGACCCGCGCGGTGCTGGTCGCCGGCTTCGACAACATCGCGGCGATCAAGCCGCTGCTCGCCGACGGCCGGGTGGTGGCGACCGCCGACCAGCACGCGGGCCAGCTCGCGGTGTTCGGCATCGAGCATGCGCTCGCCGCGCTGCGGGAGTCGCAGCCGCCCGCCGACCAGGCGACCGCCGTCGACCTCGTCGTGCCGTAGGGCCGGCCGGTGCGCATCGCGGCGGGGCGCGGGTCCGACCTCCTCGTCCTGTTCGCCGTGTGGGCGGGGCTGGTGCTGCTCTTCGGGCATGCCAGCGACAGCTTCCTGAGCAGCGCGACCCTCGGCTCGGTCGCCAACCGCATCCCCGCGCTGCTGCTCGCCGCCACCGGCATGACGCTGCTGATGGTCACCGGCGGCATCGACCTGTCGGTCGGCTCGGTGCTCGGGCTCTGCGGAGCCGTGACCGGCGTGCTGATGGCAGATGCCGGCTGGGGGCTCGGCACCGCGCTCGCGGCGAGCGTCGTGCTCGGCGCCGCGCTCGGCGCCGTCAATGGCGTGGTCAGCGTCAAGCTCCGCCTGCCGTCGTTCATCGTCACGCTCGGCATGCTCGAGATCGCCCGAGGCCTCGCGTTCCTCGCGACCCACTCGCAGACGAAGTACATCGGCGCCGCGATCGAGGGTGTCGGCGCGCCGCTGCCCGGGCTCGTGGTCTCGCCGGCATTCCTGGTCGCGGTCGCGGTCGTGATCGCCGGCCAGGTGCTGCTGTCCTACACCGTCCTCGGCCGCCAGCTGGTCGCCGTCGGCGCCAACCTCGAGGCCGCGACCATCGCCGGCATTCCGGTCGACCGCCCGCGCATCGTCGCGCACGTGCTGGTCGGCGCGCTGACCGGGCTCGCGGCCGTGTTCAACGGCTCGCGCCTCGGCTCCGCCGACCCGAACGCCGGCGTCGGCTTCGAGCTCGCGGTGATCGCGGCGGTGGTGGTCGGCGGGACCAGCCTGATGGGCGGGCGCGGCTCGGTCGCGAAGAGCTTCCTCGGCGTGCTGATCGTCGCGACCCTCGAGGCCGGCCTCGTGCAGCTCGGCGCCTCCGAGCCGGTCAAGCGGGTCGTCACCGGTGCGGTGATCGTCGCCGCCGTGCTCGCCGACAGCTGGCGCCGACGGCCGTGATCCTGCGTGCCGCGCACCTGACCAAGACCTTCCCCGGCGTCACCGCGCTCGCCGACGTCAGCTTCGACCTGCGCGCCGGCGAGATCCACGCGCTCTGCGGCGAGAACGGTGCCGGCAAGAGCACGCTGATCAAGCTGCTCGCCGGCCTGCATCCGCACGGCAGCTACCAGGGCCGCATCGAGATCGACGGGCGCGAGGTGCGCTTCCGCTCGAGCCGCGACGCGGCCGCGGCCGGCATCGCGGTCGTCTACCAGGAGCTCGCGTTCGTCGGCGAGCTGAGCGTCGCCGAGAACCTCTGCCTCGGCCGCGAGCCGACGCGGTTCGGCGTGTTCATCGACCGGGCCGCGGCGCTCGCGCAGGCGCGCGCGGCGCTGGCGCGCTTCGGCGTCGCGATCGACCCGGCGACGCCGATGCGCGCGCTCGGCGTCGGCCAGCAGCAGCTGGTCGAGATCGTCAAGGCGCTGGCGCGCGAGCCGCGCATCCTGATCCTCGACGAGCCGACGGCGGCGCTCGCCGAGCACGAGGTCGAGGTGCTGCTCGGCATCCTGCGCGAGCTGAAGTCGCGCGGCATCGCCTGCATCTACATCTCGCACCGGCTCGGCGAGGTGCTGGCGATCGCCGACCGGATCACCGTGCTGCGCGACGGGGCGACCGTGGCCGGCTTCGACGCGGCGGGCGTGCGCGAGGACGAGCTCGTGCGCCACATGGTCGGCCGCGAGCTCGGCAGCCTGTACGCGCGGGCGCCCGGCGCGCCCGGCGCGCCGCTGCTCGAGGTGGCGGGCCTGTCGGTCGCCGACGATCGCGGCGGCGCGAGAATCCGCGACCTCTCCTTCGAGGTGCGCGCCGGCGAGGTGCTCGGCATCGGCGGCCTGATGGGCGCGGGGCGCAGCGAGCTCCTGATGCACCTGTACGGCGCCTGGGGCCGGCGCATCGCCGGGCGCGTCCGCGTCGCCGGCCGGCCGCTCGAGGGCGGTGGGCCGCGCGCCGCGCTGGCCGCCGGGCTCGCGCTCGTGACCGAGGACCGTCGCCGCTACGGGCTGGTGCTCGGCGAGCCGATCGGCTTCAACCTGTCGCTGTCGGCGCTGCCCTCGCTGGCGCGTGCCGGCTTCGTGCGCCGCGCGGCCGAGGCGGACGCGAACCGCCGCTTCACCGAGTCGCTGCGGATCAAAGGGGCCGGCGAGGCGGCACCGGTCGGCCGGCTGTCGGGGGGCAACCAGCAGAAGGTCGTGCTCGGCCGGGCGCTGATGACCGCGCCGCGAGTGGTCATGCTCGACGAGCCGACCCGCGGCATCGACGTCGGTGCCAAGCAGGAGATCTACGCGCTCGTGAACCGGCTCACGGCGCAGGGCTGCGCGGTGCTGCTCGTCTCGAGCGAGCTGCCCGAGCTCATCGGCCTCAGCGATCGCGTGCTGATGCTGCACGAAGGGACCCCGGGCGGCACGTTTGCCCGCGCCGAGGCGACGCCGGAGCGCCTGCTGCGCGCGGCGCTCGGGCCGGCGCCCGCCGCCGAGGCCGGCTGATGCGGGTCCGGCTGGTGGCGGCCGGCAAGGGCTTGCCGGACTGGATCGGGGCCGGCTTCGCGGAATACCAGCGGCGCATGCCGCGCGAGACGCCGCTCGAGCTCGTCGAGATCGCGGTGGCGCGCGGCACCGCGCAGGGCGCCGCGCAACGCGCGACGCGCGAGGAGGGCGAGCGCATGCTCGCCGCGCTGCCGGCGCGTGCCTGGGTCGCGGCGCTCGACGTCGGCGGGCGGACGCTCGACACGCCGGCGCTGGCCCGCTGGTGGGCTGCGCGGCTGCAGGACGGCCGCGACGTCGCGCTGCTGATCGGCGGTCCGGACGGGCTCGCCGCCGAGTGCCTCGCGCGCGCCGACGAGCGCCTGTCGCTGTCGGCGCTGACCTTCCCGCACGGCCTCGTGCGGATCCTGATCGCCGAGCAGCTGTACCGGGCGACGAGCCTGCTGAAGGGGCACCCGTACCATCGCGAGTAGCCCGCGGCGACTGCCGGCGGGCGCGCGTAAGCCGTGGAATTTGTGGCGAAAGTCCTGCCCCGGGGCGCGGTCGCCAAGCTATGCTTGCCAGACCCACCCCGACCCGCCGCCGACCCGCCCCATGACGCTCCACGACGCCATCACGCTTGCCTCCGCCTCGCCGCGGCGCAGCCAGCTGCTCGAGCAGATCGGCGTTCGCCACCGGGTGCGCGCCGCCGACCTCGACGAGCGGGTGCACGCCGGCGAGCCGCCGGACGCCTACGTCGCCCGGCTCGCCGCCGCGAAGGCCGACGCGGTCTGGGCCCAGGACGCCTCGCGGCCGGTGCTCGCCGCCGACACGGCGGTGGCGCTCGGTGCGGAACTCTTCGGCAAGCCCGAGGATCTCAATGACGGCGTGCGGATGCTGACGGCGCTCGCCGGGCGCACGCACCGGGTGCTGACCGCCGTCGCGGTCCGCTCCGCCGGCGGACTCGGTCAGGCGCTGTCGGTCAGCGACGTCAGCTTTCGTGCGCTCACGCCGGGCGAGTGCCGGCGCTACTGGCAGACCGGCGAGCCGCGCGGCAAGGCGGGCGGCTACGCGATCCAGGGGCTGGCGGCGACGTTCGTGACGCACCTCGCCGGCAGCTACTCCGGGGTCATGGGACTGCCGCTCGCGGAAACCGCGGCGCTGCTCGCGGCCGCGGGCGTGCGCCTGTGGAGCTCGGAGGAGGCGGCGTGACCGCGGAAATACTGGTCAACGTCACGCCGCGCGAGAGCCGCGCGGCGTTCCTCGAGAACGGCGTGCTGCAGGAAGTGCACATCGAGCGCGCCAACCGGCGCGGCATCACCAGCAACATCTACAAGGGGCGGGTCTCGCGGGTGCTGCCCGGCATGCAGGCGGCGTTCATCGACGTCGGCCTCGACCGCACCGCGTTCCTGCACGTCTCGGACATCGCGCGGCGCGACGACGTCGACGCCGAGTTCGAGGCGCCGCGCACCGACGACATCCGCGCCGCGGTCACCGAGGGCGACGAGCTGCTGGTGCAGGTGCTCAAGGATCCGCTCGGCACCAAGGGCGCGCGGCTGACCACCTTCGTGACGCTGCCGTCGCGCTTCCTCGTCTACATGCCGCAGGGGCACGGCGTCGGCGTCTCGGCGCGCATCGAGGACGAGGCCGAGCGCGCGCGGCTGCGCGCCCTGGTCGAGGCGTTCCTGCCCGCCGAGCGCCCGGGCGGCTACATCGTGCGCACCGTCGCCGAGGGAGCCGGACCCGAGGCGCTGCACGCTGACATGCTGTTCCTGCAGCGGCTGTGGGAGGTGGTGGCACGCACCGGCGGCACCGCGACCGCCGGCCAGCTCGTCCACGAGGACCTGCCGCTGCACGTGCGCATGCTGCGCGACCTGCTCGGCCAGGACGTCGAGCGGGTGCAGGTCGACGCGCCGGCCGCCCACGGGCGGATGCTCGAGTTCGCGCGCACGTTCATGCCCGAGTCGGAGCCGAAGATCGAGCTCTACCGCGGCAACCGGCCGATCCTCGACCTGTACGGCGTCGAGGACGAGATCAAGAAGGCGCTCGACCGCAAGGTGCCGCTGAAGTCGGGCGGCTACCTGATCATCGACCAGACCGAGGCGATGACCACGATCGACGTCAACACCGGCGCCTTCGTCGGCCATCGCAACCTCGAGGACACGATCTTCCGCACCAACCTGGAGGCGGCGGTCGCGATCGCGCGCCAGCTGCGGCTGCGCAACCTCGGCGGCATCATCATCATCGACTTCATCGACATGCAGGACGAGGACCACCGGCGGCAGGTGCTGCAGGCGCTCGAGAAGAGCCTCGCCACCGACCACGCGCGCACCCACATCTCCTCGGTCTCGCCGCTCGGACTGGTCGAGATGACCCGCAAGCGCACGCGCGAGAGCCTCGAGCACCTGCTGTGCCAGCCGTGCCCGACCTGCGAGGGCCGCCGCTACGTCAAGACCGCGGAGACCGTCGCCTACGAGATCTTCCGCGAGATCGTCCGCCAGGCGCGCCAGTTCGAGGTGCAGGGACTCATGGTGCTCGCGCACCAGGACGTCATCGAGCTGCTGCTCGACGAGGAGTCGGCGGCGCTCGGCGAGCTCGAGGTGCTGGTCGGCAAGCCGATCCGGCTGCAGACCGAGGCGCTGTACGCCCAGGACCAGTACGACGTGGTGCTGCTCTGAGCGATCGCCGATGAGCCGCGCCCGCAAGATCTGGAAGTGGACCGCGATCACCGTCGGCGCCATCGTGGTGCTGCTGGCGGTCGCGGTCGGCGGGCTGCGGGTGTGGCTCGAGCACTCGCCGGGCCTCGCGCCGCAGCTGGTGGCGCGCGTCGAGCGGCTGACCGGGCTCGACTTCTCGTTCGCCGCCATCGATGCGCGCCTCGGCCTCTACGGCCCCGAGCTCGTGTTCCGCGACGCGAAGGTCACCGTGCCCGGCCAGCGCGATGCGCTCGTCACGGCGCGCGCCGGGCGCGTCGGCTTCGACCTGTGGCGCTCGCTGCGCACCGGACGCATGGCCTCGGGCCGCGTCGTGCTCGAGGGCGCGCTCGTCTACGCCTACCTGACGCCGACCGGCGTCGAGCTGCGCGGCCAGGGAGCGATCGGCGCGGCCGACGGCGGCGCGCACCTCAAGCTCGGCGAGCTGCCGGTCGGGCACCTGCGGATCGAGGACGCGACGATCTGGGTGCAGGACCTGCGCCGCACGGCCAAGCCCTGGCGCGTCGAGCGGGTCGCGCTCGACCTCGAGCGCGACCCGGCGGCCCTCAGGCTGAGCGGGCGCGTGAACCTGCCCGAATCGCTCGGCGCGCGACTCGACGCCGAGGGCGAGCTCACCGGCGACCTCGGCGCACCGGAGACGCTCGACTGGCACGGCAAGGCGGCGCTCAAGGGCGCGGTCGTCGGTGGCTGGGCGGCGCTGCTGCCACAGTGGTCCTGGCTGCCCGTCGCCGGCCGCGGTGACGTCGCCGCCGAGGCCACGGGTCACGGCACCGCCCTGCAGCGCCTCGAGGCGCGGCTCGACCTGCGCGACCTTGCGGCAGCACCGGCGGGCATGCCCGCGGGATCCGCGCCGCTGACCGCGGCCGGCACGGCCCCGGCGCCGGTCGCCACCGCGGCCACCGCGGCCACCGCGGCTGCCACGGCTCCCGCGAGTCCCGCGGTTCCGGCCGCGCAGGCGCGTCTCGCGACGCTCGCGGGCGTCCTCAGCGTCAGCGAGCAGGACGGGCGCTGGACGGCGCGCGGTTCGGAGCTGACGGTGGATCCCGGCCACGACGCCTGGCGCCGCGGCGAGTTCGAGCTCACGGCCGACCTCACGGACGGCGCGCTGCAGGGCGTCGCGCTGCGCTCGCCGGCGATCCGTCTCGACGGCGTCGCGGCGCTGGCGCCGTTCCTGCCGCCGGGTGCGGCACGCGATGCGGCGGCGGCACTCGCCCCCCGCGGTGCGCTGACGGTCGTGGACCTGCGGATCGCGCGCGGCCCGGCGGCGGGCGAGTGGCGCGTCGATGGCGGCCTGCGCTTCACGGGGCTCGGCTGGGGCCCCTGGCGCGCGCTGCCCGGCCTCGGGCCGCTCGACGGCACGCTCGCGGCGCACGGCGACGGCGGCGAGGTACAGCTGCACTCGGAGCGCTTCACGCTCGCGCTGCCGCAGGTACTGCACGATCCGGTCGGCGCGGAGGCGATCGGCGCCAAGCTTGCCTGGTGGTGGCGCGCCGACGGCTGGCGTTTCGCGGCCGACGAGGTCGCGACGCGCTCGCCGGATGCGACCACCCGCGGCTACGCGCGGCTGTGGCTGCCGGCCGATGCCGAGCTCTCGCCGCGCCTGGTGATCGACTTCCACGTCGCCGGCGTCGATGCGCGCGCCGCGCCGAAGTACCTGCCGGCGCGCAACATCCCGCCGAAGACGATGGCCTGGCTCGACCACGCGTTCCTCGCCGGGCGCGTGCCCGAGGCGCGCATCGAGTTCGCCGGCGAGACCCGCCGCTTCCCGTTCCGCGACGGCGGCGGGCTGTTCCGCGTGCGCCTCCGCTACGAGGGCATCCGGCTGCACTACCAGGACGGCTTTGCCGACGTCGAGGGCGCGGACGGCGAGGCGGAGTTCAGGAACCAGGGCTTCACGGTGCACGGCAAGGGCGCGCGCGTCAGCGGCCTCACGATCACCGATCCGGTCGTGACCCTCGCCGACTACCACGACGCCGAGCTGCTCGCCCAGGCGCGCGCCGAGGGCGATGCCAAGGACGCGCTGCGCTTCCTGCAGGGCTCGCCGATCGGCCCCAAGCTCGGCGACTTCTTCATGGGCGTCGACGGCCATGGCCCGCTGTCGGCCCAGGTGCACCTCGACTTGCCGTTCCGCCAGTTCGCGCTGAGGCGCATCAACGTCGACGGCCGGATCGACGGCGTCGCCGCGCGCCTGCCGGGACTCGACGACGAGTTTACCGAGCTGAGCGGCGCGTTCGCGCTGCACGACCGCGAGCTCGACGTGCCGCAGCTGACCGGCACCGTCTTCGACGGGCCGCTGAAGCTGCGGGCGCGCACCGTGACCGGGCCCTCGGGCCTGGCCGGTGACCGGCTGCTGCTCGTCGAGGGCAGCGGTCACGCCGCCGCCACCCGCCTGCAGCCGCTGCTCGGCATCACCCGCGGCCACTGGCTGGCCGGCGGCGCGGACTGGCGGCTGCAGGCGCGGCTGCCGCGCCTCGAGTGGCGCCCGGACCCGCTGCCGCCGCCGGCCGACGCGCCGGCCGACGCGCCGCCGCAGATCGCCGACGTCGAGATCCGCTCGCTGCCGGTCACGGCGCACCTCGAGTCGAGCCTCGCCGGGCTCGACGTCAACCTGCCGGAGCCGCTCGCCAAGGACGCCGACGAGGCGCGGCTGCTGAAGGTCGACGTCACGGTCGACCCGGGGCTCGCGGCCGACGCGCCGCGCGTGCCCGCGGCCTTCCATCGCCGCGACCTGCCGCGGCCGCCGTCGGTGCTGGCGCGGCTCGGGTTCGGCCGCGACAGCGGCGCCTTCGAGTGGCGCCGCGAGGACGCCTGGCACCTCGCGCGCGGCACGCTGCACCTCGGACCCGGCAGCGCGCAGCTGCGCGACTCGCCCGGCGTGTGGGTCGAGGGCCGCACCGCCGAGTACGACCTGTCGGCGTGGCTGCGCGTGCGCTTCTCGGACGGTGCGAGCCACAATCTCTCGGACGTGCTCAAGGGCGGCACGGTCGCGGTCGACCGCTTCTCGATCTTCGGCTTCGACTTCCCCGACGTGACGCTGACGCTCGAGGGCAGCGGTGACGCCTGGCACGCGGCGGTCGATGGCCCGTCGGCCCGCGGCCAGATCGTCGTCCCGTGGCAGATCCCGGGCGGCGAGGCGCTGACGCTCGACATGGAGCGGCTGGTGCTCGGCGAGCGCAGCAGCGGTGGCGACGCCGACGGTGAGAAGAGCGACCCGACGCAGCTGCCGGCGATGCTGATCCGGGTCAAGAACCTCGAGATCCAGAAGCGCCGCTTCGGCTCGCTGGAGGCACACGTGTCGCGCACCGCCGAGGGCCTGCAGCTCGACCGCGCGACGCTGAAGGGCAATTCGTTCGAGGCGGCGGGCAAGGGCAGCTGGACGCTGGTCGGCGCCGGCCAGACCACCAGCCTCGTCTTCACGCTCGACAGCACCGACCTGCTCGACACGCTGAACGCCTGGGGCTTCAGCGGCACGCTGACCGGCAAGGGCGGTCATGCGACCGCGGACCTGCACTGGAAGGACGGCCTCGACGGCGACGTCTTCGCGCGCCTCGCCGGCCATGTGAAGATCTCGGCGGAGCAGGGCCAGGTGATCTCGGTCGACCCGGGCGCCGGGCGCGTGCTCGGCCTGCTGTCGGTGGCCGCGCTGCCGCGCCGGCTGACGCTCGACTTCAGCGACCTGACCGACAAGGGCTTCGCGTTCGACTCGATCCACGGCGACTTCGAGCTCAAGGACGGCAACGCGATCACGAACAACCTGGTACTGAAGGGCCCGGCGGCCGAGATCGGCATCGCCGGCCGGACCGGCATTAAGTCACGCGACTACGACCAGACGGCCAAGGTCACCGGTCACTTCGGCGGCCCGCTCGCGGCCGCGACGGCGCTCGCCGTGAACCCGGCCGCAGGCGCGGCGCTGCTGCTGTTCTCGAGCGTGTTCAAAGAGCCCCTGTCGGGGCTCACGCGCGGCTACTATCGGATCACCGGCAGCTGGGACCAGCCGAAGGTGGAGCGCATCGGGGCGAGCCAGGCCAAGGAGGCCGCCGAGAGCGCGACCGCCGAGAGCGGAACGCATTGAGGAGAGGGACGTGACGAGCTTTGCCGCCGTGCAGATGACCTCGGGACCCGACGTGGCCGCGAACCTGGCCGCGGCGGGCCGGCTGATCGACGCGGCCGCGGCCAGCGGTGCCGCCGTCGTGCTGCTGCCCGAGAACTTCAACTTCATCGGCCAGCGCGACGCCGACAAGCGCACCGTGGCCGAGGCCTACGGGGCGGGCCCCACCCAGGACTTCCTCGCCGCGGCGGCGCGCCGCCACGGGCTGTGGATCATCGGCGGCACGCAGCCGCTGCGCAGCGAATCGGCCGATGGCCGCGTCACGAACAGCTCGCTCGTCTACGACGCCACCGGCCGCTGCGTCGCGCGCTACGACAAGATCCACCTGTTCGACGTCGACGTGCCCGGCAAGCCCGGCGAGACCTACCGCGAGAGCTCGCACGTCGCGCCCGGCCGCGAGGCCGTGGTCGTCGACACGCCGGCCGGCCGGGTCGGGCTCTCGGTCTGCTACGACATGCGCTTCCCGGAGCTCTACCGGCGGCTGTCCGCGGCCGGCGCCGAGATCCTGGTGATGCCGGCGGCGTTCACCGTGCCGACCGGGCGCGCGCACTGGGAGACGCTGCTGCGGGCGCGCGCCGTCGAGAACCTCTGCTACGTCGCGGCCGCGGCCCAGTCGGGCGTCCACCCGAACGGCCGCGAGACCTACGGCGACACGATCCTGATCGACTTCTGGGGGCGGGTGCTGACCCGCCTGCCGCGCGGCTCGGGCGTCGTGAGCGCACCGATCGATCGCGCGCAGCTCGCCCAGACGCGCGCCGAGTTCCCGGCGCTGCAGAACCGCGTACTCAGCTGCTGACGGGAGACCCATGGCCGCGCTGCCCGACTTCGACGACCCGCTTGCGATCGCCCGCGACAGCCTGCTCGCGCCGGCCGGACTCGACCTCGCCGCGCTCGAGCGCGTGCTCGGCCAGATGCACAGCCACGCGCTCGACGAGGCGGAGCTGTACTTCCAGCTGAGCCGCGACGAGACCTGGGCGCTCGAGGACGGCATCGTCAAGGAAGGCAGCCACAGCATCGACCAGGGTGTCGGCGTGCGCGCCCTGAGCGGCGAGCGCACGGGCTTCGCGTATTCCGACGAGGTCTCGGCGCCGGCGCTCGAGGAGGCGGCGCGCGCCGCGCGCGCGATCGCGCGCCTCGGCGGCCGGGCGCCGGGCGCCCCGGGCGTGCGGGCCGCGGGCACCATCACCGGCCACCGGCTGTACCTGCCGGCCGACCCGATCGTCACCGTGCCCGACGCCGACAAGGTCGCCTTCCTCGGCGAGCTCGACCGCGCGGCGCGTGCGCTCGACCCGCGCGTGCGGCAGGTCATGGCCAGCCTCGCCGGCATCCACGAGATCGTGCTGATCCTGAACTCCGCCGGCGTGCTCGCCGCCGACGTCCGCCCGCTGGTGCGGGTCAACGTCAGCGTGATCCTCGAGGACGGCGGCCGGCGCGAGCAGGGCTACGTCGGCATGGGCGGGCGCTACACGCTCGCGGAGCTGCTGGCGGGCGCCGAGGTGCGCGACCTGCCGCGCCAGGCCGTGCACGCGGCGAGCGTCAACCTCGAGGCGGTGCCGACGCCGGCCGGGACCATGACGGTGGTGCTCGCCGGCGGCTGGCCGGGGGTCATGCTGCACGAGGCGGTCGGCCACCCGCTCGAGGGCGACTTCAACCGCAAGGGCACCTCGGCCTTCTCCGGCCGGCTCGGCGAGACGGTCGCGAACCCGCTGTGCACGGTCGTCGACGACGGCACGCTCGCGCGGCGACGCGGCTCGCTCAACGTCGACGACGAGGGCACGCCGACCCGCTGCACGACGCTGATCGAGAAGGGCGTGCTGAAGGGCTACATGCAGGACCGGCTGAACGCCCGGCTGATGGGCATGCCGGCCACCGGCAACGGCCGGCGCGAGTCCTTCGCGCACGCGACCATGCCGCGCATGACCAACACCTACATGCTGCCCGGGCCGCACGACCCCGAGGAGATCATCCGCTCGGTCAAGAAGGGCCTGTACGCCGTGAACTTCGGCGGCGGCCAGGTCGACACGACCAGCGGCAAGTTCGTGTTCTCGACCAGCGAGGCCTACCTGATCGAGGACGGCAAGGTGACCCGCCCGGTGAAGGGTGCCTCGCTGATCGGCTCCGGCCCCGAGGTGCTGCAGCGGGTCACGATGCTCGGCAGCGACCTGAAGCTCGACGCCGGCGTCGGCAACTGCGGCAAGGAAGGCCAGACCGTGCCGGTCGGCGTCGGCCAGCCGACCATGCGGGTCGACGGGTTGACAGTCGGCGGCACCGGCTGACACCGTCGCAGTCGGGCGCCCGGCGCGCCGGGGGAGGGCCGATGTACCTGCCGCGAGGCCTCTACGAGGCACTGCCGTACCTGTACGTGGCTGCCGGGCTCGGCGCCTGCGTCGCGTCCTACCTCGGCAGCGGCGCGCCGTGGAGCAACCTCGCCTTCGTGGCCGGTTTCGCCGCGATCGTCGGCGGCTCGGTGCTGATCCTGCGCCGCAAGAGCTACCGCGCGGACGCCGCGCACTACGACCACCGCCCGCTCGACGAGTAGCCTGCGCTCAGTGCGGGCCGTTGCCGGTCTCGGCGGCGCCCGCCAGCGTCTCCTGCGAGCCGGTCGGGCTCTGGTCCCCGGCGGTGGAATCGGCGACGTGCCGCAGCGTGCCCGGGCGCTCGTCGACGTAGGTCAGCGTGTGGCGGCCGATCACGATCACGTCGCCGTCGTTCAGCAGCTGGCGGCGTACCCGCCGGCCGCGGCAGACGATGCCGTTGGTGCTGTTGAGGTCCTCGATCACGACGCCCTCGAGCGCAACCGTCACCTGGCAGTGGTGGCGGCTGACGTACTGCGAGTCGATCTGCAGGTCGTTCTCCGGCGTGCGGCCGACCAGCAGGCGGCCGATCTTGAGCGGCTTGTCGCCGATCGTGCGGCCGTCGGTCGCCACCAGCAGCCGCCCGAGCACCGCGTCGGCGTGCACGCTGCGCAGCACCGGCACGACCATCTCGGTGCGCGGCATGCGGTTGGTGCGGCCGGCGTACTCGACCCACTGCAGCTCCTCGATCGCGGTCTTGACCTCGGCCTCGTCGACGGTGTCCTTGTCGATTGCGTAGGCGCTCATCATCGAGGTGTCGCACAGCGTGTTGATCAGGCGCGGCACGCCGCCCGTGTAGCGGTAGAGCAGCGCGAGCGCGGCGTCGGTGAAGATCGCGCGGCCACCGCTGCCGGCGACCTCGAGCCGGTGCAGCACGTAGGCGGTCGTGTCCTCCTTGCTGAGCGGCGTCAGGTGGAAGCGCAGCCGGATGCGCTGCGCCAGCTGGCGCATCTCCGGCGCGTCGAGCTTGTCGTTGAGCTCGGGCTGGCCCGCGAGGATGATCCGCAGCGTCTTGTCCTTGGTGGTCTCGACGCCGGACAGCAGGCGCACCTCCTCGAGCACGCGGTTCGAGAGGTTCTGGGCCTCGTCGATGACCAGCACGACCTTGCGGCCCGCGGCGTACTGCTCGATCAGGAAGCTGTTGACGGTCGAGAGCAGCTCGGCCTTGTTCATCTTGAAGGGCGAGAAGCCGAACTGCACCAAGAGGCCCTGCAGGAAGCCGATCGGGGTGATCTGCGTCTGGTTGATCTGCGCCACCACGACCTCGCGGTCGAGCTCGCGCAGGAAGCTCTCGATCAGCGTGGTCTTGCCCGAGCCGATCTCCCCGGTGATCACGACGAAGCCGTCCGTGAACCAGATCGTCGACTCCATGTACGCCTTGGCGCGCGAATGGTGCTTCGACAGGTACAGGAACTGCGGATCCGGGCTCAACCGGAACGGCAGCTCCTTCAGCCGAAACAGGTCGAGATACATCGCCTCACGCGTCCATTCGGTGGCCGGGCCGGGCCCTTCAGCGGGCCACTATAGCGGGGCCGGGGCCGCCGGGCCAAAAGCCGCCCGCCCGGGCGGCCGGACCGCTAGCGCAGCGCCAGCACGCGGCGCAGCAGGGCTTCGCGGCGTGCGGCCGTCGCCGCCACGACCGTGGCGTGGCCGAGCTTGCGGCCGGGGCGAGCCTCGCGCTTGCCGTAGTCGTGCAGGTGCAGCCCCGGCACGGCCAGCGTCCGGACGCGCGCCGGCAGCCGGCCGACGAAGTTCACCATCGCCGCGTGGCCGCGGGCGGCCGTCGGGCCGAGCGGCAGGCCGAGCACGGCGCGCAGGTGGTTCTCGAACTGGCTGGTCTCGGCGCCCTCGATCGTCCAGTGGCCCGAGTTGTGGACCCGCGGCGCCATCTCGTTCGCGACCAGCCGGCCGCCGGCGACGAAGAACTCGACCGCGAGCACGCCGACGTAGCGGAAGCGCTCGAGCACGGCGCGCACGTAGCGCTCCGCGCCGCGCTGCAGCGCCGCGTGCCGGTACGGTGCGCGGCTGACCGCGAGGATGCCGTGCTCGTGGCGGTTCTCGGTCAGCGGGTAGCAGGCGACCTCGCCGCGCCGGCCGCGCACTGCGATCAGCGAGACCTCGCACTCGAAGCGCACGAAGCCCTCGTAGATGAGCGGCACGCCGCCGAGCGCCGCCCAGGCGGCGTCGAGGTCGGCGCGCGAGCGGATCCGGGCCTGGCCCTTGCCGTCGTAGCCGAAGCGGCGGGTCTTGAGGATGCCCGGCAGGCCGATGCGGCGGACCGCCGCCTCCAGGTCCAGGCGCAGGTCCACCGGCGCGAACGGCGGCGTCGGGATGCCGAGGTCGCGGAACAGCGTCTTCTCGAGCAGCCGGTCCTGGGCGACGGCGAGCGCGGCCGGCTGCGGGTAGACGGGCGCGAGCCGCGCGAGCGGCGCCAGCGACTCGACCGGCACGTTCTCCCAGTCGAAGGTCACGACGTCGGCACGCCGCGCGAGGCCGGCGAGCCGCTCGTGGTCGTCGAACTCGCCGGTGACGATCGGCCCGACCTGGCCGCCGGGCGTGTCGGCCGCGCGATCGTAGAACTCGCAGCCGATGCCGAGCGGATAGCCCGCCAGGGCCAGCATCCGTCCGAGCTGGCCCGCGCCGATCACGGCGACCTTCACGCGGGCTGTCCGGCGCGCGGGTCCGGGCTCGCGAGCACGCGCTCGGTCTGCTGGGCGCGGTGGCGCTCGAGCGCGGCGGCGATCGCCGGGTGCTTGAGGCCGAGGATCGCGGCGGCGAGCAGCGCCGCATTGGTCGCGCCGGCGGCCCCGATCGCGAGCGTGCCGACCGGCACGCCGGCGGGCATCTGCACGATCGACAGCAACGAATCGAGACCCGACAGGGTCTTGGACTGCACCGGCACGCCGAGCACCGGCAGGCTGGTCTTGGCGGCCGTCATGCCCGGCAGGTGCGCCGCGCCGCCGGCACCGGCGATGATCACCTCGAGGCCGCGCGCGCGCGCGCCGGCGGCGTACTCGAACAAGAGGTCGGGCGTGCGGTGCGCCGAGACCACGCGCACCTCGTGCGGCACGCCGAGCTGGCCGAGCGTGTCGGCGGCGCCCTTCAGCGTCTCCCAGTCGGAGGACGAGCCCATGATGATCCCGACGAGCGGCGGCATGCGGGGATTCTAAGCGCTCCCGCCGGTGGCCGCGAGCGCTGCGCGCAGCAGCCGGAAGAGCTCGCGCGCCGCCGCCGGCGCGCGGCCCGCCGCCGCCTCGGCGCGCGCCTCGGCGGCCAGCGCGCGCAGCCGCGCGAGGTCGGCGTCCGGGAACGCCGCCGCGAACGCCGCGAACGCCGGCTCGCCCTCGGCGAGCAGCCGGTCGCGCCAGGTTTCGACGCGGTGGAACTCCCGCGCCGCGAGCCGGCGCGCGAGCGCGCGCGCCTCGAGCATCGCGCGGATCGCCGCGACGTCGGTCTTGCGCAGGATCTTGCCGATCAGCTGCCGCTGCCGCGCGCGCGCGCCATGCGCCGTCAGGCGCTGCGCGAGGTCGATGGCGTCGCGCAGCTTCTCGGGGAGCTCGAGCCGGTCGAGCTCGGCCACCGGCAGCGCCGCGAGCTCGTCGCCGAGCTCCTTGAGCTCGGCCGCGTCCCGCTTGCGCTGGCTGCGGCTGGGGCCTTCGTCGGCCTCGGGGTCCTCGTCGCGCACCGGCATGACCCATCCTAGCCTAGAATGACGGCCCGTTCGCCGACCGAAGTCCCATGCAGCCACCCGCGCTCGCCCACGCCGATCTCGAGGCCCTCGTCGAGCAGTCGCTCGCCGAGGCGCGCGCCGCCGGCGCCACGGCCGCGGACGTCGGCGTCAGTGTCGACACCGGCCTCTCGGTCGGCGTCCGGCTCGGCGAGGTCGAGACGCTCGAGTACCAGCGCGACCGCGGCATGGGCATCACCGCCTACGTCGGCCAGCGCAAGGGCACCGCCACGACCGGCGACCTCTCCTGGCAGGCGATCGCCGACACGGTCCGCAAGGCGGTGTCGATCGCGCGCTTCACGGCCGAGGACGACTGCGCCGGCCTGCCGGACCCGGCGACGCTCGCGCGCGAGGTGCCGGACCTCGACCTGTCGCATCCCTGGGACCTCGAGGCCGAGGCCGGCATCGAGCTTGCCAAGCGCTGCGAGGCCGCCGCGCTCGCGCACGACCCGCGGGTCACGAACTCCGAGGGCGCGAGCGTCGGCGCGCACCGCTCGCTGCGCGTCTACGGCAACTCGCTCGGCTTCCTCGGCGGCTACCCGTCGACCTACTACTCGATCAGCTGCGTCGTGATGGGCACGCACGGCGAGCAGCAGGAGCGCGACTACTGGTACACCGCCTCGCGCGACTGGCGCACGCTCGAGGATGCCGCGGCGGTCGGCCGGCAGGCGGCCGAGCGCACCGTGCGCCGGCTCGGCGCGCGCCGCATCCCGACCACGCGCGCGCCGGTGCTGTACGTGCCGGAGCTGGCGCGCGGGCTGATCGGCCACTTCATCGCCGCGATCCGCGGCGGCGCGCAGTACCGCAAGAGCTCGTTCCTGCTCGGTGCCGCCGGCAGCGCCGTGTTCCCGGCCTTCTTCGGCATTTCCGAGCGGCCGCACGTGCCGCGCGGCCTCGGCAGCGCGCCCTTCGACGGCGAGGGCTGCGCGACCCATGATCGCGAGCTGGTGGCCGGCGGCGTGCTCGACGGCTACGTGCTGAACACCTACGCGGCGCGCAAGCTCGGCCTCAGGACCACCGGCAACGCCGGTGGCGTGCACAACCTGACCGTGCATCCGGGCGCCGACGACTTCGACGGGCTGGTGCGGCGCATGGGCCGCGGCCTCGTGGTCACGGAGCTGATGGGCCAGGGGGTCAACGGCGTGACCGGCGACTACTCGCGCGGCGCGGCCGGATTCTGGGTCGAGAACGGCGCGCTGGCCTACCCGGTCAGCGAGATCACGATCGCCGGCAACCTGAAGGACATGTTCCGCCGCCTGGTGGCGGTGGGCCGGGACCTCGACGAGCGCGGTTCGATCCGCACCGGCTCGATCCTGGTCGAGGAAATGACGATCGCCGGCGAGTAGGGCGTCCGCCCGGAGCCGCCGGCCGAGGAGTACCGACCATGGCCGACACCTACCACAAGCGCACGATCGGCAAGCGCACGCTGTCCCCCGAGACCCAGATGATGGGCTTCGGCTACGAGCCGCACCTCAGCGAGGGCGCGCTGAAGCCGCCCGTGTTCCTGACCTCGACGTTCGTGTTCCGCACCGCGCAGGACGGCAAGGACTTCTTCGACTACACCTCCGGCCGCAAGCCGGTCCCGGCCGGCCGTGCCGGCGGGCTCGTCTACTCGCGCTTCAACAATCCGAACCTCGAGGTGCTCGAGGACCGCCTCGCGCTCTGGGACGAGGCCGGCGCCGCGGCGGTGTTCTCCTCGGGCATGGCGGCGATCGCGACCGCGTTCCTGACCTACCTGAAGGCCGGCGACGTGCTGCTCTACTGCGGGCCGCTGTACGGCGGCACCGAGACCCTGATCATGAAGGCACTGCCGAACTACGGCATCCGCCACGTCGCCTTCAGCGACGGGCTGTCGCGCGCCGAGGCCGAGCGCGCCGCCCACGAGGCGCTCGGCCTCGGCCGGGTCGCGCTGCTGATGACCGAGACCCCCGCCAACCCGACCAACTCGCTGGTCGACCTCGCGCTGATGGCCGAGATCGCCGACGACCTCGGCCGACGCCAGGGACACCGGCCGCTGGTGGTGACCGACAACACGCTGCTCGGGCCGCTGTACCAGAACCCGCTGCAGTGCGGCGCCGACCTCAACGTCTACTCGCTGACAAAGTACGTCGGCGGCCACTCGGACCTCGTCGCCGGCGGCGTGACCGGCCGCGCCGAGGTGGTCAAGCCGATCCGCCAGCTGCGCGGTGCGATGGGCACGCAGCTCGACCCGAACTCGGCGTGGATGCTGCTGCGCTCGCTCGAGACCCTGAAGCTGCGCATGGAGCGCGCCAACGGCAACGCGCGGCGGGTCGCCGAGTTCCTGGCCGGCCACCCGAAGATCGTCTCGGTGCGCCATCTCGACCTGCTGCCGCCCGGTGACCCGCGCCGCGCGGTGTTCGAGCGCCAGTGCCGCGCGGCCGGCTCGACCTTCTCGTTCGAGGTGGCGGGTGGCGAGGCCGGTGCCTTCCGTTTCCTCGACGCGCTGCAGGTCATCAAGCTCGCCGTCAGCCTCGGCGGCACCGAGAGCCTGGCGAGCCACCCGGCGGCGATGACGCACTCGGGCGTGCCGGCGGAGCTGCGGGCCCGGCTCGGCATCAGCGAGTCCATGATCCGCCTGTCGGTCGGCATCGAGGACCCCGAGGACCTGATCGAGGACGTCCGCCAGGCGCTCGACCGGGTCTAGCCGGGGCCGGGCCCCGGGGGCCCGGCGGCGGGCGCCTCCGCCGGCGGGACCGCGAGGTCGCGCAGCGATCGCCCGGCGAGCTCGAGCCGGATCGCGCGCTCGACGCGCGCGCAGGCATCCTCCGCGCCCGGCACGAGCGCGGCGTGGCGGAGCGTCATGGCCCGGCCGTGGCCACCGTCGCGCACCGCGGCCAGCACCTCGTCGAGCGTGATGCGCGCCGGGTCGCGACCGGGCAGCAGCTGCTCGCGGTCGGTGGTCTCGAGCAGCCCCGCCTCGAGCAGCGCATCGACCACCGGGCCGAGCGCGATGCTCGGCACCTCGAGCGCCTCGGCGAGCGTCGCGACGCGCGGCCGCTCGCCGCCCGCCTCGAAGGCGCGCGTGACCAGCAGCATAACGCTGAGCGCGAGCCGCTCCCGCAGCCGCGGCGTCGGCACGATCTCGCGGTCGCCGGGGCGCAGGTACGCCGGGTTCTGCAGGTAGAACGCGAACAGCGCGCCGGTGAGCAGGATCAGCCAGTTGAGCCAGATCCACATCAGCGCCAGCAGCACGATCGCAAAGCCGGCGTAGACCGCCATCATCTCGGTCGAGTAGGCGACCAGGCGCGTGAACGCGAAGCTCGCCACCACCCAGGCCGCCGCCGCGGCCGCGCCGGCCAGCAGCGCGCTGCGCGCCCGCACCCGGGTATTCGGCACGAACGAGTACAGGAAGGCGAAGCCGGCCGTCACCACCAGCAGCGGGCCGAGGCGGCCGGCGGTCGTGACCAGCAGGCCGAGCGGCGGGTGCGCCTCTAGCCAGGCGAGCAGCGGGCGGTTCGCGATCGAGGCGACGAGCCCGAGTGCGGCGGCCATCAGGATCGGCACCACGATCAGCACCGACAGGTACTCGGCGAAGCGGCGCGCGAAGCTGCGCGGCCGGTCGACGTGCCAGACGTGGTTGAAGGCGTCCTCGACCTTCTGCACCACCGAGATCACGGTCCAGAGCAGCACCGCGAGGCCGAGCGAGCCGAGCACGCCGCCCTGCAGGTGGTCGACGAAGCTGACCACCCGCGCGGTGAGCTCCGGCCCGCGCTCGCCGAGCGGCCGGAAGAACTCGGCGATCAGCGGCTCGAACTCGCGGTGGAAGCCGAAGGCCTTGACGATCGCGAAGCAGAAGGCGAGCAGTGGCACGACCGACAGCAGCGTCGTGTAGACGAGGCTCATCGCGCGCATGTTGAGGTCGCCGAGCGCGAGGTCGCGGATCAGCGCATACAGGTAGCGCAGCGTCCCGAGCGCGGCGCGGCCGGGCCGTCCGAGCGGCACCCGCGGCGGGTCGAACAGCAGCGCCTCGAATCTCGCGAGCAGCGGCGGCATGGGCGCCTACGTTGCCCGCCACGGCGCGCGCTGGCAAGCGAGCCGGCCGAGGCACTAAGCTCGCCCGCCTGAGTGGCGAGGTCGCGATGCCGGCAACGAGTGGCTACCCCGAGCGGATCGTCTGCCTGACCGAGGAGACGACCGAGACGCTGTACCTCCTCGGCGAGGACTGGCGCATCGTCGGCATCTCCGGCTTCACCGTGCGCCCGCCCCGGGCGCGCCGCGAGAAGCCGCGCGTGTCGGCGTTCACGAGCGCGCGCATCGACCGCATCCGTGCGCTCGAACCCGACCTCGTGCTCGGCTTCTCCGACCTGCAGGCGGACATCGCCGCGGCGCTGATCCGCGCCGGCATCCCGGTGCACGTCTTCAACCAGCGCAGCATCGCGGAGATCCTCGCGATGGTGCGCGTGCTCGGCGGGCTGATCGGCTGCGAGCAGAAGGCGGCGGCGCTCGCGGCGCGCCTCGAGTCGGGCCTCGATGCGGTGCGGGCCGCGGCGGCGCGCCTGCCGCGGCGGCCGCGCGTCTACTTCGAGGAGTGGGACGAGCCGCAGATCTCGGCGATCCGCTGGGTGTCGGAGCTGATCGGCATCGCCGGAGGCGAGGACTGCTTCCCGGAGCTCGCGCGCGCTCCGCTCGGCCGCGACCGGATCATCGCCGACGCCGGCGAGGTGCCGCGGCGCGCCCCAGACCTGATCCTCGCCTCCTGGTGCGGCAAGAAGTTCCGGCCGGCGCTGGTGGCGCAGCGTCCGGGCTGGGCCGAGGTGCCCGCGGTGCGCGACGGCGAGCTGATCGAGGTGAAGTCGTCGCTGATCCTGCAGCCCGGCCCGGCGGCGCTGACCGACGGCGTGGCGGCGCTCGCCGCCGCGATCGCCGGCTGGGCGGCGCGGCGTGCCTAGGCCGTCAGGCGCTTGAGCGCCTCGGCGTACTTCTCGCTGGTCCTGCGGATGACCTCCGCCGGCAGGCGCGGCCCCGGGGCGCGCTTGTTCCAGTCGAGGGTCTCGAGGTAGTCGCGCACGAACTGCTTGTCGAACGAGGGCGGGCTCTTGCCGGGCTCGTAGCTCGCGACCGGCCAGAAGCGCGACGAGTCGGGCGTCAGCACCTCGTCGATCAGCACCAGCGCGCCGGCGCCGTCGACGCCGAACTCGAACTTCGTGTCCGCGATCAGGATGCCGCGCTCGCGCGCATGCGCGACTGCGTAGCCGTAGAGCGCGAGGGCGGTGCGCCGCACCTGCTCGGCGACCTCGCGGCCGATGGTCGCGGCGATCTGCTCGAAGGCGACGTTCTCGTCGTGCTCGCCGACCGCCGCCTTGGTCGCCGGCGTGAAGATCGGCTCGGGCAGCCGGTCCGCGAGCCGCAGGCCGCCGGGCAGCCGCACGCCGCAGATCGCGCCAGTGCGCTGGTAGTCCTTCCAGCCGGAGCCGCTCAGGTAGCCGCGGACGACGGCCTCGACCGGCAACGCCCGCAGGCGGCGCACCACGACCGCGCGGCCATCGAGCAGGCGCCGCTCGTGCGGGTCCGAGACGAACTCCTCGACGCGCCGGCCCGAGAGGTGGTTGTCCGTGAGGTGCCGCGTCCGGCCGAACCAGAAGTTCGAGATCTGCGTCAGCACCCGGCCCTTGCCCGGGATGGGATCCGGCAGCACCACGTCGAAGGCCGACAGCCGGTCGGTCGTGACGATCAGCATCAGGTCCGCGTCGAGCGCGTACACGTCGCGGACCTTGCCGCGGTGTAGGAGTTCGAGTCCGGCCAGCCGGGTCTCGAAGACCGGGGCATCAGGGGCGTCGCTCATCGGGCGGTTCGTGCCTCGTCGCTGCTACCATGGACGGCCGTCCCGCCACGGGACGGGCATTCTGGCAAGCGGCTCGAAGCAGGGTCAAGGAACTCGATGCGCTGGACGGGAAAGATCGTGGGTGCGCTCGTCGGCGCGCTCGCCGGTCCGGTCGGCGCGGCGCTCGGCGCGCTGATCGGCCACGGCGTCGACGCCGCCCAGGACAACGAGGCGGCCGCACGCGAGGCCGGCGACGACCCGCTTGCCATCCGCGCGGCGCTCTTCGACACCGCGTTCGCGACCATGGGCTGGCTCGCCAAGGCCGACGGCAGGGTTTCGGAGGCCGAGATCGACGCGGCGCGCGGCATCATGCGCCAGATGCACCTCGACGAGGTGCACGTGCGCCGTGCGATCACGGCGTTCACGCGCGGCAAGCAGCCGGACTACCCGATCGAGGCGGAGCTCGCGCGGCTGCGCGCGCTGATCGGTCCGCGCCACGACCTGCTGCGGCTGTTCCTCGAGATCCAGGTGCGCGCGGCGCTGGTCGGCAATGACTTGCAGGGCCCGGTACGCGGCCTGATCGCCGGCATCGCCGAGCGACTCGGCTTCAGCGGTCTCGAGGTCGCGCACCTGGAGGCGGCGCTGCGGCTGCAGCAGGGTCGCGGCTGGAGCGCGCCGCCGCCCGCCCCGGGGGCCCGGCTCACGAGCGCCTACGACGTGCTGGGCGTGGCTCCCTCGGCCAGCGACGAGGAGGTCAAGATGGCGTATCGTCGGCAGATGAGCGAGAACCATCCGGACAAGCTCGTCGCGCGCGGGCTGCCGGAGTCGATGCAGGACCTGGCGAAAGAAAAGACCCAGCGCATCCGTGAAGCCTACGACATCATCTGCGAAGCCCGCGGGCTCCGCTAAGGGCCCGGCCGCCGCCGCGCCCGGCCGGGTGCCGGCGGCGCTGGTGGCGTTCTTCCGCGTTGCGGATGCCTGGGAGCTGTCCGAGATCCAGCAGTGCAAGCTGCTGCGCTGCCCGTCCTCGGCGGTGCTGCGCCGCTACCGCGTCGGGCAGGGCCCGCGGCTGACGCCCGCGCAGCAGAAGCGCATCCAGATCATCACCGGCATCCACGCGGCGCTCGCCAAGAACGGCGTGTCCGGCGAGCGCGCCTTCCGCTGGATTCACGAGCCACGGCGCGAGGCGCCGTTCAAGGGCGAGACGCCCGTGCATTACATGATGGACGGCGGCGTCGATGCGCTCGTCGCCGTCGCCCACCTCCTGTCCGGGCGCTGAGCCCCGGCCCGAGCCGCGAGAGCCGACCGCATGACGCCGTTCATTGCCCCGTCGATCCTGTCCGCGGACTTCGCGCGCCTCGGCGAGGAGGTCGAGGCGGTGCTGGCCGCCGGCGCCGACCTGATCCACTTTGATGTCATGGACAACCACTACGTCCCGAACCTGACGATCGGGCCGCTGGTGTGCGAGGCGCTGCGCAAGCGCGGCATCACCGCCCCGATCGACGTGCACCTGATGGTGCGCCCGGTCGACCGCCTGGTGCCCGACTTCGCGGCGGCGGGCGCGTCCTGGATCACCTTCCACCCGGAGGCCAGCGAGCACGTCGACCGCACCCTCGGCCTGATCCGCGAGCACGGCTGCCGCCCCGGGCTCGTGTTCAACCCGGCGACGCCGCTGGCCTACCTCGACCATGTCATGGACAAGGTCGACATGATCCTGCTGATGTCCGTGAACCCGGGCTTCGGCGGGCAGAAGTTCATCCCGAGCGCGCTGCCGAAGCTCGCCGCGGTCCGCGAGCGGATCCGCGCGTCGGGACGGGAGATCCGCCTCGAGATCGACGGCGGCGTGAAGGTCGACAACATCGGCGAGATCGCCCGCGCCGGCGCCGACACCTTCGTGGCGGGCTCGGCGATCTTCGGCTCGAAGGACTACGCGGCCACCATCGGCCGCATGCGCGAAGAGATCGCCAGCGCGCGGGCACTGCGCGCCTGACCCCCGAAACGACGAAGCCCCGCGCGGGCGGGGCTTCGTGCGGCGGAGCCGGCGGCCGGCGCGGCTACTCGTCGTCCTCCTCGTCCTCGTCGTCGTCCTCGACGCGCGCCTTGGCGAGCTTCTCGCGCATCTCCTTGGTCGGGACGACCACCGGGCGGGTCTTCATCTTCGGCCGCGCGCCGTAGACGACGATGGTCTTGCCGGTGGCCTTCAGCAGGCCCTGCTCCTCGAGCACCTTCAGGACGCGACCGGCCATCTCGCGTGAGCAGCCGACGAGGCGCGACAGCTCCTGGCGGCTCACCTTGATCTGCATGCCCTGCGGGTGCGTCATCGCGTCGGGCTCGCCGCACAGGTCCATGATCGCGTGCGCGACCCGGCCGGTGACGTCGACGAAGGCGAGGTCGCCGAGCTTCTTGTTGGTGCGGTCGAGGCGCGTGGCGAGCTGGGTCGCGAGCTCGAAGATCAGCCCCGGGCTCTCGGCGGCGATCTGCCGGAAGCGCGGGTAGGTCATCTCGGCGAGCTCGCAGCTCTGGCGCGTGCGCACCCAGGCGCTGCGGGTCGGCGTCTCGTGGAACAGCCCCATCTCGCCGAAGAACTGGCCCTTGTTGAGGTAGGCGAGCACCATCTCGTTGCCTTCCTCGTCCTCGATCATCACCTCGACCGAGCCGCTGATGATGTAGTAGAGGACGTCGGGCAGGTCACCCGCATGGATGATCACCGTCTTCGACGGCACCGTGCGGATGCGGCAGTAGCTCAGGAACCGGTTGATCGCCGGCAGGTCGCTGAGCGGCCTTACTTGTTCTTCCATCAGTCGGTCCCTCGATGCATCGCGCGCGTGCGAGTGGCGATCAGGCAGATATAGAACATAACGCTCTGAATCGCAAGCGAAAGGCGGTCTCGCGGCGCGCGCTCAGATCCAATACGCGCTCCGCGTCATGAGCTTCGAGGTCAGGCGCATCGCGGCGGGCAGCGGCGCCGGCAGCGGCGCACCGCCGCGCTCGATCGCGTGCGCGCCATGTTGCACCTCGTCGGCCTTCATCTGCTCGAGCACCGCGCGACTCTCGCTGTCGCCGGACGGCAGGCGCGCCAAGTGCTCGTCGATGTGGCCTTCCACCTGGCGTTCGGTCTCGTGGATGAAGCCGAGGCTGAGGCGGTCGCCGGCGAGTCCGGCGGCGGCGCCGATCGCGACCGAACCCGCGTACCAGAGAGGGTTGAGCAGGCTCGGCCGCGAGTGCAGCGCGGCCAGCCGCTCGGCGCACCAGACGAGGTGGTCGCCTTCCTCGCGCGCGGCCTCGAGCAGGAATGAGCGAACCGCCGGGTCGCGGGCGACCAGCGCCTGGCCGTGGTAGAGGGCCTGGGCGGCGACCTCGCCGGCATGGTTCACCCGCATCAGCGCCGCGGCGTGGCGGGCGTCCGCCGGCGGGAGCGGGGCCGGGGGGGTGGTCGGCCTCGGGGTGGCCCGACCCGAGCCGCCAGCGGCCTCAGGCCCGCCGAAGGATGTTCTAAGTCCCTGATCTATAACGCTAATCAGGCGATCCAGCGGGGAGAGTTCGCGCAGTGAATCGGTCATGGCGCTCTATTATATGGATGCCCCCTGACCGGCCGCAGGCGGACGCACCTCCCACCACGGCAGGCAGGAGGTGACCTTTTCAAGCGCGCGTCCAGTGGGTAAACTTCGCGGTCTTTCGCCGGTCCCCCCTGAGACGCTCCATGAAGACGGTTTCCCTCAATTCGCAGACCGTGCGGCGCGATTGGTTCGTGGTCGATGCGTCGGGCAAGACGCTCGGCCGCCTCGCGACCGCGATCGCGATGCGCCTGCGCGGCAAGCACAAGCCGGCGTACACGCCGCACGTCGACTGCGGCGACAACATCATCGTCGTCAATGCCGAGAAGGTCGCCGTCACCGGCGCCAAGCTGCGCGACAAGATCTACTACCACCACACCGGCGCGATCGGCGGCATCAAGAGCATCGCGCTCGGCAAGATGCTGGCGGAGCACCCGGAGCGCGCGATCGAGATCGCCGTGAAGGGCATGCTGCCGAAGGGCCCGCTCGGCCGGAAGATGTTCAAGAAGCTGCACGTGTTCGCCGGTGGCAAGCACCCGCACGCCGCGCAGCAGCCGAAGGCGATCGAGCTCGCCTGACGATCCCGACTCCCAGGACCCATCCATGCCTGCTACTACGTACTACGGAACCGGCCGCCGCAAGTCTTCCACCGCGCGCGTCCACCTCAAGCCCGGCTCGGGCAAGATCACGATCAACGAGCGCACGATCGACGAGTTCTTCGGCCGCGAGACCGGCCGCATGATCGTCCGTCAGCCGCTCGAGCTCGTGCAGATGGCGACCCGCTTCGACGTCGAGGTGGCCGTCGATGGCGGTGGCATCACCGGCCAGGCCGGTGCGATCCGCCACGGAATTACCCGGGCCCTGATGCAGTACGACGAGACGCTGCGCAAGCAGCTGCGTGGCGCGGGCTTCGTCACCCGCGATGCGCGCGAGGTCGAGCGCAAGAAGGTCGGCCGGCGCAAGGCGCGCCGCGGCACGCAGTTCTCGAAGCGCTGACGGGCGCGGGGTGGCCGGGCGACGACGCCCGGCCGGCCGGTCACCGCTGGACCGGATGCCGCCCCGGGTCTCGATCCCGAACTTGGGGGATCGTCTAACGGTAGGACAGCGGACTCTGACTCCGTCAATCTAGGTTCGAATCCTAGTCCCCCAGCCAGAACGAAGGGCCCGCCGTGCGGGCCCTTCTTTTTTGTGGTGCCGCTTCGCGGCGTACTCGCGGGTGCGCGCGGCGCCGCATCGATCGGGCGAAATCTATCCGACGGGCGTGCGCCGTGCGGGACGCCGCGTCCGGCGGCTGCGGGCGTTTCGGCCGTTCGCGGACCGCGGTCGTTGCCGCGCGGTCGTCAGCGCGCAAACCCCGCGGCTCGGGCAGAATGCCCGCAACCTGCGAGGCGGCCCGTGCCACGACTCCCCGCCGGTCCCATGCGCGGGGCCGTGATGTTCCTCGCGATCGTGCTGAACACGATCGCCCACGGCCTGCCGCTGCTCGCGCTCGCGGTCGTGAAGCTGGCCCTGCCATGGCCGGCAGCCCGGCGGCGGCTCTCCGTCGCGCTGACAGCGATCGCCGAGCGCTGGGTCGCCGTCAACGGCGCACTGATCGCGAGCCTGCAGTCGGTCCGCTGGGAGGTACGCGGCCTCGAGGGCCTCGACCGGCGCGGCTGGTACCTCGTGATCGCGAACCATCGCTCCTGGGTGGACATCCTCGCGCTGCAGACGGTGCTGCGCGGCCGCGTGCCATTCCTCAAGTTCTTCATCAAGGACCAGCTGCGCTGGGTACCGTTGCTCGGTCTCGCGTGGTGGGCGCTCGACATGCCATTCATGAAGCGCTACTCGCGTGCCGAGCTCGAGCGGCACCCGGAGCTGCGCGGCGTCGACCTCGAGACGACGCGCCGGGCCTGCGAGCGCTTCCGCGAGCAGCCGACCTCGGTGATCAACTTCGTCGAGGGCACCCGCTTTACGCCGGCCAAGCGCATCGCGGGCGGGGCGCCATACCGCCAGCTGCTCGCGCCACGCGCCGGCGGCATCGCCTTCGTGCTCGGGGCGCTCGGCTCGATCCTGCACGAGCTGGTCGACGTCACGGTCGCCTACCCGGCCGGCGAGGGCGGCTTCTGGGACCTGTGCTGCGGTCGCATCACGCGGATCGTAGTCGAGGTGCGGCGCCTGCCGCTCGAGCCCTGGCTCGCCGCCGGCGACTACGCCGGCGACCCTGCGTTCCGCGAGCGCTTCCAGTCCTGGCTCGGCGCGCTGTGGGCGGCCAAGGACCAGCGCCTCGGCGTGCTGCTCGGCGGCGACTGACGCCGGCTCAGCCCGGGCGCAGCGTCTCGACGCCGGCGTCGGTACCGACCAGCAGCAGGTCCGCGCCACGGCGCGCGAACAGGCCGTTCGCCACCACGCCCGCGATCTGGTTGATCTCGGTCTCGAGGCCGCGCGGGTCGGTGATGTGCAGGTTGTGCACGTCGAGGATCGCGTTGCCATTGTCGGTGGTGACGCCCTCGCGTAGCACCGGCTGTCCGCCGAGCCTGACCAGCTGGCGCGCCACGTACGACCGCGCCATCGGGATCACCTCGACCGGCAGCGGGAACCGGCCGAGCACGTCGACGAGCTTCGAGGCGTCGACGATGCAGACGAAGCGCCGGGAGGCGGCGGCGACGATCTTCTCGCGGGTCAGCGCCGCGCCACCCCCCTTGATCAGCGCCAGGTGACGGGTCGCCTCGTCGGCGCCGTCGACGTACAGATCGAGGTCGCCGGCGCTGTTGAGGTCGACGACCTCGATGCCGGCGGCGCGCAGCAGGCGGGTGCTCGCCTCGGAGCTCGACACGGCGCCGGCGATCGGCCGGCGACTCTTGGCGAGCGCGGCGATGAAGTGGTTGACGGTGGAGCCCGTGCCGACGCCGAGCACGCTGCCTTCGGTGACGTACGGGAGTGCGGCCTCGGCGGCGGCCCGCTTCTGATCATCCGCGGCCATGGATGCGAAAACCCCTTGTTTTCCCGCACGGCAGCCGCCGTGCGCGCAATCCCGTACCCCAGAAACGACTGTGCCCGCTTGCGCGGGCACAGTCTTTGAAGAGCGGGGTTCGGTCGGCGACCCTGAGGTCTTCCGACCTCGATCCCCGGCTGCTTCGAAGGCTTACTTCTTCTTCGCAGCCTTCTTCTTCGTCGCCTTCTTCTTAGCAGCCTTCTTCTTCGTCGCCATAGTAGTTCTCCATGTCGGGTTAGTCCGGGGACGGAGTATATACACAAAAAGTCAAATTACAAGCAAGCACGACGTCGTTGTGCTAGCCGCGTGAGCCATGCACGTCGTCGACACGACGCGATGCGCATCACCATTCACGCGAGCGCGAGCACCTTGCGCCACTGCGTCGCGCTCACCGGCGTGATCGACAGGCGGTTGCCACGCCGCAGGATCAGCAGATCGTCGAGCTCGCGCGCGTGCGCCTTCAAGGTCTCGAGCGTGATCGGCGTGCGCAGCCGCTCGACGAAGGTGACGTCGACCTGGAACCAGGTCGGCTCCGCCGGATCGCTCTTCGGGTCGTAGTGCACGTGCTTGCGGTCGAAGGCGGTCGGATCCGGATAGCCCTCGCGCGCGATGCGGGCGATGCCGTAGATGCCGGGGACCTCGCAGCTCGAGTGGTAGATGAAGGCGAGGTCGTCGCGCTTCATCTCGTCGCGCAGCATGTTGCGCGCCTGGTAGTTGCGGACGCCGTCCCAGGGGAATTTACGGCGCGGCGCGCGCGCGAGCTCGTCGATGCCGAACGTGCTCGGCTCGGTCTTCATCAGCCAGTGTTTCATGGGGACCTTGCCGGTCGACGGGTCCGCCGCGGCGGCGGACCCGGAGGGAAGAGAGCGGCGCCACCCGCCTGTGCCGTCAAGGGCCGTTGCTCTCGAGCCAGAGCAACAAGTGGGGCGTGCTGCAACACTTAAGGCTTTCCGTTCGGGACGGACTTGCACAATGCTGTCGCAAGCAGGGTGCCCCGGGGTCAACGCATTAGGGTCGAGAGGTACTCACAACCCGAGTCGAACACCGCAGGCGGCGCCAGGATCGAGACTACCGCATCCGCCGCGACCGGCGGAAGGGTCGTCGCACCCTGGCGTGGAGATCGGCTGGCACGAATCGTGCCGCCCTTCACAGTTCCAGCTGCTGGCCCCGCTCGAGAGTCGCCTCGACGCGCTCGCGCAACGAACGCACGCGGTGGACGACGTCGGTTTCGAGGGAGACGTCGCGGGTACGTCCCTTCAGCAGCTCGTTCGCCATGTTGAGCGCCGCCATCACCGCGATCCGGTCGAGGCCGATGACCTTGCCGCTGTCGCGGATCTTCTTCATCTCGGAGTTCAGGAACTCGGCGGAGTCGAGCAGCGCCGCCCGCTCCTCGACCGCGCAGGCGAACTGGTACTCCTTCTCGAGGATCCGGACGCTGACGCGGGCGAGCGATGACTCGCTCACGCGCCGTGCTCCATGGACTTGAGCCGCCCGATCATCGCCTCGACCCGCGCCCGGACCTGCTCGTTCTTCTGCAGCAGCGCCGAGCGCTCCGCGGACAGCGTGTCGTGGCGAGACTTCAAGGCCCGGTTCTCTTCCTTGAGATGGGTCACGGTGACGACCAGTTCGTCGAGGCGCTTTTCGAGCTTTTTGAGCTCAAGTTCCAGCGCGGAGCGTGCAGTCCCTTCGGTCATGGCCGAACTATAGGCGCGGCCCGTCCCATGGGTCAACGCGGTAGAATCCCGGCTTCTTATGTTGACCGTGACCTTCGACGAACTCGAGCACGTCCTGGCCGCCGGGCACGCCCCGGTCGCCGCCGCCGAGGCCCACGGCTCGCTGTGCGGCGCGCTCGCGGCGGTGCAGGACTTCGACGTCGCGGCGTGGATCGGCGCGTTGCTCGGCGCGGCGGAGGAGTCGGGCGCCGAGGCGCGTGCGCGGGCGGGCGAGCTGCTCGAGACGCTGGCCGGCGAGACGCGCGCGGCGCTCGAGGGCCTCGACATGGACTTCGAGCCCTTGCTGCCGGACGATTCGGCGACTCTCGAGGCGCGCGTCGCGGCCCTGGCCGGCTGGTGCGCGGGCTTCCTGTACGGCATCGGCACGGGCGGCATCGCCGTCGGTGGCGCCGACCTGCCGGGCGCGGTCCAGGAGGTCGTGCGCGACTTCGCGGAAATCAGCCGTGCGTCGATCGATCCCGAGGAGAGCGAGGAGTCGAACGAGGCGTCCTACGCCGAGCTCGTCGAGTACCTGCGGGCCGGCACCCAGCTCGCCTACGAGGATCTCGAGGGTCACCGCGGCGGGGGCGCGTCTTGAAGCGCGACGAATTCGGGCGCCGCCGGCGGCAGCTGATGCGCGAGGTCGGGCGCGACGCGATCGTGATCCTGCCGGCCGCGCCGGTGCGGCGCCGCAATGGCGACGTCGAGTATCCCTACCGCCAGGACAGCGACTTCCACTTCCTGACCGGATTCCCGGAGCCGGAGGCGGTCGCGGTGCTGATGCCGCACCGGGCCGAGGGCGAGTACGTGCTGTTCTGCCGGGATCGCGACCCGACGCGCGAGCTGTGGGACGGCGACCGCGCGGGCCCGGCCGGCGCGGTCGAGCGCTTCGGCGCCGACGACGCCTTCCCGATCGGGGACATCGACGAGATCCTGCCAGGGATGCTCGAGAGCCGGTCGCGCGTCTGCTACACGATGGGCCTGCACCCGGAGTTCGACCAGCGCGTGATCGGCTGGGTGAACGGTCTGCGCGCCCAGTCGAAGCAGGGCCTGCACGCGCCGCAGGAGTTCTTCGCCCTCGACCACCTGCTGCACGACATGCGCCTGTACAAGAGCCGGCCGGAGCTCGACACGATGCGCCGCTCGGCGGCGATCGCCGTCGAGGCGCACCGCCGCGCGATGCGCAAGGCGGCGCCCGGGGTCATGGAGTACGAGCTCGCGGCCGAGCTGCTGCACGAGTTCCATCGCCATCACGCCGAGATCGCCTACGAGCCGATCGTCGGCGGCGGGGCGAACGCCTGCGTGCTGCACTACCGGACCAACGCCGCGCCGCTGCGCGACGGCGACCTGGTGCTGATCGACGCCGGCTGCGAGTTCGACTACTACGCCTCCGACATCACCCGGACCTTTCCGGTGAGCGGTCGCTTCAGCCCCGCGCAGCGGGCGCTCTACGAGGTGGTGCTCGAGGCGCAGTACGCGGCGATCGCCGCCTGCGTGCCCGGCAACCACTGGAACGACCCGCACGATGCGGCGGTGCGGGTCATCACCCACGGCCTCGTCTCGCTCGGGCTGCTGAAGGGCAAGGTCGCCAAGCTGATCAAGGAGGGCGCCTACCGGGAATGGTTCATGCACCGTACCGGCCACTGGCTCGGCCTCGACGTGCACGACGTCGGCGACTACAAGGTCGGCGACGCCTGGCGGGTGCTCGAGCCCGGCATGGTGCTGACCGTCGAACCCGGCATCTACGTGCCGCCCGGGGCCCGCCGGGCGCCGAAGGAGTTCCGCGGCATCGGCATCCGGATCGAGGACGACGTCGCCGTCACGCGCGCCGCCCCCGAGGTCCTGACGGGCGCCCTGGTCAAGCAGCCGGACGAGGTCGAGCGCTTCCTCGCGGGCACCGCGGCGTGAACGCCGTGGCCGCGAGCGCCGACTACGACGTCGCCATCGTCGGTGGCGGCATGGTCGGCGCGAGCCTCGCGCTGGCACTCGCGCCGCTGCCGCTGCGGGTCGCGGTGATCGAGGCGATCGCACCCGAGGACGGCTCGCAGCCGAGCTTCGATGCCCGGACGATTGCGCTCTCGAACGGCACCCGCCGGGTGTTCGCCGGCCTCGGGGTCTGGGACGAGATCGGTCGCGAGGCGACGCCGATCCGCCGCATCCACATCTCCGACCGCGGCCGGTTCGGTTCCGCCCTGATCGACGCCGCCGAGCAGGGCGTCCCGGCGCTCGGATTCGTGGCCCCGAATCGCGTGATCGGGCGGGCGTTGTGGCGCCGGCTGCGCCTCGGCGAGCGCACGACGCTGGTCGCGCCGGCCCGGGTGACCGCCGCCGCCGTGGGCGAGACTCGGGTGGCCCTGACCCTCGCGACCGCGGCGGGAACCCGGCACCTCACGACGCGCCTCGCGGTCGCGGCCGACGGCGCCGCATCGCTCGTGCGCGAGGCCGCCGGCGTTGGCGCGGCGCGTTGGGACTACGAGCAGGTGGCCGTGATCAGCCTGGTCGCGACCGAGCGCTTCCACGAGCACGTCGCCTACGAGCGCTTCACGCCGACCGGCCCGCTCGCGGTGCTCCCCGGTCCCGACGGCCGCGTGGTCGTCGTCTGGACCCTGGCGCCGGCGGAAGCGGCCCGCGTCGGCGGGCTCGATGACGCCGCGTTCCTCGCCGAGCTGCAGCAGCGCTTTGGCTGGCGGCTCGGCCGCCTGCTCGCGGTGGGTGCCCGCGCGTCCTACCCCTTGTCGCTGACGCAGGCGAGCGCCGAGACTGCGCCGCGCACGGCGATCATCGGCAACGCCGCGCAGGGGCTCCACCCGATCGCCGGGCAGGGCTTCAACCTCGGGCTGCGCGATGCGGCCACCCTCGCCGAGGTGCTGGCCGAGGCAGTCGCCGAGTCCGGCCCGGGCGCCGACCCCGGCGCCGCGGCCGTGCTCGATCGCTACGGCGCGTGGCGCCGCACCGATCGGCGCGCATTGATTGCCTTCACCGACGGCCTCGTGCGGCTCTTCGCGAGCCCGTTCGGCCCGGTGCGCCTGGCCCGCGGACTCGGGCTCGTGCTCTTCGACCTGAGCCCGGCGGCGAAGTCCGCGATGTCACGCCTGTCGCTCGGCTTCGCCGCGCGGCTGCCCCGGCTGGCGCGCGGGCTGCCGCTGATCGAGCCCGCCGCGGACGGGCGCCGGGCGTGAGCGTGCGCCGCGACTTCGACGTGCTGATCGCCGGCGCCGGCATGGTCGGCGCCGCGCTCGCGGCGCGGCTCGCGACCGGCGAGCGCACCCGCGAGCTGCGGGTGGCGCTCGTGGAGCCCGCACCCGTGCTTGCGCCGTTGCCGGGGGAGCCGCTCGACCTCAGGGTCTCGGCGCTGTCGCGGGCCGGTGAGTGCCTGTTGCGTGACGTCGGCGCCTGGCCGGCGGTGCGGGCGCGTGGCGCCTGCGCCTACGAGCGGATGCTGATCTGGGATGCCGCGGGCCGCGTCGATGGCGCCGACACGCTGGCCTTCGATGCGGCCGAGCTCGGCGAGCCCGACCTCGGCCACATCGTCGAGAACCGCGCCGTGGCGGCGGCCCTGCTCGAGCGCGCGCTGGATCGCGGCGTGACGCTGATCCGTGAGCGCGCCACCGGCCTTGAGCCCGGTGCGGACGTCGCGACGCTCGCGCTCGGCGAGCGCAGGCTGCGTGCCGGGCTCGTGGTCGCGGCCGACGGCGCCGACTCGCCGCTGCGCGCGCTCGCCGGCCTCGCTGGCGAGGTCTCGCGCTACCCGGCGGAGGCGGTGGTCGCGCACCTGCACCCGGAACGGCCGCACGGGCATGCCGCGCGACAGCGCTTCCTGCCCGACGGCCCTCTCGGCATGCTGCCGCTCGCGGACGGGCGCCTGTCGATCGTCTGGTCGACGACCCCGGCGGAGGCCGAGCGGCTGGTGGGGCTCGAGCCGGAGGCGTTCGCGGCGGCGGTGACCGAGGCGAGCGACGGCGTGCTCGGCGCCCTCGAGACGGCCTCGCCGTGCGCCCGCTTTCCGCTGCGGCGCTTTCACGCCGCGGGCTACACCGCCACGCGCTTCGCCCTGCTTGGCGACGCCGCGCACACGGTCCATCCGCTCGCCGGCCAGGGCGTCAACCAGGGCTTCCTCGACGTGCTCGCGCTCGCGGCCGAGATCGAGACAGCGGTCGCCGCGGGCGAGGATCCCGGCGATGCACGTGCGCTCGGCCGCTACGCACGTGCCCGTCGCACCGGCAATGCGCTGATGGGCGCCGCGCTCGACGCCCTCTATCGCGGCTTCACCGATCCGCGCGAGTCCGTGCGGCGCGCGCGGCGCGCCGGCCTCGGGATCGTCAATGCCGCGGCGCCGCTCAAGCGCCTGCTCGTCGCGCGCGCGCTCGGCGCGCCGTGAGCCGCCGACCGCTCGCGCTCGCCGCCGTCGCCGGGATCGTCGGTGGCGGGCTCGCGGTGCTGCTCAGCCTCGGCGCGGCCCTGCTGCGACCCCTCGCCGATGGCCGGTTTGCGAGCTACGCGGCGGTGCTGGTGACCCTGATCAGCGTGCAGCTCGGTGCGCGGGCCGCGGCCGAGGCACCCGGCGGCGGCGGATTCGGCGCGCGGCTCGGCGCCGGCGCCACGATCGCGGCGATCGTCGCCGCGGCCGAGGCGGTCGGCCTGTACGTGCTCTATGCGGGACTGCGGCCGGGGCTGCTCGCAGCCCGTTACGCCGCGGTGGAGGCGGCGGTGGCGAAGGCATCGCTCACGGCCGCGGCGGCGGCCCGCGCGGCCGCAGCGCTTGCCGCGCGGCGCGCGCAGGCCCTCGATCCGCTCTACCAGGCCCTTGAGGGGGCGGGGCTGCTGCTCTTCTGCGGCCTGGTGCTCGCCGCTTACCTCGCCTTCCGGGCGCGCGTCGTCGAGCGCCTTACAGCCGGTCGACCTTCGCCGCGCAGATGAAATCGTTCTCCGACAGGCCCTGGATGGCGTGGGTCGTCCAGCGGATCCGGCACTGGTTGTAGCCGAGCTCGATGTCCGGATGGTGGTCCTCGCGGTTGGCGAGGTGGGCGACGGCGTTCACGAAGCTCATGACCCGGTAGAAGTCCTTGAAGCGGTACTCGCGCTCGAGGCGCTTGCCGTCGGCGCTGAGCTTCCAGGCCGGGTCGAGCGTCGCGAGCGCGGCGCGCGCCTCGGTCTCCGTGTAGGGCCGGGTACCGCCCTCGCAGGGCTTGCAGCGGCGTTCGGCGAGTGGTTCGGTCACGGTGCGGTCTCCCGGCGCGCGTAGTGGCGCGCCACGTAGGCTTCGACGAGTTCCTGGAATTCCTCGGCGATCCGCTCGCCCTTGAGCGTCACGGTCTTCTCGCCGTCCTCGTAGACCGGCGCGACCGGCCGCTCGCCGGTCCCCGGCAGGCTGATGCCGAGGTTGGCGTGCTTGCTCTCGCCGGGGCCGTTGACCACGCAGCCCATCACCGCGACCGTCATTTCCTCGACGCCGACGTGGGCGCGCCGCCACTCCGGCATGCGGGTGCGCAGGTGCGACTGGATCCGCTGCGCGAGCTCCTGGAAGTAGGTGCTCGTGGTGCGGCCGCAGCCCGGGCAGGCAATCACCATCGGCGTGAAGGCACGCAGGCCCATGGTCTGCAGGAGTTCCTGGGCGACCAGGACCTCCCGGGTCCGGTCGCCGCCCGGTTCCGGCGTCAGCGACACGCGGATCGTGTCGCCGATGCCCTGCTGCAGCAGCACCCCGATCGCAGCCGAGGAGGCGACGATGCCCTTCGAACCCATGCCGGCCTCGGTGAGGCCGAGGTGCAGCGGGTAGTCGCAGCGCGCCGCGAGGCTGGTGTAGATCGCGATCAGGTCCTGTACGCCGCTGACCTTCGCCGACAGCACGATCCGCTCGTGCGGCATCCCGAGCTGCTCGGCACGGGCGGCGCTCTCCAGGGCCGAGACCACGGTCGCCTCGCGCACCACGTCCATGGCGTCCCACGGCGCCGCCCGGCGCGAGTTCTCGTCCATCAGCCGCGTCAGCAGGTCCTGGTCGAGGCTGCCCCAGTTGACGCCGATGCGCACCGGCTTCTCGTGGCGGCAGGCGATCTCGATCATCTCGGCGAACTGAGGGTCGCGCTTCGAGCCGCGGCCGACGTTGCCCGGGTTGATGCGCAGCTTCGCGAGCGCCGCGGCACACGCCGGCTCGTCCTTGAGCAGCCGGTGGCCGTTGAAGTGGAAGTCGCCGACGAGCGGCACGTCGACGCCCGCGCGGTCGAGCGCCTCGCGGATCCGCGGCACCGCCGCGGCCGCCTCCTTCTCGTTTACCGTGACGCGCACCAGCTCCGAGCCCGCCAGGGCGAGGTCGCGGACCTGGGCGACGGTGGCGGCGACATCGGCGGTGTCGGTGTTCGTCATCGACTGCACGACGATCGGCGCGGGGCCGCCGACAGTGACGTGGCCGATGCGGACGGGGACGGAGGGGCGACGGGTAGGTAGCGGCATGCGACTCTCGGAGGACGAGCAATTCTAGCGCCGCCGCCCGCCAGGCCGCAGCCGGCCCGCCGGGTGGTATCGTGCGGGGCCGCCGGCCGCGGGCCGGGTGGGCATCCACGGGGGCGCGATGGACACGACGACGGCACCGGCTCGACCCTTTATCGACTTCCCGGTGGTCCTCGACCCGGCTCGCTGGCAGGCCGACGTCGCGGTGATCGGCATCACGCACAGCGAGCCGTACGCCTTCGACGAGCAACCGAACGACCAGACCCGTGCGCCGGACGCGATTCGCGCGCAATCGGGCCTCTTCTGCTACGGCGACGGCAAGCACTTCGACTTCGACCTCGATGCCGACCTCGGCGCAGTGCTGCCGCCGCGGCGCATCGATTGCGGCAACCTGAGCCGGGGCGCGGAGCCCTACGACGCCTACTTCGAGCGCGCGACCGGCGCGCTCGAGATCCTGTTGCGCGGCGGCGCGCAGGTGTTCGTCCTCGGCGGCGATCACGGCGCGACCATCCCGGTCCTGAATGCGCTCGAGCGCATCGGCCGGCCGGTCTACATCGTGCACGTCGACGCGCACCTCGACTGGCGCCAGGAGGTGGGCGGCGTGCGGCGCGGCTACTCGAGCCCGCTCTACTGGGCGAGCACCCTCAAGTGCGTCGCCGGCATGACGCAGATCGGCCTGCGCGGCACCGGCAGTGCCCGGCCGGGCGAGGTCGCGGCGGCCCGCGCCTACGGCTCGAACCTCTTCTCGGCGCGCGCACTGCGCGCCGGCGGACTCGGCCCGGTGCTCGACTCGATCCCCACCGACCTGCCGCTTTACGTGACCATCGATGCGGACGGCCTGGATCCCTCGGTCGCGCCCGGGGTCATGGCGCCGGCCCCGGGCGGCCTCGGCTACGGCGAGACGGCGGAGCTTTTGACGGTGCTCGCGCGGCGCCAGCCGGTGGTCGGCCTCGACATCGTCGAGATCGCGCCGAAGTTCGATGCCACGAACGCGATCACCTGCATCTCGGCGGGACGCCTCATCACCACCCTGATGGGCCACAGCTGGGCGGCGCGGGCGCGTCGACCCATTCTGTAGGCGAGGCCGTGCCCCCGGGGCGTGGCACGATGTTGTAGCATTGCAACAACCGGGGCGATGTCCGGGCAAAGTTGGCGCTGCGGCGTCGCTTAATTGACAATGAAGACGGTTCCGCCTGTGATCGGTGGCCACGTGGGTACCGGGGCCTAAGGATCGACTATTGAGCACCGCCACCGAGCCCGTCGGGACGCTCGACGTCGCGCTCGCGCACGCCTCGCGCCTGCTGCACTCGCAGCCGGCGCTCGCGTACGAGCAGGCGAGTGAGATTCTGAAGGTCGTGCCGGGTAACCCGCCGGCACGCCTGATCCGCGGCGTCGCACGCCGCGTCGAGGGCGCGCTCGGCGAGGCGCTCGCCCTGCTCGAGCCGCTCGCTCGCGAGCAGCCGCGCTGGGCCGCGGCGCAGCTCGAGCTCGGCATTGCGCTCGGCGAGGCGGGCCGCGCGCCGGAAGCCGTGGCGGCGCTGCGGCGCGCGACCGAGCTCAAGTCCGACCTGCCGGACGCGTGGCGGATCCTCGCGGACTACCTCGATGCCGGCGGCGACCCCGCCGGCGCCGACGACGCGCGGGCCCAGTACCTCAAGGCCGCGAACCGCGATCCACGCCTGATGGCGGCGGCGGCGGCGCTGGTCGAGAACAAGGTGCCGGAGGCGGAGGCGCTGCTGCGCGCGCACCTGCGGCAGCACGAGACCGACGTCGCGGCGCTCCGGATGCTCGCGGAGGTTGCTGCGCGGCTGCGTCGCTACCCGGATGCCCAGGCCCTGCTCGAGCGCTGCCTCGAGCTCGCCCCGAGCTTCGACGCGGCGCGCCACAACTACGCAGTGGTGCTGTTCCGGCAGATGAAGGTCGAGCAGGCCCTGCCGGAGGTGGAGCGGCTGCTGGCGAAGGAACCGCGCCACCCCGGCTACCGCAGCCTGCAAGCGGCGCTGCTCGCGCACCTCGGCGACTACACCGAGTCGATCGAGGTCTACGACACGGTGCTGCGCGAGCACCCGGACCAGCCGCGCGTCTGGACGAGCTACGGCCACGCGCTCAAGACCGCGAACCGCACCGCGGACTCGATCGCCGCCTACCGGCGGGCGCTGTCGCTGCAGCCGACGCTCGGCGAGGCCTACTGGAGCCTCGCGAACCTGAAGACGTTCCGCTTCGGCGACCAGGACGTCGCGGCGATGCGCGCGGCGCTCGCGCGCAGCGACCTGGCGGCCGAAGACCGGCTGCATTTCGAGTACGCCCTCGGCAAGGCGCTCGAGGACCGCGCCGAGTACGCGCAGGCGTTCGCGCACTACGACGCCGGCGCCGCGCTGCGGCGTGAGACCGTCGGCTACTCGGCCGACGAGACGACCCGCTACCTGCGTCGCTGCCAGCGGCTGTTCACGGCCGAGTTCTTCGCCGACCGGGCCGGCAGCGGCGCGCCGGGACGCGACCCGATCTTCATCGTCGGCATGCCGCGCTCGGGCTCGACGCTGCTCGAGCAGATCCTGGCGAGCCATCCGCTCGTCGAGGGCACGATGGAGCTGCCGGACATCGGCCGCCTCGCGCGCGAGCTGACCCAGGGCGGCGCGGTGGCCGCGGCGGACCCGGACGAGTTCGAGGAGCGTCGCTACCCGGCGGTGCTTGCGGAGCTGCCGCCCGCCCGGCTGCGCGAGCTCGGCGAACAGTACCTCGAGCGCACGCGGGTGCAGCGCAAGAGCGCCGCGCCGTTCTTCATCGACAAGATGCCGAACAACTTCCTGCAGGTCGGGCTGATCCACCTGATCCTGCCGAACGCGCGCATCATCGACGCACGCCGCCACCCGCTCGGCTGCTGCTTCTCTAACTTCAAGCAGCACTACGCGCGCGGCCAGAACTTCTCTTATTCGCTCGACGACATCGGTCGCTACTACCGCGACTACGTCGAGCTGATGGCGCATGTCGACGCGGTGCTGCCGGGACGGGTGCATCGCGTGATCTACGAGCGGATGATCGAGGACACGGAGTCCGAGGTGCGGCGGCTGCTGGACTACTGCGGCCTGCCGTTCGACGAGCGCTGCCTGCGCTTCTACGAGAACGAGCGCGCGGTCCGCACCGCGAGCTCCGAGCAGGTGCGCCGTCCGATCTACCGCGAGGGCGTCGACCACTGGAAGCACTTCGAGCCCTGGCTGGGCCCGCTCAAGGCGGCGCTCGGTCCGGTGCTCGAGGCCTATCCGGCGGTGCCGGTGTTCGATGCCGCCTTGGACAGCGTTTCGGGTTGACTGGTCTAACTTCAATCGAGCAGGGGAGCGAGGACATGAACCGTAGCCGATATCCATCCCATCCGCAGGCGCGCCTCACGGCCGACGCCGCGGCGCCGCGCAGCCGGGTGCTGACGCACCTGCCGCTCGCCTCGGCGATCTCCGCGGTGCTCGCGGGAGCGCCGGCGGCGTATGCGCAGCAGAAGCCGGACACCTCGGGCGGCCTCGAGGAGGTCGTGGTGACCGCGCAGAAGAAGAGCGAGCGCATGCAGGACGTCCCGATCGCGATCACCGCGCTCGGCACGGAGAAGCTCGAGGAACTGCACATCCAGAACCTCGACGACTACGTGAAGTACCTGCCGTCGGTCGCCTACAGCCGCGGCCAGGGCCAGGGCGGCAACGGCCAGCCCGGCGCCTCGCACGTCTACATGCGCGGCGTGGTCAGCGGCGCCAACGAGAACCACTCGGGCTCGCAGCCGAGCGTCGGCACCTACATCGACGAGCAGCCGGTGACGACCATCGACGGCACGCCCGACCTGCACGTCTACGACATCGAGCGCGTCGAGGTGCTGAAGGGTCCGCAGGGCACGCTGTTCGGCGCGAGCTCCCAGGCCGGCACGATCCGCATCATCACCAACAAGCCCGACCCGACGAAGTTCGCGGCCGGCTACGACGTGACCGTCAACGACGTTTCGCACGGCAACTTCGGCTACGCGGGCGAGGCGTTCGTCAACGTGCCGCTGTCGCCGATCGCGGCGATCCGGCTGGTCGCCTGGGCCGAGCACGACGCCGGCTTCATCGACAACGTCGCGGGCACGAACCAGGCCGCCGGCATCGTCAACGGCATCCGCTCGTTCACGGGCTCGGGCGGCTGGTGCGAGTACTACGCCTGCACCCCGTATACCCAGGGCTCGGTCGGGCAGGGCTCGATCAGCAACGCCCCGTGGCGCAAGAACGACTACAACACCGCCGACACGAAGGGCGGGCGCGCCTCGCTGAAGCTCAACCTCGGCGACAACTGGACGATCACGCCGACCTTCATCGGCCAGTCGACCAACACCGAGGGCTTCTTCGCCTACGACCCGGCGGTCGGTGACCTGCAGGTTACGCACTTCTCGCCGGAGAACTCGCAGGACTCGTGGATCCAGACGGCGTTGACGGTCGAGGGCAAGTTCGCCGACTTCGACCTCGTGTACGCCGGCGCCTACATGAAGCGCACCACGCATTCGATCGCCGACTATTCCGACTACTCGTTCTTCTACGACCAGATCGGCTACGGCAAGTACTGGGTCGGCAACGCCGGCCTGCAGAAAGACGCGAACGGCGTCGTGACCGGCGGCATCCCGATCATGCCGCAGGAGCTCGTGATCTCGAAGGGCTACTTCCAGAAGTTCAGCCACGAGCTGCGCCTGACGACGCCGCAGAACCTGCCGGTGAAGGGCACGGTGGGCCTGTTCCTGCAGCGTCAGACGCACGACATCTGGGAGCAGTACTCGCTGCCCGGCTACGGCTTCTCGTTCGCGAACGGCCCGTACGGCGGCCCGAACCCGGCCGGCCTCGCCGACTACCTGTCGATCCCGACGCTACCGAACACCGTGTGGCTCACGGCGGAGCAGCGCGTCGACCGCGACCAGGCGGCCTTCGGCGAGGTGACCTGGGATGTGACCTCGAAGTTCTCGCTGACCGGCGGCCTGCGGCAGTACAAGTACGACAACACGCTGCAGGGCTTCTACGGCTACTCGGAGAACTTCGGCAACTTCTTCGGTGCCCACTCCGGCATGCGCATTTGCTTTGAGCCGGCGACGGTGAACGGCACGCCCTGCAGCGACCTCGACAAGCGGGTGGCCGGCAACGGCCACGTCAAGCGGCTTAACGCGCAGTTCAAGTTCACGCCGGACCGGATGATCTACGCGACCTACTCCGAAGGCTTCCGGCCGGGCGGCGTGAACCGCACGGCGGCGGCCGGCATCGGTCCGTACGAGTCCGACATCCTGAAGAACTACGAGTTCGGCTGGAAGACGCAGTGGCTCAATCGCCACCTGCGTTGGAACGGCGCGATCTTCCAGGAGAAGTGGGACGACTTCCAGTTCTCGTTCCTCGGCCCGAACAGCGTGACCATCATCGAGAACGGCGGCAATGCCAAGATCAAGGGCATCGAGTCCGAGCTCGAGTGGGCCATCGGCGGGGGCTGGTTCGCGAGCCTGAACGCGTCGCTGCTGCAGTCGCGACTGCAGGACAACTACTGCGGCACGACCGACTCGAACGGGCGGCCGGTCACGACCAACGACTGCACGTACACCGACTCGAACGGCGTGGTGCAGGGCGGGTTCACGCCGCTCGCGCCAGCCGGCGCGGACATGCCGATCGCGCCGAAGTTCAAGGCGAACGCGGTGCTGCGCTACAACTTCGAGCTCGGCAGCTGGGATGCGAACGTGCAGGCGGCGGCGGTCTACCAGACGCTGACCGCCCCGGCGCTCAAGACCCAGGACCAGCAGATCATCGGCATGCAGCCGGCCTACTACCTGGCGGACCTGTCCGCCGGGATCGAGAAGAACGGCATGCACGTCGAGCTCGCGGTCAACAACGTCACCGACAAGCGCGCCGAGCTCTCGCGCTGGGTCGCGTGCACGGTCAGCGTCTGCCAGCAGCCCTATGTGGCGCCGGCTCAGCCGCGGACCGTGGTGCTGAAGTTCGGCCAGAAGTTCTAGGCCGACGTCCGCCGGCGGGCCCGACGGGCCCGCCGGCCACCCCTCCCGGCCGACCGGCCGGGGGAGGGTGCGCCACTCCGGCGCCCACCCACCTGATGGTCGTTTCCCTGTCGCTCGCGACCGGCCGTGTTATATTATTGTCTCAACATTAAAAACGCGGCGCCGGGCGCCGCCGGAGTGGCACATGCGGCAGGTCAGGACCTTGGGTCTCCTCGGCACGGGCGTCATCGGCGGTGGCTGGGCCGCGCGGGCGCTGCACTTCGGCATCGACGTCGTCGCCGCCGACGTCAAGCCCGAGATGGAGGCCTGGATCCGCGGTGCCGTCGCGAACGCGGAGCCCGCGCTCGCGCGGCTCACCTCGGCGCCGCTGCCGCCGAAGGGCAAGCTCAGCTTCACGACCGACCTGAACGCGATGGCGCGCGAGGTCGACTTCATCCAGGAGAACATCCCGGAGCAGCTGCCGCTCAAGCAGCGGGTGCTCGCCGAGGTCAGCCGGCATGCCCCCGCCGACGTCGTGATCGCCTCCTCGACCTCGGGGCTGATGCCCTCCGACCTGCAGAAGGACATGGTGGCGCCCGAGCGGCTGCTCGTCGGCCACCCGTTCAACCCGGTCTACCTGCTGCCGCTGGTCGAGCTCGTGGGCGGCGCGAAGACGTCGGACGCGACGATCGAGGCCGCGCGGCGCTTCTACACCTACATCGGCATGCACGCGCTCAAGGTCCGCAAAGAGATCCCGGGCCACCTGACCGACCGACTGCAGGAGGCGCTGTGGCGCGAGATCCTGCACATGGTGAACGACGGCGTCGCGACCACGGGCGAGCTCGACGAGTCGATCGTCTACGGTCCGGGCCTGCGCTGGGCGGCCATGGGCACGAACCAGATCTACCACCTCGCCGGCGGCGAGGCCGGCATGCGGCACATGCTGCACCAGTTCGGGCCTTGCCTGAAGTGGCCGTGGACCAAGCTCGAGGCGCCCGAGCTCACCGAGCAGCTGATCGACCGCATGGTCGAGGGTACCGCCGAGCAGGCCGCCGGTCGCTCGATCCGCGAGCTCGAGCGGCTGCGCGACGACTACCTGGTCGCGATCCAGCAGGTGCTGCGGCAGTTCGACATCGGCGCCGGCAAGACGCTGAAGGCGCTCGAGACGCGGCTCTACAACGAGCACGCCGGCAAGGCTCCGGCGATCGACGCCGACGGCCCGCTGCGCCTCGTCGACACCGTGGTCCGTCCGGACTGGGTCGACTACAACGGCCATCTGACCGACTCGCGCTACTTCCAGATCTACGGCGACGCGGTCGACGTGCTGCTGCGGCGCCTCGGCATCGACGAGGCCTATCGTGCGGCCGGCCACTCGCCGTTCACCGCCGAGACGCACGTGCGCTACCTCGCCGAGGTCGGCCCGAGCGAGTCGGTTCACGTGACGACCCAGGTGCTCGACGTCGACGCGAAGCGCTTCCGGCTCTTCCACCGGCTGTACCGGACGCGCGACGGCGTGCTGGCCTCGACCTGCGAGCAGCTGTGGCTGCACGTCGACACCCGGGCCGGCAAGGTCGCACCGATGCCGGAGGCGGTACTCGCACCGCTCAGCACGATCGCAGCCCGGCACGCGAAGCTCGGCCGGCCGGACGAGGCCGGGCGCGGCATCGCGCTCTCGAAGGGCTGAGCCGCGGATGCCGAAGATCGTCGACCACGCAGCCCGGCGCGACGAGATCGCCCTCGTCGCCTGCCGGGTCGTCGCGCAGGTCGGCTTCGAGCAGGCGACCGTCGTGCGCATCGCGCGCGAAGCCGGCTACACGACCGGCATGATCGCCCACTACTTCGACTCGAAGCAGGAGATCATCCTGGCGGCGTTGCGGCTCATCCTGAAGCGGATGGAGGAGCGGCTCGCCAGCCGTCCGGCGGGCGCTTCGGAGACGCTCCTCGACCTCTTGGCCGAGACGCTGCCGCTCGACGAGCAGCGCACCACCGAGTGCGCGTTCTGGATCGGGTTCTGGGCGCAGGTGCCGACCGACAAGCGCCTGAAGCGGATCAATGCGTGGGTGCACCGCGAGTACATGCGCCTCTACGAGCGCTGCCTCGCGACCCACTGGCCCGAATGGCCGTCGTGGCCGGCCGAGGTCCGCGAGCAGGTGCTCGGCGCGATCGCGACCTTCCTGAACGGGCTGACGCCGAGCGCGGTGCTGAACCCCTCGGAATGGCCCGCCGAGCGCCTGCTGGGCCAGCTCGGGCTGCAGCTTTCGTTGTGGCGCGCCTGGGCGGCGGGCGCGGTGGCCGGAGGGGCGCCGCAGCCGGCGCCACGCGCGACGCGCTCGCGAACACCGGCAGGCTAGCGTAGCAGGGGGACGACGATGGATTTCGCACTGACCGACGAGCAGCGCCTGATCATCAAGACCACGCGCGACTTCGTCACGAACGAGCTGATGCCGCACGAGCAGGAGATCGAGGAGACCGGCGTGCTCCGGCCCGAGCTCCACCGCGAGCTCAAGCAGAAGGCGATCGACGCCGGCCTCTACGCCGCGAACATGCCGGCCGAGGTCGGTGGCGCCGGGCTCGACACCGTCACCTGGGTGCTCTACGAGAAGGAACTCGGCCGCACCGGCTACGCGCTGCACTACAACTGCGTCGGCCGGCCCTCGAACATCCTCTGCGCCTGCGAGGGCGAGCAGCGCGAGCGCTACCTGTTCCCGTCGGTGCGCGGCGAGCGGGTCGATTGCCTCGCGATGACCGAGCCCGGGGCGGGCTCCGACGTGCGCGGCATGAAGGCGAGCGCGGTCGAGAAGGGCGGCGACTACGTGATCAACGGGGTCAAGCACTTCATCAGCCATGCCGACCACGCCGACTTCGTGATCCTGTTCGCCGCGACCGGCGAGGAATCCGGCCCGAAGGGCTCGAAGAAGCGCATCACCGCCTTCCTCGTCGACATGGGTACGCCGGGCTTCGAGGTGCGCCCCGGCTACAAGAACGTCTCGCACCGCGGCTACAACAACTGCATCCTCGAGTTCAACGACTGCCGCGTGCCGAAGTCACAGGTGCTCGGCGAGGTCCACCAGGGCTTCGAGGTCGCCAACGCCTGGCTCGGCGCCACCCGCCTGCAGGTGGCGGCCACCTGCCTCGGCCGCGCCGAGCGCGCGCTCGAGCTCGCAACCCAGTGGGCGGTCGAGCGCAAGCAGTTCGGCCAGCAGATCGGCAAGTTCCAGGGCGTGTCGTTCAAGCTCGCCGACATGGCGCTCGAGCTGCGGGCCGCCGAGCTGCTCACGCTCGAGGCGGCCTGGAAGTTCGACCAGAAGACCGCCTCCGACATGGACATGGCGATGGCGAAGCTGAAGGCCTCGGAGACCCTCGCGATGGTCGCCGACGAGGCGCTGCAGATCCACGGCGGCATGGGGCTGATGGCGGACCTGCCGCTCGAGCGCATCTGGCGCGATGCGCGCATCGAGCGCATCTGGGAAGGCACCAGCGAGATCCAGCGGCACATCATCTCGCGCAGCCTGCTCAGGCCGCTCGGCGGCTGAGCCACCGGCACGCCGCGCGTGGCGCCCCGCCGGGGCGTCGCGTAGGATCGGCCGGGGTGGGGGGAGACACGGTTGGCCACTGATCCGGCGGCGCGCCCGCTGACGACGCCGCGGCAGCTCGTGCTGCTGATGGCGCTGTCCCTCTTCATCAACTACGTCGATCGCGGCAACCTCGCGACCGCCGGCCCGCTGATCCAGGACGAGCTGCAGCTGTCGGCGAAGCAGTTCGGCGCGCTGCTGTCGGCGTTCTACCTCACCTACGTGCTCGCGATGGTGCCGGCGGGCTGGCTCGCGGACGTGCGCGGCGCGAAGCTCACGCTCGGGGCGGGTGCCGCGATCTGGTCGGTGGCGACGCTGCTGACCGGCTTCGCAGGCGGCTACGCCTCGATCCTCGCGCTCCGGCTGCTGCTCGGCGTTGGCGAGAGCGCGGCGTTCCCGGGCAGCTCGAAGCTGGTGGCGACCTGCGTCGACAAGGCGCACATCGGCATCGCCAACGGCGTGATCGGCTTCGGCTACCTGGTGGGCCCGGCGGTGGGGACGATCGTCGGCGGCCTGCTGATGGCGCGCTTCGGCTGGCGCCCGGTCTTCATCCTGTTCGGCGCACTGTCGTTCCTCTGGCTCGTGCCGTGGTCGCGGGTCCGCGTGCGCGAGACGACCGCGCAGGCCCCGGTGCCCGGCGCGGGCGCGCCCTCGACGGCGATCATCTTCCGCCAGCGCGGGCTGTGGGGCGCGGCGATCGGTCACTTCGCCGGCAACTACAACTGGTACTTCATCCTCGGCTGGCTGCCGACCTACCTCGTCAAGGCGCGCGGCTTCTCGATGGAGAGCATGGCGACGGTGGTCTCGTTCGCCTACCTCGTGAACGCGGCGGCGGCGATGTTCGCCGGCTGGGCGATCGATGCCTGGGTGCGCGCTGGCCGCTCCACGACGCTCGCGTACAAGCTGCCGATGGGGCTCGCGCACCTGCTCGGCATCGCCTGCATGGCGGGCATGGCGGTGCTGCCGGTGGAGGGCTGCATCGCGAGCCTGTTCGTGTACGAGATCTTCCTGGGCTTCTCCTCGCCGGGCTACTTCGGCATCCCGCAGATCCTGGCGGGGCCGGCCGCCGCCGCCCGCTGGGTCGGCGTGCAGAACATGATCGGCAACCTGCCGGGGATCATCGCGCCACTGTTCGCCGGGGTCCTGATCGACGCCGAGGGCGGCCACTACGGCACGGCGTTCGCCATCGCGGGCCTCGTGAACCTGGTCGGCTTCTTCGGCTGGGTCTTCGTGCTGCCAAGGATCGAGCCGGTGCGCTGGGATGCGTTGGCGGCACCGGCCGCCGCGCCGGCGGCGCCCGGGCTCGACGCCGCGGTTGCCGGGCGAGCCGCCGACACGACACGCCCCGGCCGTCCCGGCGGCTGACGATCGATCCGGCACGGCGCCGGGGGAGGGGAGATCGACGTGGCGACCGACCGCTCGCAAGGGCAGGACCTCAGGGCCGCGCGTGCCAAGCTCGCGCTTTACGTCGCGATCGGCGCGATGCTCGCCTTCGTGCTCGCGCACAACGAGCGCTTCCTGGTCGATCCCGCGGATCCCGCGTGGCCGCACCTGCGCGCCTTCGCGCCGTGGCTGCTGCCGCACGGACTCGTCGGCGGGGTCGCGCTGCTGCTCGGCCTGACGCAGTTCAGCACGCGCCTCCGGGTGCGGCACGCGGCGGTGCACCGTGCCTGCGGCTGGGCCTACGTGTGCGCCGTCGCCGTCGCCGCGCCGCTAGGCGCCGTCCTCGCCTTTCGCGACCAGGAAATCGGGTACGCGCCGTCCTTCGGGGCCGCGGGGTGCCTGTTCGCGTTCCTGTGGCTGCTGGCCACGGGGATGGCGCTCTGGTTCATCCTGCATCGCGAGGTCGACCGCCACCGGCGCTGGATGACGCGCAGCCTCGCGATCGCGCTCGTGTTCCTGGAGGTGCGCGTCGTCGAGGGCCTGACCGGCTGGGGCGCGACCCCCGCGTCGGACGAGATGATCGTCTGGCTCTGCGTCGCCCTCGGCTACCCGCTCGCCGACCTCGCGCTGGAGCTCGGTGATCGGCTGGGCATGCGCGCCGGCGGCGCCGGGCAGCGCGAGGCCGGCCGCCCGCGCTAGCCGTCGCGCCGGCCGCGGGCGCCCGCCAGGGCGTCGGTCAGCACCTTGCCCGGATTCAGGATGCCGTTCGGGTCGAGCAGCCCCTTGATCGCCCGCATGAGCGCGAGCCGCGTCGGGTCGCCGAGACGGGCGAGCGTCGCACGCTTCTCGAGGCCGATGCCGTGCTCGGCCGAGAACGAACCGCCGAGCGCCGCGAGCCCGTCCGCCACGATCGGCGCGATCTCCTCGTAGCGCTCGCTGATCGGTCGCTCGGCGTTCACCGTGACGTGCAGGTTGCCGTCGCCGAGATGACCGATCACCACGACGTCGAGCGAGGCGTCGTGCGTCGCCAGCTGCTCCCGGCAGCGCTCGAGATAGCCGGCGAGCCCATCGAGCGGTACCGAGACGTCGTACCAGAGCCCGCCCGGGCGTTCCCGGTCGATCGCCCAGTCCTCGCGCAGGCGCCACATCGTCTGCCGCTGTCCCTCGTGCTGGGCGACGAGCGCCTCGCCGACGATCCCGGCCGCGGACGCCGTCGCGAGCAATTCCACGAGCGCCTCGGCCGTCGCCGCCTCGTCCACGCCCGCGACCTCCACCAGGACGAGGTACGGCGCCGCCGCGATCGGTTCGAGTTCCCGGGCCCCCAGCGCCCGGCAGGCCGCCCGCGCATGGTTGCCGCTCAGGAACTCCAGGGCGAGCGCCTCGAGCGAGCCGGCAGCACGCACGCGCCGCACGAGCTCGACCGCACGGGCGGCGTCCTCGACCGCCACCAGCGCCGTCGCGGCCCGCCGGTCGGCGGCCACGAGCTCGAGGGCCACCCGCGTCACGACGCCGAGCGTGCCTTCGGCGCCGATCAGCAGCTGCTCCACGGCGAGTCCCTCGTTGCGCTTGCGGACCCGGCCGAGGGCGTCGAGGACGGCGCCGCTCGCGAGCACCGCCTCGAGCCCGAGCACGCGGGTGCGCATCGTGCCGTGGCGAAAGGCGCCGTTGCCGCCGGCGTTGGTCGACACGAGCCCGCCGAGCGTCGCGCTCGCGCGGGCGCCGAGGTCGATGCCCGGGCTGAGGCCGTGCGCGGCCGCGGCCGTGGCGAGCGCGGCGAGCGTGACGCCGGCGCCCGCGACCGCGGTGCGACTCCACGGGTCGAGGGTCTCGATGCGATCGAGGCGCTCGAGCGAGAGGACGAGTTCGCCAGGGCGCGACTCGGCGCCGCCGGCGAGCCCGGTGCGCCCGCCCTGCGGGACGACGCCGATCCGGCGGGCATTGCAGTAGGCGAGCACGGCCGCGACCTCGCCGGTGTCGGCGGGCCGCACCAGCAGCCCGGCGCCGAAGTTGCGGGGATCGACGCCCGGGTCCCGGCCGGCGAGGTCGGCGGCGTCACGCACGTGTGCCGACCCGACGAGGCCGGCGAGGTCGGCGACGATTTCGCTCGGCAGGCACATCGGGCGCGCTCGCTCGGGAGGTCGCCAGTGTGGGCGGCGGTCGCGTCCGGCGTCAAAGCCGGCCGCGAGCGGGGTGGACTACTCGCGCATCCGCCGGCCGTCCGGATCGAAGGCTGCGCCCGCGAGCCGCGTCGCGGGGCGCCGCTCGCCGATGAGCTCGACCTCGAAGCCGGTGGTCGCGGTCGCGACCGCCTTGTCGACGTAGCCGAGCGCGAGCGACTTGCCGACGGTGTGGCCGTAGCCGCCGGACGTCACCCAGCCGACCACCTGGCCGTCGTGGAAGATCGGCTCGTCGCCGATCGCATCGGCGTCCCGGGCCGCGACGTCGAGCGTCACCAGGCGCCGCACGCCGCCGCTCGCCTGCTCGGCGAGCGCCGCCGCGCGGCCGGTGAAAGCGTCCTTCTTGAGGTCGACGAAGCGGCCGAGGCCCGCCTCGTACGGCCCGTAGATCGGCCGGTACTCGCGTGCCCAGGTGCCGAAGCTCTTCTCGAGGCGCAGCGAGTTGAGCGCCCGGCCGCCGATCGGCCGCAGGCCGGCGGCCCGGCCGGCGTCGCTGAGCAGCGTGTGCAGCGCTCGCTGGTACTCGGTCGTGACCCAGATCTCGTAGCCGAGATCGCCGGTGAAGGAGACGCGGCCGACCAGCGCCGGCACCATGCCGACGTCCATGCGCCGGAACGACATGAACGGGAAGGCGGCGCTCGCGAGGTCCTCGCCGACGAGGCCCTGCAGGATCTCGCGCGAGCGGGGGCCGGCGACCGACAGGCCGACGTACTCCATCGCGCAGGGGCGTACCGTGACCCCGGCCGGCGGCAGCGTGCGCTCGAACCAGCGCAGGTAGAACACCTCGGCCGCATACGTGCCGACCACGAAGAACCGGTCGGCGGCGAGCCGCGCGATCGTGAAGTCGCCGATCAGGCGGCCGCGCTCGTTCAGCATCGGCGACAGCACCATCCGGCCGACCGCCGGCACGCGGTTCGCCATGACGCTGCCGAGCCACTCGGCGGCCCGCGGACCGGTGACTTCGAACTTGCCGTAGTTCGAGATCTCGAGGAGGCCGGCGCCCTCGCGCACCGTGCGGCACTCCGCGGCGACGTGCGCGTGCGCGTTCGAGCGGCGGAAGGTGATCTCCTCGCGCGGCGCCGTGCCCTTCGGCGCGAACCAGAGCGCGTGTTCGAGGCCGCAATAGTCGCCGAACACCGCGTTCTCGGCCACCAGCCGGTCGTAGATCGGGGTGGTGCGCAGCGGCCGGGCCGCCTCGAGCTCCTCGTTCGGGAAGCGGATGCGGAAGCGCCGCGAGTAGTTCTCGCGGACCTTGGCGTTCGTGTAGGCGAGCGTCGCCCAGTCGCCATAGCGCGCGACGTCCATGCCCCAGATGTCGGCGCCCGGGTCGCCGTCGACCATCCAGTGGCTGAGCGCGAGGCCGACGCCGCCGCCCTGGCTGAAGCCCGCCATCACGCCGCAGGCCACCCAGTAGTTGCGCAGGCCGCGCACCGGGCCGACCAGCGGGTTGCCGTCGGGCGCGAAGGTGAACGGCCCGTTGACGATCTTCTTGATGCCGGCGCTCTCGAGGCGCGGGAAGTGCTGGAAGCCGACCTCGAGCGAGGGTGCGATCCGTTCCAGGTCGTTCGGCAGCAGGTCCTGGCCGAAGTCCCAGGGCGTCACGCGCGGCGACCAGGGCACGCCGGCGCGCTCGTAGGTCCCCATCAGCATGCCGCCGCGCTCCTGGCGCATGTAGATCTCGCCCTCGAAGTCGATGCAGTGCAGCTGTTCCTTCTGGCCCTTGAACTCCGGGATGTCCTCGGTGATCAGGTACTGGTGCTCCATCGCCAGGATCGGCAGCTCGATACCGACCATCCGGCCGACCTCGCGCGCCCACAGGCCGCCGGCGTTGACCACGTGCTCGGCCTGCACGGTGCCGTGGTCGGTCACCACGTCCCAGCTGCCGTCGGCGCGCGGCTTGCAGTCGACGACGCGGGTCTGGCGCACGATCTCGGCGCCGGCGATCTGCGCCGATTTCGCGTAGGCGTGCGTGACGCCGTACGGATCGACGTGGCCCTCGATCGGGTCGTACATCGCGCCGACGAAGTGCTTCTCCTCGAGCAGCGGGAACAGCTTCTTCGCCTCGGCGACCGAGATCAGGTCGAGCTCCATGCCGAGGTAGCGGCCGCGCGCCTTGGCCATCTTCAGCCAGTCGAGCCGCTCCGGCGTGCCGGCGAGCATGATGCCGCCGGTGATGTGCACGCCGCAGGACTGGCCGGAGATCTGCTCGATCTCCTTGTAGAGGTTGATCGTGTACTGCTGCAGCTTGGCGACGTTCGGGTCGCCGTTGACGGTGTGCATGCCGCCGGCGGCGTGCCAGGTCGAGCCGGAGGTGAGCTCCGCGCGCTCGATCAGCAGCACGTCCTTCCAGCCCGCCTTGGTGAGGTGGTAGAGCACGCTCGCGCCCACCACGCCGCCGCCGATCACCGCTACCTTCACGTGCGTCCGCATGCCATTCCTCGTCGCGTCAGGGTCCAGGATGCGCCGGCACCGCCGCGGCGCCGGGCGCGAATGTCGCGCGCCGCGCTCAGCTCACCGGCGGCGCGCCGCCCTCGGCGGTCCGGCGCGCGACGTAGGCGTCGAGCGCCTCGACGACGGCCGGGTCGCGTACCGGGGGCGTGTAGCGGGCGAGCGTGTCGCGCCACAGTCCGCTCGCGCGCTCGGTCGCCGTGTGGCTCCCTGCCTCGGTCCACTGGCCGAAATTCCGCCAGTCGGACACGAGCGGCGCGTAGAACGCGGTCCGGTAGCGCTCCATCGTGTGTGCGCAGCCGAAGAAGTGCCCGCTCGGGCCGACCTCCGCCACTGCGTCGAGGGCGAGATCGGCGGCGCTCGCCGCCACCGGCTGGAAGGTCTCGGCGAACATCTGCAGCATCTCGACGTCGAGCAGGAACTTCTCGTAGGAGGTGCTGAGGCCGCTCTCGAGCCAGCCCGCCGCATGCAGCATGAAGTTGCAGCCGCCCATCAGCGCGCCCCACAGGCTCATCTGCGACTCGTAGGCCGCCTGGGCGTCCGGCGCGTTCGAGGCGGTCGCGTTCGAGGAGCGCCACGGCAGGCCGATGTGGCGGGCGAGCTGGCCCGCGCCAAACGAGGACTTCGCGTACTCCGGCGTGCCGAAGGCGGGCGATCCGGAGCGCATGTCGACGTTCGAGGTGAAGCTGCCGTAGATGATCGGCGCACCGGGACGGACGATCTGCGCGAGCACGAGGCCGGCGAGCGCCTCGGCGTGGGCGAGCGTCAGCGCCCCGGCGATCGTGACCGGCGCCATGGCGCCGGCCAGCGTGAACGGCGTGATGATCGAGGGCTGGCCGGCGGCGGCGAAGTTCATGATGCCGTCCGCCATCGGGATGTCGAGCTGCAGCGGCGAGTTGGTGTTGATCACGCAGCAGGCGTACGGCCGCGAGCGGAACTCCTCGGCGGTGAGGCCGTAGGCGATGCGGATCAGCTCGAAGTTGTCGGCGATCTGGCCCGCGCCGCGCGCGTAGACGAGCGGCACCTTGTCGGTCAGCAGCAGCATCGCGCGCGTCGTCTCGAGGTGCCGGAACTGTATCGGCACGTCCTGGGGCTCGACGCCGCCACCGAGGCAGTGCAGCACGTCGAAGCTCTGCGTGAGCTTCATGATGTTGCAGAAGTCCTCGAAGCTGCCGGCGCGGCGGCCGCGTGCGCTGTCCATGATGTTCGGCGGTCCGGAGGTCGGCGCGAACACGACATTGCGGCCGCCGATCGGCAGGTGCCACTCCGGGTCCTTGGCGTGCAGCACGAACTCGCGCGGCGTCGTGGCCAGCGAGGCGGCCACCAGGCCGCGGTCGAAGCGCACCATCTGGCTCGCCTCGTCCACGCTCGCGCCACCCGCTGCGTAGCGCTGGCGCGCCTCCGGCAGCAGCACGCGCATGCCCTGGTTCTCGAGGATGGTGAGCGCCGCCTCGTGGATCGCCGCGACCTGGTCGTCGGAGAAGACCTTCAGCGGCTCGAACGGGTTCGTCAGGTGGCGGTAGCCGCGCGCGCGGTCGGCGGCGGGCTCGGCCGCCGCGGCGGCGCCCGGGCGGCGGCGTGGACGACGTTCGACTCGATCTCCGCGCTCGCTCATGGACGCTCAGCTCCGTGGGATTCGGTCGGGACGGGGGGCGAGGCGCGGCCGCGGCCGACGCACTCAGTCATTCGAGACGGCGAGCCGGACCGCCGGCTCCTCGGCGGGCTTGCGCGGTCCGAAATGCTCGATCAGCCACGAGCGGAACAGCGCGATCGCCGTGTCGCTGAGCGCGTCCGGGTGGGTGACCAGGTAGTAGCCGTAGCCGTCGTCGAGCGCGAGGTCATACGGCTGCACCAGCCGCCCCGCCGCGATGTCCTCGCGGAACAGGTTCAGGTCGACGAGCGCGAGACCCTCGCCCGAGAGCGCGTACTGCACCGCGAGCATCGCGGTGTCGAACACCAGCCCGCGCTCGTAGTTGACCGCCGTCAGGTTCGCGTGCCGCACCATCTGCGCCCAGCGGTGGTGCCGCGGCAGGTCGCTGATGCGCACGTGGATGAGCTCGTTGTCGCGGATGAAATCGGCGAGGTCCTTGCCGGCGTGGCGCCGCGCAAGGTCCGGGTGGCAGAGGATGCCGAGCCGCACCGGCCACAGCAGGTCCGAGATCATGTCGGTGACGGTCGGCTTCGAGTAGACGACCGCGACGTCGACGTCGTTCGGCGGCAGGCCGATGCCGTACGGCGAGACGAGGTCGATCTCGATCTCGGGATTGGCGCGGCGGAACTCGCGCAGGATCGGCACCGCGACGTGCACGGCGAAGGTCGCCGGCATCTGCACCCGCAGCGTGCGCAGGGTCGGTGCGCCGGCGTGGCGGATCTCGTCGAGCGAGTACTCGAGCCGGTCGAGCGCCTTGGTGACCACGGGCAGCAGGTGCTGGCCGGCCGGCGTGATCACGAGCGCGTGCGGGCGGCGCTCGAACAGCTGCACCCCGATCAGCTTCTCGAGCGAGATCACGTGCCGCGACAACGCGCTCTGCGAGATCAGCAGCGCGTTCGCGGCGCCGGTGAAGCTGCCGTGCTTGGCGACCGCCTCGAAGGCCCGCAGCGCATTCAGCGGCAGCCAGCGCCGGTCGATCCGCACCCGATCCATCGCAACCTCCCTCGGCCGCTCGCCGGGCGGGCCTCGTCGCTCGCCGGCAGCCCGACATTCTACGTGGCGCAGGCCGGCCGCTGGGGCGGGCGGGTGGCCGGCGCTGCAGACTGGAGCAAGGCCGGCGCGCTGGCCAATGCCTTTTTACGATGGCCGGGATCCAATTTCTCGGCTTCTCCGGCCCGGGGAGCTGTGGAACTCTGTCGGGCGCCGGGGCCCGGCCCCGGCCCGGCCGGGCCAGCGACGCGCCGCCCGCGAGCGGGCGGCTGGTGCGGCGTTCCGGCCGCCGCGGCGGGTGCCGCCACGCAGTACGAGGCAATCATGACCACCATCTCGCTGGCCCGCGTTCCCGACATCGTCCAGGGCGCTGGCGCGCTGGAGACCCTCGGCGCCACCCTGCAGGGCCGGGTGCAAAAGGGCAGCGGCGTGCTGCTGGCCGCCGACCCCGGCCTTAAGTCGAGCGGCATCAACGACACCGCCGCGGCCGCGCTCGCCGGCGCCGGCTTTCGCGTCGTGGCCTTCGAGGACATCAAGAGCGATCCGACCATGGCCCAGGTCGATGCCGCCTTGGCACTCGCCCGCCAGGAGCGAGTCGCGGCGGTGGTCGCGCTCGGCGGCGGCTCGGCGATGGACGTCGGCAAGGCCATCGCCGGCATCGCCGGCGGTCGCGAGGGGGCCGCGCACTACGGGCTCTGTGCGAACCCGTTCCCCGCCACCCGGCTCGTCTCGGTCTGCGTGCCGACGACCGCCGGTACCGGCTCCGAGGCGACGCGCACTGCGGTGCTCGCGGATGCCGAGGGTGCCAAGGTCTGGCTGTGGGGCGACGAGCTCAAGCCGGCGCTGATCGTCCTCGACCCGGCGCTCACCACCGGCCTGCCGGCCGCGCTCACGGCCGCCACCGGCATCGATGCGCTCGTGCATGCGGTCGAGGCCTCGACCAACGCCAACGCCAACGCCGCGAACGACCTCTACTGCCACCAAGCGATCCGCCTCGTGGTCCGGCATCTGGTCCGCGCCGTCGAGACCCCGCTCGACCTCGAGGCCCGGGCCGGACTGCAGTGGGCGGCGACGCTCGCCGGCATCGGCATCGACAACTGCGGCACCGCCATCGCCCACAACATCGGCCACGCGCTCGCCTCGCTGCGGCCCGTGCACCACGGCCGCGCGGTCGGGCTCGCGATGCGGGCCACCCTCGCCTGGAACTGCGAGGCCGATGCGGAGGGTCGCTTCGCGGCCGTCGCGGCGCTCCTCGGCGAGGGTGGCGACGCGCGGCGGCTGCCGGATGCCTTCGACCGGCTGCTGCGCCGCGCCGGGGTCAAGGTCTCGCTCGCGGGCGAAGGCCACGACCACGTCACGCCCGCCGAGCTCGCCCGCCAGATGGGCCGCCCCGAGAACGAGGCGATGCGCCGCTCCAACCGCCGGCCGGTGGCGGACGCCGACCTGACCACCTTCGCGACCGCGGTCCTGGCCGCCCGGTGATCCCGTGAACGACACGCTGCAACGCCGCGACCGATCGACCTGGCAGGCGCGCGCCGCGACTCTCGCGCACGAGGGCCGCTGCTTTATCGACGGCGGCTACCGTCCGGCCGAAGGTGGCGCGACCTTCGACGACGTCAGCCCGATCGACGGGCGGGTGGTGGCCCAGGTCGCGCGCGGTGGCGCGGCGGACGTCGACGCCGCGGTCGCCGCGGCGCGCAAGGCCTACGACGGCGGCGCCTGGCGGCGGGTCGAGCCGAAGGAGCGCAAGCGCGTGCTGCTGCGCTTCGCGGAACTGATCCGCGCCGACCTCGAGCGCCTCGCGATTCTCGAGACGCTCGACGTCGGCAAGCCGATCCTGAACTCGGTGAACGTCGACGTGCCCTTCGCCGCCGACTGCATCGCTTACTACGCGGAATTCGCCGACAAGCGCTACGACGAGATCGCGCCGACGGGCCCCACGGAGACGGCGCTCGTGCGCCGCGAGCCGCTCGGCGTCGTCGGTGCCATCGTGCCGTGGAACTACCCGCTGATCATCAGCGCGTGGAAGCTCGGCCCGGCGCTGCTCGCCGGCAATTCGGTGGTCCTGAAGCCCGCCGAGCAGTCGCCGCTGACCGCGATCCGCCTCGGCCAGCTCGGCCTCGAGGCCGGCCTGCCGCCGGGCGTGCTCAACGTCGTGCCGGGCTACGGCGAGGAGGCCGGCAAGCCGCTCGCGCTGCATCCCGACGTCGACATGATCAGCTTCACGGGCTCGACCGAGGTCGGCAAGCTGATGCTGCGCTACGCCGGCGATTCGAACCTGAAGCGTGTCGCGCTCGAGTGCGGCGGCAAGAGCCCGCACGTCGTGATGGCCGACGCGAACCTCGAGGCGGCAGCTTCCGGCATCGCCTGGGGCATCTACTACAACATGGGCGAGACCTGCCACGCCGGCTCGCGCGTCATCGTCCACGAGAGCGTCAAGGACCGGCTCATCGACGCGATCGCGAAGGTCGCGGCGACCATCACGCTCGGCCACCCGTTCGATCCCGCGACGCAGATGGGCGCGCTGATCGACCGCGGCCACCTCGGGCGGGTGCTCGGCTACATCGAGTCCGGGGTCGCCGAGGGCGCTCGTCTCGCGCTCGGCGGCCGCCAGGTGATGGCCGACACCGGCGGCAACTACGTCGAGGCGACGGTGCTCGACGGGGTCACCTCGTCGATGCGGGTCGCGCGCGAGGAGATCTTCGGCCCGGTGCTGACGGTGTCGACCTTCCGCGACGAGGCCGAGGCGCTGCGCCTCGCGAACGACACCGTCTATGGCCTCGCCGCCGCGGTCTGGACCCTCGACATGAACGTCGCGCACCGGCTCTCGGGCGCGCTCCGCGGCGGCACGGTCTGGGTCAACAGCTACGACCGCTCGTCGATGGCCACGCCGTTCGGCGGCTTCAAGCAGTCCGGCTTCGGCCGCGACCGGTCGCCGCACGCGATCGACAAGTACACCGACTTCAAGACGATCTGGACGGCCTACACGTGAACGCCCTGCAGCAGCCCGCCGGCGCGACGACGTCCGAGCACCGCATCGCGGCGGTCGAGGTCAGCCAGCACCGGCTCGACTTCCAGCCGCCGTTCCATGCGAGCTGGGACACGAAGCCGCGGGTCTCGTTCGCCGCGACGATCGTGCGAGTACGCACCGACACCGGTCTCGTCGGCGTCGGCTCCGGCGACCTGATGGTCGGCTTCACCGGCCACGAGCACCTGTTCGTCGGCCAGGACGCGCTGGCGCTCGAGCGCCACTACCGGCTGCTCGCAAACATCGACTTCCACTACGGCCGCTGCTATCCGCTCGACCTCGCGCTCTGGGATCTCGCCGGCAAGATTACCGGCCAGCCGTGCTGGAAGCTGCTCGGCGGGCTCTCGCGCCGGGTGCGTGCCTACGCCTCGAGCGGCACGCTGCGCGACCCGGGGGCGATGGCCGAGTGCGCCGAGCGGATGCTCGCGGCCGGCTTTCCGGCGCTCAAGATCCGCTTCCACCGCGGCGACTGGCGCGACGACATTCGCGCGCTCGAGGCGGTCCGCGCCCGCGTCGGCACGCGCCTCGAGCTGATGGTGGACTGCAACCAGGGCTGGCGCATGCCGTGGGACACCGCGGCGCCTTGGAGCCTCAAGGACGCGCTCGGCGTCGCGCGCGAGCTCGAGCGCCTCGGTGTCTACTGGATGGAGGAGCCGCTCTACCGCGGCGACCGCGCCGGGATGCGGGCGCTGCGCGAGGCGGTGGACGTGCGAATCGCGGGCGGCGAGATGACCCGGCAGCTGCACGAGTTCCGTGACCTGATCGTCGAGGGCTGCCTCGACGTGATCCAGCCGGATGCCGCGCTGGTCGGCGGCATCACCGGGCTCAGGCGGGTTGCGCTGATGGCACAGGAGCACCAGCTGGTGTTCACGCCGCACACCTGGACGAACGGCATGGGCGTGACCGCGAACGCGCACCTGGTCGGCGGGCTCGCCGACGCGCCCTGGCTCGAGTACCCGTACGATCCGCCGGAGTGGGGCCTCGACCGGCGCGACTTCATGATGGCCGAGCCGCTCGCCGTCGATGCGCACGGCTGGATCGACCTCGGCGACGCGCCCGGCCTCGGCTACGCCCTCGACGAGGCGATGCTCGCGAAGACCCGCGTCGGCTGAGCCTAGTCGACGATCGCCTGGTAGACGAGGTCGAAGGCCCGGTCCAGGAACTCGGAGTCCTGCGGCTGGTACTGCGCGAAGACCATTGCCACCAGCTGTTCCTTGGGGTCGATCAGCGCCCGCGTGGTCGCGTACCCGCCCCAGCCGAACTGCCCGGCGGAGCCGAGCTGCTCGGCCGCGGCCGGGCTCGTCATCACGCCGACACCCAGCCCGTAGCCGTAGCCGGGCGCGAGCGGCGCGATGCCCGCGGGCGCGAGGTGGTCGGCGCTCAGCAGCTCGACCGTCTTGCGGCTGAGGATCCGCACGTCGCCGAGCCGCCCGCCATTGAGCAGCATCTGCGCGAAGCGCAGGTAGTCGCGCGGGGTCGACGAGAGGCTGGCGCCGCCGAAGGGATGGCCGGTGAAGCGCGCGTAGGCGTCACCGTCGAAGTTGTCGCCCGGCAGGATGCGCCCGTCCGCGGCCGGGTGGTAGATCGACGCGAAGCGATCGCGCAGCGCTGGTGGCACGCCGAAGACGGTGTCCTTCATGCCGAGCGGGCCAAAGATGACCTTCCGGCAGTAGGCGTCGAAGGGCATCCCGGAGAAGTGCTCGACCAGTGCCGCCTGGACCTCGTGCGCAAAGCTGTAGTGCCAGTGCGTGCCGGGCGCGTACAGGAGCGGCATCGTCGCCAGCTTGTCGACGAAGGCCTGCAACGTCAGCTGGTCCGTATAGGCGAGCCCGGCGGCGCGGTAGGCGCGATCGATGGCGGTGTCGCCGAAGTAGCCGTAGCTGAAGCCGGCGGTGTGACGCAGCACGTCCTCGATCGTGATCGGCTGGGTCGTCTCGTCGTAGAGCGGCGCGTCCGGTGCCTCGGGGTTGCGCAGCACCTTCATGTGCGCGAACGCCGGCAGGTACTTCGCGACCGGGTCGGAGAGCCGGAAGCGGCCCTGCTCGTAGAGCGTCAGCAGCGCCACGCTGGTCACCGGCTTCGTCATCGACTGCAGCCGGAACAGCGCGTCGGCGCGCATCGGCCGGTGGCTGGCGGCGTCGGCCTCGCCGTAGGCCTTGAGGTAGGCGAGCTGGCCGCGACGGGCGATCAGCACCACGGCACCGGCCTTGCGGCCGGCAGCGACCTCCGACTCGATGTATTGATCGAGCCGCGCCAGCCGCTCGGCGGAGAGGCCCGCGCTTGCGGGTGGAACGGCCGGCAGCGGCGCGTCGGCCGGGGTCGCGGCGCGCGCGACCGAGAGGGCGAGGACGAGGCAGAGGGCCGGAACGGCAGTCCGGCGACGCGGGGTCGGCATCATCTGCCGAGCGTAGCAGGGATCAGAAGCGCAGCGACAGGCAGCTGAGGCCGCCGTCCATCTTGCGGAACTCACTCATCTCGAGCGGCAGCGGGTCGTAGCCGAGGCGCGCCAGCGCGTCCGCGAAGCGCGGGTAGCCGGCGGCGACGAGCACGCGGTCGTTCACGCGGACGCAGTTGGCCGCGTAGCCTTCGGCCGGCTCGACGCGCACGAGCTCGTAGCGCGCGAAGGCCGGCAGCGCCGGCAGGTTCGCCTGGATCGCGAGCCGGCCGTCGCCGAGGTAGGCGATGCCGGTCTTGAGGTGCAGGAGCCCCGCGACCGCGCGGATGTCGACCGTCGTCGCGCGCAGGCCGAGATCGCCGAGCCGCGCCGCGAGCTGCGCGGCGCCGGCCTCGTTGGTGCGCGCGGTGATGCCGATCAGCACGCCGTCGTCCGTCTCGCAGACGTCGCCGCCGTCGACCGTGCCCGGGGCCTCGACCCGCGTGCTCGGGCAGCCGAGCTGCGCCAGCGCGGCGGCGACGACCTCGGTCTCGCCGCGGCGCGCGTCGGCGCCGGGGCGCGTGATCACCGCGCCCCGGGGGGTCACGATCGCGACGTCCTCGACGAACGTGCCGTCCGGGTAGCGCGGGTCGGCGGGCAGGGTGGTCGTCTTGAGACCACAGCTCTCGAGCGCCGCCTGGTAGCGGCGATGCTGCTCCAGCGCCCGGGCGATGACCGGCGCGCCCTCGGCGGAGGTCGTGATGCCGGCGGCGTAGTTGTCGCCCGGCGTGCGCAGCAGGGCCCGCGTGAAGCGTGTGCTCACCTCAGCGGCCCTTCCAGACCGGCTTGCGCTTCTCGGTGAAGGCGCGCGTGCCCTCGAGCAGGTCCTCGGAGCGCGCCACGCGGTTGACCGCGTGCAGCGCATCGTGCACCTCGAACGCCGCGTTGGTGCCGACCATCTCGGTGTGCTGCAACAGCTGCTTCAGCGCCGGGAACAGCAGCGGTGGGCCCTCCTCGAGCAGCTGCGCGACCTCGCGCGCCTTGGCAAGGCCCTGGCCCTTCGGGACGACCCAGTTCGCCAGACCCCAGTGCTTGGCCTCGGCGGCCTCCATCGGCCGGCCGGTGAACAGCATCTCGACCGCGATGTGGTAGGGAATCCGCCGCCTGAGCTTGATCCCGGCCGCGTCGGGCACCACGCCGACCTTGATCTCGGGCAGCGCGAAGCGCGCGTGCTCCTCCATCACGATCAGGTCCGTGCCGAGCACCATCTCGAACCCGCCGCCGTAGGCGATGCCGTTCACGGCCGAGATGATCGGCTTGTCGAGGTTGCGCGGGTAGTTGAGCCCGCCGAAGCCCGCCACGCCCCAGTCCGAGTCCGTGGGCTCGCCCGAGGCGGCGCCCTTGAGGTCCCAGCCCGGGCAGAAGAACTTCTCGCCGGCGCCGGTCAGGATGCCGATGCGCAGCTCCGGGTCGCGCTGGAAGCTCGTCCAGATGTCGTTGAGCCGCAGGCTCATGGCCCGGTCGATCGCGTTGGCCTTCGGCCGGTCGAGCGTGACCTCGAGGATCGAGCCGCGTCGCTCGGTCTTGACGCCGTCAGTCATGTCAGTCTCCCGTGAGTCGGACCAGCGCATCCACCGCCACGACCCCGCGGCCGGCCGGACGCACGATGATGGGGTTCACGTCGAGCTCGGCGAGCGTGTCGAGCTGCGCACCCGCGTACTCGGCCACGGCCAGCACGGCCTGCACCAGCGCCTCGACGTCGCCGGCCGGCTTGCCGCGAAAGCCTGCCAGCAGCGTCGCGACGCGCAGCCCGGCGAGCGCGGCGCGCACCCGCGGCGCGGTGAACGGCGGCAGCAGGCTGACGCTGTCCTTGAGGTACTCGGTCATCACGCCGCCGGCGCCGAGCACCAGCACCTGGCCGAACTGCGCATCGACCGTGATACCGACCAGGATCTCGGCGACGCCGTCCGTGACCATCTGCTCGACCAGCACCTGGTCCGCGAGCCGGCTCAGGCGCTGCGCGACGGCGCTCGCCTCGGCGGCGCTGCGCACGTTCAGGGCGACGCCGCCGACGTCGGACTTGTGCGCGATCTCGGCCGACAGTGCCTTGATCACGACCGGATAGCCGATCGCGTCCGCCGCCGCGGCCGCCTCGGCGCAGGCGACCGCCCGCGCCGCCGGCACCGGCACGCCATGCGCGGCGAGCGCGGCCTTGCCGGCGCGCTCGTCGAGCGTGCGCACGCCGGCCCGCGGCCGCGGGATACGCAGCGCCACGGTCGCGCCCTCGCGCCAGGCGCGGCCGATCGCCGCGGCGAGATCGAGCGCCTCGACCGCCTCGCGCTGGCCCTGCAGCGGAATGACGCCGGCGGCCAGCAGCCGCTCGCGCAGGCTGCGGAAGATCGTCTCGGGCAGCGCCGCGAGCAGCGCGGCGCGCGTCTTCGTGCCGCGGCTCGCGGCGATGAACTCGTCGATCGGCATCATGAACGACGACGGGTCGGCGCGATCGTCCGGCGGGCAGTCGAGCATGTATGCGGCGACGTCGTAGCCGGCGTTCAGCACCGTGTCGAACATGCCGCGCAGGCCCTGCTGGTCGAACCAGTTGTAGGTATGCGCGTCGAAGGGGTTGGCGACCGTGATGCGCTCGTCGAGCGCGGCGCGCAGCCGTTCGGCAGTCGCTCCCGGGAACGGCGGGAACTCGAGCGCGGTGTGGCGCGCGACGTCCGAGATCATCGCCATGTCGCCACCCGAGTGGCCGAAGACCAAGGTCCGGGCGCCGGGCAGCGGCCCGCCGAAGTGCAGCACCTTGAGCGTCTCGGCGAGCGTCGCGAGCGTGTCGCAGCGGGCGATGCCGGCCTGCCGGCAGAAGGCATCGAACACCTGGTCGGCGCCGGCGAGCGCGCCGGTGTGGGTCGCCGCGGTCTGTGCCGCGGCGGCGGTGCGGCCCGCCTTGACGAGCGCGATGGGCTTGCCCTTGGCGCGCGCGATTTCGACGGCGCGCGCGAAGCGAGCGATGTCCTTGACGCCCTCGAGGTACAGGCCGAAGGCGCTGACGCGCGGATCCTCGCTCAGCGACTCGATCAGGTCCTCGACCGCGAGGCGCGACTGGTTGCCCACCGACACCAGGTAGCCGATCGGCAGCGAGCGGCCGTTGAAGGTCAGGGTCAGCGAGATGGTGCCGCTCTGGCACAGCAGCGCGACGCCGCGCTCGGGACAGTCGCCGACCACCTGGTCCGGCCAGAGCGCTGCACGGTCGAAGAAGTTGATGAGCCCGTAGCAATTGGGGCCCGTGAACGGCAGGTCGCCGGCCGCGGCGAGCAGCGCGCGCGTCAGCTCGCGGCCGCGCTCGGTCGCGGTCTCGTCGAAGCCGGAGGCGAAGCAGACGAAGCCACCGGCGCCGCGGCGGGCGAGCGCGCCGGCGAGCGCCGGGATGTCGGCGGCCGGGGCGGCCAGGAAGGTCGCATCCGGCGCCCCGGGCAGCTCGTCGACCGACCGGTAGTAGTGCGTGTCGGCGGTCGAGGCGCGGGTCGGGTGGATGCGCCAGGTGGTGCCGGCGAAGCCGATGCGCCGGCCGGCGGCTGCGACGCCGTCGGTCCAGCCGCCGCCCACGAGCGCGATCGTGCGCGGCGCGAGCAGGCGCTCAAGGGGGGCGCGCGCCATCTAGCGCTTCTTGAGCGCGAGCTCGCGGGAGCGGGGCCCGGGCCAGTCGCCGCCATCGGCCTCGGCGCGCAGCCGCTCGAGCGCCGCCAGCACCTCGGGCGGGAAGGGCGCGGCGCCGGGCTTCTCGCCCTGGTGGACGTGCAGCAGCATGAACTCCGCAGTCGCGACCGGGGACGGATGGCGCGCGATGCGCACCTCGCAGCCGAGGTGCAGCCGCTTCGCATCGAGGCCGAGCACCACGCAGTCGATCTCGAGCGTGTCGCTCGCCTTGACCTCCTCGAGCCAGTGCATGTGCATCTCGAGGGTGTAGAGCGTGTTGCGGGTCCGGCCGCGGTAGGCCGCGTCGATGCCGACCCGGTCCATCAGCGCATCGATCGCATCGCTGAGCACGACGCCGTAGTAGGCGTCGCGCAGGTGGCCGTTGTAGTCGATCCAGCCGGGCTGGACCGCCGAGCGGTAGATCCGCAGTCCCGCCATGGCCGCCGTCAGCCGATCTTCAGCCGGTCACGGACCTCGGCCGGCCCGATGATCCGCGCGCCCATCGCCTCGACGATGCCGCGCGCCTTGCTGACGAGCTGCGCATTCGAGGCGTACACGCCCTTGCTGAGGTAGAGGTTGTCCTCGAGGCCGACGCGCACGTTGCCGCCCACCAGCACCGACTGCGCCGCCCACGGCATCTGCATGCGGCTGATCGCGAACGAGGTCCAGACGGCGTCCGCGGGCAGGGTGTTGATCATCGCCAGCAGGTGGCCGGTGTCGGCCGGCATGCCCCAGGCGATGCCCATGCACAGCTGCACGAGCGGCGGCGGCACGACCAGGCCCTCCTTGATCATCTGCTTCACGAACCAGAGGTTGCCGGTGTCGAAGATCTCGAACTCCGGCTTGACGCCGAGGTCCTTGCAGATCGCCGCCCCCTGCCGCAGGTAGTTCGGCGTCGAGACGTAGGCGCGGTTGCCGTCGCCGAAGTTCAGGCTGCCGCAATCGAGCGTGCAGATGTCCGGGCGGTACTTGCCCTCGTGGCACAGGTCGATGACGTGCCGCATCCGGTCTTCCTGCGTGCAGAAGTCGCTGCCCGGGGCCGGCGTGTCCTTGAGGCCGTGCTCGCCGACCACGATGTAGCCGCCCATGCCGCAGGTCAGGTTGACGATGACGTCGGTGCCGCTCTCGCGGATGGCCTTGACCACGGCGCGGTAGTGCTTGGTCTCCATGCTGAACGCGCCGGTCTCCGGGTCGCGCACGTGGATGTGGACGATCGCGGCGCCGGCCTTCGCGGCCTCGACGGCCGAGGCGGCGATGTCGGCGGGGGTAACCGCGCAGTACGGGCTCTTCGTCACCTTGGTGTCGTCGCCCGTAATGGCGCAGGTGATCATCACGTCGTGGTTCATGGGGCTCCCTCGCGATCGCGGATCGTCATATTATCGCGCCCATAATATTTACGCCACCGCACCGACGGGCCGCCCGGAAGCCGTCCGCGTGGGATACTGGGACCCGTGGGGGGTGACAGATGAAGAAGACTCTCGGAGCGTACCTGATCGAGGACCTGGAGGCGCGCGGCGTCCGCCACGTCTTCGGTATCCCGGGCGTGCACAACCTCGAGTTCTACCGCGGCCTCGCCCGGTCCGGGATCCGTCACGTGGCCGGCCGCCACGAGCAGGGGCTCGGGTTCATGGCGGACGGTTACGCGCGCGTGAGTGGCTCACCCGCGGTCTGCTTCACCATCACCGGGCCCGGGCTCACGAACATCGTCACCGCCATGGGCCAGGCGTACGGCGACTCGATCCCGCTGGTGGTGATCGCGAGCGAGAACCGCCGCGGCGAACTCGGCACCGGGCGGGGCTTCCTGCACGAGATGCCCGACCAGCTCGGCGTCGCGGCGCGGGTCGCCGGGCTCAGCCGGCGGGTGACGGCGCCCGAGCAGCTGCCGGAGGCGCTCGACCTCGCCTTCGGCGGCGCGGTCGGGCTGCGGCCACGGCCGGCGTACATCGAGATCCCGCGCGACGTGATCACGGAGGACGCGAGCGCGCTGCCGCCGCCAGGTCGCGGCCGGCCGCCGCACCGGGCGGCCGCCGAGTCGGGCGCCGTGGCCGCTGCCGCCCGGCGGCTGGCGGCCGCCCGGGCGCCGGTGATTCTCGCGGGCGGCGGCGCACTCGGTGCCGCCGCCGAGCTGCGCCGGGTCGCCGAGGCGCTCGATGCACCGGTGGTGATGACGGTGAACGGGCGTGGCCTGCTGCCGCCCGAGCATCCGCTCGGCGTCTCGCTGAGCCCGTCGCTCGAGCCGGTGCGCGCGCTGATCGCGGCCGCCGACACGGTGCTCGCGGTCGGCACCGAGTTCGGCCCGACCGACTACGATATGTACTCGGTCAGCGACTTCCCGCAGCCGCCGCACCTGATCCGCATCGACATCGACGCGGCGCACATGAAGCGCAGCGTGCGCGCGGACCTCGCGCTGCTCGGCGACTCGCGCGCGACGCTGGCGGCGCTGCTCGGCCAGGATCTCGGTGCGGGCCGGCCGCGGCGCGGCGCTGAACGGACCGGCGCGGCCGCGAGCGCCGCGCTTGCTGCCCTGTCCCCCGCCTACCGGCGCGAGATCGGCTTCCTCGAGACGATCCGCGCGGCGCTGCCCGGTGCGATCCTGGTCGGTGACTCGACCCAGGCGGTCTACGCGGGCAACCTCGGCTTCGCCGCCGCGACCCCCGGGTCTTGGTTCAACAGCGCGACTGGCTACGGCACCCTCGGCTATGCGCTGCCGGCATCCACCGGTGCCGGGCTCGCTGCGCCCGACCGCCCGGTCGTGTGCCTGACCGGCGACGGTGGCATCCAGTTCACGCTCGGCGAACTCGCCGTGCCGCGCGACGTCGACGCATGGACCGCGATCGTGGTCTGGAACAACCACGGCTACGGCGAGATCAAGAACTCGATGATCGCGGTCGGCATCGAGCCCGAGGGCGTCGACGTCCGCCCGCCGGACTTCGCCGCGCTGGCCGGGGCCTACGGCTACGGCCATCGCGTGATTGACTCGCTGCCGGCGCTGGCGGCGGCGCTCGCCGACTTCGGCGCCCGGCGCCAGGTCGTCGTCCTCGAGGTCCGCGCGGAGCGCTTCGAATGAAACCGCGATTCGCTGAATTCGCCGGGCGCATCGCCCACGACGCCGGCGGCGACCCCTGGGCGCTGCACTGGGAGGCCCGCAACGCCAAGGCGCGCGGCGAGGACGTGATCGTGCTGTCGGTCGGCGATCCGGACCTCGACACGCCGCCGGCGGTCGTCGACGCCGCCGTCGCCGCGATGCGCGGCGGTGACACGCACTACACCGAGAGCGCCGGCCGGCCGGCGCTGCGGGCGGCGGTGGCGGCGCTGCACACCCGGCGCACCGGGCAGGCGGCCGGCGCCGAGAACGCGATCGTGCTCGGCGGCTGCCAGAATGGCCTGTTCGTGAGCTCGATGCTGCTCGCCGGCCCCGGCGACGAGGTGATCGCGCTCGACCCGATGTATGCGACCTATCCGGCGACGATCCGCGCCAGCGGCGCGACGCTGGTGCCGGTGGCGGCGCCGGCCGCCAACGGCTTCCACCCGGACCTGGCCGCGCTCGAGGCAGCCGTCACGCCGCGCACGCGCGCGATCTTCCTCGCCACGCCGAACAACCCGACCGGCGTTGTGTTTACCGAGGCTGACGTGGACGGCATCGCGGCGCTCGCGCGCCGCCACGACCTGTGGGTGGTCTCGGACGAGGTCTACGCCGGCATTGCCGACGGTGGGCGCGTGCCGTCGCTGGCGGCGAGGCTGCCCGAAAAGGTGCTGACGCTCGGCAGCCTGTCGAAGACGCACGCGATGACCGGCTGGCGCGCCGGCTGGATCGTCGGCCCGGCGGACTTCATCGCCCACGCCGAGCAGCTGGCGCTCAACATGCTGTACGGCCTGCCCGGTTTCGTGCAGCAGGCGGCGCAGACCGCGCTCGACATCGCCGACGAGGCCGAGACCGTGGTGCGGGCCTACTGCACGGCGCGGCGCGAGCGTCTCTACCGGGCGCTCGAGGGCCTGCCCGGCGTGCGGGCGATCTGGCCTGACGCTGGCATGTTCATGCTGCTCGACGTGCGCGCGACCGGGCTCACGGCCGGCGACTTCGTCCGCGGGCTGTACCAGGCCGAGCGCGTCTCGCTGCTCGACGGCGCTGCCTTCGGCCGCGCCACCGAAGGCTTCGTGCGCGCCTGCTACGCCGCGGAAGAGCCGATGCTCGACGATGCGGCGCGGCGCATCCGGCGCTACTGCGAGCGCCTGGCGCCGGCCCGCTGAGTGCGCTCAGCGGGCCGGCGGCGGCCGCTAGAGGCGCCAGCTCGCCGTGATGCCGAAGGTGCGCGGACGGAACGTGTAGCCGTTCTGCTGCGGCACCGGCGAACCTCCCGGATTGTTCGCATCGAGCTGTGACAGCTGGTAATTCGTGATCGTTCGCGAGTCGAACAGGTTGTCGACGAACGCCGCGAGCTGCAGGTTGCCGAACGTCACGCCGCCGCGCAGCGAGGAGAAGGTCGTCGCCGACGGCGTGTAGGTGAACGGCGAGTACTGCGTCGTGTTCGGATCCTGAACGGTCGCGAGCCACGGATTGCGCGACGCGTACTCCCAGTCGAAGCGGACGAAGGCGTCACGCGCGCCGACCGAGAAGTTGTACTGCAGTCCGACCGCCGCGGTCCACGGCGGGCTCGTGCCGGGGCCGCCATCGATCGCCGCCTGACCGGAGATGGCGTCGCCCGCGCCGGCCAGCGTGTGGCCGACCGGCGGCGTCTGCGTCGTGTCGTAGAGCACCAGCGACTTCGTGTAGCGCGCGCTGGTGTAGCCGAAGGCGACGTCAGCCGAGACGCCACCGCCGAGCAGCATCTCAGCCTGCACGTCGAAGCCCTTGGCGACCGCGGTGCCGAGGTTGTCGACGAACTGCAGTCCGCAGTTGTAAGGCACATAGACGCTCTGCTGGATGTCGTTCCACTTGATCCAGTAGACGCTGGTCGCGATCTTGAAGCGGTTGCTGAAGTTGTTCTTCGAGCCGACCTCAAAGCTGTCGGTGTGGTCGGACTTGTAGGTCAGCGGCGCGCCGTTTGGGTAACCCGACTGGGCGAGTCCGCCGGCGCCGCTGCAGTAGTCCGGCAGCGGCGGGTTGCCGCCGCCCGGCCGGAAGCCCTTGGCGTAGGTGAAGTAATAGAGGTTGTACGGGTCTGCCTGGTACGCCAGCCCGAACTTCGGCGTCACCGCGGTCTCCTTCTGCTCGGCAGAGGCGTAGTCGGGGCCGAAGTTCAGGATGCCATCGCCATGATGGCTCAGATCGAAGGACATCCGTGCGACGCGCGCGCCGAGCGTCAGCTTGAGCTGCTCGGTGAGGCCGATCGTCGCCTCGCCGAAGCCCGCGATCTGGCGGTCGTGAACGACGTTGTGGTTCAGGTAGATGTCGCAGTCCGGCAGCGACTGTCCGGAAGAGTTCGCGCCGGGGACCGCCGTGTTCGCCGGGCAGTTGTAGAACGAACCGTAGAACGCGGTCGGATCGATGCCGAAGATCGTCGTCCAGAGCGCCGGGACCATGCCGAGCGGGTCCTGCAGCTCCTCCACGCTGAGCGACTTCGTCAACGACCAGAAGGCGCCGACCGTCCAGCGCACGCGGCTCGCGTCGTCGTTCGACTGCAGCCGGATCTCCTGCGTATACGACTCCTGCTGGTTCGTGATGACATTCGGCGTCTGGAAGCCCGCGAAGCCGGCCGGCATGTGGATGCCGTTCGCGTCGAGCAGCGGGTACCAGGACGGCGTCGGCCCGTTGGTCGACGTGCAGTTGTTGACCGCGGAGTACACGGTCAGGCAGTTGCCGGAGGTATCCGCCCACGCCTGCGACTGGAAATAGGCAAGGTCGTACATCGTGCCCTGATAGGCCGTGAGCTCCTTGCGGTGGTAGTAGGAGGTGTTGGAAATCAGCTTCGCGCTGCCGATATCCGCCTCAATCTTCAGCGCCGGCAGGTAGTACTCGTCCGGCACCGGCATCCGCTCCGGCGTCAGGTTGCGGAACGTGCCGTCGGTGGAGAACGCCGGCCAGTACGTCGACTCGTCGTGCTTACGCGAGTTCTGGTACATCACCGACGGCGTGATCGACACGTGTTCGCTCGGCTTGATGATGAACGCGAGGCGCGCGGCCATGGTGTTGGCGCGGTTGGCATGGGAGTCGGTGGTCTGCATCGTGTACGGGTCGACGCGGTCGATCCAGCCGCCGTCGTAGCGGTACCAGACGCTCGCCCGGTAGCCGAGCACGTTGTCGACGATCGGCCCGCCGTGGGCGATGCCGGCCTCGTAGCTCGGCTCCCCGGCGCGGGTGGTCGAGACCTCGGCGCGCATGTAGGTCGATTCCTTGGTCGCGCTCGGCGCGGTCATGATGTAGCGCACCGTGCCGCCCTCGGAGCCCGAGCCGAACAGCGTGCCCTGCGGGCCGCGCAGCACCTCGACGCGGTCGAGGTCGAAGGCCTTCGGCAGCGTGTCGTCGGGGTTGAAGCCCACCGAGCGCACCTGGATCGGCGTGTCGTCGATGTAGATGCCGGTGGTGCCGGCGCCCGCCGACGAGGAAATGCCGCGGATCGAGATCGCGTTCGTGCCGGACTGGTCGATCGAGACGCCCGGCGTGAAGCGCACGACGTCCTGGAAGTCCTTGATGCCCTTCTGGTCGAGCGACTCCTGGCTGAGTGCGGTGACGCTGATCGGCACCTTGCTCAGCGATTCCTCATGGCGGGTCGCGGTGACGACGATTTCCTCGAGCTGGCCGGTCTTGGTGTCGGCGGCGACGGCGACGCCGCCGACGCCGGCTGCGAGCGCCAGGGCGAGGATGGCACGACAATGGCGAGCAACTGCTGACATGATCTCGTTCCCCCGGATGATCACCCAATCCCCGTCGGCCCGCGGGCGCCCGCCCGCCGGCCCGTACTGAACCTCGTCAGGCCTGCAGCAGGACCGCGGCGTTCGCGTCCCAGCTGAGGTAGACCTCGTCGCTCCAGTCGATTGACCAGTCGAGCGTCCGCCGCTCGTTCTGCGCGAACGCCGTGACCACCTTGCCGCCGGCAGTCTTCACCTGGTAGGTCGAGCGGCTGCCGAGATAGCCGAGCTCCCAGACCACGCCCTTCAGGCGGTTGCGGCGCTCGCCGGCGGGCGGCGACTTGCTGAGCTGCACCTTCTCGGGGCGGACGGCGACGCACACCCGCTCGCCGACCTGCACCCGCCCGGCGTCGTCGACGTACAGGTCGCAGCCGAGGTCCGCGCAGCGCACGGTGACGAGTCCCGGCTCCGCCGCCGCGACCGTGCCCTCGAGCAGGTTCGCCGTGCCGAAGAAGTCCGCCACGAAGCGCGTGCGGGGGAACTCGTAGACCTCGGCGGGCGTGCCGACCTGCACCACTGCGCCGCGGTCCATCACCGCGATCCGGCTCGACAGCGCCATCGCCTCGTCCTGGTCATGGGTGACCACCACGAAGGTGATGCCGACCTCGTATTGCAGGTCCATCAGCTCGAACTGGGTGCTCTCGCGCAGCTTCTTGTCGAGCGCCGACAGCGGCTCGTCGAGCAGCAGCACCTTCGGGCGCCGGATCAGCGCGCGGGCGAGCGCCACGCGCTGCCGCTGGCCGCCCGACAGCTGGTGCGGCTTGCGCGCGCCGAGGCCGCCCAGCTGCACCATCTCGAGTGCCTCGTCGATGCGGCGCTGGCGGGTCGCGCCGTCGAGCCGCAGGCGCTTCAGGCCGTAGCCGACGTTGTCGGCCACCGTCATGTGCGGGAACAGCGCGTAGGACTGGAACATCATGTTGACCGGGCGCTCGTAGGGCGGCACCTCGGTCATGTCGACGCCGTCGATCACGACCCGACCGGCGCTCGGCGTCACGAAGCCTGCAAGCATGCGCAGCAGCGTCGTCTTGCCGCAGCCGGATGCACCCACCAGCGCGAACATCTCGCCCTTGTAGATCGACAGGTTGACGCTGCCGACCGCGGTGAAGGCGCCGTAGGTCTTGCCGATCCCCTCGAGCACGATCTGCGGCTTGGCGGCCGGGTCGAGCCATGGCCGCTCGGTGACGTTCGGGCGCTGCGCGGAGATCACCTTCGTCCTCTCCCGGAAGCCGGTCCGTGAGTGCAGGGCATGTGGCGAGCCTACCCGACCTGCCGCGCGTCCGGGGGCAGACCTAGCGGTCCGCCGGCGGCGTGGCGCGCCGTCGCTCGGGGGCGAAGAACGGCCGCTCGACGACCCGGCTGGCGGCCATGCGCCGCTCCCAGACGAGCTCGCGATTGAGGTAGATGTCCGCCCAGACGGTCGTGCCGGTGGCGTGAAAGGGGGCATCGACGATCGCCAGCGCGATGTTGCGCTTGCAGGTGGGGGACCACATCGCCGACGTGACGCTGCCGACCTCGCGCCGGCCCGCCTCCTCGGCGTACAGCAGGGCGTTGTGGGCAGGCTTGTTGCCGGCGACGTCGAGCCCGACGAGGAGCCGCCGCAGGCCCGCGGCCTGCTGCCGCAGGAGCGCGCGCCGGCCGGTGAAGTGGGGCTTGTCGAAGTCGACCAGCCAGGCGAGGCCGAGCTCGAGCGGCGTGCGCTCCCGGTCGACGCGCACGGTGTGCTCGGCCGAGACGAAATCGACGTTCGGCAGCAGGAAGCCCGCCTCGATGCGCACCATGTTGAGTGCCTGCGAGCCGATCGGGCGCAGACCGCGCGTCCGCCCGGCCGCCATCAGCTCGTCCCAGACCCCGAGCGCGTGCTCCGGGCGCATCCAGAGCTCGTAGCCGAGGTCGCCCGTGAAGCCGGTGCGCGAGGCCATCAGCGGCCGCCCGCCGACCGAGAACTCCGCCAGCTCGAAGGGCTTCAGCCGCTCGAGTCCCTCGAGGCCGAAGCGCCGCAGGATGTAGGCCGACGTCGGACCCTGCACCGCGAGCGCCGCTACCTGCTCGGTGACCTCCTCGATGACGACGTCGAAGCCGATCGCCGAATCGAGGAACCAGTCGAGCTGGCGCTCGGCCGTACAGACCCGGAAGTCCTGCGCGGCGAGGCGAAAGACCGTGCCGTCGTCGATGATGTGGCCGTGGTCGTTGCACCAGACCACGTAGCTGACGCGGCCGACCCGGAGCTTGCGAACGTCGCGCGTCACCAGCCGGTTCAGGTAGCGCTCGGCGTCCGCTCCGCTGACGCGGTACTTCACCATCGGCGTCAGGTCGTACAGGGTCGCGGCGTTGCGCACCGCGAAATACTCCTGCTCGACGGTGCTGTAGACGTCGACCGTGCTGTACCCGGCCCAGGCCACGAAGTGATCGACCTGCTGCAGCTCGCGCGTGCGCGGTGCGAACGGCGTGTCGAGCAGCGGCCGGCGGAAGTGGGGCGGCGAGGGGTAGGGGCTTGTCATGCCGCGGCCTCCGCGAGCACGCGCCGGGCGGCATTGCGCCCCGCAAGGCCGGCGACGCCGCCGCCCGGATGGGCACCCGCGCCGCAGAGGTAGAGTCCCGCCATCGGCGTCGCATGCTGCGTCGCGCCCGGCACCGGACGCACCAGGTAGAACTGATCGAACGCCAGATCGCCGTGATGCCAGTGGCCGCCGCCGGAGCCGAACTCCCGCTCCAGGTCCTCCGGCACGAGCAATTCCGCCGCGCGCACGCTGCCGCGCAGGCCGGGCGCATGCGCCTCGAGCACGCCGAGCACCGCGTCCAGGAACGGCCCGCGCTGCGTCGCCCAGCCGCGCTCGGCGACGTACGGTGCGTACTGCACGATCGCCGACAGCACGTGGCATCCGGCCGGCGCGAGCGACGGATCGTGCAGCGTCGGCACGCTGACCTCGAGCGCAGGCGCCGGCGACCACTCGCCGTACTTGCTCGCGTTGAACGCGCGCTCGACGTAGTCCGGCGTCGGCGCGACCAGCAGCCGCCCGGCCGCGGCGCGTGCGCCGAGGCCGCGGAACGCGGGCGCCCGGTCGAGCGCGAGGTGCAGCTTGGCGGCGACGCCACGGCAGCGGAAATGGTCCACCCGGCGCACGAAGCCGGTATCGAGGTGCTCCGCGCCGAGCAGCGACAGGAAGGTGCGGCGCGGGTCGACGCCGGAGACGACCACCCCGGCGTCGAGCTCCTCGCCCGATTCGAGCACCACGCCATCGACCCGGTCGTTGCCGACCCGCAGGCGCGCCACCGGCGCGGCGGTGCGGATGCTGACGCCGGCCGCGGCGGCGGCGCGGCCGAGCGCCGCCGCGACCGCGCCCATGCCGCCGCGCGGCAGCGCGAGCTGCGCGGGGCCGGCCGCCGACTGCAGCGCGAGCCGGTACAGGAAGGTCAGCACCGTTCCCGGCGCCCGGGGCCCGAAGTTCGTGCCGAGGACGGCGTCGAAGGCGAGCGCGCCGCGCAAAAGCGGCGTCGCGAACTCGTCGGTCACGAGGTCGTAGGCGTTCATGCCGATGATGCGCAGGAACTCGCGCATGTCGCGCCGGCCGAGCAGCCGCAAGCGCAGGCCGAGCCGCGCGAGCGCGAGGGCGTCGGCGGTCGCGCCGCTGCCGAGGCGCGGCGGCGGCGCGTCGAGCACGTGGTAGAGGAGGCGCGCGAACCGGCCGAAGCGGGCGATCACGCCGGGCCAGGCATCGGCGTCCGCCGGCGAGATCGATCGCAGCGTCGCGAGATCGCCGAGCTCGAGCGGCGCGCCAGCGGCGTCGAGCGCCGTGGTCGGCAGGGCCGCGGCCGCGAGCTCGAGGCCGTGCCGGTCGAGTCCGAGCTCGCCGGCCAGCGCCGCGGGCAGCTGGTGCAGGAAGTGCGCCGCGCCGGAGACCCTGAATCCCGGCGCGAACTCGCGGGTGCGCGCCGCACCGCCGATCTCGGCCGCCGCCTCGAGCAGCAGCACGCGGCGCCCGCCGCGCGCGAGCAGCGTCGCGCAGACGAGGCCGTTGTGGCCGCCGCCGACCACGATCGCGTCGAAGCGGGCGCGGGCGACGGCCACGCTCAGACGCTCCGCCGCAGGTCGGCCAGCACCCGGCGCGCCGCGTTCGCGCCGGGCGCGCCCATCACGCCGCCGCCCGGGTGCGTGCTCGAGCCCGACAGGTAGAGGCCACGCAGGGGGGTGCGGTACTGGGCGTAGCCCGGCACCGGCCGGTTGAAGAGCAACTGATCCATGGTCAGCTCCCCCTGGAAGATGTTGCCCTCGGTGAGGCCGACTTCGTTCTCGATGTCCCAGGGCGTGCGGATCTCGGCGTGCCGGATCAGGCTCTTGAAGTCCGGGCTGTGGGCGGCGATCGAATCGATGACGTTCGCGCCGAAGGCCTGGCGCTTCGCGTCCGTCCACGGACCGTCGGCCAGCTCGTACGGGCAGTACTGCACGAACACCGACATGTAGTGCTTGCCGTCGGGCGCCATCGTCGGATCGATCTGCGACGGCATCAGCATGTCGACGTACGGCGTCGCCGACCAGCGGCCATCCTTCCAGTCGTCGTAGGCGCGCTCCATCATCGCGATCGTGTCGGTGATGTGCAGGTCGCCCCGCAGGCACGGCGCGCCCGCCGGGATCGACGGGAAGGTCGGCAGGCCGTCAAGGGCGATGTTCAGCTTGCCGGACGAGCCGCGGATCTTGAAGCGGCGCACGGCGGACAGGAAGTCGTCCGGCAGGTGCTCCGGCGCGACCGTCTTCAGGAACGTGCGCTTGACGTCGAGGTTCGAGATCACCGTGCGCGCCTCGATCTCCTCGCCGCTCTCGAGCACCACGCCGCGGGCCCGCCCGCCACGCACCAGCACCTCGGCGACCGGCGCGCTGACCCGGACGTCGCCACCGCTGGCACGCAGCGAGCTCGTCAGTGCCGCCGTGATCGCGCCCATGCCGCCGCGCGCGAAGCCCCACGCGCCCACGGTCTCGTCGATGTCGCCCATGTAGTGGTGCAGCAGCACGTAGGCGCTGCCGGGCGAGCGCGGGCCGAGCGCCGTGCCGATGATCGAGCTGCCGGAGAAGTGCGCCTTGACGATCTCGCTCTCGAAGTACTCGTCGAGGAAGTCGGCGGCGCTCATCGTCCAGAAGCGGATCGTGTCGTACATCCGCTCCTCGCCGACGCGGTGCAGGCGCTGGCCGAGGTAGAGCAGCTCCATCAGGTCGCGCGGCCGGAACGAGGTCGGGTCCGGCGGCTCGCGCAGCAGCAGCGGCTTGATGAACTTGCACTGGCGGATGATGTCGCGCGAGAAGCGGTGATAGGCCTCGGCGTCGCGCTTCGAGTGGCGCGCGATCTCGCGGCGCAGCGCGTCGTGGTTGTCGTAGAGGGCGAAGTGCCCGCCGCCACGCATCATCGTGCAGCCGCCGTCGTAAGGGATAATCTGCAGCCCGTAGCGTGGCAGCTCGAGCGTCCGCATGATCTCCGGCCGCAGCAGGCTGCAGACGTACGAGCAGTTCGAGTACGTGAAGTCCTGGTACAGCTGGCGGCTGACCGCGGCGCCGCCGATGTAGTCGTTGCGCTCGACCACCAGCACGTCGAGGCCGGCGCGCGCCAGGTAGCACGCGGCGACCAGCCCGTTGTGGCCGGCGCCGACGACGACCACGTCGTGGCGCTGCGTTCGAGCGCTCATGCCGCCGCGGCGGGCCGGGTCAGGCCCGGACCTTCTCGGCGGCGCGGGTCTTGAGCGTCGCGTCGACCGCGACCTCGAAGCCCCGCAGCGTGTCGGCGAGGCACGAGTCGTCGTGGGCCGCGGAGATGAACCACGGCTCGCGCGAATCGGGCTCGCACAGCACCCCCTCGTCGTGCAGCACCTGTGCCATCGCGTCGTAGAACGCGTAGTCGCTGCCCTTCCAGTCGCGGTAGTTGCGCGGCGGCTTGGCATCGAAGTACAGCCCCGGCATCGACGGGTGGCCGACGAAGCTGTGAGCGATGCCGCGCGCATTCAGTACCTGGGTCATGCCCTTCATCAGCCGCCGGCCGAAGTCGGCGACCCGGTCGAGCGCATCCGTCTCGTCGAGGATCTGCAGGCACTTCTCCGCCGCCGCAAGCGACACGGAGTGGGCCGTGTAGGTGCCGCCGTGGGCGACGCCCCGGCCGAGCTTGCGCATCACGTCCTCGCGGCCGGCCAGCACCGAGATCGGGTAGCCGTTCGCGACCGCCTTGGCGAAGGTCGTCAGGTCGGGGCGCACGGCGTGCAGTGACTGGACGCCGCCGCGGGCAACGCGGAAGCCGGTCTTGACCTCGTCGATCAGCAGCAGCGTGCCGTACTTGTCGCACAGCATGCGCGCCGCGCGCAGGTACTCCGGCTCCATGCCGATGCCGAGACAATTGCCCATGATCGGCTCGATCAGCATGCAGGCGATCCGGCCGGCGGTGCGCTTGAACGTGTCCTCGAGCTGGTTGGCGTCGTTCGCCTGCACGAAGTGCGCGAAGCCACGCACGCCGAGCGGCACGCCCTGGCTGTAGGGCACGACCTCGGGCTCGCCCTGCTGCGACCACTTTTCCATGGGCGTGTACCACATCGCCGCGTCGAACAGCCCGTGGTAGCTGCCCTCGAGGATGATGTAGTCGTCACGACCCGTGTAGGCGCGCGCCAGCCTGAGCCCGGCCATGACCGCCTCGGTGCCGGAGTTCGAGAACCGCACCAGCTCGGCCGCCGGCACCATCTTCGCGATCCGCTCCGCGACCCGGAACTCGCGCTCGGTCGACAGGGCGAACACCCCGCCGACCTGCATGCCCTCGCGCGCCGCGGCGTCCACCTCCGGGTGGGCGTAGCCGAGGATCGCCGGACCGTAGCCCAGCCGGTAGTCGACGTAGCGGTTGTCGTCGAGGTCGGTGATCCGGGCGCCGCGGCCTTCCTTGACGTAGATCGTCCGGCCCTCGCCCCAGAAGCGGAAGTTCGACGCGACGCCAAGCGGCAGCCGGGTGTTGGCCTTGTGCCAGTGTGCATTGCTCTTCGAAAGATCCCGCGGCATGGCGCGCTCCCCGTTCGCGTGTGCGTTCTGCGGGCGAAACTAACACCGCGGGCCGGCGCCCGTCCACGAAATTTATATGCTCATATAATTTTCGCTTGAATCGCGACGCACCAATTCCGGGTTGCCAAAACGATCGTGGCGAATGGCGAATTTTAAGTATTTAAATACCTGATAAATAATAAGATAATGAAATTGACAGCGCCCCCCTTTCTGGGCATTCAACGGCTTGCCGCCGCCGCCTGTTCCGGGTTAGATTGAATGTCGATATAGCATCCGCAGATCCCCGAGGAGAACCCCCATGGCAAGCGTTCCGGCCTTCGACACTGCCAGGGCTCCCGTCGTACCCAGCCGCCGTGCGCTGCCGGCGTGGGTCTACAACAATGCCGAGATGCACCGGCTCGAGATCGACCGCATCCTGCGGCCGAGCTGGCAGATTGGCTGTCACGTGAGCCAGGTGCCTCGCACCGGGGACTTCGTCACCTTCGACCTCGGCCCCGACAGCATCGTCGTGCTGCGCGACCGCGACGGCCAGATCCGGGCCTTCCACAACGTCTGTCGGCACCGCGGCGCCCGGCTGCTGGACGGCAGCGGGCATTGCGCCGGCACGGTGGTCTGTCCCTACCACGGCTGGACCTACGGCTACGACGGACGGCTGATCGGCGTGCCGGCGAAGGAGAGCTTCCCCGGGCTCGACCGCGCGGGCCATGGCCTCAAGCCGGTCCGCTGCGAGGTGCTGCTCGGCTTTGTGTTCGTCTGCCTGACGGGCGAGCCGGCGCCGGTGCGCGAGCAGTGGGCGCCGTTCCTCGACGAGCTGGCACCGTACCGCTTCGAGGACATGGTGCCGCTGACGCCGGTCTCCTACGAGGAGTGGGACGTCGACTGGAAGGTCGCGATGGACAACTACCTCGAGTCGTACCACGTGCCGGTCGGCCATCCGGGCCTCAACCGCATGTTCACGCCGGACTACGACGACCAGAAGGGCAGCCGCGGCATCGCGCGTGGCACGAGCTGGCTGCGCGAGCAGCCCTCGCCGCGCTGGAGCGAGCGACACTACCAGGCGCTCGTCGGCGCGACGGCGACACATCTGCCGGCGGAATACCGTCGCTGCTGGCGGTTCTACAGCGTGCTGCCGAACCTCGGCGTCGACGTGTACCCTGAGCTGATGGACTTCTTCCAGGTGTTGCCGCGCGCACCGGGCAAGTGCGTGATCCGCTATGCGATCTTCGGCCTGCCCGACGAGCGGCGCGAGATGCGCGTGCTGCGCGGGCTCAGCAACCGGATCAATGACTCGGTCAACGAGGAGGACCGCCAGCTGTGCCTGCGGGTGCAGCGCGGGCTCGCCTCGCCGAGCTACACGCCCGGCCCGCTGTCGAACATCGAGACCTGGATGACCGAGTTCCACGAGCTGCTCGAGCGGCAGATCCCGGAAATCCGCCTGCCGGCGCCGCCCAGCCGCTTCGTCTGAGACCGCGACCGGGAGCGAGCCGATGAGCGCCGAGCCGACCGACGATCCGATCACCACCGGCTTCAACGGCCTCAAGCAGCTCGAGCGCACGCTGCCGACGCGCTGGTACCTCGATCCGGCGCAGTACGCCCTCGAGCTCGAGCGCATCTGGTACCGCGAGTGGGTGTACCTGTGCCGGGCCGCGACCCTGCCCGAGGTCCGCAGCTACCGGACGTTCACCGTCGGTACCCAGCCCATCGTGGTGCTGCGCGACGAGCACGGCGAGCTGCGTGCCTACTTCAACACCTGCCGGCACCGCGGCGCCGCGCTGTGCCCCGAGCCCGAGGGCCGGCTGCCGGGCAACGCGATCACCTGTCCGTACCACGCCTGGAGCTACCGGCTGTCGGGCGAGCTCGCGCGGGTACCGTCGCAGGGCCGGCGCCACTACCTGCCGGACGGGGAGATCTCGCTCTACGCGGTCCCGGTCCATGTCTGGCGGGGCTTCGTGTACGTGAACCTCGGTGACCCGAGCCGCGCCTTCTCCGACAACTTCAACGCCAACACCGAGCAATTCCGCCACTGGCCGGTCGAGGACCTCGAGCCCGGCCACCGCCTGACGACGCGGCTGCGCTGCAACTGGAAGGTGTTCTGGGAGAACTACAACGAGTGCCTGCACTGCCCGGGCGTGCACAAGAACCTGTCGAGCCTCGTGCCGATCTACCGGCGCGGCATCATGGAGCCCCGCGACGACCCGTCGTGGGCCGCGCACGCGGGCGAGCAGGACCCCACCTACGCCGGCGGGCTGCGCGCCGGCGCGGCGACCTGGTCGGTCGATGGCCGCTCGCTCGGCCACGAATTCCCGGCGCTGACCCCCGAGGAGCGGCGCCTCGGCTATCACTTCATGACCAGCTTGCCGTCGCACTACATGGTCTTCCACGTCGACCACGTGCGCTCGACGCGTCTGCTGCCGCTCGGCCCCGAAGAGACCGAGCTCAGCGTCGAGTGGCTGTTCCCGCGCGCGACGCTCGCGGACCCGGCCATCGACGTCCGGCGTGCCTGCGACTTCTCGGCGGAAGTGCTCGCCGAGGACGGCGCGGTCTGCGAGCTCGCGCAGCGCGGCATGCAGTCCGCGCCGCACGAGCAGGGCTACCTGATGCCCGAGGAGTACGACGTGTTCCGCTTCCAGCAGTGGGTGCGCGCCGCGCTCGAGCGCTGAGCGGCCCCGCTCAGCCGAGGTGGATCCAAGCGGACTTCGTCTGCGTGTAGGACAGCAGGCTCTCGAGGCACTTGTCGCGCCCGAAGCCGGACTGCTTGTAGCCGCCGAACGGCTGCGTCATGTCGCCGTGGTCGAAGCAGTTCACCCAGATGACGCCCGCCTCGAGGTCGCGGATCGCGGTGTGCGCGGTCCTCAGGTCGCGCGTCCAAATCGAGGCGGCGAGCCCGTAGATCGAGTCGTTCGCGACCCGCACGGCCTCCTCGAGGCCGTTGACCGTGATCGCCGCGGCCACCGGCCCGAAGATCTCCTCGCGGGCGATCGTCATGCGGTTGTGCACCCCGGAGAACAGTGTCGGGTTCACGTAGCTGCCGGGCAGCGACGGGGTGTCGCCGCCGAACTCGACGCGCGCGCCGTCCTGCCGGCCGCGTTCGATGTACGAGACCACGCGCGCGCGATGGCCAGCGGTGACCAGCGGTCCGAGGTTCGTGGCCGGGTCGAGCGGGTCGCCGGCGCGGTAGGCGTTGCGGCCGAGCTCGACGAAGCGCGCCACGAAGGCTTCGGCGATCGGCTTGTCGATCAGCAGGCGCGAGCCGGCATTGCAGACCTCGCCCATGTTGCCGTAGATGCCGTTGATCGCGTAGTTCACGGCGCGATCAAGGTCCTCGAGATCGGCGAGGAAGATCTGCGGCGACTTGCCGCCGCACTCGAGGCTGACGCGCTTCATGTTCGACTGGCCGGCGTAGACCAGCATCTGCTTGCCGATCTCGGTCGAGCCGGTGAAGGCGATCTTGTTGACGTCGCCGTGCAGCGCGAGCGGGGCCCCGGCGGCCTCGCCGTGTCCGTTCACGACGTTGAACACGCCGGCGGGACCGCCGGCCTCGACGAACAGCTCGGCCATCAGCAGCGCCGAGAGCGGCGACTGCTCGGCCGGCTTCAGCACCACGGAGTTGCCGGCCGCCAGCGCCGGCGCCACCTTCCACGCCGCCATCAGCAGCGGGTAGTTCCAGGGCACGATGCAGCCAACGACGCCGAGCGGCTCACGCAGGATGTAGTGGAACGCATCGCTCGCGGTCGCGGTCACCGCGCCGTCGATCTTGTCGCTCAGCTCAGCGAAGTACGTGAAGGTCTGCACCGCGGACGGCACGTCGATCGCCAGCATGTCGCGGATCGGCTTGCCCATCGTCAGCGTATCGAGCAGCGCGAACCGCTCCGCGTTCGACTCGATCAGGCGCGCGTAGCGGCCTAGTACGGCGAGCCGGTCGCGCGGCGCCATGCGCCGCCACGCACCACTCGCAAAGGCGCGGCGCCCGGAGGCGACGGCGCGGTCGATGTCGGCGGCGCCGCCGGCCGACACCTCGCACAGCGGCGCGAGCGTCGCCGGGTTCGTGACCGTGAAGCGCTCCGGCGAGCGGCCGCCGACGTGCTCGCCGTCGATGAAGTGCCCGGTCGCGTACTTGAGCGTGCGGGCGCGGTCGTGCCAGTCGCGGGTCGAAAGTTCGGCATTCATCGCGGATCTCCAGGTTCGGGTTGGGCGCCGGGCAGCAGCCGGGCGATGGCCTGGCGGAATGCGGCCAGTGCGGGCGGTGCGGCGGCGACCGGTTCGGCGGCGTAACCCGGGGATTCTAGGCCACGCTGCACGGACTCCGCGAGCGCGATCTCGGCGAGCAGTCGCTGCCGCTCGAGGCGCCGCGCCAGGTACGCCCGCGCCCGTTCCGCGCGGGTCGCGCTCGCGGCGGGATACTGGAAGACCCGCAGCCGCGCGCCGCGCGCATCGGCCGGCAGTACCTGCAGAACCGTCAGGCCGCCGCTGCCGGCCTCGGCGAGCTGGTTCGGTCCGAGGAACGCGGCGGGCGGCGTGTCGCGCGCGGCGGCCGTGAGTGCCGCCAGCCGGCGCGCGCTCCAGCCCGCCGGGGCGACGCCAGCGCGTGGCTCGAGCCACAGCTCGACGAGCACCTTCCAGTTGGCGCGTACCGGGAACTCGGTGAGGGTCGCGGGCCCTGCCGTCAACGCCGAGGCGCCGAGCGCTGCCACCGGCGCCGGCGGCCGGGCGACCTCCGGTCCGGAGGCCGGCGGACCGACGAACACGCAACCCTCGACGCTCGCGACCGACAGCGCGCGCAGCGCGCCGCCCGGCGTGTCGCCGAGCGGCTCACCATCGAGACCGTAGCGCAGACCGTGCAGTGGGCAGCCGATCTCGCCGGCGAGCCGGCCGGCGCGCCCGTCCAGCAGCGCGTGCGGCCGCTGCGGGCAGGCGTTGCGGAACGCCCGCAGCCGGCCCGAAGCATCGCGCACCACGAGCGCGAGGCCAGCCGGTGAGTCGAGCGCGAGCCAGGTGCCGGCTGCGGGCAGCTCGCGTTCGAGGCCGGCGAACTGCCAGGCGTCCCGCAGCAGCGAGGCGCGCTCGGCCGCGAGCAGCGCCGCGCTCGTATAGGCGCTCGCCGGCAGGGTCGCGATCGCGGCTGGCGCGGCTGCACCGAAGGCGCCGGGAAACACCGAGCGCAGGTAGGCGAGCGCGCGCCGCCGCGCGCTGTCGCGGTCGATCGTCGATTCAGTCTGGAACGCGAAGCCCTGCCAGAGCATCTCGAGCACGCCGATCAGGCCGAGCGCGATCGCGTCGGCGTCGAGGTGGCGTGCGCCGCTCGTGGCGACCAGGCTCGCGATCAGCTCGCGGACCAGATCCTCGAACTTGCTGTCGCGCGAGCCGCAGATGTCGTGGTACTCCTGCCGCGCACTCGCCTCGCCCCAGAACGCGTACCAGACCGAGACCTTGCGGGTGCTGGCGAGCTCGACGCCGAGGTAGAGGTCGACGAGGTGCTCCAGGGCGGCGACCGGCCGGTCGCGCAGCGCCGCCACCGGCACCAGCAGGCGCTCCTCGAATTCCGCGGCCAGGAACTCGAGCGAGGCGACCAGCATCGCGTCCTTCGAGTCGAAGTAGAAGCGCACGATCCCGGGTGACATGCGCGCGATCGCGACCACCTTCTCGACGGTGGTCTTCGACGGCCCGTGCACGTGCAGGGCCGAGATGCAGGCATCGATCAGCCGCTGCCGCTGGCGCTCGCGCGTCGCGCGCGGGCGTGCCGGCGGCGGGGCAGGGCGGGACCGGCGCGGCGAGCGGCTCATGCGGCCGGGCGCTCTCTTCCAGATCCGGGCAGGCTCGGGCAGACTCCGTCGACGCGCCGCATCAGGCGCTCCGGGGCACGACGCACGCGATGAAGACGGGAGCGAACCCAGCGGCCGCGGGCGACAGCCCGCGCCGCGGCCTGGCCGCCTGGGTCGACCGGTACGGTCGCTGGCTGATCATCCTGCCGCCGCTCCTGTTCCTGCTGGTGTTCTTCCTGATCCCGTTCGGCTACGCGCTCAAGATCAGCTTCGCCGAGGCCGCGCTCAGGATACCGCCGTTCAGCGACGTCGCGACGCTGACCCCCGACCACCGCCTGCACCTGACCCTGAGCCTCGCGAACTACAAATACCTGTTCACCGACGAAGTGTATGCGGTTTCCTACCTGTACTCGATCAAGACCGCCTTCTTTTCGACCCTGTTGTGCCTGCTGATCGGCTACCCGATGGCCTACGCGATGGCGCGCTCGTCGAAGGCGACGCAGAGCATCCTGATGCTCGTGATCATCCTGCCGTTCTGGACCTCGTTCCTGCTGCGGGTCTACGCGCTCGAGGGAATCATCCGCGACCAGGGCCTGCTGAATACCGTGCTGCTCTGGTTGGGCGTGATCCACGAGCCGCTCAAGATCATGCGCACGACCGCCGCCGTGTACCTCGGCATCGTCTATTCGTACCTGCCGTTCATGGTGCTGCCGCTGTACGCGACGCTCGAGAAGCTCGACCTGACGCTGCTGGAGGCCGCTTCGGACCTCGGCAGCCGCCCCTGGCAGGCATTCCTCGACGTGACGTTGCCGCTGTCGATGCCCGGCATCATCGCCGGCTCGATGCTGGTGTTCATTCCGGCGATTGGCGAGTACGTGATTCCGGCGCTGCTCGGCGGACCGGACAACCTGATGATCGGCCGCGTGCTGTGGGACGAGTTCTTCGCCAACCACGACTGGCCGGTGGCGGCGGCGGTCGCGATCGCGTTCCTGGTGCTGCTGGCGGGGCCGATCGCCGTGCACCAGCACTACCGCGTGCGGCAGCTCGAGGGCTGACGTGGAGCGCCGCGCCTCGCCGTTCCTGATCACGGTGCTGTGCCTCGGCATCGCCTTCCTGTACCTGCCGATGGTGGTGCTGATCGGCTACTCGTTCAACGCCTCGGCGCTGTCGAGCGTCTGGGGCGGCTTCTCGACGCAGTGGTACGTCGAGCTCGTCCACAACCGCCAGATCCTGAACGCGGCGGCGCTGTCGCTCGAGGTCGCGGCGCTCGCCTCGACCGGGGCACTGGTGCTCGGCACGCTCGCCGCCGTCGCGCTGGTGCGCTTCCCGGTGTTTCGCGGGCGGCTGCTGCTCAGCGGCATGGTCAATGCGCCGCTGGTGATGCCGGAGATCATCACCGGCATCACGCAGCTGCTGCTGTTCGTGTCGATGCTGCAGCTGATCGGCTGGCCGGCGCGCGGCATGACGACGATCATCCTCTCGCACGTCGCATTCTGCTCGGCGTACGTGACGGTGACGGTGCAGTCGCGGCTCGCGTCCGCCGATCGCTCGCTCGAGGAGGCGGCGATGGACCTCGGCGCGACGCCGTTCCAGGCGTTCGTCGACGTGACCCTGCCGATCATCGCGCCGGCGCTCGTCTCGAGCTGGCTGCTGAGCTTCACGCTCTCGCTCGACGACCTCGTGATCTCGAGCTTCGTCTCGGGACCGCGCTCGAGCACGCTGCCGATGGTGATCTACTCGAAGGTCAAGCTCGGCGTGAGCCCCGACATCAACGCGCTCGCGAGCCTGATCATCACGCTGGTGGGCGCCTGCGTGCTGCTGGCCGGCTACCTCGTGCGTCGCGCCGAGCGCCAGCGGCTCGCCGAGGCGCGCCTCGCCGCCAGCTGAGCCTCAGGGCGCCCGGTTGCCGACGATCGACGGGTCGTGCGCGGGCCGCCCGAAGACCTCGCGGACCAGTGGCTCGAACCGCGACAACGGCTCGCTCGGGTAGTCCGGATCGAACGATGACTGGTCCCAGCGCTCGCAGAACGCCGCGCAGGCATCGAACCAGCGGTGCGAGCGCAGCCGCTCGCGCGCATGGCGGTCGCGACCGTAGTGGTGCGCGTAGTAGTAGCTCTGGAAGAGCCCGTGCTGCTCGACGATCCAGGTCACCTCGGCGCGCACGTACGGGCGCAGAATGGCCGCCGCGACTTCCGCGTGGTTGACCGGCGCGAGGTCATCGCCGATGTCGTGCACGAGCGCTGCAACGATGAGTTCCGCATCGGCGCCGTCGCGCAAAGCCCGCGTCGCGCACTGCAGCGAGTGCGCGAGGCGGCTGACGGGATAGCCGCCGAGCCCGGAGTCGAGTCGCCCGAGGGCGGCGAGGATGCGATCGGGCAGGGCGGCCAGGTAGACCCGCTCGTGCTCGTCGAGCAGGCGGTAGTCCGCCGTGGTGCCGTCCTTCATCTGGCGGAAGCTGACGATCGCGCTCATCGGTACCTCGTTCGCCGGCCGGCGCTCCGCGCGCCGGGTGTCATCGGGACTTCATCAGGTCGGCGGCCTTCTCGGCCACCATGATGGTCGCCGCGTTGGTGTTGCCCGAGGTCACGGACGGGAACACCGAGGCGTCGACGACCCGCAGCCGGCCGACGCCGTGCACGCGCAGCCTGGCATCAACCACCGCCCGCGCCGGATCCGGACCCATCGCGCAGGTGCAGGAGGCATGGTAGACGGACCCGGCGCGGGCGCGGAAGTCGGCGAGCACGTCCGCCTCGCCCTGCACCGACGGGCCCGGCAGGTACTCGCGCTCGATGACGGCCGCCAGGGGCGGCGCCGCGGCGAGCGAACGCAGCAGCCGCGCGCCTTCCTGCACGTCCGCGACATCGCCGGGGGTCGACAGGTAGCCGGTGCGGATCGCGGGGGCCTCGCGCGGGTCGGCCGAGCGGATGGCGACCGAGCCGCGGCTGGTCGGGCGACAGGTGTTGAACGACATCAGGAACGCCGGGAACGGGTCCGGATTCAATAGCCGGCGTCGTGGCCCAGTGCTCGCCGTGTAGCTGATCGGGTTGAAGTACACGTGCATGTTCGGTCGTGCGAGTTCCGGCCGGGTCTTCAGGAACGCTCCCGCCTGATTGACGCTCATCGCGAGCGGTCCGCGGCGCGTCGCGAGGTAGCGCAGGCCCGCCCAGACCTTGCCCCACAGCGGCGCCAGCCGGTCGTTCAGCGTCGGTACGCGCGAGCGGTAGAAATAGGAGACCGCCAGGTGGTCCTGCAGTCCCGCGCCGACCGCGGGCAGCGCGTGGGCAACCGGGATGCCGTGGGCGGCAAGCAGCGCCGGCTCGCCGATGCCCGACAGCTGCAGCAGCTGCGGTGAATTGATGGCCCCGGCGGCGAGCACCACCTCGCGGCGCGCCCGTGCCACCCGGCGCTCGCCACCCGCCAGGTACTCGACTGCGCGCGCCTCGCCGCCCTCGAGCACGACCCGGGTGGCGAGCGCGTGCGTGCGCACCTCGAGGTTCGCTCGACGACGCGCCGGATGGAGGTAGGCCGAAGCGGACGAGACCCGCCGGCCATCCCGGATCGTGACCTGCCAGAGGCCCGCACCCTCGAGCACGCCGTCGTTGAAGTCGTCGGTGAGCCGTGCGCCGGTCGTGCGGCAGGCGTCGAGGAACGTGGCGCAGAGCGGGTGCACGTCGGCCGAGACGTCCGCGACGTGCAGCGGGCCGCCGCGACCGTGCAGCGCCGATGGCCCGAGCTCGCTGTCCTCGCAGCGCCGGAAGTAGGGCAGCACGTCCTGCCAGGACCAGCCGGGGTTGCCGGCAGCGGCCCAGTCGTCGAAATCGCCCGCGTGCCCGCGCACGTAGACCATGGCGTTGATGGCGCTCGAGCCGCCGAGCACCTTGCCCCGCGGCACGAACGAGCGCCGGCCGTCGAGCGCCGGGTCGGGCTCGGACTCGTACATCCAGTTGTAGCGCGGATCGTTGAAGGTCAGGCCGTAGCCGATCGGCACCCGGATCCAGGGCGAGCGGTCGGAGCCGCCTGCCTCGAGCAGCAGCACGCTCGCCGTGCCGTCCTCGCTCAGGCGCGCGGCCAGCGCCGCCCCCGCCGAGCCGGCGCCGACGATCACGTAGTCGTGCTCGCTCACCGGGCCGTCCGCCGCCGCGGCGCGCACCGCGGTCGCTGGGGTGGCCGGGGCGGGGCTGTTACGCTAGCCGCCCGCGCACCGTCGCCGCGTCCCGCGGGGTCGCGTGCGTCGCGGCGCGCCGCGGGAGGCTCCGTGTCCGGCAAGATCGATCTCCGCAAGTTACCGCCGCTCAACGCCCTGAAGGGCTTCGAGGCGGCGACCCGGCGCCAGAGTGTACGGGAAGCCGCCGAGGAGCTGTGCCTGACGCACCCGGCGGTCAGCCACCAGATCCAGCAGCTCGAGGAGGAGTTCGGCGTCGAGCTGTTCTCGCGCGAGGGCCGCACGATCGTGCCGACGCCGGAGGGCAGGCTCTTCTACGGCTACGCCCGCCGCGCGCTCGACCTGCTGATCGAGGGGGCCGAGACCGTGCGCCGGGCCCACGCCAGCCGGCCGCTGCGGGTGCAGACCTACGTGACGGCCTCGATCCGCTGGCTGGCGCCACGCATCCCGCGCTTCGTCGCGGCGCACCCCGAGGTGCGGCTGATGCTCTCGACCTGTGCCGCCGAGTGGGAGTTCGACGAGTCGCTCGGCGAAGTTGGCCTCGTCTACTGCGACGTGCCGCCCGGCCCCGAGTACAGCTGGACGCCGCTGTTCGACTATCGGCTGTTCCCGGTCTGCAGCCCGGCGCTGCGCGCCCGTCTCGGTCCGCAGCCCGCGCCGAAGGACCTGCTGACACTGCCGCTGGTGGTGATCTACTCGGAGCCGCGCAACTGGGACCTGTGGTTCGAGTCGGCCGGCGTGCCGTACGCCTCCGACGCCGCGGTCGTGGTCGACACTCTGGCGCTGGCGCTGGAGTTCGCGCTCTCGGGCAGTGGCGTCGTGCTCGTCAACGGCCCGTTCGCCGAGGCGGAGCTCGCGAGCGGCCGGCTGGTGCGCGCGGTCGACCATCAGGCGCAGTGCCCGGGAGCGTGGGGCCTCGTCTGCCGGCGCGAGCATCGCGACCAGCCGCGCGTGCGCGCCTTCATCGAGTTCCTCGTGGCTGAGGCGGCAGCGGGCTGAGCTCAGGCGGGCGTTTGCGAGCGACCGCGCGGCACGACTTCGTAGCCCGGCTGCTTCGGCTGGTCGTCGGTCATCTGTGCCGGGAAGCCCTTGCCGAGCACGCGCACTTCGCAGGCGTCCTCGAGCCGGCGGATGATATTCGGCGACAGCTCGCGCGGCCCGTAGCGCCGCGCGCCGTCCTTGAAGATGCCGAGCACCAGCGGCGAGAGCTCGAGCGGCACGTGGTGCTCGCGCGCCACCTGGTCGAAGAGCCCCACGTCCTTGATCACGAGGTCCATCGTGAAGCTGATGTCGCGGCTGCCGTTCAGGATCACCTGCGACTCGGTCTCGTGGACGAACGAGTTGCCGGAGGAGATCCGGATCGCCTCGTAGACGGTGTTCATGTCCATGCCGACGACCTTCATGGTCGTCAGCGCCTCCGTGAGCGCCACCAGGTGCACCGTGCACAGGTAGTTCGTCATCACCTTCAGCACCGAGGCCGAGCCGAGCGGGCCGGTGTGCAGGATCTGGCAGCCGAGGATCGACAGGACCGGCAGCACCCGCTCGAAGGCCGCGCGCGTGCCGCCTGCGAAGATCGCGATGTTGCCGGTAGCGGCCCGGTGGCAGCCGCCGGACACCGGGCAGTCCATCGCGGTGGCGCCACGCGCCTCGACCAGCGGCGCGAGTCGCTTCACCTCGGCCTCGTCGGTCGTGCTCATCTCGAGCCAGATCTTGCCGGCGCTGAGCCCGGCCAGGATCCCGTCGGGCCCCTCCATGACGCTCGCGGTGGCGGCCGGCGAGGGCAGGCAGGTGATGATTATGTCTACCTGCTCGGCCATCGCGCGCGGCGAGTCGGCGCGCTTCGCGCCCCCCGCGACGAAGCGCGCGACCAGCTCGTCGTTCAGGTCGCGCACGGTCAGGTCGACGCCGTGCTTCTGCAGGTTGCCGGCGAGGCTGCCGCCGACGTTGCCGAGCCCGATGAAGCCGATGCGGGGTGCTGTCACGACGGAACTCCGGAAGAGGGGGTCCGGCGCCGCGCCGGATGCATGACCGGGCAGGCTAGCGGCGGGCCGGAATCCGCGGCAAGTCAGCTTTTTTTCCCGGCACGACAACGGAATTTTCCCCGTCGCCGGGCCGCGGTCGACGCTACCCCCTTCGGCCGGTTATAAGGGAGGCCGTCCCGGAACGCCGGCCACCGGCCGGCCCGGGCCGGCTACGGGGGGCCGCCGCCAGATGAACGAGATCGCCGCGTCGCTGAAGCACGCAGACGTCGACAACACGACCTCGACCGCCGTCCGCTGGTACGTGCTCGTGATGATGGTGCTCGTCTACACCCTGAGCATCGCCGATCGCTACGTCGTCTCGACGGTGCTCGATCCGATCAAGGCGGACCTGCACCTGACCGACAGCGGCGTCGCCCGGCTGACGTCCTGGCCGCTGGCGCTCTTCTACGTCCTGCTGGGCTTTCCGATCTCCTACATCCTCGACCGCCACAGCCGGCGCAACATCGTCGCCGCCTCGATCGCGATCTGGTCGGCGATGACGGTGCTCTGCGGCATGACCAAGACGGTGGCGCAGTTCGCATTCACGCGCATCGGCGTCGGCATCGGCGAGGCGGGCGGCACGCCGGGCGCGAACACGATCCTCTCGGACTACTTCCCCGCGTTCCGCCGGCCGATGGCACTGACGATTTTCTCGCTCGGCGCGCCGCTCGGGGCGTGGCTCTCGTACCAGTTCGCCGGCCAGGTCGCCGCCCAGTACGGCTGGCGGACCGTGTTCTGGGTGCTGGGCGCCCCCGGCTTCCTCGTCGGCCTGTTGATCTGGCTGACGATCAAGGAGCCGGCCCGCGGCCAGCTCGATGCGACGCCGGACGGCGAGGTCCCGTCGCTGGGCGAGACCGTGCGCTTCCTGTGGAGCCAGCGCTCGGCCGTGCACCTGATGCTCGGCAGCGCCCTGACCGCGCTGTGGGGCTGGGGCCTCATCTACTTCACGCCCTCGTACCTGCAGCGCATCTATCACCTCGACGCCGGCCAGGCGGGCGACGTCACCGGCAGCATTCATTTGTATGGCGGCGGCATCGCGACGCTCGCCACCAGCTGGCTGATCGGGCTCGATGCGTTCAAGGACCCGCGGCGGATCGTCTGGTTCATGGGCGCGATCATCGGCATCGCGACCTTCGCCTCGATCGGCATCTACTGGACCCACGACCTCGAGGTGGCGCGGGCCCTCTTCTGGATCTTCATCCCGTCGATCTATTTCTACATCGGCCCGTGCTTCGGCATGCTGAACAACCTCGCGCTGCCGCGCATGCGCGCGATGATCTGCGCCACGACGCTGTTCGTCGCCAATGTCGGCAACCTGCTGATCGCGCCCGGCTACGTCGGCGCGCTCAGCGATTTCTTCGATCCGGCCGGGCAGGGCAACGCCGAGTCGCTGCGGCTCGCGCTGCTGTGCCTCGCGCCGGTCGGGTTCTGGGCGACCTTCCACTACTTCTGGTCGGCGCGCGGACTCGTCGCCGAGCAGGAGCGCGCGACCGGCATTCGTTGTACGCCGGCCGCCTAGACGACTTTTCCCGCGCCGCTCCGCGGGTGTTTCGCCGCCCGCCGCCGGGCGACGCGCCCGCCGGGCGGCGGGCCCCTAGCTGATGGAGACTCCGATGAAGACCTTGCAGCACTACATCGACGGCCGCTGGGCCGCGCCGTCCGCGGACCACGGCCGCTTCGCCGTGATCAACCCGGCCACTGAAGCGCAGGTGGCCGAGATCGCGATGGGCGGTGTCGAGGAGGCCAACGCGGCCGTGGCCGCTGCGCATCGCGCCTTCCCGGAGTACGCGGCGCTGCCGCTCGAGCGGCGCGTGGCGCTCGCCGAGCGGCTGCTCGCGGTCTACGAGCGGCGCTATGGCGAGATGGCGGCGGCCATCACCACCGAGATGGGCGCGCCGCACGACCTGTCGCAGCGGGCGCAGGCGGCGGCCGGTGTCGGCCATATCAAGGAGACGATCGCCGCGGCGCAGAAACTCGACTGGGAGACCCGCACCCGCGGCAAGGCGGCCGTGGTGCGCGAGCCGGTCGGCGTCTGCGGCCTGATCACGCCGTGGAACTGGCCGCTGAACCAGATTGGCGCCAAGGTTGCGCCGGCGCTGGTGGCCGGCTGCACGGTGGTGCTGAAGCCGAGCGAGCAGGCGCCGCTGTCGGCGCAGCTGTTCGCCGAGTTCATCGACGAGGCAGGCTACCCGGCGGGCGCGTTCAACCTCGTGCAGGGCACGGGCCCGGTGGTCGGCCACGCGCTCGCCGTGCACCCCAACGTCGACATGATGTCGTTCACGGGCTCGACGCGCGCCGGCATCAGCGTCGCCAAGGCCGCGGCCGACACGGTGAAGCGCGTCGCGCAGGAGCTCGGCGGCAAGTCGCCGAACCTCGTGTTCGCTGACGCCGACCTCGAGGCGGCGATCAAGCGCGGCGTGCTGCACTGCTTCAACAACAGCGGCCAGTCCTGCAATGCGCCGACGCGCATGCTGGTCGAGGACTCGGTGTACGAGCGTGCCGTCGAGATCGCGGCCGCGGTCGGCGCGACGGTCGAGGTGGGCGATCCGGCGAAGCCGGGCAAGCACCTCGGACCCGTGTCCTCGAAGATGCAGTTCGAGAAGATCCAGCGCTGCATCGAGCAGGGCATCGCGGAGGGCGCCCGGCTCGTGCTCGGCGGCCCGGGCCGGCCGCCGGGCCTCGAGCGCGGCTACTACGTCCGGCCGACCGTGTTCGCCGACGTGCGCAACACGATGAGCGTGGCGCGCGACGAGATCTTCGGGCCGGTGCTCACGATGCTGCGCTTCCGCACGCTCGACGAGGCGATCGAGATCGCCAACGACACTGCCTACGGTCTCGCCGCCTACGTGCAGACCCAGGACCTCGACAAGGCGCGCCAGGTCGCGCGGCGGCTCAGGGCCGGCAGCGTCTACCTGAACGGCGCGGCGCAGGACTACGACGCGCCGTTCGGCGGCTTCAAGCAGTCGGGCAACGGCCGCGAGTGCGGTGTCTACGGCCTGCTGGAGTTCCTCGAGTACAAGGCGATCAACGGCTTCTACGCCGCCTGAGGCAGGCCATGAAGCTCACCGACATCCGCACCTTCGTCGTCGGCAACCCGCCGCCGCACTACGGCGGCCGTTACTTCGTGTTCGTGAAGCTCACGACCGACGGCAACGTCTCCGGCGTCGGCGAGGCGTACTGCGTGCCCTTCGAGCCGCACCTCGTGGCCAAGCTGATCGAGGACGTGTTCGCGCGCTACCTCGAGGGCGAGGACCCGCACGACATCGAGCGGATGTGGCGGCGCGTCTACTCGGCAGGGTTCACGCAGCACCCCGACCTCACGCTGATGGGCGTGCTGAGTGCGCTCGAGATGGCGTGCTGGGACATCATCGGCAAGGAGGCCGGCCAGCCGGTCTACAGGCTGCTCGGCGGGCGCGTGCACGAGCGGCTGCGCTCCTACACCTACATCTACGCCCGTCCCGGGGATGCGGTCGACGTCTACCAGGATCCGGAGCTCTCGGCGATCCGCGCCGCCGAGTACGTGAGCCAGGGCTTCACGGCCATCAAGTTCGACCCGGCCGGCCCGTACTCGGCCTTCGACGGCCGGCAGCTGTCGCTGCCGGCGCTCGAGCTCAGCGAGCGGTTCTGCAAGCTGCTGCGCGAGGCGGTCGGCTCGAAGGCGGACCTGCTGTTCGGGACGCACGGGCAGATGACCGCGGCCGGCGCCATCCGGCTCGCCCGGCGACTCGAGCCCTACGACCCGCTCTGGTTCGAGGAACCGGTGCCGCCGGACGCTCCCGAGGAAATGGCCAAGGTGGCGCGCGCCACCTCGATCCCGATCGCGACCGGCGAACGCCTGACGACCAAGTACGACTTCGGACGCCTGCTCGCGGCGGGCTCCGCCGCGATCCTGCAGATGAACCTCGGTCGCGTCGGCGGGCTGCTCGAGGCGAAGAAGATCGCGGGCATGGCCGAGGTCCACCACGTGCAGATCGCGCCGCATCTCTACTGCGGCCCGGTGGTCGGTGCCGCCAACATCCAGCTGGCGACGGCGAGCCCGAACTTCCTGATCCAGGAGAGCATCGAGCGCTGGCAGGGATTTCACGCCGACATCCTGCAGAAGCCGATCCGCTGGGAGGAGGGCTACATCATCCCGCCGACGGATCCGGGCCTCGGCGTCGAGCTCAACGAGGCCGTCATCGCGCGGCATCCGTACCGCGGCACGATGCTGCATCTCGACATGGCGGATCGCCCGGTCTGAGGCCCGCCGGAACCGCCGTGGTCGCGGCAGCACCGATCCCGCGGATCGATGTCGGCGCGCTGTTCGGCGGGTCGCCCGCCGAGCGCGCCGACTGCGACGCGGCGCTGTATGCCGCGGCCTCCGGCATCGGCTTTCTGCTGGTCGCCGGCCTGCCCGCCGGGATCTGCCCCGCTGCTGGGGAGCGCGCGGACCTGAAGCGCATCTTCGCGCTCGAGGAGGGCGCCCGCCGCCCGCTCTGGCGTCGCAAGTTTGCGCCGGAGAACCCGAACGTCTACCGCGGCTGGTTCCCCGCGCAGCCGGGCGCGGCGACCTACAAGGAAGGCATCGATCTCGGGCCGGACGTCGCACACCCGGACTGGCCGGCGGATGCCGCCGACCCCCTGACGGAGCCGACGCCTCTGCCCGCCGAGGCGGTCCTGCCGGGCTGGCGGGCGAGCGTCGTTCGCCAGTACCGCGCGATGGAGTCCCTCGCCGCGGCGCTCACCGCCTCCTTCGCGCGCTCGCTGGGCCTGCCGCCCGACTGGTTCGCGCCCCTCTTTGCGGCCGGCGGCCTGTCGACGCTGCGCTTCATCCGCTATCCGCCGCGCTCGCCGGCCTCGCTGCGGGGCGCCCCGGCCGGCGACACCTACATCGAGCACGCCGGGCGGCAGCGCCACACGGTCGGGATCGCGCACGTCGACACCGGCTGCATGACGCTGCTCGTGCAGGATGGCGTCGACGGCCTGCAGGCACGCGGCGCCGACGGCGGCTGGCTCGACGTGCCGCCGGAGGAAGGCACCGTGGTGGTCAACTTCGGCGCGCTGCTCGACCGCTGGACCGGCGGTCGGCTGCGGGCCACCGAGCACCGCGTGCTTGGCACGGGTTCCGAGCGCTACTCGATGCCGTTCTTCTACGAGCCGCGCGTCGACGCGCGGATCGTGCCCCTGCCGATCGCCGGCGCGCCGGTGTTCGCGCCGTTCGTGTTCGGCGACTACCTGTGGACCGCGGTCACGCGCTTCGTCGAGTTCCGCGGCCTCGAGTCGCTGCGCGCGCCGCGCGCCACGCTCAGCGCGCGCTGAGATCGGGCCGTGCCGCGTCGCGCGGCGCGAAGCGCGCGGCGGGCGTCGCGCGCACGAACGCGGCCGCCGCGGCGTGGCCCGAGGGCCGCGCCGGGTCGGGCTCGCCGAGTTCGAGTGGCACGGCCTGGCGCAGGGAGTGCCACGCGGCGGTCGGCGCCGGCCCGAACTCGCGCGCCGGGTTCTGGCGATGGCGCACGTCGAGCCAGAGCGCGCCCTCGGCGACGTCGAAGGCCAGCAGCTCCCAGGTCGCCTCGAGCGCGGCGCGGGCGCGGCCGAGCTTGAGCCGCGTCTGGGCCTCGAGATCCTCGACGGTGGCGACCAGGGCGATGCCGGCCGGGGCGACCGGCACCATCTGGCCCTGGATCTCCTGCAGCAGGTCGCCCGGCGCGTAGTAGGCGTCGTCGCTGCGGGTCGCGCCCGGCAGCACCTGCTCGGCCGCGACCACGGTGAAGAACGGGTTGCGCAACCGTTCGATCCGCAGCGCCACCGCCACGTCCATGTTGCCGAGCGCGATCGTGAAGGCCTCGACGACGTTGGCGAGCGGGTACGGGTCCCAGTTGGCGTTCGAGACGATGTAGCCATGGCGGCCGCCGCTCAGCGCGCCGCCACGCACGTAGAACTTCATCAGCTGCGCCGTGCCGAGCTCCCAGGCATCCGTCGGGCCGAGATCGAGCGCGACCGCCGGATTGTGGTCGGAGCTGTTCGCCTGGAAGAGCACCGCGGACTTGAGCTCCGCCCACGCCTTCCACGCCGAGGCCTGGCGGATCGAGGAGGCGCGCAGGCTCTCCGGGTCCTGGATGATGCGCGCCGGGTCCGACTCGAACAGGTAGCTGCCCTTGAGCTGCGCGAGTGCGCGCGCCGCGTGCCAGTTCAGCCATGGATCGGGGCGGTCGCGCTGCACGGCCAGACTGAGCGGCGTGACGCTGCTGTTCATGCCGTCAAGCGCCATCAGGTAGCCGAGGTCCGCCCACTCGAGCGCGCGCTCGGCATCGTGCACGAGCAGCGCCGCCTGGGCGGTGGCGTAGGCGTTGCTGCTCGTCAGCGCGTTGTCGTCCGCGGCGAAGGGACGCAGGGTCTTGAGGCCCGCCTCGCGCAGCGCACGCTCGGCCGGCATCCGCACCCCCTGGTAGTACACCTCGCCGACGCCGATCATCGCGCCGCCGACATTGCCGAGCGGCGCCAGGTCGCCTTCGCCGACCGTGCCGCGCGACAGCACCACTGGCGTGATGCGGTGGTTCAGGAACTCGAGCAGCAGCTCCGCGAGCGCCGGGCTCGGCGCGTTGTGCAGCATCGTGTTGGCGCGCACCACCATCATCGCGCGCACCAGCTCCTCCTCGCCCACTTCCGGGCCGACGCCGAACACGGCGCCGCGGCGGAAGCTCGCGAGCTGCGCCGCCTCGACCTTCGGCCGGTTCTCGGCGCTCAGCGCATCGCCCTCGAACAGCACCGTCTCGCGCTGGTCGCCGGCGCCGCGGTTGAACCAGTACACCGGGATGCCCTCGGCGGCCGCCTCGAGCAGCAGGCCGTAGTTCGCCTGCTGGTGCGCCCGCGCGGCGGGGTCGACCGCGACACGCGCGCCCTCGCGAGCCACGCGCACGATGTCGTCGATCGAGAGGTCGCGGCCCGTCAGCGTGACCGTGCCGGCCGCGGCGGACGGAACGATCGGGTGGTAACCGGGCGCCGGCGCGGCGGCCGCGGTGGCGGCGAGACTGGCGGCGGCGAGCAGCACGAGCAGGCGGAGGCGGAGCATCGGCAGGTCCTCGGGGTCGGAAGTCGGATCTCAGCTGCGCAGTCGTGCGCCCTCGGGGTCGTAGAGCGGCGCGAGATGAATCGTCGCCGGGCAGAGCTCGCCCAGGATGTCGATCTCGAATCGCTCGCCGTCGCGAACGAGCGCGGTCGGCACGTAGCCGGCGGCGAGGCTGCGGCCGATGCAGTGGCCGTACGCCCCCGAGGTGACGTAGCCGACCGCACGCCCCTCGTGCAGCAGCGACTCGTAGCCGATCACCTCGGCGTCACGCGCCTCGACCGACATCACGACGAAGCGGCGCTTCGGGCCGGCCGCGCGCTCGGCGAGCGCCGCCGCGCGACCGGCGAAGTCGGCCTTGCCGAAGTCCACGAAGCGGTCGAGGCCGGTCTCCCCCGGCGTGTAGTCGGGGCGGAAGTCCTTGTTGAAGGAGCCGTAGGCCTTCTCGAGGCGCAGCGACGAGAGCGCCCGCCCGCCGAAGTGCACGAGTCCGAGGTCGCGGCCGGCCTCGCACAGGTCGTCGTGCAGCGTCGCGAAGAAGTCGGGCGTGGTCCACACCTCGTAGCCGAGTTCGCCGGTGAAGCCGGCGCGGGTCAGGACCGACGGCGCGTAGCCGACGGCCGTCTCGCGCACGTCGAACAGGCGCAGCGCGCCCGCCGACACGTCGATCCGCGTCAGGCGCGCGAGCAGCTCGCGCGCCCGCGGCCCGGCGATCGAGAAGCCGGCGAGCGTCGAGGCCGCCGAGCGCACGAAGACGTCGGCCGGCGGCGCGGACTGCCAGAACCAGCGCAGGTGGAACTCCTCGGCGAAGCCGCTGCCGACGATCAGGTAGCGGTCCTCGGCGAGGCAGGCGATCGAGAGGTCGCCGACGATCCGGCCGGCCGCGTTCAGCATCGGCGCGAGGCCGAGCCGTCCCGGGCGCGGGATCTTGCAGGCGAACACTCGGTCGAGCCAGGCACGCGCGCCGCGGCCCGTGACCTCGTACTTGCCGTAGTTGGTCGTTTCGTAGAGGCCGACCGCGCGGCGCACCGCGCGGCATTCCTCGCCGACGTGCGCGAAGGCCTCGGAGCGCCGGTAGGTCGGGGTCTCGAGCGGCGCCACGCCCGGCGGCGCGAACCAGAGCGCGTGCTCGAGCCCGAAGTTCGCGCCCATCACGCCGCCGGCCTCGCGCAGCCGGTCGTAGATCGGCGAGCGCCGCAGCGGGCGGCCTGCCGGCAGCTCCTCGTTCGGGTAGGCGAGCCGGAAGCGGCGCGCGTAGTTCTCCGGCACCTTGACCGAGGTGTACTTCGGGGTCGCGAAGCTGCCGAAGCGCGACACGTCCATCGACAGGATGTCCTGGCCCGGGTCGCCGCTCGCCATCCACTGCGAGAGCACGAGGCCGATGCCGCCGCCCTGGCTGAAGCCGGCCATCACCGCGCACGCGACCCAGTAGTTGCGCAGCCCGCGCACGGGCCCAACCAGCGGGTTGCCGTCCGGCGCGAAGGTGAACGGGCCGTTCACGGCCTTGCGGATGCCGACGCGGCCGAGGGCCGGGAAGTGCTGGAAGCCCACCTCGAAGTAGGGCGCGAGGCGGGCGAAGTCGTCCGGCAGGAGCTGCATCGCGAAGTCGTCCGGCGTGCGCTGCGGCGACCAGACGATGCCATTCGGCTCGTAGGTGCCGATCAGGGCGCCGCCGCGCTCCTGACGCATGTAGATCTCGCCGGCGTAGTCGGTGGTGTTGACGATCTCGCGCGTACGGCCCTTGAGCTCCGGGATGTCCTCGGTCAGCAGGTAGTGGTGCTCCATCGCGAGCACCGGCAGCTCGATGCCGACCATCCGCCCGACCTCGCGCGCCCAGAGGCCCGCGCAGTTGACGACGTGCTCGGCGTGCACGCTGCCCTTGTCGGTGACCACGTCCCAGCTGCCGTCCGGCCGCTGGCGCAGCGACTCCACGCGCGTGAACCGCTCGACCGAGGCGCCGAGCGCGCGCGCCGCCTTCGCGTACGCATGGGTCGTGCCGGACGGGTCGCAGTGGCCGCCGTCGGCGCGCCACAGCGCGCCGATGAAGTACTGCTCGTCGATCAGCGGGTTGTACTCGAGCGCCTCGCGCATCGAGATGATCTCGGTCTCCATGCCGAGGTAGCGCGCGCGGGAGCGGATCAGCTTCAGGCTGTCGAGCTCCCCTGGGGTCGCGGCCAGCATCAGGCCGCCATTCGGGTGCAGCGTGCACGACTGCCCGGACAGCGCCTCGATCTCGCGGTACAGGTCGATCGTGTACTTCTGCAGGCGCGAGATGTTCGCCTCGCCGTTGAAGGTGTGCATGCCGCCGGCGGCGTGCCACGTCGAGCCGGAAGTCAGCTCGCTCTTCTCGATCAGCAGCGAATCGGTCCAACCGATCTTCGCCAGGTGGTAGAGGACGCTCGCGCCGACGACACCGCCGCCGATCACGACGGCTCGCGCAGAAGACTTCATTCGGGACTGCTCCGGGGCCTGGATCGCGCGCCGGCCGTGCCGGCGACAGCGCATGGTACGGCAACGGGCGCCGCCATTGGGGCGGGCGGCGCCCTTGACGGGCCGGCCCGCAACCGACAACGTGGAGGCTGATCGTGACGGCCGCGGTGGGCAGGGCTCACGCGGCGGGAGGGGAGGGTGCGGAGGGTCTTAAGGTCGCTGCTCGTCGCCGCGGGCCTCGCGCTCGGCGCGGTGGCGTCCGCGCCGGCGGCCGTGGTCGTCTCCTCGAAGCTCTCGACCGAGTCCGCGACGATCGGCCACATGATCCGGATGCTGCTCGAGGCCCATGGCATCGAGACGATCGACCGCATGACCCTGGCCGGTACGCCAATCATGCGCCGCGCGATCATCGCCGGCCTGGTCGACGTCTACGTCGAGTACACCGGCAACGCCGCGTTCTTCTTCAACGTGGCGGCCGACCCGGCCTGGAAGGACCTTGACGCCGGCTACGCGCTCGGCGCGCGGCTCGACTACGACGCCCACCGGATCGTCTGGCTCACGCCGGCGCGGGCCAGCAACGCGTGGGCGCTCGCGGTCCGGACCGACGTCGCCGGCCCGGCGGGGCTGCGCACGATGACCGACTTCGGCCGCTGGGTGTCGGGTGGCGGCGCGGTCGTGCTGACCTGCTCGGCGGAGTTCGCGAACTCCGGCGTGCTGCGCTCGCTGGAGAAGACCTACGGATTCCGCCTCGGTCCCTCGCAGCTGATCGTGCTGGCCGGCGGCGACACGTCGGCGACGATCCGCGCGGCTGCCGAGCGCACGAGCGGCACCAACACCGCCATGGTCTACGGCACCGACGGCGCGGTCGCGTTCTTCCACCTGCAGGTGCTCGACGACGACCGGCACGACCAGCCGATCTACGCGCCGGTGCCGATCATCCGCGAGGCGGTGTTGCGCGCCCATCCCGAGATCGCGGCGATCGTCAAGCCGCTGATGGAGAGCTTCGACCGCGACGCGCTGCAGGAGCTGAACGCGCGCGTGCAGATCAACGGCGAGCCACCGGTCAGCGTCGCCGCCGAATACCTGCAGAGCCACGGGTTCCTGCCACGCTCCGCCACGCCCGCCGGCGGGGTCGCAAGGCCATGACCGCCGGCGCGCGGCTGCGGCCGCTCGGGCTGCTGCTGGCCGCGACCGGCGCCGTGGCGCTCGCGCTGCTGCCGTTCGTCGTCTTCAAGGCGAACCGGATCGCGACGGGCGAGGCCCGCGGCCTGCTCAATGTCCTGCCGCCCGGCGCCGCGCTCGGCCTGCTGGGGACGCTCGGCGTCGCGGCGGCCGCGCAGCTGTGGCGGTCGGGTGCGCGGCTGCGGCTCGCGACGGCGCTCGCGGCGCTCGCTGCGCTGCTCGCGGCACTGGCGCTCGCGGCGGACCGCCTGACGCCGGCGGGCGACCGGATCGTGCGGGTCGCGCCGGGTGGCGGATTCTGGCTGCTCCTGATCGTGCTCGCGCTCGCGGTCACCGATGCGCTCGCGCGCCTCAAGCCGGGCCCGCTCGCGCGCGTCGCGATCCTGGCCGCGCTCGCTCTGGCCGCCGGCCTCGCGCTCGCCGGCGGCGCGTTCGACCAGCTGTCGATCCTGCGCGAGTACGCGGTGAACGCCTCGAACTTCGGCCGCGAGGCGCGCCAGCACGCGGTCCTCGCGCTCGGCTCGACGGTGGCGGCGGTGCTCGCCGGCCTGCCGCTCGCGCTCCTCGGCCGACGCCATCCGCGGCTGCGGGCGCCGCTGCTGCAGCTGCTGAACTTCGTGCAGACCGTGCCGTCGATCGCGCTCTTCGGCATCCTCATGGTGCCGCTCGCGGCGCTCGCCACGCGGTGGCCCGGGCTCGGTGAGCTCGGCATCACCGGCATCGGTCCGGCGCCGGCCGCGATCGCGCTCTTCCTGTATGCACTGCTGCCGGTGGTCGGCAATACGCTCGCCGGTCTCGCGCGGGTATCGCCGGGCGTGATCGAGGCGGCGCGCGGCATGGGGCTCACGGACGCGCAGGTGCTGGCGCGCGTCGAGGTGCCGCTCGCGCTGCCCGTGATCCTGATGGGCGTGCGGATCGTGCTGGTGCAGAACATCGGCCTCGCGACCATCGCGGCGCTGATCGGAGGCGGCGGCTTCGGGACCTTCGTGTTCCAGGGCGTCGGCCAGACCGCGATCGACCTCGTGCTGCTCGGCGCGATCCCGACGGTGACGCTCGCGTTCGCCTCGGCGGTACTGCTGGATGCGCTGATCGACGGACTACGACGGGTGCCTGCATGATCGAGCTCGAAGCCCTGACCAAGCGCTACGGCACGACGACCGTGGTCGACCGGGTCTCGCTGACGGTGCCCCACGGCTCGATCGCCGTGATCGTCGGCACCTCGGGGTCCGGCAAATCGACGCTGCTGCGGATGATCAACCGCCTGATCGAGCCGAGCAGCGGCCAGGTGCGCATCGACGGCCGGGACGTCGCCGCGACGCCGCCGCACCTGCTGCGCCGGCAGATCGGCTACGCGATCCAGAGCCACGGCCTCTTCCCGCATCGCACGGTCGCCGAGAACATCGCGACCGTGCCGCGCCTGCTCGGCTGGGAGGCGGCGCGCACGCGCGCCCGGGTCGACGAGCTGCTCGGGCTGTTCCAGCTGGAACCCGGCGAGTACGCCGGCAAGTTCCCGCACCAGCTTTCCGGAGGTCAGCAGCAGCGGGTGGGGGTGGCCCGGGCGCTCGCGGCCGAGCCGTCGGTGCTGCTGATGGACGAGCCCTTCGGCGCCCTCGACCCGATCATCCGCGGAAAGGCGCAGGAGGACCTGCGCGCGATCCAGCGTCGCTTCGGCACCACGGTCGTGCTCGTCACGCACGACATGGACGAGGCCTTCCGACTCGCCGACCGGGTCGCGGTCATGACCCAGGGACGACTGCTGCAGTACGACCAGCCGGCGGCGCTGCTGCGGACGCCCGCCGACCCGTTCGTCGCGCGCCTCGCGGGCACCGCCGATCGCGCGCTCAAGCTGCTGGCGCTGATCCCCGCGGGCGAGGCCCTCGAGCCGGGCACGGCGCCGGGTGCGCCGCTGCCGGCGGCGATGCCCTTGCGCGAGGCGCTCGCCGAGCTGGTCTGGCGCGGCGCCAGCGAGGCGCCGGTCACTGACGCCGACGGCCGACCCGCCGGTCGCGTGACGCTCGCCGGGATCTTGGCGCGCGGGCGGGGTGCCGCGTGAGGCACCTCGGCCTCGCGCTCAGGCTCGCCGCCTTCGGCCTGCTGGCCGCCTTCCTGCTGGCACCGGCGCGGTTCGCGCCGCTGTTCGCGCCCTTCACCGAGTACGGCGCGCCGCCGATCTACGACCAGGGGAGCCTGCTCGGCCTGGCGCTCGCCCACCTCGCGACGGTGTTCGCCGCGACGCTCGCAAGCTCGCTGGTCGCGGTGCTCCTCGGCGTGCTGGTCACGCGGCCGGCCGGCAAGGAGTTCCTGCCGCTGTCGCGGGCGCTCGTGAACTTCGGCCAGACGTTTCCGCCGGTCGCGGTGCTCGCGATCGCCGTACCGCTCGTCGGCTTCGGCGAGGCGCCGACGCTGATCGCGCTCTTCGCCTACGGACTCCTGCCGGTCTTCGAGAACACGATCGCGGGACTCGAGTCCTGCCCGCCGGCGGTTCTCGAGGCCGCGGCCGGCATGGGCATGAGCGGGCGCGAGCGCCTCGTCGGCGTCGAGCTGCCGCTGGCGCTGCCGCTGATCCTCGAGGGGGTACGGCTCTCGCTGGTGGTCAACATCGGCACGGCGACGATCGGCTCGACCGTCGCCGCCAAGGGACTCGGCGAAGTAATCATCGCGGGGCTCCTGTCGAACAACACCGCATTCATCCTGCAGGGCGGCCTCGTGACCGGGCTGATGGCGATCCTGCTGTACGACGCCATGGCGGCCGTGGAGCGGCGGATCCTGGTCGCGGCCCGGCTCGGCTGAGCACCCGGCGGGGGTCGCGGGGCTCCGCTACACTTCCCGCTCACCCTGAGCCTCCCCGGACGCGACGATGGCCGTGACCGCCGACTTTCGCAGCCGCGAGGCGCCCGTGCCCGGGCGCGCGCCCGGCCTGCCGGCCGTCGAGGCAGGGACGCTGGCGCTGATCCTCGCGACCTACGCGGCCTGGCTCGCGGCGACCGCCGAGTACGGCCACTGGCCGCTCGCGGTCGTCGCGCCGCTCGTGGCGCTCCTGCTCGTGCTCCACAGCTCGCTGCAGCACGAGATCCTGCACGGCCATCCGACGCGCTGGCGGGGCGTCAACGCGCTGCTCGGCATCGTGCCGCTGTCGCTGTGGCTGCCGTACCGGCGCTACCACGACCTGCACCTGATCCATCACATCAACGACCGGCTCACCGACCCGGTCGACGATCCGGAATCGAACTACTGGATGCCCGAGCCCTGGGCGCGCCTCGGGCCCGTCGGACGGGCGCTGGTGCGGGCACAGCTGACCTTCCCCGGCCGGGTCCTGATCGGGCCGTTCTGGCGCCTGCCGCGCTTCCTGCGCGCGGAGTGGAGCGCACTGCGCCGCGACGTGCGCAACACCCGCCGCATCTGGCTCGAGCACCTGCTCTGGTGCGTGCCGGTGGTCCTGTGGGTGACCGTCGTCTGTGGCATGCCCTTCTGGGTCTACCTGCTGGCGATGGTGGTGCCGGGGAACGCGATCCTCGGTATCCGCTCCTTCGCCGAGCACCGCGCGCGGCCGGCGATGCGCGAGCGCACCGCGATCGTCGAGCGTTCCTGGTTCCTGGGTCCGCTCTTCCTGTGGAACAGCCTGCACGCGCTCCACCACGAGGAGCCGCTGATGCCGTGGTACCGGTACCAGCGACGCTACCGGGAGCTGCGCGAGTCGCTGATCGCGAAGAACGGCGGGCTCGTCTACCGCAGCTACGTCGAGATCGCGACGCGCTTCCTGTGGCGCGCGCACGATGCGCCCGTGCACCCGACCGGGGGCGTGCCCCGCGACCGGGCGGGGTAGCCGCTCAGGCGGGTTCCGGGTAGCCAGCGGCGATCGCCTCGCGATCCCAGGCGAGGGTGGTCTCGAAGTCGGCCCGACGCGCGGCCGCGAAGCCGCGGACGAGGAGTGCGTCGGCGAGCGCCCCGAACCACGGACGCGTGGCAGCCGCCACGAAGGCGGCCCGCAGCCGCTCGATGAGCTCGGGTGGGCTGCCGCGGGAAGCGACGAATGCCGGCATCGGCGCCAGCGCCGTCGACGCGAGCACCCGCACCCCGGCCGCGAGCTCCGGCTGGTGCCGCCGAATCAGCAGGTGCCAGTAGGCATCGAGGGGTCCCACGTCGATCCGCCCTTCGCGGACGGCATCGAGGATGGCCCGCGCGGTCACGAGCGGGCCCAGCATCTCGCGGTAGAGCCGCGGACGGCTCGCTGTCCGGAAGCCGAGCAGGTGGTGCCGGAACGCATTGAAGCCCGAGTGCGAGTGCGCCACGGTCCAGCCGGCGCGGCCGCCGAAGGTGTCCTCGAGGGAGCGGAACGGCGCGTCCTCGCGGACGATCAGGTCCGAGCGGTAAACCGCCCGGCCTTCGGCCCACGCCGCCGCCGGGATCGGGGCCGCGATCGGCTCGACGGCGGCAAGCTCGAGCGCGATCGGGTAGCCGCACATGAAGACGCAACCGAGGTCCGAGCGGCGCCAGAAGTCCTCGAGCGGCCGTGGCGCCGGGTAGGGGACGTAATCGAGCGCGACACCGGCATCGGCCGTCACGTGCTCGAGCAGCGCCCGCCAAGCATCCTCCGCCGCCGGCGTGACCGCGTACATGCGGGCGTTCATGATCCGCGTGTTCATGCCGGCAGCAGCGCCTCGCGGCGCCGGGCGATGAAGGCAGCCACGGCCTCGCGCACCGCCGGATCGAGCGGCGGGGGCTCGTAGCCCGCGACCAGCTCCCGCCACAGTCCCGCGGCGCGGCGGGTCGCGTCCCGGCTACCCGCGTCGCGCCAGTTCTCGAAGTTCGACCAGTCCGACAGCAGCGGGCGGTAGAAGGCCCGCTCGTAGCGCGCCAGCGTGTGCGCGGTGCCGAAGAAGTGCCCGCCGGGGGGCACTTCCTTGATCGTCTCGACCGCGAGGTCCTCGTCGCTGAAGCGGATCGGCTTCAGCACCTCGGCCCAGCTGCGCAGGAGTTCCGCGTCGACCACCACCTTCTCGAGCGAGGCGGTGAGCCCGCCCTCGAGCCAGCCGGCCGCGTGGTTGATCAGGTGGCTGTGCGAGAGGATTGCCGCCTGCAGCGAGAGCGCCGTTTCGTAGGTCGACTGCGCGTCGACCGCGGGCGAGGCGTTGACGGCGCTGGTGCGCACCGGCAGCCGCAGCCGCCGGCCGATCTGCGCGCTCGCGATCGCCGCATGCACGTACTCGGGGGTGCCGAAGGCCGGCGCGCCGGTGCGCATGTCGACGTTCGAGGTGAAGCTGCCGAGCACGCAGGGCGTGCCGGGCCGGATCAGCTGGCACAGCGCGATGATCGCGAGCGCCTCCGCCGTCTGTAGCGCGAGCGCGCCCGCGAGCGTGATCGGCGCCATCGCGCCCATCAGCGTGAACGGGGTGATCGCCACGCACTGGCCGTGCCGCGCCATCACCATGATGTTGTCGAGGATCTCCTCGTCCACGCGTCGAGGCGAGTTGACGTTGGTCACGGTCAGCAGCGTCGGCCGTGCGGCGAGTCCCTCGAGGCTGGTGCCGTGCTCGATCGCGGACAGTGCCAGCGCATCCTCCGCCTGCATGCCGCCGACGCCACGCGCGGCCCAGACGATGTCCGCGAGCTCGATGTGCGCCCGGTAGGCCTCGAGGTGGCGCAGCGGCACCGGCACGTCCATCGGCTCGAGCACCATGCCGCCCTGCCAGTGCAGCACGCCGAGCCGCTGGGTGAGCTGCAGCAGGGTCCGGAACGCGGCGAGGTCGCCGTAGCGGCGGCCACCCTCGAGGTCACTGACGTGTGGCGCGCCGTTGACCGGCCCGAAGTTCACGACGTTGCCGCCGACGTGAAGGTCGCGCGCCGGGTTGCGGGCGTGCAGCACGAAGCGCTCCGGGGCGCTTGCCAGCTGCGCCAAGACGAGGTCCCGGCCGATCCGGACGAGCTGGCTCGTCTCGTCGACCAGCGCGCCGGCGGCGGCATAGACCGCGCGGGCCCGGGCGCTGCGGATCTCGAGGCCGGCCTCCTCGAGGATGCGGAACGCCGCGTCGAGGATCCGCTCGACCTGCTCGGCGTCGAGCACCTCGAGCGGCGCCCAGGGCACCGTGAGGCGTGGGAGCGGGGTGTGCGCCGGCCCCGGGGCGCGCGCCGCGCGCTCGTGCCCGCCCGGCCGGCGCCGCGGCGGCGAGCCGCTCACGCGCCCGCCAGCGGTCCGAGCGCGGCCTTCAGCGGCCCGAGCCAGGGCTCGAAGTTCCGCCACTGGTCGAGGCCTTCCCGGTTGATCGGGCGGCGGACCTGCTCCGAGCTCGCCGTGCGGATGCTGCGCTCGGTCTTGTGGAACTCGAGGCAGGCCGGCTCGAACGGCAGTCCGCAGAAATCCAGCAGCCGGCGGACGTTGCCCTCGAGGTCCTCGACGACCGACTCGTGCTGGACGCGCAGGATCCGCCCTGGCAGCACCGCGTCCCAGTGGTCCATGAGCTCGACGTAGGTGCGGTAGTAGCGGGCGATGTCGTTGATCGAGTACGTGAACTCCTGCCCGCCCGCGAAGAGCTGCTTCAGGTTCGAGAAGCAGCAGGCCATCGGCTCGCGCCGGGCATCGATGATCTTCGCGTTCGGCAGGATCAGGTGGATGAAGCCGAGGTGGCGGAAGTTGTTCGGCATCTTGTCGATGAAGTACGCCTTGCCGCTGCGGTAGACGCGGGTGTCCTCGAGGTAGCGCTCGCCGTAGCGCAGCGCGTCCTCGCGGGTCAGCTCGGCGAGCACCGCCGGGTAACGGCGCTGGCTCGCGTCACGGTTCGGGCCCTCGAGGTCGACGGTGTAGGTCGCGATCTCGGCGAGCTCCATCGTCCCCTCGACCTGGGAGTGCGAGGCGAGGATCTGCTCGAGCAGCGTCGAGCCGGAGCGCGGCAGGCCGACGATGAAGATCGGGTCGGGTGCCTGACAGCCCCAGCCCCGGCGCGCCGCGAAGAACTCGGCAGTGCAGACGCGCTTCTGCTCGGCCGTGGCCTGCTCGATCGCCGCGATGTCGTAGTCGGACTCGGCGCGCTTCAGCGCGTTGCCGCGCTCGTAGTAGCGCCAGGACTCCTCGAACTGCCCGAGGTCCTCGAGCGCCTTGCCGAGTGCGAAACAGAGGTGGTAGCGGTCCTCGCGCGCGATACGGGGCGCCGCTTCCTGCTCGCGCATCGCGGCGATCTCGCGGTCCGTGAAGCGGTAGGTCTTGAGGTTCGCGAGGCTCCAGTAGGCATCGCCGAAGTCCGGACGTGCGTCCGCCGCGGCCCGGTACGCCTCGACCGCCTCGGGCTGGCGGCCAAGCGTCTTCAGCGTGTGCGCCACGGACAGGTGCAGGTCCGGCTGGCGTGGCGCATCGACCAGCAGGTCGCGGTAGAGCTCGAGCGCCCGCTCGTGGTTGCCCGTGCCGACGTGGGCCGTCGCGTAAGTCGTCCGGTACTGGCGGTTGGCCGGCTCGTCCTTGAGCAGCTGCTCGAGCTGAGCGAGCGCCGGAGCGTACTTGTGGCGTCGCATCAGCGCGCGCGCATAGTCGTAGCGGGCCGCCCGGTAGTCGGGCGCGAGCTCGAGGACCGCCTCGAGCAGGATGTCGGCGTCGTGCACCACGTCGCGCTCGAGCGCGATCTTCGCGAGCAGGCGCATGCCCTCGACGTCCTGTGGGTGCTGCAGCAGGTACGGCCGGATCCGGCGTTCCGCCTCGCCGACGTCGCCATCGCAAAATAGCCCGGTGGCCGCGATCACCTCCGGGTGGATCTTGCCGGCGGCCTCGACGTGCGAGGCGGCGATCGCCGCGTTGTCGTGCTGGCCGGTCATCCGGTAGAGCGTGGCGAGCTTCGACCAGCTCGCCGGCAGCGCCGGATTCCGGTTCACCGCCTTCTGGTAGGCCTCGATCGCATTCGGCGCATCGCGCAACGCAACGTAGCAGTGGCCGCGCTCCTGGTAGAGGCGGCTGAAGCCGGGGTAAGCCTCCTCGAGGCGCGTCAGGACCTCGAGCGCCTCCGGAGCGCGCTGCAGGTACCGCAGGCACACCGCCCGCATGTACTCGACGTCGCGGATCCCGGGCGAGCGGGCGGCCAGCGCCTCGGCGGCGAGCAGCGCGTCCGCGAACTTGCCCTGCTCCATGGTCTGGCGGATCGCGGCGATCGCCGGATCGGGAAGGGCGGACGGGGTCGCGGGCTCGGCAGCCATGGGGGTCCCAAAAAAAGAAGGCGGGCATCGCTGCCCGCCTTCGATTCTAGCGCGACCGGCCGGAGGTCATCCGGCAGGCCGCCGTTGCTCAACTCCTCAGAACTTGATGCCCACCCGGAGGCCCAGGACGCGCGGACGGAGCGGAACTTCCGTCTTCACGAACTGGGCGGTCGAGGTGAACGTGCTCGCGTTCGAGTCGCCGAGGTTCTGGCCGAACAGCTGCACCGACCACTGGTCCTTCGCCACGCCGAAGGACGCGTCGTAGGTCGTGTAGGACGGCTGCTCGAACCGGAACAGGGTGGTGTTGATGTACTGGATCGCCGCCGGGTTGTCGCCGTTCACGGACGGGTCGGTGTTGGTGTTGTTGAACATCTTGCCGACGTAGATCACGCCCACCTGGCCGAACCAGTTGTAGTCGTTGACCGTCCAGTCGTACCGCGCCCGCAGGTTCGCCTGCACCTTCGGCGAGTACGCAGTCGGCGTACCCGGATTGCCGAGGGCGTTGATGACCTGCTTCGGACCCGCCACCACGTTGCTGTAGTACGTCGTGATGCACTGGCCGAAGTTCGGATCGCCCGCGATGTTGTTCGTGAGACAGGGCGAGGCCGTCTGCTTGGCGTCGTTGTACGAGATCGAGCCGATCAGGGTCAGGTTCTGGGTCGCGCGCGCCGTCAGCTGGAGCTCCGCGCCCTTCACCTCGTAGTCCGCGCCGTTGACCGCCAGCGTCAGGTTACCCAGCACGCCGGGGTTGAACAGAGCCGACTGGACGTTCTTCCACTCTTCCTTGTAGACCGAGCCGTTCAGCTGCAGCCGGTGGTGCAGGAACTCGGACTTGAAGCCGACCTCGTAGTTCGTGAGCTTGTCCGGCTTGAACGTCAGCGGCTTCTTATACTGCGGCGTACCCTTTGAATAGGTGTTCGTCACAGGATCCAGGACCGCGTACGGAAGCGCGAAGCCGCTCGTGCGGTTGAAGCCGCCCGGCCGGTAGCCTTCCGAGTACGTGCCGTACACCATCGCGTCCGGCGTGATGTGCCAGGTGATGTTGCCGCGGTAGATGTTGCCCGTGTACGTGGCGTTCAGGTGCTCGGCGTCCATATTGTGGCCGTAGCCCGTGCAGCCGGACGGCGCCTCGAAGCAGCCGAACGACGTGCCGACCCAGCCCTTCTGGTCGAGCTTGTAGTCGTAGTGGCGGATGCCGCCCGTGACCGTCAGCACCTTCGGCAGGATGTCGAAGTCCACCGAGCCGTAGAACGCCGTCTGCTTGTAGCCCTTGGTCGTGTCCTCGAAGAAGCCGACCGTGTCGTCGCGCAGGTTCGGGTTGTTGAGCGTGACGCCGGCACCGGGGATCAGGTTGCCCATGCAACCGGTGCCGTAGAACACGCCGCTCGCCGGGACCGTACCCGTGCAGTTCGGCAGCGACTTGTACGACCAGTCGGTCTGGTCGTAGATGCGCAGCTCTTCCCAGAACGCGCCGGCGTCGAAGCGCAGCCGCCACTCGGCCGGCGCGCTGACGCGGAACTCATGGGACTGGTGCGTGTTGCGCTCCTGCTCGCGCCAGGTCGCGCTCGGCGAGTAGCAGTGCGAGTTGGTGATCGTCGTGTCGCCGGCGCCGTAGATCGCGTAGCCGCCCGCCGCGCTGTAGCCGCCCGAGCCCGGGCCGTAGCACTGGTAGTAGGAGGCGTACACGCCGCGGGCGTAGTTCGTGTAGTCCTGCACCTGGTCGACGTTGCGGATGAGGTAGCCGCCCGAGTAGATCGCGTGCAGGGGTCCGAGCTTGCCGTTGATGGTCAGCGCCGTGTTCGAGAACTTGTCCGTGTTGTAGGACGAGTTGAACAGCGTCACCTGGTTCTCTTGCAGCGCGACGTTCTCCGAGCTCTTCGGCATCTGGTAGAAGACGCCGTCGGCATGGATGTTCTGGTAGGTCTGCGCGAGCAGCACGTTCCAGTCGTCGTTGATCTGCCACAGCGCCGAGAAGCGGCCGCCGTTGTAGGTCACCGGGTTGATGTTGTTCTTGGCGATGTTGTAGTTGTTGATGACCGGGCTGCCGGTCGGCACGCAGAAGCCGTTGTTCGGCTGGCCGTCCGGGCACTGCCCGTTCACCGCCGGGAACTTCGCGTAGTAGATGCCGAGGTCGGTGTTGCGGCGCGTGAACGTCGACGCCACGTTGTCGATGTAGCCGCCGCGCTGCTCGTTGTAGAGCACCGCGCGCACCGCGAGGTGGTCGTTGACGAGCGGCAGGTTCAGGACCGCGGTGAAGCCCGAGTTCGGGTCGCCGCCGGCGGTCACGCCGTACATGCCCTCGGCATTGCCCTCGAACTTGTTGAGCTTCGGCTTGTTCGTGATGTAGCGCACGACGCCCGCCTGCGCTCCACCGCCGAAGGTCGTGCCCTGCGGGCCTTCCAGCACCTCGATGCGCTCGAGGTCGGCCGCGTAGATGTCTAGGTTGCGCGACGGCAGCTGGCCCGACTGCTCGTCGAGGTAGACCGCGACGTTCGGGTACAGGCCGATCGTGCCCGACGACTGCGTGCCCGCCGAGCCGAGCGCGAGGCCGCGCATGAAGATGTTGCCCTGCGCCGGGCCGTTCGTGGACAGCGCAACGTTCGGCAGGTACTTCGCCATGTCGTCGAACGTCGTCACGGACAGCTGGCTCAGCGTTTCAGCGGTGAGCGCCTGGATCGTGATCGGAACGTTCTGGATGCTTTCCGAGCGGCGCTGCGCCGTCACGACGATGTCGGCGATCTCGCCTTCCGGCGGCGCCGCCAGCGCCGCGCCGGCCGAGGCGCTGAGCGCGGCCATGATCGCGTACGAGAGCTTACGGTTCGTATTCAAGCTGCAATCCCCCACGTGGATGTAATGAACCCAGTCAAACTGCAGTCGCCACTTGAACGGTAGATCAATCCATTGAACGGCCGGTCAAACGAAATGTGCGCAAAGTTGCTTACTCGCCAAAACTCCGATCGGGAGCAAGCAGTTGGCGTTTAGGCGCCTGAATCCCCCCTGCGAATGGGCCTACCGTACCGCATCGTCGCCGACCAGTGAAAGTAGCGTCGACGCAACAAGTTGGGCCGATTCGGGGCGAGTGTGCCGCCGCCGTCGTTGATCCCCGCGACCGTCGGACACCTGCATCGGGAGCGTTCCACAGAAGGAGGCCCCGTCCAAGCCGAGAAATTGGATCGGGGTCATCTCAAAAAGACATCGCTTGAAATATCAGCCGCAGGGTCAAAAATATCGGTGCTGTTGCGCTGCAATATGCCGGCTCGCGCACACCTGACCGAAAGGCGGTCTCCGAGTCCCGCCGCGCGGTGCGAATTCTTTCCACTTGGTAGAAAATCTCCCGCGCGTTCCGCCAGTTGGCGTGCCAACCTGCCTGCGCCGCCCGCTGCGGCAGGGTCCGCAGCCGTCGGCCGAGGGCTGAGCCGCCGGGGTCACGCGGCGCGCAGTATCACCACGGAGCATCCATGAGCGAGTGTCAGAACAAGGCGCGGCGGTCCGGACGTGAGGCGCGGCGCGCCCTTCGGGCAGGCCCGCTGCCCGACAACCTGCGTCCCGCCTGGCCCGGCATGGAAAGCGGCCGGTACCGGCCGCTCTCCGACGCCGACACGCTCGCGATCCACCGGACGGCGCTGCGGCTCCTCGCCGAGGTCGGGCTCGCCGATGCGCCACCCTCGGGGGTCGAGCTGCTGACCGCGGCCGGCTGCACGCTGAGCGACCGCGGCCGGCTGCTGTTCCCGCAGGCGCTCGTGGAGGACATGCTCGCCAAGGCGGCCCGGCGCTTCGTGCTGCACGCGCAGAACCCGCGCCACGACCTCGAGCCCTGGGGCAAGCGGACGTACTTCGGTACCGCGGGCGCAGCGGTCAACGTGGTCGGGCCGGACGGCACCTACCGCGAGTCGACGATCCAGGACCTGTACGACATCGGCCGCATCGTCGATGTCATGGACCACATCCATTTCTTCCAGCGGGCGGTCGTGCCGCGCGACATCCCCGACCCGTTCGAGATGGACTTCAACACCTGCTACGCGTCGGTCTCGAGCACGACCAAGCACGTCGGCAGCAGCTGGACGCAGCCCGAGCACGTCACCGCCTCGCTCGAGATGCTGCACGCGATCGCCGGCGGCGAGGACAAGTGGCGCGAGCGGCCGTTCGTCAGCCAGTCGAACTGCTTCGTCGTGCCGCCGATGAAGTTCGCGACCGACGCCTGCCGCTGCCTCGAGGTCGCGGTCCGCGGTGGCATGCCGGTGCTGCTGCTCTCGGCCGGCCAGGCCGGCGCGACCGCACCGGCCGCGCTCGCCGGCGCACTCGCCCAGGAAGTGGCGGAGTGCCTGGCGGGCCTCGTCTACGTCAACGCGATCAAGCCCGGCGCCCCGGCCATCTTCGGGACCTGGTGCTTCGTTTCGGACCTGCGCACCGGCGCGATGTCCGGCGGCAGCCCGGAGCAGGCGCTGCTGTCCGCGGCGGCCGGCCAGATGGCGCACTTCTACGACCTGACCGGTGGCACCGCCTCCGGCATGACCGACTCCAAGGTCGCCGATGGGCAGTCGGGCGCCGAGAAGGCCCTCAACCACGCGCTCGTGGGCAATGCGGGCGCCAACCTGATCTACGAGTCGGCCGGCATGCACGCGAGCCTGCTCGGCTACTCGCTCGAGAGCCTGGTCATCGACAACGACATCATCGGCATGACCCAGCGCACGATCCGCGGCATCGAGGTCAACGAGGAGCGCCTCTCGTTCGAGACCATCCGCGACGTCTGCCTGAATGGTCCCGGCCACTTCCTCGGCTCCGACCAGACGCTGCAGCTGATGCAGACCGAGTACCTGTATCCGGGCGTCGGCGACCGCAAGAGCCCGACCGAGTGGGCCGAGCAGGGTTCGACCGACGTCATCGCGCGCGCCGCGAAGAAGGTCCGCGAGATCCTGGCATCGCACTACCCGGCGCACGTGGCCGAGGACGTCGACGCCGCGATCCGCGCGCGCTACCCGGTGCGCCTGCCGCGCGCCGGCATGCGCCCGGCCGCGGACGCCGACCCGCGGGTCGTCGGCCTCGCCGGCAAGCGCGCCTGAGCGCCTAGCCGATCTCGTCCGGCATCGAACTCTTGCGCTGCGCGATGAAGTCGCGCAACGCCGCGTCGATCGCCGGATCGAGCGCCGGCGGCTCGTAGGACGCCAGCTGCGCCTGCCAGCGCGCGTGGGCGCGCTGCGTCTGGTCGAGCGAGCCCTCGGCGCTCCATTGCTCGTACGGCGTATTGTCGGCGAGCTCGAAGTCGTAGAACGCGCTCTGGTAGTTCGCGAGCGTGTGCGCCGATCCGAGGTAGTGCTTGCCGGGCCCGATCTCGCGGAACGCCGCGAGCCCGAAGCCGTTCTCGTCGAGCGCGAGCCCGCGGGCGAGCGTGTGGAACGCCCCCAGCTGGTCGACGTCCATCACGAACTTCTCGTACGACATCGCGAGGCCCGCCTCGAGCCAGCCGGCCGCGTGCAGCACGAAGTTCGCGCCGCCGAGGAACGCCGGCCACAGCGAGTTCGCGCTCTCGGACGCCGCCTGCGCATCCGCCGCCTTCGAGGCGCAGAGGTTGCCGCCGCAGCGCAGCGGCACGCCGAGCCGGCGGGCCAGCTGGCCGATCGCGAAGTAGGCGAGCGCGGGCTCGGGCGTGCCGAAGGTCGGTGCGCCGCTGCGCAGCGACATCGACGACAGGAAGTTGCCGAGGATCGCCGGTGAGCCCGGCCGCTCGAGCTGGCCGAGCGCGACGCAGAACATCGCCTCCGCGAAGCACTGCGCGAGCGCCCCGGCCGTGGTCACCGGACCCATTGCGCCGCCGAGGATGAAAGGCACGCATACGGGCGCCTGGTTGGCGGCCGCGTAGGTGCGGATCACGCGGCTCGCCTCGCCGTCGAGCACGAGCGGTGAGTTGACGTTCACGTTGCCGAGGATCACGCAGTGGCGATCGACAAACTCGGCGCCGAACGCGAGCCGGCACAGCTCGATGGAGTCGGCCGCCCGGCCGGCCGTCGTCACCGAGCCCATCAGCGGCTTGTCGGAGAGCCGCAGGTGCGCGTACACCATGTCGAGGTGGCGCTTGTTGACCGGTACGTCGACTGGCTCGCAGACGGTGCCTCCGGAGTGGTGCAGCCAGGGCGCGAGGTAGGCGAGGCGGACGAAGTTCTCGAAGTCCGCGAGCGTGCCGTACCGGCGGCCGCGGCCGAGGTCGGTCACGAACGGCGAGCCGTAGGCCGGCGCGAACACGGTATGCGGTCCGCCGATCTCCACGCTGCGTGCCGGGTTGCGGGCATGCTGCGTGAACTGCGCCGGCGCCGAGCGCTGCACGATCGCGCGCGCGAGCCCGGCCGGCACGTGCACGCGCCCGCCCGCGCGCACGGTCGCGCCGGCGTCGCGCCAGAGCGCGAGTGCCACCTCGTCGCCGCGGATCTCGAGGCCGATTTCCTCGAGCAGCTGGTCGGCGTGCCGCTCGATCGACTCGAGCCCCGACGGCTCGAGCAGCGCGTACGGCGGAATCCGGCGGGTCAGGTAGGCCGGTGCGGTCGGCGCTCGGGCGCGCTCCGCGCGCCGCGCCTCGCGGGCGGTCGTCCTCGGGCGCGGGCGCCCCGGCGTGTCGGGTCCGGTCATCGGCAGTTCCCCGCGTTCAGCCGCGCATCCGCGCGCCGGACGGGTCGACGGGCGGCTCACCGAGCACCCGGCACGCGCGCGGCTCGCCGACCACCGTCACGGTGAGCGCGGTGCCGGGCGCCGCGGCAGCGCTCGCGACGTAGCCGAGCGCAAGGCTCTTGCCAGAGCAGTGCCCGTAGGCGGCAGAGGTCACGAAGCCGACGCGCTGCGCGCCCGCCCAGATCGGCTCGTAGAAGCTCGCGTCGGCGTCGGTCGCATCGACCTCGAGCAGCACCAGCCGGCGCGGCGGCGGGCGCTCGCGGTCCCGCAGCGCCGCCTCGCGACCGACGAACCCGGGCTTGTCGTAGGCGATGAAGCGCCCGAGCCCGGACTCCGACGGCGTGTAGTCGCGAGAGAACTCGCGCGTCCAGATGCCGAAGCCCTTCTCGATGCGCAGCGACAGGAGCGCGTACATGCCGGCATCGACGATGCCGAGCTCCGCCGCGACCGCGGCCAGCCGATCGTAGACCGGGCCGAGCGCGGACTGCGGGCCGTGGATCTCGAAGCCGAGCTCGCCGGTGACGGACATCCTGACGACCAGCATGCGCGCGAGTCCGACGTCCATCAGGCGCGCGCCCATGAACGGCAGCGCCGCGCCGGAGACATCCTCGCCCGTCACGCGGGCGAGGAGCTCGCGCGAGCGCGGGCCGAACAGCGCGATCCCGCCCCAGTCGTCGGACAGGTTGCGAACCACGACGCCGCTGGCCGGCAGATGCTCGCTGAACCAGCGCAGGTGCCAGGCCTGCAGGTAGCCCGAGCCCATCACCAGGAAGCGGTCGTCCGCCAGCCGGATCGTCGTGAGGTCGCCCATCAGGCGACCGCTCGGCGCGAGCATCGGCGTCAGGCGTGCCCGACCCTGCGGCGGTAGGCGCGCCGCCAGCAGCCGATCGAGCGCCGCCTCGGCCTGGGCGCCGGAGAACTCGTAGCGGCTGAACGAGCTCGCATCCAGCATCGCGCCGCTGGTGCGCGCGGCGCGGCATTCCGCGCCGACCGGATCGAAGGCGTTGGAGCGATACAGGCTCGGCACTTCCTCGTCGGCCGCGCCCGCGGGAGCGAAGTAGAGCGGGTACTCGAGGCCGTAGCTGACGCCGTGCACGGCGCGCCGCGCGCGCAGCCGGCCGTAGAGCGCCGAGGTCTTCGCCGGCCGGCCGGCCGGCCAGTACTCGTTCGGGTACGCAATCCGGAAGCGCCGCGAGTAGAACTCGCCGGCCTTCTCGAGCACGTACGCCGGCGTCGCGTGCGGTCCGAAGCGCGCGACGTCGAGTGCGAACGCATCGCCGTCCGGCTCGCCGGTCGTCATCCAGGTGGCGAGTGCGAGCCCGACGCCACCGCCCTGGCAGAAGCCGGCCATCACGCCGCACGCCGCCCAGTAATTGCGCACGCCCGGCACCGGCCCGACCAGCGGATTGCCGTCCGGCGTGAAGGTGAACGGGCCATTGACCATCCGGCGGATGCCGGCGGCGTTCAGGGTCGGAAAGCGCGTGAATCCCTTCTCGAGCGCGGTGGCCAGCCGGTCGAGATCCGGCGGCAACAGTTCCTGGTCGCCGTACTCCCAGGGCGTGCCGCGCACCGCCCAGGGCGTCGCCGGTGTCTCGTAGACGCCGAGCAGCACGCCCTGTCGCTCCTGGCGGAAGTAGAGTTCGCCGTCGAGGTCAACGACGACCGGCAGCTCGCGCGGCGCGCCGGCGAGCGCCGGCAGGTCCTCCGTGATCAGGTAGTGGTGCTCCATCGGCACGAGCGGCAGCTCGACGCCCGCCATCCGCCCGACCTCGCGCGCCCACAGGCCGGCCGCGTTGACGACGTGCTCGGCCTCGATGTCACCCTGGTCGGTGCGGACGAGCCAGCTGTCGCGGCCGGTCCGCGTCAGCGCGAGCACGCGCGTGTGACGGTAGATCTCCGCGCCGTTCTGGCGTGCCGCGCGGGCGAAAGCATGGGTCGCGCCGGACGGGTCGAGGTGCCCCTCCATCGGGTCGTAGATCGCGCCGTAAACGTCCTTCGTGTCCATGATCGGGCAAAGCTCGCGGATCTCGGCCGGCCCGACCAGGCGTGTCTCGAGGCCGAGCGTCTGGTGGCGGGCGACATCCGCGCGCAGCAGGTCCCAGCGCTCGCGGGTGGCGGCGACGTTGAGGCCGCCCGGGTAGTGCAGGCCGATGGCCTGGCCGGACACGCGCTCGAGCTCGGGGTAGAGCGCCACCGTGTAGGCCTGCAGTCGCGACATCGCCGCGTCGCCGTTGAGCGCATGGAACGCGCCCGCCGCATGCCAGCTCGAGCCCGCCGTCAGCTCCTTGCGCTCGCAGAGCACCACGTCGCGCCAGCCGGCCCGGGTCAGATGGTAGAGGACACTGCAGCCGACCACGCCGCCGCCGATCACCACGACTTGCGCCCGAGACTTCATCACTGCTCCTTGACCATCCCGCCGTCAGGCGCTGCCGCCGCGGCCCGTCCGGCAACTTAGCCGAGCGGCAGCCGACTTGCGTGCGGATCTTCACGCACCGGCGACCGGCGGCCCCGGTCGCGTGTCTTGTTGCAGTGCGGGCGCTAGAATGCGCGCCCCCGGCACAGGACTCCACGACGATGACGGCACGGATCATTGACGGCAAGGCGGTCGCGAAGAAGCTGCGCGGCGAGTACCAGGGCCGGGTCAGGCACCTCGTCCGGGCGCACGGCCTGCAGCCGGGTCTCGCGGTGATCCTGGTCGGCGGCAACCCGGCCTCGCGGCTCTACGTCAGCAACAAGGTGCGTGCCTGCGAGGAGATCGGCATCCGCTCCGAGCGCATCGAGCTCGCGGCCGACGTCTCCGAAGAGGCGCTGCTCGCGCAGATCGACCGGCTGAACGCGGATCCGACCGTGCACGGCATCCTGGTGCAGCTGCCGCTGCCGGCGCACATCGCGATGCGCCGGGTGCTGGAGCGCATCTCGGCCGACAAGGACGTCGACGGCTTCCATCTCTACAACGTCGGCGGCCTGCTGACCGGCTCGACGATCTTCCCGCCGTGCACGCCCTACGGCGTGCAGAAGCTGCTCGAGCACGAGCGCGTCGAGATCGCGGGACGCAACGTGGTCGTCGTCGGCGCCAGCAACATCGTCGGCAAGCCGACCGCCATGATGCTGATGCAGCAGGATGCGACGGTCTGCATTTGTCACAAGCTGACGCGCGATCTGGCGATCTTCACGCTGCTGGCGGACATCCTCGTGGTCGCCGCGGGCGTGCCCAACCTGATCGTGCCGCAGATGGTGCGCACCGGCGCGGTGGTGATCGACGTCGGCATCAACCGGCTGCCCGACGGACGCATCGTCGGCGACGTCGACTTCGAGGGCGTGCGCCAGAAGGCTTCGCTGATTTCGCCGGTGCCGGGCGGCGTCGGCCCGATGACGGTCACGATGCTGCTGTACAACACGCTGCGCTCCGCCGAGCGCTCGGTCGGCATCGGCGACGACAGCGAGACGCGGCTCCCGGCCCCCTGACGGAGCTCAGGGCAGCAGCACGATCTTGCCGACGTGCGCCTTGGCGAGGAACGCGCGCTGCGCCGCAACGATGTCGCCAAGCGTGAACCTCGCACCGATCGCCGGGCGCAGTTCGCCGCGCTCCACGTAGCCGGCGAGCGTGGCGACGGTGCCGGGTGCGGGCACCGTGCAGCCGTGCAGCGCGAGGTCCTTCAGGTAGACCGAGCGCAGGTCGAGCGCAACCACCGGACCTGAGATCGCGCCGGCGACGCCGCAGCGGCCGCCGCGCCGCAGCACCTCGATCAGGGCCGCAAAGCCGCTGCCGCCGACCACGTCGATCGCGACGTCCACCGATTCGCGGCCGAGCACCGCGAGCAGGTCGGCGTCGCGGGCCAGCACGCGCGCGGCGCCGAGTGCCGCGACCGCGGCAGCCTTCGGCGGCGCGGAGAGGGCGATCACGGTGGCCCCGCGCAGGCGCGCGAGCTGGACCGCCGCCGCGCCGACGCCGCCCGACGCCCCGGTGACGAGGACGGTCTCACCCGCCGCGACGCCGGTCCGCGCCAGCAGGTTCTCCGCGGCGCCGTAGGCGCAGGGCAGGGCCGCGAATTCGGCATCGCTCGCCGCGCCGTGCACGGCGATCGCGTTGCGCGCGGGCACGCAGACGAAGTCCGCGAAGGCCCCGGGGCAGTCCGAGCCAAGGTAGCGCGGGGCCTCGCCGGGCGGGCCGCGCAGCACCGGATCGACCAGCACGCGCTGCCCGAGGCGCGCGCCGTCCACGCCCTCGCCGAGCGCGACGATCTCGCCACAGCAATCGGCGCCCTGGATGCGCGGGAAGCGCAGCGCCCCACCGGTCCAGCCGGCGTCCTCGGCGCGCTCGTCCTTCGAGTACCAGCCGGTGCGCAGGTTGATGTCGGTGTTGTTGAGCGCGCTCGCGCGCACCCGTACCCGCACCTCGCCCGGGCCCGGCTCCGGCAGCGGCACGTCGTCTCGGACCTCGAGCTGCTCGAGTCCGCCGTGGCCGAGCAGCAGCGCGGCCCGCATGCGGCCGGCGGCGGGCATGGTCGCGCTCAGCGCGCGCGGTACACCCAGGCGCCCGACACCATCGTGCCGAGCACCTTCGCTTCCTTGAGCTGCTCGACCGGAACCGTCAGCAGGTCGCGGTCGACCAGCGCGAAGTCCGCGTCCTTGCCGGGCTCGATCGAGCCGATGTGCGCCTGCTCGCGCATGGTGCGCGCGGCGTTGATGGTGTACGCGTACAGCATCGCCTCGCGCGGCATGTCCTGGTTCGCGTCGAGCACGCCCTTGCCGCCGCGGCGGGTCTCGGCCTGGTAGATCGCGAGGAACACGTCGGGCGTCGAGACGAACCAGTCGCTGGCGCCAGCGATGGTCGCACCGGCATCGAGCATCGACCGCGCCGGGTACTGCCACGGGTAGATCGCCGGGTCGACGTACGGCTGCACGAGGTCGATCGTGTCGACGTCGGCGCCCGCCCACAGCAGCTGGTAGGACGCAAGCACGCCGAGCGCGGCGAAGCGCGGGATGTCGACCGGGCGCACGAACTGGAGGTGCGTGATCGTGTGCGGCAGGCCGCTGTTGCCGTTCGCCTTGCGCGCCGCCTCGATGCCATTCAGCGCCTCGGCGACCGCGCGGTCGCCGATGGCGTGCGTGTGGACGACGAGCCCGAGCTTGTCGGCCTCGACGCACATCTGCGCGAAGTGCGCCGGGTCGAACAGCAGGTCACCGGTCTTGCCGGTCTTGGCATACGGCGCGTACATCGCCGCCGTCTGCGACGGGTACTCGACCACGCCGTCGGCGAACACCTTGACGCCGTTGACGGTCAGGTTCGGGACGCCGGCGTACTGGCTGCGCAGCGCAAGCGTCTGCTTGAGCGGCTCGGGGTCATTCGGATGCACCACGACGTGCGCCGCGACGTGCGCCGTCAGCTCGTGGGCGGTGGCGAGGTCGCGGTACGCGGCGAGCACCGGCTCGTCGGCGGCCGGGTCGAGCCAGGAAGTGATGCCGAGGCTGTGCAGGTAGTCGACGGCCGCCTTGGCGCCGGCGCGCAGCTTGGCCGCGTCCGGGCTCGGCACATGCTTCATCAGCACGTCGAGGCCGGCGTCGACCGCGAAGCCGTTCGGCTGCAGCTTGGCGTCGAAGCCGTAGTACTTGCGCCGCTCCTCGCTCAGCTTGCGCAGGTAGGCGGCGTCCAGGCCCGCCCGCTTGCGCAGCGCCGCATTGGCCCAGCCGGTGTGGCCGTCCATGCCGCGCAGGAACATCGGCTGCTTCGCGTACTCGCCGCCGCTGAACTTCTCGTTCAGTTCGTCGGTGTGCGACCAGATGGCGAGCGGGATGCCATAGATCACCAGCACGTCGCCGCTCATGCCGCGGCCGCTGCGCTTCGCCTCGGCGGCGACCCCGACCAGCTCCTCGACGCCCGACAAGGCGTTCTTGACGTCGGCCGAGATCAGCGTGACGCCGCCCCACACCGCGTGGATGTGGCTGTCGATGAAGCCCGGCAGCAGCAGTTGACCCTTGAGGTCCACGACCTCCGGGGTCGTGCCGAGCGCGCGCGCCGCCTCGGCGTCGCTGCCCACCGCGACGATCTTGCCGTCGCGGACCGCGACCGCCTCGGCGTAGGGATGCGCCGGGTTGGCGGTCCACACCTTGCCGTGCGCGAGCAGCAGTTCGCCCGCGGAGGCGGCCAGCGGCACGACGGCGAGCAGGGCGGACAGGATCAGCGGCAACGGGCGGGCGGGCGAGGGCATCGGCGACTCCAGCGGCTCGGGGACGGAGCGCCGATGATAGGCAGGGCCGCGGGCGATGCACCAGCGCCCCTGCGTGAAAATTTGCGTCAGATTTTCACGCGTGTGAAAATCCTGCCCGATCGGTCCGCCGCCGGCGGGCCCGTGGTCCCGGGGGATCCATGCCGGAGCGGACGCGGCGACCAGCCCGAGGGCGGGCTACCAGCCCCCGACGTGCCGCGCGCGCCCGTGCCGGCGAGCCACCGCATCCGCTCGGCAGCCAGGTCCGCGACCTGCGCGTCGCGCGCGGCATGAACCTCACCGCGCTCGCCCGGGCCATCGGCAAGTCGATCGGCTACGTGAGCCAGCTCGAGCGCGGGCGATCGGAGATCTCGATCTCGACGCTGAAGTCGATCAGCGAGGCGCTCGGCGTGCAGATTAGCTGGTTCTTCCAGGGCTATGACCCAGACGTGCCGACCGAGCAGGGCCACGTCGTGCGCCGCGAGCACCGGCGCCGGCTCAGCTTCCCGGGCACCGGCGTCGACGAGGAGCTGCTGTCGCCGACCCTGACTGGCGAGGCGGAGCTGATCCTCTCGACGTTCGCGCCTGGCGCCCGCAGCGGGGACGAGCAGGTGGCGCGCATGGCCGAGCAGTCGGGCTTCGTGATCGAGGGCGAGCTCGAGCTGCGCGTCGGCTCGAAGCGCTTCCGCCTGCGGGCGGGTGACAGCTTCCGCATCGCGCGCGGCGAATCCTTCACCGCGCGCAACCCCGGCCAGGCGACCTCGCTGTCGCTGTGGGTCATCGCCCCGCCGCGCTACTGACCGTCGTCCGTCGCCAAGGAAATGCCCATGTCACTCCCGAATCGTGCCAGCGTCGTGATCGTCGGCGGCGGCGTGGCCGGCTGCTCGGTGGCCTATCACCTGACGAAGATCGGCGTCACGGACGTCGTGCTGCTCGAGCGCAAGCAGCTGACCTGCGGTACGACCTGGCACGCGGCAGGTCTCGTGGGCCAGCTGCGCGCGACCCGTAACCTCACCGAGCTCGCGAAGTACACGGCGGACCTCTTCCGCTCGCTCGAGGCGGAGACCGGCCAGGCGACGGGCTTCAAGCAGAATGGCTCGATCAGCGTCGCCAAGACGCCGGCGCGACTCGAGGAGCTGCACCGTGGCGCCTCGATGGGCAAGACCTTCGGCCTCGCCATTGACCTGCTGAGTCCCGGTGACATCCAGGAGCGCTGGCCGCTGCTCGACCTCACGGACGTCGTCGGCGGCATCTTCCTGCCGAAGGACGGCCAGACGAACCCGATCGACACCACGCACGCGCTCGCCAAGGGCGCGAAGCAGCGCGGCGCCCGGATTTTCGAGAACGCCAAGGTGACGCGCATCCTCGTCGAGCGCGGCCGCGCCATCGGCGTCGAGACCGCCGACGGCGCGATCCACGCCGATACCGTGGTGCTCTGCGGCGGCATGTGGTCGCACCGCCTGGCGGCCGAGGCCGGCGCCGCGGTGCCGCTGCACGCCGCGGAGCACTTCTACATCGTCACCGAGCCCATCGAGGGCGTGCCGCGCAACCTGCCCGTGCTGCGCGTGCCGGACGAGTGCGCGTACTACAAGGAGGACGCGGGCAAGATCCTGATGGGCTGCTTCGAGCCGGTCGCGAAGCCCTGGGGGATGGACGGCATCCCGGAGGACTTCTGCTTCGACACGCTGCCGGAGGACCACGAGCACTTCGAACCCATCCTGGACGCCGCCGTGAAGCGGGTCCCGGTGCTGGCGAATGCCGGCATCCAGCTGTTCTTCAACGGCCCGGAGAGCTTCACGCCGGACGATCGCTACTACGTCGGCGAGACGCCCGAGGTGCGCAACCTGTTCCTCGCGACCGGCTTCAATTCCGTCGGCATCGCGGGCAGCGGCGGCGCCGGCAAGGTACTGGCGCAGTGGATCGTCGACCGCCGCCCGCCCATGGACCTGTGTGACGTCGACGTGCGACGCGTGGCGCCGTTCCAGTCGAACCGCCGCTACCTGCGCGACCGGACCGTGGAGACCCTCGGCCTGCTGTACGCGATGCACTGGCCGTACTACCAGTACCAGACGGCGCGCGGCGCGCGCCGCACGCCGCTGCATGACCGGCTGCTCGCGGCCGGGGCCTGCATGGGCGAGACCGCCGGCTGGGAGCGACCGAACTGGTTCGCCGCGCCCGGAACGCGGCCGGCCTACGAGTATTCCTACGGCCGCCAGAACTGGTTCGCGGCCTGCCAGGCGGAGTGCGAGGCGGTGCGCGACCGCGTCGCGCTCTTCGACCAGACCTGCTTCGCGAAGTTCGTCGTCCAGGGTGCTGACGCGATGCGCTTCCTGAACCGGCTGTCGACCGCCAACGTCGACGTCGAGCCAGGCCGGATCGTCTATACGCAGTGGCTGAACGACCGCGGCGGGATCGAGGCGGACCTGACGATCACCCGGCTCGCGGAGCACGAGTACCTGGTCGTGACGTCGGCGATCTGCCAGACGCGCGACCTCGCCTGGCTGAGGCGCCATCTCGCGCTCGACCTGCACTGTGCGGTCACCGACGTGACCTCGGGGATCGCGATGCTGGGCGTGATGGGCCCGCGCAGCCGGGAGCTGCTCGCCGCGGTCTCGGGTGCCGACCTGTCGAATGCCAGCCATCCGTTCGCCCGCTCGCGCGAGATCGAGATCGGCTACGCGCGGGTGCGCGCGAGCCGCATCACCTACGTCGGTGAGCTCGGCTGGGAGCTCTACTTCCCGGCCGAGCATTGCCTCGACGTCTACGAGCGGCTCGTCGATGCCGGCGCGGCCTTCGGGCTCGCGCACGCGGGCTATCACGCGATGGGGGCCTGCCGGGTCGAAAAGGGCTACCGGCACTGGAGCCACGACATCGCCGACGAGGACACGCCGCTCGAGTCCGGGCTCGGCTTCACGGTCGCCTGGGACAAGCCGGGCGGGTTCATCGGCCGCGACGCACTCCTCAAGCAGCGCGCCGCCGGCGCGCTGCCGAAACGCCTGGTGCAGGTCATGCTCGAAGACGGCTCGGCGGCGGCCCCGCTGCTGTACCACGAGGAGCCGCTCGTGAGGGACGGCGCGATCGTCGGCTCGATCAAGTCGGGTGCCTGGGGCCACCGGCTCGGCCGCTCGGTCGGCATGGGCTACGTCCACCACCCCGACGGCGTCAGCCCCGAGTGGCTCGCTTCCGGCCGCTGGGAGGTCGAGGTCGCGTGCCGGCGCCACGCGGCGCGGGTACAGCTGGCACCCTGGTACGACCCGAAGAACGAACGCATCAAGGCCTGAGACCGGCGCCGGCCGGGCGCTGCAGCGAACGCGGAGTACGGAACGACATGAAGACCCATGCACAGGTAGTGATCATCGGCGGCGGTGCGGTCGGCTGCAGTGCGCTCTATCACCTGACGCAGCTCGGCGTCACCGACGCCGTGCTCGTCGAGCGCGACGAGCTGACGGCCGGGTCGACCTGGCACGCCGCAGGCAACGTGCCGAACTTCTCGACGTCGTGGAACCTGCTGAAGATGCAGCGCTACACGACGCGGCTGTACGCGGACCTCGCCCGGCGCACGGGCTACGACATCAACTACCACGTCACCGGGTCGATCCGGCTGGCGCACACGCGCGACCGGATGGACGAGTTCCGCCACGTCGTGTCGCAGGCGCAGGCGCAGGGCACCGAGTTCGAGATGCTGAGCCCCGCCGACCTGAAGGCGCGCTATCCCTTCATCGAGACGCAGGGTCTGCTCGGCGGGCTGTGGGACCCGTATGACGGTGACATCGACCCGGCGCAGATGACGCAGGCACTCGCCAAGGGCGCCCGCGACCGCGGCGCCGAGGTCTACCGCAATACCAGGGTCACGGCGATCGAGCGCACCGCCTCCGGCGAGTGGCGGGTCGTGACCAACAAGGGCGAGATCGTCGCGGCCAAGGTCGTCAACGCCGGCGGCTACCGCGGCGGCGAGGTCGCCGCGATGGTGGGGCAGTACTTGCCGATCGTCACGATGTCGCACCAGTACCTCGTGACCGAGGACATCCCGGAGCTCGTCGCGCGGGGCGCCGCGCGACTGCCGCTGCTGCGCGACCCCGACGTCAGTTACTACCTGCGCCAGGAGCGCCAGGGACTGCTGCTCGGACCTTACGAGTGGCAGGCCACCGCCCACTGGCTCGACCGGATCCCCGATGAGTTCGCGCACCAGCTGTTCGACGACGACCTCGGGCGCCTCGAGAAGTACATCGAGGCGGCCTGCGGCCGGGTGCCGATCCTCGGCTCGGTCGGCATCAAGACCGTGATCAACGGGCCGATTCCGTACGCCCCCGACGGCAATCCGCTGATCGGCCCGGCGCCCGGACGACCGGGCTTCTTCCACTGCTGTTCTTTCACCTTCGGCATCGCGCAGGCCGGAGGCGCCGGCAAGGTGATCGCCGAGTGGGTAGCGCACGGGCAGCCGGAATGGGACGTCTGGCCGCTCGATTCGCGGCGGTACCTGGAGTTCGCGAACGACAAGTACGTGCTCGCGAAGGCTGTCGAGACCTACCAGCAGGAGTATGGCGTCGGCTATCCGGTCGAGGAGCGCGCGGCCGGGCGGCCGGCCAAGACCTCGCCGGCCTATCCGCGCCTGCAAGCCAAGGGCGCACGCTTCGGGGCGCGCGGTGGCTGGGAGCGGGCGGTGTATTTCCCGGCGGCGGGCGATCCGACCGAACCGGAGCTGTCGTTCCGTCGGCCGGCGTGGCACGTGGCGGTCGCGCGCGAGTGCCGGGCGGTTGCCGAGCGGGTCGCGGTGCTCGACCTGCCGGGATTCACGAAGTTCGAGGTCAGCGGGAACGGGGCGCGGGCGTGGATCGACCACCTGGTGGCGGGCGTCGTGCCGCGCGAGGGGCGCTCGGCGCTGAATTACTTCTGCGCGCCGAACGGCGGCATCGTCACCGAGATGACGGTGACGGCGTTCGCGCCCGACCGGTTCTGGCTGATCAGCGCCGCGGCCGGCGAGCGCCACGACGAGCACTGGCTGCGCGACCACCTGCCGGCGGGCCCAGACGTCCGGCTCGAGAACGTCTCGGCGCGCTATGGCTCGCTGATCGTGGTCGGACCACGCTCGCGCGAGCTGCTGGCGCTACTGACGCGCGCCGACCTCTCGAACGAGGGCTTCCCGTGGCTGTCGCTGCGGACGATCGATATCGGCTACACGCAGGCACACGCCATGCGCGTGAACTACGTCGGCGAGCTCGGCTGGGAGCTGCACCTGCCGGTCGAGCACCTGCTGTCGGTCTACGACCTGCTGTGGGAAGCAGGCGAGCGCTTCGGCATCGCCGACTACGGCCTCTACGCGATGGACAGTCTGCGGCTCGAGAAATGCTACCGCTCCTGGAAGGCGGACCTGACGACCGAGTACACGCCGTACATGGCCTCGCTCGATCGCTTCGTCCGGCTCGACAAGCCGGGCGGATTCATCGGCCAGGAGGCGCTGCGCCGCGAGGCCGCGAGCGGCCCGCGCGAGCGCTTTGTGCCGCTGGTCGTCGATGCCGGCGACGCCGACGCGGCCGCGGTCTCGATCGTCTACGACGGCGCGGCCATGGTCGGCCTCGTGACGTCCGGCGGCTACGGCTACCGGCTCGGCAAGAGCATTGCGCTCGCCTACGTGCGCACCGATCTCGCGGTGCCCGGCAAGGTGCTGGAGGTCGAGATCCTCGGCGAGCGGCGTCGCGCGGTGGTCGGCACCGAGCCGCTCTACGACCCGACGAACGCCCGCCTCAGGGCCTGAGGCGACGCGGGATCAGTGCGCGGTCTTGACGCGCGTCCAGACGCGGGTGCGCATGCGCTCGGTCGGCAGCGTCACTTCGCGGGTGATCCACGTCCGGCGCAGCACCTCCGGAGTCGGGTACAGCGCCGGGTCGTGCAGGATCTCCGGATCGACCAGGTGGTCGGCGGCGCGGTTGTCGTTGCCGTAGTGGGTCTCGTTGGTGATCCGGGCGATCACCTCCGGGCGCAGCAGGTAGTCGAGGAACTCGTGCGCCTCCGCGACGTGCGGCGCATCGGCGGGGATCAGCATCGCCGAGTAGGTCGCGTTCGCGCCTTCCCGGGGCACCGCGAAGGCGAGCTGCACGTGGATGCCGGCCTCGCGCATGCGCGCCATCGACACCGCGTAGTCACTCGACCAGCTCATCGCGATGCAGACCTCACGGTTCGCCAGCGCGTTCAGGTATTCGGAGGAGTCGAAGGTGCGGATGTACGGCCGCACCTTCATGATCAGCTGCTCGGCCGCCGCGTAGTCCTGCTCCCGCGTGCTGTTCGGGTCTAGGTGCAGGTAGACGAGCGCGAACTGCAGCACGTCCTCGGCGGAGTCCAGGAAGGTCACGCCGCAGTCCGCGAAGCGCGCCAGGATCTTCGGGTCGAAGATCAGCGCCAGGCTGTCGACCGGTGCATCGGGCATCCGCGCACGGATCTTCTCGACGTCGTAGGCGAAGCCGCTCAGGGCGTGCAGGTAGGGCATCGCGTACTGGTTGCCGGGATCCGCCTCGGCCATCAGCGCGAGGATCTGCGGATCGAGGTTGGACCAGCCCTTGAGCCGCGACTTGTCGAGCTTGCGGTAGGCGCCGGCCTTGATCTGCCGGCTGAAGTAGTTGGTCGCGGTGCTGACGACGTCGTAGCCGGAACCGCCCGCCAGCATCTTGGCCTCGAGCGTCTGGTCGCTATCGAAGGTGTCGTAGTCGACCTTGATGCCGGTATCGCGCTCGAAGTCGGCGACCGTGGTCCGGCCGATGAAGTCGGCCCAGTTGTAGACGCTGACCACCCGTTCCGGGGCAGGCGCGGCGGTGCGCCCGCAGGCGGCGAGCAGCCCGGCTGCGAGGGCGAGCACCGCGACGTGGCGCAGGATCGATCGGCGGAGCAGGTCGGCGGTCATCGGGCCTCGCGGTGAGTGGCGGTGGCCGGACGCCTCGCGCCCGGCCAGGTTCAAAGGGCGGTCTTGATCCGGGTCCAGGTGCGCGTCCGCAGGCGCTCCGTCGAGGCGCGTATCTCGCCGGGCGTGAACGCGCGCGCGCGCCGCTCGGGGGGCGGGTAGAGCGCCGGGTCGTTCAGGATCTCGGGCTTCACGAACGGCGCCGAGGCCGGCACCTCGTTCGGGTAGTGCGTGTCGTTGGTCACCCGCGCGATCACTTCGGGGCGCAGCATGTAGTTGATGAACTCGTGCGCCTCCGCGACGTGCGGGGCGTCGAACGGAATCAGCCAGCCGTTGATCGTGTTGCTCGTGCCCTCGGCCGGGATCGTGAAGCCGAGCTTGAGATCGACCCCGACGGCCCGGGCGCGGTCGACCGCGACTGCGTAGTCGCTCGACCAGGCCATGGCAAGACAGGTCTCGCCGTTGGCCAGCGCATTGATGTAGTCCGAGTCGAAGTGACGGATGTAGGGCCGGACGCGCATCACCAGCGCCTCGGCAGCCTTGAAGTCCTCGGGCCGGTCGCTGTTCGGGTCCAGCTTCAGGTAGACGAGCGCCAATTGCAGGACGTTGTCCGGCGAATCGAGGAACGTCACGCCGCAATCGGCGAAGCGGCTCACGACCTCGGGCTTGAACAGCATGTCGAGGCTGCCGATCGGCGCATCCGGCATGCGGGCACGGATCATCGGCGCGTTGTAGGCGAAGCCGTTGAACGAGTGCAGGTAGGGGACGGCATGGGCGTTGCCGGGGTCGAACGGCTCGAGCGTCCGCAGCACGGCCGGATCGAGGTAGCGGTAGTTCGGCAGCCGCGAGCGGTCGATCGGCTGGTACGCGCCGGCCTTGATCTGCCGGCTGAAGAAGTTCTCGGAGGTGCTGACCACGTCGTAGCCGGCGCCACCGGCCAGCATCTTGGCCTCGAGCGTCGAATCCGCGTCGAAGGTGTCGTACTCGACGTGAATGCCGGTCTCGCGCTCGAAGTCGGCGATCGTGGTCAGGCCGATGTAGTCCGACCAGTTGTAGATCGCGACGTGGCGCTCCCCCGGCCCCGGCGCGCTCCGTCCGCAGCCCGCGATCCCGAGCACCACGCCGGCCAGGACCGCGATCGCCGCGCGGCCCGTGTTCACGCAGGCAACTCGAGCGCGGTCTCGGCGAGCAGGGTGATCACGTAATCGGTGAACGACCGCCACGTCTCGATCCGGAAGCGATCGTCGGCCGTGCGCCACAGCAGCACCTCGGCCTTCACGAACACGGTGCGCGTGCACATGCCGACCGGGAAGGCCGCGACATCGAGGTCGAGCGGGCAGCCGTGGGCGAGCAGCCATTCGGCGTGCGGGCCGCGGACCTCGAAGGCGACCTGGCGGTGGCTGACGTCCACCAGTGAGTGCGGCACGCCGGCGAGCGCCGCCGGCAGCGCCGTCGCGAGCGTCGCGCCATCGCTCTCCGGTGCGATCAGCAGGTGCTCGTCGGGGCCTAGCCAGAGCGCGGAGCGCGCCCCGCGGCTGGCGGCCCGGCAGGCCTGGGTCGGCGGTTCGACGCCGAAGGCGGCTGCGACCGCCGCGCGCGCCTCCGCGCCGCCGCGCAGGCTGTAGCGGGTGGCGGCGGGCAGCGGCGCAAGCCACGGGCGCGAGGCCACCGGCGGGCTGGTGCGCTTCAGCATGTCAGCCATTGAGGCGAGCCCCTTCCCGGTCGTAGAACACCGGTGAGACGACCTTCACGGGAATGTCGCCTCCCGGCATCGGCACGTACAGCGTCTCGCCGCTGCGCGCCCGCCCGCCGGCGACGACGCCGAGCGCGATCGAGCGGCCGAGCACGGCGCTGTGATACGAGGAGGTCACGTGGCCGATCATCTTCATTGGTGGCCGCTGATCGCGAGTCGCGACGATCTGCGCGCCTTCCTCGAGCACGATCCGCGGATCCAGTGTCTCGAGCCCGACGAGCTGCTTGCGCTGCGGGTGCTTCATCGTCGGCCGCTCGAGCGAGCGCTTGCCAACGAAGTCCGGCTTCTGCTTGCCGATCGCCCAGGCGACCGCGGCATCGTCCGGCGTCATCGTGCCGTCGGTATCCTGGCCGACGATGATGTAGCCCTTCTCGGCGCGCAGCACGTGCATCGCCTCGGTGCCGTAGGGCGTGATCCCGAACTCGCGCCCGGCCTCGTGGATCGCGGCCCAGACCTCGGCGCCGTAGTCCGCCGGCACGTTGACCTCGAAGCCAAGCTCGCCGCTGAAACTGACGCGGAACAGCAGCATCGGCACGCCGGCGATGCGGCCGCGGGCGACCGCCATGTGCGGCAGCGCCGCCGCCGACAGGTCGACGTCGGTCACGAGCCGCGCCAGCACGTCGCGGGCTCGGGGACCCTGCACCGCGACGACCGCCCATTGCTCGGTCGTCGAGGTGATCCAGACCGAGAGGTCGGTCCACTCGGTCTGCAGGAAGTCCTCCATCATCGCGAATACCCGCGCCGCGCCACCGGTGGTGGTGGTGACGTGGAAGCGGTCCTCGGCGAGACGTGCGATCACGCCGTCGTCGTAGACGAAGCCGTCGTCGCGCAGCAGGATGCCGTAGCGCGAGCGCTGCACGCCGAGGTTCGACCAGTTGTTGATGTACAGGCGGTTCAGGAACGTCGCGGCGTCCTTGCCAACGACCTCAATCTTGCCGAGCGTCGACGCATCGAACATGCCGACGCCGCGGCGCACGGCCAGGCACTCGCGATTAACCGCCGCGTGCATGTCCTCGCCGTTCACCGGGAAGTAGCGGGCGCGCTTCCAGAGCCCGACGTCTTCGAACACCGCGCCCCGGGCCGCGGCCCAGGCGTGGCTCGGGGTCCGCCGGACCGGGTCGAACGCATCGCCACGAGCGACACCGGCCAGGCTGCCGAACGTCACCGGCGTGAACGGCATGCGGAAGGTCGTCAGCCCGACCTCCGGGACCCGCCGCTCCGACTCGCTGGCGACGATCGCGAGCGCGTTGAGCCCGGAGGTCTTGCCCTGGTCGGTGGCCATGCCCGTGGTCGTGTAGCGCTTGATGTGCTCGATGGACTCGAAGCCCTCGCGGCGCGCGAGCGCGAGGTCGCGCGTCGTCACGTCGTTCTGGAAGTCGACGAAGGCCTTGGCGGGTGGCACCAGCGCCGCTGGCTGTGGCGGCGCGCCCGGGCGGCCGGCCAGGCCGCCGTCGAGGCCACGGCTCGAGTGGCGGTGGGTAGCCGCGTGCGCTCCGGCGGCGGCGGCACCGGCGGCGGCGCCGTCATCGAGGCCCGCGGCGAGCCCTGCGACGCCGCGCGCCATGCCGGCCGAGCGCGTGCGCTCGGCCGGGGCCGCGGGCACGAACGCCCCGAGCGCATCGTCGTACGCGAGCTTGCCGCGGGACTGCGAGTGCAGGTGCACGCTCGGCGTGTAGCCGCCCGACATCAGCACGACGTCGCAGGCATGGCTCGCGCCCGGCGTGACCGCGCCATCCGGCCCGACCCGACCGAGCAGGACCTGCGAGACGCGCAGTCGTCCGCGCGTGCCGAGCACCGTGGCGTTCGTCTCGACGGCCAGGCCCGCGGCGCGCGCGGCCTGCTCGCCCGGCCCTGCGACCTGGCCAGGTGCGCGGACGTCGGCGATCACGGCGATCGCGACGCCGGCGCGCGACAGCTCGACTGCCGCCTGGAACGCGGCGTCGCAGCCGGCCACGACCACCGCGCGGCGACCGACGCGCACGCCGAACCGGTGAAGGTACGTACGCGCGGCTCCGGCGAGCATGACCCCCGGCCGATCGTTGCCTGGGAACGGCAGCGGCCGTTCGATCGCGCCGGTCGCGAGTACCACCTCGCGGGCACGGACCTGCCAGAGCCGCTCCCGCGGCAGCGCCGCCGGCGGCGATTCGAGGTGGTCGGTCAGGCGTTCGACCAGGCCGACGTTGTTGTGCGGGAAATAGCCGAAGGCGGTGGTGCGTGCGAGCAGCGTCACGCGCGGATTCGCGCGCAGCGCCGCCACGGTGGCAGCGAGCCAGTCGCCGGCAGGCCGGCCGTCGATCTCGGTGTCGGGTTCGGCGAGCAGCGCGCCGCCGAGTTCCGCCTGCTCGTCGCAGAGGATGACGCGGGCGCCGGTCGCGGCCGCCGCGGTAGCCGCCGCGAGCCCCGCCGGGCCAGCGCCCACCACCAGCACCTCGCAGTGCGCGTAGCGCTGCGCATAGCGGTCGGGGTCCGGCAGTGTCGGCGCGACGCCGAGGCCCGCCGCGGCGCGGATGCGCGGCTCGTAGAGCGCGAACCAGGCGGATCGCGGCCACATGAACGTCTTGTTGTAGAAGCCGGCCGGCAGCACCGGTGACAGCAGGTTGTTGATCGCGCCGAGATCGAAGCTGAGGCTCGGCCAGCGGTTCTGGCTCTCGGCGACCAGCCCGTCGTAGAGCTCGACGGTCGTCGCGCGGACGTTCGGCGTGCGTCGGGCCGCGTCGCGAATCACCGTGACCAGCGCGTTCGGCTCCTCTGATCCGGCGGCCAGCAGCCCGCGCGGTCGGTGGTACTTGAACGATCGCCCGAGCAGCTGCACGCCGTTGGCGAGCAGCGCCGAGGCCAGCGTGTCGCCGGCGAATCCGGTGTAGGCGCGGCCGTCGAAGGTGAAGCGCAGCACCCGGCTGCGATCGACGCGCCCGCCGCGCTCGGTGCGGAACTCCGTCATGGGGCGCTCCGCGCCGCGCTGCCGACGGGCGGCTTCTCGCCGGACCGGTAGGTCGCGAGGAACTGGTCGGTGGTCGTGTCGCGCAGCGCGTTGAAGAACCGTCCGCAGCCGCGGGCGTGCCGCCAGCGTTCCGCGTACACACCCTTGGTGTTGACCCGCAGGTACAGGTACTCGGTCCACTCGTCGTCAGTGGTCTGGGACGGGTCCGCCGGCCGGGCGATGTGCGCCTGGCCGCCGTGCGCGAATTCGAGTTCCGGGCGCGGCCCGCAGTACGGGCAATCGATGATCAGCATGGCGTGGCCTTCAGTGCGCGACGGCCGCGGCCGCCGCCTCGTCGATCAGCTGGCCGTCCCGGAAGCGCTCGATGGTGAACGGCGCGTTGATCGGGTGCGGCTCGTCGCGGGCGATCGTGTGGGCGAACACGTGCGCGGAGCCCGGCGTGGCCTTGAAGCCACCGGTCCCCCAGCCGCAGTTGACGTACAGGCCCTTCACCGGTGTCTTGGCGATGATCGGCGAGCGATCGGGCGTCACGTCGACGATGCCGCCCCAGTTGCGCAGCATCTTGAGGCGCCGGACCATCGGGAACAGCTCGCAGATCGCCTCGAGCGTGTGGGTGTTGATGTGCAGCGCGCCACGCTGCGTGTAGGAATTGTAGGCGTCGGTGCCGGCGCCGATCACAAGCTCGCCCTTGTCCGACTGGCTCATGTAGGCGTGGATCGTGTTCGACATCACGACGCAGGGCATCAGCGGCTTGACGGGCTCGGACACGAGCGCCTGCAGCGGGAAGCTCTCGAGCGGCAGCTTCACGCCCGCGAAGCCGAGCACGACGCTGGTGTGGCCGGCCGCCGACACGCCGACCTTGCGCGTGCGGATCACGCCGCGGGTCGTGTCGAGCCCCTCGACGGCGCCGCTCGCGTCGCGGCGGATGCCGGTGACTTCGCAGTTCTCGATGATATCGACGCCGAGGGCGTCTGCCGCCCGCGCGTAGCCCCAGGCCACCGTGTCGTGTCGCGCCGTGCCGCCGCGCCGCTGCAGCGCGGCGCCGAGCACCGGGTAGCGGATGTTCTTCTCGATGTTGAGGATCGGGCAGAAGGCCTTCGCCTCCTCGGGCGTCAGCCAGGCGTTGTCAACCCCGTTGCCGCGGTTCGCGTGCACGTGGCGCTTGATGACCTGGATGTCGTGCACGGTGTGCGCCAGCATCATCACGCCGCGAGGCGAGAACATCGTGTTGTAGTTGAGGACCTGCGACAGGTCCTCCCAGAGCTTCAGCGAGTGGTCGTAGAGCGCGGCACTCTCGTCGAACAGGTAGTTCGACCGGATGATGGTCGTGTTGCGGCCGGTGTTGCCGCCGCCGATCCAGCCCTTCTCGACCACTGCGATGTTGGTCAGGCCGTGCTCGGCCGCGAGGTAGTACGCGGCGCCGAGTCCGTGCCCGCCGCCGCCGACGATGACCGCGTCGTACTCGGCCTTCGGCGCCGCGCGACGCCACTGCGACTTCCACCCGAGGTGGGAGCCGAAGGCCTCCTTCAGCAGGGACCAGGCCGAGAACTTCTGCATCAGGCCCTCAGATCGTTGTTTTCCGGGTCGTACGGCGACTCGTCGATCACGGTCGCCTTGCGGCGTTCGCCGAGGATCTCGATCTCGAGCTGCGTCCCGGACTTCGCATAGTCCGGCTTCACGTAGCCGATCGCCAGGCTCTTCTTTACGTAGTGCCCATAGTAACCGGCCGTGGCGCGGCCGATCATCTGGCCCTGGGCGTTGAACAGCGGCTCGTTGCCGAGCGGGTCCGCGTCGGTGACGCCGTGCACTTCGACGGTGATGAAGCGGTGCGGCACGCCCGCCGCCAGCTGCTTCTCGAGCGCGGCGCGGCCGATGAAGTTGCCCTTGTTCATGCGCACGAATCGGTCCAGCGAGCATTCGAACGGCGTGTAGTCGCGCGTCATGTCGCTGCCCCACATGCGGTAGGACTTCTCGAGCCGCAGCGACTCCATCGCGCGCATGCCCACCATGCCGATGCCGTACTCGGCGCCGGCGGCGAACAGCGCGTCGAACAGGTGGTGCGCGTACTCGATCGGGAAGTGCAGCTCCCAGCCGAGCGCGCCGACGAAGTTCACGCGCAGCGCATAGACGTCGGTCGCGAGCCCGACCTCGATCACCTGGCTGGTCAGCCAGGGGAACGAGGCATTGTCGAGCTTGGTGTCGGTCAGCTTCGCCAGCACGTCGCGCGAACGCGGACCGCCGAGCACGAAGCAGCCGCGCGATCCGGTGATGTTGCGCAGGCCGACCGAGCCATCCTTCGGCAGGTGCTTCTTCAGGTAGTCGCTGTCATAGCGTTCCGCGGCGCCGGCGCTGACCACGTAGTAGTGGTTGTCCGCGATCTTGGTGATCGTGAACTCGGAGCGGATTCCGCCGCGCTTCGTCAGTGCGTGGCACAGCGCGATGCGGCCGATCTTGGTCGGCACCTTGTTGGCCACCAGGTGGTCGAGCCAGGCCTCGGCGCCCGGGCCGGTGACCTCGTGCTTGGTGAACGGGGTGAGATCGATGACGCCGACCTTCTCCCGCATCAGCCGCACCTCGTTGCCGACGTGCGGGAAGTAGTTGGTCCGCCGGAAGCTCCACTCGTCCTTCGGCTCGACGCCCTTCGGCGCGAACCAGTTGGCGCGCTCCCAGCCGTAGCGCTGGCCAAACACGCCGCCCATCCGAACGAGCTTGTCGTAGATCGGGCTGGTCTTCGCGGGACGCGCGTCCGCGCGCTCCTCGTCCGGGAAGTGAATCGTGAAGACGTTGCGGTACGTCTCCTCGTTCTTCTGCACGACGTAGCGCTTCGAGGTGTAAGGGCCGAAGCGGCGCGGGTCGGCGGCGAGCATGTCGATGCCCGGCTCACCCTCGACGATCCATTCGGCGAGCTGCCAGCCGGAGCCACCCGCGGCGGTGATGCCGAAGCTGTGACCCTCGTTGAGCCAGAGGTTGCGCACGTCCCAGGCCGGGCCGATCAGCGGGCTGCCGTCCGGGGTGTAGGAAATCGGCCCGTTGACGATGTCCTTGATGCCGCAGTGCTCGAGCGCGGGCACGCGCCGCTGCGCGGCCTCGACGTGCGGCAGCAGCCGCTCGAGGTCGCCGTCGAAGAGGCTCTTGCCGAACCAGTCCGGCACGCCGTCCGCGAAGCGGGCGGGAGCGCCGGCCTCGTAGGGCCCGAGGATCCAGCCCATGCGCTCTTCGCGCAGGTAGTAGGACTTGTCGGACTCGCGCAGCACCGCGAGTTCGCGGCCGCCACCCGCGCGGTACGCCTTCAGTTCCGGCGACTCGTCGTAAACGATGTACTGGTGCTCGACCGGGATGGCCGGCACGTTGATGCCGAACATGCGGCCGGTTTCCCGGGCGTAATTGCCGGTCGCCACCACGACGTGCTCGCAGGTGATCTCGCCCTTGGTCGTCGTCAGGCGCCACTCGCCGCTCGGCGTGCGCGTCGCCCCGGTCACCGCGGTCTGCTCGTAGATCTCGGCGCCGCCGGCGCGGGCGCCCTTGCGCAGTGCCATCGTCAGGTCGGCCGGCGCGATGTGCCCATCGTCGGGGTGATAGAGCGCGCCGATGATGTTCGGCGTGTCGCCGCCGTTGCCGAGGTTCACGAGCGGCCACAGCTTCTGGACTTCGGCCGGCGAGATCACCTGGAAGGGCACGCCGATGGTGTTCGCCGTGCCGCAGTACTTCTGGTACTCGTCCATGCGCTCCTTGCAGGTGGCAAGGCGCAGGTTGCCGGTGACGTGGAAGCTGACGTCCTGGCCGGTTTCGGCGGGCAGCCGCTTGTAGAGATCGACCGAGTACTTGTGCAGCTGGCCGACCGTGTAGCTCATGTTAAAGAGTGGCAGCAGGCCGGCCGCGTGCCAGGTCGATCCGGCGGTGAGCTCCGAGCGCTCGAGCAGCACGACGTCGGACCAGCCCTTCTTGGCCAGGTGGTAAAGCGTGCTGACGCCCACCGCACCGCCGCCGATGACCACTACCCGGGCATGCGTCTTCATCGAGGATTCTCCGTTCGGGCCGCCGGGCGCCGGGCGGTTGCCGGGCCGGAAACGGGCGGTCGATCGCCGCGCAGTGTAACCGCCGGTCGGGTCGCTACGGCTCCATTTGCGACAATTCCTGACGCAAATGCGCCAGCCGGACGTATACTTCGGTAGACGCGTACAGGGTCGATTCCGGAGACCGTCCGTGAAGCTCGCGACGCCGATCCGCAAGAGCCGTTTCGCCTTCCTGACGCTGCCGAACTACTCGGCGATCGCTGTCTCGAATGCCGTCGAACCGCTGCGGATGGCGAACAGCCTGTCGGGTCAGCCTGCCTACGAGTGGGTCATCGCCAGCATCGACGGCCAGCCGGTACCGGCCAGCAACGGGCTCGCCCTCTCGCCGACGGTCGGCCTCGCCGACATCGGCCGTGCCGACATCGTCTTCGTCTGCGGCGGCATCCACGTCCGCGAGGCCGTCTCACCGGCGTTGCTCGCGGCCCTGCGGCGGCTCGGCGAGCAGCGCCTCGCGCTCGGCGCGCTCTGCACCGGGGGCTATGCGCTCGCCCGGGCGGGGCTGCTCGACCGCTACCGGGCGACGATCCACTGGGAGAACCTGTCTGCGCTGCGCGAGGAATTCCCGCGGGTGCTGATCTCCGACCAGCTGTTCACCATCGACCGCAACCGCTACACCTGCTCCGGCGGCGTCGCGCCGCTCGACCTGATGCTGAACCTGATCGAATCGAAGCTCGGCGCGCAGATCGCGCAGCGGGTCTCGGAGCAGTTCATCCTCGACCGGATCCGCAGCGACCGCGACCGGCAGTACGTGCCGTTGCGAGCCCAGGTCGGCGTCTCGCACCAGAGCCTCATCAAGGTCGCGGAGCTGATGGAGGCGAACATCGAGAAGACGCTGTCGCTCGAGCGCATCGCGAAGGAGACCGGGCTTTCGCGCCGGCAGATCGAGCGGCTCTTCAAGCGGCACCTGAATTGCGTGCCGAAGCGCTACTACCTGGAACTGCGGCTGAAGCGGGCCCGCGAGCTCCTGCTGCAGACCGCCATGCCGATCATGGATATCACGACCGCCTGCGGCTTCCAGTCGCCGCCGCACTTCTCGAAATGCTATCGGAAGCAGTTCGGTTACCCGCCGAGCGTCGAGCGCCAGACCCGCGCCCGCCCGGGAGCGACGGCCGAGGAGGCGGTCTCACCCGCCTGACCGCGGCTCGTCGCCAGTTGTCGGAATGCGACGTCGCTGCCTCCTCGCGCGACGGGTGCGCGGGTGGTCACCGGTCAGAATCCGGCCGGCGAGTCAAAAGTAAATTTACTCATGGGCCTAGCGAAAAAAGGCACGATCGGCGCGTGCCGTGGCCGGGGCATTGACAGCGTCGAGCGCGCGGACAACGATGTCGCGTTGAGGCATGCGTCGGTCGCGAAACCGCCACTCATTCCGAACGCCAGCCCGTACCATCGCGAGCCAGTGCCGACCGCGTGCAAGTTGAGGGCGCGGCTCGCAAAAGAGCCTTGGGAGCAACCGATGGCCGACGACCAGAACGAATCGTTCGATCTCAACAGCCTGAACGACCAGGAACTGGTCGAGCAGGTTCACGACGACCTCTACAACGGGCTGAAGGCCGAGGTCGAGGAAGCGACCCACATCTTCCTGAAGCGGGGCTGGGGCGCGGAACGGGTCCTCAACGACGCGCTCGTCGAGGGTATGCGGATCGTCGGCATCGACTTCCGCGACGGCATCCTGTTCGTCCCGGAGGTGCTGCTCGCCGCGAACGCGATGAAGGGCGGCATGGAGATCCTGCGTCCGCTGCTGGCGGAGACCGGCGTCGAGCCGATCGGCAAGATCGTGATCGGCACCGTCAAGGGCGACATCCACGACATCGGCAAGAACCTCGTGGGCATGATGCTCGAGGGCGCCGGCTTCGAGGTCATCGACCTCGGCATCAACAATCCGGTCGAGAAGTACCTCGCGGCCCTCGAAGAGCACAAGCCGGACATCCTCGGCATGTCGGCGCTGCTGACCACGACGATGCCCTACATGAAGGTCGTCATCGACACGCTCAAGGAAAAGGGCATCCGCGACAAGTTCATCGTGCTCGTCGGCGGTGCGCCGCTGAACGAGGAGTTCGGCAAGGCCGTCGGCGCAGATGCGTACTGCCGCGACGCCGCGATCGCCGTGGAGACCGCGAAGTCGATGATCGCGACGCGCCGCGCCGCGGCGCGCTGAGCGGGGAGGCGCGAGCCGTGGACGGCGCGGGCCGCGTGCTCGTCATCGCCTGCGGGGCGCTCGCCCGCGAGATCACGGCGCTCAAGCGCGCGAGCGGCTGGGATGCGCTCGAGGTCACCTGCCTCGCGCCGGAGCTGCACATGCGCCCCGAGCGGATCCCGGCGGCGGTGACCGAGGCGATCCGCGCGGCACGCGCCGACTACCGGACGATCTTCGTCGCCTACGCGGATTGCGGCACCGGCGGCGCACTCGACCGGGTGCTCGCGGCGGAAGGCGTCGAGCGTCTGCCCGGCGCGCACTGCTACGAGTTCTACGCGACGACGCCCGCGTTCAATGCGCTTGCCGAAGCCGAGCTCGGCACGTTCTACCTCACCGACTTTCTGGTTCGTCACTTCGAGCGGCTGGTCTGGGCCGGACTCGGCCTCGACCGCTATCCGCAGCTGCAGCCGGACTACTTCGGGCACTACCGCAAGGTCGTCTACCTCGCCCAGGTCGAGGACGCCGGACTCACCGCGCAGGCGCAGGCGATCGCCACGCGCCTCGGTCTCGCGTTCGAGCGCCGCCTGACGGGCTACGGCGATCTCGCCAGGAGCCTCGCGGCGGTGGCGTCGCGGTCCGGCGGCGGCGCCACACCACGAGGACCCTCTTCATGGGCCAGCTGATCATCATTTCGTGGCGGGATATTCCCGCGCAGGTGCTCGTGCGCCGCGGTCGCGAGACCGCCAAGGTGCAACTCTCGCCGCGCTTCCAGGAGGCGGTGGACCGGGCCGCGATGCGCGCCGGAAAGGGCAGCTCGGATGCCTACCTCGCGGACTGGCAGCGCAGCGCACCGCGCCCGTGCGGCGACGAGCTGCAGGCCGTGGCCGACGCCGAGGCCGCCGCGATCGAGGCGCGGTACAGCGACGCCGATCTCGATCGCATCATCCGCAACAAGGGCGTCGACGAGCGACTGGCCCCGCCTGCGACCGGCCCGGAGGCCAGCTGATGTACAGCGTCCGGCTCTGGTCGGTGCGTCATGCGCGCGGCCTCAACCGCTTCTACAACGCCTTCGAGCGTGCGCTGCTGGGGCTCGCGCCGCTGTTCCGCGCCATCGGCTACCAGCGCCTCGAGCGCCCGGTCGCGGCGCTCGAGCGCGGCGTCAAGGGGCTGCTGTTCGATTGCAAGATGTGCGGCCAGTGCGTGCTGAGCTCGACCGGCATGTCCTGCCCGATGAACTGCCCGAAGAACATCCGCAATGGCCCCTGTGGCGGCGTGCGCGCCAACGGTCACTGCGAGGTCAAGCCCGAGATGCGCTGCGTGTGGGTCCAGGCCTTCGCCGGCGCCGAGCGGATGCCGAGCGGACTCGACCGGATCCGCGTCGTGCAGGCGCCGGTGGACCGGCGCCTCGAGGGGCGCTCGTCGTGGCTCAAGGTCGTGCGCGACAAGACCGACTCGCCGAAGCCGGAGACGAAGAAATGATCTTCGAGGACGAGCCGGTTCCCGGCTACCCGCTGCCGATCCTGCCGGGTCACGTCTCGCCCGGGCGACTCGAGCGCGTCCTGCGCGCCGGTGCCTTCGCCGTGACCACTGAGCTCGCGCCGCCCGACTCGGCGAATCCCGAGGACGTGTTCGTGCGTGCCCGGGTGTTCGACGGCTACGTCGACGCGATCAACGCGACGGACGGATCCGGAGCCAACTGCCACATGTCGAGCGTGGCGGTCTGCGCGCTGCTGACGCGCGTCGGCTACGCGCCCGTGATGCAGATTTCCTGCCGCGACAAAAACCGGATCGCGATCCAGGGTGACATCCTCGGCGGCGCGGCGATGGGCGTGTGCAACATGCTGTGCCTGTCCGGCGACGGCGTGCAGGCCGGCGACCACCCGCAGGCGAAGCCGGTGTTCGACCTCGACTCGCTGTCCCTGCTGGAGATCGGCTGCACGCTGCGCGACCAGCACCGCTTCCAGTCCGGCCGCAAGATCAGCTACTCGCCGCGCGTGTTCTTTGGCGCCGCCGAGAACCCGTGCGGGCCGCCGGTCGAGCATCGTGCGCTGCGCCTCGCCAAGAAGATCGCGGCCGGCGCGCAGTTCATCCAGACGCAGTACGTCTACGATCTCGACCGGCTGCGCCAGTTCCTGCGCGCGGTCGAGGACCTCGGCCTGCTCGACAAGGTGTTCCTGCTGATCGGCGTCGGCCCGTTCAAGACCGCGAAGGGCGCCGAGTTCATGCGCAACAACGTGCCCGGGCTGCACATCCCGGACGCGATCGTGAAGCGCCTCGCCGGCGCGCAGGACCAGGCTCGCGAGGGACGCAATATCTGCATCGAGCTGATCCAGGAGATCCGCACGATCAAGGGCGTGCACGGCGTGCACGTCATGGCCTATCGCCAGGAGGAGAGCGTCGCCGAGATCATCCGCGACTCCGGCGTTCTCCAGGGCCGGGTGCCGTGGTACCCGGGACGCGACCAGAACCCCGCCGACAGGAAAGCATCATGACCGACACGATCGTCAGTTCCGCGACCAAGGAAGTCGTCATCGGCTTCGACCGCCCGTTCGTCATCATCGGCGAGCGCATCAACCCGACCGGCCGCAAGATCCTCGCCGCCGAGATGGCGGCCGGCGACTACAGCCGCGTCGAGGCCGATGCACGCGCGCAGATCGAGGCCGGGGCGCACATGCTGGACGTCAACGCCGGCATCCCGCTGGCCGACGAGCCGGCGATCCTCGCGAAGGCGGTGCAGCTGGTGCAGTCGATCACCGACGTGCCGCTGTCGATCGATTCCTCGATCGTCGCGGCGCTCGAGTCGGGGCTCTCGGTCTACAAGGGCAAGGCGCTGGTGAACTCGGTGACCGGCGAGGAGGACCGCCTCGAGACGGTGCTGCCGCTCGTCAAGAAGTATGGCGCGGCGGTGGTCGCGATCTCGAACGACGAGACCGGCATCTCCGAGGATCCGGACGTCCGCTTCGCGGTCGCCAAGAAGATCGTCGAACGCGCGATGGACCACGGCATCCCGGCCGCCGACGTGGTGGTGGACCCGCTCGTGATGCCGATCGGCGCCATCAACCAGGCCGGCGTGCAGGTGATGCGGCTCGTTCACCGCCTCAAGACCGAGCTCAAGGTCAACACGACCTGCGGCGCGTCGAACATCAGCTTCGGCCTGCCGAACCGCAACGGCGTCAATGCCGCCTTCCTGACCATGGCGATCAGCTCGGGCATGACCTCGGCGATCACCAACCCGCTGCACGCCGAGGTGATGCAGGCCGTGATGGGGGCGGACGTGATGATGGGCCACGACCCCGACTGCATGCGCTGGATCCGCAAGTACCGTGATGCCGCCCCGGCGCCGGTTGCGGGCGTCAGCGGCGCCGCGCCGGCCGAGGCGCCGCGCGGCCGGCGCGAGGGCGGTCACCGCCGCCGCGCGACCCCCTCGAGCTGAGCGCGACCGTGGCCGACCCCGTCGCACTGGTCGTCTTCACGCCGTCGGGCAAGCGCGGCCGGTTCCGGCACGGCACGCCGCTGCTGACCGCAGCGCGTACGCTCGGTGTCGACATCGATTCGGTCTGCGGTGGGCGCGCGATGTGCACGCGCTGCCAGGTGCTGATCGCCGAGGGCGAGTTCGCCAAGCACGGCGTGCGCTCCTCGGCCGAGAACCTGTCGGCGATGTCGGCCGCCGAGCAGCGTCTCGCGAACCGCCGCGTGCTGGCGGAAGGCCGTCGCCTGTCGTGCCAGGCGCTGGTGCAGGGCGACGTCGTGGTCGACGTCCCTGCGACCAGCCAGGTGCACCGGCAGGTCGTGCGCAAGGCCGCCGAGGCGCGCGACATCGAGCTCTATCCGCTCGTCACGCTGCACTACGTCGAGGTGCACGAGCCCGACATGCACGACCAGGCGGGCGACCTCGTGCGGCTGGAGGAGGCGCTCGCCCGCGAGTGGAACCTGCAGAAGCTCGGCTGCGACCTGCTCGTGCTGCAGCAACTGCAGCCGGTGCTGCGCGCCGGCGGCTGGAAAGTCACGGTCGCGGTGCACGATCATTCGCGCATCATCGCGATCTGGCCGGGCTTCCACGAGCGGATCTTCGGCATGGCGGTCGACATCGGCTCGACGACGATCGCCGCGCACCTGTGCGACCTGACGACCGGCGAGGTGGTCGCCTCGGCGGGCCAGATGAACCCGCAGATCCGCTTCGGCGAAGACCTGATGAGCCGTGTCTCCTACGCGATGATGAACCCGGGCGGCGCGGCGCAGATGACCAACGCCGTACGCATCGCCATCAGCGAGCTGGCCGCGGACGTGGCGCGCAGCGCGGGCGTCGGACCGGATGCGATCCTCGAGGCCACGCTGGTTGGCAATCCGATCATGCACCACCTGGTGCTGGGGCTCGATCCGGTCGAGCTCGGCGGCGCGCCGTTCGCGCTCGCCATCGACCGCGGCCTGACGGTGTGGGCCTCGGAGATCGGGCTGGCGCTGCACCCGACCGCCCGCGTCTACGTGCTGCCGTGCATCGCCGGCCACGTCGGTGCCGACTGCGCCGGGGTGATCCTCGCCGAGCGCCCGGACCTCAACGACGAGATGACGCTGCTGGTCGACGTCGGCACCAACGCCGAGATCGTGCTCGGCAACAAGGCCAAGCTGGTGGCCTGCTCGAGTCCGACGGGGCCCGCCTTCGAGGGTGCGCAGATCAGCTGTGGCCAGCGCGCCGCCCCGGGCGCGATCGAGCGCGTGCGCATCGACCCGGCGACCCTGGAGCCGCGCTTCAAGATCATTGGCGTGGACGTCTGGTCCGACGACCCGGGCTTTGCGGCGGCGGCCGAGCAGACCGGCATCACCGGCATCTGCGGCTCCGGCATCATCGAGGTGATGGCGGAGATGTACCTCGCCGGCATCATCAACCAGGACGGCGTGATCGACGGTGCGCTGGCGGCCCGCAGCTCCCGCGTGGTGGCCAACGGCCGCACCTTTGCCTACGTCCTCTACGAGGGCAGCCAGCGGCTCGCGATCACGCAGAACGACGTGCGCGCGATCCAGCTCGCCAAGGCGGCGCTGCACGCCGGCATCCTGCTGCTGATGGAGCGGCTCGGCATCGAGCACGTCGACCGGATCCGGCTTGCCGGCGCCTTCGGCAGCCACATCGACGTCAAGTACGCGATGGTGCTCGGCATGATCCCGGACTGCGACCTCGCCAAGGTGGGTTCCGCCGGCAATGCCGCCGGCACCGGTGCGCGGATTGCGCTGCTCGACTCGCGGGCACGCGCGACGATCGAGCAGATCGTCGGGCGCGTCGAGAAGATCGAGACCGCGATCGAGCCCCGGTTCCAGGCGCACTTCGTCGAGTCGATGGCGATCCCGCACAAGAGCGCGCCGTACCCCAACCTGCGGCGGGTGGTCGAGCTGCCGGAGCCGAAGGCAGCGGTTCAGCCGGAGGGTCGTGAGCGGCGCGGCCGGCGCGCGGTCACCCGCCCGTAGCCCGCCGCGGATTCCCGTGTACGAGAAGGTCCTGCTGTTCGCGACGCCGGCCTTCATCGTGCTGATGCTGGCAGAGTCCATCCTCGCCGAGGTCCGTGGTGCGAGCCGCTACCGCCTTGCCGACGCCGTGACGTCGGTCGGGCTCGGCAGCCTGTCGACCTACTTCGGCGTCTTCACGCGCGCGGCGACTTTCGGCATCTACGTGCTCGTCTACCGCGAGGCGCGGCTGGCGACGCTCGATGCCGGCGACTGGCGCGTCTGGGTCGGCGCGCTGCTCGGCTACGACTTCCTGTACTACTGGTACCACCGGCTCGGGCACGAGGTCGCGATCCTCTGGGCCGCGCACGTCGTGCACCACCAGAGCGAGGAGTACAACCTGTCGACGGCGCTGCGCCAGACGAGCAGCGGCTTCCTGTTCTCTTGGGTGTTCTACCTGCCGCTGGCGTTGGCCGGGGTGCCGCCGGCCGTGTTCCTCACGGTCGCGCTGATTGACCTGCTGTACCAGTTCTGGATCCACACCGAGCAGGTCGGCTCGCTGGGCGCGCTCGATCGCTGGCTGGCGACGCCGTCGAATCACCGCGTGCACCACGCGGTCAACGACGTCTACGTCGACCGCAACTACGGCGGGATCCTGATGGTGTGGGATCGCCTGTTCGGCAGCTTCCAGCCCGAGCTGCCCGCCGAGCGTTGCGTCTACGGCACGCGCGACCCGGTGCGCTCCTGGAACCCGCTGTGGGCGAACCTGCAGGTCTACGTCGCGCTCTTCCGTGACGCCTGGCATGCGCGCGCCTGGGCGGACAAGTGGCGCGTGTTCGTGCGCCGGCCCGGCTGGCGGCCGGCGGACGTGGCCGCGCGCTTCCCGAAGGAGCCGTTCCGGCTGCCGCTCTCGAAGTTCGCGCCGCCGCTGCCGCGACTGCTCGGCGGATACTGCCTCGCACAGCTCGTCGGCGTGATCGCTGTCGGGGCGTATTTCCTCGCCGTCGAGCCGCGCCTGTCGCGACCGGCGGCGCTTGCCTGGTTCGCGGCGCTGGCGGTCTCGTTGTGGATCATCGGCGGGCTGGCGGAAGGACGGCGCGGCTTCGTGCCGCTCGAGGCCGGGCGGCTCGCCGCGTTCGCGCTGATCGGCGCCGTGGGACTGGCCGGCGCCCCGGCGGCGCTCGCGGCGCTGATCGTCGGTGCCGCCACGCTCGGCGCCTGGCTCCTGCTCGCGGCGCGCCGCCTGCCTGCGGCGGCGGCGTGATGCCGATGGCGCCGCGGCCGCTGCCCGCCGGACTCGTCGACGCCTCGGTCGCCAAGGCGTACCGCGCCGATGGCGCGGTCTGCCTGCGCGGACTGCTCGATTCTGCGGAGGTCGAGCAGCTGCGCCGTGGCATCGACGCCAACCTCGCGGCACCCAGTCCGCGCGCCAAGGTCGCGAGCCAGCCCGACGACCCGGGCTGGTTCATCGAGGACTTCTGCAACTGGCAGGAGAATCCGGACTACCGGGCGCTGATCGAGCGCAGCCCGCTCGCCGAGGCCGCTGCGGCGCTGATGGGCAGCCGCACGGTACGGCTCAACCATGACCACATGCTGACCAAAGAGCCCGGCACGCGGCAGCGCACGCCGTGGCACCAGGACCAGCCGTACTACAACCTCGAAGGTCGCCAGAACGTCAGTTTCTGGATTCCCGTCGACGCGGTCGCACGCGAGGCGACGCTCGAGTTCGTCGCCGGCTCGCACCTCGGCCCCTGGCTGATGCCCCGGACGTTCATGTCGAATGAGGCACGCTGGTTCCCGGAGGGCAGCCTCGCGGACCTGCCGGACATCGAAGGCCGGCGCTCGAACTACCGCGTCCTCGGCTGGGCGCTGGAGCCGGGCGACGTGGTGGCCTTCCAGATGCTGACGCTGCATGCCGCCGCCGGTGTCCAGCCCGGGCGGCGGCGGCGCGTCTTCTCGCTGCGGCTCACCGGCGATGACATGCGCCACGCGCCCCGCAACTGGGTCACCTCGCCCGCCTTTCCCGGGCTCGAGGCGGAACTGCCGGCGGGCGCGCCGCTCGTGCACCCGCTCTTCCCGCAGCTCTGGCCGGCGGACGCCGCGCGCGCGCCGACTCGGGTACCCTAGCGCCGGCCCGCAGATGCGGGCCCGACCGGCGCCGGCTGCCGGCCGTCCGACGGCAGAGCGAGGCGCGATGGGCGATTACACGTTCGCGTTCGAGACTTCCACGACCCATCCGGGGTTCCTGAAGGCGCCGCCGCTGACGGCGCGGCCGGCCGCACGCTTCGTGGTCGCCGGGATTCCCTGGGACGGCTCGACCACGAACCGGCCGGGCGCGCGCTTCGGCCCGTACCAGATCCGGCGCGCGAGCCACATGCTCTGCGACGGCATGCATCCCGAGTGGGGCGTCTCGCCGCTCGCCGAGCTCGCCGACGCAGGCGACCTGACGCTGCCGAACACCTCGCTCGCCGCGATGCGCGCCGCGCTCGCGCCGCTCGTGGCGCCTCTGGTCGCGAACCACCACGTCGCCTGGCTCGGTGGCGATCACTCCGTCACGCTGCCGCTGCTGCGTGCCTACCGCGCGCAGGTCGGGCGGCCGCTCGCGCTGGTGCACTTCGACGCCCACTGCGACACCTGGACCGACCATTTTGGCGAACCGTCGGGTCACGGCACCTGGGTGCACGAGGCGTTCGTCGAGGGCCTGGTCGAGCCGGCGCGCACTGTGCAGTTCGGCATCCGCTCGGCGGCGGCACGCGAGACCAGCCGCTACGTCGCCGATCGCGGCGGACTGATCTATACGGCGCGCGACCTGCGCGGCCTCGAGAGTCCGGGCCAGCTTGCGGCGGTGGTTGCCGCGGTGCGCGCGCGGCTCTCGGGCGCGGGGGCACCGCCCGTTTACCTGTCGCTCGACATCGACTGTCTCGATCCGGCGTTCGCTCCAGGCACCGGCACGCCGGAGCCGGGCGGACTGAGCTCGGCGCAGGTGCTGACGCTGCTCGAGGAGCTCACCGACCTCGACCTCGTCGGCATGGACCTGTGCGAGGTGGCTCCCGCCTACGATCACGCCGAGCTGACGAGCAACGCCGCGGCGAATTTCGTCTGGACGTACCTGTGCGGGCGGATGCGCGCCCCCTGAGGAGGCGCGGCGGCTAGACGTTCGAGTCCGCGAACGAGCCCTTGCGCCGGGCGATGTAGTCGAGCAGCGCCTCGTCGGTCGCCGGGTCGAGCGGCGGCGGCTCGTACTCCGCGAGCTGGCGCTTCCACTGCGAGTTCGCGCGCTGCGCCATGTCCTGCGAGCCCTCGGCTTCCCACTGCTCGAAGCTGTTGTTGTCGGCGAGCGGCGAGCGGTAGAAGGCGGTCTCGAAGTTCGCCTGGGTGTGCGAGCAGCCGAGGAAGTGCTTGCCGGGGCCGACCTCGCGGATCGCATCCATGGCCTGGCCGTTCTCGGACATGTCGACGCCCGAGAGGAACGTCTGCATCATGCCGGCCTGGTCGACGTCCATCATGAACTTCTCGTAGCCCATCGCGAGGCCGCCCTCGAGCCAGCCGGCGGTGTGCAGCACGAAGTTCACGCCCGCGAGGCACGTCGGCAGCAGCGTCTGCGCCGACTCGAAGGCCGCCTGGGCGTCGGGGATCTTCGAGGCACAGAGGCCGCCACCCGAGCGGAACGGCACGCCGAGCCGGCGCGCGAGCGCCGCCATGGTGTAGAGCACCAGCGCCGGCTCCGGCGTGCCGAAGGTCGGGGCGCCCGACTGCATGGAAATCGAGGAGGCAAAGCTGCCGAAGATCACCGGCGCGCCGGGGTTCACGAGCTGCGCGAAGGCCATGCCGGCGAGTGACTCGGCGAGCGTCTGCGCCGCGGTGCCCGCGACCGTGACCGGCGACATTGCGCCGGCGAGGATGAAGGGCGTGACGATCGTCGCCTGGTTCGCGCGCGCGTAGACCTTCAGCGCGCCGAGCATCGTCGCGTCGAAGGTCATCGGCGAGTTGGCGTTGATCAGGCTCACCAGCACCGTCTTCGGCCGGCCGGTCGCCGGGTCGAGGAAGTCCTCGCCGAAGGCGATCTTCGCCAGCTGCACGGTGTCCTCGGCGCGCTCCGGCGCCGTGACCGAGCCCATGAACGGCTTGTCGCTGTACTTGATGTGCGAATAGACCATGTCGAAGTGCCGCTTGTTGACCGGCAGGTCGACGGGTTCGCAGATCGTGCCGCCCGAATGGTGCAGCGACGGGGCGAGATAGGCGAGCTTGACGAAGTTGCGGAAGTCCTCGATCCGCGCGTAGCGCCGGCCGTCGTCGAGGCTGCGGATGAACGGCGAGCCGTAGGCGGGCGCGAACACCGTGCACGGGCCGCCGATGCGGACGCTGCGCGCCGGATTGCGCGCGTGCTGGATGAACTCGCGCGGCGCGGTCTTCTGAACCAGCGAGCGGCACAGGCCGCGCGGGAAGCGGACCCGTTCGCCCTGCACGTCGGCGCCGGCGGCCTGCCAGATGGCGAGCGACTCGGGGTCGTCGCGGAAGTCGATGCCCACCTCGGCCAGGATCGTCTCGGCGTTGCGCTCGATGGTCGCCAGGCCCTCCTCGGACAGGACCTCGTAGTAGGGCAGCGCCCGGGTGATGTACGGGACGGTGCTCGCCGCGCGCGCGGTGCGCGCCGCGCGCTTCGCCTCGCGTCCGCCGCCGCGGCTGCGCCGCGCCTGAGTGGCCTGCTGGTCGTCCATGGGGGAGCGCTCTCCGGGGTATCAATGACCCAGTATGGTCACCGGCCCCCGCCGGGGCTAATCAGTTTGCGGCATTGGCTTGCTTGGCCGCGCCATGGGTCCCGGCAAGCGCCTGCAGGACCTCGTCGGGCCCGCAGACGCCGACGAAGCGCCCCGCCTCGGTCAGCGCCAGCGGGTGGCCGCTGTGCCGCAGCAGCCCGATCAGCTCGCGCAGCGGCGTCTCGGCGGGCGCGACCTGCAGCGCCGGACCGGGCGCGTCGCGGCCGCCGAGCGCGAGCGGGTCGGTGCCGATCTGCGCCGTCGAGGGTGCTCCGTCCGCGCCGAGGCTCAGCCGGTAGCGGCCCTCGCGATCCAGGCGATACCAGCCGTCGTCGCGCTGCAGCGCCTGCGCCCGGACCATGATCATGCCGCCGGTCAGCACGGTCAGCGGATTCATGTGCTGCACGAACTCCGCGACGTAGCCGTCGGCGGGTCGCAGCACGATGTCTTCCGGCGCGCCGGTCTGCACGATGCGCCCGCCCTGCAGGACCGAGATCTGGTCGCCGAGCTTGAGTGCCTCGTCGAGATCGTGGGTCACGAACAGGATCGTCTTCCGGACCCGTTCCTGCAGCGCGATCAGCTCGTCCTGCAGCTTGCTGCGGATCAGCGGATCGAGCGCCGAGAATGGCTCGTCCATCAGCAGGATGTCGGCGTCGGTCGCGAACGCGCGGGCGAGGCCGACGCGTTGCTGCATGCCACCGGAGAGCTCGGCGACGAAGCGGTCGGCCCACTGGGCGAGCCCGACGAGCTCGAGCTTTTCGTCGACGATCTTCCGGCGCGCCGCGACCGGCTCGCCGCGCAGTTCGAGGCCGAAGCCGACGTTGTCGCGCACCGTCCGCCACGGCAGCAGTCCGAACTGCTGGAACATCATCGCGATGCAGCGGCGCCGGAGGCGGCGTAGCGTCGCGGCATCACAGCGGGCGACGTCGACCACCCGCTCGCCGTCGTCGAGCAGCACCTTGCCGCGCGTGACCTCGTTGAGGCGGTTCGCGGCGCGCAACAGCGTCGACTTGCCCGAGCCCGACAGGCCCATCAGCACCGCGATGTGGCCCCGCGCGACCGCGAGGCTCGCGCCGGCGACGCCGACCACGACGCCCGAGTCCTGGGCGATCTCCGCGCGCGTCCGGCCGGCATCGAGCGCCGCGAGCGCAGCCTGGATGCGCGCCTGTCCGGCCCGGCCGCGCTCGCGCGCGAACAGGATGTCGACCTGCTGGAACTCGAGGGCGGGGGTCAAGGCTTCTCTCCGGCGTCGGCAGGGCGGGTCAGGCGGTCGAGGACGATGGCGACCAGCACGATGGCGAGGCCAGCCTCGAATCCCATGCCGACCTGCACGGTGTTGAGCGCACGCACGACCGGAACGCCGAGACCACCGGCGCCGACCAGCGCCGCGATCACCACCATCGACAGGCTCAGCATGATGCACTGGGTGATGCCGGCGAGGATCATCGGCGCCGCGCTCGGCAGCTCGATCTTGACGAGCCGCTGCAGCGGCGTCGCGCCGAAGGCCTCGCCGGCCTCGATCAGCGCCTGCGGCACCGACGAGATGCCGAGGTGGGTGAGCCGGACCGGTGCCGGCAGCGCGAAGATCACCGTCGAGATGAGGCCCGGCACGACGCCGAGGCCGAACAGCACCAGCGTCGGCGTCAGGTAGACGAAGGTCGGCAGGGTCTGCATCAGGTCGAGGACCGGCCGCAGCACGGCATAGAGCCGCGGCCTGCGGGCGGTGAGGATGCCGAGCGGCACGCCGAGCAGCGCGGCGGCGAGGGCCGCGACCAGCACGAGATCCAGGGTTTCGAGCGTCGCCGCCCAGTAGCCCTGGTTGACGATGAACAGCAGCGCGAGCAGCACGAAGACCGCGAGCGGCCAGGAGCGCCTCAGCCACAGCGTGCCGAGGGCGACGGCGAGGATCAGGAACGGGGCGGGGATGGCAGTCAGCAGGGCGCCGACCGCGTCGGTCGCGCCGCGCACCACGGCCGCGACGCCGTCGAAGAAGCCCGTGCCGTGCCGCTTCACGTACCCGACCGCCGCCGTCATCGCCTCGCCGACCGGCAGTTTGTGCGAGGTGACCCAGGATTCGAAGGTCGGGCTCGGCTCGCGAGCGTCGGCGCCGGCCAGGAAGCCACGCGGGCGACCGCCATCGAAGGCGGTGACGCCGGCGAGCCAGGGGCCGAGCTGCGCGCGGTGCGCGGCGATCCAGCGGCCGGCGGCGACGTCCGGCGTCTCGTGTTCCTCGACGATCAGGCCCTCGAGCTCGCTCAGGCCTTCGACGGTCATCCGCCATTGACGCAGCAGGCGACCGACGTTCGGACACGCCTGCGCGTAGCCCTCCCGGCCGACGGTCTGTCTGGTCGCGCTGCCGAAGTTCGCACCGAAGACGTCCTCGCCGCCGGTCAGGTAGCGCAGGCGGAGGCGCAGGTCGAGCGGCTGCGGCGAGGAGGCCAGCAGCACGACCGGCTCGCGGCGTTGCGCCGCGCGGGCAACGTCCCCGAGCAGGTCCGCCTCGCTCGAGGCGACGACCTGCCAGCCGCCGAGGCCGAAGCGGTTCGTCGCGAGCAGCTGCTGGATCGCCCGGCGGCCGTCCTCGTCGTCTGTCGCGACGTGGATCGAGCGCTTGAGCGCGTCGGCGTGGCGCGCAAGGTCCGCGAGGTCGCGCAGCCCGGGATCGGCGGACGGCTCCGGCACGGCCAACGCATGCCGCGTGCCGTCGAGGTTCGTGCCGAGAGCCTCGAATCGCTGCTCGCCGCTCGGTGGCGATCCGCCGGCGACAGGCGCCGGTACCCGCCGCCCGAGGAAGGCATCGATCTCGCCGCGCCCGAGCGCGGCGTAGGTGTCCGCGGCCGAGCGCACCGACCGGACCGGCTCGTAGCCGAGCTCGTGGACGAGGCGGGCGACGAGCGCGGTTGCGGCATCGGACTCGAGGCCGGCGAGGCCACCGAGCCGCACCGTCCGACAGGCCGGATCCTCGCCGCCGGCGGCGATCGCGGGCAGCAGCAGCAGCGCGGCGAGGGCGCCAAGCCTCGCGTGCCGTCGCCTCGAGCCGCACGCGCTCCGCCTCCGGACCCCGATCATCGGCGGCTCCCTTGACCCCGTTGATGCCGGCTCGGCATCATTCCCCCAGGACCGACTGAATAGCTGTTCAATCGCCTCGCTGTCAAGCCGCCGGAAGGCGGATAAGTGATTGATTGAGAAGATTTTGATCCGCTCGGAAGGACCCGCGCCAGGTCACCGGACAGGCAGCTTCCGCGACCGGCGACGAGGGGCGGCCATTGTGAGGGGAGCAGGACACTGAATACGCACTCAGGGCGCGGCGGCGATGGCGATTCCGCGCGTTCCTCGCCCGACCGTCCCGAGGAGGACCGGCGCGAGCAGCTGATCGAGGTGGCGATCGACTGCCTGGCCGAGCTCGGCTTCGTCGGCAGCACGCTCGCCCAGATCGCCGGACGCGCCGGGGTTTCGCCGGGGCTCATCGCGCATTACTTCGATGACAAGGACGGCCTGCTCGAGGCCGCCTTCCGCCACCTCAGTCGCCGCGTGCAGTCCAACGTGCGCGCCAAGCTGCGGCTGGCGCGCACGCCGCGCGCGCGCGTGCAGGCGGTCATCGACGCCAACCTCGCGCCGGAGGAATTCAACCAGCGCACCGGCAACGCCTGGCTCGCCTTCTGGGGCCAGCTGCTGCACGTCGAGCGCCTGCGGCGCGTCCAGACCGCCTACCAGCGGCGCATGCTGTCGAACCTGCGGCACGCGCTGCGCCGACTGGTGGCCGCCGAGGAGGCGACGGCACTGGCGGCGATGATCGCCGCGATGATCGACGGCGTGTGGCTGCGGGCGGCGCTCTCCGGCTGGCGCGAGGCGGATAGCGAGGGCGCACGCGCGCTGCTGACGGCCTTCGTCGAGGGCCGCCTGCGCGAGCGCGCCCCGGCACCGGTCGCGATCGTCGCTGATCGCCAGCTGCGGCCCGCGGCCGACGCGCGCGCCGGCCACTTCCGCACGCTCAACCCGGCCACCGGCGCGACACTCGCCGAGATCCGCATCGACGGCCCCGAGGAAGTCGAGGCGGCGTTTGCCGCGGCCACTGACGGTCAGCGCCGCTGGGCGGCGATGACCGGTGCCGAGCGCGGCCGCGTGCTGCGTCGTGCGGCAGATATTTTGCGGGCGCGCAATCGCGAGCTCGCCGAGCTCGAGACGCGCGACACCGGCAAGCCGATCCAGGAGACCAGCGTCGTCGACGTGCTCTCCGGGGCCGACTGTCTCGAGTATTACGCCGGCATCGCGGCGACGATCGCCGGCGAGCACGTCGACCTGGGGCCGGGCGCGTTCGGCTACACGCGCCGCGAGCCGCTCGGCGTGGTCGCCGGCATCGGCGCATGGAACTACCCGCTGCAGATCGCCTGCTGGAAGTCGGCGCCCGCGCTCGCCTGCGGTAACGCGATGCTGTTCAAGCCCGCCGAGCTCACGCCGCTGACCGCGGTCGAGCTCGAGAAGGTCTACGCCGAGGCCGGGCTGCCGCACGGCGTGTTCCGGGTCGTGCAGGGCTTCGCCGACACCGGCCGGCTGCTGACGCGGCACCCGGGCATCCGCAAGGTGTCGCTGACCGGCGAGGTCGGCACCGGCAAGGCCGTCATGAACGACGCCTCCGGTACGCTGAAGTACGTGACGCTCGAGCTCGGCGGCAAGTCGCCACTGATCGTGTTCGACGACGCCAAGCTCGACAATGCCGTCGGCGGCGCGCTGCTCGCGAACTTCTACTCCGCCGGCGAGGTGTGCTCGAACGGCACGCGCGTGTTCGTGCACCGGCGCGTGCGCGCGGCGTTCCTCGAGCGTCTCAAGGCGCGGGTCGAGGCGATGCGGGTCGGCGACCCGATGGATCCGCGCACCCAGGTCGGCGCGCTGATCTCCGAGGGGCACATGGAGAAGGTGCTCGGCTACATCGCGCGCGGCCGCGCCGAGGGCGCGCGGCTGCTGGCCGGCGGGCGGCGCGTCACCGCCGGCGAGCTCGCGCACGGCTACTTCGTCGAGCCGACCGTGTTCGACGGCTGCCACGACGACATGACGATCGTCCGCGAGGAGATCTTCGGCCCGGTCATGACCGTGCTCGAGTTCGACGACGAGGATGAAGTCGTCGCGCGCGCCAACGCCACCGAGTTCGGGCTCGCCGCGGGCGTGTTCACCAACGACCTGACGCGCGCGCACCGGGTGATCGCGCGGCTCGAGGCCGGCACCTGCTGGATCAACCACTACAACGTGACGCCGATCGAGCTGCCGTTCGGCGGGTACAAGCGCTCGGGCCTCGGCCGCGAGAACAGCCGGGCCGCGATCGAGCACTACACGCAGCTGAAGAGCGTCTACGTCGCCCTCGGTGACGTCGAGTCGCCCTACTGACGGATGACCGGCGTGGAAGCAACGACCTTCGACTACGTGATCGTCGGCGCCGGATCCGCGGGCTGCGTGCTCGCGAACCGCCTGACGGCGGACGGCCGCCACACGGTGCTGCTGCTCGAGTTCGGCGGCTCCGACCGCTCGATCTTCATCCAGATGCCCTCGGCACTCGCGATCCCGATGAACCGCGAGCGCTACAACTGGTTCTACCACGCCGAGCCGGAGCCGGCCCTCGGCGGGCGCAGCCTGCACACGCCGCGCGGCAAGGTGCTCGGCGGCTCCTCCTCGATCAACGGCCTCGTCTACATCCGCGGCAACCCGCTCGACTTCGAGGGCTGGGAGGCGGCCGGCGCGAAAGGCTGGGGGTACCGGCACGTGCTGCCGTACTTCAAGCGCGCCGAGCACCGTGACGAGGGCGGCGATGCGTACCGCGGTGGCGACGGTCCGCTCGGCACCCGCTACGGCACCGTCGCGAACCCGCTGCACGCGGCCTGGCTCGAGGCCGCACGCCAGGCGGGTTACCCGCGCACCGGCGACGTCAACGGTTACCAGCAGGAAGGCTTCGGGCGGATGGACATGACGGTCGATCGCGGGGTACGGGCGAGCGCGGCGAACGCCTACCTGCGTCCGGCGCTCGGCCGGCCGAACCTCGCGCTCGAGACCGGCGCGCGCGCCGAAGCGGTGCTGTTCGAGGGCCGACGAGCCGTGGGCGTCCGCTACCGGCAGGGCGACCGCGAGTGCGTTGCCCGAGCCCGCGCCGAGGTGATCGTCGCGGCCGGGTCGATCGGCTCGCCGCAGCTGCTCAAGCTCTCAGGCGTCGGTCCGGGCGCCGAGCTCGGCGCGCTCGGCATCCCGGTGGTGCACGACCTGCCGGGCGTCGGCGAGAACCTGCAGGACCACCTCGAGGTGTATTTCCAGGTCGCCTGCACCCAGCCGGTGACGCTGTACTCGGCGATGAACCCGCTCGCGAAGCTCGCGATCGGGGTGCGCTGGATCCTGTTCAAGAACGGGCTCGGCGCGACCAACCACTTCGAGACCTGCGGCTTCATCCGCAGCCGGGCGGGCGTCCGCTACCCGGACATCCAGTTCCATTTCCTGCCGATGGCCGTCAGCTACGACGGATCGTCGCTGGCCCGCGAGCATGGCTTCCAGGCGCACGTCGGGCCGATGCGCTCGAAGAGCCGTGGCTGGGTGCGCCTCGCCTCGCCGCGGGCGGCCGACAAGCCGCGGATCCGCTTCAACTACATGAGCCACCCGGACGACTGGACCGAGTTCCGCGCCGCGATCCGGCTGACCCGCGAGATCTTCGCGCAGCCGGCCTTCGATCCGTTCCGTGGCCGCGAGATCGCGCCGGGTGCGGCCGCCCAGAGCGACGCCGCCATCGACGAGTTCATCCGCCAGAAGGTGGAGAGCGCCTACCACCCGTCGTGCTCGTGCAAGATGGGCGCGGCGGACGATCCGCTGGCGGTCGTCGATCCCGAGGCACGCGTTCATGGCCTCGAGCGACTGCGCGTCATCGACTCGTCGATCATGCCGTCGATCACGAACGGCAACCTCAACGCGCCGACCATCATGATCGCGGAGAAGGCGGCCGACCACGTGCTCGGCCGGCAGCTGCCGGCCGACGACGCGCCCTTCTACGAGGCGCCGAACTGGCGCACGCAGCAGCGCTGACCGCGTTCAGCCGCCGTCGAGACCGGCGTCGGCCGCCGCGACGCGCCTGAGCTCGCCCTCGAGGTCCATCGAGCGGCAGGCGAGCAGGTACACGACCGTCGAGACCGGTAGTCCGACCAGCATCGCGAGGTCGGCGCCGCCGAGCGCCTGCGCGACCGGTCCGCGGTAGATGCCGGTGCTGAAGAACGGGACCATCGCGGCGAAGCCGACCGCGTAGGCCAGCAGGCCGCGCCAGTTCCAGCGGCCGTAGAGGCCGTTGGGGTTGAAGATCTCGCGCACCGAATAGTGGCCGCGCCGCACGACGTAGAAGTCGACCAGGTTGATCGCGGTCCACGGCGTGAACAGGTACAGCAGGATCGCGAGGAATTCGCCGAACTCGTGCGCGAAGTCGCGCGAGGCGGTGAGCGCAAGCGCACAGGCGACCACCAGGCACGCGACGATCGTCGCGATGCGCTTCGTCAGGGTCGCCTGGATCGGCTTCAGCGAGTCGGCCACCGACAGCAGCGTCAGCGACGCGCCGTAGAAGTTCAGCGTCGTGATCGTAACCAGCCCGAGCAGCGAGGTGATCAGCAGCGGCGCGCCGGATCCCGGCAGCATCGAGTCGGCGGCGGCCTTGAGCGCCGGCGTCAGGTCGACGTGCGGGAACATCGCGCCGGCGACGGTGCCGACCAGCATGGTCCAGGTGCCGCCGATGAAGGCGCCGAGGTAGGTCCACCAGAACGAGGCCGCGACGCCGACGTCGCGCGGCAGGTAGCGCGAGTAGTCGGAGACGTAGATCGACCAGGAGATCTGGTAGGCCGCCGCCGCGAACAGCTGCGTCAGGAACGGCACCAGCCGGAAATCGCCGAGGTCGAGCTGCGCGGCCGGGAAGTGCACGCGCGTCACCGCCACCGTCATCACCACGAGGCCGGCCAGCAGGATCGCGGTCAGCACCTGCTGCACGCGGTGGATCCAGTCGTAGCCGAAGATCGCGAGCAGCGCGGCCAGCGCGCCGACCGACAGCATCGTGACGCGCGGATCGGCGCGGTACAGCGTGTCGAGCGTATCGGCCGCGAGCACCTGGTTGAAGGCATTGAAGCCGACGTAGGTGACGAGCGCCACGCCCCAGACGAGCAGCGCGCCGACGTAGCCGAACTGCGGCCGCGACTGGATCATCTGCGGCAGGCCGAGCTGCGGGCCCTGCGTCGAGTGGAACGCCATGAAGAACGTGCCGAAGGCGCTGCCGATGGTGACCGCGATCGCCATCCACGCGAGGTTGCCGCCGAGCGCGACGCCGACGAATCCGGTCGCGACCGTGGCGAGGTGGGCATCGCCCATGAACCAGGTCGGCCAGAGGTGCCAGACCTTGCCGTGCCGCTCGGCCAGTGGCACGTAGTCGATCGAGCGCTTTTCGAGCAGCGGACGTTGGGCCAAGGGATCCTCCGGCGCGCGACGGCGGCAGGTTGGGCCGAGTGGCCAAGAGATTACACGGTCTCCGGCCGCGGGCCGGACCGACCCCGGCGGGTCGCGCGCGCGACCCGCCGGGGGCTCGTCGGCTAGAACTTGTAGCCGAAGTTGACGCCGATGACGCGCGGCCGCAGCGGCGTCTCGGCGACGATGAACTGGTCGGTGCTGGTGAACACCGACTTGTTCTCGTTAGTCAGGTTCTCGATCACGACCGCCACGTTCCACGGGTCGCGTGCGACGCCGAACGAGGCGTCATAGCTCGTGTACGCCGGCGCCTCGAAGCGCAGGCGCCCGGTGGTGATGCCGCCCGCCTGGGCGATCGTCGGGTTGGCGCCGGCCTGCGTGAACGAATGGCCGGTGTGCATCGCGCCCGCCTGCACGAACGCGGTGTAGTCGCTGAAGCCCCACTCGTAGCGCGCCCGCAGGCTGAACTGGATGGGCGGCGAGTTCGCGGTCGGCGAGCCGATCGGACCGAAGGGGTTCGTGACGGTCGGGCAGGGGCGCACGCCGGCGTCGTAGCTGCCGCCGCAGCTGACCGAGATCGGCTGTCCGTAGGTGGCGCTGGCCGGGTTGTTGTTGATCAGCGTCGGCGAGTTAGTCTGTTCGCTGTGGTTCCACGACGCGGCCGCCTGCAGCGTCAGGCCGCGCATCACGCGTCCGACTACCGAGGTCTCGACGCCGCGCAGCAGGAAGTTCTGGCCGTTGGTGTCGTAGAAGACGTTACCGACGATGCCCGGATTGAAGAACGCGACCTGCACGTTCTTCCAGTCCTCGCGGTACACCGCACCGTTCCACTGGATGCGGCGATTCCAGAACTCGGTCTTCCAGCCGATCTCGTTGTTGGTCAGCTTGTCGGACGTGTACGCGGCGGGCAGCAGGTACTGGGCCTGGCCGTCGGTGCCGAAGGCGTGGGCGGTGCCGCCGTTCTGGTTGAAGCCACCCGGCCGGAAGCCCTGGGACCACGTGTAGTAGAGCATCATGTCCGGCGTCACGTGCCAGGTCACGTTGGCGCGGCTCTTGAAGCCAGACTCCTTGTCGGCCAGGTGCTGTTCCTCGAGGTGGTAGTTGTCGTTCTGGCAGCCCTGCGGCGTCACCGCCGCGCCGAAGCAGTAGAAGCTGCCGCCGACGCTGCCCTTGAAGGAGTTCTTGAACTGGAACCAGCGGGTGCCGCCGGTGACCGTCAGCACCTTGGGGATCAGGTCGTAGTCCATCGACAGGAAGAACGCCGTCTGCTTCGTGTCGCGCACGTCGTCCTGGTAGAAGGAGCTGTTCGGGTCGCGCACGCCGGGATTGACGACGGTCGCGCCGGGATCGGTGCCGATGTTCGCGAAGCAGCCGGTCGTCAGCGTGGCGGTGCACGACGGCACCTGCTTGTAGCGCCAGTCGCTCTGGTCGTAGAGCTTGTTGTCCTGGTAGTAGGCGCCGATGATGCCGCGGAAGCGCCAGTCGTCCGGCGTGCTGAAGCGGATCTCGTGCTGCATGTGCTCGTTGCGCTCGACCGCGCGCCAGATCGCGCTCGGCGAGAAGCAGGTCGACGTCAGCGTCAGGTCACCGCCGCTGCCCGGGCCGTAGCACTGGTAGTAGTCCGCGTACACGCCACGCGAGTAGTTCGTGTAGTCGTTGACCTGCTCGACCTTGCGGACCAGGTAGCCGCCCGTGTACACGGCGCGTATCGGGCCGAGCTTGCCGTTCAGCGTCCACGACGTGCTCTCGAAGTGATCGCGGTTGTAGGACGGATTGAAGAGCGTGACCTCGAGCGGGTTCAGCGTCTGGCCGTCCGAGCCGAAGGGCTGCTGGTAGAACACGCCATCGGTGTCGAGGTTCTGGTACATCTGCGTCAGCAGCAGGTCCCAGTCGTCGTTGAACTTGTACATCAGCCCGACGCGCAGGCCCTTGTAGGTCGCCGGGTTGATCGCGCGCGCGGCGATGCTGTAGTTGTTGATCGACGGGCTGCCGGGCGGCACGCAGAAGCCGTTGTTCGGCAGGCCGTCCGGGCACACGCCGTTGACGGCGGGGTAGTTGGCATAGTGGATGCCGACGTCGGTGTTGCGGCGCGTGAACGTCGCCGGCACGTTGTCGATGTAGCCGCCGCGGTGGTCGGTGTAGAACACGCCGCGCACCGCGAGCTTGTCGGTGATCAGCGGCAGGTTGAGGACGACCGTCGCGTCGCTGTTCGGGTCGCCGTGCGCGGTGACGCCGTAGCCCGCCTTGATGCTGCCCTCGGTGACGTTCAGCTTCGGCTCGTTGGTGATGTAGCGGATCACGCCGGCCTCGGCGCCGGAGCCGAACAGCGTGCCCTGCGGCCCTTCCAGCACCTCAATGCGGTTGAGGTCGGCCGCGTAGATGTCGAGGTTGCGACCGGGCAGCTGGCCGGACTGGTTGTCGAGGTAGACCGCAACGTTCGGGTAGACCGCCGTCGAGCCGCTGCCCTGGCTCGGCTGCGCGCCGGCCGACAGGCCGCGCATGAAGATCTCGTTCTGGCCCGGCCCGTTGTTCGCCGAAGAGACGTTCGGCAGGTACTTGATGTAGTCGTCGAAGGTGGCGACGTTCAGTTCGCCGAGCGCCTGCGCGGTGAACGCCTGCATCGAGATCGGCACGTTCTGCATGCTCTCCGAGCGACGCTGCGCGGTGACGATGATCTCGCCGAGCGAATCGGACGTGGCTTCGGCACCGGCAGCGAGGGCGGCCGGTGCGACCGCCGCGCCGCCGAGGACGGCCGCGATCGCGTACGAAAGCTTCGACTTCATTGCTGCATCCCCTCTGGTTTCTCTAAATCACTGCTGACGCCGGGCGCGGCAGCGCGCCGGCTTCGTTCGTGGTCCGTCGGTCGCGAATCCCTGCCTGCGATCCCCCGTGGCCGCACCAGCGCGCGCGAGAGCAGCGCGTCGGCGGGTACTGGGTCGTCCCGCCGTGCATTGAATGCACAGTCAATGACAACCCTTTGCACGCAAGTCCTGAGTTTGTCGCAACGAACTGTGGGACGCAAGAATCGCTAGCTACGGACAGTGATCTTTTGAAAACCAATGTCTTAGCCGCGTTATTGCCCATCACCACGGCGATCGTGGCTCATCCGCCACACAATTGAATGCGCATTCAGTCGAGTGGGTGCGCCCAGCGACCAAGGCCGGCGGTCACGCGCTGGCGCGCCGCAGGGACCGCGGTGGGTGCGGCATCGTTCCCGCCGGCGGCGTCTGCGCAAGACAGTTGGGCGGGGCACGCTCGCGGGCTATCATCGGCGCTTCGCGACAAGACCTGTCCGGAGAGACCGTCCTCCGCCGTGCACGAGGTGCGCGACGTCGGCGGCGCCGAAGGCGCAACCCGCCCGGAAACGCTCAGGCAAAGGTACGGCAGGGTCTCGCGAGCTCTGGAGAGCGGCTGCGCGCCGAGCGCGCGGCCCACCGAAGGGGTGCGGCGCCGAGTTGATCGGCGCTTGATCTCTCAGGTCACAGGACAGAGGGGCGACAGGCGGTGGCCTGTCCTCCTTCTATTAAGGTAAGGGGGGCGGTCCGCCGGCGTCGTTCCGCTGCGGAGAGCCCGATGACCCTTCAGACACCCCTCCACGACCGGCACATCGAGCTCGGCGCCCGCATGGTCGACTTCGGTGGCTGGGACATGCCGCTGCAGTACGGATCCCAGCTCGAGGAGCACCACACGGTGCGCCGCGACGCCGGCATGTTCGACGTCTCGCACATGCGCGCCGTGGATGTCGAGGGGCCGCGCTCGGGCGACTTCCTGCGGCGGCTGCTCGCCAATGATGTCGGCCGGCTGACCGCTCCCGGCAAGGCGCTCTACAGCTGCCTGCTGAACGACGACGGCCGGGTCCTCGACGACCTGATCGTCTACTTCCGCGGGCCGGATCGCTACCGGCTGGTCGTGAACGCGGGCACCGCCGACAAGGACCTGGCGTGGATCGGGGCGCAGGCGCCCGCCAGCGGGATCGGCATCCGGCCGCGCGGCGACCTCGGCATCGTCGCCGTGCAGGGGCCGCAGGCCCGGGCGCGCGTCGCGGGCCTGCTCGCGCCCGCCGCGGCCGCGCGGGCAGCGGCGCTGGCGCCGTTCTTCGCGACTGACCTCGACCTGCTCGGCGCCGAGGCCTTTGCCGCGCGCACGGGCTACACCGGCGAGGACGGATACGAGCTCATGGTTCCCGGATCGCAGCTGCGCGCGCTGTGGGACGCGCTGCTCGCGGCCGGCGTTCGGCCGTGCGGACTCGGCGCGCGCGACACGCTGCGCCTCGAGGCCGGCATGAACCTCTACGGCAACGACATGGACGAGCGCACCACGCCCCTCGAGTCGGGGCTCGCCTGGACGGTGTCGCTCGAGCCGGGGCGTGACTTCATCGGCCGCCGGGCGCTCGAGGCGCAGCTCGCCGCCGGCGTGCCGCGCAAGCTGGTCGGCGTGCTGCTGCTCGACAAGGGCGTGCTGCGCAGCCACCAGAAGGTCTACGCCGGGCCGGCCGGCGAGGGCGAAACCACGAGCGGCAGCTACTCGCCGACGCTCGAGCGCTCGATCGCCCTCGCGCGGGTGCCGGCCGCGACCGGCGCCGAGGTCGAGGTCGACATCCGCGGCAAGCGCCTGCGGGCGCGCGTCGTGCGGCCGCCTTTCGTTCGCCACGGCAAGGCGCAGATCCCCCTGTAGGCGCCGAGTGGCGCGACGTCCAAGGTCCCCGATTCCTTATCTTGCAGCCGAGGAACCATCGAATGAGCAGCCAGATCCCCGCCGAGCTCCGCTACACCGCCTCGCACGAATGGGTGCGCAAGAACCCCGACGGCACGCTGACGATCGGCATCACCGATCACGCGCAGCACGCGCTGGGCGACCTGGTGTTCGCGGAGACGCCGGAGGCGGGTCGCACGCTGGCGGCTGGCGAGGCCTGCGCGGTCGTGGAATCGGTCAAGGCGGCGTCGGACGTCTACAGCCCGGTCGCCGGCACGGTGATCGAGGGCAACGCCGGGCTCGGCGATGCGCCCGAGAAGATCAACACCGACCCGTACGGCGAGGGCTGGCTCTGGAAGCTGAAGCCGGCCGATGCCGGCGCGGTCGGCGGCCTGCTCGATGCCGCCGGCTACGAGCGCGCGATCGCCGACGCCGCCGAGTAACCCGGCCCCCTTCCTCCCGGAGTACGCATGGCCTTCATCCCGCACACGGCGGACGACGTCCGCGAGATGCTCTCGACGATCGGCGTCGGCCGCATCGAGGACCTGTTTGACGAGATTCCCGCGGCGCTGCGCTGCGGACCGCTCGAGGCGATTCCGCCCGCCGCCTCGGAAATGGCCATCGGCCGCCTGATGTCCGAGCGCGCGCTGCGCGACGGCCGGCCGCTCAATTTCATCGGCGCCGGCGCCTACGAGCATCACATTCCCGCAGCGGTCTGGGCGATCACGACGCGCGGCGAGATCTACTCCGCCTACACGCCTTACCAGGCGGAAGCGAGTCAGGGCACGCTGCAGACCATCTACGAGTACCAGACGATGATGGCGAGCCTGACCGGCATGCAGGTCTCGAACGCCTCGCTGTATGACGGCGCCTCGGCGCTCGCCGAGGCCTGCCTGATGGCGGTGCGCGCCAATCGCCGCTCGAAGTCCATGCGCATCCTGATGCCGACGGCGGTCAACCCGACCCACCGCCGCTGCGTGCACGCGATCGCCGGCCAGCAGTCGCTGAAGTTCGAGGAAGTGCCCTTCGACCCGGCCACCGGCCAGACGCCGGTCGACGCGCTCGAGCGCCACGCCGGCGAGGACATCACGGCCGTTGTCATCCAGCAGCCAAATTTCTTCGGCACGCTCGAGGACGTCGACCGGCTGACGGACTGGGGGCACGCCCATGGCGCACTGGTGATCGCCTCGGTGAATCCCACCTCGCTCGCGCTGCTCAAGCCGCCGGGCGAGTGGGGAGCGCAGGGCGTCGATATCGCGGTCGGCGAAGGGCAGCCGCTCGGCGTGCCGCTGTCCTCGGGCGGACCCTACTTCGGCTTCATGACGGCGCGCCTCGAGCACGTCCGCCAGATGCCGGGCCGGATCGTCGGTCGCACCGTCGACGTCGATGGCCGGCCCGGCTACACGCTGACGCTGCAGGCCCGCGAACAGCACATCCGGCGCGGCAAGGCGACCTCCAACATCTGCACGAACCAGGGCCTGCTGATGAGCGCGGCGACGATCTACCTCGCCATCGTCGGTCCGGCCGGTCTCGAGCGCGTGGCGGCTGCCTCGGTCGCGCGCACGGCGGAACTCGTCGGCGCGCTGACGCGCCTCGGCGGCGTGCGCCCGGCGTTCTCGGGCGCCCGCTTCCACGAGGCGCTGCTGCTGCTCGATCGACCGGTCGCGCCGGTGCTCGAGGCGCTGGCGGCGCGCGGCATCGCCGGCGGCTACGACGCCTCGCGCGATTACCCGGGGCTCGGCCACGCGCTGCTGGTCTGCGCGACCGAGACCAAGACGACCGAAGACATCGCCGCCTACGCGGCCGCGCTCGGTGCCGTGCTCGGCGCCGCGCGTGCCGCCTGAGGAGCCCGAGATGAACGCCAACAGCACCGCGACCCCGCGCGAACCGACGATCTTCGACCTGTCCCGGCCGGGGAGGGCGGCGGCGGCGCAGATGCCCGACCGCGCCGAGGCCGACATCCCGGCCGGCCTGCGACGCAAGCAGCGCCCGCTGCTGCCGGAGGTCTCCGAGCTGCAGGCGGTGCGTCACTACACGCGGCTGTCGCAGATGAACTTCTCGATCGACACGCAGTTCTATCCGCTGGGCTCGTGCACGATGAAGTACAACCCGCGCGGCTGCAATCAGTACGCGATGCTGCCGGAGTTCCTCGGCCGCCATCCGCTCGCACCGGTCGCGCTCGGCCAGGGCGTGCTCGCCTGCCTGTACGAGCTGCAGGAGATGCTGAAGGACGTCACCGGCATGCAGGGCGTGTCGCTGACGCCGATGGCAGGCGCACAGGGCGAGTTCGCCGGCGTCGCGATGATCCGCGCCTACCATGCGGCGCGCGGCGACCACGCGCGCAACGAGATCATCGTCCCCGAGGCGGCTCATGGCACGAACCCGGCGACCGCCTCGATGTGCGGCATGAAGGTGATCGAGATCCCGTGCACCGCCGACGGCGATTGCGACCTCGAGGCGCTGCGCCGCGTGGTCGGCCCGCAGACCGCGGGGATCATGCTGACCAATCCGTCGACGCTCGGCGTCTTCGAGCGCTCGATCGCGGCGATCGAGCAGGTGGTACACGCCGCGGGCGGGCTGCTGTACTACGACGGCGCCAACCTGAACGCGATCCTCGGCAAGGTCCGGCCCGGCGACATGGGCTTCGACGTGATCCACATGAACCTGCACAAGACCTTCTCGACGCCGCACGGCGGCGGCGGGCCGGGCGCGGGCGCGGTGGGCGTCGGCTCGCGACTGCTGCCGTACCTGCCGATTCCGGTCGTTGGCCGCGACGGCGAGCGCTACCGCTGGCTCGAGGAGCGCGACCTGCCGCAGTCGATCGGCCGGCTGTCGGGATTCATGGGCAACACCGGCGTGCTGCTGCGCGCGTATATCTACATGCGCATGGTCGGCCGCGAGGGCATGCAGCGCATCGGCGAGTACGCGACGCTGAACGCGAACTACCTGCTGGCGCGCTTCCGCCGGGCCGGCTTCGAGCCTGCCTACCCGGCGCGCCGCGCGACCCACGAGTTCATCCTGACGATGAAGCGCGAGGCGCGCGAGCACGGCGCGACGGCCATGGACTTCGCGAAGCGGCTGCTCGACTTCGGCTTCCACGCGCCGACGACCTACTTCCCGCTGCTGGTGCCGGAGTGCCTGCTGATCGAACCGACCGAGACCGAGGCAAAGGAGGCTCTCGACGGCTTCGTCGAGGCGATGATCGAGATCCGCCGCGAGGCCGAGGCGGACGCCACGAAGCTGAAGGGCGCGCCCTACACGCTGCCGGTGCGCCGGCTCGATGACGTACGCGCCGCCAAGCAGCTCGATCTGACGTGGAAGCCGGCGGCGTGAGCGCGTCCCCGGCAGGGCAGGGCAGCGTGCGACCGGGCGAGAAGCCGCGCGGCATCGCGCGCCTGTGGCTCGCGTTCGGCAACACCGGCAAGGGGCTGGTCGGCTGCTGGCGCGAGGAGGAGGCATTCCGCCAGGAGTGCCTGCTGGCGGCGGTATTGCTGCCGACGGCGCTCTGGCTCGGCCACAACGGCATCGAGCGCGCCATGCTGATCGGCCCGATGCTCCTGATCCTCGTGGTCGAGCTGCTGAACAGCGCCGTCGAGGCGGCCATCGACCGCATCGGCACCGAGCGCCATGCGCTGTCCGGACTCGCCAAGGATCTCGGCTCGGCGGCGGTGTTCGTCTCGTTCCTGCTGCTCGCGATCGTCTGGGGCCTCGTGCTCTTCGACCGCTGAGCGGGGCCCGACCGCGTGCCCGCTCCGACCGCCGGTGGCGCCGGCGGGCGCCGGCCGGTATGGTGTGCGCGCCCAGCCGGAGACCCATTCGATGAGCGTGCTGATCTGCGGCTCCCTGGCCTATGACACCGTGATGGTGTTCGACGGCCGGTTCAAGGAGCACATCCTGCCCGACCGCATCCACATGCTGTCGGTGTCGTTCCTGGTGCCGCAGCTGCGGCGCAACTACGGCGGGGTCGCCGGCAACATCGGCTTCAACCTGGCGCTGCTCGGCGTGCGCAATGCGCTGCTGGCGACGGTCGGCGATGACTTCGACCCGTACGAGGCGTGGCTCAAGCGCCACGGCGTCGTCCTGGACCACGTGCGGCGCATCGCGGGCACCCACACCGCGCAGTGCTTCATCACCACCGACCTCGACGACAACCAGATCACGGCCTTCCATCCGGGCGCCATGCAGCATTCGGGCGAGCTGGCGGTGCCGAGCGGCGCGGGCATCGCGCTCGGGCTCGTCGGTCCCGACAGCCGCGACGGCATGGTCCGCCACGCGCGCCAGTTCGCGGAGGCGGCGATCCCGTTCATCTTCGACGTCGGCCAGGGCCTGCCGATGTTTGGCGGCGCCGACCTCGAGGCATTTCTCGAGCAGGCGAGCTGGGTGATCGTCAACGACTACGAGGCCCAGCTGCTGCAGGAGCGCACCGGCCTAGGCCCCGAGGCGATCGCGGCGCGCTGCCGGGCGTACGTCGTCACCGGCGGCGCCGAGGGCTCGCGCATCTATGCCGATGGGCGGATCGCCGAGATCCCGGCGGTGCGTGCCGAGCGCGTCGTCGATCCCACCGGCTGCGGCGATGCCTACCGCGCCGGCTTCATCCTCGGCCTGACCCGTGGCTACGATTGGCCGACCACCGGCCGGCTCGCCTCGCTGCTCGGCTCGATCAAGGTCGCGCACCACGGCACGCAGTCCCATCGCTTCACGCTGGAGGAGCTCGGCGACCGCTTCCACGCGGCCTTCGGGTACCGTTTCTGAGCGCCCGGGAGCAGTCGCTCGCGCGGGCGTGCGCGCTCGCCGTGCTGGTCGCGGTGGCGGTGCTCGGCGCCGGCGGCGCCCGTGCGGACGAGGCGGCGGTCGCCGCCGCCGAGGTTCGCCCGGAATGGGCGCGCACCCTCGAGCGCATCGCCGCCGGCGTCGTGGCGATCCAGATCGACGAGACGCGCGCCTTCGACACGGAATGGAACACGTCCGCGCAGGCGACCGGCTTCATCGTCGACGCGAAGCGCGGCCTGATCCTGACCAACCGCCACGTCGTGACCCCGGGGCCGGTGACCGCGCAGGCGGTCTTCATGAACCGCGAGGAGGTGCAGCTCTATCCGGTCTACCGCGACCCGGTCCACGACTTCGGCATCTATCGCTACGACCCCGCGAAGCTGCGCTTCATTCAGCCGCAGGAGATCCCGCTCGCGCCGGACGGCGCCAAGATCGGCACCGAGATCCGCGTGGTCGGCAACGATGCCGGCGAGCAGCTGTCGATCCTCGCCGGCACCCTCGCACGGCTCGACCGCGATGCGCCGGCCTACGGCGTCGGCAAGTACAACGACTTCAACACCTTCTACTACCAGGCTGCGTCCAGCACCTCCGGCGGCTCGTCGGGCTCGCCGGTGCTCGACGTGCGCGGCCGCGCGGTGGCACTGAACGCCGGCGGCTCGAGCCAGGCCGCCTCGAGCTTCTACCTGCCGCTCGACCGCGTGGTGCGTGCGCTGCGCCTGATCCAGGAGGGCAAGCCGGTACCGCGCGGCACGCTCGAGGTCGTGTTCGGCTACACGCCCTATGACGAGCTGCGCCGCCTCGGGTTGCGCGGCGAGACCGAGGCCGACGTGCGGCGCGCGTTCCCGAAGCAGGTCGGCATGCTGGTGGTGCGCGAGGTTCAGCCCGGCTCGGCCAGCGACGGCGTGCTCGAGCCGGGCGACGTGCTGGTCCGCATCGATGGCCGCTACGTCACCGAATTCCTCTCCCTCGAGGGCGTGCTCGACGAGTCGGTCGGGCGGCGGATCCGGCTCGAGGTCGAGCGCGGCGGCCAGCTGCTGACGCGGGAGGTGCCGGTCGAGGACCTGCACCGCATCACGCCGGACGAGTACGTCGAGTTCGGCGATGCGGTCGTGAACCCGCTCTCGTACCAGATGGCGCGGCACCTGAACGTGCCCGTGCGCGGTGTCTACGTTGCGAACCCCGGCTACGTGTTCGGCGCGGCGGGCGTGCCGCGCGGGGCCGTGCTGATGTCTCTGAACGGGCGGCCGCTGCCGGACCTCGATGCCTTCGAGCACGAGCTCGCCGCGCTCGCGCAGGGCGACCGGGCGGCAGTGCGCTTCTTCACGCTCGAGGACTCCCGCTCGCCGCAGGTGCGCGTCGCCCGCATCGACCGCCAGTGGTTCCCGGCGCGTCGCTGCAAGCGCGACGACGCGCTCGGCTACTGGCCGTGCCGTGCGCTGGCCGCGGGCCCGGCCGCGGTGGCCCCGCAGCCCGCCAGCACCAGCTTCGGCCAGTCGGGAGATGCGCGCGCCGACCGGCTCGCGCCGTCGCTGGTCGCGATCAACTTCGACATGCCCTACTCGGTGTCCGGCGTGACCGAGCGCAGCTACCGCGGCACGGGCGTGGTCGTCGACGCCGCCCGCGGGCTCGTCGTCACCGACCGCAATACGGTGCCGGTCGCGCTCGGCGACGTGCGCCTGACCTTCGCCGGCACGATCGAGGTGCCGGGCCGCGTCGAGTACATCCACCCGCTGCACAACCTCGCGGTCGTCTCCTACGACCCGCGGCTGATCGGCAGCACGCCGGTGCGCGCCGCGCGTTTCTCGACGCGCGAGCTCGTGCCGGGCGAGGACGTCTGGGTGGTGGGGCTGCGCGCCGACCAGCGCCTGGCCTCGCTCGAGAGCCGCGTGGCGGCGGTCGAGCCGGCGCAGTTCCCGCTGTCGAGGACGCTGGCGTTCCGCGACTCGAATCTCGAGGTCGCGACGCTGGTCAACGGCCCGACCGACTTCGACGGCGTGATCGTCGATCGTGGCGGCGAGGTGCGGGCGCTGTGGTCGAGCTTCGCCTTCGACAGCGGCCGGGAGCTGTCGCAGCAGAACCTCGGGGTCCCGGCCGAGGTCGTCACCGCGATGATCGACGTCGTGCGCCGCGGCGGCACGCTGCGCTCGCTCGAGGCCGAGCTGCAGACGGTGCCGCTGTCGGTGGCCCGCAAGCTCGGCCTGACCGACGACTGGGTGCGCCGGATCGAGGCGCACAGTGCGGCGCGACGCCAGGTACTCGGCATCGGCCGCCTGGTCGCGGGTTCGCCGGCGGCCGAGGTGCTGCAGACGGGCGATCTGGTGCTCGCCGTCGACGGCCAGGTGGTGAATCGCTTCCGCGAGGTCGACGCCGCGGTCCAGCGGCCGACGGCGCGGCTGACGGTGTGGCGCAACGGCGCGGAGCTGCCGGTCGACCTCGCGACCGCGGCCGTGCAGGGCACCGACATCGACCGGGTGCTGGTGTGGGCTGGCGCGGTGCTGCAGGCGCCGCACCGGGCCCTGGCCGCGCAGCGTGGCGTCGCGCCGAACGGCGTGTTCGTCGCCTTCTTCCTGTACGGCTCGCCGGCGACGCGCTACGGCCTGTGGGCCGGGCGGCGCATCGTCGAGGTCGATGGCAAGCCGACCCCGGATCTGGATGCGTTCCTCGCCGCCGTGACGGGCAAGGAGGATCGCGCCTCGCTGCGGCTCAAGACGGTGACCTGGAACAACACCACCGAGGTCATCACCCTGAAGCTCGACCGCAAGTACTGGCCGACCTACGAACTGCGCCGCGACGCGCTCGACTGGCAGCGGCGCGCGCTCGACTGATCCCCGCGCGCCGGTCGCGGCCGGGCCGGGCCGCGGAAGCCGCCGGGCCCGCCCGGCCGCGCCGTGACGGGGTCGGTTGCCGTGGCCGCCGTCATTAATTAACGTGCCCGGCAACCTCGCCCGGTGGTACCCGTGAGCCCGGATCCCTCCACGCAGATCGAGCTGTTCGCCGCCGCCGGCACCGACGCCGACCTGATCGGCACGGTGGCGTTGCCGGCCGACCTCGCGGGCCTGCCCGACGCGCTGCCGCCGGGACTGCGCTTCGGCACCTCGAGCTGGACCTTCCCCGGCTGGGCCGGGCTCGTCTACGCGCAGCGCGTCGGCGAGCAGCTGCTCGCCCGGCAGGGTCTCGGCGCCTATGCACGCCATCCGATGCTGCGGGCGGTCTGCGTCGACCGGACGTTCTACGCGCCGCTCGCCACCGAGGAATTTCGCCAGTATGCGCGCATGGTGCCGCCGGACTTCCGCTTCGTGGTCAAGGCGCACGCGGCGCTGACCACGCCGATCGACCGCCAGGCCCGCAACATCGCGGTCATGCCGGACGTCGATCGCTTCCTCGACCTGCCGTACGCGATCGAGCGCATCGTGACGCCGGCGGTGGAGGGGCTCGGCGAGCGCCTCGGGGCGCTGCTGTTCCAGTTCCCGCCGCTCGGCCTGCCGTACGCGCGCGAGCCGCAGCTGTTCACGAGCGCGCTCGGCGCGTTCCTCGAGGGCCTGCCGCGCGGCCCGCAGTACGCGGTCGAGCTGCGCAACCGCGAGATGCTCGGCCCGGCCTACAGCGACGCACTGGCGCGCAGTGGCGCCACGCACTGCTTCAACGTCCACCCGCGGATGCCGGGCGTGCTCGAGCAGGCCACCGCGGTCGGCGAGGCCGGCTGGCTCTCCGGGACCGTGGTCGTGCGCTGGAACCTGCATCCGCAGCAGGACTACGAGGCGGCGCGCGAGCGCTACTTTCCGTTCGATCGCCTGGTCGATCCCGACCCGGGCAACCGCGCGGCGATCGCAACGCTCCTCGGCACGGTGCTCGCGCGCGGCAACGAGGCGATCGTGATCGCCAACAACAAGGCCGAAGGCTGCGCGCCGCTGTCGCTGTTCGGGCTCGCGCGCGAGCTCGACCGGCGCAGCCGCGAGCCGCAACCCCGACCGTGACCTCCGCCAGCGACATCGCCCGCGCCGTCGCGCTGCTGCGCGCCGGCGAGCTGGTGGCTTTCCCGACCGAAACCGTCTACGGCCTCGGTGCCGATGCCGCGAGCGCGGCGGCGGTCGCCAAGATCTACGCGCTCAAGGGCCGGCCCGCGGCGCATCCGCTGATCGTCCACCTCGCGGAGGCGGCGCAGCTGCCTCGCTGGGCGGCACCCGTGCCACCGGCGGCGCAGGCGCTGGCGGCGCGGTTCTGGCCCGGCCCGCTGACTCTCGTGCTGCCGCGTGCCCGCGGCGTCCCGGACGTCGTTACCGGCGGCCAGGACAGCGTCGGCGTCCGTGTGCCGTCGCACCCGGTCGCGCGGGCGCTGCTGACGGCCTTCGGCGGCGCGCTCGCCGCGCCCTCCGCGAACCGCTACGGTCGGGTGAGCGCAACGCGGGCGGCGGACGTCCGCGAGGAATTCGGCCGCGACGCGCCGTTCGTGCTCGACGGCGGCGACTGCCCGGTGGGGCTCGAGTCGACGATCGTGAGCCTGCTCGGGGAGCCGCTGCTGCTGCGGCCGGGCGCGATCCCGGCCGCGGCGCTCGAGGCGGTGCTCGGGCCGCTGCGGCGGCCGGCTGCGGGCGAGGGTCCGCGCGCGCCGGGCACGACGCGCGCCCACTACGCGCCGCGCACGCCGCTCGCGGTGGTCGCCGCCGAGGCGCTCGCCGCGGCGGGTCCGGACGCGGCCGTGCTCGCCCGCCGGCCGCGACCGCCGGCATTCGCCGGCCGGCGCTGGATCGAGGCGCCGACGGAGGCGGAGCGCTACGCGCACGACCTGTACGCCACGCTGCGCGACCTCGACCGTGCCGGGGCGCAGCGCATCCTGGTCGAGGCCGTGCCGGCGGGCGCCGAGTGGGAGGCGGTCCGCGACCGGCTCGGCCGCGCGGCGGCCGCTTGCGGCGCCGAGGAATCGGCCTAGAATCCGCGCCTCTCGCCGGAGCCCGCCCGTGCCCAAGTCCGCCACCGTCCTGCATCGCGAGCCGCCGTCGGCCGCGCGCCTGGTCGCGCCGTACGACCGCGCCGCCATCGAGGCGCTGGTCGCGCGCTACGGCTCGCCGCTGCTGCTCGTCGACTGCGACGTGATCCGCGATCGCTACCGGCGGCTGCAGGCCGCGCTGCCCGGCGTCGAGCTGCACTATGCGCTGAAGCCGCTGCCCGACGCCGCGGTGGTGGCGGCGCTGAAGGGCATCGGCGGCCGCTTCGACCTCGCGAGCGGCGGCGAGGTCGAGCTCGTGCGCGCGGCCGGCGTGCCGCCGGAGCACTGCATCCACACGCACCCGATCAAGCGCGACGTCGACATCCGCGAGGCGCTGCGCTACGGCGTGCGCACGTTCGTGGCCGACAACGTCGACGAGCTCGGCAAGTTCGTGCGTCATCGGCGGCGGGCCGGCGTGATGCTGCGGGTCGCCTTCAGCGCCGAGGACGCGGTGGTCGACCTGTCGCGCAAGTTCGGCTGCGAGCCGGAGGCCGTCCCCGAGCTGCTCTCGGTCGCGCGCCGCCTCGGCGTCGAGATCACGGGCCTCTCGTTCCACGTCGGCTCGCAGACGCCGACGCCGGCCATGCACGTGCGCGCGATCGAGGCCTGCGGACGGATGATCGCCGCCGCCCGCGCCGCGGGCCACGGCGCGCTCTCGATCCTCGACATCGGCGGCGGCTTCCCGGCCGACTACCGCGAGCCGGCGATGCCGATCGAGGCGTTCTGCGCGCCGATCCGCGCGGCGCTCGCGGCGCTGCCACCAGGGCTGCGCGTGCTCGCGGAACCCGGCCGCTACATCGCCGCACCCGCCGGCACGGCGGTGGCCACCGTGATGGGCCGCGCGCTGCGCGACGGCCGCTGGTGGTTCTACCTCGACGATGGCCTGTACGGCTCCTACAGCGGCCAGCTGTTCGACCACATGCGCTACCCGGTCGCGGCGCTGCGCACCGACGGGCCGCGGGTGCCAGCGGTGCTGACCGGGCCCACCTGCGACAGCATCGACGTCATCGACGACAACCTCGAGCTGCCGCTGCTCGAGGCGGGCGACCTGGTCGTCGGCCGTGAGATGGGCGCGTATACCGCCGCCTGCGCCACCGATTTCAATTTCTTCCGCCGCGCCCGGGTGGTGGCGGTGAACGTCGAGGCCGACGACGCGAACGGCGTCACAGTCGGCGCCCGCTGACGGCGCGGCCGGCTTGAGTTCCCGCGGCAGCTCGGCAAGACTCGTCCCATGAAACATCCGCCCGAAGCACCGACCCCGGCCTGGAGCCGCCGCGCCGCGCTGCGGGCGCTGGCGCTCGGCGGTGCGGCGGTGGCGGCCGGCCTCGGCGCCGCGCCCGCGGCGCGCGCCGCTGCGCAGGCGCCGCGCCGGCTGGTGCTTCACAACACCCATACCCTCGAATCACTGACCGTCGAGCTCGCGGCCGGCGACGGCTATCGCCCCGACGCGCTCGACGCCGTCAACCGGGTGCTGCGCGATCACCGCAACGGCGCCGTGCACCCGATCGACCCGGCACTGCTCGGCCTCCTGCATGCGATTGCAGGCCGCTGCGAGCACGACGCCGAGTTCGAGGTGATCTCCGGCTACCGCTCGCCGGAGAGCAACGCCGCGATGCACGCCCGTTCCGCGGGCGTCGCGGCCCACAGCCTGCACGTCGAGGGCCGGGCCATCGACGTGCGCCTGGTCGGCTGCCCGCTCGAGCGGCTGCGCGATGCCGGCCTCGGTCTCGCGGTCGGCGGGGTCGGCTACTACCGCGGCCCGCAGTTCGTGCACCTCGACACGGGTCGGATCCGCAGCTGGGTCGGGTGAGCGTGGGCCGGCTCGCGGCGGCCGCCAGCGGGATTGCGCTCGCACTCACGCTCGGCGGGTGCGGTGGCCGCGCGCCGGACAGCCCGGGCGCCCGTCTCTATGCGATGAACTGCCTCGCCTGCCACCAGCGCGACGGCGCCGGCGTGCCCGGCGTGCAGCCGCCACTGGCGGGCACGCCGGTCCCCACCGGCGATCCGGGCGAGCTGCTGCGCTGGGTCATGTACGGCGAGCGCCCGGCGAGCCTGCCTCGCGGGCCGTACTCGGGCGTAATGCCGCAGTTCGCCTACCTCTCCGACGCCGACCTCGCGACGCTGCTGAGCTACGTGCGCACGAGCTTCGGCAACCAGGCGCCGCCCGTGACCGCGGCCATGGTGGCCGCGGCGCGCGTCGCCCACCGGGGACGGTGATCCGTGCACGTCGAGGTGCTCGACTTCGTCGACGGCGCGCGCGCGGCGCGCGGGCTGACGGTCGTGATCGACGTGTTCCGGGCGTTCTCGACCGCCTGCTACGCCGCAGAGGGCGGTGCGCGGCTCATCCCGGTCGCCGATCTCGAGGTCGCACGCGCGCTTGGCGCGCGGCATCCCGACTGGCTGCTGGCCGGCGAGCGTGGCGGCCGCGACCTGCCGGGGTTTCACTTCGGCAACTCGCCGGCCCGGATCCGGGCCGCGGCGCTCGCCGGGCGCACGCTCGTGCACACCACCCACGCCGGTACCCAGGGCCTCACGCAGGCCGACGGCGCCGACGAGGTGCTGACCGGCAGCCTCGTCAACGCCGCGGCCATCGTCCGGTACATCCGCGCCCGGGCCCCGTCGCAGGTGTCGATCGTGCGCATGGGCCACCAGGCCCGCGAGCGCGCCGACGAGGACGACCTGTGCGCGGAGATCCTGGTCGCGCGGCTGGCCGGGCGCGCGTACGACACCGGCGGCATCGTCGCGCGCCTGCGCGCGACGCCCGCCGCTGAGAAGTTCTTCGACCCGGCCGCCAGCTGGGCGCCCGAGGAGGACTTCGCGCTGTGCGCGAGCCTCGACCGCTTCGACTTCGTGCTGCGGCTCGGGCCGCCCGATGGCGAGGGGCTGCGGTCGCTCGAGCGGATCGCGGTATGAGCAGACCTGGGGGAGCCCGATGACGCCGTCGCCGGTACTGTGGACGATCGTGCTGCTGGCGCTGTCGAACGTGTTCATGACGTTCGCCTGGTATGCGCACCTCAAGACCCTGAACCATCGCGCCTGGTGGATCGCGGCGCTGGCGTCCTGGGGCATCGCGCTCTTCGAGTACCTGCTGCAGGTGCCCGCCAACCGGATCGGCTACACCGTGCTGTCGGTGCCGCAGCTCAAGATCCTGCAGGAGCTGATCACGCTCGCGGTGTTCGTGCCCTTCACGCTGCTGTACTTGCGGCAGGGCCTCAAGCTCGACTACCTGTGGGCCTCGCTGTGCATGCTCGGCGCGGTCTATTTCATGTTCCGGGGCCACGGATGAGTGCGCCGGCGCCGACGGCGATCCACCGGCGCGTCGAGGCGCTGCGCGCCGGCCGAGATCCGACGCTGATCGCGCGACGGCCGAGCGGCTGGCTGGTGCTCGGCGATCCGCAGGTGATCCGCGGCTACTGCCTGCTGCTGCCGGACCCGGTGGTCCCCGACCTGAATGCGCTCGCCCCGCGGGAGCGCGCCGCGTTTCTCGCGGACATGGCCGCCGCCGGGGACCTGCTGCTCGGCGTGCTCGCGGCGACGCGCATCAATTACGCGATCTTCGGCAATCTCGAGCCCGCGCTGCATGCGCACCTCTTCCCGCGTCGCGGCGACGAGCCGGCGGGCCTCGTCACGGCGCAGCCCTGGGCCTGGGACTGGCAGGCGGCCCCGGCCTTCGATCCGGCGCGGCACGGCGAGCTGCTCGGGCGGTTGCGCGCGGCGGCCGCGGCGCGCGGCTGAGCCTCAGCCGCCGATGCCGTCGCGCAGGCGGCGCACCAGCGCCCCGAGCTCGGTCACGGGCGCCTCGCAGACGGTGCCGCGGCAGACGTAGGCGGCGCCGCCCGGCAGCGAGGGCTTCGCGGCCAGTGCCGCCGGCAGCGGCCCGGACTCCTCCGGGATCGCCAGCAGCAGGCGCCGCGGTGCGTACAGGCGCGCGAGGTCGCGCTGCCACGCTGCCACGGTGGCGGCCGGCCCCCGCAGGATCACGATCTCGGTCGGCTCGAGCCGCTCCTCGAGCGCGTCCAGCAGCGAGCCATGCGCGTGCGGATAGCGCGACAGCGCACTCCACGCGGCGCGCAGCGTGCGCTCGGCGGCGTCGAGGTAGCGGGGTTCGCCGAGCAGGTAGCCGAGCCGGGTGCAGAGCCGCGCCGCGACGCCGTTGCCTGACGGCAGCGCCTCGTCGGCGAAGGACTTCGAGCGATGGATCAGCGGCTCGGCGTCGTCGGCGGTGAACCAGAAGCCGCCTGCGGCGCGATCCTCGAAGTGCGCGAGCGCGGCCTCGGTCAGCGCGACCGCGAACTCGAGGTCGGCGCTGCGCCAGCGAGCGGCACAGAGCTCGAGCAGCGCGTCGGCGAGGAACACGTAGTCGTCGAGGTAGGCGGGCAGGTGCGAGCGCCCGTCCTTGTGGGTCGCGAGCAGACGGCCGTCGCGCCACAGCTCGCGGCGCAGGAAGTCGACGGCGCGGGTGGCGGCCACCGCGAGCTCGGGCCGCTCGAGCGCCGTCGCAGCGCGGGCGAGGCCGCGGATCATCAGGCCGTTCCACGAGGTCAGCAGCTTGTCGTCGCGACCGGGCGGCACGCGGCCGGACCGGTGCGCGCGCAGCCGGCCGAGCGCCCGGCCGACCGCGGCCTCGGCGGCCGCCGGCGCGACTTCGGCCGCGGCGGCGACCTCGGCGAGCGGGCGGAAGGCGTGCAGGTGCCAGTGGCGCGACTCGAAGTTCGGCTCGCGGTCGAGGCCGAAGCGGGGTGCCAGGATCGCGTAGTCCGCCTCGCCGACGAGCGTCCGGACCTCGTCCCGGTCCCACACGTAGTAGCGCCCTTCCTCGCCTTCGGAATCGGCATCGAGGCTCGAGTAGAAGCCTCCCGCGGGCGCCTGCATCTCGGACAGCGCCCAGTCGGCGACGCCGCCGGCCGTGGCGGCGAACAGCGCATCGCCGGTCGCCCGGGCGGCGTCGGCATAGAGCGCGAGCAGCGGCCCGTTGTCGTACAGCATCTTCTCGAAGTGCGGGATCATCCAGTAGCCGTCGACCGAATAGCGTGCGAAGCCGCCGCCGACGTGGTCGTAGAGCCCGCCCTCGGCCATGCGCGTCAGCGTCATCGTCGCCATGTAGAGCGCACGCAGGTCGGGCTGCGGCAGGCGCTGGCTGGCCGCCCAGTGGCGCAGCAGGCGCTCGACGTAACCGGGATGCGGGAACTTCGGCGCGCCCGTGAAGCCGCCGAACTGGGCGTCGAAATCGGCCTCGAGCGCCTGCCGCGCACGCTCGAGCGGCGCGCCGTCGAGCGCGACGCCGGCCGCGGCCGGCGCCGGTTCGAGGTCGGCGAACACGGCCGCGAGCCGGCCGTTCTGCGCCCGGATCGCCGCCCGCTCCTCGCGGAAGTACGCGGCGACCCGCCGCAGCAGGTCGCCGAAGGCAGGCATGCCGTAGCGCGCCTCGCGCGGAAAGTAGGTGCCGCCGAAGAACGGCATCTGGTCCTCGGGCGTCAGGAACATCGTCAGCGGCCAGCCGCCGCCGCGCTGCGTCAGTACCTGCTGCGCAACCTGGTAGATGCGGTCGATGTCGGGGCGCTCCTCGCGATCGACCTTGATGTTGACGTAGAGCTCGTTCATCAACGTCGCGGTCGGCTCGTGCTCGAAGGACTCGTGCGCCATCACGTGGCACCAGTGACACGCCGAGTAGCCGATCGACAGCAGGATCGGGCGGTCCTCGCGGCGGGCGCGCTCGAGCGCCTCGGTCGACCAGGGGTACCAGTCGACCGGATTCGCGGCGTGCTGCAGCAGGTACGGGCTGGTCTCCGACCCGAGGCGATTGCGCGGGCGGCCGGGCGGGGCGTGCATCGTCGAAACTTCCGGGCTCGGTCGGGGGGTCGGCTAGAATGCCGGCCCTGCGACTATACGCGACCGCCGCGAACGCGCGCCCCACGCCGATGAGCCCCGACCCCGACACCGACGACCTGCCGGCCGGCGCGCGCGCCCCGCTGCCGGTGCTGCGCCTGAAGCGCCACGAGGAGCGCCGCATCGCGGCCGGCCACCTGTGGGTGTTCAGCAACGAGGTCGACACCGCGGCGACGCCGCTGACGGCCTTCGAGCCGGGCGCGCTGGTCGCGGTGCACTCCGACCGCGACCGCTTCCTCGGCTACGCGTACGTGAACCCGCACTCGCTGATCGCGGCGCGCATCCTCGGCCGCGATCCGGCGTTCCCGCCCGGGCCATCGCTGCTCGTGCACCGCCTCAGGGTCGCGCTCGCACTGCGCGAGCGCCTCTACCCGGTGCCTTACTACCGCCTGGTGCACGGCGAGTCCGACCTGCTGCCGGGACTCGTGGTCGATCGCTACGGCGAAGTGCTCGTGGCCCAGATCGCGACTGCCGGCATGGAGGCGCAGCGCGAGGCGATCGCGGCTGCACTCGACAAGGTGGTCAAGCCCTCCGCGATCGTCTTCAAGAACGACTCCGGCGCGCGCGAGCTCGAGGGCCTGCCGAAGTACGTGGCGGCGGCCAAGGGCGAGCTGCCGCCGCGGCTGTCGGTCATCGAGGCGGGCCTGCACTTCACGGTCGCCCTGGAGGGCGCGCAGAAGACCGGCTGGTTCTACGACCAGGCGGCGAACCGGCGCCAGTTCCTGCCGCTCCTGGCCGGCGCGCGCCGGGTCCTCGACGTGTTCAGCTACGCCGGTGCCTGGGGCGTGCCGGTGGCGCGCACCGGTGCCGAGGTCACCTGCGTCGATTCCTCGGCCGCGGCGCTCGAGGCGGCAAGTGCGAACGCGGCCGCGAACGGCACGACCCTCGTGACGCGGCGCGGCGACGCCTTCGACGTGCTCGAGGAGCTGCACGCGGGGCGCGAGAAGTTCGACGCCGTGATCGTCGACCCGCCGGCCTTCATCAAGCGCCGCAAGGACGCCGCCAAGGGCGAGGCGGCCTACAAGCGGCTGAACCAGCTCGCGATGCAGCTGCTGCCGCGCGATGGCCTCTTGCTGTCGTGCTCCTGCTCGTACCACCTGGAGCCGGCGGCGCTGCTCGAGGCGATCCAGCGCGGCGCCCGCCACCTCGGCCGCTTCGCACAGGTGATCGGCAGCGGCGGCCAGTCGCCCGACCACCCGGTCCACCCGGCGATCCCCGAGACGCGCTACCTCAAGGCCGTGCTGTGCCGGGTGACCCAGGAGTAGCCGCCGGTGGACGCTGACCTCGCGGTGCGGGCGGTGGCGCGGGCGCTGGTGCTGCCGCCGGGCGGGCCACTGCTGCTCGGCGTGCTCGGCCTCGCGCTGCTCGCGCGCTGGCCGCGCCTCGCGCGCCTCGCGATCGCGGCCGCCCTCGGCATCCTGCTCGTGCTGTCGCTGCCGGTGACCGCCGACCTGCTGTCGCTCGCGGTCGAGGACTATCCGCCGCTGCGCGAGTCCCAGCCGGTGCCGGTCGGCGCGATCGTGGTGCTGAGCGGCGGCGTGCGCCGCAACGCGGCTGACACCGGCGGCGCGGTGCTCAGCAATGCGAGCCTCGAGCGCCTGGTCGGCGGCGCGATGCTGGCGCGCCGTACCGGCCTGCCGCTGGTGCTCTCCGGCGGCAACGTCGAGCCGGGGATCGCCGAGGCCGATGCGATGGCGCTGGTGCTGCGGCGGGACTTCGGGCTGGAACCGCGGATCATCGAGCGGCGCTCGCGCACGACGCACGAGAACGCCCGCGAGACCGCGGCGCTGCTCGCGCCGCTCTGGATCAAGAACGTGGTGCTGGTGACCTCGGCGATCCACATGCGCCGTGCGGTCGCGGAATTCGAGGCGGCCGGGATCACCGTGATCCCTGCGCCGGTCGGCGCGACCGCGAGCGTCGGCCGCGGACTCGGCGCCTGGCTGCCGAAGTCGGCCTCGCTCGAGCGCAGCAGCAGCGCGCTCTACGAGCTGGCGGGCCTCGTCGTCGCACGCCTCGTGCCCGGCTGACGTGGGTCGGCCGGCCGCTTTTCGCTACACTGGCGAGCGATGATCGACTATCCGTCCTTCGACCCGGTCGCCCTCGCGCTCGGCCCGCTGAAGCTGCGCTGGTACGGGATCATGTACGTCATCGGCTTCCTCGCGGCCTGGGGCCTCGCGCGGCGCCGCGCCCAGCGCCCGGGCTCGACCTGGACGCCGATCGACGTCGACGACCTGGTGTTCTTCGCGGTGTTCGGCGTGATCCTCGGCGGCCGGCTCGGCTGGCTCCTCTTCTATGGCCACGACGCGCTGAGCCGCGATGCCAGCTACTGGTACAAGATCTGGGAAGGCGGCATGAGCTTCCACGGCGGGCTCGCGGGCGTCGCCGTCGCGCTCGCCGTGCTTGCCTGGCGCCGGCGCCGGTCGCTCATCGACGTGTGGGACTTCGCGGCGCCGCTGCCGGCGATCGGCTTCGGCGCCGGCCGGATCGGCAACTTCATCAACTCCGAGCTCTGGGGCAAGCCGACCAGCGTGCCGTGGGGCTTCGCGGTGCACCGGCCGGACGGCTCGGTCGCGGTGCTGCACGCCTCGCAGCTCTACGAGGCCTGCCTCGAGGGCGGGCTGCTGTTCCTGATCCTGTGGTGGTTCACCGCGCGGCCGCGGCCGCGTGGCGCGCCGTCGGGGCTGTTCCTGGCCTGCTACGCGACGTTCCGCATCCTGGTCGAGTTCGTGCGCGTGCCGGATGCCGACCTCGGCTACCTCGCCGGCGGCTGGCTGACGATGGGCATGGTTCTGTCGACGCCCATGCTGGCCGCGGGACTCGCGATGCTCGGCTACGCCTACCTGCGTCGCCAGCCGTCCGGCAACTACGCGCCGGCGGGCTGAGCGGGTGCGCGCCTACCTCGACCTCCTGCGCCACGTCCGCGGCGAGGGCGCCGCCAAGGACGACCGCACTGGCACCGGCACGCTTGCCACCTTCGGCGCGCAGCTGCGCTTCGACCTCGGCGCCGGCTTCCCGCTGGTGACCACCAAGAAGCTGCACCTCAAGAGCATCATCTACGAGCTGCTCTGGTTCCTGCGCGGCGAGACCAATGTCCGCTATCTGCGCGAGCACGGCGTCTCGATCTGGGACGAGTGGGCGGACGAGGCCGGCGAGCTCGGCCCGGTGTACGGCAAGCAGTGGCGCGACTGGGTCGCGGCCGACGGCCGGCACATCGACCAGATCAGCACGGTCATCGAGCGCCTGCGCCGGGATCCGGCCTCGCGGCGCCTGATCGTCAGCGCCTGGAACGTCGGCGAGCTCGAGCGCATGGCGCTGCAGCCATGCCATGCGTTCTTCCAGTTCTTCGTCGCCGGCGGCCGGCTCAGCTGCCAGCTCTACCAGCGCAGCGCGGACCTGTTCCTCGGCGTGCCGTTCAACATCGCGAGCTACGCCCTGCTGACGCACCTGGTCGCCCAGCAGTGCGACCTCGGCGTCGGCGACTTCGTCTGGACCGGCGGCGACTGCCACATCTACCGCAACCATTTCGAGCAGGTCGACGCGCAGCTCGCGCGCGAACCGCGGCCGCTGCCGCGGCTCGTGATCCGGCGCCGGCCGCCGTCGATCTTCGAGTACGAGTTCGAGGATTTCGAGATCCTCGACTACAATCCGCACCCGCCGATCAAGGCGCCGGTCGCCGTCTAGGCACGACGGCCGCTACACCCGAGGACCTGTTGATGAGCGACCCCGAGGCCGCGCCGCCCATGCGCGTGCGACGTTCGAAGATTCACGGCACCGGCGTGTTCGCCACGCGCGACATCCCGAAGGGCGTGCGCCTGGTCGAGTACGTCGGCGAGCGCGTCTCGCACGCCGAGGCCGACCGGCGCTACGCGCACAAGCCGGCCGACGACAACCACACCTTCCTGTTCACCGTCGATGCGCGCACCGTGATCGACGGCGGCGTCGGCGGCAACGATGCGCGCTACATCAACCATTCCTGCGACCCGAACTGCGAGACCGTGGTCGAGGGCCGGCGCATCTACGTCGAGACGATCCGCGCGATCGCGCCGGGCGAGGAGATCGCCTACGACTACATGATCGAGCGCGATCACGACGATCCGCCGGACATCGATACGGTGTTCGGCTGCCGCTGCGGCACCGATGCCTGCCGCGGCACGATGCTGCTGCCGCCGCCGCCGTTGCCGGCACGCAGCCCGCGCCGCGCCGCGCGCCGGCCGGCGACGCCGCGGGACTGACGCGATGGCGGCCGGCGACGCCGCGGTCGCCGCGGCCCTGGCGGGCCCCGGCTGGGCGGTGGTTCCGGCCTACCTCCCGGCGCTCGAGGTGGCGGCATTGGTCGCGGCGCAGCAGGCGCGCGAGCTCGCCGGCGAGTTCCGACCGGCCGCCGTCGGCGCCGGTCAGTCGCGCGCGCTGCGCCCCGAGATCCGCAGCGACCGGATCGCCTGGCTGCAGGACGCGCAGTGCCCGGCCGAGGCGGCGCTGCTCGCGCGCCTCGAGGCGCTGCGGGTCACGCTCAATCGCCGCCTGCTGCTCGGGCTCGACGAGCTCGAGTGCCAGTACGCGGTTTACGACCCCGGCGCCGGCTACGCCCGCCACCTCGATCGCTCGCCGCGCGGCGCGGAGCGGGTGGTGTCCTGGGTGCTGTACCTCAACGTCGGCTGGCAGCCGGGCGACGGTGGCGAGCTCGTGCTCTCGACGCCGGCTGGCGAGCACCGCGTCGAGCCGCGCGCCGGCGTGCTGGTCACCTTCCTGAGCGCGGAGCTGGCGCACGAGGTGCGGCCGGCGGCACGGCCGCGGCTGAGCCTCGCGGGCTGGTTCCGGCGACGGCCGCTGCCGGCCACGGTCCGCTGACCGGGCACGCCCGGGAAATCCGCTAGACTCGCGCCCTCACCGAAGGGGGGTCGCCATGTTCCGCAGAGTCCTCGTTCCGGCGCTCGCCGCCGCCGTACTGGTCCCGCCCGTGGCCGTCGCGGACCCCGTGGCCGACCATGCCCGCCAGCTGCACTTCTCCTCGATCGTGCTCGACACGCACGACGACACCACCCAGCGGTTCGGCTACCACGGCTACGACTTCGGCAAGCGCAACGACGACGGCAGCCACGTCGACCTGCCGCGGATGCGCGCCGGCGGCTTCAACGCGATCTTCTTCTCGATCTGGATCGACTCCAAGATCATGGGCCCGCCGGCGGTGGAGAAGGCGCTCGACCAGATCGACCAGATTCGCGAGCTCGTCCGCCAGCACCCGCGGGACCTCGAGCTCGCGACCACTGCCGCCGAGGTGCGCCGCGCCCACGAGCGCGGGCACATCGCCGCGCTGATGGGGGTCGAGGGTGGCCACATGATCGGCAACGACCTGCGCATGGTGCGCGTGTTCGCCGCGCTCGGCGTGCGCTACATGACGCTGTCCCACTTCCGCAACAACGAGTGGGCGGACTCCTCGACCGACAAGCCGGCGCACAACGGGCTCAGCGACTTCGGCAAGGAGGTCGTCCACGAGATGAACCGCCAGGGCGTGCTGGTCGACATCTCGCACGTCGCCGACAAGACCTTCTACGACGCGCTCGAGGTCAGCCGCGCGCCGCTGATCGCCTCGCACTCCTCGGTGCGGGCGATCTCGGGCCATCCGCGCAACATGAGCGACGACATGATCAAGGCGCTGGCCGCGAAGGGCGGGGTGATCCAGATCAACTACGAGCTGAACTTCCTCAGCGACGAGTTCCGCAAGGCCTACGAAGCGCAGTTCGGCAAGGTGTCCGACAAGTTCGACCTGCTCGAGAAGCAGTGCGGCGAGGACGACGTCTGCATGGGCGCCGCGGTGCACCGCGAGATCCTCGAGGCGCAGGCCGCCGGCAAGCTGCCGCGCGTCTCCTGGGAGAAGATCATCGAGCACATCGACCACGTCGTGAAGTTGGTCGGGGCCGACCACGTCGGGCTCGGCTCGGACTTCGACGGCGCCGACATGCCGGACGGCATGGAGGACTGCTCGCAGCTGCCGAAGATCACCGAGGCGCTGGTGCGCCGCGGCTATTCCGACGCCGACATCCGCAAGATCCTCGGCGGCAACCTGCTGCGGGTCATGGAGCAGGCCGAGCGGGTGGCGGCCGAGAGCGCCGGCCGGCCGCACTAGCGCGGACCGCGGTCCTCCGCGCGCGGCGTGCCGGCGCCGCGCGCCGCGAGCGCGTCGAGGAAGGCGGCGAGCGCGTCCCCGCCGCACTGCGCGACGTTGAAGCGCCAGTACGGCGAGGCGCGGCCGTCCGTGCGGAAGAGCTCGCCGGGGGCGAGCAGCACGCCGGCCTCGACCGCGGCGCGCCACAGGCGGCCGACGCTGTCGCGCGCGCTCAGCCGCGCCCACAGGAACATGCCGGCCGAGGGCCGGAAGGCGAGCTCGACGCCGCGCTCGAGCAGCGTGCGCTGCACCGCCGCCTGCGACTGCGTCAGCCGGCGGCGCAGCGCCTCGAGGTGGCGGCGGTAGTGGGGCTGCGTCAGCACCTCGAGCACCAGGCGCTCCGACAGTTCGCTCGAGGCGAGCGCCGACAGCGCCTTCAGGCGCGCGAGGCGCGGCGCGAGCTCGGCCGGCGCCGCGAGATAGCCGACCCGCAGGGTCGGCGAGATCGACTTCGAGACGCTCGAGACGTAGACCACCCGGCGGCACTGGTCGAGGGTCGCGAGCGGGGTCACGGGCGTCGGCGCGAGATCCGCGAAGATGTCGTCCTCGACCACCAGCAACCCGTGCCGCTCGGCGACCTCGAGCAGCCGCCGGGCGACGGGCACGCTCGTCGTCGTGCCGGTCGGGTTCTGCAGCGTCGTGTTCGTGATCAGCGCCTTGAGCCCGCGGCGCCGTGCGGCGGCGGCGAGCGCGTCGGGATCGGGTCCCTCGGCGGTGCGCGGGATGCCGACCAGCCGCGCGCCCCGGGCGCGCAGCAGCTCGAGCACCGGCGGGTACCCGGGCTCATCGACCGCGACCCGGTCGCCGGGCTCGAGCAGGGCGCGCACCGCGAGGTCTAGCGCCTGGCTCGCGCCCTGCGTCAGCACCAGCTGCTCCGGGCCGAGCGCGAGGCCGCGGCCGCGGAGCTGCATCGCGAAATGGCCGCGCAGGGCCTCGAGGCCGAGCGGCGACCCGTAGCCATCGGTCGGCAGCGGCAGGCGGGCGAGGGCGCGCAGTCCCGCTCGTACGCCGTCGCCGAACTGCCAGGCGGCCGGCAGCCAGCCGCCGCCGGCATCGACCAGGATCGGGCGTGCGTGTGCTTCGACGCGGCGTTCCCACAGGGCGTCGGCCGTCGCGTCCGGCGCGCGCGCGGGCGCCGGGGCCGGCGTCCCGGCGACGAAGTAGCCGCTGCCGCGGCGCGCCTCGACGAGCCCGGCGGCGGCCAGCACGTTGTAGACCTCGGCGGCGGTGAAGGCGCTGACCGCGCGCTCGCGCGCGAGCCGGCGGACCGAGGGCAGCGGCATCCCGGGGGCGAGCGCGCCGCCGCCGATGGCCGCGCGCAGCTCCTCGACGAGCGCGGTACGGACCGAGCGGCGCAGGCTCGTGGGTCTTTGTACTGGCATATATACCAGTACAGTATAGCGGGAAAATACGGTCACCGTGTCTGGTCGGCGCCGCGGCGCCGGCGCAGGCTGTGCGGAGGCTGCGCGCCGTCCCGGCGCGCCCGTTGCACCCGCAGCCCGGGCCGCGCCCGGCGAGGAGAGGCCCTTGAGCGCCGTCAGTCACCTGCATCCCGAGTCCCGCGAGGCCGAACTGCGCGCCTGGTGGATGCCGTTCACGCACAACCGGCTGTTCAAGTCGGCGCCGCGCCTCATCAAGTCGGCCAAGGGCTGCTACTTCACGCTGGCCGACGGCCGCCGGGTCTTCGACTGCCTCTCGGGGCTGTGGTGCTCGCCGCTCGGCCACTCGCATCCGCGCATCGTCGAGGCCGTCAAGGCGCAGCTCGACACGCTCGACTACGCGCCGGCCTTCCAGATGGGGCACGAGGCGGCGTTCCGGCTCGCCACGCGCATCACGCAGCTCGCCGGCCGGCCCCAGGACCGGGTGTTCTTCGTGAACTCCGGGTCGGAGGCGGTCGACACCGCGCTCAAGATCGCGGTCGCCTACCACCGCGTGCGCGGCGAGGCGTCGCGCACCCGGATCATCGGCCGCGAGCGCGGCTACCACGGCGTCGGCATGGGCGGCATCTCGGTCGGCGGCATGGTCGCGAACCGCAAGATGTTCGCGCCGCTGATGATCCCGGGCGTCGACCACCTGCCGCACACCTACAACGCCGCCGAGATGCGCTACAGCCGCGGCCAGCCGGCCTGGGGCGCGCACCTCGCGGACGAGCTCGAGCGGCTGGTCGCGCTGCACGACGCCTCGACGATCGCCGCGGTCATCGTCGAGCCGATGCAGGGCTCGACCGGCGTGCTCGTCCCGCCGAAGGGCTACCTCGACAAGCTGCGGCAGATCTGCACGAAGCACGGCATCCTGCTGATCTTCGACGAGGTCATCACCGGCTTCGGCCGACTCGGCACGCCGTTCGGCGCCGACTTCGTCGGCGTCCAGCCGGACCTGACGACCTTTGCCAAGGCGGTCAACAACGCGACCGTGCCGATGGGCGGGGTGATCGCGCGCGACGACATCTACCAGGCGTTCATGACGGGCCCGTCCCACATGATCGAGTTCTTCCACGGCTACACCTACTCGGCGCACCCGCTCGCGGTCGCCGCCGGCCACGCCACGCTCGACGTGATGGCCGACGAGAAGCTGATCGCGCGCGCCGCCGAGCTCGCGCCGGTGCTCGAGCAGAAGGTCCACAGCCTGAAGGGCGAGCCGCACGTCGCCGACATCCGCAACCTCGGCCTCGCGGCAGGCATCGACCTGAACCCGATCGACGGCCAGCCGGGCATGCGCGCGATCCGCGTCTTCGAGCGGGCGCTCGACGAGGGCTTCCTGGTGCGCTTCAGCGGCGACACGCTGGCCGTGGCGCCGCCGTTCGTCAGCAGCACCGACGAGGTCGAGGCGATGGTCGAGGGTCTGCGGCGCGCGCTGCGCGCGGTTCCGGTCTGAGGAGGTTCCGATGAGTGCGCAACTGCAACCGAACAACGCCCTCGCGCCGCTGGCGCTGGTCGGGCACTACGTCGACGGCCGCGTGGTCGCGCCGGCGGGTGCCCGCCGCAGCGCCGTCTACAACCCGGCCGCCGGGCGCCCGGTCCGCGAGGTGGCGATGGCCGAGGCGGCCGACGTCGACGCCGTGGTCAGGAGCGCGCTCGCGGCGCAGCCTGCCTGGGGCCGCACCACGGCACTGCAGCGCGCGCGGGTGCTGTTCCGCTTCAAGGAGCTGCTGATCGCGAACGTCAAGACGCTCGCGCGCACGCTGACCGAGGAGCACGGCAAGACGCTCAGCGACGCCGAGGGCGAGCTGACCCGCGGCATGGAGGTCGTGGAGTTCGCCTGCGGTGCGCCGCAGCTGCTGAAGGGCGAGTTCAGCGAGTCGGTCGGCACCGGCGTCGACAGCTTCGGCATCCGCCAGCCGCTCGGCGTGGTGGCCGGCATCACGCCGTTCAACTTCCCGGCGATGGTGCCGATGTGGATGTTCCCGGTGGCGCTCGCCTGCGGCAACGCCTTCATCCTGAAGCCTTCCGAGCGCGATCCGTCGATGTCGCTGATGCTGGCGGCGCTGCTCAAGCAGGCGGGCCTGCCGGATGGCGTGTTCAACGTCGTGCAGGGCGACAAGGCGGCCGTCGACGCGCTGCTCGCGCACCCGGGCGTGGCCGCGGTCAGCTTCGTCGGCTCGACGCCGATCGCTCGCTACATCCAGGCCGAGGGCATCCGCCACGGCAAGCGCGTGCAGGCGCTCGGCGGCGCCAAGAACCATGCGGTCGTGATGCCGGACGCCGACCTTGACGCGGCCACCGAGGCGATCGTCGGTGCCGCCTACGGCTCGGCGGGTGAGCGCTGCATGGCGATCTCGGTCGCCGTCGCGGTCGGCGAGCGCACCGCGGACGAGCTGGTCGCGCGCGTCAAGAAGCGCGTCGGCGCGCTCAAGGTCGGCCCCGGCGACGGTGCCGGCGTCGACATGGGGCCGCTCGTCAACGGCGCCGCGCAGTCGCGCGTGCGCGGCTACATCGACGACGGGGTCAAGGAAGGCGCGACGCTGGTGCTCGACGGGCGCGGCGTCTCGGTCGCCGGCTGCGACGAAGGCTTCTTCGTCGGACCGACGATCTTCGACCACGTCCGGCCGGACATGCGCATCTACCGCGAGGAGATCTTCGGGCCGGTGCTGTCGGTGGTGCGGGCGCCCGACTACGCGGCGGCGGTCAAGCTCGTGAACTCCCACGAGTTCGCGAACGGCACGGCGATCTTCACCGCGAGCGGTGCGGTCGCGCATGCGTTCACGCGCGACATCGAGGTCGGCATGGTCGGCGTCAACGTGCCGATCCCGGTGCCGATGGCGTTCCACAGCTTCGGCGGCTGGCGCTCCTCGCTGTTCGGCGATCACCACATGCACGGCCCGGAAGGGGTGCGCTTCTACACGCGGCTCAAGACCGTCACGCAGCGCTGGCCGGAGCCGGAGGCGGTGCGCGCCGACTTCGCGATGCCGACGATGAAGTGATGGCGCCCTGACCGGAAGTGATTGGGCGGCGCGGCAGGCGGCGGGTACCCTGCGCGCAACAGCTTTAATTGCGGGCTCCGCCCGCAAGCGTTAGGCTGAAATCGGTGGCCGTTGCGAACTCGCAACGTCCACCGCGAACAACAAACTTGGGGACCGCCGGCAGCCGATTGCGCCCCCGGCGGCGGTCCGCGCATCCGGGGCGACGCCACCGGAGCCCGTCCATGAACCGCCCGACCCCGCTTTCGCTGACGCTCGCGCTCGCCATCGCCGCCACCCTCGGGACCGCGCAGGCGGCACCGCCCGCGCCGGCACCGGCCGCCGACTCCGGCAAGCTCGAGGACGTGGTCGTGACCGCGCAGCGGCGCGAGGAATCCGCGCAGAGCGTCGGCATCGCGCTCTCGGTGCTGACGATCGACACGCTCGAGGACGCCGGCGTCACCAAGGTCAACGACCTGCAAAACGCCACGCCGAGCCTCGAGGTCGAGCCGGCCTTCGGCAGCGGCCAGGCGCAGTTCCGGCTGCGCGGCGTCGGTTTCATCGACTACACCTCGAACAACTCGAGCTCGGTCGCCATCAACCTCGACGGCGTCGCGATGCCTTACCCGATCCAGACGCAGGGGCAGCTGTTCGACGTCGCGCGCGTCGAGGTGCTGCGCGGTCCGCAGGGCACCCTGTACGGCCGCAACACCACCGGCGGTGCGGTCAACTTCATCAGCAACCGCCCGACCGAGGAGCTGTCGGCCGGCGCCGAGCTCAACTACGGCTCGCACGAGGCGGTCGACTTCGAGGGCTTCCTCTCCGGCGGCCTCGGCGGCGGCGTGCGCGCGCGCCTGTCGGTCGCGGGTGCCGAGGGCGGCGCCTGGCAGCGCAACCGCGACACCGGCGAGAAGCTCGGCGATCGCGACCGGATCGCCGCGCGCCTGCAGTTCGAGTGGGATGCGAACTCGCGCACCAACCTGCGGCTGACGCTGCACGCCTCGAACGACAAGTCGGACACGCAGGGCCTGCAGCTGATCGCCGACCGGAACCTGGGCCCGCCGTCGCCGACGCTCACCGCGGACACGAGCCCGTATGCGACCGGCTGGAGCCTGCGGCCGGGCTTCGCGTCCGCGATCGGCGTCGACCCGGGCTCGAAGCCGAGCCTCAACAACCAGAACGTTGGCGCCGTGCTCGACCTCAACGTCGACCTCGGCGGCGCGAAGCTGACCAGCATCACCTCCTACAACAAGCTGATCCGCCGTGAGCTCGGCGACTGGGACGCGAGCCAGTACCAGGAATCCGACATCTACTTCCACGACCACCTGTCGGTGCTGTCGGAGGAGGCGCGCGTCGCCTCGACCGGCAGCGGGCCGACGAACTGGGTGGCGGGCCTCTACTACTCGGACGAGAAGCTCAAGGAGCAGTTCTACGGCGACTTCTACCAGCGCCTCGGCGGCGCGGCGCTGACCCAGTACGAGCAGGACGGTAAGGTGACCGGCCTCTTCGGCCAGGGCGATCTCAAGTTCACCGACCAGCTGAAGGGCATCCTCGGCCTGCGCTTCGAGCACGAGAAGCGCGACCTCGAGAACCTCGTGACGCTGTTCTCGGTCAGTGACCCGGTCGACTACTCGGCGGCGTTCAACCTGAGCGGCGGCGGCCTCAACCGCTCGCTGTCGAACTCGGACGTCTCCGGCAAGCTCGGCCTCGAGTACCAGTGGCTGCCGAAGACGCTGCTGTACGCGACCCTGAGCCGCGGCGTGAAGTCGGGCGGCTTCACGGCGCACAACACGTTGAACCAGGCGGCGGTCGACCCGTTCCAGCCCGAGAAGCTGACCGCGCTCGAGGTCGGCGTGAAGTCGGACATCAGCTCGCAGCTGCGCCTCAATGCCTCGGCCTTCCACTACGAGTACCGCGACCAGCAGATCCTGTCGAAGGTCCACGACGCCGTCAGCAACTCCGACATCGGCCGCTTCATCAACGCGCCGAAGTCGCGCATCGACGGCGCCGAGGTGGAGCTCACCTGGCGGCCGCTCGACGGGCTCGAGATCAGCCAGTACGCCGGCTACAAGGTCGGCAAGTTCACCGACACGATCCTGAACAGCGCCAACGTCGACTTCAACGGCCGGGACATCGACTTCCCGAAGCTGAGCTACGGCGGCGAGATCGCCTACACCATCCCGCTCGGCAACCTGCGCCTGCGCAGCGAGGTGAACTACAGCTACCACGACACCTACAGCCAGCTGTTCCTGCTCGAGACCTGGGACCCGACCTCCAAGCAGCTGCAGACGCCGCTGCAGTTCTCGATCGACTCCTACTGGCTCGCGAACGCGAGCGTCACGCTGCTGCCGGCCGCCAGCAAGGCGTGGGAGGTGTCGCTCTACTGCCGCAACCTGACCGACCAGAAGTACTTCCTGACCAAGAACTACTTCCTGCCAGCGACGAACGTCGGGCTCGCCGGCGAGCCGACGACGTTCGGCCTCCGGCTGCGCTTCGGCTTCTGACGCGGCGCGGCTGGCGGGGACCCCGATGGCACTCAAGATCCTCGGCATCGTCGTGGCGGTGCTGGCCGTCGCGCTGCTCGCGGCCTGGCTCAAGCTGCGCGGCCCGGAGATCCCGGTCGCGGAGCTCGAGGCCCGCTATGGCGGCCGCGGCTCCGCCTACGTCGACCTGGCGGGCGGCGTGCGGCTGCACTACGTCGTTGCCGGCGACCCGGCGCAGCCCGCGGTCGTGCTGCTGCACGGCTACGGCGATGCGTTCAGCTCCTGGGAGGGCTGGCTGCCGGTGCTCGCCGCGGGACATCGCGTCTATGCGATCGACCTGCCAGGCCACGGGCTGACGTCCGCGCCGGAGGGCTATCGCGCCTCGGCCGCCGGCTACGTCGGCGTCGTCGATGCCTTCGCCGGCGCGCTCGCACTGCCGCGCTTTGCGCTGGTCGGCAACTCGATGGGTGGCGGCGTCGCCTGGCAGTACGCGCTCGCCCACGGCGAGCGGCTGTCGGCACTGGTGCTCGTGGACGCCGCCGGCTGGCCGCTGCCGCCGCCGAAGGAGCTGCCGCTCGCGTTCCGCATCCTGCAGTACCGCGCCGGCCGCTGGCTGCTTGCGCACATCGACAACCGGCCGCTGATTGACGAGGGCCTGAAGCGCGACGTGGTGGATACGCGCGTGATCACGCCGGCGTTCGTCGACCGCTGGGCCGCCTTCCAGCGAGCGCCCGGGCACCGCGAGATCCTGATGTCCGCGGAGCTCGGCAGCTTCGGCAGCGCCACCGAGGAGACGCTCGCGACGCTGCGCGTGCCGACGCTGGTGCTGCACGGCGAGGCCGACTCGCTGATCCCGGTCGCCAGCGGCCAGCGCTTCGCATCGGCCATCCCGGGCGCGCGGCTCGTGACGTACCCGAACGTCGGCCACCTGCCGCAGGTCGAGATCCCGGCGCGCTCGGCCGCGGATGTCGCCGGCTTCCTCGCCGGCCTGCCGGCGCCCTGAAGGGCGCGGGGCGCGCTACGGGCGGCTCGCCCGCGCGGCGGCCTCCGCGGCCTGTACCGGCAGCCCGAGGCCGGCGTAGAGACCAGCAAGCGCCCGGTTGAGCGCGACGCCGCGCGGCTCGGAGCGCCGGCGCTCCTCGAGCAGCTGCTGCGCGGCGATCCGGCCGCCGGAGCGCAGCAGTGCGTCCAAGTAGATCTGCTGGAACAGGTCGCGCTGCGCGTGGCTGCCGCCGATCTCGAGCAGCCGCGGCAGCAGCGGGCCGAGCCAGCGGCGGGCCGCGTGCGCATCGCCGGCGGCATGCGCGAGCAGCCCGTGCGCCGCCGGCAGCGCCACCTCCGCCCAGGCGGCCCGCACGGCCGTCGGCGCCTCGCCGGCGCGCGCCTCGATCGCCGCGAGCAGCTCGCCGGCCTCCGGCCGGCCGGCACGGGCGAGCCCGTACAGGTACTGCAGCGACAGGAACGGCTCGACCACGTCCGCACGGCGCGCGGCCAGGTAGCCGCCGAGCACCGTCCAGCGCTCGCCGACCGTCGCGCCGGCGAGCTCGAGCCGCGCCAGGAGCGACACCGCGCCGACCTGGTCCTGAGAGTAGGTGCGGTCGCGGGCGAAGACGTGCTCGTCGTAGAGCCGCAGCACGTCCGCGTCGCGCCCCTCGGAGAGGTAGAAGAGCGCGAGGTGCCACCAGTTGTGGGTGTCCATGAAGGACGTGAGGCCGCGCCAGCCCGCGCTCGCCGACTCGAGGAAGCCGATGCCCTCGTCGATGCGCCCCTGGGTCAGCATCACGTGCGCGAGCGCATGCTGCGCCCACGGCTCGCGCGGCAGCAGCGCGAGCGCGCGCCGCGCGGCGGCCTCGGCGTCCGCGAGCAGGTGGCACTGCTCGTAGGCGAAGGCGAGCATGCCGTGCAGCTGCGGCACGTCGCCGGCAGCCGGCAGCGCCGCGAGCGCGACCCGCAGCATCTCCGGGCTCAGGCCGCGGTTGAAGTCGAAGTACTGGTGGAGCTTGAGCGCGACCAGGTCGCGCGGCGCCGCGGCCAGGATCTCGCCGGCGATCGCGGTCGCCGCCGCGACGTCGCCCGCCGACCAGCTGCGCAGCAGCGCCACGTGGGCGCGCTCGCGCGCGCTCGCCGACGGCGCGGCACGCGTCGCGCGCTCGAGGTAGGTGGCGGCCCGTGCCGGCGCCTCGGGCGACTCGAGGAACATCCAGACGTAGCCCGCGTAGGCGTTCGCGAGGCAGTGGCCGGGCGCGCCGTCAGCGCCGGCCAGGATCGCGAGCAGCCGCTCCTCGTAGCCGAGGAAGCCGCCGACGAAGTCGTCGATCGCGGCGAGCGTCGCATCATCGCCGCCACTGACCGCGTTGCCGAGATAGTCGTGCCGCATCGCGGGACGCCGCCGGCTAGGGCGGGCAGAGCAGCATGCCGCCGACGATCAGCGCGATGCAGGCGTACTGCAGCAGCGTGATCCGTTCCTTGAGGACCAGCGCCGCGAAGGCCAGCGTCACCACCGGGTAGGCACCGGTCAGCGGCGTCACGATCGAGATCGGGCCATGGCGCGCGGCGATGATCACGCCGAGGTCGCCGCCGGCCATCATGCCCATCGGCACGAACGAGTGGACGTACTCGCGCAGCGCATGCCGGCCCTCGCGACCGCGCAGCAGCCCGTAGGCGCCGAGCGTCAGCGCGCCGCCGATCGTGTTGCAGAGCGCGAGCGTCACCTCGCTCGCCTCCGGCAGCGAGTAGGAGTGCTTGACGATCGTCTGCGCCGTCGCCCAGCAGGTCAGCGCCAGGAACGACAGCGGGATCCAGCGCCGGCTGGTGATCTTGCCGTCGCCCTCGCCCGGCGAATACGACAGGCCGAGGCAGCCGCCGATCACGAGCGCCACGGCGAGGTACTGGATCGGCGAGAGCGCCTCGCCGAGGAAGATCCGCGCGAACACGACGGTCAGTGCCGGATAGGCCGCCGACAGCGTGCCGACGATGGTGATCGGGCCAGCGACGATCGACTCGAAGTAGAGGATCCAGCCGGTGCCGTCGAACAGGTAGGCGAGGATGCCGGTCAGCACGAACTCGCGGCCGCCGGCGGCGAACAGCGGCGGGTGCGCCTGCGTGAAGTAGAAGCCGAGGTTGACGATGGCCTTGGCGAGCACGAAGTACAGGCAGAAGCGCGCCGGCGGCACCTCGGCGATGTACTTCTTCACGAGTCCCTGGCCGACGCCGTACAGGAACAGCGCCACCAGCGACGGCGTCAGCCAGATCCAGAGCGAGGCGTCGGGGCCGGCGGGCATGGCCCATTCTGCCGCGCGCCCCGGTCGTGCGCTACCGGGCGCCGCGCCGTGTCAGGCATCATAGGCGCCGGGCATGACGGGGAGCTCGGGCGTGCAGCGCATTCTGATCGGCGGCGCGTGGGTGGATGCCGAGGGCGGCGCGGTCCGCGAGATCCGCAACCCGGCGACGCTGAAGCCGCTCGGCCAGGCGGCCGACTGCGGTCCGGCGGACGTCGAGCGCGCGGTCGCGGCCGCGCGCGCGGCGCAGAGCGAGTGGTGGCGCGTGCCCGGCGTCGAGAAGGCGCGCCTGCTGCGCGAGATCGGCGCCCGCATCCGGGCACGCGAGGCGGCGCTCGCGACGCTGATGTCGGCCGAGACCGGCAAGCCGCTGTGCGAGGCGACCGACTGCATCGACTGGGTCGCGGCCTGCTTCGAGTACTACGGCGAGGTCGCGCGCGCCAGCTACGGCAACTCCGTGCCGCCGGTCGCGCGCCACCAGCTGAACTTCACGATCAAGGAGCCCTACGGCGTCGTCGCCGCGATCGTGCCGTTCAACTTCCCGCTGCTGCTGATGGCGTGGAAGGTGGCGCCGGCGATCGCCGCCGGCAACGCAGTGGTCTGCAAGCCGCCCCACCAGAACCCGCTGTCGAACTTGCTGCTCGCCGAGGTCTACGACGGCCTGCTGCCGCCCGGGGTCGTGAACGTCATCACCGGCGCCGGCGACACCGGCCAGGCGCTGGTCGAGCATCCCGGGGTCGACCTGGTCGCGTTCACCGGCTCGACGGCCGTCGGGCGGCGGATCGCGGCGGCCGCCGGCGCGCAGCTCAAGAAGGTGAATCTCGAGCTCGGCTCGATCGACCCGCTGATCGTGTTCAAGGACGCCGACCTCGACGTCGCGGTGCCGGGCGCCGCCTGGGCGCGGCTGCTGAACGCCGGCCAGGTCTGCACCTCCGCGAAGCGCATCTACGTCGAGCAGCCGATCGCGGCCGAGTTCATCGAGCGGCTGCACGAGTACGTGGCCTTCCTCGAGGTCGGCGACCCGGCCAAGGCCGACACCGACCTCGGGCCGCTGATCTCGAACGAGGCGGCGCGGCGGGTGGAGGACCAGGTGGCGCGGGCGGTCAAGGACGGCGCACGCCTCAAGCTCGGCGGGCGGATGTTCCGGCCGTCGGGCCTGCCGGGCCACTTCTTCCAGCCGACGATCCTCGCCGACGTGCGCCACGGCAGCGTCGCGACGCGCGAGGAGATCTTCGGGCCGGTGCTGGCCGTGACGCCGGTCGCCGACGCCGACGAGGCGATCCGGCTCGCCAACGACTCCGAGTACGGGCTCGGCGCCACGGTCTACACGCGCGACCTCGCGACCGCGATGCGCGCGATGGAGTCGATCAAGGCCGGCACGTTCTGGATCAACGACCCGCTGACCGACAACGACGCTGCGCCGTTCGGCGGCATGCGCCACAGCGGCATCGGCCGCGAGCTCGGGGCGGAGGGCCTGGATGCGTTCCGCGAGCCGAAGCACGTGCACCTCGACTACGTGATGGAGCGCAAGCCCTGGTTCTTCCCGTACCGGGACCGCCGTCCGCCGGGCGGCGCGCACGGCTGATGCTGGCCGACGATTTCGCCGCCGACTGCTACTGGACCCGGGACGCGCCGCTGCCCGAGGCCCCGGATGCGCCGCTGCCGGCCGCGGTCGACGTCGCGATCGTCGGCGCGGGCTACACGGGCCTTGCCGCCGCCCGCGAGACCGCGCTCGCCGGGCGCCGCACCCTGCTGCTCGACGCCGGCCCGATCGGCGGCGGCTGCTCGGCGCGCAACGGCGGCCAGGTCGCCTTCAGCCTGAAGCCCAGCCTCGCGACGCTCGCGGCCCGGCACGGCGCGGCGACCGCCGCGCGCCTCTACGGCGAGGGCTTCGAGGCGGTCGACGCGCTGCGCTCGCTGGCGCGCGACGAGCAGCTCGACTGTGACTGGCGCGAGGTCGGCTGCTTCGTCGGTGCACACACGCCGCGGCACTTCGGCGCGCTGGTGCGCGAGGCCGAGACGCAGCCCGAGGGTCTCGCGATGCGCTACGAGGTCGTGCCGCGCGCCCGGCAGCGCGAGGTCGTCGACACCGCCCGCTACCACGGCGGCGTGCTCTATCCCGGCGACGCGGCAGTTCATCCGGCGCGGCTGGTGCGCGCGCTGCACGCGCGCGCGGTCGCGGCCGGTGCCGAGTGCCGTGACCACACCGAGGTCCACGGCCTCGCGCGCAGCGCGCAGGGATTCGAGCTCGCGACCGCGCGCGGCCGGCTGCGCGCCCGCGAGGTGCTGATCGCGACCAACGGCTATACCGGCCGCTTCGCCCCGTGGTTCAGGCGCCGGCTGCTGCCGATCGGCAGCTACATCATCGCCACCGAGGCACTCGAGCCGGCGCAGGTCGCGCGGCTGATCGTCGCCGGCCGCAACGTCGGCGACACGCGCCGCGTGGTCGTCTACTACCGGCCCTCGCCCGACGGGCGGCGCATCCTGTTCGGCGGTCGCGCCGCAGCGCGCGAGACCGACGCCGCGCGCTGCGTGCCGCGCCTGCGCGCGATGCTCGCCGACATCTTTCCCGAGCTCGCGCGCGTGCGGGTCAGCGCCGCGTGGATGGGTTTCGTGGGCTTCACCTTCGACACGATGCCGCACTTCGGCGTCCGCGACGGCATCCACTACAGCCTCGGCTACTGCGGTCAGGGCGTGCCGAGCGCGACCTACTACGGCCGCAAGATCGGCCTCAAGATCGCCGGGCGGCCCGGCCACGAGACCGCGCTCGACGGCCTGCCGTTCCCGTCCCGGCCGTTCTACACGGGCAATCCCTGGTTCCTGCCGTGGGCGATCGCCGGCTACCGGCTGCGCGACCGGCTCGGCGTCTAGCGAGGAGCGGCGATGGCGGAGGGCGTTGCGCGGCGTTCAGCGGTAGTGCGCCACCCCGATGGCCGGTCGCGGTGCGCGTGGTGCGGCACGGATCCGCTCTACGTCGACTACCACGACCGCGAGTGGGGCGTGCCGCTGCACGAGGACCGGGCGCTCTTCGAGATGCTGTGCCTCGAGGGAGCGCAGGCAGGCCTCAGCTGGATCACCGTGCTGCGCAAGCGCGAGCACTACCGCCGCGCCTTCGACGGCTTCGACGCCTCCCGCATCGCGCGCTACACGGCCCGGCGGCAGGCGGCGCTGCTGGCCGATCCCGGCATCGTCCGCCACCGCCAGAAGATCGCCGGCTTCGTCGCCAACGCGCGCGCGCTGCTCGCGTTGCACGACGGCGGGCTGACGCTCGACGAGCTCGTCTGGTCCTACGGCCCGCGCCGCCGGCGGGCGCGGCCGCGCGGGCCGGGCCAGGTGCCGGCCGAGACCGCCGAGAGCGCGGCGCTCAGCCGCGAGCTCAGGCGGCGCGGCTTCACGTTCGTCGGCTCGACGATCTGCTACGCCTTCATGCAGGCCGTCGGCATCGTCGACGATCACCAGGCTCGCTGCTTCGTCGCCCGCCGCTGATCAGGGCGCGCGTGGCACGCTGGTGCGGCGGATGAAGGCCGCGGTCGAGTCGTGCAACTGGCGCAGCGACGGCTCGTGGGCGTAGACCATGTGGCCGGACTCGTAGAACTGGTACTCGATGTTCTGCTGCAGCGACGCCGGGATCGGCAGGTGGCGCATCTCGTAGACACCCTGGAAGTACGGGGTGGCGAGGTCGTAGTAGCCGGCGTGCAGCTGCACGCGCAGGCTCGGGTCCTGCTTCATCGCGTTGGCGAGGTCCGGCAGCACGTTGGTGGCGTGCGGCGCCGGCAGGGTCGCGCCGGGCGGCTGGTGCGCGCCGATCCAGGTGCGGAAGAGCGGCACCGAGGCCTTGAAGGCCTTGCCCTCGCCGTAGTGCAGGTCCTTGCGGGCGTACTCGTTGAACGCCGCGACGTAGGCCGAGCGCAGTGCCGCGGCCTGCGGGTCGTAGTCCGCGGTCTTGGCCAGCGGGTCGAGCTGCGGGCCGCTGAAGCGCGTGTCGAGGCGCCCGGTCGCGGTCTCGCCCGCGGCCTGCAGCGTCTGGCGGAACTCGCCGCCCGTGACCCGCAGGTTGGCGCGCTCGAGGTAGTCCTCCGGCAGCCCGGTGTAGCGGTGCAGCTTCGCGAGCGTGGCGCGCCGCTGCTCGGCGGGCAGCGAGGCGCCCGCCGCGAGCGCGAGCGCGTACTCGCCCATCGCGAAGCGCTCGACCTCGTCGAGCAGCGTGCGCAGCGCGGGCGGCGCGTCCGGCAGCCGGTGGTGGTACCAGGCGGTGGCCGCATAGGTCGGCAGCGCCAGCTGGTAGGCGAGGTCGACGCCGGGATTCGACTCGACGCGGTCGACGCTGCCGTCGAAGGCCAGGATCTGCGACAGCAGGATCACGCCATTGAGGTCGATCGAGCGATCCGTCTCGAGCAGGTTCGCGAGCACCGCGGAGCGCGTCGTGCCGTAGCTCTCGCCGAACAGGTACTTCGGCGAGTTCCAGCGGCCGAAGCGCGCGAGGAACTGCGACACGAAGTCGGCGAAGGCGTGGCCGTCGGCGTCGACCCCGTAGAAGGCCTTCTCGCGGTCCTTGCCGGCCACCCGGCTGAAGCCCGTGCCCGGCGCGTCGATGAACACGAGGTCGGTCACGTCGAGCAGGCTCGCGTCGTTGTTGACGATCGCGTATGGCGCCGCCGGCGCGTGCCGGTCGCCGGGCGTCACGACCCGCTTCGGGCCGAAGGCGCCCATGTGCAGCCAGACGCTCGCCGAGCCCGGGCCGCCGTTGTAGACGAAGGTCACCGGCCGCGGCGCGCCCTTCGGGTCCGCCGCGAAGTAGGCGACGTAGAACATGCTGGCCTCGGGCCCGGGCTCCTTGTCGGCGTTCTGCGCGACGTCGTCCCACTCCTTCGGGTGGACGACGAGCGTGCCCGCGACGGCCTCGTAGTCGATGCGCCGCCCGCCGACGGTGACGGTGCCGCGGCTCGCGACCTGCTCGGGCTTGAACGCCTCGGGCTTGGGTTCCGGCTTCGGCGGTCCCTTGTCCGCGACCGGCGCGTCCGCGGCCGCGGCGAGCGAGGAGGCGAGCAGCAGGCCGGCGAGGGCGAGCAGCGGTCGGTGGGCGCGCATGCGGGCTCCGGTGTGGTCCGAGGGGGAGACGGAGCTTAGCGCGGACGGATGACGGTCATGCCGGCCTTAAGTGTCGGACGGGCGTGCGTCAGCGAGCACCCGCGGCCACGAGGATCGCCGCCAGGTCCGCCCGCGAGCGATCGCGCGCCGCCGCGAGCGGCGTCGCGCCGTCCGCCGCGGCGGCGTTCGGGTCGGCGCCGGCCGCGAGCAGCGCGCGCAGGACGCCGGGATCGCCGCGGCGGACGGCAAACACGAGCGGCGTGTCGCCTCCCGGGCCGCGGGCGTTCACGTCGACGCCCGAGCCGGCGAGCGCGGCGATCGCACCACTGTCCCCACGGGCGATGACCTGCCAGAGCGCCAGCGAGCGGCTCGCCGGCGGCACCCGCAGTGCCGCGGTGGCCGACGCGTCGGCGAGGTTCTTCGCTTCGGCCGGCGCGGCCGGTGGCGCCGCTGCCGCGCCGGCCGCGGGCGCGGCCGCGACGCGCTCGCGCGCCGCCGCCGAGCCATCGGCCGGTTCCGACCGGGACGCCTTGGCCGCCGGTTCCGGCGGCGCACCGGCCGACGCCGGGGCGGCTGCGGAGGCGAGGGCGGCCGCCGGTGGCGGCGGTATTGCCGCCTCCGGGACGACGGGGCGCGGCGCCGCGGCCGGGACGGCGGCGGTCTCGCTCGCCGGCGCAGCCCCGCTCGCAGGAGCGCCGGCGGGCGCCGGTGCCGGCGTCGGCGTCGGCGTCGGCGTCGGCGATTCCGCCGCGGTGAGCGGAATGTCGAGTGCGTCGGGATTCGGTACGCCGCCGGTCGGCAGCGCCGACGGCACCGGCTCGGCGCTGCCGGGCGCGGCCCTGCGGGCGGTCGCGGTCGCGGTCGTGGCCACGGGCATGTTCAGCCGCATCTCGCTCGGGTCTCGCTCGGTGGCCATTCTCGGCAGCAGCGGCAGCACCACGAGCCCGGCGATGGTCGCGGCGAGCGCCGTGCCGAGTACCGTGGGCAGCCAGCGCCGCCGAGCCGCACCCCGGGTGAGCGGCGTCACGCGACGCTCCGCCGCGAGCCGGCGCGCCTCGGCGAGGATCGCCTCGCGGACGGCGTCCGGCGGTGCCGCCGGCGTCCCGTCGCGCGCCGCGCGGTAGCGCGACTCGAGCGACTCGTCACCCGGCTCGTCGAGCGGGCTCACGCGGCCACTCCGGCCAGCAGTTCGCGCAGGCGGCCGCGCGCGTAGCGCAGCCGGCTCTTCGCCGTCTCGAAACTCGTGCCGGTCACCTCGGCAATCTCCTCAACGCTCAGTTCGGCCTCGGCGCGCAGCAGGAACGCCTCGCGCTGCTCGTCGGGCAGGCGGGCGAGCGCCGCCAGGATCTGTTCGGCCGAGGCGGCCGACTCGGCGCGGCGCTCGGGCTGGTCGCGCGGATCGCCGGGCAGTTGCGCCGCGAGCGGCTCGCCCTCGCCGTCGTCCTCGTCGAGGCTCAGAGCGGGCCGCCGGCTGCGCCACACGTCGACCACGCGGTGTCGCGCGAGCGTGTAGAGCCAGGTCGTGAAGCGCGCCCGCGGCTCGTAGCGCGCCGCATGGCGCGCCACCGCGAACCAGATCTCCTGCATCAGGTCGTTCGCGGTCTCCCGGTCGCCGAGCTGCCGGCACAGGAACCGGTAGACCCGCGACTCGTGGCGCCGGTAGAGCGTCTCGAACGCGCCGCCGTCGCCGCCCGCGAAGGACTGCATCAGCGCCTCGTCGCTGTCCCCGGCGTCGGCCATCGAGGCGGATTATCGCAGTCCGGCGACGTTTCCGCCCGGCGGGTCCGGCACGTAGCGCGGCGCGGCGTCCGGGAACGGGTCCGGGCGGCCGCCGCGCGGTGCGGGCGAGCGGATCACGCCGAGCGCGACCAGGTTCGCGAGGCTGTCATAGCGGATCCGGATCACCTCGTCGGGCTCGGCGCCGCGCCGCTCGAACGCCGTGCGCGCCACGAGCGAGGTCTCGCGTGCACCGTGACCGGTACCGAGCTTCGGCTCCATCGGCGCGGGCGCCGCGGGACTCGCGAGTCGCGCCTCGGACTCGGCCGGGCGTCCGGCCGCCGCGGCCTTGCCGGCGGCCGAAGCGTCGGCGGCGGCCTCGGATCGGGCGAGGTTCTGCGCCACGGCCGGCTCGGCGACCCGCTCGCGGAAGAGCGCCACGCCGATGACGCCGACGTTCGCCGGCCGGCCGGTGCGCTCGGCGTAGCTCTGCGGCGAGGCGGTGAACTCGAAGGCCGCGACCTGGCTGTCGCTCTTGCGCCAGCCGAGGATGCCGTAGGACTCGTAGGGATCGAAGACGTAGCCGCCCTGCTGCCAGCCGGCGGTCTCACCGGTCACGACGTTCACGCTGTCGACCGAGGTGACCGCGAGCAGGCGTCCGGGCTGGCGGCTGCGGATCGAGATCGAGTAGCGGTCGCCGGGTGCGCCGGCGACCCAGTACTCGCCGCGGTAGTAGTGCGGCTCGAGCGTGGCGCCGCTGGTGCGGTCGACGATCGTCACGTCGGCGAGGCGTCCGACCGCGCCGGCGGTCGGCGCTGCGGCCGCGAGCAGGGCGGTCAGGGCGAGGGCAAAGTCGGTGCGGCGGGTCATGGGCTGGCTCCGTGGAGGCGACGAGGACTCCAACGGCCGGCGGGCGCGAACGGGGTTCGCGCGGCGTCAATTGAACAGAATGCCGCCGCTCAGGGCGGCGGCAGGGCCGCGGCGTGGGCCGCGCGCGCGATCGCGCGCGCGAAGCAGTCGGCGGCGGCCGAGCCGAGTCGCGCGACGAGGCCCGCGCGCCGCGGGCCCGCGGCGGCCGCGTCGCCGGTCGCCACCGCGAAGATCGTGTCGCCGTCGAAGGGCGTGTGCGAGGGCCGCACCGCGCGGGCGATGCCGTCGTGCGCCATGACCGCGAGGCGCCGGCACTCGGCGCCGGTCAATGCGGCCGAGGCGGCGACGACCCCGATCACGGTGCTCGTGCCGGGCGCGAGGCGCTCGAGGTCGGCGAGCCGCGACTCCGGTGGCGCCGGGTCGACGAGCGGCGGCGGCGCGGCGGCGAAGGGTCCGCCGAACTCGCCGTCGATCTCGAAGGGCCAGGCGTACGGGGTGCGACCGTCGGGGTAGTAGACGCTGCCGATCGAGTTCACGGCGACCAGCGCGCCGACCACGTGGCCGTCGTCGAGCACGAGCGAGGCGGAGCCGAGCCCGCCGGCGACGTGGCCGGCGCGTGCGCCACGGCCGGCGCCGACGCGGCCAAGCGCGAAGCGCGTGCCGGCGGCCGCGACCGAGGCGACGCCGAGCGCGCGGTACGGGGGCTCGAGCCAGTCCTTGTCGCCGCCACCGCCGAGGTCGTGCAGCACCGCCGCCGGCACGATCGGGATGGCCCGCGTGTGCGCGAGCAGGCGCAGCCCGCGGCCCGCGCGGGACAGCTCGGCCGCGACGCCGTCCGCGGCGCCGAGCCCGAACACCGAGCCGCCGGCGAGCACGATCGCGTGCGCCTGGCCGACCAGCGCATCGGGCGCGAGCGCGTCGGTCTCGCGCACGCCGGGCGCGCCGCCGCGGACGTCGACGCCGGCGGCCAGCGCGCTCGCACCGAGCAGCGTCGTGACGCCGGTCTCGGCGCGCGCGTCGGTGGCGTGGCCGACCGTGAGGCCGGGGACGTCGGTGATCAGGTTGAGCGGGCCCGGGCGCGGCATCATCGGCTCAGATGCAGCGGCCGCCGTCGACCTCGAGCGCGACGCCGGTGACCATCGAGGCCTCGTCGGAGCAGAGGTAGACGGCGGCCTGCGCCATGTCCGCGGGCGTCGCGAAGCGGCCCAGCGGGATCGTCGCCAGGAAGCGCGCCCGCACCTCGGGCGTGTCGCTGCCCATGAAGGTCGCGAGCAGCGGCGTCTCGCTCGCCACCGGGTTGATCGCGTTGACGCGGATGCCGGATGGCGCGAGCTCGACCGCCATCGAGCGCGTGGCCGTGATCACCCAGCCCTTCGAGGCGTTGTACCAGGTGAGCCGCGGGCGCGGGCTGACGCCGGCGGTCGAGGCGATGTTGAGGATCGCGCCGCGGCCACGTGCCTTCATGCCGGGGACGAAGCTGCGCGCGGTCAGGTAGATCGAGCGCACGTTGACCGCCAGCACGCGCTCGAACTCGGCCTCGGGCAGGTCCTCGAGTGGCTGCGGCACGTGGCCGATGCCGGCGTTGTTGACCAGGATGTCGGGCGGACCGAGCGCGCCGACCGCGGTGGCGAGCGCCGCCACGGACGCGCCATCGGCGACATCGACGGCGTGGGCCTCGGCCGCCGGTCCGAGTTCGGCGGCGAGCGCCGCGGCCGCGGCGGCGTTCAGGTCCGCGATCACGACCCGTGCGCCCTCGGCGACGAAGCGCCGCACGATCCCGGCGCCGATGCCGGAGGCGCCGCCGGTCACGATCGCCGTCTTTCCTTGGAGTCGCACGCGGTTTCGCTCCCCGGGTCGTCGGTTGTCGTTCAGCGGTGGCGCGCGGCCACGGTCTTGACCGTGGTGAAGCCGTACAGCGCCTCCATGCCCTTCTCGCGCCCGTGCCCCGACCAGCCGACGCCGCCGAACGGCAGCTCGACGCCGCCGGCGGCACCGTAGTCGTTCAGGAACACCTGCCCGGCCCGCAGCCGCTGCGCGAGGCGCTGCTGGCGGCCGGCGTCACGTGTCCAGACGCCGGCGACCAGGCCGAAGCGCGTGCCGTTGGCGAGTGCGACCGCCTGATCCTCGTCGTCGAACGGCAGCACCACCTGTACCGGCCCGAACACTTCCTGCTGGGCGAGCGCATGGCCGGGGTCGAGCGGGCCGAGCAGCAGTGGCGCGACGTAGTGGCCGCCGACGGGGGCGTCCGCGACGACCTGGCCGCGCGCGATCACCGGGACGCCGTCGCGCAGGCCTGCCTCGGTCAGCGCCACGATGCGCTGTCGCTGGGTCGCCGAGATCACCGGACCGAGGTCGAGGTCGAGCTGCGCGGGACCGGCGCGCAGCGCGCGGTAGCGCGCGGCGAGGGCCTCGACGACGCGCGCGTAGGCGCCGCGCTGCACCAGCAGCCGCGAGCTCGCCGAGCAGGTCTGGCCGGCGTTCTGCAGCCCGGCGCGCACCAGCACCGGCAGCGCCGTCTCGAGGTCCGCGTCGTCGAAGACGAGCTGCGGCGACTTGCCGCCGAGCTCGAGCGTCACCGGCGCGACGTGCCGGGCGGCCGCCGCCTGGACCGCGACGCCGACCTCGACCGAGCCCGTGAACGAGACGTGCTGGACGCCCGGATGCGCCGCGAGGGCCGCGCCGGCCTCCTCGCCGAGGCCCGGCACGACGTTGATCGCTCCGGCCGGGAAGCCCGCGGCCGCGGCCAGCCGCGCAAAGGCGAGCGTCGTGAGCGAGGCCTCCTCGGCCGGCTTGATCACGACCGCGTTGCCGGCCGCGAGCGCCGCGCCCACCGAGCGGCCGACGATCTGCATCGGGTAGTTCCACGGGATGATGTGGCCGGTGACGCCGTGCGGCTCGCGCAGCGTGTACACGGTGTAGCCCGCCAGGAACGGGATGGTCTCGCCGTGCAGCTTGTCGGCGGCGCCGGCGTAGAACTCGAGGTAGCGGGCCAGCGCGGTGACATCCGCGCGCGCCTGCGTCAGCGGCTTGCCGACGTCGCGGACCTCGAGCGCCGCGAGCTCCTCGGCAGCCGCGAGCACCGCGCGCCCGAGCGCCGCCAGCAGCCGGCCGCGCTCGAAGGCCGCGAGCCGGCCCCAGTCGCCCTCGCGAGCGGCGTGCGCCGCGCCGACCGCGGCGTCGACGTCCGCCGCCGAGCCACGCGCGATCGCGGCGAACGTCTCGCCGGTCGAGGGGTCCTCGACCGGCAGCATGGCGCCGCCGGCGGCGGTGCGCCACTCGCCCCCCACCAGCAGCTCCTCGGTTCGGAACGAGATCGTCGTCACGGTCGCATCCTCAGCGGTCGGGGCCGGCGAGCGCGCGCTCGAGGCTCGGCGTCGCCGCGACCAGCTCACGAGTGTACGGGTGTCGGGGGTGGTCGAGCACCTCGGCGGTCGGGCCCTGCTCGACGATCCGGCCGGCGCGCATCACGAGGGTGCGCTCCGTGACCGCGCGCACGACGCCGAGGTCGTGGGTCACGAACAGGTAGCCGAGGCGGCGCGTCGCGCCGAGCCCCAGCAGCAGCTCGAGCACCTGCGTGCGCAGGCTCGCGTCGAGCGCCGAGACGGCCTCGTCGAGCACCAGCAGTCGCGGCTCGACCACGAGCGCGCGTGCGATCGCGATCCGCTGGCGCTGGCCGCCCGAGAACTCGTGCGGGTAGCGCTCGGCGGCGGCGGGATCGAGCCCGACGTCGGCAAGCGCGGCCGCGACGCGGGCGGCGCGCGCCGGGCCGGCCGGCGGCGCCTCGAGCAGGCCGAGCGGCTCGGCGACGATCCGCCCGACGCGGTGGCGCGGATTGAGGCTCGCGACCGGGTCCTGGAACACCGCCTGCAGCAGCCGCCGCTGGCGCCGCAGCGTCGGGCCCCGACCGAGCGGCTGGCCCGCGATGCGCACGGTGCCCGCCGCCGGCGGCTCAAGGCCAAGCAGCGCGCGCACCAGCGTCGACTTGCCGCTGCCGGACTCGCCGACGAGCGCGACCCGCTCGCCGGCCGCGAGCGCCAGGCTGACGCCGTCGACCGCCCGCCGCGCCGCGGCGCGGCCGAAGAAACCGCGCCGCGGTCCGGGGTAGCTGCAGACCAGGTCGTCGGCCGAGAGCAGTGGCTCGCCGCCGCCGGCCGGCACCGGCGCGAGCGCCGGCAGCGCGTGGTCGCGCACGAGCGCGCGGGTGTAGTCGCTGGCCGGCGCGCGCAGCACCCGGCGCGTCGCGCCGTGCTCGACCAGGCGCCCGTCGCGCAGGATCGCGATCTCGTCCGCCAGCCCTGCGACCACCGCGAGATCGTGGCTGATCAGCAGCAGCGCCATCTGCTCGCGTCGCGCGAGGTCGGTGAGCAGCGCCAGGATCTGCGCCTGGGTGGTGACGTCGAGCGCGGTGGTCGGCTCGTCGGCGATCAGGAGCCGCGGCGCGAGTGCGACCGCGAGCGCGATCGCGACCCGCTGCCGCTGGCCGCCCGAGAGCTCATGCGGGTAACGCTGCGGCGCGACGCGCTCGGCCGGCAGTCCCACCCGGGCGAGGGCAGCCGCGGCACGCGCCGCCGCCTCGGCCGCCGGCACACCGTGCGCGCGGGCGGTCTCGGCGACCTGGGTGCCGATCGTCAGCAGCGGATTGAGCGCCGTGGCCGGCTCCTGGAACACGAGGCCGATGCCGCGCCCGCGCACCTGGCACAGCGCGCGCTCGCCGGCGCCGACCAGCGGCTGGCCGGCGAACCGCACCTGGCCGGTGACCGTGGCGCCGGGCGGCAGCAGCCCCGCGATCGCGAGGGCGGTCAGCGACTTGCCGGAGCCCGACTCACCGATGAGCCCGAGCACCCGGCCCGGCTCGATCGCGAGGCTGAGGTCCTCGAGCAACATGCGCCCGCCGAGGCGCACGCCGAGCCGCTCCAGTTCGAGCAGCGCCATGCTCAGCGCCGCCCGCGCGGATCGAGCCGCGCGGCGAGGCCGTCGCCGAGCACGCCGAGTGCCAGCACCGCGAGTGCGAGCGCGAGCCCCGGGAACACCGCGAGCCACGGGGCGACGCCCACCAGCGTCTGGGCCTCGTTCAGCATCCGGCCCCAGCTCGGCGCCGGTGGCTGGGCGCCGAGCCCGACGTAGGACAGCCCGGCCTCGGCGCTGATGCCGAGCGCGAGCTGGATCGCCGCCTGCACGAGCAGCAGCCCCGCCAGGTTCGGCAACAGGTGCACGAAGGCGATCGCGAGCGGGCCGCGGCCGGCCAGCCGCGCGGCACGCACGAAGTCACGGGTCATCAGCGAGAGCGCGCTGCCGCGGACCAGGCGCGCGAACACCGGCACGTTGAACACGCCGATCGCGACCACCGCGGTCAGTGCGCCCGGGCCGAGGGCCGCCGACAGCAGCACGGCGAGCAGCAAGGCCGGAAACGCGAACAGCAGGTCGTTGCCGCGCGCCACCAGCTCGTCGGTGAGCCCGCCGCGGCCCGCGGCCAGCAGCCCGAGCGGCGTGCCGGCGGCGAGGCCGACCAGCACCGCGCCGAGCGCCACCGCGAGCGACGTGCGGGCGCCGGCCGCGACCATCGCGAACACGTCGCGGCCGAGCGGGTCGGTGCCGAACCAGTGCCGGCCGGAGGGCGGCGCGAGGCGGGCGGCGACGTCGAGTGCGAGCCCGTGGTCGAGCCACCCGGCCAGCGAGGCGAGCGCGAGCAGCGCGTAGCCGAGCAGCACGAGCGCGGCGAGTCGCACCGAGACCGGCCAGCCGCGCAGCGCGCTCATGGCGCACCCGTGCGGCGCAGCCGCGGATCGACGACCGCGTACAGGAGCTCGACCAGGAAGTTCACCATCACCACGCTCGCGACCAGCAGCAGCACGACGCTGCGCACCACGATCAGGTCGCGCTGCGCGGTGGCCTGGAAGATCAGCCGCCCGAGGCCGGGCAGCGCGAACACCGTCTCGATGATGATCGCGCCGGCGAGCAGGAACGAGAACTGCAGTCCTAGCACGGTCAGCGTCGGAATCAGCGCGTTCGGCAGGGCGTGCCGCACGAGCGCGGCGTCCGGCGTCAGGCCCTTGGCGCGCGCGGTGCGGACGTAGTCCTCGCCGAGCGCCTCGCCCAGTGCCCGGCGCAGCACGCGCGCCAGGATGCAGCCCTGCGGCACGGCGAGCGCCACCGCCGGCAGGGCGAGCGCGCGCAGCGCCGGGCCCAAGCCTGCGTCCCAGCCGGGGAAGCCGCCGGCGGCGAACCAGTGACGCTCGACCGCGAGCCCGAGGATCAGCAGCAGCCCCAACCAGAAGTTCGGGATCGACAGGCCCGCCTGGGCAAGGCCCATCAGCAGCGCGTCGAGCCGCTGGCCGGCGCGGCGCGCGGCGGCGAGCGCGAGCGGCACCGCGATCAGGGTCGCGAGCGCGAGCGCCAGGAGCGCGAGCGGCAGCGACACCGAGAGCCGCTCGGCGACGAGCTCGGCGACCGGGACGCGGTAGGTGTAGCTGAGGCCGAGGTCGCCGTGCGCGAGCGCACCGAGCCAGTCCAGGTATTGGCGCCAGGCCGGGGCGTCGAGGCCGTAGTCGGCGCGCAGCGCCGCGACCGCCGCCGGACTCGCGTTCAGGCCCATCATGTACGCCGCCGGGTCGCCGGGCAGCACGTCGACCAGCACGAAGATCACGAGCGACGCGGCCAGCAGCGTCAGCGCGAGTGCGGCGCCGCGCCCGGCGAGGTAGCGCGCGTCGACGTGGCGACGCAGCGCGAGCGCGGCGAGCAAGGCCGCGAGCAGCGCCACCGTGCCGAGCACGACCGCCGGCGCGCGGCCGCCCGGGCGCGCATGGCCCGCGCTCGCCGGGGCATCGAGGTAGGCACGCGTGACGTCGATGCCCTGCACCGGCGCCTCGTGCCACAGCCCGTGCAGGTCGTGGCGCCAGACGCCGAGCTTCGGCAGCTCGAAGAGCCAGACGTTGACGCAGTCCTCGGCCAGCTGCTGCTGCAGCTCGACCAGCAGGCGGTGGCGTTCGGCCGGCGCACGGGTCCGCGACAGCGACTCGAGTCGCGCGGCGTAGCGCGCGTCGTGGTAGCCGAAGTAGTAGCTCGGCCGCGCGTAGATGTCGTAGTCCATCGGCTCGGTGTGCGAGACGATGGTCAGGTCGTAGTCGTGGTTCTTGAACACCTGCTCGAGCCACTGGGCCCACTCGATGTTCTCGATCCGCACCCGGACGCCGGCGGCGGCCAGCTGGCTGACGACGATCTCGCCGCTGCGCCGTGCGTAGTACGGCGGCGGCAGGCGCAGCGTCAGCTCGAGGCCGCGCGGGTAGCCTGCCTCGGCGAGCAGCGCGCGCGCCCGGGCCGGGTCGTAGGGGTAGCGGCCCGTCAGGTCGACGTAGTCGGGGTCGTGCGGCGGAAAGTGGCTGCCGATCGGCTCGCCGTAGCCGTACATGGCGCCGGCGATGATCGCGCGCCGGTCGACGGCGTGCGCGAGCGCGCGCCGCACACGCAGGTCATCGAGCGGCGGGCGCGCGTTGTTGATCGCGAGCAGCGTCTCGCCCTCGGTCGAGCCGACCACGACCGTGAAGCGCGGGTCGCGGCCGAGCTCGGCGAGGTTCTCCGGGGCCGTGAAGTTGGAGAACGCATCGACGTCGCCCGCCAGCAGCGCGGCGCGGCCGGTCGCGGCGTCCGGCACGATCCGGAACCGGACGCTCTCGAGCAGCGCCGGCGCGCCCCAGTAGTCCGGGTTGCGCTCGAGGACGATCGCATCGCCCTTGCGCCACTCGCGGAAGCGGAACGGGCCGGTGCCGATTGGTGCGGTCGCGGCGTGCGCCGCGCTCGCCGGCGACAGCATCACCAGGTTGCCCCAGCCGAGGTAGGTCAGGATCTCGGCGACCGGGCGCTCGAGCTCGAGGTCGAGCGTCAGCTCGTCGATCACGCGGATCGCGCGCACCGGCTGCAGCAGGTCGTGCAGCGGATTGCGCGAGCCGCTGGCGCGGGCCCGCTCGAGGGTCCAGCGCGCCTCGGCGGCGCTGAACGGCGCGCCATCGTGGAAGCGCACGCCCGGCCGCAGGTGGAAGCGGTAGCGCAGGCCGTCGGCGCTGATCGTCCAGTCGCGCGCCAGCGCCGGCACGACCCGTCCGTCCTCGGCGATCCGCGTCAGCCCTTCGAAGACGTTGGCGTACAGCACATCGTGCGTCGCCTCGGCCGAGGTTGCCGACGGGTCGAGGTTGGGCGGCTCGAGCGGGATGCCGATCGTGATCGAGCCGCCCGCGGCCGCCCGCGCCGGCGGCGGCGCGGCGAGCAGCGCCAGCGCGAGGGCGGCGCCGAGCGCGGCGCGCCAGGCGCGCGGCGCGTGGCTCATGCGCTCGCGGTCAGCAGCCGGTGCGCGGCCACGGCCATGACCTTGGCCGAGGCCACCAGCTCGTCGATGCCGACGTACTCGTCCGGCTGGTGGGCGAGGTCGAGGATGCCCGGCCCGTAGGCGATGCAGTCCTTCAGGCGCCCGATCCGGTCGATGTGCTTCTGGTCGTAGGTGCCCGGCGAGCAGACGATCTCGGGCTCGCGGCCGAGGATCTCGCGCACCGCCGCGACGGTGGCGCGCACCACCGGCCCGTCACGGTCGGCCATGACGGGCAGCACCTCGAACAGGTCCCGCAGCTCGTAGCGAAAGCCGGGTCGCGTGCGCGCGAGCCCCTCGAGCAGCTCGCGCACCTCGCCCTTGACCCCGTCCAGCGTTTCCTCGACCAGGAAGCGCCGGTCGATCACGATGCGGCAGGAATCGGCGACGCACGGCGAGGGCAGGCCATCGAAGCCCTCCGGCTGGCCGCCGTGCACGGAGTTCACGTTCAGCGTCGACTGGCGCGCCGCCGGCGGCACCACCGGCATCACGGTCGCGCGGGTCGCGAGCCGCGGCAGCAGCTCGTGCTCGAGCCGCTCGAGCACCGCGCCCATGTGGCGGATCGCCGAATCGCCGAGGAACGGCATCGAGCCGTGCGCGATGCGGCCCTTGGTCTCGAGCTCGGCCCACCAGACGCCGCGGTGGCCGATGCAGACGCGATCGACGTTCAGCGGCTCGGGGATGATGACGTGCTGGACGCGCTCGGGCGCGAACCAGCCGCGCTCGGCGAGATAGGCGACGCCGCCGTAGCCGCCGGACTCCTCGTCGACGGTGCCGGAGATCTCGAGGGCGCCCGGCAGCCGCGGTCCGACGTCGAGCAGCGCCTCGACCGCGACGATCGCGGCCGCGAGCCCGGCCTTCATGTCGCAGGTGCCGCGCCCGTAGATCCGCCCGTCGCGCTCGGTCGCCGCGAACGGCTCGACGGTCCAGCCGCGGCCCGGCTCGACGACGTCGATGTGACCGTTGAAGTGCACGCAGCGGCCGGGCCCGCTGCCGTCGCGCCGCGCGACCACGTTCACGCGCGGGTAGCGATCGCTGTCGCCCGGGGTGCCGTGGCCGCGGACGTACTCGACCGCGAAGCCGCGGCGCGCGAGGCGCCGGCCGATCGCCTCGGCGCACGGCACGTAAGCCTCGCCGGGCGGGTTCGTGGTCGGGATCCGGACGAGCTCCTGCGTCAGCGCGACGAGTTCCTCGCGCCGGCCGTCGATCTCCTTCAGCACCGCCTGCAGCGCATCAGTCACAGCACAGTCCTCGGGTGGCCACGATCGCGAGCCCGCTGAGCACGAGTTCCGGGACGATCTCCGCCGGCCGCGACAGGTGCGGGGCGAGCACTGCCGCGTCGCCGCCGGTCAGCAGCAGCCGCGGTGCGGCGCGGCAGGCGGCGGCCAGCTCGTCCCAGGCACGCTCGGCCAGCGCCGCCAGCGTGACCGGGACCGGGTCGCCGGCGAGCGCCGGCAGGGCCTGCCCGTCGAGCAGCGCATCGTCGCCGGTCCAGGGTTCGCGGGCGTCGCCGAGCATCTGCACGCCCGGCAGGATCAGCCCGCCGCGGTGCTGCCCGTCGGCATCGAGCGCATCGACCGCGAGCGCCGTGCCGCTCATCACCACGAGCGTCGGGCGCGGTGCCGCCCGCCACGCGGCGATCAGCCCGAGCCAGCGGTCGACCCCGAGCGCGGCCGGGCGGCGGTAGCCGTTGCGGACCCCGAGCAGCGCGGAGCTCGCCACCACGAATTCCGGTTCGACGGCGAAGTGGTCGCGCGACCAGAGCGTCAGCGCTGCCGCAAAGGCGGGACCGGCGACGTTGGCCACCACGATGCGCGACGGGCGGTGGCCGTCCGCCTCGATCTCGCGCTGCCAGCTGCGATGGGTGGCGTCGTGCGCGACCGCACCGGACGGGGCGACCTCGAGGTACTCGAGCCAGGCCCACTTGACGCGGGTATTGCCGACGTCGAGCAAGAGGATCATGAGGAGAGTCTAGGCGATCTTGCCGCAGTGCGGCGAAACCGCCCGCCTGGCTGCCGGCCGGGGCTCGAACGGGCGACGACGGGCGCCAGAAATGAAGAGGCCGCCGTGGGGGCCAACACCCCACGGCGGCCGGGATCGGAATCGTGTGCGTCACTGCAACGGTTGCCGGTCCGTCACCAGGTACCCTCGACGGCGCCATCCGGGCGCCATGACGTCACGGGCAGGCGCAGGATATAAAGTCCGCCCCGCCGGCAGGCAGCGAACGCATCACAGTTCCCAACCGTTATGTCAACCGCGAAGCCCGTCACAGGTCCCCGCCTCGAGTTCGTGGTCGCCGTGGCCCGGAACGGGGTCATTGGCCTCGGCAACGGCCTGCCGTGGCGCCTGCCGGCCGATCTCGCCCACTTCAAGCGGATCACGCTCGGCCACCCGGTGCTGATGGGCCGTCGGACCTGGCAGAGCATCGGCCGGCCGCTGCCGGGCCGCCGCAACCTGGTGCTGACGCGCGACCGCGAGTTCCGCGCCGACGGGGCGGACGTGGTGCACTCGCTGCCGGAGGCGCTTGCGGCGGTGCCGGCGGGCGAGCGGCTGATGGTGATCGGCGGCGGCGAGCTCTACCGCGAAACGCTCGCCGCGGCCGAGGTCCTGCACCTGACCGAGGTGCACGCGGACCCCGAGGGCGACGCGCACTTTCCGGACTGGCGCCGCGAAGACTGGCAGGAGATCTCGCGCGAGGCGCACCCGGCCGACGAGCGCCACACCTACCCGTACAGCTTCGTGACGCTCACCCGCCGGGGGGCGTGATCGGCGCGAGCCGCGCGTCGACCTCGGCGATCAGCGCCGGCAGGTCGACGTCCGCGAGCGTCGTGCAGCCGCGGGTCGCGGCCTCCAGCAGCTCGGCCTGCACTGCGCCGCGGCGCTCGGCCTCGGCGTACGGAATCTCGGCGTGGAACATCACCATCGAGTAGCGCGGGATGAAGCGGTCCGGCCGCCGCCGCTCGAGCTCGAGCGACAGCGCCTTCTGCAGCGCGAACCGCGGATCGCGCACCGTGTCGCGCATCTCCGTGTAGTTGTCGATCGCCATCCGCGCGATCGCGGCGGTGTCCTCGCGGCGCAACGCGTCGAAGCGCGCGAAGCGCGCCGCCCAGCCGGCGTTGGCCTCGAGCAGGTCATCGAGTACTACGCAGTCCTCGAAGGCGCAGTTCATTCCCTGGCCGTGGAACGGCACGATCGCGTGCGCGGCGTCGCCGACGAGCAGCGCGTCGCCGGCGACGTGCCAGGGCGCGGCGTACACGGTCGACATGCGGCCGACCGGGTTGGCCGCGTACTGGGCGTCGAAGTCCGGCATCAGCGCGAGCGCATCCGGGAACTCGCGCGCGAACAGCGCGTGCGCCGCGCCGACGCTCTCGAGCGCGGCGAAGCTCGCGCCGGCGCCCTCGGCCGGCAGGAACAGCGTGGCGGTGAAGGTGCCGTCGACGTTCGGCAGCGCGATCAGCATGTAGCCGCCGCGCGGCCAGATGTGCAGCGCATCGGGCGCGAGCCGGTGTGCCGCACCCGGTCCGGCCGGAATCGTCAGCTCCTTGTAGCGGTGCGCCAGGGTTTCCTCGCGTGCCGTGGCGAGACCCGCCGCGACCATCGCCTGGCGCAGCGCCGACCCCGAGCCGTCGGCGGCGATCACCGGCGCGAGCGGGATCTCAAAGCGCAGGCCGGCCGCCAGGTCCTCGATCTCGATCTGCCGGCGGGCGAAGTCCGCGCCGCGGCAGGCATGCTCGAAGTGGAAGGTGACGCCAGCCGCCTCGGCCGCATCGACCAGCACGTGGTTGAGGTCGGCGCGCGCCACCGCCCACAGCAGTTCGTGCGGCCGCTGGCCGTAGGGCAGGAAGCGCGTGCCGCCGCCGTCGTCGTGCACGCGCCGGCCGCGCATCGGCACCAGCAGCGGCCGCACGGACTCCATCAGTCCGGCGCGCTCGAGCGCCGCGATGCCGCGTGCGGCGAGCGCGAGGTTGATCGAGCGACCGGCCGGCAGCGGTACGCGGCGCGCGTCTGCGCGCCGCTCGTAGAGGTGCACCTCGCAGCCGCGGCGCGCCAGCAGCAGCCCGAGCAGCGGCCCGGTGCAGCCGCCGCCGAGCACGACCACGCGCCCGGTCATGGCGGCGCGAGCGCCGCGTCGAGGGCGGCGACCGCCTGCTCGACCTCGGCAAAGCGGTTGAACAGCGGCGCCGGCGCGAGCCGGATCACGTCGGGCTCGCGCCAGTCGCCGATGACGCCGGCCGCCATCAGGCGCGCGAACACGACCCGTCCGGCGGCGGCGCCGGAGCGGATGCGCAGCGACAGCTGGCAGCCGCGGTCTGCGTCGGACGCCGGGGTCACGATCTCGACGCGACCCGCGAGGCGCGCCTCCAGCTGGCGGCGCGCGAACGCGGTCAGGGCCAGCGACTTCGCGCGCAGGCGCGGCAGGCCCGCCGACTCGAACAGCGCGAGCGAGGAGACCAGCGGCGCGAGCGCCAGCACCGGCGGGTTCGACTGCTGCCAGCCCTCGGCGCCCGGCATCGGCACGAAATCGGGTCCCATCGCGAAGCGGGTGGCCGCGTCGTGGCCCCACCAGCCCGCGAAGCGCGGCAGCGAGCGATCGTGGGCGTGGCGCTCGTGGACGAAGGCGCCGGCCGCGGCGCCCGGGCCGGCGCAGACGTACTTGTAGTGGCACCAGACCGCGAAGTCCGCCCCGGCATCGTGCAGCCCCACCGGCACGTTGCCGATCGAGTGTGCGAGGTCCCAGCCGGCGACCGCGCCGGCCGCCCGCGCCGCGCGGGTCAGGGCGGCGACGTCGAGCACCTGGCCGGTCCGGTACTGCACGCCGGGCAGCAGCACGAGCGCGAGAGCCTCGCGCTCACGCTCGATGGCGGCCACCAGGTCCTCGGTGCGCAGCAGGTCCTCGCCCGGCCGCGGCGCGACCTCGACCAGCGAGCCGGTGGCCGAGCGGCCGTGGAATTGCAGCTGCGAGAGCACCGCGTAGCGGTCCGACGGGAACGCGCCGTGCTCGATCAGGATCTTGTGCCGGGTCGCGGTCGGCCGGTAGAAGCTGACCAGCAGCAGGTTCAGGTTCACCGTCAGGGTGTTCATCGCGACGACTTCGCCCGGCGCTGCCCCGACCAGCCGACCGAGCGGCGCCGCGAACTGCTCGTGGTAGTGCAGCCACGCGCCGGGCTCGGCGTGGTGGCCGCGCACGGCGAGCGTGCGCCAGCGCTCGAGCTGCTCGAGCACGCGCGCCTCGGCATCGGCGGGCATCGGTCCGAGCGAGTTGCCGCACAGGTACACGGCCGGCCGGCCATCGGGCGCGAGCGGCAGGCGGAAGCGGTCGCGGAACGAGGCCAGCTCGTCGGCTCGATCGAGGGAGGTGGCCTCGGCCGCCGCGGTGGACTCAGTCATGGGGGCGCAGCGGGTAGAGGAGAGGGCGGCTCGGGGCGGCGTCGCTGATGAAGGCCGGCAGCTGCAGGTCGAGCATGTACCAGCCGTCGCGCACCGTGGGCGCGATCCAGGCGAGCTCGGTGATGGTCGCGTCCCGTCGCTGCGCCTCGTGGACGCGCCGCGCGCCGGGCGGCAGGCCCCAGAACACGCGGTGCGCGGCGAGGCGGCCGCCGTCGCGCGCGCGGTCGAGCGAGGGCAGGTCGACGACCAGGTGGCGGATGCCGCTGGCGACGATCAGCGCCGCTGCCTCCGGGGTCAGGTACGGCGCCGGCGCGTCGCCCTCGTAGCGCCGGCCGAGCTTGCTGGCATCGTTCGGCAGGGTACGGAGGATCAGCGCCTCCGACTCGCCGGGCCAGGCGGCGAGGGCTGCCCCGAGCGCCGCCGCGGTCACGACCGCCTCGTCGGCCGCGGCCCCGGGCTCGAGGCTCTCGCCGCTGGTGCCGACCGGCACCGGCCGGATCGACACCAGCCGCGCGATCGCGAGGCCGCCTTTCAGCACCTCGTGCACGGCGAGGCGATCGGTGGTCACGTGGCCGACGCACTCGGTGTGCGTGCCGTTGCAGTGCGGCGTCAGCGACAGGCGCTCGCAGTTCACCGTGCCGCCGGCGCGCACGTCGCCGACGAAGCCGCCGCCGGCGAGCGGCTCGGCGTGGGCGCGCGAGGCGCCGAAGTGGTTCGGCTGCACGCCGTCGAAGTCGAGCGGCATCGCGATCGACAACGGATCCGACAGGTCGGCGGCGTAGCGGCGGCCGGCGCGGGTCAGCAGCACCTCGCTCATGCGCCCGCCGGCGGCTCGAGGACCGTGCCGCAGGACGCGCAGGTCCGGAGCGAGCGATCGGCGTAGAAGCGATCGAACACCGGCTGCAGCTCGGTCTCGATGTCGGCGAGCGGGAAGCGGTCCTCGTGCAGCAGCCGGTGGCAGCCCGGGCAGTACCACTGCACGCCGTCCACCTCGTCGGGCGCGCGGCGACGCTCGACGACGAGTCCGATCGAGCCTGCCGGCCGCTGCGGCGAGTGCGGGACGAACGGCGGCAGCAGGAAGACTTCGCCCGGGCCCACGGCATAGTCGACGGGCCGTCCCTCCTGCATCGTCCGCAGCGTCAGCGTGCCCTCGAGCTGGTAGAAAAACTCGGCACCCGGGTCAACGTGGTAGTCCCGTCGCGCGTTGGGTCCCCCGACGACCATGATGATGAAGTCCCCGGCCGGGAACACCTGCCGATTGGCCACGGGCGGCACCAGCGCGTGCCGGTGCGCCTCGATCCAGTGCTGCAGGTTGAACGGCGGGGTGAGGCGCATCGGGAGATCCCGCGGCATTATAGCGTCCGGTGAGCGCGCCGCCCGGAACCTCGGCGGCGCCGGCGAGTCAGAACCAAGGTCAGGCGCAGTCGGCAGAGGAGCGATCCATGCGTAGCAAGTGGCTGGTCGGCGCGGTGCTCGCGCTCACGGGACTCGGTGCGGTCGGGGCGCGGGCGGCGGACGAGGCCGGCAGCGGCTTCTGGCTGAAGCGCGAGTACCTGTTCAGCTATGCCGGCTTCACCTCGCACTATTCCTGCAACGGCATCGAGGACAAGCTGCGCGAGCTGCTGAAGGCTGCCGGCGCCCGGTCCGACCTCAAGGTCCTCGCCAGCTGCAGCGAGCCGATGGGTGCGCCGTCGCGGATCGCCACCGCGCGCCTGACCTTCTACGTGCTCGGGCCCGAGGCCGCGGCCACGCCGCCGAAGCCGGGAGCCGCCGCGCCGAAGCTCGAGCCGGGCGACGGGGTCTGGAAGAAGGTGGCGTGGCGCAGCCGCGAGCCGTACTGGCTCGAGGCGGGCGACTGCGAGCTGGTCGAGCAGTTCGACAAGGAACTGCTGCCGATGATGACCGTCCGCAACCACGAGAGCCACTTCAACTGCGTGCCGCACCAGCTGACGCTCGGCGCGATCGACGTGAGGTTCGAGGCGCTCTCGCCGGCACCCAAGGCCGCGCACTAATCCCGACCGGCATCCTCCGGCGCGCCGATGTCGCGCGCGCCGCGGCAGGCGAGCTGCACCGGCGGCGCGGCGGCATCGAGGCGCACGGCGGTCAGCGCACCGCCCCAGACGCAGCCGGTATCGATGGCGAGCACGCCGTCGCCATCGTGGAAGCCGAGCGCCGACCAGTGCCCGAAGACGATGCGCGTGCCCGCGCTGCGGCGTCCCGGCACCTGGAACCAGGCGCGCGCGCCGGCCGGGGCGCCCTCGAGCGGGCCCTTGAACTTGAGCAGCAGGCGGCCGTCCGGGGCGACGATCCGCAGGCGCGTCAGGCTGTTCACGGTGAAGCGCAGCCGGTCGGCGCCGGTGAGCGCCGGCGACCAGCGATCGGGTTCATCGCCGTACATCGCCGCGAAGAATCCGCGCGCATCGGCGCGCAGCGCGGCCGACACCTCGGCGGCGCAGGCGCGTGCGGTGGCGATGTCCCACTCGGGCGGCAGCCCGGCGTGGACCATCGACCAGCCGAGCTGCCGATCCTCGTGCACGAGCGGCAGTCCCGCGAGCCAGCCCAGCAGCTCCTCGCGGTCGGGCGCGGCGAGGATCTCCTCGAGGGTGTCGCTGCGCCGCTGCCGATGGACGTCGGCGGCGACCGCGAGCAGGTGCACGTCGTGGTTGCCGAGCACCGTGACCGCAGCGTCACCGAGCGCGCGCACGCGCCGCAGTGCCTGCAGCGATCCCGGTCCGCGATTGACGAGGTCGCCGGTCAGCCAGAGCCGGTCGCGCGCCGGATCGAAAGAGAGCCGCTCGAGCAGCGTCTCGAGCTCCTCGGCGCAGCCCTGCAGGTCGCCGACCGCGTAGACGGCCATGCCGGCCTCAGTGCACGACGCCCGGGATCGCGAGCGAGAACGGCGCGATCGGCGCATCGAAGCGCTCGCCGTCGTCCGCCACCATCTGGTAGCTGCCCTGCATCACACCCACGGGCGTTTCGATCACCGCACCGCTCGAGTAGCGGAAACCCTGTCCCGGGCGCAGGTGCGGCTGCTCGCCGACCACGCCCTCGCCGCGGACTTCCTGCACCTTGCCGTTGGCGTCGGTGATGATCCAGTGCCGCGAGACCAGTCGCGCGGCGACCGGCCCCTCGTTGCGGATCGTGATCGTGTACGCGAACACGAAGCGCCGGTCGCGGGGCTCGGACTGGTCCTCGACGTAGTTCGTGGTGACGTCGACGACGATGCGGTGGCCGTTGCCGGGCATCGCTTAGCGCAGCCGGACCGCGAGCACGTCGCAGGGCGCCGCGTGCAGGACCGTGTCCTCGGTGAGGTTCACGAGGATCGACAAGCCGTGCCGCTCCCGGCCGCCGAGCACCACGAGGTCGGCTCCCGTCTCCGCGGCCACGCGCACGATTTCCGCCTTGATGTTGCCGGCCTCGACGCGGCACTCGGCGTCCGGCAGGCCGAGCTCGACCGCGAGCGCCCGCAGCCGCTCGCCGGCACGCTTGACGAGCTCCTCCTCGATCTCGACGGTGGGCAGCAGGGTCTCGCCGAGCGGCTCGACGGGTACGTACTCGACGACGTGCAGCAGGCGCACCTCCGCGCCGCACGCGGCGGCCACGGCGCGCGCGCGCGCACCGATCTGGCGGCTGTCGTCGCTCAGGTCGACGACCAGCAGGATGCGGCGGTACAGGCCGGTGGCCGGGGTCGTGGCGCTCATCGCGTGGCTCCCAGTCGCTGCGGGGATTATAGCGGCGCCGGCGACGCCGCGAGTCGCGCGAAGTCGGCCGGCGCGAGGGTCTCCGCGCGCCGGCCGGGGTCGATGCCCGCGGCCTCGAATCCCGCCGGCCCGACCACGCCGGCGAGGGCGTTGCGCAGCGTCTTGCGCCGCTGGCCGAAGGCGGCGGCGACCACGGCCGCGAACCGCGTCCGGTCGGCGATCGGAAACGGCGCGGTGGGGTGCGGCGTCAGCCGCACCACCGCCGAGTCGACCCGTGGCGGCGGCCGGAACGCGCCAGGGCCGACGTCGAAGAGGCGCTCGACCGCGCAGTCCGCCGCCAGCATGACCGTCAGGCGGCCGTACTCCTTGCCGCCGGGGCGCGCCGCCATGCGCACGACGACCTCCTTCTGCAGCATGAAGTGCATGTCGCGGATCACGGCCGGCGCCGCCAGCAGGTGGAAGAGAAGCGGCGTCGAGATGTTGTACGGGAGGTTGCCGCAGAGCCGCAGCCGCGGTCCGTCGCCGGCGAAGGCCGCGAAGTCGAAGCTGAGCGCGTCGGCCTCGTGGATGGTCAGGCGGCCGTGCCCGGCGGCCCGGGCTGCGAGCTTCGGGATCACGTCGCGATCGAGCTCGACCGCGTCGAGGGCACCGCAGCGCGCCAGCAGCGGCAGCGTCAGCGCGCCGAGCCCCGGGCCGATCTCGAGCAGTCGATCGCCGGGTTGCGGGTTGATGGCCGCCACGATCCGCGCGAGCACGCCAGGGTCGTGCAGGAAGTGCTGGCCGAAGCGCTTGCGTGGCCGGTGCGCGCCGCCGCGCGCCGCCGTGCCGCGCTCGCTCACGCGCGCACGCAGTCGAGTGCGAGCTCGAGCGCTGCCTCGAGGCTGCCGGCGTCGGCGCGGCCGGTGCCCGCCAGATCGAGCGCCGTGCCATGGTCGACCGAGGTCCTGATGATCGGCAGGCCGAGCGTGACGTTGACCGCGTGGCCGAAGCCCGCGTACTTCAGGACCGGCAGGCCCTGGTCGTGGAACATCGCGAGCACGGCGTCCGCATCGTTCAGTTGGCGCGGCGTGAAGGCGGTATCGGCGGGCAGGGGCCCGCGCGCCACGATGCCCTCCGCCGCCGCGCGGGCGACCGCCGGCCCGATCACCTCGATCTCCTCGCGTCCGAGGTGGCCCGATTCGCCGGCGTGCGGATTGAGGCCGAGCACCAGGATCCGCGGCCGGACCAGCCCGAAGCGCTCCCGAAGTCCCGCCGCGAGGATCCGCAGCGTCGCGACCAGGTCGTCGACCGACAGGGCATCCGCCACCGCGCGCAGCGGCAGGTGCGTGGTCGCGAGCGCGACCCTGAGGCGGCCGGCGACCAGCAGCATGACCGGGTGCGGTGCGCCGAGGAGCTCGGCGAGGAACTCGGTGTGCCCGGTGAACGGCACGCCCGACTCGTTGATGATGCTCTTCTGCACCGGTGCGGTGACCATCGCTGCGTAGCGTCCGTCCCGGCAGCCGAGCGCAGCCTCGCGCAGCAGCTCCAGCACGTACGGCGCATTGGCGCGCTCGAGCCGCCCGGCCACCACCGGCGTCGCCGCCCGCACCGAGACCACCTGCAGCCGGCCGCGCACATGCGGGCCGGCATGCCGCGGCTCGACGGTGATCAGGTCGGTTTGGAGTCCGAGTTCGGCGCGGCGCGCCGCCAGCACCGCCGGGTCGGCCGCGACCATCAGGCGGCACGGCCAGTCACGCGCCGCCAGCGCGAGGCAAAGGTCCGGGCCGATGCCGGCGGGTTCGCCGGAGGTGACGATGACCGGTCGGGGTTCGGCGGCCCCGGGCATGGCCGTCCCTCAGCCGCGGTAGTCGACGAACGCTTCGTCCCGCAGCCGCCGCAGCCAGAGTTCGGTTTCCTCGTCGAACTTGCTGGCCCGGATCTGCTCGAAGGCGCGCCGCTTGCGCTCGTCGGTGCTCATGTCCTGCGTGCGGTGCCCGAGCACCTGGACGATGTGCCAGCCGTACTGCGTCCGGAATGGCTGACTAATCTCGTTCTCGCCGAGCTTCTTCAGCATGTCCTCGAACTCGGGCACGAACGTGCCGCTGCCGGTCCAGCCGAGGTCGCCGCCCTCGTTCGCCGAGCCCGGGTCCTCGGACACCGCCTTGGCGATGGCGCCGAAGTCCTCGGAGCCGCCCGCGATCCGGTCGCGGATCGTCTGCAGCCGTCCGCGCACGGTCTCGTCGTCCTGCAGCTCGGTCGGCTTCATCAGGATGTGGCGCGCGTGGACCTGCTCGACCATCAGCGGCTGGTCGTCGCGCTTGACGTTCAGCAGCCGGATGATGTGGAAGCCCGACGGCGTGCGCACCGGGCGCGAGGTGTCACCCGGCTTCATCTTGGTGACGACCTCGGCCATGAAGGTCGGCAGCTCCGTGCCCTTGCGCCAGCCGATCACGCCGCGTTCAAGCGCCGATTGCGCCTGGGAGTAGGTGACCGCGAGCTGGCCGAAGTCCTCGCCGGCGAGCGCCCGCTGGTAGATGTCCTCGGCGTGCTTCTCGACCTGCTCGAGCTGGCCCGGCGAGGCCGCTTCCGGGAGCGCCAGCAGGATGTGCGCGACCTCGTAGGATCCTTCGCTGGTCTTGTCGGCCGCCGCCTTGGTCAGGAACTGGTCGATCTCGCGCGGGCTGACGTAGATGCGCGAGTACACGTCGCGCTGGCGCAGCATCGACAGCGTCATCTCGCGGCGCATCTGCTCGCGATACTCAGCGTAGACGATGCCCTCGCCCGAGAGCGCGTCAGGCAGCTGCGCAAAGTCGATGTGGTTCTGCTGCGCGACCTCGCGCAGCGCGTTGTTGAGCGCCTCGTCGCTGACCCGCAGCCCGATCTTCTGGGCGCGCTGCAGCTGGATCTCCTGCAGCACGAGCCGCTCCGTGATCTGCTGGCGCAGCACCGACGGTGCCGGCAACGGCGTGCCCTGCTCTCGCAGCCGGCGGGTGATCGAGGTCACCTGGGCGTCGATCTGGCTCTGCAGGACCACACCGTCGTTGACCACCACGGCAATCCGGTCGAGCAGGTCGCCACGACCGCCGATTTCGCGGGTCTGGGCCGCCGCGAGCGCGGCCATGCCGAGCGCCGCCAGGGCGAGCGCAGTTGTCAGGAAACGACGCATGGGAGGCCTATTCGTACCCAGTCATGCCGGGGGTCGCGGAGTATCCCCGAATCGACCGCTCGAGGAAAGCGCCGGCCCGTTCTCCGACATTGGAAAGGCCGTTGAGTTCCAGCTGCAGCGAGATCGCCGTATCGCGCTTGCCGGTCTGGCTGCTGACGTAGCGCCGGCCCACAAGCCGCACGCGCCAGCAGCACGCCTGGTACTCGAAGCCGGCGAACGAGTCGAGGGCCGACCGGTCGCGCAGCGAGTAGACGTGCCGTGCATACAGGTTCCAGGAATCCGCCACCGGCCAGGCGACCGAGCCCTCGATCTGCTCGAGCAGGCCGCGGCGGAAGCGATAGCCGATGTTGGCCACCTCATTGTTCGCTGGCTGGTACTGCACCCGCACCTCGCTCAGTGCGGACTGCTGCGAGTGCGGGTTCCACTGCTCGCCGAGCTGGACGTTCCAGTGCCGGTACGCCGTGACGTCGAGCTGGCCGACGAAGTCGGAGGTGCTGCCGGAGACCGGCGGCTCGTTCGGCAGCGTGACCTTCGGCGTCGTGAAGTAGTAGATCTGCCCGAGCGTCGCGCTCAGCAGCTGGTGGCCGGAATCGGCGTCGACGAGGCGGGTGGTCGCGCCCATCGCCAGCTGGTTGGCATCACCGATCCGGTCGCCACCGACGTAGCGCTCGGTGCGAAACAGCTGGATCAGATTGAGGTCGGGGAGACCGGTGTCGAAGACCGGCAGATTCGTCTGGTCGCGGTACGGGACGTAGGTGTACACGACGCGCGGCTCGAGCGTCTGCACGCGCTTGCCGGCGTCCCGCTCGAAGTTGAGCCCGGTGTCGAGCGTCGCGATCGGCGCCGATACCGAGGGTGAATCGTCAGGGCCGATGGCATTGCGCAGCGAGTAGCGCAGCGTGCGAAAGCCGACCGCCGGAACCAAGTACGCGCCCGGCGTGCGCCAGGCAAAGCTCGCGAGCGGCGCGAGCGAGTAGCGCACCCCGTCGACGCTGTCGGGTCGAACAAAGTCGACCGCATCGAAGCCGAGCTCGAACCCCGGGCCGTGCATGCCGCCCCAGCGACCGGAAACGCTGACTTCGGGTGCGCGACTGTACGGCCGATCGGCGGCGACGACCGTCTGGTCGATCGTCTGGAACTGCTCGGCGAGGCCGACCGCGCGCCAGTGGTCGTCGAGATAGGTCAGGCGCGCGACGCGCTGCAGGTAGGTGACGCTCGTGCCCTCGGGTCCGAGCCCGAAGTCGGAGAAGTAGTTGCTGTCGCTGGCGTAAGAGAGGTTGGTGTCGAAGCGCAGGCGAGCGCTCAGGTCGCTGCGCTCGGTGAACCGCAGGTAGCTGCGGTCTCGTTTCGCATCGGCGTCGGAGGGGACCCAGTCGCTGTCGAACTCACCGCGCGAGCGATCGGTCAGGAAGCGGAACTGCGTGCCGAGCGTGGCGCCGCGCTTCGACAGGTAACCGGGCGTCAGCGTCGCGTCGTAGTTCGGCGCGATGTTCCAGTACCACGGCGCCGACACCTCGAAACCGTTACGGTTCGACGTGCCGACCACCGGGAACAGGAATCCCGACTTGCGCGCGCCACCCACCGGGAACGAGACGATCGGCAGGTACAGGATCGGCACGCCCTTGAAGTCGAGCTCGACGTTGCGGCCGACTCCCTGTTGCGCGGCCTGGTCGATCACGATGCGACGGGCACGCAGCAGCCAGTCGGGGTGTTCGGCCGGGCAGGCGGTGTACTCGACGCGATCGAGGTCGAGCTTGCCGTCGGGCTCGAGCTGCACGCTATCGGCGTGACCGCGCGCCGGCCGGGCGGGGAGGTCGAAGTGCGCGTGGCGGAACGTGCCACCGCCTTCGCTCGACCAGTTCGCGCTGTCACCCGAAATCGTCATGCCGGGCGATCGAAACGTGACGTCGCCCTGCACATCGAACGCCTGGGACGCCGAGTCGTAGTGCGCCTCCTGGGCGGTCAGCGTGCGATCGCCCTGGCGGACGCGCACCGGACCTTTCAGGTCGAACTGACCCTCGGTCGTGATCGCGGCCCCCTCGGTCTTCACCTCGACCCGGCTCGGGTCGGCCGGAGGCGGCTCGAGGTCGGCGACCACGGCCGGCGGCGCCGGGCAGCGATCCGCCGCGGCAGCCGCCGTCGCCGTCAGCGCCGCAGCCGCGATCAGGGACAGCAGGGCGCGGCGGACGGTGGGGAACGGGGGTGCGGGCAACGGGCAGCCTAGGTCGGGGCCGGGTGGACCGCCGCGAAGCCGGCGGGCGGCACATTATAATCCGCCGCTCATGCCCGCCGACACCGCCCGACCGGATCCGCGCCTCGCGCTGCTCGAGGAGTGGCTCGAGACCGAGCTCGGTCTGGGCGCCGTGCGCATTGCGCCGGCCTCCGCGGACGCGAGCTTCCGTCGCTACTTCCGCGTGCACGGCGCCGCGCGCACGCTGATCGCGATGGACGCGCCCCCCGAGCGCGAGGACCTCGGGCCGTTCATCGACGTCGCGCACGACCTCGGCGAACTCGGCGTTACCGTGCCGCAGGTGCTCGAGCAGGACCGGGCCCGCGGCTTCCTGCTGCTGACCGATCTCGGGTCCACGCACTACCTGGCGGCGCTCAAGGCCGGCGCGGATCCTGCCGCGCTCTACCGCGACGCGACCGAGGCGCTGCTGCGGATCCAGTCGCGCGGCGCCGCCGCTGCGGCCCGGCGACCGCCGTACGATGCGGCGGCACTCGATCGCGAGGTCCAGCTTTTCCCGGAATGGTTCCTCGCGCGGCATCTCGGCGTCACGGTCGGCCCGGACATCCGCGCGCTGGTCGCCCGCGCCTCGGCCCTGCTGGCGGCCAGCGCCCTCGAGCAGCCGCAGGTCTTCGTGCACCGCGACTACCACTCACGCAACCTGATGCTGCTCGAGGCCGGCAATCCCGGGATCATCGACTTCCAGGACGCGGTGCACGGCGCGCTGACCTACGACCTCGTCTCGCTCTTCAAGGACTGCTACATCGTCTGGCCGCGCGCGACCGTGCTCGGGTGGTTGCGCGAGTACCGAGCGCGCGCGCTCGCCGCGGGACTCGCGATCCGCGGTACCGAGGCGGACTTCGTCCGCGCCTTCGACCTGATGGGACTGCAGCGGCACCTGAAGGTGCTCGGGATCTTCGCGCGGCTCTGGTACCGGGACGCCAAGAGCGGCTACCTCGGTGACCTGCCGACCGTGCTGACGTACGTGCTCGAGGCGACCGGCGACTGCGCCGAGCTCGCCGAGGTCGACGCGTTCCTGCGGGCCGAAGTGGTGCCGCGGTTCGCATCGGCACAGCAGCGGGCGCTCGGCGGATGAGCGTGCGCCAGGCGATGGTGCTCGCGGCCGGGCGCGGCGAGCGCATGCGGCCGCTGACCGATCGCGTCCCGAAGCCGCTGCTGCCGGTGGGCGGGCAGCCGCTGATCGTGCGCCTGCTCGAGCGGCTCGCGGCCGGCGGCGTCGAGCACGTCGCGATCAACACCTCCTGGCTCGGCGAGCAGCTGCACGCGGCGCTCGGCGACGGCCGCCGGTTCGGCCTCGCGATCGAGTGGTTCGACGAGGGCCCGGTGCCGCTCGAGACCGCGGGCGGCATCCGCAACGCGCTCGCGGCCTTCGGCGAGGAGCCGTTCGCCGTGATCAACGGCGATCTCTACTGCGACCTGCCGCTGCCGCCGCCGGCGCCCGCGCCGGACCGTTTGGCGCACCTCGTGCTGGTACCGAACCCGCCGCAGCACCCGCGCGGCGACTTCGGGCTCGAGTGCGGCGAGCTGCGCCCGGAGGGCGCGCCGCGCTACACCTACGCGGGGATCGCGAGCTTCCGGCCGGCGCTGTTCCGGGCGTTGCCGCCGGGCCGTCGGGCGCTGCGGCCGGTCCTCGACCAGGCGGCGCACGCGGGCCTCGTGACCGCGCAGCTGCACGCCGGCCGCTGGGTCGACGTCGGCACGCCCGAGCGGCTCGCGGCGCTCGACGCCTCGCTGGCGTAGAATCGAGCCCCCGTCCTCGCAGGTCCCGCACGTGGCGGATTTCAAGGGTATCCCGCTCGTCGCCGCGCGCAGCGGCGAGAAGTACGTGACGCCGCAGGGCTTCACGGCGATCCGCGACGGCATCAAGGCCGCCGCCGCGGCCGAGCCGCTCGTGGTCGGCCGCAAGCCGCCCTGGCTGCGGGCGCCGATGCCGGCCGGCCCGCGCTTCGACGCCGTCCGCGCGGTCGTGCGCGAGCACCGGCTCGCGACCGTCTGCGAGGAGGCGAAGTGCCCGAACATCGGCGAATGCTGGAACGCCGGCACCGCCACGATCATGCTGATGGGCGCCGTCTGCACCCGCGCCTGCCGCTTCTGCTCGGTCGACACCGGCAACCCGCGCGGCTGGCTCGACGCCGAGGAGCCCGCCAACGTCGCGCGCACCGTCGAGCTGATGAACCTGTCGTACGTGGTGCTGACCTCGGTGAACCGCGACGACCTGCCGGATGGCGGCGCGGCGCACTATGCGGCGTGCGTCGCGGCCATCAAGGCGCGCCGGCCGGCCACCGCCGTCGAGGCGCTGACCCCGGACTTCCAGGGGGACGTCGCCGCGGTGCAGGCGGTGGTGGACAGCGGCGTCGAGGTGTTCGCGCAGAACATCGAGACCGTGCGGCGGCTGACGCACCCGGTGCGCGACCCGCGCGCAGGCTACGAGCAGACGCTCGCGGTGCTGTCCGCGGCGAAGCGCCGGCGCGCGACGGTGCTGACGAAGTCCAGCCTGATGCTCGGCCTCGGCGAGACCGCGGCCGAGGTCGGCGAGTGCCTGCGCGACCTGCGCACGGCCGGCGTCGACATCGTCACCCTCGGCCAGTACCTGCGGCCCACCGCCCACCACCTGCCGGTGGTGCGCTTCGTGACGCCGGAGGAGTTCCAGGGACTGCGCGACGAGGCGCTCGCGCTCGGCTTCCTCGAGTGCGTCGCCGGGCCGATGGTGCGCTCCAGCTACCGCGCCGAGCGCGCGCTCGAGCGCAACAACGCCGGGCTCAAGTGAGCGCGGTCGCGCGCTGGCTCGGCCGCGCCGAGTACCTGCCGACCTGGCAGGCGATGCAGCGCTACACCGATACCCGCGGCCCGGAGGCCGACGACGAGTTGTGGTGCCTCGAGCACCCGCCGGTCTACACGCTCGGCCTGAACGCCGATCCCGGCCACGTGCTGGCCGCCGGCGACGTGCCGGTGGTGCGCATCGATCGCGGCGGCCAGGTCACCTACCACGGTCCGGGCCAGCTGGTCGTCTATCCGCTCGTGAACCTGCGGCGGCGCGGGCTTGGCGTGCGCGGGCTCGTGACGGCGCTCGAGGACGCGCTGGTGGCGCTGGCCGCCGAGGGCGGCATCCGGGCCGTGGGGCGCGAGGACGCGCGCGGCGTCTACGTCGAGGGCCGCAAGCTCGCCAGCATCGGCTTGCGCATCCGGCGCGGTGCGAGCTACCACGGGCTTGCGCTCAACGTCGCGATGGACCTGGCGCCGTTCGCCCGCATCAACCCGTGCGGCTTCGCCGGCCTCGAGGTGGTCGATCTGGCGACGCTCGGCATGCGGCTCTCGCCCGAGGCCGCGGCGCGGCGGCTCGTGCCGCACCTGTGGCGCACGCTGCACTTGCCGGGCGAGCCGCGCTGGGTGGAGCCGCTCGCGCCGACCGGTAGCGGCTGAGCCGAGGCGCGGCTAGAGCGCGTACAGCACGAGGCCGGTGGCGTGCAGCTCGCGGTAGAGGGCATCGAGCTCGGCGCGGCTGTCGACGCGCACCAGCGCCGTCAGCGACACGTAGGCACCGTCGCGGCTGAGTCGCTCCGTCAGCGCCACCTCGAGTTCGCCCGCGAGCCGGTCCGCGATCGCCGCGATCACCCCGGCCCGGAACTCCGGCGTGTGCCGCCCCATGACCTTGACGGGGTGGACGCCCGGAAACTCGAGCGGTGATCCGTCCATCGGCCGCTCAGGCCGGCAGCAGCGGCGTGCCGGCGAGCTCGGTGCGGTAGGCGGCGAACAGCGCCTGCAGACGCAGCGCCACCGGGCCGGGCCGGCCGCTGCCGACCGGCGCCCCGTCGAGCCGGGTGACGGCGAGGATGCCGCGGGTCGCGAAGCCGAGCAGGATCTCGTCGGCCGCGCGCAGCTCGGCCTCGCTGATCGGCGCGACGCGGACCGGGATGCCGGCGCGGGCGCAGAGCCGCAGCGCGAGGTCGCGGGTGGTGCCGGGCAGGATCTCGGGCCCGTAGGGCGGCACGGCCACCGTGCCCTCGCGCACGACCATCACCGAGCTCGAGGAACCTTCGCGCAGCCGCCCGCCGGCGAGCAGGATCGCCTCGGTCGCGCCGGCATCCATCGCCAGGCTCTTCGCGAGCACGTTGGCGAGCAACGCGGTGCTCTTGATGTCGCAACGCCCCCAGCGCTGGTCGGGTGCGGTGATCGCGCTGACGCCGGCATCGCGCACCGCCGGATCGAGCGGCGGCAGCGGCGCCGCCATCAGGAACACGGTCGGCGCGAGCGCGGGGTTCAGCGCGTGGTTGCGGCCTTCCTCCGCGCCACGGCTGACGTGCACGTACAGGTACATGTCGCCGCCGCCGTTGCGTGCCACGAGCTCGGTCAGCAGCCCCGCCCAGTCGGCGCGCGACAGCGGCGGACGCATGCGGATCTCGCCGAGGCTGCGCTCGAGGCGTGCGATGTGCTCGACGAACAGGAACGGCCGGCCGCCGTAGACCGGCAGCACTTCGTAGACCGCGTCGCCGAACAGGAAGCCGCGGTCGAGCGGCGAGATGCGCGCCTCGGCGAGCGGCTGGAACTCGCCGTTGAGCCAGCAGACGGGGAGGGGCGCGGCCATCAGGCGAACCAGAGCCGGATGGAGTCGATCAGGCGCCGGAAGAGTCCGCCCGGGGCGACCGCCGCGGCCGGGTAGACGGGCACCTCGGTCAGCGTCGCGCCGCCGACCGTGACGCGCAGCCGCCCGACCGGCGTGTTCGCCGCCAGCGGCGCGACCAGCCGCGGGTTCAGCCAGAGCTCGGCCCGCGAGCCGGCGAGCTCGCCGCGGGCGGCGGTGCCGTACAGGTCGCCGTGCACGACCAGCGCGACCGGCTCGCCGACCTTGTAGACGTGGGCCTGGCCGACGCGCTGCTGCGCGCTGTAGAGGCGCTTCGTCTCGTAGAAGCTGTAGCCCCAGCCGAGCAGCGTCTCGGTGGCGTCCTCGCGGGCCTTCGGGCTCGCCGTGCCCATCACCACCGAGACGAGCCGCATGCCGTCGCGCAGCGCCGAGGTCGCGAGGCAGTAGCCCGCCGCCTCGGTGTGGCCGGTCTTGATGCCGTCGACCGTCGGGTCGCGGTCGAGCAGGCCGTTGCGATTGAACTGGCGGATCTTGTTGTAGGTGAACTCGCGCTGCGAGAACCACTTGTAGTACTCGGGGAACTCGCGCACCAGCGCGGCGCTCAGGATCGCGATGTCGCGCGCGGTGGTGTAGTGCTGCGCGTCGGGCAGGCCGGCACTGTTGGTCCAGTGCGTGCCCTTCAGGCCGAGCTGCTGCGCGTACTGGTTCATCAGCACCGCGAAGGTCTGCTCGGTGCCGGCGATCGCCTCGGCGAGGGCGATGGTCGCGTCGTTGCCCGACTGCACGATCATGCCCTGCACCGCGTCAACCACCTTCACCTGGCTGTGCACCGGCAGGTAGGACGTCGAGCCGTCCGAGGTGGCGCCACCGACGCGCCAGGCGTGCTCGGACACCGTGATCTCCTGCTCGAGGCGCAGCTTGCCCTCGCGCAGCGCGTGGAATACGACGTACGAGGTCATCAACTTCGTCAGGCTCGCCGGCTCGAGCCGCTCGGTGTCGTTCTGTCCCGCCAGGATCCGGCCGCTGGCGGCATCGAGCAGCACCCAGCCCTTGGCGGCGAGCGGCGGCGGAGGGGGTACGGCGGTGGCGGCGGTCGCGGCGCAGGCGGCGAGCGCCAGGCAGAGGAGCGTCAGGACGCGGACGGAAAAGCTCGGCATCGCGGGCGGGGCCTCGGGTCGTGGAAGCAGGGGAGGCGCAGTGTACCGCCTGCGCGCTGCGGCCGGGCCGTCAGTTCGGCACCAGCGAGACGCTGCCGACGCCGAGCTCGCGCAGTCGGGCCACCAGCGCGTCGTACGCCGGCACCGACTCGACCGGGCCGATCCGCACGCGGTACAGGCTGCGGCCGCCGACGCTGTCGCTGCGCACGAACACCGCACCGATGCCGGCGCCGAGCAGCCGCGCCCGCAGCCGCTCGGCGTTCTCGGACTGCGCGAACGCACCGGCCTGCGCGTACAGCTCGCTCGGCGGCGGGGCCGGCGGCGAGGGGCCCTCGGCCTCGAGCGCCTGCACCTCGACCAGCGTGGTGCCGTCGCGGACCATGTCGAGCTTCAGCGCCGCCGCATAGGACAGGTCGATGATGCGGTTGGCCTTGAACGGCCCGCGGTCGTTGACGCGCACCACCACCGACCGGCCATTGCGCAGGTTCGTGACGCGCGCATACGCCGGCAGCGGCAGCGTGCGGTGCGCGGCCGTCATCGAGTACATGTCGTAGGGCTCGCCCACCGAGGTGCGCACGCCGTGGAAGTCCGGTCCGTACCAGGAGGCGACGCCGCGCTCGACGTAGCCGCGGCTCGACTCGAGCACCGTGTAGCGCTGGCCGAACACTTCGTAGAACGGCGGGTTGCCGAGCCGGGCGCGCGGCTCGGGCTGTGGCACGGCATCGGGCAGGGCCAGCAGCTGGGCGTCGCTCGGCCGCGCCGCCGGCGGCAGGCCGTCGCTGGAGGTCCGGGCGGGGACGGGTATCGTCTCGGCCGGCGTGCCGGCCGGGCCGCGGACCGGCGGACCGCTGGTGCAGCCGGCGAGCGCGAGCAGCAGCGCGCCCGCCGCGGCGCCGCGGGCGCCGGGGCTCATGGCGGGCTCCCGGACGAGGGCGCGGTCGGGGCGGCGGGTGCCGCGATCGCGCTCGCGAGCTCGGTCGCCGCCAGCGCGTACAGCGCGCTGCGGTTGTAGCGCGTGATGACCCAGAAGTTGTGCACGCCGACGCGGTAGGCGGGCCGGTCGGCGTCGCGCAGCGCGATGAACGTCGCCTTGGCCGGGTCAGGGACCGCGGCGTCGAACACGACGCCGAGCCGGCGCAGCCCGCCCGCCGTCTCGGTGAGCTCGATGCGGTTGCCGGGCAGGCCCTCGACGTCGGGATCCGCGAGCTCGGCGTCGAAGACGATCGGCTCGCCGCGGCGCCAGCCGTTGGCGACGAAGTAGTGCGCGACGCTCTCGACGATGTCCGGCCAGTCGCTCCACAGGTCGATGCGCCCGTCATGATCGCCGTCGCGCGCGAAGCGCCGGTAGCTGCGCGGCATGAACTGCGCCGCACCCATCGCGCCTGCGTAGGAGCCGGTGGCCTTCAGTGGGTCGATGCCGTTCTCGCGCGCCAGCAGCAGAAACTGCTCGAGCTCGCCGCGGAAGTAGCTGCCGCGCGCCGGGTAGTCGAAGGCGAGCGTGGCCAGCGCGTCGAGCACGCGGTAGCGTCCGGTCAGGCGGCCGTAGGACGTCTCGACGCCGATGATCGCGGTGATCAGCTCGCCGGGGACGCCGGTGTGCGCGGCGACGCGATCGAGCAGCGCGCGGTGCTCGGTGTAGAACTCGCGGCCCTCGCGAATCCGCTTCTCGGTCAGGAAGATCCGGCGGTACTCGTACCACGGCTTGACGCGCTCGGCCGGCCGGGACATCGCCTCGAGGATCGACGGCTTGGACTCGGCCGCGGCGAGCACCCCGAGCACCCAGTCGCGGTCGAGGTGATTGCGGCCCACGACCTCGTCGACGAACGCGGCGACATCGCTGCGCCCGGTGTCGAAGGCCTGCGCCGGACCCTGCCAGAGTCCGCCGAGCGCCGCGACGAGGATCCAGCCGGCCGCGCGCACCTCAGGCGCCCACGAGCTTGCGATGCCGGTTCAGCGACATCAGCACGCCGAAGCTCGCCAGCAGGGTCACGAGCGCGGTGCCGCCGTAGCTGACGAGCGGCAGCGGCACGCCGACCACCGGCAGGATGCCGCTGACCATGCCGCTGTTGACGAACGCGTAGACGAAGAACGTCAGCGCGAAGCTGCCGCAGACCAGCCGGCCGTAGGTGTCCTGGGTCTCCGAGGCGAGGTACAGCGCCCGGCCGATCACGGTCAGGTAGAGTGCGATCAGGAACAGCTGGCCGAGCAGGCCGAGTTCCTCGCCGATCACGGCGAAGATGAAGTCGGTGGAGCGCTCGGGCAGGAACTCGAGCTGCGCCTGGCTGCCGTTCATCCAGCCCTTGCCGAAGACGCCGCCCGAGCCGATCGCGATCTGCGACTGGATGCTGTGGTAGCCGGCGCCGAGCGGATCCTGGGCGGGGTCGAGGAACATCAGCACGCGCTGCCGCTGGTAGTCGTGCATGAAGTGCCATGCCACCGGCACCGCGGCGCCAAGGGCGGCGAGGCCCGCGACGATCACGAACACCGACAGCCCGGCCAGGAACAGCACCAGGATGCCGGCCGAGGCGACCAGCAGCGCCGTGCCGAGGTCCGGCTGCTTCGCGATCAGCACCGCCGGCACGACGATGATCGCGAGCAGCGCCAGCACGTCGCGCAGCGTCGGCGGCAGTGGTCGCTCGTGCAGGTACCACGCGCACATCATCGGCACCGCGAGCTTCATGATCTCCGACGGCTGGAAGCGCACCGGCCCCACCGTCAGCCAGCGCTGCGCGCCCTTGCCGACCGTGCCGTGCACCGCGACCACGATCAGCAGCACGACCCCGGCCGCGTACAGCAGCGGCGAGATGCGCCTGAGCCAGGCGGGCGGCACCTGCGCGAGCGCCACCAGCGTCACCACCGCCAGCACCAGGTACTCGACCTGCCGCAGCCACTGCGCGAAGTTCTCGCCGGTCGCGCTGTAGAGCACGAACAGCCCGAAGGCGGACACCGCCGCGAGCGCGGCGAGCAGCGGGCCGTCGAGGTGCAGGCGGCGCAGCAGGACCGCCGAGGCGGTCAGCGTGCGACGGGTGGTCGAGTATTCGCCTTCCTCGTAGAGCATCGTCACTCGACCTTGCCGGGCACGCCCGGCGCGACGTCGAACTTGCCGAGCAGGAACGCGTCGAAGACCCGCCGCGCCACCGGTGCCGCGACGCTACCGCCGTGACCACCGTTCTCGACCAGCACCGCGATCGCGAGCTTCGGGTTGTCGGCCGGCGCGAAGGCGATGAACAGCGCGTGGTCGCGCAGCCGCTCGGCCACCTGGCTCGCGACGTACTTCTCGTTCACGCCGAGGCTGAACACCTGCGCGGTGCCGGTCTTGGCGGCGATCTTGTAGGGCGCGCCGCGCGCGACCACGCTCGCGGTGCCGCCCGGCTCCGTGACCCGTTCCATGCCCTCGACCACCACGTCCCAGGCGCCCGGGTCCTTGAGCTCGACCGTCGGCTCCGCGACCGGCGGCAGCTTGCGCACCACGCCGGTGGCCGCGTCGCGGACCGCGGTGACGAGCCGTGGCCGGAAGTTCCGGCCGTGGCCGGCGACCACCGCGGCGGCGTGCGCGAGCTGCAGCGGCGTCGCCAGCAGGTAGCCCTGGCCGATGCCGACGATGACCGTCTCGCCCGGGAACCAGGCCTGCTTGTAGCGCTGCTGCTTCCACTCCGGCGAGGGCACGAGGCCCGGCAGCTCGCCGCCGACGTCGATGCCGGTCGGCTTGCCGAGGCCGAGCCCGGTCAGCGCGTCGTGCACGCGCTCGATGCCGAGTATCTCGGCGAGCCCGTAGAAATAGACGTCGCAGGAGGTCTGGATGGCCTTGCGCATGTCGACCATGCCGTGGCCTTCCTTGCGCCAGTCGCGGTACGGATGCGCCGAACCGGGCAGGGTGTAGAAGCCACGGCAGAAGCGTGCCGAGTTCGGGTCGACGACGCCGTACTCGAGGCCCGCCAGCGCCATCAGCGGCTTGACGGTCGATCCCGGCGGGTACGCGCCCTTCAGCGCGCGGTTGAGCAGCGGCTTGTCGAGGTCGTCGCGCAGCGCCGCGTACTCGCGCCCGCTGATGCCGCGCGTGAACTTGTTCGGGTCGAAGGTCGGCACCGAGACGAACGCCACGACGTCGCCGGTGTCGGGCTCGATGGCGACCACCGCGCCGCGGTGGCCCTCCATCGCCTCCTCGGCGACGCGCTGCACGCGGATGTCGAGGCCGAGGAACAGGTCGTTGCCGGCGCGCGGCGAGCGCGTCTCGAGCGCGACCGTGCCGCCGCCCAGCCGGTCGACGCGCCGGCCCTGGGCGTTGACCAGCACCTGGCGGTAGCCGGCGTTGCCGTGCAGCTCCTGCTCGTAGCTGCCCTCGAGGCCGATCTTGCCGATCACCGACAGGCCCGCGTACTGGTCGCGGTCGATGCGCTTGAGGTCGTCCTCGGAGATCGCCGCGACGTAGCCGAGCGCGTGCACGCCGGCCTCGCGGTAGGGGTACCAGCGCGCGAGGCGGGTCTGGATCTCGACCCCCGGGAACTCGAACTGGCGCACCGCGAAGGTGGCGATGTCCGCGTCGCTGAGCGAGAGCCGCAGCGGCACCGCCTCGAACTTGCGGCCCGAGCGGATCAGGCGCTCGAGCGCCGCCACCTGGTCCTGCTCGACGAGCCCGATGGCCGCCAGGCGCCGCAGCGTGTCGCCGACGTCGGGCACCTGCTCGGGCGTGAGTTCGAGCGTGTAGGCCGGGGTGTTCTCGGCGATCACGACGCCGTGCCGGTCGTACATCAGGCCGCGATCGGGGGGCAGCGGCTCGAGGCGCACGCGGTTGCCCTGCGACAGATCGACGTAGTAGTCGTGCCGCACCACCTGCAGCACGAACAGCCGTGCACCGACCGCCAGCAGCAGCAGCACGGCGGCGATCGCCGCGAACAGCACGCGGCCGAAGAACAGCCGCTGCTCCGACCAGTGATCCTTGATGCGGACCGAGCGGCGCATGGCGTCAGCGGATCGCGAGGCGGCCCATCAGGCCGGTCCACAGCGGCCACACCAGCGTGCCGGTCACGACCGGCAGCCAGCGCACCCAGGCGGTCACCGGGTGGCCGGTCACGCCGTCGATCCAGAACAGCAGGAACTGGTAGGCGAGCAGCAGCAGCAGCACGACCAGCGTCTGCTGGCGCAGCGGGTACATGCGCATGCGCAGGTGGAAGCGGTGGACGATGAAGGCGACGACCACGAAGGCCAGCGCGTTCTCGCCGAGCGCCACGCCGCGGAAGGCGTCGAGCGCGAGCCCGGCGGCCCAGGCCGTCGCGAGGCCGCCGGCACGCGGCATCATCAGCGCGAACCAGACCACCGTCAGCAGCAGGAAGTCCGGCCGCAGCAGGTCGGCCACGTGCGGCAGCGGCAGCGCCGACAGCACCAGTGCCGCGAGGCCGACGCCCAGCAGCAGCAATCGCGGGTTGCGGCGTTCCTCGATCATGGCGGTGCCGGCTTCGGCTTGGCGCGCGCCTCGCGCGGCGCGGCCGCGACCGGTGGCGGCGGTTCCGCTGCCGGCAGCGCGACGCGCGGCGTCGTCCACAGCAGCAGCACTTCGCGGTCGCGATCGAGCGCCGCGGTCGGGCGGGCGCTCACGACCGCGAGCGGCTGGCTCGGGTCGCGTCGCACCTCGGAGATCCGGGCGACCGGCAGGCCGGCCGGGAACACGCCGCCGAGACCCGAGGTGACGAGCAGGTCGTCCGCCTGCACGTCGGCGTTGCGCGGCAGGTACGGCAGCGTCAGTCGGCCGGTATCGCCGCTGCCGACGGCGATGGTGCGCAGGCCGTTGCGCTCGACCTGCACCGGGACCGCATGGGTCGGGTCGGACAGCAGGATCACCTCGGCCGCGAACGGCCCGACGTTGATCGTCTGGCCGAACACGCCGTGGGCATCGATGACCGGCTGGGCGCGCGCGACGCCGTCGCGCGACCCGCGGTCGATCAGCACGCGGTGGCGCAGCGGGTCGAGGTCGACGCGCATCACGATCGCCGCCTGGACGCGCTCGGCGTCGCGCGGCGCGGCGTTCAGCAGCGACCGCAGCCGCTGGTTCTCCTGCTCGATCGCCTCCAGCCGCAGCAGCTTGAGGTCGGTCTCGCGCGCTGCGTCCTTGAGGGCGTCGTTCTCGGTCAGCAGCTCGCGGCGGGTGCGCAGCGTCGCCGAGAGCCAGTCCCAGGCGGCGACCGGCGAGTGCACCAGCATCTGCAGCGGCCAGGCGGCGGCCGAGAGTCCCGAGCGGATCGCGGCGAGGCCCTGCTGGCGGTGGTCGGCCACCATCAGGCCGACCGACAGCGCGATCAGCACCAGCGCCCGCAGGCCGAGCGTCGAGACGCGCGGCGGAGCATAGCGGGCACCGGGCTCTCTCAGGGCCGGCAACCGGATACTCCGATCACGGGATCACTGCAGGCCGAACGCGCCCGGATGCTCCTCGGACAGCTCCAGGATCCGGCCACCGCCGCGCGCGACGCAGGTCAGGGGATCGTCGGAGATGATCACCGGGAGGCCCGTCTCTTCCATGAGCAGCTTGTCGATGTCCTTGAGCAGCGCGCCGCCGCCGGTCAGCACGATGCCGCGCTCCGCGACGTCGGCGCCGAGCTCGGGGGGCGTCTGCTCGAGCGCCTGCTTGACGGCGCTGACGATGCCCTGCAGCGGCTCCTGCAGCGCCTCGAGGATCTCGTTCGAGTTCAGCGTGAAGCTGCGCGGCACGCCTTCGGAGAGGTTGCGGCCCTTGACCGACATCTCGCGCACCTGCTGGCCGGGGTAGGCCGAGCCGATCTCGATCTTGACGCGCTCGGCGGTCGCCTCGCCGATCAGGATGCCGTAGTTGCGGCGCACGTAGTTGACGATGGCGTCGTCGAAGCGGTCGCCGCCGATGCGCGCCGAGGCGGCATAGACGATGCCGTTCAGCGAGATCACCGCGACCTCGGAGGTGCCGCCGCCGATGTCGAGCACCATCGAGCCGCGCGGCTCCTGCACCGGCAGCCCCGCGCCGACCGCGGCCGCCATCGGCTCGTCGATCAGGAACACGCTGCGCGCGCCGGCACCCTCGGCGGATTCCTTGATCGCGCGCCGCTCGACCTGCGTCGAGCCGTAGGGCACGCAGACGAGCACCCGCGGGCTCGGCCGCAGGAAGCGATTGCCGTGCACCTTGTTGATGAAGTACTGCAGCATCTTCTCGGTGTACGTGAAGTCGGCGATCACGCCGTCCTTCATCGGACGCACCGCCGTGATGTGCCCCGGCGTGCGGCCGAGCATGTTCTTCGCCTCGGCGCCGACCGCGACGATCGTCTTGCCGCCGCGCGCCGGCTCGTCGCGCACCGCGACGACGGAGGGCTCGTTGAGCACGATGCCCTTGCCGCGGACGTAGATCAGCGTGTTCGCAGTGCCGAGGTCGATGGAGACGTCGTTGGAGAAATAGCCGCGCAGGCTCTTGAACATGGGTGCTCGGTCGGTGGCGGGTCGGGACGGGTCGACAGGGCCGGCTCGAGCCAACATAAGGTCGGACCGGGCATTCGGGTAATCTATCAACGAGCACGACAATTCACAAGGCGACGTGTATGATTGATAAGGAAATTTTGCAGCGCACCCGACCCATTCTCCTATGAGCCTTTCCCGCAGGGACGTCGAGGGCATCGCCCACCTCGCACGTCTGGAAATCACTGAGGGCGAGCTGCCGGTGTACGTCGACAGCCTGTCGAAGATCCTGTCGTTCGTGGAGCAGCTGAACGCGGTCGATACCCAGGCGGTCGAGCCGATGGCCCACCCCCTCGAGGGCGAGACGCAGCGCCTGCGCCCGGATGCCGTCACCGAGACCGACCAGCACGCGAAGTTCCAGGGCAATGCGCCGCTCGTGGCGCAGGCGCTCTATGTCGTGCCGAAGGTGATCGAGTGAGCCTGCACACCCGCTCGCTCGCCGAGCTCGCGGCCGGCCTGCGCGCCAAGGAATTCTCCGCGGTCGAGCTCACCCGCCACTTCCTCGCGCGCATCGAGCAGGCCAACGCCGGCCTGAACGCGTTCGTGACCGTGACCGCGGAGCGGGCGCTCGCCGATGCGGCGCGCGCCGACGCGGCGCGCGCCGCCGGGCGCGCCGGCCCGTTGAGCGGGGTGCCGCTCGCGCACAAGGACATCTTCTGCACCGACGGCATCAAGACCAGCTGCGGCTCGCGGATGCTCGACAACTTCGTCGCCCCGTACGACGCGACCGTCGTCGAGCGGCTGGCCGCGGCCGGCACCGTGCTGCTCGGCAAGACCAACATGGACGAGTTCGCGATGGGCTCGTCGAACGAGACCAGCTACTACGGGCCGGTCCGCAACCCGTGGGACCCGGCGACGGTGCCGGGCGGTTCCTCGGGCGGCTCGGCGGCGGCGGTCGCCGCGCGCCTCGTGCCGGTCGCCACCGGTACGGACACCGGCGGCTCGATCCGCCAGCCGGCCGCGCTGGTCGGGATCTCCGGCATCAAGCCGACCTACGGCCGGGTGTCGCGCTACGGGATGATCGCGTTCGCCTCGAGCCTCGATCAGGGCGGTGTGCTCGCCCCGTCGGCCGAGGACTGCGCACTGCTGCTCGGGGCCATGGCGGGCTTCGACCCGCGTGATTCGACCTCGGTCGACGTGCCGGTGCCCGACTACGCCGCGGGCCTCGCGACCTCGCTGAAGGGCGTGAAGCTCGGGGTGCTGAAGGAGTTCTTCTCCGCCGGCCTCGATGCCGCGACCGGCGCGCGGGTCGAGGCGGCCATCGCCCAGCTGCGCGCGCTCGGCGCGGACGTGGTCGAGGTCAGCTGCCCGAACCTGCCGCTGTCGGTGCCGACCTACTACGTCGTTGCGCCGGCCGAGTGCTCCTCGAACCTGTCGCGCTTCGACGGCGTGCGCTTCGGGCACCGCTGCCAGGGGCCGAAGGACCTGCTCGACCTGTACAAGCGTTCGCGCGGCGAGGGCTTCGGCGCGGAGGTCAAGCGGCGCATCATGACCGGCACCTACGTGCTGTCGGCCGGCTACTACGACGCCTACTACCTGAAGGCGCAGAAGGTCCGCAGCCTGATCAACGCCGACTTCCGGCGCGCGTTCGCCGAGGTTGACCTGCTGGTCGGGCCAACCTCGCCGACCCCGGCGTTCGCGATCGGCGCCAAGGTCGACGATCCGATCACGATGTACCTGAACGACATCTACACAATCGGCGCCAACCTCGCGGGCCTGCCGGCGATGTCCGTGCCGTGCGGCTTCGTCGGCAACCTGCCGGTGGGGCTGCAGCTGATCGGGCCGCACTTCGGCGAGGCCCGGGTGCTCGCCGCCGCGCATGCCTACCAGTGCGAGACCGATTTCCACCGCCGCCTGCCGGCGGGCTTCGCTTGAGGACGACGCGATGAGCCAGGCCGTCCGCGAGGGCTGGGAGGTCGTGATCGGCCTCGAGATCCACGCCCAGCTCGCGACCACCTCGAAGATCTTCTCGGGCTCGGCCACCGCCTACGGCGCGGCGCCGAACTCGCAGGCCAACCTCGTCGACCTCGGCTACCCGGGCACGCTGCCGGTGCTGAACCGCGAGGCGGTGCGCATGGCCGTGAAATTCGGCCTCGCGACCGGTGCGACGATCGCGCCGCGCTCGATCTTCGCGCGCAAGAACTACTTCTACCCGGACCTGCCGAAGGGCTACCAGATCAGCCAGTACGAGCGGCCGGTGGTCGAAGACGGCTCGCTCGAGATCCTGCTCGAGGACGGCACCAAGAAGACCATCGGCATCACCCGCGCGCACCTCGAGGAGGACGCCGGCAAGTCGCTGCACGAGGGCCTCGCCAACGCGAGCGGCATCGACCTGAACCGCGCCGGCACGCCGCTGCTCGAGATCGTCTCCGAGCCGGACCTGCGCTCGGCCAAGGAGGCCATCGCCTATCTGAAGAAGGTGCACACGCTGGTGCGCTACCTCGAGATCTGCGACGGCAACATGCAGGAGGGCTCGTTCCGCTGCGACGCCAACGTCTCGGTGCGCCGCATCGGCAGGACCGAGTTCGGCACGCGCTGCGAGATCAAGAACGTGAACTCCTTCCGCTTCGTCGAGAAGGCGATCAACTTCGAGGTCGAGCGCCAGATCGACGTGCTCGAGGGCGGCGGCAGCATCGTCCAGGAGACGCGCCTGTACGACTCCGCCAAGGACGAGACGCGCTCGATGCGCTCCAAGGAACAGGCGAACGACTACCGCTACTTCCCGGATCCGGACCTGCTGCCGGTCACGATCACGCCCGCCTTCGTCGACGAGGTGCGGGCGACGTTGCCGGAGCTGCCGGACGAGAAGGCCGGCCGCTTCGCGCTGCACTACGGGCTGTCGGCCTATGACGCCGGCGTGCTGACCGCGAGCCGCGAGCTCGCCGATTACTACGAGGCGGTGGTGCGGGCGCTCGGTGGCGGCGGCGCCGCGGCCAAGCTCGCGGCGAACTGGGTGATGGGTGACTTCTCGGCCTTCCTGAACCGCGATGGCCTCGAGATCGCGACCGCGCGCGTGCCGGCGGCCGGGCTCGCGGGCCTGCTGCGGCGGATCCAGGACGAGACGATCTCCGGCAAGATCGCCAAAGAAGTCTTCGAGCGCATGTGGGCGGAAGCCTGCGAGGCGGACGCGGTGATCGAGGCCCGCGGCCTCAAGCAGATCACCGACTCCGGCGCGATCGAGGCCGCGATCGCGGCGGTCATGGCGGCGAACCCGAAGCAGCTCGCCGAGTACCGCGCCGGCAAGGACAAGCTGTTCGGCTTCTTCGTCGGCCAGACGATGAAGGCGACCGAGGGCAAGGCGAACCCGGCGCAGCTCAACGAGCTCCTCAAGAAGCTGCTCGGCGGTCCGTAGCCGGCGTGGCTGACGGCGACACGCTGCGGCGATTCCTGTTCGAGCGCTTCCCGGTGCGCGGCTACGTCGTGCACCTTGACGCTTCGTGGCGCGCGCTGATCGAGCACCACGACTACCCGCCGCTGGTGCGGGACACGCTCGGTGAGACGGTCGCAGCGACCATGCTCCTGGCGGCCACCCTCAAGTTCGAGGGGCTGCTGACGCTGCAGATGCAGGGCCCGGGGCCGATGCACTTGCTGGTCGTGCAGGCGACGCACCGGATGGCAGTGCGCGGCGTGGCGCGCTGGCGCGGTGCCGAGCCGCCGGCCGCGGCCAGCCTCGAGGCGCTGACGGGCGGCGGGCAGGTCACGGTCACCGTCGAGAACGCCGACCGCAGCTCGCGCTACCAGGGCATCGTGCCGCTCGCCGGCGCGCGGCTCGCCGACTGCTTCGAGTCCTACTTCGCGCAGTCCGAGCAGCTGCCGACGCGGCTGTGGCTTGCGGCGACGCCGGAGCGCGCCGCCGGCCTGCTGCTGCAGCGACTGCCGTCGGGCGCGAGCGCGTCCGCCGAGGAGATCGAGCATTCGGCCGCCGCCGGCGACGAGGACTGGAACCGCGTGCTGCACCTTGCGGCGACGCTGACGCCCACCGAGCTCGCCGCGCTGCCAGCCAGCGAGCTGCTGCGGCGGCTGTTCCACGAGGAGGACGTGCGGCTGTTCGAGCCCGGGCCGGTGTTCTTCCAGTGCACCTGCTCGCGCGAGCGCGTCAGCGGCATCCTTCGTTCGCTCGGCGAGGCCGAGGTGCGCGACATCCTCGCCGAGCGCGGCTCGGTCGAGGTCACTTGCGAGTTCTGCAACCGCAGCTGGCGTTACGACGCGGTCGACGCCGCGGGGCTGTTCACCGACGCCGGCCCGGTACAGGGCTCGCGCGCGCTGCAGTAGGTGGCTGCCGGCGCGGTGGCCCGCGCCAACCCCGAAGTTGTCCGGTCCCCGTTGACGTGCTAAGAGTCGGTACGCCGACGTCGAGTTCTTGCGTGTTCAGTGACCGAACCGGAGGACCCACATGCCGTCAGCTTCCGTCCTGTACGCGTTCCCCGCGCCGCTCGGGCGCCGCGGCACCGCCGCGGTGGTCGTGGCCGGCCTGCACGTCGTGCTGGTCACCGCGCTCATCACGAGCATGGTGATCACGCGGCCACCCCCCACCGACGAGTTCCGGCCACCGGCACCGCAGATCCCGCGGATCGAGGATCCGGCCCCGTCGCGCCCCGCGCTGTCCGGCCCGAGCTGGCAGCTGCGGCCGAGGGTTCCCGATCCCACGCCCGTCGTCCTGCCGCTGGTCGATCCACCGCCGGTGGGCATGTCGCAGCCGACGCAGGTCACGCTGTCGCCCCCCGAATCGCCGACCGCGCTGTTGCGGCCGGTGCGCGTGACCCACTCCGAGGAACCGCTCTACCCGGCCTCCGCCCGGCGGCTCGGGGAGGAGGGTGTCGTCGTGGTGCGCGTGCTGGTCGGCGCGGACGGCCACGCGGCGGTCGTCGACGTCGCGACCAGCAGCGGCTCGCCGCGGCTCGACAGCGCCGCCCTCGCCGCGGTGCGTCGCTGGACCTTCCAGCCGGCCGCGAATGGCGCGGGGCCGGTGGCCAGCTACTCGCTCGTGCGGATCGTCTTCCGTCTCACGTCCTGACCAACGGCCGGGCCGGCGGGCGAGCCGTCGGCCCGGCCGCCTCGGATAGGCGCGCCGCCGCTCAGCGATGGGCGGTGGCGTCGACTTCGCGGATGTACGCCGCGCCACCCAGCTCGTTCATCTGCTCGATGATCCACGCCTGGCGGCGGTAGAGGTAGGCGCTCGGCCGGTCGGCATGCAGCTTCTTGGGGTTCGGCAGCACCGCGGCGAGCAGCGCGCTCTGGGCCTGCGTCAGGTGGGCCGCGTCGGTGCGAAACAGGCGCGGCGCGGCGGCGCCGACGCCGTAGATGCCGGGCGCGAACTCCGCGACGTTGAGGTAGACCTCGAGGATCCGCTGCTTCGGCCAGAACAGCTCGATCAGCAGCGTCAGGTATGCCTCGAGGCCCTTGCGCACGAAGCTCGGTCCCGGCCACAGGAACAGGTTCTTCGCCACCTGCTGGCTGATCGTGCTCGCCCCGCGCAGCCGCTTGCCGCGCTCGCGTTCCTTGATGGCCTGGTCGATCGCCTCGAAGTCGAAACCCGGGTGAAACGCGAACTTCTGGTCCTCGGAGGCGATCACCGCGAGCTTGGCGTGGCGCGAGATCCGCTCGTACGGCGTCCAGCGGTAGTCGAGCTGCCAGCTCGGATCGCGCGCGGCGCGCGCCTCGAGGTAGCCGCTCAGCATGAACGTGCTGCCGAGCGGCGGCAGCCAGCGCATCGCCAGCACCGCGAGGGCCGTGGTCGCGACGAAGGCCGCGACCAGCCACGCCAGGAGCTTGGCGAGCTTGCGCAGCACCCGGCCGCCCGCCGTCCGCTCAGCCCTCGACGACGGTCACCGATTCGATGACGACCGGCTCGAGCGGCACGTCCTCGTGGTAGCCGCGCGTCCCGGTCGCGACCGCGGCGATCTTGTCGACCACATCCATGCCCTCGGCGACGTGGCCGAACACGGCGTAGCCGGCGCTGCCGCGGCCGGCATCGAGCGAGACGTTGTCCTTCAGGTTCACGAAGAACTGCGAGGTGGCGCTGTGCGGGTCGTTGGTGCGGGCCATCGACAGCGTGCCGCGGCGGTTCTTGAGGCCGTTGGCGGCCTCGTTCTTGATCGGGGCGCGCGTCTTCTTCTGCGCCATGTCCGCCGTCAGGCCGCCGCCCTGGATCACGAAACCCGGGATCACGCGGTGGAATACGGTGCCGTCGAAGTGGCCGGCGGTCGCGTAGTCGATGAAGTTCTGGCAGGTGACCGGCGCATCGTCAGGGGCGAGCTCGACCAGGAAGGTGCCGAGCGAGGTCTGGAACTTGAGCACGAGGGGTCTCCGGGCGGTGGCGGCCAGCTCGCCGCGGCCGCGATTCTAGTCGCCCCGCCGGCCCGCCGTCGCGCGCTCGTGGCCGGCGAGGTCGCGCCGCGATTCGACGGTGCGCAGGCCCGCCCCGCCGAGCAGCGCGCGCACGCCGGCCGCCTGATCGGCGCCGTGCTCGAGCAGCAGCGCGCCGCCCGGCTTCAGGTGCGCGCCCGCGCGCGCGGCGAGGGTGGCGAGCGCCTCGAGCCCGCCCGGACCCGCCACCAGCGCCTCCCGCGGCTCGTGGCCGAGCTCGGCCGCCCCGAGGTGCGGGTCGTCAGCTGCCAGGTACGGCGGATTCGAGACGATGACGTCGTAGCGGCGGCCCGCCACCGGCCCGAACCAGTCGCCGGCGAGCAGGCGGGCGTTGCCGATCGCGAGGCTCGCCAGGTTGCGCGCGGCGAAGGCCAGCGCCGCCGGGCTCGCCTCGACCAGGTCGACCGCGGCATCCGGGCGCTCGCGGGCGAGCGCGAGCCCGATCGCGCCGCTGCCCGCCCCGAGGTCGAGCACCGCCGGCCGGGTGGTGCCGCGCAAGAGCTCGAGCGCCCATTCCACCAGCAGCTCCGTCTCCGGGCGCGGCACCAGCACCCCGGGGCCGACGGCGAGCGCGAGGCTCCAGAACTCGCGCCGGCCGGTGAGGTAGGCGACCGGCTCGCCCGCGGCGCGCCGCGCGAGCAGCGCTGCGAAGGTGGCGGCAGCCGCCGGCTCGAGCGCCGCGTCGTCGCGTGCCGCGAGCCGCGCGCGCTCGACGCCGAGCGCATGCGCCAGCAGCAGCTCGGCATCCAGGCGGGGCGAGCCGGAACTCGACGCGAGCCGGCGGGCGGCGTCCGCGAGCGCGTCCCGGATCATTCCAGTTCCGCGAGCTGCTCGGCCTCGAATTCGCGGGCGAGCGGCACCAGCACCTCGTCGAGGTCGCCGTTGACGATGTCCTCGAGCTTGTAGAGCGTGAGCTCGATGCGGTGGTCGGTGAGCCGGCCCTGCGGGAAGTTGTAGGTGCGGATCCGCTCCGACCGGTCGCCGGTACCGACCTGCAGGCGCCGGCTGGCGGCCTGCTGCGAGGCCTGCCGGTCGCGCTCGGCCTGCAGCAGCCGCGCCTTCAGCAGCGACATCGCGCGCGAGCGGTTCTTGTGCTGCGAGCGCTCGTCCTGGCACTCGACCACGATGCCGGTCGGCAGGTGGGTGATGCGCACCGCCGAGTCGGTCTTGTTGACGTGCTGGCCGCCGGCACCGGAGGAGCGGTAGGTGTCGACGCGCAGGTCGGCATCCGCGATCGGCACGTCCTCGACCTCGGCGAGCTCGGGCAGGATGGCGACGGTGCAGGTCGAGGTATGGATGCGTCCCTGCGCCTCGGTGGCCGGCACGCGCTGCACGCGGTGCGTGCCGGACTCGAACTTCAGCCGCGAATAGGCGCCCTGGCCGACGATCCGGCAGATGATCTCGCGGAAGCCGCCGTGCTCGCCGCGGCTTTCCGAGAGCACCTCGACGCGCCAGCCCTGGCCGTCGGCGTAGCGCGAGTACATCCGGTACAAGTCGCCGGCGAAGATCGCCGCCTCGTCGCCGCCGGCGCCGGCGCGGATCTCGAGGAAGATGTTGCCGTCGTCGTGCGGATCCTTCGGGATCAGCAGGCGCTGCAGCGCCGCGTCGGCGGCGGTGAGTCGCGCCGCGAGCTCGCGCTGCTCGGTGGCCGCGAGCGCGCGCATCTCGGGGTCGCTGTCGGCGGCGACCTCGGCGGCAGCGCGCGCCTCCGCTTCGAGGGCTGCGTAGTCGCCGAAGCCGCGCGCCAGCGGCTCGAGGCGCGCGTACTCCATCGACAGCTCGCGGAAGCGGTCGCTGCGGCCCTGCAGCGCAGGATCGGACAACAGTCGTCCGACCTCCTCGTAGCGCTCGGCGAGACGCTCGAGGCGGCGGCGGATCGAGTCCTTCATTCGGCGTCGGCGTCCAGCCGGAACAGCCGCCGCGCGGCCGCGACCAGCGCCTCATCGCCCGCCTCGCCCGCCTGGCGCAGCTCGTGCGTCGGCGGGTGGATCAGCCGGTGGGTCAGCGTGTCGGCGAGGTAGGCGAGTGCCTCCTCGGGCGTGCGGCCGGCGCCGATCAGGCGCCGCGCCTGCTCGAGCGTCGTCGCGCGGATCGACTCCGCCGAGGTGCGCAGCTCGCGGATGGTCGGCACCGCCTGCTGGCCGCGCAGGCCGGACAGGAAGCGCGCGACTTCCTCGTCGATCAGGATGCGCGCCTCGCGCGCCCCGTCCTCGCGCGCCTTGAGGTTCTGCGTGACGAAGTTCTGCAGGTCATCGATGGTGTAGAGGTAGACGTCCTCGAACGCGGCCACGGCCGGGTCGATGTCCCGCGGCACCGCGATATCGACCATGAACATCGGCCGGCGGCGGCGCGCCGCGAGTGCGGCCTCGACGTCGGCGGCGCCGATCACCACCGTCGGGCTCGCCGTCGAGCTCACCACGATGTCGGCGTCCGCGAGATGCGTCGGCAGCGCGTCGAGCGTGATGGCCGAGGCGTTGAACTCCGCCGCCAGCAGCTGCGCGCGGTCGAGGCTGCGGTTCGCGATGATCATGCGCTTCAGGCCCTGCGAGTGCAGGTGGCGTGCCGCGAGCGCGATCGTCTCGCCGGCGCCGACCAGCAGCGCCGTGTGCTGGCCGAAGCCCGCGAAGATCTGCCGCGCGAGGCTGACCGCGGCATAGGCCACCGAGACCGCGTTGGCGCCGATCTGGGTCTCGGTGCGCACGCGCTTGGCGACCGAGAAGGTCGCCTGGAACAGCCGGTTCAGCAGCGGCCCGACCGTGCCGGCGTCCTGCGCCGCCCGGTACGCATCCTTCAGCTGGCCGAGGATCTGCGGCTCGCCGAGCACCATCGAGTCGAGCCCGGAGGCGACCGCGAACGCATGCCCGATCGCGCCATGCTCCTCGTGCTGGTAGAGGCAGTCGCGCAGCGCGAAGTCGACCGCGTGATAGCTCTCGAGCCAGCGCGCGAGCTCGGCCGGCGCGTCGGCGACGCAGTACAGCTCCGTGCGATTGCAGGTCGAGACGATCACCGTCTCGCGCGCCCCGCGGCCCGCGAGCGAGCGCAGCGCGTCCGGCAGGTGACTGGGGTCGAAGACCACCTTCTCACGCACCTCGAGCGGTGCCGTGCGATGGTTGATCCCGACGACGACGAGGGGCATGCGGTGCCTGAGGGGGTCGGGTGGCGCGGGATTGTCGGTTACCGAACGCGGCAGGGCAAGCGGCGGGCCGCCGGCCAAGGGGCCGCCGGGGCCTTGCGATATAGTGACCGCATGCGCCGCCCCGCCCCGTGCCGAACCGCTCTGCCGCTCGCGGCGCTCGCCGCGCTGCTCGGCGGCTGCGCGCACCTCGGCCCCGAGAACTCCGCCGCGCGGCTCGTCTCGGCCGAAGTGGCGCTCGAGCGCGGCGACTATCCGTTCGCGGCTCGCGAGTACCGGCGGGCCGCGGCCGAGAGTCGCGATGCCGCGGTGGCCGAGCGCGCCGCGCGCGTCGCCTTCGACACCGGCCAGGCCGGGGAGCTCGCGCGCACCGCGCGCGAATGGCTCGCGCGCGAGCCGAAGAACGAGTCGCCGCGGCGCTTCCTGGCGGTGGCACTGCTGGAGCTCGATGATCGCCCAGGCGCCGAGCGCGAGCTCGCGGCGCTGCTCGCGAGCGCCTACGCGACCCCCGCGGAGGGCTTCACCGCGCTCGGCGAGTCGCTCGGCACGCTGCGCAACGAGACCGGCGTCGCCGCGGTCGCGCAGCGGCTCGCGGCCCGCTACCCGGCGGTCGCCGAGGCGCAGTACGCGGCCGGGTCGCTGTCGCTGAACGCGGGCGACTCGCCGTCGGCGCTCGCCGCGGTCGCGCGGGCGCTGGCGCTGCGCCCCGACTGGCGCGAGGCACGCTGGCTCGAGGTGCGGGCGCGCATCGCTGGTGGCGACTGCGGCGCCGGCCTCAAGGGCGCGAGCGCGCTGGCCGCCGAGTCGACCGACAGCGACCGGCTGGTCTACGCCTGGCTGCTGACCGCCTGTGACCGCGGCGCGGAGGCGCAGCCGTACTTCGCGGACCTCGCGCGCGGCCGGCTGCTGCGCGCCGAGGCGCTCGAGGGCCTGGCCAGCCTCGAGGTCGAGTCGCGCCGCTACGACGAGGCGGCCGGCCACTACACGGAGATGCTTGGCACCGGGCGCAACGCCGACCGCGCGTTCTTCGGGCTCGCGCTGCTCGCCGACCGCAAGGGCGAGCGCGAGCGCGCCGAGAAGCTCTACCTGCGCGTCACCAGCGGCCAGCGGGCCGTGACGGCGCAGCTGCGGGCCTACCGGCTCGGGCTCGAGCGCGGCGAGGCGCTGGCCGCGGCGCGCCAGCTCGACGACTTCGTCACGGCCGATGCCGATCACCGCGTCGACCTGACCGCCGGCCGGGCGCAGATCCTCGCCGAGCGCGGCCGGGCGGCGGAGGCGCTCGCGCTGCTCGCGCGCGCGGCGGCCGCCTACCCGGACCGCGCCGAGCTGCGCCTCGCGCGCGCCACCGTGCTCGAGCAGGGCGGCGAGATCGATGCGGCGCTCGGGGAGCTGCGCGCGATCGCGCGCAGCCGGCCGGCGGACCCGACCGCCGCGAACGCGCTCGGCTTCACGCTCGCCGACCACAACCGCGAGCTCGGCGAGGCCGAGCGGCTGATCCGCCAGGCGCTCACCGCCCGGCCGGACAGTGCCGCGATCCGCGACAGCCTCGGCTGGGTCCTCTACCGCCGCGGCCGCGGTGCCGAGGGCCTCGAGTGGCTGCGCCGCGCCTACGCCGCCGAATCCGACCCCGAGATCGCGACCCACGTCGGCGAGGTCGAGTGGAGCCTCGGCGATCGGAGCGGCGCCGAGCGCACCTGGCGCAGCGCCCTCGATCGCAACCCCGGCGATCCCCACCTCCTGAAGGCCCTCGAGCAGCACCTCGGTCCCCGGCCATGAGCCGGCGGTCCGTGGCGGTCTGCGCGCTCGCGCTGCTGGCGGGCTGCCGGACGCTGCCGGTGGCACCGGTCGCCGCGCCCAGCGAGGCGGCGCAGGCGGCGATCGCCGCGCTCAGCGACTGGCAGGCCCGCGGCCGGGTCGCCGTGCGGGCCGGCGAGCAGGGCTTCAGCGCAAGCTTCGAGTGGCGCGAGGCGGGCGGCGCCGGCGACATCGGCGTGCACGGTCCCCTTGGCACGGGGGCGGTCCGCATCCACCGCACCGACGCGGCGATCCGGATCGAGTCGTCGAGCGGCGCGCCCCTCGAGGTGCCGGCGCCGTTCACGGCGCTCGAGCCGGAACTGATCGCGCGGCTCGGGTTCCCGCTGCCGCTCGAGCGGCTGCGTTACTGGGTTCGCGGCGTGCCCGACCCCGCGGAGCCGGCGACGCCGGCGGCCGAGGGCTTCGTCCAGGCGGACTGGCTCGTGACGGTGCTCGACCGCGTCCCGGTCGACGGCTCGCCCGGGGCGCTGCCCGGGCGGCTGACGCTGAGCCGCGAGGCGACCCGGATCCGGATCCTCGTCGACCGTTGGCGGGTCAGGGCGCCGTGACCGGCCCGCGCTGGCTGGCGCCGGCCAAGCTCAACCTCTTCCTGCACGTCCTCGGCCGGCGGGCGGACGGGTACCACGAGCTCGAGACGCTGTTCGAGCTGGTCGACCTGTGCGACGAGATCGAGATCCGTCCGCGCCAGGACGGCGTGATCGAGCGGCTGCGGGGTCCTGCCGACGTGCCGCCGGAGGCCGACCTCGCGGTGCGTGCGGCCCGGCGCCTGCGCGAGGCGGCCGGCGACCCGTCGCTCGGCTGCGACCTCATGCTCGACAAGCGGATCCCGGCCGGCGGCGGTCTCGGCGGGGGCAGTTCGGACGCCGCGACGGTCCTGGTCGCCCTGGATGCGCTCTGGGGGCTCGACTGGCCCGCCGAGCGCCTCAAGGAGCTCGCGGCCGGCCTCGGCGCCGACGTGCCGGTGTTCGTCGGCGGGGAAACCGCGATCGGGCGGGGCATCGGCGAGCGGCTCGAGCCGGCGGCGGTGGCCCCGCGGGCCTACGCGATCGTCTTCCCGGGCGTTCCGGCGGCGACCGCGAGCGCCTTCCAGGCAGCTGAATTGACAAGGAATTCTCCGGCCCTCACAATACCCGGCTCGCTGTATACGATCGACGAAGGCGCGTCGCTGCCCGGACGGAACGATCTCGAGCCGGTGGTGGCCGCGCGGCACCCGGCGGTGCGCGCCGCGCTCGCGTGGCTCGGCGCCCGCGGCAACGCGCGACTCACCGGTTCGGGCGCGAGCGTGTTCGCGCCGTTCCGCGACCGCCGCGCGGCGGCCGCGGCGCTGGCCGGGCTGCCGGCCGGCTGGCTGGGCTTCGCGGTCGAGGGCCTCGCGCGCTCGCCGCTGCTCGCGCAGGCGGCGGCGGTTCGCGCGGCGCGGACGGGCGGGGGGCGCCGCTAGGGTTGCGGGTGGGGCGTAGCCAAGTGGTACGGCAGCGGATTTTGATTCCGCCATGCGAAGGTTCGAATCCTTCCGCCCCAGCCACTTTGACGGGGCATCGGGCCGAGGGTTGAGCGGGGAGCACGAGCGTGTCCGAATCACAGATGGCGGTGTTCGCCGGGAGCGCAAACCCGGCGCTCGCGCAGGAGATCGCCCGGCACCTGATGCTGCCGCTCGGTCGCGCGCACGTCGGCCGCTTCAGCGACGGCGAGACCACGGTCGAGCTGATGGAGAACGTGCGCGGCCGCGACGTGTTCATCGTCCAGCCGACCTCGCCGCCGGCGAATGACCACCTGATGGAGCTGCTGGTGATGGCCGACGCCTGCCGACGGGCGAGCGCCGGGCGCATCACCGCGGTGATCCCGTACTTCGGCTATGCGCGCCAGGACCGGCGGCCGCGGGCCACGCGCGTGGCCATCACCGCCAAGCTGGTCGCGAACCTGATCGCGACCGCCGGCGTCAACCGGGTGCTGACGCTCGACCTGCATGCCGACCAGATCCAGGGCTTCTTCGACCTGCCGGTGGACAACGTCTACGCCTCGCCGGTCCTGCTCGGCGATGCCTGGAAGCAGAAGCACGACAACATGATCGTCGTCTCGCCCGACGTCGGCGGCGTGGTGCGGGCGCGCGCGCTCGCCAAGCGCCTCGACGACGCGGACCTGGCGATCATCGACAAGCGCCGGCCGCGGCCCAACGAGTCGAAGGTGATGAACATCATCGGCGACGTCGAGGGCAAGAGCTGCGTGCTGGTCGACGACATGGTCGACACCGCCGGTACGCTGTGCCAGGCGGCGCAGGCGCTCAAGGACGAGGGCGCCGTGCGGGTGGTGGCCTACATCACGCACGCGGTGCTCTCGGGAGCGGCGCTCGACCGGATCGGCGCCTCGGTACTCGACGAGCTGGTGGTCACCGACACGATTCCGCTCAGCGACCAGGCACGCGCCTGCGCGAAGATCCGTCAGCTGTCGGTCGCCGGCCTGCTGGCCGAGACCATGCGGCGGATCCGCGACGAGGAGTCGGTGAGCTCGTTGTACATCGATTGAAGTTTTCGAGCCCGCGGCATCGGGCCGCGGGACGCAGACCCGGCACGGACTTGGTCGCGGGCCGCGCCGGGGTTACCGCAAGGAGACGATGATGAAGACCTCTTTTGAACTGACCGCGGAGTTCCGCGATGACCAGGGGAAGGGTGCGAGCCGCCGCCTGCGTCACGCCGGACGCGTTCCCGCGATCCTCTATGGCGGCCAGCGCGAGCCCCGGGCGCTGTCGCTCGACCATACCAAGCTGCAGCTCGCGCTCGAGAACGAGAAGTTCTACTCCTCGATCATGCAGCTGAAGGTGGGCGAGCAGACGCAGGCGGCGATCCTGCGCGACGTGCAGCGCCATCCGTGGAAGAACCAGATCGTCCACGTCGACCTGCAGCGCGTCTACGAGAACGAGCGCATCCGCCTGGCGGTACCGCTGCACTTCTCGGGCGACGCGGTCGCGCCGGGCGTCAAGACCGAGGGCGGCATGATGTCGCACCTCAAGAACGAGCTCGAGGTGGAGTGTCTGCCGAAGGACCTGCCGGAGTTCCTCGAGGTCGACACCTCGTCGCTGCACCTCAACCAGTCGCTGCACGTCGCCGACATCAAGCTGCCCGCGGGCGTGATCTCGGTGGAGCTGCAGTCCGGCAAGAACCCGTCGGTGGTCGCGGTGCACGCGATGCGCGCCGAGGAAGTCGAGACGCCGGCGGCGGCCCCGGCCGAAGGTGCGGCAGCGGCGCCGGCGGCGGGTGCGGCAGCGGCTCCGGCGGCGGGCGCGGCGGCGGGCGACAAGAAGCCGGCCGAGGCGGCCAAGAAGGACGAGCCGAAGAAGGACGCCAAGAAGTAGCGCGTCCGGCGCCGGCGCCGGCCGGACCGTCCCTCGCCGGGGCGGTCGGGCCGGCGTGGTCGCCGCCGCGGCGCCGCCATGGCGGGCCTGTCACTCAAGCTCATCGTCGGCCTGGGCAATCCCGGGCCGGAGCACGCGGAGACCCGCCACAACGCGGGTTTCTGGTGCGTCGACCGGCTCGCCGCGAGCGCCGGCGGCAGCCTGCGGCCGCATGCGCGCTACCACGGTGACGTCGGCCGCGTGACGATCGAGGGCCGCGAGCTGTGGCTGCTGAAGCCGGCCACCTACATGAACCGCAGCGGGCTCGCGGTGCGGGCGCTGGCCGAGTACCTGCGCATCGCGCCGGGCGAGACGCTGGTCGCGCACGACGAGCTCGACCTGCCGGTCGGCGCCGTGCGGCTCAAGCTCGGCGGCGGGCCGGGCGGCCACAACGGCGTGCGCGACGTGATCACGCAGGTCGGCGACGGCTTCTGGCGGCTGCGGCTCGGCATCGGCCATCCGGGCACGCGCCAGGAGGTCATCGACTACGTGCTGCGGCGCGCGCCGGCGAGCGAGCAGGCGCTGCTGGACGAGGCGGTCGTGGCCGCGGCAGCCGCCGTCCCGCGGCTGCTGGTCGAGGGCGCGGAGAAGGTCATGAACAGCCTCCACCGGCGTGCGCCGGCGGAGTAGGAGTACCCGTGGGCATCAAGTGCGGCATCGTCGGCCTGCCGAACGTCGGCAAGTCGACGCTCTTCAACGCGCTGACCCGCGCGCAGATCCCGGCCGAGAACTACCCGTTCTGCACGATCGACCCGAACGTCGGCGTCGTGCCGGTGCCGGACCCGCGCCTGCAGGCGCTGTGGGAGATCGCGCGCTCCGAGAAGGTGCTGCCGACGACCGTCGAGTTCGTCGACATCGCCGGCATCGTCGCCGGCGCCTCGCAGGGCGAGGGGCTCGGCAACAAGTTCCTCGCGCACATCCGCGAGGTCGACGCGATCGCGCACGTGGTGCGCTGCTTCGAGCACGCCGACATCGTGCACGTCGCCGGCCGCGTCAACCCGCTCGACGACATCGGCACGATCAACACCGAGCTCGCGCTCGCCGACCTCGAGACGGCCGAGAAGGGGCTGCAGCGCGCCGAGAAGGCCGCCAAGGCCCAGGACAAGGAGGCGCTCAGGGCCCGCGACGTGATCCGACGCGTCCGCGACGGCCTTAACGAGGGCAAGCCGGCGCGCGCGCTCGGCCTCGACGAGCAGGAGCGGGCGATCGTCCGCGAGCTGCAGCTGCTGACGATGAAGCCGGTGCTGTACGTCGCCAACGTCAACGAGCAGGGCTTCCACGACAACCCGCTGCTGGCGGCGGTCGAGCGGCTGGCGGCGGCCGAGGGCGCCCAGGTGGTGGCGGTCTGTGCTGCCATCGAGGCGGAGATCGCGCAGCTCGAGGAGGCCGACCGGGCCGAGTTCCTGAAGGAACTCGGGCTCGAGGAGCCCGGTCTCAACCGGGTGATCCGCGCCGCCTACGCCCTGCTGGGTCTGCAGACCTACTTCACCGTGGGGCCGAAGGAGGTCCGTGCCTGGACCGTGCGCCGCCAGAGCACCGCGCCGCAGGCGGCCGGCGTGATCCACACCGATTTCGAGCGCGGCTTCATCCGCGCCGAGGTGATCGGCTACGACGACTACATCGCATGCCGCGGCGAAGCCGGCGCCCGCGAGTCCGGCAAGATGCGCCTCGAGGGCAAGGAGTACCTGGTCCGCGAGGGCGATGTCATGCACTTCCGATTCAACGTATGACGCGCCCGGGCGTTATGCTGCCCACCGCCGCCAGGCCACGACCGATGCGAGGTCCGTCCGTGATGAAATCCCTCTGGCTCCGCTCAACCGCCCTCGCCGCACTTGCGGTTCTCACCGCCTGCGGCCACAGCGGCAGCGGCCCGCAGACGGTCGGCGTCGGCATCGGCGTTGCGCTGACCGCGCCGTCCGGCACCACGATCGTGGCGCAGGGCGGGACCATCGAGATCGACGCCACGGTCAGCAACGACGCGAGCAACGCGGGCGTGACCTGGACGCTGATCGGCAGCAGCGGCAGCATCAAGAGCAGCGACAAGACCAAGGCGGTCTACCAGGCGCCGACCGGCATCGTCGGCGCGGTCTACGCGACCCTGGTCGCGACCTCGGTCACGGACAGCACCAAGACTTCGTCGGTGACGCTGACCGTCAACGGCACGCCGACAATCCTCTCGCCGGTGCTGTTCCCGGCCAACCAGAACGTTCCCTACGTCGTCTACCTGAGCGTCGCCGGCGGCACCGCACCGTACACGTGGACGATCTCGAGCGGCACGCTGCCGGCTGGCCTCGCGCTCGGCACCAGCACCGCCGCGACCACGGCCATCAGTGGTACGCCGACCGCGCTCGGCACCGCGCCGATCACGCTCTCGCTGAAGGACAACGCCGGGCTGACCGCGTCGGTGAACCTGACGATCACGGTGAACCCGCAGACCTCGTGCCTGCTGACCGGCCAGTTCGCCTACCTCGCCACCGGCTTCTTCCAGGCGAAGCCCGTGACCCGCATCGGCAGCGTCAACGTCACCTCCTCCGGCACGGTGACGGGCGTCCACGACTACAAGGACAGCACCAACGTCCGGCCCGCCACCGTGGTCACCTCCGGGACCTGCGTGACGCTGACCGCGAACCGCGGCCAACTACACCTCAGCTCCAGCGCGAGCGGCAACGAGACCTTCGACTTCGCGACCACCGCGTCGCTGAAGCGCGGCCACCTGCAGCAGGACGACGGCACCGGGGTCGTGGAAGCGGGCGAGTTCTACGCTCAGGATCCGACCGCCTTCAATCTCGCGGCGCTGGCCGGCGACTGGGTATTCGGCGCGGTTGGTGATGACGGCAGCGGGCGCCGCCTGACCGTCGCCGGTCGCCTGACGCTGGGCGCGACGGGAGCGATCGGCGCGAACTCGACCGGCGATGCGACCACCGCGGCCGGGATCAGCAACGCCGCGGTGGCCGGCACGTTCGCCGCGCCCGACGCGAACGGTCGCGGCAGCGCCACGCTCAGCGTCGGCGCCCAGGCGCTGCCGGTGGCCTACTACGTGGTCGACGCCAACACGCTGCTGATCGCGACCAACGATTCGAGCGCGACCACGCCGCGCATCGCCGGACGCATGACCCGGCAGGTGGGCGCGGGCGCGCTCGACTCGACGGCCTTCTCGTCCGCCTCGGTGCTGAGCCTGTGGGGCTCGTCGCTGGTGAACGGCGTGCCCTCGGCCACCATGAGCGCCGGGCGCCTGTCGGCCTCGACCGCCGTCGCCGGCGCGGCAGCCGGGACGGTCAAGGTCGAGATCGATATCGCCGACCGCGGCGTGCAGCTCGTGAACCAGTCCTTCACCGGCTCGAACTACTCGGTCGGCAGCTACGGCCGCACCACGCTGACGTTCGGCACCGGCACGGCACAGCGCAACTTCGTGATCTACGCCGACGGCGTCGGCGGCGGCTACGCGGTGGAGCCGGCGAGCACCGTCGGCAACTTCGGCATCCTCGAGACGCAGGCGCCGGCGCCGTTCAGCGACTTCTCGGCGGCCTACTACATCGGCGGCACGCTGTTCCCCGGCGCGACCTCGCCGATCACGCTCGCCCCGCAGCTGCTGTTCCAGTCGGGCTCCATCACCGGCAACCTGTCGGGCAGCTACGCGCTCGATCCCACCACCGGTCGCATGATCGCGGCGGTGTCGCGCACCGTGCTCGGCGGCAGCGACGTCGTGATCTACATCGTCTCGCCGTCGAAGCTCGTGATCGTCGGCGACAACCTCAACATCACGAACAGCCAGCTGGCCTGGTTCGAGGTCTTCTGAGGCCGGCCGGGGCCGCCTTGACGGGCCGGCGGCCCCCGCCCAGAATTCGCGTCCCTTTCGGCGGCCCTGCGCCACCCGCGTGGCTAGGTAGCTCAGACGGTTAGAGCACGGGATTCATAACCCCGGGGTCGGGGGTTCGATTCCCCCCCTAGCCACCACTTCCCCGCGACGGGGCCTCGCCGACACGGTAACTCGTTGAATTTGTTAGTTTTAGGTGCGGAGCGAGTGGTCGCCTGGCGCGCCGTTCGGCTAGCATGACCGCGATCCGCCCCCGGAGCCCGCGTGGCAACCCCGTCGACGCCCCTCGAGTCGCTGCCCTCGCCGGATCCCGTCCCGGTCCCGCCCGGCGCAGCCCCGGTCGTGAGCGTCGGCGTCGAGCGCTGGCAGCGCGGCATCACCGAGCAGGCCGACGACCTCGTGGCCGACGAGCGACCGGTGGCCTTCCGCTACCACGGTGTCTCGCACGTCGTGATGCTGGCGACGCCGGCGGATCTCGAGGACCTCGCGGTCGGCTTCACGCTGAGTGAAGCCATCGTCGCGAGCCCGGCGGAGATCCGCGGCGTTGCGGTCCGTGCCGAGGGCGAGGCGCTCGAGGTCGACCTCGACATCGCCCCCGAGCGGTTCTCGGCGCTGCTGCAGCGGCATCGCAACCTCACCGGACGCACCGGCTGCGGCATGTGCGGCGCGGAGACGCTCGCCGACGCGATCCGCGAGCCGCCGGCGCTTGCGTCCGGGCTGCGGCTGTCGTCGGCGGAGCTGCAGGCGGCACTCCAGGCGCTGCCCGCGCGCCAGCCACTGAATGCGCGTGCCGGCAGCGTGCACGCGGCGGCCTGGGTCGTGCCCGGAACCGGGGTCGAGCTCGTCCGCGAGGACGTCGGCCGGCACAACGCGCTCGACAAGCTGATCGGCGCGCTGGTGCGCCGCGGCGAGGCGCTGGCGCGCGGCTACGTGATCGTGACCAGCCGCGCCAGCTACGAGATCGTGCAGAAGGCGGCGACGGTCGGCATCCAGGCCGTGGTCGCCGTGTCGGCGCCGACCGCGTTCGCGATCCGCTCCGCGGAGGCCTTCGGACTGACGCTGGTGGGCTTCGCGCGACCCGACCGGCACGTGATCTACGCACACGGCGAGCGCATCGTGCCGTGAGGGCACGCGCGAGGAGGCGGCAATGAAGCTCAGGATCCGCGGTGATTCGATCCGCTTGCGGCTGACGCGAGGCGAGGTGCAATCGCTGGTGGCCGACGGCCGCGTCGCCGAGCGCACCCACCTGCCGGCCGGCGCGGCGTTCGGCTACGAGCTGCGCACCGAGGCCGGCCGCGATCAGCCCGCGGCGACCTTCGAGGCGGGCGTGCTTGGCGTCGCGCTGCCCGCGGCGGCCGCGGCGGCGTGGGCGGGCAGCGAGGAGGTCGCGATCCGGGCCGAACTGCCGCTAGCGTCGGGCACGCTATCGCTGCTCGTCGAGAAGGACTTCCCGTGCATGGTCGTGCGGGCCGGCGAGGACGACAGCGACGCGTTCTCGCGCAAACGGCTCGCGGTCGCCGACTGAATGCTGCGGCCCGCCGCTGCGGGCCGCGGCGCGCGACTCACTTCACCGGCACCATGATGTGCTGGTACGGCGTCCCGGCCCACATGATGTACGGCACGGCCGTGTCCGGGTCCGGCGATTTCGGGTAGTGCTCGTAGAACGCGGCATCGGCGCCGACGATCATCACGTGCGGGCCGGTGCTGATCCAGTGGTTCTGGGCAGTCGGCTTGTCGGCGTACGGATCGGTGTTGCTCGCGTCGGTCCCGCCCTTGAGCATGTACATGAGGCCGGCCTTGCCGGCCGGCGGCGGCTTGTGGCCGATCCACGCGTGAACCCAGGCCATCGACGCTGCGTCCATGCACATCGGGTCGGGCCCCGGTGTCGCCGGGTTGTCCGGCATGCAGGTGAAGCCGTTCGTGCCCTTGCGGATCGTGCGCATCGTGCCGTCGGCTTCCATCGCCACGATGGTCGCGTGCTTGCCGACCGCGGCCGGCGCCGCGCTCATGGCGCTCTTGATGAGCTCGGCGTCGCTCGGCGCGGCCTTCGCCGGCGCGTCAGCCGCGAGCGCGCCCTGAGCAGCGGCGCAGATCGTGGCGGTGGCGAGCACGAGGCCCGCACGCTGCAGTTTGCTCGGCATGGTTCGTCCCCCCTCTGGATGTGTGTGGGTGAGGCGCGGCGCCTCGGCCGCGCACTCGACGGGCGGGAGCCGCCCGGACCGCGCTAGCACACGCCTCGGCGCGCGTCGCGTCAAGGCGACCGCTGCTGCGGCGCAGCGCCGCGCGGAGCCGCGAGCCGGCATAATGGCGCGCCCCCACTGCCACGGATCGCGACGATGTACACGCTTTACTACATGCCCGGGGCGGCCAGCCTCGTCGTTCACTGGCTGCTGATCGAGACGGGTGCCGCCTACGACCTCAAGCGCATCGACGGCGAAGCGCGCGAGCACAAGCGTCCGGAGTACCTGAAGCTGAACCCGAACGGCGTCGTGCCGACGCTGCTGGTCGACGGCGAGCCGGTCTACGAGGCGGCCGCGCTCGCGCTGCTGCTGGCCGAGCGCCATCCCGACGCCGGCTTCGCGCCGGCCGCCGGCACCCGCGCGCGAGCGCTGTACCTGCAGTGGATGCTGCACTTGGCGAACACGCTGCAGCCGGCGTTCCGCGCCTGGTTCTACCCGGACGAGCCGGCGGGCGCCGCACACGCGGAGGCCGTCAAGGACGCCGCGCGGCAGCGGATCGAGTCGGCCTGGGGTCGCCTCGACGAACACCTCGCCGCGCACGGACCCTGGATCGCGGGCGGCCGCCTGAGCGCGGTGGACTTCCACGCGGTGATGCTGGCGCGCTGGTCGCGGAACATGCCGCGCACCGCGACCGCGTGGCCGCACGTCGCCGAGCTCGTGGCGCGGCTGAAGGCGCGGCCGTCTTTCAAGACCCTGTACGAGCGCGAGGGTCTGACGGAGTGGGCTTGAGCCCCGACGCCGGTGCCGGGCCGCGGCTCGAGACGCCGCGGCTCTGGCTGCGGCCGACGCGGCTCGAGGACTTCGAGCCCTGGGCGGAATTCGCGGCGAATCCCGTCTCGATGCGCTTTCTGGGCGGCCCGCAGCCAAAGCCCGTCGCGTGGCGCGCGTTCGTGTCGATGGCCGGCTCCTGGGCGATCTACGGCTTCGGCATGTTCTCGCTGATCGAGAAGTCGAGCGGCCGCTGGCTCGGGCGGCTCGGACCGTGGCGCCCGGACGGCTGGCCCGGCAACGAGATCGGCTGGGGGATCGTGCAGGACGCCGAGGGCAAGGGTTACGCCCTCGAGGGCGCCTGTGCGGCGATCGACTGGGCGTTCGAGTCGCTCGGCTGGACCGACATCGTCCACTGCATCGACGACGACAACGAACGCTCCATTGCGCTCGCCAAGCGGCTAGGATCGCGCTGGCTGCGACGCGCGCTGACGCCGCCGCCGATCTCGGTCGACCTCAATCTCTACGGCCAGACCCGCGCCGAGTGGCGCGCTCAGCGCGGCGGCTTGCCGAGGTAGAAGCGCAGCGTCAGCCGCTGCGCGAGGTTGCCGTACGGCGGATAGAAGAGCCCGACCGGGAAGTACCGCTGGCGGCGGAACACCGCCTTCGCGTGCGACAGCTCGCGGAAGCCTTCCTCGCCGTGGTAGCTGCCCATGCCCGAGGTGCCGGTGCCGCCGAAGGGCAGATCGTGGTTGAACACGTGCCAGCCCCAGTCGTCGACCGTGACCCCGCCGGCGTGCGTCGCGGCGAGCAGCGCCGCGAGCGGCGCGCCGCGGAACCCGAACGGGTAGAGCGCGAGCGGCCGCGGCCGGGCGGCGACGTACGCCAGCGCCTCGGCCGGCGAGCCGTAGCCGATGACCGGCAGGATCGGCCCGAAGATTTCCTCGCGCGCGAGCCGCATGTCGTCGCGCACGCCGGTGACCACGTGCAGCGGCAGGCGCCGGTCGGGGCCGGCTTCGCCGGCGACCCGCACCACGGCGCCGCGCGTGCGCGCATCAGCCAGCAGGTCGAGCAGTCGCGCGTGCTGGCGATCGTTGACGATGCAGGTGTAGTCCGGGTTGCCGCGCGCGGTGGGCACGAGCGCGACAAACGCCGCCGCCACCGCGGCGGCGAACGCCTCGACCGCCTCGTGCGGCACCAGTGCGTAGTCGGGCGAGACGCAGATCTGGCCGCTGTTGAAGGCCTTGCCGTGCGCGATTGCGCGGGCCGCGGCGGCGAGGTCGGCGCCCGGCGCGATGATCGCCGGCGACTTGCCGCCGAGCTCGAGGGTGACCGGCGTCAGATTCGCGGCCGCGGCGCGCATCACGTGCGGCGCCACCGCCGGCGAGCCGGTGAAGACGAGATGATCGAACGCGGTCGCGGAGAAGGCCTGGGCGGCGGCGACGCCGCCGCCGATCACGGCGACTTCGTCCTCGGCGAAGCAGTCGGCGAGCAGCGCGCGCACCGCCTCGGTCGTACGCGGTGTGAACTCGGACATCTTGATCATCGCGCGGTTGCCGGCAGCGAGCGCCGCGACCAGCGGGCCGATCGCGAGATACACCGGGAAGTTCCACGGCGAGATGATGCCGATCACGCCCTTCGGCTGGTACATGACCCAGGCGCGGTTGGTCGCGAACAGCAGCTCGGTGCTGCGCCGGCGCGAGCGCATCCAGCGGCCGAGATGGCCGAGCGCGTGGTTGATTTCGAGCACCGGCCCGAGCACGTCGGCCATCTTCGACTCGAAGTGCGAGCGGCCGCCGAAGTCGTCGCTCATCGCCTCGGCGAGGAGGTCCTGGTGCCGGCGCAGCGCCGCGCGCAGCCGCTTCAGGGCGTCGCGCCGCGCGGCGGCAGCCGGGTAAGGCGCCGCCGCGAAGGCCTGGCGCTGGCGCGCGTGCAGCGCGCGCAGCCGCGCGATCTCGCCGGCGTCGGCGTCCGCGGCGGCCGGGTGGTCCGCCGCGCTCACGACGGCGTCCCGTACCGGCCGTGGCGCAGCGCCCGGTAGGCAACGAGCGCGACCACCATCGACAGCACGCTCGACCACAGCTGCTTCTGGGTATCGGCGTCGGGCGAGGCGGCCATCGCGGCCAACACCGCCAGCATGGCCGCGATCGCGAGGTAGCTCAGCCACGGGAACAACCACATCCGCAACGCCGGCGGCGGGCCGCCGGCCCGCTCGACCCGCCGGCGCAGGCTGATCTGCGAGGCGGCGATCGCGATGTAGACGAACACGATCAGTACGCCGGAGCTGTTCACCAGGAACATGAACACCTCGCCCGGCGACCAGCGTGCGGCCAGCACGCCGGCAAAGCCGACCAGGCTGCCGAGCAGCACCGAGCGCGCCGGCACGTGCCGGGCGTTGGTCTTGACGAGCCAGCGCGGCGCGTCGCCCTTCTCCGCCAGCGTGAACAGCACGCGCGAGGCGACGTAGAACGCCGAGTTCAGGCACGACAGCACCGCGGTCAGGATGATCGCGCTCATGATCGTCGGCGCGCCGGCGACGTGAACGCGCTCGAGCGCGAGCGTGAACGGCGACTCGCCCGGCCTGACCTCGGTCCAGGGCAGCACGCTGACGACCATCAGGATCGAGGCGACGTAGAACACCAGGATGCGCACGATGATCGTCGAGCTCATCCGCGCGACGGCGCGCGCCGGCTCCTCCGACTCGGCGGCGGCGACCGCGACGATCTCGGCGCCCATCATCGAGAAAATCACCGTGGTCACGGCGGCGAGCACCGCCACCGGCCCCTGCGCGAAGAACCCGCCGTGCGCGTACAGGTTCGCGAAGGTCGCGCCGGTCGGCGAGGTCAGGCCGAATGCATAGGCGGCCGTCAGCAGGATGAAGACGATGATCGCCGCGACCTTGATCGACGAGAACCAGAACTCGAACTCACCGTAGGCGCGCGCCGACATCAGGTTCACGCCGGTCATGGCCGCCATCAGCACGAGGCCGAGCCAGTGGGTCGGCCAGTCGATCCACTGCTGCAGCAGCTTGGCGCCGGCAATCGCCTCGACCGGGATCACGATGACCCAGAAGAACCAGTACAGCCAGCCGACCGAGAACCCGGCCCAGTGGCCGAGCCCGAGGCGCGCGAACTCGGTGAACGAGCGCACCTGCGGGTTGGCGACCGCCATCTCGCCGAGCATCCGCATGACCAGGAACACGACGGCACCGGTCAGCACGTAGCTGATGATGCAGGCCGGCCCGGCCGCCGCGATCGCCGCGCTCGAGCCGACGAAGAGCCCCGCGCCGATGATGCCGCCGATCGTGATCATCGAGACGTGGCGCGGTCGCAGCGACCGACTCAGCGAGTGGTCGTCGACGACGACCGTGGCGACGTGGTCATTCATGGTCGGTCGGCTCCCCGGGCGGTCGGCGAAGGGGCAGAGGTTACACAATGCCGCGCCGGCGGGCAGCCGGTTCTACAATAGCCGCCGCCGGTGGTGCCGGCGGAGCGGGAGGGTGCGTGGACGCGAACGACGATCCGGAGTTCGGCGACATCGAGTCCGCGGCCGAGCGCATCGCGCCTTACGTCGCGCGGACGCCGCTGCTGGCGAGCCCCGAGCTCTCGCGGGCGCTCGGCTGCAGCGCCGAATTCAAGTGCGAGAGCCTGCAGGCGGCCGGGGCGTTCAAGTCGCGCGGCGCCTGCAACGCGGTGTTCGCGCTCGACGACGCGCAGGCCGCGCGCGGCGTGGCGACGCATTCCTCGGGCAATCACGCCGCCGCGCTGGCGCGTGCGGCGCGCCTGCGCGGCATTCCCGCCTACATCGTGATGCCGCGCGGTGCACCGCGCATCAAGCGCGCGGCCGTCGAGGGCTTCGGCGGCCGGATCGAGGAATGCGAGCCGACGCTGGCGGCTCGCGAGGCAGCCGCGGCGGCGCTCGTTGCCGCGAGCGGCGCGACCCTGGTGCACCCCTACGACGACCCACGCGTGATCGCGGGTCAGGGCACGATCCTGGTTGAGCTCGCGGCCCAGACGGCCGCGCCGGACGCCGTGCTCGTGCCGGTCGGCGGAGGCGGGCTGCTGAGCGGCACGGCGCTCGCGGCGCGGCGACTCTGGCCCGGCGTGCGTGTCATCGGTGCCGAGCCCGCCGGCGCCGACGATGCGGCGCGCTCGTTCGCGAGCGGCCGCCTCGAGCCGCAGCCGGCGCCGCGCACCCTCGCCGACGGCCTGCGCGGCGCACTGTCGGCGCGCACCCTCCGGCTGGCGCGCGCGCACGTCGACGACATCGTGACGGTCAGCGAGGAGGGCATCGTGGCCGCGATGCGGCTGGTTTTCGACCGGCTGAAGCTCGTGATCGAGCCGTCCGCGGCGGTGCCGGTCGCGGCGCTGCTCGAGGGCCGGGTACGCGCGGGCCGGGTCGCGGTGGTGCTGTCGGGCGGCAACGTCGACCTCGACGCGCTGCCGTGGCAGTCCGCGCCGCTTAGGTAGTCCGCGCAGCAGGCTACGGACAAGCAAGGATCCGCACCCCGGGGCGCCCGGCGTAGGCTTGCTCTGTCGCCGCCACGGAGAACCATCATGCCGTTCGACAGCAAGCACATCCTGGTGGCCGTCGCGGACCCGACCGCACGCTCCTCGCCGGCGGTCGCCCGCGCCCAGGAGATCGCCGCGCGGACCGGCGCCCGGGTCACGCTGTTTCACAGCCTGTACAGCCCGTACGTCGCCGGCGAACAGTTCTACAGCCCCAAGGATCTCGAGCGCGACATCGAGGCCTCGGTGAACGCACGCAAGCGTCAGCTGGAGCGGCTCGCGCGTCCGCTGCGCGAGGCAGGCCTGGTCGCCAACGTCCGTGTGCGCTGGGACTATCCGGTCCACGAGAGCATCGTGCGCGAGGTCCTGCGCGAGCAGATCGACCTGCTGGTACTCGAGAGTCATCGCCACGGCGCCGCGGCGCGGCTGGTGCTGAGCAACACCGACTGGCAGCTGATCCGCCTCTGCCCGAGCCCGGTCCTGCTCGTGAAGTCGGCGCGCCGCTACGAGCGGCCGCGGATACTGGCCGCGATCGACCCGCTGCACGCGCATGCGAAGCCGGCCGCGCTCGATGCGGCGCTGCTGGCGATGGCTGACGGCTTCGCGGCCACCTTCGGCGGCCGACTGCACGCGGCACACTTCTACGTGCTGGCCTCGCCCTTCGCCAGTGGCTTCATGATGGAGCCGATGCCGCTGCCGGCCAACCTCGCCGCGCAGCACGAGCGCGACGTGCGCCGCGCTTTCGATGCGCTGGCCGGCAAGTACGCGCTCGGGCCGCGGCGGACGCACCTGCGCAGCGGCGTGCCGGTGGACGAGCTGCCGGCGCTGGCGGCGGAGATCGACGCCAGCGTGGTGGTGATGGGTGCGGTCTCGCGCAGCGGCCTGCGGCGGCTCTTCATCGGTCACACCGCGGAGCGGGTCATCGACCGGCTGAAGTGCGACGTGCTGATCGTCAAGCCGGCGGGATTCCGCACGCCGGTGCCGCGCCGCGCCGTCAACCGGCCGGTGGTGCTGCCGCCGCTCTGAGTGCGCTCGCCACCGCGCTGGCGTCGACCGGTGCGCTGGTGTCGACGTGCAGCGCGTGGCGCCGCTCGACGGCCGTCAACGGCTCGGCCGCTGCCAGTTGCCGTTCGAGGACGGCCAGCGTCGCTTCCGACGGGTCTCCCTGGCGCGCCCCGAGCCGGGCGCACAGCAGTTCCAGCGGCGCCTCGCACGCGAGGATCGCGAACGGGGCCAGCGCCGCACGCGCCGTCGCGGCGACGCGCTCGCGCTCGCGCGCCTCGAGGTAGGTGGCATCCAGCAGCACGCTGAGGCCGGCCCGCGCCAGCGGCCCTGCGCAGGAGGCGAGTCGGGCATAGGTGCGCCGCGTCAGTGCCGCCGTGTAGAGCCCGGCGCCGGCCGGCGAGCCACTGCGCGCTTCGGGCGGGAGGCCGGCGAGCCGCTTGCGCTCGACATCCGAACGCAGGCGCACGGCCGGTAGCCGGCCCACCAGCTCCGCGGCCAGCCGGCTCTTGCCCGAGCCCGACAGTCCGGAGGTGATCACGACGAGCCCGGGAGGTCGCGTCGCGAAGCGCTCGGCGGTGGCGACGTACGCGCGAGCGCGATCCCAGGCCGCGCCTGTCGCGGCCGGCGTCGCCAGCCGGGCGCTGAGCATCGCGACCTTGGCGCGGACGAGCGCGCGGTCGACGAGAAACCAGCGCAGCACGCCGGCGGCTCCGGCATCGCCCGAGCGCTCGAGCCAGGCGTCGAGGAACGCGGCGGCGAGGTCGGCCCGCCCGTGGTGCTCGAGGTCCATCGCCAGGAACGCGGCGTCCGCCGCACAGTCGATCGTGCGCAGCTCGGCGGAGAATTCGATGCCGTCGAACGGCACCAGCCGACCGTCGAGGCGCACGACGTTGCCGGCGTGCAGGTCGCCGTGGCAGTCGCGCACACGGCCGCTGGCGCGCCGCGCCGCAAGCAGCGGCTCCAGCAGCGGAAACTCGGCGTCGGCCCAGGCGGCAAGCGAATGCCGACGGCCGGCGCCGAGCACCTCGTCCGCCTCGGCCAGTGTCGCGAGCGTCGCCTCGAGCGCTGCTCGCACCGTGGCCGGCCTCCCGAGTGCCGAGGCGGCGGTCGCCACCGGCGCCGCGGCCTGGACGTCGGCCAGCGCGCGGCCGAAGGCCGCGAGTTCCGCGGGCGCGACCTGCTCGGCGGTCAGCAGCGCGTCGAGTTGCTCGCCGGCGGCGAAGCGGTGCATCCGGAGCGCCGGTTCACCGTGGCCGCCGGGCACGCCGAGCCGAGGCCCGTCGCTGGTCACGGCGAGTTCAACGACGTCCAGGTAGAGCATCGGCGCCCAGCGGCGATTGAGTGCGAGCTCGGCCTCGCAGGCCGCGCGGCGCCGGTCCGGCGTCGAGTAGTCGAGGAACGGGTAGCGCACCGGCCGCTTGAACTTGTAGGCGAACGGGCCGGCGAGCACCACCCAAGAGGCATGCGTCTCGACCAGCGTCGGCACCGCTACCGGATGCGGGTAGATCGCGGGGCTGAGCAGCAGCGCCGGCAGCGCCGCGCTCGGCGCCGGATCGAGCGCCGCGGTCGCCTCAATGCGTCGTGACCGATTCGTCGTCCGGCTCGTCGGCATCGACCGCTGCCTGGAATTGCGCCGGGAACTCGTCGCGCGGTGAATGCCAGTCGCCCGGTCGCATCTCGGTCGCCGAGGCGTAGCCGAGGTCGTCGGTCTCGACGTCGTCGACGGGTCCCGTCCAATCCTCCGGCGCCTCGGCGGCGTCCAGCGGCATGGCGAACCAGGTGTCGAGGTCGACCTCGTCGACGTCGCCGTCGAAATCCTGGATCTCGACCGAGCCGTCGTCCGCGTCGAAGGCGACCACCTGGAAGAGCTGGCCCTTGTCGCGGTGTGCGTACCAGTGGCCGACTTCGGGATAGAGGCGAGTGGTCATAGGCTTTTTCCCCAGATCCGGTGTGACTCGCGTCCTCATGCTACGTCCGCTGGCGCGTGGGGGTGTAGTGAAAAGTGCGCATGGCGCTGCGGCGCGCCCCGCCGCGGTGCGGGTGCGATCCGGCCCGCCCGAATTCGGGGCCGACGGGGTCAATGCGGGGCCGTGGACCGTAGTGCCGTGCCTGCGGCCGCCGGGCACGGATCCTGCACTGAAGATTCCGCGGTTGATGCCGACCCGAGAGACCGGAGCACCCCTCGCATGCCATCCCGACCGCTGGTTCTGCTGCTGTTCGTCGCTGCCGCCTCGCGCGCCCTGGCCGAGGAATCGGTCGCGGCAGAGCCCGTGCCGGCCTTCGAGGGCTACCTCGATCTCGCCGACGGCCGGCTCTCCGGCAACGGCCGCTTCGTCTCCGGTGCGCCGGACCGGGTGTTCGACGCGAGCTCCTCCGGGCTGGCGCTGCAACAGGCGGCGGGCAGCCTCGCGTATCAGCCGAAGCAGGGGCTCGGCGGCTTCCTGAATCTCACGCTCGGCCGCGACGCCGACGTGATCGCCGCCTACGACGGGTCCGTGAGCCGCCGCCACGCGGATCTGACGCAGGCCTACGCACAGTATGCGGCGGGACGCTGGGTGATCGCGGCCGGCAAGTTCGTCTCGCTGCCGACCCCGGAGTACATCTGGTCGCCGAGCAACGCGAGCTACTCGCGCTCGATCCTGTTCGGCTTCGCGGCGCCTTATACGCACACGGGCCTGCGACTGACGCTGAACGCGAGCGATCGCTGGACCTTCATAGCCGGCGCGAACAATGGCTGGGACGACGTGCGCGACACGAATGACGCGAAGACGCTCGAGCTCGGCGCGTGTTGGAACCCGGGAACAGCGTTCTCGGCCGTGCTCGCGGGCTACGCCGGCCGCGAGCGCGTCGGCGGCCTGGTCGCGACCGGGCCGCAGGGCGAGCGCCTGCTGCTCGATCTCGTGACGACGTGGCACGCGAGCGACTCGATCACGCTCGTGCTCGATCTCAACGCTGGCCGGCAGGCGCACGCCGTCGCGCAGGCCCAGGGCCCGGCCGGAACCGCCGCGGGCGCCGACTGGCGCGGCGTCGCCGCGTACCTGCACTGGATGCCCGCGCCGCACTGGCGCTGGTCGCTGCGCGCCGAGCAGTTCAACGACGGCGACGGCTATCGGACCGGCCTCGCCCAGCGCTGGCGCGAGGTCACGCTCGGCGGCGCCTGGCTGCGCGACCGGCACCTCGAGGTGCGCGCCGAGGCGAGGTCCGATCGCAGCGATCGGGACGCGTTCGGCCAGGAACTCGGCCGGCGGCCCACCCGTGGCCAGACCTCGGTGGCGCTGAACCTGCTCCTCAAGCGCTGACGCGAGCCATGCGCTTAAGATAATTGACAGTCTGGGCCTCGAGGCGGATATTTCGGGGCATAGTGTTCAATATCATTCACACAGTCCGATGAGCGCTGCCGGCGGCATCGACGTCGGAGCGCACCTCCGGGCCATCCGGCAGTTTCACGGCCTCTCGCAGCGCGAACTCGCGAAGCGCGCCGGGGTCACGAACGGCATGATCTCGCTGATCGAGCAGAACCGGGTCAGCCCGTCGGTAAGCTCGCTCAAGAAGGTGCTCGACGGCATCCCGATGTCGCTGGCGGACTTCTTCACGATGGACCTGGCGGTGCCGCCGCAGGTTTTCTACGCACGCGACGAGCTGACCGAGATCGGTGCCGCGCCGGTGGAGCTGCGACTCGTCGCTGCGCGCCGGCCGCAGCGGGCCATGTCGATCCTGCACGAGCGCTACGCGCCCGGCGCCGACACCGGTCCCGACACGCTGTCGCACCCGGGCGAGGAGGGCGGCGTGGTCGTCCGCGGCCGCGTCGAGGTGACCGTCGGCAGCGCCGCGCGCGTGCTGGGCCCCGGCGATGCCTACTACTTCGCGACCGCCGTCCCGCACCGCTTCCGCAATCCCGGCGACGAGGACTGTGAGATCATCAGCGCCAGCACGCCGCCGACGTTCTGAGCCGCGGCGCGCTCCCCGAACATCCACCCGCAGAGGCCTTCCGCCATGTCCGCAGTCGCCGAGACGCCGAATTCCGTCAATCCCTGGCGCCAGCGCGCCGCCCAGCTCCGGATCGAGTCGCGCGCGTTCATCGACGGGCGCTACGTCGCCGCCGCGAGCGGTGCGACGTTCGATTGCGTGAGCCCGATCGACGGTCGGGTGCTCGCCAAGGTGGCCTCGTGCGAGGCGCCGGACGTCGATGCCGCGGTGGCGAGCGCGCGCCGGGCCTTCGAGCAGGGCAAGTGGTCGCGCGCCGCCCCGGCGGCGCGCAAGAAGGTGCTGCAGAAGCTCGGCGAGCTGATGCTCGCCCACAAGGACGAGCTCGCGCTGCTCGAGACGCTCGATATGGGCAAGCCGATCGGCGACAGCCTGGCCGTCGACGTGCCCGGCTCGGCCCGCTGCATCCACTGGTACGGCGAGGCGATCGACAAGGTCTACGACGAGATCGCGCCAACCGGCCACGACGTGCTCGGCATGATTACCCGCGAGCCCTGCGGCGTCGTCGGCGCGGTGGTGCCGTGGAACTTCCCGCTGCTGATGGCGGCCTGGAAGCTCGGTCCGGCGCTCGCGGCCGGCAACTCGGTGGTCCTGAAGCCGTCGGAGAAGTCGCCGCTGACGGCGATCCGCCTCGCCCAGCTCGCGGCAGAAGCCGGACTGCCGGAGGGCGTGCTGAACGTGCTGCCTGGCTTCGGCCACACGGCCGGTCAGGCGCTCGCGCTGCACATGGACGTCGACGTCGTCGCCTTCACCGGCTCGACGCGTACCGGCAAGCGCATGCTCGAGTTCTCCGCCCAGTCCAACATGAAGCGCGTCTGGCTCGAGTGCGGCGGCAAGTCACCCAACATCGTGCTGGCGGATACGCGCGACATCGAGCGCGCCGCGACCGCGGCGGCCTGGGGAATCTTCTTCAACCAGGGCGAGGTCTGCACGGCGGGCTCGCGGCTGCTGGTGCAGGAGTCGATCAAGGACCGCGTGCTCGAGAAGGTGGTCGAGGTAGGCCGCACGCTGCAGCCGGGCGACCCGCTCGATCCGGCCACCAAGCTCGGCGCCATCGTCGACACGATCCAGATGGGCACGGTGCTGAAGTACATCGATGCCGGCCGCAGCGAGGGCGCGAGCCTGGTGCTGGGCGGCACGCAGACCCGCCGCGAGTCGGGCGGTTACTACGTCGAGCCGACCGTATTCGACGGCGTCTCGCCGCGCATGCAGATCGCGCGCGAGGAGATCTTCGGGCCGGTGCTCTCGACCTTGACGTTCAAGGACGTCGACGAGGCGATCCGCATCGCCAACGACACGATCTACGGGCTCGGCGCGGCGGTCTGGACCCGCGATATCACGACCGCGCATCGCGTGGCGCGCGCGCTGCGCTCGGGCAGCGTCTGGGTGAACTGCTACGACAACGGCGACATGACCGTGCCGTTTGGCGGCTACAAGCAGTCGGGCATCGGTCGCGACAAGTCGCTGCACGCGCTCGACAAGTACACCGAGCTCAAGACGACCTGGATCGACCTGAGCTGAGGAGGCTGCGTGGCGAGCCGGAGGCCGGCGCGGCGCGCCGCGTACCGCGCGTGAGCGTGCCCGCGGGCCTGGATCGCGACCTGGTCTGCGTCGACCTCGAGACCACGGGCGGCAACGCCGCCTGGCACCGGATCATCGAGATCGGCATCGTCGAGGTCGATCGCGACGGCGCGCGGCGCGAGTGGTCGACCCTGGTGAACCCGGGCTGCCGGATCCCGGCGGCGATCGAGGCCTTTACCGGCATCAGCAACGACATGGTCGCGGCGGCGCCGGCGTTCGAGGACGTCCATCGCGAGCTGCTGGCGCGCACCGCGGGCCGGGTGTTCGTCGCCCACAACGCGCGCTTCGACTATGGCTTCGTGCGCGCCGAGCTCGCGCGCCTCGACCGGCGCTTCGCGGCCAAGGTGCTGTGCACGGTCAAGCTTTCGCGCCGGCTCTATCCGGCCGAGCCGCGGCACAACCTCGATGCCGTCATCGCGCGCCACGGGCTCGTCTGCGGGGCGAGGCACCGCGCGCTCGGCGACGCTCAGGTGCTGGCGCAGTTCCTTGACGTGCTGCGGCGCGAGGTCGACGCGCCGCGCCTCGACGCGGTCGTCGACGCACTGTTGCAGGAAGTCGCGCTCCCGCCCCAGCTGCCGCCCGAGCTCGCGGACGACCTGCCGGAGGGTGCCGGCGTCTACCGCTTCTACGGCGAGGACGGCGCGCTGCTCTACGTCGGCAAGAGCCGCAACCTCCGCCAGCGGGTGCTCGAGCACTTCGCCGCGGAGCACCGCTCCGGCGCCGAGCAACGCCTTTCGCGCCAGGTGCGGCGGGTCGAGTGGACGGAGACGGCCGGCGAGCTCGGCGCACTGCTGATCGAGGCGCGGACGATCAAGTCGGCCGCACCGCTGCACAACCGCCGCCTGCGCGCCGGGGGCGGCGCGTTCACGCTGCGGCTCACCGGTGCGCCTGGCACGCCGCAGCAGGTCGAGGCCATCGAGCTCGACGCGCTGGATGGCGAGGCGGAGCGCGAGACCTACGGGTTGTACCGCGATCGCCGCGCCGCGCAGCGCGCGCTCGAGGAGATCGTGCGCGCGCACCAGCTGTGCGCCCGCGTGCTCGGGCTCGAACGCGGCGGCGGCGCCGATGCGGGCAGCGGCTCGTGCTTCGCGTACCAGCTGCGGCGCTGCCGCGGTGCGTGCGTCGGTGAGGAGCCGGCGTTGCGCCACGACGCGCGGGTGCGGCTCGCGCTCGCGGGCCTGCGGCTCAAGCCGTGGCCGTACCGCGGCCGGGTCCTGGTGGCGGAGCGCGACTGGCGCGGCGAGGAAGACCTGCATGTGCTTGAGCGCTGGCGCTACCTGGGTACGGTGCGCGAGGCGGCTGAGGCGGACGGCCTCGACGTCGAGGCCGTGCCGTTCGACGCCGACGTCTACCGGATCCTGAAGCGCTATCTCGGCGGCGCCGAGCGCACCCGGATCATCGAGCTCGACTGAATGGCCGAGTTCCTCGCCCTCGCTCCGCTCGGGGCCGCCGACCTGCTGGCGGCGGAGCTCGCCACGCTCGGAGCGCTCGAGGTGCGCGAACGGCCGTGGGGCGCTCACTGGCAGGGCGAGCTCGAGTCCGCCTATCGCGCCTGTCTCTGGTCGCGCGTGGCGAGCCGGGTGCTGCTGCGGCTGCGGGCGGCGCCGGCCGCGACCCCGGAGGCACTCTACGCCGCGGCACGCGAGATCGACTGGTCGCAGCACATCGGCCCGACGGCGACGATCGCGGTCGATTTCGACGCTGTACGTTCGGCGATCACGCACACGCATTTCGGCGCGCTGAAGGTCAAGGACGCGATCGTCGACCAGCTGCGCGAGCGGCGCGGTGCGCGGCCGGACGTCGCGACCTCACGACCCGACGTGCGCATCAACGTCCGGCTCGTCAATGACGAGGCGGTGTTCGCGATCGACCTGTCCGGCGAGGGGCTGCACCGGCGTGGCTGGCGCGCGGTGCAGGTCGCCGCGCCACTCAAGGAGAACCTGGCGGCGGCGCTGCTGCTGCGCTGCGGCTGGCCGGAAGTCGCCGCGGCGGGCGGGGCGTTCCTAGACCCGATGTGCGGCTCCGGAACACTGCCGATCGAGGCAGCCCTGATCGCCGCCGACGCGGCGCCCGGGCTCGGGCGCGAGTACTACGGCTTCCTCGGCTGGGCCGGGCACGAGGCGGGTCTGTGGCAGACCCTGCTCGAGGAGGCTCGCACCCGGCGCGCGCGCGCCGAGTTCCCCGCCGGCCGGATCCACGGCAGCGACCAGGATGGACGCGGCATCGCGGCGGCGCGCGAGGCCGCCGTGCGTGCCGGCGTCGTGACGCTGGTGCAGTTCGAGCAGCGGCCACTCGCCGCGGTGCGCGCGCCGGCCCCGGCAGGGCTCGTGCTGGTGAACCCGCCCTATGGCGAGCGGCTGGGTGAGCCTGAGGCGCTGCGCGGCCTGTATGCCGAGCTCGGCCGGGTGCTCAAGGAGAAGTTTGACGGCTGGCAGGCCGGGGTGTTCACCGGTAACCCGGCGCTCGGCCGCGAGCTCGGCCTGGAGGCGCGCCGCCGCCATCGCCTCTACAACGGTCCGATCGAGGCGCAGCTGCTGCGCTTCACGATCGGCTCCGAGCACTACACGCGCGAGTTTCGGCCGGGACGGCTGCCACCGGTGGACGCGTCGCGGCGGGAGGCGCCCGGGGCGCAGATGTTCGCGAACCGGCTTCGCAAGAACCTCGACGCCCTCGGCAAGTGGGCGCGGCGCGAGCAGGTCCGCTGCTACCGTGTCTACGACGCCGACATGCCCGAGTACGCCTTCGCGATCGACCTGTACGCGGGCGCCGAGCACTACGCGTACGTCCAGGAGTACGCGGCACCGGCGAGCGTCGCCGAGGAGAAGGTGCGTCAGCGGCGCGCCGAGGTCGTCGCCGTCCTGCCGCAGACGCTCGGGCTCGACGACTCGCACATCTGGTTCCGGACGCGGCGTCGCCAGCGCGGCCGCGACCAGTACGAGAAGGTCGCCGAGCAGCAGGTCTTCCACGAGGTCGAGGAGGGCGGGCTGCGGTTCCTGGTGAACTTCGACGACTACCTCGACACCGGCCTCTTCCTCGACCACCGGTTGACGCGGGCCCGGCTGCGCGAGCTCGCCGCCGGGGGCCGCTTCCTCAATCTCTTCGGCTATACCGGCACGGCGAGCGTCTATGCGGCCGCCGGCGGGGCCGCCTCGACGACGACGGTGGACCTGTCGCGTACCTATCTCGACTGGGCCCGGCGCAATCTCGCGCTGAACGGCTTCGACGGCCGCGAGCACGTGCTCGTGCAGGCCGACGTGCTGAGCTGGCTCGAATCCGCGCCGGCGGCTGGCTGGGACCTCGTCTTCCTCGATCCACCGACGTTTTCGAACTCGAAGCGAATGACCGGCACGCTCGACGTGCAGCGTGACCAGCTGGCGCTGATCCGCGCCACGATGCGGCTGGTGGCACCGGCGGGGTTGCTGGTGTTTTCGACGAACTTCACCCGCTTCGCGCTCGAGCCCGCGCTGCTGTCCGAGTTCGCGATCGAGGACATTTCGCGCGCGACGATCCCGCGTGACTTCGAGCGCCATGCGCGGATCCACGCCTGCTATCTGATCCGCCACGCTCCCGGCGGACGGCTTGCGGAGGCCCCGAAGACGGCTCCTGTCAAGGGGGCCGTTTAAGATCTTGTGAGCAGGGCTATCGATGGGACCGGCCGCGGCCGGCCGCGCGAATTAGACTGGCCGGGACCGTGACGCACTGCAAAACGGCGGAAATAGGCCCGTCGGACCACCATTCCGTCCAGTTGGCAGGCGACGCCCCGACCGCCGCTATGGTTAAATCCTGAGGTCGCCAGGCCCGTCGCTCGGGGCAGGCGTTAAATATAATTAACATGCGTCCACGGAAGCCCGTCATCGGTGTCCCGGCCGACCGCCGCCTGCTGGGCAATCATTGGTTTCACTGTGTCGGCGAGAAGTACCTCGCCGCCATCGCGGAGGCGGCCGGCGCGCTGCCGCTGATCGTGCCCGCCTTCGGCGATCGCCTCGAGCTCGAGGTGCTGCTCGAACGTTGCGACGGCGTGCTGCTGACCGGCAGCCCGTCGAACGTGGAGCCGCAGCGGTATGACGGCCCGCCGAGCGCCCCGGGGACCTGGCACGACCCGGAGCGCGATGCGACGACGCTGCCGCTGATTCCACGGACGGTGGCCGCCGGGCTGCCGTTGCTCGCCATCTGCCGCGGCTTCCAGGAGCTGAACGTCGCCTACGGCGGCACGCTGCACCAGAAGCTCCACGAGCTTCCGGGTCGGCTGATGCACAAGGAAGACGAGTCGCAGCCGCTCGAGCAGCAGTACGGCCCGGCCCACGACCTCGCGCTGACACCGGGCGGGCAGCTGGCGCGGATTGCCGGCCGCGACCGGATCCGGGTCAACTCGCTGCATTCCCAGGGCATCGACCGGCTCGGCGACGGGCTCGTGGTCGAGGGCACCGCGCCGGATGGCGTGGTCGAGGCGGTCAGCGTCGCGGGCGCTCCCGGCTTCGCGCTCGCCGTGCAGTGGCACCCCGAGTGGCAGGTGCTGAGCAACGAATTCTCGAAGGCATTGTTCGCCGCATTCGGTGATGCGGCCCGGGCCCATGCGCGCGGCGCGGGACCGGCGAACGTCGTCAGGTGACCCCATGAGCACGAGCCCGATTCGTCAGTTCTGCAAGGACCACGGCATCTCCGAGGTCGAGGCTATCATCCCGGATCTCGCCGGGGTCGCGCGCGGCAAGGTGGTGCCGGCCGAGAAGTACGTCGAGGAGGAGGGCATGCGACTGCCCGAGTCGATCTTCCTGCAGACGGTCACCGGCGAGTACCCGGAGGACGAGAGCGCGATCAGCCCGTCCGAGATCGACATCGTGCTGAAGGCCGATCCGTCGACGATCCGCGTCGTGCCGTGGGCGGCGGAACCGACCGCGCAGGTGATCCACGATTGCTACTACGGCGACGGCCGGCCGGTCACGATGTCGCCGCGCTACGTGCTGCGGCGGGTGCTCGACCTGTATGCGAGCCACGGCTGGGAGCCGGTCATCGCGCCGGAGCTCGAGTTCTTCCTGGTCGAACCGAACATCGACTCTGATTACCCGCTGAAGCCCCCGGTCGGGCGGTCGGGCCGGCCGGAGATCGGCCGGCAGAGCTACTCGATCGCCGCGGTCAACGAGTTCGATCCGCTGTTCGACGACGTCTACGCCTTCTGCGAGGCCCAGGAGATCGCGATCGACACGCTGATCCACGAGGCCGGCGCCGCGCAGATGGAGATCAACCTGCTGCACGGCGAGGCGCTGGGCCTCGCCGACCAGGCGTTCATGTTCAAGCGCACCGCGCGCGAGGCGGCGCTGCGCCACAAGATGTACGCGACCTTCATGGCGAAGCCGCACGCCAAGGAGCCCGGCAGCGCGATGCACCTGCACCAGAGCGTGGTCGACGTGAAGTCGCGGCAGAACGTCTTCAGTGCGGCTGATGGCTCGCCGACGTCGCTGTTCTTCTCGCACATCGCCGGACTGCAGCGCTACCTGCCGGCCGCGATGTCGCTGTTCGCGCCCAACGTCAACAGCTACCGGCGGACCACGCCGCACAATTCGGCGCCGATCAACGTGCACTGGGGCTACGACAATCGCACCGCCGGCCTGCGCGTCCCGATGTCATCGCCGGTCGCGCGACGCGTCGAGAACCGCTGCGGCGGCGCGGACGCGAACCCGTACCTCGCGATGGCCGCGTCGCTCGCCTGCGGCTACCTCGGCATGGTCGAGGGCCTGAAGCCGACCGAACCGATCAGCGGCAGCGCCTACGATCTGCCCTTCCAGCTGCCGCGCACGCTCGCCGAGGCGCTGCGCCTGCTGCGCGAGTGCCGGCCGCTGGTCGACGTGTTCGGCGAGCGGTTCGTCGCGGCCTACTCCGCCGTCAAGGAGAGCGAGCACGAGGCGTTCCTGCAGGTCATCTCGGCCTGGGAACGCGAGCACCTGCTGCTCAACGTCTGATGGGGGCCGAGCCGATGACGAAGCGCGGGCGGCGAGGGGTCCTGTGTGCGCTCGCGCTAGCCGCGGCACTGACCGGATGCGGCGGCGCGCCGCCGGCGCCTTCCGGTCCCGCCGGTCCGGTCGCCGAGGACAAGGTCCTCAATGTCCTCAACTGGTCGGATTACATCGCGCCGGACACGCTCGAGCGCTTCACGCGCGAGACCGGCATCAAGGTCAACTACGACGTCTTCGACAGCAACGAGGTGCTCGAGACGAAGCTGCTGACCGGCCGCACCGGCTATGACGTGGTGGTGCCCACCGACTACTTCCTCGAGCGTCAGGCCAAGCAGGGCATCCTGCTGCCGCTCGACAAGTCGAAGCTGCCGAACCTCCGGAACCTCGATCCGGCGGTGCTGAAGCGGCTCGAGGGCGCCGACCCCGGCAACCGCTATGGCGTGCCGTACGCCGGCGTCATCACCGGCATCGGCTACAACGTCGCCAAGATCCGCAAGGCGCTCGGCAACGTGCCGGTGGACAGCTGGGCGATCGTGTTCGATCCGAAGTACGCCGCCAAGCTCAAGGACTGCGGCTTCACGATGCTCGACCAGGAGGGCGAGATCCTGTTCTCCGCCAAGATCTGGCTCGGCATCGACACCGCCTCGGAGCGGCCGGAGGACCTCGCCGCCGTCGAGGCGATGCTGCTGAAGGTCCGGCCTTACGTGCGCTATTTCCACAGCTCGCAGTACATCAACGACCTGGCGAACGGCGAGATCTGCATCGCGATTGGCTGGAGCGGCGATTTCCTGCAGGCCCGCGATCGCGCGCGCGAGGCCGGCAAGGGCGTCGACATCGACTTCGCGGTGCCGAAGGAGGGCGCGCTGCAGTCGTTCGACATGCTGGCCATGCCGGCCGACGCGCCGCATCCCGGCAATGCGCATCGCTTCGTCGACTTCCTGCTGCGGCCGGAAGTCGCGGCGGAGTTCGTCAAGTTCCGCAAGTTCCCGCCGGGCAACCTCGCCGCGGAGCGGCTGGTGGACCCGGAGCTGCGCGCGGATCCGCTGATCTTCCCTCCGGCCGACGTCGAGCAGCGGCTTCGGCCGCACCGTGCCGAGTCGTTGACCTACACTCGGTACGCCAACCGCGCCTGGACGCGGATCCGCACCGGCCACTGAAGGACCCGCGATGAGCACCGACCCGGCCGCCCGCGCCGCCACGACGCCGAGCCCGCCCGCCCCGTACGTGCGCATCGAGCGGCTGACCAAGCGGTTTGGTGACTTCGTCGCGGTCCGCCAGGTCAGCCTCGAAATCGCTCGCGGCGAGATCTTCTGCCTGCTCGGCGGCTCCGGCTGCGGCAAGACCACGCTGCTGCGCATGCTCGCCGGCTTCGAGACCCCGACCGAGGGCAGCATCTACATCGACGGCGTCGACGTCACGGGGGTGCCGCCGTACGAGCGTCCCGTGAACATGATGTTCCAGTCGTACGCGCTATTCCCGCACATGACGGTCGAGCAGAACGTCGCCTTCGGACTGCGCCAGGACGGCACGCCGCGGGCGGAGATCGAGACGCGGGTCGAGGAGATGTTGTCGCTCGTGAAGCTCGACGGCTACGCGAAGCGCAAGCCGCACCAGCTCTCGGGCGGGCAGCGCCAGCGGGTCGCGCTCGCCCGGGCGCTGGTCAAGCGGCCGAAGTTGCTGCTGCTCGACGAGCCGCTCGGCGCGCTGGACAAGAAGCTGCGCGAGCACACCCAGTTCGAGCTGGTCGGCCTGCAGGAGCGGCTCGGCGTCACGTTCGTGATCGTGACGCACGACCAGGAGGAGGCCATGACTCTGGCCTCGCGGATCGGCGTGATGCGCGCCGGCGAGATCCTGCAGGTCGGCTCGCCGACCGACATCTACGAATACCCGAACTCGCGCTTCGTCGCGGACTTCATCGGCTCGGTGAACCTGGTCGAAGGCAAGCTCGTCGAGGACGAGCCCGATCACGTGCGCATCGACTGCCCGCAGCTCGGCGGCACGGTCTACGTCGACCACGGCGTCAGTTCGCCGCCCGACGCGCAGCTGTCGGTCGCGATCCGGCCGGAGAAGCTGCAGCTGGCCCGCGAGCGGCCGGAGCAGCCGGACAACGTCCTCGCGGGCACCGTCACGGGCATTGCCTACCTCGGCGATGCGACCCGTTACCTGGTACGGCTTTCGACCGGCTTCGTGCTGCGCGTGACGATGCCGAACGTCTACCGCCGCGAGGAGCAGTTCGAGCAGGGCCAGCCCGTGTGGGTGCACTGGCACGCCTCGGCCGCCGTGGTGGTGATGCGGTGAACGCCGCGACGGAACGGCTGGCGGTGCGGTTGCGCGGCCTCGGCGCGGCGCGCAGCCAGTTTGGGCGGGCCTGCGTGATCCTCGTGCCCTACCTGTGGCTCGCGGTGTTCTTCCTGGTGCCGTTCCTGATCGTCCTCAAGATCGCGTTCGCCAACATCCAGCTGTCGATGCCGCCGGTCGAGCCGGTCGTGACCTGGACCGCGGACAAGGTGCTGCAGCTGCGGCTGCACTTCTCGAACTTCAGCTTCGTGTTCGGCGACGACCTCTACATCGCCGCGTTCCTGAACTCGCTGAAGGTCGCCGGAATCTCCACCGTGCTCGCGCTGCTGCTCGGCTACCCGATGGCCTACGGCATCGCGCGGGCGCCCGGCGCCTGGCGCAACGTGCTGTTCCTGCTGGTGGTCCTGCCGTTCTTCACGTCGTTCCTGCTGCGCGTCTACGCCTGGCTCGGCCTGCTGGGACGCAGCGGCCCGATCAACGACCTGCTGCTCGCGCTCGGCATCGTGCACGAGCCGCTACAGCTCCTGCAGACCGACTTCGCCGTCTACCTCGGCATGGTGTACTCGTACCTGCCGTTCATGGTGCTGCCGCTCTACTCGGCGATCGAGAAGCTCGACCTGACGCTACTCGAGGCCGCGGCGGACCTGGGCTGCCGGCCGACCAAGGCGTTCTTCACGATCACGCTGCCGCTCACGAAGGAAGGCATCTTCGCCGGCTGCCTGCTGGTCTTCATCCCGGCAGTCGGCGAGTACGTGATCCCGGCGCTGCTGGGCGGGCCCGACACGCTGATGATCGGCCGCGTCGTCTGGGACGAGTTCTTCGGCAACCGCGACTGGCCTGTGGCCAGCGCACTGGCGATCGTGCTGCTCGCGATCCTGACTGGATTCGTGCTGCTGCTGCAGCGGGTCCAGTCGCGGGAAGAGGAGGCCTGATGCCTGGCCGGCGGTCGCTGTTCGTGCTGATGGCGCTGGCGTTCGGCTTCGCGTTCCTCTACCTGCCGATCCTGGCGATGATCGTCTATTCGTTCAATGCCTCGCGGCTCGTGACCGTCTGGGATTCGGCGAACTCGCCGACGCTGATGTGGTACGCGGAACTGTTCCGCAATGCGCCGGTGCTCGATTCAGCGCGCCTCAGCTTCAGAATCGCGACGGTGAACGCGACCGGCGCGGTGATCCTGGGCACGCTCGCGGCCTTCGCGCTCGAGCGTTACCGGCGTTTCCGGGGGCGGGCGCTGTTCGGCTTGCTGACCACGGCGCCGATGGTGCTGCCGGAGGTCATCACGGGGCTGTCGCTGCTGCTGCTGTTCGTCGCGCTCGAGCAGGCGATCGGCTGGCCGGGCGGGCGCGGCGCGACGACGATCACGATCGCGCACATCACCTTCTCGATGGCCTACGTGATCGTCGTGATCCAGGCGCGGCTCGCGACAGTCGATCGCTCGCTCGAGGAGGCGGCGATGGACCTGGGCGCGCGGCCCTGGAAGGTGTTCTTCGTGATCACCCTGCCGCTGATCATGCCGGCGATTGCCTCCGGCTGGGTGCTGGCATTCATCCTCTCGTGGGACGATCTCGTGATCACGAGCTTCGTGTCGGGTCCGAGCTCGACCACGCTGCCGCAGCTCGTCTTCTCCAAGGTGCGGCTCGGTGTGAGCCCGGACATCAATGCGCTTGCGACCATCCTGGTGCTGATCGTGACCGCCTGCGTGGTCGCGGCCGGCGTCTACATGGTGCGCCTCGAGAAGCGGCGCGCGCGCGACGCTCAGACCGCGTTCGACGCCGCAACATGAGCCTCACGCTCGGCATCGACCTCGGCGGCTCGGCGATCAAGGCCGGCGCGGTGGATACGCGTACCGGCACGGTCGTCGGCGAGCTTGAGTCCGTGCCGACGCCGCGGGGCGCCACGCCACAGGCGACGCGCGATGCGCTCGCGACGCTGATTGACCGGTTCCCGCAGTGCCATGGCCCGGTGGGGCTCGCGTTCCCGTCGGTGATCAAGCGCGGGGTCGCCTACACGGCCGCCAACATCGACCGCAGCTGGATCGGCACCGACGCGGGCGCGCTGCTCGCGGCGGCCGCCGGCGGCCGGCCGGGCATCGTCGTCAACGATGCCGATGCGGCCGGGGTCGCCGAGATGCGCGTCGGCGCCGGGCGCGGCGAACCGGGCGTCGTGATGATGTTGACCTTCGGCACCGGCATCGGCACGGCGCTGTTCGTTGACGGCCGGCTCTGGCCGAACACCGAGCTTGGCCATCTCGAGATCGACGGCCGCGAGGCGGAACACCGTGCGAGCGCCAAGGTGCGCACGACCGAGAACCTCGACTGGCCGGCCTGGTCCGAGCGCGTCAACCTTGTCCTCGCGCGCTTCCACTCGCTGCTCTGTCCGGATCTGTACATCGTCGGTGGCGGGGTCAGCGAGCGCTGGGAGGAATTTGCCGGTTACCTCGAGTCGCCGACGCCGATCCGCCCGGCGACGCTGCGCCACACCGCCGGGGTCGTCGGCGCGGCGTTCTACGCGACCGAGTCGGTCGCGCGCTGACGCCGATGGCGGTGCCAACCCCGGTCAGTCGGCTGCCGCGGGTCGGAACTACGATCTTCACGGTGATGTCGCAGCTCGCGCTGGAGCACCAGGCGGTCAATACAGGCCAGGGTTTCCCGGATTTCGAGCCGCCGCTGCGGCTGCGTGAGCTGGTGGCGCATCATGTCGGCGCCCGCCACAACCAGTACGCGCCGATGGCCGGCGCGCCGGCGCTGCGCGAGGCGATCGCGGCCAAGGTCGCGCGGCACTACGCGCGCCGCGCCTCGCCCGAGACCGAAATCACGGTCACCTGCGGTGGCACGGAAGCGCTCGCGATCTCGATCCAGGCGCTGGTGGGCCCGGGAGACGAGGCCGTCCTGCTCGACCCGGCCTACGACAGTTACGAGCCGATCGTCGAGCTGTGCGGCGGGGTGGCGCGGCGGGTGCCGCTGGCGCGGCCGGGGTTCGGCATCGACTGGGAACGCCTGGCGACCGCCCTCAGCCCGCGCACGCGCCTGCTGATCGTCAACACGCCGCACAACCCGAGCGGCGCGTGCCTCACGGCTGCAGACCTCGACCGGCTGGCGGAGCTGCTGCGGCCCACCGGGGCGTTCGTGCTCGCGGACGAGGTCTACGAACACATGGTCTACGACGGGGTAGGTCACGTGAGCCTCAACGGCCACCCGGAGCTTGCGGCGCGCAGCATCGTCGCGTCGTCCTTCGGCAAGACCTACCACGCGACCGGCTGGAAGATCGGCTACTGCGTCGCGCCGCCGGCACTGACGGCCGAGCTGCGCAAGGTGCACCAGTTCGTGACCTTCGCGATCGCCACTCCGCTGCAGTACGCGATCGCGGACTTCATGCAGGAATGCCCGCAGTGGGAGGACGAGTTGCCCGCGTTCTACCAGGCAAAACGCGACCATTTCGTCCGGCGCCTGGCCGCCACGCGGCTGCGGCTCGTGCCGGCGCGTTCGACATATTTCCAGCTGGTCGACTATTCGGCGGTCTCGGACCTGCCGGACACGGATTTTGCGCTCGAGTTGATCCGCCGGCACGGCGTGGCGGTGATCCCGGTGTCGCCCTTCTGCGCGGCACCGCCGCCCGATGCGCGCCTGGTGCGGCTGTGCTTCGCCAAGGAGGACGCGACGCTCGATGCGGCGGCGAGCCGGCTGGCCGCACTCTGACGCGCGAGTGTGACCGACAGCACGTTTCCGGACATGACGGGCCGGATTCAAGATCCCGCACCCGCGGCCGTTACGGAGGAGGTAGAGCCTGGATCCTCGGGAGACCTCCTTGTCCATTGAACGCGTGCGGGAACTGGCGGCGGCCGAAAACTACGACTTCGTACGCGGCCTGTTCGTCTCGCAGATGCAGCGGGGCGACCTCGAGCTGCCGGTGCTGCCCGAAATCGCCGCACGCGTGGTCAGCGTCGCCGGCAGCGTCGACGCCGATGCGCGCGAACTGGCACGCATGATCACCGGCGACCAGGCGCTCGCGGCGCACGTGATGCGCGTGGCGACCTCGGCGGTCTATCAGCCGAGGCACCCGATCGAGTCACTGCAGCACGCGATCAGCTGGCTCGGCATGGCCGAGGTCAGCGACATCGCCTTCACGGTCGCGGTCCAGGGCAAGCTGCTCAACGTGCCGCGCCAGCGCGGCCGGGTCCAGCGCATGTGGAAGCAGGCGGTGGCGACGGCTCAGTGGGCACGCCTGGTCGCCGACCAGTCCGGCTGCCAGGGCGAGCCGAGCTACCTCGCCGGGCTCCTGCACGAGATCGGCAAGCCGGCCGCGCTGGGTGCGATCGCCGAGCTGTCGCGTCGCTCGGCAACGCCGCTCAATGACGAGGAAATCGAGAGCCTGATCGCCGAGTTCCACGGCCCCGTTGGCGCGCGCCTGGCGGTCGCCTGGAATCTCCCCGAGAACGTCGTCAGCGTAGTGTCCGGCTGGCGCGAGTGGGCTGAGACCGGTGATCGCAAGGATGCCTGCGCGATCGTGTACCTGGCGCACCACCTTGCCGACCACATGCTCGCGAACTCCGGGACGCTTGGCATCGACGCGCTCGCGGGGGACCCGGTCGCCGAGCACTTCGGCTGGGGTGCCGCGGACATCGAGTCGCTCTGGGCGCACGCCGACCACGTGCGCGCGATCGTCGACGGCTACTGATCAGCGCAGCCCGGTTTCCTGCCGGGCGATCACGAGGCGCTGGATCTCGCTCGTGCCCTCGTAGATCTCCGTGATCTTCGCGTCGCGGAAGTAGCGCTCCACGGGCAGCTCCTGGCTGTAGCCCATCCCGCCGTGGATTTGCACCGCCTGGTGGGCGCAGTACATCGCGGTCTCCGACGCGAACAGCTTCGCCACCGACGCCTCGGTGGTATTGCGCGTCCCTTGCCGGGCGGCCTCGCGCTTGTGCCACGCGGCCCGCCAGGTCAGCAGCCGAGCCGCGTCTAGCCGGCACTTCATGTCGGCGATCTTCGCCTGGATCATCTGGAACGAGCCGATGGTACTGCCAAAGGCCTTCCGCTCGCGGGCGTACTGGACCGAGGCTTCGTACGCGGCTCGGGCGATGCCCACCGCCTGGGCCGCGATGCCGATGCGCCCGGCATCGAGGACCGTCATCGCGATCTGGAAACCCTGTCCCTCCTCGCCGAGCCGATTGGCGACCGGCAGCCGGTAGTTGGCGAACTCGACCTCGCAGGTGGCCGAGGCGCGGATGCCGAGCTTCGGCTCGGTACGGCCACGCACGTAGCCCGGCTGCTGGGTGTCGAGCAGGAAGGCCGTGACGCCCTTCGGCCCCCGGGCGGGGTCGACGGTCGCGAACAGCAGCATGTAACGCGCGACCGGGCCGGAGGTGATCCAGGACTTCTTGCCGTTGACGACGTAGTGGCTGCCGTCAGCGGACAGCGTCGCCCGCGTGCGCATGTTGCCGGCATCCGACCCGGACTGCGGCTCGGTCAGTCCGTAGCAGCCGATCTCGGCGCCGGTCGCGATCGGCCGCACGAACTGCTGCCGCTGCGCCTCGGTGCCGAACTGGACGATACCGTTGCAGTACAGCGAATTGTTGACGGAGATGATCGTCGAGTGGGCTGCATCCGCCGCGGCCACCTCTTCGATCATCAGGCAGAAGCTCACCGGGTCGAGTCCCGCGCCGCCGTACTGCTCCGGCACCTCGACGCCCATGAATCCGAGTTCGCCGGCCTTGCGGATGTTGGCCAGCGGAAATTCGCCGCTCTCGTCGAACTGCCGGGCCGTCGGCGCGATCTCCTGGCTCGCGAAGTCGCGCGCCGCGGCCTGGATCATTTGCTGGTCGTCATTGAGGCTGAAGTCCATGGGGATCTCCGGAGCGGCGTGCGCGCGCAGGCCGCAATCTTCGCCGCCGGCAGCGGCCAATGCAATGCGCCGGTAGGCGTCGGGACGCGCCTGTGCTTGAATGCGCGGCCTGCAGGAGAGCGTCGACATGAAGCCGCGTACCCGAGTCAACCACCCGCCGCACACCCCGCTGCCGCCCGGTAACCAGCCGCTGGTCGCGCCCATCTATCAGTCCGTGAAGTTCGAGCTCGAGAGCCTGGCGGCCGCCGAGCGCGCCTGGGCGGCGCACGGCCACGGCTTTCACTACAGCCGGGTGGCCAACCCGACCGTGGCCGATCTCGAGGCCCTGCTCGCCGAATTGCAGGGCCAGGCGGCCTGCGTGGCGGTCGGTACGGGTCTCGCGGCGGTTGCGACGACGCTGCTCGCGCTGCTGTCGGCCGGGGACCACGTGCTCGGTTTCGTCGAGACCTATGGTCCGACTCGCGGGCTCTTCGTGCGCACGCTGGCCCGATTCGGCGTCACGCACACGCTGCTGTCGATCGAGGACCGCGCCGGCATCGAGCGGGTGCTCGCCGAGCGACCGACGCGGCTGGTCTGGTTCGAGTCGCCGACCAATCCGGTGTTGAAGATCGCCGACATCGGGCATCTGGTCGCGACCGCGCACCGTCACGGCGCGCTCACCGCGATCGACAATACGTTTGCGGGCTTCGAGTCCCACGGCGATCTCGGCGTGGATCTCTACGTCCACAGCCTGACGAAGTACGCGTCCGGTCACGGCGACGTGATGGGAGGTGCGGTGATCGGCTCGGCGGAGCACGTCCGCACCGTGCGGCTGCAGGCGACGGCGCTCGGGCCGGCGCTCGATCCGCACGCGGCCTTCCTGGTGCAGCGTGGGCTCAGGACCTATCACGTGCGGCGTGCCGCGCAGTGCGAAACGGCGGCCCGGATTGCGGAGGTCCTGCAGCGCGATCCGCGCGTGCTGCGCGTGCGCTACCCGGGGCTCCCGGCCGACCCAGGTCACGTGCTGGCGCGAAAGCAGATGCGCGACTTTGGCACGGTGCTCTGCATCGATCTCGCGGGCACCGCGGAGCAGAGCCGGATCTTCGCCGATACGCTGAAGCTGTTCGCGATCGCGGCGAGCCTGGGTTCCACGGAATCGTTGATCGTGCCGCCGCCGCTGCTGCAGCCGCGCGACCTGACCGCCGAACAGCGCCTGTCATCCGGCATCGGGCCGACCACTGCGCGCCTGTCGATCGGACTCGAGGATCCGGACGACCTGCTGGCCGACCTCGGGGCAGCGCTCGACGCCGCCTTCGCCGCACGCTGAGCGGGGGTCCAGCAACGGCCGCGGCGATCCGCGGCGTGCGCGGCCCGTGGCGTGGCACGGCCCCGTACGTCAGAGGCTGCTGGCGACCCGCACGCGGTGCGCGCCGTAGGGCAGCACTTCGAGGACGTCATTGCCGCGCAGTCGATCCTGCACACCGCGCCACCACTCGGCGGTCAGGATCTCGCCGTGGGCCTTCAGGAAGACGGCGCGCATCTCGTCGCTGAAGCCGAGGAAATTGATGAAGGTTTCCGGGAACACGTCGTTGTCGGCGACGTAGTACCAGGTCTCACCGCGCATCTCGTCCTCGTCCGACTGCGCCGTCGGCAGTTCCCGGAACCGGCAATCGGTCACGAGGCAGAGTTCGTCGTAGTCGTAGAAGATCACGCGCCGGTTGCGCGTCACGCCGAAGTTCTTGAGCAGCAGGTCGCCAGCGAAGATGTTCGTGTAGGCGAGGTCGCGGATCGCCTGGCCGTACTCCAGCACCGCCAGCGCGCAGTCCGCCGGGCTCGCCTCGCGCAGGTAGATGTTGAGCGGTGTCATGCGCCGCTCGACGTAACAGTGGTCGATGATCAGGTCATCGCCGTCCTCGTGGACGGAACCCGCGGTCTCGGTCAGCAGCTCGTGGAGGAGGGCCTCCTCGAACCGGGCCCGCGGAAACCTCAGCCGCTTGAATTCCTGGGCGTCCACCAGGCGGCCGGCCCGGTCGTGCTTGAAGACGAACTCGTACTTCCGCAGCACGTCGTCGCGGACGATGTTCTTCTGCGCCGGAAATCGGTCGCGGATCAGCTTGAACACGACGTCGAACGAGGGCAGCGTGAATACCACCATCACGAGGCCGCGCTCGCCCGGCGCGAGCACGAACTGGTCGGTCGCCGTCTGCAGGTGTCGGAAGAGTTCACGGAAGCGCTCGGTCTTGCCCTGCTTGGCGCGGCCGATGACCGTGAAGAGTTCGCTGATCGGCTTGTGCGGCATCAGCTGGTGCAGGAACAGCAGCGCCTTGCCGACTCGCTCCAGGTCGACGTGGAAGTAGGAGCGGGTGAAGCTGAAGAGGACGGAGACGTCGGTGTCGCTGGTCATCACGGCGTCTACCAGCAGGCCGCGCTCGGAATTACGCAGCGCGATCACGAGGGGCATCTGCCAGTCGCGGCCGGTCACCCGACCGACCAGGTAGGCGCGCGTCATCTGGTAGAAGGGCGGGCGGATCAGTTCGACCTGCTGGACGGCGCGGTGCTCGCCCACGGCGTTCCAGTGACGCTCCACTTCTTCGGCGACATGGCGTGCGCTGCGCTCGAAGTCGCGCCACGGCGCCTTGCAGCGGAACGAGGACAGCACCTCCTCGAACAGCAGCTGCAGCGAGCCGCGGTTCTGGTAGGTCGTCAGGAAGTCGTAATCGGCAACGCGTGCGAGCGGATCGAGATCGAGTGCCACGAACTCGATCTCGGGAGACACGCCGACGGTGCCGAAGAAGGTGCGCGTCAGCGAGTTGAAGAAGGTCTTGCGAAACTCGGCGTCCGGGAGCGCGTCGATCAGGGCGGCGAACTGCGCCTTGATGCGGCCCCACAGCGCCCGATCCGTGGCGTCGCTGCCGAGGCGCAGCCGCAGCGAGGCCACGGTGCGTTCGACGTAGCGGCCGTACAGCTCGATCCGGTCGACGGCGTCGCGCTGGCTGCCGTGCCAGTCGCGTTCCTCGAAGTGCTGCGGCGCGCGCCGCGTGATGGCGCGGAATTCGCCGTTGTAGCGCTCGAAGGCGTCGACGGCGTCGCGTGCGCACTCCTGCGCCAGCGACGCCCCCGACGGTGCCTCGGTCACCGGGGCCTCAGAGATGGCGGATCAGCTCGTCGGCGAACTCGCTGCACTTGACTTCGCGCGCGCCTGGCATCAGCCGGGCAAAGTCGTAGGTGACGACCTTGGCGCCGATTGCCTGGTCCATGGCGTGGATCACCGCGTCGGCCGCCTCGGTCCAGCCCATGTACCGCAGCATCATTTCGCCCGACAGGATCACCGAACCCGGGTTGACCTTGTCGAGGTTCGCGTACTTGGGGGCCGTGCCGTGCGTCGCCTCGAACACCGCGTGACCCGTCACGTAGTTGATGTTGCCGCCCGGCGCGATGCCGATGCCGCCCACCTGGGCGGCCAGCGCATCCGACAGGTAGTCGCCGTTCAGGTTCATGGTGGCGATCACGTCGAACTCGTCCGGCCGGGTCAGCACCTGCTGCAGCGTGATGTCGGCGATCGCGTCCTTGATGATGATCTTGCCAGCCTTCTTGGCGTCGTCCATCTCGGCGTTCGCCGCCTTCTCGCCCTTGGCCGCGCGGGTCCGCTCCCACTGCTCCCAGCCGTAGGTCTGGCCGGGGAATTCGCGCTCAGCGAGGGCGTAGCTCCAGTTGCGGAACGCGCCCTCCGTGAACTTCATGATGTTGCCCTTGTGCACGATCGTCACGCTCTTGCGACGGTTGACGACCGCGTACTCGACGGCGGCGCGGAACAGCCGCTCCGTGCCCTCCTGGGACACGGCCTTGATACCGATGCCCGAGGTCGACGGGAAGCGGATCTTGCTGTACTGCTTCGGGAAGGCCTGCTGGAAGAGCTCGAGGAACTTCTTGTTGTCCGCCGAGCCGGCCTCGAACTCGATGCCGGCGTAGATGTCCTCCGTGTTCTCACGGAAGATCACCATGTCGACCTTCTCGGGCGCCTTGACCGGGGAGGGCACGCCCTTGAACCAGCGCACCGGGCGCAGGCACACGTAGAGGTCGAGCAGTTGCCGCAGCGCGACGTTCAGGGAGCGGATGCCACCGCCCACCGGCGTCGTCAGCGGCCCCTTGATCGAGACCAAGTACTCCCGGCACGCCGCGACCGTCTCGTCGGGCAGCCAGGTGTTGAAGAGCTTGTTCGACTTCTCGCCCGCATGGACCTCGAGCCAGTGGATCTTGCGCCGACCGCCGTAGGCCTTCGCGACCGCGGCGTCGAGGACTCGCACGCTGGCACGCCAGATGTCGGGTCCAGTTCCGTCGCCCTCGATGAAAGGAACGATCGGCTGGTCGGGCACGCGCAGCTTGCCGCCTGCGATCGTGATGCGCTCGCCGCCGGCCGGAGGGGTATAGGTCACAGTCGCCATCGGGTACAGCTCCCTTGAGGGCGTCGCAGGGAGCGGCGCGCCTAAAAACCTTATGTTATCACAGCGATACGCGGCCACCGGCCCGGAAAACCCCTAGTCGGCCCGGCAGGCGCTGGCATACCGCTTCGCGAGCGGCGCGCATGGCGCCATGCCCGGGGCCGCGTTCAACAAAGCGTCACCGCGCATTCACGCAACCGCAGCGCGCCGTCGGCAATCTGGCACGGTCCGGGCCCGTGCGGCCCGCGCGAGGGCCGAGCCATGGCGAGCGGCAGTGTCGACCTCTTCCGCCGCGTCGATCGAATTGAGCATGGGGTGTGCCGCCGGTTGAACCGCGTGCTTGGTCGGCCCGCACTGCGCGAACTGTTCGTGGTCGTGAGCCGGCTCGGCGACGGCATCGTCTGGTACCTGCTCGTGTTGCTGCTGCCGGTGCGCTACGGCCAGGCGGCGCTGCGGCCTGCGCTCGTGATGGCCGTCACCGGGATCGCCGGCGTGCTGGTCTACAAGGCGCTCAAGCACCGCCTCGTCCGCGAGCGGCCGTACATTACCTTCACGGGCATCCATGCCGGCACGGCGCCGCTCGACCGCTACAGCTTTCCCTCCGGGCACACGCTGCACGCCGTCGCGTTCACGATCCTGGCGACCAGCTACTTCCCGGCGCTCGGCTGGGTGCTGGTGCCGCTCGCGACACTGATTGCCGCTTCGCGGGTCGTGCTCGGCCTGCATTATCCGACCGACGTTCTCGCCGGTGCGGCGATCGGCACGGCACTCGCGGGGACCGCGCTCGCGCTCAGCTGAGCCGGTGGTGCGGCGCAAGGCGCCGCGGCGGGTCTGTTAGGATGCGCGGCGCCCCGCGCCTTCGAACGCCGCATGTCCCGCCGCTTCTCCGTCGCGCTTGCGATCCTGGCCGCCGTCCTGTCGGGCCCGGGTGCCATTGCCGACGAGCCTGCCGACGTTCCGGCGAGGCCGCGCATCGGCCTCGTGCTCTCCGGCGGCGGTGCCCGCGGCGCCGCGCACATCGGCGTCCTCAAGGTGCTCGAAGAGCTGCGGATCCCGGTCGATGCCGTCGCCGGTACCAGCATGGGGGCCGTCGTCGGCTCGCTCTATGCAAGTGGTCTCTCCGCCGGCGAGATCGAACGGCTGCTGAGCTCCGTGGACTGGCAGAACGCGTTCCGCGACCGGCCGCCGCGTGAGACCCTGAACTTCCGCCGCAAGCAGGACGATCGGGAATTCCTGGTGCACGTGCCGCTCGGACTGCGCGGCGGGTCGCTGCGTTTGCCGCGCGGGCTGATCCAGGGTCAGAAGCTCAGCGAGATGCTGCGGGCGGCGACCTTGCCGGTCGCGAACGTCGAGGACTTTGACCGCCTGCCGATCCCGTTCCGCGCGCTGGCCACCGATCTTGCGACCGGCGAGCCGGTCGTGTTCGCACGCGGATCGCTCGCGACGGCGGTCCGCGCGAGCATGGCGGCGCCCGGCGTGTTCGCCCCGGTGGACGTCGACGGCCGGCTGCTGGCGGACGGCGGGCTGATCGAGAACCTGCCCGTGGCACTCGCCCGCGAGATGGGCGTCGATGCGGTGATCGCGGTCGACGTGAGCTCGCCGCTGCAGGCGCGTGAGGCGCTCGGCTCCGCGCTCGCCGTCTCGAACCAGATGATCTCGATACTCATCAATCGCCAGACCGTGCGCAGCCGCGAAGCCCTGCGCCCGGGCGACGTCGTGATCGAGCCGCGCCTCGGCGATCTGTCGTCCGTGGATTTCTCGCGGGTCCGCGAAGCGATCGTCGCCGGCGAGTCGGCGACGCGCGAGCGCGTTGCCGCGCTGGCAGGCTGGTCGGTCACGCCGGCCGAGTGCGCGTCGTTCGTCGCCCGCGCAAGGCCGTCACCCGCGCCAGCGATCGAGTTCGTCCGGACGGCTCCCGATTCGGGCGACTACCGCAAGTTCATCGAGGCGGCGCTTGCGCCGCTGGTCGGCCAGCCGGCCGACGCTGAGCACGTCGCGCCCGCAATCCGCGGCCTCTACGGCCGCGACATGTTCGATGCCGTGGACTACGCCGTCGTCCGGGACGGCGATCGTGAGGGACTCGAGGTCAGCGCCCATCGCAAGAGCTGGGGACCGAACTACCTGCGATTCGGGCTCGATCTGCAGGACGACTTCCAGGGCAACAACAACTTCACGGCTGGCGCGCGCTTCGTACTGACCGAAGTGAATCCCTACATGGCCGAGTGGAACATCGACCTCAAGGTCGGCGAGCAGCCGCTGTTCGGCGCAGAGTTCTTCCAGCCGCTTGGCTATGCCTCGCCCTGGTTCGTTGCACCGCGCTTCCAGTTCGACTCGCGCAGCATCCAGGTCCGGGACCAGGACCGGCTGCTGGCCGAGTACCGGGTCCACGAGACGAGCTTCGGCGTCGATTTCGGCCGCGAGTTCACCGATTGGGGCGAGATCCGTACCGGATTACGGCACGTCGCCGGCAGCACCCGCCTGCGGATCGGGGCGCCGACCGCGACGCTGCCGGACTCGACCACCTTCCGGCAGGGCGGCTTCTACGTCCGCCTGAGCTTCGATCGACTCGACAGCGTCGCCTTTCCCCGGCACGGCGAGCTCTTTACGCTGGAATGGGATGCCGAGCGCGCCGGTCTCGGTGCGGACCGGGACGGAGATTCCGCGCGGCTCGACTGGCTGATCGCGCGATCGCGCGGCCGCAACACGCTGTTGCTCTGGACAACCGCCGGCAGCACGCTCACGGCGCAGCCCGGCGTGCAGAACTACTTTCCGCTGGGCGGCTTCCTGAATCTCTCCGGCGTGACCGCCGGCGCTCTCAGCGGCCCGCATTTCGGCATCGGCCGGCTGGTCTACCTGCGTCGCCTCGGCAGCGGCTCGGATGGCCTCTTTGACCTGCCCACCTACGTGGGGCTCGCTGCGGAGGCGGGCAATGTCTGGCAGCAGCGCGGCGAGGCGAGCTTCGCGTCGCTGCGCAAGGACGGCGCCGCATTCCTAGGCCTCGACACGCTCTTCGGGCCGGTCTACCTGGGCGCCGGCTATGACCAGGCCGGCAGCATGTCGTACTACCTGTTCCTCGGCCGGACCTTCTAGCGGCCGCGGCTCTCGGCCAGCCTTTCGACCTTTTCGAAGGTCAGTGCTGGCTGGTCGCCGGGCCGGTTGTACTCGTGCTTGCGGCACATGTCGGCGAGCGCCGCGTCGCGCTCCTCCGCGGACGCGAACCAATGCAGCTTCTGCCAGTCATCGCCGAGCAGTAGGCGAAACGGATCGCCGCGGCGAAGCTTGATCCGCACGCCGAACGGGCGGACGGCAGGGGTCGGGCCGAGGTGCAGGTTGTGCTCGTTGGCAATCATGGTTCTCGGGACTCCGCTGGGGACGACGAAACTTAACGAAAGTCGGTGCGCGGCGAAAGTGGGGGAGCTGGCGGTCCCGCGCGCCATGCGCGCGACTCGCGTTCGGGTCGCGCGACGTCGAGATCTGCAATCGTGACGCGTGTCACAGTCGCGCGGTAGGCGCGCCGGGACCGGTGTCCTACGATACCGCTGCGGTGGATTGGCCTCGGGGGAGGACCGAGTCGCCGCAGGGGGCTGAGATGAGGATCCTACTGCTGGCCGCCGCCGCCTGCGCGGCTGCTGCTCTGACGGGTTGCGGCTCGCCGAAAGTCGCGCCGCATACGGCGTCGGAGCTCGAGGCCGACCCGTCCCTGCTGCAGGGCATTCTCGCGCGCTGCGCCGAGAACAAGCGCGCGGCCGAGAACGATGCCGACTGCGTGAACGCTCGCCTCGCCGTGGCGCGCCTGGCGGCCGCCGAGGAATCCCGGCATACCAGCGAGCGTGGCGCGCAGTTCGAGCGCGAGCGCGAGCAGCGGCGCGACCGGGAGGAGCGATCCCGCAAGGCGGCCGAGGGCACCCAGGGTTCGTTCGATCCCTACTCCTCGCCGGTGAGCACGGAAACCCCGGCAGATCCGCCCAAGCGCTAGGCGGCCGGCGCGCGCAACCTCAGCGCTCGATAAACTCGAAGAGCTCGCCATTCGGCCCGCGCGTCAGCATCACGCGGGCCGGCATCCCGTCACCGAGCGCCACGTGCAGGATCGGCAGGTGACCGGCGAGCCCGGCAGCCTGCAAGCGATCGCGCAGGTTCTCGAGCTGCGCGCAGCGCGTACTGAACAGGTTCACGCCGATGTTGCCCGGGCGCATCGGGTTCGCGAGTTCGCGCGTCGTCCGCTCGTGAAAGTGCACGCCGAGAACCTTGCCACTCGGCTGTTCGGGGTCGCGGAACAGCACCAGCGAGACGCGCGATCCGGCCGGCACGCCGAAGAGCTCGCAGACCCGATCCCGCTCATCACCGGTGAGTTCATCATCGATGTCGTCGGCGCGCAGGCCAAGTCCATCGACGTAGAATCTGCGAGTGCTGTCGAGGTTCGCGACCACCACCGAGACGGTGGCGACCTCGCTGGTACGACCTGCCGGTGGTACGGCCCGCTGGGCACGTGGCGGATGGCGGTGCCCGACCATCAGCAGCAGCGGCGTCTGACCTGGCCCGCCGAGGAGTGCCTCCTCGGTGGCGCTGTCACGGACGACAAAGCGAACTGGACCCGCACGCACGGCACACCCGGCTGACTCGAGCACCCGCACGGCGGCGTCGAGAGGAGGTGCAACATAGAGGTCCAGCGCCTTCGGGCCGACGTCGGTGGGTCCATCGGCGGCGCCAGGTCCGAAATCGGCACGCGTCACCCGGGCCGCCGGGTCGGCGACCTCGGCGAGCCGCAGTCGACCGAAGGCATAGCCATCGCAGGACAGTTCGACCAGTCGCACGTCTGCGTAGGGCGCCAGGCCCCAGACCGACAGCAGGCTGACGGAAGCGCGCGTATCGGACTCGATGCGCAGCCCGCAAACCTCGTGCAGCAGGCGCAACGCCGCCGGCAGGTCCGAGACGCCGAGGGTGACCGATTCGATGCCGGAGATCATGGCCGGGATCCCGAGAAAGAGCGGCAGGATACCGGAGCGGGATCACGCGGCAAGCCCGGGGCGATCCGCATAGAATCAGGGTCCACCGCGAGGAGCTAAGCATGGGTATCTTTCAGAGCCGCAAGACGTCGTTGCCGCAGCGTGAGGACGCGCTTCCGGGCCGGCCCGAGCCGCTGCGGGTGCCGGTAAGACATTTCGTCAATGGCCATCGCATCGTGCCGCCGTTTGCGCCGGGCCTCGAACTCGCGCTGTTCGGCCTCGGCTGCTTCTGGGGTGCCGAGCGGCTCTACTGGCAGTTGCCGGGCGTGGACGCGACGGCGGTTGGCTACGCCGGGGGCTTCACTCCGAACCCGACGTACGAGGAGGTCTGCAGCGGCAGGACAGGGCACGCCGAAGTGGTTCGGGTCATCTACGATCCCGAGAAAGTCGACTACGAAGACCTGCTGAAGGTCTTCTGGGAGTCCCATGACCCGACGCAGGGCATGCGCCAGGGCAACGACGTCGGCACGCAGTATCGGTCGGTCATCTATGCGACCACGCCCGCGCAGCAGCAGGCGGCGGAAGCGTCGCGGGCGGCGTACCAAGCCTCTCTGCGGCAGGCCGGGATGAGCCCGATAACGACCGAAATCTTGACGGCGCCTGAGTTTTATTACGCTGAGGAGTATCACCAGCAATATCTGGCGAAGAATCCGAACGGGTACTGCGGGATTGGGGGCTGTGGGATCCCCTTCAAATCTGCGGAGTTACAAGTGGGCGAGAAGGCGTAGTCAAAGCTACACCGAGGGTTCCGACAGGAAATCAGCCGGTTAGCGGCGTCCCGCCCCGCGATCCCGCACGATTCCGCAGACAATACCGGCGTGTGATCGGCGCTGACGTCTACCGGAATTCTACCGTCGACCGAGGATCAGGATAGTCGGCGGCGAAGAGACTGACCGAGTCGGCCCAGATATGGATTTCAGTTCGCGGCCGACCTTGCGGTCGCCAGTAGCGGTGGTTCTACCCGATTGGCGTCAGGTCCGATGGATACAGACTCATTGCTTCGCGCTGCCCGTCCGTTGCATCGCCAGAGAAGTCCCTCCCGTTCCACGCTCTGTTCAAATGGGCAAAGACGTGCCCCAGGTGAGCCGCATATTCGGATTCATCAATGCGGCCGTCCCTCGCCATCTGCTCCGTTAGATTGGAGAGGTGCTCTCGCGCCTCGTCGAGTTCATCGATCAACAACGCCCAGGCGACGTAGTGATCTGTCCGATTGATCATGCATCTCCCCCGGTCTGAGGGTGGATTACAAGCGCAATTCCGCAGCGATCGCATCGTACGGTGCTGACACGCGACCATCATCGCGCCGTAGCAGCCCGGATGCCGCCAGAGTCTCGACGTCCTCGTGCACACGCTTGTAATCGCGCCCCAGTCGGACGGCAAGCGCTTTGACTGAAGCAGCTGGTTCCCGGTGCACGTCCCGAAGAAGCTCAAGGCGCTTGGGTGTCAGTGCATTCAACATTGCCGGCAAATCTGGAAACGTCACGTGACGCTCGCGGACCTTCTCGCCATGTTCGAGCCGGTGCCAAGCGCTCACGAAACGCTTGCCCATCTCGTCAAGCGTGCCGACATGAACCTTGATTCGCTTGCTCATGACTCACCTCGGACATGGCGGACATCCGCCAGAAAGTCCTCGATCAGCTGCTCCGGCGTACTGAATTCATAGGGCACTTCCTTGCCTTGAACGTGTCGATGATCGCCTTTACCGCGCTCGTTGTCGTATCCGACCAGCCTTCGCTCTGGCCATCCATAGAACAGGCTGTACTTCAGGCGATGCTTGCTACCTCGTGCCGATTCTGGAAGCTCCCAGATCTTCATCTCGACAATCGATCCATCAGCCAACACCTGCTTGTCGTGAAACGCTAGGCGGGCCCTCATATGGCGCACTACGCCATACACGGGATATGGCGTCAAGTGCCATACATGGTCATGTCGCCGAGAAGTGCGCCTGGACTACCGTTGAAGAGACGTCAGCGTCTACTGGATGTCGACCGGTAGAAGCCAGCCGCGTCAGTAACCGCGTGGATTCCGTGAGGGTTCCGGCCTCTAGGCGTACTATCACCAGCAATATCTGGCGAAGAATCCGAACGGGTACTGCGGGATAGGAGGGTGTGGGGTCCCCCTCAAAATCGCGGAGTTACAGGTGGGGGAGAAGGCGTAGGCGGAGCTACAGCGAGGGTTCCGGCAGGAAGTTGCGGGGTTAGCGGCGTCCAGTCCCGAGACCCTGCGCGCTTCTGCAGAGAAATCCAGTGTCTGTTTGGCGCTGACGTCTACCGGAATTCTACCGTCGACCTAGGTTCAGGATAGCCCGGGGCGAAAGGCTCTCCCGCGGGTTGTGGTAGCTACGAACTGTAGCTACAATGTTTCATGTTCTCATGGGACGAGCCGAAGCGGCTAAGAAACCTGCGAAAACATGGGATTGATTTTAGAGACGCGCCGAAGATCTTTCGTGGGTTCACGCTCACGGCGGAGGACGATCGGGAATCCTATGGGGAGCGGCGCTTCTTGACGCTGGGATTGCTCGAGGATCAAGTCGTGTCGGTCGCACACACTGAGCACGGCGAAGACATTCGGATTTTTTCGATTCGCAAGGCTACCAAACATGAAGCGCGGTTCTACTTCTCGCAAATCACGGACTGATCTTCGCCGTGTTCGTCAGACGACGGACGCGAACATGGTGAAGGACGGCGATGCACCGGAATGGACGCCGGCAATGTTCGCCCGCGCTGTGGTTCGCAAAGGACTGAAGCCGGTGACTAGGAAAGCGTTGCTCTCGCTGCGCATTGACTCCGATGTTGTTGAGTGGTTCAAGGCGCAAGGTTCGGGGTATCAGTCGAGAATGAATGCTTTGTTGCGCGCGTACATGGAAGCCCATAGGTAAGATGGCGTCTCGGCTCGATATGTCCATGGTCGGCAGGAAGCTGCGACTGCTCCCGCGTGCATTTCTTCTGCTATGCCTCAATTCCTTTGTGATCCAGCACTGCCTCGCGGCGGAGAAGGCTGCGCATTTGCCTAAATGGCTGCTTAGCGCAATGGAGGTTGATAGGAAATCGGCGCACCCTGGATCGTTTGAAGAGGCGAGCTACGAAGGCAAGAGAGTCTTTCAATTCACCCGCGGCGACCGGGCTGATACGGGTGACGAGCACGTTCTCTTTTCCGAGGACGGGAAGGAAATTTGCGTGTTCGGTGGTTTCGCAGCTCACGTTACATCCGGAAGCTGCACCATCGCCATGATTGTCTTTGTGCGGAAGCTTTGATCGGTTGCACCGCTGGTCTACCGACGGATCGACGCCAACGTCTACCGAAAGTCGACCGGCAGAGTCCAACAGAGTCGGTAACTGCGTGCTTTCTGTGGGGATTCCGCGCATCGGGCGTACTATCACCAGCAATATCTGGCGAAGAATCCGAACGGGTATTGCGGGATTGGAGGGTGTGGGGTGCCCTTCAAAATCGCTGAGTTACCGGTAGGGGAGAAAGCGTAGCGGGAGCTACGACGAGGGTTCCGGCGGGAAGTCGCACGGTCAACGGCATCTAAACCAAAAAGCCTGCGTAATTCTGCGGAACAATCCAGCGCGTGAGCGGCGCTGACGTCTACCGGAATTCTACCGTCGACCGCGGTTCAGGGCAGTCCACGGCGCAGCCGTGAATGCGCGCGGAACCAACCGATACGACCCGGCGCGGCTGGATGCCCCTGTCGAGAGCGATCATTGAGGATCTCCTAACCTGAACACGTTCCTGAACCTCCGGGGCGGGATATGCCGGAGGAGTCCAGAGCCGTATTCCTGAGCTACGCGTCCGAAGACTCGGAGGCGGCCGCGCGCCTGGCTCAGGCGTTGAAGGCGGCAGGAATCGAGGTCTGGTTCGACCAGAGGGAGCTGCGCGGCGGGGATGCGTGGAACAAGAGGATCCGACACGAGATCCACGATTGCGTCCCTTTCATTCCGATTGTGTCCCATCACACCCAGGAGCGGCTCGGGGGTTACTTCCGGCACGAGGGAATCTCGCGATCGAGCTTGCCGATCACATGACCGAGAGCAAGGCCTTTCTGGTTCCGCTCGTAATCGACGGTACGCCGTACCACGATCGCTCAGTACCGGAAGAATTTCGCGAGCTGCAGCGGACGCACTTGCCCGCCGGTGAGAAGTCGCCTGCGTTCGCAAAGCGCATCCAGAAGCTCCTCTCGTGCGAGTCCGGTCCCGTACCGACGATGGCTCGGAGACCGGACGCGGTGACGCCGGGAAGGGCTTCGCGTAGGCAGCGGCAAGTAGGCGCTGTAACGTCTTGGGCAACCACGACGGCCGACCGATCAAGATGCTGACATTGCTCGACGAGTGTACGAGGGAGACGCTGGCCGTTTACAGCGAACTACGCCCACGAGCGCGCACTGGCCGTGCGATGGCACGTTTCGTTAGGATCGCCGAGCGACGGTCAAGCATGGCCGCCGGTACCGGGGGAGGCTGACCATGACGTCGTCCATCCGTGCGCTTTTCGCGTTGCTGTTGGTCGCGGCCGCCGCCGCGGCAGCTGAACCGTTAAAGTCGCCGGACGACGGTGTATCCCAGACGTTCACCATCGCGCGGTTCACCCTCGAGAACGGCACCGGTTTGTCCGATGCACGTTTGAGGTACGCAACCTACGGCACGCTAAATAGCGCGCGGGACAACGCGATCCTGCTGCCCTCGCACTACATGGCAGATAGCCACGGCTACGAATGGTTGATTGGCCCAGGCAAGGCGCTCGATCCAGCGCGATACTTTCTGATCGCGACCGAACTCTTCGGCAACGGCCGCTCGTCCTCGCCGAGTAATACTCCGGAGCCGCAGCACGGTCCGCGGTTTCCCGTTACAACGATTCGCGACAACGTCGAGGCGACCCGCCGGCTGCTCACGGAACGTTTCGGCATCACGCACCTGCGTGCTGTCATCGGCTTTTCAATGGGCGGGCAACAGGCGTTCCAGTGGGCCGTCAGCCATCCGCGCTTCGCCGACCGGATTGTGGTGACCGCGGCGACTGCTAGAACTTGGCCGCACGGCATTGTGCGTCTCGAGGGTCAGATCGCCACCATTGAGGCCGATCCTGTGTTCAAGGGCGGCGACTACACTGCTGAGCCGACTCACGGTGTCGACACCTTCGGTCTGGTGTGGGCAGCATGGTTGTTCTCGCAGCAGTGGTGGCGCGATGAGCTGTGGCGCGAGGGTGCGCCGGCCGGCACCACGTTCGAGCAGGCGCTCGACCGGTTCCGGCACGATTTCATTCCGGGCGCAGACGCGAACGATCTGATACTTCAGATGCGCACCTGGGAGCGGCATGATGTCGGTACGACGCCAGGCTTTGGAGGCGATATCAAGCGGGCGCTGCGCGCGATCGAGGCGCCCCTGCTGTACATGCCCTCGACCACAGATCTCTACTTCCCGCTGGCGGACGCCGAGTATGAGGCGCAGTTCATACCACACGTGGCGCTCAAACCTATCGTGTCGCTGTGGGGTCACACAGCCGGTGCCGCCAGTAACCCGGCCGACGCGAAGTTCCTGAACCAAACCATTGCGGAGTTCCTCGACGCGCCGCCTCCCTGACGGGCGCATACGCACAAACGGATCCGGAGGGCGGTAGGGTCAGCAATATCTCGCGAAGAGTCCGAACGGGTAATGCGGCAATAGGGGTTGTGGAGTGCCCTTCAGAATTGCGGAGGTACGGGCGGGAGGGAAGGCTTAGGCGGAGCAAGACTGAGGGTTCCGGCGAGAAATCCGATGGATAGTGACGGGCTTACTCCAGATCCCAAGTGCGTCTGCAGAAACCTACCGCACGCTCGATGCTGATGCCTACCGGAATTCTAGCGTCGACCGCGTCGCAGGATTCTCCGCGGCGAAGGATGGACGGGCGTGCAGGCCGGCCGCCGCCTACGCAGGCCTGCCTTCCAGAGAGCAGTCAGTTAGACGCCGCAAAGCGGGCGTCAACTTGGCCGCCGGACCACCGCATGGGGCGCTGTCCCGAATGGGGTGAAGGCGTTACGCTCGTCCGACGCTTTGGCAAAGAGTCGTCTTAGGTTCGGGGGGGGGGGTACGGTGGAAATCCACAAGCCGAAGCCGCCACACAGCTGGCGCGAGCTTGGAAGCGAAGTCGGGGTTATCGCGATCGGAATCGTGATCGCACTCAGTGCAGAGCAAATCGTCGAAGCCGTCCATTGGAAACACAAGGTCGAGCGCGTCGAGCAGGACCTACGAAAGGAACTCGGCGATAGTCTGGGCTACGCGGTTGAGCAGCAGCAGATGCATAGTTGCGTGTCCGGCTATCTCGATGCACTGCAGAATGCCATTCTTCGGAGCGATTCGGACACGATCAAGAAGCTCTATGAAATCGGCATTCCTCTCGACGCTCATCCGTGGCGTTCGAGCAGTTGGACCGCCGCGCTGAGCGGGCAGGTCGCGGATCATCTGTCACACGATAAGGTTGCGGCCTATTCGGTCGCCTTCCGCTTGGTGACCGCGGCGGGCGAGTGGCAGAACATGGTGGCGGATCACTATGCGGAGGCAATGACCGGCCGTTTCGGACTGACGCGTGATGCTCAGGTTTTGAACTCCCAGCTCACAGCATTGGATAAGATTCGCAGCGAAGAAGCGCAGCGCCTAGATATTTCCGAAACACTTGTGCGCACTTCACGGGAGAGTCTGAACCTGGTGCCATCAACGACGCGTGAAGTGGAGTTCCAGACGCGAGTCAAGTCTTGCCAGGATGGCCTTCGTTCCGTGAACTCAAAGGGCTGATAGATGTGGCTGGCCGACATCAATCCATTGTAGCCAATCAGCTCCGCAAGCGCCTTACGTCGTGAGCCGCAATCGGGCGTTAGATTCCGCACCAAGCGCTCTGAGGGCCAAAGCGGGCTTGCTTGTTGAGTTTGCGAACAGCCGATCCAGGCGGGCGACGGCACGCACACCCAATGTCGGCTCCTGGCTGGCAGGGACCGGTGCTGGGGAATGGATGACGTCGGGCGGGATGCAGGTTTGCCGCCGGACCGACGTTAGCGCCTATCGCAAGACAACCGGACAGCGCATGCGCGGAGCTGATCGCCGGGTATCTGCGTGAAGCCCGAGTTTCGGGAAGCTGATCACCGGCGAAATCTGAGGAAATTTCCGAACCGGTAGTGCGGGATCGGACGGTGCGGGGTCCGCCTCAGAATCGCGGAGTTGCCGGTGGTGGAGAACGCGTAGTCGGAGCGGCGGCGAGTGTTTCGGTCGGAGGTCCGGCGGTTGGCGGGGAACGCGAGCCCGACGCAGCAGCTTTCTGCAGAAGACGACCTCATCGCTTGATCCCTGCTTCGTGTCGCTGGCGGCGAACTCCTACAGGCGGGCGTTCCCGCTTCCTCGACAAGGGATGCGAAGTGGGGGCCGCAACAGACTGGATATCCGAAATATCCGGGGCGTCGGTATTGCAAGGCCGGCAGGGACCTCGCGAGACTCGCGATGGGCGCCTTCCAGCGACGCCGCGATTTCGTCGTGGCGAGTTACGGCGCCAGTCCGATCTGCTTCAGGAACGCCTGGTTGTCCCAAAAGAGGATTTCCTTGTCGAACTTATCGCCCTTCCAGTGGGCGAACGTGGACATCTGCAGTTTGAATTTCTTGCCGGTAGGCTGGATCGTCTTGCCGTCGGGCAGGACCATGGGCTTGCTGAACGTGCCGGTCATTTCGCCGACGACAGCCGTCCAATCCCCGCTGCCGACCTTGACGGGGTGGGCCGTGATCTTCGTATCGGGGGCGTAACTGAACATGTACTTCATGTCCTCGATATGCTTGGCAAACCCCTTCGTCTCGTGCCCGTCGGGCCAGACGACCACGACGTCGTCCGTATGCGTCCTGTGGAAGAGATCCCAGTTCTGCTTCGAGAAGGCGTCGAAGTCGAGCTCATCGAACTTCTCGAGGCGTGTCGCGAGGGTGCCTTTCGCGCCCTTGCCGTCGCCGTTGGCCGCGGATGGAGCGATGACGCTGGCGAGCATGAACGCCGAGATGAGCGCAGTGGGAATACCGTGCATGGTCGTGCCTCCTGGGGTTGGGTTGCATCTCCAAGCCGGCCTGCGGCCAGCGGCCAGGTGTGCTGCCTTGCCGTGTCGGGTGGGGAACTTCTCCGCCTATCAGGTGCGGATGTCAATGTGCGCGAGCCAGGTCCGGGACCCGCAGGGACGTGAGTCGGCGTCCTACCCGGCCGCGGCTGCCGAGTCGGCGCATAACCGCACCGCCGCGCCCGGATGGAGCGGCATTGGAATCGCGACTCGCGCTGATGCGGCGCGGACGGGAGGACGGATGTTCCGGGGACTCGGCGCCTTCATTTTCTCGGGCACGGCGCCGAGGTACGCTGGCGGCGCGCCCGAAGCAGGGCGGTCTGGATCCGGTGATTCCCGACCTGCTCCGGCGTCACCCACCAGGCGTGACTCCGTCATCGGCGCTTGCCAAGGGGCCTGTCTGTGAACCGATGGATCCCGATCCTTCTGGGTCTCTGTCCGGTGCTTGCACAGGCGGCAACCGGTGAGGTCGCGCACCAGCACCCCGCGCCGGAGCGACTCGGTACCGTTCGCTTCGAGACATCCTGTGCGCCGGTAATACAGGCGTCGTTCGAGCGCGGAATGGCGTTGCTGCACTCGTTTGCGTACGACGCGGCAACCGAGGGATTCCAGGCGGTCGTCGCGCGCGACCCCGGCTGCGCGATCGCACACTGGGGAGTAGCGATGTCGCTCTACCACGAGTTATGGAGCCCACCCGGCGTGGAAGAGCTGCGCCTCGGCGGCGAGGAACTGCGGCTGGCCCGCGATCTAGGATCCGGTACGGAGCGGGAGCGGATGTTGATCGCGGCGGCGTCGGCGTACTTCGCCGACGCAGAACCCGCGCACCATGCCACCCGCGCCGAGGCCTACGTCGAGGCCATGGAGGCTGTCGCACGGCGCTTCCCGGCCGACGACGAGATGCAGGTCCTCTATGCGCTTGCCCTGATCGCAACCGCGCCGCCGAGCGACCGGATGCACGCCAGGCAGAAGCGTGCCGCGGCGATCCTCGAGCCGATCTACGCCCGCGAGCCGGACCACCCGGGCGTTGCGCACTACCTGATCCATGCCTACGACAGCGCAGAACTCGCGCCGCAGGGCGTGATGGCGGCGCGTGCCTACGCGCGGATCGCGCCGTCCGCTCCACACGCGCTGCACATGCCGTCGCACATCTTCACGCGGCTGGGGCTGTGGGACGACGTGATCGCTTCCAATGAAGCCGCCCGACGCGCCGCGCGCGAGCAGGGCGACGTGGGCGAGGAACTCCATGCGATGGATTATCTCGTCTATGGTTACCTGCAGCGCGGTCGTGAGGCCGACGCCGAGCGCATTGCCGGCGAGCTGCGGGTGATGGGGCGCCTGCCGTCGACCGACTTCAAGGTAACGTACGCCGCGACGGCGATCCCGGTCCGGCTGGCCGTGGAACGTCAGCAATGGTCGGCGGCCGCGGCGATCGCGCCGCTTGCAGACGCGCCCGCGCAGGTCGCGGCCGTCGCCTACTGGGCCCGTGCGCTCGGCCAGGCTCGCCAGGGGCGTGCCGCCGACGCCACTGGGGAGATCTCGCAGCTCGACGCCTGCGAGGCGCGGGCGCGGGCGGCCGGAACCGGATACTGGGCGACCCAGATCCGTATCCTCGCCGACGAGGCGCGCGCCTGGAGCGCGATCGCGGTTCAGCGCCCGGATGAAGCCCTCGAGCGGCTGCGAGTTGCGGCCGACGCCGAGGACGCGCTCGAGAAGCTGCCGGTCACGCCCGGACCGGTCGTGCCGGCTCGCGAGCAGCTCGGCGAGATGCTGCTTACGCTGGGTCGGCCGCGCGAGGCGCTCGTTGAGCTGACGAGGAGCCTGCGCGATGCGCCGCGACGGCGCGCGGGATTGGCGTTGGCCATCCGTGCGGCGGAGGCGGCCGGGGACGGGCCGGCCGCCGAGTCGCTGCGCCGCTCGCTCGGCCGCTGAGCGCGGTCGGACGACCTCGCGCGTGATGCTCCCGCGGACGCCCGCGTACCGGCCCTACCGCTGGGCGACGGTCGATTTCTCGCTGGGCTTGCGGCCGGCGCGCCCCGCGGGCTGGATCGAGTTCACCGCGGAGCACGAGGCGAACATGCGCGAGAAGCGCGCGCGGCTCGCGGCCGACGGCGCGCGCTACTATCGCGCGCTGCCGGAGTCGCTATACCCGCCCAGCGCGAACTCTCCGACCGGGTGCTCGCGCACCTGCTGACGGACCACCCGGCGCGTTTCGCGCGCGACGGTGCGATGTTCGTATCCCGCCTCGAGCAGCGCGCGTGGCGGCTCGATGAGCCCACAGTCGAGCCGCTGCGCCAGCTGAGTGAAATCATCGAAGAGGATTTCATGCTGCTGCAGGAGGTCGACGGGGCGCTGCAGATCACGGCAGCGGCAAATGCCTACTCGAGTTCGGGCCGACTGGTCGCGGCCGTCGGGCGGGACATGGAGTGGGCCCATCGGCCGGTTCCTGCGCTGACCGCGAGGCTCGGGCCGCGCATCGACCGGGTGCTTGCCAGCGTCCACGAGTCGACCCCCTGCGAGCGCTTCAATTGGCAGGTCACGCCGATCGCGACGCTGTACTTTCCGCCAGACGACCCGCATGCCGCCAATGCCGCGGCCATGCGTGCCGTGGTCTCGATCCTCGAACGCGAGCCGGAGCGCATCGGCGAGCTGCTGCACATCCGAGTGGAGCGCCAGACGCTGACTCGGCTTCCCCAGACCCGCGCGGTGGCATTCGGATTGCACACCTACAGCGACCCGCTGGCGGCGCTGGTCGGGGACGCAACGTCGGCGGCGGCCATGTTGCGGCTGCTCGAGGCATACGCCGACGAGCGCTGGCAGTACACGGAGATGGACCTGGTACGTGCGCCGCTGCTCGAGTATCTCAGGAGCTGCGCCGCGCCGCACTGAGAGTGGCCCCGAGGTCGGACAGCAGGCCTCAGCCGTCCGGATACGGGGATCCGTCCTTGTGCACAAAGCGGCCGTCCGCATTGGCGCTCTTGACGTCGATGTCCGAGCAGGTCGCGACGTCCGCCGGGTGACGCGAGCCTGCCTCGAGATACACCGCGGTTGCGGTCGAGCGATTCACCAGGTGGTGACCGTTGCCGGACCCCTTCGGGAACGCGGCGCACTCGCCCGCGCGCAACAGCGTCTCGCCCTGATCCTCGATCAGCGTCAGCTCGCCTTCGAGCACGTAAACGAATTCGTCCTCGTGGCTGTGCCAGTGACGCTGGCTCGACCAGCCGCCCGGCGCAAGCGTCATGTAGTTCACGCCAAAGTCGCTCAGCCCGCCGGCCTGCCCGAGGCGCCGGCGCGTCCGAGCCGCGCACGGCTCGTCGAAAGGCTTGGGGTAGGGGCACCCGTGGCGGACGGGAACGGTCGCGAAGTCGATCTTCGGCATGGGATGCACCTGGCGATGCTGGGGCTCGAATACGTGCCGTGGAGTAGTCGTTGCGGCGCGTCGCGGCAGTGTGTCGCGGTGGCCGCGTGGGCGCAATCGCGCAGCGCGCCCTGCGAGCATCAGCGGGGCCTCAGCGGGAGATCAGCGGCGCAGCCACCGCGGCGAGCGCGCGGCCGAGCAGCAGGTGCTGATCGGCGTCGAGGTGAATCCCGTCGACCCGGCTCGACGACGTGACCGTGCCGGCCTCGAAGACGGGGAAGCCCAGCTCCATGCCGACCGCTCGATAGGCCTCCGCGAGACCCGCGCACTTGCTCTCGGCACCATCGAACTTGGCGCCGAAAGGACCTCGCGGCGCGACGATCGGTGGCGGCACGACGACGAGCACCGGCGGGATCGGCATGCCGGGCTCGACCGGCGCCGCGCGGATCTCCCGCACAAGCCTCGCGATACCCTGGGCCGCATGCCAGGCGGTGTGAGGGTGCATCGACTGGAAGTCGTTCGTGCCGAGCATCAGGATCACGAGCGAGAGCGGCGAGTGCATCTCGATGGATTCGGCGAGTCCGTGCAGCCCGCTCCGCCCCGGCAGGTAGGGGTCATCGAAGACGGTCCGTCGGCCGTTGAGGCAGTCCTCGAGTACGCGCACGTCTGGAAGGCATTCGGTGAGCGAACGCTCGAGTACCCCGGGCCAGCGCTCGGCGAACGGCAAGCGACGCCGCGTACCGGGGATGATGCCCCACGAGAGCGAGTCGGCGTAGACGAGCACCTGCTGCACGCACCGAGTGTACGCGCGGTCGGCGCGCTCGATCACGCCCCAAGGCGCGTCCGGCTGAGGCTGCACGGTCGTCCGGGTCGGTTCGGCGCCAGGCCATGAAGGCGACCGGGCAGGTGCGGGGCCGGTGCGGCGTAGGCGAGGCGGAGGCCGTGGCTCGCAAGCCGGTCTGGCGGCTCCGTGTGAATTCGCGTTCCTGCGCCTCGCGTTCTCAAATTCCCGGGGCAGACGCCACGGGGTCGTCGATGACCAGGTGGCCACCCACCTTGCCGGCGGGATCGCCCACCGGCCCACGGCCAACGCGTGCTGATCGGTTGCGGCTCGAGAGGCGCGCCATCCGATCGGCTGCAGCCGGCGCCGTGATGCGCCGGATCATCGCGCCGTCACCCGCGGCAGGTGCTCAGTCCGCGCGCGCGGTCGACGCCGAGCGACGCCGCAGTACGTAGGCCAGGCAGAGCAGGCCGAGGAAGGGTAGGCCGAAGACCAGCGTCATGCGGAATGCATCGGTGAAGGGCGTCGTCAGCAGCAGCGCCGCCATCAGTCCCGCGCCGAGCAGCGTGGTGGCGGGAAATCCGCGCATGCGAAATGCTGGCCGGACCGCGGGGTCCCTAGCCTGGCGGCGCCGGAAGGCGAAGTGAGTCACGAAGATCATCATCCAGGTGAACATGGCGCCGAAGCTTGCGACCGCGAGCATCGTCAGGAACGCGCCCTCCGGCGCGATGACGCTGACGATGGTGGCCACGGCGACGCCCGCCGATGACACGATCAGCGCCGCGACCGGGATGCCGCGCGCGCTGAGGCTGCCCAGCGCGCGCGGCGCATGGCCGGCGCGCGCGAGGCTGAAGAGCATCCGCGTGGTCACGTAAAGCTGGCTGTTCATCGCCGACAGCGCGGCGACGAGCACCACGAAGTTCATGAGCCCCGCGGCGCCCGGGATGTGCAGCGATCGCATGACGGTCACGAACGGGCTCTCGCGGGAGCCGGCCGCGGTCCACGGCACGACGGCGAGCATCAGCGCGAGGGTCAGCAGGTAGAACAGGATCAGCCGCACGACCGTCGAACGGAAGGCCCGCGTGATCGCCGTGGCCGGATCAGCCGCCTCGCCGGCTGCCACGGCGATCATCTCGATGCTGAGGTAGCTGAAGACCGCGATGATGACCGCCACCCAGGTGGCGGCAGCCCCGTGCGGGAAGAAGCCGCCAGCGAGCCGGTAGTTGCGAAGCCCGAGCGCCGCGCCGTCCGCCGCACCCGGATCCGGGAGCAGGAACACCACGTAAGCCGCGAGGCCGATGAAGGCGATGATCGCCGCGACCTTGATCAGTGAGAACACGTACTCGATGCGACCGAACCAGCCGACCTGCGCGGCGTTGATCGCGATCAGTGCCGCGGAGTAGCCGAGGATCCAGGGCCATCCGGGCAGGTCCGGCAGCCAGAACCTCATGTACAGCGCGACGGCCGTGACTTCGGTGCCGACGGCGAGGATCGTGGCGGTCGCGTACGCGTACCTGACCAGGAACCCGGCGAGCGGGCCGAGATAGTGCTCCGCGTAGGCACCGAACGACCCCGTCGTTGGGTGCGCGACCGTCATTTCGGCGAGGCAGCCCATCAGCAGCAGTGAGATCAGCGCGCCGATCGCGTAGCTGAGGAGCACGCTCGGGCCGGCGGTACCGATCGCGAAGCCGCTGCCGAGGAAGAGCCCCGTGCCGATCGCCCCGCCGATCGCGATCATCGCCAGTTGGCGGCTGCTGAGCTCGCGACGCAGTCCCGTCTCGCGAACTTCGATCGCGGAAAACGACGGCGCGGATCCGCGGGGCGTGGCGTCGGTCATTCCGCGTTGGCGTCGCGGGCCGCCAGCGGACGCTCGCCTGCCGTCCCGGCGCGGCAGCGGCCGTCTGCGACAGAGCAGCGACCCGGCGCTCTGCCTACCGGGTCGTCCGCCGCCATCTCAAAAGCCCGCGGCGAGCTCGTACAGGTACTCGACGTGGGACATCACGGCGTCGTCGAGCCCGGCCACCTTGGGATTCGAGCTCTCGATGACGTAGTACTCGTTCGGTGCGTGCGCGCCGGATCCGTGACCAAGGCCGAAGTGGCCGGCAGGCAGCTTGAGCGGCTCGCCGGTGAAGATGTAGCCGGGCCAGGAGCCGCCGAGCCGCGGGTTGAGGCCGGGCTCGATCCCGTGCCGGTGATAGATCGCCTGGCTGACCTTGATGAGGCGTGAATGCTCGTCGGTCGTCGTCGGGTCGTAGCCGCCGGTGACGTTGACCTCGATGTCGCCGAAGCCGCGCTTGGCGAGGTGCGCGCGCAATTTCTGCTGAGCGCCGGCGGCCGTCTGGTTCGGCACCAGCCGAAAGTCCATCTTCGCGACCGCCCGTCCCGGCAGGATGGTCTTGCCGCCCTGGCCCGTGTAGCCGCTGACGAGTCCCTCGATATTCGCGGTGGGCTGGCCGGCGAGGCGGTCCATGGCCTCGCTGAAGCTCATGTCACGGACCCAGTGCTTGACCCCGAGCGACTTGAGCATCGTCTCCTCGCGGGAGCGGGCGATCTGCGCGGCAATCAGCTCCTTCTCGTGCGCGCTCAGCGGCACCACGTCGTCGAACCAGCCGTCGATGGCCGGATCGTTGCCGTCGGCGGTCACGAGCGTGTTGAGCGCCTGCACCAGCCGCCACGCCGGACTGTCCACCGCTGCCTTGAGGCTCGAGTGGACGTCCTTCGACGGGCCGCGACCGGAGTGTTCGCCGCTCGCGACCAGCTCGAGCTCGATCACGCCCTTGGCGCCAAGGTTGATCTCGACCGCGCCGTCCGGGTCCTGGGAGGCGAAGGGCATGAAGATGCCCTCGCAGCGACGCAGGGCGGCCAGGACGTCGGGCCGGTGCACGACGTCGGCAAAGTGCGGCGAGGCGATTTCCTCCTCGCCTTCGGCCACCAGCACGAGGTTTACCGGCAGCTTCTGGCCGGCGCCGCGGATGGCGTGCAGCGCGGCGAGGAAGGTCGCTTCCGGACCCTTCTGGTTGACCGCACCGCGACCGACGACGACCTTGCCGAAGCCTGCCTTGTCGACCAGCGCCGCGTCGAACGGCGGCGAGGACCATTCGCTCGGGTTCACCTGCTTGACGTCATACATGAAGTAGAGCCCGAGCGTGTGCTTCGCGCCCGCATCGAGCGTCGCGAAGATGCCGGGTTGGCCGTGCGTCTCGACGCGCTCGACGTGCTGGAAGCCGGCGTCGCGCAGCAGCTGCTCGGTGAACGCGCACGCCGGACCCATGTTGTGATTCTCGGCGGCGATTCCCGGTACGCGAATCCAGTCCTGCAGCCGCTTCACGTTCGCGTCGTGCTGTGCGACGACCTGTTTGCGGATCGCGGCCAGGTCCGGGCCGGCGGTCGCGCGTGCCCAGGTGGGTGCGAGCAGCAGTGCGCCGGCGCCGCCGAGCAGCTGCAGGGTCGTGCGGCGATCGAGGCTGGTGCGGGACGGGTGATCGGAGTTCATGCGCGGCTCCCGGACACGAAGGAAACAGGACAGGCGGAACGCGGCGGCCGCGCGCGAGCGAGCGGCCGTCCGACGGCGCAGGCGCGGTCTACTTGCCGGACGGGTTGCCCGGCAGCTTCTGCATGCTCTCGAGCATGTCCCGCGAGGCCTGCCGGCGGGCGCGCAGCTGCTCGATCGTCGCGCAGACCTTGCGCTCAAAGCGCGAACCGATCTCCGCCTCGTTGCGGCAGTAATAGGTCTCGCCGTGTCGCTGTTCGGGCCGGTAACCGAGCGAGCGGAACTGGGCGATCTCCGCGGCATCCGGACTCGCAGTGGCGGCGGCCGCCGGCGTGGTCGCGGTGGGCGCGGTAGGCGCGGCGGGTGCCGACGGCGCGGCGGCCGGCGGCGGCGTCGAAGTGGCATTCGCCGAGGTATTCGTCCCGGCCGGAGGATCGGTCGCCTGAGCGGCGCCGGTAATCGTCAGGAGGAGCAGGAGCGGCAGAGGGCGATGGATCGGTCGGCGCATGCGTGAGTCTCCATAGCTATTGGGCATGCAAGGCCGCGCTGCGCACGGGCGGCGCGGCGGGCGCTTCGAATCGCGAGCCTGCCCCATCAGGCTCCCGCGCCGGATGGTACCTGAGCCGGTCCCGGGGCGCTTCCCGGGGCTGGCCCGGCGGCTCTCCGGTCTTAAGTCGGATCGGTCGCGGATCCTGCCACCCGGACGCCGGAAGGCCGGGTGAGAGGGCGTTCGCAGTACGCCGTGCCGCCCGGTGACGGGTTTGGTGTCGCTCGGTTTCTGAGCACTGGGTCGCTCAAGGATCCCTGATCGGCGCCGACCGCACGTCCAAGGTTCCTGCGCCCGGTGTCGCGCCGGGTCGCCCCACAAAGGTCAAATCGGCATGCGCTTCCCTCGTCAGATCCCGGTGCTGTGGTGTTGCGTGGTGGTTGCGGCCGCCCTCGAGGCTGGCTGCGGAGGCGGCGGCAGCGGCAGCGGCAACACCAGTCCGGCCAAGCCCTGGCCGACCGCGACGTTTTCCGGCACCGTTCGTTTCGCGCAGGCACCGCTCGCGGGCGTGACCGTGATCGCCTACGACACCAACAATCATCGGGTTTTCGGGACCGCCACCACCGATGCGAACGGTGGCTACACGTTCAGCGGCCTCAATACCGCCTGCGCCGACAGCTGTACGCAGAACTACGAATTCTGGGCGACGAAGCCCGGCTTCGCCTTCGCACCGGTCCTCGCGAGCAATCCGAGCGGCAGCCGCGCCAGCTACCAGTGGGACGCGCCGCCCTCGAACTGGTACGTGCCGGGTGGCGTCGCGGTCACGCGCGCCGGCAACAACGACGTGTTCGCGAACGGCAGCGGTGCACCGAACGCCGTGTTCACCGTCTTCAACTTCATGTCGGTGACCGCCGGTAGCGACGGTCCGACCGATTCGACCGTCGGCGCGGACTTCGCGGCGTTCGACGGCTCGAGCGCGATCGTTCGCCTTGCGGCGACCGGACAGGTGACCAGCTACGCACCCGGTGATGACGGCGCGCAGCGCGCCGGCGTCGCCTGGCCCTTGCCGCGCTTCGTGGACCACGGCGATGGCAGTGTCACGGACGCCCTGACCGGCCTCGTCTGGCTGAAGGACGCCGGTTGCCTCGCAAGTGCCGACTGGGCGACTGCTCTGGCGCAGGCGGCGGCGCTGGCGAGCGGTCACTGTGCGCTGACCGACGGCTCGCAGCCCGGCGACTGGCGGGTGCCGAATCAGTGGGAGCTGGAGAGCCTCGTCGACGCCTCTGCGGCGAACCCGGCGCTGCCGGCCTCGAGCCCATTTGCGGGCCTCTCGACGACGCCGTACTGGACCTCGACCAGCTACTACGGCGGTGTGGGCGGCTCGCCGTCCGCCTGGGCGATCCGGCTGAGCGACGGTCGCTACATCAACGACGGCGTGCTGAATGCCAAGTCGGCACCGCTTGCCGTTTGGGCCGTGCGCGGCGCGGGCGGCGGCGCCATTTCGTTGCAGGCCACGGGCTTCTACGTGCATTACGCGCCGGGCGATGACGGCTCGATCGAAGCCGGCGTGCCACTGCCGTTCCCGCGGCTGGTCGACAACGGCGACGGCACGGTCACGGACGCGGTGACGGGTCTCGTGTGGCTGCAGCAGGGCGACTGCATCAGCGGCACCTGGTCCGCGACCCTGACCGCGATCGCCTCGCTCGCGAGCGGTCAGTGCGGGCTCAGCGACGGCTCGATCGCCGGGCAGTGGCGCCTGCCGAACCGCAAGGAACTCGCGAGCCTTGCGGACCGCGCGCAGAACAACCAGGCCGACTTCTTCGACTGGTCGTGGTCGAGTGCGCTACCCGGCATCGGCTCGATGAGCGCGGCGTTCCGCAACGTCATCGCGTTCCAGTACTACTGGACCTCGACCACCGATGCAGCGGCACCGTCGGCGGCCTGGACACTGTTCAGCTGCGACTTCGGGATCTACGACACGCCCAAAGCCAGCGTCGGCTACGCGCTGGCGGTCCGCGACCACGGCCCGTGACGCGCGTCGCGCGTGGTCAGCCGGTCAGGAAATCGGCCGGCAGTGTCTCTGCCGCGTGATCGAATACCTCGACCGAGGCCACCACCGCGCTGACCGGGCCGACCCAGAGCCAGTCGAGGAAGCGGCTGAGCGCCGTCGCCTCGCCGCAGGCGAGCACCTCGACGCTGCCGTCGGCCAGATTGCGCGCATGGCCGACGATGCCGAGCTCGCGAGCGAGTGCCTGCGCCGAACCCCGGTAGTAGACGCCCTGGACGCGGCCGCTGACGCGACAGCGTTTGCAATCGAGCGACTTCATTCGCGTTCTCCCTGCCGAGTGGCCGGCGCAATCTCCGGCCACTCAGGCAGAATCGTCACATGCGCTCGCCGTGCGCCCCGGATTGCCCGGTCCTTCACCGCGCCTGCCGCGCTTTCGCGGTGGCGCTCGCGACGCTGCTGCTCGGAGCGTGCGCGGCGGGGACTGGGATCGACCTGCGCTACCGGGCCGTGAGCCAGGACAGCCGGGTCCGGTTCATCATCGTGCACTTCACGCAGGCGGATTTCGAGCGCTCGCTGCGGCGCCTGACGCGTGAGGAGGTCAGCAGCCACTATCTGGTGGACGTGGATCCACCGCGCGTCTTCCAGCTGGTTCCGGAGGCGCGCCGGGCATGGCATGCCGGTCCAAGCTACTGGCAGGGCGCTACCGCGCTCAATGCGAGTTCGGTCGGCATCGAGATCGTGAACCTCGGCAATGGCGACGATCCGGCGCGCGGCTATGCGCCGTTCCCGGATCGGCAGATCGAGCGGGTGATCGGGCTGATCCGCGAGATCGCGCGCCGCCACGGCGTGCGCCCCGACCGAATCCTCGGTCACGCCGAGGTGCAACCGCGAACGCGCACCGACCCGGGCCCGCAGTTTCCGTGGCGTCGGCTCGCCGAGGCGGGGCTCGTTCCCTGGCCGGACCCGGCCCGCGTCGCCGCGGCGCGCGTGCGTTTTGAGTCGGTGCCGGCCACCGTCATGTGGATCCAGGAGCGGCTGGCGGCGCACGGTTACGACGTGCCGCGCGACGGCGTGCTGGACTCGGCGACACGCCGGGTGATCTCGATCTTCCAGATGCGCTATCGCCCCGCCCGCTACGACGGCGACCCGGATGCCGAGACGGCAGCTCTGCTCGAGGTCGTCACGGCCCCCGGCGGCCTGCTCCTCGCGGACGGCCAAGGCCGCTGGATGCCGTTCCGGCCGGAGTGAGCCGCCTTCAGCCCCGCGACTTCGGCGGGTCCGTCAGTGGATAGGTGGTCGCGCCACCCGACTCAAGTCCACGCCCATCGGCCGGCGCCTGCTGCGACGCAGCAGGCGCGCCGCCGCTGGCCGCGGCCGGGGCGCGCGCCGCACCGGACGGAGCGACGCCGTCGCCGCCGTTCGGCAGCCTGCGCAGCGTGTCCAGCAGGCGTTGGGCGCTCGCGGGCGCGGCCGGCGCGGCCGGCGAGAGAAGCTCCGAGGCGAGCACTCCCGGTCGCTGGTAGTACTCACCGTTCGCCTTGTGGTCGATCGCGAGCACCGTGCCGTCGATCGCGATGCCGGCGAAGAGGCCCTTCGAGCGTGAGTAGGAATAGACCTCGGCGAGGCCGATATCGGTTGCACCCGAGACCTGGCGGCCGACGGGGCCCACCGCCACCGCGGCATCGGCGCCCAGCGTCAGCTTGCCGCCGGTCACGCCCTCGATGCTGCGTCGAGTCGTGAAGACGAGCACCACGTCGCTGACCTGCAGGCCCCACTGGAAACCGATGCTGCCGCCGCCGAGCGTCAGGAACACGGGGTTGCTCCAGCGGCCCTGCGCATCGCGCACGACCATCACGCCCTTCGCTCCGCGGCCGCCTGCGATCAGCGCGACCTTGACGACGTTCGGGATCACCGCGATGCCCTGCGCACGGCGCAGCAGCCAGTCCGGGATCGACTGGTCGGGCATCGCCTGCGTGTCCTGCAGCACCTGCGTGGCCTCGAGGATCCGGGCCTCCTCGCGGTTGCCGGCGATAGCGACGGTGTTGGCGGCGATGAAAAGCGCCGCGGCGTAGATGAGGCGTCGCGCTGTCATGGGCATCCCCTGTAGTCTGCTGTAGCCAAAGACCGCGGAACCTGCGCGAGGTTCCGCGGCCAGATGATAACCGAGCACAAGGCCGCTGCGCGTCGTACGCCGAGCGCCGATAATGCCGCGGATTCCCGGAGGACCTTTCGATGCGCGCACTGCTTTCAGGGTTGCTTCTCGCACTGTCGCCATTTGCCGTCACCCCGGCGCTCGCGGACTGGCTGCATCGCGAAGAGTCGATCATGGGCACACGGATCTACGTCGAGCTGTGGCACGACGACCGCGTCCGCGGCGAGGCGGCGATCGATGCAGTGATGGAGAACATGCACCGGATCGACGAGCTGATGAGCCACTACCGGCCGGACAGCCAGATCTCGCAGATCAACATGCACGCCGCCGTCGAGCCGGTGGTCGTTGATACCGAGCTCTACGAGCTGATCCGCACGTCGATCCACTTCTCCGAGATCACCGAGGGCGCGTTCGACATCACCTACGCCAGCGTCGGCTATCTGTACGACTACCCGCGTCACATCCATCCGACGGATGCGCAGATCCAGGCGGCCCTACCCGGGGTCAACTACCGCAATCTGGTGCTCGACCCTGACCGCCACTCGGTGCGCTTCGCGCACGAGGGCATGCGCATCGACCTCGGCGGGATCGGCAAGGGCTACGCCTGCGACCAGGGGGTCGAGATCCTGAAGCGATTCGGCGTCGCCAACGCGATGGTGATGGCCGGCGGCGACACGCGCCTGCTCGGCGATCGGCGCGGTCGCCCGTGGATGGTCGGGATCCGTCACCCCGACAACAAGAACCGCATCGTGCTCAGCATGCCGCTCGCCGACGTCGGCATCTCGACCTCGGGGGACTACGAGCGGTACTTCGACGAGGGCGGCGTTCGTTACCACCACATCATCGACCCGAAGACGGGGCGCAGCCCGACCGGCGTGCGCAGCGTGACGATCATCGGTCCGACGGCGACCGATACGGAGGGCTGGTCGAAGGGCGTGTTCATCAAAGGGGCGGAGGAGGGCATCCGCCTGATCGAGCGCTACCCGCAGATGGACGCCGTGGTCGTCGACAAGGACGGCAAGGTCTGGTACTCGAAGGGACTGACGCCGCCGTCGCCCTAGGCGGCGTGCGGCGCGGCTAGAACCAGATCGTCAGCAGGCCCTGAACGACGTTCGCGTTGTAGTGGTAGAGCGGCTCGGTGCCAGCCGGCAACTGGCGCTGGCTCGCATCGCGGAAGTCCTTGAACTTGTACATGATGTAGTCGTAGTGCAGCGAGCCCGAGAAGCGCTTCAGGAACCAGCGCTTGGACTTCAGGAAGTCGTAGGACAGTGCCGCGCCGACCGCGTTGTTGTCCTGGGCCGCCAGCTCCTTGTCGCGCGCCATGTAGTTCTGCTGGTTCGCGAACTGGAACAGATCCGAGTAGAACGAGGCCGAGTTCTGCCGGTAATAGCGGTAGGTGATGTCGGCGATCAGGCGCTCGTTCAGGAACGGCTGCGTGTAGTCGACCTCCGCGGTGTGTGCGTGAATGTCCCAGGTGTCGAAGAAATAGCGATACTTGCCCGTCACCGACGCGTGCCAGGGCAGGAAGTACTTCAGGCGTACCGCGACCGCGTTGCTGGTGCGGGTGCCCGGGTAGGTCTCCGCGCCGGTCAGGTAGATCGTCGAGCCCGGTCCGGCGAGGTAGCGGATCGCGCGATACGGGTTCTGCAGGTAGCCCTGCTCGGTGATCGCCTCATAGTCGAAGCCCGACAGCAGGTTGCGCGTCAGGATCTGCGAGATGCCGAGCGACCAGGTCTTGCGGTCGACGCGCCGGCGGAAATTCGGATCCTTCTGGTGCGCGGCGTTGATGACCCGCGTGACGATGTCCCAGCCGCGGCTGACCCCGAACGTCACCGTGGTCAGGTCGCCGAACATGCTCTGCGAGATCCCGAAGCTCGCGGTGCTCGAGTCGTAGTCGTTCTCGATGCTGCTCTGGACCCCGGCGCTGTAGGTGGTCTTGCCGTACAGGAAATCGACGCCGAGCTGCTTCTGCTTGCGTACCTCGTGCAGCGGGCTCGCGCCGAGCACGACCATGTCGATCGAAGCCCCGGTCACCTGGTCGACCGCATAGCCGGCGCTCACCGAAACCTTGTCCGAGAAGTTCTTGCGGACCAGTACCGCCGGGCCCTGCACCTTGAGCCCGCCACCGTCATAGGTGCGCCAGCTGGCATCGGCGCGCTCCTCGGGCAGCACGTCGGCCGTGGCGCGCATGACGACCAGCAGCGCGAACGCGAGAGCGGCGACTCGGGCGACCGTCAATCGGGAGGTCGGGATCATGCTGATGCGCTTCCGCGGCCGACAGCGAGGGTCAATTGCAGCCGCAGCCGCCGCCGGCTTCGCCGGTGCCGCCGCGGGCGCCTTCGCGATTCTCGCGAACGTGCGTGATGTAGCCGGACATGATCGGGTCACGGTCCCAGGCCATGACGCGGTCGGCCAGACGTTCGCGCTCGTAGGGCTTGACCCACGGCTGCACGCCGGCGCAGCCGGCTGCGTTGACGGCAAGCGAGAGCAACAGGGCGATGCGCAGCGCACGCATGGCTATTTCTCCATCAGCAGGGCGCGAACCTGGTTCAGGTACTCGTTCTCGTCACCGGGGACGTAGCTGCGGTGCACCCAGCGCAGCACGCCCTTGCGGTCGACCAGCACGGTGGTCGGCATGCCGGACACGCGGTAGGCCTTGCTCACGGTACTGTCCTTGTCGAACAGGATCGGGAAGGTGACCGGCGTCTTGGCGATGAAGCCCTCGGCATCCTTGGCATCCGGCTCGACGTTGACGCCGACCAGCGTGAAGCCGGCCGCCTTGTACTTCTTGTAGATCTGGTCGAGCAGCGGGAATTCCTTGCGGCACGGCTCGCACCAGGAGGCCCAGAAATTGACCATCACGACCTGACCGCGCAGCTTGTCGAGCCCGAGCGGTGCATTGCCACCACGCAGCGGCAGTGAGAAGGCCGGTGCCGGCTGGCCGATCGGGTCGGCGGCGAGCACCACGGCAGGTGACGCGAGCCCGGCAGCGAGCGCGACGGCGAGGTACATCGGTCGGAACATGATGCTGTACTCCATACTGAGCGGTCTCAGAAGAACACGGTCACCCCAAGACCGGTCTCCAGGTTGTGAGTCGTCTTGTTCGAGCCGAGCAGGTCGATGTCGAAGATGCTGTCGCGCACGTCGAAGTGCGCCGCCAGCCAGTCGTTCAGCAGCATGCGGTAGCCGGCCCCGATCGCGACGGTGAAGCGATTGTCGCCGGCGAAGTGCGTGGCGCCCACGCCGCCCGTCACATACAGCGCGGAATTGAAGGCCCGGCGACGTCCGGCGAACACCTCGCCCGGCAGCAGGTTGTAGCCGAAGTCGAGGCTGTAGTACGTGAGCTTGCGCTGGCTGTCGGTCAGCAGCTGGGCGCCGCCGGAGAGCCGTTCGTAGCTGGTGCGGCCGACCGTCGTGTGGCCGATCATGGCCTGGGAGAAGAAGTCCTCGCTGATGTGGTACACGAGCCGTGCGCCGAGCACCGGGTTCACGCCGAAGTCCTCGGCGCTGTACGTGCCGATGTAGGGTCCGATCTCGAAGTTCGAACTCTTGATCTTCGGCGTCTTGACGGTCCGCCGCGTGACCTGCGGCTCGACCACGGCCGGCGCCGACCCGTCCGCCGCCGTGGCTTCGACCGGCACCTCCTCGGCGCGCGGCTTCTTGTGGAACGGCCACAGCGAGCAGCCGCCGAGCGCGAGCGCGGCAGCCATCAGAAGAAGAACGCGAAGCCTACTTTCCATTCGTTCCGGTCCTCGTTGGAATCGCGCCGCGTGAAGAGCACGTAGCTGCGATAGTCGCCGCGGAATAAGAAGCGATGCGAGACGTACCACTTCACGCCAGCGCCGTAATACGCGATCTGCTCGGTCCGCTGCGGCGGCGTGATGATGGTGGCCTTCGGCTGGATGCGCACGGCGCCGGTGCCGAGCTCGAGGAACGGCGCGACCCGCCAGTCCGGGCGCGGTGCGTGCGTCAGCCCGAGCAGCGCGATCTCGCCATTGGCGGCATGGCCGAGGGTCTGCGCGACCTCGAACTGCGCCGCGAGGTTGGCGTTCAGCGAGTAGGCGACGTACAGGCTGTTGACGTTGCCGCCGCCGAAGTTGCCGCTCTGCACGCCGGACTCCCACGGGTAGAGGTCGAAGTCCCGGTGCGACAGATCCTCGAGCGGCAGCTTCTCGCCACTCGCCAGCAGCGTTTCCTGCATCGAGTCGCGGAACGCCCAGCCCTCGCGGTCGTATTCGTCGCGTACCTTGAACCAGTCGGTGCGCCGGAACAGGATTTCGACGTGCTCGCCGCGCGGCACGACGCGGAACACCGGGTAGCCGCGACCGGGACCCGTGTGCAGCTCGAGGTAGGGATCGGCAACCGCGACGTCGACGTAGTGGCCGGCCTCACGATCGAACCGCCGCGTACTCTCCGCCGCTTGAGCGAGTCCCGCTGCCGTCGCCAGAATAAGTAAGCTTGCGAGGTTCAGGACTTTGCGCATTCGATCAATTGGCCGGTGGGATCGCGAACGGATCGTTGTAGTACTGGGCGCCGATGTCGAGCCACTCGGAGATCAGCTTCAGCTCGGACCCGGTCAGCCAGCCGGCATGCGTACCGCCGGTTGTGAACTCGCTGAAGAAGGCCGCTGAAGCATTCGCTCCCGCGCCGCTCATCGGTGGACTGGTCGGAACCAGTGTCGGCAATCCGGTCACGGGGTCCGGCGGTCCGGGGACGGGCAACATAGTAACAGGGTCGAGCTTGGTATGCGGGAAGAGCAGGTCGCAGAAAGACGTGTATTCCTGCTGTACGCAAGGGTTCGTCGCGGCGGGGCTCGTCGTGAGATCGAGCTGGCTGTTGCCGAGCGGCACGCGCTTAACGCCGTTCGCGTCGACCGGGCTGTGGCAGTCGGTGCACATCGTCGCCATCTGCGTCGTACCCGGATTGACCGCCGTGATCGACGTGCGCGGGGTCGTCCAGATCGGCGCGATGTGGATCGGGTAATGGATCGTGATCCGGCAGTTGCCCTGCCAGTTCGTCTCGCAATCCGCGCGCACCGGCGCAGGCGTGCTCAACGCCGCGTAGGTCCAGGAGAACGCAGGGTCCGGGGTGCCGACGCCGGTCGGCGTCCAGACGTCTGCGAAGACGATGTCGACCGCCGGCTGCGCCGAGCAGGCGGCATCGACGCAGGTCACCTGCATCGCAGCACGGTATTCCGCCATCGTCTCGCCGGCATTGGGCTGGCGCGGCGGCAGGATGGTGTTGCCGGTCCGGTCAGTGACCTGCAGCTGGGTGTTCGGGAAGGCCTGTCCGGTGGTGGTGGCGCCGGTGTTCACCAGCGCGAACAGCCCGGTCCGGCCGTGGGAATTCGACGGCGGCTGCTGGGCCTGCACGTGGCAGCCGTTGCAGACCACGGTCTCGCCGGTGCGGATCTGCATCCACGCGCGGTGGCGCGGGTAGGTGCCGTCGAGCCGGCGGCCATTGGCATCGAGCACGCTGATCTGGAACGGGATGTTGGCGGGCACCTTGACGCGCACCGAGCCATCCGGCTCGACCTGGGCATAGCCGATGATCTCGCGCATGAACCCGCCGGCGGCGCCGAAGGCGTAGTTCGGGAAGGCGTTGTTCGAGAGCACCTCGCGGTCCGGCAGGCTGACCGCCTTTTCGATGCGGATGAACCGTGGCCGGACCGGGCTGGGCTGGCGCTTGGTTGGATCGCTGACCGTGGCGATGCCGCCCGGAGCGCGGTCGATCCCGTCGAAATCGTAGACGCTCTTTATATCTAGGATGCCGACGCCCTCGGCGGCGAGGCTGAACGTGTACGAACCGGTCGCGCTCGGCTGGGCGTCGGGGATCGGGGTCGGAGTCGGCAGTCGCGGCTGCAGCGCGACGACGTTCGTGTACATCATGCCTTCGACCGGCGGCACGATCGGCATCTGGGTGCTGGCCTTCGGGTCGTAAATCCAGACACCGTAGATGGTGGGCGCCGGAACGGCAGTCGCGTTCGCGAGATTGTCGGAGGTGCACGGCACGATCTGCGTCTGGATCACGAGCCGGCACTGGGTCCACGAGACGAGCAGCCGATTGGTGCCGTCCCACAACGGGAACACGCTCGAGAACCGGCCGCCGGGCGAGGCGGGCGCGAACGGCGCCGGCGTCCCGGCCGGGGCGTTCGGGTCGGCGGGCGGCGCCTCGGTGGTGATCACATCGTTGATCACCAGCCGGCTCTGGCCGGTGGTCCCGGCCGCCGCAGTAGAGCTCAGGACCTTCTGGACGTTCTCGACGAAGTTCGCCGCGTCGATCAGGGCGATGTCCCCGCCGAACTCCGTGCCCTGGAACGGCCGTAGCAGCGCGACGACCTTGCCGTCCGGCCGGGTCCGTGCCTGGGTGAACTGCACCAGCGACCCGCCCTGGGCGGTGGTGGGGTTCCCGGTGTCGTGACTGTTGCGCCCGTAGAGCAACTGCATGTCGCCGCCGTCCGGGTCGATCGCATAGAGATGCATGCCGGCGCCGGAATTGATGTCCCAGCGCGTGAACACCACCCGGCCGTCATTCAGCACCGACGGATCCAGATCATGGCCGGTGTTGAACGAGATCTGACGGATGCCGCTGCCATCCGCGTTCATGACGTGTACGACGAAGGCGGGCAGGTTGCGGTCGCCCTCGATGCCGGCGGCAAACTGCGCTTTGCCCTCGTCGATCAGCACCGCCTTGGCATCATGCTGGCGCGTGGACGAGAACACGATCCGGCCGTCGGGCAGGTAGTGCGGCCCGACGTCGTGGCCGAGCGCGGCCGCGATCGGGTCGGAGATGACCTGGCGCAGGGTGGCGCTCGTAAGGTCGTACTCGAAGATCGTCCAGCGTGGCTGCTGCGATTGCTTGGCGTTCTTGATCGGCCGGCAACGGAACGAAAAGATCAGCTTCTTGCCGTCGAAGGACGTGTCGAGGTCCCGCACGTCATGGTCGGGACCGGAGGCCTGGTTCGGGTCGGAGGCGAGCGGGCAGGCCAGCGCGGCCGTGAGATTCTTCTCGTTGGCCGTCGGGCTGGCGCTCTCGCGCAGCACCACGTCGGCCGGACCGTTCCAGACACGCTGCACGCGCAGGTCGTCCTCCAGCGTGATCGCATTGGGATCGTTGGCTTTCGGCAACGTGCGCTTGATGTACGCGATCGCGAAGTCCGGCGAGACCGGATCATTCGACGAGCTGCCGCTGCCGAGGCTGATGCCGCTGTTCGGGCCCTCGCTGCTGGAGCACGCGGACGCGAGTACCGCGACCAACGCAACGACTAGCCATCGCTGCATGCTGCCCAGCAGGTCAGGAACGTGCTTGTCCATCGCCTTCCTCGCTTCGTTCGCGCCGCGCGGGCCGCAGTGCTGCGGCTCAGAGCGAAGCGGAACGCATGATGTCTGTCGCCGGCGCCACGTTCTGTTAACACGCTCACAGCCCCGGCCACTGCAGGTGGCGTCACCGAAATCGCTGCGCAACCGGGCATTTCCACCGTCGAGAGTAACCCGCACCTGCCGTGCTCCGTAATGTCGCAGCGCGGCGACGACGACGTGACATGCGATGCAGTTCACGTCTACGCAAATGTCGCTGTCCTGAGACATTACTGCTACTCAGGCCGCTAGCTATATTCGCTGCGAATTCCAGCCTGTCCGCGAGTAACTCGCCATGAAATCAGCGACGCCGAAGACCAACGAACCCGCCGCGACGCCGCACGCCATCTGGGGCGAGGCGATCGTTGCGCTGCTGCTCATCGGACTCGTGCTGATGTCGGCTGCCGCGCATGCCGGTTCGCGGGAGCAGGCGATGCGGATGCACGACCGGCTCAACGGCGTTCCGCCGACGCAGTCGGTGCTTGACGCGATGCAGGCCAAGATCGACGGCGGCGACGCGAAGGGCGCCGCGCTGCTCGCGATCGAGGATCCCAACGGCATGTTCTACTCGGTCACGGTCAAGAACTTCGCGACGCCCTGGACGAACCGCGACCAGACGCCGTTCGCGCCGCTGAACGACTACTCCGCGACGGTCGTCGGCATGGTACGCGACGACGTGCCGTTCAACACGCTGCTGTCGGCCGACATCATCTATGTCGGCAAGAGCAGCCTCGGTCTGCCGGCGTACTCGAGCTCGAGCAACGACCACTACGTGCAGATGGAAGCGCAGGCGGTAAACCTCAAGGATGGGCTCGTCAGCCAGGCCCAGTCGGCCACGACCGGGCTGCCGGCGGCTGCGACCGCCGGCGTGATGACGACCCGTGCCGCTGCGCGGGCGTTCTTCATCCTCGGCACCAACCGGGCGATGTTCCGCTTCACGATGATCAACCACATGTGCACAGACCTGCCGCAGGTCATGGACATCACCCGGCCGACCGACCGCATTCGCCAGGACGTGAGCCGCAGCCCGGGCGGCGACAGTCGCGTGTTCCTGAACAACTGCGTCGGCTGCCACTCGGGCATGGACCCGATGGCGCAGGCCTTCGCCTACTACGACTACGTCGACAATACGACGACCGACAACGGCTCGCTGCAGTACACGCCGGGGACGGTCGTCGGCAAGTACTTCCACAACAACACGACCTTCGCGCCGGGCTTCGTCACGCCGGACGACCGCTGGGACAACCGCTGGCGGTCGGGTCAGAACGCGCTGATGGGGTGGGACTCGACCCTGCCCGGCAGCGGCAACGGTGCGAAGTCGCTGGGTGCGGAAATCGGCGCAAGCGGCCAGTTCGCGCAGTGCCAGGTGCAGAAGGTGTTCCAGGCGGTCTGCCTGCGGGCGCCGTCCGACGCCGCCGACCGCGCGCAGGTCGCGACGATGGTCGCGAGTTTCAAGCAGGGGTACTCGCTGAAGGGCGTGTTCGCGGATGCGGCCGTCTACTGCATGGGCAATTGAGGGAGCATCGAACATGAAGGCCTCCAGCTCGATCGACACCCTCACTGCCGGCTCGCGGCGACGCGCGCTCCGCGGCGCGCTGCGCACGTTCGCGAGCCTCGCGCTCGTCTCCGTGCTCGCCGCCTGCGGCGCCGGCAGCGTGCAGACCGCGCCCAATCCGGTGACGCCGCCGACATCTACCGGCCAGGCCTACAACGGCCCGGCACCGGCGAGCGCCGACGTCCAGGCCTTCGTCGTCAATTTCTGGAACAACGTCAAGGGCACCGATCGCTGTGGAGCGTGCCACATCCAGGGCAACCAGAGCCCGATGTTCGCGCGCAATGACGACGTCAACCTGGCGTACCAGGCGGCACAGACGGTCGTTGACCTCACGAATCCGGGCAACTCGACCATCGTGGCGAAGGTGTCCGGCGGGCATCACTGCTGGCTCGCGAGCACGCAGGCGTGCGGCGACACGATGACGACCTGGATCCGGAACTGGGCCGGCGTGACGCTGGGCGCCTCGAAGGCGCAGATCCAGCTCGTGGCGCCGACGCTGGCGGATGCCGGCGGGTCGCGCACGTTCCCGACCAGCTCGCAGCTCTTCTCGCAGACGGTCTACCCGCTGCTCACGCAATACTGCTCGCGCTGCCACTCGCCGTCGGCGGTGACCGCCCAGTCGCCGTACTTCGCGCAGGCCGATGTCGATGCTGCCTACGCGGCGGCCCAGCCGAAGATGAACCTCGACACGCCCACGCTGTCGCGCTTCTACGTCCGGCTGCACAACGAGTTCCACAACTGCTGGGGCGGCGACTGTGCCGCGGCCTCGGCGCAGATGCTCGCCGCGATCCAGGCGTTCGCTAACGGCGTGCCGGTCACGCAGGTTGACCCGGCCTGGGTGCTGTCGAAGGCGCTCACGATGTACGACGGCGTCGTCGACAACGGCGGCACTCGCGTCGAGACCGGCCTGATCGCCAAGTTCGAGTTCAAGACCGGTACCGGCACGGTGGCGTACGACACCAGCGGCGTCGAACCGGCGCTCAACCTCGACATGACCGGTGACGTGACCTGGGTCGGCGGCTGGGGCGTGCAGGTGCAGAACAAGGGCAAGCTGCAGGGCACGACCACCGGCAGCGCCAAGCTGCACGACATGATCCTGCAGACTGGCGAGTACAGCATCGAGGCCTGGGTCGCGCCCGCGAACGTCACCCAGACGAATGCCTACATCGTCTCGTATTCCGGTGGCACCACCCAGCGCAACTTCACGCTGGGCCAGACGATGTACAACTACGATGCATTCCTGCGCAGCACGAACACGAACGCGAACGGCCAGCCGGAATTCTCGACGCCGTCGGCGCAGCAGGTCCTGCAGGCGACGCTGCAGCACGTGGTGATGACCAATGACCCGGTGAACGGCCGGCAGATCTACGTCAACGGCGCGCTGGTGGCGAGCGGCGATCCGCAGAAGGGCGGTTCGTTGTCGCAGTGGGATAACACGTTTGCGCTGGTGCTCGGCAACGAGGTTTCGTCGGATCGGCCCTTCAGCGGGCTGATCAAGATGGTCGCAATCTACAACCGGGCGATGCCGGCGGCCGATGTGCAGGCGAACTTCGCCGCAGGCGTCGGCGAGCGCTACTACCTCCTGTTCAACCTGGACAAGTGGACCGCGCTCAGCCAGACGTACGTGATGTTCGAAGTCTCGCAGTACGACAGCTACTCGTACCTATTCAACAAGCCGGTCTTCCTGAGCCTCGACCCGAACACCACGTTCAGCGGCGTCGTCGTCAAGGGCATGCGCATTGGCATCAACGGCGGCGAGGCGCCGGTGGGCCAGGCCTATGCGCCGCTCAATACGACCGTCAGCGGCCAGGGCTTCGATCCGACCACGAGCCCGATCAGCGCAGTCGCGCTGTCGAGCGTCGGCACGACCATCGCACTGCAGAAGGGACCGTCCTACGACCAGTTCTTCCTGACCTTTGAGCAGCTCGGTTCGGCAACCAACGTGCATACCGACCCGACGCCGATCGCGCCGATTCCGACCGACTCGCCGCGTCCGGCCGATATCGGCGTGCGGACCTTCGAGCGCATCAACAGCGCGCTGTCGACGATGACGACCGTGCCGAAGACCAACGCGGCCGTCAGCGCTCTTTACAATAAGCTGCAGCAGTCTCTGCCGGCGACCCCGGACTTCCAGGGCTTTGTCGCCTCGCACCAGACGGCCATTGCGCAGCTGTCGATCCAGTACTGCGACGCGCTGGTTCGCGACCCGACGTTGAGCGCCGCCTACTTCCCAGGCGTCAACTTCGGCGCGGCGCCTGCGGTCGCCTACAACGCGAGCGGCCGCGCCGCGCTGATCAATCCGCTGATCGGCCAGATGCTCTCCGCCAACGTCACGGCCGGCAAGTACGTCGCGACGCAGCCGAGCGCATCGACGGTGACCACGGAACTCAATGCGCTGATCGACAAGCTGGTGGCCTCGGTCTCCGCCGACGCAACCGGGACGGCGACGATCGCCAAGGCGTCCTGCGCGGCGGTCGCCGGCAGCGCCGCGATGCTGGTGCAGTGACGGGACTATCGAGGCAATCACCATGATCATCCGTAACAAACCCCCGCGGGGCCTCCAGCTCAACGAGCCGATCCGCCACCGCGACGCGCACAAGCGTCCGGTGTCGCGGCGCGACTTCATCGCGCAAGGCTTCATGACAGGCTCGGCGACGGTCATGGCGCCGGCGGCCCTCAGCCTGCTGCTGAATCCGCAGCGGGCAATGGCCCTCGATTCGGACATCCTGGCCCAGAAGATCGCCTGCGGGATCACCGGGGGCGCCGGCAAGATTCCGTTCATCTGCTTCGACCTGGCCGGTGGCGGCAACATCGCCGGCTCGAACGTGCTGATTGGCGGAGCCGGCGGGCAGCAGGACTTCCTGACCACGGCGGCCTACGGGAAGATGGGCTTGCCCGGCACCATGGTGCCAAACGCATCTGCTACCGGTACGAACATCGAGAGTCGGCTGGGCCTGCTGTTTCACATCGATAGCGCGCACGCCCGCGGCATCATCGAGCGGACGTCGGCGGCGACGCAGGCGAACGTCAATGGCGTCGTGATCCCGGCGCTGTCCAACAACGACACAAACACCAACCCGCACAACCCGATGTACGGCATCGCCCAGGCGGGCGCGAAGGGCGAGCTGCTGACGCTGATCGGGTCGCAGCCTTCGACCTCGGGCGGCAATTCGATGGCGCCACTGTCGATGGTGAATCCGGCGCTGACGCCGACGGTCGTCACGCAGGCGAGCAACGTGACCGGCCTCGTCGACACGGGCGTCCTCGGGCAGCTGTTCGCGAATCCCGCCGATGCCGTGTCCGTGCTTGAATCGATGTCGCGGATCAGCGGCCAGAAGTTCGGCAACGTGTCGACGCAGCTCGCCATGGATTCGAGTGTGAAGTCCGCAGCCAACTGCAACTACGTGAAGTCGGCTTACCTGGCGGAGAACTTCTCCAATCCGGCGGCTCTGAACCCCGACCTCGACCCACAGATCGTCGACCAGACGTCCACGCGCGGCAGCGGCATCTTCAGCCAGGCGGAGTACCAGAGCGACTCCGAGTTCCAGAAGACGGCGGCGATCATGAAGATGGTCGTGAATGGCTACGCCGGTGCCGGTACGGTCACGCTGGGCGGTTACGACTACCATGGCCAGGGCCGCTCCACGGGCGAGATCCGTGACCTGCGAGCGGGTCGCTGCATTGGCGCCTGCCTGGAGTACGCGGCGCGCATGCAGAAGCCGCTGATGGTCTACGTGTTTAGCGACGGCGGCATTTCGGCGAATGGCCAGGTCGATTCTTCGGTCGACGGGCGCAACAAATTCATGTGGACGAGCGACAACGAGTCGGTGGCGGCGACCTACTTCCTGGTCTACAACCCGGGTGGCCGGCCGCAGCTGCTGGACGGCGCTGGCGGTCTGCCAGCGGCGAGGCACCAGCAGATCGGGTCCTATACGCCGGACGGTTCGGTGAACTCGGCCTCGAGCCCGGCGGCGAACAACGTGCTGCTGCTGGTGCAGACGGTGCTGCTGAACTACATGGCCCTGCACGGCCAGCAGGCGCAGTTTCCGCAGGTCTTCCCGGACCAGGCGCTCGGTACGGGCTCGGCGCTCGATGCGCTGACGGCCTTTGCGCCGATCGTCAACGGCAAGATCGGCGGCTGAGCCTCGTCGAGGCGCACGGCGGGGCCGGCGCGGGCTGCGCCCGTCGCGCCGTTGCGGCATGCTGTCGGCATGACGCCGGACGCGGCCACCGCTGATTTCCAGTGCCCACGCTGCCGGCACGAGCGTCTGGCACGCGGGATATCCGGATGGTCATGCCAGGCATGCGGCGTCGACTTCCCGATCGTCGGCGGCATCCCGTGGCTGTTCCCGGACCCGGCCTTCAGTCTCGGCGAGTGGCGCAACCGGCTGACGCTCTACCTCGAAGAGTTCCGTGCGGCCGAGCGGGCCGCTGAGGCGAGTCTGGCGGCCGCGGAGCGGCGCTCGACGCGCGACCGATTGCTGGCCCTGCTCGCCGGATACCGGGGTCAGGGCAGGCTCGTGCGCAGTCTGTGCGAGCCTCTGTCGTTGCCGACCCTGCCGCTGCCGCACGCGACCCCGTTGGCGTTCGGCACGCGCCTGCCGCTCAGCCAGGACCTGCATTCCTACTACGTGAATGTCCACCGGGACTGGAGTTGGGGCGCCGCCGAGAACGCCGCATCTCATGCCATCGTGGCGGATGCGCTGGGGTCGCCCGTCGGGCGCGTGCTGGTGCTCGGCGCCGGCGCCTGCCGGCTCGCCTACGACCTGCATCAGGCCGGGGCACAGGCGCAGACGGTCGCGCTCGACATCAATCCCTTGCTGCTCTTCGTGGCCGCCCGGCTGCTGGCGGGTGAGCCCGTCAGGCTCTATGAATTTCCGATCGCGCCGCTGCGGGGTCTCGACGTCGCCGTCGAGCGCGAGCTTCGTGCGCCGGCGCCGGCACGCCCCGGGCTCCACCTCGTCTTTGCGGATGCGTGGCGGGCGCCGTTCGCCGCGCAGAGTTTCGATGCGGTCCTCACGCCATGGCTGATCGACATCGTCGAGATCGATCTCCCGGCGATTGCCGCGGCGGTCAACCGCCTGCTGGTCCCCGGTGGTCGCTGGGTGAATTTCGGCTCGCTGGCCTTCCCGTGGCGCGAGCCGTCGCGCCAGTACGGCCCGGACGAACTCGCCGACATTGCGCAGGAGTCGGGCTTCGAAGTCGTGCGCCAGGCCGACGCGTCGCTGCCGTACATGCAATCGCCGGCCAGCCGCCACGGTCGGGTCGAGACCGTCGCGGTGCTCGCGGCCGACAAGCGTCAGCGCGCGCCTCGCGACGCGGACGAGACCGGCGTGCCGAACTGGTTGCTCGATCCGAGTGTGCCCGTGCCGCGCACGCAGTCCTTTGCGCTGGCAGCCGATGCCACGCGGATTCAGGCCGTCGTGCTTGCGCTGGTCGACGGTCGCCGATCCATGCGGGAGGTTGCGAGCATTCTGGTCGAGCAGCGGCTGCTGCCGGAGCCGCAGGCCTCGAGCGCCGTCCGCGGCTTGCTCGAGCGTATGCATCGCAGCGGCGAGCGTGGCGAACGCGCGTGACGCGGCTCACGCTCGCGGCGTGCATTCAAGGCTGCTCCTGTCGCCATCCGGCGACGCACTGACATTCAAAACTGCGCCGCCGCCGTTTTTGTGAAGCGGCCATCATTCTCGATTGGCGCCGCGCGTTGACAGTGCCCGGCGTGCGTGCGAGCTTTACAAAATCTGCCAAGGGCAAACTCGTCGCGAGGCGAGCACGCAAAACCACCGGTCCGTCCGCGTACGGACAGCGGGGTTGCCGCGAGCGGTTGCCGGCGTCGCGTCGGCGGCCCGCGCGACGCCCTGTGACCGGTGACGCGCACCGCGCATGAACGGTGCTGCCCGCGGAGCAGTGACTTGGAGCGAGTGGCGACGGTGGACTGGCGGGTACTCCAGATGTCTGGTCTTCGGCGGCGAGCTGCGGCGTGCGTGATCGCGGCGGCGCTCGCCCTCGCCGGAGGAATGGTGTCCGTCGACGCCGCGCGCGCGGCGGGCCGCCACCCGCTGATCGGCAAGCAAGCACCCGAGCTCGTGCAGCGCCTGTTCTCCGGGCCGGGTCGCAACTTCCGACTGTCGGAGCGTCGTGGCGAAGTCGTGGTGATCGGCTTCTGGACCAGCTGGTGCGGCTCGTGCCGCGCGTATCTCGAGCGACTGGCGAAGCTCGATGCGACGTACGGCAAGGCAGGGCTGGTGGTCGTGGGCGTCAGCCTCGACGACGATCCGGCACGCGCAGAGTCGCTCGCCCGCGCCGTCGGTGCGAGGTTTCGCAACGGCGTCGACCTCAGCAAGCAGGCGGGGCGCAATTTCGCGGTGCCGGATGTGCCGCTGACGTTGCTTATCGACCGCGCGGGCGTGGTGCGTTTCGCCCACGGTGAACTCGACGCCGCCGGTGACGCCGACCTGGTCGGCGAGCTCCGGCGGCTCCTGGACGAGTAGCGAGGCGATTCATGGACAGCCCCCGCATTGCGGTCGCGATGTTGGATTGTGGTCGGAATCCGCGCAGGCGGCCGGTGGCCGCGCGTATGCCCTCGTGGGCGACGCGCTGGTTCGTGTGGATCACCAGGGTGCTGTTGCGCCCCTGAAGAAAAAGGCCCGGACGATGGCAAGCAAGACTGGTCTCGGATTGTGGATGCGGGCGGCGGTGGGCTGCCTGCTGCTGCTCGGCGTCGCCGGCGCGCGCGCGGAGGACCCGGCGCCGGCGCCCGCGGCGGAACCCGCAGCTCCGCCGGCAGCCGCGAGCGGTGACTTCAAGAGCCTCGACAACGAGGTTCAGGGCCTCAAGAAGGAAGTGCTCGACCTCAATCGGGATCTGTTCGTCCTGGAGGAGGAGCTGCTGTTCCCGGCGAATACGCAGATCGCGGTATTCCTCTCGATGGACGTCGGCACGTTCTTCGAACTCGACTCGGTGCAAATCCGCGTGGACAACAAGGAAGTCGCGAACTACCTGTATACCGACCGGGAGGTCGAGGCGCTCAATCGCGGCGGCGTGCACCGCGTCTACATCGGCAATCTCAAGACCGGCAAGCACGAGCTGGTCGCCTTCTTCACTGGCAAGGGACCGCACGAGCGCGACTACAAGCGCGGCGCCAATCTGTCCTTCGAGAAGGGTGTCGGAGCCAAGTACCTGGAGCTCAAGATTTCCGACCGGCAGAGCGCGCAGCAGCCCGAGTTCAAGGTCAAGGAGTGGGAGTGAGTCGAGTGGGCATCGCGTCGTGCGCTGCCCGCTGGCGGCGGGCGCTCGCGCTCGCCGGCCTGCTGGCATTCGCGCCGGCGGCTATCATGGCCGCCCCGGCGGCCAAGCGACCGGCCACCCCCGGTGCGCTGCCGGCCGTCAAGGTCCGCGATCTGTATTACGGCGACGTACTCTTCTATTTCTACCAGGATGACTACTTCGCGGCGCTGACGCGGCTGACCGCGGCGCAGCAGCAGGGACGGCTAGCGCACCACGAGGCCGACGCCGAGCTGCTGCTGGGTGGGCTCTACCTCTCGCTTGGCCAGCATCGGGAGGCCGGGCAGATCTTCTCGGAGGTATTGAACCGACCTGGCGTTCCGCAGCCAGTGCGCGACCGGGCGCGGTTCTTCCTCGGCAAGGTCTGGTACCAGCGAGGTTACTTCGACAAGGCGGCCGACACGCTCGAGGCAGCCGGCAAAGCCGGCCTCACGCCCTCGATGGACGCCGAGCGACGCATGCTGCTCGCGCAGGCGCTCCTGTACCAGGGCAAATACCCTGCGGCCATCGCGGTACTCGACAACTGGAAGGGCCCGGTCACGTGGCAGGCCTACGCCAAGTTCAACCTCGGCGTCGCCTTCGTGCGCAACGGCCAGCTGGAGGCCGGTGCCCGCCTGCTCGATGAGATCGGCCAGATCGACAAGAGCAATCGCGAGCTGGACGCGCTGCGCGACAAGGCCAACCTGGCGCTCGGCTACGCGATGCTCCAGGCGAACCGCCCGACCGACGCACGGCCGGTGCTCGAACGCGTCCGACTGGACGGACCGCTGTCGACGAAAGCGCTGCTCGGCGTCGGCTGGGCAGCGAGCGATACGCAACAGTACCGCGAGGCGCTGGTGCCCTGGCTGGAGCTGCACGGCCGCAACATGCTCGACGCGGCGGTCCAGGAGAGCTACCTCGCCGTCCCGTATGCCTACGGGAAGCTGAACGCGAATCGCCAGGCGTCGGAGTACTACGAAGCCGCGATTCGCGAGTTCTCGACGGAGACCACGCGCATCGACGAATCGATCGCTGCGATCCGGCGTGGCACGATGCTGGACACGATCGTCAAGAACGAGTCGCGCAGCCAGCTCGGGTGGTTCTGGCAGCTCAGCCGGCTGCCCGACGCGCCGGAGTCGCGCTACCTGTACCACCTGCTGGCGCAAAATGACTTCCAGGAAGGACTGAAGAACTTCCGGGTGCTGCGCTATCTCGACCGGAACCTCGACGCCTGGTCGACCAGCGTCGAGGCCTTCGACGACATGCTGGCGACACGTCGCGAACGCTATGAGCGCCGCCTGCCGGAGGTGCTCGCGAAGCTGCAGACGGTCGATCTCGAAGACCTGCAGCGCCAGCGCACCGAAATCGAGTCGAAGGTCATGAGCGCCGAGAACAATGGCGACGTGGCGGCGCTCGGCACGCCGCACGAGCGCGAAATGTGGGCGCAGGTCGAGCAGATGGAAAGCGTGCTGGCAACGGCGGGTAGCGACCCTGACCTCGAGGATACCCGCGACAAGGTCAGGCTGGTGCGCGGGGTTCTTTACTGGGAGATGGCCGACGGCTTCAAGGCGCGCGCCTGGAATGTGCGCAAGGGCGTTCGCGAGGTGTCGCAGGCGCTGCGTGACACCGAGAAGCGCTGGTCGCTGGTGCAAGAGGCCAAGCAGGCCGTTCCGGATCGCAACGGCGAATTTGGCGAGCGGATTGCGGCGCTCCGCCCGCGGATTGCGGCCGCGCGCGAGCGGCTCGCGTCGCTGCAGAAGGCGCAGGCTGACTATCTTGCTGACATTGCCGTTCGCGAGCTCGAGTCGCAAAAGGAGCGCATCTCGACCTACATGCTGCAGGCGCGGTACTCACTCGCGACGATCTACGATCGGGCATCGTCGGAGAGCGAGGCCAAGCGCGCTCCGCCGACGCCCACCACGCCGCCACCGGATGGCGCGCGATGAGGCGCTCGTCCCGGCTCTGGTCGGCGATGCTGCTGGCGGTGCTCGCCGCCGGCGCGGCATCGGCTGCCACCAAGAAGCAACCGACGATTGCCGACCTCAAGGGCAAGCAGGTCGACGTCAACCCCGATACGTCGGCGGACGCGAGTTCGGAACGCGCCCGGCTGAACTACCAGGAGTTCCTGAACCTCGAACGTGGTGATGCGGCACTGCGCGCCGAGGCGATGCGACGCCTGGGCGATCTGAAGCTGGAAGCTGGTGAGCTGAATCGGATCGAGAAGGAACTGGCGCAGGGCTCGCCGCTCGATACATCCGATGCGATCGTTCTCTATACCAAGCTGCTCGCGGCCTATCCGAACTACGAGCGCAATGATGCGGTGCTGTACCAGCTGGCGCGGGCCTACGAGGCCGACCAGCAAGGCGACAAGGCGCTCGCGACGCTCGACAGGCTGGTGAGCCGCTACCCCGCAGGACGCTACACCGACGAGGCGCAGTTCCGCCGCGGCGAAATTCTGTTCATGGCCAAGCGATGGGCCGACGCGCAGGCGGCGTACGAGCACGTGATCGGCTTCGGGCCGAAATCCGAGTTCTACGAGCAGAGCCTCTACAAGGACGGCTGGTCCCTGTTCAAGCGAGGCGAGTCGGATGGCGCGCTCGACTCGTTTGCCAAGCTGCTCGATCGCAAGCTGATCGACGGCCAGGGCCGGGAACGCGACATCGAGGGGTTCACGCGGCCGCAGCGCGAGCTCGTCGAGGATACACTGCGGGTCTGCGCGATCACGTTTTCGTTCGAGGATGACGCCAAGGGTGTCGACACCTTTCTGGGTCGGCACGGCCCGCGGCCCTACGCCTATCTTCTGTATTCGACGCTAGGCGACCTGTACGTCAGCAAGGAGCGCTGGACCGACGCCGCCAACGCGTATCGCGCCTTTGCGAAGCGCGATCCCGATCATGATCGAGCTCCGCTGCTGCAGATGCAGGCGATCGACGCCTACAAGCGCGGCGGCTTTGCATCGCTGGTGCTCGATGGCAAGCGCGAGTATGTCGAACGCTACCGGCTCGGCTCGTCGTTCTGGGCGCATCGCAAGCCGGCGGACGCGCCGTTGGTCGTCAGCGAGCTCAAGACCAACGTCAAGGATCTCGCGGGCTACTATCACTCGCAGGCGCAGAAATCGAAGCTGCCCGCGGATTACCAGGAAGCGGCGCATTGGTATCGGGAGTACCTGACGTCGTTCCCGGACGACAAGGACGCGGCGTCGACCAACTACCTGCTCGCGGACACGCTGTTCGAGAGTCACCAGTTCCACGACGCGGCCGAGGAATACGAGCACGCGGCGTACAACTATCCGCCCAACGACAAGTCTGCAACAGCAGGCTACGCAGCACTCGTCGCCTACGACAAGCACGAGGCGGGCCTGCAGGGCGAGGCCCGGGCGAACTGGCACCGCCAGGGGCTCGAGAGCGGCCTGCGCTTCGCGACGACTTTCCAGGGGCACCCGGAGAGCGCGCCGGTCCTCGTGCGTACGGCCCGCGAGTACTACGACCTCAAGGAGTACGGCAAGGCGATCGACGTCGCCGACATCGTGCTCGCACGCCAGCCGCCGGTCGACGTCGAGAAGCAGAAGACCGTCTGGACGGTGATCGCCAACGGCCAGTTCGAACTTGGCCAATTCGACAAGGCTGAGGGCGCCTATCTGCAGGTGCAGTCGCTGCTGCTCGCCAACGACCCGCAGCGCCCCGCGATCGAGGAGCGCATCGCTGCCGCGGTCTACAAGCAGGGCGAGGCGCGCAAGGCGGCCGGCGACGATGCCGGCGCGGTCGGAGACTTCCTGCGCGTGGCGCAGCTGGCGCCGCACGCGAAGATCCGCTCCACGGCCGACTACGACGCGGCCGCGCTGCTGATCGGGTTGAAGGACTGGCCGAAGGCCATCGACGTACTCGAAGGCTTCCGCAAGAACTTTCCGACCAGCGAACTGCAACCCGAAGTTACGCGCAAGCTGGCGGTTGCCTACGTCGAGGCCGGGAAGCCCGGCTCGGCCGCGCTCGAGTTCGAGCGCATTGCCTCCGCCACCGGCAACAGCCCGGACGTGCAGCGCGAGGCGCTGTCGCAGGCGGCGGTGCTCTACGAGAAGTCCGGTGATACCGCCAAGACCGTCGCCACCCTGGAGACGTACGTCAAGCGCTACCCCCAGCCGTTCGATGCGGCTCTCGAGGCACGCCAGAAGCTTGCCGACCTGGCGCAGCAGCGTGGCGACGCCGCCCGGCGCAGCGCGTTGCTCGAGGACATCGTGCGCAGCGACCAGGGGGCGGGATCGAGTCGAACGGACCGCAGTCGTTATCTGGCGGCGAAGGCCTCGCTCGAGCTCGCCATGCCGACGCGCGAGGCATTCCGCGCGGTGCAGCTCGTGCTGCCGCTCAAGAAGTCGCTGGAGGCGAAGCGCCAGGCGATGCAGCGCGCGCTCAAGGCGTTCGAGGGCGCCGACGCGTATTCGATCGCCGAAGTGTCGACCGCCGCCACGTTCGAGATGGCGGACCTGTACCGGCAGTTGAGCGTCGACCTGCTGAAGTCGGAGCGGCCGAAGAGCCTCAAGGGCGAGGAACTCGAGCAGTATGATCTGCTGCTCGAGGAGCAAGCCTTCCCGTTCGAGGAGAAGGCGATCGATATCCATCTCGTCAACGCCAATCGGGCGGCCCAGGGCGTCTACGACGACTCGGTGCGCGCGAGCTATGCGGCGCTCGCCAAACTGAAGCCCGCGCGGTTCGCGAAGGTCGAGGAGAACGAGGAACTGGTGATCGATGCGGCGGCCGGCGCGCCGCCACCCGAGCCCCCGGCGCCGCCGGCGCCCGCCAAGGGCAAGGCGCCACCGCCCGCCGCCGCACCGCCGCCGGCGGTACCGCTGCCCGTGGCGGTCCGCTTCCAGGAAGCCGTCGCGGCCGCCGAGCGCGACCGCGACCGTGCCGACTCCGAGTTCGCGGCGCTCAGCGGTCAGGCGCCGACGCTGGCGGGCCCTCCGCTCAATCACGGGATTCTGCTGTGCCGCGCGCAGCGCTGGCAGGAAGCGGTCGTCGCGCTCGGCGAAGCGCTGGCGCGCTATCCGGCGAGCGCGCCGGCCGCGGCCCAGCTTGGCGTTGCGTACCGCCAGCTCGGCAAGTTCGCGGACGCCGAGCAGTCGTATCGTCGCGCGGTCGAGGCCGATTCCAACGACGCTCGCGCGCATCGGAACTTCGGCATCCTGCTGGACCTCTACCTGCAGAAGCCCGCCGAAGCACTTGCGCAGTTCGAGGCCTCTCAGGCGCTCGCCGGCGGCGAGGACAAGCAGATGTCGGCCTGGATCGCGGAACTCAAGCAGCGACTCGGTGCGGGCCAGAAGAGTGCCCGAGCGGAGGGTCCATGAAGTATCTCGTCCTGATGCTGCTCACCATCGCGTTGGTCGGCCCGGTCGCGGGCGCTGCGGAGCCGGCCGCCAGCGAAACCGCGAAGGCGCGCGCCGCCTCGCCGGATGTGCTGCAGGCGGAGCCTGCCGCGGGTCAAAAGCCGGCCAAGCCCGCCGTCAAGGCGGAGGCGCCCGCCGAGAGGCCGGTCGACAAGCCCGGCAAGGCCATGGACCGCCTCGAGCTCGAGACGTCGCAGATCACGGGTAATCGCGAATTGCCGAAGGTCATGGTGATCGTGCCCTGGAAGCGCTCGGACATTGGCGACCTGGTCGGTCGCCCGGTGAACAGCCTGGTCGACGAGGCCCTGCAGCCCGTGGACCGCGAGGTGTTCCGGCGCGAGATCGATTACTTCGACGCGCTGACGCCCGACCGGGCGCGAAGCGAGACGCGCGTCACATCTGGCGGGGCTCAGCCACGCGCTGAGAAGTAAGCCACGGTATTCGTAACATAACTTGAGTCAAATGGTCCGGCCCAGCCGGCACATCGTGCGAAATTCAACGGAGCAGCGCAGATGCATGAGTTCGACGTGATCGTGGACTTCTTCAGGAAGGGCGGCTTCTTCCTGTACCCGATCGCCCTGATCTGGGCGATCGGCCTCGTCATCGCCATCGAGCGTTTCGCCTACCTGATGAAAGTCGGCGGCGGCAACAAGCGCCTGTGGGACCAGCTGCAGCCGCTGTTCGAGGCTGGCAACTTCAAGCAGGCGACCAACGCGGTCGCCGATTCCGATACCGCGCTCGCGCAGGTCATGCGCTACGGCATGAGCCGGATCTCGACCGCGCGGCGTCGTGAGGACATCGAGAAGGCGATGGAGGAGAGCCTGGTTGAGGTGATTCCGCATCTCGAGCGGCGCACCCACTACCTCGCCGCCCTGGCGAATATCGGCATGCTGATGGGCCTGTTCGGCACCGTGCTCGGCCTGATTCGTGCCTTCGCCGCCGTCGCCCAGGCCAACCCGGCAGAGAAGGCCAGCCTGCTGTCGGCGAGCATTTCGGTCGCGATGAACAACACCGCACTCGGCCTGCTCGTCGCGATCACGCTGCTGCTCTCGCATCTCTATCTCGAGACCAAGACGACCAACATCGTCGACAGCCTCGAGGTGGCCAGCGTCAAGTTCCTGAACGCGCTGACCGAGCGCCAGCAGCGGGCTGCTGAAGCCCCTGCTGCCGGTGCGGCTGCGCCGCGCGCCGGCGGGGCGAGGGCATGAGCGGATCGTCGATTGCCCGTCGCCAGGCGCGCAACCATGCGCGCTACAAGGGTCGGAACGACATCAACATCGTTCCGATGCTCGACATCTTTACGATCCTGCTGTTCTTCCTGATCTTCACGGCCGTCTTCTCGAAGACGCACATCGTCGAGATGAATCTGCCGGCGCAGAGCTCCGAACCCCTGCCGCTGCCCGAGGGGTTGGTGCTCGAGGTGGTCGTGCGCAAGGACAGCCTGGTCGTCCAGGACAAGAACTCGGGACCGCTGCAGTCGTTGCCGAACACCGCCGAGGGCTACGATTTCGACGGCCTGAACTCCTACCTGACGCGGGTGAAGGCGCGCTTTCCCGACCTGAAGGCGGCGACGGTGCTGCTCGAGCAGAACATCCCGTACGAGACCATCATCGCGACGATGGACGCGGTGAAGTCGTACGAGGGCACCCTCGATGGCCAGCCGGCGCGCGGTGAGTTGTTCCCGCAGATCTCGCTCGGAGACGCGCCCACATGATCTCCTCGCGGCTGAAGCGCAATCGTCGTCCCGGCGGTCAGCACGGCAGCCACGGCATGCCGGCGCTGGTGCCGATGATCGACATGCTCGTGATCCTCGTCGTGTACATGCTGGTGCACACGGCGGATTACGAGATCCTGCCGAATACCAAGAACATCTCCATTCCGCAGTCGATCTCCGAGGCCAAGCCCCACGAGTCGACGGTGCTGATGGTGACCCGTGACACGATCTTCGTGAATGGCTCGCCGACGGCGTCGGTCGCCGACATCGAGGCCGACTCCAATGCGGCCCGCGATGCGCTGCTCGCCAGCCTCAAGAGCGAGACGCAGAAGCGCACGCTGCTGCAGCCGAACGATCCGGCCGCCCGCGAGATCACGGTGATGGCCGACAAGGGCCTGCCGTACAACCTGCTGAAGAAGATCATGATGGCAGCGACCGCCGCGGACATCGGCAAGATGTCGCTGGCGGTGATCGAAAAAGAGCGGGCCTACCACGGCCCGAACCCTGGCTGAGTTTCGCCGAGCGAGCCCAAGATGACCGCGCTTGCCACCAACTACCGGCTTTACGAGCTTCCCTGGACGCCGAATGACGCCGAGGAGCGCCATTTCAAGCGGCTGCTCACCATCGGCCTGCTGATTTGGCTGCTGGTCGTAATCGGCTCGCAGTTGCTACCGGTCGCAGAGCGGCCGGCGCCTCCGCCGCTGCCGGAAGACGTCGTCAAGCTGGTGCTGCAGCCGACACCGCCGCCGCCGAAGCCGATCGAGGAGAAGAAGCCGGAGCCGAAGCCGATCGAGCAGAAACCGGTCATCCCGCCGCCGGTCGTGGACAAGACCGAGCTCGCGCGCAAGAAGGCGCAGAAGGCCCTGAACCAGGTCAAGGATGAGCTCGCCGATCTGCGTGCGGCGCTCAAGACCGAGGATCTGGCGAGCGCGAAGCCGCTGAAGGACAAGGTCGACGGGCCGGCGCGGGCCGAGCGCTCGCTGATTACGTCGAATCTGACGGGCGGCAGCGGCGGCATCAATACCGCGGCGCTGAGTTCCGGATTCGGCAGCGGTCCGGGCTCGCTGCACGGTCACTCGACCATGCAGGGCGTGCAGTCGTTTGCCGACGGCATTCGCAAGGACCACGCCGAGGCGAAGCGCAGTGGCTCGAGCGGCAAGGCCTCGCGCAGCCGCGAAGAGATCGAGATGGTCTTCGATCGCAACAAGGCCGCGATCTACGCGCTGTACAACCGCGCGCTGCGCGACAACCCGCAGCTGCAGGGCAAGGTGGTGGTGCAGCTGACGATTGCCCCGACGGGCGAGGTCACGGACTGCAAGATCCTCTCGAGCGAGCTCAAGGACGAGGAGCTCGAGCGCAAGCTGGTCGCGCGCATCAAGATGTTCCGCTTCGACGACAAGGACGTCGAGCTGATCACCACCACGAAGCCGATCGACTTCTTCCCCGCCTGACGCCGCCGCGGTGCTGGCCGAGTACTACCAGCCGCTGAAGGCGCTGCACGTCGGCGCCGTCTGCGTCTCCATCGGGCTGTTCGCGCTCCGCGGCGTGCTGCGGTTGGCGGGGTCCGCCTGGTTGCAGCACCGATGGCTCCGGATCGGCCCGCACGTCGTCGACACGCTGCTGCTGGTCAGCGCCATCGCCCTGACCACGGTCGTTCACCAGTACCCGTTCGTCGACGGCTGGCTCACGGCCAAGGTGCTCGGCCTGGTCGCGTATGTCGCGCTCGGCTCGATCGCGCTGCGCCGCGGCCGCACGTCAACCGTGCGAGCGGCAGCGCTGGTCGCGGCGCTCGTGGTCGTCGCCTATATCGTCGGCACGGCACTGCACCACGATCCCGACCCGCTGCGCTGGTAGCGCGTCGCGGCGATTCAGTCGGGATCACGCCCGGCCTGCAGAGCGGGCCGGCGACCGAGCTCCAGCGCGAGAACCCCTGCGACGATCAGTGCGACGCCGAGCCACTGCATCGGTGCCAGGTGTTCGTCGAGCAGGCCGGCGCCGAGCACGATGGTCGTCGGCGGGCCAACCGTCGTGATCACCGAGGCGCGCGGCGCACCGATGCGGCGCACGCCTTCGGCCATCGCCAGCATCGGGACGACCGTGGCGAAGAGCACGAGCTCCGCAGCCAGTGGGATCGTGCGCGGCGTCCAGATTGCCGCGCCGGGCGCGGTGGCGAGCAGCCGGTGGGCGGCGAGGCAGGTGGCGGCCGCGGCCATCGCATAGAAGGTGAATGCGACGCTGCCCACCGCGGCAGTCCAGCGATCGCCCGCGAGGTAGTAAAGCGCGTAGGTGAACGCGCAGCCGAGCACCAGACCGGCGCCGGCCAGATTGCCGTGCAGCACGGAGCCGTTCAGGCCGGTGACGACCATCAGGATCCCGGCGTAGGTGAGCAGCAGCGCGCCGAGCACCGCGGCATCCGGGCGCCGGCGGTAGATGGCGGCGTGCAGCAGCACCACCATCGAGGGGTACGAGAACAGCAGCACTCGCTCGACGCTGGCGTCAATCAACGTCAGGGCGCGGAAATCGAGCAGCGCGCCGTAGTAATAGCAGATGCAGCCGGCGGCGAGCGCTCCGAGCAGCGCGCTGCGCGGCGGGCGGAGCAGTGCCCGCCAGCCGACGGCCCAGAGCGCCCACGCGCCGAGGATGGGCACGGCGATGAACGAGCGCATCTCGATCACCGTATCGGCGCCCCAGCCCTCGGCGTACAGCAGCTTTGCGAAGATACCCTTGGACGCGAAACCCATCGCGCTGGTCGCCGCGAGCGCGGCGCCGAGCCAGAACTGGCCGCGCTCCCGGGGCCGACGGCTCACGGGTCCCGGTGCGCGTCGCCGAGTGGCGTGCGTGCACCCTGTCCGGGCGGGCCGAGGTCGGGGACGGTCGATGCGGTCGCGGGCTGCATGGGTTCGGCCAGGGTCGCCGGGCGCGCCACTTTACGCGATCCCCGGCGGCCCCGCATGCCGCGGCCAGTTACTCCGGGTCGGCGAGCCGGCGATCGCGAAGGCTGTCGCGCGCGCGCTCGAGGCGCGTCGCCAGCCCCGGGCCGAGTCGCAGCGCGACGCCGATCGACAGCACGTCGATGAGCGCGAGCTGCGCGAGGCGCGTGGTCATCGGCGTGTAGATGTCGGTGTCTTCGTCGACGGCGAATTCGAGTGCGACGCTGGCGCAGCGGGTCAGCGGCGATCCGGGGGGCGCGATCGCGATTACGTCGGCCCCGGCCGCCCGCGCGAGTTCGGCGCTCGAGATCAGGTCGATCGTGCGCCCGGTGCTCGAAATCGCCACCACCGCATCGCCCGGGGCCAGCATCGTGGCGGCCATGCCGTGCACATGGGCGTCCGAGTAAGAGACCGCCTGCAGGCCGAGGCGAAAGAACTTATGGCGGGCGTCGGCGGCAACGATGCCGGAGCTGCCGAGACCGTAGAACTCGATGCGTCGCGCCTCGGCAAGCGTCCGGATCGCGGCCTCGAGGCGCACGGGGTCGATTTGCCCGGCGACATCACGCAGCGTGCGCGCCGAGCGCTCGAAGACCTTGGCCGCCAGGTCGGCGGGGGAGTCGCCGTGGGCGACGTCGCGATGCAGGAACGCCGCGCCGCTGCCGAGGCTGTGCGCGAGACGCAGCCGGAAGGTCTGATAGCCGTCGAAGCCGAGCGAGCGGCAAAAGCGGATCACGGTGGGGTCGCTGACGCCGGCGCGGCGCGCGACCTCGGCCAGCGGGCTGTCCAGGACCCAGGCGGGCGCGGCGATCACGACGTCGGCAACGCGCGCCTCGGCCGGTGGCAGGGACGCGCGCAGCGATGCGACGCGTCGCAGGAGTTCGCCGCCAGGACCGCCCGCCGCAGTCGCGCGGCCCGTCAGAGCTCGCCGTGCCATGCGAACCCATCGCGCGCGATCAGCGCACTGGCGGCGGCGGGACCCCAGCTGCCGGCCGCGTAGGGACGCGGGCCGTCATCGTCCAAATCCCAGGCGGCGCGGATCGGGTCGATCCATCGCCACGCGGCGTCGACCTCGTCGCGGCGCATGAAGAGGGTCAGGTTGCCCTGGATCGCATCGCCGAGCAGCCGCTCATAGGCCTCGAGTGGCCGGCCCTTGAACGACTCGCCCAGGTCGAGCGCGAGGTCCACGGGCTTCAGGCGCATGGCCTCGCCAGGGCTCTTGGCGAGGATGCGCAGCGTGATGCACTCGTCGGGCTGGAGCCGGATGACGAGGCGGTTCGGCGGCTGGGAGCTGAACGGGCCCTCGAAGATGGAGTGCGGTACCTGGTCGAAGGTCACGACGATTTCGGCGACGTGCTCGGGTAGTCGCTTGCCGGTCCGCAGGTAGAAAGGCACTCCAGCCCATCGCCAGGTATCGATCTCGGCCTTGATGGCGACGAAAGTCTCGGTGCGGCTGTCCGCCGCGACGCCGGGCTCCTCGAGGTAGGCCGCGGCTTTGGTCGCACCGATCACGCCACCGCGGTACTGCCCGCGCACCGTCTTCAGCAGCGCGTCCGCTTCGGCTATCGGACGCAGCGCGCGCAGTACCTTGAGCTTCTCGTCGCGTACGGCGTCGGCTGCGCTCGTGGCCGGCGGCTCCATCGCCAGGATACAGAGCAGCTGCAGCAGGTGGTTCTGGACCATGTCGCGCAGGGCGCCGGTGCGGTCGTAAAACTCGCCGCGAAGCTCGACACCCAGCTGTTCGGCCACCGTGATCTGCACGTGGCGGATCTGGCCGCGCCGCCAGAGTGGCTCGAACAGCGCATTGCCGAAGCGCAGCGCCAGCAGGTTCTGCACCGTCTCCTTGCCGAGGTAGTGGTCGATCCGGTAGATCTGCCGTTCGCTCGCGATGGCGCCGACCGTTTCATTGATGCGGCGGGCCGAAGGGGCGTCTTCGCCGAGCGGCTTCTCGAGCATGATTCGCGAATCGGCGGTGACGATTCCCGCGGCCGCCAGGTGACCGCAGATAGCCGCGAACAAATCCGGCGCCGTCGAAAGAAAGAACAGGCGTGTCACTTCGCCACGGTCGCCGAGCAGCGCCCCGAGCGCGGCATAGTCGGCGGCCCGCGTTGCGTCCAGCCGCGCATAACCGAGCGTCGCCGCGAAGGCGGGCCATGCATCGGCTCGAAAATCGTCGCCGAGGTGCTGGCGGCAGGCGGCTTCGGCGAGCGCGACGTAGGCAGCCGTCGAGTGGTCGGTGCGGGCGATACCGATGATGCGCGAGCCGGGCTCGACCAGACCTGCGAGGTGGCGGCGATAGAGGGCCGGCAGGAGCTTACGCATTGCGAGATCGCCGGTGCCGCCGAAAAGCACCAGGTCGAAGGCGGGCGGGCGCCGCGAGGGTGGGGATCCGCCGGGGCTGTGGCGAGGTTCAGCGCTCATGAGAGTAATTTAACTACACAATCCCGTCGAAGGGAAGGGGAGCGTTCAGTGAACTAGATACGCAGAAACTATTGAAAAGTAACGAAACATCATGAAACTCATTGCCAACCAATGCCAAGAACTGTATATAAACTACACTTCACTTTCCTTCGATCGGGCACGCGACGATGGCTACACCGACCCCACCGCTACACCCCGTCGTGCGCGATGTGACGGCGCGGATTCTGGCCCGCAGCGTGGGGAGGGCGTCGTATCTCGAGGCGATCGATGCCGCGCGCTTGCGCCGCGTCGCGCGCGGCCGGCTGTCGTGCGCGAATCTGGCGCACGTCTTCGCCGCCGCAGACGCCGCTGACAAGAGCACGCTGCGCGCTGGTCGCTGGCCGAATCTGGCGATCGTTTCCGCTTACAACGACCTGTTGTCCGCGCACCAGCCGCTCGAACGCTACCCGGCGCTGCTCAAGGCCGCCGCCCGCGAGGCCGGCGCCGTAGCCCAGTTCGCGGGCGGCGTGCCGGCGATGTGCGACGGAATCACGCAGGGTCAGCCTGGCATGGAGCTCAGCCTGTTCAGTCGCGAGGTGATCGCGATGTCGACCGCCGTCGCCCTGACCCACGACGCCTTCGACGGCGTCGCCTGCCTCGGCGTCTGCGACAAGATCGTTCCCGGACTGCTGATCGGCGCGCTTGCCTTCGGCCACCTGCCGGCCGTCTTCGTGCCCGCCGGGCCGATGCCGTCGGGACTGCCGAATGCGGAGAAGTCGCGCGTGCGGCGTGAATTCGCCGCCGGACGCGTCGACCGCGACGCGCTGCTCGAGGTGGAGGCGCGCAGCTACCACGCCGCCGGCACCTGCACGTTCTACGGCACGGCGAACAGCAACCAGCTGCTGATGGAGTCGATGGGCCTGCACGTGCCGGGCAGCGCGTTCGTGCCGCCCGGGACCCCGTTGCGCGACGCCCTGACGCGCTGTGCCGCGGTCCGGCTGGCTGGCAATACCGCGCTCGGCGATGACTACCGGCCGCTCGGCCGTCAGATCGACGAGCGGGCGATCGTCAACGGCATCGTGACCCTGCTCGCGACCGGTGGCTCGACCAACCACACGATCCACCTTGTGGCGATCGCCGCGGCCGCAGGACTCGAGGTCAACTGGGACGACTTCGACGACCTGTCGGCGGTCGTGCCGCTGATCGCGCGCATCTACCCGAACGGCACGGCTGACGTGAACCACTTTCACGCCGCCGGCGGCAGCGCATTCGTGCTGCGCGAGCTGATGGACGCGGGGCTCGTGCATCGTGAGGCGCGCTCGCAGTTCGGCGCGGGCCTCGAGGCGTACGCGCAAGAGCCGGCGCTCGTCGACGGGCGGCTGGTCTGGCGCGAGCCGCCGGCCGAGAGCCTCGACCGCGAGGTGCTGCGCCCGGTCTCGGACCCGTTCGGAGCGGAGGGCGGACTGCGGGTGCTGCGCGGCAACCTCGGCCGCGCGGTCATCAAGACCTCGGCGCTGCGCAGCGACGATCTCATCGTCGAGGCTCCGGCCGTCGTCTTCGACGACCAGGAATCGCTGCTGCAGGCTTTCAGGGCCGGCACGCTCGATCGTGATCTGGTGGCGGTGATCCGGGCGCAGGGGCCGCGCGCGAACGGCATGCCTGAGCTGCACCAGCTGACACCCGTCCTTGGCGCGCTGATGGCGCGCGGTCGCCGCGTGGCGCTCGTGACCGATGGGCGGATGTCCGGCGCCTCCGGCGCCGTGCCGGCTGCCATCCACGTGACTCCGGAGGCTGCCGCCGGTGGCCCGCTCGCGCGCGTTCGCGATGGCGACGTGATCCGGCTCGACGCGACCTCCCGGACCCTCTCGGTGCAGGTGGCCGAGGCCGAGCTCGCCGCGCGGCCGATTGCGTCGCTGCCGCCGGCCGGCGCCGGCCACGGGCGCGAGCTCTTTGCCACGCTGCGCCGCGCGGTCTCGGACGCCGAGCAGGGCGCGCGGGCATGCGCATGACGTCGGCGATCCGGAGCATCCTGAGCCGAGCGCCGGTGGTACCGGTGCTGACGATCGACGACGCCGAGCGAGCGGTCGGCGTTGCGCAGGCGCTGGTCGCCGGTGGCCTGGCGACTCTCGAGGTCACGCTGCGCACACCGGCGGCGCTGCGCGCGATACGCGCCATCCGGGACGCGGTCCCGGCCGCGATCGTCGGCGCCGGTACCGTGATCGACCACGACCAGTTGCAGGCGGCGGTGACGGCCGGCAGCCAGTTCATCGTCTCGCCCGGGTACTCGGCCGCACTCTGCGCCGCAGGGGTGGCACTCGGCGTACCCATGCTGCCCGGCGTCGCGACGGCCAGCGAGCTGATGGCGGCGCTGGCGGCCGGGCTCGATACGCTGAAATTCTTCCCGGCGGAGCAGGCCGGCGGTGTCGCCATGCTGCGAGCCCTGGCGGCACCGTTCCCGGCGGTGCAATTCTGCCCAACCGGTGGCATCGACCTCGAGCGGGCACCGCAATACCTCGGCCTGCCGAACGTGCTTGCGGTGGGCATGTCGTCGGTGGCGCCGGTGGACCGGATCGCGGCAGCCGACTTCGAGGCGATCACCTTGCTCGCGCGCCGAGCCGCCGCGCTGCCCCGGGGTGTCGCGCGCTGAGGCAAATCGGCCGGCGGCGCGAGGCGCGCCGCCGCTGCCACGGGGCCGCCTGATATCATTCGCGCGATGCGCCGGATGGCCGGTCGTGCGGTCCCGCGATGTATCGACAGAACATCCAGTTTCCCGCCAAGGACGCGCCGCTGCGCGAGGACGTGCACGCGCTGGGGGCGCTGGTCGGCGAGATCCTGCTCGAGCAGTGTGGCCGCGAGCGCTTCGACCTGGTCGAGGGGGATCGCGTTGCGGCGATCCAGCGGCGCGAAGGCGTCGCGGGCGGCGAGGCCGAGCTGCTCGCGCGGACCCGCGACCGCCAGCCGCGCGAGGCCCGCGATCTCGTGCGTGCATTCTCGACGTGGTTCCAGGTCGTGAACCTCGCGGAGAAGGTGCACCGGATCCGGCGCCGTCGCGAGTACCTGAACAATTCGGCACAGCCCCAGCCGGGCGGTCTGGATGACGCGCTGACGCGCCTCGCACGCGACGGCTGTTCGCTGCCTGACGTCTCCGCACTGCTCGGCCGGCTGTGCATCTATCCGGTCTTCACGGCACACCCGACCGAGTCCGCACGACGAACGATTCTGCGCAAGCAGCAGCAGATCGCGGAGCTGATGCTCGACCGGCTCGATCCGACGATGACGCCCGGCGAGCGGCGCGCGAGTTGGGAGCAGATCCGGACGGAGCTGACGTCGGGCTGGCAGACCGAGGAGCACCCGCGCGAGCGGCTGACCGTCGCCGACGAGCGCGAGCACGTGCTCTTCTTCCTCGCCGAGATCCTCTACCGCATCGTGCCGGGATTCTACGAGGAGCTCGCCGACTCGCTCGGCAGCGCCTATGGCACGACCGTGACACCGCGGTCGCTGCCGCGCGTGCTGCGCTTCGGCACCTGGGTCGGCGGTGACATGGACGGCGCACCGGACGTGCACGCCAAGACCATTCGCGAGAGCCTGCAGCGTCAGCAGCTCGTGATCGTGAACGCCTATTTCATCGAAGTGCAACGCCTCGGCGAGCGGCTGTCGCAGAGCGCGAGCCGCGTCGCCGTGTCGCGCGCCCTGCAGTCGCGTATCGACGAGTACGCGGCGCTGCTGCCGGCGGCCCAGCAAGGCGCGCCGGCGCGCCACGATCGCATGCCCTACCGTCAGTTCTGCGCGCAGCTCGCGACCCGGTTGCGCAACACCTACGACGGGCGGCCGCACCACTACGAGAGCGCGGGCCAGTTCCTCGGCGACGTGCGGCTGATGGCCGACAGCCTCGCGGCGAACAACGGCACGCGCGCCGGGCTGTTCTACGTCGAGCGCCTGCTCAGACGCGTCGATACCTTCGGCTTCCACCTGGCGACGCTTGACGTCCGCCAGCATGCCGACGTCCACCGCGCGGTCGTGGCACAGGGCCTCGGCGACCCTGAGTTCGCGCTGCGTCCCGCCGAGGCGCGGCTGGCACGGCTGCGCACGGCGCTCGAGCGCGACGAGGGGCCATCGCATCCGCTCGATGCGGTAGGGCGTCGCACGCTCGCCGTGTTCGAGCAGCTGATGCACGGGCGCCATCGGCACGGCAAGGACGCCATCGGCGACTACGTCGTCAGCGGCGCGCAGGGCCCCGACGACGTGCTCGCGGTGCTGCTGCTGGCGCGCTGGGCGGAGATGGTCGACAAGCGCGTCGGCGAGGTGCCGCTCGACGTCGCGCCGCTGTTCGAGTCGGTGGATACTCTGCACGGCTCTGCCGCGACGCTGGCGGCGCTGCTGGCGGAGCCCGTCTACCGCCGGCACGTCGCGGCGCGCGGCGACCGGCAGGTGGCGATGATCGGCTACGCCGACACCAACAAGGAAAGCGGCTTCGCGGCCTCACGCTGGGCGCTGCACCGGGCGCAGGCGGCGCTCGCTGCTGCGGCGGCCGAGGCGGGCGTGTCGCTGACGGTGTTCCACGGTCGCGGCAGCTCTACCGGGCGCGGCACGAACCGCATCGAGACGATCCTGCAGAGTGCACCGGTCGGCAGCTTCCATGGCGTGCTGCGCGTGACCGAGCAGGGCGAGGTCATCAACCAGAGCTACGCGCTGCGCCCGATCGCGATGCGCAGCCTCGAACAGGCACTCGGCGGGGCGCTGCAGGTCCTCGCCGGGCGGCCGGCGCGCCCCGCCCCGGAGCCGATCTTCGCGGAGGCGTTCGAGGCGGTTGCCGCCGCGAGCCGCGGCGCGTACCGCGCGCTGGTGCACGAGTCCGAGGGCTTCTACGAGTACTTCCGCGACGCCACGCCGATCGACGTCATCGAGCGGATGCAAATCGGCTCGCGTCCGGCGACTCGCGCAGGCTGCCGCGGCATCGAGTCGCTGCGGGCGGTGCCCTGGGCGTTCGCCTGGAGCCAAAGCCGCCACCTGCTGCCGGCGTGGTACGGCATCGGCACGGGCCTCGATGGTGTCGCGGCGACCCATGGTGCGGCCGTGCTCGAGCGCATGCTCGCCCATTGGCCGTTCTTCAGCCGGCTGCTCGATGAAATCGAGTTCGGGCTCGCGGTCGCCGACATGGATATCGCCGGCTGGTACGCGGAGCTCGCACCGGCCGAGCGGCGCCATCATTTCACGGCGGTGCGGACGGAGTACGAGCGCACCCGCGACTGGGTGCTGCGATTGCGCGGCGGTCGGCGATTGCTGGACGGCGAGCCTGGGATCCAGCGCGCGATGAAGCTGCGCAACCCCTACGTCGACCCGATGCATCTGATGCAGATCGACCTGCTGCGCCGCTGGCGCGCCGGGGGGCGGCAGGATTTCGATCTGCAGGAATCCCTGATCGCGAGCATCGCCGGCATCTCGCAGGGCCTGCAGGCGACCGGCTGAGGCACCCCGTCCGCGGGCCTGCGTCACGGTTCGTGGGCAGTTCGCCGGCCTCGCTAAAGGACGCCCGGTGACGGTCGATCTATCGGCGACTGGTCCTGGAGGTTGCCGTGAAAGCCGATCGCCGCGCCGAAGCCGAGCCGATGCTGACCCCCGAAAGCGCCGTCTGGATGCTCTACGCGGGCCTCGTCCAGGGACTCCGGTGGCGCCGCCACCTGGCGAACCGGCCGGCGGCCGTCGCGGTGCGGCCGCCGCGGCTGCGGGGACCGGCGCCGCGCTGAGCGCGGCGCTGCGCCCCGAGGCGCACCTTCAGCACTCCGGGACGTTGACGGCGAGACCTCCCTGCGAGGTCTCCTTGTAGATCGCCGACATGTCCTCGCCGGTCTGGCGCATCGTCGCGATCACCTGGTCGAGCGTGACCTTGTGCGTGCCGTCGCCACGCATCGCGAGCCGTGCCGCGTTGATCGCCTTCACGGCGCCCATCGCATTGCGCTCGATGCACGGAATCTGCACGAGGCCGGCGATCGGGTCACAGGTCAGGCCGAGGTTGTGCTCCATGCCGATCTCGGCCGCATTCTCGACCTGTTCGTTCGTGCCGTTCAGCGCCGCAACGAGACCTGCGGCCGCCATCGAGCAGGCGACCCCGACCTCGCCTTGGCAGCCCATCTCGGCGCCGGAGATCGAGGCATTCTTCTTGTAGAGCATGCCGATCGCGCCGCCCACCAGCAGGAAGCGCAGCACGCCGTCGTCCGAGGCGCCCGGCTCGAACCGGCGGTAATAAGTCAACACGGCCGGCACGATGCCCGCTGCGCCGTTGGTGGGCGCCGTGACGATCCTGCCGCCGGAGGCGTTCTCCTCGTTGACCGCGAGCGCAAAGGCGTTCACCCAGTCCATCGCCTGCATCGGCGAGGCGCTGCCGGCCTCGGTGAGCTGGCGGAAGAGCTTCGGCGCCCTCCGGCGAACCTTGAGCACGCCCGGCAACAGGCCCTGCGAGTGGAAGCCGCGCTCGATGCAGGCCTGCATGACCGACCAGATGTGCATCAGCGCGTGTCGCGTCGCGGCACCGTCGCGCCAGGCGCCCTCGTTGGCCAGCACGAGCTCGTGCAGCTCGAGCCCGTGCGCGCGGGCCGCCTCGAGCAGCTCGAGCGCCGAGCCGAACGGGTAAGGTACGCGAACGGCGGCGGTCTCCGCCTTCGCATCCAGCTCGTCGGCCCGCGCCACGAAGCCGCCGCCGGTCGAGTAGTACTCCTCGCGGCAAAGAACCGCGCGCGAGCCGTCCAGGGCCGTGAAGCGCATGCCATTCGAGTGCCCGGGCAGCGTCTGGTCGCGATGCCAGAGCACGTCGAGCGGCTCGTCGAAGGCGATCTCCCGGCGGCCGGCCAGCAGCAGCCGCGAACTGCTGCGGATGCGCGTCAGCGTCGGCTCGACGATCGCCGGATCGAGCCCTTCCGGCGAATGTCCCTCGAGGCCAAGCAGCACCGCCCGATCCGTGCAGTGCCCGAGCCCGGTCAGCGCCAGCGAGCCGTAGAGCTGCACGCCGACCTGCGCGGTGCGCTCCAGCAGACCCTGCTCGACGAGGTCGAGGACGAAGCGGCGAGCGGCATTCATCGGCCCCATCGTGTGGGAGCTCGACGGCCCGATGCCGACCTTGAAGATGTCGAGAACGCTGAGGGTCATGCTCCGAGTCTGCCCAGATCCGCCCGGAGTCGCTAGCGCGCCAACGTCAGCGGGCGGTCATTTCGCGACGCAGGCGCTCGACCAGGGCCGTGCGTCCCAGCGCGCGTGCCGTCGACAGCAGCGCGTCGCGGTCGAGGCCGCCCGCCGGCAGGCATTGCCCGCCGCGCTTCCAACAGCCGGCCAGCTCATCGACGGCCTCGCCACGTCGCCCGAGCGCGATCAGCCGCACCACCAGCTCCTCGGTGAACCGATCGGCGAGCTGCGGCTCGCCCCAGGCCAGGGCCCGGTCGCGCAGCCACCGAAAATCTGCCGGCTCCCGGCCATGCGCCGCGAGCCAGCCGCCGGCTCGCGCCCACAGCTCGTCCGGGCGGCGCGTGCGCACGAGCGCGTAGAGGCCGGTGGTGAATTCGCTTCGCTCGCGCTCGTCCGCGCGCGCCAGTCGTTCGGCATCGCGCTCGGCCGACTGCCAGGTCTCGAGGCCGAGTTCGTGGCGGCGGGCGTGCAGGGCGGCGCCGAGGGCGCCGGCGAACCCGTAGGCCAGCACTTGCGTGCAGGCCACGATCGCGGCAAACGACAGCCGTTCGGCGAGCGACGCGATCGCGGCAGCGCCGAGCAGCACGCCGGCCGCGAGCAGCACGTAGCGCGCCCCGAGGCCGTGCGCCACCCGCGCCAGTGCGAGCGGCGAGAGGACCCGCAGCGCATGGCCCTCGACCGCGACCAGCGCCACCGCCGCCGGCCACGCGACGAGCACGGCGCCCGTCGCCCAGGCGCCGGCGAACGTACCCCAGCGGTCGGCGGTCCAGCCGATCAGGCCTGCGGCGGCCAGCGTCAGGGCGGCGAGCAGCAGGGGCCGCGGCTCGTGGGCCGGGTTCGCGTGCTCTATCGCGAGCAGCGGAACGGGCTTGCCGCGCGCCAGCGCCTCGACCACGAGGTAGACATAGGTGAAGCACCACGACGAGGCGATGATCCCGAGTGGCAGGCCGATGAGCCCGCCGGCGCGCGCGAGCGAGTCGAGCGCGGTGACCACCAGCACGAGCAGGAGGCCGGGGCCCTGCAGGGCCCGCAGCGAACCCCGGAGGAGGCCAAGCTCGGACATCCGCCGATTATGCGCTGGCACGCCGCCGCCGGCCGTTTCGCTAGAATCGACGCCACACCGGGACACTCGGGAAGCCTCGATGGACGAACGCTTGGCGCGCGCCGTGTGCGTGTACTGTGCCTCCAGCAGCCGCTGCGACGGCGCCTATCACGCGGCCGCGCGCCGGCTGGGCGAGCTGCTGGCGGCCGACGGCCGCACCATCGTCTACGGCGGCAGCCGCATCGGTTCGATGGGCGCGCTCGCCGACGGCGCGCTGGCCCGGGGCGGCACGGTAATCGGCGTGATGCCGAGGTTCCTGCGCGACCTCGAGCTGGCGCACGGCGGCCTGTCGGAGCTGCACGTCGTCGAGGACATGCGCACGCGCAAGCACCAGATGCTCTCGCGCAGCGAAGCCGTCGTGGCGCTGCCCGGTGGCAGCGGCACCTTCGAGGAACTGCTCGAGGCCGTGACGCTGAAGCGCCTCGGCGTCTACCTCGGGCCGATCGTGCTGGTGAATACCCGCGGCTACTTCGCGCCGCTGCTGCAGCTGTTCGCGGCTGCGGTGCGGGAGCGGTTCATGGACGAGCGTCATCTCGCGATGTGGCAGGTGGTCGACGAGCCGGAGGAGGTCGTCGCCGCGCTCGCCGCCGCGCCACCCTGGACCGCCGCGGCGCGTCAGTTCGCAACGCTCTGACTGGCGGTGGACTGCGCCGGCTCGTGAACGCCGCGGCGCGGCAAGTGCCTACTTGCATCGCCACTCTGGCAGTGGTCGCGCCAGCCGCTCCGGCGCACGCTCCGCGCTGCCGGTCCACACAGGGGCGGTGAGATCGCCGCCGGGGGCCGGGCAAGGAGGGAGTCATGCTGGGCCGCGAGCTGTTTCCGATGAAAGCGTTTGAAGGCTACCTGGACCGCTTCGAGCCGATGTTTGGTGGCGATTTTCTGCCGCGGATTGCCTGGCCGCGGCGCCTCGATGCGGCGACCGAGTGGAGGCCCAACGCCGACATCATCGAGCGCCAGGGCGAGTTTCTGGTCAAGGCGGAGCTACCGGAGGTCCGCAAGGAGGACGTCCGCATCGACGTCGTCGACGGCCTGCTCCGGATCCGTGGCGAGCGCAAGCTGAAGGTCGACGAGAAGCAGGACACCGTGCATCGCGTCGAGACGTTTTACGGCAAGTTCGTGCGCACGTTCGCGCTGCCGGACAACGTCGACGTCGGAAAGATCCGTGCCGAGTGCGCCGACGGCGTGCTGACGGTGCACGTTCCGAAGACCGCTGCGGTGATGCCAAAGCCCGTCGAGATCACCGTCCAGTAGCGGTGCGCGCGGCGGGCGGCAGTCGCCGCCCGCCGACGCCGGTCGGCGGCCGGGGGCGGGCGATTCACGTAGAATGCGACGTGTCAGCCGCCGCAGGAGCCGCCATGGGTGCCGACGATCTCAACTCGCTGCTGCGCCGCGTCCACGCGGAACTCGGGCGCGCGCCGCAGCTCGACGAGGAATCGCGCGGCCTGCTCGCCGTCGTCGCGGCCGACATCGAGCGTCTCGGCCATGCCGCGCCGGCGACGGCGCCCGGCCTGCGTGCGCTCGCCGTGCAGTTCGAGGCCGAGCACCCCGCAGCCGCGGCGGCCTTGCGCCAGGTCGGGGACCTGCTGGGCAAGGCCGGGATCTGACCGATGCCGCCGCGGGCGGCCGCGCCGCTCATCCGACTCGCCGAACGCGCCGATCTGTCGTTCGTGCACGCAACCGAACGCCTGCCGGGCTACGAGCGGCTGACCGCCGCCTGGACCACTGCCGAGCACGAGGCGGCGCTGGCGCGCGACGACACGCGATACCTGGTCGGCGGCCGCGACGCGGGCGTGCTCGAGGGCTTCGCGATCCTGCAGCCGCTCGAGGATCCGCACGAGGGCGCAAAGCTGAAGCGCATCTGCGTCGCGCGGGCGGGTGAGGGCTTCGGCGGTCCGTTCCTGGAGGCGGTGATTCGCTGGGTGTTCACCACGACGTCGAACGATCGGCTGTGGCTCGACGTCTTCACGCACAACGAACGCGCGCGCCACGTCTATCGCCGCGCGGGCCTGCGCGAGGATGGCCTGCTGCGCGAGGCCTACCGGATGCCGGACGGCACGCGCGCCGACCGCTGCATCATGTCGGTGTTGCGGCGCGAGTGGGCGGACCGGTGAGCGGATTCGGTGCCGTCATGCTCGCCGCGCTCGTGGCGGGCACCGGTGCGCCGGCCGAGGCGCCACCACCGCCGACCGCGCCGGCCCCGATTCCAGCGGGCGTGATCACGCGCCTGCCGACCCGGGAGCGCGAAGTGGCGCTGACTTTCGATGCCTGCGAGGCGATCGAGCGTGCGCACCTCGACCACGGCATCACGGACTTCCTGGTCGCGCGACGCGTACCGTTCACCGTGTTCATGGGTGGCCGGTTCGCGCGCGACAATGCGGCCGACGTGCGGGCGCTCGCGCGGAACGACTTCGTTTCCATCGAGAACCACTCTTGGAGCCATCCGCGCGACATGCGCGCGCTCGACGACGACCGAATCCGCAGTGAGGTGCGCCGCGCGGCGAGCATGATCGAGAGCACGACCGGCCGGCGCACGACGCTGTTCCGGTTTCCAGGGGGCAACGCCGACGAGCGCACGGTCGGCCTCGTGCGCGCGCTCGGCTACCAGGTGGTGCACTGGCGCTGGGCGGAGGGCGATCCCTCGCCGACGGTCGCGGCGGACCAGCTCGTCGCGCAGACCCTGGCGCGCACCCGGCCGGGCGACATCCTGATCTTCCACGTGAATGGCCGCGGCTGGCACACGGCCGAGGCGCTGCCGCGGATCGTCGACGGCCTGGCCGCGCGCGGCTACCGCTTCGTGACTGTCGCCGAGGTGCTGGCGCGCGACGGCGTGGCGAGCGAGGCAACGAAGGCGAGGTAATCGCGCGCGGTGGTGCGCGGCCGCTCGATCATCGGCAGGTGACCAGTCTCAGGCATGCGCACGAGCCGCCCGCGGCGGAGGCCGGCGGCGAGCGGCCCCGCGGCGGCGGGATTCAGCACTTGGTCGCGATCGCCCCAGACCACGAGGGTCGGCGCCGCGATGCCGTCGAGCCGATCGTCGAGCAGCGGCGATTCCAGCCCGATCTCCCGGAAGATCCGACCGTGCAGCGGAAAGTCCGCTGCCGCACGACGCGCCAGCGTCCGACGGAGAGATGGCGGCAGCAACGGCGCGCGATGGGCGACCACGCGCAGCAGTCGGCCGTAGTCAGACTCGCGGCGGACGAGCAGCGGCAGCTCGCCGGTTTCGAGATAGTGGGCGATCAGCGGCGTCGCGTGCGCGAGCTGCGTACCGGCCGGATCCAGCAGCCACAGGCTCAGCACGTCGCCCGGGAAGCGCAGCGCGAATTCGCAGGCGATGAATCCACCCATCGAATTTCCGCCCAGGTGCACGGGCCCGAGCCCGAGCGCGGCGATTAACGCGTGCAGTCGCTCCGCCTGCGCCGCCACGTGATAGGGGCGGCCGGCATCCCGACCCGCGTCGCCGAAGCCAGGCAGGTCCGGAATCACGACGTGGAAGTGCGGCGTCAGGTAGCGGGCGATCCGCGTGAAATTGTCCTTGTCGCCGCCGAAGCCATGGACGAGAACCAGCGGTTCGCCGCGTCCGCCCTCGAGATACGGGAACTCGAGGTCCCCGGCGCGCACGACGCGGGGTGTGAGCCGTGCGCGGCGCCGCTCGAGGCCAAGCCAGAAGTGGGCCATCGCGGCCGGCCGCAGCCATTCGAGCAGGGCCACCAGCACCGCGCTCCCGGCGAGGATCGAGACCAGCGCGCTCAGCACGGGTCCGCCGATGTCGACCGCCGCAGGCGACGTGCGTCAGGCCGGGTCGGCATGCGACTCGAACCGGTAGTCGCCGAAACGCGGTCGCCGCGTCTCGAGCACATAGCGGGTGATGAATCCCGGGTAAGTTGCGAGCACGCGCCCGGAGGCGGTCTTGTACCAGCTGGTGCAGGCGGGCGAGGACCAGACGACACCGCTCATACGGCGCTGCAGGTCGGCGTTGTTGTCCCGCATGGCCGATTCGCAGACCTCGAGCGCGCGGGCGCCGCGGCGGCGCGCCTCGTCGAGGCAGGCGAGCACGTGGCGCACCTGGGCCTCGATCGGGATCAGCACGGAGGTATGGCCGGTGCCGGTGTTCGGCCCGAGCAGCAGGAAGAGATTCGGGAAGCCCGCGACACTCACCCCGCGGTAGGCCTGCGGCCCGTCCGCCCACGCGGCCGACAGCGGCTGACCGCCACGGCCACGGATCTCGATCGCCGCCAGCGGATCGAGCGTCTCGAATCCGGTCGCACAGACGATCGCATCGACCTCACGGTGCGAGCCATCCGCCGCGACGACCCCGGTGGCGGTGAAGCCCGCGGCGGCGAGCGGCACGAGCTCGACGTTCGGCCGCTGCAGTGCCGGGTAGTAGTCGCGCGTGATCAGCACGCGCTTGCAGCCGAGCGGGTAGCCCGGCGTGAGCCGCGCCCGAAGCGCCGGATCGGCGACCTGGTTCTCGAGATGCCGCCGGGCCATCCGTGCCAGCAGCCGGTAGAAGAAACCGTGCCCCTTGAACGCGAAGGCATTTGCCTCGAAGCGCCAGTAGAGCCAGCCGCGATAAGCGCGCGCCGCGCCGGGCAGCGAGAAGAGCGTTCGTGCGAGCCTGCCGTAGGCGCGGTCCGGCCGGTCCAGGATCCACGACGGCGTACGCTGGAAGATCGTCAGCCGTGCCGCCGCCGCCGCCAGCGCCGGCACGACCTGCACGGCGCTCGCGGCGCTGCCGACGACCGCGACGCGTCGGCCCGCGAACGCGTAGCCGTGGTCCCAGCGCGCAGTGTGCATTACCTTGCCGCGGAACGCCTCGATGCCAGCCGGCAGGCGGGCGTGATTCAGCGGTCCGAGGCTGACGATGAAGTACCGCGGACGGTAGACCTCGCCGTTGCGCGTACGCACGGTCCAGCGACCGTCGTTCGCGTCGTACTCGGCGGCATTCACCTCGCGGCCGAAGTGCAGGTGCGCAGCGAGCGAGTAGCGCTCGACGCAATGCTCGACGTAGCGCTGGATCTCGGCGGCTGGTGCAAAGACGCGGCTCCAGTCGCGCTTAAGCTCGAAGGAAAAACTATAGAGGTGCGATGGCACGTCGCACTGGGCCCCGGGGTACTGGTTGTCCCACCAGGTCCCGCCGACGCCCGCGGACTGTTCGAGCACGATGAACCCGTGGCGCCCGGCGCGCTTCAGCGCGATCGCCATCGCGATCCCTGACATGCCGGCGCCCTGGATCACGATCTCGGGCTCCGCCGCCGGCATGCCCGAGTCAGCGGGTTCCTCGCGCTGCGCGGCCGCCATCGTCGCGTCCCTGCGCCGTCGAAGGCCGGCGCGGATGCCGAAGTATGCCGGGTCTCAGCGCGCCGTGTCGTGGGCGTGCAGGTGACCCGCGAAGGGTCGACCCGTGGCCGTCGAGCGCGCCACCGCCTCGGCCAGGTAGTCGTGCGACAGGCCGACCTGCGCGCGACGCTCCGTCACCACGGTTTCCACGTGCAGACCGACCGCGCCGGCGCGCTCGGCGGCCGCGACCGCGAGATCCCGGGACGCGCGCCGCGCGTGCTCGATCGCCGCCTCGGGGTCCTCGTAATCGCGGCTGCCTGCGGGGTCGTGGACGCGAAACACCTTGAAGGTCGGCTGGTTGACGACGACCTCGACCGTCTGCGCGACTACGCCGGCGACCGCTCCGACCGCGTTGCAGACCGCGGCATGCTCCGGCACCGAGAGTGGGGCGCCGAGGCGGCGCGCGATCTCCGGATAGTAGGCGCCGACCGGCGCGCCGATCGCGACCAGCGGCGTCGCGAGGCGCAGCCCGACATCGACCAGGGCCGAGGTGCGTCTACCCGCCACCGCGTCCGCGACCAGCCGGTCGCCCAGCAGGCCCCAGCGGCCCTGGCGCGCCTCGAGTCCCGGGTCTTCCGCGAGCGCGGTGGCGAGCAGGATGCGTGCCGATTCCTGGATCACGATCTCGAGCGTGCGCTCGCAGATCGCCTGCGGCGTCGCGGCCGACTTGGCCGCCTTCACATTGCGCTCGTCGATCGCGATCAGGCGGGCACCGAGCTCGCCCGCTTCGGCATTCCAGCCGCTCTGCCGGCCGAGCACGTGCATCGCATCACTGGGCGTGAAGGCCGAGATTGTCGCGAGGCCCGCATCCGCGAGTCGCCGCAGGGCTTCCAGGCCGGCGAAGTTGCGTACGACCGCCGAGGCGCGGCGCGGCTCGGGGCCGAGCGCGTCCCAGATGCGTCGCTCGAGCGCGGAGAGGTGGCTCGGGGCCTCGCGGCCGGGGTTGCGAAACGCGTAGTGAGTGGCGAAATCGGGCAGCCGGTCGAGGGTCGCCAGCACCCGCAGGTCGGCGACTACCGCCGGCGCCTGGTGCCCGAGCAGGCTCAGCGGCATGGCCTTGCGCGGCCCGACCTTGAGGTGCGCATCGCGATCGAGCACGACCTCGCTGTCGCCGCCGAGGCCGACGGTCCGCATGTCGACCGCCTCGACCATGGTGCGCCAGCCGCCGACCAGCGCACCTTCGTCGTTGATCACCGGACGCCCGCCGCGCACGACCGCGACGTCGGTGGTCGTCCCGCCCATGTCGGACACGACGAAGTCCTGCAGCCCGGTCAGGAAGCCCGCGCCGACCACGCTTGCGGCCGGACCCGACAGCACGGTCTCGACCGGATACTCGAGCGCAACCTCGGCGCGCATCAGCGAACCGTCGCCGCGCACGATCATCAGCGGCGCATCGATCTGCTCGGCCTCCAGCACCTCGCCGAGTGCCTCGATCAGGTGTCGGATCTGCGGGGTCAGGCGCGCATTGAGCGCCGCGGTCAGGGCGCGACGCGGCGCGTCGAGCTTCGAGCTCAGCTCATGCGCGCAGGTGACCGGCTTGCGGGACAGGGCGCGGATCCGCTGGCGCACGCGAAGTTCATGCGCGGGATTCCGCACGGAAAAGCGCCCGGCGACGGCGAAGCCTTCGACCCGGGCCTCATGGTCGCGGATCGCCGCGTCGACTGCGCCCTCGTCGAGCGGCTGGTACTCCTCGCCGGTGGCATCGTGCCCACCGCGGATCGCCACCACGAAGCCACCGTCGCTGCGGCCAAGCCCCGAGCGCTCCTGCATCGCCGCATCGAATCCGAGCAGGATCGAGCAGACGGGGCTGAAGCGGTTCTCGACCACGGCATTGGTCGCGAGCGTGGTCGAAACCGATACCAGCGTGACGTCGTCGCGACGGGCACCGGCCGGCAAAGCCGCGAGCACCGCCCGGATCGCGCCGGCGAGGCCGATCGCGAGGTCCCAGTGCGTCGTCAGGGACTTCGCGCTGGCGACGACGCGTCGGCCACCATCGAGGAGCGCTGCGTCGGTGAAGGTGCCGCCCGTGTCGAGCCCAAGCCAGAGCCCGGGTCCAGTCGTCGGGTTGCGTTCACGCTCGTCAGTTGCTGTCATTCATCCGTTCCGATGAGTGGTTGCGGCCCGCCTTGGCACGCCTGCCGGGCCTGACCGCCTGGCTCTGGCGGGCGCACCGGGTGGGCAGCCGCGGGATCGGCGTACCACGCCGAACGCAGCCGAATCAGGGTTCGGGAGGGGCGGCGACGCCTGCCGGAGGCGGCGGCGCGGGCGGTCGCGGGGCCCGCCGAGCACGCCCGGGCAGGTTAACACAGGGCCGGCGGGCGGCTTGTCGCAAGGCGACCTCCACCGGACGCGCCGGCGCTGCGGCCGGGCGCGGGTCCGGCTACAGTCCGGTCCGCCGTGATTCTGCGCGCCGCGCCGCGCCGGGCCGACGCCGACCGGCAGACCAGCGAACGGGGGTAACGATGCTGACGATCGACGGCCTGACTCATGTCTACCCGAATGGCACACGCGCGCTCGATGCGGTGTCGCTGACCGTCCCGCGCGGGATGTTCGGTCTGCTCGGTCCGAACGGCGCCGGCAAGTCGACGCTGATGCGGGCGATTGCCACCCTGCAGCTGCCGACGGCCGGCGAGATCCGTTTCGGTGACGGGCCGGCCGCGATCGACGTGCGTCGCGATCCGGCGCGCCTGCGTGCGGTACTCGGGTACCTGCCCCAGGACTTCGGCGTCTACCCACGCGTATCTGCCTACGAGATGCTCGATCACCTCGCGGTGCTGAAGGGCCTGGCTGCCCGCGGCGAGCGTCGCGAGACCATTGAGGCTCTGCTGCAGCAGGTGAATCTGTGGGAGGTCCGGCGCAAAAGCATTGCCGGCTTCTCCGGCGGCATGCGCCAGCGCTTCGGAATCGCCCAGGCGCTGATCGGCCGACCGCAGCTCGTGATCGTCGACGAGCCGACCGCGGGCCTCGACCCGGAAGAGCGCAACCGCTTTAACAACCTGCTGGCCGAGATCGGCGAGCAGGTGGTCGTGATCCTGTCGACGCATATCGTCGACGACGTCGCGGCGCTCTGCCAGCGCATGGCGATCATCGCCGACGGCAGGATCGTGGTGCAGGGGGTGCCCGGCGAACTGCTGGGCGCGCTCGCGGGGCGGGTCTGGCGGCGGGTGGTGCCGCGTGCGGCGCTTGAGCGGCTGCGCGACGAGCATCACGTGATCTCGACCCGGCTGCGCGGCGGTGCCACCCAGGTCCACGTGCTGGCCGACGCGCCGCCCGGCGCGGATTTCGAGCCGGCCACCGCCACGCTCGAGGACGTCTACTTCGCGACCCTGACGGCGCACCGGCTCGCCGCGTCCCCGGCGGCGGCCTGACGCAATGCTGCGCCACGTCGCATGGTTCGAGTTTCGCTACCAAGTGCGCAGCCCGGTGTTCTGGGTGGGCTCGCTACTGTTCTTCCTGCTGACATTCGGCTCGGTGGTGGTGGACACCATCCGCATCGGCGGTCGCGGCAACGTGCACGTGAATTCGCCGTTCGCGATCCTGCAGACGCTGACGACGATGGACGTCTTCGCGGTGTTCATCGTGGTCGCGATGGTGGCCAACGTCGTGATCCGCGATGACGAGACTGGCTTCGCGCCGATCCTGCGCGCGACGCGCATCGGCAAGCGCGACTACCTGGTCGGCCGCTTCGCGGGCGCGACCGCAGCGGCGCTGCTGATCGCGGCGATGATTCCGCTCGCGATCGCGATCGGCAGCCTGATGCCGTGGCTCGACCCCGAGAAGCTCGGCCCGTTCCGCCTGTGGGACTACGTGTACGCGCTGGTCTGCTTCGGGCTGCCGACCCTGCTGATCACGGCGGCGCTGTTCTTCTCGGCCGCGACACTGACGCGCTCGCTGATGTGGACGTATGTCACGGCGGTCGGGATGCTGGTGCTGTACTTCGTGATGCTGGGACTGCTGCGGGACCCGCGACACGATGCACTCGTCGGCCTGGCTGATCCGTTTGCGCTCGCCACCTTGCAGCTCGCGACGAAGTACTGGACGGCGAGCGAGCGCAACACGCTGCTGCCGCCATTGAGCGGCGTGCTGCTCGCCAACCGGCTGCTGTGGGCCGGCATCGCGCTTGTCGTCTTCGGCCTGACCTACCTGCGCTTCCGGTTCGAAACGCCGGCCGGCAAGGCCGGCGCCGCGCGTGGCGACGAGGCGCCGGAACCGCGTCCGGCCGCGACGGCCGTGCTCGCCGCACCGCGCGCGGACCGTGCGACCCGCCTCCGCCAGCTCTGGTCGCTGGTGCGGCTCGACGTCGGCTTCGTCGTGCGCAGCCCGGCATTCTTCGTGCTGCTCGGCATCGGCCTGCTGAATTCCTTTGGCGCGCTCTGGTACAGCGGCGAGTGGTACGGCAGCCCGTCGCTGCCGGTGACGCGGCTGATGGTCGACGGCCTGACGGGCAGCTTCGTGCTGATCCCGATCATCATTGCGGTGTACTACGCGGGCGAGCTCGTCTGGCGGGACCGAGACCGGCGAATGCACGAGATCGTCGACGCGACGGCGGCCCCCGACTGGGTGCACCTCGTGCCGAAGATCGTCGCAATCGTGCTGGTGCTGACGGCCGTCTCCGTGGTCGGCGTGCTGGGCGGAGTCGGCGTGCAGCTCCTGAAGGGCTACACCCATCTCGAGCTCGGCGCCTACCTGCTGGACTTCGTGCTGCCGATCACGCTGTACGCCGTGCAGGTGGCCGTGCTGGCGGTGCTCGCGCAGGTGCTCGTCCCGCAGAAGTTTCTGGGCTGGGCCGTGATGCTCGTCTACATCGTCGCGCAGGTTGCCGCGGCCGGCGCCGGCTTCGAGCACGCGCTCTACAACTACGGCGACACGCCGCCGGTACCGCTCTCGGACATGAACGGCCTCGGCCGCTTCTGGATCGGTCGCGCCTGGTTCCAGGCCTACTGGAGCGCGGTGGCGCTGGTCTTCGCGACTGTCGCCTACCTGCTCTGGCGGCGCGGTGCGACGACTTCGCTGGCCGCGCGGATCGCGGCCGCGCGCTGGCGGCTGCGCGGCGGCGCGGCGGCCCTGCTGGGCGCCGGCGTGCTGGCGTCGGCGGGACTCGGTGCCTACTGCTTCTACAACACCAACGTGCTGAACACCTACCGCACGCAGCCGGACGAAGATCGGCTGCGCGCGGACTACGAGCGGGAGCTGCTGCCCTACGAGAAGGTGGCGCAGCCCCGCATCGTCGCGGTCACGCTCGACGTGCAGCTCTACCCCCGCGAGACGCGTGCCGTGACGCACGGTCAGTACCTGGTCGAGAACCGCAGCTCCGAACCGATCAGCGACCTGCACCTGCGCTGGCATGCACGGCTGCGGCTCGAGCGGGTCGAGCTCGACGGCGCGTCGCTGGCGCGCGACTACCCGCAGCACCACTATGCGATCTACCACCTCGACCGACCGCTGCAGCCGGGCGAGCGCCGCGTGCTCGGCTTCGCGACCCTGCTCGAGGAGCGCGGCTTTCCCAACCGGCGGCCGCTGACCCGGATCGTCGAGAACGGGACGTTCCTCGACAACGACGAGATCGCGCCGCGCCTCGGCATGTCGCGCGACGGACTGCTGACGGATCGTGCCAAGCGCCGCAAGTACGGGCTGCCGGCCGACCTGCGTCCGGCGAAGCTGGAGGATGACTCGGCGCGCGGCGCGAACGGGCTGCGCAACGACAGCGACTGGGTCACGGCCGACATCCGCGTCACCACGGATGCCGACCAGATTCCGGTGGCCCCGGGCTACGTCGCCGAGGAGCACGTGCAGGACGGGCGGCGCAGCGTGCGTTTCCGCACCGAGGCGCCGATCAACCACTTCTTCTCGATCCAGTCGGCGCGCTACGCGGTCGCGCGCGACCACTTTGGCACGGTCGACCTCGCGGTCTACTATCAGCCGGGCCACGACCGTAACGTGCCGCGGATGCTGGCGGCGATGAAGTCGTCGCTCGCGATCTGCAACCGCGAGTTCTCGCCCTACCAGTTCCGGCAGGCTCGAATCCTCGAGTTCCCCGGGTATGCGGATTTCGCACAGTCATTCGCGAACACGATTCCGTATTCGGAGAGCCTCGGCTTCATCTCGAACTGGAAGGACCCGACCCGCATCGACGTCGTCAGTTACGTGACGGCGCACGAGATCGCGCATCAGTGGTGGGGCCACCAGCTGGTCTCGGCGGACCAGCAGGGCGCGACGATGCTGATCGAGTCGTTCGCGCAGTACTCGGCCCTGCTCGTCATGGAGGAGATGTACGGGCGCGACCAGGTACGGCGTTTCCTGAAGTACGAGCTCGACCGCTACCTGCGCAGCCGCGGCGGCGAGGTGGTCGAGGAACTGCCGCTCGCCCGGGTCGAGAACCAGCCGTACATCCACTACCAGAAAGGGACGCTGGCGATGTACTGGCTCAAGGAGGTCGTCGGCCAGCCGGTGGTCGACCGCGCCCTGCGCCGGCTGCTGGAGCGCTATGCGTTCCGGCCGGCGCCGTATCCGAACCCGCGCGACTTCCTGGCGATCCTGCGCGAGGAAGCGGGGCCCGAGCACGAGGCGCTGATCGCCGACCTGTTCGAGCACATCACGCTCTTGGACCTCAAGGCTGACAACGTCGCCAGCGTGCGCCGCGCCGACGGTCGCTACGACGTCAGCTTCGAGATCGAGGCGCACAAGCGTTATGCCGACGGTCTCGGCCGCGAGACCGAGGCGCCGATGGACGAGCAGGTCGACATCGGCGCCTTCACCGACCGCCCGGGCGAGCAGGCCTTCGGCAGCGGATCGGTGCTCTACTTCGGGCGCCAGCGAGTGCACGCGGGCCGACAAACCGTCACGCTGGTCCTCGATCGCGAGCCGGGCTGGGTCGGCGTCGATCCGTACAACAAACGGATCGACCGTAACTCCGACGACAACCTGACGCGCGTCGGCAGCTAGCCGCGGTCAGCGGGTCCGTACAGGCCTGCCGCCGCGGCGCGCAGCGCGGTCTTCTGCACTTTGCCCATCGCGTTGCGCGGCAACTCCGCGATCACCAGCACGCGGCGCGGCACCTTGTAGCGCGCGAGCACGGCCCGCAGCGCGGTGAGCGCGCTGGTTTCGTCGAAGGTCGCGCCCGGCTCCAGGACCACGGCGGCAGTGACGGCCTCGCCAAGGTCGGGGTGAGGTACGCCGAAGACTGCGCTCTCGAGCACGCCCGGCAGTGCATCGAGCTCGACCTCGACCTCTTTCGGGTAGACGTTGTAGCCGCCACTGATCACAAGGTCCTTGGCGCGGCCGACGATGCGTACGTAACCTGCGGCGTCGATCGTGCCCAGGTCGCCGGTGATGAAGTAGCCGTCGGCCGTGAAGGACTCCGCGGTCTTCTCGGGCGCGTCCCAGTAGCCGCGGAACACGTTCGGACCCCGCACCTCGAGCATGCCGATCTCGCCGCTCGCGACCGGGCGCCCGTCCTGCGTCGCGCGCAGCGCGACGCCCGGCAGTGCCGGTCCGACGGTGCCGGGCAGCCGGGCCCCGTCATAGGGATGCGAGGCGTTCACCAGCGTTTCGGTCATGCCGTAGCGCTCGAGGATGGCGTGCCCGGTACGTTGCGCGAACGCCGCATGGGTCTCGGCGAGCAGTGGCGCGGATCCCGAGACGAAGAGCCGGACATGGGCGGTGGTGCTGCGGTCCAGGCCGTCGAGCTGCAGCAGTCGCGTGTAGTAGGTCGGCACGCCCATCAGCACCGTCGCCTCGCGCAATCGCCGGAGCACGTCGCCGGCCTCGAATTTCGGCAGCAGCAACAGCTGCGCTCCGGACGCGAGCACGGTGTTCAGCGAGATGAACAGGCCGTGCACGTGGAAAAGCGGCAGCGCGTGCAGCAGTACGTCGTCCGCCGTGAAGTGCCAGGCCGCGGCGAGGGCCGCGGCGTTCGAGGCGAGATTGCCGCGGGTCAGCATCGCGCCCTTGGCGCGGCCCGTCGTTCCCGACGTGTAGAGGAGCGCCCCGAGCGCCTCGGCGCCGGGCGGCGCCGGCAGGCTCGCGGGCAGGGCTTCGCGGCGCGCCCGCTCAAGCAGCGTGCCGTCGCCGTCCGGGCCGAGGGTCTCGACCGCCGCGACGCCATGGCTGCGAGCGAGCGACTCGAGCGTGCCACGGTCGGCAGGGCGCACGACCGCGAGCCGGGGTCGGGCGTCGGCGAGGAAGTAGTCGAGCTCGCGGGGCGTGTAGGCCGTGTTGAGCGGCAGTACGACCGCGCCGAGCCGCAGGCAGGCGGCATACAGCAACACCGCCTCGACGGATTTCTCGACCTGCAAGGCGACGCGTTCGCCCGGGCCCGCACCGAGCGCAAGCAGGGCCGCTGCGAGTCGCCGCGATTCCCGCTCGAGGTCGCCGTAGGTGAGACGCCGTCCGTCGGCTGCCGTGAGAAACGGGCGCGCGGGATCTGCCGCGAACCAGGCGCTCGGATCGTGTCGCAACGGATCCTCGCCGCTCATCGCATCGCCCGATGCGGCCGCCGGGCGGCACGCAGCCTCGTGCTTCGGATTGAAAGTGGTCGGGGTGACAGGATTTGAACCTGCGACCTATACGTCCCGAACGTAGCGCTCTACCAGGCTGAGCTACACCCCGCCGCGTACCGCGATCCGGGAGTCGAGGTCAGTCAGTAGGAGCGACTGACCGCGAATCCAGCGAGCTGCCTGAGCGCCTCGAGATGAACCGACTCGGGAAGTGGTTCCAGCGCCGCAAGAGCTTGATCGGCCTCGCGTTGAGCGAGTCCGGCAGTGTACTCAAGCCCACCGGCCGATTCAATCGCCGCAAGCACGGCCGGCAGCTCCTCGAGGCCCCCGGTCTCGATGGCCCGGCGCAGCAGCAGCCGCTGTTCGGTGTTGCCGGCCCGCAGCGCGTGGATCAGCGGCAAGGTGGGCTTGCCCTCGGCGAGATCGTCGCCGACGTTCTTGCCGCGCTCGGTGGCGCTGCCGCGGTAGTCGAGCCAGTCGTCGGCGAGCTGGAACGCGTTGCCGAGCGCCCGGGCGTAGCCGGCCAGGGCCGCCTCGTGCCGGGCCGGGGCCCCGGCGAGGACCGCAGCAATCCCGGCGCCGGCCTCGAACAGGCGCGCGGTCTTGCGGTAAATCACGTCGAGGTAGCGCGACTCGGAAATCTCGGGGTCGTGCACGTGCATCAGCTGCAGCACTTCGCCCTCGGCGATCGCATTGGTCGCGTCCGCCATGATCTCCATGACCTTGAGGCTCTTCAGCCGCACCATCATCTGGAACGCGCGCGAGTAGAGAAAATCCCCGACCAGGACGCTGGTCGCGTTGCCCCAGACCTCGTTGGCGGTATCCCTGCCGCGGCGCTGGCGCGAGCCATCGACGACGTCATCGTGCAGCAGCGTCGCCGTGTGGATGAACTCGATGATCACGGCCGCCTGCACCTGCGGGCCGAGGGGCGGCGCGCCGGCGGCGCGGGCGGCGAGCAGCACGAGCAGGGGTCGCAGGCGCTTGCCGCCGGCGCCGATGATGTATTCCGAGACCTGGTTCACGAGCACCACGTCGCTCGCGAGCTCGCGACGGATCGCGGCGTCGACGGCCGCGAGGTCCGCCGTCACCGTGCTCCGGATGCCCTCCAGCAGTGTCGGCTGTTCGGCGGCCATAAGGCCCGGAATCGTACCGGCATTCCCCAGCCGGGCCAAACGGCGCCCGAGCGGGTGGGTGGGGAGGGGTTTGACGCAACCCCGCGCCCTCATTAGAATTCGCGGTTCCGTTGACCTGCCCCCGGCGGGTCGTCCGGGATCCACGGGATCCCCGTTTCGAGGTGCAAGGGAACATGTTCGCGGTCATCCAAACCGGCGGTAAGCAGTACCGCGTCAGCGAGGGCACGGTCCTTCGCATCGAGAAGCTGCCGGCCGATGCCGGTGCCACGGTCGAGTTCAGCGACGTGCTGCTGGTCGGGCAGGGCGACAGCGTGAAGCTCGGCAAGCCGTACCTCGCCGGCGCGAAGGTGACGGCGACGGTGCAGTCGCACGGCCGCAGCCCGAAGGTGCGCATCGTGAAGTTCCGCCGCCGCAAGCACTACCTGCGGCAGGGCACGCACCGCCAGAACTACACTGAAGTGAAGGTTACCGGGATCAGCGGCTGAGCCCGCCTCCCGCGCACTGGAGTCCATCCTCATGGCACACAAGAAGGCAGGCGGCAGTACCAAGAACGGCCGCGATTCCCACTCGAAGCGCCTCGGCGTCAAGCGCTTCGGCGGTGAGCACGTGCTGGCCGGCAACATCCTGGTCCGCCAGCGCGGCACGCAGTACAAGGCCGGCCACAACGTCGGCATCGGCACCGACCACACGCTGTTCGCGCTCGTGACCGGCAAGGTCGCGTTCGCGAAGAAGGGCGCGGAACAGCGCACCTTCGTCAGCGTCGTCGCCGACTGAGGCGAGCGGCAGCCGCTCCCCGAAACCCCGGCCGCGCGCCGGGGTTTTCGTTTCTGGCGGCGGCCCGCCGGAGGGCCCGAGGTGAAGCTGACGATCCGCGAGGACGATCTGTCGGCGCCGGCGACGCAGGCGCTGGTCGCGCTGCACCTGGCCGGCATGCACGCGAACTCGCCGCCAGGGCACGTCTTTGCGCTCGGCGAGTCCGGGCTCCGGGCGGCCGGCGTGACGGTCTGGAGTGCCTGGTTCGACGCACGAATCGCGGGCCTGTGCGCGCTCAAGGCGCTCGATGCCGGCACCGGCGAGCTCAAGTCGATGCGCACCCACCCGGACTTCCTGCGCCGTGGCGTCGCGCAGGCGCTGCTTGAGCACGTCATCGTCGAGGCGCGGCGGAGGGGCTACCGGCGCCTCAGCCTCGAGACCGGCAGCGGTCCCGGCTTCGAGGCGGCGCTCGCGCTTTACCGGCGGCGGGGCTTTGAGGACGGGGGTGCCTTCGGCGACTATGTCAAAAGTGACTTCAACCAGTTCCTGCACCTCGCGCTCTGAGCCGCGACGGGCGCTGCGGCCGCCGACGATCGCGCCGGGCGCGGCCGGCGCTAGACTCCGCCCATGAAATTCGTCGACGAAGCGATCGCGCGCGTGCAGGCCGGCCACGGCGGGCGCGGCTGCGCCAGCTTCCGGCGCGAGAAGTTCGTCCCCTTCGGCGGCCCGGACGGTGGCGACGGCGGCCTCGGCGGCAGCGTCTACCTGCGGGCGCAGGCCGGCATCAACACGCTTGCTGACTTTCGGATCCAGCGCACGTTCAAGGCCGGCTCCGGTACCGCCGGCAGCGGCAACGACTGCACCGGCGCGGGCGGCGCGGATCTGTACGTCGCCGTCCCGGTCGGCACGACGGTGCTCGATGACGAGACCCAGGAGCAGCTCGGCGACCTGCTGAAGGCGGGCGACACCGTGCTCGTCGCACGCGGCGGCAAGGGCGGCTGGGGCAATACTCGCTTCAAGTCGAGCACCAACCGCGCGCCGCGCAAGGCCATGCCGGGACTGCCGGGCGAGAAGCGCCGCCTGCGGCTCGAGATGCGGGTGATCGCCGACGTGGGCCTGCTGGGCCTGCCCAATGCCGGCAAGTCGACCCTGATCCGAGCCGTCTCGGCCGCGCGTCCCAAGGTCGCCGACTATCCGTTCACGACGCTGTATCCGAACCTCGGCGTCGTCAGCATCGGCCTCGGCCGCAGCTTCGTGATGGCCGACATCCCCGGCCTGATCGAGGGCGCCGCCGACGGTGCCGGTCTCGGCATCCGCTTCCTGAAGCACCTGCAGCGCACGCGCGTGCTGGTCCACCTGGTCGACATCTGCCCGCCGGACCCCGACGCCGATCCGGTCAAGGACGCGCGCTCGATCGTCGCCGAGCTCAAGAAGTTCAGCGCGGAGCTCGGCAAGCGCGAGCGCTGGCTGGTGCTCAACAAGATCGACCTGCTGCCGCCCGAGGAAGCCGAGGCGCGCTGCGACGAGATCGTGCGGCGGCTGCGCTTCAAGGGCCCGATCTTCCGGATCTCGGCGGCGACCCGGGACGGAACCCAGGCACTGGCCGAGGCGCTGATGCGCCGGCTCGAGGAGCTCGCCCCGCCGCCCGCGGACCCCTGAAACGACGCGGGCCGGTCACCGACCGGCCCGCAGGGATCGCGCTGCCTCGGGGCAGGCGGGAGCTACTTCATCCCCTTCACGAGCGCCGACAGCCGGCTCTTGTGCCGCGCCGCCGTGCTGCGGTGGATGATGCCCTTGTTGACCATCGAGTCGATCACCGGCACGGCCGCCTTGACCGCCGCCTGGGCGCCGGACTTCTCGCCGGCCGCGATCGCCGCGCGGGCCTTCTTGATCGCCGAGCGCATCCGGGAGCGCAGCGTCATGTTGTGGGCGCGGCGCACGATCGCCTGGCGGGCGCGCTTCTCAGCGGACTTGATGTTGGCCAAGGGACCGAACCTCGGAAAAGGACGTCAGAACGAGCCCACTATTTTGCTGACTGACGGGTTTTCTGTCAATTTTCCCGCCCCGACGGCGGCCCGCGCCGGGGACGGCCCGGTATAGTCCCTCGATGCACCCCGACCGCGCGACCCGATGAAGGGCGGTTTCCTTCGCAGCACCTCGATCGTCGGGGCGATGACGCTGCTGTCGCGCATCACCGGGGTCGTGCGCGAGACCGTCTACGCCGCGATGCTCGGCGCCACGCCGGCGATGGACGCGTTCCTGGTCGCCTTCAAGATCCCGAACTTCCTGCGGCGGATCACCGCCGAGGGCGCGTTCTCGCAGGCCTTCGTGCCGGTCGTCTCGGAGTACCGCCTCAAGCGCACGCCAGCAGAAGTCGAGGCGCTCGTGGCCGGCGTCACCGGCACGCTGGGTGCGCTGCTGCTCGCGGCGACTGCGATCGGCGTGGTCGCGGCGCCGGTCGTGATCTACCTGTTCGCACCCGGCTTCGACCAGGCCGGTAGCCGGCACGAGCTCGCCGTGGCGATGCTGCACTGGACTTTCCCGTACATATTCTTCATCTCGCTGACCGCGCTCGGCGCGGGCGTGCTCAACAGCTACGGCAAGTTCGGCACCGCGGCCTTCAATCCGGTGATCCTGAACATCGTCATGGTGGTGTTTGCCGCGTGGATCGCACCGCGCTTTGCGCAACCCGGGCTCGCGCTCGCGATCGGCGTCTTCGTCGCCGGCGTCATCCAGCTGGTGGCGCAGTTCCGCGGCCTGTCGCGGCTCGGGCTGCTCGGCTGGCCACGCTGGGCTTGGGCCGACGAGGGCGTGCGGCGCGTCGGCCGGTTGATGCTGCCCGGCATCTTCGGCTCCTCGGTCGCGCAGGTGTCGATCCTGCTCGACACCTGGATCGCCTCGTTCCTCGTGACCGGCAGCATCTCCTGGAACTACTACGCCGACCGGCTGGTCGAGTTCCCGATGGGCGTGTTCTCGATCGCACTGGCCACCGTGATCCTGCCGCGCCTGTCCGCGCATCATGCGGAAGCGTCCCCGGAGCACTTCAACTCGACACTGGACTGGGGCTTGCGCCTGACCTGCCTCGTCTCGTTGCCGGCGGCGGTCGGCCTGCTGATGCTGGCCGGCCCGCTGAACGCCACGCTCTACGGCTACGGGCGCTTCGGCGTCCACGACGTCTGGATGACGAGCTACGCGCTGATGGCCTACGCCATCGGCCTGATGGGCTTCAGTCTGGTCAAGGTCCTCGCGCCCGGCTACTTCGCGCGTCAGCAGGTGGGACCGGCAGTGCGAGCCGGCATCATCTCGCTGGCGGTGACGATGTCGTTCAACGTCTTCGTCGCCTTTCCGGCGAGCCGCCTCGGCGTGCCTGCGCCGCACGCGCTGCTTGCGCTCGCGACCGGCCTCGGCGCCTACGTCAACACCTGGATCCTCTATCGGGGCCTGCGCCGCAGTGGCGTGCTGGTGCCATCGCCGCGCTGGCGCCGGCTGCTCGGCCAGGCACTGGTCGCGAACCTCGCGATGGCCGGGTTCCTGTGGTGGGCGGCCGGCGACTGGGGTGCGTGGACCGACTGGCGGCCGACGATGAGGATCCTAAGACTCGGGGTTTGCGTCGGCGGCGGCGGGCTCGTCTATGGCGCCGTGCTGTGGCTCGCCGGCCTCCGGTACCGGGACCTCCGCGCCGTATAATCAAGCACTTCCCGGTGATCCGGCCCTCCCCATGCACCTAGTCCGCGGACTTGACCGACGTGCGCCTGACGACCGCGGCGTCGCCGTCGCGATCGGCAACTTCGACGGCGTGCACCTCGGTCACCAGGCGCTCGTGCGCGCGGTGCGCGAACGCGCCGGCGCCGGCGCGGGCCGCACGGCGGTGCTGACCTTCGAGCCGCACCCGCGCGAGGTGCTGGAGCCCGCGTCCGCGCCGCCGCGGCTGATGCGTGTTGGCGAGAAATGCGTCGCGCTCGCGGCCCTCGGCGTCGAGGAGCTGCGCGTGCTGCGCTTCGATTCCCGGCTGCAGTGCCTCGCGCCCGCGGAATTCGTCGGACGCGTGCTGCGCGACGGCCTGGCTGCGCGCGCGGTCGTGGTCGGCGAGGGCTTTCGCTTCGGGCATCGGCGGGCCGGCACGATCGACCAGCTGCGCGAGCTCGGGCGGGCGGCCGGATTCGAGGTGACGGTGGTGCCAAGCGTCGTGCTCGACGGTGCCCGGGTATCGAGCACCCGCGTGCGCGGTGCGCTCGCCGCCGGCGACCTCGATGGCGCGGCTCGGCTGCTCGGGCGACGGTACGCGTTGACCGGGCGGGTGATCGCCGGCCAGCAGCTCGGCCGGACGCTGGGCTACGCGACCGCCAACCTGCGCCTGCACCGGCGCGTGGCCCCGCTCGGTGGCGTGTTCGCGGTCGAGGTGCGCGGGGTGCGCGCCGGGCCGGCTGCGGCGGTCGCTTCGCTCGGGACCCGGCCGACGGTCGGTGGCGGCGAGACGCTGCTCGAGGTCCATGTGTTCGACTTCGAGGGCGACCTCTACGGCCGGCGCCTCGCCGTCGAGTTCGTCGCCAAGCTGCGCGACGAGGAGCGCTTCGCCTCGCTCGAGGCGCTGGTCGAGCAAATGCACGCCGATGCCGCGCGTGCCCGTGAGATCCTAGCGGCGCGCGCCGCCTGACGAGAATCGCAGTGGACTACAAGCAAACGATCAACCTGCCCCAGACCGACTTCCCGATGAAGGCGGACCTCGCCAACCGCGAGCCGCGCTGGCTCGAGTTCTGGAAGAGCCGCGACATCTACGCGCGCCTGCGTCATGAGGCCCGCGGCCGGCCGGTGTTCATCCTGGCCGACGGCCCGCCGTACGCGAACGGCGCGATTCACATCGGCCACGCGGTGAACAAGGTCCTGAAGGACGTGATCGTCAAGTCGCGGTCGCTCGACGGCTTCGATGCCCCGTACGTGCCGGGCTGGGACTGTCACGGCCTGCCGATCGAGCACCAGGTCGAGAAGACCCACGGCCGGGTCGGCGCGAAACTCGATGCCAAGGCCTTCCGCGCGGCCTGCCGGGAGTTCGCGACCAAGCAGATTGCCGCTCAGAAGGCGGATTTCATCCGCCTCGGCGTGTGGGGCGACTGGCAGCAGCCGTACCTGACGATGCTGCCAGGCTACGAGGCGGCGCAGCTGCGGGCGTTTGCGCGCATCTATGAGCGCGGCCACATCTACAAGGGCTACAAGCCGGTCCACTGGTGCCTCGACTGCCGCTCGTCGCTTGCCGAGGCCGAGGTCGAGTACGAGGAGCGCACCAGCCCGAGCATCGACGTGCGCTATGCGGTGGTCGACCCGGCCGACCTCGGGCGCCGCGTCGGCCTCGATGCCGGCGATCTGCCGAACGCGAGCGTCGTGATCTGGACGACCACGCCGTGGACGCTACCGGCCAGCCAGGCCGTCAGCGTGCACCCGGAATTCGACTACGCGGTCATCCGGGCGGAGGGCGAGGGCGGGCCGGAGACGCTGGTGGTCGCCGCCGAGCTCGCGGCCGCGGTGGCGGGCCGCGGCGGGCTGGCGCCCGCCGCACCGCTCGCACGCGTCAAGGGCGCGGCGCTCGAGGGCCTGCGCCTGCGCCACCCGTTCTACGACCGCGTCGTGCCGGTCGTCCTCGGCGAGCACGTGACGCTAGACGCCGGCACCGGCTGCGTGCACACCGCGCCCGGCCATGGCCTCGAGGACTACGTCGTCGGCCAGCGCTACGGCCTCGCGGTCGACAACCCGGTCGGCGGCGACGGCCGCTTCCTCCCCGCGACGCCGCTGTTTGCCGGGCTGCAGGTGTTCGAGGCGAACCCGAAGGTCATCGAGGTGCTCGCGGCCGGCGGGCGGCTGTTGTCGCACCTGCCGTATCGCCACAGCTATCCGCACTGCTGGCGCCACAAGACGCCGGTCATCTTCCGCGCCACGCCGCAGTGGTTCATCAGCATGGAGCGCGAGGGGCTGCGCTCGCAGTCGCTCGCCGAGATCCGCCGAGTGAGCTTCACGCCGGGCTGGGGCGAGAACCGCATCTACAGCATGATCGAGGGCCGGCCGGACTGGTGCGTGTCGCGCCAGCGCACCTGGGGCGTGCCGATCCCGTTCTTCCTGCACCGCGAGAGCGGCGAGCTGCATCCGCGCACGGTCGAATTGATCGACGCCGTCGCCGCGCGCGTCGAGGTGGGCGGCATCGACGCCTGGTTCGACCTCGATCCGGCCGAACTGCTCGGTGCCGAGGCGGCGCAGTACGAGAAATCGACCGACGTCATGGACGTGTGGGTCGACTCGGGCGTCTCGCACTGGTGCGTGCCGCACGCCCGCCCGGAAATTCGCTTCCCGGCGGACCTCTACCTGGAGGGCTCTGACCAGCATCGCGGCTGGTTCCATTCCTCGCTGCTGACCTCGGTGGCGATGCACGGCCACGCGCCGTACCGCGGCGTGCTGACGCACGGCTTCACGGTCGACGAGAAGGGCCGGAAGATGTCGAAGTCGCTCGGCAACACGATCGTGCCGCAGAAGGTCATCTCCTCGCTGGGCGCCGACGTGCTGCGCTTGTGGGTCGCGGCGACCGACTATGCCAACGAGATCGCGGTCTCCGACGAGATCCTGAAGCGCACCGCCGACTCGTACCGACGCATGCGCAACACGGTCCGCTTCCTGCTGGGCAACCTGGCCGGCTTCGATCCCGCGGCGCACGCACTCCCGCCCGAGTCGCTGGTCGAGCTCGACCGCTGGGCCCTCGCCCGGACCGAGGCGCTGCAGCAGGAGGTCATCGCCGCGTATCGCAGCTACGAGTTCCACCTGATCTACCAGAAGATCCACAACTTCTGCGTCGTGGACCTCGGGGCGTTCTACCTCGACGTGCTGAAGGACCGCCTGTACACGACCCCGGCCGAGGGCCGGCCCCGACGGTCGGCGCAGACGGCGCTGTGGCACATCGCCGAGGCGATGGTGCGCTGGCTGGCGCCGATCCTGTCGTTCACGGCCGAGGAGATCTGGCACTCGCTGCCGCCGATCGGCGGCCGTCCGGAATCGGTGTTTCTGTCGCAGTGGCACTCGCTGCCGCCGGCGGGCGCGCCGAGCGCCGTGGACTGGGACGCGGTGATCGCGCTCAAGGCCGACGCCAGCCGCGAGCTCGAGGCACTGCGCAGCGCGGGTCAGATCGGCGGCACGCTGGACGCGGTCGTCGATGTCTGGGCGGAGCCTGCGGTGCACGCGCGCCTCGCGCCGCTCGGCGACGAGCTGCGCTTTGCGCTGATCACGTCCGAGGCCCGCCTGCACGAGGCCGGCACGCGGCCGGCAGATGCGGTCGCGGCGCCGAGCGTGGCCAAGGCCGGGGTCTATCTCGCCGTGCGGCCGAGCAGCGAGCGCAAGTGCGTGCGCTGCTGGCACCTGCGGCCGGACGTCGGCTCGGACCCCCGCCATCCGGAGATCTGCGCGCGCTGCGCGCAGAACGTCGACGGCGCGGGCGAGACCCGGAGATACGCATGAGCGCGGACGCACCGCGCAGCGCCGCGCGCTGGCTCTGGTTGAGCGCCGCAGTGATCGCGCTCGACCAGGCGAGCAAGGCGCTGGTGGTCGCTCGCTTCGCGGAGTTCGAGCGCCTGCCGCTGCTGCCGGCGGTGCTCGAGTTCACGCGCCTGCACAACCGCGGCGCCGCATTCAGCTTCCTGAGCACCGCCTCTGGCTGGCAGCAGTACCTGTTCCTCGCGCTCGCGGCGATCGTCAGCATCGGCATCGTCATCTGGCTGCTGCGATTGCGCGGCCCTGGCGTCACGCGGCTCGCGGCGGGCCTCGCGCTGATCGTCGGCGGCGCGCTGGGCAACGCAGTCGACCGCCTGGCGCGCGGCTTCGTGGTGGACTTCATCCACGTCCACTGGCGCGAAGCCTGGTACTTCCCGGCTTTCAACGTCGCCGATTCGGCGATCACGGTGGGAGCTGCGCTGCTGATCGTCGATGCGTTGCTCGATGCGCGGGCGACGCACGCCCGCGGCGTCCCGGGGGCGCCGCCGGGCGGCGACCCGTGAAGATCCACCTCGCCAATCCGCGTGGCTTCTGCGCCGGCGTCGATCGCGCGATCGACATCGTCGAGCGCGCGATCGGGCTCTTCGGCGCGCCGATCTACGTCCGCCACGAGGTCGTGCACAACCGCTACGTCGTGGACCGACTGCGGGCGCTCGGCGCGGTATTCGTCGAGGAGCTGCACGAGGTACCGGACGGTGCGACGGTGATCTTCAGCGCCCATGGCGTGTCACGCGCCGTGCAGCAGGAGGCGGCGCGCCGTCGGCTGGACGTCTTCGACGCCACCTGCCCGCTCGTCACCAAGGTGCACATGGAGGTGATGCGCTACGCGCGGGACGCGCGCGAGGTGATCCTGATCGGGCACGCAGGGCACCCGGAGGTCGAGGGCACGATGGGCCAGTTCGACGTCTCGCTCGGCGGGCGCATCTACCTCGTCGAGACGCCGGCCGATGTGGCGCGCCTCGACGTACGCGACCCGGCGCGCCTTGCGTTCGTGACGCAGACCACGCTGTCGGTCGATGACACGGCGCGCGTGGTCGAGGCCTTGCGCGAGCGCTTCCCGGGGCTGGCATCGCCGCGCAAGGAAGACATCTGCTATGCGACGCAGAACCGTCAGGACGCGGTCAAGGAGCTGGTGGCGATCTGCGACGTGCTGGTGGTCGTCGGCTCGCGCTCCAGCTCCAACTCGAACCGCCTGCGCGAGATTGCCGAGAAGCGCGGCATCCCCGGCTACCTGGTCGACGGTGCCGACGACCTCGAGCAGTCCTGGTTCGAGGGTGCGCGCGCGGTGGGCGTGACGGCGGGCGCCTCCGCCCCGGAAGTGCTGGTCCAGCAGGTCGTCGCGCGGCTGCGGGAGTGGGGCGGGGAGGCCGCGGTCGAGGTGCCCGGACGTACCGAGCACATCGTATTCGCGCTGCCGCGGCCGCTGCGCGGCGAAGGGCCACCGGCCGCGGGCTCCGTCTAGGCGGCGTTGCCGCCCCGAGGGGCATTCCGTATACTTCGCCGCCCTCCGAGCCGGTGTAGCTCAGCTGGTAGAGCAGTCGCTTCGTAAGCGAGAGGTCGGGGGTTCAAGTCCCTCCACCGGCACCATCTCCCGACGATCCCGCGAACCCCGCCGGGCTCAGCCCGTGCCGGCGCCCCGATCGCCGTCGGTGCGGTAGCGGCGCTCGCCGGTCTTCGGGTCGTAGAACACGTCCACCGAACGGCCGCTTTCCGGGTCAACGAAGCGCTCGCCGGTGGGTTGCCAGTCGGCGCCCGGGCGCGGCGTCGTCCGGTACCGCCAGCGCTCGATCGCGACGCCAACCAGCACGACTACGCCCAGTCCGAGCAACTGTGCGCCGGGCGCGGGCATGCCGGCGAGGCACAGCACCGTGCCGATCGCCGCGAGGGCGGCCGCGCCGATCGTGACCGCGCGCCGCAGGCGCATCAGTGCGCCGGCTCGATCACGACGGCCGTGCCGTAGGCGACGATTTCGCTCATCGTCTGGCCCATCTCGGCGGAGTCGAAGCGCATCATCACGATGGCATTCGCCTGCATGCTGTGCGCGTTCTTGACCATGCGGTCGACGGCGTGACGGCGCGCCTCTTCGAGCAGGGCGGTGTACTCGGTGATTTCGCCGCCGACGATCGAGCGCAGGCCCGCCATCAGGTTGCCGGCGAGGCCGCGGCTGCGAACGACGACCCCGAACACCTGGCCCTTGACGTCCTTGACCCGAAATCCCGGCACGTTCTCCGTGGTCACAACCAGCATGCGCGACTCCCGGCGGTAGGTGATCGCCCGAGTCTACGCGAGCGGGGCGCCGCGGTCGCCGCCGCCACTCAGCGCAGCTCCACCCGGTGCAACCAGAACTCGCGCGGGCTGTCGCGCCGGCCACGGAAGATCGCGACGTTCGCAATCCGGCTGAGGTCGATCTCGCGGCGGCGCGGCGCGGTGCGGATCGCCTCGAGCGGCACCTCGAGCGTCTGGCGCGCGCCGGCCGCGACGCGGAAGTCGCCGTTGTAGCGGTCCTCGTACGTCCAGTCGTGGCTGCGGTCGTGGACGCGGACGGTCAGCACGAGCTCGGTGCGCCCGGGGTTCGTCACCTCGATCGCGAGCTCGCGGAAGCCGCGCCAGTCCGCCGCCGGCTCATCCAGCGAAACACCGGCAAAGGGCCGCACGATCGTGGGCACGCGCAGCGCCCACTCCCCGGCGCCGCCGCCAGCCGCCGGCAGCTGCACGAGCTCCGGCGAGCCGCTCGTCAGCGACACGAGCAGCAGGTCGAGCTGGCTGGCGGGGTAGAACAGCACCGGGTAGCGATAGCTGCGCAGTGCATAGGCCGAGACGGTGTAGCTGACCGGCAGCAGGATCACCGCGGCGAGCGCCGTCGCGACAACCAGCGCGCCCCGTCGCCCGAGCCGCGCCCGGGGCCCACGCCAGCATCGCGCGTCGAAGGCGGAGGCGAACAGCAGCGCGCAGCTCGCGCCGCGCGCGTCGAGGCCGACGTCGCGCAGTGACGGGTCGCGGTGCGTGAAGATCTGGCAGAGCTCCGTCATGCCGCCGATCGAGATCGCGACGGCGAGGGCGAGCAGGTACTCGCCCCACGGCGGCAGCCAGCTGGGCCGCTGCAGCAGCAGCACCAGTACGCCGATCGCGATCAGGCCGAACACGCCCGGGTGCGCCAGCTTCTGCAGCGCGTGCAGGATCAGCGGCCGGCCCGGGAGCTCGGCAAACACCACGGTCAGCGCCAGCGCGACGATCGCCGCGACCAGGAACGCCGGCCGGATCGTGGCCAGGCGCGAGACGTCGAGGCCGGCGCGGGGCGGAGGTTCGTCGGGGCGCGGCACGGCCGGCTGACCGGCCTCAGCCGCGCGCCAGCGCGAGCTTCGCCTCGACGTGCTTGGCGAGCGAGGCGACCGTCGGGAAGTCGAAGAGCTCGGTGAGGTCCACGACGCCGGGGTAGGCCTTGTCGATTTCCTCGTGGATCTGGATCAGCGTCAACGAGCTCGCGCCAATCTCGAACAGGTTGTCGTCGACCTCGACGCGCTTGCCGGGCAGCGCCTCGTCGCAGATCGCCTTGATCCGCGCCTCGACGCCGGCTCCCGCGTCACGGTGCCCGTGGTGCGCCTCGCGCAGCCGGGCAAGGGCGGCGAGCTCGTCCGCGAACTCGCCCGCGACAAATGCCTCCTCGAGCTGCACGCGCTGGATCTTGCCGCTGGTGGTCTTCGGAATGCGCTTTACCGGCACCACGTGCGCAACCTCGAGGCCGGCGTGCTCGTTGACGAGCCGCGTGACCTCGGCCGCGACCGGCAGGAAATCCTCGAGCGTTCCCCGGTGCAGGATGAAGAACGTCAGCTCGTCGCCTTCCGCGCCGCTCGGCCGGCAGCCCGCCGCGACCACTTTGCCGAGCTCGAGGCCGGCGGCGCGCTGCGCGATCTCCTCGAGGTCGTGCGGGTAGTAGTTCTGGCCGTTGACGAAGATGATCTCTTTGGCGCGGCCCGTGATGTAGAGGTCGCCGTCGATCACGACGCCGAGGTCGCCCGTGTCGAGCCAGCCATCGGTGGTGATCATGCGTGCGTTGATCTCCGGCGCCTCGTAGTAGCCGCGAGTCACGTTGCCGCCGCGGATCAGCAGGTGGCCCACCGTACCATCCGGCAGTGCGCTGCGATCCTCCGCGGCGATGCGCACCTCGCTGCCGGGAAGCGGCCGGCCGCAGTTCATCAGCGCGAGCGCATCGCGCGCATCGGCGGTGGCACGCCCCGCTGGCGCGCCGGCCGCGAGCCGGTGGCGATCGAAGCGCAGCGCACGGTACGTGCTGCCCACCGGCGGAAAGGTCATCGCCAGCGTCGCCTCGGCGAGGCCGTAGACCGGGAACATCGCCGTGCGGTTGAGGCCGTACGGCGCCATCCGGTCCATGAACTCGTCGCAGAGCTCGACCGAGATCGGTTCGGCGCCGTTGAAGATCAGCCGCGCCGCGCTCAGGTCCACCCCCTCGAGTACGCGTTCGCCGAGCACCTTCAGGAAGTGGCGGTAGCCGAAGTTCGGCGAGCTCAGGATCGTCGCACCCTTGTCGCTGGCGAACTTCGGCCACAGCAACGGCCGGCGGATGAACAGCTCCGTCGGCATCAGGTGATTCTCGATCCGGTTGGCGAACATGAATATGTGTTTGCCGATCAGCCCCATGTCGTGCGTCAGCGGCATCCAGCTGAGCGAGACGTCCTGGTCGCTGAAGCCTGCGGCGGCGGTGGCCCCGCGGCAGTTGGCGATCACGTTGCGGTGCGTAAGCACCACCCCTTTCGGGGTGCTGGTCGAGCCCGACGAGAACTGGATGAAGGCGACGTCGTCCGGGCCCACCGGCGCCGGGCGCCCGGCGCGCGAGACGTCCTCAACCGTGTCGGCGAGGAACGCACGCCGCTCGAGGCGCGCGAACGTCTCCCCTTCGCCGACGCTGGCGGCGAAGGCGCCGATCCGCTCGAGGTTCTTGCGGTCGGTATACAGGTAGGGCGCGCCCAGCAGCTTGGCGATCCGCAGCAGCTTGTGGCGGTGCTCGTCGGAGATGCCGACCGCGAGCGGCACCGGCACGATGCCGCCGCTGAGCGCGGCCCAGAAGCCATCGATGAACTGCTCGTTGTTGTTCAGGAAGACGATCATCTTGTCGCCACGCTGCGCGCCGAGCTTCTGCAGGTGGTACAGGATGCCGAGCGCGCGCTCGTAGAGCGCGCCGTACGGGACCACGCGCTCGTCGCGCTCGCCCTCGAGGTAATGGATCGCGCGCGGCGCGCTGCGATTCGCCTCGAGAATCTCGGTCAGGGTCTCGTGCTGCATTCGGCGGGGTCCTCGGGGAGGGCGGGCGTCGTCAGTGGCGCGGATGGAGTCGCACGCGCAGCCCGTGGCGGGTGCGCAGGTTGATCGCCGCCTCGACCTCGAGCGGCCGCCCGGCATCGAGCGGCTCGAAACGCCAGCGCCGCGCGACGCGCGCCACGTGCAGCGTCATTTCGTACATCGCGAAATTCTCGCCGACGCAGTGACGCGGCCCGGCGGCGAACGGGATGTAGATCCAATCGTCGCGCGGGTCGACCTTCGCGTCCGCGAATCGCTCGGGCAGGAAGCGCTCCGGCTCCGGCCAGTAGCGCGGGTGGCGCTGTATCAGGTACGGGCTGACCAGGACGTCGGTGCCGGCGGGCACGTCGTGCCCGGACAGGCGGTCGGGCCCGATGGTCCGCCGCGTCAGCAGCCAGCCTGGCGGATACAGCCGCATCGCCTCCTGGATGACCGCCTGCGTGTACTTGAGCGACTCGCTTTCATCAAAAGTCATCGCGCGCCGGTCTGGCGCGGCGTCGAGCTCGGCGCCGAGCCGCGCGGCCGCCTCGGGGTGCGACGCCAGCAGGTACCAGGTCCAGTTCAGCGCCGCCGCACTGGTCTCGTGCCCGGCAACCACCAGGGTCATGGTCTCGTCGATCAGCTCGCGATCCGGCATCGGCGCGCCGGTTTCCTTGTCGCGGGCGTCAATCAGCATGCCGAGGAAATCGAAGCGCTCGATGTGCTCCGCTCGCCGTCGCGCCGCCAGCTCGCCGACCAGCCGCGCCAGCGAGCGGAACTTGTAGGCAAATTGCAGATCGCGTGCCGAGTGTTCCGAGACGATTGCGAACGGGTTGCCGCCCATGCGCTCCGTGAGCCACTCGAGGTCGTCGCCGAAGATCGCGCGCAGGATGATCTCGAGCGTGAGCCCGCTCATTTCCTCGGTCACGTCCACCGGCTCGCCGCGCTCCGCGAAGCCCCGCCAGCGCTCGAGGCGCTCGTCGATCGCGCGCTCGATGACCGTGGCGAAGCGCTCCGTCACCCGGCGGTGGAACATCGGCTGGATCATCCGGCGCTGGCGCCGCCACAGGTCGCCTTCGCTGGTCATGATGCCGTTGCCGAGCAGGATCTTGACGCGGTCGAGGCCTATACCCTTCGTGTAGTTACGGTGATTCGTCACCAGCACGCGCTTGATGTCGGCGGGGTTGTTGACGACCCAGGTCTCCGAGCCGCGGCCCGGAGCGTGGATCCGGAACAGGTCGCCGCACTCGGCTGCGGCGGCCACCAGCCGCTCGAGCGAATCCGGGGTCGAGCCGACGTCGAAGCGGTCGCTGGCGAGCGGCGGTGCCGCAAGGCTCGCGTTATGCTGGTCCGGTGCGGAGGGCATGCGGGATGCGCGATCGGTGAAGGGCGGGGCGCCAGTCGTCAGTTTACATTACGCCGCCGTGCCGGCGCAGCCGTGGCCGGCGCTGTGGGACGCTTGGCAGGCGCGTTTGCCCGCAGAAAAGCGCGCGACCATTGAGCGGCTGCGCACGCCCGCCGACCGCAGCGCGAGCCTGCTCGGGCTCGCGCTGCTGGAAGCGGCGCTCGACGAGACGCTGCGCCCGCGCTGGCCGCCGCGCTTCGAGGCAGGGGTGAAGCCGGCGCTCGCCGGCGGTCCCGATTTCAGCATCGCGCACGCGGCCGGCATCGTCGGCTGCGCGGTGGCCGGTGCCGGCCGAGTCGGCTTCGACGTCGAACGCGATGGCGCGGCGAGCGAGCGGCAGTTGCGGCTCGCGCTGGCGCCGGCGACACGCGCGCAAATCGCGGGCGGGACGCTCGCGCCGACGGATGCCTGGGTCATGACCGAGGCGGTGCTGAAGGCGGCCGGCTGCGGCGTCGAGCAGTCTGCGTCGGTTGAGCTCGCCGACGGTGCCGCGTACCTCGCCGGCGCGAACTACGCCTTGTGCCGGGTCACGCTCGCCGCCGGGCTCGTGTCCTGGGTCGCGCACAGCCACGGCGCGGCCGCGCCACGGCTCCTGCGCCACGATCCCTGGGAGTTCGCACCGTTGCCGTGACGGCGGCGAGCCCGCAGAATCCGCGCACTCCGGGGAGCCCATGGCCGATTCGCCCGAACCTGCCGAGCAACGCAATACGCTCTACGAGCAGCGCACGCGCTCGGGCCGGCGCCTGACGCCGCTGCGGCGCTGGCTGTATCGCCTCGCCGTGCCCGTCGGCATGGGGCTGATCCGTTTCTGGTGGTGGAGCTGCCGCGTCGTGCGCGTGGTCGGCGACGAGCACGCCGCTGCGGCACTCGCCGGCGGGCCGATCGTGCCGATCTGCTGGCACCAGCACCAGCTCTATTGCGTACGCTACCTGCTCGAGCAGCGCCGGCGGGGACTCGTGATCGGCTTCCTGATCAGCCCGTCCGTCGACGGCGAGATCCCGGCGGGGCTCGCGCGGCGCGCGGGTGCGCACGTGATGCGCGGCTCCTCGAGCAGCACCAGCGGTGCGCGGGTGCTGCGCGACAACCTGATCGCGATGCGGGACGGCATCTCGCCGGTCATCACGCCCGACGGCCCATTCGGTCCACGCTACGAATTCAAGCCTGGCGCGATCCTGCTCGCGCAACTGACCGGCCGGCCGATGCTACCGCTGGCGTTTCATGCGCAGCCGGTGTTCCGCTTCCGCACCTGGGACCGATTCATGCTGCCGTGGCCCTTCGCCCGGGTGGCGATCGCGATCGGCACTCCCCGCTATGTGCCGAAATCGCTCGACGCGGCCAGCCTAGCCCGGTTGCAGGCGGAGATGAAGGCGGAACTCGCCGCCGTCTATCAGACCGCGCGCGAGGCGTTCGGCAGCGGCTGAGCCGCAGCGCCGCTGCCGTGGCAGCGAAGGTCGTCGTCGGCGCACTCGGCCGCCTCGAGCTGGATCGTCGAGTGCGAGATCGCGAAGTCTGACACCAGCACCCGCTTGAGTTCGGCGAGTGCGCCGCCGGCGTCAGCGCCGGGTGCCAGCCGGGCGTGCAGGGTCAGCAGCGTTTCCCGCGGCGTCAGCGACCAGGCGTGGACGTGGTGTACGTCGGTCACTGCCGGCACGCTCTTCACCAGATGCCCCGCGAGGGCGTCCGAGTCGAAGCCGTGCGGCGTTCCCTCCTGCAGCACGTGCGCTGAATGGCGCAGCAGCTGCCAGGCGCCGCGGGCGATCAGGGCCGTGACCACCAGCGACAGCCAAGGGTCGGCCGCGAGCCAGCCCGTCGTCATCACGAGCAGTGCCGCGAGCACCGCCGCGCCGGAGCCGGCGAGGTCGCTGAGGACGTGCAGGTATGCGGCGCGCACGTTCAGGTCGTGCTCGTCGCCGTGCAGCAGCCAGGCGGCGAGCAGGTTCACCGCCGCGCCGGCCAGCGCGACGCCGAGTGCGAGGGGCGCGTTGATTGGGTGCGGCGCCATCAGCCGCTGGACGGCCTCGACGATGATCGCGACCACGATCGCGAGCAGCAGCAACGAGTTCACGAACGCGGCCAGCACCTGCAGGCGGCTGTGCCCGAAGCTCCGGGCGTGCGAGGCCGGACGGCGGGCGAGGCGGTGGGCGAAATAGGCAAGCGCGAGCGCCAGGGTGTCGACGAACATGTGCCCGGCATCGGCGAGCAGGGCGAGCGAGCCGGACCAGTAGCCGCCGACGCCCTCGACGATCGTGAATCCACCGATCAGCCAGAACGCCATCCCGAGGCCGCCGGCCGCGCCATGGGAGTGTCCGTGGGTGTGGTCATGCTGATGGCCGTGGCCGTGGCCGTGCGGATGCTCCTGCCCGGCGCCCCCGCCTGCCTCGCGCCGGGGTCCGGGATCGCCACCGTGCCGGTGGCCGTGGCCATGGTCGTGACCGTGGTGATCCTGACCGTGACGGTGGCCAGCGTCGTGGCCGTGGCCGTGCGAGGTCGAGGGGCCGGCCGGGGAGCCGCCGGTCGCAGGGCGGCCGCCCGAGGGTGCGTGGTGGTGATCGTGATCGTTCGGCATGCCGGCACTCTAGGGGGCAGGGTCGGGCGGTGCAATGAAGCTAAAATACCAATACTGTCTTGCGGTTAGCTTGCAATCCTCGAAAAACCTGACAGAATGGCCTGCAACTCCGCAGCGCAAGGCGTTCCGAGAACTGTGCCACAGGTCCGCGTCCACTCCGGAGGTGACTGCGAGACTGGCATCAGATCCAGGCGGGTTGGGTCGCGGCGATGCCGACGATAAAAGGCCAGGACGAGCGGGAATTCACGGCGTCGGACATCCTGGCGCCGCAGCGCTGGTCGTCGGCGGCGAGCCGTCCCGCGTTTGGCCTCGACGTCACCTGCACCAAGATCGCGGTCGACTTCCAGAACCTCGAGCCGCGGACCGCCGAGACGGTCATCCGCCGCAACCTCGAGCTGCTGCGCGAGGCCACCGGCACCGACGCCGTGTTCCTCGCCAGCTTCGAATCCGCTTCCGGATCGATCGGCCAGATCGAGGTCTCGAAGGGCCTGTTCGTCCCGTGCTCGCCGGAGGTACTGCGCGGCGAGCCGCTCGCGAAGCTGCCCTACGTGCGCGATCGGCTCTCGCACACCCGCATCCTCGAGATCCGTGACACGCTGACGGCCCGCGCGGAGCACGCTGGCGAGGCTCAGCGCTTTGGCGAGCTCGGGATGCGCGCAATCCTGCTGGTCGGCCTCGCTGTCCGCGAGCGCCCGTATGGCTTCCTCGGGCTTGCGACCGGATCGCCCTGCGCCGGCTGGGACGTGAACTTTCACCTGCTGCTGAAGCTCGTGGGCAACAGCCTCGCCGGCGGCCTCGATCGGGTGGCCCTCGAGCGAGAGCTCGCCGACTTGCGCGAGCGTAACGAGCTCGCGCTGCCGTGCACGAACGAGGGCCTGTGGGACTACGAAGCGGCCAGCAACCGCACCTGGTTCTCGCCACGCTGGAAGGCAATGCTCGGCTACGCCGAGGACGAGCTGAACCGCGCGCCCGACTGGAACAAGCTGGTGCACCCGGACGACCTGCCGCGCGTCTCGCAGATGATCCGCGAGCACGTCGCCGGTCGTTCGCCGATGTTCGAGAGCATGCACCGCATGCGCCACCGCGACGGTGAGTGGCGCTGGGTGGTGTCGCGGGCCAAGGCGCACGTCGACGCCGGCAGCCTGAAGCGCCTGATCGGCGTCGAGCTCGACGTCACCGAGCGCAAGCTCTACGAGGAGGCGTTGTTCCGCGAAAAGGAACGCGCCCAGATCACGCTGCAGTCGATCGGTGACGGCGTCATCACGACCGACGAGCACTCGCGCGTCGAGTACCTGAATCCGGTCGCCGAGGAGCTGACCGGCTGGCGCGTCGAGGACGCCATGGGCCGGAACCTCGACGACATCTTCCGGGCATTCCACGAGGAGACCTGCGAGCCGCTCGAGAACCCGCTGGCCTCCGCGATCCGTCGCCTGCGGCCGGTGAAGTCCGTGCGGCCGATGCTGTTCATCCGCCGCGACGGCAACGAGATCTACATCGAGAGCACGGCCTCGCCGATCCGCGACGGCACCGGCACCGTGACCGGCGGCGTGCTCGTGTTCCACGACGTCAGCGAGTCGCGCGAGCTCAACCGGCGCCTCAGCTACCACGCCAGCCACGACGTGCTGACCGGCCTCGTGAACCGGCGCGAGTTCGAGAACCGCCTCGAGCGTGCGCTGCGCAGCGCCAAGGCGCGCGAGACGTCCTACGCGCTCTGCTACCTCGACCTCGACCAGTTCAAGATCGTCAACGACACCTGCGGGCACAGCGCCGGCGACGCGCTGCTCGGCCAGGTCGGCCAGCTGCTCAAATCGAAGGTCCGCTGGCGCGACACGCTGTCGCGCCTCGGCGGTGACGAATTCGGCGTGCTGCTCGAGGCATGCTCGCTGGACGAGGCGCTGCGCACCGCCGAGGGCCTGCGCGAGGCGGTTCGCAACTGCCGCTTCCAGTGGGAGGAGCGCACCTTCCGCCTCGGCGTCAGCATCGGCGTCGTGCCGATCGCCCCGGAGAACGAGGATGTCGCCTCGGTGCTCTCGGCCGCCGACAGCGCGTGCCAGGCGGCCAAGGAGCAGGGTCGCAACCGCGTCCACTGCTTCGAAGAGAACGACATCGACCTGATGCGCCGCCGCCGCGAGATGCAGTGGGCGGCACGCATCAACACGGCCCTCGAGGAGGGCCGGTTCGACCTCTACCGGCAGACGATCCAGCCGCTGCAGGTCGAGGAATCGGGCCTGCACTACGAGATCCTGCTGCGCATGCGCGACGAGCAGGGCAAGATCATCACGCCGGACAACTTCATCGCCGCCGCCGAGCGCTACGGGCTGACGCCCTCGATCGACCGCTGGGTGGTGGAAAACACGCTGCGCTGGCTGGTCAGCGAGGCCGACGAGCGCGACAAGCTCGCGATGTGCTCGATCAACCTGTCCGGCCAGAGCCTCGGCGACGACAAGTTCCTGCCGTTCGTGATCGAGCAGTTCCACCGCACCGGCCTCGACGCGCGGCGGATCTGCTTCGAGATCACCGAAACGGCGGCCATCGCGAGCTTCTCGCAGGCGAACCGGTTCATCCAGGCGCTGAAGGAGCTCGGCTGCAAGTTCGCGCTCGACGATTTCGGCACGGGCCTGTCGTCCTTCGGCTACCTGAAGCACTTCCCGGTCGACTTCCTGAAGATCGACGGCAGCTTCGTCAAGGAGATCCTGCACGACCCGATCGACCGCGAGATGGTGCGCTCGATCAACGAGATCGGGCACCTGACGAACAAGCGGACGATCGCCGAATTCGCCGAGAACGACGACATCATCACGATGCTGCGGAATCTCGGCGTCGACTACGCACAGGGCTACGGGGTCGCGCGGCCGCAGAAGATCCAGCGCGGCCCAGCCGAGCGCAGCGTCAGCGGCGAGCCGACCTGAGCCGGCGCGCTGCCCCCGTCTTACGGTGGCAGCAACTCGAGGCGCATCGACAGGTCGAGCGCCCGGACGTGCTTCGTGATGGAGCCGACCGACACGAAGTCGACGCCGGTGGCCGCAATCGCAGCAATCGTATCGAGATCGACGCCGCCCGAGGCCTCGAGGCCGAGCGGCCGCGCCCGGGCGCGGTTGCGTGCGACCGCCGTGCGCAGGTCGTCGAGGCTGAACTCGTCGAGCAATGCGAGATCGGCCTCGGCCACGAACGCCTGCTCAAGCTCCTCGAGCGTCTCGACCTCGACCTCGACCGGCACGTCCGGCGCCAGCCGGCGCGCCGCCGCCACGGCGGCGGCGATCGAGCCCGCGGCCGCGATGTGGTTTTCCTTGATCAGGATGCCGTCGTCGAGCCCGAGGCGGTGGTTGCGGCCCCCGCCGCAGCGCACCGCGTACTTCTGCGCGAGCCGCAGTCCCGGCAGGGTCTTGCGGGTGTCGAGTATCCGGCAGCCGCTGCCGGCAATGGCGGTGACGTAGCGGCGCGCGGCGGTCGCGGTCCCGGAGAGGGTCTGCAGGAAGTTGAGCGCGGTGCGCTCGCCGGTCAGCAGCGGCCGCGCCGGGCCGTGTGCCTCGAACAGCAGCTGACCGGGCACAAGGTCGGCGCCGTCGCTCGCGTGCCAGCGCACCTCGACCGTCGCGTCGAGGGCGGCGAACACCGCATCGACCCAGTCGCGGCCGCACAGCACGCCCGCCTCGCGCGTGATGACGCGCGCCCGGGCGCGCGCGCTGGCGGGTACCAGCTGCGCCGTCAGGTCGCCGCGGCCGACGTCCTCGGCGAGTGCGGCAGCGACGGACCGGCGGAGGCTCTCGGTGAGCGCGGCTTCCATAGGCGGAGGAGGTTTCGGGGCCTGGCGCGCGCGCGGCGCGCCGTGGCGCGTGGGCCGGCGGTCGCCGGCCCGCGCGCTGGGATCAGAACGGCAGGCCGTGCGACTGGCCGCCCATGCACATCAGCATCGGAATCGACAGCACGAAGTTCGTGCGCGAGGCGAGCGCGGCGATCTTGCGGGCCTTCGCCTTCTCGTCGTCCGTGGCAGGCACGATGCCGAGGATCTTCTTCTGGTTCGGCCAGATGAAGATCCAGACGTTGAGCGCCATGATCGTGCCGAGCCAGGCACCGATGCCGATCGTGCGGAACCCCTCGCGCAGGGCGAATGCCTTGTGGATGGTGTCCGTCGAGCCGTATCCGAACAGCAGGTAGTACGCGCCCGACAGCCAGGTCACCACGGCCGCCCAGCGGAACCAGAAGAGCGCGCGGGGGGCGATGTACTTCGAGATGCCGGCGCCGCCCGGGCCGCCCTTGTCGGCCGCGGCGGCCGCGAGGCCCGGCGTCTGCACGACGTTGAAGTAGTAGAGCAGGCCGATCCACATCACGCCGGCCAGGATGTGCAGCCAGCGGTCGATACGGTAGTGCTGCAACTCGATGCCGTTGCCGAAGGCGGTGCTCAGCACGACGCTGATCACGATCGCGAGCACGACGCCGGTCGTGATCGAGCCCTTGACCGAATTAAGTGGGTTCATCTGGGAAACCTCTGGAAAAACGCTGTCCGGGATGCGCCGCCCGCGGGCGCGCTGGCCGGCGGCGGGTGGGGTAGAATAGGTGCTTGCCACAGTTGATTTCAACCAGACCCGCCCGCACCTAGGGCGTAACCACGGAACCGCATGTCGCTCAGCGCTCCGAATTCGCCGTGCATCGGCATCTGCAACATCGGCCCGGCGGGCTGGTGCGTCGGCTGCTATCGCACGCTGCCGGAGATCGCCGGCTGGATGCGGCTCGATGCCGCGGCGCAGTGGACGGTGATCCGCGCGTGCGAGACGCGCCGCGCGGCAAGCGCACGCGGCGCGACCGGCAGCGTCTGAGCGAAGCTTTCGCCACGAGGAACGAATCGATGAGCCAGTCCGACGTCAGCGCGCGCATCGCCGCGCACATTTCCCAGGCCCCGGTGGTGCTGTTCATGAAGGGCACGCCGGACTTCCCGCAGTGCGGCTTCTCGGCGCAGGCGGTCGCTGCGCTCAACGCATGCCACGCGTCGTTCCACTCGGTGAACATCTTCGAGGACCCGGAGCTGCGCGAGGCGCTGAAGGCCTACTCGAACTGGCCGACGTACCCGCAGCTCTACGTCAAGGGTGAGCTCTTGGGCGGCTGCGACATCGTCCTGCAGATGTACCGCAGCGGCGAGCTCAAGCCGGTCCTCGCCGAGGCCGGCGCGGTCGCCGCCTGAGGCTTCAGCCCTCGTCCGGCTCGAGCGGCGCCGGCTCGACCATCGGGTTGCGAGCCTCGTCGTCGAGCGCCGCCAGCGCCGCGAAGCGGCCGCGCGCCGCGGCAAAGATCGGCCGGAACTGATTGCAGACCTCGCAGAAGAGGTCGGCGGTTCGCTCCGCGTCGTAGCGCGCGGAGTGCGCGGATTCCGGCTCCCACGCCATCCCCGAGGCCACCACCGCGCGCGACAGCACCGTCTGTCCGAATGCGACACCGGCGAGCGTCGCCGTGTCGAAGCAGCTGAACGGGTGGAACGGATTGCGCTTGATCCCGCAGCGCGCGACCGCGGCGTTCAGGAAGCCGAGGTCGAAGGCCGCGTTGTGGCCGACCAGGATCGCCCGGGTGCAGTCGGCGTCCTTGATCGCGGCGCGCACTTCCTTGAAGAGCCGGCCGAGCGCATCGCGCTCCGGCAACGCCGGCCGCAGCGGGTGGTGCGGATCGATGCCGTTGACCGCCAGCGAGGCGGGGTCGAGTCGAGCGCCCGGGAACGGCTGCACGTGGAATCGCCAGGTCTGTTCGCGATGCAGCACGCCGTCCGGGTCGAGGCGCAACGCGACCGCGGCGATCTCGAGCAGCGCGTCAGTCGCCGACAGGAAGCCGCCGGTCTCGCAGTCCACCACCACGGGCAGGAAGCCGCGAAAGCGATCCTTCATCTGGTAGGCGTCGCCCATCGGTTCAGGCCCCCGCGCCTGCGAGCCGCCAGCCAACGCTTTCGCCGGCGCGGAACGGTACCAGCGTCTCGGCGCCGAACGGATAGCTCGCCGGGACCGGCCAGGGCTCCCGTCGTAGGGTGATCGTGTCCGCGTGGCGCGGCAGCCGGTAGAAATCCGGTCCGTGCAGGCTCGCGAATCCCTCGAGCCGGTCGAGGCGGCCGGCCTGCTCGAACGCCTCGGCGTAGAGCTCGATGCCGGCGTGCGCGGAGTAGACGCCGGCGCAGCCGCAAGCGGCCTCCTTCGCGCCCCGGGCATGCGGTGCGCTGTCGGTGCCGAGGAAGAACTGCGTGCTGCCGGAAGTGGCCGCCTCGACGAGCGCCTGGCGGTGGCGCTCGCGCTTCAGCACGGGCAGGCAGTAGTGGTGCGGCCGCAGCCCTCCGTCGAAAAGGGCATTGCGGCTCAGGAGCAGGTGCTGCGGCGTGATCGTCGCCGCGAGCTTCGCGCCCGCGTCGCGCACGAACGCCACGCCGTCGAGCGTGGTGACGTGCTCGAGCACGATCCGCAGCCGCGGGTGGCGGCGCACGACGCCGGTCAGCACCCGCTCGATGAAAGCCGCCTCCCGGTCGAACACGTCGACGGCGGGGTCGGTCACTTCGCCGTGCACGAGCAGCGGCAGGTCGTGCTCCTCGAGCGCCGCCAGTGCCGCGTGGACCCGTTCGATGGCGGTGACGCCGGAATCGGAGTTCGTGGTCGCGCCGGCCGGGTAGTACTTGACGCCGTGCACGAAGCCGCTCGCCTTGGCGCGGGCGATCTCCGCGGCGCTCGTGTTGTCGGTCAGGTAAAGGGTCATCAGCGGCTCGAAGCGGCTCCCGGCCGGCAGCGCCGCGAGGATGCGCTCGCGGTAGGCGGCGGCGAGTTCCGTGGTGGTGACCGGCGGCTTCAGGTTCGGCATCACGATCGCGCGTCCGAAGCGCGCAGCCGTGTGCCCGAGCACGGCGGCGAGCGCCGCCCCGTCGCGCAGGTGCAGGTGCCAGTCGTCAGGACGGCGCAGCGTCAGGTTCATCGCGCGCCGGGCCGGCGGGCCAGTGCGCGCAGGAACGCCGGGTCGTTGAGCAGCGTCGTCGCGAAGCGCACGCCGAAGCCGGTCGCGGGCCCGGGCGCATGCGCGAGGCCGCCGGCCCGCTCGGCGGCCGACAGGTCGACGTGTACCCACGGGATGCCGGCACCGACGAAGCGCGACAGGAAGCGGCCCGCGTAGATGTGGTCGCCCTTGCCGTCGAGCAGACACTGCACGACGTCCGCGACCGGGCTGTCGAGGTCGTCGTCGAAGTCCGCCGGCAGCGGCAGATTCCAGACTCGCTCGCCGCTCGCACGGCCGGCGCCCTCCAGGTGGTCGCGCAGCGCCGGATCGTTGGTGAACACGCCCGAGATCCGCTCGGTCAGTGCGGTGATGCAGGCGCCGGTCAGCGTCGCGAAGTCGATGATCAGGGCCGGCCGGCTGCGCGAGGCGATCGCGAGCGCATCGGCGAGCACCATGCGGCCCTCGGCGTCCGTGTGCATGACCTGGATCGTGGTGCCGTTCGCGGCGGTGACAACGTCCTGCTGCGTGTAGCTGTCCGGGCCTATGCGGTTCTCGGCGAGCGCCAGCCAGGCATCGACGGGCCGCGGGTAGCGGGTCTCGGTTAGCGCGGCGAGGATGCCGAGCGCGACGGCGCTGCCGGTCATGTCGCCGTGCATGTCGAGCATGGATTTCGGCGACTTCAGGTTGAGTCCGCCGGTGTCGAAGCACAGCCCCTTGCCGACCAGCGCCAGCGGCGCGGCGGGGCTGCCGCGCCCGCGCCGCACGGCGGGTCGGTACTCGAGCTTGACCAGTGCAGCGTCACGGCGCGGGCTGCCCTGCGCCACGGCGAGGAAGGCGCCGGCACCGAGGCGGCGCAGCTCGCGCTCGCCGTAGACGCGCATGCGCCAGCGGTGGCGCCGCGCGAGCACGCCGAGCACGCGCCGGTAGCTGCCCGGGTACAGGACGTTGGGAGGCAGCTGCGCGAGCCAGCGCGTCAGCCGCGCCCCGGACTCGATCGCGCCGGTGCGGGCGATCTCTGCCGCGCCGCAAACGGCGACGCGCGGCGACCACGGTCGCGGCGGCCGGGACTTCTGCTGCGGGCGCCCCTCGGTCGCCGCGGCGAGCGCCGCCAGCAGCGCCTCGGCCGCCGGCGGGTCGCCGCGGCGCGCGTCGGCCAGTGCCGCGATCCCGAGCCGGGGCGGCCGCGCGGCGGCGACCTCCTTGACCATGCGTGCGGCGAGCGTCAGCACCTGAAACGCGTCGGCGCGCTCGGGCCGCAGGCCGACGACGATCCTGAGCCCCGCGCGGGTCGGCGCGCTGACCGAAAAGCACTGGCCCGGTGCCGACCGCAGGCGCGCCTGCTCGCGCTGCAGCAGCGCACCGTGCGGCAGCTCGTGCAGGTCCGCAAGCCGCCCCGCGTCGACCATCAGCAGCAGCGCGTCGAGCCGCTCGAGCCACGTCGCGCGCAGCGGCGCCGCGGCGCGCGTGACTGAAAGTTTTCCACCCGGGGGCAGCAGTTTCACGATCGGACCTTGCCTTGACCCACCCTACTCAAAGCCAGATGATATCGGAGTCGCGCCCCCGGGCGTGCCGCTGACGCGGTGGACCCCGCAACGCATGGCCGAAACTCCGAGAGTCGAGGACGTCGATTCCGCCGAAACGCAGGAGTGGCTCGAGTCGATCGACGCGGTGCTGAAGGTGCACGGCCCGGAGCGCGCGCACTACCTGCTCGAGCGGCTGATCGACCACTCGCGGCGTGCGGGGGCGTACCTGCCGTTCAAGCCGAATACCGCGTACGTCAACACGATCAGCGCCGCGCACGAGCGCCCGTACCCGGGTAACCGCGCGATCGAGCGGCGCCTCGAGGCGTACATCCGCTGGAATGCGATGGCGATGGTGGTGGCCGCCAACCGCCAGAGCTCCGAGTATGGCGGCCACCTCGCCACCTATGCGTCCTCGGCGACGCTGTACGAGGTCGGCTTCAATCATTTCTGGCGGGCCGCGGGCGAGCAGCACCCCGGCGACCTCGTCTTCATGCAGGGCCATTCCAGTCCGGGCGTCTACGCGCGCGCCTACCTCGAGGGGCGGCTCAGCGAAGAACAGCTGCGCCACTTCCGCCAGGAGACCGGCGGTCGCGGGCTGTCCTCATATCCGCACCCATGGCTGATGCCGGAATTCTGGCAGTTCCCGACCGTGTCAATGGGCCTCGGGCCGATGATGGCCATCTTCCAGGCGCGCTTCCAGCGCTACCTGGAGCACCGCGGCATGGTGAAGGCCTCGGACCGCAAGATCTGGTGCTTCCTCGGCGACGGCGAGATGGACGAGCCGGAATCGATGGGCGCGCTGACGATGCCGGTGCGCGAGCGCCTTGACAACCTGGTGTTCGTCATCAACTGCAACCTGCAGCGCCTCGACGGGCCGGTCCGCGGCAATGGCAAGATCATCCAGGAGCTCGAGGCGGCATTCCTCGGCGCCGGCTGGAACGTCATCAAGGTGCTGTGGGGCTCGCGCTGGGACCCGCTGCTCGCGCGGGATCAGAAGGGGCTGCTGCGTCGCCTGATGGACGAGTGCGTCGACGGCGAGTACCAGAACTTCAAGGCCAAGGGCGGCGCGTACACGCGCGAGTTCTTCTTCGGCAAGTACGCCGAGCTCAAGGAGCTCGTCGCGAACATGTCCGACGAGGAAATCTGGCGCCTGAACCGCGGCGGCCACGATTTCGTGAAGGTCTGGAATGCCTACGCGGCGGCGATCGCGACGCGCGGCCAGCCGACGGTGATCCTGGCCAAGACGGTCAAGGGCTTCGGGCTCGGCAAGGCGGGCGAGGCCCAGAACCCGACGCACCAGCAGAAGAAGCTCGACGACGACGCGCTGCGCGCGTTCCGCGACCGCTTCAACATCCCGGTCTCGGATGACGAGATCGCCGCGCTGCCGTTCAAGCGGCCGGCGGACGACAGCGAGGAAATGCGCTATCTGCGCGAGCGGCGTACGGCGCTCGGCGGCTACCTGCCGGCGCGGCGGGCGACCGCGCCGCCCTTGCTCGTGCCGCCGCTCGAGGCCTTCCAGCCCCTGTTCGAGTCGACCGGCGAGCGCGAAATCTCGACCACGATGGCCTTCGTGCGCCTGCTCGGCATCCTGCTCAAGGACAAGAACATCGGCCGCCACGTGGTGCCGATCGTGCCCGATGAGGCGCGCACCTTCGGCATGGAGGGCCTGTTCCGCCAGATCGGCATCTATTCGTCGGTTGGCCAGCTCTATACGCCGCAGGATGCCGACCAGCTGCTGTCCTACCGCGAGGACAAGAAGGGGCAGATCCTCGAGGAGGGCATCAACGAGGCCGGCTCGATGTGCTCGTGGATCGCCGCTGCTACTTCCTACTCGAACCACGGCGCCTACATGGTGCCGTTCTACATCTACTACTCGATGTTCGGCTTCCAGCGCGTCGGCGACTTCATGTGGGCGGCCGGCGACATGCGCGCCCGCGGCTTCCTGCTCGGCGCCACGGCGGGGCGCACCACGCTCGCCGGCGAGGGCCTGCAGCACCAGGACGGCCACTCGCAGCTCGTGATGAGCGCGATCCCGAACTGCGTCGCTTACGACCCGTGCTTCGCCTACGAGCTCGCGGTCATCATCCACGACGGCCTGCGACGTATGTATGCCGAGCAGGAGAGCGTCTTCTACTACCTGACGGTGATGAACGAGAACTACGTCCAGCCGTCGATGCCGCCCGGCGTCGAGGCCGGCATCGTCAAGGGCATGTACCTGCTGCACATCGCCGGGCGCGGCAAGGTGCGCGCGACGCTGCTCGGTTCGGGCACGATCCTGCGGGAGTGCCTCGCGGCGGCGGAGCTGCTGGAGGGCGAGTTCGGGGTGCCGGCCGACGTGTTCAGCGTCACGAGCTTTTCCGAGCTGCGCCGCGAGGCGCTCGACGCCGAACGCCACAACCGGCTGCACCCGAACGACAAGCCGCGGCAGGCGTACGTGCGCGAGTGCCTCGGTGATCGGCCGGGTCCGTTCGTCGCCGCCACCGACTACGTCAAGCTGGTTCCCGACCAGATCCGCGAATGGGTCCCGGGCCGCTACGTGGCGCTCGGCACCGACGGCTTCGGCCGCTCGGACGGCCGCGCGGCCCTGCGTCGGCACTTCGAGGTCGATCGCCACCACATTGCGGTGGCGGCCCTGAAGGCGCTCGCCGACGAGGGCAAGATCGACGTCGCCACGGTGTCGCAGGCGATGCAGAAGTTCGGCATCGATCCGTCGACGCCCAATCCGCGCACGGCCTGACGTCATGGCGAAGCGCATCGCGGTCCCGGATCTCGGCGACTTCAAGGACGTCGCGGTCGTCGACGTGATGGTCGAGGTCGGCGACGTGCTCGAGCTCGAGACGCCGCTCGCCACGCTCGAGACCGAGAAGGCGACCATGGACGTGCCGGCGACGATCGCCGGCCGCGTCACCAACGTGATGATCCGCAAGGGCGACCGCGTCTCGACCGGCTCGCCGGTCGTCGAGGTCGAGCCGCTGCCGGCGGCGACCGACGTGGATCCGACCATCCGCCATCCGTCGTTGAGCGCCCCGGCGGCGGCCGCGGCGCCCGCACCGCCGGCCGCGGCGCCCACGTCGCCGGCCCCGACCTCGACTCCGATCCCGGCACCGGTTCAAGCTCCAGCGCCGGCGCCGGTGGCGCCACCGGTCGCGGCCGCTCCGTCGCCCAAAGCGTCGGCCGCGCCGGCCGCGCCCTCGCAGCTGACGGCGGGCCAGGCGCCGGTCGAGGACATTGGCTTCGCGCGCACCCACGCAAGCCCCTCGGTGCGCCTGCTGGCCCGCGAGCTCGGCGTCGACCTGACGCGGGTCACCGGCACCGGCCCGAAGGGCCGCATCACGCACGAGAACGTCAAGGAGTGGGTGAAGCGGGCGCTCACGACCCCGGCAGCCGCCGGTGCCACGGGCGGAGCGCTGCCGCGCGTGCCCGAGGTGGACTTCGCGAAGTTCGGCCCGGTGGACGTGCAGCCGCTGACGCGCATCCAGAAGATCTCCGGGCCGCGGCTGCACGCGAGCTGGGTGAACCTGCCGCACGTCACCCAGTTCGACGAGGCCGACATCACGGCGCTCGAGGACGTGCGCGGCAAGCTCAAGCAGAAAGCGCTCGATGAGGGCATCAAGCTCACGCCGCTGGCCTTCATCCTGCGCGCGTGCGCGAAGGTGCTGCAGCAGTTCCCGCGCTTCAACGCCTCGCTGGACGCGCGCGGCGAGAACCTCGTCTACAAGAAGTACCTGCACCTCGGCTTCGCGGCGGACACGCCGAACGGGCTGGTCGTGCCGGTGCTCAAGGACGCGGATCGCAAGGACGTCTACGAACTCGCGCGCGAGCTCGCGAACCTGTCGGAGAAGGCGCGCGCCGGCAAGCTGTCCGCCGCCGACATGCAGGGAGGCTGCTTCACGGTCTCGAGCCTCGGCGGTATCGGCGGCACGGCCTTCACGCCGATCATCAATGCCCCCGAGGTCGCGATCCTCGGCGTGTCGCGCTCGTCGATGAAGCCGGTCTATGTCGACGGCCAGTTCGTGCCGCGACTGATGCTGCCCCTGTCGCTGTCCTACGACCACCGGGTCATCGACGGTGCCGAGGCGGCGCGCTTCACGACCGCGCTGGCCGCGGCGCTCGCCGACGCCCGCGGACTCGTCGAGGCGGTGCCGTGACAGGCCCCGCGGCGGGCGGGCGCGAGGTCCGGGTCCCGGCCCTCGGCGACTTCAAGGACGTACCGGTCATCGAGGTGCTGGTCGCCGTCGGCCAGTCGATCGCCGAGAACGATGCGCTGGTCACGCTCGAGAGCGACAAGGCAACCATGGACGTGCCGGCGCCGTTCGCCGGCGTGGTCCGCGAGGTTCGGGTCAAGGTCGGCGATCGCGTCGCCGAGGGCAGCGTGCTCGCCCTCGTCGAGGCCGAATCGGGCGCGGCCATGGCGGAACCGGCGGTGACCGCAGCGGCACCGGCACCTGCAGCCGCAGCCGCAGCCGCAAGTGCACCGGCGGCGTCGGCCAGTGGCCGTACCGGCGACACGGCGCGGCTCGCGCGCCCCGTGATCTCCGCCGCGGCAGCCGACGAGCCTGCGGCGGACGTGACGCTGCCACTGGTCGTACTCGGCGCAGGCCCGGGCGGCTACACGGCGGCGTTCCGGGCGGCGGACCTCGGGCTCAAAGTCGGACTGATCGAGCGCGCCCCGACGCTCGGTGGCGTCTGCCTCAATGTCGGCTGCATCCCGTCGAAGGCCTTGCTGCACGCCGCCCAGGTGATCGACGAGGCGGCGGCGATGGCGGCCGCGGGGGTAAGCTTCGGCGCGCCGCAGATCGACCTCGACCGGCTGCGTGCCTGGAAGCATCGGGTCGTGAGCCGCCTGACCTCGGGGCTCAACGCGCTCGCCAAGCAGCGCAAGGTCGAGGTGCTGCGCGGCGAGGCCCGGTTCCTCTCGCCGCACCGGCTCGAGCTGCGCGGCGAAGGTGGCCGCCGCGTGATCGCCTTCGAGCAGTGCATCGTCGCCGCAGGTTCAGAGGTGGTGCGCATGCCGGGCGCTCCGGACGATCCGCGCATCATCGACTCGACGGGCGCACTGGAGCTCACCGACCGCCCGGCGCGGCTGCTGGTGATCGGCGGCGGCATCATCGGTCTCGAGATGGCGTGCGTGTACGCGGCGCTCGGCTCGAAGATCACGGTCGTCGAGCTCGCCCCGGGGCTGATCCCGGGTTGCGACCGCGACCTCGTGCGCCCGCTCGAGAAGCGCCTGCGCGGCCACTACGAGGGGATCCACACCGGGGTCAAGGTCACCGCGATGGCCGCGGCGCCCGAGGGCATCCGCGTGACCTTCGAGGGCAGCGGTGCGCCGGCCGCGCAAAGCTACGATCGCGTGCTGGTCGCGATCGGCCGGCGACCCAACGGCCGTGCGATCGGCGCGGAGGCCGCCGGCGTCGCCGTCGACGAGCGCGGCTTCATCCCGGTGGACCGGCAGCAGCGCACCAACGTCGCGCACATCTTCGCGATCGGTGACGTCGTCGGCCAGCCGATGCTCGCGCACAAGGCGACCCACGAGGGCAAGGTGGCGGCGGAAGTGGCCGCCGGCCTCAAGCGGGCGTTCGATGCGCGCGTCATTCCATCGGTGGCCTACACCGATCCCGAGATCGCCTGGGTGGGGCTGACCGAGACCGAGGCGCAGGCGAAGGGCATCAAGGTCGGCAAGGGCGCGTTCCCGTGGATCGCGTCGGGCCGGTCGCTGGCCCTCGGCCGCGAGGAAGGGTTCACGAAGCTGCTGTTCGACCCCGACAGCCACCGCGTGCTCGGTGCCGGGATCGTCGGCACGAACGCGGGCGAGCTGATCGCCGAGGTGGCGCTGGCCATCGAGATGGGGGCGGACGCCCACGACATCGGCCTCACGATCCACGCCCACCCGACGCTGTCCGAGACCGTGGCGTTCTCGGCCGAGGCATTCGAGGGGACGCTGACGGACCTGTACCTGCCGAAGAAATCCTGAAGCGGCCCGGCCGCGAGCTCAGTGCGCCGAGCCGCCGATCGCGAGCGGCAGCTCCAGGACGGCCCGCAGCCCCGGACCTGCGTCGCCGAGCAGCAGCTCGGCATGGTGCAAGCGCGCGACCGCGGCGACCAGCGACAGGCCGAGACCTGATCCCGGCAGGCCCGAGCTGCCCGGCAGGCGCCGGAAGCGCTGGGTCGCGAGCTCGCGATGCTCCGCCGGGATGCCGGGACCGCGATCCTCGACCTCGAGGCGGGCATTGGCGCCGGCGCGGGTCAGGCGCAGCGCCACCGGCGTGCCGCGGCCGTACTTGAGCGCGTTGTCGAGCAGGTTCGACAGCGCCTGCGCGAGCAGCTGGCGATGGCCGCGCACGCTGAGCCCGGGGTCGATGGCGACCGAGAGCTGACCGGGCGCCGCGACCGGTTGGTAGAACTCCGCGAGGTCGGCCGCGACCGCGCTCAGGTCGACCTCGTCGAGCGGCGCAGTCCCGGACTCGGCCAGCGCGATCCGCAACAGCCCCTGCAGCGTCTCGCTGAGCCGGTCGATCTCGGCGAGGACCGCATCGGCCGCGGCCGCCGCCGCCGGCTCGCGGGCGGTCTGGCGAGCGTCCTGGGCGGCGCCGCGGATGCGGTTGAGGTGCCCGCGCAGGTCGTGCGCAGTGCTGTCGAGCACCGCACGCATGGTCGTCGTCAGCTGCTCGACGCGACCCAGCAGCTCGTTGAAGCGTGACACCAGCGCGTCGACCTCGTCGCCGCTGCCGGTCAGCGCCAGCCGCTCGCCGAGGTTGCCGGCCGCGATGCGGCCGGCACTCGCGCTGATGGCCTGGGCGGCGCGCGAGAGGCGCCGTCCGAGCCACCAGCCGCCGAGGGCCCCGAAGAGCAGCGTCACGAGCACCGCCCAGGCGAGGCTGCGCAGCATCACCGCGCGGAACGTGCGCCGGTCCTGCACGTCGTGACCGACCAGCAGCCGGTAGCCGCCGCCGAGCTCGGCCACCTTGGCGCGGATGCGCCGGCTGGCATTAGCGTCGCCGCGCGTGACGGCGACGTCGAATTCGGCCCAGCCACCCGGCTGCACCGCCAGCTCCGGCAGCACCACGACGTTGCCGGCGAGGAAGTCGCCGCGCGGCCCGCGCAGCTCGTAGACGCCGCCGCGCACCCACGGGTCCTCGGCACGGTCGACGACGGTGGTGACGAACGCATCGAGGTCGCGCTCGCGAAAGTCCTCGGAGAGGCCCTGCGCCTCGAGCGCGATCAGCTGGTCGCCTTCCTCGGCGATCAGGCGCGACGTGCCGAGGTAGACGCCGCCGAGCACGGCCATCATCGACACGGCCAGCAGCCCGGCGTGCAGCACCGCCAGCCGGGCGATCGAGGAGCGCGCGAAGCCGACGAGCGCCACGGCGCCGGCTCAGGGATCTTCGGTCAGCGTATAGCCCGCGCCGCGCACCGTGTGCAGCAGCTGGCGCTCGAAGCCCTTGTCGATGGCCTGGCGGAGCCGGCTGATGTGCACGTCGATGACGTTGGTCTTCGGGTCGAAGTGGTAGTCCCAGACGCCCTCGAGGATCATCGTGCGGGTCACGACCTGGCCGGCGTGGCGCATCAGGAACTCGAGCAGCTGGAACTCGCGTGCGGTCAGCTCGATCTTGCGCCCGGCGCGGGTCACGCGCCGCGCGCGGGCGTCGAGCTCGAGGTCGGCGACCTTGAGCCTGGCGACGAAGCCGGCCTCGCCCTGGCGGCGGGCGAGGGCATCGAGGCGCGCGGCCAGCTCCTCGAGGTGGTAGGGCTTGGCGAGGTAGTCGTCGCCGCCGGCGCGCAGGCCCTGGATCCGCTCGTCGACCTCGTCGAGCGCGCTCAGGATCAGAATCGGCACCGCGCTGCCGGCCGCTCGCAGCTGCTTGACGATTTCGAGGCCGTCGAGCTTCGGCAGCATCCGGTCGAGCACCAGCACGTCGTAGTTGCCCGCCTCGGCGGCCTTGAGCCCGGCCTCGCCGTCGAAGGCCTGTTCGACGGCATGCCCGAGCTCACGCAGTCCCTTGAGCAGGTAGTCGCTGGCGCGGCGGTCGTCCTCGACGAGCAGGATCTTCATGGCTCCCTCGGCCTCAAGGATACGGCAACTCGTGCGCCGCAGCCGGGCGAACCTTAAGGACATTTAACGCGGATGTAAGGCGGCCGGGGGGGTTGCCGGGCTAGGCTCCGGGCGTGGATCCCCGCGACCTCGCCACCCGCCGCCGCGTGCGAGCCTTTGCCGTCGTCAGGCGGCTCGGCCTCGCGGCACTCGCATCACTCGCGACCGGGCTGGCGCTCGCGGCCGGGCCGGCCCCCGGCGCGGCGGCCCGCGTCCCGGCCGCGACGCAGGCGGACTGCGACAACCTGCTGCGACAGTTCGACGTGGCGTGGCCCGCGCACCGCGACGCGGCGCGCGCCGCCGGCGCACGCCGCAGCCGCGACCAGGGCGCGGCCGACTGCCACGACGGCCGCTTCGCGGACGGCGTCCACAACCTGCGCCGCGCGCTGCACGACATCGGCGTCAAGCCCGTCAAGAGCGTCTCGCTCGTCCCTTCGCGCTAGCGCGCCGCCGGTGGCTCGGTCGCGGCGGCGGTACCCGCGCGCCGGGCCCGGGCTCCTTCGGCCGGAACGCGCATTCCGCGCGCACCGGACAGCGCCAGCACTCCGGCCGGCGGGCCTTGCAGGTGTAGCGGCCGAGCAGGATCAGCCAGTGGTGGGCATGCAGCCGGTAAGCCGCCGGCACCACCGCGAGCAGCCGCTCCTCGACCGCGACGACGTCGCGGCCGGGCGCGAGCCCGGTGCGGTTCGAGACGCGGAAGATGTGCGTGTCGACCGCGATGGTCGGCTCGCCGAAGACGCAGTTCAGCACGACGTTCGCGGTCTTGCGGCCGACGCCCGGCAGCGCCTCGAGCGCCGTCCGGTCGCGCGGCACTTCGCCGCCGTGGCGCTCGAGCAGCAGTCGCGACGTCGCGAGGATGTTCTGCGCCTTGGTGTTGTAGAGCCCGATCGTGCGGACGTATTCCTTGAGTCCGTCGAGGCCGAGCGCCAGCAGCGCGGCCGGCGTGTTGGCGACGGCGTAGAGCTTCGCGGTGGCGAGGTTCACGCTCTTGTCGGTGGCCTGCGCGGAGAGGATCACCGCAACCAGCAGCTCGAACGGCGTCCGGAACACGAGCTCGGTGCGCGGCTCGGGATCCGCGGCGGCAAGCTTGGCGAAGAAGGACTCGCGGCGGGCGGGCGTCACGGGACCTCCGCGTGATCGAGCCCGCGCAGCTGCCGGTCACGCTCGGCCGAGCGGCGGGCCGCGCGGGCGAGGTGGGCCTGGTAACGGCCGCGGTAGCGCTGCGCGAGTGCGCGGATCGTCGCGAGCGGCAGCGCCGGTTCGTGCGTCGGCTGCATCACGATGCAGTCGACCGGGCACGGTGCGAGGCAAAGCTCGCAGCCATTGCACTCGGCGGCGATGACGGTGTGCATCTGCCGCCGGGCGCCGAGGATCGCGTCGACCGGGCAGGCCGGCAGGCACTTCGCGCAGCCGATGCACGCGGCCTCGTCGATGACCGCGACCCGCGGCGGACCGGGCACGCCGAAGTGCCGAGCCACGGGTCGCGGTGTGAGACCGAGCAGCGCCGCGAGCGCGGCCGCGGTTTCATCACCGCCGGGCGGGCACTGGTCGGGGCCCGCGAGGCCGGCCGCGAGCGCATCGGCATACGGCCGGCAGCCCGCGAAGCTGCAGCGCGTGCACTGGGTCTGGGGCAGGAGCGCGTCGAGGCGGTCTGCGAGCGAATCGCCCACGGCTACTTGACGACCATCCCGGCGGCGCCGCCCGCGTCGGGGCTGACGACGAAGACCCCTGGACCCTCGCCGCTGGCGGCCAGCACCATGCCCTGCGAGGTCCCGAAGCGCATCTTTCGGGGTTTCAGGTTCGCGACCACGACCACGTGTCGGCCCACCAGGGCGGCGGGTTCGTAGGCGCCCTTGATGCCGGCAAAGATCGTGCGTGTCTCCGCACCGAGGTCGACGGTCAGGCGCAGCAGCTTGTCCGAGCCCTCGACCGGTTCCGCCGCGAGCACGCGCGCGACCCGCAGGTCGACCTTGGCGAGATCCTCGATCGTGATCTCCGCCGGCGGGGCCGGTGGCGCGGCGGCGCCGCCCTTCGCGACGGCCGTGCCCGCCGGCTTCGCCGGCTCGGCGGGGGCGGGGGCGGGTGCGGCGGGTGGCGGCGCGGCCTCCGGCTCCACCAGCGTCGCCACCACCTTCGGGTCGAGCCGGGTCGCAAGCGGCTCGTACGCGGCGAGCGGCGCATCGAGGAGCGGCGTCGCGATCCCGTTCCAGTCGCGGATCGGCTGGCCGAGAAACGCGGCGGCCCGTGCCGCCATCGCCGGCAGCACCGGCGCCAGGAACGTCATCAGCACCCGGAAGAGGTTGATCCCCTGGGTGCAGACCGCGAGCGCCTCGGCCGCGCGCGCCGGGTCCTTGGCGAGGTTCCAGGGCTTGTGCAGGTCGATGTACTGATTGGCGCGGTCGGCCAGCGCGGCGATCTCGCGGATCGCGGCCGCGAAGTCGCAGCCCTCGTACAGCGCGCCGATGCGCGTGCCGGCCGCGGCGAACTCCGCATAGAGCTCGGGTTCCGGGAGCCGCGCGGCGAGGCGACCGCCGCCGCGGGCGATGAACCCGGCGCAGCGGCTCGCGATGTTCACCAGCTTGCCGACCACGTCCGCGTTGAAGCGGCTGACGAAGTCGTCGAGCGACAGGTCCATGTCATCGACGCCGGGCGTCAGCTTGGCGGCGAAGTAGTAGCGCAGCGGCTCCGGCGGCAGGCGCTCGAGGTAGCGCGCGCCGGTGATGAACGTGCCGCGCGACTTCGACATCTTCTGGCCGTTGACCGTCAGGAAGCCGTGGGTATGCACCGCGGTCGGCCGGCGGAATCCCGCGCCGGTCAGCATCGCCGGCCAGAACAGCGTGTGGAAGTACAGGATGTCCTTGCCGATGAAGTGGTGCAGCTCGGCGGTGCTGCCGGGCGCCCACCAGCCGTCGAAGTCGAGGCCGTCGCGGCGCGCCAGCGCGAGGCTCGCGCCCATGTAGCCGATCGGCGCGTCGAGCCAGACGTAGAAGTACTTGCCCGGGTGACCCGGGATCTCGAAGCCGAAGTACGGTGCGTCGCGCGAGATGTCCCAGTCGCGCAGGCCCGCGTCGAACCACTCGTCGAGCTTGTTGGCGACGCTGGCGTCGATCGTGCCGGCGCGCGTCCACTCGCGCAGCATCCCCTCGAAGGCGCCGAGCCGGAAGAACAGGTGTTCCGACTCGCGCTCGACCGGCCGGGTGCCGGAGACGACCGAGATCGGGTCGATCAGCTCGGCCGGCGTGTACGTGGCGCCACAGACCTCGCAGCTGTCGCCGTACTGGTCCTTGGCGCCGCAGCGCGGGCAGGTGCCCTTCACGTAGCGGTCGGGCAGGAACATCTGCGCCTCGGCGTCATAGGCCTGGCGGATCGTGCGGCGCGCGATGTAGCCGGCGGCGTCGAGCGCGCGGAACACGCGCTCGGTCATCTCCCGGTTCTCGGCGCTGTGCGTCGAGTGGAAGAAGTCGTGACCGATCAGGAACCCGGCGTAGGTCGCGCGGTGCTCGGCCGCGACGCCGGCGATCAGCGCCTCCGGCGTGATGCCCTCCGCCTGGGCCTTCAGCATCATCGGGGTGCCGTGCGTGTCGTCGGCACAGACGTAGACGCACTCGTGTCCGGCCAGGCGCATGAAGCGCACCCAGATGTCGGTCTGCACGGCCTCGAGGATGTGGCCGAAGTGCAGCGGGCCGTTGGCGTAGGGCAGGGCGCTGGTGACGAGGATGCGACGCATGGCGGAAGGGCCGTCCGGGGCAGGCCGGCCATTATGCCAGCCCTCCCGCCCGGGCGGCTCAGGCGTCGTTCTTGAACGACTCGAAGCGCTGCTTGTTGATCGCCTTGCGGTAGGCCTCGCGCCCGGTGATCACCCGGCCGTCGAGCAGCTGCTGGATCGCCATGTCCATGGTGCGCATGCCGTGCGCCGCGCCGCTCTGCATGGTGTTCTCGAGCTGGTCGATCTTGCCCTGGCGGATCAGGTTCGAGACGGCCGGCGTGTTGACCATGATCTCGAGCGCCGCGACCCGGCCGGCCTGGCCGGCGCGCGGCAGCAGCTGCTGCGAGATCACCCCGCGCAGGCTGGTCGACAGCATGGTGCGCACGTGCGACTGCTTGTCGGCGGGGAAGGCGTTGACGATGCGGTCGACGGTCGGCGCGGCGCCGTTCGTGTGCAGCGTGCCCATCACGAGGATGCCCATCTCGGCGGCCGTGACCGCGACGCTGATGGTCTCGAGGTCGCGCATTTCGCCGACCAGCACGACGTCGGGATCCTCGCGCAGGGCCGAGTGCACAGCGTCGGCGAACGAGGGCGCGTGCACGCCGACCTCGCGCTGGCTGATCAGGCAGCTCTTGCGCTGGTGCACGAACTCGATCGGGTCCTCGATCGTCAGGATGTGACCCTTCAGGCGGGTGTTGATGTCGTCGATCATCGCGGCCAGCGTCGTCGACTTGCCCGAGCCGGTCTTGCCGGTCACCAGGATCAGCCCGCTGTTGGCGCGGCACAGCGTGCGCACGGCGTCGGGCATGTTCAGCTGGTCGAGCGTCAGCGCGGCGGACGGGATCACCCGGCAGACGGCGCCCATGCCGTTCAGCTGCCGCATGATGTTGACCCGGAAGCGCGCGAGACCCGGCACCGAATAGGCGAAGTCGGCGCCCTCTTGCTGCTCGAAGCGCGTCACCGCCTTCGGCGGCATGATCTCGTAGAGCGTCTCGCGGACGAAGTCGGCCTTCAGCGGCTCCGGGCGCAACGGCTGCAGGTCGCCGTACAGCCGCAGTCGCGGCGGATCGCCGGCGATGAAGTGCAGGTCCGAGCCCTTGCGGTTCAGAACCTCGGTCAGGAATTCGTCGATGCGAGCCATGGCGACCTCAGCCGCTGCCGCTACTGACGTCGAGCTTCGGCACCATGCTCGTGTCGGTGACGTGGCGCTGCAGTACCTTCTTGTCCATCGCGTAGACGTAGGCGTCGTCCGGGTCGAGCTCCTTGGCCAGCACGCCGGCCAGCAGCGCCTGGTCGAGCAGCTGCATGCCGGAATCGCGCCCGGTCTGCAGCTGCGCCGGGACCTGGTGCGTCTGCTCGGTCTGGATCAGCTTGCCGATGGCGCGGTTCATCACCATGATCTCGCAGACCGCGCGGCGCGCACGGCTCTCGGCGCGCTTGACCAGCACCTGCGTGATCACCGCCAGCAGGCTCTGCGACAGGAAGCTCTTGGTCTGCTCGCGCTCCTCGATCGGCAGCGCGTCGATGATGCGGTCGATGGTCTTGACGGCGCTGGTGGTGTGCAGCGTGCCGAGCACCAGGTGGCCGGTCTCGGCGGCGGTCATCGCCATGCGGATCGTCTCGGCGTCGCGCATCTCGCCGACCAGGATCACGTCCGGGTCCTCGCGCATCGCCGCGCGCACGCCCTCCGCGAACGACGGTACGTGCGTGCCGTACTCGCGCTGGATGATCTGCGCCTCCTGGCTGCGGTGCACGAACTCGATCGGGTCCTCGAGGCTGATGATGTTGACCCGGCGGGTGCGGTTGAGCTCGTTGATCATGGCCGCGAGCGTGGTCGACTTGCCGGTGCCGGTGGAGCCCGTCACCAGGATCATGCCCTGGTGGTAGTCCAGCAGCTTGGTGACGATCGGCGGCATGTTCAGGCTTTCGAGCGACGGCACCGTAGACGGAATCGCGCGGAACACCGCGCCGACGCCGGTTTCCTTGCGGAACACGTTGACGCGGAAGCGGCCGCCCTCCTCGGAAACATACGAGAAGTCGAGGTCCTTGCCGGCCTTGAAGTGCTCGAGCTGGTTGCGCGTCAGGATCTCATAAACGTAGCCCTCGAGCTCGCTGTCGCCGAGGTTGCGGAAGCGGATCGGCATCAGGTCGCCGCTCATGCGCAGCATCGGCGGCACGCCGACCGCGAGGTGGATGTCGGAGCAGCCCTGGGCCGTACCGAGCTTGAGGAAGGCGTCGATGCGGGCCATCGGGGTGGGCGGCTCCGGCTAGGCGAACTTCTCGAGGGCGACGCGCAGCTCGTCCATGCTCTGGAAGCGCTTGGTCTTGTCCACGGCCATGGCGCGGACCACCAGGTCGGAGAGCGGCTGCGGCAGCTGGCTGTTGATCTCGATCGGCGGCCGCGCCTTGCCCTGCACGTGCTGGTACATCACCGCCATGTGGTCGCCGCGGCTGTAGGGCGGCACGCCGGTCAGCATCTCGTAGAGGATCACGCCGGTCGAATACACGTCGGCGCGCGGGTCGACCGGCTTGCCGAGGATCTGCTCCGGCGCCATGTACTTCGGCGAGCCGATCACGTAGCCGGTCTTGGTCAGCTGCACGTCACCCTCGCGCTGCGCGGCGGCGACGCCGAAGTCGACGATCTTCAGCAGCCCCGCGTCGTTGATCAGGACGTTGGCGGGCTTCAGGTCGCGGTGCACGATGCCGATCTCGTGGGCGACGCTCATGCCGGTGGCGATGTCGATGCCGTACTTGACGGCACGGGCGATCGGCAGCGGCTTCTCGTTGACGATCTCGGCGCCGAGCGTGTGGCTCGGGAAGTACTCCATCGAGATCGCGTAGTTGCCGCGGATGAACAGGAAGTCGTAGATGCGGATGACGTTGCGGTGCGTGATCTTGCGCGAGTAGCGCAGCTCGTGCACGAAGCGCTGCATCATCTCCTCGTCCTGCGAGACCGCCGGGTTCAGGAACTTCAGGATCAGGCGCTCGTCGACGACCGTATCCTCCATCAGCAGCACCGTGCCGAAGGCGCCCTTGCCGATCTTCTCGATGTACTTGTAGCGACCGTCCAGCACCTCGCCGGGCTTCAGCGCCGAGATGTCGAGCCGCTGCGCGGCTGCCTCGTTTTCCTGCACCAGCTTGTGAAGGTCGGCGTTGTCGATCAGCATCGTGCGCGCCGGCGCCGCGGCGACGTGCTCGGCCTTGCGCTGCGACTCGACCTCGGCAGTCGAGAAGCGCGCGCTCAGGTCCTCGAGCGCGCGGCTGGCGGCGGCCACCACCGTCTGGTCGGTCGACACCTCGCCGAGCGCGCGGATCTTGGTGCGGATGGTGTCGGCGTTGGCCTCGTCGGTCAGCCGCGCGAGCGCGTGCATGGCCTCGACGCGAATCTCCTTCTCCGGGCGCGCGAGCTGGGGCAGCAGGGTCTGGACGACGCTGGCGTCGCCGAGCTTGCTGATTGCGCGGATCGCCGAGGGCACCGACCGTGCCGGGCCGCGCAGCATCTCGACCAGCCGCGGCAGCGCCCGGTGGCTGCCGATCTCGGCGAGCGCGTCGACCGCCCGCTCGCTGACCCACCAGTCGGTGTCGCGGGTGGCCTGCAGCAGGTACTCGACCGCGCGCTCGTCCTTGGTGAGGTTCAGGATCTCGATCGCCGTGCGGCGGATGTCCTCGTCGGGGTCGCGCACCAGCAGCAGGACCGCGTCGACGACCCGTGGCCCGCCGATCTTGCCGAGCGCGTCGGCCGCGCGGCTGCGAACCCACCAGTCGGAGTCCTTGATCGCATCGAGCAGGTACTTGATCGAGTTCGCGTCGCCGACCTCGTTCAGCACCTCGACCGCCGCGCGCCGCGCGTACTCGGACTCGTCCTTCAGGATGGGGACCAGGTAGCGCACGGTCTGCGGGTGGTGCGCCTTGATCAGCAGCTCGATCGCCCGGTTCGTGACTTCCATGTCGGGGTCCGCAAGCAGCGGCGCCACCGGCACGATGTCGCCGAGCGCTGGCGTCTTGAGCAGCGCGGCGAGTGCCGCCTGGCGGATGATCTTGGACGGGTCCTTGAGCTGGGCCATCAGCGCCTGCTGCACGTCCGGCGTGCCGAAGCGCGACAGGATCTCCATCAAGTTCACGCGGACGATGAAGTCGCGGCCGTCGAGCCGCGACAGCAGGTCCGGGATCGCCGCTTCGTCGGCGACGTCGCCGATGATCTTGAACAGCGCAGCCTTGTCGACCGACTCGTTCTGGTAGGCCGCGGTCAGGAGGTCGCGCAGCGGAATCCGGGCCTTGTGGGCGGCAATGACCTCCACCAGTGCGGGACCGGCGATCTCCTTGTTCTTTAGCGCCTCGAGCAGCATGCCGGCCGGAAATCCCCGGGCGCTCGACAGCGCCCAGGCGACGGCGGCGTTGGTTCGCGGGTTCGGCTCGGTGAGCCCCTCGAGGATCAGCGGCAGGTTCTTGGCGTCGGCGAGCTGCGTCAGGGCCTCGACGAGGGCCATGGTCATCGACTTGTCGGCGCCGCCGAGCGCCTCGATGATCATCGGGATGGCATCCTTGCCCAGGGCGACCAGCTTCTCGACGGCCTTCTTGCAGGCGGGGCTGGAAGGGTCGCCGCTTGCCTTGATGTCGGCAAGGAGCTTCTCACCGCGCATAGACGATAGAAACTTCACGCCAGAATTATGCCACACGACCCCCGGCGGGCCGCCCGGGAACCGGTCTCGTCCGCTAGAATCCCGCCCTCCCGTCCGGACCCCGAAACCCCATGAACGCCAACGAGATCCGCGCCAGAGCCGCTGCGGTCGTCGATCCGTATCTCGGCCGCCCGCTGGGCGAGGCCGTCACCGGCGCGGAAACCGCCGGGTCGGACGTTGTGATCGACGTCACACTGGGATTCCCGGTCGGCGGCTACGAGGAGCCGCTGCGCGAGCGACTCGCCGGGGAGCTCGCGGCGGCGGGCTGGCGCGGCGGCGTGCGCCTGCGCCTCCGATCCGCCATTGCCGCGCATGCGGTGCAGGGTAACCTGCGACCGCTCGAGAACATCCGCAACGTGCTCGCGGTCGCCTCGGGCAAGGGCGGCGTCGGCAAGTCGACCACCGCCGCGAACCTCGCGCTCGCCCTGCAAGCGCAGGGGGCGCGGGTCGGACTGCTGGATGCCGACATCTACGGCCCGAGCCAGCCGCTGATGATGGGCCTGCAGGGCGAGCGGCCGCAGACCCGCGACGGCAAGCACATCGAGCCGCTGCGGGCCTACGGGGTCGCGGTGATGTCGATCGGCTTCCTGGTCGACCCGCAGCAGCCGATGGTCTGGCGCGGTCCGATGGTCACGCAGGCCCTGACCCAGCTGCTCGGCGACACGCTCTGGGGTGAGCTCGACTACCTGGTCGTCGACATGCCGCCCGGCACCGGCGACACGCAGCTGACGCTTGCCCAGCGCGTGCCGGTGAGCGGCGCGGTGATCGTCACGACGCCGCAGGACATCGCGCTCGCCGATGCCCGCAAGGGCCTCCAGATGTTCCGCAAGGTGTCGGTGGCGGTGCTGGGCATCATCGAGAACATGGCGACCCACGTGTGCTCGAACTGCGGCCACGAGGAGCACGTCTTCGGGGCCGGCGGCGGCGAGCGGATGGCGGCGGAGTATGGCGTGCCGCTGCTCGGCAGCCTGCCGCTCGACATCCGCATCCGCGAGCAGACGGACGGCGGCCGGCCGACGGTGGTCGCCGATCCCGAGGGGCGGATCGCGCGCACCTACCACGAGATCGCGCGGCGCACGGCGGCGCGGCTTGCGGCGGGCGAGGGCGCGACCGCCTTTCCGGCGATTTCGACCAGTGACGACTGATCCGGCATGGCGTGCGGCGAGCCGCGCCGCGGTTCGTGGCGGGCGCACCCGGAGTGAGAGCGTTCAGGCGTAGAGCGGGGGACGAATGAGCATCAAGTCGGACAATTGGATCCGCCGCATGGCGGCGAACGGCATGATCGAGCCCTTCGAGGCCGGCCAGGTCCGCGCGGTCGACGGACGAAGGATCGTCTCGTACGGCACCTCGAGCTACGGCTACGACGTCCGCTGCGCGAACGAGTTCAAGATCTTCACGAACATCAACTCGACGATTGTCGACCCGAAGGCGTTCGACCCGCAGAGCTTCGTCGATGTCACCGCCGACGTGGCGATCATCCCGCCGAACTCGTTCGCGCTGGCGCGCACGGTCGAGTACTTCCGGATACCACGCAGCGTCTTGACCGTTTGCCTCGGCAAGTGCGTGACCGGCGACACCCGCGTCGTGGATGCCGCGACCGGCGAGTACCTGCCGATCACCGAGATGCGGTTCGGGCGCCAGACCCTCGCGCTCGATGGCGGCGAGCTCAGGCCGGCCCGGGTCGCCGCCTTCATGCGCCAGGGCGTGAAGCCGGTCTTCGAGCTGCACACCGAAGCGGGGCTGCGCATTCGCGCGACCGCGAACCATCCGTTCCTGTGCCGCGACGGCTGGCGGCCGCTCGAGGCGCTCAAGCCGGGCGATCGGATCGCGGTGGCGCAGGAGATCCCGGTCTTCGGCCAATCGCCGCTGCCGGACTGGGAGGCGGACCTGCTGGGCCTCGTGATATCGGCGGGGCAGAGTCCCACGCCCGGGGGCGCTGCCGTCTTCACGAGCACTGATGCGTGCCTGGTGCGGCTGTTCGAGGCGGCGATCGCGGCCGGCGGTCTCGGGACTGCTTCGTCGCCGGGCCGCCCCGACGATCGACCGGCCGTACACGCCGGCGACGGCAGTGGCACGGTGGATCCGGCGGCGGACTGGCTGCGGACGCATGGACTCGCGGTGCCTGCCGCGGCCGCATTCGTGCCGCAGGCCGTGTTCAAGGCACCGCGCGAGGCGGTTCGGCGGTTCCTGCAGGCGCTGTTCGCCGGGGCCGGCGGCCTCCACGGTGGATCCGGCGGGGCGACCCTGGAATTCGCGTCGGCTTCGCGCCGGCTCGTCGAGGACGTCCATCATCTGTTGCTGCGATTCGGCATCTTTGGCCTGATCCGAGAGGAGGCGTCCGCGACGGGACTCCCGGCCTGCCGAGTGCAGGTCGCGGATCCGGTGCAGCTCGGACGCTTTGCCGAGCAGATCGGGTTCGCGCCGGGGTCGACGCAGCAGCGGCGGCTCGAGTCGCAGATCAGGCAACTCGCGCGACAGAGCCGCCAGGCCGGCCTGGATGCGACGCAGGCGAAGGTCGCCGGGTCGACCGTGCTTGCGCGAGCGGCTGGTGACTCGGCAGTGCCCGGTGCGTCCGGGGACGCTGGCGGGTCATGGCCCAGGGCCTCGATGTCGGCGTCGCCTGGACGCACCGACTCGATCGTCGAGACGAGGGCCGCAGACCTTCGTGCCGGCCCGCAGTGGGACACCGTGACTGCCATCGAACCGGCCGGTACCGAGCAGGTCTACGACATCTCCGTGCCGCGGGTGCACAACTTCATCGCCAACGGCATCGTCGTCCACAATTCGACGTATGCGCGCTGCGGAATCATCGTGAACGTGACGCCGCTGGAGCCCGAGTGGGAGGGGCACGTCACGCTCGAGTTCTCGAACACGACGACCTTGCCGGCCAAGATCTACGCCAACGAGGGCGTCGCGCAGATGCTGTTCTTCGAGTCGGACGAGGTCTGCGCGACGTCGTACAAGGATCGCGGCGGCAAGTACATGGGCCAGCGCGGCGTGACGCTGCCGAAGACCTGAAAGGCTACTTGGCCGGCGACGGCACGGCTGCGACGCCGTTGTCGCCGTCGTGCCATTTCAGCGAGCGGATCGCGAGCGTCATGCGCGCCTTGCCGTCCTCGCGCTGCTCGGCGCGCAGCGGCAGCCAGCCGAGCGACGGCGCGTACCAGTACTGCCAGATCCGACCGTGGCCGTCCGAGCCCTTGCGGTCGCTCTGGTAGATCACCGTGTCGTATTCGCCGATCTCGGTCTTGAGGCGGACGCTGCCGACCTTCGTGTACACGTAGCGCTTGAGCTCGCGGCCGTCGAGCATCGTGTAGTCGCGCGGCTCACGCCCCATCTGCAAGTCGACCATCACCGCCGCACGGATCGACATCACGTCCTGGGTGCCGGGCTCGATCGCGAGGTCCAGCGGCTGGCCGCGCGCGCGGCCGACGAGGCGGCCGCGGTCCCATTCGTAGGCGAGGTCGCTGCCGTTGTCCTTGTCCGAGCCGCCCTCGTCCAGGAAATAGCGTTCGGGCACGACGCCGGCGCTGGTCGTGCGGAACCAGCCGCGCTCGATCGAGTTCGAGCTCACGAAGAAGCTGGCAAGGAAGTTCGGGTGCGCGTGCGTCTCGTAGATCCAGCTGTCCGGCCTGCTATCGGGCCGCAGCCGAAGCTCGAGTTCGCCGCCGCTGACGCCCTTGAAGAGGAACTGGTAGATCACGTCGTGCGGCCGCAGACCGTCGGCCGCCGCCGGGAGGGCGCCGAGGGACAGGCAGCCGATCGCGAGCCAGCCGAGTGCCAGCCAGGACGGGTGGGTGATCCAGGATTGGTCAGGTCTCGCCATCGAGGTCCTCCAGGCGAACCGGTGTCTCGAGCGGCTGCTGGTCGAGCCACGCGCGGCCGTGCTCGCACCGCAGCCGGCCGCGCGCGTACCACTCGAGCACGGTCGGGTACAGCCTGTGCTCGGCCCGATGAACGCGGGCTGAAAGCGATGCTTCCGAGTCTCCCGGCAGTACCGGCACCGGCGCCTGGGCGACCAGCGGCCCGCCGTCCAGCTCCTCGGTCACGAAGTGCACCGAGCAGCCGTGCCAGCGGCCGTGGTCGGCGAGTACGCGCCGGTGGGTGTGCAGCCCGCGGTAGGCCGGCAGCAGCGAGGGGTGGATGTTCAGCATCCGGTCGGCGTAGTGGCTCACGAACGCGGTCGTGAAGATCCGCATGTAGCCGGCACACACCACGAGTGCCGGATCGTAATGGTCGATCGCGCGCGCCAGCGCGGCATCGTGCTGCTCGCGATCGGGAAAGTCAGCGACCGGCACCGCGACCGCGGGGATGCCGAGCGCGCGGGCCCGTTCGAGCCCGAACGCCGCCGGGCGATCCGAGATCGCCGCGCGTACCTCCACCGCCAGCGAGCCGTCGGCGGCCGCCGCGGCGATCGCCGCGAAGTTGCTGCCCGAGCCGGACAGCAGCACGACGATCGGCAGCCGGCGGCCGGGTTCAGCCTTCGAGGACGACACCGCGCGTGCCCGCGTGCACCTCGCCGATCACGCTCGCCGACTCGCCGAGCTCCGTGAGCCGGCGCAACGCCGTGTCGGCGCTCGCCGCGGGCACGCAGACCGTCATGCCGATGCCGCAGTTGAAGGTGCGGTGCAGCTCGGTCTCGTCGATGTTGCCGGTCTGCTGCAGCCAGTCGAACACCGCGGGCCGCTGCCAGCGGCGCCGGTCGAGGCGCACTTCGAGCCCGTCGGGCACGACCCGCGGGATGTTGTCGAGCAGGCCGCCCCCGGTGATGTGCGCGAAGCCGCGGACCGGGACGTCGCTGATCAGCGCAAGCAGCGGCTTGACGTAGATGCGGGTCGGCGCGAGCAGCTGGTCGTAGAGGTTGCGGCCGCCGACCTCGGTGATCGGCGTCGCGCCGCCGATCGCGAGCAGCTTGCGGATCAGCGAGTAGCCGTTCGAGTGCGGACCGGAGGAGGCGAGGCCGAGGACGAGATCACCGGCGCGCGTGCCGCTGCCGTCGATCAGCCGGTCCTCGTCGGCGATGCCGACGCAGAAGCCGGCCAGGTCGTAGTCGGCGTCGTGGTACATGCCCGGCATCTCGGCGGTCTCGCCGCCGACCAGCGCACAGCCAGCCTGCACGCAGCCCTCGGCGATGCCGGCGACGACGCGTTCCGCGACCGCGACCTCCAGCCGGCCGGTCGCGTAGTAGTCGAGGAAGAACAGCGGTTCCGCGCCCTGCACCACCACGTCGTTGACGCACATTGCCACGAGGTCAATGCCGATCGTGTCGTGGCGGCCGGTCTCGATCGCGAGCCGCAGCTTGGTGCCGACGCCATCGGTGCCGGAGACCAGCACCGGCTTGCGGTAGCGATCGAGCGGCACGCGCACCAGTGCGCCGAAGCCGCCGAGGCCGCCGATCACCTCGCGCCGCATCGTGCGCCTGACGTGCGGCTTGATGCGCTCCACGAGCTCGTCGCCCGCGTCGATGTCGACGCCGGCGTCGCGGTAGGTCACGGAATTGCGGGGATTGGACATAGGCGGGCGCCGGGCGGAAGCGGGGGGCTGTGGTATTTTACATGGCGATCCACCCGGCCGCCGTTCCCGCGGTGCGGTCGATCCCGGAACCGAAGAGCGCATGCGCACCCCGCCACGACTGGCCGCCCTGTTTGCCCTGGTCCTCGCGCTCGGCACGCCGCTGCCGGCGCCGGCGACCACGGTCGACGGCCTGTACGAGGGCATCGGCGCGGGCGACGCCACCGAGGCCGGCCGCGCCGGCGCCGCGGCGGACGCGCTGCGCCAGGTGGTCGTGCGCGTCACCGGTCGCCGATCCGCCGCCTCGGACCCGGCGCTGGCCGCGCTGTTCGTCGACGCGGCGCGCTACGCGCGTACGTTTCGCTCCGCGGGCGGCAACCAGGTCAGCGTCGCCTTCGACGCCGAGGCGGTCGAGGCGCGGCTGGTTCAGGCCGGCCAGCGACTGTGGTCGAGCGAGCGGCCGCTGACGCTGGTGGTGCTCGTCAACCTGCGCCCCGGTGCACCGCGCTCGCTGTCGGCCGGTGGCGATGCCGACGTGCGCCGGGTCGTCACCGCGACTGCCCAGCAGCGCGGCTTGCCGATCCTCTGGCCGACCGGGATGCCGCCGGCGCTCGATCAGGCGCGTGCCGACGACGCGATCGCGGGTCGCATCGAGCCGATGCGCGACCTCGCCCGCCAGTACGGCGCCGACGCCGTGCTGCTCGGCCGTATCTCCACCGGCACCATCCTCTGGTCCTGGTCGGGCCCGGCGGGCGAGGGCGGCGCTCCCGGGGCTGCGGACGAGGGCGTGCAGGCGCTGGCCGACCGCTTCGGTGCGCAATTCGCGACGGCGGGTTCGCGCTCCGGACAGATCGACGCGGTGGTGCGTGGCGTGCGGGACCTGGGCGGCTACGCAGCGGCCGGCAATGCGCTCGCAGCCCTGCCGAACGTGCGCGCGCTGATGCTCGAGGAAGCGAGCGGCGAGGCGCTGCGCTTCCGGGTGTCCTTCGAGGGCGATGCCGAGGCGCTGCGTCGCGCCGCGCGGGACTCGGGCCACTTCGTGATCGATGACTCGGCCCCGCCGGGCGGGGCACTGCAGCTCGTCTTGCGGCCGTGAGCCTGGCCTGGATCCCGAACGCGATCTCGGTGGTGCGGATCCTGCTGGTCGCACCGAGCGCGCTAGCGCTGCTGGCGGGACGCTACGAGCTGACGCTGCTGATCTTTGGCGTCGCCGCCATCTCCGACGGTCTCGATGGCTGGCTGGCCAAGCATTTCCACTGGACGTCGCGGCTCGGCAAGATTCTTGACCCGATCGCCGACAAGCTGCTGCTCGTGACCTCGTTCCTGACGCTGGTCTGGATCGGGCGGGTGCCGCTGTGGCTGGGCGTCGCCGTGGTCGCCCGCGACGTGCTGATCGTCGGCGGTGCAATCACCTACCGGCTGCTGATCGGCTACGTCGAGGGCCACCCGACGACCATCAGCAAGCTGAACACGCTGCTGCAGCTGTCGTTCGTGCTCGCCGTGATCGCCGCCGAGGCCTGGCGGGCGGTTCCGCAGCCGCTCGTGACCGCGCTGGGTGCGGCGGTCTTCGTGACCACCTTCGTCAGTGGTCTCGACTACGTCGTGACCTACGCGCGCCAGGCGCTGCGCGAGTCGCGGGCCGCGGAGCGCACGGCGGCCTGATGGAGCAGCTGCCCCTCGTCGGCGTGCGATTGCGCGCCGCCTCCACGTTCGAGAGCTTCGTCGTCGGCGAGAATGGGCCGGCGGTGGCCGCGCTGCGGGCGCGCGCCTCGACGTCCGGCCTACCGCCGCTGTGGCTGTACGGCGCGCCCGGGTCGGGCCGCAGTCACCTGCTGCAGGCGGCCTGCGCCCGCGCTGGCGCGCTCGGCCGGCGCGCCGGCTACCTGCCGCTGGCCTCGAACTGGCCGTCCGCGGACATCGTCGCCGGGCTCGAGCAACTCGAGCTGGTCTGCCTCGACGACCTCGAGCGCGTCTGCGGCGATCCGGCGTGGGAGCGGGCGCTGTTCGCGCTCTACAACGAGCTCGGCGAGCGCGGCGGCTGCCTCGCGATCGCGGCCGCCGCGGCGCCGCTCGCGCTGCCGATCGGCCTCGCGGACCTGCGCTCACGGCTCGCGGCCAGCGTCATCTGGTCGCTGCGGGCCCTCGACGAGGAGCTGCAGGGTGCGGCGCTGTCGGCGCGCGCGCGTGCGCTCGGGCTCGAGCTGCCCGAGGACACGCTGCTCTACCTGCAACGACGCCTGCCACGCGACCTCGGTGCACTGTGCGACGCGCTCGACCGGCTCGATGCGGCGGCGCTCACGCAGCAGCGCCGGCTGACGGTACCGCTGGCGCGCTCGGTGCTGCAGCTCGACGAGTGACGCGCGCTCAGGGCGTGCGCGGTGGCGCGAGCCGGACCGCGATCTCGGCGACCCGGCGGCCGAGGTGCTGTGCCAATGCTTTTTCATCGTCGGAGAGAGTGCTGGCTGCACCGCCACCGGCGGCGATCGTGCCGGCACCGTAGGGTCCGCCGCCGCGAGCCGTGCGCGCGACGGCCGGCTCCGTGAAGGGCACGCCGCACAGGAGCATCCCGTGATGCAGCAGCGGCAGCATCATCGACAGCAGCGTCGACTCGTGCCCGCCGTGCAGCGTGCTGGTCGACGTGAACACGCCGGCGGGCTTACCGGCGAGCGCGCCGCTCGCCCAGGCCGCGCTGGTGCCGTCGAGGAAGTACTTGAGCGGGGCCGCCATGTTGCCAAAACGCGTCGGGCTGCCGAGCAGCAGGCCGTCGCACTGCGCGAGTTCCTCGTAGCTGGCGTACGGCGGCCCGCTCGATGGGACCGGTGACGCTGGTGCGTCGATTACCGTGGAGACGGCCGGCACGGTGCGCAGGATCGCCGCGGCGCCGGGGACGCTCTCGATGCCGCGGCAGATCTGCCGGGCCACGGCGGCGGTGCCGCCGTTGCGCGAGTAATACAGCACGAGTACTTGGATCATGGCGGTCGGACCAGGGGTCTCCCGGGACTTGCTTGACGCAGGAATCGAGCGCTTGCTAGCGTCGTTGGGGATGTGGCGGAGCCGATAATCGCATGTTTTCCCGCTGGCGCCTGACCGGGATCGTGGCCGCGTCGCTGCTGGTCGGCGCCTGTGCGGTCGCGCCCGTGCAGACGATGAGCGACACGCGCCAGACGATCAAGGCCGCCGAGGCGGCCGGCGCCGCGCAGCTTGCGCCGCAGCCGCTCGCGGCAGCGCGTGACGGGCTGAAGCGTGCCGAGGACCTGCTGCGCGCCGGCGACTACCGGGCCGCTCGCCGCGAGGCAGTCGCGGCGCGCCAGAGCGCCGCCGATGCGCTCGCCGCGACGCAGCGCGCCGGCCAGAAGAACTAGCCCCGCCAGCGGCTCGACAGCCGGGTCAGCACGAGGTCGGGATATTCGCGGCGCCCGGTGCTGCCGTTGTAGCGTGCCAGCGCGCGGCGGTAGTCGTTGCGCTCGGCGCGCATGTAGTAGCCGAGGATCTCGCAGCCGAGGCGGATGTTGAAGTCGACGCTGCCGAAGAGCCGGTTGTCGACGCCGAGCCGCCTCGGCCAGAACGGCATCACTTGCATCAGGCCGACGGCGCCGGCGCGCGAGACGGCGTAGCGGTCGAAGCGACTCTCGACGTCGATGACGGCGAGCACGAGCTCCGGCGTCAGGTGCAGCTCGAAACGGTCGCGCTCGCGGTAGCGCGCGACGACCGCATGCGACTCGCAGTAGACGTGGCGCAGGATCTCGACGCGCTGCCCAGGATCGCTGACGATCCGGCGCAGCCGCGGCTCCTGCAGCTTGAAGAAGACCTCTTCGCCGAAGCGGTCGTCATGGCCGTCGCAGCGCGTGGTCGCGATCGCCTCCTCGACGACCGCTCGCAGCCCCGGGTCCTCCTGCCGGTCGGCGCGCGTCGGCGGCGCCGCGAGCAGGGCGAGCGAGGCGGCGAGCGCGGCCGCCGCGAGCGGCGACGGGCGCCGGCGCGCGTGCTCAGCGGGCGCGGCGCGATTGCAGGAAGGCGATCGCATCGGCGAGCGCGAACTCCTCGCTGTCGGTGGCGCGGCGGTGGCGGTACTCGAGCCGGCCGGCGTCGAGGCCGCGTTCGCCGATCACCACCCGATGGGGGATACCGTAGAGCTCCGCGTCTGCGAACTTGACGCCGGGACGGGCGTCGCGGTCGTCGAGCAGCACCTCGAGGCCCGCGGCCGTGAACTCTGCGTAGAGCCGCTCGCTCGCTTCGCGGACGCGCGCCGACTTCTGGAAGTTGATCGGCACCAGCACGACGTCGAACGGCGCGAGCGGCTCCGGCCAGATGATGCCGCGCTCGTCGTGGTTCTGCTCGATCGCGGCGGCGACGACGCGCGTCACGCCGATGCCGTAGCAGCCCATCAGCATCGCGACGCTCTTGCCCTGCTCGTCGAGCACGGTGGCGTCGAGCGCCTCGCTGTACTTGCGGCCGAGCTTGAACACGTGGCCGACCTCGATGCCGCGGGCGATCGACAAGTGACCGCGGCCAGTCGGGCTCGGGTCGCCGTCGACGACGTTGCGCAGGTCGGCTGCCGCCGGCTCCGGCAGGTCGCGGCCCCAGTTGACGCCGGTCAGGTGGGCGTCGGGCTCGTTGGCGCCGCAGACGAAGTCAGCGAGTGCTAGCGCCGAGTGGTCGGCGATCACCGGGCAAGGCAGGCCGAGCGGGCCGAGGAAGCCGATCTGCGCGCCGAGCTCGCGCGCGATCCGCTCCGGCGCCGCCATCCGCAGCGGGCTTGCGACCGCTTCGAGGCCCTGCGCCTTGACCGCGTTGAGCTCGTGGTCGCCGCGGATCACGAGCGCGACCAGGCCGCCGTCGGCGCCGTCGACGATCAGTGTCTTCACGCAGCGCGCCGCCGGCACCTGCAGCAGCGCGGCGAGCTCGGCGATCGTGCGCACGTGCGGCGTGGGTACCGTCGCCCGGGCGCTGGACGGTGCCGGCCGCGGTCCGGGCGGCGGCAGCGCCTCGGCCTTCTCGATGTTGGCCGCATAGTCGTCGCCGTCCGAGAAGGCGATCGCGTCCTCGCCGGAGGCGGCGAGCACGTGGAACTCCTGCGAGCCGGTGCCGCCGATCGCGCCCGGGTCGGCGAGCACGGCGCGGAACTTGAGCCCCATGCGACTGAATATCCGCGTGTAGGCGTCGTACATCGCCCGATAGCCCGCCTCGAGCGACGCATCGTCGAGGTGGAAGCTGTAGGCGTCCTTCATGATGAACTCGCGCGCCCGCATCACGCCGAAGCGCGGCCGGATCTCGTCGCGGAACTTGAGCTGAATCTGATAGAAGTTCACCGGCAGCTGGCGGTAGCTCTTGAGCTCGCGCCGCGCGATATCGGTGATGACTTCCTCGTGCGTCGGCCCGTAGACGAAGCCACGCTCGTGACGGTCCTTGAGCCGCAGCAGCTCCGGGCCGAACTGGTCCCAGCGACCGGACTCCTGCCAGAGCTCCGCCGGCTGGATCGTCGGCATCAGCACTTCGAGCGCACCGGCGCGGTCCATCTCCTCGCGGATGATCCGCTCAACCTTGCGCAGCACGCGCAGCCCCATCGGCAGCCACGTGTACAGCCCAGCGGACAGGCGGCGGATCAGCCCGGCGCGCAGCATCAGCTGGTGGCTGACGACCTCGGCTTCGGCCGGCAGCTCCTTGAGATTGGGTATCGGGTAGGCGGACAGACGCATGCGCAGTGGGCCTCGATCGACGCGGGCGCTCGGAAGGAGCGCGGTAGCCAGACATCTTACCAGTCGTGGTCGCGCGGCCCGCGGCGCGGTTGTTGGCGGCACCCGGCCGCCCTATCATCGCGCCATGGCCGACTCCGATGCCGATTTCCAGGTGCCCGCCCGGCCGAGGCGGCGCGGGGTGTTCCTGCTCCCGAACCTGCTGACCACCGGCAACCTGTTCGCCGGGTTCTACGGCATCGTCGCCGCGATCGACGGCAACTTCGACCGGGCCTCGGCGGCGATCTTTGCCGCCATGCTCTTCGACGGCCTCGACGGCCGCGTCGCCCGCTGGACGCACACCGAGACGCTGTTCGGCAAGGAATACGATAGCCTCTCGGACCTGGTCGCCTTTGGGCTCGGCCCGGCGATCATCGTCTACCAGTGGGGCGTCGCGCGGCTCGCCGAGTACAACGCCATGTGGGGCCGGGTCGGCTGGCTCGTGACGTTCTTCTACGCGGTCGCGACCGCGCTGCGGCTCGCGCGCTTCAACACGCGGACCGCGACCGTCGACAAGCGCTACTTTGAAGGGCTGCCGTCGCCGGGTGCGGCTGCGGTGGTCGCCTCGTTCATCTGGTGCGCGCACAAGTACGGCCTCGGCGGGCTGAGCGGGCTCGTGGCCTCGTTCGTCGTCACCGCGGTCGCCGGCCTGCTGATGGTCAGTCAGTTCTACTACTCGAGCTTCAAGGGCCTGAAGCTGACCGGCCGCGTGCGCTTCACGTACGCCATCCTGATCCCGCTCGTGTTCGTCGTGATCTCGATCGAACCGCCGCTGGTGCTGTTCCTGCTGTTCGGTACGTTCGCGCTGTCGGCGCCGCTGCTGGCCGGGTGGCGGCGGCTGCGCCGGCGTCCGCCGGCCGGACTCGCCAGGCCCTGATGGACGCCCGCCGGGCCGCGATCCTCGGCACGATCGGCGTCGAACGCTTCGTCGCCCGGGCGCCGGCGCCGCCAACGACGCCCCCGGGGGCGAGCGATCCGGCCGCGCTCGACTGGGACGGCCTAGCCGCCGCGGTGCGCGGCTGCACCCGCTGCGCGCTCGCCGCCACGCGCACCCACACCGTCTTCGGGGTCGGCGACCGCGCCGCCCGCTGGCTGGTGGTCGGCGAGGCGCCGGGCGCCGACGAGGACCGGCAGGGCGAGCCGTTCGTCGGCCGGGCCGGGCAACTGCTGAATTCGATGCTGCGCGGCGCGGGCCTCGCGCGCGAGCAGGTGTTCATCGCGAACGTGCTGAAGTGCCGGCCGCCGGGCAACCGCGATCCGCTGCCCGAGGAGGTGCGCTGCTGCCTGCCGTACCTGCACCGGCAGATCGCACTGCTCGCGCCGGAGCTGATCCTGTGCGTCGGGCGGATCGCCGCGCAGACCCTGCTCGGCGTGGAGACGCCGATTGGACAGCTGCGCGGCCGGCGCCACGTGCTGCAGCCCTTCGGCACGCCGCTGGTCGTGACCTACCACCCGGCGTACCTGCTGCGCTCGCCCGGCGAGAAGCGCAAGAGCTGGGCGGACCTCAAGCTCGCCCTGGAGATCTCGAGTGGCCACGGCGCGTGACCTCGTCCCGCCGCCGCGGGTGACGCACCGGCGCATGGTCGAGGCCGACCTCGCCGACGTCGCGGCGCTCGAGAATGCCGCCTACATGTTCCCGTGGAGCATCGGGATCTTCCGCGACTGCCTGCGGGTGGGCTACACCTGCCGGGTGCTCGAGGCGCCGGACGGCATCGGTGGCTACGGCATCATGTCGATGGGCGCGGGCGAGGCGCACATCCTCAACGTCTGCGTGCGCGCCGACCTGCGCGGCCAGAGCGTCGGCCGGCGCCTGATGGGCTGGCTGCTCGACGAGGCGCGCAGTGCCGGTCAGGGCTGGGTGTTCCTCGAGGTGCGCCCGTCGAACCGGCCGGCGATCCTGCTGTACGAGTCGCTGGGATTCGCCCCGGTCGGCCTGCGTCGCGGCTACTACCAGGCGGTCGGCGGCCGCGAGGACGCGATCGTCTACCGGCTCGACCTCGACGTCTGGGAGGAGCAGCGGGCGCGGCAGGGCCTGGCCGTGCGGCGCGACGGCTGAACGGCTACCATTGCGGCCCCGCGTGGCCGCCGCTTCCCATGAACGACACGACCCTGGGCGCTGAAATCGAGCGCCGCCGCACCTTTGCGATCATTTCGCACCCCGACGCCGGCAAGACGACGCTGACCGAGAAGCTGCTGCTGTTCGGCGGCGCGATCCAGATGGCCGGCACCGTCAAGGGGCGCAAGGCGGCGCGCCACGCGACCTCCGACTGGATGCGGCTCGAGCAGCAGCGCGGCATCTCGGTGACCTCCTCGGTGATGCAGTTCCCGTACCGCGACCGGATCGTGAACCTGCTCGACACGCCCGGACACGAGGACTTCTCCGAGGACACCTACCGCACGCTGACCGCGGTGGATTCCGCGCTGATGGTCATCGACTGCGCCAAGGGCGTCGAGGAGCGCACGATCAAGCTGATGGAGGTCTGCCGGCTGCGCGACACGCCGATCATGACCTTCGTCAACAAGCTCGACCGCGACGGCCGCGAGCCGATCGAGCTGCTGGACGAGATCGAGCAGGTGCTCGGCCTGCGCTGCGCGCCGGTGACCTGGCCGATCGGCATGGGGCGCGAGCTGCGCGGCATCTACCACCTGCGCGAGGACCGGATCTACGTGTACGCCGCCGGCGAGAAGGGCCGCGCCGGCACCAATGTCGTGATCGACGGCCTCGATTCGCCGCAGGCGGCGGCGCTGCTCGGCGAGCGACGCGAGGCGCTGCGCGAGGAGATCGAGCTGGTGCGCGGTGCCACCGCGGAATTCGACCTCGAGGCGTACCGCGCCGCGCGCCAGACCCCGGTGTTCTTCGGCTCCGCGATCAACAATTTCGGGGTCGAGGAGCTGCTCGCCGCGTTCGTCGAGCACGCCCCCGGGCCGCGGCCGCGCGCCGCGCTCAGCCGCAGCGTCGCGGCCACCGAGCCGCGCTTCAGCGGCTTCGTCTTCAAGATCCAGGCCAACATGGATCCGGCGCATCGCGACCGGATCGCGTTCCTGCGCATCTGCTCGGGCCGCTACCAGCGCGGCATGCGCCTGCACCACGTGCGACTCGGCAAGGAGGTGCGGGTCGCGGACGCGCTGACCTTCATGGCGGCGGACCGCCAGCAGGCCGAGGAGGCCTTCGCCGGCGACATCATCGGCCTGCACAACCACGGCACGATCAACATCGGCGACACCTTCAGCGAGGGCGAGAAGCTGACGTTCACCGGCATCCCGAACTTCGCGCCGGAGCTGTTCCGGCGTGCGGTGCTGAAGGACCCGCTGAAGGCGAAGGCGCTGCAGAAGGGGCTCGCGCAGCTGTGCGAGGAGGGCGCGACGCAGCTGTTCAGGCCGCTGCGCAACAACGACTCGATCCTCGGCGCGGTCGGCCAGCTGCAGTTCGAGGTGGTCGCTTTCCGCCTGCAGGACGAGTACGGCGTGCAGTGCGTGTTCGAGGGCGTGACCGTCGCGACCGCGCGCTGGATCGTCTGCGCGGACCCGAAGAAGCTCGCCGAATTCCGCGAGCGCTGCTACGAGCACCTGGCGCTCGACCACGCCGGCGAGCTCGTCTACCTCGCGCCGACGCGCGTCAACCTCGAGCTGACCATGGAGCGCTGGCCGGGCGTGACGTTCCGCGAGACCCGCGAGCACCTCGCCTCGGCCGCCTGACGCGCCTCAGCCGGCCGCCTCGTGCAGTGCAAGAGGCCGCGGCCGCGGCCGGCGCGCGCCGTGGCTTGTCTGACTCCCGGTGATCGTCAATCATGGTCCCCCGGCGGGCGGGCAGGCAGTGAGGGAAACGACGATGACGAAGCGGATCGCATACGTGACGGGCGGCATGGGTGGCATCGGCAGCTCGATCACGACCCGGCTGTGCGAGGCCGGCCACACGGTCGTCGCCGGCTGCGGGCCCGGCTCCGCGCGTCGCGAGCGCTGGCTCGCGCAGATGCGCAGCCGTGGCTATGACGTGCACGCCTCCGAAGGCAACGTCGCCGATTGGGAGTCGACCCGTGCTGCGTTCGAGAAGGTGCGGCAGGACATCGGCCCGGTCGACATCCTGGTCAATAACGCCGGCATCACCCGCGACGGCACGTTTCGCCGCATGTCGCTCGAGGACTGGCGCGCGGTCATCGACACGAACCTGAACAGCCTCTTCAACGTCACCAAGCAGGTCATCGACGGCATGCTCGACCGCGGCTGGGGTCGCATCGTCAACATCTCGTCGGTCAACGGCCAGAAGGGCCAGTTCGGCCAGACGAACTATTCGACCGCCAAGGCCGGCATCCATGGCTTCACGATGGCGCTCGCCCAGGAAGTCGCGGGCAAGGGCGTCACCGTCAACACCGTCTCGCCGGGCTACATCGCGACCGACATGGTCACGGCGATGAAGCCCGAGGTACTGGAGAAGATCGTCGCGACGATTCCGGTCAAGCGGCTCGGTCGGCCCGACGAGATCGGCTCGATCGTGACCTGGCTCGCCTCCGAGGAGTCCGCCTTCGCCACCGGCGCCGACTTCTCGCTGAACGGCGGCCTGCACATGGGCTGAGCGGCTACCAGCCCGCGGGATCGACGCGATAGAAGCGCGCGAGCTCGGCGTAGAGCGCCGGGTGTTCCGCGCGCAGCGGCACCGGCGTCTCGTAGAATGCCTCGCTCGCGACCGCGAAGAACTCGGCCTCGTTCTCGATCGCGTACGGATCGAGCAGCGTGTCCTCGCCGGCCGCGGCTCGCGCCTCGAGCTCGTCGAAGGCCTCGCCGAGCACGGCCGCCCAGCGCTCGTAGTCGCGCGGCCCGTCGAGCAGCGGCGCGCCATTCGCGGCGCCTTCCTCCTCGTCGAGGTAGTGCGCGAATTCATGGATCACGACGTTGTAGCCGTCGCCGGAATCGCGCACGTCGCGCCACGAGAGGATGATCCGCGAGGTGTCCCAGCTCTGGCCCGCGAGCGCGCGCTCGCGCTCGGACACGACGCCATCCTCGACGACCTGGTCGCGGACCACGAACTCGTCCGGATAGACGAGGATCGAGCGCAGTTCGTCGAAGACGTGCTCGCTGCGGTTGAGCACCAGCAGGCAGGCCTGCGCGGCGATCTCGACGCGCATCGCTTCGCTGACCTCGAGTCCGCCGCAGCCGTAGAAGGCGCGCTCGGTGAGGAACACGCGGACGCGCTCGGCGAGGCGCGCCTGCAGGTCGGGCGGCAGCCGCTGCCAGGCGCGACTGTCCTGCAGCAGCGCCCGCTGCGGCGCCGGCAGCGGCGAGGTGCGCAGCCGGGCGCGGCGCCGGCGGCGCCACCAGGGGACGCCCAGCAGCCAGGCGAGTACCCCGCCGGCAGCCGCGAGCGCGACCAGCAGCGCCGTCATCGGCCGCGGCGGGCGAGCCGGGCGCGCAGTGCGCGGGCGAGCCCGGCGACCTCGCGCGCTGCCGCCGGGCGCGCCGCGCCGAGGTAGCGCGCGGCGACGTAGGCATCGACCAGCGCCGCCATCGGCGCCGCGAGGTCCGGCCGTGCGGCGGCGATGCGCCGGCCGAAGTCGAGCGGTCCTTCGGCGGGTGCGCGCGCGAGTCCCGCGGACGCCAGCGCGCGGCCGGCCGAATCCCACGCGGCGAGCAGCGGGTCGCGCGTGCGGGGCCGCAGCTCCCAGGCGAGCCAGGCGCCGAGCGCGAGCGCGGCGAGCGCGAACCCCGCCGTCAGCGCGATCGCGAGGCCCTGCCAGCCGAGCGCTCCGAGGCCGAGCCGCTCGAGCAGGGCCTGCTGGTCCAGCGGGTTGTAGCCGATGATTGCCTCGTTCCAGCGCGTGCGCGTCGCATCCCACAGGGCGCGTGCCCGCAACAGCCACGGCGCCGCCGCGTACAGGCCGGCCTCGCGCTCGCGCGCGCCGCTGAGCGGCAGGCTGCCCCGATGCACCCGCTCCGGCGCGACCGCCGCGGTCGGATCGACCCGGATCCAGCCGCGGCCGGCGAGCCAGACCTCGCTCCACGCGTGCGCGCTCGACTGGCGCACCAGCAGGTAGCCGCCGTACACGTTCCACTCGCCGCCCTGGTAGCCGACCACCACGCGGGCCGGGATGCCGGCGGCGCGCATCAGCACCGTGAATGCGGAGGCGTAGTGCTCGCAGAATCCCTTCTGCGTCTCGAACAGGAACTCGTCCACCGGCTCGGCGCCGAGCGGCGGCGGCTCGAGCGTGTACTCGAAGGGGCCGCGCCGGAAACGCGCCAGCACCGCCTCGATGAACGCCGGCTCGTCCCGCGAGCCCGCCCGCAGCTCGGCGGCCAGCGCGCGTGCCCGCGGTGCGCGCCCGTCGGGCAGGCGCCGGTCGCGCCGCGCGAGATCGGCGGGCAGCGCCGAGGGCATCAGCGCGGCCGCCGTGGCTGAGCGCAGCTCGTAGGTGAACGGCGCGGTCACCGGCGCGCGCTCGCTGAGCCCCGGCTCGACCCGCACCAGCGTCGCGGCGCGGCTGCGCAGCGCGACCGCCGCCGGCCAGCGGATCACGGTGTCGAGCCCGACCAGCCACTCGCGCTGGGTCGGCTCGAGTGTGATCCGGTAGTCGTACTCCGGGCCGCCCGGGAGCAGCTCCGGCGGGGCGAAGTCCGCGCCGCCGGAGCGCCGGGTCCAGCGGCGGCCGTCGAAGTCCTCGAGTACCAGCACCCGCCAGTAGCGGTCGTCCGGCGGCGGTACCGCGGCGCCGAAATGGGCACGGAACGCCGGGTCGTCCGACAGGCCGAGCTGGGCCACGTCACCCGGGCTCATTTCCTCGCCGATGCCCGTCGTGTGGCGCTCGCTTGCGGTCGGCAGTGCCCAGAAGCGGCCCTCGATCCGCGGCACCAGCACGAACAGGATCGCCGCGAGCGGCAGCCCGAGCGCGAGCAGCCGCGCCGCGAGCCGGAACGGCCGGACCTCGCTGTTGGCCTCGACCGGGCGGTGGACGCGCGCGAGCGCCGCGACCAGCAGCCAGGCGGCGACCAGCACGTAGCCGAGGCGCGCCAGCGACTGCTCGTAGAGCAGCGTCGCGAGGCACAGCAGCAGCCCGACGAAGACCAGCACCGCGTGATCGCGCGGCGCGCGCGTCTCGAGCAGCTTGAGGCACGCCATCACCGACAGCAGCGCCGTGCCGGCGTCCAGGCCGTTCAGCGTCCGGTAGCCGGCGAACACCGCCACCGTCGCCGCGAGCGCCGCGCCGGCGCGCACGCTGCGCGGCGGCAGCGCCCAGCCGCGCTGCTCCGCGAGCAGCCGCCAGAGGACCGCGCCGGCGAGCGCGGCGCTGATCCAGGTCGGCAGGTGAGCGAGGTGCGGCAGCAGCGCCACGACCAGCGCGCCGCAGGTCACGAGCAGCCGTTCCACGCCCGGCGAGCGCTTCACGGGTCGCTCCGCGGCAGGCCGAAGGTCGCGAGCCGCGCGAGGCACGCGTTGCGGTGCGCGAGCCCGGCGCCCGGCGCCGTCTCGCCGTCGGGCAGGCGGATCCCGTAGCGGTCGCCGCGTTCCTCCGCGTCGAGGATCCAGCGCGTCAGCCGCGCGAGCCGGGCCTCGAGGTCCCGGCCGGGCACGGCCGCCAGGTCGAGCACGATCGGCGCGCGGGCGGCGCCGACGTACTCCTTGACGACGAGTTCGCCGCCGCGGGCCCACGCCTTCCAGGCGATGCGCCGTGGCGGGTCGCCGCTGCGAAACGCGCGCAGGCCGGCGAAGTCCTCCTCGCCGCTGGCTCGGCCATCATGGGCGGCGCCGGCCTCCGCATCGGGCGGCGGGCCGCCGGCGTCGCGCGGCGCGGGCCGCGGATAGACGAGGCAGGTGAGTTCCGGGTGGGTCCAGGTCCAGGCCGTGAACAGCCCGAGCGGGAAGCTCGACTCCACCCGCAGGCGCGGCAGGCCCACCCGGCCGCGCCGCTCGGTCGGCACCCGCACCGCGGCGGTCGTGCCGGTCGCCGCCGGCACGCTGACCGCGTGCGCGGTGCGGGCGCCGACCTTGAGGACGATGTCCTCGCGCCCCGAGGGCGCCTCCAGCGCGAATGCGAACTCCGCCTCGTCGCCCGCGAACGGCGCGCGCGTACCGGCCGGCGTGATGCGCAGTCCCGCGAGGTTGTGGTGGCACTGGTGCATCGCGACCCAGCCGCCGGCGGCCAGCAGGAAGGTCAGCGCGAGCGCGAGGTTGTTGCCGTAGTTGAGGCCGGCCAGCAGCATCGCGAACAGCATGCCGCCGTAGGCGAGCCCGAGGCCGGTCGGCAGGATGTAGACGCGTCGCCGGCTGATGGTGACGGTGCCGAGATCGGCGCCGTGCCGGCGCCGCGACCAGGCCACGGCGCGATCGGCGACCGCCTGGCGCCAGCGCCGAAGGCGCGCGGCGAGCCATGCCGGCACCGCCACCGCCGGCGCCTCAGGGGACCGGCACGGCCTCGAGCAGCAGGCGGTCGAGGTCGGCGCCCGGTGCGCCGTCGACCGCGCTCCTGAGCTCGAGCCGGTGCGCGACCACGGCGCGCGCCACCGCCTGCACGTCCTCCGGGACCACGCCCGGCCGCCCGTGCAGCAGCGCCCAGGCCTGGCTCGCGCGCAGCAGCACGATCGCCGCCCGCGGCGACAGGCCACTCTGGAAGTGCCCCGAGTCGCGCGTCTGCCGCACCAGCGCCTGGACATAGTCGAGCAGCGGGTCGGCGACGTGCACCGCCGGCACCGCCGCCTGCAGCGCGCGCAGCTGCTCGGCCTCGAGCAGCGGCGCGAGCGAGGCGAGCAGCTCGCGCCGGTCGCGTCCGCGCAGCAGCTCGCGCTCGAGCGCCGCCGCCGGGTAGCCGAGCTCGATCCGCATCAGGAAGCGGTCGAGCTGCGACTCCGGCAGCGGGTAGGTGCCGAGCTGGTAGCTCGGGTTCTGGGTCGCGACCACGAAGAACGGCTCCGGCAGCGCGTGGCTGTGGCCGTCGACCGTCACCTGGCGCTCCTCCATCGCCTCGAGCAGCGCGCTTTGCGCCTTCGGCGTCGCGCGATTCACCTCGTCGGCCAGCACCAGCTGGGCGAAGACCGGGCCGCGGTGGAACTCGAACCGGCCGCTCGTCCGGTCGTACACCGACACGCCGATCACGTCGGCCGGCAGCAGGTCGCTCGTGAACTGCACCCGCTGGTAGGACAGGCCGAGCGCGCGCGCGAGCGCCTGGGCGAGCGTCGTCTTGCCGACCCCCGGCAGGTCCTCGATCAGCAGGTGGCCGCGGGCCAGCAGGCAGGCGAGGGCCAGGCGGATCTGGCGTTCCTTGCCGAGGATGATGCCGTTCAGCGCCGACACCACCGGGTCGAGCGCGCGCCGGGCGTCCGCGGCGGCGCTCATCCGTCGGGCCGCAGCCGCCGGACGCGGGCGAGCTGCGTCTCGAGGCTGCCGAGCTCGCGGCCGAAGTCCGCCACGCGGCCGCGCTCCTGCTCGACGACCGCCGGCGGCGCGTTCGCCACGAAGTTCGCGTTGCCGAGCTTCGCTTCGGTCTTGGCGAGGTCCTGGCGCAGCCGGGCGATGCGCTTCTCGAGGCGCGCGGCCTCGGCCGCGACGTCGATCAGCCCGGCCATCGGCACGAGCAGCTTGAGCTCGCCCAGCAGCGCGACCGCCGACTCGGGCTCGGGCTCGCCGGGTGCGAGCGCGCGTATCTCGCCGAGGTTCGCGAGCCGCTCGAGCCAGTGGCGGCCGCGGCCGATGCGCGCGAGGTCGTCGGGCGCGGCCTGGGCGAGCAGCACGTCGAAGCGGCGCGACGGCGCGATGTCCATCTCGCCGCGGATCTGCCGCACGGCGAGGATGAAGTCCATCAGCCAGCGCATCTCGGCCTCGACCGCGGCGTCGCGTGCGCCGCCGTCGGTCGCGGGCCACGGCTCGAGCATGATCGTCGGCCCGTGACGGCCGGCGAGGGGCGCGGCCCGCTGCCAGATCTCCTCGGTGATGAACGGCATCAGCGGGTGCAGCGCGCGCAGCAGCGCCTCGAGCGTGCCCACCAGCGTCCGTCGCGTCGCGCGCTTCTCGGCGGCGCTGGTCGATTCGGACTGCAGCACCGCCTTGCTGAGCTCGAGGTACCAGTCGCAGAACTCGTACCAGGTGAACTCGTAGAGCGCCTGGCTCGCGAGGTCGAAGCGGTAGGCGGCGAAGCCGGCGCGCGCGCCGTCGAGCGCCGCGGCAAGCCGCGAGCGCACCCAGCGGTCGGCGAGCGAGGGTTGCTCCTCGCCGGGGCCGAGATCCTGGCCCTCGACCGACAGCAGCACGAAGCGCGCGCCGTTCCACAGCTTGTTGCAGAAGTTGCGGTAGCCCTCGATGCGACCGACGTCAAAGCGGATGTCGCGCGACAGCGTCGCCAGCGAGGCGAAGGTGAAGCGCAGTGCGTCGGTGCCGTAGGCGGCGATGCCCTCCGGGAACTGCTTGCGCGTGGCCTTCTCGATGTTGCGCGCGAGGTGCGGCTGCATCATGCCCGAGGTGCGCTTCGCCACCAGTGCCTCGAGGTCGATGCCGTCGATCAGATCGAGCGGGTCGAGCACGTTGCCCTTCGACTTCGACATCTTCTGGCCTTCCGCGTCGCGGATCAGGCCGTGGACGTACACCTCGCGGAACGGCACGTCGCCCATGAACTTCAGGCCCAGCATGATCATCCGCGCGACCCAGAAGAAGATGATGTCGAAGCCGGTGACCAGCACCGAGGTCGGGTAGAACTTGGTGAGCTCCGGCGTGCGCGCCGGCCAGCCGAGCGTCGAGAACGGCCAGAGCGCCGAGGAGAACCAGGTGTCGAGCACGTCCTCGTCCTGGCGCAGCGCCATGCCCGGCGGGAGCGAGTGCCGGGCGCGCACCTCGGCCTCGCTGCGCCCCACGTAGATCGAGCCGTCCGGCCCGTACCAGGCCGGGATGCGATGCCCCCACCACAGCTGGCGGCTGATGCACCAGTCCTTGATGTTGCGCATCCACTCGAAGTAGGTCCGGTCCCAGTTCTCCGGCACGAAGCGGATGCGCCCGCTCTCGACCGCGGCGATCGCGGGAGCCGCGAGCGGCGCGATGCGCACGTACCACTGGTCGGTCAGCCACGGCTCGACCACTGCGTTGCTGCGGTCGCCGCGCGGCACCATCAGCTTGTGCGGCTCGATCTTGTCGACGAGACCCAGCGCCTCGAGGTCGGCGACCACGCGCCGGCGGGCCTCGAAGCGGTCGAGGCCACGGTAGGCGGCCGGCACGGCGTCGTTGAGCGCCGCGTTCGCGTCCAGCACGTTGATCAGCGGCAGGCCGTGCCGCAGCCCGAGCTCGTAGTCGTTGAAGTCGTGCGCCGGCGTGATCTTGACGCAGCCGCTGCCGAAGGCGCGGTCGACGTACTCGTCGGCGATGATCGGGATCTCGCGCTCGGTGAGCGGCAGCCGGAGCCGCCGGCCGATCAGGTGCCGGTAGCGCTCGTCGTCGGGATGGACCGCGACCGCGGTGTCGCCGAGCATCGTCTCGGGCCGGGTCGTGGCGACCGTCAGCGAGCCCTCGCCGTCGGCGAGCGGGTAGCGCAGGTGCCACAGGTGTCCTGCCTCTTCGGTGGACAGCACCTCGAGGTCGGACAGCGCCGTGTGCAGCACCGGGTCCCAGTTCACGAGGCGCTTGCCGCGGTAGATCAGGCCCTCCTCGTGCAGCCGGACAAACGTCTCGGTGACCGCCTGCGAAAGCCCGTCGTCCATCGTGAACCGGTCGCGCGACCAGTCGACGCTGGCGCCGAGCCGGCGCATCTGGCGAGCGATGGTGCCGCCCGATTCCTCCTTCCAGCGCCAGACGCGCGCGATGAACGCGTCGCGGCCGAGCTCGTGGCGATTCTTGCCTTCGGCGTTCAGCTGCCGTTCGACCACCATCTGGGTCGCGATGCCGGCGTGGTCGGTGCCGGGCTGCCAGAGCGTGTCGTCACCGCACATGCGGTGGTAGCGGGTCAGCGCATCCATGATCGTGTCCTGGAACGCATGCCCCATGTGCAGCGTGCCGGTCACGTTCGGCGGCGGGATCACGATGGCGTAGGCGGCGCCGCTGCCGCGCGGGCGGAACCGGCCCTCGGCCTCCCAGCGCTCGTACAGGCGCTGCTCGATGTCGCGCGGCGAGTAGGTCTTGTCCATGGTCGTCAGGCGGTCACGCGGTGGGTCTCGGGGGTGTGCCCGGCGGCGCGATAGTGCGCGAAGCGGCGGCGGCCGGCATCGCGGCGGGTCGAGTCCGCGTCGACGAACTCGGCGACCCGCGCGTACTCGAGGAACGCCGCCGGCGGCTCGAGGCCGAGGTTCACCAGCAGGTCGGCCGCGACCGGCGCACGGCAGCCGATCACGACCGGCGGCGCCGGTGGCTGGCCGGCGACGGTGCCGGCCGCCGCCAGCTCGTGCGGTACGAAGCTGCGATCAGCGAAGGTCCAGAGCAGCGCATCGAAGGCCTCTGCCTCGGCCGGCGTGTCGAGCGAGACGCAGACCGTCAGCTTCTGCAGGAACGCCTTCTCGATCAGGCGGCAGGCGTACACGAGCCGCGCGCGGTCGTCCTCGCCGTCGAGCACGTAGAAGTCGATCCGCGGCGCCATCAGCCGGGCGACAGCAGGTAGTCGACCAGCAGCGGCACCGGCCGGCCGGTGCTGCCCTTCTGCGCCCCGGAGAGATAGGCGGTGCCGGCGATGTCGAGGTGCGCCCACTTCAGGCCGTCGACGAACTTCCACAGGAAGCAGGCGGCCGTGACCGCGCCGCCCTCGCGCCCGCCGACGTTCGCGAAGTCCGCGAAGTTGCTCTTGAGCTGCTCCTGGTACTCCTCGCCGAGCGGCATGCGCCAGCAGCCGTCGGCCGCGCGCTTGCCGGCGGCGAGCAGCTCGGCGGCGAGGCCGTCGTCGTTGCTCATCACCGCGCTCAGGTGCTGGCCGAGCGCGATCACGCAGGCGCCGGTCAGCGTCGCGATGTCGATCACCGCCGCCGGGCGGAAGCGCCGGCTGTAGGTCAGCGCGTCGCACAGGATCAGCCGGCCCTCGGCGTCGGTGTTCAGCACCTCGATGGTCTGACCCGACATCGAGCGGACGATGTCACCGGGCTTCGTCGCGCGGCCGCTCGGCATGTTCTCGCAGGCCGGCACGATGCCGACCACGTTCACCGGCGCGCCGATCAGCGCCAGCGCCTTGATCGTGCCGAGCACGGCAGCGGCACCGGTCATGTCGAACTTCATCTCGTCCATGCCCGGCGGGTCCTTCAGCGAGATGCCGCCGGAGTCGAAGGTCACGCCCTTGCCGACCAGCGCCACCGGCGCCGCGCCGGTGCGGCCGCCGCGGTACTCGACCACGATCAGGCGTGCCGGCTCGTCCGTGCCGCGGGTCACCGAGAGGAACGAGCCCATGCCGAGGCGCCGGAGCTCCGGCTCGCCGAGGACGCGGGTGCGGATCGCGCGGTGCTCGCGCGCGAGGCGCTTGGCGGCACCGCCGAGGTAGGTCGGCGTGCAGACGTTTGCCGGCAGGTTCGCGAGGTCGCGCGTCAGCGCAGTGCCGGCGGCGATGCCCGCGCCGTGCGCGAGCCCGCGGCGCGCCGCGGCCTGGCTGGCGCGGTCGGCGCATTCGAGGCGTACGCGCGCAAGGCGGGGTGCCGGCGGGCGGCGCGCGGTCTTGAGGTCGGGGATCTGGTAGCGCGCGGCGCCGAAAGCCTCGGCGACATAGCGCGCCCGGTAGTAGGCATCGAGCTCGGGCACCGCCTCGCTGCCGAGCAGCAGCAGCGCGTCGCGGCTGCCCGAGCGCAGCACCGCCTGCGCGGCGGTGGCGAGCGCCCGCCGGAACGCGCGCCGGCTCCAGGAGCGCGAGGCGCCGAGCCCGACGAGCAGCACGCGCGCCGCCGGGCCGCGGCCGAGATCCGGCAGCAGCAGCGTCTCGCCGGCGCGTCCCGCGAAGTCGCCCTGCGCGACGATCCGCGCCAGGCGCCCGCCGAGGGCCCGATCGAGCACGGTGGCGGCGGGGGGCAGCTTGCCGCCCTCGTGCAGGCCGACGACGGCGCAGTCCGTGCGCGCCCGTCGCGAGCGGCGGGTCTCGGCGATGAACTCCATGTGGTCTCCCTGTGCGCGCAGGCCGTCGGCGTGGCCGGGCAGCGGCCTGCCTATCTGCGCGTCCGGCTTTCGGTTTAACTTACGCAGCACGGCGCCGCGGCGCCGTCGCTCTCGTGCCCGGGGCCAGAGTGTACTGCAAGGGCCGCCGCGGCGCGGCCGGTTCGGGAGTCCGTTTGAAGATCGTCGATCGCTACGTGCTGCGTGAGGTCGGACTCGCCTGGTTCGCGGTCACCGCCGTGCTGCTGGCGGTGCTGATCGCCAACCAGCTGGCCCAGGTCCTCGGCCAGGCCGCCGAGCACCACTACCCGCGCGAGGTGATCTTCGTGCTGCTCGGCCTGATGTCGATCCAGAACGGCACCTACATCATCCCGGTCGGCCTGCTGCTCGGCATCGTGCTGGCCCTCGGCCGGCTCTACCACGAGAGCGAGGCGGCGGCTCTGCGCGCCTGCGGCATAGGACCGGCGCAGCTGCTGCGGCCGGTGGGCGTGCTGGCGGTGGGCGTGGCGGTGCTGCTCGCGGTGCTGGCGCTGGTCGGCGCGCCATGGTCGTTCGGCCGCGCCGACTCGATCCGCGCCGACGCGCTCAGGGCCGCCGAGTTCGGCATGCTCGAACCCGGGCGGTTCCACACCTTCGCGCGCGGCAGCGCGGTGTTCTACGCCGAGTCCGCCGACCCCGACGGCACCCTGCGCCGGGTGTTCCTGCAGCGGCGGATCGCCGACCGGGTCGAGATCGTGCTGGCCGACCGCGCCCGCCACCGGATCGAGGAGGGCGGCGACCTGCACGTGCTCGTGCTCAGCGACGGCGACCGCTACGAGGGCACACCGGGCTCGCCGCAGCTGCGCCGGGTGCACTTCGCCGAGCACGGCATCCCGGTGCGGGTGGGCGCGACCGCCGCCGGCCCGGCCCGGGTCGAGACCCGCCCGACGCTCGAGCTGCTCGCCGATCCCGCGCCGCAGGCGCAGGCGGAGTTCCAGCGTCGTGCCTCGTTCCCGCTGATGGCGCTCCTGCTCGCGCTGCTCGCCATCCCGCTCGCTGAGCTGCGCCCGCGTCAGGGTCGCTACGCGCGCATCGGCGTCGTGATCCTGGTGTATTTCGTCTACGCGAACCTGCTGTCGGCGGCCCAGACCTGGATCGAGAAGGGCTGGGTGCCGCCGCTGGTCGGGCTGTGGTGGACGCACCTGCTGGTGCTCGCGGTGGCGCTCGTGCTCTGGTGGCGCCAGTCACCGCCGGCGTGGGCGCTGCGATGACGCTGCTCGATCGCTACCTGGCGCGGCAGGTCCTCGGCTACACGCTGCTGGTGATGGCGGTGCTGGTGACGCTGGCAGCGCTGTTCGTGTTCATCGACCAGCAGAGCGACATCGGCGTCGGTACCTACGGCATGCTGGACGCGCTGTTCGTGACGCTGCTGATGGTGCCGCAGCAGGCGTTCCAGCTGCTGCCGGTGGCGGCGCTGATCGGTGCGCTGATCGGGCTCGGCAACCTCGCGCGCGGCAGCGAGCTGATCGTCGTGCGCGCCGCCGGCGTGTCGGTGTGGCGGGTCGCGCTCGCGGCCGCGGCCGCCGGTGTCGTGCTGCTCGCCGCCGGCGCGGTGCTGGGCGAGGTGCTCGCGCCGCCGCTCGAGGCCTTCGCGCAGCAGGTCAAGACCTTCGGCAAGTACAGCGATTTCAGCTTCGCCGGTCGGGCCGGCATCTGGGTCAAGGACGGCAGCCGGATCATCAGCATCCAGCAGCAGTCGGCGGACAACGTCTACGGCGGCCTCTACATCTACACGCTCGAAAGCGATGCCGACGGCCGGCAGCGGATCGCGGCCCTGGCGCGGGCCGAGCGCGCCGAGGCGGTCGGCGACAAGCGCTGGCAGCTCACGAACTTCGCCGACTCGACGCTGGGACCGGATCAGGTCGTGACCCGCCACCTGCCGATGCTCGCGGTGCAGGGCGGCATCAGCCCGGAGTTCCTCGGCATCGCGGTCGTCGATCCGGGCTCGCTGCCGATCCGCGGCCTGTGGCGCTACCTCGAGCACCTGAAGGCGAACGGCCTCGAGTCGCGCAGCTGGGAGGTGGCGCTGTGGTCGCGGATCGCGCGCAGCCTGTCGACGGTGCTGCTGTGCATGCTGGCGGTGCCGTTCGTGTTCGGCCCGTTGCGGGCCGCCGGCGCCGGCTCGCGCACCGTGATCGGCATCATCATCGGGGTGGTGTATTTCCTCGTGAATCGCACCCTCGAGAACAGCGGCGACGTCTACGGGCTCGAGCCGCTGATCGTCGCCTGGGCGCCGGCGGCGCTGCTCGCGCTGATCACCGGCGTCGCGATCGCGCGGGTCCGCTAGCGGGAGCGTCGCGGCTCGAGCACCACCCGGGTGCGCGAGGCGCGGTCCTCGAGCGTGCCGCTGCCGGTGACGAGCTCGAGGCCAAGGCTCGCCGCGAGCGGCAGCAGCGCCGCGAGCGCGGCGGCGGTCCCGGCGCGGTGCGCCGCGTGCATCAGCAGGCCGCCGAGCGCGAGCAGGTAGAGCGTCGCCGCACACAGCAGTCGCGCGGCGATCGCACGCCAGTCCGGTGAGGTGCCGCCTGCCGCGGCCAGACGCAGCCGCCAGGCCTTCATGCCGAGCGTCTGGCCGCGTCGCCGCCAGGACAGGCCGAAGTAGCCGGCGACGATCAGGGCGCTGCCGGCGTGGTAGGCGTAGGCGAGCGCGCCGAAGCGGTCGACGGTGATGGCCTCGCCGCCGGAAAACGGCAGCAGCAGCGCCGAGTACACGAGCAGCAGCGCGATGACCAGCAGGCCGTCGTAGGCCGCCGCCGCCAGGCGGCGCGGCAGCCCGGCGCGTGCCTCGGTCACCTCAATGCCTCAGCAGCTCGTCGCGCTTGCGGAACACGGCATCGAAGCGGTACGGCGGCAGCCGGTACTCCCAGCCGTGAGCCGTCGCCGCGATCCGCTCGGCCTCCGCCCGCACCTGCTCGGCGCCGGGGGCCGACTGGCCGGCCGCCGGCGGGTAGCGCGCCGCCGTCGCCGCATCGTAGCTGGCCGTCAGCGTGATCCAGCGTGCCTCGCCCTCGCGCCGGCCGCTCAGGCTGATGAGCAGGCCGTCGAAGGTCCGCACGACCGCGTGTTCGGCGCGCCCGGGCGGTGCCGGCTCCGGTGCATGCCGCACCTCGTCGAACTCGAGGTTGCCGAGCACGTTCGCGGCCGAGTCCGCGGCACCGAGGCTCGTGAGTTCCTTGCCCTTCGGCAGGCCCGGCACGTCGAAGTGCGCGGCCTCGCGCGCCGGCTTTACGGCACGCCATGCCGGCCCGTCCGAGCGCTCGACCTCGAGCGCCGTCACGCGCTCGGGCGCGACGTCGACGATCGTGCGCTGCAGCCAGTCGCGCGGCGCACGCGCGACGTCGAGCGCCGGCCGTGCCTCGAGCGCCTGGCGCTGGCCGGGCAGGCGCACGTAGCCGCCCTGGCCCGTGCCGGCGTGGCCGACGAGCAGGGCCACCGGCTGCGGCAGGCCGCGCAGCTCGATCCGCAGCGATTGGGCCTTCGCGGACTCGACGTCCTCGACGGCGAGCGCGGCGTAGCGCGCCGGATCGCTGGTCTTGCCCTCGATGACGCGCAGCTCGCCGAGCGCCACCAGCAGCCGGCGCACCCGGGTCGCGTCGGCGGGGTAGCCCTGCTCGACGACCAACCAGCGGCCTGAGCCCCGGTCAAGGGTCAGCAGCGTCTGGTTGCCGGCACCGACCACCCGGATGCCGGTGACGGCGTCGAGCTCGGCGGCCAGGCCCGGCAGCACCGGCGTGCCGAAGTCCGGGTCGCGCGGCAGCGTGCGCTGGCTGCTGAGCCAGAAGGCGCCGCCCGTGACGGCGAGTGCCAGCGCCAGCAGGATCCCGAGGCGCCGCAGGCTCATGCCGCGGCCCCGCGGGCGGCGCGACGGCGGCGGCGCGCGAGTACCGCGGCGCCGAGCGCGACCAGCGACAGCACGAGCGGCATCGCGATCACGTTGACGAGCTTCAGCGTCGTGCCGAGCTTCTCGATCTGCTCGTCGAGGCCGCGGCGCACGCCGCGCAGTTCCTTGCGCATCCGCAGCTTCTCCTGCTGGAAGCGCTCGAGTTCGCGCTGCTGCTCGGCGGACAGCACCAGCGACTGGCGGTCCTCGCGGTGCGACTGCAGCTCGCCGAGCTTGCGCTCGGTGTCGGCGAGCTGGCGCTCGAGCTCGGCTTCCTGGCCGCGCAACCGGTCGTCGGCCTGCGCCCGCAGCCGGTCGACGCGCGTGAACGGCCGGGTGAAGGTCGGCCGCCCGCGGATGCCGATCAGGTCGGCGCTGCCGGTCAGGTTGTCGAGGGCGTTGAGCACGAAGTCGCCGTTGTTGGCCCATGGCTCGGCGTAGCGCTGGCCGTACAGGCTGCCGCTGCGCACCCACAGCATGTCGGCGAGCAGGTCGGTGTCGGCGACGACGACGACGTTGGCCGGCTCGCGGGCCTTGGCAAGCGCGGCGGCGGCCGGCGCCACGCCCGGCGGCGGGCCCGACGGGTACGCGCTCGGCAGGCTGCCGGAGAGCCGCGCGGCGATCACGTAGCGCTGGCCCGTCGGCTTGAAGCCCTGGCGCAGGCTGTCCGGGGTCGCGGCGAGCGCGAGTCGCTCGACCGGCAGCGGCGCCGACTCGGGGCCCGTCGTGATCAGCGGCTCGAAGGTCACGCCGGCGAGCGGGTGGGCGTCGAGGTGGCCTGGCGTCGCGACGTTGATCGTGCCGAGCGAGGCGGTGATCACGTCGCCCTTCGCGAAACTGTCCGCGCCGAGGCCGGCGAAGCCGAGGTGGCGCACCGGCTGGCCGCCGGACGGGTTGCCGACGAGCAGCGCGTGCTCAAGGTCGCCGACCGCTTCGCGCGGATTGAAGCCGACGCCCCAGGTGGCGAGCATCGGTTCGAAGGTCGAGCTCTTGTCGCTGCCGGCGTAGGCGGCGGCCGGGCCGCCGGCCGTCTCGAACTGCGAGTCCGGGTCGACGAACAGCAGCAGGTGCCCGCCGCCCATCACGTACTGGTCGATCGCGTAGCTGAGCGCCGGCGACAGGCCCTTCGGCTGCACCACCATCAGCGCATCGAGCCCGGCCGGCAGCGAGGTGGCCTCCGGCCCGATGGTCTTCAGGTCGAACAGCTCGCGCAGCTGCGCGGCGATGATCCACGGCGGGCGCATGCCGCCGGACGCCGGGTCGAAGCCGCCGGCGATCGGCAACGTGCTCAGCAGTCCGACCGACTTGCGCTGCGGCGTGGCGAGCTCGTGGATCAGCCGGGCGACGTCGTACTCGAGGAACTCTTCCTTGTCCGGCTGGAAGAAGTCGATCACCGCGTGCCCGTCGGTCGAGTTGCTGCCGGCGAGCCCGAACCAGATCGGCTCGTTGCCGTTGCCGAGCGGCACGGACTTCAGGCCGAGCTCGGTGGCGCGGTCCTCGTCGTCCGAGTACGGCTGAGGGTCGACGACATGCAGCCGGATCTTGCCGCCGGAGCGCGCCGCGATCTCCTCGAGCAGCTCGCGGACCCGGCCCGCGTAGGCGCGCAGCGGCGGCACTGCCACCGAAGCCTGCTGCGAAAAATAGAAGTAGAGGTTCACCGGCTCCTGCAGCGAGCTGACCAGCCGGGTGGTGCCGGGGGCGAGCGTGTAGAGCCGGTTCTGCGTCAGGTCGAGCCGCGCGCCGCGAAAGGCATGGCTGAAGACGATCGTCAGGCCGACGAACAGCACCGCCAGCACCGCAAAGGTGGCGGCGCCGAGGCCGCGGGTCCGGAGCGTGCTCATGGTCAGTCCGCCTTGCGCAGTTCGAGGACCAGCGTCGTCGCATACAGCCACGCGCCGATGGTCATGGCGAAGTACAGGCAGTCGCGCAGATCGAGGACGCCCTTCGAGATCGCCTGGAAGTGGGTCAGCAGGCTCAGGCTCGCCACCGCGTCAACCAGCGCCGGCGGCGCCCAGCCGCGGAACGCGTCGAGCACGAGCGGGTAGCCGGCCAGCAGCAGCACGAAGCACACGACCACCGTCAGGATGAAGGCGATCACCTGGCTGCGGGTCGCCGCCGACAGGCAGCTGCCGATCGCCAGGAAACCGCCGGCCATCGCGAGGCTGCCGAGGTAGCCGGCGACGATCGCGCCGTTGTCGGGCGCACCGAGGTAGTTCACGGTGATCCAGATCGGGAAGGTCAGCGCGAGCGCGATCGCCACGAACGTCCAGGCGGCCAGGAACTTGGCCGCCACCGCGGTTGCCGGTCGCAGCGGCAGCGTCAGCAGCAGCTCGATGCTGCCGCTGCGGCGCTCCTCGGCCCACAGCCGCATCGCGACCGCCGGTACCAGGAACAGGTACAGCCACGGGTGGAAGTTGAAGAACGGCGCGAGGTCGGCCTGGCCGCGCTCGTAGAAGCCGCCGAGCCAGAACGTGAACGCGCCGGCCAGCAGCAGGAAGATCACGATGAAGACGTAGGCGAGCGGGGTCGCGAAGTAGCTCGCGAGCTCGCGCCGGTATACCGCGCCGAGGCCCGTCATGGCTGAGCCTCCGCGGCGGTCGTGATCGTGCGGAACACCTCGTCCAGCCGGCCGGTCTCGAGGCGCAGCTCGTGCAGCGCCACGTGCCCGCGCTCGAGCGCTGCCGCGACGGGATCGAAGAGCGCCGCGCCCGGCGCCGCGAGCGCCGTCAGCCGTGGCTCGTCGGCGCTGCGCTCGACCGCGGTCACGCCCGGCAGCTCGGCGAGCAGCGCCGCGGCGCGATCCAGGTCGGCCGCCGCGGCCAGCGTCGCGGTCACGGCGCCGTGGTAGCGCGAGCGCGCCTCGAGCGCCGCCGGGCGCTCGTCCGCGAGCAGCCGGCCGCGCGCGACGATGATCGCGCGCGTGCAGACCGCGTGCACCTCCTCGAGGATGTGCGTCGAGATCACGATCGTCTTGCCGGGCGCCATCTCGCGGATCAGCGCGCGCACCTCGTGCTTCTGGTTCGGGTCGAGTCCGTCGGTCGGCTCGTCGAGCACCAGCACCGGCGGGTCGTGCAGGATCGCCTGCGCGAGGCCGACGCGGCGCTTGAACCCCTTCGACAGCGTCTCGATCGAGCGGTCGAGCACCGGCGCGAGCCCCAGCCGGCCGACCACGTCGTCCAGGCGGCGCCGGCGATGCTCGCCGGCCAGGCCGCGCACGTCGGCGATGAAGCCGAGGAAGCCGCGCGGCGTCATTTCCGGCCAGGCCGGCGCCCCTTCCGGCAGGTAGCCGAGCGCGCGGCGCGCGGCCAGCGGCTCGCGGACCACGTCGTGGCCGCAGACCGCGGCGCTGCCGCCGGAGGGTGCGATGAAACCGGCGATGACGCGCATCGTGGTGGACTTGCCCGCGCCGTTCGGCCCGAGGAAGCCCAGGATCTCGCCGGCGCCGACCCGGAAGCTGAGGTCCTCGACCGCGACCACGTCGCCGAAGCGCTTGCTGAGTGCGTTGACTTCGATCATTCGACCGCCTGTGACTCGGCGGCGCGTCGCGAGTTCCCTCGGTGCGCCGCGGGTGCGCGATTCTGCGCAAGGCCCGTGCGGCGTGCAACGTCCCGCCCGTGCGGTCCGGCGCGGCCGCTAGAATGCGCCGAGGCCGGCGCGGGGGCGACGATGGCGGAGGCAGAGCGTAGCGAGGGCGGCGAGGGTGGTGCCCGGACACTCGTCTGGGACCTGCCGCTGCGCGTCGGCCACTGGGCGCTCGCGACCGCGGTGGCCGGCGCCTTCGTGACCGACTGGATCGGCCCGACTGCCTTTCCGGTCCATGCCCTGTGCGGCGAGGCCGTGCTGGTGCTGGTGGCGTTCCGGCTGCTGTGGGGCGTGGTCGGTCCCGCGCACGCGCGCTTCACGGATTTCGTGCGCGGCCCGCGCGCGGTGTGGGCGTCGCTGCCTTCGCTGACCCCGGCTGGACATCGGCCGCGGGCCGGGCACACGCCGCTCGGCGGCTGGATGGTACTGGCGCTGCTCGGCCTGCTCGCGGTGCAGGCAACGCTGGGCCTGTTCGCCAACGACGACATCAGCCACACCGGGCCGCTGTACGGCTACGTCGAGGGGCACCTCAGCAACCAGCTGAGCCGCTGGCATGGCCGCATCGCGAACGCGATCCTGGTCGCGGTCGCACTGCACGTCGGAGCTGCCCTCTACTACCGTCGGGTGCTGGGCGAGGACCTCGTCCGGCCACTCCTGACCGGGCGCAAGCGCGGCATCGACGCCACCGAGGCCATCGATAGCCAGCGCATCGTGCTCGCCCTCGCGATCGCCGCGGCGCTCGTCGCGCTGCTCGCCTGGGTGCTGGCGACGGCGCCGGAGGCCGCGCTCGACCTCTAGCGGCTCAGTCCGCCTTGAACTTGTCGTGGCAGTTCTTGCACGCCTGCGTCAGGTCACCGAACGCGGGCTTGATCTTCGCGAGGTCACCCGACTTCGCGACGTCGGCAAGGGTCGCGCTCCGCGCGGCCAGCTTCTTCATCAGCTCGTCGAATTCCGCGCGGTTCTGCCAGATCTCCGGCTTGGCGTCGGTCTTGCCCTTGACGTAGGAGCCCTCCGGGAACCCTTCCGGAAGCATCGGCGCGAGCATCGCGACGCGCGCGGCCTGCACCGCAAACGCATCCTTGTCGAACGGCGCCTTGCCTTCGACCTGCGCACCCATCCGGTGCACGTTCCACGCGATCACGTGGTACACCGAGTGCCGGTAGTCGATGGCCTCCTCGGCCTTGGAATGCGGCGCGCCGTGGGCGACGGCAACCGCGGCGAATCCGAGGGCGCTGACAACGAGGAGTCCCGAGCGAAGCGAGGGCATACGGCATCCTTGGCTGCTGGCGCCCGCGGCGCCGGGGGCTCCGAGCGTACGCAAGCCCGCCGGCCCTGCCAACCGCGGCTGGCTCAGTCGGTCGCGGCGGCCTTCTCGATCTCCGCCTTGTGCGCGCGCAGGGTCTTGCGAACCTCGACGACGCCGGGCCGGCCCGCGATGCGCGCGATCGCCTCGGCGAGCTCGTGCCACTGCCGACCCCACTTCAGCAGCCGCACCGCGTCCGCGAAGATCTGCGCGTCGCTCGTGCCCGGCTCCGGCGGCGGCGTCGCGGCGCGCGCCTGGCGGCCGCCGCCGGTGGCGCGGCCCTCGCGCTTGCCGGTGCCGCGACCGGCAGCCGCCGGTGCCCGCGGCGCCGCCGGCGGCGCCGGCGGCGCGGGACGAGGCGGCGGCGTACGTGGCGGGGGCGACGCGGCGACTGCGGGAGGCGGCGCCATGGGCTGGGAGATCGGCGCCGCCGGGCGTGGCGCTGCCACCGGTGCGGGCGTAGACGCCGCCGGAGCCAGCGGTCGCGGGGCGGGCGGGATCGGCGTTGCGGCGTGCACTGGCGGGGCCGGCGGGCGTGCAACCGTCGGTGGAGGCGGAGGCGGAGGCGGCGGAGGCGGAGGCGGCGGAGGTGGAGGCGGTGGCGGCGGAGGCGGCGGGGGCGGGGGCGCCGCGACGGGCGGAAGGCGCATCTCCCGCGTCGGCTCCAGCATCGTCCGCGACTGGGTCGAGGTCGTGGACAGGCTGCCTGTCGCCGACAGCGACACCGCCGTCGGCTGTGTCAGTCCCATCACTTCGCGGTTCTCGCGCTCCGGTTCGGCCAGCGGGATGAAGCGCTCGATGTTCTGCACGCCGACCAGGTTCGCGAGGAACGCCATCAGCTCGAGACCGTCCGCGAAGCCGGAGTCGCCGGCGGCGATGCGCTCGGTGACGAGCCGCCTCAGCTCGCGCGCACGCACCTGCGCGAGATCGAGGATCCAGCGCGCCGGACGCTGATGGCGCGCCCACGGCTGAACCTGCCAGTACGCCTCGTCGCTCAGCGCGACGTACTTGAGGTGGAGCTCGAGCGACTGCAGCCAGCGATCGACGAGTTCGCTGACGCGCTGGTCGGCGGGGTTCATCTCGGCTCCCTCCGGGTTCGACAGGGCACCCTAGCCAATTCGTCCCCGCGCTGCCACCGCTCAGGTCCCGGCCAGGAAGATCGCGACTGCAGTGCCGATGCCGATGGTCCAGACGGCGCTGCGCACGAGGTGCCAGTCGGCGAGGTAGCTGACGAGGTACGCGACCCGGGCGGCGACGAACGTCACCGCCAGCAGGTCGACCCTCGGCTGCGGCGCATGCAGGTGCTGCGCCACGAGGACAGCGACGGCGAACAGCGGGAACGCCTCGAAGCTGTTGAGCTGCGCGGCGTGCGCGCGGCTGCGCCAGCCCGTCAGCTTCGCGAGCCAGGGCCGCGGGTTGCGATTGTCGAAGCGCGCGCCGCCCTTCGCGATCACGGTGGCGAGGTAGGGCAGCAAGCCCGCCGCGAGCACGCACCACAGAGCAGTCGTCATGTCGGTCCCCCGGTCGTTGATGACGCGCGCATTGTCCGCAATGTCCGCGTTGCCGGATACGGCTGTGCGCAAGACGCGCCAACGCGCCGGCGGCGCGCGAGTTGACCGCTGTCGCCGGGCGGAGACGGCATGGCTCGCGGATCGGACTGCCGCCGGGCGACGTCCCGCGGAGCAGTTCGCGAGCGCGGCGTGGCCGCGCCGGCAGGGGCTGGCACCGGACGGCGCGCGAGCGGCGGAGGAAGTGGCGCTCCCAGAGGGATTCGAACCCTCGTACCAGCCTTGAGAGGGCTGTGTCCTGGGCCTCTAGACGATGGGAGCGCGGAGGTCCGGACCCGGGGGTCCGGCGGACGTTAGCCTGCTATTATACGATGCCCTGATCGAACGACAAGCCACGCGAGAACCCGACCTGAGCACCACGCCCGCGTCCGCCGCCCCTGCCGCGACCAACACCGCGGTACCGCGCGCCCGGCCGACGATGATCGCGCGCGCCGATCACTCGATCTCCCGCGCTCAGATCTCTCCCAACGCGCTCAAGGTCCTGTACCGCCTGAAGGACGCCGGCTTTCAGGCCTTCCTGGTCGGCGGCAGCGTCAGGGACCTGCTGCTCGGCGTGCAGCCAAAGGACTTCGACATCGCGACCAACGCGCTGCCGGAGGAGATCCGCCGCGTATTTCGCAACTGCCGGCTGATCGGCCGGCGCTTCCGCCTGGCGCACGTGCACTTCGGCGACGAGATCATCGAAGTCGCGACATTCCGCGCCGCGGCCGCGCCGCCGGAGGTCGACGACGAGGACCACCGCGAAGTGGACGACGCCAGCGGCCGGATCCTGCGCGACAACGTCTACGGCACGATCGACGAGGACGTCTGGCGGCGCGATTTCACCGCGAATTCGCTGTACTACAACATCGCGGATTTCTCGGTGTGGGACTACGCCGACGGTGTCGAGGACGTCCGCGCCCGCGTGCTGCGCCTGATCGGCGACCCCGAGCAGCGGTACCGCGAAGACCCGGTGCGGCTGCTGCGCGCGGCGCGCTTCGCCGCGAAGCTCGGCTTCACGCTGCACGCCGCGACGCGCGCGCCGATGTCCGCGCTCGCGCCGCTGCTCGCGGGCGTTCCCGCGGCGCGCCTGTTCGACGAGACGCTGAAGCTCTTCCTGTCCGGGCACGCGGTCGCATCGTTCGAGAGCTTGCGCGAGTTCGAGCTGCTGCCGCAGCTGCTGCCGGCGGTTGCCGCGGAGCTCGCGCAGGCGCCCGACGGCCCGGCCGCGCGGCTGCTCGCGCTAGGACTCGCGAGCACCGATCAGCGGGTGCGCGCCGACCGCGCCGTGACGCCGACGTTCCTGTTCGCGGTGCTGCTGTACGGACCCATCCTGCGGCTGGCGGCGGAGAAGGTCGCGGCCGGCCAGCCCGAGCCGCAGGCACTGCTCGAGGCGACCGATGCCGTGCTGCTCGCGCAGGTGCGCCGCGTGGCGGTGCCGAAGCGCTTCACGCTGCCGCTGCGCGAGCTGCTGGTGCTGCAGCCGCGCTTCGAACGCCGCGACGGGCGACGGGCGCTGTCGCTGCTGCATCACCCGCGCTTCCGCGCGGCGTACGATTTCCTGCTGCTGCGGGCCGAGGCCGGACTCGTACCGGCGGAGCTTGCGAGCTGGTGGACCGAGATCCAGACGCTCTCCGCCGATGAGCGCCTCGAGCGCGTCGCGCAGCTCGCGCCGGCGGCCTCCGCCGGTGGCGAGTCCGCCGATGGCGAGCCGCGCCGGCGGCGGCGACGCCGGCGACGCCGCGGTGGCGGTGGCGGTGGCGGCGGCGACGGCGGTGCGGCCGGGCCCGCGGCCTGACATGCCCGCAGGGCCGACGTGGACGCCGGCCTGGATCGGGCTCGGCAGCAACCTCGACGATCCGCCGCGCCAGCTCGACGCGGCGAGTGCCGGGCTCGCCGCGCTCCCGCAGACGCGCCTCGTCGCGAACTCGCGCCGCTACTGGTCGGACCCGGTCGGTCCGCAGGACCAGCCCCGCTTTCTGAACGCGGCGGCGGCGCTCGTCACCCGCCTCGCGCCCGAGACGCTGCTCGAGGCACTGCGCGCACTCGAGCGCGCGCTCGGCAAGCAACCGCCCGCGGTGCGCTTCGGGCCGCGCCGCATCGACCTCGATCTGCTCGCCTACGACGAGCTGACGCTCGCCTCGGCGACGCTCGAGCTGCCGCACCCGCGCCTGCACGAGCGCGCATTCGTGCTGTATCCTCTGGCCGAACTCGCGCCTGATCTGTGGATCCCGGGTCGCGGCCGCGTGGCCGAACTCCGGCGACGGGTCGCGGGTGACGGCCTGTCGCCGCTCTGACACCGGACGCGTGAGCACCGCCCCCGCACCACCCGCCGCCGCCTTCGCGCACCGCTACGTCGTGATCGAAGGGCCGATCGGCGTCGGCAAGACGAGCCTCGCGCAGCGGCTCGCATCGCAATACGGCGCCGACCTCGTGCTCGAGCGCGCCGAGGAGAACCCCTTCCTCGAGCGCTTCTACCGCAGTCCGCGCACCGGTGCGTTCCCGGCGCAGCTGTTCTTCCTGTTCCAGCGCGCGCGCCAGATGCAGCAGCTTCGCCAGAGCGACCTGTTCGCGCCGGTGCGCTTCGCCGACTTCCTGCTCGAGAAGGACCGCCTGTTCGCGCGCCTGACGCTCGATGACGAGGAGTACGCGCTCTACGAGCAGGTTTACGAGCGGCTCGCGATCGACGCGCCGGTGCCGGACCTGGTCGTGTACCTGCAGGCGCCGGCGGACGTGCTGCAGGAGCGCATCGCGCGCCGCGGGATTCGCTACGAACAGGGCATGGAGCGCGAGTACCTGGAGCGCCTGGTCGATGCCTATACGCGCTTCTTCCACCTCTACGACGCCGGCCCGCTGCTGATCGTTAACGCCGCCGAGGCGGACTTCGTCGGCAACGAGTCGCACTTCGCGCAGCTGCAGGCGGAGATCGGCCGGCCGCGGCGCGGCCGGCATTATTTCAACCCATTCCGGGGCTGACGTGGACAGCGTGACCCGCATCCAGTCGGTCCGCGAGCGCGTGGCCGGTTGGCGCGCCGCGGGCGAGTCGGTCGCGCTCGTGCCGACGATGGGCTGCCTGCACAAGGGCCATCTGGCGCTGATCACCGAGGCGCGCCAGCGCTGCGCGCGGGTCGTGCTCAGCATCTTCCTCAACCCGCTGCAGTTCGGTCCGGACGAGGACTTCGCGCGCTACCCGCGCACCCTCGAGCACGACAAGGAACTGGCGGAGGACGCGCGCGTCGATCTCGCCTTCGTGCCAACCACCTTCGAGATCTTCCCGACCGGGTTCGAGCGTTCGACGCGAGTCGACGTGCCGGAGCTGTCGAAGATCCTCGAGGGTCAGCGGCGGCCGGCGCACTTCGAGGGCGTCGCGACCATCACGACGAAGTTCCTGCAGATCGTCCAGCCGGACGTGCTGGTCCTCGGCGAGAAGGACTACCAGCACCTCGTGATCGTGCGGCGACTGGTGGCCGACCTGTGCCTGCCGGTCGAGGTGCTGGCGGTGGCGGTGGTGCGCGACCACGACGGACTGGCCTACGGGGCGCGCAATCGCCAGCTGAGCCCGCGCGAGCGGAACCTGGCGCCGCGCCTGTACGAGGCGCTGAAGCACGCGCGCCGCAGGCTGACCGACGGCGAGCGCGACTTCGTCGCGCTGCAGGAGGCCGGCTTTCGCGAGCTCGAGCGCGCCGGCTTCGTCCCGGAATACTTCTCGATCCGCCAGGCGGGCGACCTGCTGCCGCCGCGCTTCGAGAGCCGGGAAGTGGTGGTGCTCGCGGCGGCGCGGCTCGGCTCGACCCGCCTCGTCGACTGCGTGCCGGTGCAGCTGCCGCCGCGGACCCGCGCCGGCTAGGGCCGCGTCGTTCGCGCGCGGCGCTGCGCGCCGAGCGCCCAGCGGACGTGTTCGCGCACCAGCGCCGACGGGTGATCGCCGCGCGACTCGAGCGCGGCGACGACCGCAGGGTCCGGCGGCGCGTTGCCGAGGGCGACCGCAATGTTGCGCAGCCAGCGGACGTGGCCGATGCGGCGGATGGCGCTGCCGCGCAGCCGCGCATCGAACTCCTCCTCGGTCCAGGCGAACAGCTCGCTCAGTCGCGCGCCGTCGAGCGCGTGCCGCGGCGCGAAGGTCGGCTCGCTGCTGATGCGCGCGAACTTGTTCCACGGGCACACCAGCTGGCAGTCGTCGCAGCCGTAGATGCGATTGCCGATCGGCGCGCGCAGCGGCTCGGGGATGCTGTCCTCGAGCTCGATGGTGAGGTACGAGATGCAGCGTCGCGCGTCGAGCCGATACGGCGCGACGATCGCGCCGGTCGGGCACGCCGGCAGGCAGGCCGTGCAGGAGCCGCAGTGCTCGCTGGCCGGCGGGTCCGTCGCAAGCGGCAAGTCGGTGTAGAGCTCGCCGAGGAAGAAGTAGGAACCGGCGCGCGGGTGGATCAGGTTCGTGTGCTTGCCGATCCAGCCGAGCCCGCCATTGCGTGCCAGCGCCTTCTCGAGCACGGGGCCCGTGTCGACGAACACCCGGTAGCCAAACGGACCGATCCGGTCGACGAGCCGGTCGGCCAGGTCTTGCAGGCGGTTGCGCATCAGGCGGTGGTAGTCGCGACCGACCGCGTAGCGCGACACGTAGCCGAGCGCGCCGTCCGCGAGCACCTGCGCGGCGTCGCGGGCGTCCGCCGGCCAGTAGTCGAGGCGCACCGAGATCACGCGCAGCGTGCCGCTCCTGATCGCTGCCGGGCGCGCGCGCCGGGCGCCGAAGCGCTCCATGTAGTGCAGCTCGCCGTGCAGCCCGTCGGCCAGCCAGCGCAGCAGGTGAGCCTCGTCCTCGGCGAGGTCGGTGCCGGCGATGCCGACATCGTCAAAGCCGAGGCTGCGCGCGAGCGCTTTGACCTCGGCAGCGAATTCCGGGGCGGCGGGGTCCGTCATGGCAATCCGCCGAGTATAGGTCGGGCGGCTACGCGATAATCCGGGCATGCAGCCGCCGCTCCTCGTCTACACGACCGCCGCGGTCCGCGCCGCCGACCGGCGCGCGATCGCCTCGCTCGGCATCCCGGGCTACGCGCTGATGACGCGGGCGGGGGAGGCGGCGCTGTCGGCGCTGCGCGGGCAGTGGCCGCTGGCGCGGCGGCTGCTGGTGCTGGCGGGCCCGGGCAACAACGGCGGCGACGGCTACGTGCTCGCGCGCTTCGCGCGCGCAGCGGGCCTCGAGGTCGTGCTGGCCGCGCCCGCCGGCGCGCCGGCCGGCGGCGATGCGGCGCGCGCCGCCGGCGACTGGCAGGCCTCGGGTGGCCTCGTCACGCCGTGGGCGCCGGCACTGCTCGAGCGGGCCGAGCTGGTCGTCGACGCGCTGCTCGGCACGGGGCTCGCGCGCGACGTCGATGGAGCGCTGGCGGCGGTGATCGCCGCCGTCAACGACAGCGGGCGGCCGACCATCGCGCTCGATGTGCCGTCGGGACTCGACAGCGACACCGGCCAGGCCCGTGGCATCGCGGTGCGTGCCGCCGTGACGATCACCTTTGTTGGCCTCAAGCCCGGGTTCTTCCTCGGCAGCGGCCCGGAATACCGCGGTCGGCTCGTCTGCGACGACCTCGACGTCCCGGCGACGGCGTTCGCCGGCGAGGTGCCGGCGCTGCGCCGCATCCCCGAGGGCGACCTGCGCGCGCTGCTGCCGCGGCGCGCCCGCGCCGCGCACAAGGGCCAGAACGGGCACGTGCTCGTGATCGCCGGCGGGCCCGGGATGCCGGGCGCCGCGCGACTCGCCGGCGAAGCGGCGCTGCGCGTCGGCGCCGGGCTCGTGACGCTCGCCACCGCCCCGGCGCACGCGGCCGTGATCGCCGCCGGCCGCCCCGAGCTCATCTGCCGGGGGGTCGATTCGCCGTCCGAGCTCGGCGAGGCGCTCGCGGCGGCGGACGTCGTCGCGATCGGGCCGGGCCTCGGCCGCTCCCCATGGGCACGGGCGCTGGTGGCCGCCACCTTCGCGGCCGCGCGGCCCCTGGTGGTCGATGCCGATGCACTCAACCTGCTCGCGGAAGCGCCGCGCCGGCGCGAGGACTGGTGCCTGACACCGCACCCGGGCGAAGCGGGCCGGCTGCTCGGCCAGGCGGTCGCCGCGGTGCAGGCCGACCGGCTCGCAGCGGTGCGTGCGCTCGCCGCGCGCTACGGTGGCGTCGCGGTGCTGAAGGGGGCCGGCACGCTCGTCGCGGCGGGGAACGCCGCGCCGTGGGTCTGCGAGCGCGGCAATCCGGGCATGGCCGCGGCCGGCATGGGCGACGTACTGACCGGGGTCATCGCCGGCATCGCCGCACAGCAGTCGGATCCCGCGGCGCTGCTCGGGTCCGCGGCGGCGGTCGGGGTGCTCGTCCATGCGCAGGCTGGCGACCTGGCCGCCCGGGGCGGCGAGCGCGGCCTGCTCGCCTCCGACGTCCTCGGCCAGCTGCCGGCATGCGTGAACCCGAGCGCGTGATCGGCGCGCTGCCCGACGAGGCGGCGACGCGGCGGGCGGCGGCAGACCTCGCCAGGGTGCTGCAGGCGCGCGCGCCGGCGGCGTTCTTCCTGACGCTCGAGGGCGAGCTCGGCGCCGGCAAGACGACGTTCGTGCGGGGCCTGGTCGAGGGCCTCGGCATCCGCGGCCCGGTTCGCAGCCCCACCTACACGCTGCTCGAGACCTACGAGGCGGGCTCGCACCGCCTGCACCACCTCGACTGGTACCGGCTGGCGGACCCGGCGGAGCTCGAGGCGCTCGCGTTCCGGGAGCTGCTCGGGCCCGGCCAGTGGGTCGTCGTCGAGTGGCCGGAGCGGGCGCCGGCGATCGCCGCGCAGGCGGACCTCGCGATCTCGCTCGGCTACGCGCCGGCTGGCCGGGCGCTGGCGGCGGTCGGCCGGACCCCGGAAGGGTCGAAGGTCGCTGCCGACTGGATGCGAAAAACTGCTTGAGATAGGTTCCGTAGGTCGTTCATCCCATTTGAGTTTTATCGAAGCCGCGCGTACAGTCGCCAGCATGGCCCGCGTCCCGCACTGCCGGATCCTCGCCACGTCTCTCATGCTGCTGGGCCTCGGGCTCGCAGCGTGGCGTGCCGGCGCGGCGGAGATCGTCGAGCTGCGCCTCACGCCCGCCGGTGACGGCGCCCGGCTCGAGGTCTCGCTGTCGGCGGCCGCGAAGGCCAGCGTCTTCGCGCTCGACCACCCGAGCCGCCTGGTTCTCGACCTCAAGCCGGCGACGATCGATCGCCGCGAGGTGCGCCTGCCGGCCGCGGCCGGCGTTGTCCGGGCGGTGCGTTCCGGGCCGCGGCCGGGCGGGGGCCTGCGGCTCGTCCTCGACCTCGAGCATCCGCTGCCGGCGCGGCTCGTTGCCCAGGACGGCAACCCCCGCCGCGTGGTGCTCGAGCTCGGCGCGCGCGATGCCGCCCCGGGCGCGGCGGTTGCCGCCGGCGTCGAGCGTGCCGCTCCCGCCCCCGCGCCCGCGGAGCGCGTCGTGCCCGCGAGTCACGAGGTGGTCGTGGCCGTCGACGCCGGGCACGGCGGCGTCGACCCCGGTGCGACCGGACGCGACGGCACGCGCGAGAAGGACGTGACGCTCGCGATCGCGCGCGCGCTCGCGCAGCGCATCAACGCCGAGCCGGGCATGCGTGCGATCCTGACCCGGCCGGGCGACGTGTTCGTGCCGCTCAAGGAGCGTGTCGAGCGCGCCCGCGAGGCGCAGGCCGACCTGTTCGTGTCGGTGCACGCCGACGCGATCGCCGATCGCAGCGTGGCGGGCTCGTCGGTGTACGTGCTGTCGCTGCGCGGCGCGAGCAGCGAGGCGGCGCGCCGCCTGGCCGACCGCGAGAACGCGGCCGACCTCGTCGGCGGCGTGTCGCTCGACGACAAGGACCCGGTGATCGCCTCGGTGCTGCTCGACCTGTCGCAGTCGGCGTCGATGACCGCGAGCGTGGCTGCGGCCGACAAGGTGCTGGCGGAGCTCAACGAGGTGGGCGAGCTGCGCAAGACGCGCGTGCAGCAGGCCGGCTTCGTGGTGCTGAAGGCCCCCGACATCCCGTCGATGCTGATCGAGACCGCCTACATCACGAACCCGAGCGAGGAGCGCCGGCTGCGCGATCCGCGCTACCAGGGCCGGCTCGCCGAGGCGATCCTCAGCGGTCTGCGCGGATACTTCCGCGACAACCCCCGGCCCGGCAACCGCCTCGCCTCCCTCGGCGCCGACGACGACGGCACGCGCGGCGGCGCGGGCCGCGCACTGCGCCGCTGAGCGGCTGCTAGACTGCCGCCCGCGCCGGCGCCGTCCCCGGCGCTTCCCGCGCATGCCCATCCGTGTCCTTGCCCCGCACCTCGTCGACCAGATCGCCGCCGGCGAGGTCGTCGAGCGGCCGGCGTCGGTGGTCAAGGAGCTGGTCGAGAACGCGCTCGACGCCGGCGCGCGGCGCATCGAGGTCGCGGCCGAGCAGGGCGGCGTCGCGCTGCTCGCGGTGCGCGACGACGGCGCCGGCATCCCGGCGGACGAACTGCCGCTCGCCTTCGAGTCGCACGCCACCAGCAAGATCGCCGAGGTCGGCGACCTCGAGCACATCGCCAGCCTCGGCTTTCGCGGCGAGGCGCTGCCGAGCATCGCCTCGATCGCGCGGGTGCGCCTGACCTCGCGCCACGGCGCGGCGACCCACGGCGAGCAGCTCGAGGTCGACGGCGGCCGGCGCGGTGCAGTGCGGCCCGCGCCACACCCGCCCGGCACGTCGGTCGAGGTGCGCGACCTCTTCTACAACGTGCCGGCGCGGCGCAAGTTCGTGCGCAGCGCCGCCACCGAGTTCCAGCACATCGAGCGCATGCTGGTGCGACTCGCGCTCAGCCGGCCGCAGGTCGGCTTCCTGCTGACCCACAACGGCCGCCGCAGCTTCGCCGCCGAGCCCGCCGACGGGCGCGGTGCCGAGAAGCGGCGCCTCGCCGCGCTGCTCGGCCCGGAGTTCGTCGAGGGCTGCCTGTACCTCGAGCACGCGGCGCTCGGTTTGCGGCTGCGCGGCTGGCTCGGCCTGCCGACCTATTCGCGCGCGCAGCCCGACCAGCAGCACCTCATCGTCAATGGCCGCGCGGTGCGCGACCGTCTGCTCGGCAGCGCCGTCCGCCTCGGCTACCGCGACGTGCTGTTCCACGGCCGCCACCCGGCGTACGTGCTCTATCTGGACCTCGACCCGGCGCGCGTCGACGTGAACGCGCACCCGCAGAAGCTCGAGGTGCGGTTCCGTGACTCGCAGTCGGTGCACGACTTCGTTCGCCGCAGCGTCGAGTCGGCGCTCGCCGCGACGCGGCCCGGCGGCGCGACGGCGGGCCCGATCGCAGCGAGCGCACTCGCCGGGCCGGCGCCGGTGGCGAGCGTGGCGCGGCAGGCGGCGATGACGCTGGCGACGCCGCCGGCCGGATTCGACTGGACGCGGCTCGCGGCGGCTCCGGCCGCCGTCGCCGAGCCCGCCGCGGCGGCGGGCGCGGTGCCGCCGCTCGGCTACGCGGTGGGCCAGCTGCACGGCATCTACATCGTCACCGAGACCGCGGACGGGCTCGCGCTGGTCGACATGCACGCGGCGCACGAGCGCGTGATCTACGAGCGCTTGAAGCTGGAGGCGGCCGGCGGCGGCGCGCGCCAGGCGCTGCTCGTGCCGCTGCCGATCGAGGTCAGCGAGGCCGAGGCCGAGCTCGCGGCCGAGCTTTCAAGCGAGCTCGCGGCGTTCGGCCTGGTCGTCGACCGCGCCGGTCCCGCCCGCCTCGTGCTGCGCGAGGCGCCGCTCGCGCTCGGTCGCGAGGACCTGGCCGGGCTCGTGCGCGGCGCGCTCGCGGAGCTCGCCGAGCGTGGTACGGCGCCGGCGCTCGAGGCGCGTCGCGAGCGGATGCTCGCGACCGTCGCCTGCCATGCCGCGGTGCGCGCGCATCGGCGCCTGACGCTCGCGGAGATGAACGCGCTGCTGCGCGAGATGGAGCGCACCGACCGCGCCGACCAGTGCAACCACGGCCGGCCGACGTGGGTGCGCCTGACGCTCGAGGAACTCGACCGGCTGTTCCTGCGCGGGCGCTAGGTGCTGCCGCGCGCGATCCTGCTGATGGGGCCGACCGGCGCGGGCAAGAGCGACGCCGCGCTCGCGCTCGCCGACCGGCTGCCGGTCGAGATCGTCAGCGTCGACTCGGCGATGGTCTACCGCGGGCTCGACATCGGCAGCGCCAAGCCCGATGCCGCGACGCGCGCGCGCGTGCCGCACCACCTGGTCGACATCCGCGACCCGGCCGAGCGCTACTCGGCGGGCGAGTTCGTGCGCGAGGCGGGCGTGCTGCTCGAGGCGATCGTCGCGCGTGGCCGGGTGCCGCTGCTGGTCGGCGGCACGATGCTCTATTTCCGTGCCCTGCAGGCCGGGCTCGCGAGCCTGCCGCCGGCCGATCCCGCGATCCGTGCGGAGCTCGCCGCGCGCGCGATGGCCGTCGGCTGGCCGGTGCTGCATGCCGAGCTCGCCGCCCGCGACCCGGATGCCGCGGCGCGGATCCGCCCGGCGGATGGCCAGCGCATCCAGCGCGCGCTCGAGGTGCTCGCGCTCACCGGCACGCCGCTCAGCGTCCTGCAGCGCGAGGACCTGCGGCGCGGGTTGGCGGCCGGGCACCTGAAGCTCGTGCTCGCGCCGCCCGAGCGCGCGACGCTCGATGCGACGCTGACCGCGCGCTTCGACGCGATGCTGGCGGCCGGCTTCGTGGACGAGGTGCGCCGGCTGCACGCACGCGGCGACCTCGACGCTGAACTTCCGGCGCTGCGTGCGGTCGGTTACCGGCAGCTCTGGCGGCACGTGAGCGGCGACTGCGACCTGGCGACGGCACGCACCGAAGCGGTGCGTGCGACGCGGCAGCTGGCGAAGCGGCAGTACACGTGGTTGCGCGCGGAGCCGGGCGCGTCCTGGATCGGCGCGCGGGGCGAGGCGGCGGTCGCGGCGCTCGCCGAACGCATCCGGTCGTGGCTCGACCGTTAAGCGTTCGGTCAGGGTCGCTGTGCTAGTATTTTTTTGATTTGACCCCATCTCGACGGTGCGCATGCACCCGGATGTGTCGTCGCGAGCCAGGGAAGGCATGGGCTGCGGCAGACGATTGTCGAGTAAAAACAAGGAGATAAAACCATGGCCAAAGGCCAGTCCCTGCAGGACCCATTTCTGAACGCGCTGCGCAAGGAGCGCGTGCCGGTGTCGATCTACCTCGTCAACGGCATCAAGCTGCAGGGTCACATCGATTCCTTCGACCAGTTCGTCGTGCTCCTGCGCAACAGCGTCAGCCAGATGGTCTACAAGCACGCGATCTCGACGGTCGTACCGGCGCGCAACGTGCGCCTGCCGAGCGCCGAGGGTGGCGAGGGCGGCTCGGAGGAGCCGGTCGTCGAATGACCGGCGGCGCCAGCCGCCGACTCTCGGGGTACGCGGTTGTTTGAACGTCCACGCAGCGGCGAGCGCGCGCTGCTCGTCCGCATTGGTCTCGGCGAGACGCCGGCGGCCGCCGAGCTCGAGGAATTCGAGGCGCTGGCGGAATCCGCCGGCGCGCTGCCGGTCGGCTTCGTCACCGGCTCGCGCCAGCGGCCCGACCCGCGCTTCTTCGTGGGGTCGGGCAAGGCCGAGGAGCTGAAGGCGCGCGCCGAGTCGGACGGCGCGGCGGTGATCCTGGTCGACCACCCGCTGTCGCCGAGCCAGGAGCGCAACCTCGAGAAGCTGACCGGCCGGCGGGTGCTCGACCGCAACGGCCTGATCCTCGACATCTTCGCGCAGCGCGCCCGCAGCCACGAGGGCAAGCTGCAGGTCGAGCTCGCACAGCTCAAGCACCTGTCGACCCGGCTGGTGCGTGGCTGGACCCACCTCGAGCGGCAGAAGGGCGGCATCGGCCTGCGTGGTCCCGGCGAGACGCAGCTCGAGACCGACCGCCGCCTGATCAACAACCGCATCCGCACGCTGAAGCGCCGCCTCGAGCGGCTCGCGCAGCAGCGCGACACCGGTCGGCAGACCCGCAAGGAAGTGCCGGTGCCCGGTGCGGCGATCGTCGGCTATACGAACGCCGGCAAGTCGACGCTGTTCAATGCCCTGACCGGCGCCGGCGCCTACGCCGCCGACCAGCTGTTCGCGACGCTCGACCCGACCGTGCGGCGGCTCAAGCTGCCGCACTGCCCGGAGATCGTGCTCGCCGACACCGTCGGCTTCGTGCGCGACCTGCCGCACGAGCTGGTCGCGGCATTCCGCTCGACGCTGCTCGAGGCGCGCGAGGCGGACCTGCACCTGCACGTGATCGACGCCGCGGACGCCGAGCGCGTCGAGCGCGTGCGCCAGGTCAACGAGGTGCTCGCCGGCATCGGTGCCGGCGAGGTGCCGCAGCTCGAGGTCTACAACAAGATCGATCGGCTCGGCGAGCCGGCGCGCATCGAGCGCGACGAGGCCGGGGTCGTGCGCCGCGTCTGGGTGTCGGCGGCCACCGGCGCGGGCCTCGACCTGCTGCGCGAGGCGCTCGCCGAGCGCTTCGGCACGCGCCTGCTGCGCGTCACGCTCGAGCTCGCGCCGCGCCACGGTCGCGCCCGTGCCGAGCTCTACCGCCTGGATGCCGTGCTCGGCGAGCAGGTGACGGACGACGGCGGCTGGCGGCTCGAGGTCGAGCTCGACGAGCGCGCGCTCGAGACGCTGTGCCGCCGCGAGGGGATCGCCCGCCCGCCGGCCGCGCCTTGTGTCACCGGGGGCGGGTTCCTACAATCACGGGCCGCCGCGCGCGCCTAGGGCCGAGCCCGCGCCCCGGCTGTCAACGGAAGTCCCCATGTCCTGGAATGATTCGGGCGGCAACAAGAACCCGGGCTCGCGCAACCCCTGGGACCGCAAGCCCGAGGGCGGCCCGCCCGATCTCGACGAGCTGGTCCGCAACCTGAAGCGCCGCCTCGGCTCGGCGTTCGGTGCCAAGGGCGGCGGCGGGGGCGGCGTCGGGGCCTCGTCGTGGACGCTGATCGCGGTCGCCGTGATCGGCGTCTGGGCGGCGAGCGGCGTGTTCGCGGTCGGGCCGGCCGAGAAGGCGGTCGTGACCCGCTTCGGCCGCTTCGACCGGATCGAGGAGTCGGGCTGGCGCGTGCGCCTGCCGTGGCCGTTCGAGGCCAAGCAGCTCGTCAACACCGAGGAGGTGCTGTCGGCCACCGACCACACGCGGATGCTGACGCAGGACGAGGCGCTGGTGGACATCAACATCGCCGTCCAGTACCGCCGCACCGACCCGAAGGCCTACGTGTTCAACGTCGTGCAGCCGGAACAGACGCTCGGCGAGGCCTCCGAGAGCGCGATCCGCGAGATCGTCGGCCAGAGCCGGCTCGAGCAGGTGCTCGCGGCCGGCCGCCAGGACATCGCGCTCAAGACCCGCGCGCTGATCCAGCGCACGCTCGACAGCTACCACACCGGCCTCGAGGTCATCAGCGTGAACCTCCAGGACGTGGCGGTGCCCGAACAGGTCGCGCCCTCTCAGAAGGACGCCATCAAGGCGCGCGAGGACAAGGACCGCCTGCGGGTCGAGGCCGAGACCTATTCGAACGAGATCCTGCCGCGCGCCCGCGGCGACGCGCAGAAGCAGCTGCTGAACGCCGAGGCCTACCGGCAGCAGGCGGTGGCGAACGCGGAAGGCGAGAGCGCGCGCTTTGCGCAGCTGGCCGCCGCCTATGAGAAGGCGCCGGCGGTCACGCGCCAGCGGCTCTACCTCGAGACCGTCGAGAGCATCCTCGGCGGCACCGGCAAGATCCTCATCGACACCAAGGGCAGCGGCAACATGCTCTACCTGCCGCTCGACAAGCTGCTCGAGCGCCGCGCCACCGAGCCGGCGCGCCCGCAGCCGACCCTGCCGGAGGTGACCGTGACGCCGTCGCCGCGCGATGACGGCAGTGGCGACTCGCGCAGCCGCGCGCGCGGGAGCCGCTGATGCAGTCGCGTACGCTCGCCGTGCTTGCCTCGGTCGCGGTCGTGCTCTTGATCGCGTGGCAGAGTGCGTTCCTGGTCCGCGAGACCGAGTACGCCATGAACGTCGACTGGGGCGGCAAGATCGTGCGCGCCGACTACAGCCCGGGCCTGCACTTCAAGGAGCCGCTGACCGAGCAGGTGCGCAAGTTCGAGAAGCGCCTGATGACGCGCAACTACCCGGCGGAGCCGTTCCTGACCAGCGAGGGCAAGATCCTCAACGTCGACTTCTACGTGAAGTGGCGCATCGCCGACGTCGCACAGTACTACCGCTCGACCGGCGGCACCGAGGACGTGGCCGCGGCGCGCCTGGCCGAGTCGGTCAAGGACGGCCTCAAGGGCACGATCGCGAAGCGCACGATCCAGCAGGTGGTCGCGGCCGAGCGCGCCGAGCTGCTCGGCGACGTGCTCGCCTTCGCCGGCAACAGCGTCAAGCAGCTCGGCATCACCCTGGTCGACGTCCGCGTCAAGCGCATCGACCTGCCGGACGACGTCAGCGACTCGGTCTTCAAGCGCATGCAGCAGGAGTTCACGCGCCAGGCGGCGCAGCTGCGCTCCGAGGGCGACGAGCTCGCGATCAAGATCCGCGCCGAGTCGGACCGGCAGCGCACCGAGATCCTGTCGCAGGCGGCGCGCGACGCCGCCAAGGTGCAGGGCGATGGCGACGCGCGGGCGGCGTCGATCTACGCGGCCGCAACCGGCCGCAACCCGGAGTTCTTCGCGTTCTACCGCAGCCTGCAGGCCTACAAGAAATCGATCGGCCACGACGGCGACGTGCTGGTGCTCTCGCCCGACAGCCAGTTCTTCAAGTACCTGCGCGATCCGGCCGCCAAGTGAAGCCTGCCGGGCGCGGCCCGGACTCCGCATGACCATCGACTGGCACGACCTCGGCACCGCCTTCGCGCTCTACCTCGTGCTCGAAGGGCTGGTGCCGTTCCTGAGCCCGGAGTCCGCGCAGCGCGCGTTCCGGGCGCTCGCCGCGACCGCGGCCCGCCACGTCCGCGTGATGGGCCTCGCCAGCATGGCCGCCGGCTGCACGCTGCTCTACTGGATCCGCGGCTGAGCGCGGCTCCGCACCGAACCCGGGAAGCGCACATGGCCAAGAACGTCGTCGTGATCGGCACCCAGTGGGGTGACGAGGGCAAGGGCAAGATCGTCGACCTGCTGACCGAGCGGGCCGCGGCGGTGGCGCGCTTCCAGGGCGGCCACAACGCCGGCCACACGCTGGTGATCGGCGGCCAGAAGACGGTGCTGTCGCTGATCCCGTCCGGGATCCTGCGCGACGGCTCGCTGTGCCTGATCGGCAACGGCGTGGTGGTCTCGCTGCCGGCGCTGCTCAAGGAGGCCGACATGCTGGTCGAGCGCGGCGTGCCGGTGTTCGAGCGGCTGAAGGTGAGCCCGGCATGCCCGCTGATCCTGCCGTCGCACGTGGCGCTCGACCGCGCCCGCGAGCGCGCCCGCGGCGTGAACGCGATCGGCACCACCGGCCGCGGCATCGGGCCCGCCTACGAGGACAAGGTGTCGCGGCGCGCGCTGCGGATCGCCGACCTCTTCCAGCGCGAGCGGCTCGCGGCCAAGCTCGGCGAGGTGCTCGACCTGCACAACTTCATGCTGCGCCACTACTACGGCGCGGACACCGTCGACTTCCAGCAGGTGCTGGACGAGACGCTGGCGCAGGGCGAGCGCGTCAAGCCGCTGGTCGACGACGTCAGCCTGCTGCTGCGCAACGTGCACCGCGCCGGCAAGAACATCCTGTTCGAGGGCGCGCAGGGCGCGCTGCTCGACGTCGACCTCGGCACCTACCCGTACGTGACCTCCTCGAACACGACCGCCGGCAACGCCGCAACCGGCACCGGCATCGGTCCGCGCGCGTTCAGCTACGTGCTCGGCATCGTCAAGGCGTACACGACGCGGGTCGGCTCAGGTCCGTTCCCGACCGAGCTCTTCGACGAGTACGGCGAGCACCTGTCGCGCGTCGGGCACGAGTTCGGCGCGGTCACCGGCCGTCGCCGCCGCACCGGCTGGTTCGACGCGGTGGCGCTGCGGCGCTCGATCCTGCACAACAGCGTCACCGGGCTGTGCGTGACCAAGCTCGACGTGCTCGACGGCCTCGACGTGATCCGGCTCTGCACCGGCTACCGGATGCGCGGCGCGGTCAGCGACGAGCCGCCGCTGCTCGCCGACCACTATGCGGACTGCGAGCCGGTCTACGAGGACCTGCCGGGCTGGAAGGAGTCGACGGTCGGCGCGACCCGCTACGACGACCTGCCGGCGACCGCGCGCCGATACCTGGAGCGCATCGAGTCGCTCGCCGGCGTGCCGCTCGACATCGTCAGCACCGGGGCCGACCGCGAGCACACGATCATTCGCCGGCATCCGTTTGACTGAGGCGCGGGACGCGGCGGTCGCCGACGGCGCCGAAAAGGCGCTGCGCGCGCGGGGCGCTTGCCGCAGAATGTGCGCGACGCGGCCGGACCGTCAGGCCCGGCGGGCGTCGCGCCGAGTTGGTGCCCAGGAGAGGACTCGAACCTCCACGGTGTTACCCGCTAGTACCTGAAACTAGTGCGTCTACCAATTCCGCCACCTGGGCAAGGTGCGGGTCCGGCGAGACCGGACACGGGGACGCGAAATGTACGCAGAGGACTACCCCCTGTCAATCAACCACTTGAGCCCCCTGCACGGGTCCGAAGACCCGGCCCGGGGCGGGCCGGCGCGCCGCGCCGTGGCCTCACTACCATCGAACCGGAATGAATGAATAAGACTCCCCACTGGAAGAAGCACGATCCCCGCCAGGCCGCCGAGGCGGAGAAGTACACCCACCCGATACCGAGCCGCGAGTACCTGCTCGCGACGCTGCGCGAGGCAGGCGCGCCGCTGACCGCGGTCGCGCTCGCCGAGCGCCTGCGGCTCCAGGACAAGGGCCTGCGCGCGGCGCTCGACAAGCGCCTGGGCGCGATGGTCCGCGACGGCCAGCTGCTCCGCAACCGACGCGACGAGTACCTGCTGATCGACCGGGTCGCGATCCGCGCCGGCCAGGTTACCGGCCACCGCGACGGCTTCGGGTTCTTCGTACCCGATGACGGCTCGGATGATGCGTTCCTGCCGCCCTCGGAGATGCGTGCCGTGATGCACGGCGACCGGGTCGCCGTGCGCATCGTCGGCACCGACGCCCGCGGCCGGCGCGAAGGCGCGATCGTCGAGGTGCTCGAGCGGCGCAACCGCCAGGTCGCGGGGCGCTTCCACCTCGAGCGCGACGTCGGCGTGGTGGTGCCGGACAACCGCCGGATCGGCCAGCGCGTGCTGATCCCGGCGCGCGAGCGCGGCGGCGCGCGCGACGGCAGCCTCGTGGTGGCCGCGATCGTCGAGCCGCCGGGCCGCGATGCGCTGCCGGTCGGGCGCATCGTGCGCGTGCTGCCGGAGGAGGGCGTGGCGCAGACCGCCGTCGAGCTCGCGATCGCCTCGCACCAGCTGTCGCACGAGTTCCCGGCGGCGGTCGTGCGCGAGGCGCGCCGCTACGGCAAGAGCGTCGAGGCGAGCTCGCTCGGTGCGCGCATCGACCTCACCGGCGTGCCGCTCGTGACCATCGACGGCGAGGACGCGCGCGACTTCGACGACGCCGTCTACGCGGAGCCCACCAAGGGCGGCTGGCGGCTGCTGGTCGCGATCGCCGACGTCAGCCACTACGTGCGCCCGGACACGGAGCTCGACCGCGAGGCGCGCGAGCGCGCCACCAGCGTCTACTTCCCGAACCGCGTGCTGCCGATGCTGCCGGAGCAACTCTCGAACCACTTGTGCTCGCTGATGCCGGAGGTCGACCGTGCCTGCCTGGTCGCGGAGCTCGCGGTCGGCCGCGACGGCAAGGTCGGCCGCTCGCGCTTCTTCGCCGCCCTGATGCGCTCGGCCGCGCGGCTGACCTACCAGCGCGCCGCCGAGGCGCTGGTGGAGCGCCGCCCCGCGGTGCGGGCGGCGCTCGCGCCGCCGGTGCTCGACTCTCTCGAGGCCCTGTACGACGTGTACCGGGCGCTGCGCCGGCACCGCGAGGCGCGCGGCGCGCTCGACTTCGAGGCCGCCGAGGTCAAGGTGGTGGTGGGCGAGGACGGCCGTGTCGCGGACCTGCGCAGCTACCCGCGCAACGACGCCCACCGGCTGATCGAGGAGTGCATGATCGCCGCGAACGTCGAGGCGGCGCGCTTCCTCAAGAAGCACGGCATGCCGGCGCTGTACCGCGTGCACGCGCAGCCGGACGAGGAGCGGATCCTCGAGCTCAAGCGCTTCCTCGCGACGCGCGGCCTCGCGCTCGAGACCGAGGGCGAGCTCGATCCGCCGAAGCTCGCGCGGCTGCTGCGGCAGGTGCAGCCGCGACCGGACGCGGCGATGCTCGAGGGCATGATCATCCGCTCGCTCGCGCAGGCGGTTTACCAGCCCGAGAACATCGGCCACTTCGGCCTCGCGCTGGCCGAATACGCGCACTTCACCTCGCCGATCCGCCGCTATCCCGACCTGCTCGTGCACCGCGCGATCCGGCACGTGCTCGACGGCGGCACCGCGGACCGCTTCGTGCACGCGCCGCGCGAGATGGAGCAGCTCGGCCAGGAATGCTCGCTGCGCGAGCGGCGCGCCGACGAGGCGGCGCGCGACGTGGTCGCGTTCCTCAAGTGCGAATACATGCGCGAGCGGCTGGGCGAGACGCTGCCCGGCGTCGTCACCGGGGTCACCGACTTCGGGCTGTTCGTGCAGCTCGACGGCCTGCAGGTCGATGGCCTGCTGCACGTGGCGAACCTCGGCCACGACTACTTCCGCTTCGAGGAGGATCGCCGCACGCTGGTCGGCGACCGCAGCGGCGAGCGCTACACGCTCGGCGACCGGCTGAGCGTGCGCGTCGCGCGCGTCGATCCGTCCGCGCGCAAGATCGACTTCGAGCTCGTCGAACGGCTGTCGAGCGCGTTCCATCCGCGACGCAAGGAGTCGGGCGCGAGTCCCGAGGCGGGTGCCGCCCGCCGCGGCAAGCCGGCGAAAGCCGGCAAGCCCGGCCAGGCGCCGAAGCCCGGCCCGCGCGGCAAGTCGGGCGGGCGGGCGGGCGGCGCCGGCGCGTCCGGCGAGTCGCGCGCGCCGGGTGGCCGTCGCGGCGGTGGCCGCGGGCGGCGCCGTTGAACGAGGAAACGGTATACGGCATCCACGCGGTCCGGGCGCTCCTCGAGCGGCGCCCGCAGGCGGTGCGGCGCGTGCTCGTGCAGTCCGGCCGCGAGGACCGCCGCGCGCACGAGCTCGCGAACCTCGCGCGCGAACGCGGCGTGAAGCTCGAGAGCCGGCCGCCCGCCGAGCTCGATGCGCTCGCCGGCGGCGGCGTCCACCAGGGCGTGGTCGCAAAGGTGGTGCCGGCGGCGCCGCTCGCGGAGGAGGACCTGCTGATGCGCCTTGGCGCCGGGCCGCGGCCGCCGCTGCTGCTGGTGCTCGACGGGGTCCAGGATCCGCACAACCTCGGCGCCTGCCTGCGCACCGCGGACGCCGCCGGCGCGGACGCGGTGGTGGTACCGCGCGATCGCGCCACCGGGCTGACGCCGGTCGTCCGCAAGGTCGCGGCCGGGGCCGCCGAGACGATCGCCTTCAGCCAGGTCACGAACCTGGCGCGTTTCCTGCGCGCGCTCAAGGAGCAGGGTCTGTGGGTCATCGGCACGGAGGGCGAGGCCGAGACGCTCTACACCGCCGCCGACCTCAAGGGCCCGCTTGCCGTGGTGCTCGGCGCGGAGGGTGCCGGCATGCGTCGGCTGACCCGCGAGCACTGCGACCTCGTCGTGCGCCTGCCGATGCTGGGCGCGGTCGAAAGCCTGAACGTGTCGGTGGCGACCGGCATCGTGCTCTACGAGGCACTGCGCCAGCGCGCTGCAAGCACCTGAGCGGACTGGGTTTTGCACTTGCGAAGGGCGCCGCGGCCGCCTACACTACGCGGCCCTTCGAGTCCCCCGGGACTTGCGGGGTATGACGTAACTTACTGATTCTCCTTGCTGCACTGGCCGTCTCAGCCAGGCAGCTCACAGCCATAGGGAGCACACATGAGACATTACGAGATCGTGTTCCTGGTCCATCCGGACCAGAGCGAGCAGGTCCCGGCCATGGTCGAGCGCTACAAGGGCATGATCACGGCCGGCGGCGGGACGGTGCATCGCTTCGAGGACTGGGGTCGGCGGCAGCTGACGTACCCGATCGCGAAGGTGCACAAGGCCCACTACGTGCTGCTGAACATCGAGTGCGACGGCAAGGTGCTGGCCGAGCTCGAGGGTTCCTTCCGCTTCTCCGACGCCGTGATCCGTCACCTGACGACGCGCGTCGACTCCGCCATCACCGAGCCTTCGCCGATGGCGAAGTCGGGCGATGACAAGGGCGAGGAGGGTCGTGGCGACCGCGACGACCGCGACCGCGACGACCGGGGTGACCGCGGCGACCGTGGTGACCGCCGCGAGCGCGACGATCGCGTTTCGCGCGACTGACCTCAGCCTCCCAGGAGCACGCACATGGCCCGTTATTTCCGTCGCAAGAAGTTCTGCAAGTTCACCGCCGACGGCGTCGAGCAGATCGATTACAAGGATCTGGCGACGCTGAAGAACTACATCACCGAGACCGGCAAGATCGTGCCGAGCCGCATCACCGGCACGCGCTCGTTCTACCAGCGGCAGCTGGCCGAGGCGGTCAAGCGCGCGCGTTACCTCGCGCTCTTGCCGTACACGGACCAGCACTGACCGAGGAGGCGCTGCGGCGGGAGCGTGGCTCCCGCGCGGCGCACACCGCATGCAGACCGGTACGGGCGGGGTGATGGCGCTGATCGTCGCCATACTGCTGCTGGCAGCGATGGCGTACGGCGCCTCGCTGCTGGTGCGGCGCTGTGCGCCGTGGATCGCGGGCTCGCGCACCGGCGCCTACCTTGGCGCCGTGGTGCTGTCGGTGGCCGCCATCCTGCTGATGCCGTTCGGCCTGTGGCTCGTCGGTGGCCTCGTGGTCTTCGTCCGGCTGCGCGGCGGGCCGGTGTCGGATGCGCGCATGGCGCTCGCCACGGGGCTGCTGCTCGCCTTCTACCTCTACGCCCAGGTCGGCATCGGCCCGGTCGCCGCCGCGCTGATCGGCGTCGCGGCCACGCTGCCGGCGCTGCTGCTCGGCCGGCTCGCGGCGCGCGGCGACTCGCTCCGGCCGGTGTTCCAGATCGCGACGCTCGGCGCGCTCGCGTTCGTGGTCGTGGTGCACGTGGTGCTCGCCGACCCGCCGGGGGTGTGGCGGCCGTTCGTCGAGCGGGCGGCGGCGGAGCTCGACCGGATGGGCACCGTGATGTCGCACGCCGGCCTCGCGCAGCCCGACGAGCAGAACTTCATCCAGGCCTCGGCGCAGCGCATGTGGGGCGTGGTGAGCTGGCTGCTGCTGCTGACGGCGATGATCTCGGTATTCCTCGGCACCTACTGGCAGGGCCGGATGACCAACCGCGCGCTGCTCGGGCCGAAGTTCCGCGAACTCGCCGCCGGGCGCACGCTCGCGGTGCTGGCGCTGGTCGCGCTCGGCGCGACCGTGGTGTTCCGCTCGGGGCTGGCCGCGGATGCCTCGCTCGTGCTGCTCGGCGCCCTCGTGCTGCAGGGTCTCGCGATCCTGCACGCGGCCTGCTACGCCTACGGGCTCGGCACGCCCTGGCTGGTGTTCCTGTACGCGCTGCTCTTCAGCGGCCTGACCACCGCCATCATGCTGATCTTTCTCGCGATTTCCGGATTCGTCGACAACTGGTTCCCGGTCCGCGGGCGATTCCCCGCGCGCCAGGGCGCCTGACGCGCGACTCGGCCGGGACCGCCACCGCACTCTCGCAACGAACGCAACAAGCCATACAGACAGGTGCTTCGATGGACGTGATTCTCCTCAAGAAGGTCGCCAACCTCGGCAACATCGGCGACAAGGTCAAGGTGAAGTCCGGCTACGGCCGCAACTACCTGCTGCCGACCGGCCGTGCCACGCTCGCCACCGCGAGCAACGTCGCGAAGTTCGAGGCGCAGCGCGCGGAGTTCGAGGCCAAGGCGGCCGCGGACCTCACGAGCGCCGAGCAGCGCGCGGCCGCGCTCAAGGACTTCCGCCTGACGATCAGCGCCAAGGCCGGCAGCGAGGGCAAGCTGTTCGGCTCGATCGGCACCGGCGACATCGCGGAGGCGCTGACCCGCGCCGGGCACGCCGTCGAGCGGTCCGAGGTGCGCATGCCGCTCGGCCCGATCCGCGTGGTGGGCGAGCAGGTGCTCGCGCTGCACCTGCACACCGACGTCAACGTCGACATCACCGTCGTGGTGGTCCCGGAGGAGTGATCCTCCGGTCCCGGGCGGTGCGCGCCGCGCTTCCGCCCGGGCCCATCCCGCGGGGTAGAATCGGCTGACCTGTCCCGCCGATCACCCCGAGGTAGAAGATGGCATTCGCGGGCTCCCCGCGCCGGCCGCCGGACGCGACCGACGGCATGCGCCTGCCGCCGCACTCCATCGACGCGGAGCAGGCGGTGCTCGGCGGGCTCATGCTCGACCAGAGCGCCTGGGACGGGGTTGCCGACCTGATCGGCAGCGGCGACTTCTACCGTCGCGACCACCAGCTGATCTTCGAGGCGATCGCCCAGCTCGTCGACGCACGCAGTCCCTGCGACGCGGTGACGGTCTCCGAGGCGCTCACCGCCAAGGGCCTGGTCGACGAGGTTGGCGGGCTCGCCTACCTCGCCCGCCTGACGCGCGACACCCCGAGCGCGGCGAACGTGCGGGCCTACGCCGGCATCGTCCGCGACCACGCGCTGCTGCGTCAGCTCGTCACGGCGGGCGGCGAGATCACGGCGATGGCGCTCGATACCGGCGGCCGCGCGCCCGGCGAGCTCGTCGAGGAGGCCGAGCGGCGGGTGTTCGAGATCGCCGAGCGCGGCACGCGCACCCGGGCGGGGTTCCAGACGGTGCGCGAGATCCTGCCGCGGACCATCGACCGCATCGACATGCTGCACCAGAACCCGGGGGCGTTCACCGGGGTCGCAACCGGCTACACCGAGCTCGACCGGATGACCGCGGGGCTGCAGCCGGGCGACCTCATCATCGTCGCCGGGCGCCCGTCGATGGGCAAGACCACGCTCGCCGTGAACATCGCCGAGAACGCGGCGATCGAGCGCAAGGTGCCGGCCGCAATCTTCTCGATGGAAATGTCGGCCGAAGCGCTGACGCTGCGCATGATCTCCTCGCTCGGCCGCGTGAGCCAGGGGCACCTGCGCACCGGGGCGCTCTCGGCCGAGGACTGGCCGCGGATCACGAGCGCCACCGAGGTGCTGTCGGCGGCGCCGATCTTCATCGACGAGACCCCGGCACTGACGCCGACTGAGATCCGCGCGCGGGCGCGACGGCTGAAGCGCGAGAAGGGACTCGGCCTGATCGTCGTCGACTACCTGCAGCTGATGCAGGTGCCGGGCACGAAGGAGAATCGCGCGACGGAGATCTCCGAGATCTCGCGCTCGCTGAAGGCGCTTGCCAAGGAGCTGCAGCTGCCGGTGATCGCGCTGTCGCAGCTGAACCGCAGCGTCGAGCAGCGGGTCGAGAAGAAGCCGGTCATGTCGGACCTGCGCGAGTGCGTGACCGGCGATACATTGGTGTGCCTCACGGACGGGCGGCGCGTACCGATTCGCGAACTCGTCGGGCTGACGCCTCACGTTTGGGCGGTAGATCAACATCAGAAGCTCGTTGCTGCCAAGTCCGACAAGGTTTGGTCGGTCGGGCGACGCAAGGTGTTCGAGGTAACTCTGGCCAGTGGGCGATCCATTCGCGCCACCGGGCGTCACCGCCTGTTGGCGGGAAAGGACTGGCGACGCGTAGACGAGTTAGCCATTGGCGATCGACTCGCGCTTGCGCGGCGCATTCCCAGTGCGGATCAACCCGAGGCCTGGTCCGATTCGGATCTCGTTCTCTTGGGGCAACTAGTTGGAGATGGAAGCTACCTATCTCATCAGCCGCTGCGCTACACAACCGCGTCGGTGGAGAATTCGCGTGCTGTCCGAAGCGCAGCGGAAGCGATGGGGGGTATCGTCAATCGGCATCGAGGGCGCGGGCGGTGGCATCAATTAGTAATCTCCGGCAACGGGAACCGCTGGCATCCGGCCGGAGTCGGCGCGTGGCTGAAGCGGATCGGTATCTTTAACCAGCGCTCCCACGAGAAGCGCCTGCCTGCTGCAATCTTCCGTCTTGGCGACGAACAAGTTGGCCTACTGCTCCGACATCTGTGGGCTACGGACGGCTGTATCCATGTACGGCCGCGTGGCCAGCGCGGCGCGCCGCGAGTGTACTTTGCGACGGTAAGCAAAGGTCTCGCTGGAGATGTCGCCGCGTTGTTGCTGCGATTCGGCATCGTCGCGCGGATTCGTATGACGCTGTCGGGCGGTAAGCGCGCCGTGTACAGCGTTGATGTAGCAGGCGCTGATCAGCAACTGGCGTTCCTGGAGAAGGTCGGCGCGTTCGGGCCTCGAGTGCGTCCGGCAAACGCGCTGGCCGCGTACCTGCATCGAGTCGTGAGCAATACGAATGTCGACACACTGCCAGTTGAAGCTTTTGCTGAAGTGCGAGCGACGATGGCAGCGCAGGGTGTCACGACGCGGGCAATGGCTGCGATGCGCGGCACTAGTTACGGTGGGGCGGCGCACTTCAATTTCGCACCCAGTCGTTCGGTCTTCGGCACCTACGCGGAGCTACTCGATAGCGATTCATTACGGGATTGGGCCACCTCCGATCTATTCTGGGATCGGGTGGTCGCAATTGAGCCCGCGGGCGAAGAGGAAGTTTTCGATTTGACGGTTCCGGGTCCTGCCAGTTGGCTTGCGGATGGCATCGTCAGTCACAACTCAGGCGCGATCGAGCAGGACGCTGACCTGATCCTTCTCATCTACCGCGAGGAAGTCTACGAGCCGAACACGCCGCGCAAGGGCATCGCCGACATCATCATCGCGAAGCAGCGCAACGGCCCGACCGGCGAGGTGCACCTGACCTTCCTCGGCGAGTACACGCGCTTCGAGAACCTCGTCGCCGAGTCCTATGGCGAGGGCGTATTTCGTTGAGCGGGGATGCGCCGCTCCGGATCAACAAGTACCTGAGCGAACGCGGACTCTGCTCGCGGCGCGAGGCGGACGCGTGGGTGACCGCCGGGCGCGTCACCGTGAACGGCGTCGTCGCGACGCTGGGCACCAAGGTGGCCGCCAGCGACGACGTGCGGCTCGACGGCGAGCCGATCGGTGCGCCGAGCGGGCACGTCTATCTCGCGCTCCACAAGCCGGTCGGCGTCGAGTGCACGACCGACCAGCGCGTGCCGCACAACATCGTCGACTTCGTCGCGCACCGCGAGCGCGTCTTTCCGATCGGCCGGCTCGACAAGGACTCCGAGGGGCTGATCCTGCTCACCAACGACGGCGACATCGTCAACCGCCTGCTGCGCGCCGAGCACCGCCACGAGAAGGAGTACGTCGTCACGGTCGACCGGCCGGTAACCGATGAATTCCTGCGGGCGATGGCCGGCGGCGTCGACATCCTCGAGACCCGGACCGCGCCCTGCCGGACCGAGCGCGTCAGCAAGAACGTGTTCCGGATCGTGTTGACGCAGGGCCTCAACCGCCAGATCCGGCGGATGTGCGACGTGTTCGGCTACACGGTGCGCCGCCTGGTGCGCGTGCGCTTCGTCAACATCCGGCTGGAGGGTCTCGAGCCCGGCCGCTGGCGCAACCTGACGCGCGGCGAGCTCGTGGGCCTGCTGCCGGACTACTTCGAGCGCGGTCGCGTGGCGGCCGGAGGGGAACGCGGATGATCGGACGGCTGGCGGCGCTTGGCACCTTGGTGCTCCTCTGCGGATTGGCCGGGGCCGCGGAGCCGCGCGCCCGTGACCTCGGCATCCCGTTCGACGGCGCGCCCGGCCCCCTGAACGCGATCACCGACGTCGCGGGCGTCACGGTCGGCGAGACGACCCTGATCGCGGGGACGGATCCGAGTCACCTTGTCCGCACCGGCGTGACCGCGATCCTGCCCAGAGGCGCTGCGAGCGCGACGCTGCCGACCTTCGCCGGCACGTTCTCCCTGAACGGCAACGGCGAGATGACCGGCACCGCCTGGATCGAGGAGTCCGGCATGCTCGAAGGGCCGGTGCTGATCACGAACACCCACAGCGTCGGCGTCGTGCGCGACGCCGCGATCGCCTGGCGCATCCGCGCCGGCACGCACGATGCCTCGGGCTACTGGTGGTCGCTGCCGGTGGTGGCCGAGACCTGGGATGGCTACCTGAACGACGTGAACGGATTCCACGTCAAGCCCGAGCACGTCTTCGCAGCCCTCGACGGGGCCCACGGCGGTGCGGTCGGCGAGGGTAACGTCGGCGGCGGCACCGGCATGATCTGCCACGAGTTCAAGTGCGGCACCGGCACGTCCTCGCGGCGAGTGGCGGTGGGCGCGGCGACCTACACGGTCGGCGTGCTGGTGCAGGCGAACTACGGCGTGCGCGAGACGCTCCGGATCGCGGGCGTGCCGGTCGGCGAGTCACTGCGCGAGCATCGCGTCTACACGGATCCGGCGCTCGGCCGCGACACCGGCTCGATCATCATCGTCGTCGCGACCGACGCGCCGCTGCTGCCGCACCAGCTGAAGCGGGTCGCCCGGCGCGCGGCGCTCGGCCTCGCGCGGAACGGCAGCTACGCGGGCAACGGCTCGGGCGACCTCTTCATCGCGTTCTCGACGGCCAACGCCGAGGCCGTGCGCGATCAGACCCTGAATGCCGCACAGTTCGTCGGCAACGATGCGATCGATCCGCTCTTTCGCGGCACCGTCGAGGCGACCGAGGAAGCGATCGTCAACGCGCTGGTCGCGGCCCGTGACCTGCACGGGCGCGACGGGCACTACGCCATCGCCATCCCGCACGAGGCGCTGCGCGAGCTGCTGCGCAAGTACCAGCGACTGAAGGGGCCCTGAGCCGGCCTAGCGCGAGCGGGCCGCCACGGCGCGCGGCGCCGGCAGGATCGACGGCGGCGACGTGGCGGGCAGCGGTTGAGCGTCGCGCCAGCGCTCGAAGTCCGCGCGCAGCAACGGTTTCGAGTAGAGATAGCCCTGGCCAACGTCGCAGCCGAGTACCGCCAGCTGCTGCGCGGTGGCGACGTCCTCGATTCCTTCCGCGACGACCTTGAGACCCAGGCTGTGGGCCATCTCGAGCGCGGCACGCACCACCGCCGCTACCTCGCTGCTCGAGCCGAGCGCGCTCACGAAGGAGCGATCGATCTTGAGCTCGTCCACCGGCATGCGCGTCAGGTAGCTCAGCGACGAGTAGCCCGTCCCGAAGTCGTCGATCGACAGGCCGACGCCGAGCAGGCGCAGTGCCTCGAGCCGGCCGAGGGCCTGGGCCGGATCCGCGATGAATCCACTTTCGGTCACCTCGAGCGCCAGCAGTGACGGCGGCAGCCCGCTCTCGCGCAGCGCCTCGGCGACGCCGGCCTCGAAGCCCGGGTCGGCGAGGTCGTCGGCGCTGATGTTCACGGCGATCGGCAACGGCCGGCCGGCGCGGTGCCACTGCGCGCCGATGACGGTTGCCTCACGCAGCGCGTAGCGGGTCAGCTTGCGGATGAATCCCGCCTGCTCGGCGAACGGCACGAAGGCCCCGGGCGGCAGCAGTCCTCGCGTCGGGTGCTGCCAGCGCATCAGTGCCTCCACGCCGCAGAGCTCGCCACTCGTGAGCTGGATCTTCGGCTGGAAGGCGAGCTTGAGCTCGCCCTCGTCGATGGCGCGCTTGAGCTCGCCGAGCAGCGACAGCTGCTCCGGCGTCGCCACGCGCCAGGCCGCGTCGTAGCGTCGCAGGTCGGCGTTGTCGCGACGCGCGCGCTCGAGCGCGAGGTCGGCGCAGCGCAGCAGGTCGTCGGCGTCGGCCGAGTCGTCCGGGGCGCTCGCGAGGCCTACCGTGGTGCTCACGTCGATCGGCTGGCCGGAGACGACGACCGGTGCCGCGAGCCGCGCCAGCAGCTGCGCGCCCCACTGCTCGGGCGTGGTACCGGCACCGAGCGGCGTGTAGGCTGCGAAGTAGTCGCCGGCGACGCGACCGACCCGGCTCGCGAGCCGCGGCGGTTCGTCGAGCCGGGCGGCGATCTGGCGCAGCACCTCGTCGCCGACGCCGTAGCCGAGGCACTCGTTGATGCGACGGAAGCGCCGCACGTTGATCAGCGCGAGTGCCGTGCGCGGCTCGCCGGCCCGCAGCGCCTCGGCGAGTGCCGCGGCGAAGGCCGTGCGGTTCATGAGCCCGGTCAGCCGGTCGGTGTAGGCGAGGGTTCGGATGTCGTGGTCGCGGGACTCGACGGCGGCACGCATCAGCTGCAGACCCTCCGCCAGCGTGCCGATCTCGTCGCGGCGCTCGATCTCGACCTCCGCATCGTAGCGGCCGCCGCGAATCCGCTCGACGACGCCGGCCAGCGCCTGCAGCGGCCGCGTGATGTTGCGCGCTACCCAGAACGCGGCGACCGCCGTGAGGCTGAGGCTCGCGAGCGCGATCAGCACCAGCCGGTCGGTCAGCCGGTCGAAGGGGCGGCGCGCCTCGGCGACTGAGCGCGTCAGCGCGACGGTGACGGCGACGTCGGGGTTGGCGATCAACGGCAGCGCCCGCAGGGCGAGGTCGCCCTGAACGTCCCCGCCCTGCGCGAGCGCCACGAGCGCGCCCGGCAGCTGCGCCTTCGGCAGCGTGCTCGCAGCCGCCGTCCAGCCGCCGAGGGTGCGGGTCGCGAGCGTCACGTCGAGGCCGGTCACGGACGCGAGCTCGCGCACCGCCTGCTCGTCGAGCGCGAATCCCATCACGACCCAGGCGACCGGCAGCGGGCTGCGCACCGGCACCATCACCAGCTGGTGCACGTGGCCGTTGGCGACCGCGACGCTCGGGCCGCGCTCGCCCGGGTCGGCGCGGCGCAGCGCATCCGCCTGGCGGAAGTTCTCGCCGATCGCGATCGTCGGGTCGGTCGAGGCGAGCACGCGGCCGTCGAGCGACAGCAGCACGGCCAGCGAGGCGCCGATCCGGGCGCCGTGGTTCTGCAGTGCCGAGACGATCGTTTCCGCGTCGCGCGAGGCCACCGCCTCGCGGAAGCCGAAGTCCGCGGCCAGCACCTGGGCCGCCTGCGCCAGCTGCCGGCGGTTCGTCTCGAGCGCCCGCTCGAACACCAGCCGGCCGGTCTCGAGCTGGCGGTTAATCTCGCGCTCGGCATTGGTCTGGTTGGCGGCCGACACCGCCAGCAGCGCGGCCGCCAGCACCACCGCGAGCAGCGCGAGAAAGGTCACGGCGATGCGGGTGCGCAGCTGCACGGTCAGTCGACCCAGGGGCTGACGGCGCTCGGGTCGTCACCGCGCGCCACCCGCAGTTCGAGCGTCTGCGGCTCGGCACCGAGCACGACGGCGCGGGGCGCCACGGTCGCGGCGAGCTCCGGATGCCAGAGCCGCAGGCGGTAGCGGCCGGCGGGGGCCTCGATGCGTGCGCGGCCGTCGGCACCGGTGCGGCCGAAGTACGGCGTGTCGACCACCGCGACAAAGCCGACCATCGAGTCGTGGATGTTGCAGCCGAGCACCACGAGGCCCGACTGGCCGAAGACCACTGGCGGCGCGGCGGTGCCGGCGTAGAGCTTGAGGTTGAAGCTGCGCGCCGCCGAGAGCGAGTAGACCTGGTGTCGGATCCGATCACTGTTCGGGAAGTAGACTGCGGTGCCGGTGCGGATCACGGACACGCGCGGCACGAACGCCTTGTGCACCTGGTCGATCACGGCGGAGCCGGGCTCGGCCGGCGTCGGCGCCGGCCCCTCCGCGGGATCGAGGATCGCGACCACGTCCGCGTACGGCGCGCCGTCTGCAGTCGATATCGCGACGGTCAGCGGCGCGGCGCAGGCGCCGCCGGCTGCCAGCATCAGGCACGCGGTCGCGGCGAGGCGCGTCACGGTCCCTCGGCGGGAACGTTCACGACGTCGCGCTTCATCGGCGCGAGCAGGCGCAGCAGGTGGTTGCGGTCGGCGAGTGCGACGCCGCGCGCCTTGAGGATCTGCTCGAGCGCCTCGACCATGCCGTAGAACTCGCGCTCGCCGATCGCGTGGCCGGCGTGCACGACCCGCATCGGATCCCCGCTGTAGCGGCATGGCCCGCCGCTGAGCTCGCACAGCTGCTCCGCCAGGTGCGCGGCGATCTGGCGGCGGTTCGTGCCTTCGAAGCTCCGGCCGAGCGCGGGATCGGAGGCCACGCGATCGATCAGTTGCGTCGCGATGGCGGTGACGCCGTCGTGCCCGCCGAGGCGGTCGTACAGGACGGCGTGCGCTGGCGCTGCGTTCGCGAGGCTGGCGAGCAGTGCGCCGGCGAGGATCAGTGCGACGCGGTTCACGGTTTGGGGCATGGGCGGTGGTCCACGCTCAAGGCCTTGTTTTTCCGAGCGCCTATTAGGCCCGGACGGAACGGAGCGCGGACGTGCGCGGTTGGCAAAAGCGGCATCGAATGCGACAGAAACTGGCTTCCGGCGCGATCCTCGCGCTCGCCTTAAGCCTGGCGGCGCCCGTGCTCGCCGATGGCCGGCTGGCCTGGACCGGGGGCGTCACGCAGATCGAGGGTGCCGGCGGCGGCGGGCTCGTCCCGTGGGCGCTGACGGCCGGGCTCGGCACCGCCGAGGAGACCGGCGCGAGCGCGTTCCTGACCCGGGTCGCGACGGCGCGCTTCACGCTGACCGCCGCGGGCGCGGCGGTCGGCTGGCACGACCGGGTGGAAGTATCGTATGCGCGGCAGAGCCTTGATGCCGGCGAGGTGATCCCGGGCGTGACGCTGCGCCAGGATGTGCTCGGGCTGAAGCTGCATCTGGCGGGCGACGCGGTTGCCGATCAGGATCGCTGGCAGCCGCAGCTGGCCGTCGGCGCACTCTGGAAGCACAATCGCGACTTCGATGGCGTCCCGGCCGCGCTCGGCGCGCGGCACGCGGACGCGATCGACCTCTACGTGGCCGCCACCAAGGTGTACCTCGGCGCGATCGCCGGCCGCAACGCGCTGCTGAACGTCACGCTGATCCGCAGCTCCGCGAACCAGCTGGGACTGCTCGGCGCGGGCGGCGAGCGCGACGCCGAATGGCGTCCGGCCGCGAGTGCCGCGGTGTGGCTCAGCGACGCGTGGCTGCTCGGTGCGGAATATCGCGCCAAGCGCGGCGCGCTCTCGGCGCCTGCCGAGGGCGACGCCCACGACGTGTTCATCGCCTACGGCCCGAGCAAGCACCTGAACGTCGTGCTCGCCTATGCCGACCTCGGTCCGGTCGCCGGGCAGGGACTCGAGCGCGGCCCGTACCTGTCGCTGAACGCCGTCTTCTAATGGTCGCGGCGCACGCCGCCGCGTACCACCGCGTGGCACGCGCCCGGACCGAGCCAGTAGCCGAGCTCGCGCGGGTGCTCGAAGTCCCACAGGCAGAAGTCCGCGCGCTTGCCGGGCTCGAGCGTGCCGCGCGAGGCGAGCAGGCCGAGCGCGCGGGCGGCCTCGCGCGTGACGGCCGCCAGGCCCTCGGCTGCGGTCAGCCCGAACTGCGCGCGGGCGAGGGCGAGCGCGGTCGTCAGCGACGTGCACGGCGAGGTGCCGGGATTGAGGTCGGTCGCGACCGCCATCGGCACGCCGTGCGCGCGCAGCAGCGCGACCGGCGGGCGCTGCTTCTCCGCCAGCATCAGGAACGCGCCCGGCAGCAGCACCGCCACCGTGCCGCGCGCGGCGAGGGCGGCGACGCCGGCTTCGCCCGTGTACTCGACGTGATCGGCGGATAGCGCGCCGAACTCGGCCGCGAGCGCGGCGCCACCGCCGTCCGAGAGCTGGTCCGCGTGCACCTTCACCGCGAGTCCGTGGTCGAGCGCCGCGCGCAATGCCTGCGCGCATTCCTCGCGGGTGAAGGCGATGGTCTCGCAGAAGACGTCGACCGCGACGGCCAGCTTCGCTTTCGCCGCCGCCGGGATCAGCTCGCGGGTGACGAGATCGACGTAGCCGGCCCGGTCGTGCGCGAACTCCGCCGGCAGCGCGTGCAGCGCAAGCAGCGTCGGCACGACCTCGACATCGAGCTCGGTGCCGAGGCGTCGCGCCGCCTCGAGCAGCTTGAGTTCGCCGGCGACGTCGAGACCGTAGCCCGACTTGATCTCGACCGTCGTGACCCCGTCTGCCAGCAGGCGGCGCGCGCGGGGCAGCGCCGCGGCGGCGAGTTCCGCGGCGCTCAGGTCGCGCGTGTGGCCGACCGTCGAGCGGATGCCGCCGCCCGCCTGCGCGATCGCCGCGTAGGTCGCGCCCTGCGCGCGCAGGTCGAAGTCGAGCGCGCGATTGCCGCCGAAGACGAGATGCGTGTGGCAGTCGACGAGGCCGGGCGTGGCCAGGCGTCCGCCGCCGCCGATCACCCGGCGGGCGAGCGTCTCCGGCGCACCGGGCAGGGTCCCCGCGGGGCCGATCCAGGCGATGCGGCCGTCGGCGACGGCGAGCGCCGCCCCCTCGACGAGGCCGTAGGGGTCGCCGCCGGGTGCGAGCGTGGCGACCCGGATGTCGGTCCAGAGCTCATCCCACACGTCCGGCCCCTGTGCAAAACCCGTGGCAAGCGCTAGTATCGCACCCCGTAACCTGTATATACAGGGGTGCCTGGGTGGAACTTCGCTTCGAGCGCGCGCTGCTGCCGGACGGGATCGCCCGGCGGGTGGTCGTCGAGGTCGCCGCAGATGGCCGCATCGCACGCGTCGAGCGCGAGGCACCGGCCTCCGGCGGCCCGTTCCAGCCAGGACTCGCGCTGCCCGGCATGCCGAATCTGCACAGCCATGCCTTCCAGCGCGCGATGGCCGGCAGCGCCGAGGTCGCGGCGGGGGCCGAGGGCTCGTTCTGGGGCTGGCGTGACGTGATGTACCGCTTCGTTGACCGCCTGACGCCGGACGACGTGGTCGCCATCACCGCGTTCGCCCACGCCGAGATGCTTGAGTCGGGCTACACCGCGGTCGCGGAGTTCCACTACCTGCACCACGACCGCGACGGGCGGCCGTACGCCGAGCGTGCGACGCTCGCCGCGGCGGTGCGTGCGGCGGCGCGAACGAGCGGCATCCGCCAGCTGCTGCTGCCGTGCCTCTACCAGCAGGGTCACTTCGACCGCCGGCCGCTCGCGGCCGCGCAACGCCGCTTCCACCACGCGACCGACGAGTTCCTCGCGCTGGTCGAGGACCTCGCCCGCGGCGACAGCGCCCGCGATCGCACCGGCGTCGCGATTCACAGCCTGCGCGCCGTGCCACCGGAGGCACTCGCCGAGGTCGCGGTGGCGGCGCGCCGTGCCGGCTGGCAGGTGCACATCCACGTGGCCGAGCAGGCGCGGGAGGTCGAGGACTGCCTGGTCGCCTACCAGCGCCGGCCGGTCGAGTACCTGCTCGACGGCGGTCAGGTCGATACGCGCTGGTGCCTCGTGCACGCGACGCACGTGACCAGCGAGGAGCTGCGTGGCATCGCCGCGGCCGGCGCCGTGGTCGGGCTGTGCCCGACCACCGAGGCGAACCTCGGCGACGGCCGCTTCCCACTCGATGAGTTCCTCGGCGGCGGCGGGGTCTTCGGCATCGGGTCCGACAGCCACGTCTCGATCGACCCGCGCGAGGAGCTGCGGACCGCGGAATACAACCTGCGGCTGTGGCGCGAGCGGCGCGTGCTCGCGGCGCGCCCGGCGAATCCGCACGTCGGCAGTTCGCTGTGGCACGACGCGGTCGCCGGCGGTGCCCGCGCCCTCGGCTACGCGGCCGCCGGGATCGCGGTCGGCGCGCCCGCCGACCTGATCCGCCTCGAAACCACGCGTGCCGAGTTTGCCGGCCTCGCACCGGCGGCGCTCGTCGATGCCTGGCTGTTCGCGCCGCGCCCGGGCGCGCTCGCCGACGTCTGGGTGGGGGGCGAGGCGGTCGTGACCGCAGGCCGGCACCGCGATCGCGACGCGCTCGAGCTCGCCTACCGCCGCAGCCTGGCGCGGCTCGTGCCGGAGGCGCTCGCGTGAGCGTGCCCGCCGCGCCGCTCTACGAGCAGGTCAAGGACCACGTGCTGCGGCGCATTCGCTCGGGCGAGTGGGGCCCGGGGGCGCGTGTGCAGTCGGAGCACGAGCTCGTCCGCGAGCTCAAGGTCTCGCGGATGACCGCCAACCGGGCGATCCGCGAGCTGGTGCAGACGGGCGTGCTGTCGCGGGTCGCGGGCCTCGGCACGTTCGTCGCCGACCTCAAGGTCGCGGGTCATCCGCTGCAGCTTCGCAGCATCGCGGCGGAGATCCGTGGCCGCGGCCATCGCCACCGCGCCAGTGTCGTCTCGCAGGGCCGCATCGTGCCCGAGGATGAGGTGCGCGCGCGGCTCGGCCTGCGTGGCCGGGCGCGGCACGCCTTCGCGACCGTGATCGTGCACCACGAGAATGACGTCGCGCTGCAGGTCGAGGAGCGCTACGTGAACCCCGCGGCTGCGCCCGACTACCTCGGCGTCGACTTTGAGTCCGTCACGACGCACGACTACCTGATGGACGCGGCACCGCTCGAGCGTGTCGAGCACGTCGTCCGCGCCGTGTCCGCCGCGGCGCCGATCGCGGCGCTGCTGGCGCTCGAGCCCGGGGCACCGGTGCTGCTGATCGAGCGCACCACCTGGAGCCGGGGCCAGCGCGCCTCGTTCGCCCGCCTTCACCATCCCGGCAGCCGTTTCGAGCTGCAGGGCGTCTTCGACCTGTAGCGCACGCATCGCGAGGCCCCGATGGACAGCCACACCCGCAAGGATCCCACCCGAGTCATCCGCGCACAGCGCGGCACGCAGCGCGAGGCACGTTCCTGGCTCACCGAGGCGGCGCTGCGGATGCTGCGCAACAACCTCGACCCGGATGTCGCCGAGCGCCCCGAGGAGCTCGTCGTCTACGGCGGGATCGGGCGTGCCGCCCGCGACTGGGAGTGCTTCGACCGGATCGTCGAGGAGTTGAAGCGCCTCGGCGACGACGAGACGCTGCTGGTCCAGTCCGGCAAGCCGGTCGGGGTGTTCCGCACGCACGCCGATGCGCCACGGGTGCTGATCGCGAACTCGAACCTCGTGCCGCACTGGGCGACCTGGGAGCACTTCAACGAGCTCGACCGCAAGGGGCTCATGATGTACGGCCAGATGACGGCCGGCTCGTGGATCTACATCGGCAGCCAGGGCATCGTGCAGGGCACCTACGAGACCTTTGCCGAGATGGGTCGGCGCCACTACGGCGGTGAGCTCGGCAATCGCTGGATCCTGACGGCCGGCCTCGGCGGCATGGGCGGCGCGCAGCCGCTGGCCGCGACCATGGCGGGCGCCTCGATGCTCGCGATAGAATGCCAGCCGAGCCGCATCGCGATGCGCCTGCGGACCGGCTACCTCGACGTCGAGGCGAAGACTCTCGACGATGCGCTGGCGCGCATCGCCGAGGCCACCCGCGCCCGCCGGCCGGTGTCGGTGGGACTCTGCGGCAACGCCGCGGAACTGCTGCCCGAGCTGCTGAAGCGCGGCGTGCGCCCGGATGCCGTGACCGACCAGACCTCGGCGCACGACCCGGTGAACGGCTACCTGCCGATCGGCTGGAGCCTCGCCGAATGGGAATCGAAGCGCCGCTCCGATCCGGCCGCCGTCGCGCGCGCCGCGCGCGCCTCGATGGCCAAGCACGTCGCGGCGATGCTCGAGTTCCACCGCCAGGGCATCCCGACCTTCGACTACGGCAACAACATCCGCCAGGTCGCGCTCGAGGAGGGCATCCAGGATGCGTTCGCCTTCCCGGGCTTCGTGCCGGCCTACATCCGTCCGCTCTTCTGCCGCGGGATCGGCCCGTTCCGCTGGGTAGCGCTGTCCGGCGACCCGGAGGACATCCGCCGCACCGACGCCAAGGTCCGCGAGCTGATCCCCGGCGACAAGCACCTGCACCGCTGGCTCGACATGGCCGGCGAGCGGATCCAGTTCCAGGGCCTGCCGGCGCGAATCTGCTGGGTCGGTCTCGGCGAACGGCACCGGCTTGGGCTGGCATTCAACGAGATGGTCGCGCGCGGCGAGCTGAAGGCGCCGATCGTGATCGGCCGCGACCACCTCGACTCGGGCTCGGTGGCGAGCCCGAACCGCGAGACCGAGTCGATGCGCGACGGCTCGGACGCGGTCTCCGACTGGCCGCTGCTGAACGCGCTGCTCAACACCGCGAGTGGCGCGACCTGGGTCTCGCTGCACCACGGCGGTGGCGTCGGCATGGGCTTCTCGCAGCACTCGGGCGTCGTGATCGTCTGCGACGGCACGCCGGCCGCGGCACAGCGCATCGGCCGGGTGCTGTGGAACGATCCGGCGACCGGCGTCATGCGCCACGCTGACGCCGGCTACGACGAGGCGATCGAGTGCGCCCGCGAGCAGGGCCTCAGGCTGCCGATGCTGCAGCCGTGATCCGGGTCGAGCCCGGGCGCACGCCGCTCGTCATCAGCCTGCCGCACGCCGGTCGCGGGATTCCGCCGGCGATCGCGGCGCGCATGACGCCGCGCGCGCTCGAGGTCGTCGACACCGACTGGCACGTCGAGCGCCTCTACGAGTTCGCGCGCGCGGCCGGCGCGGCCTGGGTCGAGCCCACGCTGTCGCGCTACGTGGTCGATCTCAACCGGCCGCCGGACGACGCGGCGCTCTACCCGGGCCAGGTCTCGACGGGCCTGTGCCCGGCGGAGACCTTCAGCGGCGAGCCCCTCTACACGGGAGCGCCCCCGGATCCGGCCGAAATCGCCGAGCGGCGCCGCGCGTACTGGCAGCCGTACCACGACGCGCTGCGCGAGCTCATCGAGGCTGCTCGCCGCCGTCACGGACACGCGATCGTGCTCGACGGGCACTCGATACGCTCGGCGGTGCCGCGGCTGTTCACGGGCCGCCTGCCGGACATCAACCTCGGCACGCATGACGGCCGTGCCTGCGAGCCGCGCCTCGCCGCCGCGGTGGTCGCGGTGTGCGCCGCGCAGTCACGCTTCAGCCACGTCCTGAACGGCCGCTTCAAGGGCGGCTACATCACGCGCCACTACGGCCAGCCGGCCGACGCGGTGCAGGCGCTGCAGATCGAGCTCGCGCAGTCGAGCTACATGGACGAGACCGGGACGGGCTACGATCCCGGGCGCGCCGCGCCGCTCGTCGCGGTGCTCCAGCAGGTCGTCGCGACGCTGCTCGAGTTCAGGCCGTTCTGACGGGCTCGCGGCGAGGGAGAGTAGCCATGGCGGATCCAGCACCTGCGGCCATCATCACCGGCGCCTCGTCCGGCATCGGCGCGGCCGTCGCGCTCGCCCTCGCGGCGCGCGGGGTCGACGTGGTCGTCAACTACGTGCAGAGCGCGCACGGTGCCGAGGCAGTCGCCGCGGCCTGTCGGGAGCGTGGCGTGCGGGCGATCACGGCGCGCGGCGACGTGGCTCGCGACGCCGACTGCCGTGCGCTGGCGGTCGCGGCCGGCGAGGCGTTCGGGCGCATCGACTACCTCGTGAACAACGCCGGCGTCAGCAAGTTCGTGCCGCACGCCCAGCTCGACGGGCTCGACGCGGTCGACTTCGAGCGCATCTTCGCCGTCAACGTCACCGGCGCCTTCCAGATGATCCGTGCGGCGCTGCCGGCGCTGCGCGCGAGCGGACGCGGGGCGGTCGTCAACGTCGCCTCGGTCGCCGGCACCTGCGGTGTCGGCAGCTCGGTGGCCTACGCCGCCTCGAAGGCGGCGCTGATCAACCTGACACTGACCCTCGGCCGGGCGCTTGCGCCCGAGGTGCGCGTCAACGCGGTGGCGCCCGGCTTCGTCGACACCCCGTGGCACGTCGCGCGCATGGGGCCAGAGCGCTACGAGAAGGCCAAGGCGGTGGTCGGCGAGGGCACGCCGCTGCGCTCGGTGACGCAGGCGGCCGACGTCGCCGAGCCGATCGCGTGGCTGCTCGAGCGCGCGACGCAGGTCACCGGCGAGACGCTGCAGATCGACGCCGGCTTGCACCTCAGGGTCGGTCAGTTCGCCTGACCCGCGCGGCGGGTTGCCCGGTCGCGCGCGCGCTGCGCGCCTCGCGGTCGACGCGCCGGCGGCTCGCTTGAGTCAGATGCCTCCGATGCGGGAAAATGGTCGTTTCGGGCGCCCCGTGCCCGACGGATGGGCCGGTCAGCATGACCACCGAGCGCGAGGACGTGCTGCACAGCTGGTGTGTGCAGGCCGACTGGGACGCCCCGACCATCGTCGGCGGCGCCGGCGCGCGCCTCTTCGACAGCGCCGGCCGCAGCTACCTCGACATGAGCAGCCTCGCCGAGTGCAGCAACCTCGGCCATCAGCATCCGGCGGTCGTGCGCGCCATCCAGGCGCAGGCCGAGCGGCTGTGCTTCGTCACCGCCGCCTGGGGTGCGGAGCCGCGCGCCGCGCTCGCGCGCGCGCTGCTCGAGCGCTCGGGCTTCGCCGGCGGGCGCGTGTTCTTCACGCTCGGCGGCGCGGATGCCAACGAGCACGCCGTCAAGTTCGCGCGGCAGGCGAGCGGCCGGCCGCGCGGCCTCGTCATCAGTCGCGACCGCTCGTACCACGGCGCGAGCTACGCGACCATGGCGCTGTCGGGCGATGCGCGTACCGGGCACCAGGTCGACCCGGCGGCGTTCGGCGTCGTTCGCGTGCCGCCGCCGTACGCCTACCGCTGTCCGTTCGGCAGCCGCGACCCGCAGCAGTGCGGCGAGCTGAGCGCGCAGCATGTCGGCGCGGTGATCGACCGCGAGGGCCGTGAGCGCGTCGCCGCGGTGCTGATGGAGGCGAATGCCGGCACCAACGGCATCGTCGCGCCGCCGAACTTCTGGCCTAGGCTGCGCGAGGAGACCGCGCGGCGCGGCGTGTACCTGATCGCCGACGAGGTCATGAGCGGATTCGGCCGCTGCGGCGAGTGGTTCGCGTGGCAGCGGCACGGCGAGGGCGGGCGGCCGGACCTGATGACGCTCGCCAAGGGTCTGACCGGGGCCCACCTGCCGCTCGGCGCGGTGGTGCTGTCGGCGGCGGTCGCGGCGCGCCTCGAGCGCGAGATGCTGTACACGGGCCTGACGTACTGCGGCCACCCGCTCGCCTGCGCGGCCGGGCTCGCGGCGGTGCAGGCCTACGCGGACGAGGGCCTGATCGAGCGCTCGCGGGCGCTCGGCGGCACGCTGCTGCGGGAGCTCGAGGCGCTGCGCCTGCGGCACCCCGTGATCGGCGACGTGCGCGGCGGCGACGGGCTGTTCGCGGTCATCGAACTCGTGGCCGACCGCGACAGCCGCGCGCCGCTGGCGCCGTGGCCGGACACGCCGGCGCCGCTGCGCGAGCTCGTCGCGCGCGCGCGGCAGGCGGGCGTGTCGTTCGCGACCCGCGGCAACCTGATCATCATTGCCCCGCCGCTCGTGATTGCGGAACGCGAGCTTGCGGATGCGATCGCGCTGCTCGATCGCCTGCTCGGGGAGGCGCGCTGGTCATGAGCTTCAAGCTGACGTATTCGACGATGTTCAACCCGCCGGAGGAAATGCACGAGCGCTTCGAGGCGGCGGTCGCGCGCACGCGCGCGGCGCTCGGCGCACGCCACCTGCTGCACATCGGCGGCCGCGACGTCGACGGCGCAGGCGTCATCGACAAGACGAGTCCGATCGACGGTACGCTGCTCGGCCAGTTCGCCGCCGCCGATCCCGCGCAGGTGGCGGCCGCCATGGCCGCGGCCAAGCGCGCCTTCCCGGGCTGGCGGGCGACGCCGCTCGCGGAGCGGGTGCGGCTCTCGAAGCGGGTCGCGGAGCTGATCGAGGAGCGCGTGTACGACATCGCGGCGGCGCTCGCCCTCGAGGTCGGCAAGAACCGGCTCGAGGCGCTCGCCGAGGCCCAGGAGACCGCAGACTTCTTCAAGGGCTACGCGGACGACTTCGCCGCCAACCGCGGCTTCGACCGGCCGCTGCCGGACGACCCGCTCGCCGACTACCGTTCCCACAATCGCAGCGTGCTGAAGCCCTACGGCGTCTGGGCGGTCATCGCGCCGTTCAACTTCCCGATGGCGCTCGCCGGCGGGCCGACCGCGGCGGCGCTGGTCACCGGCAACACGGTCGTGGTCAAGGGCGCGACCGATACGCCGTGGGCGATCCGCCTGCTGGCCGACTGCGTACGCGACGCGGGCTATCCCCCCGGGGTGTTCAACTTCGTCGCCGGCGGCGGCGCCACGGTCGGCGAGGCGCTCGTCAGCCACCCGGACGTGGCCGGCATCACCTTCACCGGATCCCATGAGGTCGGCATGTCGCTGTCGCGTCGCATGGTGACCGGCGCGTATCCGCGGCCGTGCATCACCGAGATGGGCGGCAAGAACGCCGTGGTCGTGACCGCGGCGGCCGACCTCGAGCGGGCCGCGACCGGCATCGTGCGTTCGGCGTTCGGCCTCTCGGGCCAGAAGTGCTCGGCCACCTCGCGGGTGTACGTCGCGAAGCCGGTGGCGGATGCGCTGATCGCGAAGGTGCTCGAGAAGACTCAGGCGATCCGGATTGGCGATCCGACGCAACGCGAGCACTGGCTCGGACCCGTGATCTCGACTTCCGCCGTCAACAAGTACCTGCGCTACGCCTCCGAGCTCATCGGCGGCGGAGCGCGCGTGCTCGCCGGCGGACGGCGCCTCGGTGAGGGCGCGCTCGGCGCCGGCTGCTTCGTCGCGCCGACGGTCGCCGAGGCGCCGCACGAGCATCCGCTGTTTGCGCACGAGATGTTCCTGCCGGTGGTGATGGTGGCGCGGGTCGAGGGGCTCGAAGAGGGCCTCGCGCGAGCCAACGATTCCGCGCTCGGGCTGACCGCGGGGTTCTACGGCAGCGAGGCCGAGGCTCGCCAGTTCCTCGATCGGGTCGAGGCGGGGACGGTCTACGTGAACCGGCCGCAGGGGGCGACCACCGGCGCCTGGCCCGGCTACCAGGCCTTCGTCGGCTGGAAGGGCTCGGCCTCGACCGGCAAGGCGATCGGCTCGTTCTACTATCTGCCGCAGTATCTGCGCGAGCAGTCGCAGACGGTGGTCGAGTAATCGTGCCGATCGTCACCCTGACTGCGGCGATCGCCGACCACGTCCGCGACGGCGACAGCGTCGCGCTCGAGGGTTTCACCCACCTGATCCCGTTCGCCGCCGGCCAGGAGATCATCCGCCAGCGCCGGCGCGGCCTGCACCTGATCCGGATGACGCCGGACCTCGTCTACGACCAGATGATCGGCGCCGGCTGCGCCCGGCGGCTGACGTTCTCCTGGGGCGGCAACCCCGGCGTCGGCTCCGCGCACCGGATCCGCGAGGCGATCGAGGCCGGCTGGCCGCAGCCGCTCGAGATCTGCGAGCACTCCCACGCCGGGATGGCGGCGGCCTACGTCGCCGGCGCCGCACGCCTGCCGTTCGGCATGCTGCGCGGTTATCTCGGCACCGACCTGCCGGCCGTGAACCCGGCGATCCGCTCGGTCGAATGCCCGTACACCGGCGAGCGCCTGGCGACGGTGCCGGCGCTGAACCCGGACGTCACGATCCTGCACGCGCAGCGCGCGGATCGCGCCGGCAACGTGCTGATCAGCGGCATCCTGGGCGCGCAGAAGGAGGCCGGCCTCGCGGCTCGCAAGCTGCTGGTGACGGTCGAGGAGGTCGTCGACGACCTCGGCGCGCCGATGAACGGCGTGGTGCTGCCGCACTGGGTCGTCACCGCGATCGCCTGCGTGCCGGGCGGCGCGTGGCCCTCGTACGCCCGCGGCCACTACCCGCGCGACAACGCCTTCTACATCGCCTGGGACGAGATCGCGCGCGATCGCGGCCGCTTCACTGCCTGGATCGAGCGCTACGTCCTTGGCACGCAGGACTTCGCCGGCTTTCGTGCGCGGCTGCGCGCCGATGGGGTGGCCGCATGAACGCGACGACGGTGGCACCGCCGTGGTCGGCGGATGAGATGATGACGGTGACCGCGGCGCGCATGCTGTGGGACGGCTGCGTCTGCTTCGTCGGCATCGGCCTGCCGTCGGCGGCCGCCAACCTCGCGCGGCTGCTGCACGCGCCCGGGATCGTGCTGATCTACGAGTCCGGCACCATCGGCACGCGACCGGACGTGCTGCCGCTGTCGATCGGCGACGGCGAGCTGGCCGAGACCGCTGGAGCGGTGGTGCCGCTGCCGGAGATCTTCGCCTACTGGCTGCAGGGCGGGCGCATCGACGTCGGCTTCCTCGGGGCCGCTCAGGTCGACCGCTTCGGCAATCTCAACAGCACCGTGATCGGCCCGTACCAGCAGCCGAAGGTACGGCTGCCGGGCGCCGGCGGTGCGCCGGAGATCGCCGCGCATGCGCGCCAGGTGTTCGTGGTGCTGAAGCAGTCGGCGCGCTCGTTCGTGCCGAAGCTCGACTTCGTCAGCAGCGGCGGGTTCCTGACCGGCGGCGGCGCCCGCCGCCTCAGCGGCGCCCCGGGCGCCGGACCGCAGGCGATCATCACCGACTATGGCGTACTGCGCCCGCAGGCCGGCAGCGAGGAGTTCGCGCTTGCCGCGCGCTACGAGCACGTCACGGCGGCTGCCGCCGTGAAGGCCACCGGCTGGCCGTTGACGGTCGCCGCATCGCTCGAAGTCATCGCGCCGCCCACGGCCACGGAGCTTGAGGCGCTGCGCGCGCTGCAGGCCCGTACCCAGGCGGCCCACAGCCGACCGGTACAGCTGCCGGTCTAGAGGACGCCATGAAGAATCCGCACATCAAGACCGAACTGCCCGGACCGAAGGCCCGCGAGATGCTCGCCCGCGACGCGGCCGTCGTCTCGCCCTCGTACCCGCGCGACTATCCCTTCGTGATGTCGCACGGCCGCGGCGCGGAGATCTGGGACGTCGACGGCAACCGCTTCCTCGACTTCGCCGCCGGCATCGCGGTCTGCTCGACCGGCCACAGCCATCCGAAGGTCGTCGCGGCGATCAAGGACGCGGCCGACCGCTTCCTGCACATCTCGTCGGACTACTGGCACGAGGGCCAGATCCGGCTCGGCGAGCGCATGAACGAGCTGGCGCCGATGAAGGAGCCGGTGATGAGCTTCTTCGCGCAGTCCGGCACCGAGGCGGTGGAGGGGGCGCTGAAGCTGGCGCGCTACGTCACCGGCCGGCCGCGCTTCATCGGCTTTCTCGGTGGCTTCCACGGCCGCACCATGGGCTCGCTGTCGTTCACCTCGAGCAAGTACACCCAGCAGAAGGGTTTCTTCCCGACCATGCCGGGCGTCACGCACGTGCCGTACCCGAACAACTACCGGCCGCTGCTCGCGGGCGAGGACCAGGGCCAGGCGGTGCTGCGGTACCTCGAGGAGGTGCTGTTCACGAGCAACGTGCCGCCGAGCGAGGTCGCAGCGATCCTGATCGAGCCGATCCAGGGCGAGGGCGGCTACCTCGTGCCGCCGGACGGGTTCCTGGCCGGCCTGCGCGCGCTGTGCGACCGGCACGGCATCCTGCTGATCTTCGACGAGGTGCAGTCGGGCATCGGCCGCACCGGCAAGATGTTCGCGAGCCAGCACTGGGACGTCGCCCCCGACATCATGTCGCTGGCGAAGGGCCTCGGCTCGGGCCTGCCGATCGGCATGGTGGTCGCGAAGAAGTCGATCATGTCGAAGTGGACGCGCGGTGCCCACGGCAACACCTACGGCGGCAACCCGATCTGCTGCGCGGCAGCGCTCGCGACGCTCGAGCTGGTCTCGGGCGGGCTGTGCGAGAACGCGGCGCGCGTCGGCGCGCACTTCCTGCGCCGCCTGCACGAGCTCGCGTCGCGGCATGACGTGATCGGCCAGGTGCGGGGCAAGGGGCTGATGGTGGGCATGGAGCTCGTCGTCGATCGCGCCTCACGCAAGCCCGCCCGCGAGCTGTGCGATGCGCTCGTGACGCGCGCCTACCACAACGGTCTCATCCTGCTGTCCTGCGGCCAGAGCACGGTGCGGTTCATGCCGCCGCTGATGATCAGCGAGGCGGACGCGGACGAGGCGGTGGGCATCGTCGAACAGAGCCTGCGCGAGGCGCAGGCTGGCAAGCACTGACCGGCGGTATCAGCGGCCGGCTGCGACGGCGGCCGGCCGCAGCCGGTCGAGTTCGGCGAGCAGCGCCGCGGTCGACACCGGCCGTCCGAGGAAGCGGCGCAGCAGCACGGGCGTCGGCACCGCAAGTCCCGGCCGCAGCAGGCGCGGCGCCAGCCAGCCGTACCAGCGGGGATTGCCGGCGTCGAAGCGGCCGACGCCCGCGGCGATGTGTGCCCGCAGATCTGCGGTGAGCACGGCGCCGAGCCCGTAGTTGATCATGTAGCCCGGCAGGTGCACGAGCTGCACCCGCAGCGCCCACCACGGCATTTCCGGGTGCGGGATGATGTGCAGGTAGCGGCTCGTGATCTCGGTCCAGACGGCGTTCGGGGCAGCCGTCGGATCGCGCAGCAGGCGCAGTTCGAACAGCCCCCAGGCCACGTCGAGCATGATGCTGGCGTAGAGCGCCTCGAGCGAGGCGCGCTCGTCGATCGCCCGGCCGAGGTAGCGCTGCTGCCAGGCCGGTTCAGCGACGCTCCACGACGTCACGTCGGCGAACGCCTCGACGAACAGGTCGTCGCCCAGGTCGAAGTAGGCCGGCCGGGCGCGCACCGCCGCCATGTGAACGGCATGGCCGTCCTCGTGAACGATCTCGTTGAGCACGAACAGCCCACCGCGCTCGACGTTGCCCGACACCCGGATCTGCGCCGGGCGCCAGGCGCCATCGACCTCGCGGCCGATGCTGACGTAGTCCGTGTAGGCGAGCGGTGCCTTGCCCGGCCGGACGTCCAGGTCGTGACGGACCTGCAGCGCGTCGAGGTCGGCGCCGAGGTCCGCGTAGAAGCGGCGGGTCAGCGGCAGGATCCGCGCCGGTACCGTGTCGGCGTCGAGCGCGCGGCTCGCAGCGGTGTGCGCGCGCCAGTAGTCCCACGGCTCGACCGGGCGCGGGTCGGTGGCGAGGCGCCAGCGATCGAGGACCGCGACCAGCCAGCGCTCGACCTGCGGCACGTCCGCGCCGAGCGTGCGGGCGGCGTCCGCGACCCGCGAGCGCCGTGGCGGCCGCGCTTCGGCCGCGGCCAGCGCCAGCAGGCGCCGGTATGGGGTGCTGGTCACGCCCGCCGGCTCGAGCGCCGCCCACAGCGGCGCGAACGCCTGGAACACCGCGCGCCGTCGCTCGCCGCTGTCGAGTTCCTGCAGCAGCTCGAGCGCCGTGGTGCGCGCAATCGTGCGGTCCTCGAAGCGCAGGTGGTTGCCGAGCGAGTGGAAGCAGGCATACAGCGACTGGGTCAGCGCCTCGCGATCGAGCGCCGGGTCGCTCGCCGTCGCGCAGCGTCGGCCGGCCTCCGCCGCGTCCTCGGCGCCGGGCGCCTCGGGTCCGTTCGCGAGCCCGCGGCGCATGGCCGTGAGGACCGCGCGATCGGCGGCGGACAGGCCCGCCGGGCGCACGGCGGCAAGCTCGCCGCGCAGGTCCGCCGCGAGCGCCTCGCGACGCGACCGCCACGCCGCGGCGTCGCGGCCCTCGAGCGTCGGTTCGGGTCCCGCCTCGACGGTCGAGAGCGCGTAGCTCGCATCGAGCCAGTCGCCGTAGCGCTGCTCGATCGCGGCCAAGTCGGCGGCGCGCGATGCCGAGCCCGTGAGCAGCGCCGCCCCGAAGGCTGGCAGCAGCACGACGGTGCGCCACGACGGGCCGGTACGCATGCAGCACTCCGCCGGCGACGGCCGGTGCGCGAGCTTAGCGCAGGCGGCGACCGGCCGCTTCGTTGTGCGCCGCGCGCCGGCTTGGCATAGTGCCGCGGCCGGAACGGAGCGTCAGTCCCGTGAGTGAATCCCAGGCGATACAGCGTCGGCCGCGCGAGGCGGGGCGGGAGAGCCGCCGCGCGCGCGCGCGCAGCGCCGTCGGCAAGTACCCGTACATTCGCCGCCGGCTGCCTCCGGTCGACCTGCTGTCGGCGGAAGCGGTCGAGATCATCGAGGCGAACGCCGAGACGATCCTCGAGGAGATCGGCATCGAGTTCCGCCGCGACCCCGAGTCGCTGCGCTTGTGGCGCGAGGCGGGCGCCGACGTCGTCGGCGAGCGCGTGCGTATCCCGAAGGGGCTCGCGCGCCGGCTGCTGGCGACCGCACCGCGCGAGTTCGAGCTGTGCGCGCGCAATCCGGCGCGCAACGTCCGCTTTGGCGGCGAAGCGACGGTGTTTTCGCCGGTCGGCGGGCCGCCGTTCGTCTACGACCTCGACCGCGGGCGGCGCTACGGGACGCTCGAGGACGCGCAGAACTTCGTCAAGCTGGCGCACATGGCGCCGGCGATCCACTTCTCGAGCTGCTCGATCGTCGAGCCGATGGACGTGCCGCCCGGCAAGCGTCACCTCGACGTGCAGTACGCCCACTTCCGGCTGTCCGACATGGGGTGCGAGGGCACGCCCGAGACGCCCGGTCACGCCGCCGACTCGGTGCGCATGGCGGGCGTGCTATTCGGCGAGCGCTACCTCGACGACCACGTGGTGCTGCTCGGCAACATCAACTCGAACTCGCCGCTGACCTTCGACGGCCGGATGCTCGGCTCGCTGCGGGAATTCGCCTCGCACAACCAGGGCACCATCATCGTCCCGGCCGTGCTCGCCGGCGCGATGGGCCCGGTCACCGCGGCCGGCTGCATGTCCGAGATCCTCGCCGAGACGCTCGCCGGCATGGCGCTGACGCAGCTGGTGCGGCCGGGCGCGCCGGTCATCATGGGCTCGTTCGTCGGCGCGATCTCGATGCGCACCGGTGCGCCGACCTTCGGCACGCCCGAGGCCACGCAGATGATCTTCGCCACCGCGCAGCTCGCGCGCCGGCTCGGCGTGCCGTGCCGCAGCGGCGGCTCGCTGTGCTCCTCGAAGGTCGCCGACGCCCAGGCGGCGTACGAGAGCGCGCACACGCTGCTGCCGACGGTGCTCGCGGGCGTGCACCTGGTCACGCATTCGGCCGGCTGGCTCGAGGGCGGCCTGGTCGCCGGCTACGAGAAGTTCGTGATGGACGCGGACCAGCTGGCGATGATGCAGGTGCTTGCCGGCGGCATGGACCTGAGCGAGCGCGGCCAGGCGCTCGATGCGTTCCGCGAGGTGGGACCGGGCAGCCACTTCCTCGGCTGCGCGCACACGCAGGCGAACTTCGAGACCGCCTTCTACCAGTCCACGATCGCCGACTACGCCTCCTACGAGCAGTGGTCGCTCGAGGGGAGCCTGACCGCCGAACAGCGCGCCAATGCGGTCTGGAAGCGCATGCTGGCCGACTACCAGGATCCGGGCATGGACCCGGCGCAGGACGAGGCGCTGCGGGACTTCATCGCGCGCCGCAAGGCGGTGCTGCCGGACGCGGTCGAGGAAGAATAGGGCGGACGCCCCCGGGGGAATGCGCATGCGTGCCACCAATCGCCGCGTCGTCGGGCGCGGGCTGTCGCTGCTGTCGGCACTGCTGCTCGCCGTCGGGCCCGGCCAGGGCGCGCTCGCCGCGCGGCAGCCAGTGCTCGGGCAGATCGATCTGCCGCATCCGTACTACTTCCGCGAGCTGTACCTGCCGCAGCTGACGAGCGGGCCGTCGGCGGTGAGCTTCTCGCCGGACTCGCGCGAGGTCGTGTACTCGATGGCGGGATCGCTGTGGCGGCAGCGACTCGACGCCGGGACCGCCGTGCAGCTGACCGACGGGCCCGGTTACGACTACCAGCCCGACTGGTCGCCCGACGGCCGCTCGGTCGTCTACGTGACCTATCGCGATGGCGCGCTGGAGCTCGCGCTGCTCGACCTCGAGACCGGCTCGTCCCGGCTGCTGACCGGCGAGCACGCGGTCAACGTCGAGCCGCGCTGGTCGCCCGATGGCCGGCGCCTCGCGTTCGTCTCGTCCCGCTACCACGGTCACTTTCACGTCTTCACCGCCGGGGTCGGCGCCGCAGGCCTCGAGCACGTGGAGCGCGTGACCGGCGAGCAGCAGAGCCCGCTGCGCCGCTATTACTACAGCGCCTTCGACCACGAGATCAGTCCGGTCTGGACGCGCGACGGCAGCTCGCTCATCTACGTCTCCAACCGCGGCCACGTGCACGGCACCGGCGGCTTCTGGCAGCAGGAGGCGCGCGCCGGGGCGCCTGCGCACGAGCTCCACTACGAGGAGACCAACTGGCGTGCGCGCCCCGACCTGTCGCCGGACGGCAAGCGCCTGCTCTACAGCTCCTACCTCGGCCGCAACGGCCACCAGCTCTGGCTGCTGCCGGCCGGCGGCGGCGACGCGCTGCCGATCTCGTATGGCGACTGGGACGAGGTGGGCGCGCGCTGGTCGCCGGACGGCCGGACGATCGCGTTCCTGTCGAACCGCGGCGGCGACCTCGCCCTGTGGCTGCAGGACGCGGTCGGCGGTGCGCAGCGCCCGCTCGCCGTCACCGAGCGCCGCACGCTCGCGCCGACCGGCACGTTGCGGATCTCGCTGCGCGGCGAGGACGGCCAGCCGTCCGCGGCCCGCGTGTCGGTGGTCGACGCGCGCGGCCGGTTCCACGCGCCGGCGACCGCCTGGATCCGCGCCGACGACGGTTACGACCGCGCCGAACGGCCCTTCGAGGCGCACTACTTCCATGCCGAGGGCGAGGTCAGCCTGAGCGTGCCCGCGGGCGAGCTCACCGTCGAGGTGCTGCGCGGTTTCACGCGTCCGCTCGAGACGCAGCGCGTGACGGTGGCGGCCGGCACGACGGCGACCGTCACGAGCCGGGCGCAGCCGGGCTTCGCGCTCGCCACGGCCGGCGGCCGCTGGGCGTCGGGCGACGTGCACGTGCACATGAACTACGGCGGGCTCTACCGCGACGATCCGGCGCGGCTGTTCGCGCAGGCGGCGGCCGAGGACCTGGAGCTCGTGCACGCGCTGATCGTTAACAAGGAGCAGCGGGTGCCGGACATCGCCTGGAGCGGGGCGGGCGTGGATCCGGTCTCGACGGCGCAGCGCAAGATCGTCCACGGCCAGGAGTACCACACGAGCGTCTGGGGCCACCTCGGGCTCATCGGGCTGCAGCGGCCGACGCTGCTGCCGGGCTACGTGGGCTACCCGAACACCGCCGCGGCCAGCCTTGTGCCGACCAACGCCGAGATCGCCGACCTCGCGCACGCGGGCGGCGCGCTGGTCGGCTACGTCCATCCGTTCGACGAGGCGCTGCACCCCGAGAACGCTGCCGAGCCGCTCGCGAGCGAGCTGCCCGTCGACGTCGCGCTCGGCAAGGTCGACTACATCGAGATCGTTGGCTTCGCCGACCACCGGATCACGGCCGGCGTCTGGTACCGGCTGCTGAACCTCGGCTTCCGCCTGCCGGCGGCGGGCGGCACGGATGCGATGGCAAACTACGCCTCGCTGCGCGGCCCGGTCGGGATGAACCGCACCTTCGTCGCGGTCAGCCGTCCTGGCATCGACGTCGGCGAGTGGCTGGACGGACTGAAGCGCGGCCACAGCTTCGCGACCAACGGGCCGCTGCTCGACTTCACGCTCGGCGGCCAGCCGATCGGCGGCGAGCTCAGGCTCGACGGCGGTCGCAGCGTACCGTACCGGGTGCACCTCGCCTCGATCGTGCCGATCGATCACCTGGAGGTGGTCTGCAACGGCCGGGTGGTGCGCACGCACGCGCTGAGCGGGACGCGCACCGCCCTCGAGGCGAGCGGCAGCCTGCCGCTGCGCGACAGCGGCTGGTGCGTGCTGCGCGCCTCCGCCGACCGCGCCGAGCACCCGGTGCTCGACAACTACCCGTACGCCACGACGAGCCCGGTGTACGTGACCGTGGCGGGTCGCGCGCCGCGCTCGCCGGCGGACGCGGCGTGGTTCATGGCCTGGATCGACCGCGTCCGCGAGGCGACTGAGCGCCACCCCGACTGGAACACGCCGGGCGAGCGCCAGGGCGTGCTCGACCGGCTCGCCAGCGCGCGCGCGGTGTTCGAGCGCCTGCGCTGAGTTACTCGGCGCGCGCGCCGACCAGCTCGAGCGGCAGCTCGGTGGTGTTCTTGGTCTCCTCGAGCACGATCCGCGACTCGATCGCCTGCACGCCCGGCACCTGCGACAGGCGCTTCTGGATGAACTCGTTGTAGTCGTTGATCGTGCGCGTGGCGACCAGCAGGATGAAGTCGAAGTCGCCGATCACCATGAAGCACTGCACGACCTCGGGATAGCTCACGACCTTCTGCTTGAACTTCGGCAGCGACTGCCAGCCGTGACTCGCGAGCTTGACGTGCGTAAACACCAGCACGTCGAGGCCCACCTTGTCCCGGGACAGCAGCGCGACGCGCTTGCGGATCACCCCGTCGGCCTCCAGCAGGCTGATGCGGCGCCAGCACGGCGACTGCGACAGGCCGACGCGCGAGGCGATGTCGGCCGTCGATAGGGAGGCGTCCTTTTGCAGTGCACTTAAGATGCGCAAGTCGGTTCTGTCTAAGTTCATGGATAACGGATCCCCTCGATAACGGCTCGTTCGATAAACTATCGATCGATGGCCGCCCGGGCAAGCGCCTTTGGGTGAATTGACCTGCCGGCCGGCGCTACCCTTGCGTGTCGGCCACGGAGACCCTACATGCCGAGACCATCCCGTCTGCACGTGCCGCATGCGCCGGCGCGACCGGGCGAGGCCCCGGACTTCAGCTACGTGCGCCTGACGCCGGCAGGCACGGTCGCCCGCCCGGACGTCGCCGCGCAGGCCGCCGACGTCGAGAACCTGGCGGTCGACCTGATCCGGGTGCTCGATGACGGCCACCGCGCGATCGGCCCGTGGAACCCGCACCTCGAGGTCGACGTGCTGCAGGTGGGCCTAAGGCACATGCTGCTGACCCGGATCTACGACGACCGGATGCTGCGCACGCAGCGGCAGGGGAAGATCTCCTTCTACATGAAGTCGACCGGCGAGGAGGCGGTCGCGGTCGCGGCCGCGATGGCGCTGCGACCCGGCGACATGCTGTTCCCGTCGTACCGGCAGCAGGGCCTGCAGTTCGTGCGCGGCGCGAAGCTCGTCGACCTCATGTGCCAGCTGCTGTCGAACACCCGCGACATGTGCAAGGGCCGGCAGCTGCCGGTCATGTACCACTCGGTGCCCGGGCGCCTGTTCTCGATCTCCGGCAATCTCGCGACCCAGTTCCCGCAAGCGGTCGGCTGGGCGATGGCGGCGGCAATCAAGGGCACCGACGACCTCGCGGCCACCTGGATCGGCGAGGGCTCGAGCGCCGAGGCCGACTTCCACCATGCGCTGCTGTTCGCCTCGGTGTACCGCGCGCCCGTGATCCTGAACGTCGTGAACAACCAGTGGGCGATCTCGACGTTCCAGGGATTCGCCGGCGGCGAGCAACGCTCGTTCGCCGCCCGCGGGCCGGGCTACGGCATCCCGGGGCTCAGGGTCGACGGCAACGATTTCCTCGCCGTCTATGCCGCCACCGAGTGGGCGGCCGAGCGCGCCCGCAAGGGCGCGGGCGCGACGCTGATCGAGTTCGTGACCTACCGCGCCGCGGCGCACTCCACCAGCGACGACCCCTCGCGCTACCGGCCCAAGGACGACGCCGAGCGCTGGCCGCTCGGCGATCCAATCGAGCGGTTGAAGGCCCACCTGATCGGCCTCGGCGAGTGGAGCGAGGCCCGCCACGAGGCGCTGACCGCCGAGCTCGGCGAGCAGGTCGGCGCCGCATGGAAGGAGGCGACCACCTACGGGACCCTGACCGAAGGCCCGCGCCTCGATCGCGACCTCATGTTCGAGGACGTGTTCAAGGAGCTGCCGAAGCACCTCGTCGAGCAGCGCGCGCAGCTGCGCAGCGAGCGGGGCTGAGTCATGCCGCAGATGAACATGATCCAGGCGCTGAACTCGGCCATGGACATCGCCCTCGGCCGCGACCCGGCGGTGGTGGTGCTCGGCGAGGACGTCGGCTACTTCGGCGGCGTGTTCCGCGTCACCGACGGCCTGCAGCGCAAGTACGGGCAGCACCGGGTGCTCGACACGCCGATCGCCGAGGGCGGCATCGTCGCCGCGTCGATCGGCATGGCGGTCAACGGCCTGCGACCGATCGCCGAGATCCAGTTCGCCGACTACATCTACCCGGGCTACGACCAGATCGTCAGCGAGCTCGCGCGGCTGCGCTACCGTAGCGCCAGCGCCTTCGCCGCCCCGGTCACGATCCGCACGCCGTGCGGCGGCGGGATCCGTGGCGGGCAGACGCACTCGCAGAGCCCGGAGGCGCTGTTCGCACACGTCTGCGGCATCAAGGTCGTGATGCCGTCGAACCCGTACGACGCCAAGGGCCTGCTGATCGCCTCGATCGAGGACGACGACCCGGTGCTGTTCCTCGAGCCGAAGCGCCTCTACAACGGCCCGTTCGACGGCGACCCGAACAAGCCGGCGGTGCCGTGGAGCACCCACCCTCGCGGCGAGGTTCCGGACGGCCACTACACGGTGCCGATCGGCAAGGCGGCGGTGGTGCGCGAGGGGCGCGAGCTCACGATCATCAGCTACGGCACGATGCTGCACGTGGCGGAGGCCGCCGCGAAGGCGCTCGGCCTCGACGCCGAGATCATCGACGTGCGCTCGATCGTGCCGCTCGACGTCGAGACGTTGACCACGTCCGTGCAGAAGACCGGCCGCTGCGTGATCGCCCACGAGGCGACACGTTTCGCGGGCTTCGGAGCGGAGCTGATGGCGACGATCCAGGAGCGCTGCTTCTGGCAGCTCGAGGCGCCGATCGAGCGGGTCTGCGGCTGGGACACGCCGTACCCGCACGCCTTCGAATGGGAGTACTTCCCGGGCCCGCAACGGGTCGCGGCCGCGCTGAAGCGCGTCATGGAGGCCCGATGAGCCGCTACGTGTTCAAGGTCCCGGACCTCGGCGAAGGCACGGTGTCCTCGGAGATCGTCGCCTGGCGCGCCAAGGTCGGGGACCTCGTGCGCGAGGACGAGCCGCTGGTCGAGATGTCGACCGAGAAGGCGGTGGTCGAGGTGCCGGCGCCGGTCTCCGGCCGGATCGTGGCGCTGAACGGCGGCCCGGGCGACGTGGTGGCCGTCGGCGCGGAGCTCGCCGTGTTCGAGACCGAGGCCGCGGCGCCCGCGAGGGCGGCGGCACCTGCGACGGACCCGGTGCCGGCGGCCGCGCCCGCGCCCGCGCCCGCGCCCGCGCCCGCGGC
>JAFEDR010000002.1 GCA_018241525.1 Pseudomonadota bacterium
CCTCGACCGCGGCGTTGAGCGCGAGCAGGTTGGTCTGGAAGGCGATCTCGTCGATCACGCCGATGATGTCGGCGATCTTGCGCGACGAATCGTTGATCTCGCCCATCGCCGCGACCGCGCGCGCGACCACTGAGCCGCCGGTCTCGGCCTGGTCGCGGGCCGCCATCGCGAGCTGGTTGGCCTGCGCGGCGCTGTCGGCGTTGCTCTTGACGGTGGAGGTCATCTCCTCCATCGACGAGGCGGTCTCCTCGAGCGAGGAGGCCTGCTCCTCGGTGCGCTGGCTCAGGTTGGCGTTGCCCTTCGAGATCTCGTCGCTGCCGGTGCGGACCTCGTGCGCGGCCGCCGTGATCGTGCGCACCACCTCGCTGAAGTTGTCGAGCAGCGAGTTCACGCCGCGGCCGAGCTTCTCGAAGAAGCCGCTCTTGCCGGCGAGCGCGATGCGCGGCGCGAGGTCACCCTCGAGCGCGCGGCTGACGATGGTCTCGACCTCGGCCTCGGTCGCGACCTCGGCGGTGCGGTCGAGCCACTGCACCACCGTGCCGACGCGCTGGCCGGCGGCGTCGACGACCGGGTTCGCCGTGATGCGCAGCGTCGCGGCGCCGAGCTTGACCTCGGCGGTGTGCGCGCCGCGCAGCCCGGCCAGCAGGTTGCGCTGGTGGGCCGGCGAGCGGTGGAAGCTGTCGAACGACTGGCCGACGATGCGCTCGGGGTCGAAGTGCGGCAGCGCCTTGCGGACCTCGGCGAGCTGCAGCCGGAACATCTCGCCGACCGCGTCGTTGCAGTAGATGATCTGGCCGTCGTTGTCGGCGAGCATGACGCCCACCGAGACGCGGTCGAGCGCGGTGCGCACGCGGGCGTTCTCGGCCGCGACGCGCTGCTCGCGCTCGGTGCGCTCCTTGAGGTTCGCCTGCATGCGGGCGAGGGCGCCGACCACCTCGCCGGCCTCGTCCTCAGTCAGCACCTTGAGCGGCGCCGTGAAGTCGCCGCCCTCGATCTTCGCGAACGCCTCGCGCGCCTGCGCGAGCTGCAGCACGAGCGCGGTGCGCACCTTCCAGCCGATGAAGAGCGCCAGCGCGAGCAGCGCCAGGATCCCGGCCAGCGCACTGACGGTCTTCTCGATGTTGCGGTGCACGCGGTCGGTCAGCAGCTCCTCGGCGACCTGGCTCAGCTTGTCGTAGAGCGCGTAGATCGTCTTCTTGGTGCCGGCGTCGGCCTCGGTGATCTGCTTCAGCGTCTCCGGGCCGGTGGCGCCGCCGAGCACCTGCTGCATCAGCGCGAGGAACGAGCCCGAGGCGGCGGCGAAGCCCTCGCGGGTGTCCTTCAACGTCCCGACCTTGGCATCGCCCGTCTCGACCGCGTGGCGCAGGTCGTCGTCGAGCTCGTGGTTGCTGATCTTCTGCTCGGTGATCAGCACGATCAGCTGGTCGCGCTCGACCGGGTCGACCTTGCCGCTGATCGCCATCGACGCGGCGCGCAGCTTGGCGCGGCTCAGGTCGTTGGCGGCCGACAGCGTCTTGAACGAGAGCGCGTCGAGCATGAACATCGTGCGCGGGTCGTCGTCGAGGGCGACGCCGGCGGTGTCGGCCACCTGGCCGGCGAGGCCGATCAGCTGTGCGGCGATCGCCTGGTGCGCATCGCGCGACTCGAGCGGCTTCATGCCGCGGTAGCTGCCCTTGAGCGCCTCCCAGTCGCGGACGAGCGTCGCGACCCGGCCCTCGGTCTTGAAGCGGGCGCCGAGCTTCTGGTCGACGTCCTTGAGGTGCGCGAGGCCCGTCTCGATGGTCGACTCGAGCTCGGGGATCCGGCCCGCCTGCGACTGGTCGCCGAGCGCCATCTGCACGCCGACGCTGCGGTGGCCGGTGACGCCCGGCAGGGTCTCGCGGATGGCGCGCTGGTAGGTCACGACGTCGCGGAAGCGCTGGGCGTCGGTGACCTGCTGCTGCCACTCGAGCATCAGCACGGTCAGCGCGACCGCGAGCGGCACGATCAGGAGCACGGCGACGATCAGCAGCTTCGGGGCGAGCTTCAGGCGGTGCAGGGCATTCATGGTGGTGTTCCGTTCCTCATCCCTTGGACAGGCGACGCCGGCGGCCGGCCCCGGCGGGCCGGTTTGCGCAGCGGCGACACCCAGGATGTCGGCGGCAGCGGAACGCGACTGAGGCTTAGGCCGGCGACTGGCACGGGCGCGGCCGCAATTGCGGGATTTGCGTAATTCGGGGCCGGGTGGAGTGCCACGGGCGACCGGACCTGGCGCACGTCCGTCGGGGTTTTCCCGAGTGATCCCCGCGGGGATCTGCATAGGGCCTGCGGGCTCGCGCCCCGGCGGTGCGGGCCCGGGCGAGCCCCCGGGCGCCCCATCCGGAGCCCGCCTCAGGGCTCCGGGAGGGCCGGGAGGCTAGGCCGCGAGGTCCTGCTGCGGGCACTCGCAGACGACCAGGCGCCCGCCGCCCGAGCGCAGGCCATGGCGCAGGCGCGCCCCCATCGAGGTCGCACGCAGGCCCATCAGGTGCACCGCCGACGCCCGCCCGGGCGGGACCTCGGCCTGCCCGTCGTCGGCGATCGAGACGCGGATGACCGACGGCGCGAGCTCGACCGAGACCCGCACCTCGCGCGCCGCGCGCTCGAGCGCCGCGTCGCCGACGGCGCTGCGCACGAGCCCGTAGAGATGCTCGCGTTTCTCGAGCGGCAGCCGGACCTGCGCCGCGCCGCGGACGTCGACCGCGATGCGGGTCGTCCGCGCCTCCGGGAACTCGTCCTTGAGCTCGAGCAGCGCGTTGACGAGGTTGCCGCTGTTGACCTGGATCGGCGAGGCGGTGTGCGCGAGGCGCCGGCAGGCGGCGGTCGCCTCGCGACTCGCCATCGCCACCGCCTCGATCGCCGCCGGGTCGAGCCGGCCCTCGCGCAGGCCCTCCTGGAAGCGGGCGGTCGCCCGCCCGAGCTCGGCGAGCGTGCGGCCGAGCCCGGCGCGGATCTGCGCGCCGAGGCGGCGCCGCTCCTGGTCCGTGCTGTGGAGAAACGCCCGCCGGAGGCCGTTGCGCTCGGTGACGTCGACCGCGAAGCACAGGAACGCGGCCTCGCCCTCGAAGTCGATTGGCACCCGCGACAGCTCGACCTCGAGCAGCGTGCCCGCGCGCGTGCGGTGCCGCACCGCCATGCGCTCGCGGCCGTCCTGGCCGCCCGCGGGCAGTGGCGACGGCGGGTCGACGGCGAGGCGATCGGTGCTGAGCTCGAGCCACTCCTCCTCGCGGTAGCCGTAGCGGCGCACGGCCTCCGCGTTCGCCATCCGCACGCGACCGGTCGCGCGGTCCTCGACCCACAGCGGGTGCGGGTCGTGCTCGAACAGCCGCCGGTAGCGCTCCGCGCTCGCGGCGAGCTCGGCGACCGTGCGGTTGCGCTCGGCCAGCAGCGCCGTCAGCACGCTGCCGGTGACCACCAGCAGCGCGAGGAACGCCCACAGCGCCGAGATCCCCTCGTCGACGTCGCCGGAGCGCAGCGCGCCGACCTGGTGCGCGAAGCTCAGGGTGGCGGCGATCGCGCAGGTGAGCGTCGAGGCCGCCGCCGAGGCCACCCCGAAGCGCACTGCCGCCCACAAGAGCAGCGCGAGCGCGGCGGAGACCAGCGGCCAGCGCGCCCCCGGGTCGTCGAGCGCGAGCAGCGCCGCGATCCAGGCGCCGAGCACGCCGGCGAAGACGAGCCACTCGAGCCGGCGCCCGCGGCCCGCCTGCCACAGCGGCGGGCGGGCCACGAGCGCCGGAACGACCAGCACCACGCCCGCCACGCCGTCCGTGAACCAGCGCGAGAGCGCGGCGAGGAAGCGGCCGGTCACGACCGGCGTGCGGCCGGCGGCATCGGTGATCAGCGGGTCGACCAGCGGGCCGAGGCTGCCCGGCCGCCACCAGGTGTGCAGGAAGACGCCCGCCCAGCTGACGAGGATGTAGGTCCCGAACATCGCGAGCGCCGCGGCCAGCAGCACCGCCGGGTCGCGCCAGCGGTCGAACTCGCGGTGGAAGTCCCAGTGCTCGAGCAGCCGCACGCCGGTCGCGATGCCGAACGCGGTGGCGAGGCCGTACCAGGCCGAGTAGCTGAGCGGCAGGTGGATCAGGAGCAGCGAACCGAGCCCGGCGCCGAGCGCCACCCCGGGCCAGAGCCGGCGGCCGCCGACCAGCAGCGCACTCGCGGCGATGCCGCCGAGCAGCGACGGCACCGCGAAGCGCGGCCCGGCCATCGCCACGCGCGGATCGATGATGCGACCGAGGCTCGAGGAGGCGAGCAGCCCGAGGAAGCAGGCGGTCGCGACGCTGAGGCAGGTCAGCAGCCATGCGCCGAGCGCGCGCGCGCGTCCCGCGCCCGCGTCGGCCGCAGGCGACGCGGTGGCGGGGGCCTCGGGCGCCTCGGGTGCCTCGGGCGAGTCGTCGATCGTGACGACGGGCAAGCCCGGATCGGCCGCCGGGCAATGCACCTCGATGCGTGTGCCGCCGCCGGCGCGCGTCGCGATCTCGAGCCGGCCGCCGGCCGCGTTCGCGCGCATGTCCATCGAGCGCAGGCCGAAGCCGCCGAGCCGGTCGGCTGCCGGGCCGATGCCGATCCCGTCGTCCTCGATCGCGAGGCGGACTTCACCGTCGTGCGCGGCGAGCACCACCCGCACCTCGCGCGCCTGCGCATGCTTCTGCGCGTTCGCGAGCGCCTCCTGGGCGATCCGGTAGAGGTGCTCGCGCCGGGCCAGCGACACCGACGCCGGCACGTCCACCGGCGCCTCGACCGTCAGCCGCGGCCCCGGGCCGGGCGGCAGCGACTCCGGCAGGCGCCGCAATGCCGCCGCGAGATCGCCCTGCTCGCCGTCGAGCGCCGAGGCGCCGCGCATCAGCTCGGTGCACAGCTGGGTCGCGTCGTGGCTCGCGCGCAACAGGAACTCGGCGGTGTCGCGATCGAGCGCCTGGCCGCGCTGCGCGCGGGTCGCGGCGGCCTGCGCGCCGAGGTTGAGGCCGGTGAGCACCTGGCCGAGGCCGTCATGCAGCTCCTGCGCGAGACGGCGGCGCTCGAGGTCGGTCGAGGCGAAGAGCTGCGAGCGCAGCGCATAGCGGTCCGTGACGTCGAGCCCGTACCAGAGCACGACCGGCCGGCCGTCGAGCTCGATCGGCGTGGCGAGCAGCTCGACGTCGATCAGCCGCCCGGCCTTGGTGCGCTGCTGCACCAGCGTCGCGACGCCGGCATGCTCACCGGCGAGCGCACGCGCATCCCCCGGACGCCGCAGGCCCGTCGCGAGCGAGGCGAGCGTCATGCCGCGGAGCTCCTCGAGCGAGTAACCGTGCGCGATGATGGCTGCGTCGTTGGCCAGCAGGATTCGGCCGGTCGCGGCGTCGACCACCCACAGCCACGAAGGGTTGTCGCGAAAGAGCGCGAGGTTGCGCTGCGCGCGTTGGGCAAGCCGCTCGCGCTCGCGGCGACGCTCGGCGAGCAGCGCGGTCAAGAGCAGCCCCGTCAGCGTCAGCAGGCCGATGAAGCCCCACAGGAACTCGAGGTCGGTGGCCGCGAGTCCCGCGCCGAGCACGCCGACCCGCAGCGCAAAGCCGACCGTCGCGACCAGCGACAGCGCGAGGGTGGTGATCGCGGCCGCCGCGACACCGAGGCCCGCCGCGGCACTCGTGACGAGCGCGAGCGCGACGACCAGCAGCGGCGCCGACAGCGCCTGCCACGGGAGCCCGAGCGCGATCGCCGACCAGGCGAGGAGCGCCAGCGCCCAGCCGAGCAGCCGGGCCGGGTGCTGGCGCAGCTGCGCGCGCAGCTCGTCGCGCGCACCGCCGAGCACCGGCACGACGAGCACGGTGCCCGCGATCGTGTTGAGCGTCCAGCGCACGCTGATCGCGGCGAGCTCGGGCGTGATCGCCGGCCAGCCGCCCGGCGCGCGCTCGACGAGGCCGAGGTAGGCGGCCGACAGCGACCCGGGCGCGAGCTCGGTCGCGACCACGAGCCCGGCGACGTCGACCGTGGTCGCGAAGCTGCGGCCGACGACCGCGGCTGCGATCAGCACCAGCGGATCCCGGAAGCGGTCGAAGTCGCGGCGGAAGCCCCACAGCGCGAGCAGCCGCACCGTGAGCAGCGTCGCGAGTCCCTCGCCCAGCGCGTCGAAGCCGACCGTGACCGGCGGGTGGCCGTAGTACGCGCCCCAGAAGAGCGCTGCGCCGAGGCTGAGGGCGGGCCAGAGCCGCTCGCCGCCGATCAGCAGGCCCGCGACGCCGACCCCAGTGCTGAGCCAGGGCATCGCCATCGCGTAGCTGCGCAGCTGCGCCTCGGCCGCGTGCTCGACGAACCACGCCATCGGCAGCGTCGCGCCGAGGTAGGCGAGCATCAGCCACGCGCCCTGGCGCCAGGGCGCGCCCGCGAGCGCACGGGCGGATCGGTCCTTGATGGCGGCCCCCTTTCCGGCGCGCCGCCGCCGGGCGCGCGACGCCCTGCAATCTACCGCGAAAGCCCGCGGGCGTCGTGCCGGGGCGGGTCAGCCGAGCGCGCGGCCCGGATGGCCGGGCAGGGCCGCCGAGCGGGCCGCGTCGACCAGCCGGGCGACCGCGCGGCCGGTCTCGGCCGGGTCGAAGGGCAGCGCCGGCGCGGGATGGCGCGGGATGGAGCAGTCGCGGAAGTCGACCGCGAGGCCGGTCGCGCGGGCGATCGTGTGCTCGGCGTGGCGGCGGTAGCGCTCGCTCGCGCCGAGCGTCTCGAGGTCGAGCACGAGGTCGGCGGCGGGCTCGGCGGCGGCGAGCGAGAGCCGCTGCACGGCGACGAAGGCGGCGTAGGAGAGCGGCTCCGGCCAGGGCCGGAGCGCGCGCTTGAGCTGCGCGCGCTGCCGCGCGAGGCTGCCGGGGGCGAGCTCCGGGAGGCCGAGCGCGCGCGCGACCCGGGCCGCGGGCGTGCCCGGCCGGGCGAGCGCGAGCAGCAGCAGGTGCGCGAGCTCGAAGTAGTCGTGCCCCGCGTCGACCCGGTAAGAGCGGCACGACAGCCACTGCTGCAGCGGGTCGCGCCGGATCACGACGTGCAGCCCCGGCAGGCGCCGCGCCAGCGTCGCGGCGCGGCCGAGCGAGCGCGAGAAGCCGAACACCGAGAGCCGCCCAGAGGCGGCGCCCTGGCGGGCGAGGAGCGCGAGGTAGGTGCACTCCGGGTCGAGCTCGTCGTCGGCGAAGTAGCGGGCGGCGGCGAAGGACTCCGCGTAGTGCGGCACGCCACGCAGCCACAGGAACGGCCGGAACTCCTCGAGGTAGGAGCCGGCGAGCGGCGGGTGACGCGAGTCCCAGCGGCCCGGCGTCGCGCGCGCGATGCGCCGGCGGGTCAGGCGCGCGAGCTGCTCGTGGAACGGCTCGTAGAAGCACAGCGCCCCGGCGAGCGCCCGGAACTTGCTCCAGATGTAGGTGCTGCCGCAGCGCCAGCCGGCGTGCAGGTAGAGCGCGCGCGGCAGCGCCGCGGTCGGCGCGGGCCGAAGTTCGAGGCCGTGCGTGCGGTCGAGCATCCCCCGATGCCTCGTCAGCGGATCGTCAGCTTGTGCCGGGGGATGCTAGCGGCGCGACCTCGGCGCCACACGCGGCCTTTACGTTCTTTGCACTCGGGCTAAGTCTCGGCGCAGGTGCCGGCAGCCGTCGGCGCGCGCCGTGGCGGCAACTGAAGGGGACCTTAAAGGACGCGCGCAGCCGCGCCGCGGCGGGCGGCGCGGCCGAGGCCCGGTGGCCCCGCGCGGCGCAGCGGCCTCGCCGCCGTGCGCCGCCGTGCGTCCTTCAGGGCAGGTCGGCGAGCGCGGCGAAGCTGCCGGCGGCGGTCGCGCTCTGCAGGAGCACGCCGGGCTTGGTGGTCGTCGTACCGCTCACGACCGGGTGCGAGACCCCGTTCGCGACCACGATGTCCGGGCGGCCGTCGCCGTTCACGTCGGCGATCGCGATCTCGTAGGCGCCGGGCGCCGCGTAGACGGTCGCCGGCAGGAACTTGCCCGGGTTCGCCGGGTCGTGCAGCAGCACCGTCACGTGGTTGTAGGCGCCGATCACGATGTCGAGCGCGCCCGCGCCCGTCAGGTCGACCAGCTGGATCGAGGCCGAGATGTCGTTGGTGACGATCGGGTAGGACTCCGCCGGCAGGAACGTGCCTGGCGTCATCGCGTTCTGCCGGAGCACGTTGACAGTCGGTGCCGCGCCGCCGGTCGGGCCCGGGTCGGTGATCACGAGGTCGTTGTAGCCGTCGCCTTCGACGTCGCCGATCGCGACCACGTTCGCGCCGGAGAGGTTCGCGTTCGCGGTCTGGGTGAAGACGCCGACCGGTGCCGCGTAGGTGGTGGTGCCGGCGGCGCCGGTGTGCAGCAGCACCTTGACGCCGGTGGCGTCGGTCAGCGCGACGTCCGGGATGCCGTCGTGGTTGAGGTCGCCGAGCGCGACCCAGTTGGCGCCGCCCGAGTAGAGTGCGACCGGGCTCGCGAAGAGCCCCGGCGCCGTCTGCACGAACAGCGACACGTTGAAGTCGGCGGCGACGATGTCCGGCAGGCCGTCGCCGGTCATGTCGGCGACCGCGACCTGCGAGGCGCCGGCGCTCGGCAGCGACAGCGGCACGTTGAAGGTGCCCGGCGTCGCGGCGTTGTTGAAGAACACCCCGATCGCGCCGTCATCGTAGCTCGCGGTCACGACGTCGAGCGCGCCGTCGCCGTTGACGTCGGCCGCCACCGCGAAGAGCGGATCGGTGCCGGCCGCGGTCGCGACCGGCGCCAGGAACGGGCCCGAGCCGCTGCCGAGGTAGGTCTTGAAGGCTGAGGTGCCGTAGGCGTAGATCGGCTGCACGGTGCTGAGCTGCACCACGTCCGGCAGGCCGTCGTGGTTGAAGTCGCCCGCGACCACGCCGTAGGAAACCTCGACGGGCGGCGGCAGCGAGTAGCTTGACGAGTCGTTGTGGTAGCAGCCGGCGAGCAGCGCCGGCAGCCCGAGGAGCAGCCAGCGCCCCGGGCGGCGGGACCTCGCCGGGCTCGGGGCGGCGGCGGGCATCGCGGTGCGGTTCGTGTCGTCCATGGTCTCTCCCGGTGGGTCTCGGCCCGGCGCCCGCCCCGGGGATCGCCGTGCCGGCGCGGAGCCGGGCACGCGAGCGCCGTCCGGGGCGGCGCGGATGCTGACGAGTAACGGTAACGCCGGCCGGGGGTTGACCTCGCGGCCGCGGGCGTCTCGGTTTGGCGACAGGCGCGCCGCGGCTACTTCCAGCAGCCGGTGGAGGTCGCCGGGCTGCGCGCGCCCTGATCGTTGATCGTGAACACCGGGCAGCTCGTGTCCTTGGTCTGCGTGCCCTGCGCGGTGGCGGTCGCCGAGTACGAGGTCGCGATGCTGCCGGTGGCGCCGGCGACCACCGCGAGCGCGTAGTAGCCGTTCGGCGAGTTGTTGCTGCCGAGCCCGAGGCCGGCCGGCGCCGGGTCGGAGACGTCGGTCGTGTAGGTGTTGTTCTGCAGGAAGTATTTCTCTTCCGCGACCTGGATGCGCATCAGCGAGGTCGTGCCGTCGACGCGGTTGGTCCGGAGCCCGTAGTTGCGGTACGAACCGATCGCGATCGTCGCCAGGATCGCGATCACGCCCATCGTGACGAGCAGCTCGATCAGCGACCATCCGCGTGCCGTTCTCATTGCGCGTCCGCCTCGTTCCAGTAGGTCTTCATCCGGCTCTGGAAGTTCCGGCAGGCGCTCAGCACCTCGACGCCGGACATGCAGACCACCGGGCTTTGCGTGCTGTTCACCGGCTGGCCGTTGACGTTACTCGAAGTATCGGGCGCCGGGAACAGGAACGCCAGCGACGGCGCGATGCCGGACTGCGCCAGCGTCGTCGAGCGGTCGTCGATGGTGGTGTTGTTGTGGTTGTTGAGGTTCGCGACCGGGCTGCCGTCAAAGACGCTGATCGCGTACACCTTGTTGGTGCCGATCGAGGGCACGCAGGAGGTGCTGCTGCCGCCGCCGCCCGGCGTGTAGGTGGTGAACAGGATCTGGTTGTTGAAGGTCGAGGCCGGTGCCAGCGACTTCTCGCCAACCCAGGTGCTGCCCGGCTGGTTGAGGAGCAGCTTCCAGCCCGGCGCGTTGGCGGCCAGCGTCGGCGCGACGGTGTTGGTGATGTCGGTCAGGTCGCCGTCGTGCACCACGGTCAGCGCGTTGTACTGCGCCTGGGTCAGCTGCTTGAACGGGCTGTAGTCGCGCACCGCGTAGAAGCGGTCCTGCATCACGATGTTCAGCGGGTGGCCGCGGTAGCCGGAGCCGATCGCGATATTCATGAACGGCGCGACGCCCTTCTTCTCGACCACCGCCACGTCCGGCACGCTGTAGAAGCGGCGCGTGTTCGCGTCGGTGTGGGTGCCATCGTCGTGCGTGCCGAGCGAGGCGATCACGCCGCCCGCGACCAGGCTCGCGCGCGCGTTGCCGTTGGTGATGTCGAAGCGCCACAGCTGGCCGGCGAGGTCGCCGACGTACATCCGGTCGGCGAAGCCGTCGCCGTTGGTGTCGAGCACCGCGATATCGCTCGCGATCGCGTGGTCCATCCGCGGCAGCACGAGGTCGGCGCCGCTGCCGGTGAAGCCCGCGCTCCACAGCGTCTGGCCGGAGACCGCGTCGACCATGTAGAGGCCGGTGCCGACCGTGTCCTGGGTCGTGTAGCTCGGCGTCTCCTCGGCCGTGTCGTAGCCGCCGGCGAACACCAGCACGATCTTCTGCGCGCTGACCTGCTGGCCGCCGGCGATGTTGACCCGCGCCAGCGTCGGCGTCGACCAGGCCTGGCCGAGCGCCGGCAGCGTCGAGGTGCCGATCGTCCACATGAACTTCGGGTGGTTGCGGTCGGTGACGTCGATCGCGTAGTAGTTGCTGCCGCCGCGGCCGGTGCCGAAGTACAGGATCACGCGGTCGCCCGCGCTCGGGTCGACGATGCCGTCGCCGTTGACGTCGTACTTGAGCACGCGCACCGAGCCGTCGAGCATGTAGTTCTTGCTGGCCGCCGGGTTGTTCGAGTAGGTGTTCTTGAGCAGCGGCAGGAACTCCTGCGGCACGTAGGCCCAGAGCTCGGCGCCGGTGACGGCGCTGAAGGCGTGCAGGAAGCCGTCGTTGGTCGGCGCGTAGATCACCGCGTCGGTCACGTCCGGCGCGCCGGTGGTGCCGCCGTAGATCACCACCGCCGGCTGCGCGTGCAGCGGGTCGCCCATCTGGTGGCGCGGTTCGTTGATGATGCCGTTGCCGTTGAAGTCCTTGACGTCCTCGCCGCGCGCGAAGTTGATCACGTTGAGCGCGGTCGCCGCGGTCGTGACGTTCAGCAGCGCCGGCGTCAGCAGCGCATTGGCCGCCGTGAGCTGGTAGGACGCATTCGCCGAGAGGTCCACCGGCGAGGCCGGGTTCGCGCCGATGAACGTGTAGAGGTTGCGGCTCGGCGAGGCGGCCGGGTCCCAGTTCGGGATCTGGTTGGCGGCGCCGCCCGCCGGGATCGAGGCGCCGTCCGCCGCCGATGACCAGATCGACTGCGCGCTCGACTTGAAGAAGCCGGTGGCGGGATCGACCGCCGGCAGCCCGTTCGCATCGACGATCACGCCATTCCGGACGAGGTAGTGCTTGACGTTGCCCGGCCAGTGGTAGTTCGAGCTCGGCTGGAACACCGACACGTAGAGGTCGTTCAGCGTCTGCGTGCGGTTGAAGGCGTTGACCGCGACGGTCGGCGCGGTGAAGGTGGTCGAGACCTGCAGGATGTTGCTGACGATGCTGGTCAGCGCCGTCTGCAGCGTCGTCAGGTCGCCCGCCGTGTAGGCCTGGCCGCCGCCCTTGGTGGCGGCCGCCTGCAGGTAGCCGAAGGCCTGCGCGAGCCCCGGGTCGTTGCCGAAGCCGATGAAGTAGGTCTGGACGTTCTGCTGGCCGGTCAGCGAGGCGTTGAGGTCGGCGTTGAACATGTACTTGGTCAGCGCCGACAGGCACTTGCCGGCGGTGGTCGCGGGTCCCCAGCCGCCCGGCAGGTTCGAGTACGGCGGCTGCGTCGTGTCATCGCAGGCGCCGCCGAGCGTCGCCTCGTTCGGCAGCGCCGTGATCAGCGCGTCCGCCTGGTTGTCCTGGGTCGGCAGGCCGTCGGTCAGGAACACCACGAAGTTCTTCTGGCAGGAGTACTGCACCGGCGACTGGTAGGTGTTCGAGGTCGCGACGTTGCCGACGCGCGAGGCGTTGACGCTCAGCGACTTCGAGCCGTTCACGTAGGAGTTGTTGCCGAACAGCACCGCGCCGCCCGAGAAGTAGCGGTAGGCCTCGAACATCGTCTCCGACAGCGGCGTCCAGCCGCCGGCCGAGTAGCTGTTCAGGGTGGTGACGAGGTTCGCGCGGTTCGTGCCGATCGGTGAGATCGGGTAGGCGACGAACCCGCCCTGCGCGTCGCAGTCGCTGCTGCCGGCGTAGCTGGGCGCCGCCGGCGTGCACGGCGAGGTGTGGCCCGAGTTGTCGCTGTAGCGCATCAGGCCGATGTTGACGTTCGACAGCGAGTTGATCAGGTTGGTCGCCGCCTGCTGCACGACCGAGATGCGCGTGCCGATCGTCACCGAGCTGTTGTAGTTGTACCAGTTGAGGTAGTTGCCCGAGTAGATCGTGTACGTCGTCAGCGTCGGCGAGCCGTTGTTCCAGTAGATGAGGTTCGCGGTCGTCGTCCACTCGTTGCCGCCGGAGTTCGACGGGCCGTTGTAGGTGCTCGGGAAGGGCCGGTTCGCCGGGTAGTCGCCCTGGCAGGCGATGTCGGTGTTGGTGGTCGTCGTGGTCGACAGCGTCGCGTTCCACGCGTACGTGTAGCTGGTCTTGCCGCTGCGCTTCCACTGCACGAAGTTGTCGGTGTAGAAGCCCGGCGCACCCGGCTGATTGCCGAGCGCGCTGTTGCCGGAGGCGCACTGCAGGTAGTTGTACGTCAGGTGCTTGCTGGACGAGCAGGCCGGCACGGCGCCCGTCGAGCCCGCCACCCAATAGAAGCTCGCGTTGTCGCAGCTGCCGGTGTAGCTGACGGTCGGATCGTAGGCGACCTGCGAGACCACGGGCGAGGACATGCTGCCCGAGGTGTCGATGATGAACATGATGTTCGGCGCGATGCCGCCACCGGAGGCGCCGGTGAAGATCTCGGTGTCGTCGCCGAACGCCGGCGCGTTCGCGACGCTGAGCGCGGCGACGAGCAGGACGGTTCGCAGGAGCGGGTTACGAAGTGACATGGGAAGTCCTCGCGGTCGCCTAGCGGCTGCGGACCGGCAGGGTGGGGTTCTGGGCAAACAGCACGATCCGCGTCGCGGTCGGCTGCTTCGGGTCGGCGTAGACCATCAGGAAGGTCTTCGGGCCTGCCGCGACGCGGGCGCGCAGGTCGGCGAGCGGCACCGGGTTCTGGCCGATGAAGAAGCGGGTGGCGTTCGTGACCGCGAGCGTGCGGCTCTTGCAGCCGACGCAGACGTTCACGGTCACCGAGCCCGGCACGCCGCTCGGCAGCTGGGTCAGCTGCGTGTCGGTCTCGATGCCCTGCTCGGTGGTCACGACGTCCGGATAGTGCGGGCCGGTCGCAGGGTCGTAGGCGCGGGCGAGCGGCGCCGCCAGAGTGGCGAGGGCGGCGAGGGCGGCGAGGGCGAGCGCGAAGCGCGGGGAGGCTTTCATGGCGGGGCTCCGGCTGAGGATCACAGGCCGCCGGCGCCCGTGAAGGTCGAGGAGTAGGGCGCGATCACCGCCACGCCCTGGTTGTGCTGCGTGGTGGCGTTGCGGACCGAGGTGCCCGAGCTCTGCACCTCGAAGTGGAAGGTCGAGAAGCTGTTCCAGCTGCTGCCCCAGAGCGCACCCTGCGGCACGCCGTTCAGCTGCCGCAGCACGTTCGCGGTGTAGGCGTCGGACGCGGCGTTCGGCACGGTGCCGGCGACCGTGTTGGTCGCGACGTTCGGGTTGTAGATGCCGAACGCCATCGCCTGCTCGATGCCGACCTCGGAGGCGATGAAGGCCTTCTGCCGGTACTGCTCGTTGCCGGCCATGATGAAGCCCATGCCGGCCGAGCGCATGCCCGCGACCGCGAGCAGCGTGATGATCGTGAGCAGGATCAGCGCGATGGGCAGCGCGGCGCCCGTCTGGCGGCTCGCGTGGGCAGCGGTGGGGGAGGTACGCATGGCGTTCAGGTGCCGAGCGAGTTGCGGATCATGACGGTGCGCGAGACCAGCAGCCGGCGGTAGTTGTCGCCGGGCGCGTAGGCCTTGGTCGCGGCGCCGCCGGAGGTCAGCGAGGCGGTGGTGCCGTTCGCGGTGCTGCGGTCGGCGTACTGGTAGGTCAGGTTGTCGGTGAAGCCCGTTTCGATCTGGTCGGAGCGCAAGAGCACCCAGATCCGCACCGAGACGATCTGCGCCGCCGCCGGCAGGCCCGCGGCCGCGAGCGGATTGATGTACTGCGTCGCGATGCCGGAGGTGCCGGTCGGGTCGATGCCGAACTGCACCTGGATGTCCTCGACGCCCGGCAGGATCTCCTCGTCGACGAAGGTCGGCGTCGCGTTGACCGACTTGCGGAACAGCGTCGGCAGGCCGCGGGTCGTGGTCGAGTCCTGGTCGACGTAGTAGGCGTGCACGACGAGGTCGTTCACCTGCCCGGTCGGGGCGGCGGGGCAGGTCGCGGTGCCGGCGGTGGTGACGTTGTTGACGAGCGCCGCGGTGAGGCGGGTCGAGCAGATCCGGAGCGGCCCGCCGGTGCCTGCGGCGACCGTGGTCGGCAGGAACGAGGCGCGGCGCACCGTCAGCGTGTCGGCGGTCGGCATCGGCCGGTTGTTGTAGGCCTGGCAGCCGAGCGTGTAGGCGTTGTTCGAGCCCTCGAGCGTGGTCGTGAGATCGACGCCGTAGTTGTTGCCGCAGGCGGTCGCGGCGGCACCGGCCAGAGCGCCCGCCGCGGCGGCAGTCTGGGCGGAGGCGCCGGTGATGCCGATCGAGCCCTTCATGTAGCCCCAGTAGCTCGCCATGCGGATGTCGGGCTCGAGCACCGAGAACACGTAGCGGGCGTTCTCCTCGAGCCGGGCGGCGGTCTCGTGCACCGCGTAGCTCTTGCTCGAGTCGGCGTAGACCTGCACGGCGCCGGCGATCATGAGTCCGGCGAGCGTCAGCGCCACCATGACCTCGATCAGGGTCATGCCGCCGGCGCGGCGCGCGCGCGGGGCGTGGTTCGGTTGCGTCATATCTGCACGTTCAGGGCGTAGGTGAGCGCTTGCCCGGTGCCCTGCTCCGTCCACGTGATCGTGATGGTGTAGGTGTTCGGCGTGTTGACCGCGCCCGCGACGAAGGCGACCGCGCCCGCGGCGCCGCCGCCGGGCCAGGTCTGCGTGATCTGCTGCTGCCAGAAGAAGAGGTCGTTGGCCGCCATCTGCGCCGGCGTGCAGGTGACCGCGCCGAGCGCCTGGCCGTTGCAGTTGTTGTTCGCGGCCGCGCCTGCGTAGGCGATGGCGGCGGTGCGGTTCGCGCGGATGCGGTCGGCGAGGTCGCTCGCGAGGTTGACCGCGTAGAGCCGCGAGGTCGCGCTCGCGTTGCCCTGCAGCGTGACGACGAACAGCTTCGCGATGCCGAGCATGCCGACGCCGAGCACGGCGAGCGCGACCAAGAGCTCGACCAGCGTGAAGCCAGCGGTACGGCGGTGGCGGGCGTGCGTCTTCATGGGCAGGTGGCGCCGATGGCGGCCAGGGTGTTGGTGACGTCGGTGTAGTTGGCCGAGATGCGGGTCCGGCCGGTGGCGGAGATCGTCATCGCGCGCGCTGTCGAGGTCGCGCCCTGCGCGACGACGCCGCGCGAGTCGCAGAAGACGATGTTGCGCATCGGGTTCTGGGCGCCGGCCGGCGTCGCGAAGCCCGACGGGCTGAAGGCGACGTAGGGTGAGTTGTCGCTGCGGACCATGACCGACGGGTCGAGCGCCGGGTGCACCTCGATGATCGGCTCGCCGGCGTCGGCCTGCCAGTTGCCGTTGGTGTCCTGGAACACGAACCAGGCGGTCGCGCCGGCATTGGTGCATACCGGGTTCGCGACGGTCGCGTCGGCGGTCGCGCACAGCACGACGTTGCGCTGGCGCTTGATCGCCTCGGTGCGCGCGTGCTGCAGCGAGGCGAGCAGGTCGTTCGCGGTCGAGGTCAGCCGGCCGTTCAGCACGAAGGTGCGCATGTTCGGGATCGCGACCCCGACGACCACGCCGACGATCGTCAGCGTCATCATGAGTTCGAGCAGCGACATGCCGCGCGCCGTGCGCCGCGAGGCGCGCGGCAGGCGCGCCCGAGGGGCGGGTGGCGAAGCGTCGGATCGGGCCAGCCATCGCATCGCGTCGGTCCTAGGGGCGCCGCGGGGCGCCGGTCGGTAGGCTCGGAAACGACGATACCCCGGCAGGCTGACGCTGCGCTTTCGGCTCGGCGGCAGCGTCCGGGACTGCGAAGCGGATCACGCTTTCCTGCGCGTGTGCGCGGCGCAGGGCCTCAGCCGACGCCCGCCAAAACTGACAACGCCGTCAGCAAGCCGAGCACCGCGGCGAGACCGCCCGCGAGCGGGAAGAGCCGCTGCCGGCCGAGGAAGTAGAGCGAGGACAGCACGAGGCCAAGCTCGATGAAGCCCTCGCCGAGGTCGAAGCGCAGCGCGCGCAGCTCCGCGTGGTGCGTCGCCTGCTCCTCCTCGCGCGCCTTGGCCTGGATCTCCTCGGCGTCCGCCTTGTACTTCGCGGCCATGCCCTCGAGCTTCGCGACCGTCGCGCCGGTCCGTGCCGGGTCGCCGAGCGCGAGCGCGAGCTCGCGCCCGACCTCGCTCGTGTGCTCGCGCACCTTCTTGGCCTGGTAGTAGGCCCACTGGTCGTTCTCGGCGGTGCGACTGATGACCGCGGTGGTGTGCTCGCGGTGGGCCAGGATCGTGACCACGGCCAGCAGCACGCCGATCAGGCCGACCTGCAGGCCGACGCGCTTGGCGAGCGGGTCGTCGTCGTGCCCGTGCCCGTGGTGGATCTCGATCTCGGCCATGGTCCCGCTCCTTGCTGCTCCGCCGGTCGCGACCGGCGGTGCCGGGGCCGCGACGGTCCGGCAACGCCGCGGCCGCGCGTAATATAAGACGAGTGACGCCCTGATTCGATCACTGCCCGCGGCGGGCGGCCGGGCGCCGGAGTAGGTGGATGCGGGACTGGCTCATCGGAGTGATGGCGGCGTGCCTCGGCGCGACGGTCGCAAGCGCCGCGCCGCGCGACCACGTGACCGTGGTCGGCTCCTCGACGGTGTACCCGTACGCGACCGCGGTCGCCGAGATGGTCGGTCGCGGCGGGCACGTGCGCACGCCGGTGGTCGAGTCGACCGGCACCGGCGCCGGCTTCCGGCTGTTCTGCGCCGGCGCCGGCATCGACTCGGCCGACGTCAACGCCGCCTCGCGGCCGATCACCGACGCCGAGCGCGGTGCTTGCGCGGCGCATGGCGTCGCCGTCATCGAGGGCCTGCGCATCGGCTCGGACGGCATCGTGGTCGCGAACGCACGGGGCGCGCCGGCCTTCGCGCTGGGCCGCCACGATCTCTACCGGGCGGTCGCGCGCACGGTGCCGGTGAACGGGCGGATGGTGCCCAACCCGTACCATCGCTGGCGCGAGCTCGATGCCGCCCTGCCGGACCTGCCGATCCGCGTCTACGGCCCGGCGCCCAATCACGGCACGCGCGACGTGTTCGTCGCGGTGGTGCTCGAGGCCGCGTGCGAGCAGGCGGCCGAGGTGCGGGCGCTGTCGCCGGAGGGCCGCCGGCTCGCCTGCCAGACGGTGCGCGAGGACGGCCCCTGGATCGACGTGGCGGGCGACTACGCGCTGCTGCTCGGCAAGCTCGCCGCCGACCGCGAGGCGATCGCGCTGCTCGGCTTCAGCTACCTCGAGCAGAACCGCGACCGGATCCAGGCGGCGCGCATCGACGGGGTCGCGCCCTCGCTCGAGTCGATCGGCGCGGCGCGCTACCCGCTCGCGCGGCCGCTCTTCCTCTATGTGAAGCCGGCCCACGTCGCGGCCGTGCCGGGGCTCGCCGAGTTCCTGCAGGAGTTCGTGAGCCCGCGGGCCGCCGGCCGCGACGGCTACCTGGCGGACAAGGGTCTGACGCCGCTGCCGCCGGCCGCGCTCGAGGCCGAGCGCGCCAAGGTCCGGGCACTGCTCGGCCGGGTCCGCTGACCGCAGGCGCGCTTTCGGGGAGGGGGTCGCGGCCGGTATACTAGCCGGCTTGGATGCGGATCGTGCCAGCCGGCGTTCCGCGGGCATTTTCGCGAAAGTGGCGGAACTGGTAGACGCGCTGGATTTAGGTTCCAGTGGGGCGACCCGTGAGGGTTCGAGTCCCTCCTTTCGCACCAGAGGGCAGTGAGGATGAGGGTTTCCCTAGAGCAGACCGGGGCGCTCGAGCGCCGCCTCGAGGTGTCGGTGCCGAACGAGGAGGTCGAGAAGGCCTTCGACGATCGGCTGAAGACGTTCAGCCGCACGGCGCGCCTCAAGGGCTTCCGCCCGGGCAAGGCGCCGATCGCGGTGGTCAAGCGCCAGTTCGGGCCGCAGCTGCGCGACGAGGTCATGTCGGAAATCGTCCGGCAGAGCCTCGGCGTCGCCCTGAACCAGCACCGGCTCGAGCCCGTCGGCGGGCCGCGCATCGAGGCGCTGCCGGCCTCGGTCGGCGACGGCCTGCGCTACGCCGCCTTCTTCGAGGTGTACCCGACCGTCGAGCTCAAGGGCCTCGACACCATCGAGGTCGAGCGCCCGACCGCCGAGGTCGGCGCCACCGAGATCGACGCGATGATCGAGACCCTGCGCAAGCAGCGCCCGAACTACGTCCCGGCCGGCCGCGCGGCCGCCGACGGCGACCGCGTCACGGTCGACTTCGAGGGGCGCCTCGACGGCACCCCCTTCGAGGGCGGCAAGGGCGAGGGCGTCGCGATCGTGCTCGGCCAGGGCCGCATGCTGAAGGACTTCGAGGCCGGCATCCTCGGCGCCGCGGCGGGCGAGACCCGCTCCTTCCCGGTGACCTTCCCGGCCGACTACGGCAAGGCGGAGCTCGCCGGCAAGACGACCGAGTTCACCGTCACCGTGAAGACCGTCGAGGCGGTCGAGCTGCCGGTGGTCGACGAGGCCTTCTGCCTCGCCTTCGGCGTCGCCGAGGGCGGCGTCGAGCAGCTCCGGCGCGAGGTCGAGGACAACATGCGCCGCGAGCTCAAGGACACGGTGCGCAACCGCGTCAAGACCCAGCTGCTCGACAAGCTGGTCGCCGCGAACCCGGTCGACCTGCCGCGCGCCTCGGTCGACAACCAGGTGCGCGCGCTGCAGGTCGACTGGCTGCGCCGCGTCGGCGCGCGCCCGGAGGACCTCAAGGAGGCCCCGCCGCGCGAGCCGTTCGAGCAGGCGGCGCGGCGGCGCGTCGCGATCGGGCTGCTGATCGCCGAGGTGATCCGCCGCGAGGGCATCCAGACCGACGCGCGGCTGCTCGATGAGCGCATCGAGGCGGCCGCGGTCGGCTACAGCGACCCCGAGGACGCCGCGCGCCAGATCCGCGCCAACGACAACCTGCGCGCGCAGCTCGAGAGCGCCGTGCTCGAGGACCAGGCCGTCGAGTGGCTGCTCGGCAAGGTCAAGGTCGTCGACCAGCCGACGACCTTCAAGGATCTGATGAACTTCGGGGCCTGACGTCTCCTAGGAGCGATCGATGACGGATACCGCAATGCAGCTCGTGCCGATGGTCGTCGAGCAGACGGCGAGGGGCGAGCGCGCCTACGACATCTACTCGCGCCTGCTGAAGGAGCGACTGATCTTCGTCGTCGGCCCGGTCGAGGACCACATGGCGAACCTGATCGTCGCCCAGCTGCTGTTCCTCGAGTCGGAGAATCCCGAGAAGGACATCGCGCTCTACATCAACTCGCCGGGCGGCATCGTCAGCGCGGGACTCGCGATCTACGACACGATGCAGTTCATCAAGCCCGACGTCAGCACGATCTGCATCGGCCAGGCGGCGAGCATGGGCGCGGTGCTGCTCGCCGGTGGCGCCAAGGGCAAGCGCTATTGCCTGCCGCACTCGCGGGTCATGATTCACCAGCCGCTCGGCGGCTTCCAGGGCCAGGCGACCGACATCGAGATCCACACCCGCGAGATCCTCGAGACCCGCGAGCGCCTGAACACGATCCTGTCGCGCCACACGGGTCACCCGATGGAGAAGATCAAGGTCGACACCGACCGGGACAACTTCATGAGTGCCGAAGCGGCCAAGTCCTACGGAATTGTGGACCATGTCCTTGAGAAGCGCGGCGACCTGCCGACTAATGGAGCCAGCGACGCTCAGAAATCCTGAGCGTCGTCAGTGACTTGATGCTGTCAAAGCCCCGTCCTGTACAAATGCTTGCGTTTTTGCAGGGTTACGGTCTGCGTGCTATATACCCGCTGTCAGGGACGGCCCGCGTGACCGGGCGTTCCGCCAGCTTCCGAGGACCCGAATGAGCGACGATTCCAGGGGCAAGCACGACGACGGGAAGCTTCTGTACTGCTCCTTCTGCGGCAAGAGCCAGCACGAGGTCAGGAAGCTGATCGCCGGACCCTCGGTGTTTGTCTGCGACGAGTGCGTCGAGCTCTGCAACGACATCATCCGCGAGGAGCTCGAGGAAAAGGCCGAGCGCACCCGCGAGAAGCTGCCGAAGCCGCACGAGATCAAGAAGGTCCTCGACGAGTACGTGATCGGCCAGGACCGCGCCAAGAAGGTGCTGTCGGTGGCGGTCTACAACCACTACAAGCGCCTGCAGACGCGCGCGCAGACCGGCGAGCGCCGCGCCCACCCGGGCCGCGAGGACGTCGAGCTCGCCAAGTCGAACATCCTGCTGATCGGGCCCACGGGCTCGGGCAAGACGCTGCTCGCCGAGACCCTCGCCCGGCTCCTGAACGTGCCGTTCACGATCGCCGATGCGACGACCCTCACCGAGGCCGGCTACGTCGGCGAGGACGTCGAGAACATCATCCAGAAGCTCCTGCAGAAGTGTGACTACGACGTCGAGAAGGCGCAGACCGGCATCGTCTACATCGACGAGATCGACAAGATCTCGCGCAAGAGCGACAACCCGTCGATCACCCGCGACGTCTCGGGCGAGGGCGTGCAGCAGGCGCTGCTGAAGCTGATCGAGGGCACGATCGCCTCGGTGCCGCCGCAGGGCGGGCGCAAGCACCCGCAGCAGGAGTTCCTGCAGGTCGACACCTCGAACATCCTGTTCATCTGCGGCGGCGCCTTCGCCGGCCTAGAGAAGATCATCCAGAACCGCACCTCGAAGGGCGGCATCGGCTTCACGAGCGAGGTCCGCACCCCGGCCGAGCGCAAGCACGGCACCGACGTCTACCGCGAGGTGGAGCCGGAGGACCTGATCAAGTACGGCCTGATCCCCGAGTTCGTCGGCCGCCTGCCGGTGGTGGCGACGCTCGAGGAGCTCGACGAGGACGCGCTGATCTCGATCCTGATGGAGCCGCGCAACGCGCTGACCAAGCAGTACCGCAAGCTCTTCGACATGGAAGGCGTCGAGCTCGAGTTCCTCGAGCCCGCGCTGCGCGCGGTCGCGAAGAAGGCCATGCAGCGCAAGACCGGCGCGCGCGGCTTGAGGACCATCCTCGAGAACGTGCTGCTCGACACCATGTACGACCTGCCGGGGCTCAAGAACGTCGGCAAGGTGGTCATCGACGAGGCGGTCATCGGCGGCGACTCGCGGCCGTACATCGTCTACCGCTCGGACGACGCGAAGCTCGCGCCGGTCGAGGAACGGCGCACCGGCTCGACCTGAGCCCGGCGCGCCGGTCGTGCGCTCCCGAGCCCGGCGCCGGCAACGGTGGCCGGGCTCGGTGCTTTACGGACCCCGGTATCCGGGAAAAGCTGACGCACGTCGCGGTTTCTCGCGCCCTTGTCCGCCGGGCGCGGCGCCCCCATTACGCTATGCTTAAGTCCAATTCGCGGGTCGCTTCCCCCGGCGTCCCGCGGCGCCTCGCCAAGGAGATCCCGTGAGCACACCCAAGAGCGAACCCGCCGCCGACGCCGCCCCGCCCGTGCCGGTGCTGCCGCTCCGGGACGTGGTCGTCTACCCGCACATGGTGATCCCGCTGTTCGTCGGCCGCGAGAAGAGCATCCAGGCGCTCGACCAGGCGATGAAGACCGACAAGCAGATCCTGCTGGTCGCGCAGAAGGCCGCGGACGTCGACGACCCGAAGGCCGACGACCTCTACCGGGTGGGCACGGTCGCGACCATCCTGCAGCTCCTCAAGCTCCCCGACGGCACGGTCAAGGTGCTGGTCGAGGGCGCGAGCCGGGCGCGCATCGAGCGGCTCGTGACCGGCGACTTCTTCGCCGCCTTCACCGCACCGCTCGAGGACGTCGACACCTACGACGAGCGCGAGATCGACGTGCTGACGCGCTCGGTCGTCTCGCAGTTCGAGCAGTACGTCAAGATGAACAAGAAGGTGCCGCCCGAGGTGCTGACCTCGCTGGCCGGCATCGAGCACGCCGGCCGCCTCGCCGACACGGTCGCGGCGCACATGTCGCTGAAGCTCGCCGAGAAGCAGAAGGTGCTCGAGATCGCCGACGTCCGTAAGCGCCTCGAGCACGTGCTCGCGCAGATCGAGGGCGAGATGGAGGTGCTGCAGATCGAGAAGCGGATCCGTGGCCGCGTCAAGCAGCAGATGGAGAAGAGCCAGCGCGAGTACTACCTGAACGAGCAGATGAAGGCGATCCAGCGCGAGCTCGGCGACCTCGAGGACGCTCCGAACGAGCTCGGCGAGATCGAGAAGCGCATCAAGAAGGCCGGCATGCTGAAGGAGGTGCGCGAGAAGGCGACCGCCGAGCTCAACAAGCTCAAGCTGATGTCGCCGATGAGCGCCGAGGCGACGGTGGTGCGCAACTACATCGACTGGCTGGTGAAGTCGCCGTGGAAGAAGCGTACCAAGGTGCGCACCGACATCACCGCCGCGCAGAAGGTGCTCGACGAGGACCACTACGGCCTCGAGAAGGTCAAGGAGCGCATCGTCGAGTTCCTGGCCGTGCAGCAGCGCGTGCAGACCCTGAAGGGCCCGATCCTGTGCCTCGTCGGGCCCCCGGGCGTCGGCAAGACCTCGCTCGGCCAGTCGATCGCGAAGTCCACGAACCGCAAGTTCGTGCGCATGAGCCTCGGCGGCGTGCGCGACGAGGCCGAGATCCGCGGCCACCGCCGCACCTACATCGGCTCGATGCCCGGCAAGATCATCCAGAACATGGTGCGCACCGGCGTGCGCAACCCGCTGTTCCTGCTCGACGAAGTCGACAAGATGTCGATGGACTTCCGCGGCGACCCGTCCTCGGCGCTGCTCGAGGTGCTCGACCCGGAGCAGAACGCGACCTTCAACGACCACTACCTCGAGGTCGACTTCGACCTCTCCGAGGTGATGTTCGTCTGCACCGCGAACACGCTGAACATCCCGGCGCCGCTGCTCGACCGCATGGAGGTGATCCGCCTCGCGGGGTACACCGAGGACGAGAAGATGAACATCGCCCGGCGCTATCTCGTGCCGAAGCAGGCGAAGGCGAACGGCCTCAAGGACGGCGAGCTCAAGGTCGCCGACGCCGCGCTGACCGACATCGTGCGCCACTACACGCGCGAGGCCGGCGTGCGCAACCTCGAGCGCGAGGTCTCGAAGATCTGCCGCAAGGCGGTCAAGCAGCTGCTGCTGAAGCCGGCCGACGCGCCGGTGACGGTGACGGCCAAGAACCTCGACAAGTTCCTCGGCGTGCCGCGCTTCCGCTACGGCAAGGCCGAGGAGGCCAACCGCATCGGCCAGGTCACCGGCCTCGCCTGGACCGAGGTCGGCGGCGAGCTGCTGACCATCGAGTCGGCGGTGGTGCCGGGCAAGGGCAAGCTGCAGTACACCGGCCAGCTCGGCGAGGTGATGCAGGAGTCGATCCAGGCGGCGATGACTGTGGTCCGCAGCCGTCAGGCGCTGCTCGGTCTCGACGCCGACTTCTACCAGAAGAACGACGTGCACGTGCACGTGCCGGAGGGCGCGACGCCGAAGGACGGACCGAGCGCCGGCATCGGCATGGCCACCGCGCTGATCTCGACGCTGACCAAGATCCCGGTGCGGGCCGACGTCGCGATGACCGGCGAGATCACGCTGCGCGGCGAGGTGCTGCCGATCGGCGGGCTCAAGGAGAAGCTCTTGGCCGCGCACCGCGGCGGCATCTCGACGGTGCTGATCCCGTCCGAGAACGAGAAGGACCTCACGGAGATCCCCGCCAACATCAAGGACAAGCTCGAGATCCGCTCGGTGAAGTGGATCGACGAGGTGCTCGAGGTCGCGCTCGAGCGCAGCCCGCTGCCGGCGGGCGGCCAGGCGCGCGACGCGGACGGCGCGCCGGCGACCGCCGCCCCGGCGGCGGCGCGGGGCGGGCGGCGCCCGAAGGGCAAGGGCCGCTCCGTCCCGGCGCACTGACCCCCTGCCTTGAGCACCTGACGGCCGTTCGGGTATGCTTTCGGGCTCTCCCGGGCGGCCTGGTGACGCAGGTTCTTGGCCGGGAGGGCCGGGTACGGGTGCTTAGCTCAGTTGGTAGAGCGTCGCCCTTACAAGGCGAAGGTCGGGGGTTCGAGACCCTCAGCACCTACCAAGCGCGCCCCGGGCTTTCGGGCCGGGACGCAGGTTCGATGTGGAGTGGTAGTTCAGCTGGTTAGAATACCGGCCTGTCACGCCGGGGGTCGCGGGTTCGAGTCCCGTCCACTCCGCCAGTATTGATTCCGGGTGTGCCGCCCGTGCGGTGCCCCCGGCCAACGAACGGCCGCGCTGACCCCGCGGCCGTTTTCGCATCGGGAACCAGCCATGCTGCAGTGGATCAATGACCGCATGAAGGTGATCGGCTGGATCTTCATCCTGCCGCTCATCCTGGTTTTCGCCGTGTGGGGCGTCCAGGGCATCGTCAACTTCTCGACGAGCCAGGACCGCGCCCTCAAGGTCAACGGCTCCGAGGTGAACCCGGAGCGCCTGCGGCAGGCCTACCAGCAGCAGCTCGCGCAGCTCGGCCAGCTGTACGGCGACCAGGAAGTCCCGGCCGACATCAAGAAGCAGTCCCAGGACCGCATCGTCGAGGAGTTCGTCAGCACCGAGCTCATCGACCAGAAGGCGAAGGAACAGCGCTACTACGTCAGCGACAAGGACGTGGTCGAGTCGATCCAGCGCTACCCGGGCTTCCAGGTCGGTGGCGCGTTCAACAAGGACGCGTACCTGTCGCTGCTGAAGGCGCAGGGACTCTCGGTCGCCGCCTTCGAGGCGGAGCAGCGCGAGCTCTTGCGCTCCCGGGCGCTCGAGACCGGCGTCTTCATCTCCGCCTTCGCGACCCCGGCCGAGATCGCCCGTGCGGCCGCCCTCAAGGGCGAGCAGCGCGAGATCGCCTACGCCGTGCTGCCGCTCGCGCGGTACTTCGCCGCGGCGCACCCCGACGAGGCCGCCGTGAAGGCCTACTACGAGGCCCACAAGGCCAGCTTCCGCACCCCGGACACCGTGCACCTGCAGTACGTCGCGCTGCGCGCCCAGGATGCCGAGAAGCTCGTGACGGTCGACGAGGCGGGCCTCAGGGGCTACTACGAGTCGGTCAAGGAGCGCTACATCGAGCCCGAGCAGCGCCGGGCACGCCACATCCTGATCCAGGGCCAGGACGAGGCGGCGAAGAAGAAGGCCGAGGAGGTCTACGCCCTCGCGACCAAGCCGGGCGCCGACTTCGCGGCGCTCGCCAAGCAGTACTCGCAGGACGCCGGCTCCTCGGCCGCGGGCGGCGACCTCGGCTTCGCCGAGCGCAGCTTCTTCGTCGGACCCTTCGCCGAGGCCGTGTTCTCGATGCAGCCCGGCGACGTGCGCGGGCCGGTCAAGACCGAGTTCGGCTACCACGTCATCAAGCTCGAGGCGGTCCAGCCCGGCAAGGTGAAGCCCTTCGACGAGGTGCGCGCCGAGATCGAGCAGGACTACCGCAAGGCCGAGGCCGAGCGCCGCTTCGGCGAGGCGCAGGACAAGCTCCCGGACCTCGCCTTCCAGTCGGGTGGCAGCCTGGAGCCCGTCGCCAAGGCGCTCGGCCTCAAGGTCGAGGACGTGCCCAACTTCTACCAGGGCATGCCCGGCAACGAGCTCGCGGCGAGCGCCAAGGTCGTGCAGGCCGCCTTCAGCGCCGACGTGCTCGCCGGCCAGAACTCGAAGCCGCTGGAGCTCTCGCCCGGCAACGTCGTCGTGATCCGCGCCAGCGACCGCCGCCCGCCCGCCGACCAGCCGCTTGAGGCGGTGCGCGGCCGCGCGACCGACGGCGCCAAGCGCGAGATCGCCGAGCGCGAGGCGGCTGCGGCCGCCCGCCAGCTCGCGGACGCGATCGCGCGCGGCACCCCGTGGGACGCCGCGCTCAAGGGCTACGGTCCGCTCGCCGCCGCCGGCAAGACCGCGGCCGCCACCGACACGACCTACGCCCCCTCGAAGCTGCTGCCGCGGCGCGACAGCACCGTGCCGACCGAGTTGCTGGCCGCCGCCTTCGCGGCCAAGGCCCCCGCGGCGGGCAAGGCCGCGACCGCGCCGGTGAAGCTCGCGAACGGCGACGTCGCGGCTTTCGCGGTGACGGCGGTGCGACCGGGCGATGCGAACGCGTCCGCCGACGCGACGCGCCGCGAGCTCAATGCCGCCGAAGGACAGGCCGAGTTTGCGGCCTACCTCGAGGCGCAGCGCTCGCACGCCCAGATCCACTTCAACCCGAGCGTCTTCGAGTAGTCGACCCCGGCCGCCTTAGGCGCGGCCGGCGACACTCGCGGACGGCGCGCTGGCGTCGGCGCGCGCCTCCGGGGCGAGGCCGAGCGCGTGGCAGATCGCGACCGTGAGCTCGGCGCGGTTCAGCGTGTAGAAGTGGAAGTGCGCGATGCCCTCGCGCTCGAGGCGCGTCACGAACTCGGTCGCAACCGCCGCCGCCACGAGCCGGCGCGTCGCCTCGTCCTCCTCGAGCCCCGCGAACCGCCGCCGCAGCCACCCCGGCAGCGTCGCCCCGCAGCGCGCCGCGAAGCGCTCGAGTTGCGCGAAGCGCGTGATGGGCAGCACCCCGGGCACGATCGGCACGCGGATGCCCGCCGCCTCGCAGCGATCGCGAAAGCGCAGGAACGTCTCCGGCTCGAATACGAACTGCGCGATCACGCGGCTCGCCCCGGCCTCCACCTTGGCCTTCAGGCAGTCGAGGTCGGCGGCCGGCGTGCCGGCCTCGGGGTGGGTTTCCGGGTAACCGGCCACGCTGATCTCGAAGTCGGCGATGCGCTTCAGACCCGCCACGAGGTCGACGGCATAGGCGTAGCCGCCCGGCGCCGGGGCATAGCGGTCATCGCCCGCCGCGCCATCGCCGCGCAGCGCGACGAGGTGGCGGATGCCGGCATCCCAGTACTCGCGCGCGAGCGCATCGACCGCCTCGCGCGGTGCACCGACGCAGGTCAGGTGCGGAGCGACCGCGACACGGGTGGCCGCACGCAGCCGCCGAACCGCGCCGCGCGTGCGCTCGCGCGTGGAGCCGTCCGCGCCGAAGGTGACCGACAGGAACGCGGGTGCGAAGCGCGCGAGGCGCTCGGCGGTGGTCACGAGCGCGTGCTCGCCAACCTCGTCCGCGGGTGGGAAGAACTCGAAGGAGACGGCAGGTCTCGACGGGGCAGCGGCGTCAGGCGGCATGCGGCACCTCCAGGTGTCGATGCGCCGGCACGGCTTGCGCTTGCGGGGCGGACGCGCGCCCGGGGAGCGGGGCACACGCAACGCTTTAGCGGCATTTCTAACGCGCCCGCAAGCTGAAGCTCAAATCGGCGCAGACACACTATAGCGCCACGTGGACTTCGCCGGTGTGACACACGCGAGATGACGCGCTTATGTCGTCAGAACCGGCCGGTTGAAATGGCGTTCAAACGAAACGCGAGCGGAGCTTGGCAGCTGAATAACCGCTCAAGCGCAGCGCCCGGACGGCCAGCGCACCACCGCGCTGAGGGCGCTTCAATGCTCCGTCGTGGCACCGGCCGGCTCGGATGGCGGCGGCCGCCGCGGCCTGAGTTCGGCGATGCGCGCCTCGGTGCGCGGCGTGCGCGGCACTACGTTGCGGCGATCCCAGACGAGATCGTGCAGCCGCGAGTCCGGCTGGTACTCGCGCACCGCGCGCTTCAGGATGTCGTGCGCGGCCCGCGCATCGAAGCGGCGCATCGCGATGTTGAGTTCCTCGAGCAGGCCCTCGACCTCGGTCCATGGCAACGCGTGCTCGACCGCGCGCATGATGCGCGGATGGGCGGTCCCCATGACGTTCTGGCCGATTAAGAGCTCCTCGAAGAGCTTCTCCGCAGGCCGCAGGCCCGTGTACGCGATCGCGATGTCGCCGTCCGGGTTCGCTTCGTCGCGAACCGAGAAGCCGGAGAGCTGGATCATGCGTCGCGCGAGCTCGACGATCTTGACGGGCTTGCCCATGTCGAGCACGAACACGTCGCCGCCCTCGGCCATCGCGCCCGCCTGGATCACGAGCTGCGCCGCCTCCGGGATCGTCATGAAATAGCGGATCATGTCCGGGTGCGTCACCGTGACCGGGCCGCCCTGGCGGATCTGCTCGCGAAAGAGCGGCACGACCGAACCGGAGGACTCGAGCACGTTGCCGAATCGAACCATGCAGAACCGCGTGTTCGACCCGAACTGGTGGAGTCCCTGCAGCACGAGTTCCGCGAGTCGTTTCGCCGCGCCCATCACGTTCGTCGGGTTGACGGCCTTGTCGGTCGAGACCAGCACCAGCGTTTCGACGCCATGTTCGTGAGCCGCGGCCGCGGTGTGCCAGGTGGCGAAGACGTTGTTGTACAAGCCCTCGATCACGTTGTGCTCGACGATCGGCACGTGCTTGTAGGCAGCCGCGTGATAAACCGTCTGGATCTCGAAGCCCTGCAGGATCTCGCGCATGCGCAGCTTGTGGTGCGCATTGCCGATCAGCGGGACGATCTCGAACTCATATCGCTCGCGTGCGCAGATCCCTCGCAACTCGCGCTCGATGCTGTAGAGCGCGAGCTCCGACATCTCGAGCAGTACGAGGCGCCGCGGCCCGAGCCCGATGATCTGCCGGCAGAGTTCCGAGCCGATCGAGCCGCCGGCGCCGGTGACGAGCACCGATTTGCCGGTGATGCAGGCGGCGAAGAGGTGCGGGACCGGCGGCACCGGGTCGCGTCCGAGGATGTCCCCGACTGCGATGTCGCGGACCTCGTCGATCCGCGCGGCGCCGGAAAGCAGGTCGTCGACCCCGGGGATTGTTTGCACGTGCACGCCGAGCGACTCGAGTCCACCGAGGATCTCCCGGCGACGCCGCATCGACAGTGACGGGATCGCGAGCAGGATCCGCTCGATGTCGTCGTCGGCAACGAGTTCCCGGATGTGTTCCGGCGAATGCACGGCGAGCCCTTCGACCGTCGTGCGCCAGAGTGCCGGGTTGTCGTCGATGAAGGCCACGGGCGCAAATCGCCCGGAAGTCACGAGGGATGAGGCGAGCTGGGCGCCGCCCGATCCCGCGCCATAGATCAGGACCCGCGGGACGAGCTTGTGGTTGGCAAGCAGCGCCCAGCGCAGCACCATCCGGCTCGAGCCGACGTAGACCAGCAGCAGTGCGCCGAATATCACCGCGGTAGACACGCCAAGCCCCGGCAGGATGTGCACTGCAGCGCCGAGCGACAGAACCGCGGTCGCGGCCAGTGCGCCGGCGGCGATTGCCAGTGCCGCCCGCGGTCCCATGTAGCGGACGACCGCACGATAGAGCCCGAGGCGCGCGAAAAGCGGGACGCTGACGAGAAGTGCCGCCACCATGCACGTCAGCGCCGGCTCGTCGAGCGCAACGGCCGTGCCGACCCGCAGCGAAAGGGCGCAGTACATGACGACCGGGATCGCGACTGCATCGGCGGTGAGCATCAGGGCACGCTTGCCCTGTCGCGGCAGTGCAAACAGCACTGCAAGCGTCCGCGAGACTGGCTGATACAGGTTCAGCTTCGCCATGGGTCCCATCCCTGTCGACCGGAGCCGGTGCCCTCGTTGCAGGTGCGCTCCGGAGCCTGGCTGCCTGAAGCCACGCCCGGCCCGGTCGCTCCACCGCAGTTACGCGCAAGTGGCGCCAAAGTCCATGGCTGCCTCTCGCACGTCGGATAGTCTATCCGCGATTTTTGGTTTGGATAGGCCAATTTCGAAAATGCAGGGGTAGGGCAGCCGTGGCCATAGCGCGCAGCTCGAATCCGGGTTGACCTGGATCGCTCCGCACGGTCTCACGGCGCGGCTTAGGACGGGATTAAGCGCGCGCGCGTCCAGGCTGTCGTCGGATGACGACAGTTGGCCGTCGAACGGACTAACTCCGATGAGCTATCCCGCCTCGCCGTCGCCGAAGCTCATGCCGACCGTGCTGTAGCCGCCGTCGACGTAGAGCACTTCGCCCGTGATGCCGGCGGCGAGGTCCGAACACAGGAACGCCGCGGCGTTGCCCACGTCCTCCTGCGTGACGTTGCGGCGGATGGGGTTCACGGCGGCGACGTGCCCCAGCATCTTGCGAAAGCCCGCGATCCCGGCGGCCGCGAGCGTCTTGATCGGACCCGCGGAGATGGCGTTGACGCGGATCCCCTCGGGCCCCAGGTCGGCCGCCAGGAAGCGCACCGTCGACTCGAGGCTTGCCTTGGCGACGCCCATGACGTTGTAGCCGGGAATCGAGCGGATGGCGCCGAGGTAGCTCAGCGTCAGGATCGCGCCCTGCCGGCCCTGCATCAACGGCTTCGCCGCGCGCGCCAGTGCCGTGAGGCTGTAGCTCGAGATCTCATGCGCGACGCGAAAGGCATCGCGACTGGTGACGTCCGTGAAGCGCCCGGCGAGCGCTTCGCGCGGCGCGAAGGCGACCGAATGCACCAGGATGTCCAGCGAGTCCCACTCCCGGCCGAGCGCGGCGAAAGTCGCGGCGATCTGCTCGTCGTTCGCGACGTCCATGTCATAGACGAGCCGGCTGCCGACCGTGCCCGCGAGCTCGGTGATCCGCTCCTTGAAGCGCTCGCCGACGAAGGTGACGGCGATCTCGGCGCCTTCGCGCCGCATGGCCTCGGCGATGCCGTAGGCGATCGATCGGTCGCTCAAAAGGCCGACGATCAGGGCACGCTTGCCCGTCAGAAATCCCATGGGTGTCCCTTCTATCAGCCGGAGGAATCGTGTCCGCCGCCGCGCCCGGCCGTAGCCTGGGCGGCCTGCGCGGGCCGGGCGGTCTTCTTCTTGCGGTGCTTCACCTTGCGCTCGCTGACCTCGACGATCAGGCGATTGCCGGCCTTGAGGTGCGCATACGGCGGCAGGTCGTTGAGTCGCGCGAGCTCCTCGACCCCGACGTGATGGCGGTGGGCGATCGAGGCCAGCGTCTCGCCACGGCGCACGACGTAGATGTGGCGGCGGTGGCCGGGCAACGGCGTTTCGCCCTCGATGATGAGCCCCGCACGCAGCGGCGCGACCCGGCTCGCCGGCAGCACGATGTCCTCGCCCGGGCGCAGCTCGGCCGTCATGACGCCGTTCATCTGCCGGATCGTGTTCACCGGGATGTCGCGATCGCGGGCGAGGCCCTGGACCGTGTCGCCATCCTCGACGCGGTAGTGCTCGACCGGCATCCGAAGCTCCGGCGAGAGCGAGGCGACCGTGCGCGCGAACTCGGCCGCCGACTCCGCCGGCACGAGCAGGTGATGCGGCCCTTCGGGGTCGGTCGCCCAGCGGTTGAAGGAGGGGTTGAGCTCGTGCAGCTCGTCCTCAGTGACGTTCAGAAACATTGCCGCGAGCCGCAGGTCGATCTGGCTGCCGATCTCGACCTGCGCGAAGTACGGTCGGTTCGCGATCGGCGCGAACTCGAGCCCGTACTTCTCCGGGTCGGCCGCGATGCGGGCCATCGCGAGCAGGCTCGGAACGTAGCCGCGCGTCTCGCGCGACAGCTTGAGGTGCCAGAAGTCGGTCGGCTTGCCGGCGCGTCGTGCCTTGACGACCGCGCGCTGCACGGCGGCTTCGCCGCAGTTGTAGGCGGCGACGGCGAGGAACCAGTCGCCGTCGAACATGTTATGGAGTTCCTGCAGATAGTCGAGTGCCGCGCGGGTGGAGTCGACGATGTCGCGGCGGCCGTCCTGCCACCAGTTGACGCGCACTTCGTAGCGGCGCGCGGTCGGCGCGATGAACTGCCAGATGCCGGCTGCGCGCGCGCGCGAATAGGCGTACGGGTTATAGGCGCTTTCGATCACCGGCAAGAAGGCGAGCTCGAGCGGCATGCCGCGCGCCTCGAGCTCGCGGGTCACGTAGTAGAGATAACGCTCAGCACGCTCAAACGTACGGTCGAGGAAGTCCGCCTTGTTGGCGAAATAGCGCACCTGGCTCTGCACCGACTTGTCGGCGACGTCCGGCAGCTTGTAGCCGAGCCGGATGCGGTCGAACACGTTGCTGAGGCCCGCCAGGGGCCCGGCCGATTCCGGCGGGACCGGCGAGGAAACGAGCAGGGCCGCCGGGTCGTCGGTCGAGGGCGACGTCGTCGCCGGCGGCTCGGGCTCCGGTGCCGGCAGCGCACTCGCCGGCGCGACGCGGGTCCCGGCGACCATGCCGTAGTCGCGTGCCGGATCCGCGGGCGGGGTGCTCGCGCAGGCGCCAAGGCCGGCGAGCGCGAGGAACGCGAGGCCGTGGCGCACGAACGCGCTCATCCGCGGAACCCGTTTTTCCATTCGCGCACGATGCCAAACGCGTCGGCGTCACCGTGCGGCTCGCGTCCCGCATGCGCGGCCGCGGCACGCCGAACCTCGTCGAGACGCGTGCGCAGGAACGGATTGACCCGAAGCTCGAGCCCGATCGAGGTCGGCACGGTCGCAACGCCCCGGGATCTCATGTTGGCGACCTCCGTCGCATACGCCGCGAGCGCGGCGTTTTCGGGCTCAACCGACCGGGCAAAACGCAGGTTCGAGGCGGTGTACTCGTGCGCGCAGTAGACCCGCGTCTCGGGCGGGAGCTTCGCGAGCTTGTCGAGCGAGGCGAGCATCTGCGCCGGCGTGCCCTCGAAGAGTCGGCCGCAGCCGCCGCTGAAGAGCGTGTCACCGCAGAAGAGCGCGCTATGGCCCGCGTAGGCGATGTGGCCGGCCGTGTGACCGGGCACGTCGAGGATCCGGAAGTGCAGGCCAAGCCGTGCGAGCGCGACCTCGTCGCCCTCGCGCAGAGCGACGGTGCGTGCCGGAATGTCCTCGCCTGCCGGTCCGTAGACCGGCACGCCGAACTCGTGCGCGAGCGCGGCGACGCCGCCGACGTGGTCACCGTGGTGGTGGGTCACGAGGATGGCTGCGAGCTCGAGTCCGCCGGCCCGCAGGCCCTCGCGAATGACATCCGCATCCCCCGGGTCGACCGCGGCGACCCGTCGCGAATGCTCGCCGAGGCCGTGCACGAGCCAGAGGTAGTTGTCCTCGAAGGCGGGCAGGCGCGTGACCGAGAGCTCGGCGGCGAAGGGGGCAGGGAGTGGCTTCACCTCGAGTCCCATCGGCAGCGGTCGTCCTCGCTTGAGACCCGTGACGGGCCGACACCCAGGAAACTTTGGACCCTGACCTGATCGCCGGGTTCTATTTAACCTGTAACTCGTTCGGATTGCTAGTTTTTTTCCGGGTTGGCGCCCCTCGCCGACGCCGGTATCCTCCGCGCATGTCAGGGAGCCAAGCTGCCGATTCGACCGCCGTGGCGCTCGACGCTTGGCTCAACGGGCCGCTGGGGCGCCGTTTGCTGGCGACGGAGCGCCGAGAGGTCGAAGCGGCCCTCGAGAATGTCTTCGGGGCCCAGTTCGTACAACTCGGCCACTGGGGCCCGCGCGATACGTTCCTGCCGCTCGCGCGCATGCCGCGGCGCGCGCTCGTCGCGGAACCCGGTGCCGCCGGCGACTTCGTCAGCCACGCGTCCTCGCTCGCGCTGCTGAGCCAGTCGGTGGATGCGGTCCTGCTGCCGCACACGCTCGAGTACGAGCCCGACGCACACGAAGTACTTCGCGAGGTCGAGCGGGTCCTGGTCGGCGAAGGCCACGTGCTGATCCTCGGCTTCGAGCCGCTTTCCTCGTGGGCGGTGCGGCACCGGCTGACGAGCGCGGGCTATCCAGCCGGACTCACCCACCTGTGGTCGCGCGGCCGGCTGCGCGATTGGCTCCGGCTGCTGGGCTTCGATATCGTCGCGACCCGGCGCTTCGTCCACGTGCCGCCGCTCGAGGCGATCGCGGACGGTGCGCTCGCGCGGGGTCTCGAGCGGATCGGTGCGCGCTGTGATGGTCGGCTCGGAAACGTTTACCTGCTGAAGGCGAAAAAGCGCGTGTATACCCTCACGCCGATCAGGCCGCGACGGCGCGTGGCCCGGGCACTGACGCCGGCCATCCAGTCGCCGTGAGCGAAGTCATCCAGATTTACAGCGACGGCGCCTGCCGCGGCAACCCGGGTCCCGGTGGCTGGGGCGTGCTGCTCGTGCACGGCGAGCGCGAGAAGGAGCTGTGGGGCGGTGATCCTGCCACCACCAACAATCGCATGGAGCTCACCGCGGCGATCCGCGGCCTCGAGGCCCTGAAGCGACGCTGCCGCGTCGACGTCTATACCGATTCGCAGTATGTCCGGAACGGCATCCGCGAATGGCTGCCGAACTGGAAGCGCCGCGGCTGGAAGACGGCCGACAAGAAGCCCGTGAAGAACCAGGACCTGTGGGAAAGGCTGGATGCGCTGGTCGCAGGTCACGAGGTGGAATGGCACTGGGTGCGCGGACACACGGGGCACCCGGGCAACGAGCGCGCGGACGCGCTCGCCAATCGCGGCATCGACGAACTCAGGCCTTGACCGCCGCACACGGCGCGTGTCGCTATAATTGGCGGGCACGCTGACCCCGGAGCCCCATGCGGCAGATCATCCTCGACACCGAGACCACCGGACTCGAACCCGCCCAGGGGCATCGCATCATCGAGCTCGGCTGCGTCGAACTCGTGAATCGCCGCCCGACGGGGCGCACCTTCCAGCGCTACCTGAACCCCGAGCGTGACATCGACCCGGGAGCCCAGGCGGTTCACGGCCTCTCGGGTGAGTTCCTGTCAGGCCAGCCGAGGTTCGCCGAGGTCGTCGAGGACTTTGTGGCCTTCATCGCCGGCGCCGAGCTCATCATTCACAACGCCCCGTTCGACGTCGGTTTCATCGATCACGAGTTCGGGCGCCTGCCGCCGCCGCAACGGTTGCTGACGGACCTCTGCACGGTGCTCGATACACTCGCGCTCGCGCGGCAATTGCATCCAGGTCAGCGCAACAGCCTCGATGCGCTCTGCAAGCGATACAACGTCGACAACTCGAACCGCGACCTGCACGGCGCGCTGCTCGATGCGCGGATCCTGGCGGACGTCTATCTCGCGATGACCGGCGGTCAGGCCGCGCTGACCCTGCAGGCGCGGGCGGACGACACGACGGGCCGGCGCACGACGCAGGTCAAGCGCCGTGAGCCCGTGTCGATTCCGGTGATCCGGGCGACCACGGTTGAGCTGGAAGCCCACGAGCGTGCGCTCGATGCCGTTTCGAAAGCGGCAAAGGGACGATGCCTATTCCGCTCAGGACCACCTGTGGCGAATTCATGACGCCGGGGCGCGCTGGGATCTGCGTCACGAGGCGGCTCGACGAGCTCCGTTACACTGCCTGAGGCGTCCACGTCTGACGGCCGGATCAGGATTCGCACCGTTGGCCGGTGTGCTTGCGCCGCGCGCGAGGCCGTACACGACGGTTCTGTCCTGCGCATCGAGTGGGCTGCCCGGGCGACCGCCATCGGCCGTGAATCCGTCGTTAGTCCGTGGCAGCGACTTCCGCCACAGGTCGCGACCCGCCGCCGGCATGGCGTACTCGGCGGTGGCGTAGGGCAAGCGGTTCGACCGGCGCGCCCTCGGTTGATCGCCCGAATTAGCCAGAGGTCACGTCGACACGATGAAAGTTCTCGTCACCGGCGCCGCAGGATTCATCGGCTACCACACCGCGGAGCGCCTGCTCGCGCGCGGCGACGTCGTTGTCGGCCTCGACAATCTCAACGACTACTACGATGTGACGCTCAAGGAGCGGCGCCTGGAGCGGCTCAACCGGCATCGGGGATTCTCGTTCGCCAAGCTGGATCTCGCTGACCGGGCGGGTATTCCGGCGCTGTTCAAAGAAGAGCGTTTTGCGCGTGTCGTGCATCTAGGCGCGCAGGCGGGTGTGCGGTATTCGCTGAAGAATCCGCTGGCCTACGTCGACTCCAACCTCGTCGGCATGGCCAACATCCTCGAGGGTTGCCGCCACGGTGGCATCGAGCATCTGGTTTACGCCTCGACCAGCTCGGTATACGGCGCCAATACGCGGATGCCGTTCTCCGTTCACCAGAATGTCGACCATCCGCTCTCCTTCTACGCCGCGACCAAGAAGGCGAATGAGCTGATGGCTCATACGTATTCTCATCTGTACGGGCTGCCGACCACGGGGCTCCGGTTCTTCACGGTGTACGGACCGTGGGGCCGGCCCGACATGGCGCTTTTCCTGTTCACGAAGAACATCCTCGCCGGTAAGCCGATCGACGTGTTCAATCACGGCCGTCACCGGCGGGACTTCACCTACGTCGACGACATCGTCTCAGGCGTGATTGGTGCGCTGGACCGACCGGCGGCCGCGGATCCGGTCTGGTCGAGTGATGCGCCCGATCCGGCAACCAGCAATGCGCCCTATCGCCTCTACAACATCGGCAATCAGCAGCCGGTCGAGCTGATGCGGTACATCGAGCTCATCGAGGAGTGCCTGGGTCGGAAGGCCGAGAAGAACTACCTGCCGCTGCAGGTCGGCGATGTTCCTGCCACTTGGGCCGACATCGACGATCTCGCCCGCGACGTCGGCTATGAGCCGTCGACGCCGGTTGAGGTGGGCATCCGTCGTTTCGTCGACTGGTACCTCGAGTACTACGGGCGCTGAGAGGCCCGCGAGCTGTTGGCGCTCGCCAGCGCACGCGTCAGCGCGTCCTCACTCTCGCGGATCGCTTGTGATTCCGCCGCAACGTCGAGCGATCGCGTCAACACGAGGTACAGTCCGCCCGACACGAGTAGTCCCACCAGCCAGCCGACATCCACGCCGCCGAGGCGGCGGGCAGCGGGACCGACGTAGACGCCTTCAAGCACCAGGAACGGCAGGCTTGCGACGAAGCCGCACAGGTAAGCGGCGAGACCGCGATACCCCCACGCGCCGTAGATTCCGTGCGGCCTCAGCAGGTGCGTGATCGCGTACCGGCCCCGCCGCACGAAAAAGTAGTCGACCAGGTTTACCGCCGTCCAGGGAACGAGCAGATACAGCATCAGGTTCAGCGTCGCGAACAGCAGTGCGATGGCATCGGCGTTGATCGCCAGCGTGATCACCACGGTGAGTGCGGCGAACATCAGGACCGTGCCATTTCTGAGCGCCAGCGTCGGCGCAGACTCGAACAGCGAATTCGCGGCAGTCACGATCGTCAGCATTCCGCTATAGGCGTTCAGACCCATGGTCGCGAATAGGGCAGTCACGGAAGCCAGCGCCATGACCACGCCAAACCCCGGAATCAGGCCATTGCCAGCGTCATTGAGTGCCACGAGCCCATCCGAGGCGCCGAGGTGTGTCGCGAGCCATCCGCCGAGCGCGATCAGCCAGATAGCCGAACTGGCCGCCCCGACGAAGACGGCGGCGATGATATGGTGCGGCCGCGTTGCGCGGGGCAGGTACCGGGAGTAGTCCGAGACCGAGGGCGCGTACGTGATGTTGTAGCTCGCCGCCGCGGCGAACTGTGACGCGAAGCCGATCCAGCCAAAGCTCCCCGGGTCGGCATGCGTCGTCTGGATCCGGCCCAGCAGGATGGCGCCCGTCAGCAGCGTGTATAGCGGCAGGCAGGCCCAGAAGCACCAGCGAAACACCCGGTGCAGCCAGTCGTGGCCGTAGATGGCGAGTGCCGCAGCGGCCATCGTTGCGCCGACGATCACGACTGTTTCGTTCCAGCCGAGGAGCCTGCGCAGCCCGCTCGCGGCGAGCACGCTGTCGGCAACGTTGAATCCGACGAACGTGAACAGCGTACCGACCAGCACGAGCACGACACCGCGGAAGCCGAACTGGGCCCGCGACTGGATCATCTGGGGCAGGCCGAGCTCGGCGCCTTGGGACGCGTGAAAGGCAACGAACACGGTTCCGAAAAGGATGCCCAGCGTGCCGGCAAGCGCGGTCCAGGCAAAACCCAGTCCCAGGCTCGGGCCGACGAACCCGATCGCTATCGTGAAGAACTGGAAGTTACCGAGAAACCAGAAGGGCCCCTGGTCGATCACCCGGCCGTGCCGCTCATGCTCGGCGACGTAATCGATCGACTTGTGCTCGATGCCCACAGGACTCCCCTGGCCGGCGCGACAGCCTCGCCGTCGCGCCACTCTAGCAGTGCGGGCGTCGGGACGGCGGCTCTGCGGCGGACGGTTACTGCCAGCGGTAGGAGTAGGTGAGACCGATCTGACGAGGCGCGGCCGGGAAGCCAATGACCGAGCCGCCGTCGTTGAAGATCTCCCGGTAGTAGCGCTTGTTGGTCGCGTTCTTCGCCCATAGCGAGAGCTTCCACACGTCGCCAGGACCGGACAGCGTGAGTCGCGGATCGACGAGCACGTACGCGGCCTGGAACTGGTCCGGCGTGTTCTGCACGTAGTAGAAGGTTCCACCGCGCCAATTCGCGTCCACCGCTGCCGTCGCGGTCAGCGAGCTGCTCAGCGACCAGCGGTAGGAGATCGAGGAATCGACCTCGAGGTTTGGCGCATTGCCGAGGCGATTGCCGACGTCAACGCCCCCGACCGCGGATTCCACGACCTTGGTGTCCAGGAGCCCGACACCCAGATCGATCTTGAGGCCCGCGACTGGCAGCCAGCTTGCCTCGAGCTCACCTCCCTGCACGCGCGACTTGGCGACGTTGAAGATCCGGAATTCCGGGAATCCTTGCTCATTCGGGATCACGCCGAAGGCCTGCAGATCCTTGTAGTCGTAGTAGAAGAGGGCGCCGTTGAGCCGGAGCTTGCGATCAAGCCAGCTCGATTTGAATCCGGCCTCGTAGGCATTGATGAATTCAGGGTTATAGGGTGCCTTGGCGCCGACATCCGTGACGTAGAAGCCTGTTACGCCACCGGACTTGTAGCCTCGCGAGGCGCTCACGTAGAGCAGTGCATCGCCGATCCGCCAATCGAGTCCGAGCTTGCCGGTCGGTTCGTGGTAGTGAAGCGTGGTGTCAACCGTGCAGGGGCAGGTATCGAAGGCTAGCGTCGGGTCCGACTGCGCCACCAAGGTGCCGCCGACGTAGCGTTTCTGCTCATCCGTGTAGCGCAGCCCGACGGTGAGGCGCAGGGAATCGGCGAGCCTGATCTCGTTGTGCGTGAAGAGCGCGAAGTTCGTGACGTTCTGGGTGTACTTCTCGTTGAAGATGTAGCCTTCGTAAATCGGATTGTCGAGTTCGTTATAGACGTCACTCTCCTTCAGGCGGTCGTGGCCTGCGAAGAGCCCCAGAATCCAGTTCCAGTTGTGATCGCCGTTCGACGTCACGCGGATTTCTTCCGAGTACTGCAACAGGTGGCCGGGGTAGTAGTTCCAGCCGACCGGAAACGGTACAGATCCATAGTCTTCCGTGCGCGCGTACTCGAGGCTCTCGATCGAGGTGATCGACTTCAGCGTCTGCGCGCCGAAGTCGTGGTCCACGGTCGCAGTGAGTCCGTTCGACAGATTGTCGATGTACGGCTGAGGGCTGATCGTGTGCTGACCGTGGAAGATGTCGGGGTTGCCGCTCGCGGCAACCTGTGCGAGCTGTGCTCCGAGCGGGAGGCCCGATGCGTCCGCAATGTACTTGTAGTACCAGTCGTCCGACTTGTCGATGCCGCCGTGGAGGTTCAGCAGCACGTGCGTCGTGCCGAGGTCCCAAAGGATCTGGCCGCGCCAGTTGGCGCGGCGCGACTGGCCCCAGTTCTCTCCCGTCGTGTCGTTGACGAAGAAGCCCTTCATCTGCCTTTCACCAGCGACGGCGACCCGACCCGAGACATGATCGCCGAGCGCGCCGTTCACATAGGCCTCGGTGCCGAATAGCTCCCACTCTCCGGCGGTGACGGAGACCCCCGCGTCGAACGCCGGCGTCGGCTTGTTGGTGATGAAATTGACGGCGCCGGCCGTCGTATTGCGGCCGTAAAGCGTACCTTGAGGCCCTTTCAGGACCTCGACCCGCTCGAGATCCATCATCTGAAAGGCCAACTGTGAGTTGTTCACGAGGTATACCTCGTCGAGGTATACGCCCACCGGCTGAGTGCCATTGGTTGCAAAGTCGTTCAGGCTCAAGCCGCGCAGCGCGAAGATCGGCGCCGTATTGCCAACGGCATTCTTCGTCGTGAGATTTGGGGTTACGAGCGCGAGGTCGAGCGGCTGAACGGCGCCGGATTCGGCAAGCGCGGCGCCCGAGAACGCATCGACTGCCACCGGAACGTCCTGCAGGTTCTGGCTGCGCTTCTGCGCGGTGACGACGACTTCCTCGAGTGTCTCTTGCGCCCGTGACGCCCCGGGCGAGGCAGAGAGGAATGCCAGTGCGCAGGCCAGGAGTCGACGGGTCGAGGCAGTCATGCGGGCGCTCCCCGGAGGGCGGTCCGGCAGGACCGCGAGGTTAATGTAATTAACCTGCAAGACGTTAAACCAGGCTCCTTGCGCTGGCAAGCCGCACGCCGAGATTGTTCCGGGGCCGTGACTCTGCCAGAGTCGCCCGAAGAACCGGTGCAGGAGCACGCAATGACGGCCGCCAAAGCGGCGCGCAGACCGACGCGGGAACGGATCCTCGACGAGGTCGAGCGACTGATCGCGGTCAAGGGCGTCTATGCGTTCACGCTGAAAGAGATCGCCGAGCCCTTGAAGGTCCAGCCGCCGGCGATCTACAAGCACTACCGGAGTCGGGACGACGTCCTCGTGGCGGTGTCGCGCCGCTTCATCGCGCTCCTTGCCCAGCAATTCCGCGCGGACGCCGGTGCGGCGCCCGTCCCGGCGCTACGGCGCGCGCTGGACGCATTCGTCGAACTCAAGATGGCGCACCCGGCGTACGTGCGCCTGTCTTTGATCGACTTCGCGACGCCCGGTGGCGGCATGGAGTACGTGAAGCTGGCGGCCGGCGGCTCGTTCGGTGACAACTTCCGGTCGGGCCCGCTCGCGCCGATGCATGAGCGGCTGCGGCGACTGCTGGTGGCCGGCGCTCGCAAGGGCGAATTTCGTTCGGTCGATGCGTCGGACTTCTATGGGATTGTCAAGTCGGCGCTGCTGATACGCCTTGTGTTTCCGGACGATGACCTCTTGGTCCGGCCGCCCACTGTGGCGGAGGTGGCAGGAACACAAGCATGGCTTTGGGATGTTGCGCTCAGCTACCTTTCGCCTCGGCGCGCCGCGTCGAACGGCAAGCGTCGCGTGGCCGCACGCTCGCGCGTTCGGGCATCGCGCGCAAAACGGCGGACCTGACGCCACACCGGCGATTCGGGCGATAATCAAGGGACGTTGAGGAGCCACGCCCTTGAATCCATCTGCCCTGCCGTTCGCCCCACCGGAACTTACGACTCGGCTCGCGGCCCATGCGGCCCGGCTCAGCGGAACAACTCTCCGCGCTCTCGCCGCCGACGATCCGCGCCGCTTCGAGGCTCTTTCGCTCGAGGCGGAGGGCATCTTGCTGGATTTCTCCCGGCAGCTGATAGACGAACCGGCGTTGCTCGCCCTCTTGGAGCTCGCAGCGTCGGCCTCGCTCCCGGATCGAATCGAGCAGATGCTTTCGGGTGCAATCGTGAACAATACCGAGCAACGCCCGGCTCTGCATACGGCGCTGCGCGATCGTAGTGGCACGCCGCTGACGGTGGGCAATGTCGATGTGCGACGGCTCGTCAAGGACGAGCGCGCCCGATGCCGGGCGTTCGTCAGAACTGTCAGTGGCGGGGAGCGGCTCGGCGCGACCGGCAAGCGCTTTACAGACGTGATCAACATCGGCATCGGCGGCTCGGACCTCGGTCCGGTCATGGCGGTCGAGGCGCTGAAGAGTTTCGCTTCTCGTAGTCCGCGCGTTCATTTCGTATCGAACATCGATGGCGTGCAGTTCGCGGATCTCGCCACCCAACTCGATCCTGCGAGCACGCTTGTGATCGTGTGCTCGAAGACATTTACGACGATTGAAACGCTGACGAATGCGCAGCTCGCGAGGGACTGGATCGTTGCGCGGTTGGGCGAGTCTGCCGTGCCGCGCCACTTTGCGGCCGTTTCGGTAAACCATGCCGCGATGAACGAGTTCGGGATTGCTCCGGACGCACGGTTCACGATGTGGGATTGGGTCGGTGGTCGATATTCAATGTGGTCCGCAATCGGGCTTGCGATTGAACTGTCCGTGGGATCGGAGCAGTTCGAATTGCTGCTCGACGGCGCATATGCGATGGATTGTCATTTCCGGAGTGCGCCCGTGCGGCGGAACTTGCCGGTCGTGCTCGGACTGCTCGGGGTCTGGAACCGGCAGTTCCTGGATTGCGCGAGTTCAGCGGTCCTGCCCTACGATCAGCGTCTACACCGGTTCCCGGCTTACCTTCAGCAGCTCGCGATGGAGTCGAACGGCAAGCGCGTGCGCCGGGACGGCGCCCAGGTTGGCTGGCCAACCGAACCGGTGATCTGGGGCGAGCCAGGCTCCAACAGCCAGCATTCGTTCTTTCAGCTCCTGCACCAAGGAACTGCTCGAGTGGCGCTCGATTTTCTGCTGCCGGCGCGCTCCTCGGTCGGTCTTCAGTCCTCCCAGGATCTGGCGAGCGCGAATTGCCTCGCACAGGCCGAGGCCTTTGCCTTTGGCTACACGCTCGATGAGGCACAGCGGGAACTCCTCGCAAAGGGTATGTCGGAGGCTCGTGCGGCTGAGCTCGCCAGGCACAAGGTTCATCCGGGAAATCGACCGGCCAGTATTCTGGCTTTCGAGCGCCTGGACCCCGCGACACTCGGCAAACTGGTTGCGCTGTACGAGCACAAGATCTTCGCGGAAAGCGTCATTTGGGATATCAATCCGTTTGACCAATGGGGCGTCGAGCTCGGCAAGCGGCTTGCGGAGGCGATTACGCCCGCGGTACGAATCGGCGGGTCGCCGGCTATTAGTCCGGGTATGCAGGCGCTGATTGGCCGGCTCCGCCGCTGGGGAGCTGGCTCCGCCGGCTAGTTCGGCCACCCGGCGATGGCCACCGGATGAGGCCCTGGCGCGCGTCTCGCGTACGATCGCCATGCGTCCGGAACCCGGACCAATTGCGGCCATACGGAGTGCCGCCTAGAATGCCGCCCAGAATCGACCTGAGGAAATCCTGCCAGTTCAAGGAGTTGAGAGCTGGTCGGTCGAGACAAATGCAGGCTCGCCTCACCCAGGACGGCGCGCGCCATGGGCTTGCGTCGGGCGGTGGGGCAAGGGACCAGCGGTATTGGCGGTTGCCGATGCCGACCGGATTGTTATTTCAGAAGCGCTCCAGCGGAAGATCTACCCGCTGTTCGGTGCCAATTGAGGGTGATGAATCGCATGCCCATGTTCCGACGTAATGCTGTTGCGTCGCGTCCAGTCGCGAAAGCCGGCATATCGAATACCGCCTTCCTGGCCAGTGCGCTGGCGCTAGCCGCCGCCTTCATCGCCTCCGCGACCGACGCGCAGACGCCGACCGCCGAGCAGCTGAAGATATTTCAGAGTCTGCCGCAATCAGAGCGTGACGCGATTCTGCAGCAGATGGGCGTATCGAAGGGATCGGTCGCGATGCCGGCCACGGCAACGGACAATCAAGTCGTCGTGCAGCGACCGCCGACGAGCGGCACCGCCGCCGACATCGAAAACGCCGTGCAGAAGTCGGACGTCGCCGCAGCCGCGCGTGACTGGCGCATCAAGGGGGGAGAGCAACTGCTACTCGAGCTGGTTCTCCCCGAGCTGTCACCGAACCAGCCTCCACGATTGCCGGAAACGGAGCGCGGCCTGGTTGAATTGAGGCGCCTGGTCCTGAAGGGCAATCCCTACGAAGTTTCGACGACGGGAGTTCTGCAGCTGCCGGGACTCAAGCCCATCTCGCTCGCGGGCCTGACCCAAAAAGAGGCACAGGAGCGGCTAGCGCTCGATCCGGAGCTGCGGGATTTCTCGGTGGCCGTCACGGTTCTTCGGCTAGAGCCTCAGGGAGCCAAGGCGCTCAAGCCATTTGGCTACGACATCTTTAAGGACGCGGTGAATGCATTAGTGCCGGGAACTGACTTGCCGGTGCCGGATGACTATCGCTTGGGCGCCGGCGACACGATGGGTGTGCAGCTCTATGGCCAGCAATCTCAGAACTACACGCTGCCGATCGGGCGGGACGGCACCATCAGCTTCCCCGATCTCGGCCCGGTGGGAGTTGCGGGCATGCAATTCGGTGCGGCTCGAAGTCTCATCGAAGGGCGCGTGCGAAAGCAGCTGATTGGTACGCAGGCTCGCGTCACTCTCTCCGACCTGCGCTCAGCACGTGTGCTCGTGTTGGGTGACGCCACGCGGCCCGGTGGCTACGTCGTATCTGGGTTGTCGACCGCCACGGCTGCTTTGTTTGCGAGCGGTGGCGTCAAGTCGATTGGTTCGCTTAGAAAGATCGAGATACGCCGAGACGGCGCATTGGTGAGACGACTGGATCTCTACGATGTGCTGCTTCACGGAAATACTGCGAATGACCTCCGGTTGCAGACAGGCGACGTTGTTTTTGTGCCGCCAGTGGGAGTGACCGTCGGAATTCACGGCGCTGTGCAGAGGCCGGCCATCTACGAGCTCAATCGAGAGCGAACCGTTGCGGAACTTGTCGACGTCGCCGGAGGGCTCACCCCTCTCGCGGACAATGGCCACGTTACGATCGAGCGAGTCGATGACGGCCGTCAACGGCACGTCATCAGCCTGAACTTTTCGAGTCGCGAAGGTCAGGAATTTCCGCTGAAGAACGGCGACGTGGTCCACTTCGGCGCGGTCCTTCCGGTCGTTGAAAATGGCGTGATCCTTGAGGGGTTCGCATACCGGCCCGGTACCTACGCGTACCACGAGGGAATGCGGCTCACCGAGCTGTTGAGCTCGGTCGACGACTTGAAGCCCAAGGCGGACCTCAACTATGTGTTGGTGCGCCGCGAGGCTGCTGACCGCAGCAGGGTTCAGGTCTTTTCAGCCGACCTTGCCGCGGCATTGATACATCCAGGGTCGGACGCGGATATTCCGCTCAATCCGCGGGACCGGGTGGTGGTATTCGACCGAGTCTCGCCACGGGATTCAACCGTCGTGCCGCTTCTCGAAGAACTCAGTCGCCAGGCGCGGCCGGCGGAGCCGATGACGGTGGTGGAAATTACCGGGCGCGTCAATGCCCCTGGCAAGTACCCGCTCGAACCCGGCATGCGCGTCTCGGACATTCTCCGAGCCGGCGGCGGCCTGCAGGATGCCGCCTACGGAGTGAAGGCCGAGCTTACACGCTACGACGTGGTGGACGGTGATCGGCGTCGATCAGAAATGCAGGTTGTCGATTTGGCCGCCGTTGTACGTGGCGACACTTCGGCCAACGTAGTACTGCGTCCGTATGATGTCGTCACAATCCAAGAAACGCCCGAGTGGGGTCGCATTGAAAACGTCGCGATCCGAGGCGAGGTGCGATTTCCCGGGACTTACCGAATTCGTCGCGGCGAGACGATGCACTCGCTACTCGAGCGAGCGGGCGGGTTAACGTCCCTCGCCTTCAGCGATGGGGCGATCTTTACTCGAGAAGAGCTCCGTGAACGCGAACGCGAACAGATCGATCGCCTCGCGAATCGCATGCAGGCGGATATTGCCTCCTTGTCACTCCAGGCATCGCAATCCAATCCGGGGGCGGCTGAGTCGGTTGCTGCTGGGCGAGGCCTGATTGATCAACTTCGGGCCACCAAGCCGGTCGGTCGACTCGTGATCGACCTTGACCACATCATCGCGAACGACGCGGGTGCTGAGGGCGACGTCACGCTGCGAAACGGCGATGAACTGGTCGTCCCTCGGCGAACCCAGGAAATTACGATTCTGGGAGAGGTGCAAAGCCCGACGTCTGTGCTCTACCGCAAGGGCATGCGCCGGGACGACGCCATCGTGCTGAGTGGTGGGTTCACGCCTCGGGCGGATAAGGGGCGCGTGTACGTCGTGCGTGCCGATGGAAGTGTAGCGGCCGAACCGTCGAAGTGGTTTGGAACGCGAAGCACGGAAGTCCATCCGGGCGACACGGTTGTTGTTCCTTTTGATGCGGAGCGGATGCGCCCGCTGCCATTGTGGACCGCCGTCACGACAATCATCTACAACCTTGCGATTGCTGCGACGGCAATTACGCGTCTCTAGTCAAGTCTCGACGTGGAGGATCGGACGCCCGAAGAAGGGCGCGCTTACACTAGCTTCGATTCAAGGCCGCCCATCGGGCAATGGGCATTGGCGGCCGGCCTCGCGATGACGTGTTACGTCATGCGCCAGACGGTAGTGCGAACGACAATCTGACCAAGGACCTGAATGTCTGTGGAAACTCCGACGAAGCTAACGGTAGGCGACCTGCTGCGCGCTCTACGGCAGGACTACCGGGCCGTGCTGGTAATTCTGGCAGTGACCATTGGCGCCTCGATAGTTCTGGCGCTCGTCACGCCGGCGACGTATCGCTCGGAGGCAGTGGTTGCGCCGACACCCGATGATGGCGGTGCGGGAGCTCTCGCGGGTCTTGCGAGTCAGTTCGGCGGCCTTGCCGCCTTGGCCGGCGTTTCGGTTGGCAAGGGTGGCAATTGGCAGGAGGCCATCGCGACACTTCGGTCACGGCATTTGATCGAAGAGCTTGTGCGACAAGACGAGCTCTTGCCAGTTCTCTTCGCGGACCGTTGGGATGGGCCCGCCAAGTCTTGGCGGGCAAGCCTTGGACGCGGCGCTCCGACAATGGGAGATGCTGTTCAGTTGTTTGAGCGGAAAATCCTCCAGGTGCGGGAGGATCTCAAGAGCGGCCTTGTCACCGTTAGAGTCGAATGGCGCGATCCCGAGCTTGCGGCTAGGTGGGCTAATGATTTGGTTGCGCTCGCCGATGCGGAGTTACGTGGGAAGAGTATTGCTAATGCGTCTGCAGCGCTGGAGGCGCTGTCGGTGGAGTTTCGAAACGCCGAGGCCGTCGAGCTGAGGACCGCCGTGGCGCGACTGATCGAGGCGCAGCTGAAATCTAAACTGGTCGCTGGAATTCGAAAGGAATACGCGTTCCGAGTCATCGATCGCGCAGTTGCCTCGGATCGCGACAAGCGCGTGTTTCCAACTCGAACGGCGATCGTTATCGCCGGCGGGCTTCTGGGTGGCGTGCTCTCGTTCTTGTGGGTCGTGATGCGGCGAAGCTGGCGATGATGCCCGGACGGTCTGCTGAATGGTGACCACAATTCGCCTACTTTTGGCGAGGGTCAGGGCGCACGACAAATCCAGCCACCTCCACATTCTCCCTGCGGCGTTGCTGGTTTTCGGAGTCAATCTGTTCGTCCGCGTGATCGCAGCGGGCAAAGAACTGGTCGTTGCATACCACTTTGGCGTCCGGTCCGAGCTGGCGGCCTATCTGTTCGCCTATCTTTTCCCGGCTACGGTCCTGAACTTCGTCGGCGCGGCGCTAGCAATCGCTCTCGTACCTGCCTATGTGGGCACCCGAGATCGAATGGGGCCTGATGCCGCCCGAGACCTCGCGGGCCGCCTGGCGGCGAAGGCCATGTTCATCTTGCTCGTGGCAGCCGCCGGCGTCGCGGCCATAGGACCCTACCTGGTTCGCGGTCTTGCGGCCGGTTTCGACGCAGTGACGCTGGCGCGTTGCCAGTCGTTGGTTGTTGTGCTTTCGCCGCTACTCGTCATCAGTGGCATGTCCTCCGTCTGGTGCGCCCTCCTAAACGCTGAGCACCGCTACGCGCTCGCGGCTGGCATCCCGCTGCTCACTCCAATCTTGGTGGTCTCATGCTTGCTGGTAGCCGGGGAGAACGCGAACGCCATGACCCTGGCCGCGGGAATCCTTCTGGGCGCCGTTGCCGAGTGCTTGACCGCTGTGAGCGCTATTCGGCGAATTGGACTGCCTTGGCTTCGGATGCGCCTGTCGTGGAATGCCGGCGAACGCGCGGTAGGCCGCGAGTTCTTTGTGCTCAGCCTCGCGAACGCAGTGATGGCAGGATGCGCGTTCATCGAGCAAGCCTTTCTTGCGGCTACCAACGCGGAAAATGTCGCTGCATATTCGTACGGGACCCGGCTTACCACGGTCGCCGCCTCAGTCCTCGTGACTGCCGTCTCCGCAGTGCTTCTGCCTCACTTCTCGTCTGTCGTCGCGAGTGGCGGGGGAGCGAAGCTGAGGCGCGAAGCATCTCGCGTCGCGATAGTCACGGGGGCGATGTCGCTGCTGCCTGCGGCTTTCCTATTCTTTTGCTCCGCGGGCGTGACGCGACTGGTATTCCAGCGTGGGAGCTTCGGCGCTCCCGAGACGATGATTGTGTCAGTTGTGCAGCAAGCGCACGCGCTATTCATTCCGGTCTACGCAATTGGGCTTGTGGCAGTACGCGTGCTGAACTCGTCCGGTGGGGTCCGGTGGATACTCGCGGGATCTGTACTGAACATTCTCGTTATTCTCGTCTCTTGTGCGTTACTGGTTCCGAACTTTGGCGCAGCCGGGGCCGCGATTTCGGACGTTGTCATGTACACGATATCGACCGTATTTCTTTGGTCGGCATTCCTCCGTCGCACCGCGACGCAGCCGGCGGGAATGCTGCCGTGAGAGTCCTCTGTGCGATTGCCGGACTGGGAGCTGGAGGCGCTGAGCGGGTCATGAGCATCGTCTCCAGTCAGTTGGCAGCCCGGGGTCACGACGTCGCGCTGCTCACCTGGGATCCAGTGAAGGCTGACTTCTATCCACTGCATGAGCGGGTAATGCGAATCGAAGCACCGCTTGCTCGCCGGGCACGAGGCGTGCTGGATGCGCTTCGTTCCAATTGGATCCGTATGGTTTGTATCCGCGCTGCCGCGCAGAGGCACCGCGCCGACGTCCTCGTGTCATTCATGACGGACATGAATGTCCTTACGATCGCAGCGACTTTCGGTACGCGCGTGCGCGCAGTCATTTCCGAGCGCGTTCATCCGGGGCAATATTCGCCGGGCTTGCTTTGGAAAATTTTGAGACGCGGTTCGTACTGGATGGCGGACGCACTCGTCATGCAGACCGCGGCTGGTCAACGATGGTTTGCCCGGCGCTGGCCACGCCCGAATCGGATTCGCGTCATCCCGAACCCATGCTTCATTCAGATCGCAACCCACAATCGTCAATCACCGAACTCCGATGATCGCTACGTCTGTGCCATAGGTCGGCTGGTGCCCCAGAAAGGCTTCGACGTCCTCTTGCGTGCGTTCGTCGAGGTACTTCCGCTTGATCCTAGACTTGCGTTGGTAATCATCGGGGTCGGGCCGGAACTGCAGCGACTAGCGCGACTCGCGAGCGAGTTGGGCATTGCTGAGCGGGTGCGGTGGGCAGGGGCAGTCGGCGACGTAGAGCCCATGCTCCGTGGTGCTGAATTTCTGGTATCCAGCTCCCGATTCGAGGGTTTCCCAAACGTGATCCTGGAAGCTTTGGCGTGTGGATGTCCCGTGATTTCCACAGACTGCGAGACGGGGCCGAAGGAGATTCTCGGGGGTACCGCAGCGGGGCTGCTTGTGCCCGTCGATGACGTGCGCGCGCTGTCCGGAGCGATGAGGCAACTGCTTCTAAGCTCGTCGTTGCGGCGCGAAATGAGCGCCGCAGCATCGCTCGTAGTGGAGCGCTTCGCCGTGAATCGGATCGTCGGCGCGTGGGAAGAGCTGATCTGCGAAGTTTCGTCCGTGCGGGGCGTGCGCCGTTGAGGTCACGGGACGAACTTCACGCGCTGCCACTGAATTCGCGTGCGGTCGCGTGGACTGCTGCGATGTGGGTGGGGTTGCTGTTTAGTAACATCCCGATCTACGGGTTCTTGTTTGTTTGGCCGGGTCTGCCGCCGCTGGCCTTCATAATCGCTGGGATCGCGATGCTTTTCGGTGTATCGCTGCTCGCGAATTGGCAAGCAATTCGTTTGCCTCTGCCGCTGCTCTCTGCGTCGTTGTTGTATGCCGGTCTTTGTCTTGGGTACTACATTATTGGTCGAGGTGGCGATCCAGTGGTGCTCCGGGAGCGGCTGCTCGGTCTCATCATTCTTGGAGCCGTCTCTGTCGCTCTCGCGCTGTCGTCGGACGCGTTGCGCGCAACGCGTCGTCTGCTGGTGTGCGTCGTTATTGTCGGCGTCGTTCTCAACGCGTGGGACATCACGCATCCGTTCACATTTGTGCCGTTCGGCAGCGAGTTCGCCACTGTCGGGCGCGCCGCCGGACTGTATGTAAATCCAAATCAGGCCGGTGCGGCGCTTATCGTCGGATTTCTGCTAACCGTCAGCGAAGTCCCTTCCTCGCGCCGATGGATCTATCTTGCGATCGTTGCTACCGGTGTTTTGCTGACGTTTTCGCGTGGAGCGATGCTCGGACTGTTTGGCATCGTGCTCGCACTTTCGCTACTCACTAGCCTGCTAACGTGGCGTGACGCGGGCAAAGCAGGAGTGGTGCTTGTTACTTTGTCGGTTGTCGCATGGATTTTTGTTCGCGACGTGATCGAAACCGAATTTCAGATCGACCCTGATATGGTTCTGGACAGAGTGCTTTGGATTTTGGATCCGGCCAATCGGACAGATTTTAGCGAAGCGGATCGTGCAAACCTCGCGGCTCACGGACTCGAACAGTTCTTTGGATCACCGATAGTAGGGAACGGGCTCGGCTCGACGCAGTTCTGGCAGTACTATTCGTCGACGCACAACCTGTATCTGGCGCTCGCCAGTGACTTTGGCATCATCGGATTTGTGATCCTGCCGTTCTTGGTCTACGCGTCGGTCCATCGTTCGATATCGAAGTCGACCGCGGCCCCGGTTCTCGCACTATTCATCCTGTACTGGGGATTGCTCAGCCACAACGTGCTTTCGGAGCCCTATCTGCTAATCGGCATCGCGATCATGGCCGCGGAAGGCGTGATCTCCGCTTCAGCAGCAGAACGGACTGGCCACTGTGTCGTCACGTGAAGCCGCGAAGGGCAAGATACTGTTCCTCATAAGTACCTTGCATGGTGGAGGGGCGGAGCGAGTTGCGACGACGCTTCTGGACGGGCTTTCCGAGCGCGGCTGGGATTTGACCGTAGTTACGTCGAACCTAACGGAGGAGCAGGCAGACTACGACCTACACCCTCGGGTACGCAAAATTCGAATCGCACAGCTCCGTGCAATTCCGATGGCCTCCAGGTTGATGTCGACGATCGGAAAGCTACTTGCGATTCGACAGCTCATTGAGCAAGAGAGGCCGAATGCGATTGTCTCCTTTCTAACGAATTCAAATTGCTTAGCGCTGCTGTCCACTGTGAGTATGAACGTGCCGGTTGTCGTCTGCGAACGAGTGGACCCTGCGGGTTCCGTGGAACTTCCGCTCGGCCTTCGGGTACTTCGGCGGTTGCTGTATCCGCGGGCGGCGCGGCTGATCGTCCAGACCACTGCTACGCGCGACCGCGTCGGTCGATGGATGATGGGTCGCGGGGAGCGCGTCGCCGTCATTGGCAATCCGCTGCCGAAGGATATCGATGCACTATCTGCGGCGACGGAGCCGGTCGCGCGCGGTCCTCGCGTAATCATGATGGGAAGATTGGTGCCGCAGAAGAGGTTTGACCTTGGAATTCGCGCTTTTGAATCCGGCCTGAAGGACCTGCCCGACTGGTCGTTGCATATCTGGGGCGAGGGTCCTCTGCATGAGTCGTTGCTGGCAGAGGCGAGAGCCACTGGACTTGGTGAACGCGTGCGCTTGCATGGACGGACTTCGCGTCCGTTCGCCGAGATTGCGGCGTCGGAGATTCTGTTGCTAACGTCCGCGTACGAGGGATTTCCGAATGTCATGTTGGAGGCGATGGCTCTGGGAATTCCGTGCGTTTCGGTGGATTGCCCAGCGGGTCCCCGGGAATTGAGCAAGGGTGGCCAATTTGCGGAGCTGGTTCCGCAGGCTGCCGCTGCGGCTCTCGGAGCGGCGCTGCGCGGTCTGGCGCTTGACCCGGAGCGCCGGTCGAGGCTTGGATCCGCGGGCCGGACCTATGTCCGCCAGACCTTTAGCAGTCTAGTGATTCTGGACCAGTGGGAGCAGTTGCTGCGGGGGATTCGCTTGGAAGCTAACCCCCACGTTTCGCAATAACTCAATTCAGGGAGTTTTGGTGTGACAGACCCGGATTCGGAATTGCTGGAGCAACGTAGCCATTTCGCCTTCGGCGAGAACTGGGCGAGCTATGCTCGGGGAATAGCTGCCGATGAGGTTGAGAAAGCGACCGAGGGTCTCTCACGGTTGATTGGCGGCCGAATTGATGGAAAGACGTTCTTGGACATCGGTTCGGGATCTGGACTCCATAGCGTCGCAGCACTGCGGTTGGGTGCGAGACGCGTACGGGCGCTGGATATCGATCCAAACTCTGTGGAGACAACTAGAGCTGTGCTGCAGCGGTTCGCGCCCCCTGGGTCCGAATGGTCGGTGGAGCAGAAGTCTGTTTTCGCGTTGGAAGACTGGCCGGACAGCCAGTTTGATTGTGTGTACTCGTGGGGCGTGTTGCACCATACCGGAGATATGTATCGCGCGATTCGTGCGGCTGCGCGCCAAGTGCGGCCGGGCGGGAGTTTCGTCTTCGCGCTCTACCGGAAAACGTTGCTCTGTGGATTTTGGAAAGTTGAAAAGCGATGGTACGCACGCGCTACGCAGCGGTCTCAACGTATGGCAAGCGCCTTGTACGTGACCGCCGTGCGCATCGGTCTACTGTTGCGCGGCAGGAGTTTTTCTCGCTACGTACGCGAATACTCGCTTCGCAATCGCGGTATGGAGTATCGCCACGATGTGCATGATTGGTTGGGAGGGTGGCCCTATGAGTCGATCTCTCCCCGGCAAGTGAATCGCCTTATGCTCTCCTTGGGGTTCGCCGAGGAGAAATCCTTCGCCAGGTCCGGCGTGACCGTCGGCTTTTCGGGATCAGGGTGCGATGAGTATCGCTTCCGCCGTTCATAGAACAGGCTATTAGCGAAATGTGTGGGATTGCCGGATTTCAGTCACTCCAATCAAGCCCGCTGCAGGAAGTCTGTGATCGCATTTCTGCGCAGTTGACGCATCGGGGTCCCGACGATGCGGGCGTCTGGATCGACTCTGAATCAGGACTGGCGCTGTGCCATCGGCGGTTGGCTGTTATCGATGTCTCCGCGACCGGGCATCAGCCGATGGTTTCTTCTGATGGACGCCTGGTTCTGGCCTATAACGGCGAGATCTACAATCACCTGGAGATTCGAGAAGAACTCGAAGCAACGGATCGCGCTTGGAGGTGGCGCGGCCATTCTGACACCGAGACTCTCCTTGCGGCATTCTCTCGCTGGGGTGTCGAAGCGTCCCTGCGTCGATGCCGAGGTATGTTTGCGATCGCCTTGTGGGATCGGCGCCAACGCGAGCTCACCTTGGCTCGCGATCGCGTCGGTGAGAAGCCGCTCTACTACTCCGAGCAGAGATCTCATTTCTTTTTCGCGTCGGAGCTCAAAGCACTTCGAGCCCATCCGCAGTTCCGCGCGGAGGTGGATCAGGGGGCGCTGAGCCTCTACTTACGTCACATGTATGTGCCTGATCCCCTGACGATCTATCGAGGAGTGCGCAAGTTAGAGCCGGGTCACCTGATTCGAATACGCGGCGCGCGCGCGAGTGGCGCGCCTGTTGCGTACTGGGATGCGGTACTGGTTAGGCGACGGGCCATGGAAGTCCCATTCCGGGGGTCTGCCGAGGAAGCGGTTTCCGCGACAGAGAGTCTCTTGCGTAGCGCGGTTTCAGGGCAAATGTTAGCGGATGTTCCCTTGGGAGCGTTCTTGTCCGGCGGGGTCGACTCCTCAACCATTGTCTCCTTGATGCAGGAGCAGTCGTCCCGTCCGGTGAAGACGTTCAGCATTGGCTTTCGAGAAAATGCCTACGACGAAGCGCGATTCGCTCGACTGGTTGCACGGCACCTTGGGACGGAGCACACGGAACTCATCGTCACACCCGAAGAGGCCATGGCCGTCATCCCGCAGCTCGCTGACATATATGACGAGCCTTTTGCGGATTCTTCCCAAATTCCGACGCTGCTTGTCTCCCAACTCGCCCGTCGCCACGTTACGGTTGCCCTCTCGGGAGACGCCGGCGACGAGTTGTTTGGTGGCTACTACCGATACGGTTGGGGGAGCCGAATCTACCGGAAGGGTCGGCGAGTGCCACTGACTGTCCGACGACTGCTTACCCGAGCGATTTTGAGTATCACACCTGATCAGTGGACCACGATCGGGCGACATGTGTCGAAGATCTTGCCAAGGTCGGCTCGGCTTTCGCAGTTTGGAGACCGACTGCACAAGCTAGCAGAAATTCTTCCCCTCGAAACTCCGGGTCAGTTGTACAAGAGTCTTGTCTCTCACTGGCAGCAACCTTCGGAAGTGATGACAACCAGCAATAACCCAGAATCACGCTTGGATTCTCTGATGCGCGAGCTCCCGGAACTTTCATTCGAGGAATCAATGATGCTTTGGGATCTCATGACGTATTTACCTGGAGATATCTTGGTAAAGACCGATAGAGCGGCCATGGCGGTGTCCTTGGAGACGAGAGTGCCACTTTTGGATCATCGCTTGATCGAGTTTGCATGGTCGCTACCACTCGACATGAAGATTAGGAGTGGTATCACCAAGTGGCCGCTACGGGAGATTCTCTATCGGCGTGTGCCAAGAGCCCTGATTGAGCGGCCGAAGATGGGCTTTGGCGTTCCCATCGACACTTGGTTGCGATCCTCGCTTCGGCAGTGGGCGGAAGACTTACTTTCGCCAGCGTCGCTACGCCAGATTGGGGCATTCAGGGTGGAGCCGGTCTGGAATCGCTGGCGAGAGCATTGCGAGGGACGCCGCAATTGGGCGTACTGGCTTTGGGATGTCCTGATGTTCCAGGCGTGGGCGCGGAAAACCGGAGTCTCAATCGCTTGAGGATCGTCCATGTCATCAGCTCTCTGACGACGGGTGGAGCGGAAACATGCTTGCTGCGCCTTTGCCGCGGCGAGCTCGCTGCCGGCCATCATTTGCTGGTGATATCGGTGCGGGCCGGTGGGCCGATTGCGGACGAACTGAGCGGAATGGGAATACCGGTTGTCGGCATTCTCGGGAAGGCGGAGAAGGGTACGATCGTCGGTTTGAGGAGGGCGCTCAGGGAGTGCACGCGCCTTCGCCCAGACGTGATCATAGGCTGGATGTATCACGGGATCTTCGTGGCGCACCTGCTTGCTCGCCTTCGATTCCGCAGCGCCCGACTTATCTGGAACATTCGATGCACGATCGATGACATGCCGAACTGGCGGGCTTCGACGCGCTGGCTAATATCCGGCTTGAGACGACTGAGCGGAGCTGCGGATACCATTATCTTCAATTCCATCGAAGGCCAGAGGCAGCACGAGGCTTATGGCTACCGATCGTCCTGCCCGCTGGTCATCGAGAATGGAGTGGAGATCGATCGATTTCGCGTCGATCCGAATGTTCGGAGCGCCGTTCGCGCGGAACTGGGAATCGGCGCGCGCGAATTCGCAATTGGGCACGTGGCGCGTTTTCATCCGATGAAGTCGCAACTCGGGCTCGTCGATGCGGTGCGGCAAATAAAGGTCGCTCGTCCGGTCGTGCTGGTCCTGGCAGGTCCGGGCTTGGATGCGGCCAACCCGGTGATTGGTCCGCTGCTGCGTGATTGCCCTTGGCCAGCCAACGTTCGCGTTCTGACGCTGGGCGAGCGGCGTGACGTGGCGAGACTGCTCAGCTCGTTCGACGCGTTCTGCCTGACATCTCGAGGCGGCGAAGGGTGCCCGAATGCCGTCCTCGAAGCCATGGCCGCGGCCGTGCCCTGCATCGTGACGGATGCCGGCGATTCGGCGAGACTTGTGGGCGATCCAGATTGGGTAATCGGGATCGGGGAGTGGAGCGCTCTTGTTGACCGACTGGAGAAGCTGATCGCGCTCAATCCGCAGCAACGACAAGCAATCGGGCGGCGGCTTGCAACACGCGCCACGCAGCATTTTTCGCTCGAGAGAATGCTAGATCGATATGAATCGGCAATAGCCGGCTGATCTGGCCTTCCGGCCTTGCGGATTACGACGTCGAGCGATCGCGTGTGGCGATCTGATGATGCGAGATACAGGGAGTATTGGTGCGATGATTCTTAGGACTATTGCGACTAAGCTGCCTGCGCCGGCGCGCAGTAAGCTGTTGATGTGGAAGGAAGCGGTCTCGCTTTGGTCAGCGCGTACGGAGCCTTGCGACGTTGAGAAGCTCCGAGCGAGAAGCGAGGTCTCGCTCGACCGCATCTTCCATAGCGCGACGGTGGCCGGCGACTGGGCGCGCTGGGAGTCTCGCATTGCCTCGCTGGGTATTCCCGACGGCACCGGGGGCGTGAATCCCGGTGACCGTCGTGCAATCTACAGCGTGGTACGTCAGCTGGCTCCTCAATCGGTGCTGGAAATCGGGACGCACATTGGGGCTTCCACTATTCACATTGCGGCTGCGCTCGCCGACTCGGGGTCGATTGAATTCGGCAAGCGCACCTGCACGACCGTGGACATTCGTGACGTAAATTCCGTGGAAGCAGCGCCTTGGCGGCACTTCGGGATGCGGCTCTCGCCGCGGGAGCTGCTGCAGGAACTGCGTCTACAGGACCAGGTCATATTCGAGACCAGCCCTGCAGGCGATTTTCTTCAGATACGCCAAGAGAATTATGACCTCATCTTCCTGGACGGAGACCATAGCGCGGCCGCGGTTCTCAAAGAAGTCCCTGCTGCGCTGAAGCTGTTGAAGCCAAACGGAATGATCCTACTGCACGACTACTTCCCCGACTTGAAACCGCTCTGGCGCGACGGCATCGTTATCCCCGGCCCCTTCTTGGCGATTCGCAAGCTCCGACACGCGGGCGCGCGATGTACTGCCCTGCCTATAGGGAAGCTACCTTGGCCGACCAAGGCGGACTCGAACGTCACGAGTCTGGCGTTGCTTCTGCGCGAGGCGTAGGTTTGCGACAGGCGCGATGGCGGCATGTCGTGCCGCTGGCGCTCAAAGTCAGCTGACTACGCACGACGCACGAATTGACAAGAATGACGGACTCGTACTCTGGGAAACCCGTCAGCGAAGCTGAGTTTGAGTCATTCAGACACGGGCGACAGTATGTAGGGCGACTGCCTCGCTCGCCTGATCGCCGGTTCAACTCATCACCAAGCTAATGTTTAGAAGAGGAGGGTGTCATGAGAATCGCTGATATGCTTCAGCGCCGCGTTATGACTTTTGCCGCGATTCGCCGAGCTCGATCAATACTGCTAGCTCTCGCATGCATCATCCTGATTCCGTCGACGTCGTTTTCCCAGGCGCTCATAGTCTTTGCTTCGGGTCCCGCGGGCGTACAGCCGGATCGCACGACTCCTACGTACGTCTCACAGCACACCTCGCTGATCGAATCTCGACCATTCGATGGCATGGTGATAAATGACTACCTCGGTCGAAATCTGCTCAACGGCAATCTCAAGAACGTAACTCCTGGCGCCATCGACCCGGCGACCGGGGCGGTGTCATACGAGGTTGCGGCGAGAGGCCTCGCTCCCCTGAGGGGCGCCTTCAAGAAGTTCACGGAGAACTTCGTCAAGGTGAATACCAACATGGTCGGATTGCCTCCGACGCTCACGGACGACGCCGGCTGGGCCATCGGAAATCAGAGTGCGACGAATTATGCGCGAGCGGCCGCAGCAGCCGGGCTCAAGGGAATATTTCTCGACAACGAATCCTACGATCGCCCGGTACACGCTGGTACGAGCGGTCGTATCGACTTCTGGAAGTACGAGGACCAAGCGCTGCTGGCCAAGGACCAGGGAATCTCTCTCAGCTTTCAAACCGCCCTCGACTTGGCGCGTCGCCGAGGGCGCGAACTTGCACAGTCCTTTGCGCAAGGGTTTCCGGGCGTAGTCGTCATCGTTGCGCATGGTGCCAACGAGGGCTGCACAAGCTGGAAGACGGCCACCGCTCACTTTGCGGACGACCACTACTTGCTGGGAGCCTTCGTCGCCGGAATGATTGAAGCTGTGAAGCCACCCGCGTCGGTTGTTGACGGGGGCGAGGATTATGATCTAAAGACTGCAAGCGACTTCAGTCAAGCCAGAGCGTGGCGCAAAGGGCAGGCGACACGTACCGGCAGCATCACCGACCTGGGTCCGCGCCGCTGTCCGTTCATGGATTCCGCGCTGGCCGCTATCTGGCCGCAAAAGGTCCAGATAGCCTTCGGGATGTTCGACAAGGACCGGCCGTCGCCAGCTGCTCCGAGTTGGTCCCCTCGCAGCGATCCGGCGCAATTTCACGACTCGCTGGTGAATGCGTTCAAGGCAAGTGATCGTTACGTCTGGCTCTACACGCAGTGGCAGGATTGGTGGGGAGATACCACGGACGGTGCCCTCGGCTCGTGGGTGGACGCGATCTTGGCCGCTAGGCGCGATGCCGGAGTTGATCGTCATTGAACTTGCGATTTGGCAGTGGTGCTTAGTAGTTGTTCGACTGGCGTCGGTTCGTTCGCTCCGAGATGCCAAATCTCGGTGCGATGAGCGGCGCGGACAAAGTGATCCCCGCAGATCTTCCGGACACCGGTTCAGCGAGGTCCGGATACTTAAGAAGAGACTTAAGAAAAATTATGTCAATGGAAGATGCGAATTCTTTGCACGCTCGCAAAACGAGAATGATTGACATATACGCAACGGCGCCTGTAAAAATTCGTACACAAAGAAATACGCGTCACCGCGTTCATTAGGCCAACTCCGGCAACGACCGGAGATACTGCAGAACTTTCCAGGATGGTGATTCTTCCGGTCAGGGATGGCCGACCGGCAGTACGAGCCTGCTTGCGCGGCTCCAGCGGTTTGCTGGTGCCGGCTCGCGCCGTGGTGTTCGCCTGGGGCGTCGCCGAGGAGCGAGTGGCTTGGAACATGGTTCATTTCTGCACACGGTGCGCGCGAGCGCTGGCGTGACTGTCCTTGCAGCTGCTGTGCTGGCTGGTTGCTCCGGATCCGGGGGATCGGGAGGTAGCTCCGCAGTGCTACCGCCGACACCGCCCACCGACGCGACGACGGTTCAGCCCAGCGGACCGATTTCATTCGCGGGGCATGCTCTGTTCGGCATGTCCGGGCCTGCCGTGATCGTGCCTGCTGCCGTCGCAGCTCCTCTTGGCACGTTGAATGACGGCCACGGGAATCTGACGGTTGTTAACCCGAATTCGATCGGTCTGGGCGATGTCTACCAGTCGCCTCGCGTCCCGTACGATTTTCGTGTCGCCGATCTGAACGGCGACGGCGTTCCGGACGTACTCTCGACGGTGTATTCGCGTACCAACATCAATTCATTCTCGTGGCTGTATTTCGGCCTCGCGTCGGGTGGCTACGCCCACGCCAACAACCTTGATGCCGTCTATACGGCGGACCCCAATGGCCCTGGCCTTCGTGGTCGCACTGAATCCGTCGCGATGGCCGACTTCAATAACGACGGCACGGTGGATTTCTACCTGCCCACCTACACGTACCTCGACAGCTTCTACGATCTGTCGGGAGATCCAGCGTACGAGGGGCCAGGTGCGCCTCCCAACGTCTACAACGCCTACCAGAGCTTTCTGCTGCTGAACGATGGCAAAGGGAATTTCACTGAACATGCGCTCGCCGCAGGAGTAGGTCTGCACTCCCTGGAGTCTGGCCTCACGCCGCTATCGACAGATCCGGCCGGAACGCAACCGGAAGGAACACAGGCGATCGACTTCAATATGGACGGGTTGATTGACCTCTATGTATCGGGACACCTGTTTATCAATCGCGGGGTGGATGCCCAAGGAGTGCCGCACTTCGAGGACATGGCTACTGCCTGGGGGCTTACGCAGGCCCTGCTTCGCCAGGGGCCACCGTGGATTGCGAACGGCAGCGGTGTCATCCCGGACAACTACCTGGTGACGGAGGAAGGCGCTCAGTTCATTGACTGGAACAACGACGGCAATCTGGATCTGCTGATCATGCGCTGGAACTGGGGCCCGGCGCATGGACCGAGGCTGTTCGAGTTCGACGGCTCGAAGTTTACGGAGCGCGTGACGGCCGTGACGGCGATCACTCCGACCTGCACCACGCCGGCCGCAGCTGGCACTCCTTTCTTCAATTCGCCGCAGCCAACAACGGTTTACAGCGATACGACCGGGATCAACTCCTATGATCTCGACAACGACGGACTAGTCGACGTTCTCACAACTGGAGATGATCACGGCAACGCAAACGTGATCTTCCACAACACTGGTTGTGGGTTCTCTGATGTGCCCGCGGGCGACCTTTCGGGGCGCGGCCCGACGTCCGGTGGCATGGCAATGGCCGATCTCGACGGCGATGGCCGCATTGATGTGTTTTATCCGGAGAACACCGGGTATCAGTACTTTCTCAATACGACGGCCGTTGCAGCCAAGTCATCCTTTGTCGTTGACGTTCGGGGGGCGAACGGAGAGCGCAATCAGTTCGGTCGCGTAATTCAGGTCATCCCGCCGCAGACCAGCCAGATCTACACGCGCTTCGTCGACGGTGGTTCGGGATACCTTTCGCAGAATCAGTACCCGATTCTCGTCGGGACGCCGTATTTGGGCGTACACACTGTCAAGGTCTACTTCGCGCCCTTGACGAAATGCGCCTATGGTGGTCCGACGTGCGCGCCGGCGGTGCTGACCTTTCACATGATGCCGGGTAGCTCGGCGGTCGCGTACGCCCCCTCGGCGGCGCATCCCACCGGACGCGTAACCGTTACGACGGGTTAGCTGCGTACCAGATCACAGGGGTGGCGGCTGCGCTGGTGATGGGCGCCGCATGTTAAGCTTCTGTCCCGAAAGGGAACCCTTGCGACCGATGCTTGTTGAACGGACTCACGACCTCACGCGGTGACCGACGCCCGACGTTGTGCATCGTCGTCAATGTGGGCTGGTTCTTTCTCTCCCACAGATTGGTGCTCGCCCGAGCCGCTCGAGATGCGGGTTACCGGGTCGTCGTCGCGACCGACCTTGCCGATCCGTCTGAGGCAGATCGAATCAGGGCCGAAGGATTTGCGTTCGCGCGCCTGAGAATCGACCGCGCGTCGATCAATCCAGTGCGAGCTCTCGGCATCTGCTGGCAGCTGCTGGCGCTCTATCGCCGCGAGCGCCCCGATGTTGTCCATCACGTGACGCCAAAGCCCGTGCTATTGGGGACTGCGGCAGCGAGGCTCGCTCGCGTACCGGCTGTTGTCAACGCAGTGGCCGGTCTGGGTTATGCGTTTGTGGATGGTGACGCCGGCGCTCGACGTCGGCTGGTTCGGGCGTTGGCTTACACCGTCTACCGACTGACGCTACGGCACCCTCGCATGGGTTTCATTTTTCAGAATGAGTCCGATCGCGGCCTCTTTCGCCAAATATTGCGAGAGGGTCGGCGTTCAGAGATTCTGACCAAGGGATCGGGCGTTGATTTGGCTAGGTTCGCATCGTCCCCGGAGCCCCGGTCTCCGGTCATCGTGCTGCTCGCGGCACGGATGCTGCGCGACAAAGGCGTAGTGGAGTTCGCCGAATCCATCGCGCGACTCCGCGCCGAAGGAATCGCCGTCGAGGGATGGCTGGCGGGGCCCGTCGATGAAGTCAATCCGACGCACTTGTCTACCGACGAGCTTCGCGGGCTGGAGATTCGCTGCGGTGTCCGCTGGCTTGGGCCGGTAGCTGACATGGCTGAGCTGTATCGTTTGGTGCACATCGCCTGTCTTCCGACTTACTATCGGGAAGGCATGCCGTTGTCGCTGCTGGAAGCTGCCGCTGCCGGCCGCCCGATCGTGACGACGGATCTACCCGGCTGCCGCGACATCGTGCAACAGGGCGTTCACGGATTTGTCGTGCCACCGCGTGACATCGACGCGCTGACGGGCGCTTTGCGAACGCTCGCAACAGACGCCACACTGCGGCGTGAAATGGGTGCGAACGCACGAACGCGGGCGGAGCAGGAGTTCGGGGTGGATCGTGTCGTGCGTCAGACGCTCGAGTTGTATTCGGAGTTGCTTGCCAACGCGAGGGGGCCTCGAAGCTCCGCTTGACTAACGGGCGATGGGAGTACGTTTGCCGCTAAGAGTCGCCGTCACCGGTGCAAACGGGTTCGTGGGCCGCGAAGTCTGCCGTCGCCTGCTTGACGACGGAGCGGAAGTGACGGCCGTCGTCCGAGCGCCGGCTTCATACCTCGAGCTGCGCGATCGCGCATGCGTGGTGCATTCGCCGGATCTGACCGACCTCGCCCGGAATGCCAAGCTTCTCGGCCGACTGGATGCCATTGTCCACCTCGCGGCTCACGTTCACCAACCTCGTCAGTCGCGCGTGGCGACCGACCGATTTCGCGAAGTTAACGTGGAGGGCACCCGCGCCGTGGCGGTCGCCGCGGCGGAAGCGGGTGTCCGGCGTTTCGTCTATATCAGCAGCGTGAAGGCAACGGCGGAGCGGACGTTTGGCGATCCCGTTGCCGAGTCGGATTTGGCTCGGCCTGAGGATGCCTACGGTCGATCAAAGCGGGAGGCCGAACTCGTGCTCGAAACCATTGCTGCGGCGACGGGTATGGAAGTCGTGATCGGTCGGCCGCCTCTCGTTTATGGTCGAGGGGCTAAAGGAAATGTGCGGCAGTTGGTGAGTTGGCTGCGGCGGGGGATCCCGCTGCCGCTAGGGGCTATCGAGAACCGGCGGAGCCTGATCGCCGTCGAGAATTTGGCGGACTTCTGCTCGCGGGCCCTCGGCAAGGTTCCATCCCGATATTCGCTCTATCACGTGGCGGATGATCGTGCGATTTCGACTCCGCAGATCATCCAACTGATTGCGTCGGGGCTGGATCGAGAGGCGCGACTCCTGCGAGTGCCTCCGGCAGCGGTCAGGCTCGGGCTTCGTGTTTTGGGACGGCGCGACCTGATCGACCGGCTCACGGGCTCGCTGGAACTCGATACACGGCGAGTTGCCTTGGAGCTGGGGTGGCGACCGCCGACGGCAATCGAGGTTGCGATGCCTCGTTCGGTGCGAGAGGCCGGACCTTGAGCGTCTGGTTGCTGGTCGTCGTCTTTCTATTGGCAGCCGCTGGAACCGGGATTGTCCGGCGTCACGCGCTGGCACGTCAGTTGTTGGATGTGCCAAATTCGCGCAGCTCGCACGTCGTTCCGGTTCCGCGCGGAGGCGGCCTCGCGATCGTGGCCTCGGTCGCGCTTGCGTCGGTCTTCATTCTTGCGAGCGGTGGCGGCGAGACCGCGACCATTCCGCTGCTGGGGCTGCCGATCGCCGCGGTCGGGTGGCTCGACGATACCCGGGGCATGAGCGTACGGGTGCGGCTATTCATTCAGGCTGTCGCAAGCGCCGTTGTTGCATGGCGCTTTCCGATCCAAGCGCTGCCGTGGCCTGGGGGCCACGTGACTCTTGGTCTGTGCGGATTCTGTCTTGCGCTCCCCGCCACGATTTGGTGCGTCAATCTCTTCAACTTCATGGACGGCATCGATGGAATTGCCGGCGCCGAGGCCATCTTCGTCTTCGGCAGTGCCATGATGCTGATCGCCGCGGGCGGTGGCGGCGCTTCGTCCTTGCTCTCGTTGTCACTGGGCGCCGTGGCCGCGGCGGCCGCCGGATTCCTGCTGTGGAATTGGCAGCCGGCGAAGATCTTCATGGGGGATGTGGGGAGCGCCTACCTCGGATTTCTGATCGGCGCGTTCGCACTGTCCGCCGCGGTCGAGCAACATCTGCCAATCTGGACCTGGATTGTGCTCGGCGGCGCGTTCTTCGCGGATGCCACGGTGACGCTTGCGGTGCGCGCGTTAAGGGGTGAGCGCGTCTACGATGCCCACCGAAGTCACGTCTACCAGCGGCTCGCCCGCCGCTGGCGCTCGCATGCGCTGGTAGTGCTGGCCTATACGGCCGTAAACGTCTGCTGGTTGCTTCCCTGGGCGGTCGCGTGCGTCCGTAGGCCGCAGTCCGGTCTCGCTTACTCGAGCTGCGCCCTCGCGCCTCTCATCGTCGCCGCGGTCCTGCTGGGCGCTGGCCGACGCGAACCCGGGTCCGTTACCAGTTCTTGCTGAGGTTCAGAAACCCACGTCCCGTGAGACGCTTGGTCGAATCCACGGGTCCGCCGTAGTCCGCTCCGGCGCCAATGCTGTAACGCAAGGAGTGAACCTGGCCACTGACCTGGAGTTCGGTGTTCCAGAGCCGCTCGTGGGTCGTCGCGACCGTTTGTGGCAGAAGGCCGACCTCGGCAATGTTGCCTCGATTCAGATCGAAGTGCCTAAACCGGAGCTCCCAAGAGCGCTGTTGTCGGTCGATCAGAACTCCACCCAGAGTGATTCGTCGGCCGTCACGATCCATGGAGTCGCCGATGACGCGGCCGTAATAGCGGTAGCCTGCACGCCAGGTGTCTTTCTCATACGCGCAGCCGTAGTTGGGCGTATCTGTCGAGCTGAAGCTCACGCTTCCGCAGGCCGTATCAGCGAACTCAAGGAAGGTCCGGGCGCGACCTTCTGCCGTTCCCCAGGACGCGAATTCGAGGCCAAATAACTGCAGCGTCTGCCGCGGCCGCAGATTGTGGTCATCGAAGACTTCGCCGAGCTGCTGCCAGTAGACGCTGAATGGCGTCGAGCCGACGTGCCAGCGAACGTCGGTCGCCATGACCTGCGCAGATTGCTTGCGCGCGAGGAGGTGCGCCTGATCGGGATTGTTGTCGACGGTTGGATTGATTTCGCGATTGGACTTCGCGATCAGCATGTCCCAGAAGGTGCCGAGGCCGCACGAATGCCCCTGGCCACAGAACTCGGCGGTCCGGGAGAGTCCGATCTCGAGGCCGCGCGCGGGCGCCGCGGTGAATCGTGCCCCCCAGAACAGCGTGTTGTTGAAGTCCGGCCGGTGATTTTCCATGTGATTCAGGAACGTGACGAAGTGCCACGGTCCCAGCCAGCTGAGCCAGCGCGTCTCGAAGGGTTTCATCGAGGCGCGCTCGATCCCAATTCCCGGCATCGGGCGCGCGTTGTTCGAGAGAATCAGGCTTCCATCCCAGCCGGGCCCCCACCAGCGGTCCTGCAAGCCGACGGAGACCCACCAATTGGAGTAGCGCCAGGCCACGTACGTGCCATCGAAGCGGAAATGCATTCCGTCCTGCGGTCGAACGGCGTAGCTGATGCGGAATGCGCCGCCGGCATAGTCGCCGGCCGCCCAGCCAGCCTGCACGCCGGCCTCGCCCTGTTCACGGGGCGTGTCGGAAAACGTCCTAAGCAGACTCGGTTTTTCCGCGGCGGAAAGGAACCAACCCGCGTCGCTCGCGCTTCCCGGCTGGTCGTATCCACGCAGTTTGTCCCGTTCGTCATCGGCAAGTGCCGCGGTCGGCAGCGGCCAGGTGGTCTGCAGGAGCCCCTCGTTGGTGTCGGCCTCGAGCGACACCATGTGCCTCAAGCGCGAGTCTCCGGGCGCGAGAAAGGGCAGTGCCTGCGCGACCGCTGCAGCGCTGGCGCCCAGGAATGCTGCAGCAGTTACCATGGCAGCCAGATAACTATGGAAAGGGCTGCGCACGCATTCCTCCGTCATTCGCCTGTGGGGCCCCGCGTACCTTGGGGTAGGCACCGGCGGCGGCAGGAATCATACGCGATGCGGTCTCAACCGCGGGTTCCGGGGACGCCTAGAATTGGAAGCTCACACCTGCACCAAGAAGGGACGCAGTTCCCGCCGCTGACCCAATGACTCGCGAAGACCCTGCTCGAACGTACGCGTGATAGCCGGCGAACAGGGACGTGTGTTCGGAGATTCGAAATTCGAGATCCGCCGCGAGCGTCGCGCCTAGGCGGCGCACGTTGACGGGGTTCCGCTGGCCGGCGGGAAGGGCGGAGCCCCCGGCGGTAGACAGCGCGGTATTGAACGCCGATTCATCTAGCCCGGCCGCGAGATCGAGTCTGGCAAATGGCAGGAAGGGTACGTGCGCGACGAGATCCGCCTCAACGACATTAAGGTCGGCGCTCGCCGTAAGCATGTCGCTCCCCTGATATGGAACCGATCGCACGTAGCTGCCCGCGTGCATGACGCCCGCCTGCATGCTGAAGTGCTCGGCAAACTGATATCCGCCGACGATACGGAACCCGGCGTGACTGCAATCACTTGCGTTGCCGAGTGCTTGGTCTACGACGTCCTGGGCTAGGTGGCAGAACGGTGCACGACTCTCGCCGACCAGGATGGAGAGAATGGCATGTCCGACCGCCGAGGCCTGCGCCTGTGCACTTGTCGCGATCACGACCATCACCACAGCCGCAACTGTGCGGACGACCCAGCTGCGGGGCGATACCCCATTCACCTTCACTGCCATCCTCCATGGACCGGGCCATCCCAGGCCGCCAGCATGCCATGCCGCGCCGGGCCGGATTCGGTCCGCCGCGACGCGCGGACCTCTACTCCTGGCAGGCCAGTATTGAGTCTTGGCCGACGCCAAGCTGAAGCTCGAGCGACGACGACCTCATTGAGATCAGGCTAAGCCACGGTTCGCTCGTCGGCGAGCAACCGATCCGTGGCGGAGGGGAGGCGATCCGGCCGAACCGGCAAACTTGAGCGAGCTATGCCGGCGAGCTAGAATGCCCGGCTTCACAAAAGGGTCAATACGTAAGTCATTGAGGTACAAGGCAAATGCCACTCGATAGCACCGCGAAAGCCGGTATCGTCGCGAAGTTCGCTCGCGGCAAGCAGGATACTGGGTCGCCGGAGGTTCAGATTGCGCTCCTGTCTGAGCGCATCAACGGTCTCGGCGAACACTTCAACACCCACAAGCGCGATCACGCTTCGCGCCGGGGGCTCCTCAAGATGGTCAACCAGCGGCGCAAGCTGCTCGACTATCTCAAGGTCACCGCCCCGGACCGCTACGCCAAGATCCTCAACGACCTCGGCCTGCGCCGCTAACCGAACCCTGAACCCACGGCCCGCCTCTCGGTGGGCCGTGGCGTTTCTATCGAAAGGAATTCCCCGTGTCCGTTCATAAGCAAGTTTTCCAGTACGGCCCCCATGAGTTCACCATCGAGACCGGCGAGATGGCCCGCCAGGCCGACGCCTCGGTCGTCGTCTCGGTCGCCGAGACCGTGGTGCTCGTCACCGCGGTGGGCGCCAAGAAGGAGGTCCCGGGACGGGACTTCTTCCCGCTGACCGTCAACTACCAGGAGAAGACCTACGCCGCGGGCCGCATCCCCGGCGGCTTCTTCAAGCGCGAAGGCCGGCCGTCGGAGCGCGAGACGCTGACCTCGCGCCTGATCGACCGCCCGATCCGCCCGCTCTTCCCCGAGGGGTTCATCAACGAGGTGCAGGTCGTCGCGACCGTCCTCTCGCTGAACCCGGACGTCAGCGCCGACATTCCGGCGCTGCTCGGCGCCTCCGCGGCGCTCGCGCTCTCCGGCATGCCGTTCCTGGGTCCCATCGGCGCGGCCAAGGTCGGCTATCTGGACGGCAAGTACCTGCTCAACCCGACGGCCACCGATCTCAAGAACTCCGACCTCGACCTCGTCGTCGCCGGCACCAAGGACGGCGTGCTGATGGTCGAGTCCGAGGCCTCCGGCCTCTCCGAGGACGTGATGCTCGGTGCCGTGACCTTCGGCCACCAGGCGATGCAGACCGCGATCAACGCGATCAACGCGCTCGTGGCCGCGGCCGGCAAGCCGAAGTGGAACTGGACCGCGCCGGCGCCGCACACTGAGCTCGAGAACGCGGTCAAGGCGCTCGCGAGCGCGGATCTCTCGGCCGCCTACGGCCTTGTTGTCAAGCAGGAGCGCCGCGACAAGATCGCCGCGATCAAGGACAAGGTCGTCACCGAGCTCGCCGGCGGCGAGACCCCGAAGTTCGCGGCCGACGCTGTCAAGAAGGCCTTCGGCGACCTCGAGTACCGCATCGTGCGCGACCGCGTGCTCTCCGGCGCGCCCCGCATCGACGGCCGCGACCACAAGACGGTCCGGCCGATCACCGTCAAGGTCGGCGTGCTGCCGCGTACCCACGGCTCGGCGCTCTTCACCCGCGGCGAGACGCAGGCGCTCGTGCTCACGACGCTCGGCACCGGCCGCGACGCGCAGATCATCGATGCGCTCGAGGGCGAGCGCAAAGAGCCGTTCATGATGCACTACAACTTCCCGCCGTTCTCGGTCGGCGAGACCGGCATGATGGGCTCGCCGAAGCGCCGCGAAATCGGCCACGGCAACCTCGCGCGCCGCGGCATCGCGGCCGTGATGCCGGAGATGGACAAGTTCCCGTACGTGCTGCGCGTCGTCTCGGAGATCCTCGAGTCGAACGGCTCCTCGTCGATGGCCTCGGTCTGCGGCTCGTCGCTGTCGCTGATGGACGCGGGCGTGCCGATCAAGGCGCCGGTCGCCGGCGTCGCGATGGGCCTCGTCAAGGAGGACGACCGCTTCCAGGTGCTGACCGACATCCTCGGCGACGAGGATCACCTCGGCGACATGGACTTCAAGGTCGCCGGCACCAAGGACGGCATCACGGCGCTGCAGATGGACATCAAGATCACGTCCATCACCGCCGAGATCATGCGGGTCGCGCTCGCGCAGGCGCGCGAGGGCCGCCTGCACATCCTCGAGAAGATGAACGCGGTGATCTCGAAGCCGCGCGACAAGATGTCGGAGTGGGCGCCGACCATCACCACGATCAAGATTGACCCGGAGAAGATCCGCGACGTGATCGGCAAGGGCGGTGCGGTGATCCGCGCGATCACCGAGGAGACTGGCACCACGATCGACATCGAGAACGACGGCACCGTCAAGATCGCCTCGGTCAGCGGGGCCGCGGCGCGCGAGGCGCAGCGCCGCATCGAGCTCATCACCGCGGATGTCGAGGTCGGGCAGGTCTACGAGGGCAAGGTGGTGCGCCTGATGGACTTCGGCGCGTTCGTCGCGATCCTGCCGGGCCGCGACGGCCTGGTGCACATCTCGCAGATCTCGAACGAGCGCGTCGAGCGCGTCTCGGACAAGCTGCGCGAGGGCGACGTCGTCAAGGTCAAGGTGCTCGAGGTCGACCGTCAGGGCCGCGTGCGGCTCTCGATGCGCGACGTCTGATCCGCCGCTGCGCGCGGATGCGTCGAAGGGGGCCTCTTGGCCCCCTTCGGCTTTTGGGGGAAGCGGACGCTCAGCGGCAGGTGATGATCGAGCTGACCGCCGTGCCCTGCGAGCCGTCGCGGTTCTGCGTCCAGTACGTCACCTCGACCGACTCGGCGCTGAAGTTGATCGTCTCGACCCGCGCCGAGGTCGTGCTGTCGCCGCCGAAGGTCACGGACGACACGAGCGCATGGTGCAGCGTGAATCGCAGGAAGGGCTGCTCGAGCTCGCTGGCCGTCGTCGCCTCGAGCGTCACGTCCGAATAGACATGACCGGTGGCGACCGCGAGCGCGATCTGCGGGCTCGAGCTGTCGAGCAGCTTCACGACCTGCAGCGACTGGCAGACGACCCGGCCCGTCGCGCGGCCCGCGCCGCCACCGCCGGTGACGGTCAGGAACCCTTCCGAGAACGAGGTGACCGGGATCCAGCCGACGAATGCCTTGGTCGTGGCTTCGCCGGTGATGCCCGGGATCTTGAGGTAGAAATTTTCCGCCGCCGCGGCGGCGAACGACGCCAGCGTCAAGAGCGCGCCGGCAATCAGTGCGTGGACTTTCATGGAACGAACCTCCTTGTAGCCTGGGGGCGAGCGGAGGTTAGGAAAGCGCAGGCGCTGGCCGCTGTGAGGTGCGGCCGATTTGACGAAATCCGGCCGGGCCGCGCCGCGAACTGAGCGCTGCGTCACAGCCTGACCGGGCGCTTTCCGCGCTGCGTCAGAAGATCAGCTCGAGCGCGAGGAAGTTCTCGCCGACGTTCGGCGAGGAAAGGCCGGCGTTGCTCAGGTGCTTGAAGGCGAGCTCGATGCCCTGCGACCGCTGCTGGTTGTAGTAGCGCACGCCGGCTTGCGGCACGTAGTTGAGGTGCGAGCCGTTCAGCTTGTCGCAGCCATGGTAGACGGGTTCGTAATAGTCGAGCGTCACCGTGCGGTCGTTGGCCGCGTCGATCGAGTGGCAGAGCCGCGTGTCCTTGTACGCGACGCCGATGCCGACGAACGCCCGCCAGTGCGCGGTCTCGACGACGTTGAAGCGCCGGCTCAGCGCAAACACCCGGTGCTGGGGCGCCCAGGCGACGTGCGCCGGCTCGCCGCCGATGCGATACCCGCCGACCTGCGAGTCCTGGAAATAACCCGCAAAGAACTCGTAGCGGTCTTCCTTCCACGTCACCGACGCCGGGATGAGCTTGCCGGCGACGTGTGGCCAGCGCACCTGCAGACCGACGCCGGCGCCGACATGCACCTCGCCGAGGGTGCGTGCGAACCAGCCCGGCGGTTCGCTCGTGCGCGTGCCGGGCACTGTCGGCGCCTCGTCCGCGACGGCCGCGGCGCCGAGGGCGAGCCACGCGCCCGCCGCGAGCGCCGTCAGCGCATGCCGCAGGTCGGGCCGGACCCGACGTCGTTCAAGGAGGAGTTCCGCGGAGCGTCGCTGCATGCGCCTGGCGCCGCGCGCGGGCGCGGCGGGCATCCCGGGGTCTGTCTCAGTCCTGGTGTTCTTCGCCCGGTGCGCGGTTGCCGTTGCCACCCATCATCGACTTGAAGAACGCGTCCTGCATCTGGCGCCAGCGCTGGAAGTTCTCCTGCGCGAGGTTCGTCATCGAGGACATCGGGTCCATGCCGACCATCGAGCGCACGCGGTCGCGAAGCTGCGACTGCTGGGCGGTGAAGAGCTTGAGGCTCTGCTCGAGGTAGTCGCCGGCGAGGCTCTGCATGGCCCCGCCGTAGGCGCGGATCACCTGTGCCAGGAAGTCCTGGCTCATCATCGGGCTGCCTTCGTGCTCCTGCTCGGCGATCACCTGCAAGAGGATGCTGCGGGTGATGTCTTCCTGGGTCTTCTTGTCGACGACGACGAAGTCGACCTTGTCGGTCACGAGCTTGCGGATGTCGGCGAGGGTGATGTACCGGCTCTCCACCGTGTCGTACAGGCGGCGGTTCGGGTACTTCTTAATGATTCTCGGTTCACTCATCGCGCGCCTCGCATGCTGCAACGCAGATGTCCCCAGAGGCGGCCATCATACGCCGGTCACGCTGCGCGGCAACATGAGGCAAATTCCCTAGGCGCTCGTCGACAAGATCTCTTTAACCCCATGAATTAACAAAGGATTCCAGTTCTTCTCCGCCCAGGCGAGCTGCTCGCGGACGGGCACCAACTGCAGCATTTTCGGCAGCGGCTGCCGCAGGGCGATCAGGATCTCGGTGAGGATTTCGGGCGCGCCGGACGGATCCGCCGGAAGCGCGGCACGGGACTTCGAGAGCTTCCCGCCGCTGCGGTCGAGCACGAGCGGCAGGTGCAGCGTGCGCGGCGAGGGAAGCCCGAGGGCCGCCTGCAGCAGCCGCTGGCGCGGCGTGTTGTCGAGGAGGTCGAGGCCGCGCACGACGTCCGTGATGCCCTGGTAGGCGTCGTCGACGACGACCGCCAGCTGGTAGGACCAGAACCCATCTCGCCGGCGCAGCACGAAGTCGCCGACCTCGGCCGCCACGTCCTGGTGGAAGCGTCCCTGCGCCCGGTCGTCGATCGAGACCGTCGCCTCGAGTCGGTCCGTCCGAAATCGCACCGCGAAAGGCCCGCCGGGCCGGCGTGGCCCGGCGCGACAGGTGCCGGGGTAGCGTCCTTCGGGCTCGCCGGAGAAGTCCGAGCGGCTGCACGAGCAGCGGTAGGCGAGGCCCGCCGCCTCGAGCCGGCCGAGCATCTCCCCGTAGGCCTCGCCACGGGCGTGCTGGTATATCACCGCGCCGTCCCAGTGGAGGCCGAAGGCCTCGAGCGTCCGCAGGATCGCCTCGCTCGCGCCCGGAACCTCCCGGCCGCGGTCGACGTCCTCGATCCGCACGAGCCATTCTCCGCCCGCGGCGCGGGCATCGAGGTAGCTGCCGACGGCAGCGAGCAGCGAGCCCCGGTGCAGGGGTCCCGTCGGGGAGGGCGCGAAACGGCCCCGGTACACCGGGGCCGCCGGCTCAGCGGTAGCGGTCGTCCCGGTCGCCGTACTGCTTCTCGCGCCGCTCGCGGCGTTCCTGGGCCTCGATCGACAGGGTCGCGACCGGCCGCGCCTCGAGGCGCTTGATGCCGATCTCCTCGCCGGTCTCGAGGCAGTAGCCGTAGGAGCCGTCCTCGATCCGCGCCAGCGCCTCGTCGATCTTGCGGATCAGCTTGCGCTCGCGGTCGCGGGTCCGCAGCTCCAGGCTGAACTCCGATTCGAGGGTCGCGCGGTCGTTCGGGTCGGGCGGGTTCGCCGCCTCGTCCTTCATGTGGGTCACCGTGCGATCGACCTCCTCCATGAGGTCGCGCTTCCAGGTCAGCAGGATGGTCCGGAAGTGCTCGAGCTGCTCCTTGCTCATGTACTGCTCGCCCTTCTTGGCGAGGTACGGCTTGACGTTGCGCGGACCCGCCAGGAGGCTCAGGTTGCCGCCGTCGGCACCGTCCTCCTCGCCCTCGCCGAGCCGCACGAGCGTGCGCGGCGGCAGCGGTCGCGCGGGCTCGAGGCGCGCGGGCGCCGGGCGGGCGATCACGGGCTTCGCGGGGGCAGGGGCCGGAGCCTTCGCGACCGGCGCGGGCTTGGCCGGGACCGGCTTCGCGGGCGCCTTCGCGGCAGGCTTCGCAGCCACCTTCGGCACCGGCTTTGCGGCGGCCTTGGGCTTGGCGACGGGCTTCGCCGGGGCGGCCTTCGCCTTGGGCGCGACCGGCTTCGCGGCCTTCTTCGCCTCGGGCTTCTTCGCGGCCGGCTTCTTCGCCTTCACGGGCTTCTTGGCTGCCATCTCGAACTCCAAGTCGCGGTCAAGCGGGAAATTATAGCCTTGTGGCGCTCGTCAGGCGTCGCTCGCGGCCGGCAGGGTCACCGGCGCCGCCGGGGTCCAGCCCGGCGCGCGGTGCTCCGCGACGACCGAAGTATAGAGGCCGCCCCGGACGTTGAACGCCCCGGTGAGGCGCATGAAGCGCGGGCGCGTCGCGGCGACCAGCGTCTCCAGGATCTCGTTGGTCACCGCCTCGTGGAAGGCGCCGCGGTCGCGGAACGACCAGACGTAGAGCTTGAGCGCCTTGAGCTCGACGCAGAGCGCGTCCGGGATGTACTCGAGCAGGAGCTCGGCGAAGTCCGGCTGGCCGGTCTTCGGGCACAGGCACGTGAACTCCGGAATCCGGATGCGGATCGCGTAGTCGCGATTCGGCGACGGGTTCGGGAACGTCTCGACGTTCGGTTGCGGTCGGGTCGGCGTGCGATCGTCCATGCGCGAGGCTGTCAAGCGGGTCGTCTTCGAGGGCCGCGTACTCTACACTAGTGAGCCTTCAGGAACTATGCGCGAACGGGCGCCGCCGGGGATGGCGTAACTACCGGTTCCTGCGCGAAAAAATCCAGGTTTTCCCATGCGTCTATCGAAGTTGAAGCTGGCCGGTTTCAAGTCGTTCGTGGATCCCACGACCGTGCACCTGCCGAGCAACCTGACGGGCGTCGTCGGCCCGAACGGCTGCGGCAAGTCGAACGTGATCGATGCGGTGCGCTGGGTGATGGGCGAGATCTCCGCCAAGCACCTGCGCGGCAACGACATGACCGACGTGATCTTCAACGGCTCGGGCGGGCGCAAGCCGGTCGGCACGGCCTCGGTCGAGCTCGTCTTCGACAACGCCGACGGCGCGCTCGGCGGCCCCTACGCCGCCTACGCCGAAGTCTCGCTGAAGCGCCAGGTGGCGCGCGACGGCCAGTCGACGTACTTCATCAACGGCGCGCGCTGCCGCCGCAAGGACATTACGCAGCTCTTTCTCGGCACCGGGCTCGGCAGCCGCTCGTACGCGATCATCGAGCAGGGCATGATCTCGCGCCTGATCGAGGCCAAGCCCGACGACATGCGCGCCTTCCTCGAGGAGGCGGCCGGCATCTCGAAGTACAAGGAACGGCGCCGCGAGACCGAGAACCGGATCGCGCACACCCGCGAGAACCTCGACCGCCTGAACGACCTGCGCGAGGAGCTCGACAAGCAAATTCGCCACCTGCAGCGCCAGGCGGTCACCGCGCGGCGCTACCAGGGACTCAAGGAAGAGGAGCGCAAGCTGCGCGCGGAGCTGTTCGCGTTGCGACTCCAGGAGCTCGACGCCGAGGGCCAGGCGCGTACCCAGGCGGCGCGCGAGCGCGACCTCGCGCTCGAGGCCTCGGTCGCGGCGTTGCGCGGTGCCGAGGTCGCGATCGAGAAAGGCCGCGCGCACCACGCGCGCGCCAGCGAGGCGCTCGCCGCGGTGCAGGCGGAGAACTACCGGATCGGCAGCGACGCGGCGCGCATCGAGCAGGCGATCCAGCACGCGCGCGAGCTGCGGGCGCGCCAGCGCGCCGACCTCGAGCAGGCCGAGGCGAGCCAGGCCGAGGCGGCCCAGCTCCTCGGTCGCGACGAGCGCGAGCTCGCGAACCTGCAGCAGGCGCTGGCCGCGCTCGAGCCCGGCCATGCCGCGGCCCGCGAGCGCGAGGCGGCGGCCGCCGCGGCGCTCGGCGCGGCGGAGCAGTCGATGACCGGCTGGCAGCAGCGCTGGGAGGCGTTCACGCGCGAGGGCAGCGAGGCCGGCCAGAAGGCGATGGTCGAGCGCGCGCGCATCGAGCACCTGGATTCGCAGCTGCGGCGCACGCTCGCGCAGCAGGAGAAGGTACAGGTCGAGCGCGACCAGCTGACCTCGCTCGATGCGGGTGCGGCGACGGCGGCGCTCGAGGCGCGCGAGGCGGCCGCAGTGGCCGAGGACGAGGCTGCGCAATCGCAGCTGCGCACGCTGCTCGACGAGATCGCGGCCGGCCGCGACGGCGAGCGCGCGCTGACGGCAGAGGTCGACCGCGCCCGCCAGGAGCTCGCCCGGGCCCGCGGCCAGGTGGTGTCGCTCGAGGCGCTGCAGCAGGCAGCGCTCGGCCAGGTGCAGGGCCAGGTGGTCGACTGGCTGAAGGGCCACGCGCTCGGCGACCGCCCGCGGCTCGCGCAGCAGCTTGCCGTCGACGGCGGCTGGTCGCGCGCGGTCGAGACGGTGCTCGGCAGCTATCTCGAGGCCGTGTGCGTCGACGACCTCGACGCGGTCGCCTCGCTGGTCGGAGACCTCACCGTCGGCCAGGTGACGTTCGTGGGCTCGGGCGGCGCGGCCGCGGCCGGCGCGCCCGGCGACCGGCTGCTCGCCAAGGTGCGCGGCCCCGCCGCGCTCGAGCAGCTGCTCGGCGGCGTGTACGCGGTCGAGCACCTGACCGAGGCGCTCGGGCGGCGCGGTTCGCTGCGGCCCGGGGAATCGATCATCACGCGCGACGGCGTCTGGATCGGGCGCGACTGGCTGCGGGTCAGCCGCGACCGCGACGCCCACGCCGGCGTGCTCGAGCGCGAGCAGGAGCTGCGCCAGCGGCGCGACGAGCTCAAGGCCGCCGAGTCCGGCCTCGAGTCGCGCGAGCGGGCGCTCGCCGGTGCCCGCGAGCGCCTGAAGGCACTCGAGTTCGCGCGCGACGAGGCGCAGGAGTCGGCCAACCGCCTGCATCGCAGCCGCGTCGACCTGCGCGGCCAGCTCGAGTCCCTGAAGTCCCGCAGTGCGCAGACCGCCGAGCGCCTCGCGCGCCTCGCCCGCGAGGCCACCGAGCTCGGTACCGAGATCGCGACCGCCGAGGACGAGACGCGCGCCGCGCGCGGCCGGCTGTCGGTCGCGCTCGAGGCCATGCAGGCCTGCGAGGAGCGGCGACCGGACCTCGAGGCGGAGCGCGAGCGGCTGCGTGGCGCGCTCGCCGCGGCGCGTGCGAGCGCCGAGCAGGAGCGGGCGCAGGCGCAAGAGGCGGCGATCGCGGTCGAGTCGCGCCGCTCCTCGCTCGCCTCGCTGAACACGAGCCTCGAGCGCCTCCGCGGCCAGCTCGAGCAGCTGGCCAGCCGCCGCACCGAGCTCGCCGCCGAGCTCGAGGCCGGCGAGGGGCCGCTCGCCGCGCAGCAGGCGCAGCTCGAGACGCTGCTGACCGCGAAGCTCGACGCGGAGCGCCGCCTCGGCGAGGCGCGCGCGGCCGTCGAGGCGGCCGAGACCCACTTCCAGGCGCTCGACGGCGAGCGGCTCGCCGCCGAGGCCGGGGTCGAGGCGGCGCGCCAGGCCGCGAACGCGGCGCTGCTCGCGGCCCAGGAGACGCGCGTGCGACGCGAGTCGGTCGCCGAGCAGTTCGCCGCGATGCGCTTCGAGCTCGAGGCCGTGCTCGCCGGACTCGTGCCCGAGGCGACGGCGCCTGCCTGGGAGCAGAACCTCGCCGAGGTCGAGGGCAAGATCGAGCGGCTCGGCCAGGTGAACCTGGCGGCGATCGACGAGTTCAAGGAGCAGTCGGAGCGCAAGGAGTACCTGGACCGGCAGTTCGCGGATCTCACCGAGGCGCTCAACACGCTCGAGCAGGCGATCCGCAAGATCGACCGCGAGACCCGCCAGCGCTTCCAGGAGACCTTCGACCGGGTCAACACCGGCCTCAAGGAGAAGTTCCCGCGGCTCTTTGGCGGCGGCAACGCCTACCTCGAGCTGACCGGCGAGGACGTGCTCGCCGCGGGCGTCGCCGTGATGGCGCGCCCACCCGGCAAGCGCAACGTCTCGATCAGCCAGCTGTCCGGCGGCGAGAAGGCGCTGACCGCGGTCGCGCTCGTGTTCTCGATCTTCGAGCTCAACCCGGCGCCGTTCTGCCTGCTGGACGAGGTCGACGCGCCGCTCGACGACCACAACGTCGGCCGCTTCTGCGACATCGTCCGCGACATGTCGGAGCGCGTGCAGTTCGTGTTCATCACGCACAACAAGAACACGATGGAGCTGGCCCGCCAGCTGGTCGGCGTCACGATGAACGAGCCGGGCGTATCCCGGCTCGTCTCGGTCGACGTCGACGAGGCGCTCAGGATGGCCGCGGCGGGTTAGGCGGTGGCGAACCAGTTGCGCTGGATCCTGCTCGGCATCGGGCTCGTCCTGATCGCGGGTCTCTGGTGGTGGGAACGCCGCCGCGCGTCGGCGCCGGCCGAGGAGTCGGCGAAGCGCAGCGCCGACCGCTTCGAGCCGCGCCTCGACGGCGAGGCCGGCGGGGCGCACCCGCCGGCCGAGCCCGCGCCCGCGGCCGCACCGCCGGGGTACGGCCCGCCGATGCGGGCGAGCGAGGAGCGCCCGGTGCCGCACGGCGATCCGCCGCTCGTGACGCTCGACGACCTGCCGGAGAACACCGAGAGCGTGGTGCTCGCCCCCGAGGAGCTGCCGGCCATGTCCGCGACCCCGCCGCCGCTGGTGCCGGAGCGCCGGCGGCCGCGCCCCGACGCGCCACCTCCGGAGGAGCGCGTAATGCGCGTCGAGCCGCGGGTGGAGCGGCCGGAGCGCAGCGAGCGGCTGGAGCCCGTGGTCGAGCCGCCGGCGGCGCCCGCGAAGGCCGAGCCCGAGCCGCCGACGCGCCAGCAGCGGATCGTCGCGATCCGGCTCATCGGCGGCGAGCACAAGATCGGGGGCGGCGACCTCAAGCGCGCGCTCGCCGGCGAGGGCCTCGAGTTCGGGCGCTACTCGATCTTCCACCGCCTCGGGCAGGGCACGCGCCCGATCTACAGCGTTGCGAGCCTGGTCGAGCCGGGGTCGTTCGACACCGAGCGCATGGATGGCATGGGCTTCCCCGGGATCTCGCTCTTCGCGGTCTTCCCGGGCCCGCTGCCGGCCCCGCAGGCCTTCGACGAGATGCTCGCGACCGCGCGCCGCCTCGCCGAGCGACTGGACGGGGTGCTGCAGGACGATGCCGGCAGCAGCCTGACCGGACAGCGGGTACTCAGCATCCGCGAGGAGCTCGTGCACTTCGAGCACCTCGTTTCCCTGAGCCGGTCACGGCCGGGCGCCTGAGGCGCCGGTGACGTCCGTTCGCGAGCGGGTCCGCGTGCTGCGCGAGGCGATCGCCCGCCACGACTACCGCTACTACGTCCTGAACGACCCGGAAGTCCCGGACGCCGAGTACGACCGGCTGGCCGCCGAGCTGCGCGCGCTCGAGGCCGCGCACCCCGAGCTCGTGACCGCCGACTCGCCGACGCAACGGGTCAGCGGCGAGCCGTCGCGGGAGTTCCGCGAGGTCGAGCACCGGGTGCCGATGCTGTCGCTCGACAATGCGTTCGCGGACGAGGACATCGTCAACTTCGACCGCCGGGTGCGCGAGCGACTCGAGATCGACGGCGAGGTCGACTACAACTGCGAGCCGAAGCTCGACGGCCTGGCGGTAGGCCTCGTCTACGAGGATGGCGAGCTGCGCGTCGGTGCGACGCGGGGCGACGGCCTGCGTGGCGAGGATGTGACGGCGAACCTGCGGACGCTCAAGAGCGTGCCGCTGCGTCTGCAGGGCAAGGGGTACCCGCGGCTCCTCGAGGCCCGCGGCGAGGTCTTCATGACGCTGAAGGGCTTCGAGCGGATGAATGCCGAGCTCGAGGCCAGGGGCGAGAAGACCTTCGTGAATCCCCGTAACGCGGCTGCGGGTGCACTACGCCAGCTCGACCCGCGGATCACGGCGACGCGGCCGCTCGAGATCTACTTCTACGGCATCGGCGCCGTGGAGGGCGGGAGCTTCGCCGGACGGCACAGCGAGCTGCTCGCGATGCTCCGAGGCTGGGGTTTGCGCACCTCCCCGGAGATCCGCCTGGAGCGTGGCGTGGCGGGACTGCTCTCGTACTACCGGCTCATCGGCGAGCGCCGGCCCAGCCTGCCGTACCAGATCGATGGCGTCGTCTACAAGGTTGACTCGCTGACCCAGCAACGCGACCTGGGCTTCGTCGCGCGAGCGCCGCGCTGGGCGATCGCGCACAAGTTCCCGGCCGAGGAGGAGATGACCACCGTCCGCAGCGTCGAATGGCAGGTCGGGCGGACGGGCGCGCTGACGCCGGTCGCTCGACTCGAGCCGGTCTTCGTCGGCGGCGTTACGGTCAGCAACGCCACGCTGCACAACGTGGACGAACTGCATCGCAAGGACGTCCGCGCGGGGGACAGCGTGATCATCCGTCGTGCCGGCGACGTGATACCCGAGGTCGTACGGGTCATCGTCGAGCGCCGCCCGCCGGACGCGAGTCCGGTCGTACTGCCTGCAAAGTGCCCGGTGTGCGGGTCAGACGTGCGCCGGATCGAGGGTGAGGCGGTCGCCCGCTGCACGGGTGGACTGGTGTGCCCGGCCCAGCGCAAGGAGTCGCTGAAGCACTTCGCGAGTCGTCGCGCGATGGACATCGAGGGACTGGGCGACAAGATCATCGATCAGCTCGTCGATTCAGGCCTGGTACACGACGCGGCGGATCTGTACGGCTTGGACGCGGCGAAACTGGCGACCCTCGAGCGAATGGGGGAGAAGAGCGCCTCGAAGCTCGCCGCTGCGATCGAAATGAGCAAGCAGACGACGCTGGCGAGGTTCCTGTTTGCGCTCGGAATTCCCAATGTCGGGGAGGCAACCGCAATCGCGCTCGCGAGCCACTTTCGGTCGCTTGAGGCTCTCCAAGGAGCTGACGCGGACCGGGTCGAGGAAGTGCCGGATATCGGGCCGGTTGTTTCCACTGCTGTTGTCGAGTTCTTTGCCGAGAGCAAGAACGTAGACGTGCTGAGGCGATTGGTGGCCGCTGGAATTCAGTGGCCGGTCGTTGGAGGCGCCGATGAAGTGAATCAGCCGCTTCTCGGTAAGACGTTTGTGCTTACGGGAACACTCCCGAATCTAAGCCGTACCGACGCTGAAGCGAGGATTCGAAGGGCCGGTGGAAAGTTGAGTGGTTCAGTGTCGAAGAAGACTAGCTACGTCTTGGCCGGAGAGAACCCTGGCTCGAAACTCGAAAAGGCGCGTGAGCTAAACGTGCCGATCATTGATGAGGTTGAATTCAAAGCCATGCTGCGAGAATAAGTCGCGGGTCAGTTCTCGCTCCCGACGAATAGGTAGACACCAACCCCTATCTGGCAAGACGCGCAATCCTCGCGTTCACGCGCAGACATCCATGAGTCTAGATCCTCTAAGAACGACTCGCCGTGAACGCTTAAATACGCAAGCAGCGCAGGGACCTGCCGCCTAGGCAGCCGACTGCTCATTACCGTGCGTTCGAATAGTCCGGGTTCTTGAATATTTCGAGATAGGTTGTGATGCAGTGTAGCGGCGTGCTCACTGACAATATGAAGCGCTCGCATCACTGCGGCGGGGTGAGCGTAGTCCATCATAAGATCTCTTCGAACAGGTGAGATCAACTTCGAATCGACAGTGACTGCGCCAGCCTGAACCAAGAGGTCTAGTAGTCGTGAGCTATCACTGGTGATCCCCGCGAGCGCGCATAGTTCTTGGAAATCGGTAGAGTCCGCGGAAATTGGACGAGGGCTGCCCGTGTCGTTGAGATATGCCGAGTTCTGGTGCCATTCGCTCAAGACTTGCGCGGCGGCAAACATGTCCGCGTCGCTGGCTACGTAATCGTCGCGCCCCCGTGCCGAATCGTTCAATTCCACATACGCCGCATCGAGGAGTCTTATTGCTGTTGTCCGTGGGACGCGCGCCAAGGTACAAAGCTTTGCAACTTGCTGAAGTAGCCGCTCGATAGCGGCGCTGGGTGGTGGTCCTTCCATTCCCGACATTGAGGCTCCTAAATTTCAGAGGCTAAGCGGCGACAGCTCGCTATTTCGTCGGGTTCCTTACTATCGCGACAATCACACCGATAGTCTTGTCAGTGGCTGTCTGTGACTGATTTTCGTCACTCAGAGATTGGTCAAGCAAATACCGTTCGATGCTCTGAGAAAAAGTCCGACACCGCCGTTCCAGCTCCTTCGTGACTTTCGGCACGGCGGAATCTGTGATTTCAGCGACATGGACGAGCGATTCGTACAGCGAACGCTGCGGTGATGCGCGAAGATTGTTTAGAAGCGTAGCTCCGAGGGCATTCATCTTGGCGCCGAATGCCGTCAACGCATCTTTCTCAGATATCGTCTGGGTTACCGGAGTGGTGCTGGGTCGAAATCGGTCCGATGCGACCTCTGCTACCAAGCCAGCTGCAATCGTCTCCTTCAACATCGCTCGTGGAGGGATATCCGGAGCGTACTTATGTACAAGATCGCTGAAGCTGGGCGGCGAATCAGCGTACGAAAGGATTCTTGGGCGGCCGTTGGGCTCGAGAAAATCGGGGTCGTTCTGCCAGGCGGCGAGCACCTTGTCCGCCGTTCGCGGCGCTAGCTCGAGCGAGCTAGCAGACGGGATCTTCGTATCGAGTAAACCGCTTACTTCCGCGCGTGTGAGGCCTGTGGACGCGGCGATCCGGGAGATCGAAGGCTTCTTTCCGAGTGAGCGCTGCCTAGTTGCGGCCTCTTGGACGGCGGCCCAGCGAACGAAGTACGCCAGTTCGTTCGTATTTATTCCCGCGTCGAGTAGCAGCGCGACTACGGGCTGGAGCGCCGTGAGCGCGGCATTCAGGGCGGTCGCCCTTGCTTCGGTGAGTGCCTCGGGTTCGGTCAATTCGCCCACGCTCCGGTGAGTTCGAGCAGTCCCTGCGAATTCTCACCGGGTCAGCGCGACCTTAACACTCCCGATTCTTGCGCTTTCGTGCAATTACTCACAGATACATGCCTAAGCGCCAGAAACGAAAAGAGCCCCGAAGGGCTCTTCTCGGACCGGCCGCTGGTTGCCAGTCGGGTTGGCGTGGGATCTCGAGCGTCAGCCCGTTCCCATCGACCCTCCGGTGCCCATGGAGCCGGAGAGCGACGACTTGCCAGTACCCATTGAGCCGCCGGTTCCCATGGAGCCAGAAACGGCCGCCTTACCAGTCCCCATTGAGCCGGAAACGGCTGCTGCGCCGGTGCCCATAGAGCCGGAAGTCGACGACTTGCCGGTTCCCATGGATCCACCCGTGCCCATCGAACCCGACGTCGATGACTTGCCGGTTCCCATTGAACCGCCAGTGCCCATCGAGCCTGAGATCGACGACTTACCGGTCCCCATCGAACCGCCAGTACCCATCGAGCCGGAAATCGACGCCTTGCCAGTTCCCATCGAACCGGAAATAGCCGCCTTACCAGTGCCCATCGAACCGGCGATCAGCTTCGCGCCACTCGAAACGTTCGCTCGTGCAGTTGCCATTCCGCCAGCGTGAGGCGCCGCGCTAGCTGAGTGCCAAAGCATGAGCGACGGAATCGCGGCGGCCAATGCAACGGCCGTGCGAACCGAAATTACTTTTTTCGACTCCGTCATTTTTTATCCCCTAGCGTTCGGACTATTTCTCGAGCGCCGTTTAGAGCGCGCTCATCAAACCAAGTCTCAAACTCCTAATCGCGGCGCGGACATCAGTGCTCTCGAGAATTCGCTTCCAACAACTGCTGCCAGTCACGCTGGTCGTCAGCAGAATCTCGATAAACAATCAATCCAACGCCCACCGAAATCCCTTCTTCTCCCTTGGTTCTTGGTGACTCGAACCAAGAAAATTTCGCATCCAATTCGCGAACCAGTTCCTGAAGTCGTTCAGAGACAAGCGCGTGAAATCGATCCCAATCTCGCTCAAGAATGCCGTCGTCCGGAAACACCCATCGTTCGAAAAGTCTCTCTCCGGAATCTCCGTTCTGGAGATTGTGATCAACGGTCTCCGAAAGCCGCCGTAGTCCCTTTGCGCCAACCTCAAGTGCGTCTGGTGCTGCCGATTCAGGAATGTAGGTTCTCTTCAAAACTCTGATTGGTTCGCCTGTAGCTGGAATCGCCGCGGCATCGATCTTTCTCAGCTCATCGAGAATTGCACCGCGTGAAACTCCTGCCCCATATCGACGAACCAATTCGCTAAAGGTCTGCAATCCAAGCGGATCCTTGTCCAAGTACAGATCTCGCGGGACGCCGTAAGGGCCAACAAAATCTGGGTCCGTGTGCCACCCCTGAAGCAGATTTGCGACGACCCCCGCATCTGAATCAGCGCCGCGACGCATTGGCCCGTCTTCTCCGATGAGTGCTGCCACTTCACGTCGAGTCAGACCGGTGACAATCGCAATCCGAGAATTCGAAATGCGCTCGTCAGAACTCGTCGCGGCAAACTCACGAAGGCAAACCCTGGCGTAGACCTCCTTCGAAACTTGGGCGAATTCGTGAAAGCCAATTCCGTTGCGAATCAAAATCCGGACAAGCGGAACGAGCAGGTGACGGAACGCGCCTAGGACCTTTGATTTAACATTGTACGGACTGGGCATAACTTAATGCAATTAAACAATATTCTGGCCGCGGAATCTACCGAATGCCGCGTCGCAGCAATCGCGTCGATCGGGGATCGAATGAGCGATCTCCAAACCGAATCGCGGGGGTGAATGGATGGAGAAGTTGGACACCGCCCGCGGGCGTTTCGACGCTTGGCACTTGGCTCCGCGATCTCGCGTCGGCTGCCGTTGGCGTGTCGCAATGGCGACAGCGCTCTTGGCAAGCGGCATGTTCGTTGGTGGGTGCGGGACTGGCAGCAACCATACGGCTGCCGACCGACCTGCGATCAAGCGAGGTCTGGGCGGTGAACCAGCGTCTTTGGATCCGCAGCACGCCGGAGATACTTTTTCTTTCGAGGTTTTACGAGATCTTTTTGAGGGACTAGCTGCAGAGTCACCGTCGGGCGAGACGGTCCCGGCCGTCGCCGAGAATTGGTCGGTCTCCCCGGACGGATTGGTCTATTCGTTTACGCTTCGCGCCGATGCCCGCTGGTCAAATGGCGACATCGTGACCGCCGACGACTTTGTTGCTGCGCTGCAACGTGCGGTCGATCCGGCCACCGCCTCGCCGCAGGCGGAGCTCCTGAGCCCGATCCGGGGCGTTGCGGAGGCAATTGCGGGGAAGGCGCCTGCGAGCGGAATCGCGGTTCGTGCCGAAGGGCCGCGGTCGCTGCGGATCGAACTCGCGGTCCCCGCGCCTTACTTCCCGTCGATCCTCGCGAACCCGGTGGCTTACCCGCGCCCTCACACCTCGGGAGTGGCCGGATCGGGATCCTCACCGGGCAGCCTCGTCTCGAATGGCGCGTACCGGCTCGCGGAATGGGTGCCGGGCAGCCATCTCCGACTCGTGCGCGACGACCTGTACTGGGACCGTGCGCACGTTGCGATCCCCGAGGTCCGGTTCGTGCCCGTCTCGGACTCGACGGCGGAGCTCGCGCGGTACCGTGCCGGGGAGCTCGACCTCACAAGTTCCGTGCCAACCACCCAGGTCGAGGCCCTGCGTCGCGAGCGGCCCGCGGAATTGCAGGTGCGACCGCAGCTCGCGGTCATCTACTACGCGTTCAACCTGGAGCGGGCGCCGTTCAAGGACGCGCCCGGACTGCGCGAGGCCTTGTCGCTCGCCATCGACCGCGAGCGGCTCGTCGGCGACGTGCTCGCCGCCGGTCAGGTGGCAGCCTACGGCTTCGTCCCGCCCGGCATCCCGGGCTACGAGCCGGCCTCGCTACCGTGGCGCGACACGCCGATGCCCCAGCGGCTCGCGGAAGCACGCGCGCTTTATCGGGAGGCGGGCTATGGGCCGACGCGACCCCTCAAGTGCCGGCTCGTGCTGCCGGCGGACGACACCCTGCGGCGCGTGGCGATCGCGGTCGCGTCGATGTGGCACGAGGCGCTCGGCGTCGAGGCGAGCGTCGTCGACATGGAATACCGGGCGTTTCTCGCGACGCGCAACGACGCCGGCAGCTGGGACCTGCGCTCGCACGGCTGGAACGCCGACTACCCCGATCCCGGCAACTTCCTCGGCGTCTTCGTCGGCACGAGCGCGCAGAACGACGCGCACCTGCAGGACGCGGAGTTCGACCGGCGCATGTCGGCCGCCAGCCGCGATCCCGACGGCGCGCGGCGGCTGCAGTCGCTCGCCGCGGCCGAGCAGCGGCTGCTCGAGACCCAGGCGATCATTCCGCTTTATTACCCGGTGGCGCGCCGCCTGGTGCAGCCGCGGATCGCGGGCGCGATCCTCGGCCCGATGGACCACAACTACTCGAAGTACCTGAGCCTGCGCGCGCTATGAAAAAAGGGGCCGGCGCGCCGCGCCGGCCCCTTCCGCTCACGCGCTTGGCGTCGTGGCGGTCTCAGGGCTTCTTCGCGGGCTCCGGCGCGGCCGGGCTCGCCGGCGCCGTGGCAGTCGCCGGGGCGGCGGGTGCCGCGGCCGCGGCAGGAGCGGCCGGCGCCGCCGGCTTCTCCTCGAACTTCGCCTCGTCGATCTTGGCGGCCTTGCGCAGCGACTCGATGTAGTCGTGCACCTGGCGCTGCTTGATGATCTGGCCGACGCGCTCCTTCACCGCCTCGAACGGCGGCGGCGTCAGCTCCTTCGAGTCCTCGAGGCGGATCACGTGCCAGCCGAACTGCGTCTGCACCGGCTCCTTCGTGACCTGGCCCTTGGTGAGCTTCTCGACGGCGTCGGAGAACGGCTTCACCATCTGGTCGGAGCGGAACCACTTGAGGTCGCCGCCGTCCTTGGCCGAGGCGGTGTCGATCGAGTACTTCTTGGCGAGCGCCTCGAACTTCGCGCCCTTGCCGAGCTGGGCGATGATGTCCTTGGCGAGCGCCTCCTCCTTCACGAGGATGTGCGAGGCGTGGTACTGCGCCTTCGGCGCCGCGCCGATCTGCTTGTCGTACTCGGCGCGCAGCTCCGCGTCGGTCGGCGCCTTCTCCTTGGTGTACTTCTCGACCAGCGCGCCGACGAGCACGTTGAGGCGCTGCAGCTCGAGGCGCGCGGCGATCTCCGGATCGCCGGCGACGTTCTGCTTCTCGGCTTCCTGGGCGGCGATGTACAGGCTCTCGATGTTCTCGAGCAGCTGCTTGCGCTGGTCGCCCGACAGCTCCTCCGGCTTCTTGTTGACGCCGCTGGCCTCGACCCAGGCGGCGAAGGCGGCCGCGCTGATCGGCTGGCCGTTGACCGTCGCCACCGGGGGCTTCGCGGGGGTCGCGCCCGAGCCGCCCTTGAAGTTGCAGGCCGTGACCGCCACGGCCGAGCCGGCCACGAGTGCGGCGATCCAGATTCGAGTCGTCATGCGGAACCTCACGTGTCGATGAATGCAGGAGGCGAGGCGCGCTCGCCGGGAGCGTCGGCTTCGATGCCGACGGCGTGGATCTCTTCGGGGATCAGCGGTCTCAGGGCCTCGTAGACCATCCGGTGACGGGCCAGCACCGGCAGCCCGCGGAACTTCTCCGACAGCACCCGCACCCGGAAGTGCCCGGCACCGCCCTGGGCGCCCGCGTGGCCGGCGTGCTGCGCGCTGTCGTCGATCACCTCGAGGTGCAGCGGTTCGAGCGCCGCGCGCAGCAGGGACTCGATCTTCGCGACGCGCGTCATGGTAGCACCTTGAGATACGGGCGGACCTCGACCGAGGCGAACACGCCCTGCGTGACATAAGGGTCTGCGTCCGCCCAGGCACGGGCCGCCTCGAGCGAAACGAATTCCGCGACGATCAGGCTGCCGGTGAAGCCCGCCGGTCCCGGGTCGGGCGCGTCGATGGCCGGCAACGGCCCCGCGATCACGAGGCGGCCGTCGGCGAGCAGCGCCCGCAGCCGCTCGAGGTGGGCCGGGCGCGCGGCGCGGCGCTGGGCGAGCGAGTCGGGCGCGTCCCGGCCGAGGATGGCGTACAGCATCAGGTCCCCTGGCCGTCGTCGACGGCCTCGACGCGGCTGCCGGCCCAGAACGCCTGCGCGACCGCGAACAGCAGCACCAGCACGATCGTCGCGCCCTTCCACTTCACCCAGGCGTCGAGGCTGAAGCGGTAGACGAACACGAGGTTGACCGCCGCGAGCGCCAGGAAGAAGAGCGCCCACGAGAGGTTCAGCAGCCGCCAGGTGCGGGCGTCGGTCTTCAGCTTGCCGCCGAGCAGGCGCTCGACCAGCGTCTTCTCACCGAGGTAGCGGCTCGCGATCAGCGCGCCGCCGAGCGCGACGTAGAGCACGGTCGGCTTCCACTGGATCAAGAGCTGGTTGTGCAGCAGCAGCGTCGCGAGGCCGAGCACCAGCACGATTGCCGCCGAGATCAGCGTGACCCGGTGCACCGTGCGCGTGCGCCACCAGGTCACCGCGACCTGCAGGACGGTGGCCGCGACCAGCACGGCGGTGGCGACGTAGATGCCGCCCAGGAAGTACGCGGCGACGAACGCGAGGACCGGGAGAAAGTCGCTGAGCGCCTGCATGTCCGCTCGGGGCGGCCGGAAAATGGCCGGGTATCATAGCCGAAAGGCCCCGCCGGGGCAGAGCCAACCGCAACCCGCGCCATGAGTGAGCTGCTCGAACTACACCCCAAGAACCCGCAGCTGCGGCTCGTGCGCAAGGCGGTCGAGGCCATCCGCGCGGGCGGGGTGATCGTGTACCCGACGGATTCCTGCTACGCGCTCGGCTGCGCGATCGGCGACAAGGGCGCGATGGAGCGGATCGCGACGATCCGCCAGACCGACAAGCACCACCATTTCACGCTCGTCTGCCGCGACCTGTCCGAGATCGCCCGCTACGCGCGCGTCGAGAACTGGCAGTACCGGCTGCTGAAGGCGACGACCCCGGGGCCGTTCACGTTCCTGCTCGAGGCGACCCGCGAGGTGCCGCGGCGGCTGCAGAACCCCAAGCGGCGCACGATCGGCATCCGCGTGCCGGACCACCCGGTGCCGCAGCTGCTGCTCGCCGAGCTCGGCGAGCCGCTGATGAGCTCGACGCTGCTGCTGCCGGGCGACCTTTACCCGCTCACGGATGCGCACGAGATCCACGCGCGGCTGCGCCACCAGGTCGCGGTCGTGCTCGACGGCGGCAACTGCGGGCTCGAGGCGACGACGGTGGTGGACCTCTCCGCCGGCGGGCCGGTGATCGTGCGCCAAGGCAAGGGCGATCCGGCGCGGCTCGGCGCCACGGCGGCGTGAGGCGCCGCGTATAATCCGCGGCGCCCGCGGTCGGGCCGGCCGGGGCGTCCCGGCAATTGGACCGCGGAGCCACCCGGCGAGCCCGAATGCCAGCGAATTGATGGATTTACAACACATACTGCAGGCGATCTCTGTCGCCGCGATTCCGATGCTGCTCGCGATCACGCTGCACGAGGTGGCGCACGGCCGGGTCGCGCTCTTCTTCGGCGACACGACCGCCAAGGCGATGGGCCGGCTGTCGCTGAACCCGCTCAAGCACGTCGACCCGGTCGGCACGGTGCTCGTGCCGGTGGTGCTGCTCCTCGTGCACTCGCCGTTCCTGTTCGGCTGGGCGAAGCCCGTGCCGGTCGACTTCCGCCGCCTGCGCCACCCGAAGTCGGACATGGCCTGGGTCGCGGCCGCGGGCCCCGCGGCCAACCTTCTGATGGCGTGCCTGTGGACGATCCTCGGTGGCATCGGCGCCGCCGGCTACTTCGGCAGCGGCGTCGTCGCGGTCTGGCTGGTGAAGATGGCCGAGATCGGCCTCGTCGGCAACGTGCTGCTCGGCGTCTTCAACATGCTGCCGATCCCGCCGCTCGACGGCGGCCGGGTGCTGGTCGGGCTGCTGCCGCTGCCCGCCGCCCGCGCGCTCGCCGCGATCGAGCCCTACGGGCTCTGGATCCTGATCGCGCTGCTGTGGGCGAACTCGCGGCTGCACCTCCTCGATGCGATCCTCGGGCCGCTCGTGAACGGCCTGGTGCAGCTCATCGAGCACCTCTTCACCTGATCCCGCGGAGCCCCTGACGTTGGCCACCTCGCCCCCGAATCCCCGCGTCCTGTCGGGCATGCGCCCGACCGGCCAGTTGCACCTGGGTAACTACCACGGGGCGCTGCGCAACTGGGTCGAGCTGCAGTACCAGTACGAGTGCTTCTTCTTCATCGCCGACTGGCACGCGCTGACGACCGGCTACGAGGACACCTCGAAGCTCGAGGAGAACACCTGGCAGATGGTGATCGACTGGCTGGGGGCGGGATTGAATCCCTCGGCCTGCACGATGTTCATCCAGTCGAAGGTGCCGGAGCACGCCGAGCTGCACCTGCTGCTGTCGATGGTGACGCCGCTCGGCTGGCTCGAGCGGGTGCCGAGCTACAAGGACCAGCAGGAGCAGCTCAAGGAGAAGGACCTCGCCACCTACGGCTTCCTCGGCTACCCGCTGCTGCAGAGCGCCGACATCCTGATCTACCGGCCGCGCTACGTGCCGGTCGGCGAGGACCAGGTCGCGCACGTCGAGATCACGCGCGAGATCGCGCGGCGCTTCAACCACCTCTACGGCCGCGAGCCCGACTTCGAGGACAAGGCCGAGAAGGCGGTCAAGCGCCTCGGCGCCAAGAACGCCGCGCTCTATCGCGAGCTGCGCAAGGCCTACCAGACCGACGGCGAGGAGAGCGCGCTCGAGCGAGCGACGGCGCTGCTCGCCGGCAATGCCAGGCTCACGGTCGCCGACCGCGAGCGGCTGCAGGGCTACCTCGAGGGTACCGGTCGCTCGATCCTGGTCGAGCCCGAGGTGCTGCTGACCACGACCCCGAAGGTGCCGGGCCTCGACGGGCGCAAGATGTCGAAGTCCTACGGCAACACGATCGGGCTGCGGGAGGACCCGGCCGAGGTCGCGAAGAAGCTCAAGACCATGCAGACCGACCCCGCGCGCGTGCGTCGCTCCGACCCGGGCGACCCGGAGAAGTGCCCGGTGTTCGACCTGCACCGCGTCTACTCGACGCCGGAGACGCAGGCCTGGGCCGCGGCCGGCTGCAAGAGCGCCGGCATCGGCTGCCTCGAGTGCAAGAAGCCGCTGATCGACACCGTGGTCGCCGAGATCGAGACGATCCGGGCGCGCGCCAAGGAGTACGAGGACAACCGCGACGCGGTCCGGGCGATCATCGCCGAGGGCAGCGAGAAGGCGCGCGACGCGGCGCGCGACACGATGCAGGAGGTGCGCGCCGCCATGGGACTCGAGTACCGATGAACGCCACCGTCCCGCCGGCCGAGCTCGGCCCGCAGCAGCACGAGATGCCGTTCGCGATCGTCGACGGCGAGCCGGTCACCGAGCCGCCGAAGGACCTGTACATCCCGCCGCAGGCGCTGAAGGTGTTCCTCGAGGCGTTCGAGGGGCCGCTCGACCTGCTGCTCTACCTGATCCGCCGCCAGAACCTCGACGTCCTCGACATCCCGATCGCCGAGATCACGCGCCAGTACCTCGAGTACATCGACCTGATGCGCGACCTCGAGCTCGAGCTCGCCGGCGAGTACCTGCTGATGGCGGCGATGCTCGCCGAGATCAAGTCGCGGATGCTGCTGCCGCGGCCCGCCAGCGACGGCGCCGAGGAGGACGATCCGCGCGCTGAACTCGTGCGCCGGCTGCAGGAGTACGAGCGCTTCAAGCGCGCCGCCGAGGACATCGACCACCTGCCGCGCCTCGAGCGCGACGTGTTCCCGGGCAAGGCCGAGCTCGTCGAGCGCCACGTGGCGCCGCTGCTGCCCGACGTGACGCTGAAGGAGATGCTGCTCGCGTTCAAGGACGTGATCCAGCGCGCGGCGATGTTCGCGCACCACCACGTGCAGCGCGAGCGCCTGTCGGTGCGCCAGCGCATGAGCGAGATCCTGCTGCACCTGCACGGAGGCGAGCTGATCGACTTCGCGCGGCTGTTCCGCGTCGAGGAGGGCCGCATGGGGGTGACCGTGACCTTCGTGGCGGTGCTCGAGCTCCTGCGCGAGGGCCTGCTCGACATCGTGCAGGCCGACACCTTCGCCCCGCTGCACGTGCGCGCGGCGGCCCCGCGACCGACCCCGGCGGCCAACGACGACGCGGCGCCGGCCGCGACCTGACGACTGGAGAGTGCCGATGGACGAGCAGAGCCTGAAGAACGTGATCGAGGCGGCGCTCCTCGCCGCCGGTCGCCCGGTCGGCGCGGCCGAGCTGCGCGAGCTCTTCGACGAGTTCGCGCGGCCGGAGCTCGCCGAGGTCGAACGCGCGCTCGAGCAGCTCGCCGCCGACTACCAGGGCCGCGGCATCGCGCTCAAGGAGGTCGCGAGCGGCTGGCGCATCGAGGTGCGCGCCGAGTTCTCGCAGGCGGTGTCGCGCCTGTGGCAGGAGCGGCCGGCGAAGTACTCGCGGGCGCTGCTCGAGACGCTGGCGCTGATCGCCTACCGCCAGCCGATCACGCGCGGCGAGATCGAGGACGTGCGCGGCGTCGCCGTGAACCCGAACATCATCCGCACGGTGATCGAGCGCGGCTGGGTGCGCGTGATCGGCCACCGCGAGGTGCCGGGACGGCCCGAGCTGCTCGCCACCACGCGCGAGTTCCTCGACTACTTCGGCCTCAAGACCCTCGACGACCTGCCGACGCTCGCGCAGCTCAAGGACGTCGAGACCTTGGGCGTGCAGCTCGAGTTCGAGCCGCAGGCCGCGGGCCCGGAGGCGAGCGACGTCCAGGAGGCGCCGGGCGCCGAGCCCCCGGCCGCGGTCGCCGGCGACTGAGCGGCGTGGCCGAGCGTCTGCAGAAGGTGCTGGCGGCAGCCGGCGTCGCCTCGCGCCGCGACGCCGAGGCCTGGATCCGCGCCGGCCGCGTGACCGTGAACGGCGCGCCGGCCGTGATCGGCCAGCGCGTCGAGGACGGCGACCGGATCGCGGTCGACGGCCGCCGGCTCCGGCTCGAGAAGGCCGCGCCCGCCGACCTCGTGCTCGTCTACCACCGCCCGCCGGGCGAGCCGCTCAAGCGTGCGACCGCCGCCGCGGACGAGGAAGGCTCGGCCAGCAGCTACGACCGGCTGCCGGCGGTCCGCGGCCGCCGCTGGCTGCCGCTCGCGCCGCTCGCGCCCACCGACGGCGGCCTCGAGGTGTTCACGACCGACGGCGAGCTGCGCGCCGCGGCGAGCCGTCATGCCGGCGAGCTCGTCTCGGTGTACGCGGTGCGGGTCGGCGGCGAGCCCACCGCGGCGATGCTCGCGGAGCTGCCGGGGCGCGCCGCCGCCGCCGAGCCGCCGTTCGAGCTCGTCAAGGTCACGCCGCTCGGCGGCGAGGGACGCAATCGCTGGCTCGAGCTCGAGGTGCGGCGTGGCCACGGCCGCGAGCTGCGGGCGCTGCTGTCGGCGGCCGGGCTCGAGGTCAGCCGCGTGATGCGCACGCGCTTCGGCCCCGTGACCATGGGCCGCGAAGTCTCGCGCGGCCGCCACCACGAGCTCGCCGGGCGCGAGCGCGACGCGCTCTACGAGGCGGTCTCGCTGCCGACGCCGAGCGAGCGGGCGCGCCGGCTCAGGGCTGAGACTCGAAGCGCTGCCCCGAGATCCCGCGGGCGTCCGGGCCCAAGAGGTAGAGGTAGGGCGCGGTGACTTGGGTCGGCTCGCGGCTCTTCGCCGGGTCCTCGGCGGGGTAGGCGAGCGCGCGCATGTCGGTGCGGGTCGCGCCCGGGTTCACGAGGTTGAAGCGGAGCTTCGGGTTCGACTCGTACTCGTCGGCGAGCACCTGTGCGAGGCCCTCGACGCCGAACTTCGAGACCGCATACGCGCCCCAGTAGGCGCGGCCGACCTTGCCGACGCTGCTGGTCGTGAACACCACCGAGGCGTCGGCGCTGCGCTCGAGCAGCGGCAGCAGCACCTGCGTCAGCGCGAACTCCGCGGTCAGGTTCACCTGCAGCACGCGGCACCAGGTCGGCACGTCGAAGTGCGCGATCGGCGCGCGGGTGCCCAGGATCGCGGCGTTGTGCACCAGGCCATCGAGCCGGCCGAACTCGCGGTCGAGTGCCGCGGCGAGCGCGTCGTACTGCTGGGCGAGCGCGTTCTCGAGGTCGAAGGGCAGCAGCGCCGGCTTCGGTCCGCCGGCCTTCACGATCTCGTCGTAGACCCGCTCGAGGCCCTTCTGGCTGCGGGCGAGCAGCGCGACCGTCGCGCCGGCGCGCGCGAGCTCGAGCGCAAGCGCCCGGCCGATGCCGCGTGAGGCGCCGGTGACGAGGATCACGCGCCCGGCGAGGAGTCCCTCGCGGGGCTGGTAGCGGCGGGGGTCGACAGTGGTCGTCACGGCATCACTCCGGTCGTAGGCGGCGGGCCGCGCGCCAGGCGCGGCCGAGTTGCGAGAGCGGGCCCGGCGCTGGCCGGCCGCGCGCGAGACGCTCGAGGCGCGCGCTCTCGAGCGCG
>JAFEDR010000003.1:0-57500 GCA_018241525.1 Pseudomonadota bacterium
GGAAGCCGGTGCCCGGCACCGTCTTGGTCGCGTTCGCCGGCACGAGCCCGGCCGGGGCCGAGCCGCCGTGGCAGCTCTCGCAGGCGGTCGCCGACGGGATGTGGGCGGTCGCGCCCTGCGGCGAGGTGGCCGGCATCACGATGATCTTGGTGATGCCGTAGAAGGCGTTCTGCGCCACCGTCGGGCCGTGGCAGCCGACGCAGGTGGTGAGCCCGGCATGGTTCATCGCCGAGTTCGCGAACTTCGCGCCGTTCGGCACCGGCGTCGCGGTGACGCTCGAGTTCGCGCCGACGTGGCAGCTCTCGCAGGCCGCGGTGGTCGGCACGTGGTTCGAGGGCGTGGTCACGATCGAGAAGCTCGCGGCCGGGATCGCAAAGCCCGCCGCCACCGTCGAACCGTGGCACTGCGCGCAGTTCGCGGTCGTGCTCGGCGCGTAGGTGTGGATGTCGACGAGCGCCGGCAGCACCGAGAAGTCGGGGCTCTTGTGGCAGTTGTCGCAGGTCGCGGTCGCCGAGGTCGGGATGTGGTTCTTCGGCTTGATCTGCGTGTCGAAGTAGTCGGTGCGCGTGTGGCAGTCCGAGCAGTCGCCCGAGGACGGGTGCGCGTTGTCGAGGATGTTGGTCGCCGAGGCCGTCTTGCCGGGGCGGGTCTGGAAGCCGAAGTACTGCGTGACGCCGGCGGTCAGCGCGCCGGGGCTCAGCGGGTACTGGTTCATGTCGAGCCAGGTGAAGGCGCCCTCGTGGCAGCTCGCGCAGCCGCTCGTGATCCCCTGGTGGATCTGCGTCGTGCTCGGCACCGGCGTCTGGAAGGCGCTGCCGGGGACGGCCGCGGTGGCGTTGCCGGCCACGAGCCCGGCCGGCGCGACGTGGCAGCTCTCGCAGGCGGTCGCCGACGGGATGTGGGCGTTCGCGCCCTGCGGCGAGGTCGGCGGCATCACGATCAGCTTCGTGATGCCGTAGAACGCGTTCTGCGCGATCGTCGGGCCGTGACAGCCGACGCAGGTGGTGAGCCCGGCGTGGTTCATCGCCGAGTTCGCGAACTTGGCGCCGTTCGGCACCGGCGTCACGGTGACGCTCGAATTGGCGCCGACGTGGCAGCTCTCGCAGGCGGCGGTGGTCGGCACGTGGCCGGTCGGCTCGGTGACGATCGAGAAGTTCGCCGCCGGGATCGCGAAGGTCGGCGCGGTCGTCGGGCCGTGGCACTGCGCGCAGTTCGCGCTCGTGCTCGGCGCGAAGGTGTGGATGTCCACGAGCGCCGGCATCACCGAGAAGTCGGCGGTCTTGTGGCAGTCGCCGCACTGGGCGGTCGCCGAGGTCGGGATGTGGTTCTTGGGCTTGATCTGCCCTTCGAAGTAGTCGGTGCGCGTGTGGCACTCGCTGCAGTCGCCGCTCGCCGGGTGCGCCCTGTCGACGATGTTGGTGGCAGAGCCCGTCGGTCCCGGCCGCGTCTGGAAGCCGAAGTACTGCAGCGTGTTGGCGGTCAGCGTGCCCGGGTTCAGCGGGTAGCTGCCGGTCATGTCGAGCCAGTTGTAGGCGCCCTCGTGGCAGCTGTTGCAGCCGGCGGTGATGCCGGCGTGGATCTGCGCAGTGGTGGGCGCGGGCGTCTGGAAGCCGGTGCCCGGCGGCGTCTTGGTCACGCTCGCGGGCATGAGTCCGCTCGGCGCGACGTGGCAGCTCTCGCAGGCGGTCGCGGACGGGATGTGCGCGGTGGCGCCCTGCGGCGCGGTCGCCGGCATCACCACGAGCCCGGTCAGGCCGTAGAACGTGGTGGCGGTCACGGTCGGCCCGTGGCAGCCGGCGCAGGTGGTGAGCCCGGCGTGGTTCATCGCCGAGTTCATGAACTTCGCGCCGTCGACCACCGGTGTCGCGGCGATGCTCGAGCCGGCGCCGACGTGGCAGCTCTCGCAGGGCGCGTTGGCACCGACCGGGATGTGCGTCGCGGGCATGCCGACGATCGCAAAGCCGATCGCCGGGATCGCGAAGCTCGGCGCCGCGCTGCCGTGGCACTGCGCGCAGTTGCTGCTGGTGCTCGGCGCGTACAGGTGGATGTCGGTCAGCGACGGCACCACCGAGAAGTCGTTGCCCTTGTGGCAGTTGGTGCAGGTCGAGGTCGGTGACGTCGGGATGTGGTTCGACGGATAGTTCAGCTTCGTCCACGGCTGGTTGACGAAGTGGCAGGCGCTGCACTCGGCGGTCGTCGGCGGATGGCTCGGGGCCTTGCCGATGCTCTGCACGTTGTTGTGGCAGGAGCTGCAGTTCGTCAACACGTTCAGGTGGTTGAAGCGCGCGACCGGCGTCCACCCGAACGGCGTGTGGCACTGCGAGCAATCGTTGCCGGAAATGATGTGCTTGGCGGGCTTGCCGATCGCGCCGATCCGGGAGCCGGCCATGTGGCACGAGAAGCAGTCGGTCGGCGTGCCCTTGAAGATGCCGCCGGCATGGCAGTCGGCGCAGGCCACGTCGCGGTGCAGGCCGACGAGCTCGTAGCCGGTGGTCGCGTGATCAAAACCGCTCGGCGCGGCACGGCCCGCCGCCGGCGCAAGCAGCAGGACGAACGCCGCCGTCACCGCAAACGCGGCGGAGGTCCAGCGACGCCAGAGGCGAGCGGAATCGCTCACTCGCAGCACGTCCTCAATGGCTTTTGACTCCCGTTCCGGCGGGCCATCCGGGGCCTCCGTGGGCGGTTCCTGCGGACAATACTTACGTGGTTAATCATATTGGCGCGGGCGCCGCGGGGGTGGCCGGATGTCGTCTCCCGTGAGCGACATCACACGGGTTTCTACTACCGAGGTAGGGAGATACAGTAGGCCGCACTGGACAAAACCCCTCATCGAGCCCGGTTTGGGGATTTGCACGACCCACCGGCGGCGCGGCTACACTCGCGCCGCCGGCCGGTGCCGGCGAGGCGGAGAAGATCCATGCGTGCGCCGATCCTGTCGCTCGCCGCCGCCGTGCTCCTAGCGGGATGCGCGGCCGACCCGCCGCGCGTCAGCGAGTATCTCGACCAGCAGACCGCGGTCACCATCCGCTCGCTTGCCGAACCGCTGATCTACGCGCACGACGCCCCGGAACTCGCCGCGAACAGCCGCGACTATCTCTCGCTCGGCCTCGTCGAGACCAACAACATGGGCAAGCGCAAGCACTACCTCGCGCTGATCTCGTGGAGCACGATCGATCGCCATCGCGTCGGCATCGCCGCGGCGCCGGTGCCGGAGCGGGTCGAGCTCGACCTCGGCGGCAAGCCGCTCGAGCTCTCCGGTGCGAGCCACGAGCCGCGCGGTTTCGGCATCGGCGACCGGCTGTTCCGGCCCCCCGCCGGCTATGCCGGCGAGTCCTGGTACGAAGTGACGCCCGCGCAGCTCCGGGCGCTCGCCGCCTCGCCGCCCGCCAGCATCGCGCTCGACGGCGAGGCGGGCCGCATCAGCTACCTGCCGTGGCGAGCCGAGGGCCGCGCGCTCGAGGAATTCGTCCGCGACATTCCGGACGCGGCCAGCGGTACGCGCTGACGCGCCTCAGGCGTACGCGTCGAGTCGCAGCGCCGCGGAGCCGGCGCTCGGGCGGCCCACCGCGCGCGAGGCCGTCGCGGCGGGTGCAGCGCCTGGACCCGCCTCCGGCTCGTAGCGCGACTGCTGCGGGGTCCGTTCCCGGAACTGCTGCTGCGCGACGTCGACGTTGACGCTCGCGTAGCCCTGCGCGCCGAGCGCCTCACGCAGCCGCGGCGCGGCGGCCTGCAGCGCCTCGCTCGTGACGTGGCTGTGCGTCGTGAAGGAGATGTTGGCCTGGCCGTCGCTCACCGCGATGCGCACCTCGATCGGCCCGAGGTCCGCGGGCGCGAGCTTGATCTGGGCGTGCGTCAGGTTCTGGTCGACCAGCACGCTCACCCGGTCGCTGAGCTCGTGCGCCCAGTCGGGCGAGCCGACCGGCGTCGCGACCTGCGCGGTCGCGGGCGCGGTCGTCGCCGCACCACGGTCGAGCGCCGGCACGATCGTCGCGGCGCCGGTGAGGTCCGCCGCGCTCGGCGCCTTGGCGGTCAGGTCGACGACGTCGACCTTGGCATCGCTCGCCTGCATCGCGGTCACCGCGCGCCGCAACTCCGGCGCGACTGGCGGGATGTCCTGTGCGCGGGTGGCCGTCGCCGGTGCCTCGGGCGCGGACTCGCCCGCGCGCACGCCCGCGAGGCGCGGTGCGCGCGACGCGGTCGCGACCGGCTCGCCGCTCGGCCGGCTGATCGTGGCGGCGACGCGCGGCGCCTCGACCGGCGCCGCGGCCGGGGTCGGCGCAGGCGCCGTGCTCTCGGGCGCCGACTCGAGCCGTGCGAGCGCAATTCCCGCCTCGGCGCGCGCCGGCGCCGGCGTCGCGGCCGCGTCGGGCGCGGCCGGGACCGGCTTCGCCGCCGGTGCCGGCTCGGCATCGTCGGCGTCCTGCGCCCCCGCGAGCGCGGCGGCAGCCTCAAAAGAGGGCTGCGCCGCTTCGTGCGGCGCGCGCCCGGCATCGGCGCGCGCGTCGGTGCCGAGCGTCGGGATCGCAGGGGCGCTCGCGGACGCGGCGTCGGTACCGGCGGTGCCGGTCGCGACGGCTGCGGCGTCGGCCGCCGCTGCGGTGGCGGTCGAGGCGCTGGTCGAGGCGGCCGTCACGGCCGGCGATGCGGTCGGGATGGGCGGCGTCAGCCACACCGGCAAGGTCTTGCCGTCGGGCGGCGAGTCGTCACCGCCGCTGCCCTTCGCTCGGGCGGGCCGCTTGGCGCCGGCGGTCTGCTTTGGCCCGGAATCCGCGTCGGCGGCAGTCTTCGTGGCGCCCGGCGCCGGGTCCGTCTGGCCGTCGCCTTGGTCGTTCCCGTCGCTGGCGCTCGCGGCAGGCGCCTGCGGACGGCTCGCCGGACGCGGTGCCTCGTGCGCGGGCGGCTGCTCGCGGGCGAGCGTGGCCGCAAAGGAGCGGTTGGGCGCCGGCTGGGAGGCCGGCGCGGGGGCGGCGTTGGCGGGCGCCGCGAGCGCGGCGGTCAGGTTCGTCAGTGCGGCATTCGCGTCCATGGCCCCGGAGGTTGCAAGGGCCATGCCAGCCGCGGCGGCATCAGCCGGGTTCGCGCTCCCGCAGGCGGACCTGCAGCGACCGCTCGTCCGACTCGCGCTGCAGGCGCCGGTCGGCCGTGCGCCGCTCGCCGGTCACGAGCTTCTCGACCGCGCGCCCGATCGAGGCGGCCTCGATCCGGAACGCGCGCCAGGCGTCGGTGGCCTGCTCGAGCGCGGCGAGCGCGTCGGCGACCGCGCGCTCCTGCTGGCCGATCGCGTCGCCGAGCCGGCCGAGGAACGCATGGAAGTTCATCAGCCGCGCGGTGTCCGGCGCCGCACCGCGCGCGACGCGGTCGGCGTACTCCTGGCGGTACTGGCGCAGCTGCACGAGCTGGCGCTCCGCCTCGTCGAGCGTGCGGCGCGCGACCTCGACCATCGCGCCGGCCTCGCGCTCGCGATCGGCTGCGAGCTGCTTGATCGGTTCCATCCGCTTCGAACGCGTCATCCGTGGGCCTTTGTCTTCTTATGAAACGGTCGTCGGCATGCCAGCGCCGCTAGCGCGGCGCACTGGCGAGCAGCGCGTGCAGCTGGTCGCGGGCCGCGCGCAGGTCGACGGGCTCGTACATGTCCTGCCGCAGGAACTCGAGCAATCGCGGCCACAGGTCGATCGCCTGGTCGATGCGCGGGTCGCTGCCGCGGCGGTAGGCGCCGACGCTGATCAGGTCGCGATTGTGCTGGTAGAGCGCGTACACCTGCCGGAAGCGGACCGCGAGCTCCATCAGCTCGCGATCGGCGACGAGGTGCATGGCGCGCGAGATCGACTGCTCGACGTCGATCGCCGGATAGACGCCCGACTCGGCGAGGGTGCGCGACAGCACGATGTGGCCGTCGAGGATCGCGCGCGCCGCGTCGGCGATCGGGTCCTGCTGGTCATCGCCCTCGGCGAGCACCGTGTAGAAGGCGGTGATCGAGCCCGGCCCGCGATCGCTGTTGCCGGCGCGCTCGACGAGCTGCGGCAGGCGCGCGAACACCGACGGCGGGTAGCCCTTGGTCGCCGGCGGCTCGCCGATCGCGAGCGCGATCTCGCGCTGCGCCTGCGCGAAGCGGGTCAGCGAGTCGAGCAGCAGCAGCACCTTGAGGCCGCGGTCGCGGAAGTACTCGGCGATGGCATGCGCCACCCAGGCGCCGTGCAGGCGCATCAGCGGCGGGGTGTCGGCCGGAGTCGCGACCACGACCGCACGCTTGAGACCGTCCGGACCGAGGGTGTTGGCGACGAACTCCTGCACCTCGCGGCCGCGCTCGCCGATGAGACCGACCACGATCACGTCGGCGTTCGTGTAGCGGGTCATCATGCCGAGCAGCACCGACTTGCCGACGCCCGAGCCCGCGAACAGCCCGATGCGCTGGCCGCGGCCGATCGACAGCAGTCCGTTCAGCGTGCGGATGCCGACGTCGAGCGGCTCGCGGATCGCCCAGCGCTTGAGCGGGTTGAGTGGCTGGCCCATCAGTGGCTGGGTCTCGCGGCAATGCAGCGGGCCGAGGCCGTCGAGCGGCCGGCCGGTGCCGTCGAGCACCCGGCCCAGCAGTTCCTCGCCAACGTGCACTTCGGACACCGAGTGCGCCGGCCGCACGCGCGCGCCGGGCATCAGGCCGCGCATGTTGCCAGTCGGCATCAGGAACAGCCGCTCGCCGGAGAAGCCGACTACCTCGGCCTCCACCGTCTGGCCCTGCCGGCCGTCGATCAGGCAGCGACTGCCGACCGCCGCCTCGCAGCCGATCGCCTCGAGCGTCATGCCGACCATCCGCGACAGTACGCCCTCGACCTGCAGCGGTCGCAGTGCCGTGACGCGCTCGCGCACCTTGCCGAGCTCGCCGCGCCAGCGCTGCTGCAGGCCGCGCATCTCGGGCGTGCCGCTCACGGACGCTCCGGCCGGACCTCGGGGTCGCGCTCGCTGCCCATCAGCTCGGACAGCAGCGCGCCGAGCCGCTTGTCGAGGCGCACGTCGATGCGCGAGCTCGCCGACAGCACCTGGCAACCGCCGCGCATCATCATCGGGTCCTCGACCAGCGTCCAGGCGCGCTCGTTCTCGGCCGGCGCGAGGTGCTCGCGGACGATCGCGGCGTCCTCCGGATGCAGCTGCACGCGGATGTCGCGCGCCGCGACCGGCAGCTGGCCGATCGCCTCGCGGACGATGCCGATGATCTGGGTCGGGTCCTGGCGCAGCTCGCGGCGCACGATCTGCCGCGCCAGCGCCATCGCCAGCTGCAGCAGCTCCTGCTGCACCGCCTCGTCAATCTCGGCGAACGGCCGCGCCAGGTCGGTCAGCAGCTGATCGAGTCTCTCGACCTGCGCGCGCACCTGCTCGCGGCCGGCCGCGGCGCCGTCGCGCAGGCCCTGCTGGAAGGCCTCGCGATACGCCTCGGCCTGCAGGTCGGCGAGCACTCCGGCGGTCACCGGCCCGCCGCCGGCCGGGCGGCGCCCGCCGCCCGCGCCCTCGACGGCCGGCGGGCCCCACGAGCTCGCGGTGCCCGCCTGCGCGGCCGGAATGATCCTAGACATACTCGCCCGCGCTTGCGCCGAGGATGATCGTGCCCTCCTCCGCCAGCTTCTGCGCGATGACGACGATCTCGCGCTGCGCCGCCTCGACCTCGGTGAGCTTCACCGGGCCGCGCGCCTCCATGTCCTCGCGCAGGATTTCGGCCGCGCGCTTCGACATGTTGCCGTAGATCTTCTCGGCGACCACCGGGTCCGCGCCGCGCAGCGCCACCGACAGGATGTCGCTCGAGACCTCGCGCAGCACCGCCTGGATGCCCTTGTTGTCGATATCGGCGAGGTCGTCGAAGACGAACAGCAGTTCCTTGATCTTGGTGTGCAGCTCCGCGTTCTCGGACTCGATCTGACCGAGGACGCTGTTGCTGGTCTCGCGATCCATCGCGTTGATGATGTCCGCGACCGTGCGCGTGCCGCCGATGCGTCGCGAGGTCACCTGGGCGCCGCTCGCGGCGCGCTTGCCGACGATCTGGTCGAGCTCCTGCAACGCCGACTGCGGCAGCTCCTCGAGCGTCGCGATGCGCATCAGCACGTCGGCGCGCTGCTTCTCGGGCAGCAGCGGCACGATCTTGGCCGACAGCTTGCCGTCGAGCTGCGCCATCAGGCTCGCGATCACCTGCGGGTGCTCGTCGCCGATCAGCTGTGCGACCGCGCGCGGGTCCATCCAGCGCAGCGCGTCGATGCCGGCGCCGCCGACGCCGCCGGACAGGATCCGGTCGACCATCAGCTCGCCGCGCTGCTTGCCGAAGGAGGCCGACATCACCTTCTTGACGAAGTCCGACTTGTCGGCGCCGAAGGAGTCGCCCGAGTCGATCTTCTGCAGGAACGACTGCACCACGCCCTCGGCGCGGTCGCGCGTCACCGACGGCAGGTTCGCCATCGCGAGGCCGACCGCCTCGACGTCGCGCGGGTCCATGTGCTTCAGGATCGCCGCGGCGTCGGCTTCGCCGAGCGACATGAGCAGCACCGCGGCGCGCTCGGCGCCGCTCATGTTCGCGCCCCGCTCAGCCATCGGCCGTCACCCACTCCTTCACCACCTGTGCCGCCCGCTTGGGATCCTGCGAAATCATGCTGCGCGCCGCTGCGACGTGCTGCTCATAGTTCGGCAGTCCCGGCGCGCCGCCGCCCCCGCCGCCCGTGAGCGTCACGCGGTCGCGGGCCAGGTCGCCGCCGCCGCCGCCATCGGCCCGGGCGAGCCCGCCGCGCGGCGGCGCCAGCAGCGTCTTCATGATCGGTCGGAGCACCACCACCGCCAGCAGCAGCACGGCGAGTACCGCCGCGGCCTGCCGGCCGGCCTGGCGGATCATCGGGTTCGCGTACCACGGCTCCTCGGCGGCGGGCTCGCCGGTCGCCGGCGTCGAGAACGAGGCGTTGATCACCTCGACGCGGTCGCCGCGTTTCTCGTCGAAGCCGACCGCCTCGCGAACCAGGCTCGTGTAGCGCTCGAGCTCCTTGTCGGTCAGTGCCTCGCTTGTCGCCTTGCCATCGGCGCCGGCGACCTGCTTGTTGTCGAGGATCACCGCGACCGAGAGCCGCTTGACGATCCCGGTCGGCTGCAGCACGTGGCTGACGGTGCGGTCGATCTCGAAGTTGCGCGTCGCACGGTTGTTGGTCGCGACCGGCTGCGGCGGGGTCTGCGCCGGCTGCTGCTTCGCGGCCGGCGGCGCCGGGGTGGTCTGCGGCGGCTGGTTGCTGAGCGCGCCGGGGATGCCCATCGCGAGATCGCCCTGCATGCGCTGCTCGTTGGCGGTCTGCTCGCTGCGCACCACCTGCTTCTGCGGGTCGTAGTTCTCGCTCGACTGCTCGGTGACCGTGAAGTCGATGTCGGCGGTCACGCCGGCGCGCACGCGCCCGGCGCCGACCAGCGGCGTCAGCAGCTGCTCGATCCGCCGCGTGAAGCCATCCTCGACCGAGCGCGTGTACTCGAGCTGCTTGGCCGACACCGACAGCGCGTCGTTGCCGTCGGGCGAGGACAGCAGCGTGCCGTTCTGGTCGACGACCGTGATGTCCTTGGTCTCGAGGTCCGGCACCGAGGAGGCGACCAGGTGCGAGATCGCGGCGACCTGGCCCGGCTCGAGGTGGCGGCCGGGGTAGAGCTGCAGCATCACCGAGGCGGTCGCATTGCGGTGCTCGCGGACGAACGCCGATTGGTGCGGCAGCGCGAGGTGCACGCGCGCGCCCTGCACGCCCTGCACCTTGATGATCGTGCGCGCGAGCTCGGTCTCGATCGCGAGCTGGTAGCGCGCGGTCTCCATGAACTGGCTGGTGCCGAAGCCGGTGTCCTTCTGGATCATCTCGACGCCGAGCGCGTCGGACTGCGGCAGTCCCTGCGCGGCGAGCCGCATGCGCGCCTCGCGCAGCGACGGCTCGGGCACGCGCACCGTGCCGCTCGGGCCGTCGAGCTTGTGCGGGATGCCGGCCGCCTGCAGCGCGTCGACGACCTGCGCGGTCTCGCGCTCCGACAGCTGGCTGTACAGCGTCGCGTAGTTCGGGCCCTGCGACCAGAACACCAGCCACAGCCCCGCCGCGATCGCGGCGGCGAGCCCGACCAGCAGGAACAGCTGCCGGAGCCCGGGCAGCTCGAATACGCTCCGCGATGCGGTCGCTTCAGCCATTCGTCACTCCGTCCTTCGCGGCCGGTCCTCAGACCGGCATGTTCATGACTTCCTGGTACGCGCTGACCAGCTTGTTGCGCACTTCGGTCATCGCCCGGAAGGCGAGGCTCGCCTTCTGCGCCTCGACCATCACGCGCGTGATGTCGACGCCCGGCTGGCCCTGCTCGAATGCCGTCGCGAGCGAGGCGGCGTTCTGCTGCAGGCCGTCGACTGCGCCGAGCGAGGCCTTCAGCACGCTGCCGAAGTCCGCGCCGACCCCGCCGCCGGCCGGCGCGCCGGCGGTACCGCCGCCGATGCCGCCGATCGCCGGGCCGCGCCGTGCCTCGCTCGCGAGCGAGCGCAGTTCCATCAGGAGTCGCTGGGTGTCGATGGTCGGCATGGGATCCTCGTCGTTCAGGGCACCGCGACGCCGGCGGCGCGCAGCTGGGCGAGCTTGTAGCGCAGCGTCCGCGCGCTGATGCCGAGGCGCTCGGCGGCGAGCTTGCGGCTGCCGCGGCTCGACTCGAGCGCCGCCAGGATCAGGTCGCGCTCGCGGTCCTTGAGCCCGTCCTCGAGCGCGGCCTGGACGGGCGCGCTGACTGCGCCGTCCGGCGGCGCCAGCGCCAGCGCCGGCGCCGGCTCGTTCTCGAACACGATCTCGCTCGCCTCGAGCGTCGCGCCGGCGGCGAGCACCGCCGCGCGCTGCATCACGTTGTCGAGCTCGCGGACGTTGCCCGGCCAGCCGTGCGCGGCGAGCCGCTCGGCGGCGGCGGGCGCGAGCCGCAGCGGCGCCTGGCCGGGGGCCGCGAGCCGCGCCAGCACCCGCTCGGCGAGCGGCAGCACGTCGCGCGGCCGGGCCCGCAGCGGCTGCAGGCGCAGCGGCATGACGTTCAGGCGGTAGTACAGGTCCTCGCGGAAGCGCCCGGCGGCGACCTCGGCCGGCAGCTGGCGGTTGCTGGTGGCGATCACCCGCACGTCGAGCTTGATGGTGCGCGTGCCGCCGATGCGCTCGACCTCGCGTTCCTGCAGCACGCGCAGCAGCTTCGCCTGCAGCGCCATGCCCATCTCCGAGATCTCGTCGAGCAGCAGCGTGCCGCCCTGCGCCTGCTCGAACTTGCCGGTGTGCGCGGTGCTGGCGCCGGTGAAGGCGCCCTTCTCGTGGCCGAACAGCACCGCCTCGAGCATCGACTCGGGGATCGCCGCGCAGTTGATCGCGACGAACGGCCCGCTGCGGCGCGCCGAGCGCGCGTGCAGGTAGCGGGCGAACACTTCCTTGCCGGTGCCGCTCTCGCCGGTGATCAGCACCGTGACGTCGGTGCGCGCGATGCGCCGCGCGAGCATGAGCGTCTCGAGCGAGCGCGGGTCGGCGGCCACCGGCGCGTCCTCGTCCGCGCCCGCCGGATCGGCGCGTCCGACGCGCTCGACGAGCGCGATCAGCGCGTCCGCCGCGAACGGCTTGACCAGGTAGTCGGCGGCGCCGTCGCGCATCGCGGCGACCGCACGCTCGATGGTGCCGTAGGCGGTCACGAGCACCACCGGCACCTCGGGCCAGCGGGAGCGGACCTCGAGCAGCAGCTCGTGGCCGTCCACCGGGGCCATCTGCACGTCGCTGAGCACGAGCGCCGGGGTCTCGGCCTCGAGCGCCGCGACCGCGGCCGCGCCGTCGGCGACTGCGGTGACGCGGAAGCCGCCGAAGCGCAGCGTGTCGGCCAGCGCCTCGCGTAGCGCCGGGTCGTCCTCGGCCACCAGCACGTGGCGCGCCGGCGGCGCGGACGGCGACTCGACGGGCTTGACGACGGCGTTCATGCCTCGGCTCCGATGGCCGGCAGCTCGAGCACGAGGCAGGCGCCGCTCGGCACCTCCTCGACGCGGGCGCTGCCGCCGTGGGCCTGCGCCACCGAGCGCACCACCGCGAGTCCGAGGCCCGTGCCCGCGGTCCGGGTCGTGAAGAACGGCTCGAAGATGCGGCCGCGGTACTCGGCCGGGATGCCCGGACCGTTGTCGCGGACGCGGAACACGGCCGAGTCGCCGGCGGCGCTCGCCTCGATCTCGACGTGGGCATCGCCCTCGCCGACCGCGTCGAGGGCGTTGATCGCGAGGTTCACGAGCGCCCCGACCAGCGCCTCGGCATTGCCGAACACCGCGAGCCGCGGCGCCAGCGTGCGGATGGTGAGGCGTGCGCGCGGCCCGAGGCGCGAGGCGAGGCTCTGGGCGGTGCCCTCGAGCAGCGCGCCGACCTCGCAGCGCGCCAGGCGCGCGCCGCCGCCGCGCGCGAAGGCGAGCATGTCGGCGACCAGCCGTTCGAGGTGGCGCAGGCGGCCGACGATCTTGCCGGCGATGTCGCGTCGGTCGGCGTCGCTGACGCCGTCGAGCTCGAGGCGCGAGGCGTACAGCAGCGCCGCGGCGAGTGGCGTGCGCACGTCGTGCGCGAGCCGCGCCGCCATCTCGCCGAGCGTCGCGAGCCGCTCCTGGCGGACGCGCTCGAGGCGCGCCTCGGCGAGCTCGGCGTTGAGGCGCGCCACCTGCGACTCGAGGTCGCGGTACGACTGCTCCAGCGCGCCGGAGAGCGCGTTGAAGGTCTGGAACGCCTCGGTCAGTCCTTCGGTTTCGAGTACCGCAGCCATGTCAGATCCCGGAGACACGAACCCGGGGTGATAAAGAGCAAGTTCCATGCCGTCGCAAGGAGCCCTTGCCGATCAGTGACTTACGAAGGCGGTCGCGCGGCTCGTCAAGATCCCGACGGCCCCGGGTGAGTTGGAAGGCGACGAAGCGTCGAGATTTCGACGCGCCTCAGGCGACGTCGGCGGTGGCCGCGAGCCGGTACTTCTTGAGCTTCTCGACGAGCGTGGTGCGTTGCATGCCGAGCAGCCGCGCAGCGCCGGCGATCGTGCCGTCGGCACGCACCAGGGCCTCGCGGATGTAGCGCTGCTCGAGCTGCGTCAGGTGGTCGCGCAGGTCGAAGCCCTGGTCGGGCAGGCTCGCCGGGCCTGCGAGGCGGGCACCGGTCGCGCCCGCCGGCCGATAGCGTTCCGGCAGGTCGCCGGCGCCGACGCGCCGGCCGGCGTTCAGGATCACGAGCCGCTCGAGCAGGTTCGACAGCTCACGGACGTTGCCGGGCCAGGCATAGCCGGCGAGCGCCTCGAGCGCGCACGCGCCGAGCTCGATGCGCGAGCCGGTGACGCGCTCGATGCGCGCCAGCAGCTGCTCGGCGAGCGCCGCCAGGTCCTCGATGCGGTCGGCGAGCCGCGGCATCTGGATCGGGAACACGTTCAGGCGGTAGTAGAGGTCCTCGCGGAACTGGCCGGCGGCGATGGCGGCCTCGAGGTCGCGGTGGGTCGCGGCAATCACGCGCACGTCGGCCTTCAGCGTCCGCGAGCCGCCGACCCGCTCGAAGGTGCGCTCCTGCAGCACGCGCAGCAGCTTCACCTGCATGTGCAGGCTCATGTCGCCGATCTCGTCGAGGAACAGCGTGCCGCCCTGGGCGAGCTCGAAGCGCCCGACCCGGGCCGACAGCGCGCCGGTGAAGGCGCCCTTCTCGTGGCCGAAGAGCTCGCTCTCGAGCAGCTCCGCCGGGATCGCGCCGCAGTTCACCGGCACGAACGGCCCGCCGCTGCGCGGCGAGAGCTCGTGCACGTGGCGCGCGACCATTTCCTTGCCGGTGCCCGACTCACCGAGCACCAGCACGCTGGTGTCGAACGGCGCCACCTGCTCGACCAGCCGGTGCACGGCGCGGATCGCGGGCGAGGCGCCGCTCGGTCGGAACATCGACAGCAGCGGCGGCACGTCGTGGGGCCGCGCGGCGAGCGCCTCGGCTTCGGCGAGCGCGCCGGACAGCTCGCGGTAGCGGGTGCGCAGCGGCAGCCGCACGATCGCCGCCTCGCCGCAGAGCGCGAGCTCGGCGAGCGGCTCGGGGACGAGCAGCGGCAGCGGCATCGGATAGGCGGTGCTGCGGCTCGCGAGCAGCCGCAGGTCCTCGCGCGAGACGCCCTCGCCGACCAGGACGGCCGACCAGCCGAGCGCATCCGGCAGCGGCCAGTCGACCTCCGCGACGTGGCCGACGCAGTCGGCCTCGCGATCGAGGAATTGCAGCGCCGCGCGCCACTCCAGTGCCCGAGCCGCCTGCGGCTCGATGACCAGCACCCTGTTGTCCGCCACCCTGCGGTGCCCCTTTTCGGCCCCTCGGCCCCGCGCCTGCCTCAGTGCAGTCGCTTTCGAGTTATTTGCCGTAACCGCCTGAAACAAAATGTCTGTCGCAGGCTCGAGACAAATCCTACGAATTGCGGGCGCGGCTCGATATAGGCGGGGTCCCCGTTAATGGCTTGGGGGAAGCCCCTAACAGCGCCTCAAACTCGCCCTGAGTGCGCTGCCATCAAAATCCCGCAGCGACTACCGTCTTCAGCTGCGCGGCGCGCTGCGGGTGCCGGCGACGAGGCGGCGGTGGTGACGGAACACGAGGCGCTCGAGCAGCTCGGTGACCGGCAGCGACAGTCCCTCGAAGGCGAAGCGCACCCAGCGTCCGTCCGCGTCGCGCCGCGTGCCGAGCACGCGGCCCGGGAGCGCGAGCGGCTGCGGGAAATGCCGGCTCACGAACAGCCGCACGATGCCGGGGCCGGGCAGCACCTCGTCGCCGCCGGCGAGCCATTCGAGGCCGCTCGAGGAGAGGCGGATGTTGCAGGCCGGCGGCCGGTCTCCGCCCTGGTCGATCAGGCGCGCCACGAGCTGGATCAGCACGTTGACCTTGTACTCGAGCCGCTGCAGGTCCTGCGCGAGCTCGTGCTCCTCGTCGGTCTTCTTGTCGGTGATCGGGCGCTGCTCGTCGAGCGAGGCGTCGGCGACCAGCACCTGCTGGTCCTCGAGCAGCATCGCGGCGAGCGCCGCGCCTTCCGGCAGGGCCGCCACCCGCTCGAAGCTGAGCGGCACCGAATCCGCGTAGCTGACGCCGTCGAGCGTCTCGGTCACGGCCGCGCGCCGCGCGGCGCGCGGGTGGCCCCGGCGTAGCGGCGGCGCGCTTCGCGACCGACCGACAGCAGGTCGATCTCGCGGGCGAGCGCGCGGCGGCGGTGCTCGGCGAGGCCGATCAGCTCGTCGTTGATGCGCACCACCTCGCGCAGCGCCGCGGTCAGCGCCGGCAGCGCCGCGTCGGCGGGCCGGCGATCGAAGATCTCCTCGACCACGCCGCGGCGCGCGAGCTCGAGTTCCGCGGCCGCGCCCCAGTCACCGCGCTCGAGCGCGACCTTGAGCTCGCCGGTCAGGCGCAGCAGCTCGGCGTGCGCCTCGGGCGGGGCGGCGACCTCGCTCGCCAGCGCGCTCACTTGCCCACCGTCGCGCCCGGCCGCGGCGCCCCGGCGATGCCGTCCCAGCCTTCCTTGATCGTGCGCACGATCGCGACGACCTCGTCGAGGCCCGCGGCGTCGTTCTCCGCGTTGGCGCGCGTCAGCCGCAGCACCGCGTACTCGTACAGCTGGTGCAGGTTGCCGGCGATCTCGCCGCCCTGCTCGTGGTTGAGGCTGCCATCGAGGGCGTTGATCACCGCGACCGCCTTCGAGACCTGCTCGGCCTTCTTGGCGATCTCCTGCCGCAGCAGGTGGCCGCGCGCGGCCGACAGCCGCTCGATGACGTTGGCCAGCATCAGCTGCACCAGCCGGTAGGGATCGGCGGCGGCGACCTGGCTCGCGGCGCCGACCGTCTGGTAGCTCTTCAGCGCCTGCTGCGCACCGGGGTTCATGGTCGTTCGACTCCGTTCGGAAGGTTCAATCAACCCGAGGAGCTCGTGCTCTTGCCCGGGTAACTGATCGAGTTCAGCTGCGCCATCAGCGAGGTGCCGGTGTTCTTCAGCTGCGCCACCAGCGCGTCCATCGCGTTGTACTGCGCGAGCAGCGTGTTCTGCAAGGTCGCGAGCCGCTGGTTGAGCGCGGTGCGCTGCGCCGCAAGATCGGTCAGGTTCTGCTGCAGGTTCTTGGTCTGCGTCGCGAACACGCCGGTCACCGGCGCGGTGTAGTTGTTGATGACATTGTTGAGCTTGGTCGCGAGGCCGTCGTTGGCCGAGAACAGCTGCGCCACCGCCGCGTAGTTCTGCGAGAACGCGGTATTCAGCTTGTTGTTGTCGACGCCGAGCGTGCCGTCGGTGTTGGCGACGATGCCGATCTCGGCGAGGGTGCTGAACGGGCCGTTCTTCAGCGAGCCGACCGAGGCGTTGATCGCGCTGTTGATGCTGTTGACGAGCCCGTTCAGCGTCGAGTCGCCGAGCAGCGCGCCGGCGGTGCCGGTCGAGGCGTCGTAGCTCGACAGCGACGAGACGATGCCGGCGTACGAGTTGTAGGCCTTGACGAAGGTCTGCACCGCGTTCTGGGCGCTGGTCTGGTCGGTGGCGACGGTCAGGTTCGTGGTCGCGCCGGTGGCGCTCGCGCCCACCAGGTTGATCGTGACGCCGGTCAGTGCGCCGGTCACGGTGTTGCTCGGGCTGTTGTAGGTGTAGCCGGCGAGCTTGATCTGCGCGTCCTGCGCCGCCTGCAGCTGCGTCAGCTTGGTGTTCGAGTTCGCCGGGTCGTAGACGAGCGAGGCGAGCCCGCCGTCGCCACCCGACTGGGTCACGGTCACGGCGTTACTCGCGCCGGTGGCGGCGCTCGACAAGAGCAGCCGCGAGCCGTCGGTCGCGTTCAGCACCGAGGCCGAGATGCCGTAGGCAGCGCCGGCCTTGCCGATCGCCGAGGCGATGCCGGCGAGCGTGTTGTTGGTCGAGTCGATCGCGACCGAGAAGGTGTTGCTGCCGACCTTGACGGTCAGCGTGCCGGTGCCGACGGCGGTGGTCGAGTTCGTGACCGGCCCCGAGATCAGCTGCGCGCCGTAGGCGAGCTGCACGACCGAGAGGCTGTAGCTGCCCGGTGCGGCGGTCGAATCGGCGGTCGCGGTCGCGACCGTCTTGTCGGCCACGTTCGCGGCGTTGGTCTGGAACTGCGCGGCGGTGGCGAGGGTCGCGAGCGAGGCCTGCAGCGCCGAGGCGGCGGACTGCAGCTGGCCCTCCGCCGAAATCTTCGTCTGGATGTTCGTCTGCTGCTTGGTAATCAACGCCGCCGGGCCATTGCCCTCGGCCGCGACCAGCTGCTGGACGATGCTGTTGATGTCGAGTCCCGAGCCGAGCCCGGACGAGGAGACCGTGCCGGCCGCGCCGGTGCTGGTCAGCGCGGTACCCGAGCTCGTGCCGGTGCTCGAGGTGCCGCTGGTGCCGGAGCTCAGGCTGCTGGGAAGAATGCTGCTCATCGTGGGGTCCTGGCCTCTGTGCCGGTATTAAGCAAGGTCCGTGCCAGCGGCCGCCCGCCGTGGCGAGCGGGCTCAGGCCCGCTCGTCGATGAACATCCCGGCCATCGGCATGCCGGCCTGCTGCAGGTTGGCGGCGGCGTCGAGCACCTGTGCCGACGGGATCTGGCGGATCACCTCGCCCGTGGCTGGGTTCACGATCGTCAGCGTCTCCTTGCCCGACTTCAGGTCGACCTGGAACACGAACTGGCGCTGCGTATCCCGCAGGAACCGGTTGATGCCCTCGACCGCGGCGCTCAGCTGGCTGAGCGTCGGCGGCGCGGCGGCATCGTGGCCCGGCAGTCCGTCGCCGGCCGGCGGCGAGGCATTGCCGCCCTGGCCGATCGGCGGCAGCGGCGGAATCTCGGCCACCGGCTTCACCGCCTGCGCGGGAGCGTTCCCGGAAGGCGGCGTGCCGGGCACGGTCGAGACCGTGACCGGCATGCCCGAACTGACGTTAGTCACTCCGTTTGCCATGTTGAAGCCCTCGTCTTTCGACAGGGTCGGCGACCCGACTTCCCGCCCCAGCCGCCCGGGCCGTCATTGCCCGGGCTTCCCGTGCTGAGGCGGGCTCGGCCGCCTACTGGCTCATCAAGTTCCTCGGCCTCCTCTTGAAGCCGGTCCTATGCGATCGCTTACTGCAGGAGCTTCAGCACGCCCTGGGGCAGGGCGTTCGCCTGCGCGAGGATCGACGTACCGGCCTGCTGCAGGATCTGCGCGCGGGTCAGGTTCGAGGTCTCGGCCGCGAAGTCGGCGTCCTGGATTCGGCTGCGGGCGGCGGTCAGGTTCTCGACCGTCGTCGACAGGTTCGCGATCGTCGACTGGAAGCGGTTCTGGATCGCGCCGAAGGTGCCGCGCAGCGTGTCGATCGAGGTCAGCGCCGCATCCACCGACTGGATGGTGTTGTTGGCGCCGGACACGGTCAGCACGTTCTGCTTGGCGAGGTTGCTCTGCGGCGACAGCACCGACAGGGCCTGGCCGATCAGCGCCGCGCCGCCGGAGCCGGCGATCGAGACCGCCGAGGCCGACTGCAGCGTGACCTGGCCGCGGTAGGTGAAGCTCGTGCCGCCGGTCGTGGCCGCACCGCCCGCCTCGGTCGTCGTCGAGAACACGCTCGAGAGCACGTTCGCGCCGGCGCCGTTCGCCGTACCCGTCACCGTCTCGGCCACGTTGACGTCACGGCCGTCGGCCGCCGTCAGCACCAGCTTGCCGGCGCTGTTGGTCGCCGTCACGCCGGTCTGGCTCTGGAAGGTGTTGATCGCGGCGACCGCGGAGTCGAGGCTGAACGTCGTGCCGTTCGCCGTCGACAGGGTCTGGTTGATGACCTGCACGCCGTTCAGCGACAGCTGGTACGTCGAGGCCGACGTGCCGCTGACCGACGAGAAGTTCAGGAAGTTGCCCGAGCCCGGGGCGCCGGCACCGGCGGTCGGGTCGAAGGTCAGCGAGGTCGTGGCCGAGGCCGTGACGCCCGCGATGCCCGACGAGTTGATCGCCTGGGCCGCGGCGTAGGCGCTGCCGACCGACTGGTAGGTCGAGGCATTGCCCTGCGTCGCGCTGACGACGTTCGTGCCGTTGATCGTCAGGTTCGAGGAGCCGTTGTTCAGCACGATCGCCGTGCCGTTCACGCCCGTGTAGGCGTTGGCGCCAGTGCCCGTGTTGATCGCGGCCTGGCCGGCGCTGCCGGAGGCGTTGGTCACGGCCTGCGAGACGGTGCCCGTCGCGTTCACGAACGAGCCGACGTCGCCGGCCTTCGCGCTCGCGGTCAGGCCAACGGTGATCGTCTGGCCGACGTTCGCGCCGACCTGGAACACCGCGTTGCCGAACGTGCCGTCGAGGACGTTCTGGTTGTTGAACGAGGTCTGGGTCGCGATGCGGCTGATTTCCGCGATGCGCTGCTGCACCTCGGCATCGAGCGCGGCGCGGTCAGAGGCGCTGTTCGTCGAGTTCGCCGACTGCACGGCGAGCTGGCGGATGCGCTGCAGGTTGTTCGTGACCTCCTGGAGCGCGCCTTCGGCGGTCTGCGCGAGCGAGATGCCGTCGTTCGAGTTCTGCACCGCCTGGTTCAGGCCGTTGATCTGCGTCGTGAACCGGTCGCTGATCGCGAGGCCGGCCGCGTCGTCCTTGGCGCTGTTGATGCGCAGGCCGGACGAGAGGCGCTGCAGGGACGTCTGCAGCGACGTACCGCTGTTGCTGAGGTTGCGCTGGGCATTCAGCGAGGCGATGTTGGTGTTAATAACGAGTGACATGTTGGTTGGCTCCTGGTGACGGTCCGGCCTTGTGGCTAATTCCGCGGGCTCGGGTGGTTTTCCCTAGGCCCGCCTCCGCGGGCCACAAATTCGACTCGGGCGATTTATCGGTCCTGGCGGCGGGATCTTTAGTGGACCCCCCGCGGCGCGCGGGTTTTGCGATCTGGGTCACGGCCACCGCGGTCCTGTCGGTGGTATCGGCCGCCGCGGACGCGGGGCCGGCCGTCATCCCTGTATCGGTCGCGCCGGCCCGAACTTGAGCCCGCCCGGGCCGGCCGTCGGGCGGGTTGAACTCGGGCCCCGCCGCCGCCAGATTGCCGGGGCATGCAGGCCGAACCGCCCTGGACAGAGGTGTTCCGCTCGCTGGCCGTCGGTCCCTGCGACGACCGGGCCTTCGTGCTGCTCGCGCTCGGCATCCCCGCGGCGATGCACTACGCCGAGGGCAGCTACGCGCTGCTGGTGGCGGCCTCCGACGCGCCGCGGGCCCGGGTCGAGCTCGAGCGTTACGTGCTCGAGAACCGCCCGCGCCCGCGGCCGGTGCCGCCGCGGCTGCACCCGGGCGCGGCACTCGCGGCGGCGGGCTACGTGCTGCTGCTGTTCCTGGTCGCGGTGGCGAGCTCGCGTGGCCTCTTCGGCCTCGACTGGTACGAGCGCGGCGTGCTCGACGGCGCACGCGTCCGGCACGGCGAGCTCTGGCGCGCGGTGACCGCGCTGACGCTGCACGCCGACCTCGCCCACCTGCTCGCGAACTCCGGCTTCGGCGCGCTGTTCGGCGGCCTGGCGGCGCGCGTCTACGGCGCCGGCGCCGGCTGGCTGCTGGTGCTGCTGGCCGCGACGCTTGCCAACCTCGCCAACGGCCTCTGGATGGGGCCGGGGCATGCCTCGCTCGGCGCCTCGACCGCGGTGTTCGCGGCGCTCGGCGCGCTCGCGGTGCACCGCTGGCCGGCGGCGACGCGGCGCACGCGCTGGGGACTGCGCGGCGGCAGCTTCGTGGCGGCACTGGTGCTGCTCGCGCTGCTCGGCACCGGCGACGCGCACACCGACGTGCTCGCGCACGCGCTCGGTTTCGGCGCGGGGGCGGTGCTCGCCTGGCCGCTGCGGGCGCGCCCGGCACCGGCGGCCTGGGCGCCGCAGCGCCGTGCCGGCGCGGCGGCGCTCGGCCTGATCGCCGCGGCCTGGGCCGCGGCCTACTGGATGTAGTTGAAGAGCGAGAGGTTCTGGATCTTGACGTAGGCGGCCTGCGCCGCCTGCAGGCCGGTCAGCTGCTGGTTCAGCTGCGTGACCGCCGAGGCGTAATCGAGGTCGCGCAGGTTCGACAGCGTCGACTTCAGCTGCAGCGTGACGGCGCTGTTGCTGTTGTCCTGGGTGTCGAGCGCCGAGAGCCGCGCGCCGACGTCCGAGCGCACGTTCGAGATGTTCGTCAGGCCCTGGTCGATCGCCTCGATCGCGCGGTTGACGCCGTTCTCCATCTGCGCCTGGCCGGCGCTGCCCTGCTGCGGCCCGGTCAGCGCGGTGACGAGGTTCTGCAGCGTCGTGAACAGGTCCTGGTTCGCGCTCGCGGCGACGCGGAAGCTGTCGCCGGCGACCGGCGTGCCCGACAGCTGCAGCTGCACGCCGTTGAAGGCGACCGTCGCCCCGTCGGTGTAGGTCGCATTCGCGACCACGGTCGCGCCGGTCGAGTCGGTGACCGAGTAGGTGGTCGGGTTCGAGAAGGTCAGCGTGTACGGCGGCTTGCCGGCCGCCCACGCGGTCGGGTCGGTCACGGAGTTCGCGCCGGCGATCACCGAGCCCTGGTTCGCGGCGCCGGTGCCGACGATGAAGGTGCCGTTGCCGTTGCGAATCTGCTGGAAGACCCGCGCGCCGGTGTCGCCGTCGGCGACCTGGCGGTTGGTGCCGATCTGCACCAGGCGCTGCGTCTGGTTGCCGGCGTAGCTGAACGTGCCCGCGGTCTGGCTGAACGGCGCGGTGCCCGAGGCCGTGCCCGAGAACAGGTACTGGCCGCTGCCGTCCTGCGCGTTCGCGATCTGCAGCACGCCCTGGATCTGCTGCTGGATCTCGCCGGCGATCGAGGCGCGGGTGTCGGCCGTCTGCGAGGCGTTGGCGGCCTGCACCGCGAGGTTGCGCACCCGCTGCAGCACGTTGGTCAGCGTCGACAGCTGGCTGTCCTCGATCGACAGCCGGCTCTGCGCGAGGTTGGCGTTGGTGCCGTACTGGCTGATCTGGTCGATCGAGGACTGGATCTCGAGCGCCTGGGTCGCCGCCGAGGGGTCCTGCGAGGGTTGGCTGAAGCGCAGCCCGGTCGAGATCTGCTGCTGCGTCTGCGCGAGGTTGGTCTGCTGCTGGCCGAGGGCGTCGAGGAACGCCTGGCTCATGTAGCTCGAGGAGATGCGCATGGCTAGACCTTCACCGCGGCGAGCAGCGTCTGGAAGAGCGTGTCGGCGGTCGCGACGACCTTGGCGGCGGCGGCATAGGCCTGCTGCCACTTGAGCATGTTGGCGGCTTCCTCGTCGAGGTTGACGCCGGAGACGTTCGAGACGGCCTGCTGGGCCTGGTTCACGACCGCTTGCTGGGCGCTCTGCGACACGTTCGCCTGCTGGGTCACGGTGCCGACGACGCCGACCAGCGTCGCGAAGCCGGAGCTGAGCCCGACCGTGCCGCCGACCAGCACGCCCGACGACTGCAGCTGCGCCATCGCGAGCGCGTTGCGGTTGTCGCCGGCGCCGCTCGTGTTCGGGCCGATCGAGAAGCTGTCGCCGGTGGTCGGCACGCCGGTGATCTGCACCGTCCAGCCACCGGCGACCGCCGGCGGGCCGGCGCTGCCGGGCGCCTGGATGGTCGCGCCCGAGGTGTAGGTGAACGGGCCCGACACGGTCGCCGCCGGCGTCGTCGCCTGCGTGATCTGGTAGGTGGTCGGGCTCAGGAAGGTGATCGTCGCCGGCACCAGCAGCCGCGGGTCGGCGCCGTTGGCGACGCTGCCGGCGCTGATCGTGGCGTTGCCGGCGTTGGCGAGCGCGGCGCTCGTCTGCAGCGCCCCGGCCGCGGCGATGCCGCGCGGGTCGGTCAGCGAGGTCGCGATGGTGCGCGCCGCGTTCGCGGTCGGGCGCAGCTCGAAGCTGTCGTTGCTGGCCGGCACGCCGCTCAGCGTCAGGCTCACGCCGCCGATCACCAGCGGGTTCGCGACGCTGCCGGTGCCGGTCACGGTGACGGCCTGGCCGGTCGAGACCGCGGTCGCGGTCCACGTGCCGCCCTGGTAGCGCAGCAGGTAGTCGTCGGTGGTCAGCGCGCCGACGCTGGTCGCCACCGGCGTCAGGCTCGCGCCGCCGGTGTTCTTCGAGTTCGGGAACACGCTCGCGTTGCCGACCGAGAAGATCGGCTTGCCGAGCTGGCCGTTCTGGTCGAAGCCAATCGCCTGCTGGCCATTGACCTGCGAGGCGAGGCCGGCGGCGATGCGGCCGAGGCCGTTCAGCGTCGGGTCGATCAGCTGCGTCTTGACCTGCAGCAGGCCACCGAGGGTGCCGCCGCTGATCGAGGAGGTGATCACCTGCTGGGCGCTGCCGCTGCCGAAGCCGATGCCGAGCTGCGAGGTGTCGTAGCTGTCGGGCACGGTCGACAGCTGCGTGGTCTGGTTGCGCACCACGAGCGGCTGGCCGTTGCCGACGAACACGTCGATCGAGCCGTCGCTCTCGGTGTTGGTGCGCACGTTGACGAGCGAGGACAACTGGTTCAGCAGCGTGTCGCGCTGGTCGAGCAGGTCGTTCGGCTGCGCGCCGCCGGCGTTGCCGACCGCGGTCGCGATCTGGTCGTTGAGCTTCGCGATCGAGGCCGTCAGGTTGTTGATGTTGCCGACGGTCGTGGTGATCTGCGAATTGATGTTGCCCTGCAGGGTGTCGAGCTGCCCGGCCGTCTGGCTGATCGAGTTCGCGAGCCCCTGCGCCTGCGACAGCACCTGCTGGCGGTTGCTGGCGGAGGTCGGATCGCTGGCGAGCGTCTGCCAGGAGTTGAAGAACGCGGTCAGCGCGCTCGAGATGCCGTTGGTCGTGCCGCCGACGAGGTTGTCGACCTGGTTGGCGATGTTGAGGAACGCGGTCTGCTGGCCGAGCAGGCCGCTGCCGGTGCGCAGCTGGTCGACCGAGAACTGGTCGTAGGCGCGGTTGACGCTGCCGACGTCGACGCCGTTGCCGATGTACACGCCCGCCGAGGCGTCGGGCTGGCGGTCGGCCAGGTTCACGATCTGGCGGCTGTAGCCCGGCGTGTTCGCATTCGTGATGTTATTGCCGGTCACGGCGAGCGACCGCTCGAAGGCGAGCAGTCCGGACAGCGCGGTGTTGATGATATCGGCCATGTCACTCGCCCCTGGAAATGGCGCCCGCCGCTTCCGCCGGCGGCGCCTACCGCTAGAAGATCGGCTCGCTCGCCTCGTCCTTGAGGCCGGCCACGGCGGACCGGAACGTGTCCGAGCGCAAAACTGCCGCGATCTTCGCCGAATAGGCAGGATCTGTGGCGTATCCGGCGCCCTGTAGCGCCGAAACGTAGCGAACGGGATCCGTGCCCTGACGCAGCGCCTCGGCGTAGCGGTCGTGCCCGCTGACGAAGGCGACATAATCCTGGAAGCCGTGGGCGATCGAGTCGTAGGCCCGGAACGGCTCGCGGCGCCGCTCGGGCACCCCGCCCGTGTACTCGAGCGTGTCCTTGAAGACCCGCCGCCCGTCCCAGCGGTCGCCGGCCTTGATGCCGAAGAGGTTGTAGCTCGAGCCGGCCGCGCCGGCAGGCACTTGCCGGCCCCAGTTCGTCTCGAGCGCCGCCTGCGCGATCAGCGCATCGCGGCTGACGCCGAGGGCGCGGGCCGCCGCGGTCGCGGACGGCAGCACCCGGTTCACGAACTCCTCGGGCGTCGCCGCGATCGCCCCGTCCGGCGTCGCGCCCGCGGCGGCCGCGGGTGCCTCGGGCAGCGGCTCCGTCGGCGGCGCCTCGGCGCTCGCCTCGACCGCGGCCTGGCTGCCGGCGGCGGCGACGTCGGCGGCCGCCGCGACCGGGACCGCCGCGCCGCTGCGCCGCGCGAGCTTGCCGTAGCCCTGCCCGGCCGGCGGCGGCACGGGCGGCGTCAGGCTCTTGACCAGGAGGTCCGCGATGCCGAGGCCGCGGCCCTGCGACAGCGTCTGCGCGAGCTGCTGGTCGAACATGTCCTGGTAGAAGCGCGACTCGTGGCTGTCGAAGAGCCCGTCGCCGAGCTTCGCGTCGCGCATCGACTTCAGCATCATGCCGATGAACAGCGACTCGAACTGCTGCGCGACCGCGCGCAGCGTCTTCGGGTCCTGCGGCGCCTGCTGGCTCGCGGTCCTGAGCGCGTCGAGCCCGGAGAAGTCGAGCGCGCTCTTCGCCTCCGCGGCGGTGGCGGCGGCGGGCAGCGTACCGAGCGGCTGGACGGCGCTCATCGGCTCAGATCACGATCAGCTGGGCGTGCAGCGCGCCCGCCTGCTGCAGCGCTTCGAGGATCGCCACCAGGTCGCCGGGCGCCGCCCCGACCTGGTTCACCGCCCGCACGATCTCGTCGAGCGACACGCCGGGCTCGAACAGGAACATCCGGCTCGCCTTCTGCTGCACGTCGATGGTCGAGTCGGGCGTGGTCACGGTGGTGCCCTGGGCGAGCGCGTTCGGCTGGCTGACGCGCTGCTCCTCCTTGATCGTGACGGTCAGCGAGCCGTGCGAGACCGCCGCCGGGCTGACCCGCACGTGGTCGCCGATCACGACCGTGCCGGTGCGCGAGTTGATGATCACGCGCGCCGCCGCCTCGCCCGGGTCGAGCTCGAGGTTCTCGAGCGCGGCCAGGAACGCGACCCGCTGGCCGGCGTCGAGCGGCGCGCGCACGCGCACCGAGGCCGCGTCGATCGGCGCCGCGACGTCGCCGCCGAGCTCCTGGTTGACGCGCGCCGCGAGCCGCGTCGCGGTCGTGAAGTCGGCGCTGTGCAGGCTCAGCGTCAGCGTGTCGCCGTTCGCGAACGAGGACGGCACCGCGCGCTCGACGGTCGCGCCGTTCGGCACGCGGCCGGAGGTCGGCACGTTGACGGTGACCTTCGAGCCGTCGTTGGCCTGCGCGCCGAAGCCGTTGACGACCAGGTTGCCCTGCGCGATCGCGTACACCTGGCCGTCGAGGCCCTTGAGCGCGGTCACGAGCAGCGAGCCGCCGCGCAGGCTCTTGGCGTTGCCGATCGAGCTCACGGTCACGTCGATCGTCTGGCCGGGCTTCACGAAGGCCGGCAGCTCGGCGTGCACCGCGACCGCGGCCACGTTCTTGAGCTGCGGCGGCGTGCCGGCCGGCAGCGTGATGCCCATCTGCTTCAGCCAGTTCAGCAGCGCCTGGGTCGTGAACGGCGCCTGGGTCGTCTGGTCGCCGGAGCCGTCGAGGCCGACCACGAGGCCATAGCCGATCAGCTGGTTCGGGCGCACGCCCTCGACCACCGCGAGGTCCTTGACGCGCTGGGTGGCGGCGCCGGTGGCGTGGGCGGCGACGGCCAGGGTGAGGCCGGCGAAGAGCGCTGCGAGTCGCGGGGCGAGCGTCATGGCGGGTCCTCAGAAGGGCGCGAGCGGCGAGCTGAAGAAACGCGCCAGCCAGCCGGGCTTGTTGGCGCCGTCGATGACGCCCTTGCCGTTGTAGCTGATGCGGGCGTCGGCGATGCGGTCGGAGGTGACCGAGTTGTCGGACTGCACGTCGACGACGCGCACCACGCCCTGCACGCGCACGTACTCCTCGCCCTGGTTGAGCTGCAGCGCCTTCTCGCCGGAGATCAGCAGGTTGCCGTTCGGCAGCACCTCGGTGACGACCGCGGTGATGCTGCCGGTCAGCGCGTTCTGCTGGGTCGCGGTGCCGTTGCCGGTGAAGGCGCGCTTGGCGCCGAGCGTGGTGTCGCCGTTCAGCGGGATCTTGCCGGCGAACACCGGCGCGGTGATCGCGGTCGAGTTGTCCTTCTGCGTCTGCGTGCTCGCGGTCTTCGAGGCGTTGAAGGCCTCGTTCAGGCGGATCGTGATCACGTCGCCGACGCGGTGGCCGCGCGGGTCCTCGAAGAACGCCACCGACTGCACCGGCTGGTAGATCGCGCCGCCCGAGGCCGGCACGACGTTCTGCGCGGCGCGGTAGGCCGGGCCCTGCGCCGCCGGCGGCAGCTTCGGGTTCGAGATGAGGCCGGCGCTGCAGGCGCCGAGCGGCAGCAGCACGAGCGCGGCGAGCGCGGCGCGGCGCGGGGACGGGCGGGCGGCCATCGGCGTCCTCACAGGTTCTGCGTCAGGTAGTTGAGCATCTGGCTGGTCGTCTCGATCGACTTCGAGTTCATCTCGTAGGCGCGCTGCGTCTCGATCATCGAGACGAGCTCCTGCACGACGTTGACGTTCGAGCCCTCGAGGTTGCCCTGCAGCAGCGTGCCGAGGCCGTTGAGGCCGGGGGTGCCGACCTGCGGCGCGCCGCTCGCGGCCGACTCGGTCAGCAGGTTCTGGCCGCGCGGCTCGAGCCCGGCGTTGTTGGCGAAGCCGACCAGCTGGATCTGGCCGACGGTGGTCGGCGCGGTCGAGCCCGGCGACAGCACGCTGACCGTGCCGTCCGAGCCGATCGTCACCGAGATCGCGTTCTGCGGCACGGTGATCGGCGGCTGCAGCTGGTAGCCGGCGCTGGTGACCACCTGGCCCTGCGAGTTCAGCTGGAAGGTGCCGTCGCGGGTGTAGCCGAGCGTGCCGTCCGGCATCAGCACCTGGAAGAAGCCGTTGCCCTGGATCGCGACGTCGAGCGCGTTGGAGGTGCTCGTCAGGCTGCCCTGCGTGAACACCTTCTCGGTCGCGACCACGCGCACGCCGGTGCCGATGTACATGCCGGACGGCAGCTGCGTGTCCTGGGTGCTCTGCGAGCCGACCTGGCGGACGTTCTGGTAGATCAGGTCCTGGAACACGCCGCGGCTCTGCTTGTAGCCGGTCGTGTTGACGTTGGCGATGTTGTTGGAGATCACGGCCATGCGCGTGTCCTGCGCATCGAGACCGGTCTTTGCTGCCCACAGTGCGGGAGTCATGGATCAGTGCCTCTCAGGGTCCGGGGGTGCGTCCGCCTCAGGCGGCGGACAGCAGCTTCTGCGCCGCGGCGCCGTCCTGGTCGACGGTGCTCATCAGGCGCGTCTGCATGTCGAAGAGCCGCGCGAGCTCGATCATCTCGACGAGCGCGCGCGGGGCGTTCACGTTGCTGGCCTCGAGCGCGCCGGAGGCGACCTGCACGCCGGCATCGGCCGGCGCCGGCTGGCGGTCGCGGGTGCGCACCAGGCCGTCGAGTCCCTTGACGAGCGAGGCCTCGGGCGGGTTCACGAGCTTGAGGCGCGCCACCGCGCTCGCGCCCTTGGCGCCGACGCCCTGCGGCACGATGGTCACCGTGCCGTCGCTGCCGATCGAGACGCTGTCGGCGGGCGGCACGCTGATCGGGCCGCCGTCGCCGAGCACCGGCAGGCCGTCGGCCGTCATCAGCAGCCCGTCCGGGTTCAGGTGCAGGTCGCCGCCGCGGGTGTAGGCCTCGCTGCCGTCGCGCGCCTGCACCGCGAGCCAGCCCTTGCCGAGCACCGCGACGTCGAGCGGCGCGCCGGTCTGGGTGACCGCGCCCTGGTCGGTCGAGAAGCCGGAGGCATCGGTCACCGCGTTGACGCGGGTCGCGAAGCCCGGGCCCGACACCAGCGCCGGCGAGATCGCGTGCAGGTCGGCGCGGAAGCCCACCGTGCTCACGTTCGCGAGGTTCTGCGCCAGCACCGACTGCGCCGCCAGGATCTGCGCGGCGCCGGTCATTCCCACGTACAGCGAACGGTCCATCAGGGTCGTCCCTCGTCAGCCTGCCGATCAGCGGATCTGCAGGATCGTCTGCGTGATCTGGTCGTCGGTCGTGATCATCTGCGCGTTGGCCTGGAAGGCGCGCTGCGCGGTGATCATGTCGACCAGCTCCTTGGTGAGGTCGACGTTCGAGGCCTCGAGCGCGCCCGACTGCACCAGGCCGATGTTCGAGGACCCGGCCGTGCCGCGGATCACGTTGCCGGAGGCGAAGGTCTCGGACCAGTTCGAGTGGCCGAGCGGCGCGAGGCCCTGCGGGTTCGGGAAGGTCGAGATCGCGAGCTGGCCGAGCGTCAGCGAGCGGCCGTTGGTGTACTTGGCCGAGACGATGCCGGTGTTGTCGACGTTGATGGTCGTCAGCTGGCCGGTCGAGTAGCCGTCCTGGGTCACGGTGTTGACCGCGAACTGGTTGCCGTACTGCGTCGTGCCCGACAGGTCGACCGTCACGTTCAGCGCGCTCGCGCCGGTGGTCGGCGTGTAGGCGGGGAAGCTGTAGGTTGCGTTCGCCGGCGACGGCGGGATCTGGATCACGCCGGCCGAGTCGAACTGCAGCGTCTGCACGCCGCCCACCTGGGTGCCGTCGACGGTCATCGCGACGTTCCAGGCGTTCGCGCCGGCCTGCTTGATGAAGTAGAAGCTCGCGGTGTGCTGGTAGCCGAGCGAGTCGTACACCGCGGTCGAGGTGGTGTTGTTGTAGCTGAGCGGGTCGGTCGGGTTGAACGGCGTGTTGACCGGCACCGCGGCGTTGGCGGGCAGGTTGACGTTCGCGTTGACCGCGGTGGTCGCCTGCGGCGCGCTCTGCGAGGTGTTGAGCTGCAGGTCCTGCAGCGCGCCGGTGTTGAACGTGCCGTTCGGCAGCGACGGGTACACCTGCAGCCGCTGGTTCTGGCTGTTGACGACGTAGCCGGTGCGGTCGACGCTGAACGTGCCGTTGCGCGTGTAGTAGTAGCCGCTGTTGTCGTGCAGCGTGAAGAACCCCTGGCCGCTGATCGCGAGGTCGAGGTTGTTGCCGGTCTGGGTGATGTTGCCCTGCGTGAACTGCTCGTCGATGCCGGCGATGGTCACGCCCTCACCGGACTGGTTGGAGCTCAGGTTCAGCGAGCCGGTCGCATAGACGTCGGCGAAGTTCACGCGCGAGGTCTTGAAGCCGGTGGTGTTGGAGTTGGCGATGTTGTTGGCGACGACGTCGAGCGCGCTCGAGGTGGCGTCGAGGCCGGACAGGGAAACGCGAAAAGGCATGGCTGTGCTCCGCTTTGAAGGGGTGGGACGGTGGCGTCAGTCGATCTGCTGCACGGCGCTGAACGGCACGTCGCCGAGCCCGGCGAGGTGCAGCGTCAGGCCACCGCCGCTGCCGTTGAGGGTGATGCTGGAGACGGGCGCCGAGACGAGGGTGGCGAGCTGCTGGCCCTTGCCGGCGACGCTCGCGCTCGCGAACACGCCGTAGGTGCCGGCCGCCGCGGCCACGCCGCTGTCGGTCTTGCCGTCCCAGCTGAACGCGGTGACCCCGGCGCCGGGGCTGCCGAGCGACATCGTGCGCACCACCGAGCCCGAGCCGTCGACGATCTGCACCGTGACGTTCGAGGCGTTCGCCGGCACCGAGACGCCGCCCCCGAGCGTGCCGCCGGCGCTGAGCGGCGCCTGCGAGCCCGACACCAGCACGTTGTGGCCGAGCAGGCTCGAGGCCTGCAGCGCCTGGCTCGAGACCAGCTGCGCCGACAGGTTCGCGAACGAGCTGTTGAGCTGGTTGATGCCGGTGACGGTGCCGAACTGCGCCAGCTGGCCCATGATCGCCGCCTGGTCCATTGGCTTGGTCGGGTCCTGGTTCTTCAGCTGCTCCATCATCAAGTTCAGGAAGTCGAGCTGGTTCAGCGAGCCGGAGCCGCTGCTGCCGCTGCTCGCGCCGGTCGCGGCGGCGGCGCTCGAGCTCGCGCCCGACGTGCCGTTCAGCATCGCGAGCACCGAGTCGGGGAGGATCGGGGAGGCGGACATCGCGGACTACTCCTTAGTGGCCGAGCGAGAGCGTCTTGAGGACGAGCTCGCGCGCGGTGGTCAGCACCTCGACGTTGCTCTGGAAGGAGCGCGACGCCGAGATCATGTTGGTGAGTTCCTCGACCGGGTTGACGTTCGAGCTGTAGACGTAGCCGGTCGCGTCGGCGAGCGGGTGATCGGGCTGGTAGCGCTTGGCGGGCGCGGCCTGCGACTGGATCACGTCGAGCACGCGCACGCCGGCGCCGGGCTCGTCGCTCGCGGCGTTCGCCGAGAACTCCCTCAGCTGCGTCGCGAACACCGGGTGGCGCGAGCGGTAGGCGGCCTGCGGCGAGCTCGCGACCGAGTCGGCGTTCGCCAGGTTGGAGGCGGTGACGTTGAGGCGCATCGACTCGGCGTTCATCGCCGAGCCCGAGATGTTGAAGATGCCGAGCAGTGACATGGGGGGGGTTCCGGTGGGGTGCGGGGCTTACTGGCCGGTCAGCGCCGTCATCAGCGACGAGATCCGGCGATTGATGAAGTCGAGGCTGGTCTGGTAGCGCATCGCGTTCTCGGCGAACTTCGCCTGCTCGACCGGCGCCTCGACGGTGTTGCCGTCGAGCGAGGGCTGGTACGGGATGCGGTACTTGAGATCGGCGCCTGCCTCACCGGCGCCGGCGAGCGGCAGGTGCGCCGCGCTCGTGCGCACGAGCGGCAGGCCGCCGGCTTCGCTGGTGCCGCTCAGCACCGCGGCGAAGTCGAGGTCGCGGGCCTTGTAGTTCGGCGTGTCGGCGTTCGCGATGTTGGTCGCCAGCACGCCGACGCGGTCCGCCGCGGCGTACAGCGCGCGCTCGTGGATGCCGAAGATCTGGTCGAACATCGATCGCTCCGTGGGCAGGTGTCGCCGGGAACAAAGCAAGAGCCGTGCCAGCCACCGCCGGGGCCGGTTTTCGCGGTTGTCGGCCGCTTCGGTGGCCGCGGGCGGCAAGGCCCGACCTCCGCCCGGGTCGCGGGCGGCAAGAATTCGCCGCCCCCGCCGGGCCCGGCGACCGGGCGCCGGAGTTTTGACGGCGCGTCGGCGTTCGGGGCATGGCGAGGGCCCGCCCCGGCCCGCGGCCGACCCCGAAAAGCCCTTTCTGCCAGCCACTTGCCGATCGATCCGCGAATGGCACGCAACGTGCAGGTTGAGGGCATGGGACCGTTTGCCGCCTCACGCCTCGCCCTGCCCGCGCTCGCCGCGGCGCTCGCGCTCGTGGGCTCTGCCGGCGCCCAGTCCCTCGAGACACCGGAGCGGCTCGCCTCGATCGCGCGTGCCGCCGCCGCCCGCGAGACTGGCCGGCCCGAGTCCGAGCTCGAGGTCGGGGTCATCGACGCACGCCTGCGACTCGCCGCCTGCGCGGTGCCGCCGGTCGCGCGCCTCGCGCCGGGGACGCGCTCGGCGGCGCAGCTGACGATGGAACTGCGCTGCGCGAGCCCGCCGTGGCGGCAGTTCGTCGCGGTGCGGGTCCATGCCGAGGAGCCGGTCGCGATCGCGGCCGGGCCGCTCGGCCGCGGCCAGGTGCTGCGCGCCGAGGACGTTGCGATCGTCAGCCGCGAGATCGGCAGCCTGCCCGCCGGCTACTTCCGGCGCGCCGAGGAGGTGATCGGCCGGCTCGCGCAGCGCACGATCGGGCCGGGCGAGCTCTTGCTGCCGCAGAACGTGCGACCGCCGGCGCTGGTGCGCCGCGGCCAGACGGTGACCCTGCTGGCCCACGCGGGCAGCTTCCAGGTGCGCAGCAGCGGGATCGCCGAGAACGACGGCGGCCTCGAGGAGCGCGTGCGGGTGCGCAGCGCCGGTTCCGGGCGCATGGTCGAGGGCGTGGTGCGCTCCGGGGACACCGTCGAGGTGTCGCTGGAATGAGCCCGCCCGCAGCCTCAAGGCCGGCCGATCCGAGCCGATGTCCGGTGCGGGCGGCGCGACTTACGCCGCCACGCCCGGCTCCACCCTGCGCCAGTTCACATATTTCCCTAAAGTTATTCGTTGTCCGACCGATACGATGGACGTGGAGCTGCAAGCTCCGGGAGTTACGCACATGAGCACGAAAATCACGGGGTACGGCACCCCTGCGACGGTGGTGACGGGCTCGACCCGCACCGGCGGCGTCGAGCGTGTCGCCGGGGATGCCCCCCAGTCCGGGCCCGCCTCCTCGGGCGGCGACTCGGTGACGCTGACCAATTCCGCGCGCACGCTGCAGAAGCTCGGCGATGCGATCGCCGCCGCGCCGGTGGTGGACGGCGGACGCGTCGAGTCGATCAAGAGCCAGATCGCGCAGAACACCTACAAGGTGGACTCGCTGAAGGTCGCGGCGAAGCTGCTGCAGGCGGACCAGGAACTGCCGAACCATTGAGGGGCCCATGGACCGGACCGAACTCAACGCACTGAACGCGCTGCTCGACCGCCAGGTCGCGGTCGGCCAGTCGCTGCTCACGGCCCTCGAGGCCGAGCGCGGCACGCTGACCGGCTTTGACCTGCCGGCGCTCGAGGACAGCACCGCCACGAAGGAACGGCTGGTGGCGCAGTTCGACGGCCTCGACCTCGAGCGCCGCACGCGGCTCGCGAAGCTCGGCTACGGCCCGGCGCGCGCCGACATGGCCGAGCTGATCCGCGCGACCGAGGATGCGGCGTACCGCGAGGACGCGCGGCCGGTGGGTCCGCTCGCGACCCGCTGGCGCCGGCTCGTCTCGATCGCCGAGCGCTGCCGCGACGCGAACGAGCGCAACGGCCTGATCGTCAGCATGCATCGCCGGCGGGTGACGAAGACGCTGAACCTGCTGCGCACCGGTCGCCCGGACGAGCTCGTCTACGGCAAGGCGGGCTATGCCGCCGGCCACGGCGCGCGCGCACTCGGGCGCGTCTGAGAGTCCCGGGAACCCACGGCCATGCTGGTGCTGAGTCGCCGCGCCGACGAGTCGATCGTGATCCAGCCGGCCGACGGCGCGGACACGAAGATGACGCTCGCGGAGCTCTTCGCCAACGGCCCGATCCAGATCACGCTGCTAGGCGGAACGGGCAAGCGTGTCAAGATGGGCATTAATGCCCCCGTCCAATTGGCAATTCGCCGTAAGGACGACAGAGGCCTCTAAGCCTCTGATCCCTGTGATTTTTTTGACGCGGCAGGGCGACGCCGGCCGTGTTGCGCTGCGTTTTTTTACATAGCACCTCGCCGCCGTCCGCCACCCCGGCCACGCCTTTGGCATACTCGATTCCGCTAGGGGCGAATAAGAAATGGCGGAGACGGGATCCAACATGGAGCGGCGGCTGCACACGCGCCATCGGGCGCGCACGACGGTGTACGTCCAGGTGCCCGGACGACGCGGCAAGCTCTGTCGCGCGCGCAACCTGAGCGCCAACGGCGTGTTCGTCGAGACCGAGAACCTGGGCCTGCAGAAGGGCTCGGTGGTCGAGCTCGCCTTCGCCATCAACCTCGGCAGCATCACCAAGATTCACCGCCGGACCGCCATCGTCGCGCACGTGTCGCGCGGCGGTACCGGCCTTCGGATGGAGAGCTACGCCGGGCGCTGATGCCCGACGAGCCCGGACCGCGTTCCATGTCGGTGGCGCCGCAGTCGCAAGGCTCGGCGCCTCTTTTATTTCAGGGGCCCGCCGCCCCGTCCCGAGGACCTTGAATGCCCGCCCCCGGATCCGCGCCGGCCGCCGGCCGCAGCTACAAGTACTACGACTTCTGCATGGCGGCGTACGTCTGCATCCTGCTGTGCGCGAACCTGATCGGTCCCGCCAAGGTCGCGACGATCCAGCTGCCGCTGTTCGGCACCGTCGACTACGTCGCCGGCGTGCTGTTCTTCCCGATCTCCTACTTCTTCGGCGACATCCTCACCGAGGTCTACGGCTACGGCCGCGACCGGCGCGTCGTCTGGGCCGGATTCGCGGCACTGGTTTTCGCCGCGGCGATGACGGCGACCGTGGTGGCGCTGCCGGCCGCGGCCTGGTGGCACAACCAGGCGGCGGTCGAGACCATCTTCGGCTCGACGCCGCGCATCGTGACCGGCTCGATCGTGGCCTTCTGGTGCGGCTCCTTCGTCAACAGCTACGTGCTCGCGAAGATGAAGATCCTGACCCGCGGCCGCTGGCTGTGGACGCGCACGATCGGCTCGACGATGTGCGGCGAGCTGGTCGACTCGGTGCTCTTCTACACGATCGCCTTCTACGGCACCTGGGCAACCGGCCACCTGATCGCGGTGACGCTGACCCAGTACGTGTTCAAGGTGCTGTGGGAGACGCTGGCGACGCCGCTGACCTACTGGGTGGTCGGCTTCCTGAAGCGCGCCGAGCACGAGGACTACTACGACCGCGACACCAACTTCACGCCGTTCTCGCTGAAGTCGTGACCGGCGCGGCGACGGATTCCCGGGCGAAGCGGTAGGCGGCCTCGATCGCGCGCGCGAAGCGCGGCGCGTCCATGAGCGGCGAGGCCTCGAGCCGCGCGCGCAGCCCGGCGCGCAGCGCCGCGAGCCGCGGCAGGTCGGTCGCGAGCGCGACCGCGGTCGCAACGAAGGCCTCGTCGCTCGCCGCCGCGAGCTCGCTGAGGCCGAGCTGCGCGAGCTGGCTCAGGCCGCCGCGGCCGACCGGCGTGCGGCCGACCCGGGTCACCACCGGCACGCCCATCCACAGCGCATCGAGGCTCGTGGTGTGGCCGTTGTACGGGACCGTGTCGAGGCACAGGTCGATCGCCTCGTAGCCGGCGAGGTACTCGGCGCGCGGCCGGTACGGCACGAACTCCACGCGCCCGGCCGCGACGCCGAGGGCGGCGAGGCGCCAGGCGAGCCGCGCCCGGTGCCGGCCGGTCGGCGCCATCAGCCGCAGCCGCGCCGTCGGCAGGCGCGCAAACACCTGCGCCCAGAGCGCGAGCGTCGCCTGCGACAGCTTGCAGGGATTGTTGAGGCAGCCGAAGGTCACGTGGCCGAGTCGCAGCGCAGGCGGTGGCCCGGCGGTGGGGCGGTCGATCAGCGGGTCGTAGCACCAGAACGAGTCCGGCAGGCGCAGCGTGCGCTCGGCGGTGCCCGGGTCCTCGCCCGGCGGGTCGAGCCACGCATCGCTCAGCCGGTAGTCGATTGCCGCGAGCCCGGTCGAACCCGGGTAGGCGAGCCAGGCAATCTGCGCGGGCGCGGGTTTCGCCGCGAACACCGCGGGGCGGCCGTTCGCCATGTGCATCGTCAGGTCGACGAGCACGTCGATGCCGTCGTCGCGGATGGTGCGCGCGAGCGTCGCGTCGTCGAGGTGGCGCACCTCGCGCCAGCGGTCGGCGTGCCCGGCGAGCCGGCGGGTGTGGTCGTCCGGCCGCGGCACCCCCGAGTAGCAGACGATCTCGAAGGCGGCGCGGTCGTGGTGCGCGAGCAGCGGCAGCGTGAACAGCGTCTGGCAGTGATCGCGGAAGTCCGCCGACAGGTAGCCGATCCGCAGCCGCCCGCCGCCCGCGACCGCCGGCCACGCCACCGGCGGCGGCGGCGCGAAGCGCGCCCCGAAGCGGCGCAGCTCGGCGCGGGTCGCCTCGCCGTCGGCGTCCTCGAAGCTGAGCGCATAGGCGAGGTTCGCGTGGCTTGCGACCGCCGCCGGGTCGAGCGCGAGCGCGCGGCGATAGCACTCGAGCGCGGCACCGAGCTCGCCGGCGTCCTTGAGCACGCTGCCGAGGTTGTCGTGGAGCGCGGCCTGCGCGGCGTCGAACTCGAGGCCGCGGCGCAGCGCGTCCTCGGCCTCGTCCAGCCGGCCGAGCGAGCGATAGAGGCAGCCGAGGTTGTTGCAGGCGACCACCGAGGCGGGCTCGGCGCGCAGCGCCGCCTGGTAGGCGGCCTCGGCGCCGGCGGCGTCGCCCTGCTCGCCGAGCACGTTGCCGAGGTTGTTGAGCGCCGCCGCGTGCGTCGGCCGCAGCGCCGCGGCGCGCCGGTACTCGAGCGCGGCCTCGGCGAGCTCGCCGAGACCCTGCAGCGCGATGCCGAGGTTGTAGGCCGCCTCGGCGTTGTCGGCATCGCAGGCGACGGCGTGCCGCAGCACGTCGCGCGCCTCGGCGTGCCGGCCGCGGCGCGAGAGCGCGACGCCCAGGTTGATCACGTACGGGGCGACGAGCGGCGCGCGACCGACCGCCGCCTCGAGCAAGGCGAGCGCCTCACCCGCGCGACCGTCGCCGTCGAGCAGCGCACCGAGGTTCGAGAGCGTCGCCGGATCGTCCGGCCGGAGCCGCAGCGCCTCGCGGTAGGCGGCCTCCGCGGCGCGGCGTTCGCCGAGCAGCTGGCGGCAGTTGCCGAGCCCGACGAGCGCGTCGGCCGAGGTCGGGTCGTGGGCCGCCGCCGCCGCGTAGGCGGCCGCGGCGCCGGCGTAGTCGGTGCGCGCCTGGCGCACCGCGCCGAGCGCATAGTGGGCGTCCGCGCGCGCGGGATCCTCCGCGAGCACGGCGGCGTACTCGGCCGCGGCGTCGTCCCAGCGGCCGAGCGCCGCGAGCGCGTGGCCGAGCGCGAGCCGGTAGCGCAGCGCGGGGCCGGCCGCGGCAATCACCGCGGCGATCAGCTCGTGCGCGAGGTCGGGCCGGCCATCCTGCAGCTCGAGGAGACCGAGCGCGAAGCGCGCCGCCGGCCCCGCGTCGGGATCGGGCAGCAGCGCCGCGTACAGCGGCCGCGCCGCCGCCAGCGAGCCGGCGCGGTGCAGCGCCTGGGCACGCGAAAATGCTCCACTCGTCGACATCGTCGCGACCCGTCGATCCTCGTTGGCGCCGTCAGGGCCGGCGTCCGGCGCACGCCGGCGGGCCTTGCCGGGTTATCGGCCGGGGCGGACGGATCTCAAGGCCGGCCGGAGCGGCCGGGTCAGGGGTCGCGGCCCCGCGGGTACTGTGGCAGGCCGTCGCCCGGCCGGTCCCAGGCGGGCGCGTCCTCCATCCAGATGTGGTCCACCGGCGCAGCCCGCGAGGGCTCGTCGAGCGTGCCGAGCGTCACGTCGATCTCGCCGGCGCGGCGCGCGTTGCGGTAGGTGACCGGCGCCCCGCAGCGCGGGCAGAACGCGCGGTGCACACCCGGGCTCGACTCGAGCTCGCGCAGCTCGCCGGCGGTCAGCACGAAGTCCGCGCGCGCGACCGTGAGCCAGCCGACCGCGTGCGCGCCGGCGGCGCGCCGGCACGACTCGCAGTGGCACAGCGTCGGCGGGTAGAGCCGCGGGCCCACGCGATAGCGCACGCCCCCGCACAGGCAGCGTCCGGTCAGCACGTCTCCGTTCATGCGGATCCTCCGGGCGAGGCGTCCCCCGCCGCGAGCCGCTCGTCGAGCCACTCGATCCAGTGCCGCACCGGACGGCCGGTGCCGGCCGCGAGATGCGCGAGGCAGCCGACGTTGGCCGACAGGATCTCGTCCGGCCGATCCGCCTCGAGCGCGGCGAGCTTGCGGCGGCGCAGCTCGCCCGAGAGGCCGGGCTCGAGCAGCGAGTAGGCGCCGGCCGAGCCGCAGCACAGGTGCGCATCGCGCACCGGCAGCAGCGTCGCGCCGCAGGCCGCGAGCAGCGACTCGACCTCGCCGCGCACGCGCTGGCCGTGCTGCAGCGTGCACGGCGGATGGAACGCGACGCGCGCGGCCGGCGCGCGCCGCACGCGGCCGGCGAGCGCCGCGGCCGCGGGGCCGAGCCACTCGGCGAGGTCGCGCGTGCGCGCGGCGACCGCGCGTGCCCGGTCGGCGTAGGCGGGTTCGGCGGCGAGCAGCTCGCCGTAGTGCCGGACCGTGAGACCGCAGCCGGAGGCCGTCATCACCAGCGCCTCGACGCCCTGCTCGAGGTGCGGCCACCAGGCATCGACATTGCGCCGCGCCGCGGCGCGCGCACCCTCGGGATCGGAGAGGTGCGCGCGCAGCGCCCCGCAGCAGCCGGCCGCCGGCGCGGCGAAGGCCTCGACCCCGGTGGCCGCAAGCACGCGCATCGTGGCGCGGTCGATCGACGGCAGCAGCGCCCCCTGCGTGCAGCTCGTCAGCAGCAGCACCCGCCGGCCGAGTCCGCGCGCCGCCACCGGGCCGAGCGCGCGACGCGCCGGCAGCTTCGCGGCGAGCGCGCGCGGCAGCGCCGGCCGCAGCGCCCGGCCGACGGCGACCGTCGCGGCGACGAGGCGTCGACGCGAGAGTGCGGCACGCAGCAGCGCGCGCGCGAGCCGCTCGCGCCACGGCCGCGCGACGCGCGCATCGACCACCTCGCGACCGATCTCGAGCAGCCGCCCGTAGCGCACGCCCGACGGGCAGGTGGTCTCGCAGCCGAGGCAGGTCAGGCAGCGGTCGAGGTGCACCTGCACCGCGCGGGTCGCCGGCGCGCCCTCGAGCACGGCCTTGATCTGGTAGATCCGGCCGCGCGGCCCGTCGAGCTCGTCGCCGAGCAGCTGGTAAGTCGGGCAGGTCGCCGCGCAGAACCCGCAGTGCACGCAGGCCCGCAGGATCGCGTCGGCCTCGCGGCCCTCGGCGGTCGCGCGGAACTCCTCGGTGAGGCGCGTCTCCATGGCTCAGAGCTCCGCGACCAGCCGGCCGGGGTTGAAGCGGCGATCGGGATCGAAGGCGTCCTTGAGCCGGCGGTGGATCGCGGCGAGCGGCGCCGGCAGCGGTTCGTGCGCGGGCGCGAGTCCCGCGCCGTGCCAGCGCGCCGCGCTGCCGCCCGCCCGCCGCGCGGCCTCGCGGATCGTCGCGGCCGGTGCGTCGCTGCGCACCCAGCGCAGCGCCCCGCCCCATTCGATCAGCGTCGTGCCGGGAAGGCCGAGCGCCGCGCTCGCCGCCGGCACCGACAGCCGCCACAGCGGCGTGCGCGGCGCGAGCCACGGGTGCGCGTGGTCGCGCAGCGCCGCCCAGAGCACGGCCGCCTCGGCATCGCCGAGGCGGCTGCCGCCGAGCGTGCGGCCCGCCGCGGCGACCGCCGCCGGCGCGCCGGCGAGCCGCAGGTAGGCCCGGCCATCGACCCAGGCGCTCGCGGTGACGGGCAGCGGCCGGCGCGCCCAGCCGAGGAAGGACTCGAGCGCAGCTGCCTCGCCGAGCTCGAAGGCGAGCGTCGCCGCGGCCGCCGGCCGCGGCAGCACCTTGAGCGAGACCTCGGCGATCAGGCCGAGGATGCCGAACGACCCGCACAGCAGCCGCGCGACGTCGAAGCCCGCGACGTTCTTCATCACGCGGCCGCCGAAGGCGAGCAGCTCGCCGCGCGCGGTCAGCAGCTTCGCGCCGAGCACGTAGTCGCGCATGCCGCCGAGCGCGGCGCGGGCCGGACCGGCGAGCCCCGCCGCGACCGCGCCGCCGACGGTCGGCGCGCCGCCGAAGTGCGGCGGCTCGCACGGCAGGCACTGGCCGGACGCCGCGAGCAGCGCCTCGAGCGTCGCGAGCGGCGTGCCGGCGCGCGCCGTCACGACGAGCTCGCTCGGCTCGTAGTCGACCACGCCCGCGTAGTCGCGGGTGTCGAGCGGCTCGCCCTCGAGCCGCGCGCCGAGGAAGTCCTTGCTGCCGCCGCCGCGAATGCGCACCGGCACGCCGCGTGCGGCGGCGTCGGCCAGCCGGTCGCGGATCGCGGCGAGGTCGGGAGTCGCGGCCACGTCAGTAGCGCGGCAGGTCGGGGAACGGCACCGCGCCGGCGTGCACGTGCAGCCGGCCGTACTCGGCGCAGCGGCGCAGCGTCGGGATCAGCTTGCCGGGGTTCAGCAGCCCGGGCGGGTCGAAGGCGCGCTTGACCGCGAAGAACGCGGTGCGCTCGCCGTCGCCGAACTGCACGCACATGGAGTTGATCTTCTCGACGCCGACGCCGTGCTCGCCGGTGATGGTGCCGCCGAGCTCGACGCAGAGCTCGACGATCGCCGCACCGAAGCGCTCGGCCCGCGGCCACTCGCCCGGTACGTTGGCGTCGAACAGGATCAGCGGGTGCAGGTTGCCGTCGCCGGCGTGAAAGACGTTCATGCAGCGCAGGCCGTAGCGCTGCTCGAGGCCGGCGATCGCCTCCAGCACCCGGCCGAGGTGGCGGCGCGGGATCGTGCCGTCCATGCAGTAGTAGTCGGGGGAGATGCGCCCGGCCGCCGGGAAGGCGTTCTTGCGGCCCGACCAGAACCGCAGCCGCTCGGCCTCGGAGCCCGACACCGCGAGCGCAGTCGCGCCCGACTCGCGCAGCAGCCGCTCGAGCGCCGCGACCTCGGCCTCGACCTCCTCGGCGGTGCCGTCGGACTCCGCGAGCAGGATCGCCGCCGCCCCGAGGTCGTAGCCGGCGCGCACGAAGGGCTCGACCGCCTCGGTCGCGCGCCGGTCCATCATCTCGAGTCCCGCCGGGATGATGCCCGCCGCGAGGATCGCCGCCACCGCCTCGCCGGCGCGGCCGACGTCGTCGAAGGAGGCCATCACCACGCGCGCGAGCGCCGGCCGCGGCAGCAGCTTCACGGTCACCTCGGTCACGACCGCGAGCAGGCCCTCGGAGCCGATCACGAGCGACAGCAGGTCGAGGCCCGGCGCATCGAGCGCCGCACCGCCGAACGCGACCGGCTCGCCGTCGACCGTGAAGCCGCGCACACCGAGCACGTTGTGCAGCGTCAGTCCGTACTTGAGGCAGTGCACGCCGCCGGCGTTCTCGGCGACGTTGCCGCCGATGGTGCAGGCGATCTGCGAGGAGGGATCCGGCGCGTAGTAGAGGCCGTGCGCGGCCGCCGCCTCGGAGATCGCGAGGTTGCGCACGCCGGGCTCGACGCGCGCGAGGCCGGCGCGCGGGTCGAGCTCGAGGATGCGGTTCAGGCGCGCGAGCCCGAGCACCACGCCGCCGGCGTGCGGCATCGCCCCGCCGGAGAGGCCCGTGCCCGCGCCGCGCGCGACCACCGGGACGCCGAGGCGGCGACAGACGGCGAGCACCGCGCCGACCTCCGCCTCGCTCCTCGGCAGCGCCACCGCGGCCGGTCGCTCGCGGAACACCGCAAGGCCGTCGCACTCATAGGGCCTGAGCTCGCTGTCCTCGGCGAGCAGCGCGTCGGCCGGCAGCACTGCCGAGAGCGCCGCGAGCAGCTCGCGGCGGCGCGCGGGCGGCAGCGCGACCGGGTCGTCGTCGGGCGCGGGCACGAGTGCGTGGCTCACGGGGCGGCGGCGCGCGGGAAGGCCGGCTGGCGGGAGTCGGTGTCGAGACGCGTCATCGGCCGTCCGGGTCCCATCGATGGTGAAGCGACGACGCCGGGGATCCCGTCGCGCCGCAGTGCAACAGCGTAGAACGGGACGGGCGCGCGGTCCACCGGCCGCCCACAGCGTGGAACGGTGCGGCGCGCTGCAGCATGATTTTCCGGCGGCGGATCCTCTACTCTGCTCGCGCTGCCCGCGCGGGCGGCGGACCCCGCCCGGCCGGCCTCGCCGCCGGGCGGGCCACAGCCAAACGGGGCGAGCCGCGGCGGGCGGCGACGCCGGACGACCGACATCCCGCGGGAGCGTCGGTGCGCCGCCGGGGAGCGACGGAGCTCCCCGGGCCGTACCTCGAGGGGGATGCATGTACCAGCAGATCTATGACCCGATGGGCAACGCGGTCCTCTCGACGCTGATCGCGGCGATCCCGATCCTGACGCTGCTCTACTTCATCGCGGTGCATCCGCACCGCGACGCGCAGGGCAACCGGCACCGTGGCATCTCGGCGCCGTACGCGGCGTTCTACGGCGTGATCGCGGCGTTCCTGGTCTCCTGCCTCGCGTTCCGCATGCCGCTGACCCAGGCCGCATCGGCCTTCGCGTTCGGCAGCCTGTCGGGCTTCCTCGGCATCATCTGGATCGTGCTCGCGGCGATGTTCCTGTACACGATGACGCTCGTGTCCGGGAAGTTCGAGATCGTCAAGGACTCGATCACGCACATCTCCTACGACCGGCGCCTGCAGTGCGTGCTGATCGCCTTCTCCTTCGGCGCGATCATCGAGGGCACCTCCGGCTTCGGCACGCCGGTCGCGATCGCCGGCGCGGTGATGGTCGGCCTCGGCTTCAAGCCGTTCCAGTCGGCGGTCCTGAACCTGCTCGCCAACACGGCGCCGGTGGCCTGGGGCGCGATCGGCACGCCGATCGTCACGCTGTCGAGCGTCAGCGGGCTCGACCAGCTGACGCTGTCGGCGATGGCCGGCCGGCAGCTGCCGTGGGTGTCGATCCTGGTGCCGTTCTGGCTGGTCGCGACCTTCGTGAAGATGGAGGGCGGTACCTGGAAGGAGGCCTTCGAGGTCTGGCCCGCGGCGCTGGTCGCCGGCCTTTCCTTCGCGGTTGTCCAGTACTTCGCCTCGGGCACGCCGGCGCTGCACCTGATGACGGACGTGGTTTCGGGCCTCGTCTCGGTGATCACGACGGCGCTCTTCCTGCGCTTCGTGTGGCACCCGAAGACGCGCTTCCTGCTGCGCGCCGAGCGCGAGGCGCTCGCCGGGGGCGGCGCCGCCGCGGGCGGCACCCCCGACCGCGCCTACCGCTACAGCGCCGGCCAGACCGCGCATGCGTGGCTGCCGTGGCTGGTGCTGGTCGCCTGCTGCGCGCTCTGGGGCACGCCCGCGTTCAAGAAGTTCCTGAACGAGCTCTTCAGCTCGGTGGCGTTCTCGACGACGCTGCTCGGCTCGAAGTTCGCCGGCACGCTGTCGCTGCCGGCCTGGGACATGCCGGCGCTGCACAACCTGGTGCAGCGCGTGCCACCGGTGGTCGCGGCCGGTGCCAAGCCCGAGGCGGCGCGCTTCACGATCAACTGGCTCTCGGCGGCCGGCACCGGCGTGTTCGTCGCCGCGCTCCTCTCCGGCCTCGTCCTCGGGCTGACGCGCGCGCAGTGGCGCGGCGCGTTCCGCCAGACGCTGAACCGGATGAAGGTGCCGGTGCTGGTGATCGCCCAGGTCCTCGGCCTCGGCTACCTGACGCGCTACTCCGGCACCGACGCGGTGCTCGGGCTCGCCTTCACGAGCGCCGGTGTCCTGTACCCGTTCTTCGCCGCCTACCTCGGCTGGCTCGGCGTGTTCCTGACGGGCTCGGACACGGCCTCGAACGCGCTGTTCGGCAGCCTGCAGCGGATCACGGCGCAGCAGCTGCACCTCAACGAGGTGCTGATCGTCGCGACCAACTCGACCGGCGGCGTGATGGGCAAGATGATCGATGCGCAGTCGATCATGGTTGCGTGCGCCGCGTGCTACGACAAACCCGAGGAGCGGACCCGTGCCCTCGGGCCGATCTTCCGCACGGTGGTCTGGCACTCGGTGGCGGGCGCCGCGGTGATCGGGCTCATCGCGCTCCTGCAGGCGTACGTTTTCCCGGGCGCGATCCCGGCACTGCCGGCAGGCCCGTAGCGCGCGAGCGGCTTATTGCAGCGCAAGAGACGCCGGCGCCGACCTTCGGCGGCGCCGCGGATCCGGCCGCGCCCGCGCGGCGGCAGGGTATGCTCGGTGCCGGCGAAGGGCACGTCACGAGGCCCGGGCGACGGGAGTCATGGCAGACGAGCTGATCCTCGAGACGCGCGGCCTCGTCAAGGAATTCCGCGGCTTCGTCGCCGTCGGCGGCGTCGACCTCGCGGTGCGGCGCGGCGAGATCCACGCGCTGATCGGCCCGAACGGCGCCGGCAAGACCACCGTCTTCAACCTGCTGACGAAGGTACTGAGCCCGACGGCCGGCCGGATCCTGTACGCGGGCGAGGACATCACCGGCCTCAAGCCCGCCGCGGTCGCGCGCCGCGGGCTCGTACGCTCGTTCCAGATGTCGGCGGTGTTCCCGCACCTGACGGTGCTCGAGAACGTGCGCATCGCGCTGCAACGCGAGCTCGGCACGAGCTTCCATTTCTGGCAGCCGGAGTCGAGCCTCGGGGTGCTCGATCAGCGCGCGCGCGAGCTGCTCGCCGAGGTCGGCCTCGAGCCCTACGCGCGGATGGTCGCGGTCGAGCTGCCCTACGGGCGCAAGCGTGCCCTCGAGATCGCGACCACGCTCGCCGCGGGACCGCGGCTGCTGCTGCTCGACGAGCCGACGCAGGGCATGGGCCACGAGGACGTCGACCGGGTCGCGGCGCTGATCCAGCTCGCGGCGCGCGAGCGCACGGTGCTGATGGTCGAGCACAACATGAATGTCGTCGCGCGGATCGCCGACACGATCACGGTGCTGCAGCGGGGCCTGGTGATCGCCTCGGGGCCCTACGCGCAGGTGGCGCGCGACCCGCAGGTCGTCGAGGCCTACATGGGCGCGGACGCCGACGCGCTCGGCGGGGTGCCGGCGTGACGACCGAGTTCCTGCGGGTTACCAACCTGCACGCCTTCTACGGCGAGTCGCACATCCTGCACGGCGTCGACTTCAGCGTGAACCGCGGCGAGGTGGTCACGCTGCTCGGCCGCAACGGCGCCGGCCGCACCACCACCCTGAAGGCGCTGCTCGGCCTCGTCGGCAGCCGCTCGGGCTCGGTGATGATCAACGGCCGCGAGGCGATCGGCCTGCCGCCGCACCGCATCGCGCGACTCGGCGTCGGCTACTGCCCGGAGGAACGCGGCATCTACGCCTCGCTCTCGACCGAGGAGAACCTGTCGCTGCCGCCCTTGGTCGGCTCGGGCGGGATCGCGGCCGAGGAGCTGTACGCGATGTTCCCGAACCTCGCCGAGCGGCGCGCGACGCAGGGCACCCGGCTCTCGGGCGGCGAGCAGCAGATGCTCGCGGTGGCGCGGATCCTGCGCACCGGCGCGCGGCTGCTGCTGCTCGACGAGATCTCGGAGGGGCTCGCACCCGTGATCGTGCAGGCGCTGGCGCGCACCGTGCGCACGCTGCGTGAGCGCGGCTACACGATCGTGATGGTCGAGCAGAACTTCCGCTTCGCCGCGCCGCTCGCCGACCGCTTCTACGTCATGGAGCGGGGCCGGATCGTCGACGGCTTCCCGGCCGCGGCCCTGCCGGCGAAGATGGGCATGCTGCACGAATTCCTCGGCGTCTGAGTCCACCCTTCCTGTGGAGGCTTGCATGGCACTGCGTACTCTCACCCGGCTCGCGGCCGGGCTGCTCGCCGGTCTCGGCGCGGTCGCCGCGACCGCCGCCCCGGACGTCGTGATCGGCGCGATCGACGACCAGTCGGGCGTCTACGCCGACAACTCCGGGATCGTGGCGATCAAGATGGCGATCGCCGACGCCGGCGGCACGGTGCTCGGCCGCAAGATCACGCTGCTGACGACCGACCACCAGAACAAGCCCGACATCGGCGCCTCGAAGTTCCGCGAGTGGGCCGACCAGAACGGGCTCAACGTGGTGATGGGCGGCTCGAACACCGGCGTCAACATCGCGATGTCGAAGGTGGCGGCGGCCAAGAAGGTGCCGCTGTTCGTGATCGGCGCGGGCGGCGCGTCGCTGACCAACGAGGACTGCACTGCCTACACGGTCCACTACGGCTACGACACGACCGCGCTCGCGAACGGCACGGCGACGACCATCGTCAAGGGCGGGGGCAAGAGCTGGTACTTCCTGACCGCCGACTACGCCTTCGGCACGCAGCTGCAGACCGCGGCCGCCAAGGTGGTCGAGGCGAGCGGTGGCAAGGTGCTCGGCGCCGTGCGCGTGCCGCTCTCGGCCTCGGACTTCTCGTCGTTCCTGCTGCAGGCGCAGGGCTCGGGCGCACAGGTGATCGGCCTCGCGAACGCCGGCGAGGACTTCGTGAACTCGCTGAAGGCGGCCAACGAGTTCGGCGTGACGAAGACGATGAAGCCGGCGGGACTGCTGGTGTTCATCAACAACATCCACGCGATCGGACTCGAGGCGGCGCAGGGCCTGTACCTCACCGAAGGCTGGTACTGGGACATGAACGAGGCGTCGCGGGCCTTCGCGAAGCGCTACGTCGAGATCGCGAAGCGGCCGCCGAACATGGTCCAGGCAGCCGCCTACTCGGCGACGATGCAGTACCTGGCCGCGGTCAAGGCCGCCGGCACCACCGACCCGGACAAGGTGATGGCCGAGCTCAAGCGCCTCAAGATCAACGACATGTTCGCGAGCGGCGGCTACATCCGCCGCGACGGCGTGATGATCCACGACATGTACGTGATGCAGGTCAAGGCGCCGAAGGAGTCGAAGTACCCCTGGGACTACTACAAGCTCGTCAAGGTGATCCCGGGCGAGGAAGCCTTCGGCCCCGTGACCGGGCTCTGCCCGCTCGCGCCCAAGTGACCGGTCGCGCAGGCACGGCGGGGGCCCGCGAGGCGTGACGGAGATCTTCGGCTTCCCGGTGGTGGTCGTGCTCGGGCAGCTGGTGCTCGGGCTCGTCAACGGCTCGTTCTACGCGATCCTGAGCCTCGGCCTCGCCGTGATCTTCGGCCTGATGCGGGTCGTGAACTTCGCGCACGGCGCGTTCTACGCGCTCGGCGCGGTCACGGCGCTCCTGGGCCTCAAGCTGCTCGGCGTCAACTACTGGGCGGCGCTCGTGCTCGCGCCGCTCGTGGTGGGGCTCCTCGGCATCCTGGTGGAGCGGCTGTTGCTGCGGCGCCTCGCCGGGCTCGACCCGCTCTACGGACTGCTGCTGACCTTCGGCATCGCGCTCGCCATCGAGGGCACGCTGCAGCAGCTGTTCGGCTCCTCGGGCGAGTCGTACCCGGTGCCGGAGGCGCTGCGCGGCGCGCTCAACCTGGGCTTCATGATCCTGCCGCGCTACCGCGCCTGGGTGATCGTGGCCTCGCTGGCCGTCTGCTTCGGCACCTGGTTCGTGATAGAGCGCACCCGCCTCGGCGCGACGCTGCGCGCCGCGACCGAGAACGCGCCGCTGCTGCAGGCCTTCGGCGTCAACGTGCCGCTGCTGGTGGCGCTCACCTACGGCGGCGGGGTCGCGCTCGCCGCGCTCGCCGGGGTGCTCGCGGCGCCGGTGATCCTCGTCAACGGCACCATGGGCAGCTCCATCGTGATCGTGGTGTTCGCGGTGGTCGTGATCGGCGGCATGGGCTCGATCCTGGGCGCGATCGTCAGCGGCCTGCTGCTCGGCCTCGCCGAGGGCCTCACCAAGGTCGTCTACCCGGAGGCGAGCAACATCGTCGTGTTCGTGATCATGGCCCTCGTGCTCGTGCTGCGGCCCGCTGGGCTCTTCGGGCGGGAGTAGCGATGCGGCCCGCGACCGTCGCGCTTGGCATCGCGCTCGCCGCCGCGTTCGCGGCGCCGCTCATCGGCGTCTACCCGGTCTTCCTGATGAAGCTCCTGTGCTTCGCGATGTTCGCCTGCGCCTTCAACCTGCTGCTCGGCTTCACCGGCATGCTGTCGTTCGGCCACGCGGCGTTCTTCGGCGCCGCCGCCTACGCGACCGGCTGGCTGGTCACGGCGCGCGGCTGGGGCACGCTGCCGGCGATCCTCGCCGGGGTCGCGGCGGCGGCCGCGCTCGGCGCCGCGATCGGCGCGCTCGCGATCCGGCGCCGCGGCATCTACTTCGCGATGATCACGATGGCACTCGCCCAGCTCGTCTACTTCGTCTGCCTGCAGGCGCCGTTCACCGGCGGCGAGAACGGCCTGCAGGGCCTGCCGCGCGGCTCACTGGCCGGCCTGCTGCCGCTGAAATCCGACGTCGCGATGTACTACGTGGTGCTCGCCGCCTTCCTCGGCGTCTATGCGCTGATCCGGCGGATCGTGCACTCGCCGTTCGGCCAGGTGCTGAAGGCGATCCGCGAGAACGAGTCGCGGGCGGTGTCGCTCGGCTACGAGATCGAGCGCTACAAGCTGGTCGCGTTCGTGCTGTCGGCGACGCTCGCCGGGCTCGCGGGCTCGCTGAAGGCGTTGGTGCTCGGCTTCGTGACGCTGTCCGACGTGCTGCAGGCGAATTCCGGCGAGGTGATCCTGATGACGCTGCTCGGCGGCACCGGCACCTTCCTCGGCCCCGTGGTCGGCGCGGGCCTCGTCGTGACGCTCGAGGAGTACCTGTCGGACGTCGTCGGCGGCTGGGTCACGGTGATCATCGGCGCCGTGTTCGTCGCCTGCGTGCTGCTCTTCCGCCGCGGGCTCGTCGGCGAGCTCGCGGCGCTGCGCAGCCGGCGCTGAGCCCGCACCTCAGTTCTTGGGTGTCCCCGGCGCCGGCGTCGAGACGAGCCCACGCACCGGCTTCGCCTTCGCCGAGGCAAGCGGCGCGCGGTAGTCCGGGTTCGGCAGGCTGAAGCGGCTGATGTCGGCGACGCGGGCCGCGCCGCCCGCCGCCATCGCCCGCTCGCCGACCACCTTCAGCGTCAGCGCGGGGGTCCCCGCCACGTGGTCGACCTCGATGCGGCAGTGATAGCTCGCGCCGGCGACGACGCTCGGGAAGCTGCAGACCCCGGTCAGCCCGGCGACCCCGCTGCCGGCTTCCAGGTGCACGTTCTCGAAGGCATCGGTCGGGCGGATCACGACGTCGATGACGTTGTGCTGGCCGCGACTGACGACCTGGAAGGCCGCGTGCACGCGATCACGCGTCGGCGTCGAGGCCTGCGCGGGACCCACGGCGACCAGCACGGCCGCGGCGAGCACCGGCGCCAGCTTCAGCGGGAGGTAACGGTTCGGCATGACGGAGCCCTCGGTCGGGGTCAGCAACGGACGGCCGCTCATTGGATGCTCACCGACCAGCACTGCTCGACCGGCGGAGTCGCCGGTTCGTTGCAGACACTGATGTCCGTCTGGTACTGGCCGTAGGTCACGGCGCAGTCACCCAGCGAGAACGCCGAGTAGCCGGTCGGGAAGCCGAAGGCCTTGGAGAACGTGTTGGAGCCGGCGGTGTAGTAGGACCCGACCAGCGTTGGCACGGTGCCCGTGGGGCCGGTGACGGTGACCGTGTGATTGGCGTTGTCACCCATCACGCGGATGTAGCGGGAGTTCGACTCCTTGTTGTAGTCGAGCGGTGCGCCGTGCGAGCAGACGGTGACCGGCGCCGCGCCGATCGTCACGGTCGTGTACGGCGGCAGCGAGTCGGCCGCGGTCTGGTTGCCCGTGTTGGTCTCGGTGCTGCCCCATTCGTCGTCGCCGGTGGTCTTGACGTTCAGCGAATCGCCGAGCGTGTCGATGGCGGCCGCCTGCGCGGCGTTCAGCTTCGCGAGCTGCACGGTGAAGGCCCAGGCGGTGTTGAGCCACGGGCCGTTGCTCCAGGCCGTGCTCAGCATCGGCGCGAGCACCGCCGAGGCCGGGAGCTTGACCGTGCCGGTCGGGTTGTAGGACTCCCACATCAGCTTCGTGACGGTCGTTTCCTGGAACCAGCCGACGGGCCAGGTCTGGGCGTTGCCGGAGATGGTGCGCGCGGCGATGTCGTAGACGCCCACGACGATCTGGTTGTTCACGACGCCGATGCGGTTCTGCTCGGCGGTGTTGAGCACGAGCGAGGCGATGCCGCTCGCGCTGCCCTCGATCCAGGCGAGCGTCGGGTCCTGGTAATCGTCGTACGAGTGGTTGCCGCCCGGCGACCACAGCGTCGAGAACTGCGACTGCACGAAATGACCCATCTCGTGCGCCAGCACGAACGGATAGAGGTCCATCGCCTCCCAGTTCGGATCGCCCGAGAGGAACACGTAGTTTTCAGGGGTGGTGAGGAGTGCGAGGGTCGCGGCACCGGTCGGGTCGATGCCCTTGTGGTTGGAGTTGTAGAACCCGCCCGAGCCCGAGACGATGCCGGTGTCGTAGTTGTCGGTCGAGCCGCTGCTGCCGGTGTTGGTCGGGCTCCAGAGGATCGTCAGCGGCTCCCACTGCGGGCTGCCACCGATGGCGGCCGTCGCGATCTGCTCCTCGTCGATCGCGTTCGCGAGCAGCGCGAGCGGCGCCGCGAAGCGGTTGGCGTTGACGAGCGTCTTCGATGTCGCATCCCAGCCGATCGTCGCGGTCAGCATGCCGGCGTTCTGCACCGCGAGCCGGCCGCTCGCGGTGTAGGGCTGCCCCGCGACGGCAAAAGGCGCATACCGCGTGCGGAACGTCTGTGCCGAGGTCGACAGCGGCGCCGTGTTGTTCAGCACCATGATGTCGAGCTGGGTCATGCTGTCGAGCGCCTTGGAGCGCACGACCGGCGTGTAGGCGACCGCGGGATCGAGTCCCGAGATGTAGGCGGTGCCGGTGGCATCGGCATAGGCGCTTCCGATCACGTTGCCGCCCGGATCCTGTGCCTCGACCCAGACGAAGGGCACGGGCTTCGTCACGGGGTGTGCCCAGTCGGGCACGTAGTACCGCGTCGTCGTGTCGACGATCGGTGCGCCCGGAACCTGGTACTGCACCAGCACCTGCAGCGTGAACGTCGTCGAGACGGTGACCGGCACCGACGAGCCGACCGCGACCGTGTAGGCGGGGTTCGTGCAGTCGATCGTGAAGACGGTCGAGGCCGTGAGCACCGCCGACATCTGCGTTCCCGTGAGCCCGCTGGCGCCGGTCAGCGCATCGGCACCCGTGCAGGCCGTCGCGTTCTGCGACGACCAGGTGAGCTGCACCGTGTTGTTCGGGAGAATCGAGGTCGCGTCGGCGGTGAGCGTCGGCACCGGCGCGAGCCAGGCCGTGACCATCGTGCTCGCCGACCCCGTGCCGCCGCCGCCCGAGCACGAGAGCATGAAGTTCGCGGCACCGGCGGCGGCGACCGTCACTTGCTGCGAGCCGGCGGAGGCGAGGCTGCCGGTCCAGCCACCGGAGGCCGTGCAGCCGGTGGCGTTGGTGGAACCCCAGGTGAGCGTGATGGCGTCGCCGACCTTCACGTCGGTGGCGGAAGCGGTCAGCGTGACGGTCGGCATCGGCGGCGGGGGTCCGCCTCCACCCCCGCCACCGCAGGCCGCGAGCGTTGCGAGGAGCGTGCCGAGGGCGGGGACCAGCAGTCGTCGTATCACGGGACCTCCCTTGTCGCCGCCGGCTCGCCCGAGCCGTCTTCCTGCGGCTCCGTGGTAGGACTGGCGGCCTCGTCTTAAGCAAATGGTGTCACAAAAGCTTCACGACGGCGGGCTCGCCTGCGTGCGACGTTCTTGCGGTACGCAGCGCGAACAGAAAAGCAATTTCCGTCAGTGACTTACCTCGGCGAGCACCGGGTCCGGGCGATCAGTGGGCGGCCTCGAACGCCTCCAAGCGCCGCTCGAGCTCCGCCTGCAGGCGCCCCTTCTCGCTCTTCGCGAGCCACGCGCGGCAGGCAGCGGTCGCCTGCTCGGGCACCAGCGAGCTGCCCACGCACGCGGCGATCCGCTGGCCCGTGCGGGTGTCGGTGAGCAGCCGCTCGCCGGGCACGAAGGCGTAGGCGAGCGCGTTGCGCGACAGCGCCTTGAAGTCCGCGTAGTCGAGCGGATACGTCAGCGCCGCACGGACGTACTCGTTCGTGAGATCGATGCGCAGCACGCCCTCGTCGTCGGCGGCGAGCGCGGTCGGCACGCCGGCGCGCCGGTACAGCAGGAACGGGTGCTCCGCCCCGGCGAGGCCGCCGATCACGGCGTTGCTCGTCAGGTTGATCTCGACCAGCACGTCGCGCTTTGCCATCGTCGCGAGCAGCTCGTCCGCGCGATCCTCGAGCGCGACGTCGATGCCGTGGCCGATGCGCCGGGCGCCCGCGACCTCGACCGCCTGGCGGATGTGGTCGCGCAGCGCCTCGGGCGGCACGAGGCCGAGCGTCAGCTCGCCCGCGTGCAGCGTCACCGGCACCTTCGGGAAGCGCTGGCGGAGCCGCGCGATCTCCTGCATCTGGTTCGCGTAGTCGGCGAGCGCGTGGCGATCGTCCTCGGGTGCGACCAGGTTGAGGCCGACGTAGCGCGGGTCGGCGTCCGCGAGCAGAAAGCCGAGCACGATCTGCGCGTGCACCGCCTCGGGCGGCAGCGTGCGGATCACCTGCGCGAGGTAGCGCACCGTCACGCCGCAGCCGGCATCCGCGCGCGGCGTGCCGCAGCCGGCGCGCTCGCGCCACGTGTGCTCGTAGCGCGACAGCGCCTCGCGGGCCTCGCGCGCGATCGCCGCGAGCGCCGGGTCGCCCGCCAGCGCCGCCGCCTCGCGGCCGGGCGCGAAGCGCCCCGGGGTCGCGAGCGCGAGCGAGGCCGCCTCGGACATGCCGAACGACTGCATCAGCTCGAGGTAGACGGTGTTCTCGGCACCGCGGCGCGCGGCGGCCTCGGCAATCAGCTCGCCCTCGTGGCCGACGGTGCCGGGGAAGAAGAGCCCAAAGGTCGCGAAGAACTGGTCGTGTCCCGACACCGGCCGGCGCTCGTAGTTGCGCACCGAGTAGGCATCGACCAGCCGCTCGTAGGTGCCCGCCTCGGATATCGCTGCGGCGACCGTCGGCCGCCCGGCCGCCGGATCGCAGGGCGGCGGGCCGAGCTGGGCGGTCGCGAGCACCACGCACCGGCCATCGGCGGCCGCCCAGCCGATCACGCTCTCGGCGTAGACGCTGCCGTGCAGGTGGTTGTGCAGGTCGCCGCCCTTCGGGAACTCGCGCATGAACTGCCGGAGCGCCGGCGGATCCTGGTGGATCGCCGCGAGCCGCGCCGCGGTCGACGCCTCGTCGGCCGCCGTCACCCCGGGCAGCAGCGCGGCGATCGCGGCCGCGAAGGGCAGGCTGCGGTCGCGGCGGATCATCGCGGCGTGCCGGGCGGGGCCCGGCGGGTCTGCGCCCAGCCGTCGGCGAGCGCGTTCACGACCGGCGCCGCCGTGCGGTAGGCCGCCTCGAGCGAAGCCCTGAATCCCGCGAGGTGCGTGCCGTCCTCGGAGGCCTCGGCGGCGAGCAGCGCCGCCGCGGTCTCGCCGGGCGGCGGCGCCGAGTAGTTTGCGGCGCTGCGCAGCACGAGCACCCGCGCAAAATCCGCCCGGCCGGCGCGCGCGAGCAGCTCGAGCGCCCGCACCACGCCGCAATCCTCCATCGCGGTGGTCGTGGCATGGCCGCGACCCCCGGTCCAGTAGCGGGTCCACTCCTCGGCCAGCGTCGTCATGCGTTCGCCGAGCCACCAGTCGCTGGCGCCGATGACGTCGCCCTTCTGCACGCGCGGCGGGCGCTGCGCCGCCGGCTGCCGGTAGTGGGCGCGCAGCGCGGCGAGCGCCGGGTCATCGGCTAGCGCCACCTGCTCGGTCAGGCGAAAGGCCCAGTCCACCAGCGCCGGGTTGAGGTGATAGGCGTTCGGCGAGAAGAGCCCCGGCGGCGGCAGCGGCGTCTCGAACGGCCGCGTCCGCCCGATCGGCACGACGCCGGTCGGCCAGTCGGCGGGGATCTCGCGCGCGTCGATCTCGTGCGACAGGTCGCGGTCGATCACCCACTCGGCCCAGGCGGCCGAGCCGATCGAGCCCTCGTTCGGGTTGATGCCGGCGATGCCGGCGAGCACCCAGTAGCTGCGCCGGAAGTCGAAGCGCGGATCGAGGCCGAGCGCGGTGATTGCCGCGGCGGCGTTGATCGCGCCGCCGCCCGTCACCACGCCGAGGATCCCGCGCCGCGGGTCGTAGCGCAGCGCGCGCGGCCCGAGCGCGAACGGCAGCGTCTGCGGCAGCGGCAGCCGCTCGACCCAGAACTGGAACTCGCCCGGGGTGTCGCCGGTGTCCTCGCCGATCTCGAAGGTCGTCACCACGACGACGCGCACCGGCAGCGGCGCCGCCGCTGCGGGCGCGACGCCGGCGAACATCGAGGCGAGCGTGGCGGCGAGCGCGAGCAGCACGGATGCGCCCATGGCGACGGGCAGGCGTGCGCGTCCGCCTCGGCCCGCGGTGGTGCCGGCGGAGGGAGTCGAACCCCCGACCTTCTGATTACAAATCAGCTGCTCTACCAACTGAGCTACGCCGGCTTCGTGGGCAGTGTATCCCGCGGCAGCGCGGGCGTCGGGGTCGGCGGCGTCGCGGCGGGCGGGGCCGGCCCCGCCGGTGCGGGCGCGGTGCCCGGGCACGGCGTCGCCTTGGCCTCGGCCGCCGCCGGCAGCGCCTTCTGCAGCGCCGGCAGGTCGAGCGACGGGTCGCCGGGACGCATCGCGACGTCGACCCACCACTGCGTCAGCTGGTGCTGCTGCTCGACGATCGTGGCGCTGACGGCGAGCTTGCGCAGCTCGCTCTGGCGGGCCACGGCATGCTCGCGGTCGGCGAAGACGCCGAGCGAGAGCGTCGCGTCCGTCTGGTTCGCGCCCGGCGGGTTGACCTCGAGGTCGGTGACGCCCGCGGCACGCAGCCGCATCGCGACCCGGGCGGCCTGCTGCAGCGTCTTGGTGGTCTGCATGACCCAGTAGGTCGTCGCCCCGGCGACCTCGGCGCTGCGCTCGCGCGCGTAGTGGTGCGCGGCGCGCAGCAGGTTCCCGGCCTGCTCCGCGGTGGCGCGGTCGGCGAAGGCGCCGACGCTGAGGCAGGCGGGCCCCGCCGGTGCGGCGAGCTCGGAGACGAGCGCGAGCCGCGGGATCGCCGGGTTGCCGTCGGCCGGCGCCGGGGCCGTGGTCGGCTCGCTCGCGAGGCGCGTGTAGCCGAAGTACGCGAGGTTCGCGATCAGAAGCCCGAGCAGCCAGCGCCTCATGCGCGTCCCTCCGCGGCCACGAGCGCGAGCCCCTCGAGCACGAGCTCCGGCGCGAGCCGTGCGGCGCTGCGCACGAGCGGCGCGACGTCCTCCGCCGCCCCGCCCGCGAGCAGCACGCGCGGCGCACGCCCCTCGGCCTCGGCGAGGCGCTCCGCGACCCGGTCGATCAGCGCCGCGAGCGCGAGACGCGCGCCCTGCTGCACCGCGCCCGCGGTGTTGACGCCGAACGCCCCCTCGACCGCGGCGGCATCGAGCAGCGAGGCGGCGGCGACGCCGCTCGTCTGCGCGTGCAGCGCCTCGCGCATCAGCCGCTCGCCGGGCACCAGCACCCCGCCGCGGTGGCGGCCGCCGCCGTCGACGAGGTCGACCGTGAACGCGGTGCCCGCGGTCGCGACCACGAGCGGCGCGCGCTCGCGGTGCCACGCGGCGAGCATCGCGAGCCAGCGGTCGACGCCGAGCGCCCCCGGCCGGCGGTAGGCGTTGCGCAGCCCGAGCTGCTCGGCCGCCGCCGCGGCGAACTCAGGCTCGACGCCCCAGGTCTGCGCGCTGAACGCCCGGAACCGCGCCTCGAACGCGGGGCCGGCGGTGTTCGCGACCAGCACCCGCGGCACGGCCGGCAGCTCGCCGAGCCGCGCGGGCCAGGCCTCGGTCTCGAGCTCGCGCGCAGCGGCGACCGCGACCGCGCCGGGGCGGCCGGCCTCGAGCCGCGCCCAGCGCAGCCCGACGGCACCCGCGTCGACCAGCAGCGTCATGCGACCGCCCGCAGCGAGATCTCGCCCGCCGACAGCCGCTCGGTGCGCGCGCCGACCTCGAGGAGCAGCGCGCCGTCGGCGTCGATGCCGCGCGCGATGCCCTCGCGCACGCGCTCCGCCTCGCGCACCTCGATGCGCCGGTCCTTGTAGGCATCCGCGCGGCGCCACTCCGCGAGGAACGGCCCGAGCCCGTGCGCCGCGAACTCCGCGAGCGCCGCGACCAGCTCGTCGATCAGCGCGGCGGCGAGGCGGCTGCGGCCCGGCGGCCGCTCGGCGAGGTCGGCCGGCGGGATGCCGCCGCCCGCCACGATCGCGCGTCGCGTCGCCGGCGGCAGGCGCACGTTGAGGCCGACGCCGACCACCACGTAGGCGGCCCCGCCCTCCTCCGCGCGCAGCTCCGCGAGGATGCCGCCGAGCTTGCCGCCGCGATACAGGACGTCGTTCGGCCACTTGAGCTCGAGCCCGTCGATGCCGAGGCGCGCGAGCGCGCGCAGCACCGCGACCCCGGCGGCGAGGCCGAGCGCGCCGAGCGTCGCGGGCGTGCCCGCGAACCGCCAGCCGACCGACAGCGCGAGGCCGGCGCCGTACGGCTGCAGCCACGCGCGGCCGCGCCGGCCGCGGCCGGCGCCCTGGAACTCCGCGACCGCGACCCGCGCGCGGCCGGCGGCGAGCCCGCGGTCCGTGAGCAGGCGGGCGTTGGTCGAGTCGATCTCGTCGAAGCGTTCGAGGCGCTCGAGCCGCGCGCGGGCGGGCGCACCGAGCGCCGCGAGGATGCCGGCCTCGTCGAGCAGGTCGAGCGGCGCGGCGAGGCGCACCTCGCCCGGCTCATCGGCGCGCGGCTCGAGGCCGACGCCGGCGAGCGCGCCGAGCGCCTCGGCGAGTCCCGCGCTCGAGGTGCCGAGCGCGCGGGCCAGAGACTCCGCGGCGTGCGGCTCGCCGTCGGCCAGCAGCCGGATCAGCGTCGGGTTCGCGCCCATCAGGGGCTCGCGTCGCGCGGCCGCAGCAGCCACAGGCGGCGCGCGCGGTTCTCGGTGCCGGCGCGCATGCGCGCGATGTTCTCGCGGTGCGTGTAGATCACGAACGCCGCCATCGCGATCGCGAAGGCCAGCAGCGCCGCCTCGTTCGGCTGCCACCAGTGCACCGCGAGCGGCAGCGCGAGCACGGCGAGGATCGTGCCGAGGCCGACGTAGCCCGTCAGCAGCACGACCACGAGCCAGACGCCGAGCACCGGCGCGAGCAGCGCAGGCTCGAGGCCGAGCAGCACGCCGATGATGGTCGCCGCGCCCTTGCCGCCGCGGAACTCCCACCACACCGGGTAGACGTGGCCGAGCGTCACCGCGGTCGCGCAGGCGGCGGCGAGCCAGCGCCGGCCGACGGCCGGGTCGAGCGGGATCGCGGGCAGCGGCAGTCCCGGCAGCACGCGCGCGGCGAACCAGCCCTTGGCGACGTCGATGACGACCACGCCGAGCGCGAACCACACGCCCTGGGTCCGCAGCGCGTTGGTGCCGCCGGCGTTGCCGCTGCCGAGGCGACGGATGTCGACGCCGCGGAACGCGCCGAGGATCAGCGCGCCGATCATCGAGCCCGCGAGGTACGCGAGCAGGGACTTGACCGAGAGCTCGAGCATGCGCCTCCCTCGTGCGGGCCGAGTTTAGCACCGGCCGCCCGGCGGCCCGGACGGGCGCCGGCTCAGCGCGCGGCGGGCTCGACGATCGCGGCGAGCGCTGCCACGTGGCTCGCGGCGTCGTTGAGCGCGGGCACGAGCGTGAACCGCTCGCCGCCCGCCGCGAGGAAGCGCTCGCGCGAGGCGATGCCGATTTCCTCGAGCGTCTCGAGGCAGTCGACCGCGAACGAGGGGGTCGCGACCGTGACCGAGCGCACGCCCTC
>JAFEDR010000004.1 GCA_018241525.1 Pseudomonadota bacterium
ACGCCCTTGCCGAGGTAGTCGTACTGCCACTTCCACTGGTAGCCGGTCACCTTGATGGTGAGCTCGGCGTTGCGCGTGTCCTCCATCTTGACCAGCGTCTTGGCGGCGGGGATCGCCATGCTGACCAGGATCACGACCGGGATCACGGTCCAGATCACCTCGACGCGCGTCGAGTGCGTCAGGTTCTGGTCCGCCACCGCGCCGCTCGACTTCCGGAACTTCCAGATCGAGTAGATCATGGCGCCGAACACCACGACCGCGATCGCGACGCAGACCCAGAAGATCAGCATGTGCAGCCCGAACACCTCGCGCGAGATCGGCGTGACGCCGACCGGCATGTTGTAGCTGCTCTCGTAGGCGGACGCGGGCAGGGCGGCCAGGAGGCCCCCGAGCACGCCGGCGATGGTTCTGTTCAGCATCTAAGCCCCTTACAGCCTGTCTTCTGGCCCGTTGTACCCTTTGCCCCCGGCGGACACGCGCCAGCCGCGGCGGGCCTCAGGCCCGCCCGATCGCCGGTGTCTCGTTCGTGCGTCCGACCAGCGCCGCGAGGCGCCGGCCGAGCGACCGGCGCTCCTCCTCCGTCAGGAAGGCGCCGATCTCGCAGGCGCGGCCATGCGACTCGATCAGGAGTCGCCCGGGCCGCCAACCTTGAGGGCCGTGCAGTGTAACCCTCGCCCAGTGCCGGGAAAACTGTGTCTTCTGCTCACCGGCCGGACCGCGGGTCGTGACCACGACCGTCGCCTCGTCGATCTCGACCGTCTGCGTGTGATGCCGGCGCCGCAGGCTCGAGCCGAGCGCGAAGGCCAGCAGCGCGAGCTCGAGCCCCGCAAACGGCAGCACCGGCCAGTAGCCGGCCGCGACGAAGAACGCCGCGACCGTCAGCGAGGTGATCGCGACGAGGCCGAAGAAGGACCGCGCCTGCGCGGGCGTCAGCGAGCAATGCGGCAGCAGCTCGATGCGCCGCGCGCCGCCGGCCGCCACCTGCTCGCCTGCCCGGGGTACCTGCACGTCGCGTGCTCCTGCTGCCCCGCGAGGCGGGGCCCGGCGAGTCTACGCGTCGCGATTAATTCCTGCAACAACATGGACTTGCGAGCGCTCAGCGGCGCCGCAGGCTCTCGATCGGAATGACCGTCTCGGTGCGCCGGCCGCGCTTCGGCGGGTTCACGCCCGGGCCCCAGGCCTGCCCGTAGACCACCTCCACGGTCGCCGGCAGCCGGCCATCGACGTCGCGGAAGGCCTCGTAGGCGGCGGCGAGCGCGGCGAGGCGCCGCCGGCCGGTCAGTGCGCGCGGGCGCGCCGCGAGCGCGCCGGTCGCGCCGGCGGCACGCAGGTCGGCGTAAAGGCCCTCGATCGAGCCGTAGGTGAACGTCAGCCGCTCGACGTCCATCACCGGCTCCGCGAAGCCCGCGCGCGCGAGCGCGTCGCCGACGTCGTGCATGTCCGGGAAGCGGTGCACGCGGCGCGCGGCCTCGGTCTCGCCGAGCGCCGCGCGCAGCTCCCGCAGCGTGTCCGGCCCGAGCGTCGCGAAGGTGAAGTAGCCGCGCGGCGCGAGCACCCGTCGCACCTCGGCGAGCGCCGCGTCGAGGTCGGTCACCTGCGGCAGCAGCAGGCAGGACCAGACGAGGTCGAGCGCGCCGCTGCGCACCGGCAGCGCGAGCGCCTCGCCCCGCAGGCGGTGGAAGCCCCGCAGCCAGCCGCTCTGCGAGCGGGCGCGCGCCAGCATGCCCGCGCTCGAGTCGAGCGCCGCGACCGTCGCCCGCGGCCAGCGGCGCTTCAGGGCCTGCGCGCCGTGCCCGAGCCCGGTGCCGAGGTCGAGCACGGTCGCCGGCGTGAATGCGAGCAGCGCGAGGCGCGCCAGCATCTCGGCGCCGACGCGCGCCTCGAGCACGCCCGGGCCGGTGGCGGCACGGCTCGCGCGCTCGGCCCGGCGGCGCAGCGCCCGGCCGTCGAGCCCGGCGAAGGCCGCGCCCTCGCTCACGCGTCGCCGAGGAGCGCGGCGAGCAGCGCCTCGACCTCGGCCCGGTGCGACAGGAACGGCGCGTGCGCGGCGCGGCGCACGAGCGCGTAGCGCGCGCCCGGCACGAGCGCCGCGAGCGCCTCGACCGCCGCCGGCGGCGCCAGCCGGTCGTACTCGCCCGCGATCGCCAGCGTCGGCGCGCGCACGCGCGCCAGCTCGGCGCGCAGGTCGACGTGGCGCAGGATCTCGAGGCCGGCGGCGAGCGCGGCGGTGCTCGGCGCGCCGTGCTCGGCGAGCTGCTGCTTGAGCTCGCGCAGCGTCGCGAGCGCGTGCTCCTCGCCGCGCACCTCGAGCGCCAGGAAGTCCTGCACGGTGCCGCGCCAGTCGCGCGCCAGCCGGCTGGCCATGCCGGCGAGCAGCGCCGGATCGATGCCATGCGGCCAGTCGCGGCGCACGTGGCTGCAGGGCGAGGCCGCGATCAGCGCGAGGTGCGTCACGCGCTCGGGATACAGCGTCGCGAGGCGCACCGCGACCAGGCCGCCGAGCGACCAGCCGACCAGGCTGCAGCGCTCCGGCAGGCATTCGGCGACGAGCCGCGCGAGCCCCTCGAGGTCGGCGGCGCCCTTCGCCCACGGCGAGCGGCCGTGGCCCGGCAGGTCGAGGGCGTGCACCCGGTGGCGCGCCGCGAGGCTGCGCGCGAGCGCGCCGAAGACGCCGCCGTGCAGGCCCCAGCCATGCAGCAGCGCGACATCCGGGCCCTCGCCCTGGGTTTCGCGGTAGAGGCTCACCGCGGCCCCGGGCGCCGGTCGGCGGAGGTCGGGCGGTCGGCGGGCCGGGTGCTTCGGCGGGTCGGGTGCATCGGGGTCGCGATGATGCGGGACGCCGGCCGCCGTGGCGAGCCGGGCGGCGGACTCGGAAAAGTTGCGTGGATTCACGCCGTCGTCAACGTATCGACAGGGAATCTTAAGATCATCGCGGCCCGTCCCTGCACCGATGGGCCCGCCGTGCTCGATCCCGCGACCTTCCGCTCCCCCGGGCGTGCCCCGTGACGACCGAACCCGCCCCGCCCCGCGACGGGCTCCCGGAGCCGTGGTCGCGCCAGGCACAGCTGCGCGCGCTGCTGCTCGTCGGCGTTGCGCTCGCCGCCGTCGCGATCCTGGCCTGGCTCCTGCTGCGCAGCGCCGCGCCCGGCCCCGCGCCGGCCGCGGCGCCTGCCGGCACCTTCCGGCCGACGCCGCAGCAGCTCAAGGCCCTGACGATCGAGGCGGTCGCCACCCACCGCTTCGCGACCGTCGAGGTGGCCGACGGCCGCATCGCGGTCGACGCCGATCGCGCGACGCCGGTGTACTCGCCGTTCACCGGGCGCATCGTCGCGCTGGTCCGCGCCGCCGGCGACGCGGTCACCGCCGGCGCGCCGCTCGCCTGGATCGAGGCCGCCGAGTACGCCCAGGCGCGCAGCGACCTCGCGAGCGCCGCCGCGCAAGCGCGCCTCGCGACCGCGACCCTGGAGCGCAAGCGGGCGCTGCTCGAGGAGCACGGCGCCTCGCTCGCCGAGGTGCAGCAGGCGGAGTCCGACGCCGCGGGCGCGGCCGCGGCGCTGTCCGCCGCACGCGCGCGGCTCGCGATCCTCGGCCTCGATGCGCCCGCCATTGATGCGCTCGCGGCCTCGGCCGCCGGCGATGCGCGCGTTGCGCTGCGCGCGCCGATCGCCGGCGTCATCGTCGACCGTGCCGCTGCGCCCGGCCAGTACCTGCAGGCCGGCACCGGCACGGCGCTCTATACGATCGCCGACACGCGCCGGGTCTGGGCGGTCGGCGCGGTCCGCGAGGGCGAGTCGGCGGCGCTGCGCCGCGGCCAGCCGGTCGAGGTCAGGGTCGCCGCCGCCCCGGCGCGTCGCTACGCCACGCGGCTCGACTACGTCGGCGCGACGGTCGACCCGGCGACCCACCGCGTGACCGTGCGCGCGACGCTCGACAACGGCGACGGCGCGCTGCGCCCGGAGATGCTGGCGACGCTGTCGGTCGTGACCGCCGAGGCGGCGGCCGCGGTCGCGGTCCCCGAGAGCGCGGTGGTCTACGACGGCGAGCGCGCCCACGTCTGGGTGGTGGATGCGGGCGATGCGATCGGTCTGCGCGAGATCCGCGCCGGCCGGCGCGGCGAGGGCCTGGTCGAGGTGCTCGACGGGCTGCGCGCCGGCGAGCGCGTGGTGACGCGCGGCAGCCTGTTCATCGACCGCGCGGCGCGCCGCGACTGACGATGAACGGGCTCGTTGCCTTTGCCCTGCGCCAGCGCGTGCTCGTCACCGCGCTGCTCGTGCTGGTGCTCGGCGCGGGCGCCGTCAGCTTCGCACTGCTCAACATCGAGGCCTACCCCGACCCGGTGCCACCGCTGGTCGACATCGTCACCCAGTCGAGCGGCCAGTCCGCCGAGGAGATCGAGCGCTACGTCACGATCCCGATCGAAGTGCAGATGGCCGGCATCCCGCACGTGCAGGCGATCCGGACCATCTCGCTGTTCGGGCTCTCGGACGTCAAGGTGCAGTTCACCTACGACTTCAGCTACGAGCAGGCCGAGCAGTGGGTCATCAACCGCCTGTCGCAGCTGCCGCCGCTGCCGAACGGCGCGCAGCCGGCGCTCTCGCCGCAGAGCCCGATCGGCGAGATCTACCGCTACCGCGTCGCCGCGCCGCGCGGCTACCCGGTGGCCGACCTCAAGACGCTGCAGGACTGGGTGCTCGAGCGGCGCTTCAAGGCGGTGCCCGGCGTGATCGACGTGACCGGCTGGGGCGGCGAGACCAAGACCTACGAGATCGCGGTCGACCCGCGCCGTCTCGCCGGCTACGGCCTCGGCCTGCCGCAGCTGCTGCAGGCGCTCGGCAACGCCAACATCAACGTCGGCGGCCAGACCATCAACATCGGTCCGGAGGCCGCGGTGGTGCGCGGCGTCGGCCTCATCCACAGCGTCGAGGACGTGCGCCGCACGCCGCTCGTGGTCAATCACGGCGTGCCGCTCTACGTCGGCGACGTCGCCGAGGTGCGCGTCGGCCACCAGCCGCGCCTCGGCATCGCCGGCCTCGACGACGACGACGACATCGTGCAGGGCATCGTGCTGATGCGGCGCGGCGCGCAGTCGAGCCCGACCATCGAGCGCGTGCAGCACGAGGTCGAGCACGTCAACGGCGCCGGCCTGCTGCCGCCCGGTGTGCACATCGAGCGCATCTACGACCGCAGCGACCTGATCCGCGCCACCACCCGCACCGTGCTGCACAACATGCTGGCCGGCGTGGTGCTGATCTTCCTGCTGCAGTGGGCCTTCCTCGGCAGCCTGCGCACCGCGCTGATCGTCGCCACCACGATCCCGTTCGCGCTCGCCTTCGCGATCACGCTGATGGTGCTGCGCGGCGAATCGGCCAACCTGCTGTCGGTCGGCGCGATCGACTTCGGCCTCGTGGTCGATGCGACCGTGATCATGATGGAGAACATCTTCCGCCACCTGGCGGAGAGCGCGACCCGGCACCGCGCCGGCCCCTCGGCGCTGCACACGATGCGCACGCCGTCCGGCTTCCGCGGCCGCTTCGGCACGATCTCGAACGCCGCCGCCGAGGTCAGCCGCTCGATCTTCTTCGCCGCCGCGATCATCATCGCCGGCTTCGTGCCGCTGTTCACGCTGTCGGGCATCGAGGGCCACATCTTCGGGCCGATGGCCAAGACCTACGGCTACGCGATCGCCGGCGGGCTGCTCGCGACCTTCACCGTGACGCCGGCGCTTGCCTCGCTGCTGCTCGGCGCGCGCATCGAGGAGCGCGAGACCTGGCTGGTGCGGCAGATCCGCCGCCTCAACGAGCCGCTGATCCGCTTCGCGCTCGCCAACCGGCTGCTGGTGGTCGGGCTCGCCGGGCTGGTCGCGGTCGCGGCGCTGCTGGCCGCGCGCACGCTCGGCCTCGAGTTCCTGCCGAAGCTCGAGGAGGGCAACCTCTGGATCCGCGCGACCTTCCCGACCGCGATCTCGCTCGAGGAGGGCAACGGCTACGTGAACCGGATGCGGCGGCTGATCCGCGCCTACCCGGAGGTCGAGACGGTCGTCTCGCAGCACGGCCGGCCCGACGACGGCACCGACGCCACCGGCTTCTTCAACGCCGAGTTCTTCGTGCCGCTGAAGCCCGCCGAGCGCTGGCCGGCCGGCGTCGACAAGGCGCGGCTCACCGAGGAGATGACCGCGCGGCTCGAGGAGGCCTTCCCCGGCGTCGAGTTCAACTTCTCGCAGTACATCCAGGACAACGTCGAGGAGGCGGCCTCCGGGGTCAAGGGCGAGAACTCCGTGAAGATCTACGGCAACGACCTCGAGACGCTGGAGCAGACCGCGACCCGCATCGCCGCGGTGCTCTCGACCGTGCCCGGCGTCACCGACCTCGCGGTGCTGCGCTCGCTCGGCCAGCCGACCGTGCGCATCGACGTCGACCGCGGCCGCGCGGCGCGCTACGGGCTGATGCCCGGCGACGTGAACGCCGTCGTGCAGGCGGCGATCGGCGGCCAGTCGGCGGGCGACCTCTACGAGGAGGGCAGCGACCGGCACTTCCCGATGGTGGTGCGGCTCGCGGCGCCGTTCCGCCAGAGCCTCGAGGCGCTCGGCCGGATCCCGATCGCGGCGCCCGACCCGACCGGCGGGCCGACGCCGGTGCCGGTCGCGCTCGGCGACGTCGCCGACGTGCACCTCGTCTCGGGCGCCTCGTTCATCTACCGCGAGCAGCAGCAGCGCTACGTACCGATCAAGTTCAGCGTGCGCGGCCGCGACCTCGGCAGCGCGGTGCTCGAGGCCGAGCGCCGCGTCGAGAGCGAGGTGACGCTCCCCGGCGGCTACCGCCTCGAGTGGGTCGGCGAGTTCGGCAACCTGCAGGAGGCGCTCGGCCGGCTGGCGCTCGCGGTGCCGCTCGCGTTCGTGCTGATCTGCCTGCTGCTCTACCTGAACTTCAACAGCGTGCGCGAGGTGCTGCTGGCCGCGAGCGTGATCCCGATGGCACTGGTCGGCGGCATCTTCGCGCTGTTCCTGACCGGCACGCCGTTCAGCGTCTCCGCCGCGATCGGCTTCGTGGCGCTGTTCGGCATCGCGGCGATGGACGGGATCCTGGTGCTGTCGTACTACAACCTGAGCCTCGCGGCCGGCCTCGAGCGCGTGCCGGCGATGCTGCACACCTGCCGCACGCAGCTGCGACCGGTCATGATGACCTGCATCGTCGCCGGCATCGGCCTCGCGCCGGCGGCGCTCTCGACCGGCATCGGCTCGCAGGTGCAGCGGCCGCTGGCGCTGGTGGTGGTCGGCGGCATGCTGCTCGCGCCGGCGCTGATCCTGCTGGTGCTGCCGGTCATGATCCTGCGCTACTCGACCCGCGGCCCGCTGCCCGAGTCCGGCGAGGGCGCGGCGGCGACGCCGGGAGCCGCGCCGTGAGGCGCCTCGCGCTGCTCGCCGGCCTGCTGGCAGGCGGCTGCGCGGTCGGCCCGGACTTCCACCGGCCGCCGCCGCCCGCGGTCGAGCGCTTCGTGCCGGGCGCGCCGCCGGCGAGCGACCTGCAGCGATTCCTGGCGGAGCGCGATCCGGCGGCCGACTGGTGGACGGCGTTCGGCTCGCCCGAGCTCGACGCGCTGGTCGCCGAGGCGCTGCGCGCGAACCCGAGCGTCGCCGCCGCGCAGGCGGCGCTGCGTGCGGCGCGCGAGTCGCTCGCCGCCGAGCGCGGCGCGTACTTCCCGGCGCTGACGCTCGGCGCCAGCGCGAGCAGGAGCCGCGACGCCGTCGAGGTGCTGTCGCCGACGCTGAGCTCGGGCGCCGAGCTCTACCGGCTCTACACCGCGCAGGTCGGGGTCAGCTACGCGCTCGACCTCTTCGGCGGCCGGCGGCGCGCGGTCGAGTCCGCGGCGGCGGGCGCCGAGGCCGCGCGCTGGCAGCTCGAGGCCGCCTACCTGACGGTCGCGGGCAACGTGACCGTCGCCGCGCTGCAGCTCGCCGGCCTCGACGTCCAGGTCGCCGAGGCCGAGCGCAGCGTCGCGAGCGCGCGCGAGCTGCGCGCGATCCTCGGTCGCCAGCAGGCGCTCGGCGCGGCGAGCGGCCTCGAGGTCGCCGCGCAGGACGCCGCGCTCGCCGCCGCCGAGGCGGCGCTGCCGCCGCTCGTGCGCCAGCGCGAGGCCACCCGCCACCTGCTCGCGGTGCTGCTCGGCCGCCTGCCCGCGGAGGCCCCGGCCGCGGTGCCGCCGCTCACGGCGCTGCGGCTGCCCGAGGCGCTGCCCCTTGGCGTGCCCTCGGCGCTGGTCGCGCGCCGGCCGGACGTGCGCGCCGCGGAGGCGTCGCTGCACGCGGCGACCGCCGCGGTCGGCGTCAGCCTCGCCGACCTGCTGCCGCAGTTCTCGCTCGGCGCCGACTACGGCAGCTCGGCGACCGCGAGCGGCGAGCTCGGCCGGCCGTACACGCGGTTCTGGAGCCTCGGCGCGAACCTGACGCAGGTGCTGTTCGAGGGCGGCGCGCTCGTGCATCGCTACCGCGCCGCGGAGGCGAACCTCGACGGCGCCGCGGCGAACTACCGCGCGACCGTGCTGGCCGCGTTCCAGGGCGTCGCGGACGCGCTGCGGGCGCTCGAGTCCGACGCGGCGATACGGGCGGCCGCGGGGCGTGGCGCGGACGCCGCCGCGAGCAGCCTCGCGATCGTCCGCCGCCAGCTCGAGCTCGGCGGCGCGGGCTATCCCGCGCTGCTGGCGGCCGAGCAGGCGGATGCGCAGGCCCGCGCGACGCGCGCGGCCGCCGAGGCGGCCACCTTCGCCGACACCGCGGCGCTCTTCCAGGCGCTGGCCGGACCGGTGCCGGCGCGCTGAGCGCGCCCGCGCGCCGGTGCTAGAGTCCGGGCGCCACCGCCGGACACCGCGCCGCGAGGACCGCATGCGACCGAGCCGCCTCCGCCCGACCCGCTCCCGCCCGACCCCGGGTCCCGCCGCCGCGATCCTCGCGACGCTGCTGGCCGCGCTGCCCGCCGCCGCACCGGGCGCCGAGCGGCTGCTCTTCCAGGTCACGCGCGACACCGAGCCGCCGCCCGGGGCCGAGGCCGTGCCGCCGGCGGACAAGGCCGCGCCGGCGGCGCCGGCAAAGCCGACCCACGAGGCCTTCCCGCTCACGGTCGTGCTCGCCGAGCAGGCGCTGTCGATCGAGCAGCGCGGCCACCGCACCGTGTACGACTTCGGGCGCCGCCGCCTGTACGTGATCGACCTCGAGCACGGCAGCTATACCGACGACTCGCTGTTCAGCGACGTGGGCTTCCGGGTCGTCGAGCTCAACAACCGCCTCGGGCTCGGCAAGGCGCTCGCGGCCGGGGGCATGGTCGCCGCGAACCCGATGCTGCCGGTGCCGATGCAGCACCTGTTCGGCCTCGCCTTCGGCGACGACGATCCGGGCATCCGCGCCAGCCACGCGAAGGGCGAGCGCGTGTTCCGCTGGCGCGAGCGCGAGCTGATGGCCGTCAGCGACGCCGTGGCACCGCTGCCTGCCGCCGAGCAGCGCGCCTACTGGCGCTTCCTGCGCTACTACGCCGGCGGCCACCCGGCGATCTACCGCGCCCTCGGCGACGTCGCCGGCGTGCCGCGCAGCGTGCGGGTGCGGCTCGAGAACGCCGGCCTCGAGACGCGCACGCTCGCGCTCGGCTCGATCGACACGGTGGCGGAGCCGGGCGATCCGACCGCGGGACTCGTGCGCGCCGCGCGGGACAGCGAGCCGTTCACGACGCTCGCCGCGATCGCGCCGCTGCCGGCCGGCGCGGCCGAGGCGCACACGCGCGAGCTGCTCGCCGCGCGCGACGCGGCGACCGCGAGCCATGCGTACCTGAACGCGATGCTGCTCAACTTCGAGGTGATGTTCGAGACCGGTCCCGACGGCGTGGACTGGGTGCGCGCCAACCACGAGGCGCTCGGCAGCGATCCCGACACCCGCCGCTTCACCGCCGCGATCCGTCCGCTGCCGCCGAAGGAGGCGGACGCGGCCCTCGCGGAGCTGCTGGCGCTGCGCGCCGCCGACCCCGAGCACCGCTACCTGCTCGACGTGTTCGCCGGCAACGCGCTGACGCGCGCCGGCCGGCGTACCGAGGCCCGCGACCGGCTGCTCGCGGCGCTGCACCGCAACCCGCGGCTGACGGGCCCGTGGTTCGACCTCGGCGCCAACTACCTCGACGGCTTCAACGCGCCGGCCGCGTGGGCCTGCTGGGACGTCGCGCGGGCGCTCGAGCCGGCGCACCCGTTCCGGCGCTCGGCCGACGACCTCGAGCGCAAGCTGCTGGCGGACTTCCCGGACTTCTTCTGAGCGGGGGCGGCGCTCAGCGCGCCGCGAGCCGCGCGCTCCCCGGGCAGTCGACCACCGCCGCGACCTCGGTCGCGGCGGGTGCGCGCGCGAGCCACAGGGCGCCGGACGCCGCGATCACCAGCGCCAGCACCGTGCCGATGAGCCGATCCTTGACGATGAACATGGCGGACTCCCGGGAGCGAGGACGGGAGCCACGGTAACGCTGGCGCATCGTCGGATAAACCGGATAGTCTTTGAAAGACAGTTCGGATTATCCGAACAATCGGGAGGGCCATGGACCGCCTGCACGCGATGCGGGTCTTCAGCCGGGTGGCGCGGCTCGGCTCGTTCGCGCGCGCGGCCGACGACCTCGAGCTCTCACGCGCGGCGGTCAGCGAGGCGGTGGCCGCGCTCGAGCGGCACCTCGGCGCCCGGCTGCTGACCCGCACCACGCGGCGCCTGACGCTGACCGGCGAGGGCGCGGAGTTCCTGGAGCGCGCGGTGCGGATCCTGGCCGAGGTCGACGCCGCCGAAGAGGCGGTGCGCGGCGCCGCCGCCCGGCCGCGCGGCACGCTGCGCGTCGACGTGCCGACCTCGTTCGGCCGCGGCCTGCTGGTGCCGGCGCTGCCGCAATTTTTGAAGCGCTACCCGGAGCTGAAGCTCGACCTGCGCTTCAACGACCGCGTCGTCGACCTGGTGGCCGACGAGGTCGACGTCGCGGTGCGGGTCGGCGCGGTGCGCCCGAAGAGCTACGTCGCGCGGCGCATCGCCACCACCCGCCGCATCGTCGTCGCCTCGCCGGGCTACCTCGCGGGCGCGGGACGGCCGCAGCGGCCGGAGGACCTCGCCGGCCACCGGCTGCTCGGCGTCACGAGCGGTGCCACCGGGCGCGCGGTCGAGTGGCGCCTGCGCGGCGGTCGCGTCGTCGCGCGCGACTTCGCGGCGGTGTTCAACCTCGCCGAGGCGCAGCTCGCCGCGGCGCTCGCCGGCGCCGGGCTCGCCCAGACCATCGACCTCCTGGCCGGGCCCGAGATCGCGCGCGGCCGGCTCGAGACGGTGCTCGACGAGTTCGTCGGCGAGGGCCCGCCGATCTCGGTGGTGTATCCCGCGACCGCGCGCGGCTCGGCGCGCGTGCGGGTGTTCTCGGACTTCGCCGAGGGTCTGCTGCTGCGCTTCCGCGAGAGCCTGGCGCGCGGCCCGCGCGGCTGAGCAGCGCCTCAGCCGAGGCCGCGGAACTGGTAGTCGAGCAGGATGCCGGCGAACACCGCGAGCCCGAACCAGGCGTTGTTCGCGAACGCGCGCAGGCAGGCGGCGGGCTCGCGCGCGCGGATCAGCCACTGCTGGTAGGCGCCGAGCACCGCGGCCGCGCCGAGCCCGGCGTGGTACCAGCCGCCGAGGTGCGCCTGCCGGCCCACCAGCCACAGCGCCGCGAGCACCAGCAGCTGCAGCACCGCGAGCACCAGCCGGTCGGCCTCGCCGAACAGGATCGCGGTCGAGCGCACGCCGAGCCTGAGGTCGTCGGCGCGATCGACCATCGCGTACATCGTGTCGTAGACGACGGTCCAGAGGACGCCGGCGACGAACAGCAGCCAGGCGAGCTGCGGCACCGCGTGCGTCTCGGCCGCGAAGGCCATCGGCACCGACCAGGAGAACGCGGCGCCGAGCCACAGCTGCGGCAGCGGGAAGAAGCGCTTCAGGAACGGGTAGACCGCCATCAGCAGCGCGCCGCCGCAGGCGTAGGTGATCGTCAGCGCATCGAGCGTCAGCACGAGCGCGAGCGCAAGCAGCGACAGGATCGCGTAGACGAGCAGCGCCTCCGGCGCCGACACCTGGCCGGTGGCGAGCGGCCGGTCGCCGGTGCGCGCCACGTGCGGGTCGAGGCGCCGGTCCGCGTAGTCGTTGATCGCGCAGCCGGCCGAGCGCGTCAGCACGACGCCGAGCACGAACACCAGGAACACCCGCGGGTGCGGCCGGCCCGCGGCCGCGAGCCACAGGCCCCACAGCGTCGGCCACAGCAGCAGCCAGATGCCGACCGGCCGGTGCAGGCGCACGAGGCGCGCATAGCCCTCGAGCGTCCGCGCGAGGGCCGCGAGCACGGCCGGCACGCGGCCGAGCACCCGCGGCGCCGCGCTCGTCACGCGCCGTCCCCGGTGAGGAACACTTCCTGCACCAGCAGCCGCCGGCCGCTGAGCTCGAACCACGAGCGCCGCGCCCACACGACTCCCGCCCCCGGGCGGCGGGCGAGCGCGGCCGCCGCGAGCGGATGCACGGCCGGTAGCGGCGCGTACTCGAACGCGCCGCGGCGGATGCCGGCGAGGCCCGCGAGGGTGGTGCCGAGCGAGCTGTCGCCGAGCTCGGCGAGCCACGGGTGCAGCTCGAGCGTGTGGTCCGGCACCAGCGACTCGGCGAACACCCACGGCCGGCCGGCCGCGACCAGCTCGACGCGCCGCACGAAGCAGCTGTCGGCCGCGGCCGCGAGCAGCGCGCGCTGCTCGGCGGACAGGAAGCCGAGGCGCTCCTCGACGACCCGCACCTGCACGGCGGCGCCGGCCGCCTCGCGCACGCGGTCGGTCAGCAGCCCGGGGTCGGTGAGCCACGGCACGAGCGCGGCCGGCGCGCCGCGCAGGATCTCCTGGCCGGGCAGCCACAGGTCGAGCGGCAGGAGCGGCGCCGCGGCCGAGACGGAGGATGGCTTCATGGGGCGGGGAGGGGCCTCAGACCTTGCCGTAGCGCTCGCGGGCCCCGATCCAGCGCCGGAGCAGCGGCCCTATGTTATCGGGATGGCGCGCCAGCATCACTTCGGCCGCCTGCTGGACCCGCGGCAGCAGGTCGGCGTCGCGCACGAGCTCCGCGACCTTCATCTGCATGAGCCCGGTCTGGCGCGTTCCCAGCAGCTCGCCCGGGCCGCGCAGCTCGAGGTCGCGCCGCGAGACCTCGAAGCCGTCGTTGGTGGTGCGCATCACCTCGAGCCGCTCGCGGGCGAGCGGCGACAGCGGCGCCCGGTAGAGCAGCACGCAGCTCGACTCCGCGGCGCCGCGGCCGACCCGGCCGCGCAGCTGGTGCAGCTGCGCGAGGCCCATGCGCTCGGCGTTCTCGATCACCATCAGGCTCGCGTTCGGCACGTCGACGCCGACCTCGATCACGGTCGTCGCGACCAGCAGGTCGAGCGCGCCGCGCTTGAAGGCGGCCATCACCGCCTCCTTCTTGGCCGGCGTCAGCCGGCCGTGCGCGAGCCCGACGCGCAGCTTCGGCAGCGCCTCGGCGAGCGCGCGGTGGGTCGCCTCGGCGGCCTGGAAGTCGAGCTCCTCCGACTCCTCGATCAGCGGGCAGACCCAGTAGGCCTGGCGGCCCGCGCCGCAGGCGGCCTCGATCCGCGCCACCACCTCGTCGCGGCGCGTCTCGGCCATCACCACGGTGCGCACCGGCGTGCGCCCGGGCGGCAGCTCGTCGATCACCGACACGTCGAGGTCGGCGTAGGCGGTCATCGCGAGCGTGCGCGGGATCGGCGTCGCGGTCATGATCAGCTGGTGCGGGAAGCGGCCGTCGGCCCGGCCCTTCTCGCGCAGCGCCATGCGCTGGTGCACGCCGAAGCGGTGCTGCTCGTCGATGATCGCGAGCGCGAGGCGGCCGAAGCGCACGCCCTCCTGGAAGAGCGCGTGCGTGCCGACCACCACCGGTACGTCGTTGCCGGCGGCGATCGCATCGAGCGCCGCCTGCCGCACGCGGCCGGTCAGCCGGCCGGTCAGCAGCGCGACCGGCAGGCCGAGCGGCCTGAGCCAGCGCTCGAAGTTCTGCGCGTGCTGCTCGGCGAGCAGTTCGGTCGGCGCCATCAGCACCGCCTGGCGGCCGCACTCGACGGCGGCGAGCGCCGCCAGCGCCGCGACCACGGTCTTGCCCGAGCCGACGTCGCCCTGCACCAGGCGCAGCATCGGCGAGGGCGCGGCGAGGTCGGCCATGACCTCGGCGAGCGCGCGCTCCTGCGCGCCGGTCAGCGCGAACGGCAACGAGGCGCGCAGCCGCGCGGCGAGCGTGCCGGCGGGCGCGAGCGGCCAGGCGGCGTCGGCGCGGATCTCGCGGCGCAGCAGCCGCAGGCTCAGCTGGTGCGCGAGCAGCTCCTCGAAGGCGAGCCGGCGCTGCGCCGGGTGGCGGCCGGCCTCGAGCGGCGCGAGGTCGGCGCCCGGCGGCGGCCGGTGCACGTAGGCGAGTGCCTCGGCGAGCGGCGGCAGCCCGAGGTCGCGCAGCAGCTCGCCCGGCAGCCAGTCGCGCACGCTCTGGCGCTCGGCCTCGGCGAGCGCGAGCGCGGTCAGGATCCTGAGCCGCCCCTGCTGCACGCCCTCGGTCGCCGGATACACCGGCGTCAGCGAGTCCTCGGTGCGCTGCGCGTCCTCGCCCTCGGCGCGGCGGTACTCCGGGTGCACGATCTCGAGGCCGAGCGTGCCGCGCCGCGCCTCGCCGTAGCAGCGCAGCCGCACGCCGCGCGTGAGCTGCGCCTGCTGCTGCGCGCTGAAGTAGAAGAACCGCAGCGTCAGGAAGCCCGAGCCGTCGGCGATCCGCACCAGCAGCTGGCGACGGCGGCGGAAGGCGACCTCGGCGAGCTGCACCTCGCCCTCGACGACGGCGCGCTCGCCGGCGCGCAGCGTGCCGATCGGCACCACGTGGGTGCGGTCCTCGTAGCGCAGCGGCAGCAGGAACAGCAGGTCCTGCACCGACTCGATGCCGAGCTTGGCGAGCTTCTGGGCGAGCGACTCGCCGACGCCCTTCAGCGCCGTGACCGGGCGCAGCTCGGCGTCGGCGCCCGGCGGCGCGGCGCGTGGGCGCGGGAGGGCGCCGTTCACAGCTCCAGGATGCAGTCCGCCTCGACCGCGGCGCCGCGCGGCAGCGACGCGACGCCGACCGCGGCGCGCGCCGGGTACGGCTCGCGGCAGTACTCGGCCATCACCTTGTTGACGAGCGCGAAGTGGCCGAGGTCGGTCAGGTAGATCGTGACCTTGACCGCGTTCGCGAGCGAGCCGCCGGCGGCGGTCGCGATCGCCTTCAGGTTCTCGAACACGCGCCGCACCTGCGCTTCCATGTCGCCGCCGACGAGCTCCTTGGTGGCCGGATCGAGCGGGATCTGGCCGGAGACGTACACGGTGTTGCCGACGCGCACGGCCTGCGAGTAGGTGCCGATCGCGGCGGGAGCGGACGGGGTCGAGATGATCGTGCGTGCCATGGTCGCGGGCCTCCCAACGGGTCGCGGGCATTGTCGCACGGCGCCCGGCCGGCGTCGTCGGCGCTCAGGCGGTGGTGCGCTCCACCGACAGCACCTCGGGCATCGCGCGCAGCGCGCGGATCACCTTCGCCAGCTGTGTCCGGTCGCGGACCTGCAGCTCGAGCGTGATCACCGCGCTGCCGGCGTCGTGCTCGACCACCGCCAGGTGGCCGATGTTGGTCTCGGTCGCGGCGATCCCGGAGGCGACGCCGGCCAGCACGCCCGGTCGGTTCTGGACCTCGACCTTGAGCTCGGAGCTGAAGGTGCGCTGCGTGTCCTTCTGCCAGGCGACCGGCAGCCACTTGTCGGGCTGCTTGTGCCAGCCGGCGAGGTTGCCGCAGGTGGCGCGGTGGATCACCACGCCGCGACCGGCCGACAGGAACGCGATGATCGGGTCGTACGGGATCGGGAAGCAGCAGCGCGCGTAGCTGACGACGAGGCCCTCGGTGCCGGCGATCGCGAGCGGTGCGGCCGGGCCCGCACCCGCCGCGCGCGCGCGGTCGGCCGGCAGCAGGTGGCGCGCGACCAGCGGCGCGAGCCGCTCGCCGAGGCCGACCTTCTCGAACAGGTCGTCCGCGTCCTTGGCGCCGAGGTCGCGGACCGCGGCCGCCAGCGTCGCGGCGTCGGTGCCCTTCAGCGTCTGCTTGAACTCCGCCAGCGCCTGGTTCACGAGCCGCCGGCCGAGGTCGACCGCCTCGCTGCGCTTCATGGTCTTGAGGTAGCCGCGGATCGAGGCGCGCGCCTTGGCGGTGACCACGAAGTTCGCCCACGCCGGGTTCGGCGTCGCGCCCTTGGCGGTGATGATCTCGACCGTCTGGCCGTTGCGCAGCTCGGTCCGCAGTGGCACCAGCCGCCGGTCGATCTTGGCGGCGACGCAGCGCCGGCCGACCTCGCTGTGCACCGCGTAGGCGAAGTCGACGCAGGTCGAGCCGCGCGGCAGGCGCAGGATGTCGCCCTTCGGCGTAAACACGTAGACCTTGTCCGGAAACAGGTCGACCTTGACGCTCTCGAAGAACTCCTCGGGGTTGCCGCCCTCCTGCATCTGCATCAGGCCCTTCAGCCACTCGCGGGCGCGCTCGTGCTGGCTGGTGCCGACGTCCTCGCCCGACTTGTACTGCCAGTGCGCGGCGATGCCGTTCTCGGCCAGCCGGTGCATGTCCTCGGTGCGGATCTGCACCTCCAGCGGCACGCCGTTCGGTCCGAACAGCGTCGTGTGCAGCGACTGGTAGCCGTTGATGCGCGGGATCGCGATGTAGTCCTTGAAGCGGCCCGGCATCGGCTTGTAGGCGCTGTGCACGATGCCGAGCGTGCGGTAGCAGGCGTCGACCGAGCCGACCACGACGCGCACCCCGTAGACGTCGATGACCTCGCTCAGCGAGACGCCCTTGCGGCGCATCTTCTGGTAGATGCTGTAGAGGTGCTTCTCGCGCGAGTCGACCTTGCCCGGCAGGTCGGCGTCGGCGAGCGCCTTCTCGATCGCCGCGACGATCTTCGGCAGGAATTCCTTCTGGTTGCCGCGCGCGCGCTTGAGCTCGCGCTCGATGACCTTGTAGCGCTGCGGGTACAGCGAGCGAAAGCCCAGGTCCTCGAGCTCGAGCTTGATCGAGTGGATGCCGAGCCGGTTGGCGATCGGCGCGTAGATGTCGAGCGTCTCGAGCGCGATCCGGCGCCGCTTCGGCGGCGGCATCGCGCCGAGCGTGCGCATGTTGTGGGTGCGATCCGCGAGCTTGACCATGATCACGCGGATGTCGCGCACCATGGCGAGGATCATCTTGCGGAAGGACTCGGCCTGCGCCTCCTTGCGGCTCTTGAACTGGACCTTGTCCAGCTTCGAGACGCCGTCGACGATCTCGGCGACCTCGGCACCGAAGCGCTCGCGGATCTCGTCCTTGGCGGTCGGGGTGTCCTCGATGACGTCGTGCAGCAGCGCCGCGCAGATCGTCTGGCCGTCGAGGTGCAGGTCGGCGAGGATCCCGGCGACCGCGACCGGGTGGGTGATGTACGGCTCGCCGGTCAGGCGCTTCTGGCCCTTGTGGGCCTCGGCGGCGAGTTCGTAGGCCTCCTGGATGCGCTCGACCTGGGCCGCCGGCAGGTACTTCTCGACCTGCGCGACGAGCTGCGCGATCCCCGGGGAGCGGCGGCCACCCGGCAGGAAGCTCAGCAGGGAGGCCGCGTAGTCCATCGGGGCGGAGGGGGTGTGCCGGTCGGTCTGCTCCGCGTCAGTCGCCGAGGCCGAACTGCGGCGCCCGGAAGTCGGGCGGCAGGTCGAGCGGGTTTTCCTGCGGCGGCATCTGCGGAGCGGGCTCCGGGTCCGCCTCGAGCAGCAGGTCCCGGTTCACCTTGCCGTCAGCGATCTCCCGCAGCGCCACCACGGTCGGCTTGTCGTTCTGCCAGTCGACGAGCGCATCGGCGCCATTCGCCAGGCGACGGGCGCGCTTCGCCGCGAGCAGCACCAGGTCGAACTGGTTCATCTCGCCGGCGCTCAGGCAGTCTTCGATCGTGATGCGGGCCATGCGGGGTCGTTCCGGAAAAGCGGTTAAGGGTCTGACAGGATAGCCGAAATGGCCTTTTCAGGCCAGTTTTCCGCTATCCGGCCACGAGGCCCGCCGCGAACGCCGCGAGCCCCGGGCGGTCCCGCTCGAGCCCCTGGCCGGCGCCCCGCACGATCCGCTCGAGGTCGGCGAGCGCCGTCTCGAAGCGGTCGTTGACCACCACGTAGCGGAACTCGGCCCAGCGCGAGAGCTCGGTCACCGAGTCCCGCAGCCGCCGCGCGATCACCTCGTCGCTGTCGGTCTGCCGGCCCCGCAGGCGCGCCTCGAGCGCGGCCCGGGACGGCGGCAGGATGAAGACATCGACCGCCTCCGGCAGGTGCGCCCGTACCTGCTGGGCCCCCTGCCAGTCGATCTCGAGCAGCAGGTCCTGGCCGCGCGCGAGCGCCGCTTCGACCGCGGCGCGCGAGGTGCCGTAGTAGTTGTCGAAGACGCTCGCGTGCTCGAGGAATTCGCCCGCCGCGATCATCTGGCGGAAGCGCTCCGGGCTCACGAAATGGTAGTCCCGGCCGTCGACCTCGTTCGGCCGGGGCTTGCGCGTGGTGTGCGAGACCGAGAAGGCCAGCGTCGGCACCTGGGCCATCAGCGCCTTCACGAGGCTGGTCTTGCCCGTGCCCGACGGCGCGGCGATGACCGTCAGCCGGCCGCGCCTTCCCCCGGTGCCTCCCCCGGCGCCTGCGTCGCTCATCGCTTCATCCCGATCGCCCTCCCGCCGTCCGGCGCGCGCGGCGCCCGGCCCCGCACCGGCCGGGGAGGCGGATGGTACCTCCGCCGCCGGCCGAATCGTGGTGGACTATCGGGGGCGTTCGCCCAGATACGCACGGGTCGCCCGCATGCCGATCGCCGCCGAGACCGCCGAGACCTTTGCCGCCGAGGGCGTCGTGGTGCTGCGCGGCGTGTTCCGCGACTGGATCGCGCCGCTCGCGGCCGGGGTCGCGGCGCTGCGGGCCGCACCGAGCCCGCTCGAGCGCTCGGTGCGGCCGGCCGACGGCTCGGCGCCGTTCTTCCAGGACTTCTGCAACTGGCGGCGCATCGAGCCGTTCCGGGAGTTCGTGCTCCACTCGCCGGCCGCGGCCCTCGCCGCGGGCCTGATGCGCTCGCAGCGTGCGCGCTTCTTCCACGACCACGTGCTCGTCAAGGAGCCGGGCTCGAGCGTCGTGACGCCCTGGCACCAGGACCAGCCCTACTACTGCGTCGACGGCGCGCAGAGCGTCAGCTTCTGGACGCCGCTCGACCCGGTGCCGGTCGCGATCTCGCTCGAGTGCATCGCCGGCTCGCACCGCTGGAGCGAGCGCGGCTACCGGCCGCGGCGCTTCGACGGCACGCCGCTCTTTGCCGAGGGTGACTTCGCGGAGCTGCCCGACCTCGAGGCGCTGCGCGCCGAGCTGCCGGTGCGGCGCTTCGCGCTCGAGCCGGGCGATGCGGTCGCGTTCCACTTCCGCACGCTGCACGGCGCGCCGGCGAACGTCTCGGCCAGCGCGCGCCGCGTGTTCTCGCATCGCTGGGTCGGCGACGACGCGCGCTTCGTGGCGCGCGGTGCGCGTGGCTCGCCGCCGTTCCCGCACCTGGCGCTCGCCGACGGGGCGCCGTTCGATGCGCCGGAGTTCCCGGTCGTGTACCGCGCCTGAGCGCCGCGCTCACTCGACGTTCTGGACCTGCTCGCGCATCTGCTCGATCAGCACCTTCATGTCGACCGCGGCGCGCGTCGTCTCGGGGTCCTGCGACTTCGAGGACAGGGTGTTCGCCTCGCGGTTGAACTCCTGCATCAGGAAGTCGAGGCGCCGGCCGGCAGGCTCGGAGCCCGCGAGCGCCTGCCCGACCTCGGCGACGTGGCTCGTCAGCCGGTCGAGCTCCTCGTCGACGTCGGTGCGCGCGACCGCGAGCACGATCTCCTGCTCGAGGCGCTCGCGGCTCGCCTCGGTCGGCAGCGCGAGCTGCGCGAGCCGCTCCTCGAGCCGGCTGCGGATGCGGGCGTGCACTTCCGGCAGGCGCGCGCGCACCGCCCGCACCAGCTCCTCGATCTGGCGGCAGCGCTGCGTCAGCATCGCCGCGATCCGCTCGCCTTCGCTGGCGCGACTGGCGGTGAGCTCCTTGAGGCCCTCGGCGAGCGTCGCCTGCGCGGCGGCGAGCAGCGGGCTCGCATCGGCCTCGGCCTCGCGCAGCACCCCCGGCCAGCGCATCAGGTCGAGCGCCGTCGGTGCCGCCAGCGATCCGCCGCGCGCGGTGGCGCGCCGCTGCACCTCGTGGCTGCGTGCGATCAGCTCCTCGAGGTAAGGCTCGTTGATCTCGAGCGTCGCGTGCGCGCCGCCCGACTTGCGCAGCTGCAGGGTCGCATCGACCTTGCCGCGGCGCACGGCGGCCGTGATCGCCTGCCGGAACTCCGCGTCGGCGGCCCTGAGCTCGTCGGGCAGCCGCAGGCTGAGCTCGAGGTAGCGGTGGTTGACGGTGCGGATCTCCCAGATCAGGGAGCCGAACTCACCGGCGCGCTCGCGGCGCGCAAAGCCGGTCATGCTGCGGATCATCGCGTGCCGTGTGCTATAAGACGCGCGCACACTCTAGCAGCCCCCAGAGGCACCGGGGCGGGATCAGGCGCTTGCAGATCGAGTACGCGGAACTGAGCCTCGTCGGCCACCGCGAGGACAACCAGGACCGGGTCGGTGTCGCGGCCGGAGATCACGCGGCGCTGGTGATCGCCGTCGACGGCATGGGCGGCCACTCGAACGGCGCCAAGGCGGCCGAGACCGCGCTCGCCTCGCTGACCGCCAGCTTCTGGCAGACGCCGCACCCGATCTTCGACCCGCTCGGCTTCCTGCACCTCGCGCTCGGCCGCGCGCACGAGGACGTGGTGGCGCTCGGCAAGACGCTGCCGCTCGACCAGCGGCCGCGCGCGACCTGCGCGCTGTGCCTCGTGCAGGAAGGCGCCGCCTACTGGGCGCACGTCGGCGACAGCCGCGTCTACCAGATCAGGAACGGCGAGGTGGTCGCGCGCACCCGCGACCACAGCCACGTCGAGCAGCTGCTGCGCGACGGCGTGATCACCGAGGCCGAGGCGCAGGGCCACCCGATGCGCAACTTCGTCGAGTGCTGCCTCGGCGGCGATCCGATGCTGACCGAGATGACCATCGGCACCCGCCAGCCGCTGCGGCGCGGCGACCTGTTGCTGACCTGCAGCGACGGGCTGTGGGCCAACCTGCGCGACGCCGAGATCGCGGCGCCGTGGCGCTCGACCGCGAGCCTGCGCGGCATCCTCGCGGAGCTGTGCGCGAAGGCGGTGCAGGCCTCGGCGCCGCACAGCGACAACACCTCGGCCGCGGTATTGCGCTGGCTCGCCTGAGCCGCGCCGGAGGTTCCTGCATGCGTCCCAGCGGTCGCCGTCCCGACGAGCTACGCACGGTGCGCTTCACGCGCCGCTACACCCGCCACGCCGAGGGCTCGGTGCTGGTCGAGTTCGGCGACACGCGGGTGCTGTGCACTGCGACCTTCGAGAACGGCGTGCCGGGCTTCCTGCGCAACAGCGGCCAGGGCTGGATCACCGCCGAGTACGGCATGCTGCCGCGCTCGACCCACACGCGCAGCGCCCGCGAGGCGGCCCGCGGCAAGCAGACGGGCCGCACCCAGGAGATCCAGCGGCTGATCGGCCGCAGCCTGCGGGCGGTGGTCGACCTCAAGGCGCTCGGCGAGCGCACCGTGACGCTCGACTGCGACGTGCTGCAGGCCGACGGCGGCACCCGCACCGCGGCGATCACCGGCGGCTACGTCGCGCTCGCCGAGGCCATCGAGACGCTGCAGAAGCGCCGCGACCTCGCCACGAACCCGCTGCACGGCCAGATCGCCGCAATCTCGGTCGGCATCGTCGGCGGCACGCCGGTGCTCGACCTCGACTACGCCGAGGACTCCGAGGCGGAGACCGACATGAACGTCGTGATGAACGGCGGCGGCGCCTTCGTCGAGGTGCAGGGCACGGCCGAGGGCCACGCCTTCCGCCGCCACGAGCTCGACCGCCTGCTCGACCTCGCCGCCGGCGGCATCGGCGAGCTGCTCGCGAAGCAGCAGCAGGCGCTCGCGACGCCGGCCTGACCGTGGCGGCGCCGCTGCCGCGGCTGGTGGTCGCGACCGGCAACGCCGGCAAGCTCGCCGAGCTGCGCACGCTCGCCGCCGCGCTCGCGACCGAGATGCTGGCGCAGACCGCGCTCGGCGTCGCCTCCGCGGAGGAGACCGAGGACAGCTTTGGCGGCAATGCGCTCCTCAAGGCGCGCCACGCGGCACGTGCCACGGGCCTGCCGGCGCTCGCCGACGACTCCGGGCTCGAGGTCGATGCGCTCGGCGGCGCGCCCGGCGTCTACTCGGCGCGCTACGCCGGACCCACGGCGAGCGATGCGGACAACAACGCCAAGCTGCTCGCCGCGCTCGCGGGCCGGGCAGCGCCGCGGCGCGCGCGCTATCGGGCCGTGCTCGTACTGGTCCGCCATGCCGACGATCCGGCGCCGCTCGTCGCCGAGGGTCGCTGGGAGGGCGAGATCGCGCTCGCGCCACGCGGCTCGGGCGGCTTCGGCTACGACCCGCTGTTCGTGCCGGCAGGCGATTCGCGCACCGCCGCCGAGCTCGCGCCGGCCGACAAGAACCGCGTCTCGCACCGCGGCCAGGCGCTCGCGGCGCTGCTCGCTGCCTGGCAGGCCGCGCCGTGATCGCGCCGCCGCTCGGGCTCTACGTGCACCTGCCGTGGTGCGTGCGCAAGTGCCCGTACTGCGACTTCAACTCGCACGCTGCGAAGGGCGCGCTGCCGGAAGCCGAGTACGTCGCGGCGCTGCTCGAGGACCTCGCCGCCGACGCGCCGCTCGCCGCCGGGCGGCCGGTCGAAACGGTGTTCTTTGGCGGCGGCACGCCGAGTCTCTTCCAGCCCGAGTCGATCGGCGCGTTCCTGCGCGGTGCCCGCGAGCGCCTGCCGTTCGCCGCGGACGCCGAGATCACGCTCGAGGCGAATCCGGGCACCGTCGAGCACGGCCGCTTCGCGGGCTACCGCGAGGCGGGGGTCAACCGCATCTCGCTCGGGGCGCAGAGCTTCGGCGCGCGCCAGCTCGAGCTGCTCGGCCGGATCCACGGCGCCGCCGACACCGGCCGCGCGGTGCTCGAGCTCGCCGCGGCCGGGCTCGGCAACTTCAATCTCGACCTGATGCACGGACTGCCCGAACAGTCGCGCGCTGCCGCGACCGCGGACGTCGACCAGGCGCTCGCGCTTGGACCGCCGCACCTGTCCTACTACCAGCTGACGCTCGAGCCGGGCACCGTGTTCGCGACCCGCCCGCCGGCGCTTCCCGACGAGGACGAGCTCGCCGCGATCCAGGAGGCGGGCCATGCGCGGCTCGTGGCCGGCGGCTACGCGCAGTACGAGGTGTCTGCGTGGGCGCGCCCCGGCGCCGAATGCCGGCACAACCTGAACTACTGGCGATTCGGCGACTACCTCGGCGTCGGGGCGGGCGCGCACGGCAAGCTCACCGACGCCGCGCATGGCGAGATCGTGCGCACCGAGAAGCCGAAGCAGCCGCGCGAGTACCTCGCGCGGGTCGCGGCGGGCGGCGCGGTCGGCGAGCGCCGCCCGGTCGCGGCCCGCGAGCGGCCGTTCGAGTACTTCCTGAACGTGCTGCGGCTGCGCGAAGGCTTTCGCGGCGAGGACTTCGAGGCGCGCACCGGCGCGCCGCTCGCCGGGGTGCGCGCGGCGATCGAGACGGCGCTCGCCCGCCGCCTTCTCGAGCCGCAGCCCGGTGGCTACCGGCCGACGGCCTTCGGCCTCAGGTTCCTGAACGACCTCCAGGGACTCTTTCTGGAACCGCGGGACACCGGCCCGAATCGAAAATCGGGTGATCACGGGGCTTGACAAACGGCGTGTTATGTCGATTTCGCCCCGATCCACGGTCCGACTTGTACACACCAGCAGAGGGTGGCCGAGCATTTGGTGGACTAACGGCACTTTCCTGCCGTGCAACGTCAACAGTTCGTCTATAAGCACCTGATATGAAAGGATCTTTGAGGGTGTTTACTTTTTAACCAAAACGACATGAAAGGCGTTTTTTTCCGATTTCGGCCGGCGCGCGATCGACTCATCCACACAGTTATCCACAGGAATTGTGGATAACGGCCCGGCCCCTTCCGGATGAAATTGTTACGGTCTGCACTTAAGGCCGTCGGCGCGCTAGGCGAGCTAACCCGCTGCCCTGGACGCGGTTTTTTGGCCAGACCCCTTTGAAATCGGCGTGCCGCCCCGATATCGGGTCGGGCGCTCCTTGCGACCCGGTAGCCCGGGTCCTATACTGCGCGGCCCTTTTTCCCGACCCCAGACATTGCAGGCAGTCCCATGAAGGCTGGCATCCATCCCGAGTACAAGGCGATCACCGTGACCTGCAGCTGCGGGAACACGTTCGAGACCGGCTCGACGCTGGGCCACGACCTGCAGGTCGAAGTCTGCTCGGCCTGCCACCCGTTCTACACGGGCAAGCAGAAGATCGTCGACACGGGCGGCCGCGTCGATCGCTTCCGCAAGAAGTACGCGGCGCCCGCCGCGCGCTGAGCGACCCTGCCGGATCCGCGGTCAACGCCCGGCCCAGCCGGGCGTTGTCGTTTGGGGCGCTCACGGCGGGATTCCCTTCGGCCGCCGAGCCGCTAGAGTCGTGACGTGACGCGCGACCCCTGCCACCGCCGCTGCCTCCCGGGACCTGCGCTCGCGCTCGCGCTCGCGCTCGCGCTGCTCCTCTCCGTGTGCGCGCTGCCGGCGGCCGCGGCCGAGACGCCCGCCGCTGCCACCCCCGCTTCCGCCTCCGCCCCCGCCCCCGCCCCCGCGACGCCGACGCTGTCGAAGGCCGATCGCGCCGAGGTCGAGCAGGGCCAGAAGATGCACGCGGAGATCCTGCAGTCGATGGGCGTCTACAACGACGCGGCGCTGCAGGAATACGTCGGCATGGTCGGCCGCAAGCTCGCCCAGCAGAGCAACCGACCGAACCTGCCGTACACGTTCACGGTCGTCGACGACGACCAGGTGAACGCGTTCGCGACGATGGGCGGCTTCGTCTACATCACGCGCGGGATCCTGCCGTACCTGTCGAGCGAGGCCGAGCTCGCCGCCGTGCTCGGCCACGAGATCGGCCACATCACCGCCAAGCACATGGCGCGGCAGCGCACGCAGGGCACGCTCGCCGGCATCGCCGGCCTCGCGACCGCGATCCTGACGGGCCAGCCGGCGCTCGCCCAGCTGACCAACGTCGCCGGCGAAGCCGTCGTGCGTGGCTACGGTCGCGACATGGAGCTCGAGGCCGACCGGCTCGGCGCCGAGTACCTGGCGCGCACTGGCTACGACCCCGAGGCGATGATCCGCGTGATCCGCACGCTCAAGGACCAGGAGCGCTTCGAGGTGGTCTCGGCGAAGCAGGAGGGTCGCGAGCCGCACATCTATCACGGGCTCTTCGCGACGCACCCCGACAACGACACGCGCCTGACCGAGGCGGTGCGCTCCTCGCGCGCGCTCGCCGGTCGCGCGACCGGCAAGGACCAGAACGAGGTCGAGTTCCTGCGGCGGCTGGACGGGGTCGCCTGGGGCACGAGCGCGGAGCAGGGCGTCGTGCGCGGCTCGCGCATGTACCACGCCGGCATGGGCTTCACGGTCGCCTTTCCGAGTGGCTGGAACGTCGAGAACGGCCCGTCACGGATCCTCGCGGTGTCGAAGGCCAAGGACTCGATGATGCAGGTCGAGACGGCCGGCATCCCGCCGAAGCTCGCCGAGCCGCGGCTCTTCCTCGCCCAGGGCGTGATGGGCGGACGGGCGCTGCGCGAGGGCCAGGAGCTCGAGATCAACGGCCTGCCCGCGTACACCGCGGTCGCGCACAGCGCCAACACGCCGTTCGGGGTGAAGCCCGCGCGGCTCGTGGTCGTGAAGTACGGCAACCTCTACTTCCTGTTCGTCGGCGCGAGCCGCAGCGGCAGCTCGGTGCCCGACGGCGACCGTCTGTTCCTGTCCTCGGCGGAGACCTTCCGGCGGCTGCGCAGCGACGAGCTCGAGCGCGCCGAGCCCGATCGCATCCGCATCATCGAGGCTCCCGAGGGCGCGACGATGGCCTCGCTCGCCGAGAACACGCCGCTCAAGCGCTACCCGGTGGAGCAGCTGCGACTCTTCAATCAGCTGTACCCCAAGGGCGAACCGAGCGCGGGTCAGCTGCTCAAGATCGTGCGCTAAGCCGCCGCTAACCCACGGAAGGGACGGCGGATCCGGTCGCTCGGCGTGCGCCGTTGCCTTGATTCTTGCGCTGCAGCGTGACAGGCTGCCCGGACGCACGGGGCCCTCCGATGACGACCAGAAAGTTCACGCTGACCGACGCCTCGACCGGCAAGACGAGCACGCTCGAGGCGCTATCGCCGACGGTCGGCAGCGACGTCCTGAACATCGCCCCGCTCGCCAAGGACCACGGCGTCTTCACCTTCGACCCGGGGTTCATGTCGACCGCCGCCTGCGAGTCGAAGATCACCTACATCGACGGCGACAAGGGGATCCTGCTGTACCGCGGCTACCCGGTCGAGCAGCTGGCGGCCAAGAGCTCGTTCCTCGAGGTCGCGTACCTGCTGATCTACGGCGAGCTGCCCACCGCCGCCGCGCTCAAGGAGTTCACGCTCAGCATCACGCGGCACACGATGATCAACGAGTCGCTGCTGCGTTTCTACAACGGCTTCCACTACGACGCGCACCCGATGGCGCAGGTGTCGGCGGTGGTTGCGTCGATGGCCGGCTTCTACCACGACTCGCTCGACATCAATAACCCCCGGCACCGCGAGATCTTCGCGCACCGGATCATCGCCAAGATGCCGACCATCTCGGCGGCCGCCTACAAGCACATGCTCGGGCAGCCGTTCATCTACCCGCAGAACTCGCTCGACTACTGCTCGAACCTGCTGCACATGTTCTTCGCGGTGCCGTCGGAGCAGTACGTGGTCGAGCCGGTTGCGGCCAAGGCGCTCGACCTGCTGCTGATCCTGCACGCCGACCACGAGCAGAACGCCAGCACCTCGACGGTGCGGCTCGCGGGCTCGACCGGCACCAACCCGTACGCGGCGATCTCCTCGGGGATCGCGGCGCTGTGGGGCCCCTCGCACGGCGGCGCCAACGAGGCGGTGCTGCAGATGCTCGAGGAGATCGGCACCGCCGACGCGATCCCGAAGTTCCTGGCGCGCGTCAAGGACAAGAACGACCACACGCGCCTGATGGGCTTCGGCCACCGCGTGTACAAGAACTTCGACCCGCGCGCCAAGATCATCCGCGAGGCCTGCCACGCGGTGCTCGAGAAGGTCGGCCGCCCGGACAACCCGCTCTTCGAGCTCGCGCTGCGGCTCGAGGAGATCGCGCTCAGCGACGAGTACTTCGTCTCGCGCAAGCTCTACCCGAACGTCGATTTCTACTCCGGCATCATCTACAGCGCGCTCGGCATCCCGCGCGACATGTTCACGGTGATGTTCGCGATCGCGCGCACCGCCGGCTGGGTCGCGCACTGGCAGGAGCTGATCTCGGACCCGGCGATGAAGATCGGCCGCCCGCGGCAGCTGTACACCGGGCCGACCGCCCGGCAGTACGTCGACATCGCGACGCGCTGACCGACCAAAGTCGTACGCACAAGGCGGTATCGCCGCGCACCCGGCGGCGGGCGCAGACTCGGCCTCGCGGCGCGCGGCTGCGCCGCGGCAGGGGGCCCCGATGACCACGTCGCGCTACCGGGACGAATACCGCCGCTCGCTGGCGGACCCGCAGGGATTCTGGGCCGAGGCCGCCGGCGCGCTCGACTGGGAGCGGCGCTGGGACCAGGTGCTCGATGCGACCCAGGCGCCGCTCTACCGCTGGTTTCCCGGCGGGCGGCTCAACACCTGCTACAACGCGCTCGACCGCCACGTCGCCGCCGGCCGCGGCGAGCAGCTGGCGCTCGTCTACGACAGCCCGGTCAGCGGCACGATCCGCCGCTACACCTATCGCGAGCTGACCGCGCTCGTCGCCGGCTTCGCCGGCGCGCTCGCCGCCGAGGGCGTCGGCCGCGGCGACCGCGTGATCCTCTACATGCCGATGGTGCCGGAGGCGGTGGTCGCGATGCTCGCCTGCGCGCGCATCGGCGCGGTGCACTCGGTGGTGTTCGGCGGCTTCGCGCCGGCCGAGCTCGCCAAGCGCATCGACGACGCGCGGCCGAAGCTCGTGGTGTCCGCGTCCTGCGGCCTCGAGGGCGCGCGCGTGATCCCCTACAAGCCGCTGCTCGACGAGGCGCTGGCGCTCGCCGCGCACCGCGTCGAGCGCTGCCTGATCCTCGCCAGGCCGCAGGCCACGGCGACGCTGCTCGCCGGCCGCGACCGCGACTGGCAGGACGCGGTGGCAGCCGCGCGCCCCGCGCCCTGCGCCAGCGTCGAGGCGACCGACCCGCTCTACATCCTCTACACCTCGGGCACGACCGGAAAGCCCAAGGGCGTCGTGCGCGACCACGGCGGGCACGCGGTGGCACTGCGCTACTCGATGCGCGCCGTCTACGACATCGGGCCGGGCGAGGTGTTCTGGGCGGCCTCCGACGTCGGCTGGGTCGTCGGACACTCCTATATCGTCTACGCGCCGCTTCTGACCGGCTGCACGACGGTGCTCTACGAGGGCAAGCCGGTCGGCACTCCCGACGCCGGCGCGTTCTGGCGGGTCGTCGAGACGCACCGGGTGAACGCGCTGTTCACCGCGCCGACGGCGTTCCGCGCCATCAAGAAAGAGGACCCCGACGGCCGGCTGCTCGCGGGGCGCGACCTCTCGAGCCTCAAGACCCTGTTCCTCGCGGGCGAGCGCTGCGACCCGGACACCGTGCTGTGGGCCGGCGCGCGCCTCGGCGTGCCGGTCGTCGACCACTGGTGGCAGACCGAGACCGGCTGGCCGGTCGCGGCCAACTGCCGTGGGCTCGAGCCGATGCCGGTGAAGCCGGGCTCGGCGAGCGTCGCGGTGCCGGGCTACGACGTGCGGGTACTCGACGACACCGGCACCGAGGTCGCGGCCGGCACGATCGGCAACATCGTGATCCGCCTGCCGCTGCCGCCCGGCGCGCTGCCGACGCTGTGGCACAACGACGCCGGCTACCGCGCCAGCTACCTGGAGCGCTACCCGGGCCACTACCTGACGGGGGACGCGGGCTTCGTCGATGCCGACGGATACCTGTCGATCATGTCCCGCATCGACGACGTCATCAACGTCGCCGGGCACCGGCTCTCGACCGGCGCGATGGAGGAGGTGCTCGCCGGGCATCCGGACGTCGCCGAGTGCGCCGTGATCGGCGCCGCCGACGCGCTCAAGGGCCAGCTGCCGGTCGGGCTCGTGGTGCTGAAGGCGGGCGTCGAGCGGCCGCACGCGACGATCGTCGCCGAACTCGTCGAGCGCGTGCGCCGCGAGATCGGCGCGGTCGCCGCACTCAAGCACGTCACCGTGGTCGCGCGCCTGCCGAAGACGCGCTCCGGCAAGGTGCTGCGGGCGACGATGCGCGCGATCGCCGATGCGCGCGACTACAATGTGCCGGCGACGATCGACGATCCGCGGATCCTCGACGAGGTCGCGATCGCCCTGCAGGCGCTCGGCTACGGCACCGGCCGCTAGGCCGGCCGCGGCGCCGCGCCCGCGGCGGCCGCGCCCGCCGGAACCGTGAGCCCGCCGGCGCGGGCATCCGGCGGAAGAGGGGGCGGCAGGGACGTGCGCGCGGGCAATCTCAGGGCGATCGGGCTGATGCTGGTCGGCGTGTTCACGTTCTCGCTGATGGACGCGGGACTGAAGACGCTGTCGACCCGCTATCCGGCGCTCGAGGTCACCACGCTGCGTGCGACCGCCTCGCTGCCGTTCCTGCTGGCGTGGATCGCCTGGACGCGCAGCTGGAACCGGCTGCGCATCGGCAGCGCGCTGCTGTACGTGGTGCGAGTCGCGCTCGGCATCGGCATGCTGGTGACCTTCATCTACTCGGTGTCGGTGCAGCCGCTCAGCGACTCCTACGCCGTGTACATGAGCGCGCCGCTGATGGTCGCCGGGCTGTCGCACGTCTTCCTCGGCGAGCGTGCCCCGCCCGCGCGCTGGGCGGCGATCGCGCTCGGGCTCGTCGGCGTGCTGATCGCGCTGAAGCCGCGCGGCGCCGGCTTCGTCTCGCCCGGCGGGCTCGCGGCCGCGGCGAGCGCCGCCTGCTACGCCGTGTCGGTGATCCTGATCCGCGTGCTCGGCCGCACCGACTCCAACCAGGCGATGGTGATCTGGTACGTGCTCGCGCTGTCGATCGTCGCCGGCGCGCTGGCCGCGCCCCACTGGCAGCCGATCGATCCTCGCCACTGGCCGGTAATCGCGTTCGTCGGGCTCACCGGCGCGCTCGGCCAGTTCCTGTTCACCGCGGCGTTCCGCCTGGGGCCCTCGTCGACCGTCGCACCGTTCGAGTACACGGCGCTCGTCTGGGGCCTCGCGCTCGACTTCCTGGTGTTCGGCCACGCGCCGCTGCCGCGCGTGCTGGTCGGCGGCGCGATCGTGATCGCCGCCGGCGTCTACGTGATCTTCGACGAGCATCGCGTCGGCTCGGCCGAGCCGCTCGGCACGACCGAGCGCTAGCAGACCGACCCCGGCCGATCAATCACACCGAAGCTGGGCGGCGCGCGCCCGGCCGCGTGGCATGATCGGCAGCCTCGGGGAAGTGGGCCAGCGAGGGAGACCCATGGATGCCGGCAGCGACTTCGTCGCCGCGCGCGACCAGCTGATCGCCTGCAGGACCGACTACGCGCGGGCGCGCGCGGAGTTCCGCTGGCCGGCGCTCACCGAGTTCAACTGGGCGCGCGACTACTTCGACCGGATCGCGACGGGCAACGCGCGCGCCGCGCTGCGGGTGATCGACGATGCCGGCCTCGACCAGAGCCTCGGCTACGACGAGCTCGCGCGCCGCTCGCACCAGGTGGCGAACTTCCTCGCCGCGCACGGCGTCGGCGCCGGCGACCGCGTGCTGATCATGCTCGGCAATGTCGTGCCGCTGTGGGAGACGATGCTCGGCGTGATCCGCCTCGGCGCGGTGATGATCCCGGCGACGACGCTGTTGCAGCACGACGACCTCGCCGACCGGCTCGAGCGTGGCCGCGTCAAGGCGATCGTGACCGACGCGGCGCTGGCCGCGCGCTTCGACGGGCTCGCCGGCGCGCCGGTGCGGATCGCGATCGGCGCCGCACCGCGCGGCTGGATCGCCTTCGACGCGAGCCACCAGGCGCCGGAGACCTACCGCCCGGCCGCGCCGACCCGCGCCGACGACCTGCTGCTCCTCTATTTCACCTCGGGCACCACCGCGAAGCCGAAGCTCGTCGCGCACACGCACGCGAGCTACCCGGTCGGCCACCTGACGACGCTCTACTGGCTCGGGCTCAGGCCCGGCGACGTGCACCTGAACCTGTCCTCGCCCGGCTGGGCGAAGCACGCCTGGTCGTGCCTGTTCGCGCCGTGGAACGCCGAGGCCACGGTGGTCGCCTACCAGTACGAGCGCTTCAGCGCCCGCGCACTGCTCGACCAGCTGGTGCGCGTCGGCGTCACGACCTTCTGCGCGCCGCCGACGGTGTGGCGCATGCTGATCCAGGAGGACCTCAGGCAGTGGCGGGTCGCGCTGCGCGAGGTGGTGGGCGCGGGTGAGCCGCTCAATCCCGAGGTCATCGAGCAGGTGCGCGCCGCCTGGGGGCTCACGATCCGCGACGGCTTCGGGCAGACCGAGACCACCGCGCTGGTCGGCAACTCGCCGGGGCAGCCGGTGAAGCCCGGCTCGATGGGCCGGCCGCTGCCGGGCTACCCGGTGGTGCTGGTCGCGCCCGATGGCACGATCGGCGAGGAGGGCGAGGTCTGCGTCGACCTCAGTGCGCGCCCGACAGGGCTCATGCAGGGCTATCTCGACGACGCCGGGCGCACCGGCGAGGCGATGCGCGACGGCTACTACCACACGGGCGACGTCGCGAGCCGCGACGCCGACGGCTACCTCACCTACGTCGGCCGCATGGACGACGTGTTCAAGTCCTCCGACTACCGCATCAGCCCGTTCGAACTCGAGAGCGTGCTGATCGAGCATCCGGCGGTGGCCGAGGCTGCGGTCGTGCCAAGCCCGGATCCGCGCCGCCTCGCGGTGCCGAAGGCCTTCGTGGTGCTCGCGGGCGGCGCGATGCCGGATGCCGCGACCGCGCGCTCGATCTTCGAGCACGTGCGCACGCGCGTATCACCCTACAAGCGCGTGCGCCGGCTCGAGTTCGCCGACCTGCCGAAGACTATCTCCGGCAAGATCCGCCGCGTCGAGCTGCGCAAGGCCGAGCAGGCGCGCGGCGCCGGCGCGCCGCGCCAGCCGCGCGAGTTCTGGGAGGAGGACTTCCCGGAACTCGGGGCGCGTGCCGGCGGCTGAGCGCCATGACCGCGCCGATCATCCGCTTCCGCTCGACGGCCGCGACGCCGGCCGCGATCGCCGACGAGATCGCTGCCGGCGGCGCGGGCGCCGCGCTCAGCGTGCTGTTCGCCTCGAGCGACCACGACCTCGGCGAGCTCGGCCAGGCGCTCGCCGCGCGCGGCGGCGGGCGGATGATCGGCGCCTCGACCGGCCGCGTGATCGGCGCGGCGGGCGTCGAGGCGCGCGGCGTGACGGGCTTCCACCTGCCGGCCGAGCGCTTCGTGGTGGCGGAGGCGATGCTCGAGGACGCCGCCGCGGCCTCGCTGCCCGACCTGCGCGAGCGCGTGCGCGGGCTGCTGGCGCGCCTCGAGCGCGAGGCCGGCCCCGGCCGGCCGCACCGCTTCGCGCTGCTGCTGGTCGACGCCGAGGCGCGCTGCGAGGAGCGGCTGGCCGCGACGCTCGGGCTCGAGCTGTCGGGCATGCCGCTCGTCGGCGGCTCGGCCGGCGACGTGTTCTTCAACCCGCTCGGCCGGCAGCCGGTCGGCGCGCCGCTGCTGTACGCCGGGCGCGGCGTGCGCGGTGCGGCGCTGCTGTGCCTGGTCGCGAGCAGCACGCCGGTCGCGGCCTACTGCCACAACCACTACGTCGCCGGCGAGCGCAAGGTCGTCGTCACCGCCGCCGACCCGCCGCGGCGGCTGGTGCGCGAGATCGACGGCCGCCCGGCACTCGGCGTCTACACGGCGCTGTGCGGCCTGCCGCGACGCGGCCTGCACGGCGAGGACTTCGCGCCGTACCCGCTGATGGTGAAGATCGGCGGCCAGTTCTACGCGCGCGGCGTGCAGCGCATCGCCGATCGCGGCGCGCTGGAATTCGCCTGCGCGATCGAGCGCGGTCTGGTCGCGACGCTGGCGCGGCCCGGCAACATGGTCGCGCGGCTCGAGGAGCTCTTCGGCGACATGCGCGCGCGGATCGGCACGCCCGAGCTCGTGATCGGGCTCGACTGCGCCGCGCGCGCCGCCTACATGGAGCGCGAGGGCCTCACCGCGCAGATCGGCGCGCTGCTGACCGCGCACGCCGTCACCGGCTTCGCGACGCTCGGCGAGCAGTACAACACCGTGCACGCGAACAACTCCTTCACCTGCCTCGGCCTCGCCGCCCGCGCATGAGCGGCCGTCGCACCCGCGGCTCGCGGCGTGCCGCGCGGCCGGCCCGGCCGACGCGGGCGAAGACGCCGGCCTCGCCCCCGGCCCGGCCGGCGCCCGGGCGCAAGCCGGGCGCGGGGCCCCGGCCGAAGTCCCTGCAGAAACCCAAGCTCGGGCCCGCGCCGAGGCGGGCCTCCCGGGCCGGGCCCGGCCGCGGTCCGCGACCGGCCGCGAGCGCGACGGCCGAACGCGCGCAGCGCCTCGTCGCCGAGAACCGCGCGCTGCGCAAGAGCGTGCGCGCGCTGATGGAGCGGGTCGAGCGGGCGGTCGACGACCAGGGCAGCGCCTTCTCCTGGTTCCAGGCGGCGGCGACGCTCGAAGAGACCGTGCGGCAGCGCACGCAGGAATACGAGCTGCTGAACCAGCGCCTCAAGCGCGAGCTCGAGTCGCGCCGCGAGATCGAGCTGGCGCTCAAGCAGGCGAAGTCGTTCGCCGACCTTGCGAACCAGTCGAAGACCCGCTTCCTCGCGGCGGCGAGCCACGACCTCCGCCAGCCGCTGTCCTCGGCGCTGCTGTTCCTCGAGTCGATCGAGGCGAGCGAGATCGCGGTGCGCGACCGCGACTACCTGCACAAGGCGCAGGTCGCGCTCGCCTCGGTCAGCAACCTGCTCGGCACGCTGCTCGACGTCGCGCGGCTCGACTCGGGCTCGATCGAGCCGCAGTACGGGCACTTCCCGGTGGCGACCGTGCTCGGCCGGCTCGTGCCGGAATTCGAGGGCGTCGCGCGCGCGGCCGGCCTCGAGCTCGACTTCGTGCGCTCGGGCGCCTGGGTGCGCTCCGACCCGCACCTGCTGGAGACCGTGCTGCGCAACCTGATCAGCAACGCGATCCGCTACACGCCGCGCGGGCGCGTGCTGGTCGGCTGCCGGCGCCGGCGCGACGGCCTCGAGATCCAGGTGCACGACACCGGCATCGGCATCGAAGCCGAGCATCTCGACGCGATCTTCGGCGCCTACTACAAGGTGCCGGGCGGCGGGCGCTCGCGCGCGACCGGCATCGGCCTCGGGCTGTCGATCGTCGACCGCATCGGCCAGCTGCTGTCGCTCGAGCGGCGGGTGTGCTCGCGGCCGGGCCGCGGCTCGATGTTCTCGGTGCGCGTCCCCTACGGGCGTGCGCCGGTGCCGCTGACGCGCCCGCGGCGCAGCGACGCGCCGGCGGCCGGCGTGCGGCGCCGGCCGCTCGCGATCGCGGTCATCGACGACGACGCCGACATGCGCCAGGGCCTCGCCGCCGCGCTCGCCAAGTGGGGGCACCGCCCGGTGGTCGCGGCAAATGCGACCGACGCGGTGGTGCAGTTCATCGGCGCGGACCTCTCGCCGGATCTCGTGATCAGCGACTACCACCTCGCCGGCGGCAGCAAGGGGGACGCGGCGATCGAGGAGGTGCGGCGCGAGTTCGACCGCGTGCCGCCGGCGGTGGTGATGACCTCGGATCCGGACCCGGCGCTGCGCGACGGGCTCGAGGCGCGCGGCTACACGCTGCTCGCCAAGCCGCTGAACCTCGCCAAGCTGCGCGCGATGATCGACCGGATCGCGGCTCAGTGACCGCCGGCCTTGCCGAGCAGGCGCCCGGCCTCGATCACCGCCTGCACCCGGTTCGTGACGCCGAGCTTGCGGAAGATCGACGAGACGTGGGCCTTGACGGTGATCTCGCTGATCGCGAGCGCGCGCGCGATCTGCTTGTTCGACAGGCCCTGTGACAGCAGCTCCAGCACCCGCCGCTGGCGCAGCGTCAGCTCGTCCTTGCCGGGCGCCGACTCCTCGCGGGCTTGCGAGTGCGTCTGGCGCAGCGCGGTCACGACCTCGGCCGGCATGTAGGTGCCGCCGGCGAGGATCGCGCGCACCGCGTTGATCAGCACCTGCCGCGGCGCCGACTTCGGCACGTAGGCGTTCGCGCCGCCGAGGATGACTTCCTGCATCGTGCGCGGGTCGTCGACCGCCGAGATCACGACCACCGGCGTCAGCGGCGCGACGCGCCGCAGCGCCGCGAGGCAGCTGTAGCCGGTGGCCCCGGGCAGGTGCAGGTCGAGCAGCACGAGGTCGAAGGTGGCGTCCGAGGTGACCGCCGCGAGCACCTCGGCCTGCGAGCCCGCCTCGTGGATCTCGGCGTCGGGACAGGCCTGCGGGACGACCGCGCGCAGCGCCTCGCAGTAGAGCGGGTGGTCGTCGGCGATCAGGACGCGCTTGGGCGACATCGGCTCGTTCACGCGGTCGGCGTGGCCCGCGGACCGGCGCCGTGGGTTCTCCGCCACATACGAAAGTATGACTCTCCTGCTGCCAACGACTTATACACGAGCGCCCGGGCGACCGGGATACTCGGGCGGTCGGCGACTGTTGCGGCAGCGCCGGCACGCGCCCGTCCCGCCCGTGTCAGCCGCCCGAGCCGGAGAGGTATAGTCCGGGCTCGGCGCCGGTCTGCATGCACGGCGCCGGGGCGACGCGACGCGAGAGCGCGGGCCTACACCAACGGGGGATCACACGATGACGCAGAAGCTCCACAGCCGGTCCGCGGGCCGCTTCCCGGCCACGCTCGCCGCGTCGATCGCGGCGCTGCTCGCCGCCGCCGCCCAGGCGCAGACGCCGCCGGCCGACTCGGGTGCGATCGAGGAGGTCGTCGTCACCGCCCAGAAGCGCACTGAGACGCTGCAGAGCGTGCCGGTGTCCGTGACCGCGCTGACCGCGAGCCAGCTTGGCGAGCTCAAGATGGACACCCCGTCCGACCTCACCACGCAGATCCCGAACCTGCAGGTGAACGGCATCGTCGGCGAGGGCTCGCCGATCTTCTCGCTGCGCGGCGTGTCGATGTTCGACTACAGCCTCAGCCAGTCGAGCCCGGTCGCGAGCTACATCGACGAGGTCTACAAGGGCAACTTCGTGCTGTTCGGCGTCGAGATGTATGACCTCGAGCGCGTCGAGGTGCTGCGCGGGCCGCAGGGCACGCTGTACGGCAAGAACACCACCGGCGGCGCGATCAACTTCATCACCCGCAAGCCCGGCTTCGACACCGAGGGCGAGCTGAAGGTCGGCGTCGGCAACTACGGCCGCACCGAGGCCGAGGGTGCGTTCCAGACGGCGCTGGTGACGGACAAGCTGGCGATGCGCTTCGCGTTCACCTACACGAAGCAGGACGGCTTCATCCGCAACATCCTGCCCGGCCACCCGGACATGGAGGGCGTCGACCAGTACGGCGTGCGCCTGTCGTTCCTCTACAACGTCAGCGACAGCGTCAAGGCCACGCTGCGGCTCTCCAAGAGCATGCAGGACCCGCAGAACTACGCGATCATCGCCGGCAACATCGGCGCCGGCGGCGTGCCGGGCGTCGGCGGCGTCGGCTACTACCGCACCCTCGACGGCAACCCGGGCAGCGGTGCGCTCGCCGAGGACCAGGTGGCGCAGAACTACACGCCGCGCCGCCGCCAGGACAACGAGGGCATCGCGCTGACCGTCGAGGCGCGCCTCGACCCGACGCTGCTCTTGACCTCGATCACCTCGTGGGACCAGGGCGCGCTGTTCAACCCCGAGGGCACCGACGGCTCGCCGCTCGACATCTTCAAGATCCCGTACATCGGCAAGACCAAGCAGATCGCGCAGGACCTGCGGCTGACGTCCAACACCGGCGGCGCGTTCGACTACATCGTCGGCGCGTACTACCAGCACGAGGTGATCTTCAACTCGACCGAGAACCAGTTCTACAACTTCCTGGACTTCAACGGCGACGGCGCGATCAACGCGCAGGACTGCATCGACTCCTCGTTCGCACCGGCCAGCGCCGGCACCGGCACGGGCTACCCATCCGGCATCGTGATCAACCCGTCCTGCCGCTACTACAACCAGTTCGACCAGATCCGCAACAGCTGGGCGGTCTACTCGGACGCCTCGTACAAGGTCACGGACCTCGTCAAGCTGCGCGCCGGCGTGCGCTACAACCACGACGTCGGCTCGCAGCTGAACGCGCTCGACCAGCTGCGCGGCCCCGACGAAGTGCCGATCGCGAACCTCGGCTTCTTCGTCAACGGCGGCCCGGACCCGTCGGTGCCGCTGTTCCAGACCCGCCGCCAGGACATCCGCAACACCGCGGTCACCGGCCGCGCCGGCGTCGACATCACCCCGACCAAGGACTCGCTGATCTACCTCGGCTACAGCCGCGGCTATCGCTCGGCGGCGTTCAACGCGCAGTTCCTGTTCACGCCGCAGGACTTCACCAGCGTGCGGCCCGAGACGCTCGACTCGATCGAGGCCGGCTTCAAGACCGCCTGGCTGCAGAACCGCCTGCAGGTGAACGGCGCGGTGTTCCACTACCAGTACAAGAACCAGCAGTACATCGACGTGCAGCCGACCGGCCAGCAGCCGCTGATCAACCTCAACAAGTCGAAGATCGACGGCGGCGAGCTCGAGATCGTGACCCGCCCGGTACGCGACTTCACGCTGCGCCTCGGCCTCGGCTTCCTCGACGGCAAGATCCAGGACGGCACGATCGCCGGCGGGCTCATCGACGTGTCCGGCCACAAGCTGCCGAACGCGCCGACCACCTCGGCGACCCTGGCGGCCGACTGGGACGCGTTCCGCGGCGACGGGCTACGGCTGACGCTGCACTTCGACGGCAGCTACGCCTCGAAGCAGTACTTCGAGCTCCTGAACGAGGACCGCATCGCGCAGGACTCGTACGCGATCCTGAACGCGCGCATCGCGCTGCACGGTGGCGGCGAGCGCTGGGAAGTCGGCCTGTGGGGCCGCAACCTCGCGGACAAGTACTACCTGACCAACGCGGTCGACCTGCAGGCGCTCGGCTACGACTACGAGCACCGCGGCCTGCCGCGCATGTACGGCATCGACGCGAGCTACCACTTCTAGTAGCGCGAGGGGCAAGCATGGCAGCGACCGGTGCGACCGAGCCGAGCTACGTCTCCGGCACGAGCGACCGGCCGCTGCTGTACCGCACGGTCGACGGGGTGCTGCGGGCGGCCGTCGCCGGCGGCCCGCAGCGCCTGGCCTTCGTCTTCTCGCACCAGGCGCTGCGCTACACCTACGCCGAGTTCGATGCCGCGGTCGAGCGCGTCGCGCGCGGCTTCGTCGCCTGCGGCCTGAAGCCCGGCGAGCGCGTCGGCATCTGGGCGCCGAACTGCGCCGAGTGGCTCCTGACGATGTTCGCCGCGGCGCGCGCCGGGCTGATCCTCGTCAACATCAACCCCGCCTACCGCACGGCCGAGCTCGACTACGCGCTCAGGCTCGTCGGTTGCCGCGCGCTGGTGTTCGCCGGCGCCTTCAAGGGCAGCGACTACCACGCGATGCTGCGCGAGCTGATTCCGGAGCTCGGCCACGCCCCGCACGGCCGGCTCGCCAGCGAGCGCTTCCCGGAGCTCCGGCTGCTGCTGCGCATCGGCACCGAGTCCGCCGCCGGCTGCCTGTCGTTCGCCGACCTCGAAGCGGCGGGCCATGGCGTCGCGGCCGGTGCGCTCGAGACGCTCGCCGGCACGCTCGATCCCGACCAGCCGTACAACATCCAGTTCACGAGCGGCACCACCGGCTCGCCGAAGGGCGCGACGCTGACGCACTTCAACATCGTCAACAACGGCCTGTTCGTCGGCCAGGCGATGCGGCTCACGGACCAGGACCGCATCTGCATCCCGGTGCCGCTGTACCACTGCTTCGGCATGGTGCTCGGCGTGCTCGCCGCGATGACGCACGGCGCCGCGAGCGTCTTCCCGGCCGAGGCCTTCGAGCCGCTGGTGGTGCTCGACGCCGTGCAGCGCGAGCGCTGCACGGCGCTGCACGGCGTGCCGACCATGTTCATCGCCGAGCTCGAGCACCCGCGCTTCGGCGAGTTCGACCTGTCCTCGCTGCGCACCGGGATCATGGCCGGCAGCCCCTGCCCGATCGCCGTGATGCGCCGGGTGGTCGAGGCGATGCACATGCCGGAGGTCACGATCTGCTACGGCATGACCGAGACCAGCCCGGTCAGCTTCCAGAGTTCCTGCGACGATCCGCTCGAGCGGCGCGTCGGCACCGTCGGGCGCATCCACCCGCACGTGCAGGTGAAGATCGTCGACCCCGAGGGTCGGGTCACGCCGCGCGGCGTGTCCGGCGAGCTCCTGACTCGCGGCTACAGCGTGATGCGCGGCTACTGGGCGGAGCCCGAGCGCACCCGCGAGGCAATCGACGCGGGCGGCTGGATGCACACCGGCGACCTGGCCGTGATCGACGAGGCCGGCTACTGCAACATCGTCGGCCGCGTGAAGGACATGATCATCCGCGGCGGCGAGAACATCTCGCCGCGCGAGATCGAGGAGTTCCTGTACCGCCACCCGGCGGTGCTGGACGTCGCCGTGGTCGGCGTGCCCGACCCGAAGTACGGCGAGGCGGTCTGCGCCTGCATCCGGCTGCGCCCGGGCGCCACCGCCACCGAGGACGAGATCCGCGACTTCTGCCGCAACCAGATCGCGCACTACAAGGTGCCGCGCTACGTGCGCTTCGTCGACAGCTTCCCGATGACCGTGACGGGCAAGGTGCAGAAGTACCTGATCCGCGAGCACGTGCGCGGCGAGCTGAAGCTCAGCGAGGAGGCGCACGCGTGACCCTGCGCGTCGACGTCGCGGTGCTCGGCGCGGGACCGGCGGGGGCGACGCTGGCGCGCCGCCTCGCCGCCGCCGGCGCCGAGGTCGCGATCGTGACCGGGCGCACGCCGGCCGCCGGGCTCGAGGGCTACTCGCGGCGCACGCGCGCGCTGCTCGAGGCCGAGGGCCTCGCGGACCTGGTCGCCTCGCTCGAGGGCCCCGTGCCGCGCACCGGCCGCTGGGGCGACCGCAGCGTCCGCGGCGAGGAATGGCTCGCCGAGCGGGCACAGAGCGCACGGGTCCTCGCGGCCGCGCTGGTCGGCCCGCGCCTGTGCAGCGTCGCGGGCCCGGCGACGCGCATCGCGCGCGCGGCGCACGGCTTCGTGGTCGAGGCCGCCGACCGGGCGATCGCCGCGCGGCTCGTGGTCGATGCCCGCGGCCGGCGCGGACCGCAGGCGCGGGGACCGCTGCTGCTCGCGATCGGCGCCACGCATGCCGGTGGCGGCGCCGCCGCGACCCGCCTCGCAGCGTGGCGCGGCGGCTGGTGCTGGATCGCGACCGGTCCGCGCCGCAGCTACGTGCAGCTCACGGTCGCGGCGCGTCGCGGCGGCGGCGCCGACGACTGGTTCCGCGAGGCGGCCGCCGAGATCGACGGTCTCGGCGCGTTGCTCGAGGCGCCGCGCCTCGGGCCGCGCAGCGCCCGGCCGGCGCACGCGCGGCTCGGCCGGCCGAGCCCGGTGGCCGGGCTCTGGCGCGTGGGCGACGCGGCGCTCGCGCTCGACCCGCTATCGGGCCAGGGTGTCTACGAGGCGCTGCGCGGTGCGACGGTCGCGAGCGCTGCGCTGCTGACCGTGCTCGAGGGCGGCGACGCCGCGCTCGCCGCACGCTTCGTCGCCGACCGCCAGCACGAGACCTGGCGCCGCACCGTCGCCACCGCGGCCGGCTTCTACGCCGAGAATGCGGCGCTCGGGCCGTTCTGGCGCGACGCCGCGGCGAGCTACGCCGCGCTCATCGAGGCCGAGCCCGCGAGCGGGCCGCGCGTCGAGCGACGCGCGGTGCTGGTCGACGGCCGCATCGGCGAGCGCGCGGTGCTCGTGACGCCGCGCCACGCGCGCGGCGCGTGGCAGGTCGAGGGCGTCCCGCTGGCGGCGCTGTGGGACCTGTGGCGCGACGCGGACCATCGCCCGCGCTCGCTCGCGGACGCCGCCGCGCGCCTCGACCGGCCGCTGCCCGCGGTCGCGACCGCGCTGCGCTGGCTCGAGACCTCGGGTGCGCTCGGCGCGTACCGCGGGGCGATCCCTTCCTCAGGAGTCTGAAGCCGTGCCCATCCGAAGCGTCCCGCTGCTGCTCGCCCTGCTCGTCCTCGCGCCGGCGGCGCCGGCCGCCGCCGCGACCGAGTCCGGCGCCGCCCTGGTGCGGACCTGGTGCTCGGGCTGCCACCGCGAGCGCGCGCCCGGCCAGTTCGAGCGCATCAGCGACATCCGCAAGACCCCCGAGGGCTGGGTCATGACGCTGTTCCGGATGCGGCAGGTGCATCACCTCGCGCTGCCGGACGAGGTGCACGACGCGCTCGTCCGCCACCTCGCGGACACGCAGGGGCTCGCACCCGCGGAGGCCGCACCCGGTCGCTTCGCGCTCGAGCGACGGCCGAACGTGCAGGACCTCGACCTCGGTCCCGAGCTCGGCGTGATGTGCGGTCGCTGCCACTCGCTCGCGCGCGTCGCGCTGCAGCGGCGCGATGCCGACGAGTGGCTGAAGCACATGCACTTCCACATGGGCCAGTTCCCCTCGCTCGAGTACCAGGCCTCTGGCCGCGATCGGCCGTGGTGGGAGATCGCCTCGACCAAGCTGCCGGCCGAGCTCGCCGCGCTCTATCCGCTCGCAACCCCGGCCTGGCGCGACTGGCAGGCCAGGGCCAAGCCCGAGCTCGCCGGCCGCTGGGTCGTGGTCGGACACGTGCCCGGCGGCCGCGACTTCTACGGCACCGCCGAGATCCGCCGCGACGCGGCCGGCGAGTACCGCGCGCAGTACGCATTGACCGAGGTCGGCGGCGGCGCGCTCGCCGGCGAGTCGCACGCGATCGTCTACACCGGCTTCGAGTGGCGCGGCCGCGGCACGCTCGGCGGGCACGCGACCCGCGAGATCTACGCCGCCTCCGAGGACGGCCGGCGCCTCACCGGCCGCTGGTTCGACCCGGAGCACTCGGAGGAGGGCGGCGACTTCACGGCGTTGCGCGCCGACGCGCCGGCCGAGGTGCTCGCGGTGCTGCCGCAGGCGCTCAAGGTGGGCACGGGCGCTCACGTCGTCGTGGTCGGCACCGGCCTCGCCGGTGCCGCGGCGCCTTCGTTCGGCGACGGCGCCCGTGCCGTGGTCGCGCGGCGCGAGGCGAACGTGCTCGAGGCCGACGTCACGGTCGCGGCCGATGCCGCGCCCGGCAACCGCGTCGTCAGCGCCGGCGCCGCGAGCGGCCGGCTGGTCGTCTACCGCCAGATCGACGCCCTCGAGGTGCGGCCGGCCTACGGCATCGCGCGCGTCGGTGGCGGCCGGATCGCGCCCGTCACGGCGCAGTTCGAGGCGATCGGCGCGACGCGCCTGCCGGGCGGCGAGCTCGTCTCGCTCGGGCCCGTGGCGGCGGAGTGGCGCGCGGAGCCCTTCGACGAGGAAGCGAAGCGCACGGCCGACGTCGACTTCGCCGGCCGGCTCGAGGCCAACGGCCGCTATCGGCCGGCAGGCGCCGGGCCCAATCCGAAGCGCGAGTTCTCCGGCAACAACGTCGGCAACCTGGCCATCGTGGCGCGTGCCCGCGACGCCGGCGACGCCCTCGAGGGGCGCGGGCACCTGGTGGTGACCGTGCAGCGCTGGAACACGCCGCCCATCTATTGAAGGAGCGCGGAACCCTCATGAGCGCCGTCGTCGACCGGCTCGAGTACAACGCCGCCAACGGCCACGTGGTCGGCACGGAACCGGACGCCTTCCTGCTGCACGTGCCGACCACCGCCCTGTTCGGCATCGACGCGGTGGGTCTCGCGGTGCTGGCCGCCTGCCCGAAGGGACGGCCGCAGAGCGTCGACGAGGTCGTCGCAGCGCTCGCCGGCCGCTTCCCGCCGGAGCGCGTGCGCGCCGTGATCGCCGAGCTCGCGCGCCTCGAGGTGCTGCAGCGCAGTGGCAGCCTCCGGCCGATCAACCCGGCCGGCGTCAAGCTCGCCGAGTACCCGCTGTCGACGCTGGTGCTGAACGTCAATACCGGCTGCAACCTGTCGTGCACCTACTGCTACAAGGAAGACCTCGCGAAGCCGGCCGACGGCCGACGCATGGACTTCCCGACCGCGGCGCGCAGCGTCGACCTGCTGTTCCGCCAAGGCGCAGCGCGCGAGCGCGTCAACATCGTCTTCTTCGGCGGCGAGCCGCTGACCAACATGCCGCTGATCCGCGACGTGGTCGGCTACGCCGAGGCGCTCGCCGGCCGCGACGGCCGGCGCGTCGACTTCTCGCTGACGACCAACGCGACGCTGCTGACGCCGGAGCTGGTCGACTGGTTCGACGCGCACCGCTTCGGGCTGTCGGTCTCGATGGACGGCCCGGCGGCGGTGCACGACCGCCACCGGCTGACGGTCGGTGGCAAGGGCACCTACGCGACGGTGGCGCGCAAGGTCGAGATGCTGCTCGGCCGCTACCGCTCGCGCCCGGTCGGCGCCCGCGTCACGCTCGGCCGCGGCAACACCGGCGTCGAGGCGATCCACGCGCACCTGCGCGACGAGCTCGGCTTCCACGAGGTCGGCTACGCGCCGGTGACCTCGGCCGAGACCGAGGGCCACGCGCTGACCGAGGCCGAGCTCGCCGAGGTGCACGCGGCCTTCGAGCGGCTCGGCCTCGCCTATCGCGACGCGGCGCTCGCCGGCCGCAACACGGGCTTTTCGAACATGCACCAGCTGATGACCGACCTGCACGAGGGCCGGCGCAAGTCCGTGCCGTGCGGCGCGGGCGTCGGCCTGCTCGCGGTCGACGGCGCCGGCGACCTCAACCTCTGCCACCGCTTCACGGGCTCCGAGCTGCCGACCTTCGGCAACGTCGCGACCGGCATCGACACGGCGCGGCTCGGCGCCTTCGTCGAGCGCGCGATCGACCGCGAGGGCACGCACTGCGCGACCTGCCGGATCCGCAACCTCTGCGCCGGCGGCTGCTACCACGAGTCGTACGCGCGCTTCGGCGACCCGCACCACCGCACCTACCACTACTGCGGCCTGCTGCGCCGCTGGGTCGACTTCGGCGTCCGCATCTACGCCGAGATCCAGCGCGTGAACCCCGGATTCTTCGCCCGCCACCTCGAGCCGAGGAGTGTCCCTGCATGAGCGAACTGAAACCCACCAACCGCAAGGCCGAGCTGCTGCTCGACGCCGCGGCCGAGGGCCGCGCCGCGGAGGTCTACGCGATGGACACGGTCGCCGGCTGCGCCACGACCTTCGACCCGGGCTGGGAGGTCGACCCGTTCGGCGGCGTCGCCTCGCTCTGCCAGCCGATGGAGGCCGACCTCTACGGCTGCTCCGACCCGTGCTGGTGGCCGGCACAGGTGCCGGACACGATGAACACCTATCCGGACTGGGACGCCGGCAAGCCGTCGGCACAGAACGACTGGCGCGAGCTCGATGCCGTGTTCCCGAAGAAGTGAGGAGAGCCGAGATGCCGAGTCCCCGTCGCCGGCTCGCCGCCGCGCTCCTTCTGCTGGCGCTCGGCGCCCCCGCGCTCGCCGGAGACCTGATCCTGACGGGCGCGAAGCCCGACAAGCTGTACGTGATCGACGCGGCGAAGCGCACGGTGCTGCACGAGTACCGGATCCCCGGCGCGAACGGCCTGGTTGGCTCGCTGGTGCCCTCGCCGGACGGCAAGCGCGTCTACGCGGTCATCAACCGGATGGAGAGCATCGTCGGCGTCGACCTCGCGACCGGCGCCACGGTGTTCCGCGCCGACCTCTCGACCCCGACCGAGCGCGTCAAGGACTTCTTCGCGCTGACGGTGACGCCCGACGGCCGCGAGCTGATCGCCTACGAGGTGCCCACCAGGCTCAAGCCCAGCGAGTACGAGGTCGAGCAGCCGCGCTTCGCGGTGTTCCGCACTGACGCCGGCCTCAAGGCGCAGCCGGTGCGCGTCTACCCGGCGCAGCGGCGCATGCACATGCTGCTGATGCGGCCGAGCGGCAAGAGCTTCTACGCGCTCGGCTTCGAGCTCTACGAGTACGACGTCAAGACCGGGCGACTGCTCGGCACGCGCGGCATCCAGCACTGGGAGATGCCCGGGCACTCGCAGCCCGACCTGCTGGCCTTCTGGCCGGTCACCGAGCCGACTGGCGTGTTCACGAGTCCGGTCTACGCCGAGGCGCCGCAGGACGGCAAGCCGACGCCGACCACGGCGCTGATGTCGCTCGACGTCGCGACCGGCGCGCTCGACTACCGCGACTTCGAGCCGATGTCGGCGCTGATCTTCTCGACGGTGCTGTCGCCGGACCGGCGCAGCGCCTACGGCGTCTACTCGACGCTGACCAAGATCGACGTGCCGGGCAGGAAGCTCGCCGGTCGCGTGCCGCTCGACCACACCTTCTATTCTGTGAACGTCGCGACCGACGGCCGCGAGATCTACATGGGCGGCGCCATGTGCGACGTCGGCTTCTATGACGCGGCGACGCTCGAGAAGAAGGCGATCCTGAAGCTGCCGGGCTGCGCCGACCAGGCGCTGGCCTCGCTGCGTGTCCTCGCCGCGCACTGACGGCCGCGCGCTCGCCGCGCTGCTCTGGCCGCACCTGCGGCCGCGGCTCGGCCGGCTTGCGCTCGCCTTCGCGATCGGGCTCGCGATCGCGGCGCTCGCGGCCGCGCCGCCGCTGGTCACGCGCTACGCCATCGACACCGGGCTCCTCGGCCGTCACTTCGGCGCGCTGCTCGCGGCCTGCGCCGCGATGCTCGCGCTCGCGGCGGCCGGCCTCGGGCTCGGCGCGCTGCATCGGATGGTCTACGTGCGCGCGGCCGGCGAGGCACTCTTCTCGCTGCGCGGCGCCGTCTACGCGCACCTGCTGCGCGTCTCGCCGCGGCGCCTCGCGGGCTGGCCGGTCGGCGATCTGGTGGCGCGCCTCGACGGCGATGTCGCCGAGGTGCAGCGCTTCGGCACCGACGCGGTGGCCGGCTTCCTGAGCGCGGCGCTCGCGCTCGCGGCGACCGCGGCGGTGATGGTGAGCCTCTCGTGGCGGCTCGCGCTCGTGGTCGCGGCGCTGCTGCCGCTGCAGCTCTGGGTGCGGCATCGCGCGCGGCCGCGGCTCGAGCGCAGCACGCGCCGGCTGCGGGAGCAGGCGGGTGCGGTCGGCGGCTTCCTGGTCGAGACGCTCGGCGCAAGCCGCGAAGTGCAGGGCGCCGGCGCCGCGGGCCTCGAGGGCGCGCGGCTCGCGCGCCTGCAGGACGACTACCTCGGCCGCGCGCTCGAGCAGCAGCTCGTGGGCTATGGCGTCGGCGCGGCCGCGAACCTGCTCGGCCAGCTCGCCACCGCGGCGGTGTTCGTGCTCGGCGGCTGGTACGTGCTCGGCGACGCGCTCACCGTCGGCACGCTGGTCGCGTTCGTGGCGCTGCTCGGCCGCGGCGCGGGCTCCGCCGGCTCGCTGCTCGGCCTCTACACCGGCTACCAGCGCGCGCGCGTCAGCCTCGAGCGCGTGGCGGCACTGCTCGAGCTGCCGGTGGTGGCCGAGTCGCCGACGGCCGTGGCGCTGCCGGCGACGGCGCGCGGCGCGCTGCGCTTCGAGGGCGTGACCGTGACGCTCGCCGATGGTCGGCGCCTCTTCGACGCGCTCGACCTCGAGATTCCGGCCGGCCGGCGCATCGTGCTGCGCGGCGCCTCGGGCGCCGGCAAGACCACGCTGATCGACCTGCTGCGGCGCTTCGTCGACCCGGACGCTGGTCGCATCCTGCTCGACGGCGTGCCGCTGCCGGCGCTCCGGCTCGAGGACCTGCGCCGGCGCATCGCCGTGGTCGAGCACTCGCCGGTGCTGTTCCGCGGTTCGATCCTCGACAACCTCCGCTACGGGCTGCCCGAGGTCAACGAGGCCGCGGTGCTCGAGGCCGCGGTGCTCGCCGGCGTCGATGAGTTCGTGCGCGAGCTGCCGGCCGGCTACCAGACGCCCGTGGGCCCCGGCGGCGCGGGCCTCTCGACCGGCGAGCGGCAGCGCATCGCGATCGTGCGCGCGGCGCTCGCCGACCCTGTGATCGTCGTGCTCGACGAGGGCACGAGCGGACTCGACCCGGCGGCCGCCGCCGCCGTGCACCGGGCACTCGCGACCAGCTTCCCGCACCGCACCTGCCTGATCGTGACCCACCACGCGGCGCCGGCGGTCGCCGTCGACGCCGAATGGCAGGTCGGGGACGGGCGGGTGCGGTCGCTCGCGCCGGGCTGAACGCCGGTGACCTGGCGCGTGGGCCTGGTCGACAGCGGCGCACCCGAAGGACTCGTGCGGGCGGCGACGCGCTTCACGCTCGCCGGGGCCGAGGCGTCCGCGATCCCGGACCCGAGCGGGCACGGCAGCCGCGTGGCGACGATCCTCGCCGGGGCGAGTGCCGACCTCGAGCTCGTGCTCGCCCAGGTCTTCGACGAGGCGGGGCCGACCACGCCGGTCGCGGTCGCCGCCGGCCTCGACTGGTGCGTCGCGGCCGGGGCGACGCTCGTGCACCTGAGCCTCGGCCTCGCGGCGGACCGCGCCCCGCTCGCCGCGGCTGTCGCGCGCGCGCTCAGGGCCGGCTGCCTGGTCGTCGCCGCCACACCGGCGCGCGGCGGCCCGGTGTATCCGGCGGCGTATCCGGGCGTGATCCGCGGCACGGGCGATGCGCGCTGCGCGCCAGGCGAGATCTCCCGGCTGGACGCGGTCACCTTCGGTGGCTGCGTGCGCGCGCCCGCCGGCGCCACCGCGGCGGGCGCCAGCATCGGCGCCGCGCACGTGAGCCAGGCGCTGCTGCGCTGGGCACGATCGGGCACTCCGCCGGCGGCGGCCATTCAGGCGCTCGTCGCGCACTCGCGCTACGATGGACCGGAACGTCGCGGCGCGACCGCGCCGGCCGAGCGAGGTGACGCATGAGCGCCAGTCCCGACACCGCAGCCCCGGTCAGCGACGAGCCGCTGGTGCTCGTCGATCGCGACGGGCCGGTCGCCCGCGTGCGGCTGAACCGCGCCGGCAAGTACAACCCGCTGTCTGCGGCGATGATCGCGGCGCTGCGCGGCGCGCTCGCCGGGCTCGCGGCCGACGCCGGCGTGCGCGTGATCGTGATCGCCGCCGACGGCAAGGCCTTCTCGGCGGGACACGACCTCAACGAGATGGGCGCCGAGCGCTCGGTCGAGGAGCTGCGCGCACTGTTCGCGAGCTGCAGCGAGCTGATGCTCGACATCCAGCGCCAGCCGCAGCCCGTGATCGCGCGCGTGCAGGGCGTCGCGACCGCGGCCGGCTGCCAGCTGGTCGCGATGTGCGACCTCGCGGTGGCGAGCGCGAACGCCCGCTTCGCGGTCTCGGGCATCAACCTCGGGCTCTTCTGCGCGACGCCGTCGGTCGCGCTCAGCCGCAACGTCGGCCGCAAGGCCGCGCTCGAGATGCTGCTGACCGGCGACTTCATCGACGCGGCCACGGCGCGCGAGCGCGGGCTCGTGAACCGGGTCGTGGCCGCGGAGGCGCTCGACGAGGAAATCGCGCGGCTTGCGGCCTCGATCGCCGCGAAGTCGCCGGCGGCGGTGGCGGCCGGCAAGCGGCTCTTCTACGAGCAGCTCGAGCTCGGCATCGGCGCGGCCTATGCGCGGGCGGGCGAGGTCATGGCCTGCAATGCCGTGCAGCCGGACGCGCGCGCCGGCATCGCCAAGTTCACCAAGCGCTGATCAGGGCTCGCGCTCGGTCGCGACGTCCTCGACCAGTGCGCGCACCTCGGCGAGCGCTGCGCGCCGCATCGGCCGGCCGTCGCTCGGGCTGAGCGGCGACTGACGGATGCCGTCGCGCGGGAACACCGTCGCATCCACCGGGTAGTCGTAGACGCTGAACTGCAGCGCCGGCACCTGCAGCACGCGCTCGGCGTTCATGCGCACGCGGTGCTCGGCGACGCGGTACTGGATGTGGTCCTCGAGCAGCCGCAGCGTGACCGCCTCCGGCGAGTCGGAGAACACGTGCAGGCTGATCTCCTGGTGCGGGGTCGCGGTGCCCGACAG
>JAFEDR010000005.1 GCA_018241525.1 Pseudomonadota bacterium
CCCGCGGCGGCGCCGGCCGCGGCGCCGGCCGCCTCGGGCGGCGGCGGCAGCGGCGGCACGATCGGCACCGCGCACTCGAGGCAGGCCACCGTCGGGTTCGCGGCCATCACCACCCGGCCGCTCGCATCGCTGACGCGCTCGATCAGGTACGGCTGCACGCGGAAGCCCGAGTTCGCGAACACCGCGAAGCCCGAGGCCATCTGCAGCGGCGTCAGCTGCGCGGTGCCGAGCGCCATCGTCAGGTTGTGCGGCAATTCGTCCTTGTCGAAGCCGAAGCGGGTCGCGTAGTCGAGCCCGTACTCGACGCCGAGCGCGCGCAGCACGCGGATCGAGACGAGGTTGCGCGAGCGGGCGAGCGCGTCGCGCAGCCGCGTCGGGCCGTAGAAATGGCGCGCGTCGTTCTCCGGCCGCCACATCTCCTCGAGGCCGGCGCCCTCGATCACGACCGGTGCGTCGAGCACCGTGGTCGCGGCCGTGAAGCCGTGCTCGAGCGCACCCGAGTAGATGAACGGCTTGAAGCTGGAGCCCGGCTGGCGCTTCGCCTGCACGACGCGGTTGAACTGGTTCGTGTAGAAGTCGAAGCCGCCGACCAGCGAGGTGATCGCGCCGTCCTGCGGGTCGAGCGACACGAACGCGCCCTGCACCAGCGGCACCTGCGCGAGCAGCGCGTAGCCGCCGCCGGCCGGCAGCAGGTAGACGACGTCGCCCGCGCTGACCACGTCGCCCGGCTGGCGCGGCGGCGCGCCGGCGCTGCCGTCCTTGTTGGCGCGGCGCGCCCAGGCGAGCCCCGACTCCCACGGCACCACGTAGTGCCGGCCGTCCTTGCCGAAGGCACCGACGTTCTTGGGCCCGAGCGTGTCGACCACCGCCGGCACGAGCCCGCCGGTCGGCGCGAAGTGCTCGAGCATCGCGATCGCCTCGCGCGCGTCCTTCGGCGGACGCTGCGCGTGGCCCGAGGCCCCGCGCCAGCCGTGGCGGCGGTCGTACTCGAGCAGCGCGGCGCGCAGCGACCAGTCGGCGGCGCGCTGCAGGCGGCTGTCGATGGTGGTGCGCACCTCGTAGCCGGCGCTGTAGAGCTCCTCGCCGAAGCGATCGGCGAGGTCGTTGCGCACCATCTCGGCGACGTACGGCGCGTCAACCTCGACGCGTGCGCCGTGCTCGGTGGTCTCGATCGGCGCGGCGATCGCGCCGTCGTGCTCGGCGGCGTTGATGTAGCCCTTCTCGAGCATGCGCCGCAGCACGTAGGCGCGCCGCTGGCGCGCGCGCTCCGGGTTCGTGATCGGGTTCAGCGTCGAGGGCGCCTTCGGCAACCCCGCGATGGTCGCGATCTCGGCGACCGTCAGGTCCGGCAGGTCCTTGCCGTAGTAGACCTCGGCAGCGGCCGCGACGCCGTAGGCGCGCTCGCCGAGGAAGATCTTGTTGAGGTAGAGCGTCAGGATCTCCTGCTTCGAGAACTCGCTCTCGATGCGGAACGACAGGAAGATCTCGCGCAGCTTGCGCCGGAGCTGCTTCTCCGGCGTCAGGAACATGTTCCGCGCCAGCTGCATCGTGATCGTGCTGCCGCCCTGGCGCGCCTCGCCGGTGGCCGCGGTGACGATCAGTGCGCGCGTGAGCCCGAATGCGTCGATGCCACCGTGCGAGAAGAAGCGGTCGTCCTCGGCGGCGAGGAAGGCGTTCACGACACGCTTCGGCACGTCCTCGAAGCGCACCGGGATGCGGCGCTGCTCGCCGATCTGCGCGAGCAGGCGGCCATCGCGCGTGTAGACCCTCAGCGGCACCTGCAGGTGCACGTCCCGCAGCTGCGCCACCTCGGGCAGCGTCGGCGCCAGGTAGTAATAAGTGGCGAGACCCGCGAGCAGCACGCCGCCGGCCGCGAGGATCGCGACGATGGCGAGAACGGCGCCTACGCGTACATAACGGGGATCGGTAATTGTGAACTGGCGCAAGTATTTGCCTCGCCGGGGGGGCGATTATGCATAGTAGTAGACGCTCAAGGGCAAACCCATCGAAAGGTGGGGACGCAAAGCCTCCGGTCTAACGGTGTGGTCGACGTCGCGTCGGCCGGGCCAATGACAGCGGGGTTGCCGGCGGGGAGGACTCACGCGCGCGATTCATCGCGCCCCTCTCGCTGCTCGCATCCCTCTGCATTGAGACACGCCCGGCGCACGGAAGTGCTGCACGGTGAGATCGCGCGGGAGCGCGTTGGGCGGGTGTGCAGCAGGTCTCGGGGCCCCCGACAGGGCCTTGGCAGGGCGGTTGAACCGTGATTGGTCTCACGTTCCATTTAACAGTTTGTTGCTATAAAGTTGCTCGGTAATCCTAAAGCGGATCGGCGGCAAGACTATTTAAGGTCTTGAAAGAAAAAGGATTTATGAAGCTTTCTCTGCCGCAGTTCTCCTTCTCTTTTGGGGCCAAATACCGCCCCCTGATCGGGCTCGACATCACCACGTCCTCGATCAAGCTGATCGAGCTGTCGCTGTCGGGCGGCCAGTACCGGGTCGAGGCCTATGCGGCCGAGGCGACCCCGCACAGCGCGATCAACGAGAAGGCGATCGTCGATGCGGCGGCGGTGGGCGAGGCGATCAAGCGCGCGATCAAGCGCAGCGGCGCGCGCGCCAAGGAAGCCGCGGTCGCGATCTCCGGCGATGCCGCGATCACGAAGGTCATCCAGATGCCGCGCGCCCTCGGTGGCCGCGACCTCGAATCACAGGTCGAGCTGCAGGCCGACCAGTACATCCCGTTCCCGATGGAGGAAGTCAGCTACGACTTCGAGGTGATGGGCCCGTCCGAGAAGGACGCGGAGATGCAGGACGTGCTCTTGGTCGCGACGCGGACCGAGAACGTCGAGCAGCGCCAGGCGGCGGTGTCCGCGGCCGGCCTCACCGCGCACATCGTCGACGTCGAGGCCTTCGCGCTCGAGAACGCCTGCCGGTTGATGACGCACCAGATGGTCGACGGCGGCCAGGAGCGCACGGTCGCGGTGGTCGACTTCGGCGCGAGCACCACCACCTTCAGCGTCCTCAAGAGCCTGCGCGTGATCTACACGCGCGACTTCGCCTTCGGCGGCCAGCAGCTGACCGAAGAGATCATGCGCACCTACGGCCTCTCGATGGAGGAGGCCGGTCGCGCCAAGAAGGAGGGCGGCCTGCCGTCCAACTTCCAGCCCGAGGTGCTCGATCCGTTCATCGACGACATGACCCAGCAGGTCAGTCGCAGCCTGCAGTTCTACCTTGCCTCGGGCAGTGGTCGCGAGCAGCCGGAGCAGATCCTGATCTGCGGCGGCTGCGCGAACATCCCTGGCGTCGCCGACGTGATCGCGAGTCGCGTCGGCATCCCGGCCGAGCGTGGTGACCCGCTCGGGCAGATGAAACTGTCCTCGAAGGCGAAGGCGCAGGGCGTGTCCAAGGACGCGACGGCGCTGCTGATCGCATGCGGCCTCGCGCTGCGGAGCTTCGACTGATGCCGCGTATTAACCTACTGCCGTGGCGCCAGCAGGAACGCGCCAAGCGCCAGAAGGAATTCGGACTCGCTGCCGTCGGTGCGGTGATCGCCGCCGCCGCGGTGACGCTGTTCACCGTCTGGGGCTACGACTGGTCGATCCAGCGTCAGAAGGAGCGCAACGAGCTCCTGAAGACCGAGATCGCCGAGCTCGACAAGCAGATCACCGAAATCCTCGGCCTCGAGGCCCAGAAGCAGCGCATGAAGGCGCGCATGGACATCATCCAGCGCCTGCAGCGCAGCCGGCCCGAGGTCGTGCACGTGTTCGACCAGCTCGCGCGGACGCTGCCGGACGGCGTCTACCTGAGCACGGTCAAGCAGAACGACAAGAAGCTCGAGCTGAAGGGCATCGCCCAGTCCTCGACCCGCGTCTCGACCTTCATGCGCAACATCGAGGCCTCGCCCTGGCTGACGAACCCGGAGCTGCAGGTCGTCGAGACGCTGAAGAGCGGCGGCTCGGGCTCGGAGTTCACGCTGTTCGCGACCCAGAAGAGCCTCGAGCCGGCCGACGATGAGCTGAAGCCGCGCAAACCCCCGCGGCCGGTGGGAGCGTCCGGACCATGAACTTCCTTGAAGAACTCCAGCGGCTGGACCCGAAGGATCCGGGGCGCTGGCCGTTCCTGTTCCGCGCGCTCGCGGTGCTCGCGCTGTTCGTGGTGCTCACCGGCGTGTTCGTCTACTTCTTCCCGCTGCAGAACCAGGCGCCCGACCTCGAGCGCGCTCGCCGCGAAGAAGACGACCTGATGCGCACCTTCGACGAGCGGCAGCGCAAGGCCGCCAACATCGACGCCTACAAGGCGCAGCTCAAGGAGATGGAGCGCTCCTTCGGCGCGATGCTCCGCCAGCTGCCGGGCCGCACCGAGGTGCCGAGTCTGCTGGTCGACATCTCGCAGACCGGCCTCGCGGCCGGCCTGCAGGAGAAGCTGTTCCAGCCGGCGACCGAGGTGCACCGCGACTTCTACGCCGAGCTGCCGATCAAGATCCGTCTGACGGGCTCGTATCACCAGTTCGGCAGCTTCGTCAGCGGCATCGCGGCGCTGCCGCGCATCGTGACGCTGCACGACATCCAGATCTCGCCGGAGGGCAAGGACGCGAGTCCCGACCGCCTGACGCTCGACGTCACCGCCAAGACCTACCGCTACCTGGACGACTCCGAGCTCGCGGCCGCGGCCGAGAAGGGCAAGGCCGCCAAGGGACCGGGTAAGCCGGGGGGAGGCGCCTGATGTCGCGCACTCACCGCACCGTCCTCGTCGCCGCGCTCGCCGCGGTGCTGCTCGCGCCGCTCAGCGGCTGCGGCGGCGGCACCTCGGACCTGAAGCGCGAGCTCGAGGAGAAGAAGAAGCGCCCGGGCAGCCGCATCGAGCCGCTGCCGGAGATCAAGCCGTACGAGTCGTTCGTCTACGACCCGAACGGGCTGCGCTCGCCGTTCCAGCCGAGCGTCCCGGTGGTCGCGCCGGGCGCCGGCGGCGTGCGCCCCGACGCGCACCGCAACCGCGAGTTCCTCGAGGGCTTCTCGCTCGACACGTTGCGCATGGTCGGCACGCTGCACCAGGGCGGCCGGACCTACGGGCTCGTCCAGACCAAGGACGGACTGATCCACAAGGTGCTCCCCGGCAATTACGTCGGACAGAACGACGGCCGGGTCACCACCATCGGCGATTCGAAGATCACGGTCGTCGAGATCGTGCCCGACGGCATGGGCGGCTACATGGAACGCCCCGCCGCGATCGCGCTCGCGGCGACTAACTGAGTTTTACCGGGAGTAGTGGGAATGAAAGCCATCCTCGGGCCTGCCAACGCCGCGACGCGCCGCTCGGACGCGCGCCTCGGCTTCGTCATGCTGGCCCTCGTACTCGCGTGCCTGCCGTCCGGCGCCGCCCTCGCACAGGCGGTCGCCAACCGGCTCGAGGCCGTCGACGTCACCACGCTCCCCGGCCAGCAGGTGCAGCTGAAGCTGCGCACCTCCGGCCCGGCACCGCAGCCGCTCGCCTTCACGATCGACCGGCCCGCCCGCATCTCGCTCGACCTGCCGGGCGTCACGCTCGCGCTGACCCAGCGCCGCATCGACGTGAAGTCGGCGGGCGTCGACAGCGTGGTCGCGGGCGAGGCCAGCGGCCGCACCCGCGTGGTGCTGAACCTCGATTCGCAGCTGCCCTACGACACCCGTGTCGAGGGCAATTCGATCATCGTCACGGTCGGCCAGAGCCGCAGCGCCGCGAGCGCGGGTGCGAGCGCCGTCGCCGCGGCCCCGGCGGCAACCGCCGCGGGCGGCGACCGCCGCGTCGCCTCGATCGACTTCCGCCGCGCGCCGGACGGCACCGGCCGCGTGTCGGTGGCGCTGTCCGATCCGCGCACGCCGGTGAACCTGCGCCAGGAAGGCCAGCAGGTCGTGGTCGACTTCGTCGGCGCCAAGATCGGCGCGGACCTCGTGAAGCGCTACGACGTGGTCGACTTCGCGACCCCGGTGAACTTCGTCGACGCGCTCAAGATCGACAACAGCTCGCGCCTCGTGATCAACGCGCAGGGCGACTACGAGCAGCTCGCGTACCAGACCGACAACCAGTACGTGGTCGAGATCCGCCGCGCGGCGCCGGCGAGTGCCAAGGGCAAGGCGCCCGAGGACAAGAAGGAATACACCGGCGAGCGCCTGACCCTGAACTTCCAGGACATCGACGTGCGCGCGGTGCTGCAGCTGCTGGCCGACACCAGCGGCCAGAACATCGTGGTCTCCGACAGCGTGCAGGGCGCAGTGACGCTGCGCCTGCAGAACGTGCCGTGGGACCAGGCGCTCGACATCGTGATGCGCACCAAGGGCCTCGCGATGCGCCGCCGCGACAACGTGATCCTGGTCGGCCCGACCGAGGAGCTCGCGAGCCGCGAGAAGGCCGAACTGCAGGCCCGCAAGGAGGTCGAGGAACTCGCGCCGCTGCGGACCGAGTACCTGCAGGTCAACTACGCCAAGGCGACCGACCTCGCGGTGCTGATCAAGGGCAAGTCCGGCAACACGCTGATCTCGCCGCGCGGCAGCGTCGCGATCGACGAGCGCACCAACACCCTGCTGCTGCAGGACACGGCCGACCGCCTCGCCGACATCCGCCGCCTGGTCTCGACCCTCGACATCCCGGTCCGCCAGGTGCTGATCGAGTCGCGGGTTGTGATCGTCAACGACGACTTCAGCCGCCAGCTGGGCGTGCGCCTCGGCACCACCAGCGTCCAGAAGAATGGCAACAACGGCCTGGTCTCGATCTCGGGCGACGCGGCCTCGAACAACACGATCGTCAGCTCGGCGATCGCGAACCTGCAGAAGGGCACGGGTCCCTTCCCGGTCACGATCCCGACGGCGACCAGCGGCACGCCGAGTTACCTCGACCGCTACAACGTCAACGTGCCGATCGCGAACCCGGCGGGCCAGATCGCCCTGTCGATCTTGAACGGTAACTACCTGGTCGACCTCGAGCTCTCGGCCGCGCAGGCCGAGGACCGCGCCGAGATCGTCTCGGCACCGCGCGTGATCACTTCCAACCAGAAGGAAGCGATCATCGAGCAGGGCGTCGAGATCCCGTACCAGGAGTCGTCGTCGTCCGGCGCGACGACCACGCAGTTCAAGAAGGCGGTGCTGTCGCTGAAGGTCAAGCCGCAGATCACGCCGGACAACCGCGTGATCATGGACCTGACCGTGTCGAAGGACAGCGTCGGCCAGCTGGTGCAGAGCGCGACCGGCGGCCAGGTGCCGTCAATCGACACGCGCCAGATCACGACCCAGGTGCTCGTCAACGACGGCCAGACGGTCGTGCTCGGCGGCATCATGGAGACGGAGCGCCGTACGGCCGACACCAAGGTGCCGCTGCTCGGCGACATCCCGGTGCTCGGCTACCTGTTCAAGAGCCGGACGCGGACGAACAACAAGGACGAACTCCTGATTTTCGTGACGCCGAAGATCCTGCGTGAGGGAGCCAACCTGTACTGACGCCCTGCGGGGAGGCGGCAGGCGGAAACGGATTTGGGAGGACGGATGAAACTGTTCAAGATTCTCGGTGCGACCCTCGCGACGCTGACGCTCCTCGCGGGCTGCGGCGGTGGCAATACGCTGACGGGCACCACGTGCACGACCAATTGCACGACCGGCGGCGGATCGACCGTCGCTACGGTCAGCATGTCGTCGAGCTCCGCCACGGTCGCCGCGGACGGCAGTACCACTGCGACGATCACCGCCACCGCCCTCGACGCCAGCAACGTCGCGGTCGCGAATGCGCCGGTCGCGTGGAGCGCGACAACGGGAGGCGTCCTGCAGAATGCGGCGACCACCACCGATGCGTCGGGCCATGCAACAGCCACTCTGGCCGCGATGGCCGGTACGACGGCTGGCACCTCGATCACGGTGACGGCAACCTCCGGCACCATCAAAGGACAGGCATCCGTCAACGTCGTTGCGACCCAGCAGACGCTCACGCTCTCCACGGATGCTCCGCAGATCCCCTCAGACGGCTCGACCTCTGCCACCATCTCGGCGCTGCTGCGCGACGCGAACAACGTTGCGCTCGCGGGCGTGACGGTCTCGTTCTCGGCCGATTCGGGAGTCCTGAACCCGATCCAGCCCGTGACCGACGCGAACGGCGTCGCCAAGGCGACGCTGAGCGCGGGCACCGACCCGACGAATCGCACCATTACCGTGAGCGCAACGGCAGGCTCGGCAGCGCCGGCGACCGTACCGGTCAACGTGGCCGGCACGTCGCTCGCGCTCACCGGGCCAGCCAACCTCGTGCAGGGCAGCCAGGGCACCTATACGGTGCTGCTGACCAATTCCGCGGGCCGCGGTATCTCGGGCAAATCGGTCACGATTACCTCCGTCAACGGCAACACAGTGACGCCGGCGTCGATCGTCACCGACGGCAATGGCCAGGGCACCGTCAAGGTCACGGCGTCCAGCGTCGCGAACGGTGGCGTCGATACGTTGTCCGCTTCGGTCCTCGGCCTGATTGCGAACCTGAAACTCACCGTCACCAGCCAGAGCTTCGGCATCACGACGCCGGTGCCTACGCCGCCGGCGACGTCGACCAAGGTCAACCTCGGGGTTTCGCAGGCGATCACCGCGTCGTGGCTCTCGGGCGGTGCGCCAGTGGTCGGCCAGACAGTCAACTTCGCCGCGACCCGTGGCACGCTGAGCGCCGCCTCGGCGGTGACTGACTCCAGTGGTAACGCGACCGTGAGCGTATCGTCGAATACGGCCGGTGCCTCCGTCGTCAGCGCTTCCGGCACCGGCGTCACGGCGACGACCGACATCGACTTCGTGGCGACGACCCCGACCCAGATCGCGGTGCAGGCGAGCCCCGCGTCGGTGGCCGTGCAGGCGACCAGCTCGATTACGGCGACCGTGCGCGATGCGCAGAACAACCTGGTCGAGGGTGCGACGGTCACCTTCTCGCTGAATGACAGCACCGGCGGGCAACTCTCCGTGGCGACCGCGACGACCGATGCCCAGGGCCGAGCCCAGACCACCTACACCGCCGGCAACACGTCGAGCGCCGCCAATGGCGTGGTCGTGACGGCGACGCTACAGGGGACCAGCATCAGTGCGCAGACGGCGCTCACCGTCGGCGGGCAGACCGTGTTCCTGTCGCTCGGCACCGGCAACACGATCGAATCGCCCACGCAGGCGACCTACGACATCAAGTACGCGGTACTGGCGCTCGACGCACAGGGCGCCGCCGTCGCGGGCGTGCCGATCACGCTGAAGGTGCTGCCGCTCGCGTACGTCAAGGGCGCCCGCGCCTGGAACGGCACGACCTGGGCCACCGTCTCGTCGACGACCACCGGTGATACGCATGCCTACCAGGGCACTGCGTCCTGCACGAACGAGGACACGGACTACACCGGGAACATCGCTTCCGGTGATCCGGTCGGACCAACTGGCACGTGCCTCAACCTGCTCACGGCGCCGCCGTACACCTCGATCACCGCGCACGTGAAGGACTACAACTGCAGCGGCTCGCTCGAGCCCGGCAATGTGGCGGCAGTGACGCCGAGCGCGGCGCAGACCGATCAGAATGGCCAGCTGATCGTGACCATCACCTACCCGAAGGATCATGCCTACTACGTGCTCGTGCAGCTCGTCGCGACCACGACCGTCGCCGGCACGCAGAGCAGCACCAGCTCGACGTTCCTGCTGCCGGGTCTCGCCGCGGACTTCAATACGCAGTCGATCGGCCCGCCGGGTCCGGTGAGTCCATACGGCGTGGCGACGACCTGCTCGGATCCGCGCTGATCGCGGGCCCGTCAAACGGGTCACAACGGCCGCCCTCGGGCGGCCGTTGTCGTTTAGGGGGTCACTCGACCTACACTCCGGGGCCATGCAATCGACCGCCCCCCCACCGGCGCCGCATCCCAGCCTGTTCCTCATCGGCCCGATGGGCTCCGGCAAGTCCGCGGTGGGCAAGACCCTGGCGCGCCTCTGCGGCCTGCGCTTCATCGACAGCGACAGCGAGATCGAGCGCCGCACCGGGGTCGACATTCCGTTCATCTTTGAGAAGGAGGGTGAGGCGGGCTTCCGGGTCCGGGAACGCGAGGTCATCGATGACCTGACGCAGGTCCCGGGCATCGTGCTCGCGACGGGAGGCGGGGCGGTGCTCTTGCCCGAGAACCGCGCACACCTCGCGACCCGTGGCATCGTCGTCTACCTCGAAGCCTCGATCGAGCAGCAGGTCGAGCGCACCCGCCACGGCCGCCACCGGCCACTGCTGCTGAACGCCGATCCCGCCGAGCGCCTGACCGAACTGATGCGGATCCGCGAGCCCCTGTACCGGTCGATCGCCCGAATCGCCGTCCCGACCGACCGACGCAAGGTGCAGACCGTCGCCGAGGACATCATGGCCAGCCTCGGGCGCCTGACCCCCGAACCGGCCCCCCAAGGGGGGGCTCCGGGATTCTCTGATTGAGCCTGAACCGGGTTGCCGTGAGACTTAAGGATTCCCGGCGCCAGGATGGCGCGCTGGACCGTCACGGGAGCCGCGATGGAGTCCTCGAGCAGCTCGCCCGCGGGTAGCGACCCCGCCTCCGGTGGCCGCGACCCCGAGGGGCGCGTGCGCATCCTGCTGGTCGACGACCACGAGGTGGTCCGGATCGGCCTGCGCCAGCTGATCGACTCCGACCCCGAGCTCTTCGTCTGCGGCGAGGCCGGCTCGGTCGCCGAGGCCCGCAGTGCGATCGAGAAGCTGCATCCCGACGTCGTGCTGCTCGACCTGACGCTCGGCGAGGAGAGCGGTTTCGAGCTCCTGCGGACGCTCGACACCCTGAGCTACACGCCCCGCGTGCTGGTGCTGTCGATGTACGACGAGTCGCTGTATGCGGACGATGCGCTGCTGCTCGGCGCGCGCGGCTACACGATGAAAGACGCCCCCCCCGACGACCTGCTGAAGGCGATCCACACCGTCGCGGGCGGCGCGATCTACCTGAGCGACCGCCTTACGCAGCGGGTCATGCGCCGCATCGCAACGGGCCGCGAGCACAAGCCCTCGCCGCAGGAGCTTTTGACCCCGCGCGAACTCGAGGTCCTCGAGCGCCTGGCCGTCGGCCGTACCACCCGCGAGATCGCCGCCGAGCTCGGCACCGCGGTGAAGACCGTCGATTCCCACAAGCGCAACCTCTGCGAGAAGCTCGGCCTCGAGTCCGCGGCCGAGCTGCTGCGCTACGCGATCATCAACGCGAAACCCCGCCCGAAGGACTGACCCGGACCCGGCGGACCGGCGGATTTCCCGGCTGAACGCGGCATTTCGCGCCGGACCCGCCGCACCTCGAGACCCGGCACGCCGGTTCTTGTTATCGTTTCGGGCGTGACCCCCGCCCCCCGCACGCTCTCGATCGACTTGGGCGACCGCCGCTACCCGATTCACATCGGCGCGGGGCTGCTGGGCGACCGTGCCCGGCTCGAGGCCTCGCTGCCGGCGGGGCCGCTGCTCGTCGTCAGCAACACCACCGTCGCGCCGCGCTACCTGCCGGCGCTACGCACCGCGCTCGCCGGCCGCGTGCTCGCCGAGTGCGTGCTGCCGGACGGCGAGCGCCACAAGACGCTGGCGACGCTCGCGAGCGTCTACGACGCGCTCGCCGCCGCGCGCATCGCGCGCGACGGCGCGATCCTCGCACTCGGCGGCGGCGTGGTCGGCGACATCGCCGGCTTCGCGGCCGCGACCTGGCAGCGTGGCATCGCCGTCGCGCAGTTGCCGACCACGCTGCTCGCGCAAGTCGACTCCTCGGTCGGCGGCAAGACCGCGGTCAACCACCCGGCGGGCAAGAACCTGATCGGCGCGTTCCACCAGCCGAGCGTCGTGGTCGCCGACCTCGACACCCTGGCGACGCTGCCCGATCGCGAGCTGCGCGCCGGGCTCGCCGAGGTCATCAAGTACGGGCTGGTCCGCGACGCCAGCTTCCTCGACTGGCTCGAGCGCTCGCTCGAGCGGCTGCTGGCGCGCGATGCCGCGGCGCTCGCCGAGGCGGTCGAGCGCTCGTGCCGGATCAAGGCGGAGATCGTCGCGCTCGACGAGCGCGAGAGCGGGCCGCGGGCGCTGCTCAACCTCGGCCACACCTTCGGCCACGCGATCGAGGCCGCCACCGGATTCGGCGAGTGGCTGCACGGCGAGGCGGTCGCGATGGGGCTGGTGCTCGCCGCCGCGACCTCCGAGCGCCTCGGCTGGCTCGCCGCCGCCGACACCGCCCGCGTGCGCGAGCTCGTGCGCCGCGCCGGCCTGCCGGTCGCCGCGCCGCGGATCGGCGTCACCCGCGCCCGCGAGCTGATGGCGCTCGACAAGAAGGTCCGCGCCGGCCAGGTGCGGCTGGTGCTGCTGCGCCGGCTCGGCGAGGGCGTGGTCAGCGCCGACTACGACCGCGGCGCGCTCGAGTCGGTGCTCGCCGCGGAGCTCGGCTGATGGCAGGGCCGGCGACGCTCGCCCGCTACGCCTGCGACGAGGCGCGCTCGCGCGGCCGCCGCCACCCGGAGCCGCCGCCGGCCGGCCACCGCGGCGAGTACCAGCGCGACCGCGACCGCATCGTGCATTCGACGGCGTTCCGGCGCCTCGTCTACAAGACCCAGGTGTTCGTGAACCACGAAGGCGACCTGTACCGGACGCGCCTCACGCACTCGCTCGAGGTCGCGCAGATCGGCCGCTCCGCGTGCGGTGCGCTCGGCCTCAACGAGTCGCTGTGCGAGGCGATCTGCCTGGCGCACGACCTCGGCCACACGCCGTTCGGCCACGCCGGCCAGGACGCGCTCAACGAGTGCATGCGCGACCACGGCGGCTTCGAGCACAACCTGCAGTCGCTGCGCGTGGTGGACGAGCTCGAGGAGCGCTACGCCGAGTTCCCGGGCCTCAACCTGACCTTCGAGTGCCGCGAGGGCATCCTGAAGCACTGCTCGCAGAAGAACGCCGCGACGCTCGGCGACGTCGGCGAGCGCTTCCTGCGCCGCGAGCAGCCCTCGCTCGAGGCGCAGCTCGCGAACATCGCCGACGAGGTCGCCTACAACAACCACGACGTCGACGACGGCCTGCGCGCCGGCCTCGTGTCGACGCGCGAGCTGCGCGAGGTGCGGCTGTTCGCGCGCCACCACGACGCGGTCGAGGCCCGCTACCCGGGCATCAGCGAGCGGCGCCTGATCCACGAGGTCGTGCGGCGCATGATCAACGAGGTCGTGACCGACCTGATCGAGTCGACCCGCGCACGGCTCGAGGCCGCGGCGCCGGCCGACGTCGCCGCGGTCCGCACCCACGGCTCGCCGCTGGTCGGCTTTGGCGAGCGGATCGCCGCCGAGCACCTCGAGGCCAAGCGCTTCCTGCGCGAGCGGGTCTACCGCCACTTCCGCGTGGTGCGCATGACCACCAAGGCGCAGCGGGTGGTGCGCGAGCTGTTCGACGCGTTCTTCGGCGACCTGCGCACCCTGCCGGACGAGCACCGCGACGCCGCGCGGCGGCTCGAGGCCGCGCACGGCCCGGCCGGCCGCGCGCGGGCGGTCGCGGACTACATCGCCGGCATGACCGACCGCTACGCGATCCGCGAGCACGAGCGCCTGTTCGACCCGCGCGTCAGCTGACGGCTCCGGCCGCTCGCGCCGCCCGGCCCGGCGCGGCATAATCCGTCCATGCCCGCGATCCCCCCGCGCGAACGCCTGATCTTCGCCCTCGACGTACCGGACGCCCAGTCGGCGCGGCGCCTGGTCGAGCGGCTCGGCGACTCGGTGGTGTTCTACAAGCTCGGCCTCGAGCTCTTGATGGCCGGCGGCTACCACGAGCTGCTCGACTGGATGGCGGCGCGCGGCAAGAAGATCTTCGCCGACCTCAAGTTCTACGACATCCCGGCGACGGTGGCCGGCGCGATCCGCGGCCTCAACGGTCGCGGCGTGACCTTCACGACCGTGCACGGCCACCGCGCGGTGATGGAGGCGGCGGTCGGCGCCGCGCAGGGCATCGGCATCCTCGCGGTCACGGTGCTGACCAGCTTCGACCGGGCCGACGTCGACGAGCTCGGCCTCGGCGTCTCGGTCGAGCAGCTGGTGCTCGCGCGCGCCCGCCAGGCGCTCGCGACCGGCTGCGCCGGCGTGATCGCCTCCGGGGTCGAGGCGCCCGCGATCCGCCGCGAGGTCGGCTCGCGGCTCCGGATCGTGACCCCGGGCATCCGCCCGGCCGAGAACCGCCCGGCCGACGACCAGAAGCGGGTGCTGACGGTCGACGGCGCGTTCGGCGCCGGCGCCGACTACATCGTCGTCGGCCGCCCGATCCGGGACGCCGCCGATCCGCGCGCCGCGGCGGAGGCGATCCAGGCGACGATCGCCGCGAGCCCCAGTCTCGCCGCGTGACGCCGCTCCAGAACGACCTGTTCCTGCGCGCGCTTGCGCGCCAGCCGACGCCACGCACGCCGCTGTGGATGATGCGGCAGGCGGGCCGCTACCTGCCGGAGTACCGCGCGACGCGCGCGCGGGCGGGCGACTTCCTGACGCTGTGCTCGACGCCCGAGCTCGCCTGTGAGGTCACGCTGCAGCCGCTCGCGCGCTTCCGGCTCGACGCCGCGATCCTGTTCTCCGACATCCTGACGATCCCGCAGGCGCTCGGCCTCGGCCTCGAGTTCGAGGCCGGCGAGGGGCCGCGCATCGACCGGCCGGTGCGGACCGCGGCCGACATCGCGCGCCTGCCGACGCTCGACCCCGAGCGCGAGCTGCGCTACGTGATGGACGCGGTGCGGCTGATCCGCCGCGAGCTTGGCGGGCGCGTGCCGCTGATCGGCTTCGCGGGCAGCCCCTGGACCGTCGCCACCTACGTCGTCGAGGGCGGCGGCAGCAAGAACTTCGCGCGCATCAAGGCGATGCTCTACGGGGCGCCGGCCGACGCGCACCGGCTGCTCGCGCACCTGGCGCGCGCCACCACCGACTACCTGAACGCGCAGGTCGCGGCCGGCGCGCAGGCGCTGATGGTGTTCGACACCTGGGGCGGTGCGCTGGAGCCCGCCGCCTACCGCGAGTTCTCGCTGCGCTACATGGCCGAGATCGTCGCCGGCCTCACCCGCGAGCACGACGGTCGGCGCGTGCCGGTGATCCTGTTTACCAAGGGCGGCGGTGCCTGGCTGCCCGAGCTCGCCGCCGCGGGCGCCGACGCGCTCGGCGTCGACTGGACGACCGACCTCGCGACCGCGCGCGCCGCGGTCGGCGATCGCGTCGCGCTGCAGGGCAACCTCGACCCATCGGTGCTGTACGCGCCGCCCGCGGCGATCCGTGCGGCGGTCGCGCGCGTGCTCGACAGCTACGGCCGGGGTCACGGCCACGTCTTCAACCTCGGCCACGGCATCCACCCGGACGTGCCGCCCGAGCACGCCGCCGCGATGGTCGACGCGGTCCACGAGCTCTCGCCCGCCTACCACCGCTGAGCGCGCCGCCGCCGGCCACGCGGCGGGGTGTTCGGGTATCGTAGGCGCATGACCGTGCTGTGGATCGCAGTCGGCGGGGCGCTCGGCAGCCTCGCCCGCTACTGGGTGTCGGAGGCGATCGCACTCGCCGTCGGGCCGGCGTTCCCGTGGGGCACGCTGCTCGTGAACGTCACCGGCAGCTTCGTAATCGGCGCGACCGCGGGCGGCGTCATCGGCGACACGCGGCTGATCGCCTCGCCGTTCGTGCGGCAGTTCGTGATGGTCGGGCTGTGCGGCGGCTACACGACCTTTTCGGCGTTCAGCCTGCAGACGGTGTCGATGCTGCAGGTCGGCGACGTCGGCCGCGCGACGCTAAACGTGGTGGGCTCGGTCGGCGCCTGCCTCGCGGCGACCGCCGCCGGCTATGCGCTCGCCGTCGCACTCTCGCGCTGACCGGGGAGGAACCAACATGGACCTGAGCCAGATCCCGGTGGGCATCGCGCCGCCCTGGGACATCCACGCGGTGGTCGAGATCCCGCAGGGCGGGATCCCGGTCAAGTACGAGCTCGACAAGAAGTCGGGGGCGCTGTACGTCGACCGCTTCCTGCACACCTCGATGTACTACCCGGGCAACTACGGCTTCATCCCGCAGACGCTCGCCGCCGACGGCGACCCCTGCGACATCATCGTCGTCGGCCAGGTGCCGGTGGTGCCCGGCGCCGTGATCCGCTGCCGGCCGATCGGTGCGCTGCTGATGCAGGACGAGGCCGGCGGCGACGAGAAGATCGTCGGCGTGCCGGTCGACAAGCTGCACCCGTTCTACTCCGGGGTGCGCTCCTACCGCGACCTGCCGCCGATCCTGACCGACCAAATCGCCCACTTCTTCCAGCACTACAAGGACCTCGAGAAGGGCAAGTGGGTGACGATCTCGAAGTGGGAGGGCCCGGCGGGCGCCGCGCAGCTGATCCGCGACGGCATCGCCCGCGTGCAGGGCATCGCGGTGCCGGAGCGCGTCGCCGCGCCGCGCCGGCGCGCGAAGCGCCGCGCACCGCGCCAGCCGCGATGACGATCGAGGCCGGCCCGGCCGAGCTCTACACGACCCGGGCGCGCGCGGCCGACGTGCCGGCGCTGGTCGAGCTCGTCAACGGCGCCTACCGTGGCGAGAAGCCGCCGCGCGGCTGGAGCAGCGAGGCCGGCCTGATCGCCGGGCGCCGGCTCGAGCCCGCGGCCGCGGCGGCACTCGTGGCCGGGCCCGCGTCGGCGGTGCTCGTGGTGCGCGCGCAGTCGGGGCTCTTCGGCGCGGTCGCGCTGCGCGGCACCCGCCCGCAGGTCGCCGAGGTCGAGTGGCTCGCGGTCCGGCCGTCGCTGCAGGGCAACGGGCTCGGCCGCGCGCTGCTCGAGACTGCCGGGGCCTGGGCCCGTGCCGAGCTCGGCGCCGCCACGCTCGAGCTCGCCGTGCTCGCACCGCGCGAGGAGCTGCTCGCCTGGCTCGAGCGCCGCGGCTTTGCGCCGACCGGCGAGCGGCGCGTGCTGCCCACCGCCGAGTCCTTCGGCGAGCCACGCGCCGAGGGTCTCACGCTCGACGTGCTCGCCCGCGCGCTCGCCGCCTGAGGCCGGGGCTCAGCGCCCGGCGAGGACGGTCCCGAGCCGCTGCAGCCCCTCGGCGATGCCGGCCTCGTCGAGGTTGCCGTAGCCGAACAGCAGCCCCGCGACCGGCGGCGTCGCCGCGTAGTGGACACCGAGCGGCGCGACGGCCACCCCGGCGCGCGCCGCCGCGGCGACCACCGCCGCCTCGCGGCCGTGCCGCAGCCGTGCCGCGACGTGCAGCCCCGCCACCGACGGCAGCACCTCGAGGTGCGCGGCGAGCGGGCCCGTGAGCCCCTCGAGCAGCCGCTCGCGCCGGCGCGCATAGAGGCGCTGCATGCGGCGCACGTGCCGCGCGAGGTGGCCCTCGGCGATCAGCGCCGCGAGCGTCGCCTCGGCGAGCCAGGGCCCGGCGCCGGTGGCGGCCGCCTTCGCGGCGACGAGCGCGGCCCGCAGCCGCCGCGGCACCACGAGGTAGCCGAGCCGCAGCTCGGGCAAGAGGCTCTTCGAGAAGGTGCCGACGTAGAGCACGCTGCCATCGCGGTCGAGCGTCTGCAGCGCATCGAGCGGCCGGTCGGCGAAGCGGAACTCGCCGTCGTAGTCGTCCTCGACGACCAGCGCACCGTGCCGGCGGGCGTGCTCGAGCAGCGCCGCGCGCCGCGGCGCCGACAGCACCGGCCCGAGCGGGAACTGGTGCGAGGGCGTCACGCAGACGAGCCGCGCGCGCCGCGGCAGTGCCGCGACGACGAGGCCCTCGGCATCGACCGGCACCGGCAGCAGGCGCGCGCCATGGGCGGACAGCGCCGCCCGCAGCGGCGGGTAGCCCGGCTCCTCGACCGCGACCGGCAGGCGCGGCGTCACGAGCGCGCGGCCGATCAGGTCGAACGCCTGCTGCGCGCCGGCGGTCACGATCACGTCGTCCGGATCGCAGGCGACCGCGCGGGCAAACGAGACGTGACCGGCGATCGCGGCCCGCAGCGCCGGCAGGCCCTGCGGATCGGCGTGCGGCGCGGGTCCCGCGATGAGGCGCCGCGCGGCGCGCCCGCCGAGGCGTTGCCACAGCGCCTGCGGGAAGGACGCGGTGTCCGGCACGCCGAGCCGGAAGCGGACGGGCTCGGCGCCGGGCGGCGCGCCCGGGGGCGAAGCGGTCGTCAGCGGCGGCGGCGGGCGCCGGCGCGCGCGACCGGCGAGCGCCGCCACCACCGTGCCCGCGCCGCGGCGAGCGGATACGTAGCCCTCGCCGAGGAGGCGCTCGTACGCCGCGACCACGGTGTTGCGCGAGACCCCGAGGCTGGTCGCCAGCGCGCGGGTGGCCGGCAGGCGCAGCCCGGCCCGCAGGCGGCCGTCAAGGATCGCGGTGCGCAGCTGCCGGTAGAGCGAGTCGCGCCGCCGGCGCGAGCCGGGCGGGGCGGGGTCGAGCGCGAGGCCGAGGATTGGATCCATGGAAATACCAGAAAGTGGATCTTTTACAGGACCACTCGAGCGCGCAATCTGCGCCGGTGACGCGGCAGATGCAAGGGCGGCAGGCGCCCGGGGACGGACCATGATCGACTTCTACTTCGCGGCCACGCCGAACGGCCTCAAGGTCGCGCTGTTCCTCGCCGAGACCGGCCTCGCGCATCGCGTGGTGCCGGTCTCGCTGCGCGGCGGCGAGCAGCACGCCGCCGCGTTCCGGGCGATCTCGCCGAACGGCAAGATCCCGGCGATCGTCGACCACGCCCCGGCCGACGGCGGCGCGCCGCTGCCGGTGTTCGAGTCGGGCGCGATCCTCTGGTACCTCGCCGAGAAGCACGGCGTGCTGCTGCCGGCGGCGCCGCGCGCGCGGCTCGAGGTGCACGAGTGGCTGATCTGGCAGGTCGCGGGCCTAGGCCCGATGGCCGGCCAGGCCGGGCACTTCAGCGCGCACGCGCCCGAGCCCGTGCCCTACGCGCTCGAGCGCTACCGGCGCGAGACCGCGCGCCTCTACGGCGTGCTGGACGCGCGCCTCGCCGGACGCGAGTTCCTGGTCGGCGACTACTCGATCGCCGATCTCGCCGCCTATCCGTGGGTGGTGCCGCACGCCGCGCTCGGCCACCGGCTCGCCGACACGCCGCACCTCGCGCGCTGGCTGGCGGCGATCGCCGCGCGGCCGGCGACGCAGCGGGTCTACGCCGGCGTCGAGGACGTGTACGCGCGGCCGCGGTCGCTCAGCGACGCGGATCGTCGCGCGCTCTTCGGCACCCCGGCCGCGGCGGCGCGCGCATGAACGCCGACACCCATGCGGTGCACGCCGGTGATATCGGGTGGGTGCCGCTGAGGGCCGGGCTCGCGTTCCGCCCGCTGCGCTTCGCGGCCGACGGCTACTCGCTGCAGCTGCGGCTCGAGCCCGGCACGCAGATCCCGCGACACCGCCACACGGGCGACGTGCACGCCTACCAGCTCACCGGCGAGCGCGAGATCCTCGAGAGCGGCCAGCGCGTGGGCCCGGGCGACTACGTCTACGAGCCCGCCGGCAACGTCGACAGCTGGCGGGCGATCGGCGCGGTGCCGTGCGTCGTGCAGATCACGCTGACCGGCCGCGTCGAGTATTTCGCCGCCGACGGCGCAGTCCTCGAGCACACCGACGCCGCGACCGCGCGCGCCGCGTATCTCGCCCACTGCCGCGCGCGCGGCGTCGCGCCGCACCCGCGCCTCGCCGTCGTCACCGGGTAGCGCGGACCTAGCGCAGCTCGCGCGCCAGGAACGCGTCGGTGCGCTGCCAGGCGAGCGCGGCGCTCGGCGCGTCGTAGCCGAGGTAGTCGAGGCCGCGCGCGTCCGAGCCCTCGTTCGCGAACGCGTGCGTGGCGTCGTAGCGGTGGAAGGTCGCCCTGACGCCGGCCGCGGCGAGGCGCCGCTCGAGCTCGTCGACGGTGCCGATCGGGAACACCGTGTCGCGCGTGCCGAAGTGGCCGAGCAGCGGCGCGCGGATGCGGCCCGCGTCGACGTACTCGAGCGGCGGGGAGCCGTACCAGACGACCCCGGCGTCGAGCTCGGGCACGTGCACCGCCGCCAGCAGGGTCAGCGCCCCGCCCATGCAGAAGCCGGTGACCGCCACCTGGCGGCTGCCGCTGGCCTTCAGGTACTGGACCGCGCCGCGCACGTCCTGGCCGGCGGCGGCGCCGAAGTCGAGGCCCTGCATCAGGTGCTCGGCCTCGTGCGCCTCGAGCGCGAGCCGGCCGCGGTAGAGGTCGGGGACGAGCGCGCGATAGCCGCGCGCCGCGAAGCGGTCGGCGACGCCGCGGATCTGGTCGTTGAGGCCCCACCATTCCTGGATCACGACGATGCCCGGGCCGGCGCCGGTCGCGGGCTCGGCGAGGTAACCCTCGAGCATCGCGCCGTCCGGGCGCGGGAAGCGGATCGTGCGGCCCATGGTCGCTCCGGTGGCGGTTGGCTCAGATCGGCTTCGGCAGCCCGTCGCGCAGCGCGCGCCGCAGGATCTTGCCGACGTTGGTCTTCGGCAGCTCGTCGCGGAAGTAGACGTGCTTCGGCACCTTGTAGCCGGTCAGGTCGCCGCGCGCGAAGTCGATGATCTGCTCCTCGGTCAGCGCCGGGTCCTTGCGCACCACGAACACCGCGACCACCTCGCCCGAGTGCTCGTCCGGCTGCGCGACCGCGGCGACCTCGAGCACGCCCGGGTGGCGCGCGATCACGCCCTCGACCTCGTTCGGGTACACGTTGAAGCCGGACACCAGGATCATGTCCTTCTTGCGGTCCTCGATGTAAACGAAGCCGCGGCTGTCCATGCGGCCGATGTCGCCGGTGCGCAGCCAGCCGCCGTCGATCATCACGTTGGCGGTCTCGTCGGGACGGTTCCAGTAGCCGCGCATCACCTGCGGCCCGCGCACGCAGATCTCGCCGACTTCCTCGACCGGCAGCTCGCGGCCGGAGTCGTCGCGGATCGAGATCTCGGTCGAGGGCACCGGCAGGCCGATCGAGTTGTTGAAGCCGACGCCGCGCGGGTTGGTGGTCGCGACCGGCGAGGTCTCGGTCAGGCCCCAGCCCTGCAGCAGCTCGGCGCCGGTGAGGGCGTGCCAGCGCTCGGCGACCGCGCCCTGCAGCGCCATGCCGCCGGCGACGCAGGAGACGATCCGCGAGAAGTCGACTTCGCCGAAGCCCGGCGCGTTCAGCAGCCCGTTGAACAGCGTGTTGACGCCGTAGTAGACCGTGCAGCGGTAGCGGCGCAGATCCTTGACGAAGGCCGGCATGTCGCGCGGGTTCGTGATCAGCACCGCGTGGCCGCCCTCTTGCAGCCAGGTCAGCGCGATCGAGGTCAGCGCGAAGATGTGGTAGAGCGGCAGCGCCCCGACCACGCACTGCTGGTCGTCGGGCTTGAGCGCGAACTGGCCGAGCCAGGCCTGGGTCTGCAGCGTGTTCGCGACCATGTTCCGGTGCGTCAGCGTCGCGCCCTTCGAGACGCCGGTGGTGCCGCCGGTGTACTGCAGGAACGCGACGTCCTGCGGCCCGAGGCCCGGGTCCTCGAGGTTCACCCACTTGCCCTGCTCGAGCACCGTGCGGAAGCGGTGCGCCTGCGGCAGCGTGTAGCGGCGCACCTGCTTGCGGACGTTGCGCAGCACGAAGTTGACGATCGGGCCCTTCGGAAAGCCGAGCAGGTCGCCGATGCCGGTGACGATGACCTCCTCGACGTCGGTCTGGTCGATGCAGGCCTCGAGCACGTGCGCGGCGTTCTCGAACACCACGATCGCCTTGGCGCCCGAGTCCTTCAGCTGGTGCTCGAGCTCGCGGTGCGTGTAGAGCGGGTTGGTGTTGACCACCGTGAGCCCGGCGCGCAGCGCGCCGAAGAGCGCGATCGGGTACTGCAGGATGTTCGGCATCATCAGCGCGATGCGGTCGCCGCGCTTCAGGCGCGCTTCCTTCTGCAGCCAGGCGCCGAAGGCGCGGCTCATCGCGTCGAGCTCGCGGAAGCTGATCGTGCGGCCGAAGTTCGAGTACGCCGGCCGGTCGGCATGGCGCGCGACCGACTCGTCGAAGAGGTGCGCCAGCGAGCGGAACTGCTCGGGGTTGATCTCGGCGGGCACGCCGGCGGGATAGGACTTCAGCCAGAGCTTTTCCACGCGCACCCCGTCGTCATGTTGCAGCGCAATAGCCGAGCCGACCCCGGCGCGACCTAACGCTAGCCAGCGCCCCCGCGGCGCGCAAGCGAGTCCCGGGCCCTTAAGCGATCGGGCCGCGCAGCTGGATGACCTTCTCGCGCAGCATGGCCGGCGTGACCTCGGCGGGCGGCACCGGCGCGCCGATCGCGACGTCGATCCGCGCCCAGAGCCGCCGCGGCAGGAGCCGCGCGAGACCGCGGTAGCGGCGCGAGAACGCCGAGCCCCACAGCCCGGAGATCGCCACCGGCACCACCGGCACCGGCCGCTCGGCCATCACGCGCATCAGGCCCGGGCGGAACTCCGCCACCGCGCCGTCGGTCGTCAGCCGGCCCTCGGGGAAGATGCACACCAGCTGGCCGGCAGCGAGCTCGGCGAGCACCTGTGCGAACGCCGCCTCGCGCACCTCCCGGTCCTCGGCGGCCGAGGCGATCGGGATCGCCTTCATGCCGCGGAAGATGGTGCGCAGCACCGGGATCTTGAAGATCGCCGCCTCCATCACGAAGCGCATCGGCCGGTGCACCGCGGCCGAGAGCACGATCGCATCCATGAAGCTGACGTGGTTGCACACCACCAGCGCCGGGCCCTCGGCCGGCACGTGCTCGAGGCCGCGAACCCGGATCCGGTAAATGACCCGCGCGAGCAGCCACGCCAGGAAGCGCAGCAGGAACTCCGGCACGCGCGCGTAGATGAACGCGGTGACCGCGAAGTTGAGGATGCTCGCGACCAGGAACACCTCGGCGATGGTCGCGCCGCGCTTCAGCAGCAGCGCCCCGAACAGCGCCGCGACCACCATGAACACCGCGTTCCAGATGCTGTTGGCGCTGATGATGCGCGAGACGTACGCGCGCGGCGTGCGCTGCTGCATCAGCGCGTAGAGCGGCACGATGAAGAACCCGCCGAACAGCCCGATCAGCACGAAGTCGGCGAGCACGTGCCGCCCGAAGCCGGTGGCCAGCAGCTGGTACGGGTCGAGCAGCGCCGCCGGCGCCGCCGCCGGCGTCGCGAAGAACACGTCGATGCCGAACAGCGTCATGCCGAGCGAGCCGAGCGGCACGAGGCCGATCTCGAGGCGCCGGCCGGAGAGACGCTCGCACAGCATCGAGCCGACGCCGATGCCGACCGTGAAGGCCAGCAGCAGCTCCGTGAACACCGACTCGGTGCCGTGCAGCGTCAGCTTCGCGTACAGCGGCAGCTGCGCGATCACGAGCGCACCGAAGAACCAGAACCACGAGACGCCGAGGATCGCGAGGAACACCGTGCGGTCGGCGGCCGCGGCGCGCAGGTTCGCGATCGAGGAGCGCAGCAGGTTCGGGTCGATCCGGAGGCCCGGTGCCGCGGCCGGGATGCGCGGGATGAAGAGGCTGATCGCGAGCCCGGCGGCGGCGATCGAGCCGAGCGCGCCGACCAGCACCGGCAGGCTGTGGGCCTGCGCGAAGATCCCCGCCAGCACCTGGCCGAGCAGGATCGCGCAGAAGGTGCCCATCTCGAGCAGTGCGTTGCCGCCGACCAGCTCGTCCTCGACCAGCACCTGCGGCAGGCAGCCGTACTTCGCCGGCGCGAAGAACGTCGAGTGCGCGCCCATCAGGAACAGCGCGCCGAGCAGCATCCAGATGTTGTGCGCCGCGAAGCCGGCGCCGGCCAGCGCCATGATGCCGACCTCGCAGGCCTTGACGACCCGCATCACGGTCGCCTTGTCGTAGCGGTCGGCGAGCTGGCCGGCGATGCCGGAGAACAGCACGAACGGCAGGATGAACAGCCCGTTGCCGAGCTGGGTCAGCAGCACCGGGTCGACCGCGCTGTAGGCGGCGGTCTCGTAGGTGGCGACCAGGATCAGCGCGTTCTTGTAGACGTTGTCGTTGAAGGCGCCGAGCGCCTGGGTCAGGAAGAACGGCAGGAAGCGGCGCTGCGCGAGCAGCTGGAACTGGCTGCCGGCCATCAGTGGCTCCGCGGCGCGGGCCGCGCGCCGAGCAGCGGCACGAGCGCCGGCCAGACCGCGTCGAGCAGCCGCGGCTGCACCGCCGCGACCGGGTGCAGGTGGTCGGCCTGGAAGTTGCGCTCCTCGGGCGCGAGGCCGACGAGCAGCGAGGGCACGAGCGGCACGCCGGCCGCGTGGGCGACCGCGGCGAAGCTCGCCGCGTAGGCCTCGCCGTACGCCGGCCCGTAGTTGAGCGGCAGGCGCGTGCCGACCAGCAGCACGCGCGCCCCGGCGGCGCGCGAGCGCGCAACGAGGTCGGCGAGGTTCTTGCGCAGCGCCTCGACCGGCAGGCCGCGCAGCCCGTCGTTCGCGCCGAGCTCGATCACGACCACCGCCGGCTGGTGCCGCTCCAGCAGGTGCGCCAACCGTACGACGCCACCGGCACTCGTCTCGCCGCTTATGCTGGCGTTGACCACCCGGTATCCGTACCCTTGCTCGGCGAGCCGCTGCTCGAGCAGCGCCACCCAGCCCTCCTCGACGCGCATCCCGTAGCCGGCACTCAGCGAGTCGCCGAGCACCAGGAGCGCGCGCCCGCCGCCGGTCGCGGCCGGCGCGGCGACGGCCCCCAGCGCGCCGAGCGCGAGGCCGGCGAGGAGCAGTGCGCGGCCCGCGGCCGACAGCCCACGTGCGAGGTTCAAGGTGCAGGTACTCGAGTCACGGCACGTAAGCAAGGAGGTTAGCAGTCCGGACGGAACGCTGACCATCGTCGACGACGTCAGCTTCGCGGTCGAGCGCGGCCAGTCGCTCGCCATCGTCGGCCCGTCCGGGTCCGGCAAGTCGACGCTGCTCGCGATCCTGGCCGGGCTCGAGACGCCGACCCGCGGCGCGGTGTTCCTGAACGGCCACGAGCTGACCGCGCTCGACGAGGACGGCCGGGCGGCGCTGCGCGCGCGGCGGGTGGGCTTCGTGTTCCAGTCGTTCCACCTGGTGCCCTCGCTGACCGCGCTCGAGAACGTGATGCTGCCGCTCGAGCTCGCCGGCCTCGCCGACGCCGCGGCGACCGCGCGCGGCGCGCTAGACGCCGTCGGCCTCGGCGCGCGGCTCGGCCACTACCCGCGGCAGCTCTCGGGCGGCGAGCAGCAGCGCGTCGCGCTCGCGCGCGCCTTCGTCGGCCGGCCCGACCTCTTGTTCGCCGACGAGCCGACCGGCAACCTCGACAGCGCCACCGGCGCCAAGGTGGCCGAGCTGCTGTTCGGGCTCAACCGCGCCGCGGGCACGACGCTCGTGCTCGTGACGCACGAGCGCGAGCTGGCGCGGCGCTGCGACCGGGTGCTCGAGCTCGACGCCGGGCGCCTGGTCGGCGGGAACGCGGCGCCGTGAGGGCGCTGCGCTTCGCGCTGGCGGCGTTCCTGCGCGATGCGCGCGGCGGCGAGCTCGGCGTGCTGGCCGGCGCGATCATCGTCGCGGTGACGGCCCTGACGGCGGTCGGCTTCTTCACGAACCGCATGGCGCTCGGCATCCGCGAGCAGGCGGGCACCGTGCTCGCCGCGGACCTGCGGCTCGAGTCCGGCCGGCCGCTCGAGGCCGACGGCCCGTACGTCGCCGAGGCACGCCGCCGCGGGCTCGCCGCGACGCGGCTTGTCGGCTTCGCGAGCGTGGTGGTGGCCGGCGGGACGACCCAGCTGGCGAGCGTCGTCGCCGCGGGCAAGGGCTACCCGCTGCGCGGCAGCCTCAAGCTCGCGCCGGCGCCGTTCGCACCGGGCGTCGCGAGCCGCGGCCTGCCGGCACCCGGCGAGGCCTGGGTGGACCCGCGCCTGCTGGCGCGGCTCGGCGTCGCCGTCGGCGGCGAGCTCGCGCTCGGCGCCGAGCGCTTCCGCGTCAGCGCCGTGCTCGATTACCGGCCCGACCAGGGCACCGGCTTCCAGGACCTCGCGCCCACCATCCTGATCCCGGCGGGCGACGTCGCCGCCACGCGGCTGGTGCAGCCCGGCAGCCGCGCGACCTGGAGCCTGCTGTTCGCGGGCCCGGCCGACGCGGTCGAGGGCTACGCCAGCTGGCTGCGCGCCCACAAGAGCGACGCGGAGCGCCTGATCGACGTCGGCGAGTCGAGTGAGCAGATGAAGTCCGCGACCGAGCGCGCCGGCCGCTTCCTGAACCTGGCCGCGCTCGTGACCGTGCTGCTGGCCGCGGTCGCGGTCGCGATGGGTGCGCGCCGCTATGCGACGCGCCACCTCGACACCGCGGCGCTCCTCAAGTGCATGGGTGCGAGCCAGGGCTTCGTGCTGCGGGTCACCGTGCTCGAGCTCACCGGCGTCGCGCTCGCGGCGGCGCTGCTCGGCACGCTGGCCGGCTTCGCGGCGCAGGCCGGGCTCGGCTACCTCGTGCGCGGGCTCGTGCGCGGCGACCTGCCGCCGCCGTCGCTCGCGCCGGCGGCGCTCGGCCTCGGCACCGCGCTCGTGATGCTGGTCGGCTTCGCGCTGGCGCCGCTGCTGCAGCTGCGGCAGGTGCCGCCGGCCCGCGTGCTGCGGCACACGCTCGAGCCGCCGCCGCTGCGCTACGGGCTGCCATACCTCGTGGCGGTCGCGACCCTCGCGCTGCTGCTGATCGGCCTGGTGCGCGACCCGCGGCTGATCGGCTACGCGGCCGGCGGCATCGCGCTCGCCGGGCTCGCGCTCTTCGGCGCCGGCCTCGGCCTCGTGCGCGCGCTGAAGCGCCTGCGCGGCGGCGCCGGCATCGCCTGGCGCTACGGGCTCGCGAGCGTGGCGCGCCGCGGCCGCGAGAGCGCGGTGCAGATCGTCGCCTTCGGCCTCGGCCTGACGGTGCTGCTGCTGCTGGTCCTGGTGCGCAACGACCTCCTGGGCGAGTGGCGCCGCACGCTGCCACCCGACGCCCCGAACCACTTCCTGATCAACATCGAGCCGGCGGACGCCGCGCCGCTCGCCGACCTGCTGGTCGCGCACGGCGTGCCGCGGCCGGCGCTCGCGCCGTGGGTGCGGGCACGCCTGACCGCGGTCAACGGCGCGCCGCTCAAGACGCGGATGCCGAAGACCGACCGCGGCCGGGCCTTCGCCGAGCGCGAGCAGAACCTCAGCTGGTCGGCGACGCTGCCGGCCGACAACCGCGTGGTCGAAGGCCGCTTCTGGGAGCACCCGGACCCGCGCCGCCCCGAGGTCTCGGTCGCGAGCGAGTTCCAGGAGGAGCTCGGCCTCAAGCTGCACGACCGGCTGACGTTCGACGTCGCCGGCGACACGGTCGAGGCCGAGGTCACGAGCGTGCGCAAGGTGCGCTGGGACGGGTTCCGGCCGAACTTCTTCCTGCTGTTCGCGCCGGGCGTGCTCGAGTCGAGCACCGGCACGCTGATGACCTCGGTGCACCTCGACGCGGCGCAGCGGCCGCTGCTGACCGAGCTCGTGCGCCGCTTCCCGAGCGTGACGGTGTTCGACGTCGACGCGCTGATCTCGCAGGTGCGCGACCTCGTCGACCGCGCGGCGCTCGCGGTCGAGTACGTCTCGGCGTTCACGCTGCTCGCCGGACTCGTGGTGCTGCTCGCCGCGATCCAGGCGACGCGCGACGAGCGCCGCTACGAGAGCGCGGTGCTGCGCACGCTCGGCGCGAGCCGCCGCACGGTGCTGCTCGGCGTCGCGGCGGAGTTCGTCGCGCTCGGGCTCTGCGCGGGGCTGCTGGCGGCGGGCGCGGCCACGGCCATCGGCTGGCTGCTCGCGACGCGGCTCTTCGGGCTCGGCTACTCGCTGGATGCGACCGTCTGGCTCGCCGGCATCGCCGGCGGCGTGCTGATCGTGGGGCTGTCGGGCACGCTCGCGGCGCGCGACGTCGTGACCTCGCCGCCGTCGCGCACGCTGCGCGAGGGCTAGTTGGCGTCGACCCTGAGGCGCAGCCGGCCGGCGGGCTCGGTGTCGCCGCGCAGGTTCACGGACTCGAGCGCGACCTCGTAGTCGCCCGCGGCGAAGGCCGAGCTGTTGAAAGCCATCCGCAGGTCGCCGTTCGAGTCCCTGAGCTGGTTGTCGAGGCGCGCGTAGTAGGTGCCGTCGTCGCGCTTGATCGTGACCCGGAACAGGGTCGCCTGCAGGTAGCCGACGCCGATGCGCAGCTCCGCGAGGCTCGGCGCGGTGCGACCGCCGATGCCGTAGGTCGGTACGCGCTCCCCGGGCCGCCCGGGCTTGAGGCGCAGCACCTGCGTCGCGGCGGGCGGCGTCAGCGTGCCGATCGCCGCCTCGGTCTTGAGCCGCGCGTAGGCGGCCTGCGCCTGGCTGCGACCGTTCCAGGCGACCGCGGCGACGATCAGCGACAGCAGCGCGAGCGCGGCGAGCGCGGCCGGCACCCAGGCGGCGTGCCAGAACTTCGGCGGTTGCTCGCGCCACTCGGTGCCGGTGTCGTCGAGCAGCCGCATCATCCGCTTCAGCGACTCGGGAAGGCCGAGCTGGTCGACGATCTCCGGCGACTGGCGCACGACCTGCTCGAAGAAACGCGTCTCGGGCGGCGACAGGCGGCCGCGCAGGTAGCGCTCGACCACCTGCTTTTCCTCGATGAGCTTGAGATCGACCATGAGCGCGGTTGCCGCGGACCTGACCCGTGCGACATATTGCCGGAACGGCCACCCGGCCGGGGGGAGGCCCGTCACAGCCCCCGGGGCCGGCGCGGACCCCCCTGAGATCCCCGTCGCAGTTTGAAGAGCTCCCCGCCGATGCACGCCGCCGACCGCGATTTCCTGTCCCGCCTCGAGGACGGCACCCTGGCACCCAGCGAGTTCAGCCATCGCGGCCACCTACGCGCCGGCTTCCTGTACCTGCGCCAGCACGACTTCCCCGGCGCCTGCGTCGCGATGAAGCGCTCGATCCAGGCCTTCGCCGCCCGGCTCGGCAAGGCCGGGCTCTATCACGAGACGATGACGATCGCCTACCTCGCGCTGATGGCCGAGCGACTCGCGGAGGAGCCCGCCGGGCTCGGCTTCGAGGCCTTCCTCGAGCGCTATCCCGAGCTCACGAGCGTCGAGTACTTCCGCCGCTACTACCCGGCAGGCGAGCTCGACTCGCCCGAGGCGCGGGTCACCTTCGTGCTGCCGCGCCCGCGCGGTCCGGCCTGAGGCGAGGTCGCGCCGGGACCTCCGCGCGTCGCGTCGCGCCGGGTCGCCCCGGTAGCGCGCGGGTACACTCCGGCGAGGAGCTCCGATGCCGCTGACCCCCGAACTCGCTGCCCGCCGCAAGGCCGATCGCGCGACGCTGATCGCGCGCCGCCTCGCGGCGCCGGCGGCCGACCACGCCCGCTGGAGCAGCGCCATCGAGGCCGAGCTGCGCGCGGCGCTCGGCGCCATCGCCGGCTGGACGGTCGGCTTCTGCTGGCCGTTCCAGGCCGAGTTCGACGCGCGGCCATTCGTCCGCGACCTGCGCCGCCGCGGCTCGCGCGCCGCGCTGCCGGTGGTGGTCGGCAAGGGCCAGCCGCTGCACTTCCACGAGTGGTGGCCGGGCGTCGCGATGGTCAACGGCGTCTACGACGTGCCGATCCCGGACGGCACCGCGCGGCTCGCGCCCGACCTGCTGCTGATCCCGGCGGTCGGCATCGGCTCGGCCGGCGACCGGCTCGGCTACGGCGGCGGCTTCTTCGACCGCACGCTCGCCGCCTCCACGCCGCGGCCGGTCGCGATCGCGCTCGCCTTCGAGTTGTCGCGCCTGCCCACCACCGAACCGCAGGCACACGACGTGCTGATGGATCTCGTCGTCACGGAGTCCGGCATCGAGGTCGCCGCGGGCGGCCGCCTCGTGCGCGTCGATGCGGCCGCTGCCGCTGCGCGGGTCGCTGAGATCGCGGCCGAGCGTGGCCTTCCGCAACGCAGCAACGCGATGCCCAAGGTTTCGTGAGTGGGGTACCGGCCTGTCCGGGACAGCTTCAGATATACGATATATTACCCGCCGAGGCGGGCTCTAAAGGGAGAGAGTTGTGCGTTCAGACATCGAGATTGCGCAGGCCGCGACGCTCAAGCCGATCACCGAGGTCGCCTCGCGACTCGGCATCCCTGAGGACGCGCTCGACGCCTACGGGCGCCACAAGGCGAAGATCTCGCTCGACTACGTCGACAGCCTCAAGTCGCGCCCGAACGGCAAGCTGATCCTGGTCTCGGCGATCAGCCCGACGCCGGCGGGCGAGGGCAAGACCACGACCACCGTCGGCCTCGGCGATGCGCTCAACCGCATCGGCAAGAAGGCGGTCATCTGCCTGCGCGAGCCGAGCCTCGGCCCGGTGTTCGGCATGAAGGGCGGCGCCGCCGGCGGCGGCCTCGCGCAGGTGGTGCCGATGGAGGACATCAACCTCCACTTCACCGGCGACTTCAACGCGATCGCGCTCGCCAACAACCTGCTGGCGGCGCTGCTCGACAACCACATCCACCACGGCAACGAGCTCGGCATCGACGTGCGCCGCATCACGTGGAAGCGCGTGATGGACATGAACGACCGCGCGCTCCGCGACATCACCGCCTCGCTCGGCGGCCCCGGCAACGGCTACCCGCGCCAGGACGGCTTCGACATCGTGGTCGCCTCCGAGGTCATGGCGATCTTCTGCCTCGCGACCAGCCTCAAGGACCTGAAGCAGCGCCTCGGCAACATCGTCGTCGGCTACACGCGCGACCAGAAGCCGGTGCGCGCGCACCAGCTGAAGGCCAACGGCGCGATGACGGTGCTGCTGCGGGATGCGCTGAAGCCGAACCTGGTGCAGACGCTCGAGAACAACCCGGCGTTCATCCACGGCGGCCCGTTCGCGAACATCGCCCACGGCTGCAACTCCGTGCTCGCCACCCAGACGGCGCTCAAGCTCGCCGACTACGTGGTGACCGAGGCCGGCTTCGGCGCCGACCTCGGCGCCGAGAAGTTCATCGACATCAAGTGCCGCAAGGCCGGCCTCGAGCCCGCCGCCGCGGTGATCGTCGCGACCATCCGCGCGCTCAAGTACCACGGCGGCTGCGACCTCAAGGAGCTCAACAAGGAGAACCTGCCGGCGCTCGAGAAGGGCATCGCCAACCTCGAGCGGCACGTCCACAACGTGCAGAACCACTACGGCCTGCCGTGCGTGGTGTCGGTCAACAACTTCACCTTCGACACCGAGGCCGAGTTCAAGCTGCTGCAGTCGAAGCTCGGCCACCTGAACGTGCCGGTGATCTCGGCGCGCCACTGGGCCGAGGGCGGCAAGGGCGCCGAGGCGGTGGCCCGGGCCGTGGTCGAGGTCGCCGAGCGCAAGAACCCGAAGTTCACGTTCGTCTACGACGACGCGACGCCGCTGTGGGACAAGATGAAGGCCATCGCCACCAAGATCTACGGCGCGAGCGACATCGCCGCCGACTCGAAGGTGCGCGGCCAGATCAAGCAGCTGCAGGAGTCCGGCTACGGCCACTACCCGGTGTGCGTCGCCAAGACCCAGTACTCGTTCTCGACCGACGCCTCGCTGCGCGGCGCCCCGTCCGGGCACGTGGTCAACATCCGCGAGGTGCGGCTCGCGGCCGGCGCCGAGTTCATCGTGATGATCTGTGGCGATATCATGACGATGCCCGGCCTGCCGAAGGTGCCGTCTGCCGACCACATCGACATCGACGAGAACGGCAAGGTGGTGGGCCTCTTCTAACCCACCACCACCGGTGCGGGGGAGCTGATGACCGACGCTGCCGCCCCCCGCACCGAGCTCGTCCGCGCCCTGGGCCTGTGGGGCGCGATCGCGATCAACGTCGCGAACATGATCGGCACCGGCGTGTTCCTGAAGTCCCGGGTCATGACCTGCAACGTCGGCAGCCCGCTGCTCGTGCTCGGCGTGTGGGTGGCGGCCGGGCTCCTGGTGCTCGCCGGCACCTTCAGCTACGCCGAGGTCGCGGCGATGATCCCGGAGGCGGGCGGCGAGTACGCCTTCCTGCGCCGCGCCTACGGCCGGGTCACCGGCTTCCTGTTCGGCTGGACCTCGTTCGCGATCTACAAGACGGGCTCGCAGGCGGCGCTCGCGGTCGGCTTCGCGATCTTCCTGAACGTCGCGGCGGGCGGCGGGCTCGACGCCGACGTGTTCGCGGCCGACGTCGCCGGCCTGCACCTGCACCTTTCGGGCCTGGCGCTGGTCGCGCTCGGCGCGATCTGGGTGGTGGCGATCATCAACTGCCGCTCGGTCGTGACCGGCGGCAACGCCGCGATCGCACTCACCGGCGCCAAGGTGGTGCTGCTCGCGGCGCTGGCCGCGGGCGCGTTCGCCTTCGCGACCGGCCACTGGGGGCACTTCGCGCTGCCCTCGACCGGCGCCACCTGCGAGGGGGTCGCGGACTCCGCACGCGGCGGCATCGCCGGCTTCGGCGCGGCGATGCTCGGGGCGCTGTGGGCTTACGACGGCTGGGCGAACGTCGCGCCGCTCGCCGGCGAGATCCGCAACCCCGCCCGCGACCTGCCGCGCGCCTTCCTCGGCGGCATGCTGGTGGTCGGCGCGCTCTACCTCGCGGTCAACCTCGCCTACTTCTACGTGCTGACGCCGGTCGAGGTCGGCAGCGTCTCGGCGACCTCCTCGGTCGCGACCGAAGTGATGCGCCGCTTCGTCGGCCCGTCCGCGGTCACGGTCGCGGCGGTCGCACTGATGCTGTCGGCCTTCGGCTCGCTGCAGGCCTCCTCGATCACCGGCGCGCGGGTGCCGTTCGCGATGGCCCGCGAGGGGCTCTTCTTCCGCGGCCTCGGCGAGGTCTCGCCGGGCTCGCACGTGCCGGTGCGCGCGGTCGTCGCGCAGGCCGCCTGGTCGAGCGTGCTGGCGCTCTCGGGCAGCTACGACACGCTGACCGACTCGTCGATCTTCTCGGTGTGGCTCTTCTACGGCCTCACCGCCGCCTCGGTGTTCGTGTTCCGCCGCCGCCAGCCGGACGCACCGCGTCCGTACCGCGCGCTCGGCTATCCGTGGCTGCCGGGTCTTTTCGTGGTGCTGGCGTTCGCGCTGATCGCGAACACCTTCCAGGCGACGCCGCGGCTCGCGCTGACGGGGCTCGCGATCATGCTCGCGGGCCTGCCGTTCTACCTCTACTGGGCGCGGGCCCGCGGGGTCGCCGTCATACCGCCGTGACCGAGCGCGCGTCGGGCAGGTGCGGCAGCGCGTTGAAGCTGACGAGCGTGCGCCGCCGGCCCGAGTGACGCACCTCGGAGAGCGCGGTGTTGCGCAGCACCGCCGACAGCTCGACCACCCGCTCGTCGTCGAGGCCGAGCAGCCAGCCCGCCGCCGATGACACCAGCCCGCCCGAGGTGAAGGCGACCGCGCGCCCGGAGCCTGCGCAGGTCGCATCGAGCGCGCGCAGCGAGCGCGCCCGGAACTCCGCCCAGGGCTCGACGCCCGGCACGCTGAGCGTGCCTGCCGCCCAGTCGCGCATGACCTCGCGGTAGCGGCGGAAGAACTCGCGCACCACTTCCTCGCGCCGGCCCTCGCCCGGGTCGCGGGTCTCCATCGCGCCGCGCTCGGCCTCGGGCCGGCCGAGCGCGTGCTTCAGTACCGCGACGCCGTCGTGCTCGTCGAGCTCGGCGACCGCCTCGGCGGCCGGGAACGGCAGCCCGCCCTCGGCGTAGGCCGCCGCCACGAGCTCGAGGGTCTCGCGGTGGCGGCGCCGCGGGCCGACGTAGACGCGGTCGAAGCCGATGCCGTGCGCCGCCCAGTGGCGGCCGAGCGCGCGCGCCTGCTCGCGGCCGAGCGGCGACAGCGCGTCGTAGTCGGCGCCGAAGAACGACGCCTGCGCATGGCGCACGAGTACCAGCTCGCCCATCGGTCAGTGCCCCGCGTCCGCTGCCGCCGCGCCCGCTGGCGCCGCGATCTGCCGCGGCCCGCGCAGCGCGAGCACGAGCGGCAGGGTGACGAGGGTACACGCCGCGAGCAGGAAGAAGTCGTTCGCGTAGGCGATCGCGCCGGCCTGGCGGCCGATCTCGCCGAGCAGCGCCCCGGTCATCGCGTTGGCACCCGGCGTCACGCCCGCGGCCTGCCAGCGTGCCGCGTCGTAGGCGGTGAAGTGCTCGGTCAGGTAGCTCTGGTTGACCTGCGCCGAGCGGGCGAGGATCGCCACCGTCGCCGACACCCCGACCGAGGCGCCGATGTTGCGCAGCAGCGTCAGCAGCACGCCCGCCTCGGTGCGCGCCCGGTCGGGCAGCGTCGAGAAGCCGACAAGCGACAGCGGCATGAACGTCAGCGGCGTGCCGACGCCCTGCAGCACGCCGACCGTCACGATCAGCACCGCCGGCGTGTCGACGCTGAAGCGCGACATCATCAGCAGCGAGACGGCCGCGAGGCTGATGCCGATCGTCATCGTGATGCGCGGGCCGAACAGCGAGGCGAGCCGCGCGCCGATCATCATCGCGACGATCGAGGCGGCGCCGCGCGCCGCCATCAGCGTGCCCGCCTGGGTCGGCGAGTAGCCCTGCAGCTGCTGCAGGAACGAGGGCAGCAGCACGCTCGGGCTGATCACCGCGATGCCGATCGCGAACATCATCACCAGCGAGACCGTGAAGGTCCGGTCCTTGAAGAGGTGCACGTCGACGAACGGGTGGCGCGCGGTCAGCGAGTGGACGATGAACATGTACAGGCACAGCGCCGAGGCGAACGCGTAGGCGACGATCTCGGTCGACTGGAACCAGTCGCTCGTCTGGCCGCGGTCGAGCATCATCTGGAAGAGCCCGACCGCGAGCGACAGCAGCACGAAGCCGGTCAGGTCGAACGGCCGGCCGCGGTCCGGGGCGCTCTTCGGCATCGCCGCCAGCAGCCCGAGCCAGGCCACCAGCCCGATCGGCGCGTTGATGAAGAACGCCCAGCGCCAGCTGAGCGCGTCGGTCAGCCAGCCGCCGAGCGTCGGGCCGATCACGGGCCCCACCATGACGCCCATGCCCCACAGCGCCATGACCCGGCCGTGCTGCTCGCGCGGGAACTCGCGCAGCAGCACCACCTGCGACAGCGGCACCAGCGCCGCGCCGAACGCGCCCTGCACGGCGCGGAACAGCACCATCTCGGTGAGGTCGGTGGCGATGCCGCACAGCATCGAGACGATCGTGAAGCCGGCGATGCAGCCGGCGAGCACGGCGCGCAGGCCGTAGCGGGTGCCGAGCCAGCCGGCGAGCGGGGTCGCGATCGCGCTGACCACGATGTACGAGGTCACGATCCACGAGGCCTGGTCCTGGGTCGCCTGCAGCGAGCCCTGCATGTGCGGCAGCGCGACGTTGACGATCGTCGAGTCGATCGCATAGAGCATCGTCGCCAGCACCGTCGCGGTGCCGAGCAGGATGCGCGAGCGCGCCGGCACGACCACCGCGGGCCTCAGTGCCGGCCGAACCAGCGGTCGAAGCGCGTGTGCGGCCCGGTGTCGATGTCGACGCTGGCGCTCATGCCGTCACGCAGCGGCGGGTCGTCCGGGCGGATCTCGAGCGTGATCCGCACCGCGATGCGCTGCACGACCTTGACCCAGTTGCCGGAGGCGTTCTGCGCCGGCAGCAGCGAGAACTCCGCCCCGGTCGCCTGCGAGATGCTCTCGACGCGGCCCCGCCACTCGTGGTTCGGGTAGGTGTCGATCACGACCTTGGCGGGCTCCCCGGGGCGCACCCACTCGAGGTCGGTTTCCTTGAAGTTCGCCTCGACCCAGACGCTCTTGTCGCTGACGATCGCGAACGCCGGCCGGCCGGCGTCGACGCGGCTGCCGACCTTCGGCAGGTGGCTCGCGACGCCGGCCTGCGGCGCGACGATGCGGGTGTGCGCGAGGTCGACCCGCGCCTTGTCGAGGTCGGCGAGCGCGGTCTTGACCGGCGAGTAGGCCTCGGCCGGCAGCGTCGCGTCGCCGCCGAAGCGCGCCAGGATCTGCGCGCGCTGCAGCTCGAGCACCTCGATGCCACCGTGCGCGAGGTCGGCGGAGCGCTGCGCGTTGTCGAGCGTCGACTGCGGCGTGAGCTTGCGGACCGCGAGCTCCTGCTGGCGCTTGAGGTCGCGGTCGGCGTACTCGGCGGCGCGGCGCGCGATCGCGACCTCGCCGCTCTTCTCGCGGTACGAGGCGCGCGCCGACTCGACCTCGGTGCGCGCGCTCGTGAGCCGCGCCTCGGCGGCGCTGACCGCGATTCGCGGCAGCGTGTCGTCGAGCACCAGCACGAGCTCGCCGGGGCTGACGCGCGCGTTCTCGGCCACCTTCACCTCGCGCACGTCGCCGGAGATCTGCGGCGCCACGTCGACGCGGTCGCGCTGCACGTAGGCGTTGTCGGTCGAGGCGTAGCGGCCGGCGCTGCCGTACAGGTAGACGGCGACGACGGTCACGAGCAGCGGCAGGCCCCACAGCAGCAGGCGCCGGCGCCACGGGCTCGGGATCCGCTCGGCGGCCTCGGTGGCGGGGCGGGTCTCGGCGTCCATCAGCCGCCCTCCGTCAGGTTGCCGGCCATCTGGCCGAGCAGCTTCAGCAGCGCGCGGCGCTCGCCGGGCTTGAGGCCCCTGAGCGCCCGCGCGCGGGTCTCGTCCGCGACCTGGGTCATGCGCTCGACCAGCGGCTCGCCGCGCGGCGCGACGAACACGCGCACCGCGCGCCGGTCGGCCGGATCCGGCTCGCGGCGCACGAAGCCGCGCTGCGCCAGCCGGTCGACCATCCGGCACAGCGTCACCGGGGTCACGTCGAGGCGCTGCGCGAGCGCGGTCTGGTGCGAGCCCGGGTCGCGGTGCACGTAGAAGAGCAGCCGCGTCAGCGCGGGCGTCAGGCCCACCGGGCCGGTGCGCGTGTAGAAGTCGCGGCGCATCAGCCGCACGACGTCGGTCAGCAGGTACCCGAGCGAGCGCTCAGCGGCGAGGGTCGGGTTCGTCATGCCGGTTAGCCATGCACATAGTTAGCATAGCTTATCAAATCGGCGGACCGAGGGTATCGACCCGGTCGCGGTCCGGGCGGCCCGCGGCCGCCGGCGATCGCGAGCGGCGCCGCGCGCGCGGCGAGCCTCGACCCGACCCTGGACCAGATCCGCGAGAAGTTCGGCAAGCAGGCGG
>JAFEDR010000006.1 GCA_018241525.1 Pseudomonadota bacterium
GTACGCCTTGAACTCACCACCGTGCTTCTCGGCCATCACCTTGGTCAGCGCCGCCGTCAGCGTCGTCTTCCCATGGTCCACGTGCCCAATCGTCCCCACGTTCACGTGCGGCTTCGTACGCTGGAATTTTTCCTTCGACACGGCAGCTCTCCTTCTAGGGGGCCCCTGCGCCCCGTCTCGACGCCCGCCGCTTCCGCAGGCCGGTCGTCACCCAATGAATCTGACCCTTCAACCACCCGCCGATTCAGGCGTCATCTGGTGCCCACGACCGGGATCGAACCGGTGACCTCGTCCTTACCAAGGACGCACTCTACCGACTGAGCTACGTGGGCCTAACCCTGCGTCCTAGCGGGAATTTCTCCCCGCATCTGCTGACCTGACCCCACTCGCGCGGCGGTCGCTCGCCCCGCGGCGCGACGCGCGTGGAGCGGGTGATGGGAATCGAACCCACACCATCAGCTTGGAAGGCTGAGGTTCTACCATTGAACTACACCCGCCTCGCCCAACCTGCCGAGCCCACCGCGCCGACGTGACCTGCTACCTCGCCACCACCCGGGATATCCCCGACCGCTCCTCCGCCCGGCGCCTCCCTCGACGCCGGAACTGGTGGAGGGGGAAGGATTCGAACCTTCGAAGGCATAAGCCGGCAGATTTACAGTCTGCTCCCGTTGGCCGCTTGGGTACCCCTCCGGCAAATGAGCCGCGTATTTTCGGGCCCAAGTCCATGGCTGTCAACGGCTGACCGGGCCTTTCGGTGAGGACTCGGGCGACGGCCCGGGGTCCGCTGCGCTTCGGCAGGGTCCGGCGGGGTGCCCGAGGGGCGTCGAAGGCCACCCGGCGGGAGAGTTTCCGGGGGTCCGGGGGGCCCGGGACGCCATGGCCCGGGCGCTATCTATTAAGAAGGGGCCGCCGAGCGGCCCCGGGGCGCCCGGCGGCTCAGCCCGCCTTGCGCTGGCCGTGCACCCGGGCGACGAGGTCGGCCTCGCCGCGGCTGAGGCCGAAGTGGGACACCAGGCGGTCGGCATCCGCGCCATGGCGCACGAGCGCAATGGCGTGGTCGTACGGCCGGCCGTCGCCCCGGACCTCGATCTGGCCCAACCGGTCTGCGAGCTGGCCGGTGAGCTGGTCGAGGCGACGCAGCCGCTCGCCCACCCGCCCGCCGATGCCGGCCGCCGCGACGGCCTCGGCCCGGACCGCCGCCAGTGCCGCCTCGGCGGAGGCGAGCCGCCGCTCGAGCCGGGCGCAGCGGCGCCGGCTGCCGACGGCCACGGCGAACGCAGCCAGCAGGCCCGCCGCGGACAGTGCCGCGGCCAGGATCGTGAAGTCGATGGTCATGTCGTGCCCTTCCCCTCGGTTGGGTCGTGCTGCACGAGGACGGTCGGCCCCTCGCGCGCCTCGACCGCGCTCCCCTTCAGTGCTTCGTCCAGCGGGTCGGCCGACCCGTCCGGTGTCTTCTGCTCCATCACGACGATCACGACGCGCCGGTTGGCATTGCGGCCCTCGGCGTTGTCGTTGGCGGCGATCGGCCGGAACTGCCCGAGGCCGAGCACCTGCATGCGCAGCGGGTCGACGCCGGCCTTGGCGAAGAGCTGCACGACGTTCGCCGCGCGCGCCGCCGACAGCTCCCAGTTCGAGGGGAACACCGAGGTCGCGATCGGCCGGTTGTCGGTGTGCCCCTCGACGCGGATCGGGTTCGGAAACGGTTTCAGGATGTCGGCCACCTTGTTCAGCACCGGCAGCGCCGCCGGAGACACCGAGGCGACGCCGCTCGGGAACAGGATGTCGGTCTTGATCTCGACCTCGAGCGAGAACGCCGTCTGGCGGACGCTGACGACCTTCTGGTCGATCAGTCCCTGCAGCGCCTTGCGGACGTCGTCGGCCATCTTGAAGAGCGCGTACTTGGGGTCGAGGCCCGCGCCGTGCGGCCCGCTCGCCGGATCCGCGGCCTGGCCCGGCCTGTCGTCGCCGCGCTCGACCCCCGGCATGGTCGGCCGCGGGTCGCGCAGCTTCATCAGTGCCGTCGGCCGCACGCCGGTCAGGTGCTGGTCGCCGCCCTTGCCGCCCTGGGACTTCTCGACGGTGATCGGCGTGGTCGTCTTCGGCGCGCCCCGGAACGCCGCGACCAGCGAATCGGACAGCACGCGGTACTTGCCCTCGTTGACCGAGGACATCGCGTACATGACCGTGAACAGCGCGAACAGCAGCGTCACGAGGTCGCCGTAGGGGATCGCCCACGCCTCGTGGTTCTGGTGTTCCTCGTGCTTCTTCTTGCGCGCCATGCGGACCGGCGCCTAGTGGTGGACGTAGGACTTCAGCTTCGCCTCGATGTTGCGCGGGTTCTCGCCCTGCGCGATCGAGATGATGCCCTCGATGCACATCTGCCGGACCTGAGTCTGGGTGTGGATCACCGACTTCAGCTTCGAGGCCATCGGCAGCAGGAACAGGTTCGCCATGCCGATGCCGTACAGCGTCGCGATGAACGCGGCGGCGATGCCATGGCCGAGCTTGGAGGGATCGGCGAGGTTCTGCATCACCGCCATCAGTCCCATCACCGCGCCGATGATGCCGAGCGTCGGCGAGTAGATGCCCATGCCCTCGAAGACCTTGGCGGCCGCCGTGTCGGCGTGCTCGCGCACCTCGAGCTCGATCTCGAGGAGGTTCCTGATCGCGTCCGGCTCGCCACCGTCGACGAGCGCCTGCAGGCCCTTCTTCATGAAGTCGTCGCGCTCCGCCTCGACGGCGGACTCGAGGCCGAGCAGCCCCTGCTTGCGGGCGACGTTGCTCCACTCGACGATCTTGCCGATCGTCGCGTCGGCATTCATCGAAGGCGGCTTGAAGACCCAGCCGACGATCTTCATCGCGCGCTTGAACGTCGTCAGCGGCGTCTGCAGCAGGCTCGCGGCCAGGGTGCCGACGACGACGATCACGAACGCCGCGGCGCCGAGCAGCGCCTTGACGCCACTGCCCTTCAGGATGCTGCCGCCGATCATGGCGACGAAGGCCAGCACCACGCCGACGATGCTCAGGATGTCCATGGCTCAGGTCCGCGGCGGGCTCAGCGCCCCTGCCGCCAGTCCTCCATGCGTGCGCGCAGGCGGACCAGCGCCTGGCCATGGATCTGACAGACCCGCGATTCGCTGACGTCGAGCACCGCGCCGATCTCGCGCAAGTTCAGCTCGTCGTCGTAGTAGAGCGACAGCACCAGCTTCTCGCGCTCGGGCAGCCCCTCGATCGCGGTGCCGAGCTCCTTGCGGAAGTCCTCTTCCTCGAGATCGTCCTGCGGCCCCGGATTGTCGTCGCGGGTGTGCGCGACCGGGCCGTCGTCGTCGGCCGAGCCCATCTGGTCGAAGCTGAACAGCCGGCAGCTCGCCGCATCGGCGATCGCCTGGTGGTACTCGTCGATGCTGATGCCGAGCGCCTCGGCGACGTCGGTGGCGCGGGCCTCGCGGCCGGTCTCGTTCTCGATCCGCCGCACCACCTCGCTCATCTCGCGCACCGTGCGGTGCACCGAGCGCGGCGTCCAGTCGGACTTGCGGACCTCGTCGAGCATCGCACCGCGGATGCGGATGCCGGCGTAGGTCTCGAAGTTCGCGCCCTTGCTCGCGGTGTAGTGCCGGGCCGCGTCCAGCAGCCCGATCATGCCCGCCTGGATCAGGTCGTCGACCTCGACGTTCGGCGGCATGCGGCTGACCAGGTGATAGGCGATCCGCTTCACCAAATCGGCATGGCGCAGGACGAGCTCGTCCTGCGAAAGATCTGCCGGGCCGGACCCCGCGGGGGGGCGCGCGGCCTCGGCGTACTGCTGTCGTGCTCTCATTGCAACGCGCCTACGCCTGCGTGGGCAGTCACCAGACGTTCGACGAAGAACTCCAGATGGCCCCGAGCTCCGCCGGGTACGGCCCATGTATCGGCCTTGGCGGCGAGTTTCTTGAATGCCAGGGCCGCGACCGACCCCGGGAACGCCTCGACCACCGCCGACTGCCGCTGCACCGCCCGGCGCAGGAACTCGTCGTGCGGGATCGAGCCCGCGAACTCGAGGTTCACATCGAGAAACCGGTCACAGACACGGAACAGCTTTTCGTACAGCTCGCGGCCCTCGCCCGGGTTGCGGGTCTGGTTGGCCAGCACCCGGAAGTCGCGCACCCGGTGCTCGCGGCTCATGACCTTGATCAGCGCATAGGCGTCCGTCAGCGAGGCCGGCTCGTCGCAGACCACCACCAGCACGTGGTGGGCGGCGCGCACGAAGGTGGTGACGCCGTCGTGCAGCCCGGCCGCGGTGTCGATCAGCAGCGTGTCCACCCGCTGGCCGAGGTCGCTGAACGCGCGAATGAGGCCGGCGTGCTCGAGGCCGCCGAGGTTCGCCATCTGCCGCAGGCCGGAGCTCGCCGGCACCACGCGGATGCCGCGCGGGCCGTCGACGATAACCTCCTCGAGCGCCCGCTCGCCGGACATCACGTGCGACAGGTTCCAGCGCGGCTGCAGGCCGAGCACGACGTCGATGTTGGCAAGGCCGAGGTCGGCATCGAGCACCAGCACCGACTGGCCGCGATCGGCGAGCGCGACCGCGAGATTCGCCGTGACGTTGGTCTTGCCGACGCCACCCTTGCCGCCGGTGACCGCGACCACCTTGACGGGCCGGCTCGGCAGCGGCCGAACGTCGATGGGTTTCCAGTTAGCCATTGATTGCCACCTTGCCGAAATGGGCTGCCAGGTACGCGTCGTCGACGCCGTGGGTGTCGCGGCGGCGCGCCGCGAGCTTGATCGCCTTCTTCACGAGCCAGACCCGCTTCGCCGGCGCGGCGTGCAGGTCGTCCGGGATCCGCTGGCCGTCCGCGAGCCAGGCGAGCGGCAGCGCATGCCGCAGCGCCACCGACAGCGCGCCGCCGAGGCTCGCCGCCTCGTCGAGCTTCGTGAGCACCAGCCCGTCCGGCCGGACGCGCGCGTAGGAGCGCACGATCTCCTCGAGCGCCTGCGGCTCGCCGGTCGCCGGCAGCGCGAGCAGCGTGCGGACCTGGCGGCCCGGCACGTTCAGGGTTGCGAACTGCTCGGCGAGCCGCGGGTCGTGCGGGCTCATGCCGGCGGTGTCGATCAGCACCAGCCGCCGCGCGGAGAGCGCCTGCAGCACCGTGCCGAGCTCGCGCGCGCTCGCCGCGACGTGCATCGGCACGCCGAGGATGCGCGCGAAGGTCAGCAGCTGGTCGCGCGCGCCGATCCGGTAGTGGTCGAGGCTGACGAGCGCGAGGTCGTTCGCACCGTGCTTCAGCGCCCAGCGCGCCGCCAGCTTGGCGATCGTGGTGGTCTTGCCGACGCCGGTCGGGCCGACCACCGCGTGCACGCCGCCGCCGAGCACGCCGTGCTCGACCGCCGGCAGGTTCTTGAGCAGCAGCGCCGCCGCGAGCCGCTCCGGCGCATCGCCGCGCGCGCGTGCCGGCAGCCGGGCGGCCAGCAGCCGCGCGATGTCGGGGGCGACGCCGAGCGCGCTCAGGTCGCGCAGCACCAGCGCCTTCAGCGGCTCGCGCCGCAGCCGGTCGCTCCAGGCGAGGCTCGCCAGCTGCTCCTGCAAGAGGCCCCGCAGCGACTCGACCTCGCGGCGCATCGCGACGAGGGCCGGGTCGGCCTCGCTGACCACGCGCAGCGGCGCGGCCGGGGCCGGGCGCGGCGCGGGCGCGGCCGGCGGCACCGGGATGGCGGCCGCCGCCGCCGGCGCCACGACCTCCGGCCGCGCGGCGCGCTCGGCCTTCTCGGCCGCCGGCCGGACGCGCCGCAGCGCCTCCTCGATCAGCGTCTCGTCGTAGTCGACCGCGGTAATGAGCTCGATGCCGCCGTCGACGCGGCGGTTCGAGATGATGACGGCGTCGGCGCCCTGCTCGCTGCGCACCTGGTCGAGCGCCTCGCGCATCGATTCCGCCACGACTCGTTTGATCTTCATCGTTCCTCCCGTCGTCGTTCAGCCCGGGCTCAGCGCCCGACCGCCGACACGACCCGGATGCGCCGGTTCTCCGGCACCTCGTTGTAGGCCAGCACGCTCAGATTCGGGACGCCGTGCCGCAGCAGCCGCGCGAGCGCGGGCCTGAGCTTCGGCGTCGTCAGCAGCACCGCCGGCTCGCCGGCGAGTTCCTGGCGGCGCGCGCTGTCGGCGAGCGCCTGCACCAGCCGGTCGGCGAGCCCCGGCTCGAAGCCCGGGCCGTCGCCGCCGCCGAGGATCGAGTCGCCGAGCACCTGCTCGAGCTGCGCGTCGAGCGTGATCACCGGTAGCTCCTGGCGCAGACCCGTGATCGCCTGCACGATCGAGCGGCCGAGCGCGATGCGCACGGCAGCCACGAGCTGCGCCGGGTCCTGGGTGCGCGGCGCGTTCTCGGCGAGCGTCTCGGCGATCACCCGGAAGTTGCGGATCGGCACGCGCTCGAGCAGCAGGTTCTGCAGCACCTTGACGACCACGCTCATCGGCAGCGCCTTCGGCACCAGCTCCTCGACCAGCTTCGGCGCCGCCTTCTGCAGGCGGTTGAGGATCTGCTGCACCTCCTCGTGGCCGAGCAGCTCGTGGCTGTGGCCCGAGAGCAGCTGCGACAGGTGCGTCGCGACCACGGTGCCGCCGTCGACGACCGTGTAGCCCTGCGTCTGTGCCTGCTCGCGCCGGCCGCGCTCGATCCAGACCGCGTCGAGGCCGAATGCGGGATCCTTGGTCGCGATGCCGGGCACGGGCCCGGCCACGGTGCCCGGGTTGATCGCGAGGTCGCGGTCCGGGAAGACCTCGGCCTCGCCGACCGGCACGCCCTGCACCGTGATCCGGTAGCTGTTCGGGCCGAGGTCGAGGTTGTCGCGGATGTGCACGGCCGGGACCAGGAAGCCGAGCTCCTCGGACAGCTTCTTGCGCACGCCCTTGATGCGGCCCATCAGCTCGCCGCCCTGGGACTTGTCGACCAGCGGGATCAGCCGGTAGCCCACCTCGAGGCCGATCGGGTCGACCGACTCGACGTCGTCCCACGACAGTTCCTTCTGCTCCGCCGGTACCGCCGTCGGTCCGGCCGCGGCCGCCGCCGCCGCGGGCTCGAGCGCCGGCGCGCGCGCGGCCTCCTCGGCCTTGCGCTTCAGGAGCCAGGCGCCGCCGCCGGCGGCCGCGGCCATGAACAGGAACGCCAGGTTCGGCATCCCGGGAATCAGGCCCATCACGCCGAGGATGCCGGCCGAGACCGCCAGCGCCTTCGGCTGGCCGAGCATCTGCTTGGCGACCTGCTGGCTCATGTCCGAGGAGCGCGACATGCGGGTCACGATGATCGCGACCGCGACCGACAGCAGCAGTGCCGGGATCTGCGCGACCAGGCCGTCGCCGATGGTCAGCAGCACGTAGGTGCGGCCGGCCGCGGAGAAGTCGAGGCCGTGCTGCAGCACGCCGACCGCGAGGCCGCCGAAGATGTTGATGAACACGACCAGGATGCCGGCGATCGCGTCGCCGCGGACGAACTTCGAGGCGCCGTCCATCGCGCCGTAGAAGTCGGCTTCCTCGCGGACCTCCTGGCGGCGCACGGTGGCCTCGGCCTGGGTGATGATGCCGGCGTTCAGGTCGGCATCGATCGCCATCTGCTTGCCGGGCATCGCGTCGAGGGTGAAGCGCGCCGTGACCTCGGAGACGCGGCCGGCGCCCTTCGTGACCACCATGAAGTTGATGATCACCAGGATCGCGAACACCACCAGGCCGACCGCGTAGTTGCCGCCGATCACGAATGAGCCGAAGGCGTGGATCACCTGGCCCGCGGCGCTCGGCCCGGTGTGGCCCTCGAGCAGCACCACGCGGGTCGAGGCGACGTTGAGCGCGAGGCGCAGCAGCGTCGCCGCCAGCAGCACCGTCGGGAAGACCGCGAAGTCGAGCGGCCGGCGCACGTAGATGACCGCGAGGATCACCACCAGCGACAGCGCGATGTTGAAGGTGAAGAACAGATCGAGCAGCACCGGCGGCAGCGGCAGCACGATCATCGCCAGCATCACGAGCAGCAGCACCGGGACCGCCAGCCCCTGCCGGCCGAACTCCATCAGCGTGTCGCTGACCGGGCGGGCGCTCACGCCTCACCTCCCTGGCGATCGAAGCGCGCGCGCAGCATCGGGTCGATCTCCGGCACCGGCCGGCGCAGGCGCGCCGCACGCTGCGCGGTCAGCGTCTTGACCTGGTAGAGGTACGACAGCACCTGCGCGACCGCGAGGTACAGCCCCGAGGGGATCTCGCGGCCGACCTCGGTGCTGCCGTACAGCACGCGGGCGAGCGCGGGCGCCTCGAACAGCGGCACCCGTGCCTCCTCGGCGAGGCGGCGGATCTCGACCGCGATCAGGTCGCGGCCCTTGGCGACGACCCGCGGCGCCTTCATCTTGGCCGCGTCGTACTTGAGCGCGACCGCGTAGTGGGTCGGGTTCGTGACCACCACGTCCGCGGTCGGCACCGCCTGCATCATGCGGCGCTTGGACATCTTCTTCTGCAGTTCGCGGATCCGCGCCTTGACCTCGGGGCGGCCGTCGGTCTCCTTGAACTCCTCGCGCACCTCGTCGCGCGTCATCTTCAGCTGCCGGCGCACCAGCCACCACTGCAGCGGCGCGTCGACCGCGGCCACGATCACGAGGCCGAGGCTCATCAGCAGCATCGCGAGCGCGAGCAGGTGCACCGCGCGCCCCATGCCGGGCACCACCGGCATGGCGCCGAGCGAGGCGGCGTCGCGGGCGAGCCATAGGCCGACCCAGACCGCGACCGCGCCGACCACCACGAGCTTGAGCAGCGCCTTCAGCAGCTCCGACAGGCCCGACACGCCGAACACCCGGCCAAGACCCGTGACCGGGTTCAGCCGCGACAGGTCGGGCGCCAGCACCTCGGCGGTGAACACCCAGCCGCCGAGCGCGAGCGGCGCGAGCACGGCGGCGGCCGCGACCGCAGCAAAGAACGGCGCCAGGATCAGGATGGCATCGACCGCCGCGACGCCGAGGGTGTGGCCCATCGCGCCCGGATCGATCACCGCGGCGCGGTCCAGGCTGAGTCCGCGGCGCAGCATCTGGCCGAACGCACCGGCCAGCCCGCCGCCACCGAACAGCAGCGCGCCGGAGCCGACGATCATCACCGCTGCGCTGCCGAGCTCGCGCGAGCGCGGCACCTGGCCGCGCTCACGCGCGTCCTGCAGCCGCTTCGCGGTCGGCTGCTCGGTCTTCTCGGCGTCGGAGTCTTCGCTGGCCATCGCGACCTCAGTGCGTCCCGATGATCCGGCCGGCGGTGCCGAGCGCCTCGGCGAACAGCCGCTCGAGGCTGCCGTGCAGCGCCGGCAGGCTCAGCATCAGCATCGCGAAGCCGAGCAGCATGCTGATCGGGAAGCCGACCGCGAACAGGTTCAGCTGCGGCGCGGCGCGGCTGACGATGCCGAGCGCGAGGTTGACGAGCACGAGCCCGACCACCGCCGGCAGCGCGATCAGCGTGCCGGCCTCGAAGATCTTGCCGCCCCAGCGGGCGACGGCGAGCAGGTTCTCGGGCCCGAGCGTCGTCGCGCCCGGCGGCAGCACGCGCACGCTGTCGGCGAGCACGCCGAGCAGCGCGATGTGGCCGTCGATCGACAGGAACAGCAGCGTGCCGAGGATCAGGTAGAACTGGCCGACCACCGCGGTGCTGGCGCCGCGGTTCGGGTCGATCAGCGTCGCGAAGCCGAGGCCCATGGTGGTCGCGACGATCTGCCCGGCGAGCACCAGCGCGTCGAACACCACCTGCACGACGAAGGCGATCACGACGCCGATCAGCAGCTGCTGCGCGGCGGTCAGGAACGCGGTCGCGCTCAGCGGGTCGATCGGCGCGGTCTTCGGCGACAGCGGCGCGAGCACGAGCGTCATGGCCAGCGCGAACACCAGCTTGATGCGCCGCGGCACCAGCGTCGCGCCGAAGGTCGGCGCGAGCAGCAGGAAGCCGCTGATCCTCAGGAACGCCCAGCCGTATCCCTGCAGGTCCGCGAACAGCCGGTTGAAGTCGAGCGTCAGCATCGTTCAGCCGATCAGCGACGGGATGCTCTCGAAGAGCGCCCGGGTGTAGTCGATCAGGGTCTGCAGCATCCAGTGGCCGGTCACGAAGATCGTCGCCACCAGCACCAGCAGCTTGGGGATGAACGACAGCGTCATCTCGTTGATCTGGGTCGCGGCCTGCAGCATGCCGATCACGACGCCAGCGACCAGCGCCGCAAGCAGCAGCGGCGCCGAGATCATCGAGGTGACAATCAGGGCGCGCTCGCCGATGGAGATGACGGTCTCGGGTGTCATGCGCGCCTCAGGTCGCGAAGCTCGCGGCCAGCGTTCCCATCAGCAGCGTCCAGCCGTCGACCAGCACGAACAGCATCAGCTTGAAGGGCAGCGAGACCAGCATCGGCGACAGCATCATCATGCCCATCGACATCAGTACGCTCGCGACCACCAGGTCGATGATCAGGAACGGGATGAAGATCATGAAGCCGATCTGGAACGCGGTCTTGAGCTCGGAAGTGATGAACGCCGGCACCAGCACCGCGAACGGCACCGCCTCGGGGCCGGCGAAGGGTCCCTGCCCGGAGATCCGCCCGAAGCTGGCGAGGTCGGTCTCGCGGGTCTGCTTCAGCATGAACTCGCGCAGCGGTGCGACGGTCTTGCCGAGCGCCGCCTCGCCGGCCAGCTGACCGTCGAGGTAGGGCTTGACGCCGGCGCTCCACGACTGGTTCAGCACCGGGCTCATCACGAACAGCGTCATGAAGAGCGCCAGCCCGATCACCACCTGGTTGGGCGGCGTCGACGGCGTGCCGAGCGCCTGGCGCAGGATCGACAGCACGATCACGATGCGGGTGAAGGCCGTCATGCTGAGCAGGATCGCCGGCAGCACCGACAGCAGCGTCATCAGCACGAGGACCTGGACGGTCAGCGAATAGGTCTGGGTGCCACCCTTCGACTCGACCGACAGCACCGGCAGGCCCGCGACCTCGGCGGCCGCAGCGAGCGCGGGCGCGGCGAGCGCCAGCAGCGTCAGGACAGCGAGCGCGCAGCGCTTCATGGGCGCGTGCTCCCGGCCATCAGCTTCTTCAGGCGCTCGGCGAAGGCCGCGCCGGTGACCGGCTCGGACGGCAGCTCGACCGGGCGCGCGAGCAGCTCGAGCGAGCGCACGCCGTCGGCGCCGACGCCGACCAGCGCCTGGCCGTCGCCGACCTTGAGCAGCACGACCCGCTCCTTGGGCCCGACCGGCACGTCGGCGAGAATCCGGAGCGCGCTCGAGGCGGCCCGCGGCGTCAGCCGCAGCCGCGTCGCGAGCCAGGCGAGCGCGACGATCACGCCGACGATCAGCAGCAGGCTCGCCGCGACCTGCGCGAAGCCGCTCGCCGCCGCCACCGGCGCGACGGGCGCGGGCGGCGCCGCGCCGAACGCGGCCGCCGGAATGGCGGCGAGCGTCAGCGCGAGCGCGAGGCGCGGCGAATCGGTCACTTCACGCGCTCCATGCGCTCGCTCGGGCTCACCACCTCGATCAGGCGGATGCCGAACTTCTCGTTGACGACCACGACCTCGCCGCGCGCGACGCGCACGCCGTTGACGAGCACGTCGAGCGGCTCGCCGGCCAGCCGGTCGAGCTCGAGGATCGAGCCCTGCGTGAGCTGCAGCAGCTCGCGGACGGTGATGCGGGTGCGGCCCACCTCAAGGGCGACGGTGACGCCGACGTCGAGGATCAGGTCGAGCGAGACCTCGCCGCCGCCGGCGGTACCGCCGTCGGGTCCGAGGTCGCCGAACTGCGCGGGGGCGTAGCCGGCTTCACCGGGCGCGGTCTGGGTGGGGTTGTTCATTCGGAGGGTCTCCGCCTCAGAAGCTGCGCGGGCGCAGCGGTTGCAGGATCTTCAGAGCGTTGCGGCCGCGCGAGACGCCGAACTTGCCGGCGTACAGCGGCTGATCGCCCGCGTACAGGGTCACGCGCCCGGGCGCCTCGATCGGCAGCACGTCGCCGGGCGTCAGGCGCTGCAGCTCGCCGAGCGTGATCTCGACTTCGCTCAGCACCGCGCGCACCTCGAGCGCCGCGTTCGTCAGGTGCGCCGCGAGGCTCGGGGCCCAGGCCTCGGCGTTGCCGCTGCGGGCGACGATGCCGGCGGTCAGCACCTCGCGCACCGGGTCGATCATCGTCGAAGGCATCACCAGGTCGAGGGCGCCGCCGCCCGAGGGCAGCTCGATGTTGAAGCGGTTGATCAGCACCGTGTCGGTCGGCGCGGCGACCGAGGCGAACAGCGGGTTCGACTCGTGCTTGACGAGCTCGACCTCGACCTGCGCGACCGGCGCCCAGGCCTGGCCGAGGTCGCTGGCGGCCTGGCGCAGCACCAGATGCACGAAGCGCACCTCGGTCGGGGTCAGGCCGCGGTCGCCGCTGCGGTCGAGCGGCCGGCCCTGGCCACCGAAGTAGGTGTCGACCATCAGGAACACGAGCGTCGGGTCGAACACGATCAGCGCGTTGCCGGGCAGCGGCTTCAGCCGGCAGATGTCGAGGCTGGCCGGGGTGGTGATGCCGGCCAGGTAGTCGCCGGCCTTCTGGGTGCGCACGCCCTCGAAGGTCACCTGCGGCTCGCGCTGCAGCAGGTTGAAGAGCGCGACGCGGAAGGTGCGCGCGAACGTCTCGTGGATCGTCTCGAGCGCCGGCAGCCGGCCGCGCGTGATCCGCTGCGTGCCGATCAGGTCGTACGGGCGCACCTCGCCCGTCGGATTCTTCTCGAGCAGCGCCGCGACCTCCTCGTCGGAGATCAGCTGCTTCGCGACTTCGGCTCCTTCGCTGGCCACGGCGTCGGTCACTGCACGACGAAGCTGGAGAAGTAGAGGTCCTCGATCTGCTCGGAACCCGTCTCCTTCTTGAGGATCCGCTGCGCCTCCTTGAGGCACTCCTGGCGCAGGCCCTCCTTGCCCTCGCGGGTCATCAGGACCTTGTAGTCGCGGTTGTTCATCAGCATCAGCAGGTTGTTGCGCACCGCCGGCGCATTCGACTTGACCGCCTCGATGGCCTTTTCCTCGCGCGCCATCACGTCGATCTGCAGCTGCAGGAAGCGCACCGCCTGCGAGTCGTCGAAGTTGACGACCAGCGGCGGGTCGAACGAGTAGTAGAGCGCGGGCTTGGCGGCGCCGCCCTTGTGATCGCCATGCTCGCCGCCCGCCTCGGGCTTCGGCTCGGGCTTGAGCACGAGCTTGCCGTCGGCGGTCATCATCAGTTCCTGGGTCGGGTGCAGCTTCGCGTTGACGAAGCCGCCGATCACGACCGCGACCAGCACCGCCACGAAGGTGCCGGCGATGCCGACGATCTTGCCGACGACGCCGCCGCCCTCGGCCTTGGGCTTCTCGGCGGGTTTCTCGGCTGCTTCTGCCATGGCGTGCTCCTCACTGCGGTGCAGGGGTGAGTCAGCAACTTCCGTGCCATGGCACTAACATCAGAAAATTCAGTGACTTGGGATTCCGGCGTCGGCCGGACGCCAAGCCTTTGACCGCCGCCGGCGCGGGCGGGACCGGGCGGGCGTCGGAAATTTGGCGCTAGAGTCGGCCCATGCAGACCCGCACCCTCGGCACCGCCGGCCTCCCCGTCTCCGCGCTCGGCCTCGGCTGCATGGGCATGTCCGGCACCTATGGCTCGGCCGCGAGCCGCGACCCGGCCGAGGCACTCGCGACCCTGGCGCTCGCCCGCGAGCTCGGGGTCACCTTCCTCGACACCGCCGAGGTCTACGGGCCCTACGAAAACGAGTCGCTGCTCGGGCGGGCGCTCGCCGGTGGCCGGGACGGCTGGGTCGTCGCCTCGAAGTTCGGCTTCCGGATCGGCGCCGACGGGACGATCGTCGGCTGCGACGGCACCCCGCAGAACGCGCGGCGCGCCTGCGAGGCGAGCCTCGCGCGGCTCGGCCTAGAGACGCTCGACCTCTATTACCTGCACCGGCTCGACCCGGCGGTGCCGATCGAGGAGACGGTCGGGGCGATGGCCGACCTGGTCCGCGCCGGCAAGGTCCGTCACCTCGGGCTGTCGGAAGTCAGCGCCGGGACGCTGCGGCGCGCCGTGGCCGTGCACCCGATCGCGGCACTGCAGTCGGAGTATTCGCTCTTCGAGCGCGGCCTCGAGCGCGAGGTGCTGCCCGCCTGCCGAGCACTCGGCGTGGGCGTCGTGCCGTTCGCGCCGCTCGGCCGCGGCTTCCTGACGGGCGCTGCCCGACGCGGCGAGGAATACGGCCCGGGCGGGGATTTCCGTGCGGAGCTGCCGCGGTTCCAGGGCGAGAACTACGACCGCAACCTGGCGCTCGCGAACGCGCTCGGGCGGCTCGCGGCCCGCCGCGGCTGCACGCCGGCGCAGCTCGCGCTCGCCTGGCTGCTCGCGCAGGGCGAGGACATCGTGCCGATCCCGGGCGCCCGGCAGCGCCGCCACCTGGCCGAGAACGCGGCGGCCGCGGGGCTGCGCCTCGCCGCCTGCGACCTGATGGCGCTGGAGGAGGCCTTCCCGCGCGGCGCCGCGGCCGGCGAGCGCTACGGCCCGGCGGACCTGCGGTACGTGGACACCTAGCCCGCGATCGCGGGGCGCCGCGCGCGGATCCGCGCCAGGCCATGGTTCCCCGCGGTCGCGCCCGGCGCGCCGAACGCGCTCAGTAGTTCGCGGGGATGATCCTCGCGACCACGCGCTGGATCTGCGTGCGGGTCCCGAGCCGCGTTTCGAAGCGCCGCGAGTACTCCTCGAACACCACGTAGGTGACGACGTCGCGATACCGCAGCTCGCGGTCCGGCAGCCAGTCGGTGAAGCTCTGCTCCGCCTTGCGCAGGGTTCGCTGCGCGTGCGCCTGGTCGATCGATGCACGCCGCTGCAGAACGCGCAGGTAGGTCGCGCGCGAGTCGAGCGCCGGCTCGTCGCGCCGGATGGCCTCGAACCGGCGCAGCAGCTCGCGGCACGTGCGGCGCGCAAATCGCCATTCCGCGAGCAGGCCGAAGAGCTCGCGCCATTGCGCGAAGCGGCCCGACGGCGCCGGTCGCCACTCGCCTTCCGGGCCACCGACCCGATCCGGGACCGGGGTGAGCGCCGGCTGCGCGGCCGCAGCCGGCGCGACGGGCCGGGCCGCCACGGGAGCGGGCGACGACAAATTCTCCGCAGGACTCGGATCGGGACTCGGAGCGGCGCGATCGAGCGTCGCACCGCAGAGATCGCAGCGCCCGGACCAGTCGACGTCCGGATCCACGGTGGCGGACGGCGCCGACGAACCGGCGCAGCGCGAGCAGCGGCCTGAAGCCACGTTTCCCCCTCGAGCCGGATCCCTGGCCTTTCTTTAGAAATCGTTCGCGTTGGAGAGTGTGCACATTCGCCGCGGCGATCGGAGCGCCGGTGCCTGTCTCTGTCTGGAGACGTCATGGCGAGCTCCACGCCGCGGCGTCGGTCGTGGAGGGCGCCGCGCGCGGGCAGGCGCGGTCGTCCGCCGGATCCTCAGCGGCCCTCGAAGACCGCGGCGACCGCCGGATCGCCCACCTGCCGGGCGAGGTCACGGGCGCTCAGCGACGCGCCGTTGCGGATCCGCGCATCGGCACCGAGCTCGAGCAGCACCTTGGCGGTCGCCGCCTGGCGGCCCGCGACCGCCGCGAGCAGCGCGGTGTTGCCGAGCTCGTTGCGCGCCTCGAGGCTCGCCCCGGCGGCGAGCAGCTGGCGCACGACCGCCGCCCGGCCGGCGCCGGCGGCGAGGATCAGCGGCGTGTTGCCGGTGCGCGACCGTGCCTCGCGCGAGGCGTTGGCCTTCAGCAGCCGCGCCGTGACCTCGGTGTCGCCGCGCTGCGCCGCGATCGCGAGCGGGGTCAGACCGTCGTTGTCGGCGATCTCGAGGCCGCCGGCGACCACCAGCGAGGTGACGGCCTTGGCGGCACCCGCCTGCGCGGCGAGCGCGAGCGCGGTACGGCCGGCGTTGTCGCGCACCTTGGGGTCGGCGCCGGCGCTGAGCAGCAGCGCCGCCATCGCCGCGTCGTCGCGCTGCGCCGCGACCATCAGCGCGGTGCGCCCGCCCGCGCCGGCGGCGTTCGGCTTGGCGCCGGCCGCGAGCAGCGGGCTGACGAGCTCGGCCGAGCTCAGCTCGCAGGCGAGCGCGAGCGGCGAGCCGCCGCGCGCCTGCGGCGCGTTCGGGTCGGCGTGGCGCGCGAGCAGCGCCTTCAGCGCGCCCGCCTGGCGGCGCCGGATCGCACTGCCGAGCGCAGTGTCGCCGTCCTGCTGGTGGGCATCGATGCGCGCCCCGGCCTCGGCGAGTGCCTCGACCACCGCGACGTGGCCGCTGCGCGCGGCCGCGATGAGCGCCGTGACACCCTGCGGATCGGCGGCATTGACGTCGGCGTTAGGCAGCGCCGCGCGCACCGCGGCGAGGTCACCGCGCTCGGCGGCGACCATCAGCGGCGTCCAGCCGGCGAACAGGTCATCGTGGCGCGTCTCGCGCACGATGTTCGCGCGCGCCACCCCGGTGGCGCCATGGCTCTTGAGGAGCGCGGTCAGCGCGCTCGCCGCCGGGCCATTGCCGGCGCGCTCGGCGAGGTCGAGCGCCGACAGGCCCTGGGTATTGCGCAGCGTCGCGTCGGCGCCGTGTGCGAGCAGCAGCTCGGCCGACGGTTGCGACTGGGCGGCGACCGCGAGCATCAGCGGCGTGCCGCCGCGCGAGTCGCGCGCGTTCGCGTCGGCCTCGGCGCCGAGCAGCACCTCGATGACCGGCGCCGCGCCGCGGCGCGCCGCCACGAGCAGCGGCGTGTCGCCGCCGCCGTCGCGCGCGTCGACCCGGGCGCCGTGCGCGAGCAGCAGCTTCGCCGCCTCGGGCTTGGCGCCGTCCGCCGCCTCATGCAGCGCCGTGCGCTGGTCAGCGCCGGTCAGCGTCGCCGGCGACTTGGCCAGCAGCCGCGTGAGCTCCGCGACATCGCCGTCGCGCGCGGCGCGCTTGAGCAGCGTCGCCGGGTCGGCGCTCGCCACCGTCGCGGTCTCGGTATGGCCGCGCGCCCCGCCGTGGCCGGCACCGGTCGCGAGCGAGGACCACTCGGCGGCGCTGTGGCCGGTGTCCTTGCAGGTGCCGCCCTCGACCTGCGCGGCGAGCGCGTAGGCGGCCTTGGCATACGCCGCGCTCGCGGCAGCGACCAGCAGCCGGCAGGCCCGCGGCGCGTCCGGCGTCAGCCCGACGTCGTTGCTGCGCGGCAGGTAGAGGAGCGCGAGCTGGTACTCGGCCTCGGCGCTGCCGGCCTCGGCGAGCGGCTCCAGCAGCCCGGCGGCGCGTGCGTAGTCGTGGCGCCTGAGTGCGTCGCGGGCGGGCTCGAGGTCGGCAGCCGGGGCGGCGGGCGCCGCCGCGAGCCAGGCTGTCGCCAGCAGCGCCGCGCTCAAGCCGTCCCCCATTTCGTCACCACCTCGATGCCGACCGACTTCAGGAACTCGGTCGGCAGGATGCCGCCGGCGTTGACGATCACGGCATCGTTCGGCACGTGCAGCCCGCGGCCGTTCTGGAACACGGCGACGCGCTCGGCGGTGATCGCCTTGACCTCCGACTGCAGCAGCACCTGCAGCCGGCCACCGTCGGTGGCCGCCTTGACGCGCTCGCGGTTGCGGGTCTTGGCGCGCTGGAAGGCCTCGCCGCGGTACGAGAGCGTGACCTGCGCGTCGGCCTCGGCGAGGCTGGCCGCCGCCTCGAGCGCACTGTCGCCGCCGCCGACCACGAGCACGCGCTGCGCGCTGTACTGCTCCGGGTCGATCAGCCGGTAGACGACCTTCGGCAGGTCCTCGCCGGGCACCCCGAGCTTGCGCGGCGTACCGCGGCGCCCGACCGCGAGCAGCACGGTCGCGGCCCGAAGCTCGCCCTTGGTCGTCACCACGCGAAAGCCCTCGCCATCACGGCTGATCGACTCGACGCGCTCCTGGGTGCGCAGCTCGAGGCCGACCTTCTGCTGCACGCCGATCCAGAAGTCGAGCAGCTGCTCCTTGCTCGTCAGCGTCAGGCTGACCTTGCCGACGATCGGCAGGAGCGCAGGCTGGGTCATCACGATCTTGCCGCGCGGGTACTGGAACACGCAGCCGCCGAGGGACTCCTGCTCGATGGTCGCGAACCGCAGCTTCTTCTCGGTGGCCGCGAGCGAGGCGGCGAAGCCGGCAGGTCCCGCGCCGACGATCACGACGTCGAGCTGGTCGCCCTTGCCGCGCGGCCGGCGCGCGACGATCTGCTCGATCGCCTGGCGACCCTGCTCGACGGCGTTGCGGATCAGGCCCATGCCGCCGAGCTCGCCGGCGACATAGACCCCGGCGACGTTGGTCTCGAACCACGGGGTCACGCGCGGCAGGTCGACGCCGCGGCGCGCGGTGCCGAAGACGAGCGTGATCGCGTCGACCGGGCAGGCCGTGCGGCAGGCGCCATGGCCGATGCACTCGGTCGGCGAGACGAGCTCGGCCTTGCCGCCCGCCATGATGCCGAGCACGTGGTGGGCCGGCATCTCCGGACAGGCCTTGATGCAGGAGCCGCAGCCGATGCACTTGCGCGGGTCGATCAGCGGATGCAGCGAGGCGGGCTCGGTGAGCCCCGCCTCGTGCGATTCGCGGTGGGTCTCGGTGCTGACCTTGAGCAGCCGGCGGCGGCGGACGAGGTACCAGCCGAAACAGATCCCGAGCACGGCACTGTAGACGAGGTATTCCATGACGGGTTTGGACACTCCCACCGGGGCGCAGATTCTGTCAATGAAGCAGGTCGCAGCGCAGCTGTCGCCGGCTGGCGTCAGGGGCGGCCGTTCCTGGCCGTCCGGCTACGCGGTTCCCGCAATCCGGCGGACCTGGATCACATGTCGCGACTCGGAGACGGCCGTGTCACACCGCTGGCACTCAGATCGTTCCATACTTGAATTATTGCCGGCCATACTGGCTCGGCCCCATAGCTCCGGAGCCCCGTGACCGCAGCCGGCGTCATCGCTGTCCTCGTCCTCGTCGCCGCGCTCCTCGCGGCGCTGTGGCTGGGCGCGCGCGGCCGGGACCGGGTCGCGTTCGGCCTCCTCGTGGCCGCGCCGCTGCTGGCCGGCGCGGCGCTTGCCGGGGTCAGCGTCCTGCCCCACGGCGCGACCGCGGCGGCTGGGGGCAGCGCAGCCGCCACGGCTCCGACGCCGACGACGGCGGCCGAGGGCACTGCCGGCGCAGGCCCCGCGGCGCCTTCCGCGGCCGGCGGCGAGGGGTCGGCCCTTCGTCAGGAAGCTGACAGCTTGCGGGCCGCGCGCCGCTACCCCGAGGCGGCCGCCGCCTACCAGCGGCTGCTGGCCGTGGAGCCGCGCAACGCCGATGCCTGGGCCGACCTCGCGGATGCGCAGGCGGCGGGCGCCGGTGGCAGCCTCGAACCCGGCGCGGCCGCGATCGAGCAGGCGCTCGCCGTGGACGCGAGCCACCCGAAGGCGCTCTGGCTCAAGGCGAGCCTCATGCTCGAGCGCCAGCGCTACGCGGAAGCGACCGACCTCTGGCAGCGGCTCCTCGCCGTGCTGCCACCCGACTCAAACGATGCCCGGATCGTGCGCGCCAACCTCGACGAGGCGCGTGCGCTCGCGGCGAAGCAAGGAGCAGGACGATGAATGCAGCTGCCCCCGCGGCCCGGAACCTCGCGGCGCAGCCGCGCCAGCGGCTCAAGGCCTCGCACGTCGGCCTGATCGTGTCGACCCTCGTGCTGCTGCTCGGCTGGGTGGCGCCGCTGCCGACCTACCTGACGCCGCGCTCCGGCCTCGGCTACGCGCTCGGCATCATCGGCGGCTCGCTGATGCTGGCGCTGCTCATCTATCCGCTGCGCAAGCGCGTCCAGAAGCTCGCCTTCATCGGCAGCAACAAGGCCTGGTTCAAGATCCACATGGTCTTCGGGGTCGCCGGCCCGCTCGCGATCCTGTACCACTGCTGCTACCACCTCGGCGCCACCAACAGCAACGTCGCGCTGGTCTCGATGCTGATCGTCGCCGGCAGCGGCCTCGTGGGCCGCTACCTGTACAGCCGCATCCACGACGGCCTCTATGGCACGAAGTCGAGCCTCGAGGAGCTGCGCCGCGAGGCCGCGCGCCTCAAGGGCGAGGCCGGCGGTGCCGGCCGGCTGCTGCCCGAGCTCGCCGCCCGGCTGGATGCCGCCGAGAAGCGCATCGAGCGCGGCCTGCCGCTGATCCCGAAGGCACTGTCGGCCGCGATCCAGTTCCGCTTCGCCCGCGCCGGCATCCGCCACTACGTGCACCGCGCGCTGCGCGGCGCCGCCGCCGACTCGCTCGCGATCTCCGAACACCGCGGGGCGCTGACGCTGGCCGCCGACCGCTACACCGACGCCCGGCTGTCCGCCGCCCGGCGGGTGGCCGAGTTCCAGAGCTGCGAGCAGCTCTTCGGCCTCTGGCACGTGCTGCACCTGCCCCTGTTCGGCATGCTCTTCGTGGCGGGCATCGTCCACGTGATTGCGGTTAACATCTACTGATGCACCGCTGGGCCAAGGCCGGCCTCCTCACCCTCCTCCTCGGCTGGACCGGCCTCGCGGCCGGCAGCCAGATCGAGCGCCTGCTGATGCCGGGCCCGGTCGCCAAGGCCCACGCCAAGTGGGAGGACGACTGCAAGCAGTGCCATGACCGCACCGACAAGGACCGGCAGACGGCGCTGTGCGCCGAGTGCCACAAGGACATCGCCGCCGACCTCAAGCTGAAGCGCGGCTTCCACGGCCACGCGCTCAAGCCCGGCGCGGCCTGCACCGCCTGCCACACCGAGCACAAGGGCCGCGACGCCGACATCGTGCGCTTCGACCGCGAGTCCTTCGACCACGCGGTGACCGGCTTCAAGCTCGACGGCCGGCATGCGACCACCGCCTGCGAGGGCTGCCACGTCGCCGGCAAGCCGTTCCGCGCCACGCAGACCAAGACCGGCTGCTTCGACTGCCACGAGAAGGAAGACATCCACCGCGGCAAGCTCGGCAAGGACTGCGGTTCCTGCCACAACACCACGAGCTTCCGCGGCAAGAACGAATTCGACCACGACAAGACGCACTTCCCGCTGAAGGGGGCGCATCACCGGATCGAGTGCGCGAGCTGCCACCGCGACCCGTCGTTCAAGAACACGCCGATGGAGTGCATCGCCTGCCACGCCCGCGACGACGCCCACAAGGGCGGCCGCGGACCGCGCTGCGGCGACTGCCACAACACCGAGAAGTGGAAGGACTCGAAGTTCGACCACGAGAAGATCGGCCACTTCGCGCTCAACGGCGCGCACGCCAAGATCAGCTGCGACGCCTGCCACCGCTCCGGCGACATGAAGGCCAAGATCCCCGACAAGTGCGCCGGCTGCCACGCGGCCGACGACCGGCACGGCGGCCGCTTCGGCGACGACTGCGCGCAGTGCCACAACGAGCAGAAGTGGAAGGACGCCAAGTACGACCACGAGGCCAAGGCGCACTGGGCGCTGAAGGGCAAGCACGCCAAGATCGACTGCCACGCCTGCCACACGACCCCGATCGGCAAGCCGCGGCTGCCGAAGGACTGCGTCGGCTGCCACAAGGCCGACGACGTGCACCACGGCACGATGGGCGAGGTCTGCGCCTCCTGCCACGTCGAGACCGGCTGGCGCGACCACGTGCGCTTCGACCACGACATGACCCGCTTCCCGCTGGTCGGCCTGCACAGCTCGGTCGCCTGCGAGGAATGCCACGCGAACCGCGCGTTCCGCGACACCTCGCGCGACTGCCTGTCGTGCCACAAGGCCGACGACCGCCACCACGGCCGGCTCGGCAAGGACTGCGCCGCCTGCCACAACCCGAACGGCTGGACGTTCTGGCAGTTCGACCACGGCAAGGCGACGCGCTTCGCGCTCGAGGGCGCCCACGCCAAGCTCGACTGCAAGCGCTGCCACATCAAGTCGGCCGACGAGGTGCTGCTGCCGAAGGAATGCGGCGCCTGCCACGCGCGCGACGACGTCCACCACGGCGGCTTCGGCGCCGACTGCGCACGCTGCCACTCGAGCCTCAGCTGGAAGGGCGCGGGCGTCCGGCACTAGCCCGCCGGCGCGATCGCGCCGGGCGGCTGATCAGAAACTGACGTTGTAGCCGAGGCTGAACCAGAAGCGCTTGGTGCGCTGGTTCAGGGTCGTCGCCGGCGGGTTGTTCGGGTCGACCGGCACGCCGACCGGGATGCTGGCGTCGAAGTTCGCGCGCTCGTAGCCCGACTCGAACTGCACCAGCCCGTGGCGGAAGCGCCAGTCCGCGAGCAGCGATGGGCTCGCCGACCAGCCCGCGCTCGTGCCGGTCGCGGGGTCGCTGCCGGAGGTGTGGCTGAGCTGCAGCCGCGGCCCGAAGCGGAAGTGCTCGCCGATCGGGAAGCGGGTGCTGCCGTAAGCCGAGGCCATCTTCGTGCCGGCGCGCGTCGAGTACGCGAGGCCGACGGTGTTCATGTCGCCGTCGACGAGCCAGCCGCCACCGAGCAGCTGGGTCGAGAAGCTGAGCGCGCTGCCGGAGCTCGCGACCGCCGGCACGCCGCCGGAGGCCGGCATGGCGCCGGTGCGGCTGAAGCTGAGGTCCGCGCCCCACTGCAGCCGCTCGCCGATCGGCCGCTGCACGCCCAGCGAGTAGGTGTCGCTGGTCAGGCTGCGGTCGAGCGCGAGCTGGCGCACGGCGTCGAGGCCGAGGCTCTGGATCAGGCTGTCGAGCGAGTCGGTCGGCTGGCCGATCAGCGCGTTGTAGGTCGAGGCGAACGGGCTGCGGCGGTGGTCGCCGATGCCGGTCAGCACCCAGCGGTCGGGCAGCGCCCAGGTGCCGAGCACGGTCACCGCGTTCAGCACGTGGAACGAGACGTCGTAGTTCAGCTGCCCGACCAGCGAGCGGCCGTTGCGGTAGTAACGTGCCTCCATGCCGACCTCGCGCGCATCGAGCGTGCCACGCACGTTCTGCTGGAACGCGTAGCCGGACAGGTCGAGGCCGGGGACCACGCCGAGGAACTCGAGCGCGACGTTACCGAACACGCGCGAGTGGTCGTTCGAGGCGGCGTAGGTCTGGATCGGCGAGCCGGCCGCGAAGCCGAGCCGCAGTCCCGGCCGCAGCATCCAGCCGAAGTAGCCGCCGTCGTAGGTGCCGTAGACGCCGCCGGTGCTCTGCGACTGGCGACCGAGCCGGCTGACCCAGCGGCTCTGGTTGTTGTCGAGCTCGACGTAGGCCTGCGGCAGCCGCACCGGGCTCGTGCCGAAGGCACCGACGTTGTCCATGTCGTGCAGGTAGCCGGCGTAGACGCGCGAGCGGAAGTCGTAGACGTCGCCGCGGTGCGCGAGCTGCAGGTCGACGTTGGTGTCGAGCGCCGACTGGCCGATGCCGTCGCTGGTGAGCCCGTTCGAGACCAGCGTGTTCTGGTCGTGGCGGTATTCCTGGGCGACCGCGCCGCTCAGCTGCCAGCGCGAGCCGTCCGGGCTGCCGGAGCCCGGCTTGCTCGCGCCCTCGAGGGTCACGATCGCCGCCAGGCGCTGCTTGACCGCCTCGACGTCGTTGCCGTCCGGGTAGCGGCGCAGGTACTCCTGGTACTCGAGCTTCGCCTGCGCGAGCTGTCCCTTGCGCTCGCGCGCGAGGCCGAGGTACTCCTGCGCGAGCGGCCGGCCCGGGTGCTCGGGGAACTCGAGCAGCTTCGTGTAGAGGCGGATCGCCGCGTCGTAGTCGCGATCCTGCATCGCGGCGCGCGCCTCGGCGCTCAGCTTCTCGAGCTCCTCCGGCGGCGGCAGCGAGCGGGTCGGCTCGCGCGAGGCGCGCGCCGGCGCCTCGGCCGGCTCGACGGTCGTGCGACCGACCCGGCGCGACAGCACGATCTCGAGGCCGGTGAGCCCCGAGCGCGGCCGGATCAGGAAGTCCACCCGCCGCGCGAAGTGCAGCACCAGCGCACGGCGCGCGCCGAGCGACTGGTCGAGGCGCACGTCGACCAGCCCGGCGGGGTTGTCCTTCGGCACCGGCAGCGTCTCGCCGAGGCCGGTCGGCGGCGCGCAACCGGGCAGCGGCTGCAGCTCGATCCTGAGCTCGTCGCCCGATCGCAGCGGGTAGTTCGAGACGTAGCTCATCGGGCAGTTGAACTGCACGACCACCGAGCCCGTGTCGGTCGAGAGCTGGTCGAGGATGCGGTCGGCCGCGGCCTCGGCGCCCGCGGTGGCGCCGACCAGCAGCGCCGCGACGAGCGCCCGGAGCGGCGCGGCCGCGCGGCGGTTGACATAGGTCGGCCGCTCGCGGCCGAGAGCGTCCGGGCGGCCCGCGGCGGGCCGGTCAGTGCGCGGTGCGGCGGTCATTGCGAGGGAGCGAGCGGCGAGGGATCGCGGCCGCGCGGCGTCACCGGGGTGCGCACGGGCGGGGCGACCTTGCGGGTCGGGGGCAGCGGCAGCGCCGCAGGCTTCACGGGCTTCCAGCCGAGGACGTAGTGGCAGCTGTCGCAGGAGGCGAGCGTGACCACGTGGCCTGCCGGCTTGCCCGGCGCCTGCACGCCGTTGTGGCAGGTCGCGCAGGTCCCCGGCAGCACCGAGCGGTGGTCGAACACCGCGGGCTTCCAGGCGCTCGTCGTGTGGCAGCGGTCGCAGTCGTTGCCCGAGACCGGGTGGCCGGCGGGCTTGCCGCGCGCCTTCGTGCCGTCGTGGCAGTTCGCGCAGCTGCCGAGCACGTCGGCGTGGTCGACGCGCGCCGGCGGCCGCCAGGCGATCGTCGTGTGGCAGTCGGCGCAGGCCGCGGTCGTGGCCGGATGCGCCGCGCCCTTGCCCGAGGCCGCAATGCCGTTGTGGCAGCTCGCGCAGCTCGAGCGGGCGAGCGTCGCGTGGTCCGGCTTGCCGCTGCCGAGCTTGACGCCGAGCGGGCCGTTCGAGCCGACGCGCGTCGGGGTCGTGGTGGCCCCGCCCGCCGGCTTGCCGGCATTCGGGGTCGTGGTCGACTGGCGCACGACCGGCGGCTTGCGCTGCGCGTACTTCGACGGGATCTGGTTGTTGTGCTCGTGGCAACCCTGCAGGCAGTCCGAGCCGCCGCCGGTGCACGGCGTCACGTTCGGCGCGGTCGGCGTGCCGGGCGCGCCGCAGATGTGGTGCGTGGACGAGTCGCGCACCCAGTTGATGGTCACGCCGTAGAACTTGCTGCGGAAGCCGACCTCGTGGCACGCGTCGCAGGCGTTGCCCGCGGCCGAGGTGCCGGAGTCACCGATCGCCGAGTGGCTCATGATCGTGCCGGTGAAGGTCGTCACGGTCTTGTGGCAGCCGCTGCACTCGACCGGCGCGCCCGCGTTCGTGATCGGGATGTGGGTCGGGTGCGTGTTCATCTGCACGATCGCGAAGCCGGGCGCGCCGGTGAACGGGCCCTTGCCGTCGGCGTGGCAGGTGCTGCAGGCGGTCGAGACCGCCGTGTGCAGCTGCGTCATGTTGGTCGTGTAGACCGCGAAGTTGCCGGCCGTGGTGTGGCACGTCGAGCAGGCCGCGCCCGGCAGCGTCGGGATGTGGCCGGCGGGCTCGGCCTCGGCGCTGAAGTAGTTGAAGCCGGAATGGCACTGCGAGCAGTCACCGGTCGCCGGGTGCTGGGCATCCGCGACGCTGTAGGTGCTCGCCGCGGCGACCGGGCGGGTCTGGAAGCCGATGTACTGGGTGCTCGAGCTGCCCGTCACCGCGGTCGGCGAGATCGGGTAGCGGTTCATGTCCATCCACACGTAGGCCGCCTCGTGGCAGGCGGCGCAGCCGCTCGAGATGCCGCTGTGGATCTGCGTGGTGCTCGGCACCGGCGTCGCGAACGCCGTGCCGGGCGCCGTCAGGGTCGCGTTCGCCGGGACGAAGGTCGCCGGCATCGAGCCCAGGTGGCAGGTCTCGCAGGCGGTACCCGACGGGATGTGCGAGCTCGCCCCGACCGGCGCGCTCGGCGGCATCACGACGATCTTGGTGATGCCGTAGAAGGCGGTCTGCGCGATCGTCGGGCCGTGGCAGCTGACGCAGGTCGTGATGCCGGCGTGGCTCATCGCCGAGTTCGCGAACTTCGCGCCGTTCGGCACCGGTGTCGCCGTAACGCTCGAGCTCGCGCCGACGTGGCAGACCTCGCACGAGGCCGTGGTCGGGATATGGTTCGAGGGCGTCGTCACGATCGTGAAGTTCGCGGCCGGGATCGCGAAGCCGGCCGCCACGGTCGAGCCATGGCACTGCGCGCAGTTCGCGGTCGTGCTCGGCGCGTAGGTGTGGATGTCGACCAGCGCCGGCAGCACCGAGAAATCCGAGCTCTTGTGGCAGTTCGCGCAGGTCGCGGTGGTCGCGGTCGGGATGTGGTTCGCCGGCTTGACGTTGCCCTCGAAGTAGTCGGTGCGCGTGTGGCACTGCGAGCAGTCGCCGCTGGTCGGATGCGCGCCGTCGACGATGTTGGTCACCGAGCCGGTCTTGCCAGGCCGCGTCTGGAAGCCGAGGTACTGGGACGTCGCGTTGCCGGTCAGCGCCGCCGGGTTCAGCGGGTAGTTCGCGGTCATGCCGAGCCAGTTGTAGGCGCCCTCGTGGCAGGCCGCGCAGCCGCTCGTGATGCCGGTGTGGATCATCGCGGTGGTCGGCACCGGCGTCTGGAAGCCGGTGCCCGGCACCGTCTTGGTCGCGTTCGCCGGCACGA
>JAFEDR010000007.1 GCA_018241525.1 Pseudomonadota bacterium
GCCGCGCCGGCGCGCGTGCAGTCGATCCTCGAGGAGGCCTACGCGCGGCTCGTCGCCCAGACCCCGGAGCCCGGCCGGCGCGCGCTCGCGCCGCTCGCCGAGACCCTCGGCCGGCTGCTCGCGTCCGCGCCGCCGGGCGCCACGGCGCCGCTCGCCGCGGAGCCGGCGGCGTCAGCGCGGGCGCTGCGCCTGCTGACCGAGGAGCTGCGCCGCGTGCTCGCGGCGACGCTCGGCACCGAGCCGGCGCTGCTGCCGCCCGCGCCCGGCGAGGACGCCGCGACCTCGGCGGCGGCGCTGCTTGGCTGGCTGCGCACGCTCGCCGCGCGCGCTGGGCTGCCGCCCGGCCAGCTCGCCGCCGCCGTCGACGTTGCCGCCGCCCGCGCACTCGCGGAGCTGCCGGCCGAGTCGCCGGCACCGGCCGAGGCGCTGCTCGCAACGCGCACGCTGATCGGCCGCGGGCTCGGCGTCGAGCCGCTGCCGCTCGTCGCGCTCGGCGCGGCACTCGAGGCGGTCGCCGCGGAAACCGCCCGCGCGCCGGTGGCGCCGCTGCCGGCGCTGCCGTCGGAGCCGGGGGCGGCGGCGGGCGCAGTCGCGAGCTGGCTGCGCGGGACGGTGGCCGCGCCGCTCGCGCCGCGCGTCCTCGAGCTCGCCACGGCCCGAGCCCTCGGCACGCTCGGCGCCGCCGCGCCACCGGCCCGCGCGCTGGTGGAGGCGGTCACGACGCAGGCGGCGCGGCTCCTCGAGGCGCCGGCGGCGACGCCGACGCCGCTCTACCGACCGGACCTGCCGCTGCCGGCGCGCGCCGCGGGCGCGAAGGTACCGCGCGCGACCGACCCGGACCGGGTCGCCGCGATCGGCGAGGAGGAGCGCGAGCCCGCTGGGGGCGAGGGCGCGCGCGAGGACGAGGCGGGCGAGGCGGGCGCGAGTCCCGGGCGCGAGGCCGCGACCGAGGGCCCGATGCAGTGCGCGCGGGCGACGGTCGAGGCGCTCGCCGCGGGCGATGCCGCGGCGCTCGGTGCGTGCTGGGTGTTCCCGGCCGGCGTCTGGCGCGACGGGCGCTGGTCGGTCGCCGCGGATCCGGCGAGCCTGCTGCGCCTGCTCGCGAACGGCACTGCGCGGCTGCTGCTGCTGCGCGTCGAGCCGCAGGGCGCGCGCGCCGCGACGGTGCACGCGCTCCTCGAGGAAGCGGGGGCCGGCGGGCGGCGCGAGGCGGAGCTGCTCTTCCTCGCGGTGCGTGCGCCCCGGGGCTGGCGGCTCGCGACGGCGGTGCGCAAGGAGTGAGCGGCGGATAAGACGAGGGCGGACCGTTCGGCACGGCCCGCCCTCGGGAAGGGTCCGGGCGCCCGCCAGGGGGAGTGGCATCGTGCGCCGGACGTTCCCTGCATCGGCGTCGCGCGCGGGAACTTGAGCCGGCCGGCCGGGACGGCCCGCTCGCTATAATCCGCCGCCGCATGCCGACCCCGCCCGCGCCTTGACCGATCCCGACCCGCCCGCCGCCGGCGGCGCGCTGCGCGCAGTGCTCGCGCACGGCCCGTTCACCCGCTTCCTGCTGGCGCGCTTCGCGGGCTCGCTCGCCGCGCAGATGCAGATCGTCGCGGTCGGCATGCAGGTCTACGACCTGACGCGCAACCCGCTCGACCTCGGGCTGATCGGGCTGTCGCAGTTCGCGCCGTTCCTCGTGTTCGTGCTGTTCGCCGGGCATGCCGCCGACCGCTTCAGCCGCAAGCGCATCGTGCTCGGCTGCTTCGCGGTCGCCTTCGCCTGCTCGGTCGCGCTCGCGCTGCTGACGCGCGCCGGGCTCGCGCATGCCTGGCCGGTGTTCGCGGTGATGGCCGTGCTCGGCTCGGCGCGCGCGACGATGGCGCCGGCGAGCCAGGCGCTGATGCCGAACCTGGTGCCGACCGCACTCTTTGGCAACGCGGTCGGCATCAACTCCGGCCTCTGGCAGGTCGCGACCATCGCCGGCCCGGCGGTCGGCGGGGCGCTCTATGCGGCCGCGGGCCCGGGCGCGGTGTACGGGGCGGTGCTCGCGCTCTACGCGGTCGCGGTGCTGGCGAGCGCCTCGATCCCGCCGCCGCCGCAGGCCGCGCCGACCGCGCCGGCGAGCTGGCACTCGCTGCTCGAGGGCATCCGCTTCGTCTGGCGCCGCCACAGCGTGCTCGGCGCGATCTCGCTGGACCTGTTCGCGGTGCTGTTCGGCGGCGCGACGGCGCTGCTGCCGGCGATCGCGACCGACGTGCTCGGCGTCGGCGTCACCGGGCTCGGCTGTCTGCGCGCCGCGCCCGGCATCGGCGCAGCGGTGATGGCCGCGGCGCTGACCGTCTGGCCGATCACGCGCCGCGCCGGGCGGGCGATGTTCGCCGGCGTCGCGGTCTTCGGGCTGATGACCATCGCCTTCGGGCTCTCGGGCAGCTACGCGCTCTCGCTCGCCGCGCTCGCGATCCTCGGCGCCGCCGACATGGTCAGCGTGTTCGTGCGCCACCTGCTCGTGCAGCTCGAGACGCCGGACGAGATGCGCGGCCGGGTCGGGGCCGTCAGCTGGATGTTCATCGGCGCCTCGAACGAGCTCGGCGAGTTCGAGTCGGGGCTCACCGCCGCCTGGTGGGGCGTGGTGCCGGCCGTGGTCGTCGGCGGCGCCGCGACGCTCGGCGTCGCGGTGCTGTGGCGCCGGCTCTTCCCGGAGCTGCGCCGGCTCGACCGCTTCCCCGGCGCTTGACGCCGGGCGGCAGACTGTATATCCATACAGGATGGACCGCCGCACCCCGGGCCGGGGCGCGATCAGCAACCGCGAATCCCGGTTCCTGAGCCGCGCCACCGACGCCTCGCCCGAGTTCGTCGACGCCGACCCCGAGGCGGAGGACGAGCCGCGGCCGCTCGAGACGCACCTGCACCTCGAGCATCCCAAGACGGTGATCAGCCGCAACGACTCACCGGACCTGCCGTTCGCGCAGTCGCTGAACCCGTACCGCGGCTGCGAGCACGGCTGCGTGTACTGCTACGCGCGACCCTCGCACGCCTACCTCGACCACTCGCCCGGCCTGGACTTCGAGACCGAGATCTACGTGAAGCCCGACGCCGCGACGCTGCTCGACCGCGAGCTGCGCCGTCCCGGCTACCGGCCCGAAACCATCCATCTCGGCGCCAACACCGATCCCTACCAGCCGGTCGAGCGCGAGCTCAGGATCACGCGCCAGGTGCTCGAGAAGCTGCTCGAGTTCAACCACCCGGTCACGGTGCTGACCAAGGGCGCGCTGATCGAGCGCGACCTCGACCTGCTGGCGGAGCTCGCGCGGCGCCGGCTCGTGCGCGTCGCGCTCAGCATCACCACGCTCGACAAGGACCTGAAGCGCAGCCTCGAGCCGCGCGCGGCCTCGCCCGCGGCGCGCCTGCGCGCCGTGGCGGCGCTCGCCGGGGCCGGCGTGCCGACCTCGATCCTGGTGGCGCCGGTGATCCCGGCGGTCAACGACCACGAGCTCGAGGCGATCCTCGAGGCCGCGGCCGCCGCCGGTGCCGAGCGCGCCGGCTGGATCCTGCTGCGCCTGCCGCGCGAGGTGCTCGGGCTCATGACCGAGTGGCTCGAGGCGCACCGGCCGCTCGCCGCCAAGCGGGTCCTGTCGCTGCTCGCCGAGGCGCGCGGCGGGCGCGCCAACGACCCGCGCTTCCACTCGCGGATGAAGGGCGAGGGCGCGTACGCGGCGCTGATCGGCCGGCGCTTCGAGGCGGCGCGCCGCCGGCTCGGGTTCGGCACCGGTCCCGGCACGCCGCTCGATGCGAGCCAGTTCCGCGTGCCGCCGGCGGGCGGCCAGCTCGCGCTGCTCTGAGTCGGGTTTCGCCGAAGTGCGACGCGCCGGCGCGGATTCGGCCGGGCGCGCCGGTGCTATAGTCGGCCGACGCTCCGATCCCGGGAGCGGGCCGCGCCGGAGCCGCCATGGGCACCCTCGACACGCTCGGCAGGCTGCGCCTCGGCGCGGCTCTCGCCGCCGCCGCGCTCGCCGCCGGCTGCATGACCGCGAAGATCGACGAGAACCGCGTGACGCCGCTCAGCATCGCCAAGGGCGAGGCGGTCGTGGTGCTCGCGAAGCCGCAGGTCGAGGGCACCGGCGCCGAGGAGGACTTCCTGAGCTGCGTCAGCGGCAAGCTCGCGCGCGGCGAGGACGGGGTCACCGTCTTCGACCACCACGAGTTCCAGAACACGCTGTTCCCGTGGTTCGAGCCGTCGGTGGCGCCGGTGCGCGCCGAGAACGTCGCCGGGCTGCTCGAGCGACCGAAGGTGTCGAAGCGCCTCACGGAGACCGGCGTGCGCTACGTCGTCTGGCTCGACGGCAACACGCGCAAGATCGACAGCGGCGGCAGCCTCGCCTGCGCCGCGGCGCCGGGGATCGCCGGCTGCTTCGGCTTCGGCTGGTGGGAGAAGACCTCCGACTACCAGGCCACCGTCTGGGATCTCAAGCGCTCGAAGAACGCGGGCTCGGTCTCGACCAACGTGACCGGCACCTCCGCGGTGCTCGGCCTCGGCGTGCCACTGCCGTTCGTCGCGCGTGTCCAGGGCGCCGCCTGCGACCGGATGGCGGGCCAGCTGCGGACGTTCCTGAAGGGCGGCGACGGGTCGCTCGCGGACGCCGCGCGCTAGGAAACCCACGGTCAACGCCCGCCGACGGCGGGCGTTGACTTGAACCTCGGGCCGCGCCCGGACTCACACACTGAAGGGCCGCGGCCGGGGGCCGCGACGGGGATGACGACGATGACGCACCGCCGACGTGACCGGATTCCGGGGACGCTAGCGCTCGCGATCGCGACGCTGCTGCTCGGCGGCTGCCCGCAGGACAAGTCGTCCTCCTCTTCGTCCTCTTCCTCTTCCTCCTCCTCGTCCTCATCGGCTGGAACGTCGCTGCCGAGCGGCGGGTCGACGGGATCCTCCGGGTCCTCGGGCTCCTCCGGCTCGAGCGGCCAGAGCGGCGCATCCGGGTCCGCGGGATCGGCCGGATCCGCGGGATCCGCGGGTTCCGCCGGCTCCAGCGGCTCCTCGGGCGGCTCCTCGGGCGGCGCCTCCGGCAGCGCCGGCGGTGGTTCGAGCGGCGGATCGGCCGGCGGCCTGCCGGGCGGCGGCAGCGGCTTCCCGACGAGCGGCGCGAGCGCCGGCGGTGGCTCGCCGATGTCGCTGCCGAGCGATGGCAGCGGCAACGGCACCTTCGGCACGCCGCAGGGCGCGAACGCCGGCAGCAGCGGCGGCGTGGCCGGTGGCTCGGCCGGCGGGTCGGCAGGTGGATCCGCCACCGTTTCGACGGGCGGTGCGACGGGCGGACTGCCCGGCGCCGCCGGTGGCGTCGCCGGAGCGACCGCAGGCACTGCGGGTGCGGTGGGCATTCCGGGTGGCGGAGCCACGGGTGCCGATCCGGGGAGCGGGGCCGCGGGTGCCGGCGCAGCCGCGGGCGGTGGCTCGGCAGGGGATGGCACGACGTCGGCGAGTACCGCCGGTGGTGGTGGTGGTGGCGCGGGCGGCGCGCCCGATGCCAAGTCGGGCGCGGGCAGCGGCGGCGCTGCGGGCGCTGCCGGCAGCGGCGGCGCGAAGGCCGGGGCAACGGCGGCGGGCAAGGCAGCCGGCCGCGTTCCCGGCCGCGTTCCCGGCGGCGTGCCCGGCGGCATGCCGGGTGGCATGCCGGGTGGGATGCCGGGCGGTCTGCCCGGCATGCCGGGAATGCCAGGTCTTCCCGGCACCCCCGGCGCGACAGTCGGCTCGAGCGGCTCGGGTGCGGATGCCGCCGGCAGCGGTTCCGCCGCCGATCGTCGCGAGGCCATCTATCGGCGGATCGACGAGACCCTCGGGACCTTCGATGGTCGGATCCGCGACGAACAGGCGGCGATTCTCGCCGATCGTGGTGCGAAAGGCGGTGATGGAACCGGATCCGGAACGACCGCCGGCAATGGCGCCGACAAGAACGGCGCCGGTCCCGGCACCGGCAAGGGAGCCCCGGGCGGCAAGGACGGATCGAACGGCAAGGGTCCGGGGCAGGGCGCCGCGGGCGCGCCCGGCGGCGGCCAGGCCGACAGCGGCGAGATGCGCTCCGACAAGGGCGGCGCCGCGCGGGCGACCGTGGTCGGCGGCGGTGGCGCGGCGCCGGCCGACGTGCCGGACGGCCGCGACGACGACATCGTCGCGCGCCAGATCCGCGAGGCCGCGCTCAAGGAAACGGACCCGGAGCTGCGCGACAAGCTCTGGGACGAGTACCGCAAGTACAAGAAGAGCAAGTAGCCGGACCATGACGACGGGCACCGCCATCGCAGGTTCGAGGCTCGCCGGGCTCGCGCTCGCGGGCGTGCTCGCCGGCGTGCTCGGCGGCTGCGTCGTCAAGGAGACCCGCCCGCAGCCGAAGCTGACCGCGGTGCAGGCGACGCGCGAGATCCCCGCGGACGAGTTGCTCGACGTCGGCGTGCGGCTCTTCGACCCCGGCGTGCCGAAGGAGATCGAGGAGCACCCCGAGAAGGGCGAGAAGGACCGCATTTCGCCCGACATCCGCAAGGCCGAGGCGCGCTACCTGCCGACGCTGCTGCGCGCGACGCTCGAGTCGACCGGCCAGTGGGGGGCGGTGCGGGTGGTGCCGAAGAGCGCGCTGCTCGACGTCGACGTCGACGGCACGATCGTCGAGTCCTCCGGCTACCGGCTGTCGCTCGACATCACGGTCAGCGACGCGACCGGGCGCCGCTGGTTCGCGAAGCGCTACACGCGCGAGGCCGATACCAGCACCTACCGCGAGGGCGCCGACAAGAGCCGCGACCCGTTCCAGAACGTCTACGTCGAGATCGCCAACGACATGCTCGCCTACCGCGAGCACCTGAAGCCGCCGGAGCTCGCCTCGATCCCGCGGATCGCGCGGCTGCGCTTCGGCAACGACCTCGCGCCGGCGGCGTTCCACGACTACCTCGCCCGCCAGAAGCCGCGCGACGGCGGCCCGGAGTACCGCGTGCTGCGCCTGCCGGCCGAGGACGACCCGGTGGTCGAGCGCGTCGACCGCATCCGCCAGCGCGACCAGGCCATGGTCGACACCGTCAGCGACCACTACGGCGTGTTCGCCGACAAGCTCGCCGACCCCTACCTCGGCTGGCGGCGCTCGACCTACGACGAGATCGAGCAGGAGGAGCAGATCAAGCGCGAGGCGCTGACCCGCAAGCTGCTCGGCGCCGGCGCGATCGTCGCCGGCATCGCGATGCCGAACCTGTGCAGCAACAACGGCAGCTACGGCAGCTACGTCTGCCAGAGCGGCGAGAGCGTGGTGCGCGGCGCCGCGGTCGCGGGCGGCGTGATGGCGGTGATCTCGGGTTTTGAGAAGGGCAAGCAGGCCAAGATGCACACCGATGCGATCAAGGAGATCTCGGGCTCGTTCGCGAGCGAGGCGGCACCGGCCGTCGTCGACGTCGAGGGCCGGACGCTGAAGCTCACGGGCAGCGCCGAGGCGCAGTACGCCGAGTGGCGCCGCCTGCTGCACGAGCTGTACCAGGAGGAGACCGGCATCGTCGCGACGCCGGGTACGCCGGACGCCGCCGGCGCGACACCGCCGCCGCCGCCGGCGAAGGACCCGAGCTGACCGACCCCATGGCGAGCGAGCAACCGGGCGACCGGCTGGCCGGACGCTATCGGCTGGAAGCGCGCGTGCGCACCGGCGCCGCCGGCGAGTGCTGGCGCGGCACGGATGCCGCCGGCGCGGCGGTGTTCGTGAAGCTCGCCACCACCGCCGAGGCGCGCGCGGTGCTCGCGGCCGAGGCCGAGCTCCTCGCCGCGCTGCGCCATCCGGGCATCGTCGCGCTGCGCGAGGCGGTCGAGGACGCGGGGCGCCTCGCGCTCGTCACCGACTACCTGCCGGGCGGCGACCTCGGCGCGCTGCGCCGCGCGGTCTCGCGCGGCGAGCCGTGGCAGCGCGTGCTCGGCGCGCTCGAGCCGGCGCTCGGCGGGCTCGCCGCCGCGCACGCCGCCGGCATCGCGCACGGCGACCTCAAGCTCGCGAACCTGGTGCGCGGCGCCGACGGCGGCGCGCGCCTGGTCGACTTCGGGGTCGCGGCCGCGGCGCGGGCGGGGCTGCTCGCGCGCGGCTCGCCCTATGCACGCAGCGACACGCAGTGGGCGGGTGCGGCGCCGGTGCCCGCCGACGACCTGCGGGCGCTCGGCGCGCTCCTCTACGAGCTCGCCACCGGCGCGCCGCCGCACTACCCGGACCCGGCTGCCCCCGGCCGGGAGGCGCCGCCGCTGCCCGGGTCGGTGCCGGCGCCGCTCGCGGCGCTGATCCGTCGCCTGCTCGCGACCGACCCCGAGGCGCGCGGCGACCTCGCCACGGCGCGCGCCACGCTCGCCGCGCTCGCGGCGCGTCCGCAGGCACCCGAGCCGCCGGCGCGTGCGCTGCCGGCGAGCGGCTGGCGTCCCGCGACTCCGCTGCCAGGCGCCGCCAGCGAGGTGCCCGCGCGGCGCGCGCCGTCGCGGCTCGCCGGCCTCGCGCTGCTGGTCGCGGCCGCCGTCACCGTGTTCGTCGCGCTGCCGCGCTGGGTCCGCGAGCATCCGCCCGCGGTGCAGGTCGAGGCCGTCGCACCGCCGCCGCCGGCCGCTGCGCCCGCGGCCACGGCGCGACGGCCGCTGCCGACCACACCCGAGGGACTCGCGGAGCTCGCGCGCGCGAAGTCGCGCGCCGAGGAAGCGAAGGCCGCCTTCGACAAGGCGCGCGCCGGGCTCGAGGCGGAGCACCCGGAGCTCTACGGCGGCAACGACTACGCGCGGCTCACCGGCAGTGCCGCCGACGCCGAGGCACGCTATCAGGCGCGCGACTACGCCGCGGCCGCGGCGGCCTGGGCGGTCGCCGCCGAGCTCGTGCCGCGCGTGCGGGCGGCGCGCGCACCGGCGCTCGCGGCGGCGCTCGCCGCC
>JAFEDR010000008.1 GCA_018241525.1 Pseudomonadota bacterium
GCATCGGCCGCGGCGACCTCGACGCGGTGCTCGCCGGCGCGGCCCCGGCCGGCGCCGTCGCGCGTGCCCCGGCGCCGGCCGGCCGCGCGCCGCGCGAGGGCGTCACCGAGGTCAAGGTCATCGGCGTGCGGCGCGTGATCGCCGAGCGCATGAGCGCCGCGAAGCGCAACATCCCGCACTTCTCGTACGTCGAGGAAGTCGACGTCACCGAGCTCGAGTCGCTGCGCGCCCATCTGAACTCGAAGCTGCCGAAGGGTGGCGCCGGCTACACCTACCTGCCGTTCCTGGTGGCGGCGCTGGTGCGCGTGCTCGAGGACTTCCCACAGTGCAACGCGCACTATGACGCCGAGCGCAACGTCGTGCTGCGCCACGCGGCCGTGCACGCCGGCATCGCGACGCAGACGCCGGACGGTCTGAAGGTGCCGGTGGTCCGCCACGCCGAGAGCCTGTCGCTCGCGGCGCTGGCGGCCGAGATCCGCCGCGTCACCGAGGCCGCCCGCAACGGCAAGGCCACGCGCGCGGAGCTCGGCGGCTCGACGATCACCGTCACGAGCCTCGGCAAGCTGGGCGGCATCGCCTCGACGCCGGTCATCAACGCCCCGGAGGTCGCGATCATCGGCGTCAACAAGGCGGTCGAGCGGCCGGTCGTGGCGCAGGGCGCCATCGCGATCCGCCGCATCATGAACCTGTCCTCGTCGTTCGATCACCGCTTCGTCGATGGCTTCGACGCGGCGGCCCTGGTCCAGGCGCTCAAGGAGCGCCTCGAGCACCCTGCCACCATCTTCCTCGACGCCTGAGCCGACCCTAAGGACCCGTCCCATGACCAGCACCACCCCGCAGAACCTGCCGTTCGGCAGCATCCTCACCGACGTGATGGCGATCGCCAGCTACAAGGACGGTCGCTGGGGCGAGCACTCGCTGCGCGCGGTCGGACCGATCGAGATCCACCCGGCGGCGCACGCGCTGCACTACGGCAGCGAGTGCTTCGAAGGCTTCAAGGCCTACCGCTGGGCCGATGGCAGCGTGCACGTGTTCCGCATGGACCGGCACATCGAGCGGCTGCGCCAGAGCGCCCGCAGCCTGGTGCTGCCGGAGCCGGACGCGGCCCAGGTCGCCGAGATGGTGCGCGCCGTGGTCGAGCGCTGCCGCGACGCCGTCCCCGAGGCGCCGGGTGCGCTCTACCTGCGGCCGCTGCTGTTCGGCACGATGCCGAACATCGGCGCCGCGTCGACGCCGTCGAACGAGGTCTGCCTCGTCGTGCTCGCGAGCCCGGTGTGGGACTACTTCGCGGGCGGCGCCAAGCCGCTGCGCATCTACGTCGAGGAGGAGGCGACGCGCTGCGCCTCGCACCTCGGCGTGGTGAAGACCGGCGGCAACTACGCCGCGGCGCTCGGCCCGACGCTCGTGGCACGGCGCCTGCACCAGGTCGATCAGGTGCTGTTCTGCCCCGGTGGCGAGGTCCAGGAGACCGGCGCCGCGAACTTCCTGCTGATCCGCCCGGGGCACATCGTCACGCGCAGCCTCGACAGCACGTTCCTGCATGGCGTGACCCGCGACTCGCTGCTGCGGATGGCCGCCGATCAGGGTTATCGCGTCGAGGAACGCGTGTTCACGATCGACGAGATGCTCGCCTGGGCCCGGGATGGCGAGGCCGCGCTGTCGGGCACGGCGGCGGTGCTCGCCGGCGTCGGTACGCTGGTGCGTAAGGGTGGCGTCGAGGTCAAGGTCGGCGCCGGCGGCGTCGGCCCCGAGACCCAGAAGCTGCGGGCGGCGCTGGTGGCGATCCAGCAGGGCCGGGCCGCGGACCGCTACGGCTGGCTGACCCCGGTCTGAGCGCGCGACGCGCCGACCCGCGATGGCGTAGACTCTCGGCGCCCGGCACCAGCCGGGCGTCGTTTTTTTGGGAGTCGTCATGTCGTTCGCCGCCCTGAAGCTGCACGCGTCCCTGCTGTCGGCGATCCAGGAACTGGGCTTCACGCGCCCGACGCCGATCCAGGGCGACGCGATTCCCCCGGCGCTGGCCGGGCGCGACGTGCTCGCCTGCGCCGCGACCGGCAGCGGCAAGACGGCCGCCTTCGCGCTGCCGATCCTCGAGCGCCTGATGGGCAAGCCGCGCGGCAAGACCCGCGCGCTGGTGCTCGCGCCGACCCGCGAGCTCGCCGCACAGATCCTCGAGGACTTCCAGGACCTCGCGGTGCACACGCCGGTGAACGGCGCGGCGATCTTCGGCGGCGTCGGCATGGGCCCGCAGGAGCACGCGCTGCGCAGCGGCGTCGACGTGATCGTCGCCTGCCCGGGGCGGCTGCTCGATCACCTGAAGGCGCCGTACGCGCGCTTCGACGCGCTCGAGGTGCTGGTGCTCGACGAGGCTGACCGAATGCTCGACATGGGCTTCCTGCCCGACATCCGCCGCGTGCTGAAGCACCTGCCGGCGAAGCGCCAGACGCTGTTCTTCAGCGCGACGATGCCGCCGCCGATCGCCGCGCTCGCCCGCGAGATGCTGCACGACCCGGCGATGATCAACCTCGAGCGCGAGTCGCGCCCGGCGGTCGGCATCACCCAGGCGCTGTACCCGGTGCCGCAGGAGCTGAAGTCGAAGCTGCTGCTGACGCTGCTCGAGCGCGGCGACATGCAAGAGGCGCTGGTGTTCACGCGCACCAAGCACCGCGCCAACCGGCTGTGCGAGTTCCTGGTCCGCCACGGCATCCGCGCCGACCGCATCCACGGCAACCGCTCGCAGGCGCAGCGCACCGCGGCGCTCGCCAACTTCAAGTCGGGCGAGCTGCGCGTGCTGGTCGCGACCGACATCGCCGCGCGCGGCATCGACGTCGAGGCCCTCGGTCACGTCGTGAACTTCGACGTGCCGCTGGTGCCGGCCGACTACATCCACCGCATCGGCCGCACCGGCCGCGCCGACGCGGTCGGCGACGCCTTCACCTTCGTCGCGCGCGACGAGGAAGCCGAGATCAACGCCATCGAGAAGGTGCTCGGCAAGCGCCTGCCGCGCGTCCAGGTGCCGGACTTCGACTACGACGCGCGCCCCGACGCCAAGCTCGAGATTCCGCTCGCCGAGCGCCTCGCGGCGATGCGCGCACAGCGGGCCGGCGAGCGCTCGCGCGGCGACGCACGCCGCGGCGGCGGCGCGGCATCGGCATCCCCTGGCGGTCGCGCGGCGGCCGGCAGCGGCTCGGGCGGCCACGGTGGCGGACGACCCGCGGGCGGCGGACGGCCCGGCGGTGGCCGGCCGGGCGGCGGGCAGGGTGGTGGTCACGGCGGCGGGCGATCGCGTCACGGCGGTCGCGGCGGTCGGGGCGGCGGCGGCAGGCCCGGCCACCGCTGAGGCGCCTCAGGGGCGCGCGCGTCGCGTCGGCTCGCCCTCGCGCAGCATCGCGGGCGAGAGCTCGGCCAGCGAGCGGCAGCCGAGCTGCCCCAGCACCCGGTCAAGCTCGCTCGCGAGGATCGTCAGCGCATGGCTCGCGCCCGCCTCGCCGCCGGCCGCGACGCCGTAGAGCGTTGCGCGCGCCACCATCACCGCGTGCGCCCCGAGGGCCACCGCCTTGGCGATGTCCGAGCCGCGGCGGATGCCGCCGTCCACCAGGATCGTCGTGCGGTCGCCGAACGCGCGCGCGATCTCCGGCAGGACCTCGAGCGCCGCGACCGTGCAGTCGAGCTGGCGGCCGCCGTGGTTCGAGAGCACGACGCCATCGCAGCCGAGCCGCACCGCGCGCTCGACGTCGGCCGGGTCGAGGATGCCCTTGACGAGCAGCCGCCGCGGCCAGCGCTCGCGCAGCCAGGCGACGGTGTCCCAGTCGATCGTCGGCGCGAACAGCGCCGGGATCCGCGTGACCCCGGCGCGCGCGCTGCGCGCCTCGGGCGGGAAGAAGTCGGCGACGTTGACGAAGCGCGGCAGGCCGCGCGGCCACATCACATCGAGCAGCCAGCGCGGATGGCGCGCGACATCGAGGACGCTGCGCAGCGTGAGCTGCCCCGGGCCACGGTAGCTGCGCTTGTCCCACTCACGGTGACCGAACACGTTGGCGTCGCTCGTGAAAACCAGCGCCTCGTAGCCGGCGGCGTCGGCGCGCCGGACGACGTCGGCGGCGATCGCCGGATCGCGGAACCAGTACAGCTGCATCCACAGCCGTCCGCCGGCCTCGCGGACGACGGTGTCGGGGCGCTGGTTGGACACGGTCGAGAGCGTGAAGGCGATGCCGGCGCGTGCCGCGGCGCGCGCGAGCTTGAGGTCGGCGTCGCGGGTCAGCATGCCGTTGACGCCGGTCGGCGCGATCACGATCGGCAGCGGCTGCTCGCGGCCGAAGAGGGTGGTGCGGGCGTGCCGGCCCTCGGTGTTGACCAGCGTGCGCGGTACGAAGCGCCAGCGGTCGAAGGCGAGCCGGTTGCGCTCGAGCGCCAGCTCGTCCTCGGCGCCGCCCTCGACGTACTCGAATGCGAACGCAGGAACCCGCCGCGCAGCGACCCGGCGCAGCTCCTCGATCGTGAGCGCGCGGCGGAAGTCGCGGCCGGGGTAGTAACGCCGCGGAATCGGCGCCTCAGCCCGTGAAGAAGCCCATCTTCACGCCGGCGAGCGTGATCACGTCGTTGTCGGTCAGGCGCCGCGCCTGGGGCCCGATCGGCGTGCCGTTCACGAGCGGGAAGTCGTCGGGCGTGCCCGAGTCGACGTGCACGAGGTAGAAGCCGTCGGCGCGACGGGTGATCGCCGCCACCTGCACGCCCGGGCGGCCGAGCGTCGTCAGCGCCTTCACGAGCTCGAGCTCGCGGCCGGCGAAGGCGCCCGACAGCACCTGCAGCTTGGCCTTGGGCGGGGCGATGGCGCCGCCGCCGGCGGCGTCGCCGTTCGCGCGACCGCCGGTCTTCGGCGGCGGCGGGGAGGGCTCGGCCTTCGTGGCGCGGACCCGCTCCTCGATCGCGGCCGAGGGCTGGATCACCATCGTCTTCTCGAACTCGTCCGGCTCGTTCTCGCTGGCCTGGCTGTCGACGAAGCGCAGCTGGTGGTGCCCGCAGGTGATCACGTCGCCGTGCTGCAGGGCGTGCTTCTTGATCAGCTTGCCGTTGACGTAGGTGCCGTTGGTGCTGTTCAGGTCCTCGAGGAACGAGTCGTTCAGGATGTTGATGATCAGCGCGTGGTGACCGCTGACGGCAGGGTTGTCGATGCGGACGTCGTTATCCGGGAGCCGGCCGATCGTGTACCGCTCCTTGTTCATGTTGTATTCGGCCAGCACCTGGCTGTCCAGGCTGAGAATCAGTCTAGCCATGAGCCTCGCGTCCTTCGGTCGTCAGCCAAACCAGCCAAGTATTCTGTCAAGTATGCCGCGCCGGGCCGGGAACGAGTCAATGACCTGCGTCATGATCACGGACACGTTGTCGCGCCCGCCATGCTCGTTCGACAGCTGCACGAGCTGCTTAGCTATCGTCTCAAGATTATCACTGAAAGTACTGATTGTTAAGTGAATATCCTCGTCCTCGACCATGTCCGACAGGCCGTCGGAGCAGAGCACGTAGTGGTCGCCCTTCATGACCGGGTATTCGCGGACGTCGACCTCGACGCTCAGCTCGACGCCGAGCGCGCGGGTGACGTAGTTCTTGTTCGTTGAGCGCGCCGCCTCCTCCTGGGAGTAGAAGCCGCGGTCGACGAGCTCCTGCAGCAGCGAATGGTCCATCGTCAGCTGCTCGAAGCGGTCGCCGCGCAGCCGGTACAGCCGGGAGTCACCGACGTGCGCGGTGATGATCTTGTCGTCGTAGAACAGGGCCGCCACCACCGTCGTGCCCATGCCCTCGCACTGCGGCTGGGTCTTCGAGGTCTGGTGGATGATCTTGTTGGCCCGCATGATCGCGTCGCGCAGGATGATGCTCGGCCGCATCAGGCCGGTGGTGCGGTCGACGCCCTGCAGGTCCTGCACCTGGTAGGCCTCGCGCACCAGGTTCAGGATGGTCTTGACGGCGATGCCGCTCGCGACCTCGCCCGCGTTGTAGCCGCCCATGCCGTCCGCGAGCACGTACAGCCCGAGGTCCGGCTCCGAGCCGATCGTGTCCTCGTTGTGCTCGCGGACCCTGCCGGTGTCCGTGAGCGCGACGCTCTTGACCTTGTTGCGCACGCCCGCGCCTCAGGCCGTCAGCGACCGGGCGCAGGCCCGCAGGGCCTTCGCCATCTCGGCGCCCGAGGCGTAGCGCTGTGCAGGGTCCTTCTGCAGCGAGCGGTCGATGATCGAGGTGACGCAGGGTGGCAGGTCGGGCCGGATCGTCTTGAGCGGCGGGTGCTGCGCATTCGCGATTTTGTACATGAGTCCGGTCATCGAGTCGGCCCGGAAGGGCAGCTGCCCCGCCAGTAGCTGGAATAAGGTAACACCGAGCGCGAACAAGTCCGAGCGTCCAGTCACATTCCGACCCTCGAGCTGCTCGGGCGCCATGAACGAGGGGGTGCCGAGCACGATGCCGCTGCGCGTGGCGCTCGTGTTCGTGAGCCGGGCAATGCCGAAGTCGGTGATCTTGATCTGCTTGGTCGCCGGGTCGTAGAGCACGTTCGCGGGCTTGATGTCGCGGTGCACGACGTCCTGGGAGTGCGCGTAGTCGAGCGCGTCCGCGATGCGCGCCACGATCTCGAGCACCGTGGACGGCGGCAGCAACCGTTCCGGGACCGTGTACTGGTTCAGGATCTCGCCCTGCAGGTACTCCATCGCGATCCAGGCGATGCCGCCGTCCTCGCCGGCGTCGTATACCGTCACGATGCCGGGGTGGCGCAGCCGGCCCGCCATCTCGGCCTCGCGGAAGAAGCGCGAGCGCGCCTCGGCGAGCTCCTCCTCGGAGAACTCCTCGACGATCGGGATGGCCTTGATCGCGACCACGCGGTTGATGCGCGGGTCGCGGCCGAGGTACACGGTCGCCATCGCGCCGCGGCCGAGTTCGCGCTCGAGTTCGTAGCGCCCGAGCTTCGGCCGCTGCGGGCGGCGCGAGCGGCCGAGCAGCATGTCGGCGACGTCGGTCTGGGAAGGCTCCTGCTCGCGCGCCTCGAGCGTCTCGTTGATCCGGTGCAGCGAGGCGGAGCCGGCACCCGGCTTCAGGCCGCCGTCGGCCGGCGGGGCCTCGGGCGGCGGCGGCGGGGCGGCCGGCGGCGGGCTCGCCGGGGCG
>JAFEDR010000009.1 GCA_018241525.1 Pseudomonadota bacterium
CACCGGTCGGCACCGGTCGGCACCGGTCGGCACCGGTCGGCACCGGTCGGCACCGCTCGGCACCGGTCGGCACCGGTCGCCTCACCGGACCGAACGTGACCCTTGCGCTCGAGTCTTGTTATAGTATATTAACTATAATGACTGGGGCAATCGATGGCGGCAGACAGCGAAACGATTCAGGCGTTGCGAGGCGATGTCGCGCATCAGATTGCGCGTCACATCCGGCGGCTCGGGTTCACGCAGCTTGCCGCCTCGAAGCAGCTCAAGGTGCCGCAACCAACCCTCAGCAAGATCGCGAACGGCGACACCGTGGGTCTTTCCCTCGAACTGTTGCTGCGGATCGCAGTGCGCGCCGGAATGCGTATGACGCTGCACACGGGATTCGTGCCACAAGAGGCGGGAGCCTTTGTGAGCGCTGGCTTGCGGTCCCCGACCCGGGTCTATCCGTCGAGAGTCGCCGCCAGCGCTGGCGCAGCGATGCGAGATCCCCTGCGGCTTCAGACCCCGGCCGAGAGGCTGGAGATATTTCTCGAGCACAATGAGCTCACGCACGAATTTCGGGCATCGGGTCTCGCCTCTGAGGCAATAGCCAAGTCCATTCCGCCGAGCCACGCGTGAGAACGACCAAGAGTGGGCAGTCTGCCCTGCTGCTCCTCGACGTTGTCGAGATTCTGCGACGCGAGCACGTAGACTACGCAGTGATAGGCGCGTTCGCCCTCGCGGTTCTCGGCGTCGTCCGTGCGACGACGGACGTCGACGCCCTGATATTTACGAAGCCTGGTCGCCTGGCAAAGCTTCGGAGACCGTTCAGTCGCGCTGGCTTTCACATTGAGCTTCGCTCCGCGGACGAAGACGACCCAGTCTTCGGACTGCTCATCCTGAGCGATGACTTCGGCAATCACGTCGAGCTACTCGGCGGCCTTCGCAATCTGGATCCCGGGACCCTGTCCCGCACCTTGAAGGTCGAATTCCGCGGTGAGACCGTTAACGTCGTGGGTCGCGAGGACTTCATCGCGATGAAGTGCTTCGCAGGCGGTCCGCAGGACCTCCTCGATGCCCGGTCGGCTTATCAGTCCGCCCCGGGCCCAGTCGATCTGGACCTACTACGCCTGGTGACCCGTCGATTCGGGCGCGAGGCCGCCGATCGACTGGAAGAAGTTGTGGCCGGCTGACATACGCCCTACGGCGGTACCCCGGTTGGACCTACTGCTAGGGCGACCAATCTTTTATCCGGAGCAGAAAGTCCTCTCCTCGTGTTTGGTCAACCAGTCGCGGTGATGAGGAGCTGCACCCGCACCTGCCATCGTTCGACGCGACTGGAGCGACACCGAGCCAGATTGCTCGGGTGAGCGGGCATTCGACGCGAGTCGGCGCCACACAGGACCTGACATCCGCAGGGGCCTCGCTCCCCGAAGTCATGCTGGCGGGCGGCTGGCGTAGCCCCACAATGCCGACGCACCATTCGAGGAAGCTGTCCGCGCAAAGCGGCGCAATGAAACGTTGGCTCCGCACGTCTCGAGAGTCTCGATAAGAGAACGAACTCGGTCTCGCGTTGGCGGACCTCGTCGCCCCTGGCAAATCGTGTGATGTTGCGGACGGGCGCGACTTCGTCGAGAACACCCTCTGAAACAGGGCGGCCGGGAGTTCTACCGCGACCTCAGGATCCCGTGCGCTCCAATGCGGTGCCGCGCCGCCGTCGGGAACGGCTTCCGACGGTCCGCAGGTCGCGCCGAGGCACTCTCGATTTATCTATTCAATGCAATGAGATACATCGCACCTAACTACAAGATTCTAGTGGTTGCACGCTCGGATATAAATATGCATTTATCTATTCATGGCATTCGACATCGGCCGACTGCTCCCACGCCTTTCCGGCGGCCCGACCGGAGCCCCTGAGCTCACGGCCGCGCTCGGCATTTCCCCGCCGACGCTGTCGCGCGCGCTCACGTCGCTTCAACGCCAAGGCAGCGTGCTCAAGATCGGTGTAACGCGCGGCGCGCGCTACGCGCTCCGCCGCTCCGTTCCGGGAGCGGGAACCTCTTGGCCCATGTATAGAGTTGACGACGGCGGTCGCATCCACGAACTGGGCCAGCTCCATGCGCTGGAGCCCCGCCACTAATTCATCGAGTCGACGAACCAGCACCTCGCCGGGATCAGCGACGGCCTCCCGTATTGCCTGCAGGACCAGCGTCCGGCGGGATTTCTCGGGCGCAGCCTCCCGTTGAACTACCCGGAACGCGACCTCCCGCCACGCGTCGCCGACCGGACCGATCATCACTATCTCGCATACCTGACGCGGCGCGACGCCGACAGCCGCGGCGACCTCATCGTCGGAAAGGAATCGCTCGAGCGTTACTTCGCAGAGCTCAGAACCCGACGGCCGATCCTGGGGACCGAGCGCAACACCCGCTACCCGGAACTCGCAGGCCTTGCGATCGCCGGCGAACTCCCCGGTTCCACAGCGCACGGCGAGCACTCCAAGTTCACTGCGCTGATCGCACGTGACTCCGGGCCCGAGCACGTGATCGTGAAGTTCTCACCGCCCCGTTCGACTGCTGTCGGTCGGCGCTGGTCGGATCTCCTCGTCGCCGAACACCTCGCCCACCAGCATCTCGGGGACCCTGGGATCTCCACCTGCGCCTCGCGCATCCTCGAAGCCGCCGATCAGACCTTCCTCGAGGTCACGCACTTTGACCGTATCGGCGCGGAGGGACGTCGCTGGGTCGTCTCACTGCTCTGCGTGGACGCAACATGCTACGGCCGGCTCGATCGCTGGCCGAATGCGGCGGCTCGGCTCCATGCGGACGGCCTGCTCGACGGATCCGACGCCGACCGGATCCGGCTGCTGGAAGCCTTCGGGCTTCGAATCGCCAATACCGACCGGTACTTCCGCAACCTCGCCCTCTTCGATCGCTACGAGGGCAGGTTCACGCTCGCCCCCGTCTACGACATGCTGCCGATGCTCTATGCCCCGCAGAACGAGCAGCTGGTCACCCGGGAGTTCGAGGCCCCCTCGCCGACCGCCGAGACCCTGCGCCCGTGGTCCCGCGCGCGGGAACTCCCTCTCGCATACTGGGCCTTGGTCGCGAACAATCCGCGCGTGTCAGAACACTTTCGCTCCGTCTGCCGGATGGCAGGCGAGGCACTCACCATGGGCACCAGAGCGCACTGCGCGGACCTGATTCCGTCGTTCACCCTATCAGGTGTCGGCGTTAGGACATTCTGTCCGTTTGACGCTCTAGCGTGTCATTGCACGGATTTCCGCCCAATCGATTGAAGATGTTCGCGTGTCGGTGCCTCGGGGAAGCGGTTTCAATCGTCGAGCATCGCCGCATTTGGTGAGAGTCACGTAATCCGTCAGTAGACCTGAAGAGAGCTCGGAACGAGCCACTCTGCCTGGATCCCAACCTTCAGCGCTTGAGCGGGATCACGCCGGTCTTACAGAAATTACTTCTCAGGACGCCAGAATCATGCGATCGATCGTCGCACGAGAAGCGTTAACGTCGGATGCGACAACATCGTCTGAAACCGAATTGGTCCTAGAGAAGGTCCTTCCTACCCGCACCGGAGCCTTCGGCCGCGCGCTCGACGGCAGCGCAGGGACTTTGGAAGTCAGGATCGCGCTTTTCGAAGAATGCGCGAACACCCTCGACGGGCTCGCCCGACTCCAAAGAATCCTCGTGCGCGAGGCGCTCCGCCTGTAGGTGCTCGCGTAGCGACGTGTTGAATGCGGAGGCGTGCAGCGCCCGGAGCTTGGCGATAGCCCGCGTCGGCCCTGCCGCAAGCTGGCGCGCGATCGCCTGGGTCCGGGCGACGACCTCGGCGGCGGGTACGACCGCATATGCGAGGCCCCAGTCGAGTGCCACTGCCGCATCGATGCGCTCGGCGAGCAGCAGCGTCGAGAGCGACCGACCCCCGCCGATGCGCCGCGCGAGGTGGTAGATCGAGCCTGAGTCGGGCACGAAGCCGAGCTTGATGAACGACGGCGCGAAGAACGCCGAGTCCGCGGCCACGATGATGTCGGCGGCGAGCGCGAGCGTCATGCCGCCACCGACCGCCGCGCCGTTCACCGCCGCCAGCACCGGAAAGCGGAACTCGCTCAGTCTCAGGATCAACGGGTCCATGAATCGCCGGACCTGGACGTGTGCACGCTGCCGGGCCTCGATGGTCGACAAGTCGACAGACCGCAGGTCGAGTCCGCTGCAGAACACTTCGCCAAAGCCGGTGATCACCACCGCCCGCGCCCCGCTGTCGGCGCGCTGGATCCGGTCCAGTGCCAGGTTCACGTCGCGGATGATCGCGCCATCGAGCGCGTTACAGACATCCGGATTGCGCAGGGTGAGGGTCGCAACACCGTCCGCGATGTCCATGTCGAGCGCGTTCATGACGGGGCTCTCCTGTACGGCCTAGATTTCGGCGCCGGTGCACCAAACGGCATCTCGGTATCGACGAACGCTCACACGGCAACCGGCCACGCCGGCCCACGTCTGGAGGGCGACGGTCGCCGCACCCTGCGCATGGTCAGTTTGCACGCGCGTAGTCCCCGGCGAGCGCCTTGTACAGCGCCGCGAGCGTCGTCGCACGCTGTGACACGGCTATCGCCAGCTGATCCTCGAGATCGAGCTGGGTCCGCTCGGCATCCAGCACCGTTAGCGTGTCGGCGGCACCTGCCTCGAAGCGTCGCTGCGCGAGGACCGTGGCGGCGCGTGCGGATGCCGCGGCGTCGGTCAGCGACACGGCGGACTGATTCGAGGCCCGGAACCCTGCCAAGGCGTTCTCGGTTTCCTCGAGCGCCCGCAGCACCGTGTCCTGATAGGCGGCGAGCGCCCCCGCCGCCCGGGCCTTCGAGGCGAGCACCCGCTGGCGAACGCGGCCGATATCGAGAAAGCTCCACGACAGCGTGGGGCCGTACTGCGAGCGCTGGGCCGCCGACGTGCCGATATCCTTCGCGAGCTGGCCCGTCCAGCCAAAGCTGCCGACGAGCGTTAACTGCGGCAGGAAATCCGCGGCATCAATGCCGATGCGCGCCGTCGCGGCGGCGAGCCGGCGCTCTGCCGCCCTGACGTCCGGCCGTCGGCGCAGCCAGGCATCGGGGGTGCCGACGGTCACGAGTGCCGGAAGCGTCGGCAGCGGCGCCGCCGGACCGAGGTCCGTCCTCAGCGACTCGACTCCCTGTGCCGTCAGCACCGCGAGGCGCTGCTCGTCACGGCTGATCGCGGCCTCCACCTGCGGCACGCGGGCCCGGGTGGCGAGCAGCAGGGCGCGGGCGCGAGAAACGTCCAGTTCGCTGCCCCGCCCGGCCGCGAGCCGCACCTCCAACAGGCGCTGGTTCTCCTCGAGGTTCGCGACGTTGCGCTGCTGCACACGCAACCGGTCCTGCTCCGCGCGGTACTCGAAGTACGACTGCGCGACCTCGGCGATCACCGCCAGCCTCACGGCATCCAGCGACGCCTCCGCGGCCGACAGCTCTGCGTTCGCGGCTCGGCTCGCGCTGAGTGCGCCGCCGAACAGGTCGATTTCCCAGGCGGCGTCAAAGCCCGCCGCGAAGGTAGTGGTCGTGCCAATGCCGGGCGGGATGAACGGATCACGGGAACTCGGCGAGGAACGCGTGCGACTGGCCGACGCCGTGACGCTCGGGACTAGCGCGTAGAACGTGAGGCCGCGAAGCGCCCGCGCCTCGTTGAGTTGCGCCAGCGCCTGTTCCAGCGTCTTGTTGCGCGCAAGCGCAGCCGCAATCAGCCGATCGAGCGCGGGATCGCCGAACGCGCTCCACACGGATGGCGTCGGGGCGACCGCCGGATCGAAGATTGAGGCATGAGCTTCGGTGAACGACGCCGGCAGCGTATCGACCGGCCGCACGTAGCGCGGTCCGAGTGAGCAGCCGCAGAGCCCGAGTACGCCCGCGAGGAGCACCGGCCAGCGAGCGAATGCGCCGCTAGTCATGGCCGGCACCTACGGCCGACGAGGGCTGCCGCCGCTCGGCGAATGAACGCAGAACTACGTAGAACACCGGCGTCAGGAAGAGTCCGAAGGCAGTGACGCCGAGCATGCCGAAGAACACGGTGACGCCCATCACGTTGCGAACCTCGGAGCCGGCACCGTGTGCAAAGACGAGCGGCACGACGCCCATGATGAAGGCGAAGCTGGTCATCAGGATCGGCCGCAGCCGCAGGCGGCACGCCTCGATGGCTGCCTCGATCGCGCTGCGCCCACCGCGTTCGAGCTCGCGGGCGAACTCCACGATCAGGATGGCGTTCTTGCACGACAGCCCCATCAGCACGACGAGCCCGATCTGCGTGAAGATGTTGTTGTCGAGGAAGGACGGTGGCCCTTTGGGCGGAAACACCGCCAGCGACAGGCCATGCACCAGGTTGATCGTCCAGATGCCGCCCATGGCTGCCAGCAAGGCCATTGGCACGATCAGGATCACCGCGAGCGGCAGCGACCAGCTCTCGTAGAGCGCCGCGAGCAGCAGGAATACCAGCATCACGCACATCGGAAAGACGAACAGCGCCGCACGCCCCTGGATCACCTGCTGGTAGGTGAGGCCCGACCATTCGAAGGTCAGGCCGTTCGGCAGCAACTGCTGCGCCAGAGATGAGACCTTGGCAAGCGCCTGCGAGGACGACAACTTCGACGGGTCGGCGCCGCCGGAGAGGTCTGCGGCGGGGTAGCCGTTGTAGCGGATCACCGGGTCCGGGCCGTAGGTCGGCCTGATATCGAGGACGCTGCCGATCGGGACCATGTGGCCGGCCGCATTGCGCGTCTTGAGATCGGCGATATCGGACTCCGAGCTTCGAAACGGTGCGTCGGCCTGCACATAGACGCCGTAGGTCTTGCCGAACAGGTTGAAATCGTTGACGTAGGCCGAGCCGAGGTAGACCTGCAGCGTGTCGAATACGTTCGAGAGCGGCACGCCCTGCTGCTTGGCGCGGACCCGGTCGACGACCGTCTCCAGCTGCGGTACGTTCGACTGGTACGAGCTCAGCACCGAGTAGGGGTTGAAACCGGCCGTCTGGCGCAGGGTCGCGGCGAGCGTCTGCACTTGGGTGTTGAGCTCGCCATAGCCGAGCCCTGCCCGGTCTTCGATGTACATCTCGAAGCCCGCGGCGTTGCCGAGGCCCAGCACCGGCGGCGGCATCAGGGCGAACCCAAGTCCCTCGCGCAGCTGGCTGAATTGCGCCGACAGCGCGACCGAGACCTCGGCCGCCGTCTGGCTGCGCTCGTCGAACGGCTTGAGCCCAAAGAACACGGTCGCGGTGTTCGGGGTGTTGGAGAAATGCACGCCGTTGAGGCCGGGAAACTCGACCGCGTTTGCCACACCCGGCGTCCTGAGGGCGATCTCCGTCATCCGCTCGACCAGGCGCTGCGTGCGATCGATCGACGCGCCTTCCGGCAGCAGGGCGACGCCGAATAGGTACTGCTTGTCCTGGGTCGGGATGAATCCGCTCGGCACGCCGCGGAAGGCGAATACCGCGACGACGATCAGGACAGCGTAGATCACGAGCATGCGCCCGGTGCGCCTCGTGATCCGCGCGATTCGGGATGCGTAGCCGTCGCCTGCGCGCTTGAACACGCGGTTGAACGGCCGGAAGAACCCACCGAACAGGCGATCGATGGTGCGGCCCAGCAGGTCGGTAGGAGCGCCCTGCGGCCGCAGCAGCGTCGCGGCTAGCGCCGGCGATAGCGTCAGCGAGTTGATCGCCGAGATCACGGTCGAGATGGCGATCGTCACGGCGAACTGGCGGTAGAACTGCCCCGTGACGCCTCCGAGGAAGGCGATCGGGACGAATACTGCCGTCAGTACCAGGGCGATGGCGACGATCGGGGCCGAGACCTCCGACATGGCCTTGTGGGCCGCCTCCCGCGCCAGGAGTCCTTCGTGGATGTTGCGCTCGACGTTCTCGACGACGACGATCGCGTCGTCGACCACGATGCCGATCGCAAGCACGAGGCCGAACAGCGTCAGGACGTTCAGCGAGAACCCGAGCAGCCAGAGCACGGCGAACGTGCCGACGATCGAGATGGGCACGGCCAGCAGCGGGATGATCGAGGCACGCCAGGTCTGCAGGAACACCAGCACGACGATCACAACCAGCAGGGTCGCCTCGAACAGGGTCTGGATGACCGACCGGATTGACTCGCGCACGAACACGGTCGGGTCATAGGCGATCTGGTACGAGACGCCCTGCGGGAACAGCCGGCTGAGTTCGGCCATCTTGGCCCGGACGCTGTCCGAGATCGCGATGGAGTTCGCACCCGGGGATTCGAAGATGGCGATCGCGGCAGCCTGGCGGTTGTCGAGCAGCGACCGCAGCGAGTAGTCGGACGCGCCGAGTTCCACGCGGCCGACGTCCGCGAGGCGGGTCACCTCGCCGTGCGGCCCGGCCTTGAGCACGACTTCGCCGAACTCCTCGACGCTCGCGAGGCGGCCGCGGGCATTGATCGACAGCTGCAGGCCCCGCTCGGTGGGCTGCGGCGGCCCGCCGAGGGTACCGGCGGAGACCTGCACGTTCTGCTCGCGGATCGCGTTCACGACGTCCGTCGCCGTCAGGCCGCGCGCGGCCACCTTGGCGGGATCGAGCCAGACGCGCATCGCGTAGCTGCCGGCGCCGAACACGATGGCGGAGCCGACGCCCGGCAGGCGCGCGAGCTCGTCGCGCACGTGCAGGTTCGCGTAGTTGGCGAGGTACAGGCCATCGTACCGCCGGTCGGGGGAAGTCAGGTGCACGACCATCGTCAGCGACGGCGACTGCTTCTGGGTGGTCACGCCAAGCGCGCGCACCGCGTCCGGGAGGCGCGCGGTGGCCTGGGCGACCCGGTTCTGCACCTGCACCGCCGCGAGATCGATGTCGGTGCCGAGCTTGAACGTGACGTTGAGCTGCATCACGCCGTCGGACCCGGCGACGGACTTCATGTAGATCAGGCCTTCGACGCCGTTGATGGCCTCCTCGATCGGTGCCGCCACTGTCTCGGAGATGATCTTCGGGTTGGCGCCCGGGTAGACCGCGCGGACCTGGACCGTCGGCGGTACCACCGACGGGTACTCGGTGATCGGGATGTTCGGGATCGCGATCAGCCCGGCCGCGAAAATCAGGATGGACAGCACGGCCGCAAAGATCGGCCGGTCGATGAAGAACCGCGACAGATCCATGGGCTGCTACTGCTTGGCCGCGGCAGCTGGCGGAGGCTGGAATTCGGGCTGGTCCATCGGCACCCGCACCGGGGTCACGGGCTGTCCGGCGGCGAAGATCTTGCGCGTGCCGTTCACGACGACGAGATCGCCTTCGCTGAGCCCCTTGGCGATCAGTCGCAGCCCGTCGACCGCCGCTCCGAGCTCGACGTCCTTGCGTAGCGTCGAGTTGTTCGGCCCGATGACGTAGACGTACTTCCGATCCTGGTCCGTGAGGATGGCCCGCTCGTGCACGAACAGGGATTCCCGGACCTGGCCGCCGACGAGCTGGACCCGAGCGAACAGCCCGGGCGTGAAGACGCGGTCCTTGTTCGACAGCAGCGCGCGGGCGCGGATCGTGCCGGTCGACGGATCGAGCTGGTTGTCGACGAAGACCATTTCGCCCTGGTGCGGGTAGCCGGCTTCAGAAGCCAGGCCGACCCGGACCGGGTTGCGGGCATCGCGCGAGCTCGGCCTCGAGCCCTCGCGCGCGAGCGCCTGGTAGCGCAGGTAGGCGCGTTCGTTGCCCTCGAACGCCACGTAGACGGGGTCGATCGAGACGAGCGTCGAGAGCAGCGTCGACCCGGCGGTCACAAGATTGCCGGGGCGAACCTCGGCCTTGCCGATACGACCGTCGATCGGTGCCGTGACTCGGGTGAACGACAGGCTGAGTTCCGCTTGACGCAGCTGGGATGCGGCTGCATCGCGATCCGCCTTCGCCTGCTTGGCCTCGCCCCGGCGCTGCTCGAGCTCCTCGACCGACGCCGCGCCGACTCCTGCCAGCGTCTCGGTGCGCGACAGCGCGGTGCCGGCTACCTCGACGCGGGTGTCCGCCCTGGCGAGGTTCGCGCGAGCATTGTCGGCAGCCGCGCGATACTCGCGATCGTCGATCGTGAACAGCAGGTCGCCCTTGTGCACTTCCGCGCCGTCGCGGAAGTGAACGGCCGCGAGATAACCGGTGGCGCGCGGCCTGAGCTCGATCGATTCGACGGCCTCAATGCGGCCACTGAAGTCGTCCCACTCGGTGACCGACTTCTTCACCACCGCCGCGACGTTGACGGTGGGCGGCGGAAAGGCGGGTGGGCCGCCGCCACCGCAGCCGCTAAGACCGATGAGTACGAGCGCGCCGGCGCCCGCGATGAATCCGAATCGGCTTCGAGCAGCGTGCGTCATCGACACCTCGGCCGTGTGCGTGCCCCGGATCTAAGGCACGGAGAAGTGAGTGGAGGTGACCAGCCTCGGGTCCTGATACCCGGCTGCAGCGTCTGGAGCACTGCGCGTCCTTCGTCGAGCCCCATTCTCATCTTAATGGAACTGGTTGACGCCGTATCGGAGACAGCGCGCCGCTGGCCAATGGTTGATCAGGAAGCCATGGCAGGTTTGTCCAAGACAAGGTGCGCCGCCGGCGCGCGTGGGTGGACGGACGGACTGCGCGCACGTCGCTGATCGCGCGCGACATCGCTCGGTCCGGGCCGCGGACCGATAGCGACCTGAAATCCGACGGTTACTAAAGGCATCCTGACCTCCCCATGAATCCTCCGGATACTCGACTTTTGTTTCCCTTGTGCGTGCACAACCAGCCTATTTGCTTATTCGGCATACGCCAGCGGCGGCAGCGGTTGTTTCCCCGCACCTGGGCTCGCCTCGCTCAGGGCTCGCGTGCGGCTTATCGCTCGGGGCCGGACGCTGGCATCGGCGCGGATGCTCATATAAGAGGAGCGGGTTCTCCCTGCCCGCAGTGCCATGGCGCGTACCACCGCTGCGCAGCAACGGGGCGGAGAAGCGCGACCGGGACCCGTGAACATCGGCGGGCGCGCGTCGGCGGCCCTTGCTGTCGAGGTCCGGGCTACGCCACTGTCGACGACGCACTCCGCGCCGCTCACGTCGCCGTTGTCATCGAACAGGGGATAGAGAGTGACGGCCTCGCCCGTCTGGTCCGAACCGCCTCGGCACTTCCCGCGAGTTCCGCGTTTGAGTCACGCGGCAAAGGCTTGACCCTCGGAACATGGTCTTCCGAGTCGAGACTCCGATCTGACTCGCGATCACAACGGCGTTCGGCAACGAACGGCGCCGGGGGCCCGGGTGCGGACATGGACCGTCCGCCCCTTCGCGGGGCCAAATCCGAGATACGCACCGGTGTTCCTGTTGACATCTAACCGTTGTGTATGCACAATTCTTCGTAGTTCTTATGAACGAAGTAGTTCACAACCGCATTGCCGTTTTCCGAGCGGAAGGCTCCCTTTCCCGCCGGGAACTCGCCGAGAAGGTCGGGGTGAATCCCCAGACCATCGGGTTCCTGGAGCGAGGCGAATACGCGCCGAGCGTGACCTTGGCGCTGCGGCTCGCACGGCTCTTCGGGGTTCCGGTGGAAGCCCTCTTCTCGCTCGAGCCGTTCACGCCGCTCGCGACGCAGCTGGCGCAACTCAAACGAAGCGAAGAGGCACCAACATGACGAACCCCCAATTGCCGAGGCCACGCTGGACGGCGGCGACGGAGCGCGCCGCGTCGCTGGTCACTTACGCGGCCTTCGCGATCGGTACCGCAGCGCCGCTGTTATTGCATCCCTCCCCTGCCGCCGCGAAGTTCTTCGTCGCCCTGCGGGCGACGGGTGTCCTCGGTTGCATCGCGCTCTTCTTGGTCTCCCGATACTCCCGGCAGGTTCACGCATCAGACCTCGACATCGATGAGCGCGAACGCGCCCAGCGCGCGCAGAGTTACATGCGTGCGTTCCAGATCCTGATCGGAGCGGTCTTCGTCCTGTTCTTGCTCGTTCTCGCGCTGGACGTCATCCAGCCAGTCGACCGGCGCGATTCCATCCTGGCGGACGTGCTGGTGTTTCTTGGCGTCGGAGGGTTCGCATTGCCAGCGGCGGTGCTCGCCTGGCAGGACCGCGTCAATTCCGAGATTCTGGAGTCGTAATCGTTCGTTCGACGCCCGAGGGAGGCGACAGCTCTTTGTCGATGGGCGTCGTCGGGAAGCCGCCCGGAACACCGCGGGTGTCCGCCGGTGAGCTCCGTGGAGCTCAGGCCCGCGCTTCCTCAGGGGACCTCGTAGCCAAGCCGGCGAATCACGCCGCCTGAGGCTCGGCGTCGCAGGGTTGACAGCCCGTCGGGGGTTGGTTTATAAATGTACTGTACCGTACCGTTTTATCACCGGATCCCCCTCATGGACGCAGCCGCCCCGCACTCATCGCCGCGCCGCCCGACCGCGGAGATCATCGCGCGTGCCGCGGCCGATCCCGCACCCGCGCGATCGCCTCGCCCGCCGCGGCGGCGCCTCCCGTTCGAGCGTGTCGCGCTGCTGCTCCAGGGCGGCGGCGCTCTCGGCGCCTACCAGGGTGGCGTGTACGAGGCCCTGTCCGAGGCGGCGCTGGAGCCGGACTGGGTGGCGGGCATCTCGATCGGAGCCATCAATGCCGCGCTCATTGCCGGCAATGCCCCGGACGCGCGCGTGGCCCGTCTGCGCGAGTTCTGGGAGCGCATCACCCCGGTGATGCCTTCGGACTCACTGGCCCAGCTGGGCCCGATGTCCTGGATGCGCGGCGATCTGGCGCGCGGGCTGCGCAACCAGTTCAGTGCGGCCGCGGCGATCGTCGGCGGCGTGCGGGGGTTCTTCGAGCCGCGGGTGCCGGCTGCCTGGTTCCAGGCACCCGGATCGCTTGAGGCCACGAGCTACTACGACACGGCAGGGCTCCGGTCGACGCTCGAGCGGCTGATCGACTTCGACCGCATCAACTCCGGCGACATGCGCTTCAGCGTCGGCGCGGTCAACGTGACCTCCGGCAACTTCGTGTACTTCGACAACACCACCCACGTCATCCGGCCCGAGCACGTCATGGCGAGCGGGGCGCTGCCACCCGCGCTCCCCGCTATCGAGATCGACGGCGAGTTCTACTGGGACGGGGGCCTCGTCTCCAACACGCCGCTGCAGTGGGTGCTCGAGACGGAGCCCCAGCGCGACACGCTGGCCTTCCAGGTCGACCTCTGGAATGCGCGCGGCGCGTTCCCGCGCAGCATGGCCGAGGTCATGACCCGGCAGAAGGAGATCCAGTTCTCGAGCCGCACGCGCACCAACTCCGACCGCTTTCGCCACATGCAGATGCTGCGAAATACGCTGGCGAGCCTCCTGGAGAAGCTGCCGGAGGAGCTGCGCGATTCGCCGGAGATCGAGGTGCTGGCGCCGGTCGCGAGCGCCAAGGCCTACAACATCGTGCAGCTCATCTACCGCGCCAAGGGGCACGAGGGCGACTCCAAGGACTACGAATTCTCCCGCCTCAGCATGGAGGAACACTGGCGGGCCGGCGCCCAGGACACGGTCCGTACGCTGCGCCATGCCGAGATCCTCGAGCGTCCCGCCAACCTCGAGGGTGTCCTGACCTTCGACCTCGGGCAGAACGGGCGCGAGTAGCGTGCCGGGTGAGACGCCTGGTACCCCGTATTCCCGCGAATCACGAGATCCCCCATGACCCCCGACGACGTCCGGAACCGAGCCTTTGCAATGCCGCTGTCGGAACCTGCCTATCCGCGCGGTCCCTACCGCTTCGTCCGTCGCGAATACTTCATCATCTGCTACCGCACCGATCCCGGGCGGCTTCGTGAGCGGGTGCCGGAGCCGCTCGAGATCGAGTCGCCGCTCGTCAAGTACGAGTTCATCCGCATGCCCGACTCCACGGGCTTCGGCGACTACACCGAGAGCGGCCAGGTCGTCCCGGTATCGTTCCGCAACCGCCCCGGCCACTACACGCTGGCCATGTATCTCGACGACCATCCGCCGATCGCCGGTGGCCGCGAACTGTGGGGATTTCCCAAGAAGCTCGCCAAGCCCTCCCTGCGCGCGGAGACCGACACGCTGGTCGGCACCCTCGACTACGGATCGATCCGGGTCGCGACCGGTACCATGGGATACAAGCACCGCGCGGTCGATACCCAGGCGGTCGCGGCCACGCTCGCCGCGCCCAACTACCTCCTCAAGATCATTCCGCACGTCGACGGCACGCCGCGGATCTGCGAGCTCGTGGAGTACTCGCTTGAGGATATCACCGTGCACGGCGCCTGGACCGGACCGGCGGCGCTGTCGCTCGTGCCACATGCGCTCGCGCCGGTGGCCAAACTGCCGGTCCTCGAGATCGTCTCGGCCACGCACATCGTCGCCGACCTGACGCTGGGTCTTGGTCGCGTCGTCCACGACTATCTCGCCTGAACGGCGGGTCACGGGAGTCCATCATCATGCTGCTACAGGGTAAGGTTGCACTCATCACCGGCGCCGCGAGCGGCATCGGCAAGCAGATCGCCGCGACGTTCGCGCGCGCCGGAGCGAAGGTCGCCATCGCCGACCGTGACGCCGACGGCGCGAGCGCCGCGGCGGCCGAGCTCAAGCAGGCGTCGCTGCAGGCCATTGGCATCGGCATGGACGTCACCGACCCGGAGCAGGTCGATGCCGGCACCAGCGCCGCGGTCCGGACGCTGGGTGGCCTCGACATTCTCGTCAGCAACGCCGGCGTCCAGTTGGTCGCGCCGCTCGAGGACCTGAGCTATGCGGACTGGCGACGGATGCTGGCGATCCACCTGGATGGCGCGTTCCTGACGACGCAGGCGGCGCTGCGGCACATGTACGCCCATGCCGGCGGCAGCATCATCTACATGGGCTCGGTGCACTCCAAGGAAGCCTCGCTCCTCAAGGCCCCCTACGTCACGGCCAAGCATGGTCTGATCGGGCTCGCGAAAGTGGTGGCCAAGGAAGGCGCGAAGCACCGGGTCCGGGCGAACGTCATCTGCCCGGGCTTCGTCCGGACGCCACTGGTCGACAAGCAGATCCCGGAGCAGGCGCGCACGCTCGGCATGACGGAAGAACAGGTCGTCCGCAACATCATGCTCAAGGAGACGGTCGACGGGGAGTTCACGACCGTCGAGGACGTCGCGGCGTGCGCGCTCTTCCTTGCGTCCTTCGGCTCCGCGGCCCTCACTGGCCAGTCGCTGGTCGTCAGCCACGGCTGGTCGATGCAGTAGGCCCGCTCGCCGCGGCCGCCGCCGAGCGGCACGGCGATCGCCCGGCCATCCGCTCCGGGCGACCGCCGCAAGAACCCGCCACTGCCGAGCAGACAGCGTTCCGGCGAACGTCGTGCCGCGCCGGAGCGCTAGTGCTTCAGGAAGCGCCGGACCCGGAACGCGAGCGTCAGCAGCAGCACCCCGAAGAGCACGGCGTAGCCCGCGATCAGCCACAAGAGCGTCAGCGCGCCCGCTCCCGGCTGCCACATCATCATGACGCCAAAGGCGACGGACGCGAGGCCCGCGAGCCCGAGCAGCCACTCGCCCTCGATCTCCTTGCGCAGGCGAATGGCGAGGATGATCTCGATGATGCCTGTCGAGACTGCCCAGATCGCGATGTAGAAGACGAGCGCCAGCGCCGTGATCGCCGGCGCCACGAAGGTGAGGATGCCGACCCCGATCCCGACGAGCCCCTCGAGCACCACGATCCAGCGGGCCTCGTGGTCGGCCGGACCCGCCATCGCCGTGCCGAGCGCGAGGACGCCGTCGGCCAGCGAGTAGGCGCCGAACACGAGCACCAGCGAGGCGAGCGAGATCCCGGGCCAGGCCCAGGCGAAGATGCCGAAGGCAATCGCGGCGACGCCGCGCAGCACCAGCAGCCACCAGCGGCGCGCCAGCGCCGCCGCCAGTCGTTCCTCGATCCGAGCGATGAGATTCATGATTGCTCCTCTTTGAGAGTGACCCACCGATCCGATGCCGATCGCCGTTCGTCCGCCGCCGGCAGCGTAGCGCGCACGGCCGTGCCCGCCCCCCGCGCCGACTGGATCTCGAGCGTGCCGCCCACCAGAGCGGCGCGCTCGCGCATGCCGAGGAGCCCGAGACCCGTCAGATGCTCCGGGTCGTGGTCCCCGACGTCGAATCCCCGCCCGTCGTCCTCGACGGACAGCTTGAGGGCGGCGTCGCTGCGGAGCACCGACACCGTGATGTGAGCCGCGTCGGCATACTTCACGGCGTTCGTCAGTGCCTCCTGGCAGATCCGGAACGCGCAGATCTCGATGTCCGGCGACAGTCGTCCGACGCCGTCGCCCACCTGGACCCGGATCTCCTTCCCGACGATCGAGCGGATCCTCGCCGCATGCCGACGCAACGCCTCGCCGAGGCCGAACTCATCCAGTTCCGGCGGGCGCAGGTCCATCACGACGCGCCGCAGATGCTCGAGCACCTGCGCAGTCAGTGCCCGCCACGATGCGATCGCCGCGCGCGTGGCCTCCTCGCCCTCCGTCCGGCGTGACATGCTGAGGCTGAGGCCGACGAGCAGCTGACCGACGTCGTCGTGGAGGTCCCGCGCGAGGCGGGCGCGCTCGGACTCCTGCGCGGCGAGCAGCTCGTGGGACAGCCGCCGCGATTCCGCCATGGCCTGCGACAGGCGCTGCCGGGAGAGCAGCTCGTCCGTGACGTCGCGCGTCATCACCACGATCGCGTTGATCGCCGGATCCTCGAGAAAGCTGCGCGCCGTCGCCTGCATCGATCGCCACGAGCCGTCCTTGCGGCGCGCGCGCACCGCGAACGGGCCGGCGGCGCCGGTCGTCAGCACGCGATGGAACGCGGCCTCGGCTGAGGCGAGATCGTCCGGATGGATGAACTCGCGGTAGTGGCGTCCGCGCAGCTCCTCCGGATCGAACCCCGCGAGCGCCCGGATGGCGCTGGACACCGCCTCGATGCGGCCACTGCGGCCGAGTACCTTGATGACGTCGAGGCTGTGGTCGGTCAGCAGCAGCAAGCGCCGCGGCAGGCTATCCCCGCCCGCGGGCGTCCCGTCCGTCGATGCCGCCGCGCTCAACTTCCTCTCCTGCCACCCGGCCCGGTGCGTCCCCGCAGCCCGGGCCTGACAAAGCCGGCGAGCACCGAGGGTACATCCGCGCCGGTCGACGGTGACCCTGCCCTTCGGTTTTCCCTAGGGTCGCCGTCGCTGCACTGCGGTATCCCGCATGCGCTCACGCCGAATACCCGTCCTCCCGGCCTCGCGGCAGGACGATCGCTGCCGCGGCACGGTTGCATTCGGGGGAATCCCGGAGGTCCATCGCGCGATCAGTTCCAGTACCACGTGACGCCCGCGCCGCCGAAGGTCATGCCGTCGTTGGGCGGGTTGAGGCCGGCATTCGAGAAGTGCTGCCCGCGCAGGTTGAACTCCCACTGCTCGTTCCGACCGAAGCGCACCCCGCACTGGATGATCTCGTTGAACTCGAACTTGCCGCCGAAGTCACGGTTGCCGTTGATCGCGGTCTCCGAGAGGCCGCCGATCCCGAGCCCGAAGTCGGCGAACGGGCGGACGGCGCCGATGCGCTCGTATTGCCAGCGAAGCACACCCGTGGCGCCCAGGACGCGGACGGTGTGCTGCGGGATGCCGTTCTTGCGGCCGTGGAACTCGCCGACGCCGACGATGCCGTAGAGCTTGAGCTCGCTCGACGACCAGGTACGAAGCGGTTGCTGCCGATCGAACTGGACCTGCACGCCATACTGCTCGGTGTCCTGGCCATGGGCGATCCCGAGGCCGATGCCGTCGCCGCGCGCCACCGCCGGGCAAGCCACCGCGACCAGCACGCTCGTCAGCACCGCGAACCGCAATCGCCGCGCCGATCGGGGGGTGCCTGTCGGCCGCCGATGGAAGCTCATCGAAAGGGTCGAGCGGTCCTGCCGACCGCGGAGGGGATGCGCTGTGCTAACCATGTCTTCCAGACTCCTATGTGAATTGCGTACGTGGTGATGGGGGTTTCCGGGCCGACCGACGGGTGGGGTCGGCACCGAATCAGGGCATCGGTCCCCAGAGGCGGGCCTCGACGCCAAGCGTCTCCTCCGCTCGCGGGCACGAGGGCAGCGCGGTCGATTCCGATGACGGCGGCTGCGCACGAAGGTCCTCGAGCGTCTGGGCAAGGGCCGACTGCGCCTGGTCCATCGTGGTCCACAGCAGGCCGCGCTCGGCGCAGCTGAAGCCGTAGTCGTAGAGCGGCGCGGTGTTCGACGCGCGAAAGTCGAGCGCCTTGACGGCTGGAAAGTCGATCGGCAGCGTCGCGAAGCGCAGCTGCATGCCGTGCTGCGCCGCGAATTCCGCGGTGAGGGCGAGCTGCGAGCGCGAGAAGTGCCTCATCCCGGCCGCGATGCTGCGGCTCACGATCGGGAGCGTCCGGGCGGGCGTCGTGTGCGGCAGGCCGGTTACCTGGCCGTTGATCAGCACGTAGATTTCGCCGCCCGTCAGCAGGTCACGCGGCGCGCCGGCGAGCAGGACTGCTTCCGGCAGCACGAAGAAAGGCAGCGAGTTCGCGCCGTCGACGTGCATCTCGTCGTACAGGGCCCGCCCGTCGCCGACGGTCATCACCACCGGCGGCAGCAGCCCGGGGATGCTGGACGAGGCGACCAGCACGTCGCGGAACAGCCGGCGCGCGGCCTCCGTGCCGATACCGGCGATGGCCCCGAGGTTCCAGATGACCGGCTCCTCCTTGTCGAGATCGGTCGTCGCGACGAGCAGCAGGCGCCCGGTCGCCGCCTCCTTTGCGACGGCGCGCAGCAGGTCGGCGGTGACGAATTCATCCACGAGGCGAGCCAGCTCCTCGCCGCGGTAGACGCCCGGCCGGAAGAGGAGATCCAGCGTTCGCGGGCGCAGCAGAGCGGCGCGGTGCGTGCCCCGGAAGGCATCCTGCAGCTGCGCGTCCCAGCTCGGGCCGAGGAAGGCGAACGGCGCGAGCAGCGCGCCCGTGCTGACGCCGGTCACGATCTCGAACCGGGGCCGGTCGCCACGGCGGGTCAGGCCGATGAGTGCTCCGGCACCAAAGGCTCCGCCGGCGCCCCCGCCGGACAGCGCCAGCACGTGGATGCGCCCGTCGCGCGAGGCCTCGCGGAGCTGCTGCCACGCGATCGGCGCGCCGGAGTCGACGCCGCGCCAATCGAGGCTGGCCATCCGGACGTCGGCCGGGAAGCCGACCGGCGCGGTGGCCTCGGCGACCACCGGCGGCGCGGCTCGCCTCGACACGCCGGCGCAGCCGAGCAGAGGCAGGCAGAGCGCCGCGCAGAGGAGCATGAGAAGCCCCGGCACGGTCCGCCGGCGAGCGCATCCTTCGCCTGCGGCCCGATGCTCACGCGACCCGCTGCCAGGCGATGCCGGGGCCGGGGCCGGCCACGTTCCTCGGGACATTCTCGAACTCGTGGCGTTGATCATGGCGACACCCGCCCCTATCCCGCGGCGGTCGACGCGACGGCCCGCCCGCAGGCCACCGCGTTGACGATCAGCTCGATGGCGGGCTCGAGCAGTGGGCCCGGCGACGTCGCGGCACGACGCGGGGAAGACCCGCGGCCAGCGCCCAGTTGCAAAACGCCATAGGTGAACCGCCAGAGGACCGCGGCGATCATCTTCGGATCGCCCGTGACGCCCTGCAGGGAGCCGTCCACGACGCCGTTGGCGATCGCGCGCGCGATCACGCGCCGGCACGGCTCGCTCTTCGAGCCCAGGAAGTCGCCGCCGCTCCGGCCGCCACGCTCGAGCGACAGGATCTCGCCGCGCACCAGCGACTCGAAATGAACGCCCTGCGCCTCCGCGAACCGGGCGCTCGCGCCGATCACGGCGCGCAATTGCGCGCAACCGTTCGGCTCGCCTGCCGCGGCCGCGGACATCTGGCGCGCCAGCAGCTCCACGGCGCGATCCCGGATGCCGAGCAGCAGGTCGCCCTTGGTCCTGAAATAGAGGTACACGAGCGCGCGCGACAGGCGGGCGTGCCGCGCCACGCTGACGACCGTCAGCGCGTCCCAGCCGCGGGCGGTGGCGATGTGCTCCGCGGCGTTCAGGATCTCCGTTCGGCGCCGCATCCGCTCCTCGGCGCGGCGCTCGATGAGATCGCGCTCCCGCAGGCTCACCGGTCCGATCAGGTTCTCATCTGGGGTCATCGTTCGATCCCGCTTGCAGTGTCCACCCGGTCCGCGTCCCGCTCGGGCATCCTCGGTTCGTGTGAACTGTACCGTTCAGTACATCTTAGTTGCAGCGGGTACCCCTGTCAAGCTAAACTGTACTTATCAGTTCTGTTACGGGCGTGCCATGAAGACCAAGACCGAAGCCAAGCGACTCGCCATCCTCAAAGCCGCCGCGGACGTGTTCCGGCGCATGGGCTTCGAGCGAGCCTCGATGTCAGAGATCCAGAAGACCGTCGGCGGCTCGAAGGCGACGCTCTACAACTACTTTCCGTCCAAGGAACGCCTGTTCTTCGAGGTGATGTACCAGGCCAACGAGGCGCAGCTGGCGGAGGTCGTCGGGCTCCTCGACGACGACGCGCCGGACCTGCGCGTTGCCCTGCTCGACTTCGGCTGCCAGCTGCTGCGCTTCGTCTACACGCCGGACGCGATCGCGATTCGGCGCCTGGCGATCGCCGAGGCCGCGCAATCCGAGATCGGCAAGATGTGCTTTGAACGGGCCAACGTGCCGACCGAGAAGCGCGTGGCCGAGTTCCTGAAGCGGGCCATGAAGCGCGGCGAGCTGCGCACGTCCGATCCCAAACACGCGGCCATCCACCTGCTGGCGCTGCTCGAGAGCGAGTACCTGCTGCGGATCCTGTTCGGCGCCACGACACCGCCGAAGGCCGAGGCCCTGAACGCCGCGGCACGGCGCGCGGTGGACGTCTTCCTGAACGGCTACGGGAAGCGGAGCTAGCCTCGCGCGCACCGGCTGCCCCGTGCCCCCCGCCACGCCGGTTGAGGAATCTCTGCATGGAATACTCCGTCATCGCCGCCACCGCGGGTCTCGCCGGATCGCTGCTCGGCGGGATGTCGACGTTCGCCGCATCGTGGCTCACGACGCGCGCACAGCACCGCACGCAGACGACCGTCCAGCAGGCCGCGCACCGCGAGCGTCTGTACGCGGACTTCATCGGCGAGGCCTCGCGACACCTGGTTCGCGCGTGGGGCCACCAGCTGAACCGCCCGCAGGGACTCGCCGGCCTCTACTCGCTGGTGGAGCGCATGCGCCTGACGTCCTCCGACGCCGTGATCGGCGCGGCGGAGTCGGTGATCGCCGACATCATTTCGGCCTATAGCGCGCCGAACCGCAGCTACGAGGAGCTCCAGCGGCGAGTCCTGGCCGGCGACGTCGACACACCGTTGACGCGCTTCAGCCGGGAATGCCGCGCGGAACTGAAGCAGCTGACGCCCGCGCACGTGGCCCGCTAGGCAAGGACCTGCCGCAGGCGCACCCGCCCGGTGGCGGCGGCGCGCGCGCCGACCCCGGAACCGAGCGTCGGCGCCGGGCTCCTCGTGCCGGGACGCGATGGACGGCTGCCCCGCGTCCCGCTCGACCCGGGCGTACGCCCGGCGGGTCTGGACCCCCTGATCGTGGGAGCACGGCGCGCGGGTTCCGCACCGCCTGCAGTATCTTCCACCTCGCCCTCGGCGAGGCCGCGGTCGGCTCGCACGCACGACCCGACGATCCATCGCACAAGGCTCGTTCACGGGCGCCCGCGTCCGGCTGGCGCCGCGTCGGCGTTGCCGGAAGCGACCCGATCCTCCGCGTCGCCAGGCCCGGGGCCTGGTGTTTCGGAGGGATCGACTGCCTCCTACGGCATCAGGGTCGCCGCGACAGGCCGCGGCGGTAGGCGGTGCCGGAAACGACGGAGGTCGCACCGGGCTTCTTGTCCACGGTCGGCGGGATGCTCTGAATGTCGTTCAGTCGGGTCGCGAGCGAGGCCACCTCGGCCGCGATGACGCTCAGCCGGCGTCGGCTCCGACGGGCGTTCTGACGCAGCGTCTCGAAGGCGACGTGACGCGGCACGCCGCGGTGCGCCATCAGCAGTCCCACGGCCACCCCGACCTCGCTGTTGGTGTCGACCACCTCCCGCAGCCGGGTGACCTCCGCGGCCAGCGCCGCCCGGTCCCGGGCGCGCCTCAGCGCCACGTACACGCCGGGCGCAAACTGCACGGGATCCACCGGCTTGACGAAGTAGCCCACGGCACCGGCATCGATCGCACGCCGGATGCGCTCGGGACTGCCGTTCGCGCTCATGAACACGAGCGGAACGGCGGCCTCGGCCCAGGTGGTCGCGAAGGCGGCGCCTTCGCCATCGAAGGCCGACTGATCGACGACCGCGAGCGCGTGCGCCGTCGCCCGCACCTGGCCGAGCGCCTCGGCCGCGCTCGTCGACGGCGTGACCGCGAGACCTGCGCGACGCAGCACCTCGGCCAGCGTCGCGACGATCATGGGGTCCTTGTCCATGACGAGCACCGGTCCCGCGTCCGTCGACGGAACGAGCGGCGGCTCCACCCTGACGTCATTCATCTCCAGTTCCTCATCCCGTTGCATGCGCAATACCCTCTCCCGCCCGGCCCGCGCCGGCTGCGGCCCTCCAAGTCTCAGTGACCGACGGAATTCGCGCTGACCGCCCGGGTCGGCTTCGGCGCGAGCACGATCAGCACCGACGCCACCACGAAGATCGCGCCGATGACCATCATCAGGCGATTCGTCGCGAGCATCAGGCTCTGGCTCGTGACCAGATAGTCGACCAGCGCCCGCGCACCGGTCGTGAGCGGTCCCAGGTGCGGCAGCGTCCGGCCGACGATGCCCGCGCCGTCGATGATGCCGCTCAGCTTGGCGTGCGCCTCGATGCTCGAGTTCTGCCAGGTCGTCGTCACGAGCGAGGTCGCGAAGGCGCCCGAGAGCGTGCGCACGAAGTTCATCAGGCCCGAGGCGGAGGCCGTCTCCGACTCCTCGACCGACGCCATCGCGACGCCGGTCAGCGGCACGTAGAAGAGCGGCAGCCCCACCCCCATGAAGATGAGCGGCAGGCAGATCTGCCAGTACGTCATGTCGGAGTTGGCGACCGACCGCCACAGCGTGACGATGCCGAGCCACAGGACCCCGGTGAAGATCAGGTAGCGGGCGTCGATCCGCGTCGCCCAGTTCGCGGCCAACGGCGAGAACACGACCGACAGCAGCCCGCCCCAGGCGACCACCATGCCCGCCCAGGTGGTCGTGTAGCCCATGTTGTACTGCAACCAGAGCGGCGTCAGCACGTTGAGCCCGAAGAACGCCCCGAAGGCGAGCGCCAGCACCAGCATGCAGGCGGTAAATCCGCGATGGCGGAACACGCGCAGGTTGACGATCGGGTGCTCCTCGGTGAGCTCCCAGATCACGAACGCCAGGAACCCGACCACCGCGGTGGCCGCCAGCACGCGGATCTCCGGCGAGGCGAACCAGTCGAGGTCCTTGCCCTCGTCGAGCATGATCTGCAGCGCCGCCACCCAGAGGATCAGGAGCACCATGCCGACCATGTCGACCCGGCTCCTGACGCGCTCGCCCTCGTAGCGCCGCAGCAGGCCCCACGAGATCCAGCTGAACAGCAGTGCCGCCGGCACGTTGATGAAGAACACCCACGGCCAGCTGTAGTTGTCGCACAGCCAGCCGCCGAGCACCGGACCCACCACCGGGGCCAGCAGCGTCGTCATCGCCCACAGGCCCATCGCCTGCATGGTCTTCTCGCGGGGGAAGATCCGCAGCAGCAGCGTCTGCGACAGCGCCATCAGCGGGCCGCCCGCCAGGCCCTGCAGGATGCGCATCGCGATCAGCATTCCGAGCGAGGTCGACAGGCCGCAGAGCAGCGAGAACACGCCGAACGCCGCGACCGAGAGCGAGAACATCCGGACGCCGCCGAAGCGCGAGGCCAGCCAGCCCGTCAGCGGCACCGTGATGGCCTCGGCCACCGCGTACGAGGTGATCACCCAGGTGCCCTGGCTCGAGCCGGCCCCGAGCGCCCCGGCGATGTTCGGCACGGTGACGTTGGCGATCGTCATATTGAGGACGGCGACGAAGTTGGCGAGCGCGAGTACGATCGCGCCCACCCACAGCATCGGACCCTCGAGCGCCGTCTCTGCGGCGCTGCTGTTGGTCACAGAGGTCACGTCAGGTCTCCCGTCAGCCGGTCACGCCGACATCGATCTTGGCCGTCATCGACAGGCCCACGCGCAGCGGATGGGCCTGCAGCTCGCCCGGCTCGAGCCGGATGCGGACCGGCAGGCGCTGCACGACCTTGATCCAGTTGCCGGTGGCGTTCTGCGCCGGGATCAGCGCGAACGCGGAGCCCGTGCCGCCGTTGAAGCCCTCGACATGACCGTGGAACTCGACGTGGTGGCCGTAGAGGTCCGACACCAGGCGCACGCTCTGGCCGACGCGGACGTCCTTGAGCTGGATCTCCTTGAAGTTGGCGTTGACGTAGATGTCGTTGACCGGCACGACCGACAGGAGCGGCAGGCTCGGCTGAATCCGCTGCCCGAGCTGGACCTCGCGGCGCGCGACCACACCGTCGATCGGCGCGCGGATCACAGTGCGCTCGAGGTCGAGCCGGGTGCGCTCGACGCGCGCCTGCGCGAGCGCCACGCTCGCGCGTGCCGCCTGCAGCGCCGCCGTCGCGAGGCTGGAGCCGTTCTTGACGTGCGTCAGCTCGTCCCCGGAGATCGAACCGGAGCCGGCAAGCGGCAGCCGACGGCTCAGGTCGATGCCGGCACGCTCGGAGTCGGCGACCGCCGCGGCCTGCTGCGCCTTCGCCCGGGCGAGGTCCGCCTCGGCCTGCGCGAGCGCCAGGCTGGCGTCGGTCGGGTCGAGGGTGACGATCACCTCGCCCTTCTTCACGGGCTGTGAATCGACGACCCGCACCTCGGCCACGAGGCCGTCGACCTGCGAGGTCACGATCGCGGTGTCGGCCGCGGTGTAGGCATCGTCGGTGCTCTCGAAACGCGACCCCACATACACCTGGTAGGAGGCGTAGGCCGCGCCGGAGGCAAGCACCGCGCCGATCAGCACGCCGAGCGCGAGGCGCCGCGGGCCGCGGGCGGCCGGCGGGTTGGGAGCAGTGGACGGAGTGGCAGTTTCAGTGTTCACGACGGATTCCTCTCAGAGTGGGTCTTGATGTGGGAAAGTGAGGCTGGCTGCTCGTAGCCGCCGCCCAGGGCCTTCACGAGCGAAACGTGCAGGGTCAGTGCGCGCGCCTCGGCGTCCGCGAGGGCACGCTGGGTCGACAGCAGGACGTCTTCCGCGGCGAGGACGTCGAGGTAGGTGGTCAGCTCGCTCTGGTAGCGGCGTGAGACGATGCGGTGCGCTTCCGCGGCCGCGGCGACCGATGCCTGCAGCGAGACGAGTTCGCCATCGAGCGCCTGGCGGCTCGTCACGACGTCGGCGACCTCGTGCAGCGCGTTCAGCAGCGCCGCGTTGTAGCTCGCCGCGGCGGCGTCGTACTCGGCATGGGCGCCGCGCAGCTGGCCCTGCAGGCGGTCCGTATTGAAGATCGGCAGCGACACGGCCGGCCCGACGCTACCGAAGGAGGAGTTGGACTTCGCGAGGTTGTCGAGGCCGAGCGACAGCAGGCCGGTGACGCCCATTAGGTTGACGCTCGGGTAGAACTCGGCCTTGTGCTGGTCGATGCGGCGCGCCGCCGCTTCGGTGCGCAGCCGTGCCGCGACGATATCGGGGCGACGGCCGAGCAGGTCGAGGGCCGCGCGTTGCGGCAGGCCGAAAGCGCCTGACACCTCGGCGGTCGGCCGGCCGATCGTCAGGGCCCGGTCAGGCCCGGCGCCGGCGAGCGCCGCGAGCGCGCTCTTCTGCAGGCGGATGCGCTCGTCGACGACCTGCAGCTCGGCGTTAGCCGCCGCCTGCCGGGCTTCGGCCTGGCGCACGGTATCGAGGGTGAGCAGTTCCTGGCGCTGCCGGCGGCGGACGAGATCCAGCGTCTGCGTGCGCACCGCAAGCGCAGCCGCCAGCGTGTCGCGCGTCGAGTAGAGGTGAACGAGCTCGGCATAGTTGAGGACGACCGCGGTCGACAGCATCAGCCGCGTCTGCGCCACCTCGACCTCTCGGGCGTGCTGCTCGCTGATGGCTGCGGCCAGCGCCGCGCGGTTCTTGCCCCAGAAGTCGAGCTCCCAGCCCACGTTGAGCGCGACTTGGCCGTAATCCTTCCAGCCCTGCGGGACGGCGGCACGCGGCATCAGGTAGTCGTAGCTCTGCCGCTCCTCCGTAACCTGCGCGCCGCCGGTCACGGTGGGCTTCAGCGCCGCGCCGGCGAACTGCGTCACCGCCTCGGCGCCACGCAGCCGGGCCACGGCGATGTCCAGCATCGGCGAGTCGCGGAGCGCGTCCGCCACCAGCGCGTCGAGCTGTGCGTCGTGATAAGAGCGCCACCACTCGGTCGTCGGCCAGTCGGACTCGGACGCCGCGAGCGAGGTCGTGGCCACGTAGTCGGCGGGCGTCTTCAACGCGACGGCCGCCGGCGTCTGCGGCAGGGCGGCGCAGCCGGCGAGGACGGACAGTACCGAGAGCCCCACCAGGGGGAAGCGTGCGCGGCGCGGCGCGGGTCGGCGGTCTGCAGGCATTGGCATGCGGAATCTCCAGGCAGGGGTCGATCTGGTTACCAGACTGTACGGTACAGTTTAGAGACAGCTCGAGCACCTGTCAAGCGGAACTGTACCCGCGGGTTCCGTAATGCCTCGCCGGACTCCGAGGGCGTAGGTACCGCGGCCCGGCCGCGCCCGGCCGGCCGGTGCGCGTGGCGGGAAATCCCAGATATTCCAGGCCGCGGTGCTGCCGGACGGCCGCAGCCGCGGCGCGCGCCGCGCCGGTCCCGTGTCCGGCGTCCCTGGCACGCCGCGCATTGACCGCCGGCTGCGTGATGTCTAAACTGAACCGTACAGTACGGGCCACTACAAGCCCCAGGTGTCGGCCGAGCTTTTTCGGCACACGGATTGAACGGAGCGAGGCGCTCGTGACGCAGGACATCGGGACCCAGGAACCTCCGGAGCCCCTGCAGCCGCAGGCGCGGCGCGATCGTGCCGCGGGTGACGCACGCGGGTGGCTGCTGCCCTCCGGCAGCGGCATCATCAAGCTTGGCGTGCTGCTCGCACTCCTCTACGCGGGGCGCGGCGTCCTCATCCCGCTCGCGCTGGCCGTCATGCTGGGCCTCCTCGTTGCGCCCGCAGTCCGGTGGCTGCGACGCGCAGGTCTCGGTCGTCATGCCTCAGTGCTGCTGACGGTGCTGCTGCTCGCCGCGGTGCTCGCCCTGGCCGCCGCAACGCTGGGAGCCCAGGTGGTGCGACTCGCACAGGGGTTCTCCCAGTACGAGGCGACCATCCGCGGCAAGCTCGGGGCGCTCGATGACCTGGCCTTCGGCCAGCTGCGCGAGTTCGGCCACCTCGCCGGCCAGCTGACGGATGCGCCGCCGCCTGGCGGCGGTGGTGCCGGCAGCGCGATCGCGGGCCGCAACGCGTCACCCCGACCCGCGCTCGCGGCGAGCGCGCCGACCGCCGAGCCGGCCGCCGCGGCGCGCAACCTCGCCGTCGATGGCCTGAGCTCCCTGTGGGCGCCGCTGCAGACGACCGGCATCGTCGTGCTGGTCCTCATCTTCGTGCTGCTCGAGCACGAATCGCTGCGCGACCGGTTCATCCGCCTCGCCGGGGTCGCGGACATCCGCGCGACGACCCTCGCGCTCGCCGACGCCGGCGAGCGGCTGTCGCGGTACTTCGTGTCGCAGGCCGCGGTCAACGCCGGATTCGGCATCGCGATCTGGCTCGCGCTCAGCCTCGCACACCTCCCGGAGCCCCTGCTGTTCGGAGCGATGGCGGCGCTGTTGCGGTTCATCCCGTACGTCGGCGTCGCGATCGCGGGGCTGCTCGCCGCGCTGCTCGCGCTCGCCGTCGACCCGGGCTGGACGCTCGCCGCGACCACGATCGGCGTGTTCGTGGTGCTGGACATCGCCGTCGGACAGGTGATCGAGCCCCACCTCTACGGCCACGCGACCGGGCTCTCGCCCCTGTCGGTCGTGGTCGCGGCGATCTTCTGGAGTGCGATCTGGGGACCGGCGGGGCTGCTGCTGTCGACGCCGCTGACACTGTGCCTCGTGGTGGCCGGCCACCACGTCGAGTCGCTGCGCGTCCTCGAACTGCTCCTGAGTGATGCCGAGCCGCTGACGCTTCCGCAGCGCTTCTACCAGCGCGCGCTGTCCGGCGATCCGCACGAGATCCTGGCGAGCGCCCGCGACTTTCTGCGGCGCGCGTCGTTCGCGGACTATTGCGACCGCGTCGTGATCCCGGCACTGCACCTCGCGCGGCTCGACGCCGACACGGGCGCGACGACCGAGGGCCAGCACGCCCGCATCCGCAGCGTCATCGTCGATGTCGTCGCGCGCCTCAGCGACGAGCCGGGGATCCGGCGGGGACGGTCAAAGCGGCGCTCCGTCCTCGAGGACATGAGCGCCGGCAGGATCCTGCGCCGGCAGCGCGAGCTCCTGAGCGGTCGCTGGCAGGGTCCGCTCGGCGTCGCGCCCGGCTCGGTCGTGATCACCCTCGGCGTCGGGTCCTCGGCCGACGACCTCGCGGCGGAATTGCTGGTCCGGCTGCTGCGATCCCAGGGGTTCGACGCGCGGCACTTCTCGCCCGCCGAACTCGACGCCGGGTTGCCACGCGGCGCGGATCCCGACGGCGTCTCGATCGTCTACATCGTGAGTGCATTCCCGGGACCCGAGCGCGACGACGCCGACGCCATTGCCCGGCAGGTGAAGGCCCTCCTCCCCGGATCGCTCGTGGAAAGCGTGCTGTTCCCGGGTATCACGGCACTGCCGGAACTCGACGCGACCGGGGTGGCGGCCACGCGCCGACTGCACTCCTTCGGGCAGGCGATCCAGATGTGCATCTCGTGGCGCGAATCCCGGCACGGCGGTCGTGTGGAGGTGGCGCCGGCACGCGATCCGGCGTGAAAGGCTGGCTATCCATTGGCTTACGATAAAGTCTCCGTAACCCCAGCGGGAGCGCCTCGACGAGTCGACGGACGATGGCTCCTGAACGCGTAACGATCTGATATTACGGGCTTCGTTCCCGAGCGATGTTCGAGGATGGGGTTCGACGGGCAGCCGATGACCGTCCCGGCGACGCCCGGCAAGGAGCCTCCCCACCCGGCCCGTCAACGGTTCGGTCTTGCGAGGGTTTCGCCTGGAAACGGCCAGGGGCCCTGTCGCTTTCCCGTGCCGGAACATCCAAGATCTCTGTTCTACATCCGTGCTGCGGCGTCGCAGGGCTCGCGGAGCGCGCGCCTCGGGATCCACCCTCTTCTGACCGTCCGCAGAGTCCTCAAGAGGTAGTTACGCGTTAGGGGATAACCCGAACGACCCCATTGCGACCCGCCGTCGATCGCGACGGTCGAGGTGCTGGCGGACCAGCAGTGCCTGCGCACCCTCTGTGGCTAGACTCACCCTCGCGTCGAGCCTCAATTGACGGCGTTCGGCAAATACCCAACAATTCCGATCGACCGCTCGGGTTGATCGTCGACCCGCGCCGTCCCGCGCGGCTGCCATGCCGTTCGCGATCACGCTCGCCAAACCCCCGCGAGCGTTCACGCAAATTCTGCCGCATCCCCCGCCCTCCGCGGGATGGATCGCTGCACCTGTTCGCCGCCAGGCATGGCCTTCGAGGACCCAGATGCAGGTGCCGGAGTCGAATACGCCGCAGGCGATCCTGCTCATCGACGATGAGCCGATGATCATTGCCACGCTCGCCGAGGCGCTTCGAAACGCAGGCTTCGACGTCACGGCCTCAAGCTCGCCCTCCGAGGCCATCGAGATCGCGGGACGAGAGCGCTTCGCCCTCGCGATCGTCGACTACGCGATGCCGGAGCTCAACGGACTCGAGACCGCCGCGCGGTTCGTGATGGCCCGCCAGCCGTTCATGTTCTTGAGCGCGTACAGCGAGCCGGAACTGGTGGAGCAAGCCATTTCCGCGGGCGCGCTGGCCTACGTCGTGAAGCCGGTCGATCCGGCGCAGCTCGTGCCGACGGTCCGGGCAGCCGTGAAGCGCGCCCGAGAAATTGCGGCGCTGCTCGAACAGGCGGACCGGCTGTCGAAGGCGGTCGACACGAGCCGCGAGGTGAGTATCGCGGTGGGGCTCGTGATGGCACAGCGCGGCCTGACTCGGCAGCTCGCGTACGAATCGCTGCGGCAGCATGCGCGGCGCCAGCGGCGGCGGCTGACGGACGTCGCCTGCGAAATAACGGCGGGTGCCGAGTCGCTCTATTCGGTGTCCGCGGTCGATCCGCTGCGTCGCCCGGGCGAGCTCGATGCCGCGAAAGCCGAGGAGAAGAAATAAGTGCCCCGGCTCGGAGGAATCAACGCGAAGCCCGGATCGTGGCCGCCCGCGCCGAGGATCACGTCGCCATGATTCTGCAGGCATTCCCGGCACTCGAGCACTACGCCGAAATCCTCGACCTGGCCCACGACAGCGTCATTGCGCTCGATCTCGATGGCACCATCCGCAAGTGGAACCGCGGCGCCGAGCGTCTGCTGGGCTATTCAGCCGAGGACGTCGTCGGCAAGAACGTGTCGATTGTCTCCGGCAACGATGGGCTTCTAACCTGCAGCGGCGACCATCTTGCGCGTCTGCTGGAGACGGGACTCGAGGAATTCGACGGGGTCGTGCGCACGAAGTTCGGAGAATTACGCCCGATACACATCCGCCTGGGACTGCTGCGGGACGTGGAGGGACGACCCGCCGGGCTCCTGAGCTTCGCCATCGACCGGGCCGAACTGGAGCGCACTCGCGCGGATCTGAAGGAACGCGAGGGCCAGTTACGCACCATCGTCGATGCAATCCCGATCTGCGTCGCGCACATCGGCAGCGACCTCAGGTACCGCTTCGTCAACCGCGCGTACGAAGAACTGCTCGGCCGTCCGGCGACCGATCTCGTCGGCAGAACGGTGCACGAGGCGCTCGCAGGGCAGTACGTCGTTCCGGAGGCCTGCGTACGCACCGTGCTGGCCGGCAACTGCGTCACAAACGAGGAAACCCTGTATCGAGCCAACGGAGAACGGCGGCTCGTGTCCCTGCAGCGGGTGCCTGACCGGGGACCCGACGGCACGATCAACGGCTACTTCGTCGTGACCCTCGACATCACCGAAGACCGGCGCGCTGAGGCCGAGCGCCTCGACCGTGAGAAGCGCCTGCGCGAAACGCTGGTGGCGGAGGTGCACCATCGCGTCAAGAACGCACTGCAGGGCACGGTGGGGCTGCTGCGCTCGCAGGCGGATCGCCATCCGGAACTGCTCGCCGCGCTCGAGCCGGCGATCTACCAGGTGCTCGCCGTCTCGGTGAGCTTCGGCCTCATGAGCCGGCGCGGCATCGCTGGCATCGTGCTCTGCGACGTCGTCCAGGAAGTCGCCAGCAACCTCGAACGCATGACCGGACGGGGCATCGAGATGACGCTCTCTGCGGCGATCCGCGGACGACCCATCGAGATCGACCAGGCCCATGGCGTCAACCTGTCGCTGGTCATCAACGAGCTCATCTTCAATGCCATCAAGCATCTGCCGGACTCGTTGCCGAGCCGTCAGGTCACGGTGGCGCTCGATCGAGAGGGCAACACCGCGACAGTGCGGGTTGCGAGCGAGAGCCGTCACCTCCCGGAAGGGTTCGATTTCGAAAACGGCAAGGCCCTGGGACTCGGGCTCAGCCTGATCCGGTTCCTGCTGCCACCTCACCGCTGTAGTCTGCGGTTCGAATCATCGTCCCAGGGAGTGACGGCGGTGCTCACGCTAGACACCGGCGCGCTAGCGCCGTCCCCGCCGCCTGAGCGCGGCGAGTCATCGCAGGCGGCAGCGGAGCCCCTCAAGATTACGCGGCGCGGGACGACACCCTAAGCCGGGAGCACGGCCATCATTCGCCGGCCTCCGACTCAGGCTCCTGCAGAGCCCCACCCGCGCACGCACGCCATCCCGTCGGGCCCATCGGCCTGACCCGTGAGGGAAACGCAACGCCGCACTCGGCGGTGCCTGTCGCGGCACGCGGTGCGTCCGCGGTCGTGCGGCGCCGACTCGCGCCGGCGCGGGATCCGATTCGACGAACAGAGGCATCATGCAGTCGAGTGACATGACGCGACCCGATCTCCTTCGGGACGACTTGATCCGCCAGGTCCGCCGCATGCGGAAGGATGAAGGTCTGGCGGTGGCCAGGACCTTCTATGCCGAGCTCTTCAGCCGCTGCCCGGACCTCGCGAAATACTTCGCTGGCCTCGATGTCGAGAGCCTGGCGGCCAAGCTCTGGAACGTGTTACGGCTCGTCGCCGCGGGCGACCAGAGCGGTGTCGACCTTCGCGCAGCCGCGACGCGGGTGGCTCGTCGGCATGAAATCCGAGGCGTCGCGCCTTCGCACTACGCGCTCTTTACCTCGGTCCTGGTCGATGTCCTCGCGCACTGCCAGCGCACGCTCCCACCGGAGGTTGCGAGGGGAATCTGGTCGAAGGAGCTCGAACCCATCACCGCCATGATCATGGCGCGCCACGTGTAATCCATTCCTGCCGACGGCGCCCACGACGACCGAATCGCCGTCACCCGCGATCCATCGCATCGACGGTCGCCCTCGCGGCGTACGACGGGCGGAACGGGCGCGGCCGGGCCGACCGGCGTCGACCCCATCACGGGCGAGCCCACGGTGGGCACATCCGGAAGGACGGAACCGTGAGCGGCGTCTGGTTCCGTCGTCGGCGGTCGCTAAAGTTCGCGGCCCCGGCGCCGACATATCGCCTGGTGCGCGAAAGCGCAACTGCGAATTCCCGAGCCTGACCGCTCCCCGGGTTCGCAGATCTCACCATCGCTCCCAGCCTCGTCCGATTGCTGGGAGCGACACCGGGGCCCCTCCGCCGCCTCATCGCCAGACGATCCTCCCGCGCCGCCGTCCGCCGCGCGAGGGATCGGCCGGCCGGTTCCCGAGGCAAGGCGACGATGAGGCATTCGAACGGCGGTCCCCTCTCTTTACGACGCCGCACTGCGCGGCTCGCGCGGATCCTGCGCCTGGCAACGCCCGGCGCCGGGCACACGCAGCCGCGCGGAGCCGGCGTGTCCGGGTCGCAGTATCAGCTCGCGCTAGCGCGGCTCGCCGCCGGGCTGGCCGGCGTCGAGTTCGCGGACTGTGCTTCCACCGACGCGACACGCCTGCCGGGTGACCCCACCCGCGTGACGCCATCCGACGTCGACACCGATCGGCCATGGCCGATGGCGCCCTCGAATGACGCGGTGCGCGCCGGTCGGACCAGTCGATCCCCTGCTGCGGCAACGATCCGCGCGCCCTTCGATCCATTGCCCACGACGAACACCGGGGCAGGGCGCGCATCGGAAGACCCGCTACGCAGCGGTCCGTGCATCGGGCACGGACAGGAATCCACGACGACCAGCCACCACCCGTTCTGTAGGAGCGTCCGATGAACCTTCGCAATCTCTCCGTCGCCGGGCGCCTGGCGCTTGCCATCGGCGCGGTCATCGCCATCTTCGGCGCGGCGATCACACTCAGCATCCTGAGGCTCTCGAGCCTCAACGATGCCGGTAATCTGCTCGCCAATGAGCGACTCGCCCGGCTCGTGCTCGTCGACGACTGGGTCAACGAGTTGAACAAGTCGATGCGGGCGACTCGCAACATGCTGCTGATGGACGAGAAATCCAAGATCCAGGAGCAGCTCGACAAGGTGCACGAGACGCTCGAGGCGCGCGTGCGCCTGCTAGACCAGCTCAAGGCGACCGTGCACGGCGCCGACGAAGAGGCGCTGCTGCGGGAGGTCGAAGCGGCCCGCGCGGCGAATATCCCCAACGAGACTGCGTTCCTGAAGCAGGTCGAGAACGGCGAGCTCAAGGAGGCCCGGACCACGCTCCTCGAGCGCGCCCGCCCGACCCAGCTCGCGATGATGGCGGCGCTCGAGAAAATGGCGGACTACGAACGTCGCCAGGCGAAGGCGCAGGCGGAACTCATGGCCGCAAGCTACCGAGAGAGCCGCTCGCTGCTGCTCGTAATCTGCCTGGTCGCGCTGGCCGTCGCCGCGGCGCTCGGGTACCTCTTGATCCGCGCGATCCGCAATCCGCTCGCACAGGCCGTCCGGGTGCTCGCCGAGATCGGCCGCGGCAACCTCGACAACGTCATCCGGGCGGAGTCGAGCGACGAGACGGGCCAGGTCCTCCGGGCCCTCGATGCGATGCAGGCATCGTTGAAGGAGCGGACGATTCGCGAACGCGAGGCGGCCACGGAAAATGTACGCATCCGGCAGGCGCTCGACCGCGTCTCGGCAGGCACCATGCTCGCCGACGTCGACGGCAAGATCATTTACGCGAACGATGCCTCGCTCGCCATGCTGCGCGCGCAGGTCGCGGAGATCCGCAAGCAGCTGCCGCACTTCGACCCGGAACGGGTGCTCGGCAGCTCCTTCGACACATTCCACCGCGTCCCGTCGCACCAGCGCAACGTGCTCGCTGGCCTGACCGGCACGCACCGCACCGACATGCGTCTCGGTGGCGCGAGCCTGCGAATTGTCGCGAACCCGGTGCTCGACCAGGACGGCAAGCGCCTCGGTACGGTGGTGGAGTGGTTCGATCGCACGCAGGAGGTCGCCACCGAGGAAGAGGTCGAGCGAACGATCGCGCTGGCGCTGGACGGGGATCTGACAAGCCGGGTCTCGGAGGCCGGGAAAACGGGGTTCTTTGCCAACCTCTCGAAGGGCGTGAACCGGCTCGTCGACAACACGGCCGACATCATCCGCACCCTGAGCGGCTCGGCGGCGCAGGTCAGGGTCGCCGCGGAGGAAATCTCGCGGGGCAACGCCGACCTCAGCCAGCGCACCGAGGAACAGGCCTCCAATCTCGAAGAGACGGCCTCGAGCATGGAGGAGATGACAAGCAGCGTGAAGACGACGGCGGAGAACGCGTCCCAAGCCCGGCAGCTGGCCATTGCAGCGCGCGAGCAGGCCGACTCCGGCCGATCGGTCGTGGAGTCAGCCATCACGGCGATGTCCGCCATCAACGGCTCGAGCAAGAAGATCTCGGACATCATCAGCGTCATCGACGAGATCGCCTTTCAGACGAACCTGCTGGCACTCAATGCGGCAGTCGAGGCGGCCAGGGCCGGTGAGCAGGGCCGCGGGTTCGCGGTGGTCGCGACCGAGGTCCGCAACCTCGCCGGGCGCAGCGCCACGGCCGCGAAGGAGATCAAGGCGCTGATCAACGACAGCGTCGGAAAGGTCGAGGAAGGCAGCAAGCTAGTCAACCAGTCCGGTAATTCGCTCGGCGAGATCAGTCTCGCGGTCAAGAAGGTCGCGGACGTCGTCGCCGAGATGGCCGCTGCCACGCAGGAGCAGGCATCGGGCATTGAGCAGGTGAACCGCGCGGTCATGAGCATGGACGAGGTCACGCAGCAGAACGCAGCGCTCGTCGAGCAAGCGGCGGCTGCCAGCCAGGCGATCGTCGAGCAGGCAAAGGACCTCACGGACGTCGTCGGCAAGTACCAGATCGGCGAGAGCAGCCTCCCGGTGTCCGCGCCGCGATCGGATGCTAAGCCGCCAGCCCGCGGGATGTCTCCGGCCGAACGTCGGTCGGCGGCCCGTCCGTGGACCAAGAAAGCCGCGAGCCCGGGCGCGAAGAATGCACCCGCGCCCGCGGCCCGGACCGCGGCAGGCGGCGCCGGCGAAGCCGATTGGCAGGAGTTCTAGCGGCGTATGTGCGGATGGGGTGGCAGCACCCCGTCCGTTCCATCGCGCCCGTCGCCAGAGGAATGAAGAAATGACCGCGCCGGTTGCCGCTTCAGCGTCATCAGCACGACCCGCCGGCACAACCGGCGCGCACGAGGCATCGTCGCACGCCGGTCAGTACGTTACCTTCCTGTGCGCCGGTGTCGAATACGGCATCCCGATCCTGCAGGTACAGGAGATCAAAGGCTGGGGTCGGGTGACGCCGATCCCCTGCGCACCCCACCTGCTGCTCGGTGTCATGAACCTGCGCGGCGCGGTCGTGCCGGTCATCGACCTTCGCCGCGCGCTCGGACTCGGCGACTGTGCATTCGAGGCGGAAACCGCCGTGCTGCTCGCTCGCGTGGACGAGGGCGATACGTCGCGAAGCATCGGACTCGTGGTGGACTCGGTCTGCGGCGTCTCCACCGTGGATTCGACCGCCCTCCGTCCGCTACCCGCGGTGGGGGTTCGCTCCTCGGACGTTGCGCCAGCGGGGATCGCGGTTTTCGATGACCGGATGGCCCTGCTGATTGATGGCGCCCAATTGTTCGATCTCGTGTCGAACTTCGACCCGTTCTGCCGGAATCGGGGGCCGTCTGCGCGCCGCACCGGGGCGTCGACGGCCGGGCACGATCAGGGCCTCGCAACCGCCTAGAGAAGCGAGGACGCGGCTACGCGAGCGCAGCATGTGGCCCGAACCCGATCCTCACACGCACGACAATGCGTCGCGGCTGGAATTACGCGAGCGCCTCTGGGGTACCCTGGTGGCGCGCACCGAGGAGGAACTCAACGAGCTTTCCGTGGAGTTCTACTCGGAGCTGCTCCGGCGGCGGCCGAGCCTCGACCGATACTTCGGCGCGAACGGCGCGGATCGCCAGGCGCGGAAGCTTGCCGCTGCGCTGAAGCTACTGAGGGGTTTTGCGAAAGATCCGCAGGGGCTCGGCCAGGAGGTCATCCGCCTCGGCATCAGCCACCGCGGTCGGGGCATTGGGCTCGCTGACTATCACGCCTTTGCGGCGTGTCTGGCAGACGTGCTGGCGCTTAATCAAGTGCTCATGCCCGTTCGCGAGGCCCGGGGTCTGTGGATGCACGAATTGTCCGCTATCGTTGAGGCGATGGTGATCGTCGCGGACTGAATCTCACGATGCGCGGCCGCAAATCTGGCGCTCCGGCGTGCGCGGACCCGCAACCGCGCGAGATGCCGATCGTCAGGTCGACTTCGCTTGCTCCGTTCGTCGCCCACGGGCCCGTCGCTTCATGGGGACGTCGACGCGTACCTCGGTTCCCCGTGGATGGACCTGGCGCATCGAGACGGTACCGCGCAGCGCGCGCGCGCGGCCGTGCATCGTACGAAGGCCGATGCCGCCGTTCGCACCGCGACTTGCGTTATCGCAGCCGCAACCGTTGTCGCGGACCGAGAGTCCCACGCGGCCGTCGCGAATCGTGAGTTCCACGATGATCTTGGAGGCCCCACCGTGCCGGACAGCATTGCTAATCGCTTCCTGCGCGAACCGGTAGAGGTGGTGCGCCTGCGTGCCGTTGATGGTGCGCAGCGTGGACGAGGGCCCGCGGTAGGTGCACGCGAGACCGGGCATGGCGGCCTGGCCCTCGGCAAGCGCCCGCAATGCGCGCCCGAGGTCGCGAAGTGCGCTCCTGCCGCTGAACAGCCGGTGCGACAGTGCGCGACAGGTCACGAATGCCTGTGCGACGAGCTGGTGCAGCAGGGCCGCGTCGGCGGCAAGGGTGGGGGCCTGCGCGCGCTGGGCGCTGCGCTCGAGGTTGCCGGCGAACAGGCCGATTGCGGTCAGGTCCTGACCGAGTCCGTCGTGCAGCTCGGCGGCGAGGCGTTCCCGCTCGCGCCGCGCGGCTCCTCGCGTGGCGGTCGTCCGCGCGCGTGCCACGGCGTGCGTGGAACACCGACGCTCGATTGCGCGGGCGCAGGCGGCCCGCAGCATGGGCACGAGCGCAACCGGATCGATGGGCTTCAGGAGATAGCCCAGGGCACCGAGCTCGACGGCACTCTGCACGAGCCATTCATCGGCAAACGCGCTGAAGAACATGAACGGCACCTGATGTCGCGTCCAGAGGTGCCTCGCAACCTCGATGCCACTGCCGTCCGGCAAGCTGTAGTCGAGCACGGCCATGTCGAACGGGAGTCGTGAGGCCAGCTCGAGCGCCTGCCGGGCGTTGGACGCGTGTTGCACGGACAGGCCGGCGCGTTCGGCGGCATCGGTCAGCATCGAACGGATCAGTGCATCATCCTCGACGATCAGCACGCGGTGGCGTTCCGCCACAGATCCTGCGACGTCCACTGGTGCTGGGCTGTCGTGCGGAGTTGTCATCGGTCGGCAGTGCCGGCGTGGCGCGGATGGCACGGGTGGGATGCGCATGCCCGCGGCGAGATGCGTCGGCGGGCACGTTCGGCGTGGTCGGGGGTGGCTCGGGCACCCGGGCGTGGCGTTCCCGCTGCTTGCTGGCCCTGGTCGTATGATTCGTGTGGCATGACCGGCTACCGGCTCGCTGACCCGACCTCCCGCCTGGGTCCATCCTTGGTCCGATGCCTCGAGGCCCCGTGCACTTCGAGGACACCGGCCGTTGCCAGCGGAACGCTCACGCGAACCGTCGTGCCGCCCGTCGCCGGAGAATCGATCTCGAGCCGACTGCCGATCCGTGCCGCGCGCGCCGACATGCTCACGATGCCGGTCCGGGCGAGCGCATCGGGTCGCTCGGCCAATCCGACGCCATCGTCGGCGACCTCCATGACCAGCGACTCGGGCTGGATCGCCGCGATGAGTGTCAGCGTCTTCGCCGACGCGTGACGTACCGTATTGTCGACCGCTTCTTCGGCGATGCGGTAGAGCTGGACCGCCGTCTGGGCATCGACGAGCCGATCGACGGCGGGATTGATCCGGCGCCGCACCTCGATGCTCGTCTGCGACGCGGTTCGGACCGCGAGGCCGTCGAGTGCCAGGGTCAGGCACAGCTCGCCGGGTCCGAGCGGCGCCAGCGACGCCGCGAACGCGCGCAATCGGCCGGTTAGCGTGCGGAGGGTCGTCCCGACCCGCTCGAGGTCCGCGGCGATGACGGCATCCGCCGGGTGGAGGCGCGGGACGGTGTGGGCGAGAAAGAGCGCCGCAGCGGCAAGCTCCTGGGCGACACCCTCGTGGATGTCGACGGCTGCCTTCGCGCGGCGACGGTCCGAGCGGTCGATCAGCGCCGCGGCGGTCGCGCGCAACCGATCGGCCTCGCCATGGCGTACGACCACGAGCGCGGCCAGTCTGGCGCCGATGCGAAGCGCTGTCGCCTGTTCCCGTGAGGGCTCACCGGGTGCCGCCCGATACACGGAGAAGACCCCGAGCAGCACCCGGTCGTCGTCAAAGATCGGCGCCGACCAGCAGCTGCCGAACTGGCTGGAAGCGGCGGCATTCCGACAGCGGGAGAAGCACTTCGGGTCCTTGGGGTTCGCCGTGACGATCGCGCCGTAGGCGGCCGCCGCGGCGCAGGCTCCGAAGCCCTCGCCGATCGGTTGGCCATCGCAGTTCTCGACGAAAGAATCACCGAGGCTCGGCCCGGCTGCTGCGCGAAGGGTGGCCGTCGTCGGGTCGACCAGCAGGATCGAGCACCGCGTGTCCGGTGCAACGCTTTCCGTGTACAAGGCCAGGTCCGCCAGCACGCTCGGCAGCGGCGCGTCGGTTCCAACCCGCGTCAGCACCTTCGCGAGCAGCGACAGGGATCGATTCATGGGCTGGGCGCGAGCCGGTCGACGACGAGTGCGTCGGTGCTCGGAGCCTCTGGCGTGACAGGGCGCGGACTCTGCAACGAGGACGCCAGGTCCCTCAGCTCCTCGGAGCGGCGCAACAAGGCGGCGAAGCGCTTACTGTCGAAGTCGCAGTCGCCGGCGATGGAGCCGAGCATCTGGCTCAGGCACGTGAGCGCTTCGGCATGCACCCGCAACGCCTCTACCTGCAGTCTCTCGAGCGCGCCGTTCGGATCGGAGTCGAATTCCTCCGGCCGCGGAAAGCACCCTGCCTGAGTCAGAACGACGACTTTTTCGGTGTCCCGAGCAACCATGCCGGCCCCCAAACCCGCGTGCAATGCACGCGAGCCAGGTCGATTCGATGGAAGGGCGGGAAGGGCCCGGTGACGTTGCATCGCACAGGATCGGGTGCGCCGGCAACGAGCAGCCAGAGGGCCGTCGGCGGAGGTGGCGAACGGCTACGGGAGTATAGACGGCCACGTGACGAAAATCTTGAGGGCTCTTTGCCCACGGTCCGCGTTCCTGCGACCCCGGCAGCAACGGCTGACGCCTGCTCGCCTCTGTCCAGCGGAATTGCTGAGCATCGGGCGTTGCCCGGCTAGGCAGCCACCGTCACCACTCGAGCGAGGGTGCCCAGACCGAACGTTTACGCTCGACGAGGGCTCAGAGCGTTCTCTACGCACACGGGTGAATACGATCGGGGCTCAGGAAATCCGCGCCAGAGCCAAGGATCGCCGCCGAGTCAGGTGGCCGGGTTGCAAGCGGCGGTCTCCGGCTATCGACTGGAGGGTCAGCGATCCCGCCACGGGCGGCATGCAAGGAGCCGCGCCGACGGCGGTCAGTGCCCGAAGATCTTTGCCGCCGCACCAATCCACTGGCCGAGGTTCCCGACCACTTCGGGGAAATAGGCCGACATCACCGCCGCGATCACGATCAGGGCGTAGCCGACAAGCCGGGGCGTGAGCTCACCGAAGAGGTTGATCTTGCCGGGTGTCGTTCCCCACAGACGGCTCAGAACCGCGTCGCGCTCGAAGCGATAGAGCAAGACGACCGCGACCGCGGCGGCACTCGCCACCGCGAAGGAGTCGACGCCGAGCCAGAAGAGCCGTCCCTGGAAGTCGTAGACGAGGTGCGTCAGCAGCAGGATCAGGATCCCGCCGACGGCGGCGGTGAGCCCCGAAATCACCCGCGTCAGGAGATCGCGCAACACGAACGCCGCCTGGCAAACGACGACGTACTCCATGTCGGCGAGCACGTCGGCGGCTACCAGCCCTCCGTCGGAGGCGGCGGCAACCGGCCCCCACGCGGCGCGCTTCAGGATTGGCACGTAGCTCGCAGCCGCCTGGTCGAGCGCGACCCAGGCTAGGCGTGAGGCGGGCTGCGAGGTCTTGCCGGCGACGGTGGCCTGGTCGAAGTTCTTGCACGCTGCTTCGGACGCCTTGAACGAGCGCCGGCACAGCTGCTTCCACGCGTCCTTCGTCGCTCCGCCGGCCGCCACCGGCTTCATGCGCGCCCCGATGTGACGAATCCGATGGAACACCGACTGCAGATCGGTGAAGGATGCGATCTGGTAGCCGAGCCCCCAGTTGAGCGGCTCGCGCCGGATGTGCTCGAACGTCGGCGTCGCCGGGTGGTGGCCGAGTGACGAGAGCAGTTCGCGGACCTTGAACCCGATCCGCCAGCTGTAGACCAGCGTGTGCGTGAACGCGGTCAGCGCGCAGGCCGAACCGAGCAAGAGCGCCGCATTGAACGCCCGTCCCTCGAGCGTGCCGGTATTACCGTACCCCCAGACGAGCGCCACCACGATCAGCAGCAGCGGCCCGACCACGTAGCGGCCGACGGTCATCTGGGCCGAGCGCAGGACGTCGTCGGCGTTCAGCTGCGCCTGGCGAGCCGCGTACGCGAGCAGCTCGCCGACGCCCACTTCGATCTCCGGCATGCGCAGCAGCTCGATCCGCCGCACGTTCCACAGCGCCCACCAGATGAGGCCGAGGCCGATGCCGACGGCAACCGAGGTTGGCGAGACGAAGCTGCGTACCAGCGTCAGGCGCTCACCGAAGAGCGCCGTCTCGACTGGCGACAGCCACAGCTGTGCCGTTCCGTCGAGGCCAGCCGTCGTCACCCAGAGCCCGGCAATGAAGATCGACAGCGCCACGACCGTGCCGAACCCGAGCAGCAGCGCGACGCGCCGCAGGCGCCGACCGAACCAGCGCGAGAGTGCGTGGTACTCGCCGGGAACGGCCGCCGCGGCCTCCGGCCCGGCCCCGGGGACCTTCGGCGCCGCGTGGCTCGGGGCCGAAATCGCGCGACGCCCCTGGCCCACGCGAAACGCGCGCCAGCGCTCCCGGAACCGCCCGCGCCAAGCGACCAACGTCGCGCGGCTCACGCGCGCGTCGCCGAACGAAGCCACGCCTGCGAGCGCCAGGCCCGCGAGCGCGCACACGGTAGCGGTCAGCTCCGATGCCGGAACGAGGCGTGGCAGGATCGACCAGCTCGCGACGGCGACGCCGAAGCCGGCGAAGCACAGGGCCCTGAGCCTGCGCCGGGAATCACTGGTCGAACCGGTCTCGACCGTCGACAGCTGCCGACCGGTCCAGAGCGTGAGCCCGATGCCGAATGCGATGATCAGCGCCTGCGCCGCATGCAGCGCCCCCTCGGCCCAACCGTAGCGGTCGGCGAGCATGATCAGCAGCATACGCAGCCACAACAGCGTGAGGATCGCGAGCACCGCATCGACCGTGACCACCGACACGCGATTCTCGGCAGCCGCATCGTGCAGGCGATTTTCCACGTCGGACGCCTTCTTGGCCTCGGCCGGCGACCCGCCGGCCGACCGGCGGAGCTGATCCTCGAGCGAGTTCGCGAGCGCCGCGACGCGAGGCACGAGCCAGGCGCGGCGGAGGTAAAGCAATGCCCCGAGCAGGAACGCCATCCCCCAGAGGAAGCGCCAGTGCGAGTCGAGGAAGTGGGACTGGGCGTGCGCACCTCGGATCGGGTCTGTGCGGAGCGCGGGCCACGTGTAGGCGCTAAGGTAGGTATCCGCCGCCATCGGCACCAGGGCATCCGGCGTCGCGACGCTGATCCAGATCGGTGGCGTGCAGGAGTTCTCGCGTGCCCCGCACGGCCCGTCGGCCGCGGTGTCGAGCACGCTCTCACCGATGCCGGCCGGTGTCGCGTAGTCGAGCATCGCCTGCGGCTCATCGAGCAGTGCCAGAAGCCCGTTGAACTCTCCTTCCGCCGCGCCGCTGCCAAATTGCGTCGGCTGGTGCTGGGCGAGTGCCGGCTGGCTGAGGAGCTGGGTACGCTCGTCGAGACTGTAGGTCGAGGCGATCACCGTACCGCGCACGTAGCCTGACACGTCCGGGTGCAGGTAGATCAGGTTCGATTCGATCGCGAACATCAGCACATTCGGCCGATGGCGCGCGATCTGCTGCGCAAGGTAGAGGTGGTCGCGTTTGTCGGAGGCCAGCACGCCGATCGCGGTCGTGCCCTGGCGCTCGATCGCCTCGAACAGTCCCGACACCATCAGCTCGACCGTCGCCCCGGTCATGTCGGGCGTGACCTCGGAGACCCGATCGGTGGGCGCCGCGGTATCGGCAAGGTTGAGGGAGGTCTGCGCAGACCCGGGCAGCGTCGCCTGTGGCGCATTGGGCTGCAAATCGCGCAGTCGCGCGATGTGAATCGGGAACGGCGCGATCTGAGCGCACTTGAAGGCGGTGCCCTCGTTGAGCTCGCCTGCGCGACACTGGTCGCATGCATTCGTTGCGCCCTGCTTGGACAAGGAATCCTTCAGGAACTGCCGCCCCCAGACGGTGCCAGCCTCGACGAGCAGGGTGACGTTCTCGCCGCACTGCCAGCCGGTATCGGTGCGCCCGAGGAAGCGGGCGAGCGCGAGCATGGTTTCCGGATCGGAGCGAACCAGCGGGCGAAACTGCGTCAATGCCCGCTTGAAAAGCTCCGAATTCTGCGGACTTGAGGCGCTCGGCGAGACGATATCGATCGAGCTTCCGCCTCCCGGAGCTCCATTTCCCGGCGGGAAGAGCCGGTCGAGCGAGGCACGAATCGAGGCGGAGGAGCCGGAGTAGGACGGCCCTAGGATCCGGATCCGCCCCTGCCCCGGTTGCTGCCAACGGCGCGCGAGCGAGAGCGCCGTCTCGAAAGCGCCAGTATGCACACCGCCGGTCGGCGTCTCGCCGACGAGCAGCACCAGCAGAAACTCGGTCGCCGGCGCGTTGCGCGGGTCAGCAGAGTTGGGGGTATCGCCGGGTTCAGCCTTGGCATTGCGACGGAACAGCAGCGAGCCCGGCGTCGACTCGTGCGGGCGCGCCTGACGAAAGCGCGCGGGCGGCAGCACCGGCGGCGCAGCGGCCGGGTCGAGCTCGAGGAGATCGAAGCCGGCCGGCGAGTAGCCGAGGCGTGCCGCGGCGACCTGGATCGCGTCAACCTGACCGTCGAAGGTCCAGCGCAGTGCGGAGTCCACCCAGTCCGGCACCGTCGCGACCACGATCGTGACGCCAATTCCGCGCTGCGCAAGCTGCGTGCGGACATCCTCGAACACCGCGGACTCGCACGGCGCCGCGATCTCCTGCGTACCGAGGTGGCAGTAGCCGTCCTTGCCAACCACGCGGCCCCAGACCGCTGGGACGACATCGGGATCGCCGCTCGGCGGCGCGACGAACAGCGGTCCGAGGCCGGCTATGATCGAGACGAGCTCGACCGGGCGCAGCAGCGGCGTGGGCGCCAGCATCACCGGCGGATGCCCAAGTTTCTCGCCGGTGGAACGCTTCTCGGCATCCGCCGCCGGCGGTGGCGGGTCCCGGCGCGGGCCGGTGAAGACGCTGCCAAGGCCGAGCAGCACCGCGACCAGCATCACCATCGACGGCCAGCGCCCGAGCCCGGCGAAGCTCCATGCTTCATTACCGTCTGCCATCGCCTCCCTCCCCTCCGGCCAGATGCGCGCCGTTCAGAAGGCCCCGATCTCGAGTTCGATCCCGTACGCCGACACGCGCCGGTAGTACTGCGCCAGATCACTCAGGTAGCCGTTCTGCGCCCACAGCACGATCGGCAACTGCAGCACCTGTAGGCCCGCCTCGACACGCAGGGTGCTGTGGCGGAAGGGATCTTGGTAGCCGGTGGCGTAACGCAGCGCGATCTTCGCGTCGCCGAAACCGTCCGGGTCCGAGCGGGTCGTCCACTGGAACTTGCCGAGCAGCGCGAGTCCGTCGACTGCCTTGCGCAGCTTGCCGTCGGCCGGACGCTCCCAGTCGTGCAGCTCCTCGGCGCGTCCTTGCAGCAGGCCTCGCGGCAGGAAGTAGCGCAGCGACGGATAGACCGTCAGCCGATGGCTTTCGTCCGAGTGCAGCGTGAACTTTGCGTTGACAAAGGCGTAGTCCCAGCCGCGGCTGAGCGCGTCTCGCGCGGCCTCGTCGCCCTGTGAGCGCTGCGCCTCCTGGAATTGGGCCAGCGAGTCGATCGACTGGCCGTTGGAGTCGTGCGCGTAGCCGAGGGCCCAGTAGTCGTGGCGACCGGCCGGGGCGTGGCCGGCGCTGCCCTCGCCGTAGGAGGGCAGCGCGTGAAACTCGTCCGCGCGGCGCGCGGGGAGATAGTGCTGCCAGAAGAGCTGCGGGCTGTATTCCTTGCCCACCACGGGCGAGGAGTGGCGGCTGCCGATGTAGAAGTCCCAGTAGCCAGTGAAGGCGAAGTAGAGCCGGTTCTGGTCACCCCAGAGTCGGCAGGTGCGCTGCGGCGCGAGCGGGAACTTCACCGAGATCTTGATGTTGTAGGTGCCGACGTCGTCGCTCTGCTTCATGTAGCCGAAGGCGCTCGGCTCGTAGGACTGCAGCCCGAGCGGGAGCGCGGGATCGGTCCCGCCGCAGCCTTCATCCGCCGCGGCGTCGGCCGTCAGGGTCGCGGCCGCGAGGCCGACGAGGTGCAGCGCAATGCTTCGAGTCCACGGTCGGGCCGTGAATCGGCTGGTCTTGATCATGGCAGCCCCCCTGGACACCCCGCCGGCGAGGCCCTCGCGACCGTCGCCTCGGAGGACGCACTGGCCGGCAACCCGTCGTAGGCCGCACGTCGCGCCCTCGTTCTTTGAATGTGATGCGACGCACCAACGCCGCCCGGCACCGCGCCTCCCCTCTGCCTACCTGTCGGGATGGCCGGGAGGATCCCACGGCGCCACGTTCAGTTGACGTGGCAGGAAGGTCGCACTCGGCACTGAAGCGCGCGCTATCGTGCACCCCAGTCAGCCCGTGGCAGCAAGAATCGCTAATCCGCCCGGTCCACGAGCAAAAAGAACCGGCAGGCGCCCGCTGCAGAGCGAACCGGGACAGTGACGTGATCCATCCGGGTTCGGATACCCATCCGGACCGTCACGTATCACGCCGGCCGAGGCTGGCATTGACCGAGCTAATATGAGCCGCTAATATTAGCCATGGGCCGTACGTTACGAAAGCAGGTCGCGCTGTACCTGGATGACGTGCATATCGTGCTGCTCGACAAGCTGGCGAAGTCGACGGGTCGCACGAAGCAGGATCTTCTCCGCGAGGCGGTCAACTCGCTGCTGGTCGAATATCGACCGTTCGTCGAGCGAAAGCGCAAATCCTGACGGCCCTCCCGGCGAACGGCGAACTGATCGCCTATCCGGTGCACCTGCTGGCGACGACATCACGCGGACCCACAACACGTCGATCGCCAGATAGGTGACGAGTCCTTGTTGGCGGACCTTCGCGGCGCCCCGCTCAATACTGCATCGGACACCTCCGAACTCAGTTGGACGGGCATGATGTTGATCGCAACCTGCTGATTGCGTGGCGTTTTGCCGCCGGCGCGCGGGGTTCCTGCGTGGGGCCTATCGACCGGCCGAGACGTGGCCTCTGCCCGCCCGAAGGCGCGATCGAGGTCCATGCGTTACCGGGCGGATCGCCGACGTCCTGGCCACCGCGACTGGGCCGTCCGTCGGCGTGGTGTTAACGTGCCCGACCGCACCCGTTCGGTGACGTTCGGCTCCGGACGGGGTAGCAACAGGGTCGTCGCGACGGCGATCCGCATAATGAAGAGCTGGAAGCAGACGGGGGGAGCAGAACTTGGCAACGATCACGGCCGTCGAACCGCGACGGCAGCCTTTCTTCGGGAACATGGCGCTTGGCCTTGCGGTCTTCATCGTCCTCGGCTTCGCGCAGTTCGCTGCGCGCGGGTTCGTCGACTATCGCACGGTCCCCTTCTGGTTCCACGTCCATGGCATCGCCATGGTGACGTGGCTGGCGCTCATCATCATCCAGTCGCGCCTCGCGCGCGGCGCTTCGCTCGCCGTGCACCGACGCCTCGGATGGTCGACCGCCGCGCTGATTCCCGTCCTGATCGTGTTGGCGTTCGTGACGATGGCTGCGGCGCTGCACGCGCATGTGCAGCCTCCGTTCTTCACTCCCACCTACTTCCTGGCGCTCGTCACCGTCGAGGCGTTGGCCTTTGGAGGGCTCGCCGGCACCGCACTGCTCCTGCGCCGCGACACCAACTGGCACGCCCGCCTGATCCTGGGTGCAGCAGTCATCGCCATGCAGCCCGCGCTTGGCCGGATCCTGCCGATGCCGCTCCTGGGCCCCTGGGGCGAATGGCTGGGGATGCTGGTCCAGCTGGGAGCCGTCGGGCTGATCGTCCGACATGACTGGCGACAGTTCGGTCGGTTCCACCCGGCCACCGGAACCGTCGCCGCCACCGTGGTCGCTGCGCACATTGCGCCAGCACTCGTCGCGGCACTGCCCGCGGTGCGGACCCTCGCGATGGAGCTCAGCGGCTGATCGTCTCGGTCAGCAGGATTTCTCAAGAGTCCGGCTCGCTATCGGGCGCCGTAGATTGCTGAGTCGGATCCGAATTTGCGGTGGGCCGAAGCGTCGTGCGAGCGACAGTTGCGCGACGGCAGCGCGACACCGCTGACATGAGCGGCATTCGGTCCAGCCTCGCGACCTCATTTCGGACTTAGTACTCCTGGTACACCCCGACGAGCTCGGCGGCTCCACTCGCGTCATAGCGCACGGTGAAGAAGTCGACCATGTCGGCCGCTTCAACGCGGTACACCCGCTCGAAGCGGTCATCCGCGTGCGACTCATCGACGACGCCGATCGATTGTACCGGACCGATTGCGGCGAGCTCGCGCCGAAGCGCAGCTCTCCAAGACCCCGGCAATCGAAATCCAGCCGGCTCGGGAGTGGCCACCGCCCCCGGCTCTCCCCTCGCCTCGGCCTCCATCAGGTGACTGAAGTCCCGGGTGAGGGCTTCGTGAGAGTCCTTCCGTAACTGTCGAAGCGGCGCAACAGCAGGATCGACGATGCCGGCCACCGCGTGCGCGATACGCTGTGCTCGGCACAGGGCGAGGTTCGTCAGCACGATGACGGTCACGCGCCGGTCGTCGTAGCGGGCCATCGCGGCCTGGAACCCCTGCCAGTTCCCGTCGTATTCGATGACGGCGTGGCCGCGCCAGCGGGTGCTGACCCACCCGTATCCGTACGAGTAGAACGGCGCGTCGCCCTCCTGCAGACGATCGACACGCCACATGCGGTCGCGCTCCGCGCGAGGCAAGATACTTGATCGCGAGAGTTCCCGGTCCCAGCGTGCGAGATCGAGCACGGTGGAGTACAGGCTACCGTCCGCCGTGCGGTTGAGGGCGGCCGCGACCCAGGCCTGATTGCGCAGCGATCCGCTGGCATCGCGCTCGTAACCCGCAGCCCGCCCCGGAATGATGTCCGCGTCCGACAGGATCCGAGTCCTCGCCATGCCAAGCGGACGGAAGACCCGTTCCGCGAGCAGGTCCCCGTAGAAGCGCTTCGTCACGCGGCCGATGACGATGCCGAGCAGCACGTAGGCCGTGTCGCTGTAGGAGACGCTCGTGCCGGGCTCGAAGTCGAGCGGCACGGACGTCGCAAGGTGAAGGTACTCCTCGTCCGTGTATTCATGGTGCAGGTCGAGGAGGTCGCGTGCGGGCGGCGTCAGCTGCGCAATGCCGGCCTGGTGATTCAGCATCAGGCGCAGCGTCACGGCGTGCCAGCTCGCCGGTACCTCGGGCAGGTAGCGGGCGAGCGGCGCGTCGAGGTCGAGCGTGCCGTCGCGGGCCAGCAGCATCACCAGCGTCGCGGTGAACTGCTTGCCGATCGAGCCGATCTGAAAGCGCGTGTCCTGGCCGACCTTGACCGGGTGCTCGAGCGTCGCGACCCCGTAGCCCTTCGCGAGCAGCACCCGGTCGCCGCGCAGCACCGCGAGTGCCAGGCCCGGGATCTGTTGCGCCCGCATCTCCGCGCGGACTTCCCGGTCGATGCGGTCCGCGAGGCTCGCGCGCTCCGCCGCCGTCGCCGGCGGCGCCGCAAACACGACCAGCGCCATCAAACCGGCCACCGCCGTCGCCCACATCGAGAAGGTCCTTTCCGGCTTCATCGCGAGCCGGCCCGCGGCGCGAGCTCCCGCGCGAGCGCGCGGGCGAACTCAATGACCCGGGTCTCCCGCAGCAGCTTCTCGGGATAGTACGCGCGCTCGCCGCTGTGCATGGCGCCGACGTTGGTCGCGACGGCGATCACGACGTCCTCGTCGGGAACCCAGCCGACCACGGCCCCGAAGCCGAGGACATTGCCGCCGTAGCCAATCAGGCGCTCCCGGCCATAGCGATCGAGTGCGAGCCCCTGGCCCATGTCCTCGTCCGGGTCGTCCGAGGGCCGGAACGATTCCATGCGCGCGAGTGCCGCGGCGCTGACGATCCGACCGTCGCGAAGCTCGCGGGCGAAGAGCGCGAGATCGTGCGCGGTCGCGACCATCGCCCCGGCAGTCCACTCGGTCGACAGGTTCGAATGGCTGACGTCGATCAGGGCGCCCGAAACGCGGCGGAACCCGGGACTCAGCCCGGCATCGCGGACGAACTCGGCAGTTCCGAAGTGGTAGCGGGACGGCAGGCGCGACGCGTCCACCGGTTCGAATCCCTCGAGCCGGATGTCCGTGAGTCCATGCGGGTCGAGGACGCGGCGACGGATCTCGCTCGCGGCATCCTGGCCGGTCAGTCGTTCGATCACGAGGCCGAGCAGTGTGTAGTTCGTGTTGGAGTAGGTGTAGCCGGCGCCGGGCGCGTGGGTGGCGTGATCGCGACCCGCGCGGAGGTAGTCGAGCGTTTCGGCCTTGCCCCACACGCGCGTCGGGTCGAGCTCGCTGCCGCGACCGCGGCGGATCCAGAGCGGGTCGAACTCCCAGCTCGGGATCCCGCTGGTGTAGTCCAGCAGCTGGCGCAGCGTCGCGCGATCGGCGTTCGGGATCCCGTCGAGGGTCGCCGCGTCGAGCAGCGCGGTGACCGGCGCATCGAGTGCGAGCCGCCCCTCGTCCACCAGCTGCTCGATCACGCAGGCGACGAATACCTTGGTGATGCTGCCGATGCCGTAGAGGTAGCCCGGGTGCGCGCGACTGTGCGTGACGAGATCCGCCTCGCCGACCGCCGCGCTCCAGATGACTCCCTGCCGGGTCGCGATCGCAACCGAGAGGCTCGGCAGGCCGCGCGCGCGGCCGCGCTCGAGTTCCGCGAGGAGCCGAGCTTCGGGTGACGCGCCGTGCGCCGCGAGCGGCGCCAGAACGAGCCACGCGAGCAGCGTCACCGAGATTCCCGCCCGTGCCATGCGCGCTCCTCCCGACGGCCGTTGCCGCTCGTCGATCACCGATCACGGCCGATCGTGCCGCGGCTGATATTGCTGCTACGCAGCATTCGATAGGTCATTGCAAGGATATAGGAAAGCTACTAGGCTGCCTCACGTTCCGGAGGCGTCCCCCGCGCGCGAGTCACGACTCGCCCGGCCAAGGCCGTACCCGCGAATCCAGCGACTCAGCATCCACCACAACGACGACCGGGGATCCTGCATGACCGCGCGCACTCCGACTTTCTCGACCTCTCGACTCGGCGCGCGCCGCGGCCTACCCGCGGCCCTGCTGCTGATGCCGCTCGCGGCCAGCGCCGCCGACGGCCCGCCGGCCTCGGCGACGCCGATCGAGACGCTCGAGCCCGTCGTGGTCACCGGCTCCTACATCCGCCGCACCGACACCGAGTCCCCCTCGCCGGTGACCGTCATCACCAGCGAGGACCTCGCGAAGCAAGGCTACTCGACGATCGCGGACGCGATCCGTTCGGTGTCCGCCGACGGCAGCGGCACCCTGACCCAGGCCTTCAGCGGCGCCATGGCGGGCGGCGCGAGCGGCGTCTCGCTGCGCGGACTCTCGGTCGATGCGACGCTGGTGCTGGTGGACGGCCACCGCATGGCGCCCTACCCGCTGGCGGACGATGGCCAGCGGCCGTTCGTCGACATCTCCGCACTGCCGATGGGGATCGTCGAGCGCGTCGAGGTGCTGCGCGACGGTGCTTCGGCGATCTACGGCTCGGACGCGATCGCCGGCGTGGTCAACATCATCACGAAGAAGGAGTTCACCGGCCTCGACCTGACCGGCACGCTCGGCTCGACGTACCGTTGGGACGGCCAGTCGCAGCGCTTCTCGGCCACCTACGGCTTCGGCAACCTCGCGACCGAGGGCCACAACGTCTACTTCAACGTCGAGGTCCGCCACCAGGAGGCCATCGCCCAGGAGGCGCGCGGCTCGTACATCGCCGCGCTCGACCTGACGCCGTGGAGCGGCCCGGACCTGCGCGGCGGCATCGTCAACGGCACGACGCCACTCGACGGCACGAGCTACACCGTGCCCGGGCAGGTCTCGCCGCTCGTGAACGGCCAGCCGGGCGACGTCTTCTACCAGCTGCCGGGATGCGCGCCGCAGAACCAGATCCCGAACAACGGCGGCTGCGCCTGGGACACGAACCTCTACAAGAAGCTGCAGCCGCGGACCGCCGGCCTCAACCTGTCGGCGCACTACGCGCAGCGGCTCGCCGGCGACTGGACCAACACCGTCAGCGCGAACTACTTCCTGTCGCAGTCCGAGCAGTACCGCCAGCCGAACGCCTACAACGTCGGCACGGCACTGGTGCCGTTCGTCTGGGCGGGCTCGAAGAGCGGCATCGTGAACCAGTTCGACACGACCGCGACGCAGATCCTGCTGGCGCCGACCTCGCCCGACAACCCGTTCAACCCGGCGAGCCCCTACTTCGCGGCGGCGCAGGCCTACTACGGCGCGAACTTCGCCAACTACGTCGGCCTGCCGGCGATCTTCTACGGCGCGCTGACCTTCCTGCCGCCGCAGCACGCGATCTACGGCACCGACGTCTACCGGTTCGTCGACGACCTGAAGGGCACGGCCGGTGCCTGGGACGTCGCGGCCGCGGTCGGCTACGTCCGCGACGAGACGCACGTGACCTACCAGGGCTTCGTCGACGTCGCCGCGCTCAACAACGCCTTCGCGACCGGCACGCTGCGGGTCGGCCAGAACGCGAACCTGAACCCGCCCTCGCTGATCTCGCAGCTCGTCCCGGAGACGCACGACGTCGCGACCTCGACCGTGGCGTTCGTCTCGGCGACCGCCGCGCGCAAGCTCTGGGCGCTGCCCGGTGGCGAGCTCTCGGTCGCGATCGGGCTCGAGGCGCGCACGCTCAAGCAGGACAACCCCGGCGAGCCCGGCGCGCCCGAGGGCAACATCCTGATGGACGGCAGCTTCTATGCGCACGGCACCCAGTCCGTGCAGGCGGCGTTCGTCGAGTTCTCGGCGCCGGTGCTGCATTCGCTCGAGCTCGACGCCGCCGGGCGCCTCGACCGCTACGACTCCGCCGGCACCGCGTTCACGCCGAAGTTCGGGATCAAGTGGCGACCGCTGCGGCAGCTCGCGCTGCGCGGCACCTTCGCGCGCGGCTTCCGCGCCCCGGGCATCGCCGAGAGCGGCAATGCCGGCACTGCCTCGAGCGTCGCGCCCGCGCCCTACGACCCGGTGCGCTGCCCGGTCACCGGCCTCGCGGCCGACTGCAGCGGCCAAGGGAGCGCGGTGGCCGTGCTGACGCGCAGCAACCCCAACCTGCAGCCCGAGAAGTCGCGCAGCTACACCGTCGGTTTCATCCTCGAGCCCGTCAAGCACCTGTCGCTGACGGTCGATTACTTCGACATCCGCCGCGACAACGAGATCACGCCGGCGCCCTACTCGCTGGACAACGCCGTGCGCACGCCGGCCCCGCCCGGCTCGCCGCTGCCCGGGCAGATCGTCGAGTACCTGACGCCGTACGTGAACGCCTCGTACTCGCTCGTCACCGGCGTCGATGCCGAGCTCAAGGCCGGCCTCAACCTCGGCGCGTACGGCAAGCTCGATTTCCGCCTCGACGCGAGCCACCAGATGCGCAACGAGCAGACCGTCGACGGCACGACCTATCACTACGTCGGCACGGTCGGTCCGACCGCGCTCAGCGGCGCGACGGGCTCGCCCGCGACCCGCGGCAGCGCCTCGCTCGACTGGACGCACGGCCCGGTGTCCGCCGGCGTCAGCTACAACTACCGCAGCGCGATGCGCGGCTACGACGAGTCGGTCGGCCCGACCTGCCTGCAGCTCTACGACCCGAACCCGAACTGCTACGTCGCGGGCTTCGGCTACGCCTCGGTGTACGGCCAGTACCAGTGGAACGAGCACCTGGACATCACCGCGACGATCAGCAACGTCACCAACCGGCTCCCGCCGCTTGACACCGCCACCTATGGCGGCCAGAACTACGATGCCTCCCTCGACCAGGCCGGCGCGCTCGGCCGCTACATGGAGGCGTCGGTCCACTACCGGTTCTAGGAGCGAAGCTGATGACCCCTGCACCGGGCGCACGCCGCGCCCTCGCGACGAATGCGCGGGTGCTCGCCGCGCTGCTGACCGGCGCCGCCTTCGTCCCGTTCCTGGCGGCTGCCGACGCCGGTCCCGGAGCACGCGTCGCCACGGTGCGCGTCGATGCGCGCGAGGCCTCGCGAGGCATCCTGAAGGCGCATCTGTCCCTGCCGGTCGCGCCGGGCGCGCTGACGCTCGTCTATCCCAAGTGGCTACCCGGCCGGCACGGCCCGGCGGGACCGATCACCTCGCTTGCGCTGCCCTCGCTGACGGCGAACCGCCAGCCGCTCGCCTGGCGACGCGACGCCGTCGATCCCTACGCGATCCATCTCGACGTGCCGGCGGGCGTGGACGCGGTGGAGGCGGACCTCGAGGTGCTCACCGTCGCGGCGCCGGACGGCATCGTGCAGGGCCTCGAGACGCCGCGCAGCGCGACCGAGGCCCTTGCGATCGTCGAGTGGAACCAGCTCGTGCTGTACCCGGCCGGCCCGCCGACCGACGAGCTCCGCTTCCAGGCGAGCATCGTGCTCCCGGCCGGCTGGCAGTACGCCACCGCCCTCACCCGCGCGGGCAGCGGCGACGGCGCGGTCGAGTTCGAACCCACGTCGCTGACGACGCTGGTCGACTCGACGCTGCTCGCCGGTCGTTACTTCCGGTCGATCCCGCTCGGCGGCTCGCCGGCCGTCGAGCTCAAGATCGCGGCGGATCGACCCGTCGCGCTCTCGATGGCCGCGGCCGAGGAACAGCATTTCCGCGACCTCGTGGCCGAGGCCAGCGCCCTCTTCGGCGCGACCCACTACCGGCGCTACCAGTTCCTGTGGGCGCTCACCGACCAGATCATGCCGGACGGGCTCGAGCACCATGAGTCGAGCGACAACCGCTCGCCGCTGCGGGCGCTGCTCGACGACGACATCCGGCGCGCGGAGGCCAACCTGCTGCCGCACGAGTACACCCACTCGTGGAACGGCAAGTTCCGCCGCCCGGCGGGGCTCGCGACCCCCGACTACCAGGCGCCGATGCAGGACGAGCTGCTGTGGGTCTACGAGGGGCTCACCGAGTACCTCGGCGACGTGCTCGCGGCGCGCAGCGGGCTGCTGACGGTGGAGGAGTTCCGCGACGAGCTCGCCCGGCTCGCGGCGCAGATGGACGTCCACCACCGCCGCGAATGGCGCTCGCTCGAGGACACCACGATCGCGGCGCCGCTCCTCTATACCCAGGACCGCCACTGGGCCGCGCGCCTGCGCCGGCAGGACGATTTCTACCAGGAATCGGCGCTGCGCTGGCTCGAGGCGGACGCGATCATCCGCCGCGAGTCGCACGGGCAGCGCAGCCTCGACGACTTCTGCCGCCGGTTCTTCGGCGCCCCGAGCACCGGCCCCGAGGTGCGCCGCTACGACTTCGAGGCGATCGTCGCCGCGCTCGAGGCGGTCCAGCCCCACGACTGGCGCGGCTTCTGGCGCGAGCGCCTCGCGACGATCCACGTCGGCGCTCCGCTCGGCGGCCTCGACGCGAGCGGCTGGCGGCTGAGCTACGGCGCGGGCCCGAACGCGATGCATGCGGCGCACGAGGCGGAAGACCGCGAGTGGAACCTGCAGTACTCGCTGGGCGCGACCCTCGGGGCCGAGGACGGCCTGCTCACCGACATCGTGCCCGGCTCGCCGCTCGACGCCGCGGGCGCGGCGCCCGGCAGCCACCTGGTCGCAGTGAACGGCCGCAAGTGGTCGAAGGAGTCGCTGCGCGACGTGCTCGCCCACCCGCAGGCCGAGGGCGAGATCCTCGCGCTCCTGGTCGAGAAGGACGGCGAGTACCGCACGCTGGAGCTGCGCTACGCCGACGGCGAGCGCATCCCGACCCTGACGCGGACCGCGGGCGAGGACCTTCTGAGCGCGATCGCCCGGCCGCGCCGGGTCGTCCCGCCGGCCGCCCGGGCACACTGAGCAATGCACCGCCGCGCGGTCCGCGCTGCGCGGCGCCGTCGATGAGCAAGGCATTCGCGCGCTTCCCGGCGGCGCTGCCGGGCGCCGTCGTGTTCGACATGGACGGCCTGATGCTCGACACCGAGCGCCTCGACCGGGTGCTCTGGCGGGAAGCGCTCGAGGCGCGCGGGATCGGCTTCCCGGACGAGCTGCACGCCTCGCTCGTCGGCCTGCGGGAGACCGAGAGCGACGCCCGGCTCACGGCCGCGCTCGGCGACCCGGCCATCGTCGCGAGCGTCCGCGCCGAGGTCGACGCGCGCTGGCGGGTCCTTGCCGCGGGCCCCGGGATGCCCCGCAAGCCCGGCCTCGTCGAGCTCCTCGACTGGCTCGCGGCGCGAGACATCCCACGGGCGGTCGCGACCTCGACGCGCGATGCCAAGGCGCGGCTCAGCCTGGGCCCGCTCGCCGCGCGCTTCCAGGCCCTCGCCTTCGGCGACGAGGTGCCACGCGCGAAGCCGGCACCCGACCTCTACCTGCTCGCCGCCGAACGGCTTGGCGTATCGCCGATCGACTGCCTGGCGCTCGAGGACTCGCCGCGCGGCCTCGCGGCCGCCGAGGCGGCCGGCATGACCACGATCCTGATCCCGGATCTCGTGGAGCCCGCGGCCATGCCGCGCTTCCGCTGCCAATCGCTGCTCGAGGTGCGCGACTGGCTCGCCTCGGGGCCGGGCCGGGGTCCCTGAACCGGCGGGACGCTCGGTTGCAGCGCCCGGCAAAGTCATTATAATGACCGACTCTTATCGAGGGGCTCCGGTGCAGGACGATCAGCGCACGGGCGAACCGCCGCGCGAGGCGGCGCGAGGCCGCGTCAGCCTCGGCGACGCGATCGTGCTGGGACTGTCGAGCTCCGGCCCGGCGCAGACCGTCGCCGTCAGCCTCGCCGGGCTCGTCGCCGCCTGTCACTACGGCGGGATCGTCCCGGTCCTGCTCTCCTTCGTGCCGATGCTGGGCATCGCGATCGGCTACCAGCGCCTCAACCGCTGGCAGCAGAGTGCGGGCGCCACCTACACCTGGGTGGCGCGGGTCTTCCATCCGTACCTCGGCTTCCTCTCGGGCTGGATGATCCTTCTCTATTACACGCTCGGCACCAGCAGCCTGACGATCCCGGCCGGCACCTACACGCTCGAGTTGCTCGCGCCGGCGCTGGTCTCGAACCACCTCGCGGTCGGCCTCGCCGGCGGCGCCTGGAACGTCGCGGTGACGCTGCTCGCCCTGCGCGGCCTGCGCGTGGCGGCCCGCTTCGAGTGGACAATCGTCGCGTTCCAGTATCTGGTGCTGCTGCTGCTCGCCGTGGCGGGCGTCGCCGCGCTCTTCACGGGGCAGCTCGCGGCGCGCTTCTCCTGGCAGTGGTTCACGCTCGAGGGGATCGGCGGGTCGCGCGCGCTGCTTCAGGGCCTCCTGATCGCCTGCTTCATGTACTCCGGCTGGGACGCGGCGGTGTACGTCGGCGAGGAGTCCGAGGACCGCGTCGAGCATCCCGGTTACGCGGCGATCGCGAGCGTCGTGATCCTGGCCGCGTTCTACGCCCTCGCCGTGCTCGGCTTCCAGGCGGTGCTGCCGCCGGATGACCTCGAGCAGCACGCCGGCAACGCGCTCGCGGTGATCGGCCCGCGGCTCCTGCCGGGCCCCTGGGGGACGATCGCGAGCCTCGTGGTCCTCACCGGCACCCTCGCGACGCTGCAGGCCGCGGTGATCTCGGCCGCGCGCGTCGGCCGGGCGATGGCGCGCGACGCGGTGATGCCGCGCGCCTTCCTGCGCGTCGATCCGCGCAGCGGCAACCCGTGGGTCGCCACGCTTGCAATGAGCGGCCTCAACCTCGTGCTGCTCGCGGTCGCGCTCTCGACCGGCACGGTGGGCCGCGCCCTCAGCAACATCGTCAGCAGCCTCGGTCTCATCTCGATCCTCTTCTACGGCCTCACCGCCGCCGCGGCCGTCTGGCAGGCACGGGCGGCGCTGGCTCGGTCCGGCGCGGACCTCGTCCTCGGCGGCCTGCTGCCCGGCTTCGGCGCGCTCTTCATGGCGTGGGTCGCGATCGAATCGGTCCTGAGCGGCGCCACCTCCCCGACCGTGCTCGCCTACGCCCTCGGCTCGATCACGCTCGGCGCGCTCGTCGCCATCCTGCTGCATCGCCTGGGACGCGTCGCCTTCTTCGACGCGAGCCCCGCGCAAACACCTCGATCCACGGAGTCCCCGACGTGACGCTGACCTACCGCGACCCGAGCCGCTCGACGAGGAGCGCCGCCCTGTACCAGGAGGCCTGCGCGCGCATCCCGGCCGGCGTCAACAGCACCGCCCGCGCCCGCTTCTCGGGCTGGGACCCGTACCCGCTCTTCGCCGAACGCGGCGAGGGCGCCTACCTCTACGATGCCGACGGCAACCGCTACATCGACTACCTGCTCGGGCTCGGGCCCATGATCCTCGGCCACCGCCCACCGAAGGTCACCGCCGCCGTCGTCGAGGTCATCCAGACCCGCGGCACCTGCTTCGCGCTGCCGACCGCCGCCGAGATCACGCTCGCGGACCGGATCGTCGGGCTGGTCCCGAGCGTCGAGATGGTGCGCCTGTGCAACACCGGCACCGAGGCGATCATCTACGCGCTGCGGCTCGCCCGCACGTTCACCGGGCGGCGCAAGGTGATCCGCTTCGAGGGCATGTACCACGGGTTCTCCGACGGCGTGTACTGGAGCAAGCACCCCAAGCTCGACGAGGCGGGACCCGAGTCGCGCCCGCGCGCGGTGCCCCAGGGTCCGGGCATGCCGGCCGGCGCGGGCGAGCAGCTCATCATCCTGCCGTGGAACGACCTCGGCGCCTTGCGGGCGGCGATCGACCGCGAGGGCGATGACATCGCCGCGGTGCTGACCGAGCCGGTGATGTGCAACACCGGCTGCATCCTGCCCGAGCCCGGCTACCTCGAGGGCATGCGCGAACTCACGGCGGCGCGCGGCATCGTGCTGATCTACGACGAGGTGATCACGGGCTTCCGGATCAGTGTCGCCGGGGCGCAGGGCCACTACGGCATCCGCCCGGACCTGTCGGTGTTCGCCAAGGGCCTCGGCGGCGGCTTTCCGGTGGCCGCGCTCGGCGGCCGGCGCGACCTGATGTCGCTCGTGTCGGACGGCACGGTGTCGATGGCCGGCACCTACGCCGGCAACACCATCGCCGTCGCCGCGGCGAACGCCGCGCTCGACGAGCTCGCCGTGCCGGGGCTGTACGAGGCGATGCATCGCCGCTGCGAGCGCTTCTACGCGGGTCTCGAGCGCGTGCTCACGGACGCGCGGCTGCCGGCCTACGTCACCGGCGTCGGCCCGGTGCTGCAGGTGTGGTTCGCCGAGCGGCCGATCCGCAACTACCGCGACGCGGCACGCTACGCCAACCACGATTTGTTCCGGCGCTGGTGGGAAGGCATGCTCGAGCGCGGCATCCTCTTCCACCCGGGCGCCTTCGAGAACCTGTTCGTGTCGTTCGCGCACACCGACGAGGACATCGACGCGACGCTCGCCGCGGCGCGCGACGTCGCCCGGGACCTCGCCTCGCGTGCCTGAGGCCCACGGCAGCGCCCTCGCGCTCGGCCTCGACCTCGGCACGTCCGCGGTCAAGGCGGCGCTCGTGGACGCCGCGGGACGGGTGATCGCGACGGCGAGCGCGCCGTTCCGGACCTTCGCCGACGAGCCGGGCGCCGCCGAGCAGGACCCCGCGGACTGGCTCGCCGCGGTAGGGGCCGCCTGCCGGGCGCTCGATCCGGGCGCGGCGCGCGACTGGCGGGCGCAGGTGCGCGCCGTCGGGCTCGCGGGCCAGCTGCCGACGCTCGTCTGCGGGTCGGCCGATCGGCCGCTCGCGCGGGCGATCACCTGGAAGGACGCGCGCGCCGACGCCTGGGCGACGGCCGCGATCAGTGCCACCGAGCGACGGTCGCTCTACGAGCGCACCGGCATGCCGATCGACGGCCGCTATCTCGGCCCCATGTACCGCCACCACGTCGCGGCGAAGGCACAACCGGTCGAGTGGATCCTGTCGGCGAAGGACTACCTGTGCTTCGCGCTGACCGGCGTGCGGGTCACCGATCCGTCGACGGCCGCCGGCTACGCGGCCTTCGACCTCGGCCGTGGCGCCTTCGCCGTGGACCTGTGCGAGCGCTGGCAGCTGCCCCCCACGACGCTGCCCGAGGTGCGTGAGTCGCGCGCGGTCGCCGGTGGCCTCTCGACGGCGGGCGCGGCGCTCCTCGGCCTGCCGCCCGGTGTGCCGGTGACCGTCGGCGCCGCGGACTCGGTGGCCGGCGCCTACGCAATGACCGGCCTGCGTGCCGGGACGGTCAGCCTCGCGATGGGCTCGAGCACGATCGTGCTCGACGCGGTCCCGGAGTACCGCCTCGACCGCGCGGCCCGCTACCTCCTGACGCCGCACGTCGCGAGCGGCTGGTTCGGCCGCGAAATGGACCTGCTTGCGACCGGCACGGGCTACGCGTGGCTCTCCGGGCTCCTCGGCTGGCGCGCGGGCGAGCTCGAGCGCGCGGCGGCGCAGTCCGCGGTCGGCGCCGCGGGCCTCAGCTTCGCGCCCTACCTCGCCGGCGGCGAGCAGGGGGCGCTCTGGAACCCGTCGCTGACCGGCACGATCGCTGGGCTTCGACTCGTGCACACCCCGGCCGACCTCGCGCGCGCGTTCCTCGAGGGCGTGTGCTTCGAGATCGGACGCTGCATCGACGTGCTAGCCGAGACCTCGCCCGCCCGCGAGATCGTCGTCGCCGGTCATCTCGCCGGGCATCGCGAGAGCCTGCAGATGCTGGCCGACATCCTCGCGCGCCCGGTACGTCCGAGCCGGCTCGAGTCGGCGGCGGCGGTCGGCGCCGCGCTCCTCGCGCACGGCGGCGAGCCCGCACCCGTGACCGGGGCCACCGGCGAGGCCGTCGTCCCGGGACACGATGCGGCAGCGTACGCCGCGCTCTACCGGCGCTACCTCGAGCGGCATCCCGCGTGAACGTCCTTGCCCTCGACACGGCCACGGGCTTTGATGCCTGCGCCGCGGATCGCGTGGGTGCACTGCTCGCGCACCGGCCCGGGGCGGTGCTCGCGCTGCCGACCGGCGGCACGCCGCGCGGCCTTTATGCCGAGCTCGTCCGGCGCGTGCACGCCGGGCGCCTGTCGCTGCGCCAGGCGCGACTCTTCAACCTCGACGAGTTCGTCGGTGTCGCTGGCGATGATCCGCTTGGCTATGCGCACTACCTGCGGCGCCACCTGGTCGACCCGGCACAGCTGCCGTCGGCGCACTGTCGATTCCTGCGCGGCGATGCGCCGGATCTCGCCGCCGAGTGCCGCGACTATGACGCCGCACTCGCGGCCGCGGGCGGGATCGACCTCGCGATCCTCGGCCTCGGCGCCAACGGCCACGTCGCCTTCAACGAGCCGGGCACGCCGTGGGAAACCCGGACGCACGTCGCCGCGCTGACGCCCGAGACGCTGCGCGCCCAGGACCGGACGACCCTCGGCGGCCGGGCGCTGCCGGATCGCGGCCTGACGATGGGGATCGCCACCCTGCGCGCCGCCCGCGCCGTGCTGCTGCTCGTTGCCGGAACAGCAAAGCGGGATGCGCTCGCGGCGCTCACCCGCGGGCGCCCGGATCCCCGCTGGCCGGTGACAAGCCTGCTCGGCCATCCCGACCTCACGGTGCTCGCCGCGGCGGACCTCAGCGCGGCGGCGTGATCTCGACCGCCTCGACCGCGTTCGAGGGCGCGGTCGCGAGCCGGAACGCGAAGGACTTGGCGACGAATACCATCCGGAAGTGATCGATCGGCGCGTGGCGCATCGAGTAGCTGACGCCCGTGATCTCGACGACCCACTCGAACTTCAAGAGCTCGAGCAGCTCGATCTCGCGCGGCTGCGCGGGCCGGGAGACCAGCGTCTGCTCCTCGCGCGACTCCTTGAGGTCGTAGACCTGCTCGAGGAGGTCGTAGAGCGAGCGGCCATCCGGCGACTCGAAGTAGCTGCCGAGGTCCGGTGCCAGCAGCTTCGGGATCACCGACTGCTCCCAGATGACCGGGCGCCGGCTCAGGAGCCGCAGGCGTGAGATCTCCCACACGGCCGCGCCCTCCTGCAGGCCGAGCGCCGCGACTTCCTCGTCGCTCGCGCGGCGCGGGAAGCAGCCGAGTACGCGCGTCTGCAGCGCCGAGCGCGAATCGAGGTGCAGGCTGTTGCGCAGTCCGCCGACGCGGGTCGTCTCCGCGCGGACGCGCGGGCGGGCGACGAAGGTCCCGCGGCCCTGCTCGCGTCGCACCACGCCCTGCGCGGCGAGTTCGGCGAGCGCACGCCGCACCGTGACGAGGCTCACCCCGGTCTGCACCGCAAGCTTTGCCTCCGGCGGCAGCTGGTCACCGACCTTGAGCCCGTGCTCGTCGATGTACTGCAGGATGAAGACGATCGTCTTTTCGTAGAGCGCGCGCACCCGACCGTCCGAGGCAGCTCGCGGAGAGCCCGCGACCGGTGGTCATTATAACAACACGTGGAATCGGCCACCCTCGAGGGCCCCAGCCCTGCTCGGCGACTGCTGGCGAGGCTCGCCATCTGCTCCGTGGACCGAGACTGGAAGCGTGACCTCCGCCTGCTGCAGCTGGTCGTGGGCGAGCGCGGGCGCGCGGATTCGCGAACGCAGGCGCTGCCTCCACGGTGGCGAGCGACGGCAGGCACCCGGCTGGATCGCCTCCTCCGATGGCGTTCGACACACGCCCGGATGACCTGAGGCACGCATGGGAGGCCACCCGGAACGAATACGCGCGAAGCGCCTTCCCCAGTCCCATCGCTACCACGGATGACCCGGAGCCCGCTCGCATCCGTCGGCGGGAGGTCATCGCGTGCCCTCGTGTGGGCCACTGCGCGGCGGCGCAGCAATCGCAAGATCAGCGCAGCCTCCCGTGCGACTGCGCGAGCCTCCGGCACGATGCGCTCTGTACTGGACATTGAAGAATGGATGCCCTGGGTGCACGCCACTCTTCTTTAGGGTGCGCGCCAGCCGCCGCGACGACCGCCGAACTCGCGTCACTCCCGTTCGACGTTCAGCGCGACCCGGCGACGCCCTCCTCCGCCCGCTCGCGGTCGCGGCGACCCGCGCGTTTGCGCCAGCGATGGAAGGGACACCGGAGCGCGAATCATGTTATGAACGAGTGACTTTCGCAGGGCGGATGTCGCCTGGCCGACGAACGCGTGCTGCCGCGAAAGTGCGGCTGCTGCGGACTGGTTGGGCGTGTCATTCCCTGGATCCTTGTCTTTTTGTCGAGCGTCACCGCGAGGAGCCATCGATGCAAGCTCGCCGACCCGGTCGAAACTACCTGTTCGTTCCGGGACCCACGAACGTGCCCGACCGCGTGCAACGCGCGATGGTCGTCGCGATGGAGGATCACCGGTCCTCGACCTTCCCCGACCTCTCGACGAGCGTGCTCCATGACCTCAAGCGCGTGTTCAAAACCGAGAGCGGACAGGCCTTCATCTTCCCGTCGTCGGGCACGGGGGCCTGGGAGGCCGCGCTGACCAACACGCTCTCGCCGGGCGATCGCATCCTGGCGGCGCGCTTCGGACAGTTCAGCCACCTGTGGATCGACATGGCGCAGCGACTCGGCTTCGACGTCGAGGCGCTCGACGTCGAGTGGGGCGAGGGCGTGCCGCTCGATCGCTACGCGGAGATCCTGCGGGCCGACAAGCGCCACTCGATCAAGGGCGTGCTCGTCTGCCACAACGAGACCGCCACGGGCGTCACGAGCGACGTTGCCGGGGTGCGACGCGCGCTCGATGAGGCCGGGCATCCGGCGCTGCTGTTCGTCGATGCTGTGAGCTCACTCGCCAGCATCGACTTCCGGATGGAGGAATGGGGCGTCGACCTCGCCGTCAGCGGCTCGCAGAAGGGGCTCATGATGCCGGCGGGCCTCGGCATCCTGGCCGTGAGCCAGAAGGCGCTCAAGGCCATCCCGGCGGCCCAGTCGCGGCGCTGCTATTTCGACCTGGCCGACATGATCAAGGCGAACGCGACCGGCTACTTCCCTTACACGCCGGCGCTGCCGATGCTCTACGGCCTGCGCGAGTCGCTGAACATCATCTTCGAGGAGGGGCTCGAGGCCATTTTCGCGCGCCACCACTACCTCGCCGAGGGCGTGCGCGCGGCGATCATCCGGGGCTGGCGACTGGGACTGTGCGCCCGCGACCCGAAGTGGTACTCGGACACCGTCAGCGCGGTCGTCGTGCCGGCCGGCATGAACGGCGCCCATGTCATCGACGTGGCGTTCCGCCGCTACAACCTCGCCCTCGGCGCGGGGCTCGCCAAGGTCGCCGGCAAGGTGTTCCGCATCGGGCACCTGGGCGATCTCAACGAACTGATGTTGATGGGCGCCATCGCCGGTGCCGAGATGGCGATGCTCGACGTCGGCATCGAGGTCACGCCCGGAAGCGGTGTCGCCGCCGCCTCGAACTACTGGCGCTCGCACGACCCGACGCCGCGCAAGCGCGTCAGTCGCGAGGAGCAGTTCTACGAGTCGCACTCGACCGGTTCGATCCAGGGCTGACGAGTGGCCGAGCACATCGTCTTTCTCGACCGATCCACCCTGCAAGCCCAGGTTCGCCGGCCGTCCTTCGAGCACGGCTGGGACGAGTACCCGACGACGAGCGTGGATGACGTCGCCGGGCGACTGCGCCACGCAACGATCGCCATCACCAACAAGGTGCCGCTGCGGGCGTCGACGCTGCGCGAGTTGCCCGCGCTGCGCATGATCGCGGTGGCGGCGACGGGCTACGACGTCGTCGATGTGGGCTACTGCCGGGAAAACGGCATCGCGGTCGCCAACATCCGCAACTACGCGGTGCACACCGTCCCGGAGCACGCCTTTGCGCTGATCGGGGCGCTGCGGCGCAACCTGCTCGCCTACCGTCAGGACGTCGAGCGCGGCCGCTGGCAGCAGGTGGACCAGTTCTGTTTCTTCGACCACCCGATCCGGGACCTCCACGGCGCGACGCTCGGCATCGTCGGCGAAGGCGTCCTCGGTCAGGCGACCGCCGCCATCGGGCGCGCGTACGGGATGCGCATCCTGTTCGCCGACCACGCGCCACCCAAGGCCGACGGTGTCGATTTCACGCCCTTCGACGACGTGCTGGCACGCAGCGACGTCGTCTCGCTGCACCTGCCGCTGACGCCGCAGACCTGCGGCCTGATCGGCCTCGAGCAGCTGCGGCGGATGAAGCGGAGCGCGATCCTGATCAATACATCGCGCGGCGGGCTCGTCGACGAGGAGGCGCTGGTCCGGGCGCTGGACGAGGGTCTGATCGCCGGCGCCGGCTTTGACGTGCTCACGACCGAGCCGCCGAAGCAGGGTAACCCGCTGCTCGAGCTGCGGCGCCCGAACTTCATCCTCACGCCGCACATCGCCTGGGCGAGCGACGGTGCGATGCAGATTCTCGCCGATCAGATGATCGACAACATCGAGGCCTTCGTCGCCGGACGGCCGCAGAACCTGGTCACCTGAACGGCGTCGTCGCGGTCGCTTGCCGGGCGGACCGGCGACGGGCTGGAGCTTTTATCGTGGGATCGCTCGCATGAAGATCACGATCGTCGGGGCCGGCGCGATCGGCGGCTACGTCGGCGCCAAGCTCGCCCTCGCCGGCGAACGGGTCACGTTCATCGCGCGCGGCGCGAATCTGGAAGCCATCCGCCATCGCGGCATCACGCTCGTGACCAGCGACGGCGGGCAGCTCGGCACCCGCGAGGTGCAGGCGACCTCGGACTACGCCGCACCCGGGCCCCAGGACGTCGTGATCGTAGCCGTGAAGGCGAACCAGCTCGAGTCCGTGGCCAGCGAGGTGCCAAAGCTCTTCGGGCCCGACACCAGCGTCGTCACGATGCAGAACGGCATCCCGTACTGGTACTTCCAGAAGCACGGCGGTGCCCACGACGGTCGTTGCGTGACGACGGTCGATCCGGGCGGCGCGGCGCTGCGGCACCTGCCGCCGGAGCGCGTGATCGGCTGCGTCGTCTACCCGGCGGCCGTGCTCGCGGCACCCGGCGTGATCCGCCACATCGAGGGCGACCGCTTCCCGGTCGGTGAGCTCGACGGGTCGACGAGCGCACGCGTGCAGGCGGTGTCGGCGGCGTTCGTCCGCGCGGGCCTGCAGGCGCCGGTGCTCGACAGCATTCGCGCCGAGATCTGGCTGAAGCTGTGGGGGAACCTCACGTTCAACCCGATCAGCGCGCTCTGCCGGGCGACGCTGGTCGAGATCTGCCAGTACCCGGCGACGCGCGCGCTGGCCGCCGCGATGATGGGCGAGGCGCAGGCCGTCGCGCACGCGCTCGGCATCTCGTTCCGCGTCTCGATCGAGCGCCGGATCGCGGGCGCGGAGCGGGTCGGCCAGCACAAGACCTCGATGCTGCAGGACCTCGAGGCCGGCCGGGAGCTCGAGACGGACGCCCTGCTCGGCTCGGTGCTCGAGCTCGCGCGGATCACGGGCACGGCCGTCCCGACGCTCGAGACCGTCTATGCCCTGACGAAGCTGCTGGGCAGGCCCTACGAGCAGCCCGGGACCGTCGCCGCGCCGGCTCCGGCGCCGCGCTAGGCCCGTGGCCGCCGGCGGCGACAGGGAGTCACCCGCCCCCGCTGCGATCGACTACTCGTCCCGGCTGGTCGGCACGACGTCCGCGTCCGCCCGTGTCGAGCTCGTCTCGGTATGGACCCTCGGTGCATTCGAGCGCTTCTACGCGGAATTCCTGCACCTGACCTGGGCCGCGAAGGCGGCCTTCGAAGCGCGCGATCATGCGGCGGCCGTGGCGCAGGCGCGCCGGCGGCTCGCCCTCTACAATGCGACGGTGTATCCGCTCGCCGAGGCGCTGCGCGCGGCGTGGCCGGCGCTGCGCGAGCCGACGCCACTGTGGGCGAACGTCGAGTCGCAATACCGCGCCGCCGTGCACGGGCGCTACGAGGCGGATCTCGCCATCGCCTACCTGCATTCGACCTGGCGGCGCGTCCACCATGGCGAGTGGCAGGCCGTCGAGTACGGCTTCGGCGACTCGGCGCGGGTCGTGCCACCCGCCGGGGCGGTCTACCTGACGCTGCGCGGTGCGTGGCCGATCGAGGCCCGCCTCGTGCAGCAGGTCTTCCAGGTGGCCGAGTTGTCCGTCCCGTTCGCGGACGCCGCGGGCGATGCCGAGCTCATCGCGCGGCGGATCAATGACCTGCTCGCGAGCCGGCGCGGCGACGGGCTGCGGGGCCTCGAGGTCGTGCGCGGCGCCTTCTTCCGCAACCGCGGCGCGTACCTGGTCGGCCGCATGCTGCTGCAGGAGGGCAGGCTCCAGCCGTTCGTGATCGCGCTGCTGCACGGACCCGACGGGGTGCGCGCCGAGGCCGTGCTGCACTCGGTGCCGCACGTCCACAACCTCTTCAGCTCGACGGAGGCGCCGTTCCAGGTCACGAACCGGCACTACCACGAACTCAGCGCGTTCCTGCACAGCATCATGCCGAGCCGGCCGCCGGGGCTGCACTACTCGACGATCGGCTACTACCACTTCAGCAAGGTCGAGGTCATGAACGAGGTGCGACGGCACCTGGTGCGCGACCGGGAACGGCTGGCGGTGGCGCCCGGCAGTCCCGGGACGGTGTCGATCGCGTTCACCTCACCCCGCTCGGACTACGTCCTGAAGGTCATTCGCGACCAGCCGACGAGTCAGTACAAGTGGACCCACTTCGCCGGCGTCGAGTCCGTGCTGGCGAAATACCGGCGCGTACACGAGATCAATCGCACCGGGAGCATGCTCGACAACATCATCTACTACAACCTGAGGCTCGATCGCGCCTGGTTCGAGCCCGGGCTCGCGACAGAGCTTGTTGATGCGGCAACGAACAGCGTCCAGGCGCAGGGCGAGGCCCTGGTGTTCCGGTACCTGATCGCCCAGCGCAAGCTGACCCCGCTCAACGTGTTCCTCGCGACCGCGCCTCCCGACCGGGCCGCGCGAGCTCTGGTCAACCTCGGCTTCTGCATCCGCAACAACGCGGCCGCGAATGTCTTCAACAAGGATTTCGACGCACGCAACTACGGGGTGAGCCGGTTCCTGAAGGTCTACCTGTACGACTATGACGCCGTGGAGACACTCACCGACGTCAAGGTCCGGACCAACCGTGACCGGGTCGATGGCGAGGAGGAAGTACCCGGCTGGTTCTTCGAGCCGGGAGTCGTCTTCCTGCCCGAGGAGATCCTGGCGGGCCTGCGCATCGATGACCGCGCGTTGCGCCGGGCATTTTCGGACGCGCACCCCGACCTGATGACACTGGAGTACTGGCAGGGCCTGCAGCAGCAGCTCGGCGCCGGCGAGGTGCCCGCGGTCAACATGTTCCCGGAATCCTGCCACCTGCGCGACTGGGCCGCCGAGACGCTCGCCACCGAGTGACCGATGCGCCCTGATCCGCCGCGCTGGGACCCTGCGGGACCGCGGGCCGTCGGTATCGCGGCACCGGGCGGCGATGGGCGACTGGCGATTGGGAATTGCATCACCCTCATCCGCAACCTGCCGTGCGCCCAGGCGAAACTCCAACGAGCGGATGGCCAGGGATGACCGAGTATCATCTGCCCTGCATCTCGAAGCGGACGTTGTGCCGTCCCGATTCGCGCCAGACCGAGGCCCGAGGTGAGTCCGTCTCGCCCACCGCTTCCGCTTGCCCACGCAGCACGCCATGCCCACCGAGCCCGATCCGCATCACGCGGTGCCGTGAATGACCCCTATGACGACACCGCGACGCGTCCTCGTCCTGGGGGCGACCGGCACGATCGGCCGCGCGACGGTTCGCGCATTGGTCGATCGCGGACACGAGGTTGTCTGTTTGGTACGACCGCACGCCGGCGTGGGCGGTGCACTCGGATCCGCAGGCAGCACGACGCTGCTCGCGGGCGCCTTGGTCCGGTTCGGCGACCCGACGGATGGAGGCTCCCTCGAGCGAGATGGCTTCCGCGGCGAGACCTTCGATGCGCTGGTGTCCTGCCTCGCGTCGCGAACGGGTGCACCGCGCGATGCCTGGGCAATCGATCACGACGCCCACGTGCTCGCCCTGGAAAGCGCCCGGCGCGCAGGAGTCGCGCACATGATCCTCCTGTCCGCCATCTGCGTGCAGAAGCCGCTGCTGGCGTTCCAGCAGGCAAAGCTGGCCTTCGAGCAACGGCTCGTAAGCTCGGGTCTCGCCTACACGATCGTGCGGCCGACTGCCTTCTTCAAGTCATTGTCCGGGCAGATCGAGCGCGTACGACGGGGCAAGCCGTTCCTGCTGTTCGGCGACGGGACGCAGACAGCCTGCAAGCCCATCAGCGACCGGGACCTCGCGGCATTCCTCGCCGACTGCGTCGAGGACGAGACGCGTCGCAATCGTGTGCTGCCAATCGGCGGTCCGGGCGCAGCCATCACGCCGCGACAGCAGGGTGAGCATTTGCATGCGCTCCTCGGCCGGAGGCCCGTCTTCCGGCATGTACCCATCGGCCTGCTCGATGCCATCATCACGGCCCTGGATATCGGCGCGAAGGTGCTGCCATTGCTGGCGGACAAGGCGGCGCTCGCACGGATCGGCCGCTACTACGCGACGGAGTCGATGCTGGTGCTCGATCCCGGGACAGGCCGCTATGACGCCGATGCCACGCCCTCCACCGGCAGGGACCACCTGTTCGACTACTACGCGCAGCTGATCGCAGGCGCGGCCCCACCCGAGCGCGGCGACCACGCGGTGTTCTGACTGGATCCCAGGGCGACGTAACGCAGCCTCGTGGCGGCGGTGGCCGCGGCGCACGGCTCGGAGCGGTCAGGAAATCGCGTCGTCGAGTACCCGCGCGATCGCGAGCGGCCCGAGGTCCGGCTGCACGAGTCCGAGGCGCGCTTCCACCGACATCAGGCGCGTCTTCGAGTAGAAGGCAAGCAGCGCGTGGCGTTCCGCGAGCGGACCGCTGAGCAGTACCGCCGTCCGCGCCACCGGCGCCAGCGCCGCGAATCGCTCCGCAAACTCGGCGAGCAGCGTCACATACGCAGCAGTGATGGTTTCGTGATAGCCGCCGGTCGCCGTGTTCTCGACGCCGTGGCTCTCGTTGAGGCGCCGGATGCCGGCGCGCAGGCGCAGCAGCGCCGCCCCGGGACCGTAGCGTTCCACGTGCCAGAGTCCGACCGTCAGGTGGGCGGCGTGCGTCCACTCGGCCTTCGGCAGCGTGCAGGACTCGAAAGCCTGCACGAGTGCATCGAGTTCCGCCGCCGTCCGATAGCTCACGCCTGCCCCCACCGTTCGCTCGATGGCGCGCCGCGGGCGAGCCACTTCCCGTATCTTAGCGATCGATGAAGTCGCTTGCCGGGCCGCTCAGCGCATCGCCGTCGTCGACGCTGATTGCACTGCTGCCCGCCGCGAACCCCGGAGGCCGGGACGCAGCGGAACTCGCCTGCGTGGCCCACCATTGCTCGCTCCGCAAGGCTGCCCGCGCCCCTCGGCGCCACGACCGGCACGGGACCCCGCTCGGCGGCCCGTGCTCGCGTTCGAAAGCCGGGCGCACCGGATGGGCGTCGACGGCGCGACCCTCCAAGACCGCCACCACTATCACGCGTACGCCGCCAAGGTGATGCGCCGGATCGTCATCGACCCCGCTCGCTGTCGGGCCGACCGCTGAGCCGGTGCTATAGTCCGAAGCTCATCCACAGCGGGGCTTCCATGCGACGACTTCGCCTTCTGTTTGCTGTCGCCGCGCTGGCGCTCGCATCCACCGCGGCGCAGGCCGCCGGCCCCGAGCTGCTCGTCCGCAATGTTCGCGGCTACACGCTCACCGCGCAGGGCCTCGCGCGCTTCGACGGCCTGCTGGTGGCGAACGGCCGCGTCGTCGAGGCGGGATCCGGCGCGACGCTCGGCGCGCGCCATCCAAAGGCCCGTGTCGTCGACGGCCACGGCCAGGTGCTGCTGCCGGGCCTGATCGATGCGCACGGACACGTGCTGGAGCTCGGGCAGCGCAGCGTCGCGGCAGAGCTCGTCGGCACGCGTTCCCTGGCCGAGGCCCAGGAGCAGTTGCGCGCCTACGCCACCAGGCACACCCAGCAGCGCTGGATCCGGGGCGGCGGCTGGAACCAGGAGATCTGGCGCCTCGGCCGGTTCCCGACCGCCTCAGAGCTCGATGCCGCGATTTCCGATCGACCGGCGGCGCTCGCGCGGGTCGACGGCCACGCGCTCTGGGTCAATACCCGCGCGCTGCGCGCCGCCGGCATCACGCGCGTGACCGCCGATCCGTCCGGTGGACGCATCGAGCACGACGCGAGCGGCGAACCGAGCGGGGTGCTGGTCGACGCGGCGATGGAGCTCGTCGAGGGCGTCGCCCCGCCGCCGACCGACGCCGAACGCCGGGCGGCCGTGGTCGCTGCGCTGCGGCACATGAACTCCGTCGGCCTTACCGGCGCCGACGATGCCGGGGCCGATGCCAAGACGATCGCCGTCTACCGCGCGCTCGCCGACCGCGGCCAGCTGAGCGCGCGGCTGTACGTGATGATCCTCGGGGTCGGCGCCGACTTCCATGCACTCGCGGCCCACGGACCACTGCTCGGCTACGGCCATGACCGGCTGACGGTGCGGGCGGTCAAGCTGCTCGCCGACGGCGCGCTCGGCAGCCGCGGGGCAGCGATGCTGGCCCCGTACAGCGACGATCCGGGCAACCGGGGACTGCTGTTCGAATCGGACGCGGCGATGCTCGCCAAGGTCAGCGAGGCACTGAAGGCGGGATACCAGGTCAACATCCACGCGATCGGCGATGCGGCCAACCGCCAGGTCCTGAACGCCTTCGAAGCGGCGTACGCGACGGTCGGCGGCCGGCCGCTGCGCAATCGGATCGAGCACGCGCAGATCGTCGATCCGGCGGACATCCCGCGCTTCCGGACGCTCGACCTGGTCGCCTCGATGCAACCGACGCACGCGACCAGCGACATGAACATGGCGGAGCACCGGATCGGTGCGACCCGCCTCGCGGGCGCCTACGCGTGGCGTACCTTCCTCGATCAGGGCACGAGGATCGCCGCCGGCTCGGACTTCCCGGTGGAGTCCGACAACCCGTTCTTCGGCTTCTATTCGGCCGTCACGCGCATGGACCACGACGGCCAGCCGGTCGGCGGCTGGCTGCCGGGCCAGCGCATGACGCGGCTCGAGGCCTTCCGCGCGTTCACGCTCGATGCGGCCTACGCTCGCCACCAGGAGGACCGGGTCGGCTCGCTCGAGCCCGGCAAGTGGGCTGACTTCATCCTCGTCGATACCGATCCCTTCGAGGCGCCGGAGGCGTCGCTGTGGAAGACGCGCGTCCTCGAGACCTGGGTCGGCGGGCGGCGCGTGTACTGAACCGGCCGGCGCCTGCCGTGGCGTCCCCGGGTTGCGCCGCTGAAGCCATTCGTTCCAGGAGGACGCGGACATGATTTGCCGACGCTGGCGCGGCCTCGTGAAGCCGGATTGCCCGGCGCCCTACCTCGAACACCTGCGCAGCAAGACGTTTCCGCAGCTCGGCCGGCTGCCCGGATACCGCGGCGCCTCGGTGCTGCGACGGACGCTCACCTCCGGGGTGGAGTTCATCGTCGAGACGCGCTGGGATTCGCTCGAGGCCATCGTCGCCTTCGCGGGCCCTGACGCGGAGGTCGCCGTCGTGCCCGAGGAGGCACGTCGGTGGATGCTCGAATACGACGAGCGCGCACGACACTACGAGGTCGTGCTTTGACCACGGCCAGTCCGGTGTGCGCGCGTCGCGCGGTCTTCCCGGGACCGTAAACGCCGCAGGCCGATCCGCCATCCAACGAGCCGCTCGCCGTGGAGCGAGCTTCCCCACCCGAGAGTCCTGACATGATCCAGCCCCGATCCGTCGCTTGCCTGCCCGCGCTCCTGGCTCTCCTCTGGCTCGGCGCCGGATCCAGCGTGTCACCGGCCTTCGCCGGGACGCCGGTCATCATCCACGCCGGGCACCTGGTGTCGGAGCCCGGCAAGCCGCCAACCCACCACCAGTCCATCGTCGTCGTCGACGGCAAAATCACCGCCATCCAGGACGGCTTCGTTCCGGGCGAGCAGGTCATCGATCTCAAGGACGCCTGGGTGATTCCGGGCCTGATCGACATGCACACGCATGTCACCGACGTGCTCGACCTCGAGCGGCCGATCGAAGGCACCTTCGTCCATGCCTATACGGGGCGTCCCGCCGCGATCGCGCTCGCGATGCTGCCGCGGCTGCAGCAGCTGCTGCTGAGCGGCATCACGACGATCCGCAACCTCGGCGACCCCTCGAGCACCACCTACGATGTCCGCGACGCGATCCGCGCGGGCGCCGTCGTCGGGCCGCGCATGGTCGCGATCGAGCCGCAGATCGCCGTCGACGGCGGCGACTACGACGCGTCCCGCTGGGGCGTCCGCGCCGACCTCGAGCGCTACGTCGCCAATCGCGGCAACTGCACCGGCGCCGTGCAGTGCGCCAAGGTCGTCCGCGAGGAAGTCCAGCGCGGCGCCGACGTCATCAAGTTCCGCCAGGCGGGTGCGCCGTTCCTCAATCCGCGCATCAAGATGGTCGAGTCGATCGAGGAGATCCACGCGGTGATCGACACCGCGCACCAGCTCGACCGGCGCGTCGCGGTACACGTCGTCGGCAGCCCGGAGTTTCTGCACGCGGCGATCGAGGCCGGCGCGGATTCGATTGAGCACGGTCCGCTCGATGCGCGCGCGATCGAGCTGATGAAGCAGCGCGGTACGGCGTTCACGCCCACGCTGCTGGCGGTGAAGCTGGTCGCGCCCGACCTGCTCCCGGCCGCCAGCCGGAGCCTGCTGGCCGCATATCGCGGCGGCGTGCGCATCGTCTATGGCACCGACCTCGGAATCTTCGGCCCCGAGCGCATCCACGAGGAATTCGCGCTGATGGCGGCCGCGGGCCTGCCGCCCGAGCAGGTGCTGCGCGCGGCCACCGTCAACGCTGCCATCGCGCTTGGCAAGGCAGAGAGCCTCGGCAGTCTCGCGGCGGGAAAGACCGCCGACCTCGTCGCGCTGAAGGTCGATCCACTCAGTCGCATCGACGCGCTCGGCGATCCGGCGCAGGTAGTGTTCGTGATGAAGGACGGCAGGGTCTACCGTGCCGGTCCGTAGCGCGTCACCGCCGCGGATGCCCGCGCCCCGGTAGTCCGTTCAGGCGCCATCCGGGTACCCGTTCGGGGAAACCACTAACCCGCGCCGTCCGGGAACGCGACCGCCGTCGCATTCGCGCGCGAGTGGGAACTGGCGCGCGGTGGCCATCACCGGCATCCGCTAGCTTGGCCGGGCGCCGTACCGTGCGCTGGAACGCCAACGGGACGGCGCCCTGGGAGCCCGAATCAGCATGTCCGCCGGATCCATCCTGCTCGCCCGCCAGCCGATCCTCGACGTCGTCGGTCGCGTCGCCGCGTACGAGGTCTGCTACGAGGGCCCGGCGATCGATGAGGACGACGCGCGCTCGATCGCGACCGCGCGCGTGCTCATCGAAGCACTCGCGACCATTGGCCTCGAGCGACTCGTCGAGGGCCAGCCATTCTTCGTGCGCTTCAGCCCGGCGCTGCTCGAGGCGGGCATCGCCTCGATCCTGCCTCGCGGTCGTGCGGTCATCGAGCTCGAGGCGACCGCCAGTCTCTCGCCCGCGGCGCTGGCGGAACTCGACCGCTTGCGCAGCGGTGGCATCGCGCTCGCGGCAGTCGTCGCGACCGAGGCACCGGCGAACCCTGCCCTGCTCGACCGGAGCGAGTACCTGATCCTTGACGCCGGCTCGGCGCGCGCCGGACTTGAGGCGCTGGCGGCACCGTTCGCGGCACGGCGCCTGCGCCGGCTCGCGCGCCACGTCGCGACGCACGAGCGCTTCACGGAAGCCGAGGCCGCGGGCTTCGACTACTTCCAGGGGCCGTACTTCGTGCAGCCCGAGCCCGTCGCCACCAAGCGGGCCATGCCGAACCTGTTCGCCATCCTCGACCTGCTGGTCGCCGTCCATCGCGACGAGACCGAGCCTGACCGGCTGGCGGAGCTGATCGGCCATGACGCCGCGCTTGCGCACCAGCTGCTGCGGCTCGCCAACAGTCCCTACTATGGGCGGCGACGCCTCGTCTCGAGCCTGGTCGAGGTGGTGATCCAGCTCGGCAGGGACACGGTCCGCCACTGGGTGTCGGTGCTGCTGCTGACGCGACTCGCCAACACCAAGCCGCCGGAGCTGCTGTCGATCGCGCTCGTGCGTGCGCAGATGTGCCGCGGCCTCGCGGACCGGGCCAGGGTCGACCGGCTCGGCGCGGCGTTCATGGTCGGCCTGCTGTCGGTGCTCGATGCACTGCTCGACCGGCCGATGCAGCGGGTGGTCGCGGAACTGCCGCTCGGCGAGGACCTGCGGCTCGCGCTCGTCGGCGACCCGGCGTCGACGCTCGGTTCGATCCTCGGCAGCGTCCTCGCCTACGAGCAGGGCCAGTGGTCCGGCGCCCGCGCGCTGCCGGGCCTCGACGACGAGGCGCTCGCGGCGAGCTACGTCGAGGCCATCGACCTCGCGCGCCGGCTGCGACGCACGCCGCAGCCGATAGCGATGCCCGACGACACCGACGACACAGGCGGCCAGCTCGCCTCGGGCACCTGAGGGCTCGCGACGCGACCTGCAGTCGCGGGCGCCGACGTTCAATGCGATAGTACCCGTGCCGGCCGATGTCCCGGGCTGCTCCACCGTCGTGCGGCGGACCCGGGCAGGGACCCGGCCAGCCTTCCCGGGGGAACTGCTTGCGCTACGAAAATCCGCGGGGACCGATCCGGGCCCCGATCGTCCTGCTTGGCCTGCTGGGCGCGACGCTGGCCGCGGCGGCACCCGTCGCTGTCCCCGCCGGCAGCACCGATCCCTACGCGCGCGCGCAGGAGACCGTGTACGCGACCGCGAAGTCGTTGCCGCCGTGGATGGCCCAGTCGACGCGGGAGTTCGTCGCCTACTTCATGGGCGAGCAGCCGGGCCCGGACTTCACCAGGCTGCTGCGCAAGGAATCGGTGCAGATCCGCACGCGCGACGGCGTGGAGCTGCACACCGAGATCTACACGCCCCTCGACCAGCGGGAGGCCCTGCCGATCATCCTGGTGCGCTCGCCATACGGGCTGCGCCCGGACAAGGCCGGCTACTCGTCGTGGCTGCGCGAGTACCCGCACCTGCTGCGCGACGGCTACATCTTTGCGTTCCAGGACGCCCGCGGCAAGGGAGGATCAACCGGCCAGTACGTCACGGCGGGGCCTGTGCGCGACCGCAAGGACCCGAAGGCGACCGACGAGTCGACCGATACCTACGACACGATCGACTGGCTCGTGAAGCACGTGCCCCGCAACAACGGCCGGGTCGGCACGCTCGGCATCTCGTACGGCGGGTTCCTGGTCACGCGCGCGCTGGTCGACCCGCACCCGGCGCTCAAGGCCGCCTCCCCCCAGGCGCCCTGCGTCGACATGTTCCTCGGCGATGACTTCCACCACAACGGCGCGTTCCGCCTCGACTACGCCTTCGGCTGGATCGGCTTCATGGAAGGCGGCTTCGATCTGGGTGCGCTGACCAACCGCTACGACCACTACGACCGCTTCCTCGACCTCGGGCCGCTCGCGAACATCAACAAGACGCTCTTCCACGGCAAGGCGCCGAGCTGGAACGCCTTCGAAAAGCACCCGGACTACGACGATTACTGGCGCCTCGGCATCTGCAGCGTGCTGCCGCACATCCAGCTGCCGGTGACGGTGCCGACCCTGACCGTGGGTGGCTGGTTCGACGCCGAGGATCACTACGGCGCGGTCGAGGCTTACCGTCACTACGAGGCCGGCGACCCGAAGGACCTCAACCGCCTCGTCATGGGCCCGTGGTTCCACGGTGGCTGGGAGGTCGGCGCCGGCCGCAACCTCGGCGCGATCGACTTCGGCAGCGCCACCGCCGAGTACTACCGCGAGCACATCGAGGCACCGTGGTTCGCGCACTGGCTCAAGGGCCGCGACCTGGCGCCGCTGCCGGAGGTCCAGTCGTTCCGCACCGGCGCGAACGAGTGGAAGCAGTACGACGCGTGGCCGCCGAAGACCGGGATCCACGAGGCGAAGCTCTACCTGCAGGCGCACTTCGGCCTCGGCTTCGAGGCACCACCCGCCGCGGCCGCCGGCGCCGACGCCTTCATCTCGGATCCCGCCAAGCCCGTGGCGTTCATGCCGCGGCCGATCAGCGACAACGGCTGGCCCGAGTGGCAGGTCTACGACCAGCGCTTCGTCGACGGCCGGCCGGACGTCCTCACCTACCAGACGCCACCGCTGACCGCGGACCTGACGATCACCGGCGAGCCGGTCGCGCATCTCTTTGCCGCCACGTCGGGCTCCGACGCCGACTGGGTCGTGAAGCTGATCGACGTGTACCCGGATGAAGGCCCGCCCGAGCCGCTCGGCGGCTTCGAGTTCATGCTCGCCGAGGAAGTGTTCCGCGCTCGCTACCGCCAGAGCTTCGAGCGACCCTCGCCGGTCGTGCCGAACGAGGTCGCGGCGTACGTCTTCAGCCTGCGGTCCCGCGACCACACCTTCAAGGCCGGCCACCGCATCATGGTGCAGGTCCAGAGCACCTGGTTCCCGCTGATCGATGCAAACCCGCAGACCTACGTGCCGAACATCTACGACGCGGTCGAGACGGATTTCCGGGCGCAGACGCACCGCGTCTACCGCGGCGGCCCGACGGCCTCCTTCATCAGCCTGCCGGTGAACGAACGCTAGCCCCGGGCATCACGCCGGAGTCGCCGCGCTCGGCGGACGTCGTCCGACGCGAAGGTGCCCGGTGCTGTCGGCGACGGCGGCGCCCTAGCCGTCGCGCACCGGCGGAACTCCCTGGAGCAGGAACCGCTCCAGCAGCCGGTCGATCCTGTCCGGCGTCTGCGGCAGCGTGGCTTCCAGCCACGCCGCGATGCCGGCGGCCGCATCGGCGTCGCCTGCGGGCGAGGAGCACCGCGAGATGCCCGACTGCAGGATCTGCGCGCAGTGCACCGCGCCGATCTCTGCGAAGGACTGCCGCGCCACGATCAGGATCAACAGCGGCTCGGGCTGCAGCAGTCGCGCGAGGTCCCGTTCGTGCGCGGCGATCCAGAACCTCGCGACAGTCAGCAGCGCGCTTTCCGACGGATTCAGGTCCGTCACCGGCCGGCGACCAAGCTTGCGCGTCAACGCATCGACGACGAATGTCGCCACCGCGATGGATGACTCGTTTGCCGGCATGTCCGCTGCACTCCCCGGGCCCGACCGCGGGCCGGCGCGGATCAGGCCGTCCCTGACCGCGGCCACCACCCCGTCCCTGGCGCTCCCGCGCCTTTGGAGTAAGACGGCCGAGCCCGCGGGAGTTGGACAGGTCGTTGACGAGGAGCACCGGTTCGCCCGACCCGGCGCGCGAGCCATCGTCGGCTGCCCGGACGGCGAACGCCGTCCAGGTCCCTCTGATTCAGGGGGTTAGGGCCGGCACGTCGCCTTGTTGAACGGCACCGGAGCGCGCGCCCTTCGCGGGACCGGGTGCGCGCGCCGGACGGGAGACGCCGGCGCCACGTCCGCTGGCGGTGGGAACGCTTGGGGGTACTTTGCCGGGCCGATACCCGCAGCAATCGCAACCACGCCGGACCGGAGCGGCGAAAGCCGCCCCGGTCCGCGTCGCGTACTCAGAGCTTGTACGAGAACGACAGGCCGAGAACTCGCGGCCGCAGCGGTGTCTGCGCCACGATGAACTGGTCAGTGCTCACGAACGTGCTCGCGTTCGAGTTGCCGAGGTTCTCGCCGAACAGCGTCAGCACCCAGTTGTCCTTCGCGACACCCACCGAGGCGTCGTAGGTCGAGTACGCCGGGTTCTCGAAGCGACCGCGCGAGGTGCTGACGGCGCCGCCGATCGCGTAGTTCGGGTTCGCACCCGCCTGCGTGTAGGAGTGGCCGGTGTGGTGCGCGAGCACCTGCACGAATGGCAGGTAGCCATCGCCGACCGCCCAGTCGTAGCGTGCGCGGAGGCTGAACTGGATCGGCGGCGCATCGGCACTCGGCGCCCCGACCGGGCCGAACGGGTTGGTCACGGCCGTGCACGGCGTCGTCACGCAGAGCTCGGTGATCGGCTTGCCGTAGTTGACGCTCGCCGGGTTGTTGTCGATCAGGGCGGGCGAATTCGTCTGGCGACTGCTGTTCCAGGACGCCGCGCCCTGCAGCGTCAGGCCGGACACCGGCCGCGCGACCAGCGAAGTCTCGATGCCCTTGATCACGAAGTCCTGGCCGTTGGTGTTGTAGAACAGGTTGCCGACGAGGCCCGGGTTGAAGAACTCGATCTGCACGTTGTCCCAGTTCTCCTGGTACAGCGCGCCGTTCCACTGCAGCCTGTGGTTGAGGAACTCGGTCTTCCAGCCCACCTCGTTGTTGGTCAGCTTGTCCGACAGGTAGGACCGCGGGATCAGGTACTGCGGCTGGCCGTCCGGACCCGGTGCGTGCGGCGAGTCGCCGTTCTGGTTGAAGCCACCCGGGCGGAACCCCTGCGAGAACGTGTAATAGACCATCACGTCCGGCGTGATGTGCCAGGTCAGGTTCGCGCGGCTCTTCCAGCCCGACTCCGTGCCCTCGAGGTGCTGCGCATCGAGGCTGTATGCGTACGCCGGATAGTTCGGGCACGGCGGCGCGCCCTGCTCGAAGCAGCCGAAGCTGCCGCCGACGCTGCCGACGAACTTGTTCTCGAAGCGGAAATGGCGGGTGCCGACGGTCAGCGTCAGCGTCTTCGGAATGAGGTCGACGTCGAACGACAGGAAGAACGCGAGCTGCTTGGTCGTGTGCTGCTCGTCCTGGTTGAACGAGGTGTCGTCGCTCTTGATGCCCGGCTGCTGGACGGTGGTCCCGGGGATGGTGCCGATGTTGGTCAGGCAGCCGGAGTTCATGGTGCTCGTGCAGGGCGGCAGGCTCTTGTAGTGCCAGCTCGTGAGGTCGTAGAGCGCGTTGTTCTCCCAGAACGCGCCGACGATGCCGCGCACCCGCCAGTCGTCCGGCGTGCTCAGCCGGAACTCGTGCTGCTGGTGGACGTTGCGCTCGACCGACAGCCAGTAGGCGCTCGGCGAGTTGCAGTGCGAGGTCAGCGTCATGTCGCCGCCCGAGCCCGGGCCGACGCACTGGTAGTAGTCGGCGTACACGCCGCGCACGTAGTTCGTGTAGTCACCGGCCTGGTCGACGTTGCGCACGAGGTAGCCGCCCGTGTACACCGCCTTGAGCGCGCCGATCTTGCCGTTCACCGTCAGCGCCGTGCTCTCGAAGCGATCCGTGTCGTGGGCGTTGTTGAACAGCGTGACCTCGAGCGGGTTCAGCGGCGCGCCGTCGGAGCTCAGCGGCTGCTGGTAGAAGACGCCGTCCGAGTCCATGTGCTGGTATGACTGCGACAGCAGCACGTCCCAGTCGTCGTTGATCTTGTAGAGCAGCTCGGCGCGGATGCCCTTGTAGGTGACCGGATTGATCGCGTTGTGGGCGATCGCGTAGTTGTTCAGCTTGGGGCTGCCGGGGGGCACGCCGTATGCCGAGGGCGAGAAGCCGCTCGGGCAGACGCCGTTCACGGGCGGCGCCGCGACGCCGCCGGCGTCGGCGCAGCCGGTCGCGTAATTGGCGTAGTGGATGCCGATGTCGCCGTCCTTTCGGGTGAACTGCGCCGGGACGTTGTTGATGTAGCCACCGCGGTGGTCGTTGTAGACGACGCCGCGGATCGCGAGACGGTCCTGGATCAGCGGCAGGTTGAGCACCGCCTCCATCGACGAGTTCGGGTCGCCGTGCGCCGTGACGCCGTAGCCGGCCTTCGCATAGGCCTCAGTGGTGTTGAGCTTCGGCTCGTTCGTGATGTAGCGGATCACGCCCGCCTCGGCACCGGAACCGAACAGCGTCCCCTGCGGACCCTCCAGCACCTCGATGCGATTGAGGTCGGCGGCGTAGACGTCGAGGTTGCGGTTCGGCATCTGCCCGGACTGGTTGTCCAGGTAGATCGCGACGTTCGGCCACAGGCCCGTGGAAGCGCTGCCCTGGCTCGCCTGCGAGCCGGCGCTGAGGCCGCGCATGAAGACCTCGCTCTGGCCGGGACCGTTGTTCGCGCTGGTGACGTTCGGCAGGAACTTGAGGTAGTCGTCGAAGGTGCTGATGTTGAGCTGCGCCAGCGACTGCGCGGTCAGCGCCTGGATCGTGATCGGCACGTCCTGGATGTTCTCGGTGCGGCGCTGCGCCGTGACGACGATCTCGGCGAGCGCGTCGGACGGGCCATCGGCCGGGCGCGGTGCCTTGTCGGCTGCGGTGGCGCTCGCGGCGGCGAGCACGCAGGCAATGGCAGTCGAAAGCTTGGTCTTCACATCGATCCCCTTGGCAGCTTTTGTCGGTCCCGGCCGTGGAGCGGGCCGGTGATCCGGGTTCGTGATGGCGTTGTCCGGCGCTCGTGTCGGCGCTGTCCCCGCGACCATCATACTGGGTGTGGTCGCCGGCGAGGCAGTCGACGGCGCCCTACCCCGGCCAGCCCGGCGGGTGGTGCCTGCGACCGTCGCCCTTCGCCTCCAGGGCCGCGGCGAGGCGCAGCAGCAGATCGTCCCGGCCGTGACGGGCGATCAGCTGGACCCCGACTGGCAGCCCCTGCGGCGACAGGTGCACGGGCACGCTCGCCGCCGGCTGTCCCGTGACGTTGAAGAGCTCGGTGAACGGCGCGAATCCGTAGGCCGCCGCCGCCCACCGCGCCGGATCAAAGCCCGGACCCGCGGCGCCGAAGCTGCCGACCGGCGGTGGCAGCGTCGCGGTCGTCGGCGAGAGGAGCACGTCGACGTGCTCGAAGGCACGCCCCATCGCGAGCGCCGCCCGGTGCGCGGCATGCTGCGCTGCGAGATAGTCCGCGGCCGTGGCGCCACGGACCCGTTCCCAGATCCACCGTGAGAGCGGCTCAAGCTCATCGTCCGCCGGCGGCCGCCCGAGTTCGTCGCGGCGGGTCTCGATGGCATGCGCGACGTCCGCCATCCAGAGCAGCGACCAGCTGTCACCCTGCATGGCGTGCGCGACCTCGGCGGGGTAGTCCGCCGAAGCGACCCGATGACCGAGATCCCGCAGGCGCGCGACCGCAACCGCAAGCCCCGCCTCGATCTCCGGGGCGACCAGCGATCCGTCGATGCGGTTCGGCAGGCAGAGGATCTCGAGCGGTCCGGTCGGGTCCCTCAGCGCGTCGAGATAGGAAGCGACCGGCCGCGTCACCCGGAAGGGCGCACCGGCTTCCGGGCCCGCCGTCGCGTCCAGGAACGCGGCACTGTCACGCACGCTGCGCGTGAGCACGTGCTCGGTGTTGAGGCCACCGCCGGCATGCCCGAAGTACGGCCCGCCCGGGTTGAGGCCGCGCGACGGCTTGAGCCCGAAGAGCCCACAGCACGCGGCCGGCACGCGGATCGAGCCGCCGACGTCGGAGCCGTGGGCCGCCGGTACCATCCCGCTCGCGACCGCGGCGGCCGCGCCGCCGCTCGAGCCGCCGACCGTGAGCGCGGGCTGCCAGGGGTTGCGGGTGATGCCGCGGAACGCAGGCTCGGTCGCGAAATCGTTCGCGAACTCGGGCGTGTTGCTCTTGCCGACGAAGACGGTGCCCGCCTCCCGCCAGCGGCGGACGATTTCGCTGTCGGCCCGCAGTCGGGCGCCCGCGAAATATCGCGAGGAGTGGGTGGTGGGCCATTCCGCCACGTAGACGTCGACGTCCTTGATCAGGAACGGCACGCCCGATAGCAACCGGTCTCGGCGCACCTGCCGCGCCGCCTCCCGCGCCCGCTCGGCGTCGAGCAGCACGATCGCGTTGAGCGCGGGATCGAGCGCAGCGATTGTCGCGAGCGCGGCCTCGAGCACCTCGACCGGGTCGAGCGTGCGCTCTCGGATCGCCGCGGCAATCGCGACGGCGTCGAGCGATACGTATTCGGCCGGGGTCACCATCGCCCTCCGGGATGCACTCGAGCCCGTTCGGGCGCGCAGGATTCCATTGTCCGAGACGGCGGCGTTGACCGCAATTCACGACATCGACGTGCACCGCGCAGTAGAGCCGCTTCCAAACGGCGTCCGGCGGGCCACAGCTCCACACCGGCACCGAGAGACTGAGTCAATTGCGGTGCGTTCCACGTTGCGCGTTTCGTCTGCATCGGCATAGACTCATCCGCGCTTAGAACAAGAACAGGCCGGGCATGGATTCCGGCCGAGGCGCTGAGGGAGACGTCGCATGGGGTATGCCTCTGCCGCTTGGGCGGCGAAACGGGTCGTGTTCGCAGGACTGCTGGTCCTCGCCGGCTGCGGTGGCGGCGGCGGTAGCGGTGGCGGCCCTCCCAACGGTCCCTACCTGACGGTCTCGCCGACCCAGGTCGTGCTCGCCGTCAGCGGCGATACGAGCTCGACACCCTCCACGACGATCAACGTCACCCTGCACAACGGATCCGCGAGCGGGACCTACCTCGGCGCGAGCTTCACGAGAACGGCGATCACAGCGCTCACTTTCAGCGCGTCCGGCAACACCGGCGTGCTCACGGCGACGTTCACCGACCCGAGTACGATCGCCCCCGGCGTCTACAAGGACACCATCAACGTCAGCATCTGTGCTGACTCGAGCTGTGCCTCCATCCAACCCGGCACGACCGTCTCGATCCCCATTCAGTACACGGTAACGCTCGATGCGACCGTGTCGCTCTCGGCCAGTCCGACCACCGTCGGCGCCGGCACCCCGACCGTGCTGACATGGTCATCCACACACGCCCAGTCGTGTACGGCCTCGGGTGAATGGTCAGGAGCCTTGCCGCCATCGGGCACCCAGAACGTGACTCCCGCCACGCTCGGCGTCCACAGCTATGGCATCAGCTGCAGCAACCCCGGTGCACCCGCGCAGGCGAGCCTGACCGTGACCGCCGTCGCCCCGTCGGTCGTGCTGACAGCATTTCCGACCACCGTGACGCTCGGCAGGACCGTCACGCTGCGCTGGCAGGGCGACTTTTCGACCGGGTGTACAGCCTCGGGCGACTGGAGTGGCTCGTTACCGCCCTCCGGTGCGGTGACCCTGACACCGGTGTCGATCGGGACGACGAACTATCACCTGGTCTGCTCAAACGCCGCAGCGTCCGACCAGAAAGACGTCGCCGTGACCACAATCTCGGCCTCGACGCTGGTGCCTGCAACCGCGTACCGGATCAACGAGGCCCATGACGGCGTCTTGATCACGGCCAGCGGCGCCACGACGCCCTCGCAGACGACGCCGATCTGGACGCGCAACCTTGGCGCCCCGGTATCGTACCCACTCGTCGCCAACGGTCGGGTCTACGTCGCCACCGCAAACCCGGATGGCTCGTACGGCAATCAACTGTACGCCCTCGACGCGACGAGCGGCGCCACCGTCTGGGGCCCGATCGCGGTGCCGGGAACCTACTTCGGTTCCGGCATTACCTACGAGAACGGCCGCATTTACCTGTTGATGTTCGACGGCGTCCTGCATGCCTTCGACGCAACGACCGGCGCGCCGAAGTGGGCGACCCAGCTGCCTGGCTACTGGTATGACGCGACGCCGAATGCCTCCGGCGGCACGGTCTTCGTCAGCGGCAATGCGGGCCTGTCTGCGATCGACGAGGGTACCGGCACGATCCTGTGGACGGCCGGGTCCGGCGGGACGACCGATTGGGCATCGCCGGCAGTCGCCTCTTCCGGTGTCTTCATGCAGGAGGGCTACGGGTGTACCGCGAGTGCATTCGATCCACAGCTCGGCACGGTGCTCTGGCAGACCCAGCACGCGTGCAATTCGCCATGGGGCTATGCGTCGGTCATCAAGAACAACGTCTTCTACGGGCGCGTCGGCAGCGGACTCGACCTCTTCAATGCGCTGACTGGCACCTTCAATACGCAGATCGGGTCGTCCAGCGCGCCGTCGATCACTTCGACGGCAATCATCACGCGAAATTCGAGCATCCTGTCCGCGACGCGGACCAGTGACCTCGTCCAGATATGGACGTTCACGGGAGACGGCGGGCTGATCACGGCGCCGGTAGTGGTGAACACGACTGCCTACATTGGCTCTTCGAGCGGCAACGTGTATGGCGTCGACACCGCCACAGGCACTCAGGTGTGGGTGGGCGTAGCCCCGGCAGGAATCAACGGAGACAGCGAAAATGGTGGTCCGATGCCTCCTTCGGGCCCGACCGCCGGGGAAAATCTGCTGATCTTCATCTCAGGCACGTCGCTGGTCGCCTGGCCGCTGCCATGAGGCCCGGTATCCGGTCCGTCCGCGCCTGAGCGCGACCCGAGACGGACGGGACGCCCGCCCATCCGGGTTCGCCGTCAGCGCTGCAGCGTCCGCCGCGCGGCGAGGATGTGCGAGCGCATCACCGAGGCCGCCCATTCGGGATCCCGGGCAGCGATGGCCCGCACGATCTCGAGATGATGCGCAGCGCTGCGCTCGAGGTCCTCGGTCGTGTAGTTGAGGAAGGTCTTCATGATGAGCGGCGCTTCGAGGAGCGCCGCGACCGCCCGCAGCAGGCGCGGGCTGTGCGCCGCCTCCTGCAGCTGGCGGTGAAAGTCATTGTTTAGCGCGGCGATGCGGTCGACGTCGCGCGCCACCGGATCGTGCGCCTCGGCGTACTGCTCTTTCGCGAGCTGCTGCAGCGCCTGAATCTGCGCCGCCGTCGCCCGGGTGGCCGCACGCGCCGCACCGAACGGCTCGAGCAGGGCCCGCAGCTCGAAAACCTCGTCGGATTCCTCGCCCGACCACTCGGTGACGACCGCGCCCTGGTTGGGGGTGAAGTTGACGAGCCCCTCGGAGTGCAGCCGCCGCAGCGCTTCGCGCGCCGGGGTCCGGCTCACGCCGGCGGCAGCGGCGACCTCGTGCTCGGTGATCCGCCCGGCCGGCGCAAACCGGCCGTCGATGATGCCCTGGCGAATGACGTCATAGGCCTTGTCGACCGCTCGCACGCCTCAGCTCCCCCGTTCGCGACCGGGCCGGATCGCGTGAATCCCCACGTACTCGAGTCCGGAGCTCGCGACATCAAAGCGAGGCAGCCGCAGGATCGCCCGCGGACCCCGGCCTCGACCGACCGCCGGTGTCCAGGACGCCGGCATCATAGGGCCGGCCGGGCGGCTGCGGCAACGCGGGCCCACTTCGTGAACTGCGGCTGGCGCGGTGCTTCGAGCGAGGTGTCCGCCTGGCAGCGCCCCTTCAGCTCCTCGATCGACTCGAAGCCGCGGTCAAAGAGCGCCACGGCCCCGCGCTCCTGCGCCATCTTCGCCCGCAGCCGCTCGGTCGCGGCCTGGTCCACCTTGCCGTCCCCCTGCACGACGACGCCGTAACGCTGCGCGCCGGCGACGGTCACGAGCCCCGCGTCGACGTCGAACGCGACCCGCTCGGGCTCGCGCGCGAGCGGATCACCGCAGCCGCCGCCGCCCCAGGTGTCGAAGTGCAGGAGATCGCCCGCGTTCACCTTGATGCGGTCGCACTTCGAGGGCAGCGGCTCCTCCGACCCGTCGGTGCGCACCAGCAGCTTGCGGCTGCGGGCCCCCGGCAGGCCGCCGTTCACGCCCCACGGGTACGTCAGCCAGCGATCGTCGTGGATGGAGATCTCGCCCGGCTCCAGGAACCGGTAGCCGATCCGGAGCGCGTTGCCGCCGCGGAAGCGCCCGGGCCCGCCGGTGTCGGGGATCGTCTCGTAGGTCTCGATGCGCAGCGGGAAGTAGCTCTCGAGGAATTCGTTCGGCACGTTCGTGAAAGACGGCCAGAGCGAGTGGCCGTCGGGACCGTCACCGAAGGGCTTGCCGGGGATGCCGCCGAAGCCGATCTGGTAGAGCTGGAACCACTCGCCGTTAGCCCGGTAGCCCGAGTACATGAAGTGCGGGCTGTCGGAGAAGCCGGCGGCGCACATGAACGACGGGTTGCCCTGCCCGAGCAGGCCGCCGAGCACGTCGAAGATCCGTCCGAGCGCGTGCGTGCGGCACGAGAGTGCCGCGGGCTTCATCGGCTTCAGCAGCGTCCCGGCCGGAATGCGGACGTCCATCAGGTCGTAGAAGCCGTCGTTGAAGAGGATCTGCGGGTCGAACACCATGATCATGTAGACGCCGGCGAACATCTTGAACATCTCCTCGTTGAGGAGGAAGTTGATGCTGCCGATTGACTGCGGATCGGTACCGGCGAAATCGAAGATGCAGATATCGCCCTCGCGCCACATCGTGCAGGCGATCTTGTACGGGCCCATGCCCATGCCGTCGTCGCAGACGTAGTCCTCGAAGTACTGCTTCTTCTCGGGGACCGTGCGCCGGATCAGCTCGCGCATGGCGCGCTTGTTGCGCGCCAGCATTTCGTCCATCGCCGAGTAGAAGACGTTGTCGCCGAACCGGGTCGAGATCTCGACGCAGCGGTTGTGCGCGGTGCGCAGCGCCGCGACGATCGCGTTGAAGTCGGAGAGATTCCACATCGGCAGTCGGCAGTTGTGCAGGATGATACGCAGCACGTCCTGCTGCAGCTCGCCGCGCCTGAAGATCTTGACGAGCGGCACGACAATGCCTTCCTCGTAAATCTGTCGCGCGTCGGTCGGCAGCGACCCCGGCACCTTGCCGCCGATGTCGGTCATGTGGCCGAACATCGCCGACCAGGCGATGACGCGGCCGTCCTTGTAGACCGGCATCAGCATCAGCCAGTCGTTGGCGTGGCTGACGGCGCCGTTGACCGAGTAGGGATCGGAGGTGAAGAAGATGTCACCCTCCTCCACCGTGCCGTCGTAGCCCTGCATGAAGCCCCAGATGAAGGAGCCGAACTGGCCGACGACCATCTTGCCGTCGACGTTGGCGATCATCGGGAACTCGTCGTGCTGCTCGCGGATGCCGGGCGACATCGCGGTGCGGAACAGCACCGTGTCCATCTCGTAGCGTGCGCTGCGCAGCGCGCTCTCGATGATGTCGATGGTGACCGAGTCGACCTTGACTCGCTTGAGGGGTTTCTTGTTGCGCTGGACGATCTTCGCGGGCATGAGGTGCTCCCCGGAGAAATTAACGGCGGGCCTTGGGCTTCGTGCCGCGTCGCACGGGCTTCGGCCGGTAGCCGTCCGGATAGATCAGGATGTTGGCGTGCACGTCGACGACGCCGTGATGACCGGGCAGGATCACGGTCGTCGAGTCCATCTCGATGACGATCGCCGGGCCAGCGATGCGGTTGCCGGCGCGCAGCTTGGCCCGCTCGTAGACGGTCGCCGTGTGCCTGCGTCCGTCCATGTGGACCTTCTGCCGGCCCACCGCCGCGGCGCGCGGGCTCGTGCCGCCGCGGGCGAGCGGCGCGCGCTTGATGCTGATGCCGCGGCCCTGCACGAAGGCCCGCAGGTTCACAAACTCATGTTCGAGCGGCAGCGCAAAGGTAAACAGTCGCTGGTGCTCGGCGTCGAAGGGCTCCGTGATCGCCGCGAGCCCACGCTTCTCGAGATCGGTCAGGTCGACGGCGATGGTCAGCTGCAGGCCCTGGCCGTGATACCGGACGTCCGCCTGGTAGCCGACGCGCATCTCGCGCCGCGGCACCTTGTCGCGCTCGAGCGCCCGGGCCGCGTCGTCGGCAAGCTCGCGCAGCACGCGCAGCACTTCCTTGGGCGTGGTCTCGGGGAACTTGCGGATGAACGTGCGTGCCGACTCGTCGCGCACCGCCGTCGTCGCGTCGCCGAGCGCGCACAGCACGCCGGGGCCCGGCGGAATGATCGAAGGCCACGATCCGAGCAGCCGCGAGAGCGCATTTGCGTGCAGCGGCCCGGCGCCGCCGAAGGCGATCAGCGCGTAGTCGCGCGGATCGTGCCCCTGCTCGACCGACACCAGCCGCAGCGCGCCGACCATGTTCTCGTTGACGATGTCGTAGATGCCGCGGGCGGCGTCCTCGGTCGACTTGCCGAGCGCCGTGCCGATCTTCTGCACCGCCTGCTGCGCGAGTTCGCGCCGCAGGGCCATGTCGCCGCCGAGTCGCTGCATCTCCGGCAGGTAGCCGAGCACGACGTTTGCGTCGGTCACGGTCGGCTCGGTGCCGCCACGGCCGTAGGCCGCCGGGCCGGGATCCGCGCCCGCGGACTGCGGGCCGACCCGCAGTGCCTTGGTGAGTTCCGGGACGTGCGCGATCGAGCCACCGCCCGCGCCGACGGTGCGGATGTCGACCGAGGATGCCCGCACGGTGACGTCGCCGACGGTGGTCTCGCGCCGCAGGCGCGGTTCGCCGTTCATGATGAGCGCGACGTCGGTCGAGGTGCCGCCGACGTCGACCGTCAGCAGGTTCCGGAAGCCCGCCTGCAGCGCGACCCAGAGCGCGCCGGTGACGCCGCCCGCCGGTCCCGACATGAGCAGGTTCACCGGGTACTCCTCCGCCGAGCTCGACGAGGCGAGACCACCGTCGGAGCGCAGGATGTGCAGCTTCACCTGCGGCGACTTGGCCGCCAGCGCGCCCTGCAGGTTGTGCACGTAGCGCTGCACGCGCGGGCGGACGTAGGAGTTCGCGACGGTGGTCACCGTGCGCTCGTACTCCTGCATCTCCGGCACGACCTCGGAGGACAGCGAGACCGGGATGCCCGGCAGCTCCTCGTGCGCGATCGCCTTGATGCGCCGTTCGTGGACGTCGTTGGCGAAGGCATTCACGAGCGACACCGTCAGTGCCTCGATCTGGCGGGAGCGCAGCGAGCGCAGCTGCTCGCGCAGGGCCGCCTCGTCGAGCGGCGTTACCACCTCGCCTTTGGCGCCGATGCGCTCGTGCGCCTCGATCGTGCACGACAGCGGCGCCATCGGCAGCGACTTGTTGTAGATGACCCAGCCACCGAGGCCACCCGGGACGAAGCTGCGCGCGATCTGCAGGACCTGGCGGTAGCCGCAGGTGGTAACCAGGCCGCAGCGCGCGCCGGTGCCCGTCAGCACGGTGTTCGTGGCGACGGTCGTGCCGTGCATGACGTGGTGAATGAGGCCGGGCTCGATGCCCGCCCGTTCGCAGACGCGCGCGAGGCCATTGAGGACGCCGACCGACTGGTCGGATGGCGTGCTCGGCACCTTGGCCGTCCAAGTCTGGCCGCTCGATTCATGGACGAGCAGCAGGTCGGTGAAGGTTCCTCCGACGTCGACGCCCAGTCGATAGCTCATGGTGTCCCCTCTCGATTTCGGTCGGCGGCGACTGCGAGACGGCGCAGCGCCGATGCATCATGCGATGGCGCTGGCCCTCGGAAACGATCCCGCCTTCACGAGCGCGCCCGGCACGGTCCGGCCGAGCTCGCCCTCGAGCCAGCGGCCGGTGTCGATCAGCGCCTCGAGGTCGGTCCCGGTCGCGATGCCCATGCGGCCGAGCAGGTAGACGAGGTCCTCGGTCGGGATGTTGCCCGTCGCCGCCGGCGCGAACGGGCAGCCGCCGACGCCGCCGATGCTGGCGTCGAGCCGCGTGACCCCGGCTTCGATCGCGGCGTACGCGTTCGCGAGTCCGGTGTTGCGCGTGTTGTGGAAGTGGCAGCGCAGCGGCAGACCCGGGAGGCGCTCGCGCACCCGGCCGACGATCTCGCTGACCTGGCTCGGCACGCCGACGCCGATCGTATCGGCGATCGCAAGTTCGAAGGGATGCGCCTCGGCGACGCGCTCGGCCACCTCGACCACGCGCTCGACCGGCACCTCGCCCTCGAAGGGACAGCCAAAGGCGGCAGAGACCGTCACCTGCGCGCGCACGCCGGCCGCCTGAGCCCTGCGCGCGATCTGCCCCCAGTGGGCGATCGACTCGGCCGTCGTGGCACCCTGGTTCCGCTGGTTGAACGTGTCGCTGGCCACGACCGCCATTCCGATCTCGGTGCAACCCGCGGCGAGCGCGCGCTCGAGTCCCTTCTCATTCAGCACGAGGCCCACGTAGTGCACGCCCGGTTGGCGAGGCAGCGCCGCCAGCACCGCCTCAGCGTCCGCCATCTGCGGAACCCGCCTGGGATTCACGAAGCTCGCCACTTCGACGCGCCGCACGCCGGCCGCGATCGCGCGGCGGATGAACTCGACCTTGGTGGCCGTGGGCAGGACGGTGGGTTCGTTCTGCAGCCCGTCGCGCGGCCCGACTTCAATGAGTTCAACGAATTCGGGCGTCGGGCCAGTCAAAGCGCGATCCTCGTCCGTCGCATCCGTAGGCGTTTGATTGTATACCGCAACCGAAGGGTTCTGATGGATAGTGCGTGAACTTGACCAAGAGTGCTCACGATTGTATACACACTCGGCTCGGTTGCGCCGGAGAGTTCCATGCCCGATTCCGCCTTTGCGAAAGGCCCGCTCGCCGACTTGCGCGTTCTCGAGCTCGGCACCCTGCTCGCCGGCCCCTTCTGCGGACAGCTCCTCGGCGACATGGGGGCCGAGGTCATCAAGATCGAGCCGCCGGGCCAGGGCGACCCGATGCGCGTCTGGGGCCGCCAGGCCGAGGGCGAGCCATCGCTCTGGTGGCCGGTCGTGGCCCGGAACAAGAAGGCCATTACGCTCGACCTCCGGCGCATCGAGGGTCAGCAGCTCCTGAAGGAGCTGGTCGCGCGCGCCGACTTCCTGCTCGAGAACTTCCGCCCGGGTACGCTCGAGCGCTGGGGTCTCGGCTGGCCGGAGCTGTCGGCGATCAACCCGCGCCTCATCATGATCCGCGTGTCTGGCTTCGGCCAGACCGGTCCGCGGGCGCGCGACCCCGGCTTCGGCGCGATCGGCGAGGCCATGGGTGGACTGCGTTACGTGGTCGGCGACCCGTCGACGCCGCCCTCGCGGATGGGCATCAGCATCGGCGACTCGCTCGCCGCGACCTTCGCGTGTCTCGGCGCCCTGTCGGCGCTTCACTACCGCGAGCGAACCGGCCGCGGCCAGGTCGTCGACTCGGCGATCTACGAGGCGGTGCTCGCGATGATGGAATCGCTGGTGACTGACTACGACCAGCGCGGCTTCATCCGCGAGCGCACCGGTGCGATCCTGCCGAAGGTGGCACCGTCCAACGTCTACCCCACCCGCGATGGCCTCGTGCTGATCGCCGCCAACCAGGACGCAGTCTTCGCCCGTCTCGCGCTCGCGATGGGCGTTCCCGATCTCGCCACGGACCCGCGCTACGCGACGCACCAGGCCCGCGGCACGCACCAGGCGGAACTCGATGCGCGCATCGGCGAATGGACGGCGACCCTGCCTACTCGCGAAATCCTCGAGATCCTGTCGCAGCCCGCGACGGCGGTGCCCTCGGGGCTCATCTACCGCGCCCCGGAGATGCTCGAGGACGAGCACTTCCGCGCGCGCGACGCGATCGTCGCGACCGCGCATCCGAAGTTCGGGACCCTGCGCATGCAGAACGTCGCGCCGCGCCTGTCCGCGACCCCGGGTGGCATTCGTTCGCCGGCGCCCGAGATCGGCGAGCACAACGACGAGGTCTTCCTGAAGCTCCTCGGCCTCGAACCCGGGCGCTACGCCAATCTCAAGGCCGAGCGCATCATCTAGCCGTGGCCGACGAAACGCTCAGCGAGAACTACGCCCGGGGCGGCTTCGGCCGGCGGCTGGCATTCGGCCAACGCCCGGCGCTGCTGCTCGTCGACCTCGTACAGGCCTATTTCGCGCCGGAATCCCCGCTCTACGGCGGCGCGGGCTGCCAGGCGGCGCTCGAGGGCGCGGTGCAGCTGCTCGCCGCGGCGCGCGCGGCTCGCATTCCGGTCCTGCACACGAATGTCGCCTTCCAGCCCGGCGGCCGCGACGGCGGAGTCTTCACCCGCAAGCTCCCGGCCCTGCAGGTGTTCGAGCGCGGACGCAGCCCTGAACTGGCGGCCTTCGCCCGCGGCGTGGAGCCTGCCGGTGGCGAGACGCTGATCACCAAGCAGTACGCGAGCGCGTTCTTCGCGACCTCGCTGGCCTCGACGCTGACGGCGCTCGGGGTCGACACGGTCCTGATCGGCGGCGTGTCGACCAGTGGCTGCGTGCGGGCAACCGCCGTCGATGCCTGTCAGCACGGGTTCATCCCGCTCGTGGTACGCGAAGCGGTCGGTGATCGCGCGAGCGCACCGCACGAGGCGAACCTATTCGACCTGCAGGCGAAATACGCCGAGGTGATCGAACTGCGCGAGGCGGCGGCCTATCTCGCTGGCCTCGAGGTCGCTCCCGCGTCCGGCCGTTGACGTTTCGCGCCGGCGCTCGCCCCCTGCGAGCTCCCTTCGCCGAATATGTATACGTTTCACCCTGTACCGGGCGCTCGCCACTGCGTCCGTCGCGGCGTTCCCGCGGATCGCGGCGCGTGGCCGACTGCCACACCGGCCGGCATCAGGTCGGTACGGCGCCGGCTGACGGCGGACCGGGTGCTTTTTATCTATTTTTATCAGTTCGTTAGAAGTCATTCGCCCATCGCCGCCTCGCCGAAATCGCGGTCCGATGAAATCCGACGTATCGACGCAACACCGAGGGCTAGGAGGCGGCAGACTTGCCATTCCGCGGGCTGACTTCCTTATGTCAGTCATGTATACAATCGGTCATACGGGGATGCCGGTGGGCGCGGCAGCAAGGTCGCACCGCCTGCCCACTTGGCGTACAGCACTTCGTCCATCGCAGGGGGACTCATGAACGCGCGTCGATCGCTTCCGCTATCGGTGGCCACCGGAATCGCCTCGTGGCTCGCTGTCGCTCCAGGTGCGTTGTTCGCCGCCACGCCGGCAGCGCCCAGCGGCAGCGCCGTCAGTGAACTCGAGGAAGTGACCGTGACGGCGCGCCAGCGCGCCGAGCGACTGACCGATGCGCCGGTCGCGATCGAGGCGTTCACCGCCGCCGACATCCAGAAGGCCGGCATCGAGCGTCCGCAGGACTTCATCAGCCTGACGCCCGGCGTCGCCTTCGTCAAGTCCGCGGAGGCCGGCGACCTGCAAGTCAGCATCCGCGGCCTCAACACCGGCCGCGACACCGAGACGAACTTCGCGTTCGTCGTGGACGGCGTCCTGCAGACGAATCCGTACGCGCTCAGCCAGGAACTGACGAACGTCGAGCAGATCCAGGTCGTCAAGGGCCCGCAGGGCGCGATCTACGGCCGCAACGCAGTCGCCGGCGCGATCATCATCGACACCAAGAAGCCGAACGGCGAGCTGGATGCGGACGTCACGCTCGGTGGCGGCAACCACGGTACGCAGAAGGCGAACCTCTGGCTCGCCGGCGGGCTCGGCGAGGGCGTCGCAGCAGGCCTCAACGCGTTCTACACGAAGACCGACGGCTTCTATTCGAACGACTACCTGCACTGCAATGATTGCGTCGACTACTACAAGGAGTACGGCGCCGCGCCGCGCGTCGTGTTCAAGGTGGGCGGCAACGGCGAGATCGACGTCAAGGCGAAGTACTCGAAGCTCGAGTCGGGCGCGATCAACTTCAACGCGTCGTTCGCGCTGCCGGCCTTCGGCGCGCTGAACCCGGACTTCTTCCAGAACGTCAACACGCACCCGTTCACCTACATCAATAACGTGGTGCCGCAGAACGAACAGGTCAACAAGAACATCTCGGTCAAGGGCGACTGGAAGCTGGACGTCGGCACACTCACGGCGTGGGTGGCCTATAACGACCAGACGAACTTCTTCCTGACCGATGGCACGAGCGCGGCGTTCGGGCTCTACGCGGCGACGCCCTGGTGCCAGGCGGACATCAACAACCAGGTGGGCGGACCGCTGCCCTCGCCGACTTTCTATGCCGGCGCGAGCTCGATCCTGCCGCCGTACAGCCCGGCCCGCTGCGACGGCTACCAGTACCAGCAGCGCGACCAGAAGGACGCGTCCTTCGAGCTGCGACTGACGAGCGTCGGCGACCAGCGGCTGCGCTGGCTCGCGGGCATCTACTACGCCGACATCAAGCGTCACGCGGTCGTCTCGCAGGGCGCCGACGAGGGCAACGGGTTCCTGACGCAGGCGTTCGTCCCGAGCACCGGTCCGAACCCCACCGACCTCCTGTACGACGACGACTTCCACAGCCGGGTCGCGGCCGCGTTCGGCCAGCTGGCCTACGACTTCGTGCCCGGCCTCGAGGGCGCGCTGGCGCTGCGCTACGACTCCGAGCGGCGCTCGGTCGACAACAACGTGCCGAAGGTCGGGCCGCAGACGCCCGGCTTCGGCCCGTTCGGCACGCCGATCTGCCCGACCGGCCAGGCGAGCTGCACCGCGTACATCAACCCCTACTACAACGTCGCGGCGAACGCCGGCGCGGCCTCGATCCCGAGCCGCTCGGATACGTTCAGCCAGCTCGAGCCCAAGGTCTCCCTCAACTGGAAGTTCATGCCGGACTGGTCCGCCTACGCGTCGTGGGGCGTCGGCTTCCGCAGTGGCGGCTTCAACTCGAGCGGCAGCGCCGCCACGGTCGCGCAGTACTACGGCGGCCTGCACTACGTCGACCCGTCGGGAGCCGTGACCGCCACCCCCTCGCTCTCGGACGTCAACGACGAGTACCGCAAGGAGATCTCGCGCGCCTCCGAGGTGGGCATCAAGGGCGAGCTCGCCAACCGGACGGTGTTCCTGAGCGCTGACTACTACTACTCCAAGGTCAGCGACATGCAGATCTTCAACTTCTTCGCCGGCCCGTTCGGCCTGCTGCGCGTCGTGACGAACATCAACCAGGCGACGCTGCAGGGCTTCGAGGGTGACGTTCGCTGGCGCACCAGCCGGTTCGTGACGCTGTTCGCGGGCATCGGCACCGTCGACAGCCGCATCAACGACTATGCCGGCCGCCCGTACACCGCCGGGAACAAGGTCCCGTACGCGCCGGACTACACCGCGACCGCGGGCATCGACTTCACCGTCCCGTTCGGCGCGAGTGGCCTGTCGCTGGTCGGCCGCATCGACGGCAATGCGGTCGGCAAGACCTGGTTCAGTCCGGTGCAGAACAACCAGGTGCAGACGGTGTTCGGCGTCCCGGGTGACTACTCCAAGACCTCGCGCGACGCGTTCGAGATCTACAACGCCCGGCTCGGCCTCTCGGCCGACCACTGGGACGTGACGGCCTGGACGCACAACTTCACGAACAAGAAGTACCTCGCCGAGGTGATCCCGGCGCCCGAGTTTGGCGGATCCTTCATCCACGCCGGCCTCGGCCGCGCGGTCGGCGTCGACGCCCGGTACCGCTTCCGCTCGCAGTAAGCGCGCGATCGAGCGCCCGCCGGACCGCCTCGCGGGCGTCCGGCGGCGCGCCACCCAGAACGACGAGCCCGCAGGTTCACCTCGCAGGTCGCACCTACCGGCGCCATCACCTCTAGGTCGCGGGAAGCTCCTACCCGAGGCAGCAACGGCAGCCGAACGTCGACGATAAGACGCACCCAGCGTCTACCGTGTACGCGCTCGTATACTCTGGCGATCGACAGTCCGGGGCGGGACGACCCGATCCGCCTTGACGACTCGCTCGCTGGAGGCCTGCCTTGCACACGCTACCCGTACGCGCCGTCGCCTGCCTGATGCTCGTCGCGGCTGCCGCCATTGCCGCACCGCCTCCCGCTCCGGCGAAGGATGAGGCGGCCTTTCGCGCCCTCTACCGCGAGCTCGTGGAGATCAACACGACCCGCTCCGTGGGCAGCTGCACCGAGGCCGCCGAAGCGATGCGGCAGCACCTGCTGGCGGCCGGTATTCCCGCCGCGGACACGCAGATCCTCGTGCCCCCGGGTCACCCCAAGGACGGCGCGCTGGTGGCTGTGCTGCACGGGTCCGATCCCCATGCCAAGGCGATCCTGCTGCTCGCGCACATCGACGTCGTCGAGGCCCGACGCGAGGACTGGGTGCGCGACCCGTTCAAGCTGGTCGAGGAGGACGGCTGGTTCTACGCCCGCGGCGTCAGCGACGACAAGGCGATGGCGGCGGTCTTCACCGACAGCCTCGTACGCTACCGCACCGAAGGCTTTCGGCCGCGCCGCGACATCAAGCTCGCGCTGACCTGTCGCGAGGAAACCCCGGAAGCCGGCAACACGGTCAAGTGGCTCACGAGCGAGCGTCCCGACGTGCTCACGTCGGCGTTCGCGCTCAACGAGGGCGCCGGTGGCGAGCTCGATGACCACGGTCGCCCGGTCGCGCTGCAGATCCAGGCAGGCGAGAAGGTCTACCAGGACTTCCGGCTCGAGACCACCGACGTCGGCGGCCACAGTTCGCGGCCGACGCGCGAGAACGCGATCGTGCGGCTCGCGGCGGGTCTCGCCCGCCTCGGTACCTACCAGTTCCCGATCGCCGTGAACCAGGCGACACACGGCTACTTCGAGGCCGAAGCGAAACTCACCGGCGGAGCCACGGCCGCCGACATGCGCGCCGTCCTGCAGACGCCGCCGGACGAGGCCGCGGCGCAGCGCCTCTGGACCGTCAATCCCTCCTGGAACGGCATGCTGCGCACGACCTGCATCGTCAGCCAGGTGAGTGGCGGCCACGCACCGAACGCATTGCCGCAGCACGCCACCGCGAACGTCAACTGCCGCATCCTGCCGGGCGTGCCGGTCACGGAAGTCGAGCGCGAGATCGTCCGGGTGCTCGCCGACGAGCGGATCACGGTCGCGCCGACCGGCGATCCGGGCCTACAGTCGCCGCCGCCGCCCCTGACCGAATCGATTCTCGCGCCCGTGCGGCGCGTAGCCGCGACGATCTGGCCGGGCGTGCCGCTCGTCCCGACGATGTCGACGGGCGCCACCGACGGCCGTTTCCTGAACGCGGCGGGCGTGCCGACTTACGGCCTCTCCGGCATGTTTCACGATGCCGAGGGCTCGCACGCGCACGGCCTCAACGAGCGAATCCGCGTGAGGTCGCTGCTCGAGGGACGCCGGTTCCTCTACGAAGTCGTGAAGCTCTACTCCATGCAGCCGGAGTGACTATAGGTTCCGATTTTGCGGCATCTCGCTCAAAGGCACATCGCCGGCCAGCGACTTACCGAGATCTCCGCCGATACCCGGCTATGCAGATCGACCCCACCAATGTACCCGCTCGCGCGCGATGTCCCGCGAGCGTTGCGCGATCCCGAACGTGACGACTGTCGAGACCGTGCGCGAAGCCAGTCTTACAAGGGGAACGCTCAACCTGGCTAATGACATCCCTACGCTGCTGGACCCGGCGTCCGCGGAGCGGGCGCGCGTTGGGACGTGACCCGCTAACCGGCCGTAGTCACCTTCCCGATCCGGAACTTGCCACGCATCACGGTCGCGTGGCCCGGCGTCGTGCAGAAGAACGTGTAGTTCTCGCTGCTGCTCAACGCCGAGACGTCGAGGTGCGCGACGGCCACCTCGCCGCCGCCGATCAGCTTCGTGGCGGCGATGATGCGCTTGTCCCCGGTGGGCAGGTAGCCATGGGCCGTCCCCGCCGCCATCGCCGCGTTCAGGATCGCTGACACGTCTGACGACTTCGCCAGCACCCAATCGTGACCCATGATGTTCATCGCGAGCTTGCCCGAGTGCCTCAGCGTCACGTCGAAGGTCGGGCAATCGGCCGGCACCAGCAGCTCGCGCGTGTTGAACTGCATCCGGTCGTCGGCTTCGATCGTCGTCGCGCAGGGATCTGCCAGGGCTGCATTCCCGGCCAGCAGCGCCAGCGCGCCCAGCAAGAACGTCTTCGTGATCATGGCTCCCCCCTTTCGATGGCCCCGGAACCCCGCCTCGCCGCGGGTCGCTACATCGCGATCCAGTAGTAGACAAAGAGCGAATTGTTGTCGTGCGCATTGCGCGCGAAACCGTCGTAGTTGCTGCTGCCGCCGTTGAAGCGGGTGTAGCCCGTCCACTGCAGACCGAGCCGGGCGTTGACCCACGGCTGGGCGAACGAGCCGAGTTTGCCGAACGGGATCACCTCGAACTGCACGATGTAGCCGCGCGTGTCGGGTGAGCCGGTGGCGCTGCCGCTTAGCGCACCCGGCGCATAGAGCACGGGATCCGTGCTGCCGCGGGTGTCGAAGGCCGCGAGCGTCGCGCTCCACGTCTGGCGGAACGTCAGCGTGCCGTCGAGGCGCCACTCGTCGAGGTGATGGCTCGGCGAGCTCGCACCCTGCGCATTGAAGGTCGCTCCGAGATTCTGGTTCTCGCGGATGTGCACGACGTTGGTCGACACGCTGAACCGGTCGGCGTCGGTGTACTGGTACGTGGCATCCATGCCAAGGTCCGTGAAGCGATCCGTGTCGGGGACGGTCGGATCCGGCTGCAGGCGCGCATTGAGGCCGAACGCGCCGAGCGAGAAGTAGTGGGTGTTCTCGATGGCGCTCTGGTACGCGGCGCGCCAGTACGGCACGGCGCCATTCAGGTGCGGGCTCGCATCCGCGCCGACACCGAGGTTGTTCAGCCAGCGGTCACTCAGGCCGCGGTACGCGCCGGCCTCGAGGTACACATGATCGTGGATCAGCGCATAGGCGGTCGCGCCGAGCACCGACTGCGCGAGTCCGCCGTCGACGACCGCGGCTGCAATGGGCGACGGATTGAGCGGCGAGGAGATGTACGGGACGCCCCAGGCCGGCGTCGAGTTCCACAAGTCCTGTACGGTGGGATTGTTGTTGATCGAGACGCCGACGACGGCGTCGACCGTCCCCACGGTGACCGAACGCGCGTAGCGGACGTCGAGGTTGTCCCACGAGGTCGCCCGTCCGTTGCCGTCGTAGGTCACTTGCGCGAACACGCCGACGTGCGGTGCCACACGCCCCGCGATGAACAACGACAGCTGGTCGAGCGTGAAGTTGTCGTTGGTCGAGGTGTGATCGGTCGGTGGGTCCGGCTGATCGGTCGCCGTCCGGTCAAACCCACCCTGCACCATCGCGGCCAGCGGCAGCAGCGACGGCTGATCGCCAAAGGTGTATGCGTTCAGCTTGAACGAGCGCCCGTAGGCGGTGAGTCCCGGCCCGAACGCCTGTGTATGACATTGCGCGCACGGCATACCGGTCTGGCGGGCGAAGCTCGGCACCGCTTGTGCCGCCCCGCCGGCGAAGAGTGCGCCGAGCGCGATCCATGCCACGGGCACAAATGCGATTGGCAGACGATTCGACCGCGGCGCGGCGGCGAAGCGCTCCCGACTCTCCAACGTGCCGCGGCACGTGACATAACTCCGCATGCGTTCGTTCCCTCTCGGCGGGCGTGTCATCCATTCGCGCACTTGCCGCCGTCGATACCGCGGCCCGAGCGTCGCCGTCAGACGTTAGCGCCGAGGAAAACCGGCACGAATGCTTGTTCCGGTAACCCATGGGGGATAGCCAGTAGCCCCGCGAGGGTGCGATGCTGTACCGACTCGATGGGGGGCAAGTCCGGGGCCGCGATCGCGAACCCCGCCGGACCGGGAGGCGCGACGTACGCCGTGCGCGAGCGACGTGTCGTGAGTGATGGGCGTCCGCAAGACCGAGCGGCGTGTACCGCGGCGGCGGCCGTCAGCTCATGGCGAAGGACGCAACGCGCGCCCGGCGCACGATTCGCACCCGCACTTTATTTGCACTCACCGAGCCGACGGCTTGAACCGATGCCTTGTGTCGCGGTACAGAGGAGTGGGTGGCCATGCATTCGGTCCTGATCGTCGACGACGAACCGGCAGTGGGCGAAGCCATCCGGCGCGTTCTCGAACGTGAGGGCCTCGCGGTCGCCGTCGTCACGAATCCGCAACAGGCGCTCGTCTTGCTGAGGCACTCCTCACCCGAACTCGTGATCACGGACATGATCATGCCCGGCATGCATGGCGTCGACCTGATCCTCGAGATCCGCTCGCGCTACCCCACCGTGCGGCTGATCGGCATTTCCGGCGGTGGCACCTTCGGTGCCTTTGCCTACAAGCCGGGCGCGGTGAGCACCCAGGCGTACCTCACCGCCGCCCGCGAGGCAGGCGCGGATGCCGTGCTGAGCAAGCCGTTCGATCTCAGCGCGCTCGTGGACGCAGTGCGCTCGGTGCTCGCGGAGCCGGCGATGACATGAGCGCGCAGCGCCATCCGCAGGCGGCACGGTCCGGCAGTGCGTCGCGATCCGGTGCACGTCGGTCGCCGATCGGCGTGCTGGTGGTCGAGGACCACGCGCTGCTGCGAAGCGGCGTCGTCGGATTGCTGGGGCTCGAGGGCGACCTGCAGTGCCTCGGCGCCTGCGCGGATGGCGCGTCGGCACTGCGGGCCCTGGCGCGCCTGGATCCCGACGTGCTGCTCGTCGACCTGATGCTGCCCGACCGGCCGGGCACGGCGCTGATTGCCGAGGCACTGCAACGGAAGCCACGGTTGCGCGCGCTCGTGCTCACCGGGCATGCGGACCGCGAGCACATCGAGCGCAGCCTGCTGGCCGGCGCCCTCGGCTACGTCGTCAAGAGTTCGGGTGCCGCGGACCTGCTGAGCGGCATCCGCGCGGTGGCGGCCGGCCAGACGTTCCTTTGCAGCACCACGCTCGCCACGATCGCCTCGCGTCCGGCGCACTGGCGGCCACCCGGCGATGGACGATCCGGCGCGGGCGAGCTGACGGAGCGGGAGCGCCAGATCCTGGTCCTGGTCGCCGTCGGCCGCTCGAACAAGCTGATCGCCCGGGAGCTCGGGCTCTCGGACCAGACCGTCGAGAAGCACCGCTCGAACGCGATGCGAAAATTCGGACTGCACAGCGCCACCGACGCGAGACGCTTTGCGCTGCAATCCGGGCTGGTCGACGCGAGTGCGTTTCCGCCATCCGCCATTCCGACGGACTCGACGACCGGTAGATCGCGGACCTGACGACGGGCGCCGGCTCCTGCCCCGCCCCTGCCGCTCAGCGAAACAGCGCGGCAGCCTTCTGCAGGGTGATCCAGATCCCCCATGCGAGCGGGATACCGACCGCGAGCCACGCGAGCGTGACGCTCGAGGAGTGGCTTGCCGCGACGGCGAGCTCGCGGGAGTCCCCGATCGGATGTGGGTGCGTGTCGTCGGCCAGCAGGCGCTCCTGCGCGATCTGCTCGGGCGACATGTGGTACTGCTTGGCGACGGGTGTCACGAGGGCGTTGCAGAGACAGCCGATCAGCAGCAGGCCCGCCAGGACGTACATCGTCATCGTGTACGCGTCGGCCCGGGCAACGCCGTGGTCGAGCTGGTATTCGCGGATGTAGTTCACGAGAACGGGCCCGAGCACGCCCGCGGTCGACCAGGCGGTCAACAGCCGGCCGTGGATCGCGCCGACCATCTTGGTGCCGAACATATCGGCGAGATACGCGGGCACCGTCGAGAAGCCGCCGCCGTACATCGACAGGATGACGCAGAAGGCGATCACGAACAGGGCCAGCTGGCCGCTCTTCGCCGTGGAAGGCACGATCGCGTACAGCCCGAATCCCAGCAGGAAGAACGTGTAGTAGGTCGCCTTCCGGCCGATCCAGTCGGACAACGAGGCCCACGCGAGTCGGCCGACGATGTTGAAGAGCGACAACAGGCCCGTGAAGCCGGCGGCGATCGCCGCGATCTGGCCCTTTTGCGCCAGCGTGAGCTCGTTGAAGGCCGCATTCACGCCGATCAGCCGGCCGGCGAAGACCTCCTGCAGCAGCGGCGAGGCCATGCCGATGATGCCAATGCCGGCGGTCACGTTGAGGCACAGCACCGCCCAGACGAGCCAGAACTGGCGACTGCGCCAGGCGACGTTCAGGTGCACGTCGTGGCCGGTCATCATGCTCGTGGCGCCGCCTGCCGGGGGCGTCCAGCCCGCTGGGGTCCAACCGGCGGGCGGCAGCCGGTAACCGAGCGCGCCGGCCATCATGAAGACGAAGTAGAGCGCCGCGAGCACGAGGAAGGTCTCGAACACGCCCACCGACGTGGGGGTCGCGAAGTAGCGCATCAGGGAATCGGCGAGCGGCGCGCCGATCATAGCGCCCCCGCCGAAACCCATGATCGCGAGGCCCGTGGCCATGCCGCGCCGGTCCGGGAACCACTTGATCAGGGTCGACACCGGCGAGATGTAGCCGAGCCCGAGGCCGATGCCGCCGATAACCCCGGACCCGAGCCAGAGCAGCCAGATCTGGTGGAGCTTGACGCCGAACGCCGAGACGACGAGGCCGCCGCACCAGCACACGGCGGCGACGACGCCTGCGCGACGCGGCCCGGCACGCTCGAGCCAGCCGCCCCAGAGCGCGGCCGCCGAGCCGAGGAACACGAAGAACAGGGTGAACATCCAGCCAAGCATCGAGATTTTCCAGTCGCAGCCGGTGCTCACCATCTGCTCGAGGAAGGTCATGGTCTGCGGGCAGGCGATGGGCTCGCGGATGCCGACCGCCCGCGACAGCGGCAGCCAGAACACCGAGAAGCCGTAGGCCATGCCGATGCAGAGGTGGATCGCGAGCGCGGCGGGCGGCACCAGCCAGCGGTTGTAGCCCGGGCCAGCCACGGTCCGGGACTTCGCCAATGCCGGGAACCAGTCGTCGCCGCTTACAGAGGCCATGCGTGTCGCTCCCTCGTTATTCGGACCGTCGGGCCGGGCCCCGGCAGCCGCTGGCGCGACCAGTCGTCGCCGGGCGCTGCGCCCGGAATCCGCGATCGCGGTCCTGGACCACAGTGCCAGCCCGCGTCGCGCGGTTCCGGATTGACGGGGTCCTGAGATATATCACGGCATGATATATACACTTGCACGTTCCACGTAATCAAGCGGATCCCAGTGCTGAAGAAGGCCCACTACGTCGCGCTCTCGGACTTTCGCTTCCAGCTGGCGCGCTTCCAGCGCTTCAGCGAACGGGCCACCCGCGCCTCCGGCATCACCCAGACCCAGTACCTGCTGCTGCTGCACCTGCGCGGCTTCAAGGCGCGCGACTGGGCCTCGGTCGGCGAACTGGCGACGCGGCTCCATGCGAGCCCGCACGGTACCGCCGCACTGGTCAAGCGCTGCGTCTCGCTGCGGCTCGTGACCAAGCGCCGCAGTTCCGACGATGCACGGCGGGTCGAGGTACACCTCGCGCCGCGTGGCCGGCGGCTCGTCACGCGGATCGCCGCACTGCATCGCGACGAGCTGCGATCGCTGCGCAGCGTCTTCCGGATCCGTCATGTCGGCCGCTAAATCCGCCGAAGCGCAGGGTCGGGACTTCGCACCCGATGCGCGCCTGCTGAGGCTGTCGGCCTTCGCGATCGTCATCGGTGGCGTCAGCACCGTCGGCGCCGGCCTGTTGCTCGGCGCGATTCGACTGTTCACGAACCTGTTCTTCTTCGGGACGCTGTCGCTGGCGGCCCGCTCGCCGGCGGAGCATGCGCTCGGTTACGGCGTGATCCTGGTCCCGGCCCTCGGCGGGCTCATCGTCGGGCTGATGGCGCGCTTCGGCAGCGAGAAGATCCGCGGCCACGGCATCCCGGAGGCCATCGAGGCGATCCTGTTCGGCAAGAGCCGGATGTCCGCCCGGGTCGCGATCCTGAAACCACTGTCGTCCGGCATCGTGATCGGCAGCGGCGGGCCGTTCGGCGCCGAGGGCCCGATCATCATGACCGGCGGCGCCGCGGCATCGTTGCTCGCGCAGGCCTTCCACCTGTCGGCCGTCGAGCGCAAGGCGTTGCTCGTGGCCGGCGCCTGCGCGGGCATGACCGCGGTATTCGGCACGCCGCTCGCCGCGATCCTGCTCGCGGTCGAGCTGCTGCTGTTCGAGCTGCGGCCGCGCAGCCTGCTGCCGGTCGCCCTGAGCTGCGCGGTCGCGGGCTTCCTGCGTCCCCTGTGGGCGGGCGGGGAGCCGCTGTTTCCGCTCGTCACCGCCCCGCCGACCACGATCGCCATGCTGTCCTGCGTCGTCGCCGGCCTCGCGAGCGGCGCGGCCTCTGCCCTGATGACGGTCACGCTCTACCGCGTCGAGGACCTCTTCGCGCGCCCGCCGATCCACTGGATGTGGTGGCCGGCGCTCGGCGGTCTCGTGGTGGGCGCCGGCGGCGTCCTCGAGCCGCGCGCGCTCGGCGTTGGCTACGACGTGATCGGCGACCTGCTGTCGAACCATCTCGCGCTGTCGATGGCGCTCGGTTTGCTGGTGGTCAAGTTCCTGGTCTGGGTCGTCGCGCTGGGCTCGGGGACCTCGGGTGGCGTGCTCGCACCGCTGCTGATGATCGGCGCGGGGGTCGGGACCGCGCTCGGTCACTGGCTCCCCGGCGGGAGCCCGGAGCTCTGGGCGCTCGTCTGCATGGCCGCCATCCTCGGCGGCACGATGCGCGCCCCGCTGACCGCGGTCGTGTTCGCCTTCGGCCTGACGCGGGACGTCAACGCCTTCCTGCCGACGATCCTGAGTTGCGCGGTGGCCTACGGGTTCACGGTCATCGTGATGCCGCGCTCCATCCTGACCGAGAAGATCGCCCGCCGGGGCCGCCACGTATTCCGCGAGTACGGCGTGGATCCCCTCGAGCGCCACTTCGTCGAGGAGGTCATGACCGTCCGCCCCGTGACCGTGGACGCGAACGACAGCGTGGCCTCGGTCCGCGACAGGTACTTCGGCGGCAACCAGCAGCACCGGGCCTATCCGGTGGTCGCCGAGGGACGACTGCTCGGCATGCTCGACCGGTCGCTGATCGTCGGCGCCGAGGGCGAGGCAGTGGGGGCTCCCGTGGCCCGGCTGCTGGCAGGGCGGGAGCCCGCGGCGTACGCGCTGCCGTCCGCCAGCTGCCGCTCCGTCGCCCAGCACCTGGCCGCCGCAGGTCTCGAACGGCTGCCGGTCATCGACGACCCCGACAGTCGCCGGCTCGTCGGCATCGTAAGCCGTAGCGACCTGCTGAAGCCGCTGCGCGCGCAGCACGAGGAGGAATCGCATCGCGATCGCCCGTTCCGGCTGCTCGCGCGCTGGCGCCGCGACCCTTGAGCGTCCGCCGGTAACGCGGCGCGGGGAGATCTGCGCGCGCCAGCGCGACCTGCCTCCACCCTCCTCGCTCAGCCGCGGCCACTGGGATCCCCTGGCGCCTGACCGGCGAGGCGCATCGTGCCCCTGCCGGATCGCTTCGCCTCGTAGGCGGCGCCGTCCGCCGCCTCGAGCCACTCGAGCTCCGAGCCGAGCGCAACCGATCCGATCGCGAGCCCGAGGCTTGCGCCTATCGAATGGTTCGTCCCCTGCCACCGGACGACCAGCGGCTTGAACGCCCGCAGCACGCTCTGACCGAGCGCGATGGCAGCCACCGGGGGGCATTTCTCGAGCAGCAGCGCGAACGCAGCCCGTGGACCGCGAGGTTGGCGAGCGCGAAATCGCCGAGGCGGAGGATGAGCACGGCGCGCCGGGCCGAGATGCCCAGCCCGTCGACGGGACCGGATCGAGCTGACCACGAACCGGTGCGTTCACCGAGCGACGCCTCCCGGACTGCCCGCGCGATCGGCGTGAAGGAATGGTGGGGCGGCCCGCCGGAACGCTCAAGCCACAGGCGCGTAACGCGTCACGACCACGCGCGTCCCGTACTGGACAAAGGCGCGGCCCTGGCGGACGTCGGACAGGTGATCGCAACCCCGAGGCACGCAGCGCCGCGAGGCGCTACAGGTCTCCGGGCCGACCGAGTTAATAGAGTATCGGCGACGGTGCGCGAGATCTCGCGACGGCATCAACGGGGACCCGCCGCCCAGGCCCAGGCGGTCACGACGATCCCTGCCACGTAGAGCGTGCCGAAGATGCGCTTGTTGTAACGCGCGAGCCAGTTCGGCAGGTAGATGTCGAAGTTATCCCGGCGATCCGCGGTGTAGCGTCCGGCCAGCAGCGTCAGCGGGCAGTTCCAACGGAACGCCAGCAGGATCAGTACCTCGACGAAGACCACGGCAATCAGCATCGCCGCGGTCTCGAGCCGCCGCGCGGCCGTCGCCATCGGGATCAGAACGATGCAGCCGGCGAAGAAAGCCCACGCGATCGTGTGCACGACCTTGATCGCGGTCAGGCGGGCCTCGGGCGTCACGAGACGCGCCGCTGCGGTCGGCACGCAAGCCCCTGCCTCGCCCAGTGGATCCCCAACACCCTGCTCCTGCCGCGCGCTCGCGGCATTCGATGACGACCGGACCGGCACCGCCCCGGGCCCGCACGGGCGCGCCACGGATACGGGCGTCTCGGCCCCTCCGCGACAGCATGCGCGACGAGTGTTACACGGGCAGCACGATCTGCCCAACCCGCAAGAATCGCCGTCTCGCCGACCCGCCCGGGCGATGAGTGCGGCGGCGCGTCGCGTGCGGCCCGATTAGTCGTTCAGCCGGATGGTCACGCCGCCGCTCCCCGGAGTCCCGGTCGTGCCGCCGGCGCGCAGCCGGAGCTGGAGGACGACCCCGTGCTCGTTCTGCATCACGACGACGTCAGGCCCGTCACCGGCCGACGACACGGCCTCGATGCGCTGGTAACGCCCCGGGAAGTCGGCGAGCCGGGAAAGGTTGAAGACCTTGCCGGTCGCAGTGACGCTGAGGACGCTCGCGGCGACCATCGGCGCGCCCGCGACGCTGAAGTTGTGCTGGCCGGCCCGGAAGCTCAGGAGTCCCCGTCCCCACATGTAGTCCACGGCCGTCGACAGGCGCCCTTCCTGGAGGCGAAGCGTCGCATCGGGTGCGAGCCCCGACCGCGGATCCCGTGGATCGCCCGCGGCCGGTGCCGCGGGAGCGTACGCGCCGGCCAGCACCGCGAGCGCGGCGATCGTCGCTGTGGTCGCCTTCGCGCGCCGTCCGGGCACCCGCGGTCGCGTTCCCATCCGTGTCTCCTCGCCGACCCGCCGCGTCAGTCCACCGGAGCGCCGAGCAGTTCGACACCCGGCTCCGGCTCGGCGGATTCCCGCTCGACCGCCTCGGTCGACCGCCGCACGTCGCGCCACCACGGCGCCGGCACCATCTCGCGACCTGGCTCCATCGGCTCGCCGAGCCGCGGCAGCAACAACGGCGCGTTTCGCCGACCGGCCTGCTCGACCAACCGTTCGACCGGCTGGTCCCAGTCGTGCAACGCCAATGAGAAGGTGCCCCAGTGCACCGGCAGCAGGGTTCCGCCGCCGAGGAGCGCGTGCGCCTCGAGGGCGTGGTCAGGACCGAGATGGATGTCGCCCCAGGCCGGGTGGTAGGCACCGATCTCGAGCATCACGAGATCGAAGGGCCCGAGCCGTTCGCGAATCACCGCGTATTCGTGCGTCAAACCGGTGTCGCCGCTGAAGAACGCCGCATGACGCGGTCCGCGAAAGAGCATCGATGCCCACAGGGTCGCGTTTCGGTCGTGGAGCGAGCGACCGGAGAAGTGCTGGGCCGGTGCCGCAGTCACGTGAACATCGGTGCCCGGCACGCGATGGGTCTCCCACCAGTCGAGCTCGGTGATGCGCCCAGGCTCGATGCCCCAGCGCTCCAAGTGCGCACCGACTCCGAGGGCCGTGACGAACGGTACCGCCGATTGCCGCAGCGCGCGGATGGTCGGGTAGTCAAGATGGTCGTAGTGGTCGTGCGAGATCACGACCGCGTCGAGCGATGGCAGCCCCGACAGCGGCACCGGCACTGGCTGAAACCGCTTCGGCCCGATGAAGCGGCTCGGCGACGCGCGCGGTCCCCAGACCGGGTCGGTCAGCAGCCGCGCACCGTCGATCTCGACGAGGACGGTCGAGTGGCCGAGCCACGTCGCGCGCAGACCATCGTCCGGCGCACGCCGCCAGCCCTCACGCGGATCGACGGACGGCAGCGCGGCCTCCGGAATCCGCCGTCCGCGGCGGAACAGGAACTCGCTCACGGTCGGCAGCGGCGAACCCGCCACCCGCAATCCCGGCAGGACCGGCTGCACGTTGCGGAATCCGTTCCCGGCCCACCGGGGCGAGGACCGTGCGCGCTCGCGGCGCAAGCCCGCCGCTCGTTCAATCGCATTTATCACGAGCTCACTCCTTCATAACCCGGAATCCACCACGCGCGGCAGCGCGGTTACGCGCCCGCGCCATCTCGGCCTAGGGGCTACCCGCAGCCGCCTCGCCGGCCGTCGCGACGACGCTCAGCGGCCCGACCGGACAGCGTCCGGCGGCGTCGGCATATCGCTTCGGGTCCGCATCGGCGGCCTGCAGCACCTCGAGCGGACTTCCCCACAGCGCATCGTCCGCAGCGCAGCTCGCGCCGAACTCGAACAGCGACTGCATCGACGCCGCGCTCGCGTCCAGCGGCCCGTGGTACGGAAAGCCGGTCGGGATCGCGGTGAGCCGGAAGGCCATGCCGTTCTGGTGCGAGACCGCGGAGGCGACCTCGATCGCGAGGCGCGAGCTCGTCTGCAGGGCCGCCGAGACGCTTCGCTTCACCACCGGGATCGTCCCGCTGGGCGTCGTCTCTGCCGGCACGCCCAGCTGGCCGTTGACGATCACGTAGACGTTCGCGCCGCGCAGCTGCGCGAGCCGCTCCGGCAGCACATTGACGATCTCCGGCGCGATGAACAGCGGCGCGGTGGTGCCGCCGTCCACGTGTAGCTCGTCGAACTGCGCGCCCGATTCCTCGACCGGGATCACGACCGGCGGGAAGACGCCGGGGATACTGGCCGAGGCGACGATGATGTCCCGGAAGAGCCGCCGGCCACGCTCACCGCCGATCGCGGCGATGACACCCAGGTTCCAGATCACGGGCCGCTGGGTGTCGAGGTTCGTGGTGGCGACGAGCAGAACTGCGCCGGAGGCCGCCTTGCGCGCGACCGCGGCCAGCAGTTCGTCGGTCACGTAACGATCGACGAAGGCCACCAGCGGCTCACCGCGATAGAGGCTGGAGTTGAGCCAGGCGAAGGCCCAGCGTCGCTGCAGCAGGTGCGCCGTCGGACCGCCCGAGAACGCCTCGCTCAGCGCGGCGTCCCCGTCCGGGCCGAGGAAAGCGAACGGCGCGATCAGCGCGCCGGCGCTGACGCCCGTGACGATCTGGAAATCCGGCCGCGTACCGCGACGGCTCCAGCCGACCAGCGCACCGGCGCCGAAGGCAGCGCCGGCGCCGCCGCCCGAAAGCGCAAGCACGTTCACCGGCCCGCCCTGTGCGGCCTCGACGATCCGCCGGACGACCTCCGGTGCGCGCTCCTCGGGCGTCTCCGGCCGGTCAGTGGCGCGTACCGCGTCGGGGAACCCGGCGGGAACTGCGGTCGCGTACCAGTAATCCGGCGCCGGACGCCGCGGCAGCGCGCTGCAAGCGGCGAGGCAGGTCGCGAGCGCGACCATTGACACCACGCGCCAGAGCCGCGCGGCGCCGCCCGATGGCGTGGCCGCTGTCACGGCGAGCCCAGCAGCGCGAGGATCACGCCGAGGAACGCCGCGAACCCCGCCAGCGCGATCGCCGACAGCGCCGCGACGACGCGCAGCAGCGGCCGAGCTTCGCCGAGGAAAGAGCCTGGGTCCGGGGCGCCGTCGCTGCCGTCCGCCTCGCACTCGGCGAGGGCCGGCGCGAGTCGTGCGCGACGCGGCGGCAACCGGCTCGCCTCGTGACCCAGCGCAAGGGGCAGCGGCCGCGCCATCAGGGTCCCCGAGGCTCGGTGCGGGGCACCGAGACGCCCTGCGCCTCGATCCGCCGGATCACCGCGTCGAGCCCCCGCGCGGATATCTCTGCGTCGAGGTCGGTGCGATAGTTGCGGACATACGAGATGCCTTCGATCACGACGTCGAAGGCCTTCCAGCCCCCGGCGGTCCGATGCAGGCGGTACTCGACCGGCACCACGGCGCCGCTCTGGCGCGTCACCTCGGTCCGCACCGTGACCTGCGGCGCGTCCGGATCGCCGCGGAACGGCAGGATGCGCAGGCGGTCCGCCGTTGCGTCGGCGAGCGCCCCGCCATAGGTGCGCAGCAGTGCGTGGTAGAACGCGTCGACGAAATGCAGCCGCTGCTCGGCGGTGGCCGCGCGCCAGTGCTGCGCGAGGATGAGCTGCGTCGCATAGTCGACGTCAAAGTGCGGCAGCACAATCTCGTCGACCAGCGGCAGCACGGCCTGCGGATCCCGGCGGATGTCCGCGCGGTGCGCATCAAGCGCCGCGAACAGGCGCTGCGACACCTCGACCATCACCTGCTGCGGCTCCGGTATCGCCGGATCAGTCGCTGCGCGCGCTGCCAGCGTGCCGAACCCCATGGTGAGCGCGAGCACCCAACGGGCGAGCCGCGCGCGCCGGGCCGGCAACCCCGTCGGCGTCGCGGTCATGGCGTCGCTCCAAGGTCTTCCGCCGGCACTGCCGCGGCAATGGACGCCGCCGCCGCCGGCGATGACGGCACCCGGCCGGCGGCGGGCTGGCCGAGCCCGCCGAGCGCTTTGTAGACGGCGACCGCTGCGACGTTGACGGCCGCCTCGGACTGCGCCAGGGCGTCCTCGGCCTCGAGCTGGGTGCGCTGCGCGTCGAGCAGGACGAGGAAATCCGCACTGCCCTCCCGGAACTGCAGGTCGGCGAGTTCCGCCGCGTGCCGCGAGGCGGCGGCCTGCTCACCGAGGCTGCGCAGCTGCAGCTGCCGCTTGCCGAGCGCGACGAAGCTGTTCTCAGTGTCCTCGAGCGCCGCCAGCACGGTGCGCTCGTAGCGCGCGGCCGCGGCGTCCGCCTCGGCCTTGCTCGCCCGCAGCCGCGCCGCGACCGAGCCCAGGTCGAAGGCAGCCCAGCGGATCGAGGGGGTCGCCGACCAGGCCCGGGCGTCGTTGCCCGCCGTCGTCCCGAACAGGTGGCCCACGTCACCCGAGAGGAAGCCGACGAAACCCGAGACGCTGACGCGCGGGAAGAGATCGGCGGTCGCGACCCCGACGCGCGCTGTCGCGGCCGCGAGCTGGCGCTCGGCCGCGCGCACGTCCGGGCGCTGGCGCAGCAGCGAAGTCGGGTCGCCGATCGGCAGCTCCGTGACGTGCGTCGCCACAGGGACAGCCGCGAGTTCGGGGTCGAGCGAGCCGGGCGCCAGCCCGAGCAGGACCGCCAGCCGGTAACCGAGCTGCTTCTCGGTGGCCTCCAGGACCGGCAGCGTCGCCTCGGTTGCCTTCAGGCGGGCGCGGCTGCGCTCCACGTCGAGCGCCGAGCCGCGTCCGGCCTCCTCGCGCAACTGCGTGAGGTCGAGGGACTGCTGCTCGCTGCGCAGGTTGTCGCGTGCGACCCCGAGCCGGCGCTGCACGCCCCGCAGCTCGAAGTAATTGCGTGCCACCTCGGCGGCGACGGTGACCTCGACGTCGCGCAGGCCCGCCTCCTCGGCACCGAGGTCCGCCCTCGCCGCCTGGACCGCGCGGCGGGTGCGGCCGAAGAGATCGATCTCCCAGGCGGCGTCGAAGCCGAGCGAGGCGCTGCGGGCATCGACGCGCGCCGGTCCGAACCCCGGCACCTGCTCCTGGCTGCGGGCGTAGGCGCCGTCGAGCTGCACGTGCGGCGCGTAGTCGAGCCGCTGCTCGACGAAGACCGCGCGCGCCGCGAGTACCCGGTCGAGCGCACCGCGGATGTCGAAGTTCGCGGCCAGCGCCCGCCGCACCAGCTGGTCGAGCTCGGCGTCGCCGAACTCCTGCCACCAGGCCCCGGTCGGATCGCGCGTCGCGACCATCGGCGCCGTAGCATTCTTTACCGTCACCGCGGGCGGCGCCGGCGGCCGGTAGTCAGGCCCGACCGCGCAGCCGGCTGCCAGCAGCACGATCGATCCGACGGCCAGCCATCGCTTCACGTCCATCTTGCGCACCTCTGACCAATCCCGTCCCGATGCCGTCGTCGTCGCCGTCGCCGCGCTCATCCGGGTTCTCCACCGGGCGCTGCGGGCGGCAGCAGCGGCGTGCCGCTATCCAGCAGTGGCCGACGCGAGCGCAGGCGTTCGACGACCCTGCGCACGCCGAGGTAGAACACCGGGGTCAGCAGCAGCCCGAACAGCGTCACGCCGATCATTCCGGAGAAGACCGCGATGCCCATTGCGTGGCGCATCTCGGCGCCCGCGCCGCTCGAGGTCACGAGCGGCACGACGCCGAGGATGAACGCGAGCGAGGTCATCAGGATGGGCCGCAGCCGCAGCCGAGCGGCGTCCAGCACCGCCTCGAGCGGCGAGGCTCCCTGCAGCTCGCGGTCGCGCGCGAACTCGACGATCAGGATCGCGTTCTTGCTCGCGAGCCCGACCAGCACGATCAGGCCGATCTGGGTGAAGATGTTGTTGTCGCCGTGCGTCAGCAGCACGCCGGTGATTGCCGACAGCAGCACCATCGGCATGATCGGGATGATCGCGAGCGGCAGCGACAAGCTCTCGTACTGCGCGGCGAGCACCAGGAACACGAGCAGCACGACCAGCGGGAAGATCCAAGCCGCGGTGTTGCCGGCGATGATCTGCTGGTAAGTGAGCTCGGTCCATTCGTAGCTCATGCCGTTCGGCAGTTCACGCTGGGCGAGCCGTTCCATCGCGGCCTGCGCCTGGCCCGAGCTGAAGCCCGCTGCCGGGCCGCCGTTGATCTCGGCGGTGGCATACGAGTTGTAGTGCATCACGCGGTCCGGGCCCGACGACGGCCGCACGCTGACGAATGACCCGAGCGGGATCATGTCGCCGGCGGCGTTGCGGGTCTTGAGGCGAACGATGTCTTTGGCGTCCAGCCGGAACGCGGGCTCCGCCTGGGCGGTCACCGAGTAGGTGCGGCCGAAGGCGTTGAAGTCGTTGACGTACAGCGACCCCAGGTACACCTGCATGGTGTCGAACAGGTCCTGCACCGAGACGCCCTGCGATTTGGCCTTCTCGCGGTCGACGTCGGCGGCGACCTGCGGCACGTTCACCTGGTAGCTTGAGAAGAGGCCGGCGAGCACGGGATCCTGGCGACCCTTGGCGATCAGGTTCTGCGTCTGCCGGTAGAGCTCCTCGAAGCCGAGGCCGCCGCGGTCCTCGACCTGCAGTCGGAAGCCTCCGATCGTGCCGAGTCCCATCACCGGCGGCGGCGGGAACATGGCGATGTAGGCGTCCTGGATGCGCCCGTACTGCTGGTTCAGCGACATCGCGATCGCGCCGGCCGACAGCGCCGCGCCACGGCGCTCGGCGAACGGCTTCAGCGTCACGAACACGATCCCGGAGTTCGGGCTGTTGGTGAAGCCGTTGATGCTGAGACCCGGGAATGCCACCGCGTGCTCGACGCCGGGCTGCTTGAGCGCGATCTCGTCCATGCGGCGGATCACCGATTCGGTCCGGTCGAGCGTCGCGGCGTCCGGCAGCTGGGCGAAGCCGACCAGGTACTGTTTGTCCTGCGAGGGGACGAAGCCCGTCGGCGCGTGCGCAAAGCCCGCGTAGGTCAGCGCGATCAGGCCGCCATAGACGAACAGCACGATGCCGCCGGCGCGCACGACCCGGCTGACGACGCCGACGTAGCGGCCGGAGAAGCGGCCGAACAGGCGGTTGAACGGCCCGAAGAACCCGCCGAGCAGCCGGTTCATGGCGCGGGTCAGCCGGTCGGGCTCGGCACCGTGCTCGCGCAGCAGCAGCGCGGCGAGCGCCGGCGACAGCGTCAGCGAGTTGAAGGCAGAGATCACCGTGCTGATCGCGATGGTCAGCGCGAACTGCTTGTAGAACTGCCCGGTCAGGCCGCTGATAAACGCGGTCGGCACGAACACCGCGCACAGCACGAGCGCCGTCGCGACGATCGGGCCGGTCACCTCGCGCATCGCCTGACGGGTGGCCTCGACCGGCTTCAGGCCGTTGCCGATGTTGCGCTCGACGTTCTCCACCACCACGATCGCGTCGTCGACGACGATGCCGATCGCGAGCACGAGGCCGAACAGCGACAGCGCGTTCAGCGAGAAGCCGAACACGTGCATCACGGCGAAGGTCCCGACCAGCGAGACCGGCACCGCGATCAGCGGGATCACCGAGGCGCGCCAGGTCTGCAGGAACACGATCACCACGATCACGACCAGCAGCAGCGCCTCGAGCAGCGTGTGCACGACGGCCTCGATGGAGCCGCGTACGAACACGGTCGGGTCATAGACGATCTGGTAGTCGACCCCCTCCGGGAAGTCGCGCTTGAGCTCGGCCATCTTGGCGCGCACGTGCTCCGAGATCGCAATCGCATTGCTGCCCGGGCGCTGGAAGATCGGGATCGCGGCCGCCGAGCGGTTGTCGAGCAGCGAGCGCAGCGCGTAGCTCTCGGAGCCGAGCTCGACGCGCGCGACGTCGCGCAGCCGCGTGACCTGGCCCTCGGCGCCGGTCTTGATGATGATGCTGCGGAAATCCTCCTCGGTGGTCAGCCGCCCCTTGGCGTTGACCGCGAGCTGGAAGTTCGCCGCGCTCGAGACCGGCGGCGCGCCGAGCTGCCCGGCCGCGACCTGGATGTTCTGCTCGCGGATCGCGCGGATCACGTCCTGGGCGGTCAGCTCGCGGCTCGCGATCCTCTCGGGATCCAGCCAGACGCGCATCGAGAACTGGCCTGCGCCGAACACCTGTACGTCACCGACACCCTCGACGCGCGCCAGCTCGTCCTTGACGCGTAGCAGCGCGTAGTTCGACAGGTACAGCGTGTCGTAGCGGCTGTCGGGCGAGACGAGGTGCACGACCATCGTCAGGTCGGGCGAGGCCTTGTTCGTCACGACGCCGAGTCGCTGCACGACTTCGGGAAGCTTCGGCAGCGTCTGGGCGACGCGGTTCTGGACCTGGACCTGCGCCTTGTCGATGTCGGTGCCGAGCGCGAACGTGACCGTCAGCGTCATCACGCCGTCGGCGGTCGCCTGCGAGGACTGGTACAGCATCCCCTCGACGCCGTTGATCGACTGCTCGAGCGGGCTCGCGACGGTCTCGCCGATGACCTGCGGGTTAGCGCCGGGATAACTCGCTCGCACCACCACCGTCGGCGGCACGACCTCGGGGTATTCGCTGACCGGCAGCAGCGGCAGCGCGATCAGCCCGGCGAGGAAGATCAGCGCCGACAGTACGCCGGCGAAGATCGGGCGGCTGATGAAGAATTGCGACAGCTTCATGGAGGCTTCCTGGCTCGGGGCCCGTGGCTCAGCCGGCGCCCGGCACGTGGCGGGTCGGCGGGTTGAGCCGTGACACGGCGCTGCCCGACAGCGGGCCCGCCTCAACCTGCGCGAGGCCGGAGGTCTGCGCGCCCATTTCGGCGCGGATGGGGGCGACGCTCTGGCCGGGCCGGACGTGCTGCAACCCGTTGACGACGACGACGTCACCGGGCGCGAGACCCTTCTCGACCACCCGCAGCCCGTTCATCTCGGGGCCGAGCTCGACCAGGCGGTACTCGACGCGGTTGCCGGCGGCGAGCGTGAGCACGAACTTCTTGGACAGGTCCGTGCCGACCGCGCGATCCTCGACCAGCACGCTGTCGCGCGCCTCGCCGCCGACCAGTCGCACGCGGGCGAAGAGCCCCGGCGTGTAGCGGCCGTCGGGATTGGCGAGCGCCGCCCGCGCCCGGATCGTGCCGGTAGCCGGGTTGACCTGGTTGTCGATGAAGTCGAGCGCCGCCGCGTGCGGATAGCCGGTCTCGTCGGCGAGACCGATATAGACGTTCGACGCCTCGCCGCTGGCACCTGTTTGCGCGCGCTTCGCCCGCGCGTAGCGCAGGTAGGACTGCTCGTCGGCGTCGAAGTACACGTACACCGGGTCGTCGGAGACGAGCGTGGTCAGCAGGCTCGCGCTGGTGACGAGGTTGCCGGCCGTGACGATCGCCCGCGACACGTGCCCGTCGATCGGGGCACGCACCTCGGTGAATTCCCGGTTGAGCCGCGCGGATTCGAGCGAGGCGTCGATCGAGTGCAGCGCCCCCTGCGCCGAGCTCTCGGCCGCGCCGAGCCGCTCGTATTCCTCGCGTGAGATCGCGTGGGCGCCGATCAGGCGCTCGGCACGGGCGCGATTGGCGCGGGCGAGCTCGAGGTCTGAGACGCTGCGGCTGCGCTCCGCGACGAGCCGGTCAACCTCGGCCTGGAAAGGCCGCGGATCGATCTGGAACAGCAGCTGGCCCTTGCGGACGCGCGCGCCATCCTGGAATGCGACGCGGTCCACGTAGCCGCTCACCCGCGGGCGGACCTCGACGGTGTTGACCGCCTGCAGGCGTCCGCTGAACTCCTGCCATTCGCGCAGCGGCCGGTGGATCACGCTCGCCACCGTCACCTCGGCGAGCGGCGCCCCAGACTCCGCCACCGGCTTCGCGCCGGAGCGGCCGACCCCGCCGATGAAGAGCACGACGGCGAGCCCAACCAGGGCCACGCCCACCGGGGCCGCAACACGAAGCGACACGGGACTCTTGAACAACATGGACATCTCCCCGACGTTCCCGACTGGACTGAACTGGCGTTGTGACCGGCCGAGCTGGAGTCCGCCGCGCCGCACCCGGTCGGGGTTTGCGCGACTTGACTTGCTTCGGTAACACCCGGAAGCTATGCAGCAGGTGTTACCGGTCAGTCACAACTGGAGACGGAAGTTACTGACCGGTCAGTAACGTGTCAAGCGGCGATTTGCTGTCATCCGCCGAGGGCGACGTACATGGTTGTTCGCAAAGAGGTTATTTCGCCGGCACCGAAGCTGCGGGTCCACGACCGGATCATGCAGACCGCTCGGGACCTCTTCTATCGCCGCGGCATCCGGGCCGTGGGCGTCGACACCATTGCCTGCGAAGCCGGCACGAACAAGATGAGCTTCTATCGCTGCTTCGGCTCAAAGGACGAGCTGATCGCCGAATACCTGCGCGGCCAGGAGCGCGAGGCCTGGACCTGGTGGGATTCGACGGTGGCAGCGCACGCGGGCAACGCGCGCGCGCAGATCGAGTCGCTGTTTGATGCGCAGCTGCGGCGGACCTGCAACGCCGACTCGCGGGGATGCGCGCTCGCCAATGCCGCGGTCGAGATTCCGGAACCTGGCCACCCGGCGCGCACGGTCGTCGAGGGCTTCAAGGCGGAATTGCGCCGTCGCTTCCGCGAGCTCGCCAAGGGCACGGGCGCCCGCGACCCTGACACGCTCGGCGATTCGCTGATGCTGCTGTGGGAAGGCAGCTACCTGACGCGACTCACGCTCGGTGGCGATCACAGCCCGGCCGAGACCGCGGCCAAGGCGGCGCGCGCGCTGATCGCGGCGCACACGCTCGGGACCTGAGCGCGCCTCCACCGCGACGCGCGCGAGGCTTCGAACCCGCCCCCACCCGCCCGGCAGAAGGAGCGGCGGCCACACGCCACCGCGCGATGCTGCGACGCGATCGCCCCGGGCCGCGGTAGAAGTCTTCGCGATACCGCCAGAACCAATATTTCATAACGTGGCGTCGCGCCGGGTGTACCGTACCCCCGCTCGTGCATCGCGAAACTGAGCGGAACGAACGACTCGCCACCGCCCCTTCCCTGGCTAGGCCCGGATCCGGCCGATCTCAGGAGACCCCCATGAACACGCGCCACCTACTGGTCCTCGCGACCCTCGTCGCCGGAGCACTCACGGCCGTTGCCGCGGATGCGGACGAGACCTGCAACTCGCCCTACCTGTCGCGGCTCATCAAGGGACAGGAAGACGTCGTCCACGTCTGGACGCTCGGCGTCGAGGGCCTCGGCGACGGCTCGGACAAACTCGTCACCGTCGACGTGAATCCGGCCTCGCCGCGCTACGGCAAGGTCATTCACTCGGTCTCGGTGGGCGGCCGCGGCGAGGCCCACCACATGGGATTCACGGACGATCGCCGCTACCTCTGGGCCGGTGGCCTCGACGACAGCAAGATCTACGTGTTCGACGTCGGCAAGGATCCGGCGCATCCGAAGCTCGTGCGCACGATTGCGGACCTGACCGCGAAGAGCGGCTATGTCGGCCCGCACACCTTCTATGCGCTGCCCGGCCGCGTGGTGATTGGTGCGCTCTCGAACTCGAAGGACCACGGCGGCGTCAGCGGGCTCGCGGTCTACAACAACAAGGGAGAGTTCGTCGCGAAGTACGACCTGCCGACGACCACCATCGGCGGCGTGAAGGGCGACGGCTACGGCTACGACATCGCGATCAATCCTGCCAAGAACGTGCTGCTGACCTCGAGCTTCGCGGGCTGGAACAACTACATGCGTCCGCTCGGCGAGGTGGTCAAGGACCCGGAGGCGATGAAGCACTTCGGCGGTACGCTGGTGCGCTGGAACCTGAAGAGCTTCCAGCCCGAGCAGATCCTGAGCGTGCCGGGCTCGCCGCTCGAGCTGCGCTGGGCGCTCGCGCCCGGCCAGAACTGGGCGATCACCGCCACCGCGCTCACCTCGAAGCTGTGGCTCGTGCGCCAGGACGCCGCGGGCCACTGGCAGGCGCGCGAGGTGGCGAACATCGGCGATCCGGCCAAGATCCCGCTGCCGGTCGACATCTCCATCACGGCCGACGCCAAGGGCCTCTGGGTCAACACGTTCATGGACGGCACGACGCACTATTTCGACCTGTCGGATCCCGAGCACCCGAAGGAGACCTACCAGCTGCACACGGGCAGCCAGGTGAACATGCTGTCGCAGAGCTGGGACGGCAAGCGGCTCTACATCACCTCGAGCCTGCTGTCGCGCTGGGACAAGGGCGGCGCCGACAACCAGCAGTTCCTGAAGGCGTACCGCTGGGACGGCCATGCGCTCACGCCCGCCTTCGAGATCGACTTCACCAAGGAGCGGCTCGGCAGGCCGCACCACATGAAGTTCAGCGCGCTGCCCGGCGCGCAGGTCGCAGCGCTCGCCGCAGGCGGCTGACGCGACGTCCGTGCGCCGGCTGCTCGCCGCCGTCGGCGCCGCGCTTCTCGCAACAGCTGCCGCCGCGGCCACCGACCCGGCGGCGGCACTCGCGCCGCGCACGGAGTTCACGCCGCCGCCGGCCGGCAGCTACGAGCTGCAGCGCATCCAGCGCGTCGGCGACGCGACGCTGCTCGACGATCGCGGCACGCGGCGACGGCTTGCGGCGCTGACCCACGGCAAGGTCACGCTGCTGACGTTCTTCTACACCGAGTGCCCCGACGCGCTCGGCTGCCCATTCGCCTTCGGCACGCTGAACCTGCTGCGTGGCAGGCTGCTCGCGCGACCTGCGGGCAGCCCGGACGTGCGCTTCGTGAGCATCAGCCTCGATCCCGCCCACGACAGCCCGGCCGTGCTACGCGGCTACGCGGGGCCGCTGTCGCGCGACCCGCGGCTCGAGTGGCGCTTCCTGACGGCCTCGTCGGTCGCGTCCCTCTTGCCGGTGCTCGAGGACTTCGGCCAGGACGTCAGCGTCGAGACCGACGCGCACGGCGTACCGCAGCGCACACGGCATCACATGCTGAAGCTCTACCTGATCGACGACGAGGGCACGGTGCGGGAGATCTACACCCTCGCCTTCATCCAGCCCGAAGTCATCCTGAACGACATCGACACGCTGCTCCTCGCTGCGCGCCGTCGCAGCTGACAGTCCGTGCACCAACCGCGGACGGCTGGCTATTGGCGCGCGTGCGAGGCTTCATCGACTCGTTGGCGCGGATCCCGGAGGCGCCGTGCGGCGCACCGTGACCGGTCCCGGCCGCCAGCGCGAGCGGCGGATGTCAGACCAGCGGACGGAAACCCCGCATAATTAGTCCAACGCTGGGGGCTCCAGGCGCGCATTCCACCGAAGCTCCGAGGGGGAATCGCAGACTTAAGACCGCGTTCATCGCGGCGCCACGACCCGAGGTGACGAATCTCGCATTTCCCCGCGGACGGGCAATCGAAGTCATTGACCGTTGTCCACCGTTTCACGAACACTGCCGCCATCGCGCCAGCGGGCGCGAGTCGACGTGCCATAACGCAAAGGTTGATGCCACCACGCCGCGGATTTCGCAGCGGACTGGTGCAATCGGTCAGGGGTGACCCGCAGTGCGACCGCCACGGCGCAGCAAATCGCCATCGAACCGCCCGTCATCCTCGGACGATGGCGCGGAATCGAGCGTCGCGACCGGGACCTGGCCGGTCGCAGCCGGCAAGTGCAATGCGATCGCGATCCGGTTTGCCGACGCCGTGGTCGCGCACGGCCAGTCGCTCGCGTGCGGGGACCGCGAACAGGCAACGCTCAACGCCAAGGAATTCCTGGCGTGTGCGGGCGAGCTTCTGCTGCGCAAGCCCGAGGGCCCGGCCGCGCTCGCGCGGCAGCTCGATCACGCTGATCCGGCGGTGCGTGTCACGGCCGCCTCGCTGCTCGTCGAGATCTATCGCGATCGCGCGATCAGCGCGCTGCGCGGCGTCGCCGACGGCGAGTCACTGGCGGCACTCGAAGCACGCGTGCAGCTGGCCCGGCTGCGCGCCTGATCCGGCGTCCCTGACGACCCGCGCGCGTCCCGGGCCGCAACCTGGCAGCGGCAGCGCTTCGCCCAGATCCCCGTTTCTTCCCTGGCACCGGACGTCGATCCGCGATCCGGCCATTCGTCGTACTCTCACGAGCTCCCGTTCCGGGACGAGCGCACTGGAGGTCCCCGCCATGGTCAGCAATATCGTGTGTCTCTGGTACGACGGTGCGGCCGAGGAAGCGGCCCGCTTCTACGCGAGGACGTTCCCGGACAGCGCCGTGACCGGCGTTCATCGCTCACCCGGCGATTTTCCCGGCGGCCAGCAGGACCAGGTGCTCACGGTCGAATTCACCGTGGTTGGTGTGCGCTGCCTCGGCATCAACGGCGGGCCGGCGTTCAAGCACTCCGAGGCGTTCTCTTTCCAGGTGGTCACGGACAACCAGGCGGAGACTGACCGCTTCTGGGACGCGATCGTCGGCAACGGCGGCAGCGAGAGCGCCTGCGGCTGGTGCAAGGACCGCTGGGGCCTGTCGTGGCAGATCACGCCGCGGGCGTTGCTCGAGGCGATGAGCGGCCCCGACCGGGCGGCAGCGAAGCGGGTATTCGACGCGATGATGACGATGCGCAAGATCGACATCGCCACGCTCGAAGCGGCGCGCCGCGGGCCGGCCGGCCGCTGACGGGCGCGCCTGAAGCGGTTGCCGGGTGAAGCTCAGGCCTCCCTGTCGACGAACACCACCTGGTTCCAGCGCTCGGGGATGTGGATGTTGTCGTTGCCCATGACGGTCCACGTCCATCCCTTGGCCGTCCTGCTCGCGCGGTCGTGATGGCAGCGGTACGCGGTCATGCGGAACGAGTCGCCCGGTCGAGGTGGCACGATCCGGCCTCCGGCGATCTCGGCGAGCCCTGCCCAGGGTAGGGCGATCTCGACGGTCCAGCCGCGGTCCTTCACCTCGGGGCAGTTGATGGATCCGTCGATATGAACTGCGTGACGGCATCCGGGCAGCCGGTAATTGAGGTCGGCGTGTCGACCGATCGGCTCACCCTCGCGCGCGACGTAGTACAGGTAGTCCGGCGCCTTGAACAGCTCCTCCAGCTCCGCGAAGCGCTGCTCGCGCACCAGGCGTTCGACCCAGGTCCAGCGGATCTGGTAGCTCGTGTTCAGCGCATTGAGGCCGAGCTCGTAGTAGTAACCGTCGCCGGCAAAGAAGAGCTCGACGTCCTCGTCGTTGAAGTACACGTGATCGTTGAACCCGGTCATGCTGGCCCGGATATCGGGATCCTCGACCTTGTAAGCGGCATAGAGGTGGTGGTCATCCCACAGGAACGCCACCCGCGTCTCGAGCGGCGCGCGGCTGCCGTCGTGGATCAGCCCAAAGGGCGCAGACCAGCGCGCACGCTGCCAAACCGCCTCGTCGAGGCGGCCGTCGACCGTGATCGGCTCGCGGGTTCTCAGGCACTCCCAGGTCTGGACCGGCGGGAGCTTCGACAGGTCGACTTGGCGGACCCGCGCCCAGCGGCCGAACTTCGTTCGCGGTGCCGGACCGGTCTCGACCGGTCCGAGCTGCGAGATGTCGCCGAAGGCACTCGGCACGTCGGCAAAGGACGATTCATTTCCCACGGACTGCGCTCCTCGAGGTCACAGGATGGCCCGGACGCGATCCGCGTCCGGTGGTACGGGCATTGGCGGCGCATTTCGACCGGCTCGAGGGGCGCGAGCGCGGCGCGAAGCGACGGCACGCGACCGATGGCCGGCGTCAATGGCTGTGTCGCGGTAGCCCCTTGGTTTGCGCAATTCGCTGGTACTTCACGGCAGGCTCGAGGACCGCGCCACCGTCGAGCTGACCGACGGTCGCGCGCTGGATCTCCTGCCACGGCGTCTGGTGCGGCGGCACCGGATAGCCACCTGCCGCCTGGAGCTCGCGACGCCGCCGGTCGAGTTCCTCCTCCGTCACCAGCAGGTTGACCTCGCCCTTGCCGATGTCGATGCGAACGCGGTCGTCGGTCCGCAGCAGTGCCAGCCCGCCGCCGACCGCGGCCTCGGGAGATGCGTTCAGGATGGAAGGCGAGCCGGACGTGCCGGATTGGCGCCCGTCACCGATGCAGGGCAACTCGTGGACACCGGCGGCGATCAGAGCCGCCGGCGGCTGCATGTTCACGACCTCGGCGGCGCCCGGATAGCCGATCGGGCCGGCGCCCCGGATGAAGAGCAGGGTGCGGTCGTCGATCCCGAGCGACGGATCGTCGATCCGCCGGTGATAGTCCTCGGGTCCGTCGAAGACGACCGCTCGGCCCTCGAAGGCATCGGGATCCGCGGGATTCGACAGGAAGCGCTGGCGGAATTCCGCCGAGATCACGCTGGTCTTGAGGATCGCCGAGTCGAACAGGTTGCCATGCAGGACCCGGAAGCCCGCCGCCGTCCGCAGCGGCCGCTCGAACGGCGCGATGACCTGCTCGTCCGCGCTGCGGGCTTCGGCGCAATTCTCGCCGATCGTGCGGCCGTTGGCGGTCAGCGCGCGTGGCTCGATCAGCCCGTGGCGAAGCAGTTCGCCGACGACCGCCGGCACGCCGCCGGCGCGGAAGTAGTCCTCACCGAGGTACTCGCCGGCAGGCATGAGGTTCACGATCAGCGGAACGTCGAAACCGTAGGTCTGCCAGTCGTCGACCGAGAGCTCGACACCGATGTGCCGGGCGAGCGCGTTCAAATGGATCGGCGCGTTGGTCGAGCCGCCGATCGCCGTGTTGACGCGGATGGCGTTCAGGAATGCCGCGCGCGTGAGGATGTCGGACGGCTTGCGGTCGGCGAGCACCATCTCGACGATCTGCCGCCCGGTGGCGTAGGCGCACTCGAGCCGGTCGCGGTGCGGCGCGGGAATTGCCGCCGACCCGGGCAATGACATCCCGAGGGCCTCGGTGAGCGAGTTCATCGTCGTCGCGGTGCCCATCGTGTTGCAGTAGCCCGCCGAGGGCGTGCCTGCCGTCACGAGGCGGGCGAACTCGTGGCGATCGATCCGACCGGTGGCCAGCAGCTCGCGCGCCTTCCAGATGACGGTTCCGGAGCCGACGCGCCGGCCCTGGTCCCAGCCGTTCAGCATCGGGCCAACGGACAGCGCGATCGCCGGGATGTTCACCGTGGCCGCGGCCATCAGGCAGGCCGGCACGGTCTTGTCGCAGCCGATCGTCAGCACCACGCCGTCGAGCGGATACCCGTAGAGAATCTCGACGAGCCCGAGGTACGCGAGGTTGCGGTCGAGCCCCGCGGTCGGCCGCTTGCCGGTCTCCTGGATCGGGTGGACCGGGAACTCCAGCGGGATGCCGCCTGCCTCGCGGATTCCGTCCCGGACCCGCTGCGCGAGCACGAGGTGATGGTGGTTGCAGGGTGCGAGGTCGCTGCCGGTCTGCGCAATGCCGATCACGGGCCGGTTCGACTGCAATTCGGCGATTGTGAGTCCGAAGTTCGTGTAGCGCTCAAGGTAGAGCGCACTCATATCCGGGTGCGCAGGGTCATCGAACCAGCTGCGCGACCGCAGCGGTCGTGCCGGCACCGCCGCGCTCCCCCCATCACCGTCGCCCGGTCTCGATCCGCTCATCTCGTGCTCCGCCGATCCGGCCCGCTGATGAACAGAGACTCGCGCGGCGGCACCCCCCGGGTCAACGCACCGCGCGCCGTATCGCGTCCCATTGCGGTCTGGGACGCACATTCCAATCCTGGACGGGGTGCGGCTATCGCGGCTGCGCCAGTTCCGGTACAGTTGTCCCACGAATAACAAGTGCGTCCAATGTCAGGGAAGTCCGTGGCGAAGAAGACGCGACCGCGCGCGGCGGCGGGTGACGATTCGCAATCGATCGCCGGGACGCGCGCCATCCGCAGGACCTGCCTCGTGCTGCGCGAGGTGGCGGCCGCGGCCAATACCGGCGCCTCGCTGCCGCAGCTCGTGGCCGCCACCGGCATGCCGAAGAGCTCCGTCCACCGGTACCTCGAGGTGCTGGTGCAGGAGGGGTTCCTGGAGCGCGACGCGACCGCGGGCACGTACCGGCTCGGCGCCAGTTTCGTCACCCTTTCGAGCAACGAGGCGCAGCTGCTCGCAGTGCGAGCGCGACCGTTCCTCGAGCGGCTGCGTGATCGTTTCGACGAGACCGTGAATTTCGGCATGCTGTCCGGGGACAACGTCGTGTACCTCGACATCGTCGAGAGCCCGCGCGCCGTGCGACTCGCGGCCCGGGTGGGCGATCGCGACATGGTGCACTCGACGGCACTCGGCAAGGCGATCACGGCGGAGCTCCCCGAGGACGAGGTGCGATCGCTGTTGCAGCGCACCGGGTTACCGCGCCGGACCGCAAACACGATCACCCGGATTCCGGACTTCATCAAGCACCTCGAGCTGGTCCGGCGCAACGGCTTCGCGCTCGACGACCAGGAGAACGACATCGAGGGTCGCTGCGTGGCGGTATCGCTCCCGGCTGCGCGCGTGCAGTACGCCATCAGCGTCAGCGGCATCACCTCGCGCTTCCCGATGTCCAAGACCGCCGACGTTGCTCGCGAGATTCGCCAGGCGATCTCGGAGCTCTGCGGGCAGGCGATGCCCCCGGTCAAGCCCTACACCTGACCGGCGGGCGCGCGGCGCGCCGGTCCTAGCCGGCCTCGGCGGATCTCGACGAACGCTCGCGCCAAAACTCGCTCATCTTGTCGAGGCTGAGCCCCTTCGTCTCCGGCATCCGTCGCCACGTGAACCACGCGCACGACGTGCAGATGGCGGCGAACACGAGGTACATCCCGGCTGGCGTACCGGTGCGCTGGCGCAGCCAGTCCATAGCCACCGGGAAGGCCCACGCGGTCACGAACGACGACCCGAACAGGAACACGCAGACGATCGCAAGCGCGTGGCTGCGGACTCGGTTCGGGAAGATTTCCGAGACGATGATCCAGCTGAGCGGCGCGAGGCCGAAGGTGAAGGTGCCGGCGCCGATCATCATTGGAACCAGCACCCACAGCGCCGGCGCATGGGCGGCGAGCAGCGCCGCCATCAGCACGTGGCCGCCGGCCATGCCGAGCGTGCTGGCGATCACGAGGCCGCGCCGGCTGAAGCGGTGGATCAGCGGGAAGGACACCAGCGTCGCCAGGAAGATCATCAGATATGTCGGTACGGACGACAGCACGGCGTTCGAGCCGAATGAGATGCCCGCGTCGTGCAGGATCGTCGGTCCATAGAGCAGGATCATATTCACGCCGTTCACCTGCGAGAAGATCATCAGGATGATGCTCGCCTCGAGCGGCTTGCGGCAGTAGGGCTTGAACACCTCGGCCAGACCCGACGTGCTCGCACTCACGTCCCGGATGATCTCGTCGAGCTCGCGCTGCGCGTGTTGCGCGCCGTTGATCCGCGCGAGGACCTGCAGTGCCCGCTCGCGATGCCCCTTCGCCGCGAGCCAGCGCGGGCTCTCCGGAACGATCAGCAGGCCGAGGATCAGGATCGCGACCGGCACGCCCTGGGCCGCAAACATCAGCCGCCAGTCGCCGTTGTACTCGGCGACGAAGTAGCCCACCAGCACGGCCAGATTGATGCCGATCACGCCGACCAGCTGGTTGACGTTCACCAGCACGCCGCGCAGCGGCGCCGGCGAGAGCTCGGCGATGTAGATCGGACAAGAGATCATCGCGAGGCCGACGCCCATGCCGCCGACCAGCCGCCAGAACGCGAACTGGCCGACGTCCGGTGCGACGAAACAGCCGATCGTCGATGCCAGGAACGCCATCGCCGATAGCATCATGGTCCGACGGCGCCCGATGGCATCGGCGAACCACAGCCCGAGCAGCGGACCGAGGATTGCGCCGAAGATCGCGCTGCTCGCGGCCCAGCCGGCCATGCCCGGCGAGAGTCCGAAATCGCGGGTCAGGAAGGGCAATGCGCCGGCGATGATCGCGAGGTCGAATCCGAACAGGAAGCCACCGGCGGAGGCGACGAATGCGACGCCGGCGGCGTACCAGAGATTATAGGAGCGCTTTTCCGCGACGCCGGCCGTGCCGGGTGATTGAGAATCGCCTTGCGAGACGGGGTCGAGGTGGATTTGCACGCGGCGTTCTCGTCCTCAGCGCGGGAATTCCGATCCGCTCCCTCCCCTCGCGCAGCCGGCGATCGGCCGTGACTGCGCGCGAGGAGGGAGACCCGGGGGCGGTGGTTTCAGTCTACCAGTGGTAGCTGTAGGCCAGGCCGATGGTGCGCGGCCGGACGGTGAACGCACCGGAAGTGATGTTGATCAGGAAGATCTGCTCGTTGAGGATCGGATGGGTATTGAGCAGGTTCGTTCCCACGATCGCGAGATCCGAGCCGCCGGCGAACTTGATGCCGAGACGACCGTTCAGCTGGTTGACCGACGGATTGGTCGTGATGAACGGGTCGTAGCTGACCGTCGTGCTGTCCTGTGCGGGCACCAGCCGGTTGTTGCGGCTCGTGTACCGGTCCTCGAGGCGCCAGTAGCCGACCATGTGGTCATTGATCGCCCGCTGGTACATCAGCTCTGCCGTCACGTTCCAAGGCGCGATGTCGGAAATCGCCTGCCCCGACCGTGCCAGGGTCTCGCCGAAGATCGTCGAGTCACTGGAGTAGTGGGCGTTCGTGTAGCCCACGTACAGGCCCGCCGAGAAGGTCTGCGACAGCAGCGCCTTGACCGACAGGTCGAACCCGTCGCTCTTGGCATCGCCGAGGTTCTTGGAGATGTGCGTCGCACACAGCGGCACGTGCACGGCGCTGATGATGTCCGACCAGTTGATGTGGTAGACGCTGCCCTCGATCGCCAGCCGGCGGTCGAACAGCTGCGTCTTCAGGCCGAGCTCATAGCTCCACAGGTAGTCGGCGTTGTAGTTGGAGGTGCCGCCGAGCTGGTTCAGCTGGTCCGTGCAGGCCTGCGTGTTGAGATGCACCGGGATGCCGGCGCCGCCCGGGCGATAGCCCTTCGCGGCCGAGAAGTAGACCAGCGTCCGGTCATCAATCTTCCAGTTCACGCCGCCCTTGGGCGAGGTCACGCTGCCATTGCTCGAGGCGCTGATGTTGCTCGGGCCGCCAGCGAGTGCACCGTCCGAGATCGTGGTGTACGTGTTCTCCTGCTTCTCGTAGCGGACACCGCCGAACACCGAGAAGTGCTCCGTGATGTCGTAGTCGGCGTTCGCGAATACCGCCTTCTGCTTGTCGACGATGTACTGGTCGGACACGTACGTGTAGATGCCGCCGACCAGCCCCTCGCCGAAGTACTGCTGCATCGTCTGGCCCGTGTTCGCCATCGTGAGCGCCGGCCAGGTGGGAGCTGCCACGGTCTCGAAGTCGTGCTGGTGCAGGTTTGAGTAGTAGACGCCCAGGGTCCAGTGGAAGTGCTCGCTCTTGCCGGGCGATTGCAGCCGGACTTCTTGGGTGAAGTTAGTCTGGTTGGTGCCGACAATGGTCGGCTCGGCGTCGGCTGCGGTCGTCGGCAGCGGCCAGCCGAACGCGGGCGGAAGGACCAGCGTGTAGTCGTAGCCCTGCGTGTCTTCGCGATGCAGGTTGCTGGTCAGGCTCGTCAGCTGTGCCCAGCCGAGGTCGAACACCAGCTTCAACGAGGGCGTATAGAAGGAGTCGTTGATCGGCTGGATCAGCGCGCGGGACGAGACGAAGTTTCCGCTGCCGGGATTGCCGATCGTGGGATCAAAGAGGTCGGAGCTGTTCTGGTCGCGCTTCTGGTAGTAGATCGAGGGCTCAACTGTGATGCCGTTCGTCGGCTTCCAGAGCAAAGCCGCGCGGGCCGAGTACGTCTCGCCCTTGTTCACCTTCGAAGCCTGGAGACCGCCGATGAGTCCGGGAATCTGCTCACCCGGGGCCTGTCCGCGCGGGATGTTGGTCGCGGGCGCCTGGCCAAGGAGCGTCGGATCCTGGTCGATGAACCCACCGTCGTGACGCGACCAGCCGCTTACCCGGAAGCCCAGTTTGTCCTGCACGATCGGACCGCCGAACGCGGCGCCGATCTCCGTGTTGATGCCGCCGCCGTCGATCTGCGACGTTTCAGCGCGCACGAGGCCCGAGTACTCCGTCAGTGAGGGAGCGTGCGAAATGAGACGGATGGCCCCGCCCTCGGCGCTGGCGCCGAATAGGGTGCCCTGCGGACCGCGCAGCACCTCGATGTGGTCCACGTCAAAGACGTACGGCACGGCTGTCGGGACCGCCGCGTTCGCGTACCGCGCCTGCAGCGGAGCATCATCGACGTACAGGGCGGTCGTGTTCGGTCCGAGTCCCGCTACGCCGCCGCCGGCATTCTGGGAGATGCCACGGATCGTGAACCAGTTCGAGTAGCCCACCGGCCGGAAATCCACGCCGGGAGTCACGCTGGCGATGTCGCCGAGCGTCTTCATGTCGCGCGCGTCCAGATCCGCCTGACTGAACGCCTGGATGCTGATCGGCACGCGATCCAGCTTCTCTTCCCGGCGCTGTGCGGTCACGGTGATCGACTCCAGCACCGGCCCGGCCTCCGAAGCCGGCGCATCGGCGGCGACCGCCGTCTGTCCTGCCAACGCCGCGCTGACAGCGATGCCAAGCAGGCTCGTGAAACGGACACCTGTGCTGCTCATCTCGTCCCCCCGCGTTGTGGTGTTCGGTTGCGGTGTTCCATGCAATGGAACGCCCGTCGCAATCCATAGTACTACACGCGGAGACGAACGCAACCACCTCGGATCCATACTATGGGACGCTGCTCGCGCCCCATTCCCACGAATCGCATCGGCACCGATAGCGATAATCTCCTAGTAATTACGACCTTTCCGGCCGAGCCAGTCGGGACTGGTGCCAATCCGGGATCCACCTCGTGGTCCATCGCTTGATCTTACGGTTCCAATGTATGAGATACTGGATGCAGCCGGCGGGACCCAGAACGCACTAGACGGGTCGAGCAAATCCCGGCAGTCGCTTCGAGGAGGGGTCCGGCGTGTCTACACGGAACGAGCAGCGCGGTAACGGGGCGACGAACGCCTCGCGTCGGTACCACGAACAAGCGCGAGCGCACATCGCGGGCGGCGTCAACAGCAACGTCCGCCTCGGCGGCACGCCACTGTGCTTCGCGTCCGGCGCTGGTTCACACCTGACCGACGTGGATGGCAAGGTCTACATCGACTACGCGCTCGGCATGGGCCCCAATATTCTTGGCCACGCGCCGCCGGCCGTGATCGCTGAGGTTTCACGCACCCTTTCGATCGGCCAGCTGTTCGCGGGGCAGAACGCCATCGAGCTCGAGCTTGCGACGCAATTCTGCGGCTGCGTACCGTCGGCGGAGTTGGTGCGATTCGGACTGAGCGGCTCGGAGATGGTCCAGGCCGCGATGCGCGTCGCCCGCGCGTTCACTGGCCGGCCCGAGGTCGTCAAGTTCGAGGGCCACTACCACGGCTGGTTCGATAACATCTTCATCAATAACAGCGCGCCGGTGGCAAGCGACGACCCGGTACCGCGGCCCCATCACCTGCAGTCGGCCGGCCAGTCGCGCATCGCCTCCGACGACATCGCGGTACTGCCCTGGAACGACGCCGCAGCGCTAGAGCGCTATGTCGTCGGCAATGCCGGCCGGATCGCGGCGATCATCACCGAGCCGGTGATGCTGAACACCGGCGGCATCCTGCCTCGGGAGGGGTACCTGCAGCACCTGCGGCGCCTCTGCAGTGATCACGGCATCGTGCTGGTCTTCGACGAGGTGATCACCGGCTTCCGGGTGGGCCTCGGCGGCGCGCAGGGCCTCTTCGGCATCCGGCCGGATCTGTCGGTGTTCGCGAAGGCACTGGGGGCGGGCTTTCCGGTCTCGGCGCTCGCCGGCCGCCGCGAGATCATGGAACTGATCGCGTCGGGTCGCGTCAATCACTCGGGCACCTACAACGCGAACGTCGTCAGCGTCACTGCCGCGCTGGCCGCACTGCGCGAACTTGCCGCCGGGGAACAGGCGGTCTACCGGCGCCTGGATTCCGTTGGCCGGGCGCTGATGGACGGCATCGCCGCCGCCGGTCGGCGAGCTGGCCTGCCACTGCAGGTCAGTGGGCTGCCGGCTGCGTTCCACACCTGCTTCGCGGAGCACGCGATCCACGACTATGCTACGTACACGCGGGCGGATCATGCGCGCCTTGGCCGTTTTCTTGGCGCCTTGCTGAACCGCGGAGTGCGCCCGACGGGGCGCGGCACCTGGTTCCTTTCCTCCGCGCACACGGATGCGGACGTCGCGGAGACAATCGCGGCCGTGCAGGCGGCACTGCCCGAGGCCGGTTGACGCCAGACCGATCGACTGGAAAGCCCCGCGCAGCAGCGCTGATGCCAAACCAGAGTCGAGTTCGTATCGGCATCGCCGAAGCCGGCATCCGCCACGAGATGTCGCGGCCGCCGCCGCTAGACGAGCAGTTCCGGATGATCCGCGACTCCGAAGTCTTCGAGTACCTCGACAAGACACCGTCGAGGCAGCAGGTAGGCGAGTACGCGCAGCTCAGCGAGCGCTACGGCATTCCCATCCTCGCCGGCGGATGGTGGTACACGCTCGGACGGGACGAGGCCCAGCTCGAGGACAATCTGCGCATCGGCGCGACCCTCGGCAGCCTTGTGCACAACGTCCAGATCATGATGGACCACGCCGACGGCCGCCTCGTCACCGACGCCGAAGTCGTCGAGGCCTACCTGCGGGCCTACGACATCGGCGCCGCCCTCGGTTGCCTGCCGGCCTTCGAAGTCCACATCAACATGTGGAGCGAGGACTTCCGCCGGGTCGCCGAAGTGGCCTGCCAGGTGGAGTCGCGCGGCATCCCGTTCCGACTGACACTCGACCATTCACACGTGATCTTCAAGATCGGCAACGAGCGTGAACTCGCCGTGTTCGAGCTCGACAGTGCGGTCGCGGCCGGCGAGCTCGTCCTCGACCCGTTCGCGCCGGGAAGCATCTGTGCGCGGTGGATCGAGGCCGGCTGGGTAGCCCACAGCCACGCCCGCTCGACCGTGCCGAACAACCCGCGCAACGTCTGGGCCCGGCATGCCTCGCTCGCTGCACTCCCCTCCTCGCGCCACCCGCGCGACCTGGTCGGTCGAGGCGTGCAGTATCCGTTCGTGGCCCCGGGCGAAGGCGAGTGGCATTCCGCGTGGCATGGCAACGCGCTCGAGCCCTGGAAGGAGGTCATGCGGCAGCTGGTCACGTACCATCGTGGTCACGAGTCGAGTCCGCTGCGCCTCATCTCGACGGAGTTCATACCGTACCCGGACTACGGGGAAGGCGCGGGATACTCGCTGTTCGCGAATTCGCTCGCCTGCGCGCGCTGGATTCGCGTACTGCTCGACCACCCGGCTGCCGCCGCGGCGCATGCCGCAGCCTGAATTCGCTCACCGCGAGGACCCACCGAATGGCGCTCCGAACTCGACTCGTGATCACCGGTGCCCGCGGCAACTTGGGAGGCAAACTCTGCGCCGCGCTCGCGAGCGACCACGACCTCGTGCGGATCGACCTCGCCGGCGGTGAAGGCTGCGTCGCCGGTGACGTGTCGCAGTACGACCCGGCCTGGGTCGCGATGTGCGCCGGTGCGGACACCATCCTGCATTTCGCCGGCGACCCGAGACCGACCGCCTCCTGGAATCACGTACAGCGCGCCAATATCGCGGGCACATCCAACGTGCTGCGCGCCGCGCGCGAGCACCGCGTGCGGCGCATCGTGTTTGCGAGCACGAACCAGGTCATGGCGGGATACCGCTTTCTCGACGGACTGGTGACGACCGCACTGCCGCCGGCGCCGCTCAACCCCTACGCTGTCAGCAAGCTGTTCGGCGAAGAAGCGGGGCGCGCGTTCGTCGCGGAAACCGGGAGTTCATTCATCGCGCTGCGGATCGGCAATATCATGCCGGGTGCGAACGTCCCGCATGCGGGGATGGGGATCGGTCTGTGGGGCCAGCAGATGTGGCTCTCAAATCGCGACTTCATCGAGGGAGTGCGGGCCGCCATCGCGGCACCCGGGGTGGGCTTTGCGATCGTCAACCTCGTATCGCGCAATGCCGGCATGCGCTGGGATCTCGACGAGACCGAACGCGTACTCCGGTTCCGCCCTCAGGACGGCTTCCAGCCAGACCTCGCGCCGGAGGACGTGGCCGAGGATGCCAAAGCCCGCGAGGCCCGGCTCACGCCGGGAAGCTGGCTCGACCAACGCTTCCAGCCGCTGCGCGGCTAATCCACCGGATGCTCATCCAAGCCCGCAACGCCCGGGCCCTGCTTCGGAGAATCTGAACCCATGCGCATTGCCGTTGGCCAGTTGTTCCAGGAAACGAACACGTTCTCGCCCCTGCCGACGACCCTGGAGACTTTCCGCTCCGTTTTCCTGCACTTCGGGGATGAGCTTTACACGGCCTATGGCGACGCACGGGTCGAGGTGCCGGCATTCTTCGACGTGCTCCGGCGCGCGGGGGCGGAGCCGGTGCCGCTGCTGGCCGCGAACGCACTCGCCAGCGGTCCGGTCACGCGCGCGGTATTCGAGACGCTGATGGGAGACCTGGAGGCGCGTCTCACTGCGGCCGGCCACCTCGACGGCGTGCTACTGGCACTCCACGGCGCGATGAGCATCGAGGATGAGCCGGATGCGGAAGGCGAGATCCTCGAGCGCGTCGCCGCCCGGGTCCCGCCGGGCACGCCGATCGGCGTATCGCTCGATCTTCACGGCCACGTCACGCGGCGCATGCTGCGACCGAATGTCTTCCTGGTCGGCTACCGCGAGTATCCGCACATCGACATGTACGACACGGGTGTCCGTGTCGCCGAGACCCTGCTTGAGACGCTGCGCGGCCGGCTCCACCCGAAGATGGCGATCGCCAAGCGCGCCATGATCGTGAGTCCCTCGAAGGCCAGGACCGTCGAGGACCCGCTGAAAAGTATCGTTGCCGTCGCCCGGCAGATGGAAGCGGACGGCGAGATACTCCATGCGTCGTTCTTTCCGGTACAACCTTGGCTCGATTTGCCGGGGCTCGGGTTCGGCGTACTGGTCTGCACCGATGGCGACGAGAGTCGCGCCCGGCGTGCGGCCGAGCGCCTCGCGGACCTCGCCTGGGAACGCCGGCACGAATTCGACCCTGACCTCGTGAGCCTCGAGGACGCCATTCGGGTCGGGCTGCGCGAGAGCGGCACAACGGTCGTGGCAGACTCGGGTGATGCACCGAGCGGCGGCTCCGCGGCGGACAATACGAGCGTGCTTGCGGCACTGTTCGCCGCGGGCGCTGACCGCAGCGAGCGCCTGACCTATCTGACGCTCTGCGACGCCGACGCAGCGCTGCAATGCGCGGCCGCGGGCGTGGGGTCCACGTTGCATCTGGCGGTGGGCCACAAGGTCTCGCGGCGGGACGGCGCGCCGCTCGAGGTGGACGCCCGCGTCATGCTGATCAGCGACGGCAGTTTCGTCATGCTCGACGCGGGCGCACGCGGTACGCGCACCGAGTTCGGACTCACGGCCGTGGTCGCGATCGGCAGCCTGCGCGTTGCCATCCGCTCCCGCCCGTCCTTCGAGTGGGATACCGGAACGTACACCGCGTTCGGCCTTCGGCTGGAGGAGGCGTCGCTCGTGTTCGTAAAATCGCCGTCGCACTTCAAGGTGTCGTTCGCTCCGCGTGCCGCGCGCATCCTGCTTGCCGACACTCCTGGCCCGACGTGCCCGAACATGCGGCACCTGCAGTTCCGCCACGTGACTCGGCCGCTCTTTCCGCTGGACGAAAATGCGCCACCGCAGTTCGCCTAGTCGCCGGCCCGCCCCGCTTCCAGCTACGTACGTCCCAAGGAGTCCGCGATGAAGTTGCTGCGCTGGGGTGAGAGGGGTCGCGAGAAGCCGGGGGTGCTCGACGCGGCGGGGGGACTGCGGGATCTCTCGGCCGTCGTGCCCGACATCACCGGCAGCACGCTGGCCGAGCTCCGCGAGTTCGACGCGATCGAACGCCTGCCGCGCGTTCCGGGCGAGCCGCGCATCGGCGCCTGCGTCGGCGGAATTGGCAAGTTCATCTGCATTGGTCTCAATTACGCCGATCACGCCGCCGAGACCGGACAGCCCATACCGACCGAGCCGGTCGTCTTCTTCAAGGCCACCTCCGCAGTCACCGGTCCAAACGATGACCTCGTGCTGCCGCCCGGCTCTCAGAAGGTCGACTGGGAAGTGGAGCTCGGCGTCGTGATTGGTCGCCACGTGGTCGGCGCGGACGAGCACACCGCGCGTGCCGCGATCGCCGGTTACTGCGTGATCAACGACCTGTCGGAACGCGCCTGGCAGCTGGAGCGCGGCGGCCAGTGGGTCAAGGGCAAGTCCGCCGACGGGTTCGGGCCGATCGGCCCGTGGCTCGTGACGGCCGACAACGTGCCGGATCCGGCGGCGCTTCGCCTCTGGCTCGAGATCGATGGCCGTCGATTCCAGGACAGCTCCACCGCGCAGATGGTCTTCAAGCCGGCCTACCTCGTCAGCTACCTGAGTCAGTTCATGTCACTACAGCCCGGCGACGTCATTTCGACGGGTACGCCACCGGGGGTCGGGCTCGGGCAGAAGCCGCCCGTTTATCTGCGGGCGGGACAGCAGATCCGCCTCGGGATCGAGGGCCTCGGCGAGCAGACGCAGCGCGTCGTCGCCTCGCGCTGACCGGTTCGCCGAGGACGGGTCGGCCGCCGGTCTGCCTCACATCCGTCCTCGCCCGCGGCGCAGCTACCAGATCGTCCAGCCGCCGTCGACCACCATCGACTGGCCCGTGTAGAAGGCGGAACCAGGCGAGGCCAGGTAGACCACGGCGGCGCGCAGGTCATCCTGACCACCGGCGCGCTTGACCGGCGTGCGGGCCTCAATGCCGGCCACCAGATTGCCGGCCTTCGACGCATTCTGCTCGGTGTTGGGGAACATGCCCGGACAGAGCGCGTTCACCGTGACGCCGGTGGCGCCAACGGTGGCCGCCAGGTGCTTCGTCAGCCCGATGAGACCGTGCTTGCTCGCCACGTAGGAGGCGAGGTCGACACCCCAGTCGCCGTAGAGCGCGGGATCGCCCACGATCAGGCCGTAGATCGAGGACACGTTGATTACCCTGCCCCACTTCTTCTCGATCATCGGCGGTACAAACAGCTGCGCGAGCGCAAAAGGCGCCTCGAGGTTGAGCTGCATGATGGCGCGCCATTCGTCGATCGTCACGTCGAGCCAGCGCTTGCGCTCGCCGAGTCCGGCGTTGTTTACGAGGATGTCGACCGCCTTCGCCTCTGCGAACAATCGTCGCCGGTCCGCGTCTTTCGTGACGTCCGCAACGATCCAGCGCGCCTCGTGGCCGGCCGCGAGCAGCGACTCGGCGACGGCCCTGAGCGGCTCGGCGCGGCGACCGCAGATTGTGACGCGGGCGCCGGCCTCCGCGAGCGCTTCCGTCATCGACCGACCGAGTCCCGTGCCTCCGCCCGTCACCAGTGCATGCTTGCCGGTGAGATCCAGACCGTTGCGTGCGGCCGATGCGGCCTTGGTCGTCGCCATCGTTCGTCCCCCACTAAGTTGCAGTGTCGTCCGTCGTCGCGCTACCTCGCGCCGCCTCGGCGGCTCGGGGCTGCGCGTCGGCTAGTCGCCGCGCCGTGGCACCCGTCGGATCCCATCGTGGAACGTGCCGAAGAATCGATCGATTGGTATCAGCAGCGAGTCGCCAAAATTGACCCGGAAGTACTTGTGGTGCAGGTAGTGATAGAAGTTGTCGGTCGTCAGTCGTGTCTCGCCGATGACGACCTTGCCGAAGCCGCAGTGCCCCTCGGCCGGCGCGAGCGCCACGAGCGTCGTGAAGTAGAGCGCATGCAGCGGCGTCGCCGGAACGAGCCATAGCAGCAGCGCCCCGGAGAAGTAGACCGCGTGCTCAACCGGGTGCATCGCAAGCCCCGACCACGGGCCTGGATTGATGTTCGCGTGGTGCAGGTAGTGCACGGAGTTGTAAAGCGGCGCCCAGTGAATCATGCGGTGCCCGAAGTAGAAGTGCACCGCATGGAAGAACGGCAGAGCCAGCATCAGCACCGTGCAGTAGACCGGCGAATCCGACCAGGAGGTGGTCGGCGCGATGCCGCGCGCCTGCGCCCAGAGCGTGAGGCAGAGGTAGGCCGTCCACACCGGGACGCCCGAGGAAAGCGACCAGAACACGTTGCTGGCGAGCGGCCGGCCAAACAGGAAGTGCGTGCCGTCTTCCCGCGGCCAGCTCGCGTTGTACTTGTACGCGATGCCTTGCGCGCGACGACGATATAGCCAGAAATGCCACGCGCTGTAGAAGCACGCCGCAATGACGAGATTGCAGCCGAGCAGCATTCCGACCCATCGTACCGACAGCACGGTGAGATCGGCGCCGGTCGCGAGCAGCAGCTTCCAGAGGCCCGCGGCGAGCAGCGCATAGAACGCCGCCCAGGGCAGGTAGACCCCCGGAAATCCGAACAGGTAACGCAGGATGCGCATGGGTCGCAGCGGCCATTCGAGCGGCGGCGGCACGCGCAGTGGCAGCTCGGGCGTCCAGCCGCTCGGGGCGGCCTCGGTGCGATGCTGGTTCATCGGGAGCTTCTGGCAGCGATGGAGGTGCGCGATCGGGCTGGCGGAGCAGGCGCGCGGGATTCTATCGCGGCCGGCGATGCGAGTTCCATAATTGTAGCTTCACGTTCCATTAGGTGGAACTCGCACCGACGGCCGCTCCGCACTGCGGGGCGGCGCTTCGCTGCGGCCGATCAGCAGCGACAGCGCGCGATCGGCGAGCGCCATCGTCGGCGCGTTGGTATTCGCTCCGACGATATTCGGCATCGCCGAGGCGTCGACCACCCTCAGCCCCCGCGTCCCGAGCACGCGCAGATGGTCGTCGAGCACGCTGGCTGGATCGTCCTCGCGTCCCATCCGACAGGTGCCGACCGGATGCCAGTCGGTGCGGACGGTGCGACGCACGTAGCGCGCCAGCGCCTCGTCGTCAGCCACGTCGGCGCCGGGAAGCATCTCGCCGCGCAAGGCGCCTGCCAGCGGCGCGGTGGCCGCGAGCGAGCGCGCGATGCGCAGCCCGTCGACCAGGTAGCGCAGGTCGCGGGGGTCACCAAGATAGTTGGGGTCGACGAGCGGTGGGTCCGCGGGATTTGCGGAACGCAGCGTCATCGAGCCGACCGACCACGGTCGCAGGAGGGTCACGTGCAGCTTGATGCCGTCGACATCAGGGACCGTGTCCGCGCCGGTGTTCGCGTAGGCGATCATCGGCACGCAGTAGATCTGCACGGTCGAACCGGCCCGGGCCGCCTCGGTGGCGTGGAAGGACGTCGCCTCCCCGCCCACCGTCGTGAGGCGACCACGTCTGAACAGCGCGTACTCGAGCAGATTCCACGCGAGTCGCCAGCCTCGATCCTGCCGATAGTAGCCGTCGCCGCGGGACTGGCCCTCGAGGACCAGCGGCGAGCCGCAGTGATCCTGCAGGTTCTGGCCGACTCCTTTGAGCCCGACGCGCACCGGCAACCCTAGGCGCTCCAGTTCCGCGGCCGGGCCGACGCCCGACAGCATCAGCAGCTTCGGCGAGCCAAAGGCGCCCGCCGAGAGCAGCACCTCGCCGCTACAGTAGATACGGTGGCGCGTGCCGTTGCGGAGGTACTCGACGCCGATCGCACGATCACCGTCGAAGATGATCCTCTCGACCTGCGCATGCGTGACGATCCGCAGCCGCTCGTTCGAGCGCAGTGGCGCGAGGTATGCGTCCGCGCCGCTGCAGCGCCGCCCGCCCCGTGCGGTGAACTGGAGGTAGCCAGTGCCCGCGGGCGCGCCGCGATTGAAGTCCGCCGTGAACGGCAGTCCCGACGCCTGCGCCGCCTTCACGTACAGGTGGCTGTATTCACAGAAATACCCCGGATCCGCCACCTGCAGCGGGCCGGCACTGCCGTGGAACTCGCCGTCGTACTTCTGGTTGCCCTCGAGCCGGCGGAAATGCGGCAGGATCGAGTCCCAGCTCCACAGCGGACTCCCGGTCGCGCGACCCCAGTCGTCGTAGTCGCTGCGAAACCCGCGCATGTAGACCTGGGCATTGACGCTGCTGCCCCCGCCGACCACCCGGCCGGTCGCGATCTCGAGCACCCGGTTGTCGGCGTGCCTTTGCGGCACGGTGTGATGCAGCGTGCAATGGATGCCCTTGGGCACCAGTCGCGAATATCCGGGACTCAGCTTCAGATACGGGCTCCGGTAGTCGGCCCCGGCTTCGAGAACGACCACGCGCGCGCTGGTCTCGTTCAGTAGTCGCCAGGCCGCGACGCAGCCGGCGCTGCCCGCGCCGACGATGATGTAGTCGCAGTCCCGCGCCGCCGCCGGCTGGGCGCTCGAGGTCCGAGATGCGCCGGCGCTCATGGTCGTGGCCCGCTCGGCATTCCGTATCCCATAGAACGGAACAGTAGTTCCAAAGGAAGATCATGCTAGCCCGGGCCCGCCGCGCCCGCAACCGCGAGCCGGGAACCGCCAGCTCGTCGTGCCCTGCCGCGGCCGGCGCGTTGACAGCATTACGCGCTGCTTCAGATAATGGGACGCCCGTCCCACGCTGTTACGCAGCGTTGGCGCCGGAACCTGGCAGACCGGCCATCGGAGGGACGGAGTCGTGAAGATCACCTCGCTGGAAACGGTCCGGCTCGACGAATTTCCGAATCTGCTGTGGGTGCTGGTGCGCAGCGATACTGGGCTGGTCGGCATCGGCGAGACCTTTTACGGCGCGCGCGCGGTCGAGGCGCACGTCCACGAGACGCTCGCCTCGCGACTGCTGGGCGCAGATCCTCTGAGGATCGAGTACCTCAACGCCGCGATGACCTCGCTGCCGATCGCGCAGTCCTCGACCGGCGTCGAGTATCGCGCCGCCTCCGCGATCGACATCGCGCTCTGGGACCTGTTCGGCAAGTACACCGGGCAGCCCGTCCACCAGCTGCTCGGCGGCCGCTGTTTCGACCGGCTGCGGGTTTACAACACCTGCGCGGGATATCGTTACGTGCGCGCCGGGGACTATCGCGCGCTCGCCAACTGGAAGCCCGGCACGGACACTGGACCCTACGAGGACCTGGACGCCTTCACCCACCGCGCCGATGCATTGGCCGAGAGCCTGCTCGAGCAGGGCATCACGGCGATGAAGATCTGGCCCTTCGACGTGGCCGCCCGCGAGACCGGCGGCCGCTACATCACGGCGGCGCAGCTGAAGGTCGCCCTGGAACCCTTCGAGAAGATCCGGCGCGCGGTCGGCGACCGAATGGACATCATGGTGGAGTTCCACAGCCTGTGGAACCTGCCCGCCGCGCAGCAGCTAGCCCGCGAGGTTCAGCGCTACCAGCCCCTCTGGTACGAGGACCCCATCGTCATGAACTCGCCACAGGCGCTTGGCGAGTATGCACGGTCGACGCCCGTGTGGGTCTGTGCCAGCGAGACGCTCGGCAGTCGCTGGCCCTACAAGGATTTCCTGGACCAGGGCGCGCTGCACGTGGCCATGGTCGACCTGTCCTGGGCCGGTGGCCTCACCGAGGGCCGCAAGATCGCGAGCCTCGCCGCAACCTATCACCGCCCGTTTGCCGCTCACGACTGCATCGGGCCGATCAGCTACGCCGCCGCGATCCACATGGCATTCAGCCAGCCCAACACGCTGATCCAGGAGAGCGTGCGCGCGTTCTACACGGGCTACTATCGCGAGCTCGTGACCGTGGTCCCAGCCGTCGTCGATGGCCATCTCTACCCGATGGAGGGACCGGGTCTCGGGACGGAGTTGCAGCCGGCCGTGTTCGAGCGGCCAGACGTCCACCGACAGCGCTCTGAGCTCTGAGCTCTGAGCTCTGAGCCCTGACGAGCTGCCGGGCCGATCCACTCTGACTTGCGAACTCCCGCTCGCCGCACCTCGGAACACCTCGGATGACCTTGCCGCTCGACGTCATTCTCCGCAACGCCACCGTGATCGACGGCACTGGCGCCGCGCCCATCCAGGCGGACCTCGCCATCGCAGGCGATCGCATCCACGCCGTCGGGTCGCTGGGCAGGGCCGGCGCAGAGGCAGAGATCGATTGCCGGGGGCTCGTCGTCGCGCCGGGATTCATCGACGTCCACACGCACGACGATACGGCGCTCATGATCCGGCCGGAGATGACGGCCAAGCTGTCGCAGGGGATCACGACCGTCGTCGCCGGCAACTGCGGCATCAGCGGCGCACCCTACGACCGCCCCGGCGACCCGCCGGACCTGCTGCGGCTCATCTTCAAGTCCGCGGAGTGCGTCGCACCCAGCTTCGAGGCAATCGCGACGCGCGTGGAGCGCGCCCGCCCGGCCGTCAACGCCGCGTTCCTCACCGGTCACACGACCCTGCGCATGCAGGTCATGGGCAGCGACCTCGCCCGGACCGCGACGTCGGCCGAGGTCGCCGCGATGCGAGGGCTGCTGGCGGAGTGCCTTGAGCAAGGCTCGATCGGGCTCTCGAGTGGCCTCTTCTATCCGCCCGCGCGCGCGGCCTCGGCGGATGAGGTGATCGGCGTCGGCGCACCACTCGCCGGCTGCCACGGGCTCTACACATGCCACATCCGCGACGAGGCCGACGGCGTCGTCGAGAGCCTCGAAGAGGCCCTGCGGATCGGCCGCGAAACCGGCGCGCGCACCATCGTGTCGCACCATAAGTGCATGGGTGAGCGCAATTTCGGCCGTAGCGTCGAGACGCTGGCACTCCTCGAGCGAGCGCGCCAGCGGCAACCGGTCGCCTGGGACGTCTACCCGTATACCGCAGCGTCCACCGTCCTCAATGAGGAGCTCGTCGCCAAGGCCTCGCGCACACTCGTGACCTGGTGCGATCCGGAGCCGAGGTTCTGCGGGCGCGACCTCGCCGAGATCGCCCGTGAACTCGGCTGCTCGCCGCTCGAGGCGATCCCGCGCCTGAGACCCGCCGGCGCCGTGTACTTCCTGATGGACGAGGCCGACGTGACCCGGATCCTCGGGTCGTCCGCGGCGATGGTCGGTTCCGACGGGCTGCCGGAGGACCAGCACCCGCACCCACGCCTCTGGGGCACGTTTCCGCGGGTGCTCGGGCACTACGTCCGGGAGCGCGGCGTGCTGCGGCTCGAAGACGCCGTGCATCGCATGACCGGCCTCTCGGCCCGTTCGTTCGGCCTCCGCGACCGGGGCGTGCTGCGCGCCGGCAATCGTGCCGACCTCTGTGTCTTCGACCCCGCCACCGTCCGTGACACCGCAACCTACGAGGCGCCGGCGCAGCCTGCGTCCGGCATCCGCCACGTGTTCGTCAACGGCGTCGCGGCCTGGCGCGACGGCGCGGCGACCGGCGAACGGGCTGGCAAGGTGCTGCGCCGGCAGGACGCGACGGAGTTCCTGGCCGCGGAACACGCGAATTGATCCCGCCGCGGCCATCGCCGGCGGCGGCTCGCCAGGCTTCCCCGACGGAACCGGCGTTTCACCAGTCGTTTCGGCCGTAGCACGCGGGAGCCATCACTTGCCTCTACACCCCCAGGCGGCCGATGCCATTCGCATCGCCGGGGACCTGCCCCGCGGACTCGCGCCACCGGAGTTGCGCCGCGTGTACGCCGAGCAACGGATGCGGCTCCTGCCGCCGGCCCCCGACCCGGCCGTTCTCGAGGCATTCGACGTCGCCGGTCGCGACGGGCCGATCCCGGTGCGCTTCTATCGCGCCACGGCAGCGCCCGTGCCGCGGCCGCTGCTCGTGTTCTTTCACGGCGGCGGCTGGATGCTCGGCAGCCTCGAGAGCTACGACACCATCTGCCGCCGGCTCGCGGTCAAGGCTGACTGCGGCGTGCTGTCGGTCGGCTACCGTCTCGCACCCGAATCCCCATTCCCCGCGGCCGTCCACGACGCGATCGACGCGACGCGCTGGTGCTCGCAGCACCTCGCGAAACTCGGTTCCGCACCGTCGCTGCTCGCGGTGGGCGGCGACAGCGCGGGCGGCAACCTGGCGGCAGTCGTGGCCCTCGAGGACCGCGCGAGAAGGGAATTCGGCCTCGCTCTGCAGGTTCTGATCTATCCCGTGACCGACGTATCCGCCGAGTGCCCGTCGTACCTGCGCAATGCCGCGGGCTACATGCTGACGGCGGCAGCGATGCGCGCCTTCATCGCGAGCTACGTGCCCGATGTCCGCGACCGCGTGGATCCGCGGGCATCGCCGCTGCTCGCGGCAGACCTCTCCGGCTTGCCGCGCGCGCTGGTAATCAGCGCCGAATTCGATCCGCTGGTCGATGAGAATGCGAACTACGCGCAGCGCCTCGACGCGGCCGGCGTCGACACCCGGTACGTGTGCTTCCCGGGCATGATCCATCCGTTCTTCACGCTCGGCGGCCTCATCGACGCCGCTGCCGAGGCGGAAGACCTCATCGCCGCCGAACTGCGCGCCCTCGTCTGAGGCGAGCGCGCGGCCAACGTCATCCGCAGTGCCGATCCGGCTCGCGGGCAGGCGTCCGGGCCGGCGCCTGGCGCCAGCCGCCCCGCGACCATCGCGTGCGCCGCCCGTACGCAATAGCCCGTATTCTTGAACATTCATCGCAGATGTATGTTCTCGCCCGTTTGGATCCTGCGGGATGGGGAGAACAGCATGAGTGGCACCGGTCGGTTGTGGAAAGTCCTCGGCATCGTCTTCGTCGCGTCGTTCGCGGCGCTCGGTTGGATCGGTCGCGAGATCTACCTCGCGGCACCGCCGATCCCCAGCGTCGTCCGCTCGAGCAGCGGCGCGGTGCTGTTCAGCGGCGAGCAGGTGCGCCTCGGCCAGCAGGCGTGGCTCAAGGCCGGTGGGCAACAGCTCGGTACCGTGTGGGGCCACGGCAGTTACGTCGCGCCCGACTGGTCTGCCGACTGGCTGCACCGCGAGGCGGTCGCCTACCGCGAGGTGCTGGCGCGCGAGCGGCTCGGCACGGCGTACGAGGCGCTTGGACCTGACGACCGCGCGGTGATCGACCGGCACCTGCGCGAGGACATGCGCCGCAACGGCTACGACCCCTCGACCGAGACGCTGACCATCCCCGCGGGACGCGCGCAGGCCATCGCGAGCGTCGCTTCGCACTACGAGGGTTTGTTCGGCAACCAGGCGTCCCTGGCGACGCTCCGGGACCAGTACGCCATGCCGGACGACGCGCTTCCCGCGGCCGACGACCGGCGGGCGCTCGCCGCGTTCTTCTTCTGGTCCGCTTGGTCCGCGACCACCGACCGCCCCGGCGAGACCGGCTTGTCCTACACGAGCAACTGGCCGCACGAGCCGCTGGTCGGCAACACGCTGACCGACGGCAGCGCCATCTGGACCGTGGTCAGCGTGATCCTGCTGATCGCGGGCGTCGCAGCCATGGTCTGGTGGCATAGCTCGCACCCCGAGGAGAAGGTCGCCGCCGTGCCGCCCGCCGATCCTCTGTTGCGGATCGCGACCACGCCCTCGATGCGCGCCACCCGCAAGTACTTCTTCGTCGTCATCGCGCTGATCCTCGTGCAGATCGCTGTCGGCGCCATCACGGCTCACTACGCGGTCGAGGGACGCTCGTTCTTCGGCATCCCGCTCGCCGACCTGCTGCCCTACACGGTGAGCCGGAGCATCCACACCCAGTTCGGCGTGTTCTGGATCGCGACCGCGTGGCTCGCGACCGGCCTCTATATCGCGCCGCTGCTCTCCGGCGAGGAGCCCAAGCACCAGGCGCTCGGCGTCCACGCCCTCTTCTACGCCCTGCTCGCGATCGTCGCCGGCTCGACGGTCTGCGGCTGGCTCGGCACGCTGCAGAAGCGTGGCTTCAGCTTCGACTTCTGGTGGGGCGCGCAGGGACTCGAGTACACCAACCTCGGCCGCGTCTGGCAGCTGCTGCTGTTCGTCGGGCTGCTGTTCTGGCTGTTCCTGATGGGCCGCGCGCTGTGGCCGGCGCTGCGCAAGCCGAGCGAGAGCCGCGGCCTAATCGCGATGGTGTTCCTGTCGGCGACCTGCATCGGCGCCTTCTACGCAACCTCGCTGACCTGGGGCCAGACGACCCACTACTCGATGATCGAATACTGGCGCTGGTGGCTCGTCCACCTGTGGGTCGAGGGCTTCTTCGAGGTGTTCGCGACGGCGGTCGTGGCGCTGATCTTCACGCGGCTCGCGCTCGTGAGCCCGGCGAGCGCCAACCGCGCGATCGTCGCCGAGACGATCGTGTTCCTGTTCGGCGGCATTCTTGGCACGCTGCATCACCTTTACTGGACCGGCACGCCGACCTCCGTGATCGCGGTCGGCGCGGTGTTCTCGGCGCTCGAGGTCGTGCCGCTGGCATTGCTCGGCCTCGAGGGTTGGCAGACCTATCGCCGCTCGAAGGCCGCGCCGTGGGTGCAGGCCTACCGCTGGCCGATCTTGTGCTTCGTCGCCGTGGGCTTCTGGAACACGGTCGGCGCCGGCCTGCTCGGCTTCACGATCAACCCGCCGGCCTCTCTCTATTACGTGCAGGGCCTCAACCTCACGCCCGCCCACGGCCATGCGGCGCTGTTCGGCGTCTACGGCATGCTCGGCATCGGCCTGATGCTGTTCTGCCTGCGCGGGCTCTTCGATCGCGCACGGCATGCCGACCGGCTCCTGGCGCCGGCGTTCTGGGGGCTCAACCTCGGGCTCGCGATGATGGTGTTCATGAGCCTCGTGCCCGCCGGCATCTACCAGGCGATCGCGTCCGTCGGACAGGGCCTCTGGTACGCTCGTTCTCCGGCGATCGTGCATTCGGCGCTGATGGAACGACTCGTGTGGCTGCGGGTTCCCGGAGACGTGGTGTTTGCGATCGGCGGGTTGCTGCTCGGCGTGTATGCCTTCCGGCTGCTGACACCCCCGCGCGCACCGGAGCGCAGCGCACGCGAGGCGAACCCGTTGCCGGCGGTGAAATAGCTTGCACCTGACGACCTTCACGGACTACTGCCTGCGCGTGCTGATGTACGTGGCCGTCGCGCCGCCCGGCCGGCGCGCGACGGTACCGGAGGTGGCGGCGGCGTTCGGCATCTCCCGCAGCCACCTCAGCAAGGTCGTGCACCTCCTCGGCAAGGCCGGCGTGCTGCACAACGTCCGCGGCCGCCGCGGCGGGCTCGAGCTCGCACGCCCGGCCGGCGAGATCAACGTCGGCGCAGTCGTGCGGCTCGTGGACGACCGGCCGGCGCTGGTCGAATGCTTCGACCGCACCACCAACCGCTGCGTGATCACGCCCGTCTGCCGGCTGCGCGACGCCTTGGGCAGCGCCTCGGATGCGTTCTACGCGACGCTCGACCGCTACACGATCGCCGATATCACGCAGCATCCGCGGCCGCTCGCGCAGGTCCTGCACTTCGAGCGTCGCCGCGCCGGCGGCGCCCGCGGCTAGCGCTCGCGCCTGAGCCGGCCCGAGGGCGCGGATCCGCGGCGCCCTGCGCCGCGGGCGACCCCGCGGACTCGCGGCCACTGCCGCCGCGGCATACCATGACCCAATGCGGCGAGGAACTCACCCGATTCGCGGCGCGATCGCGATGCTGCTGCTCCTGGCGGGCCGGGTGCTCGCACAGGATGGCGCACCGCCGGTGACGACGCCGGCCGGCGCCGCCTGCGCGCGCTGCGACTGGGCGATGCTCGTGCGCTACCGTGCCGAGAACGCTCGTCTCGGGCCCGATCCGGCCCGCGTGGTCTTCCTCGGCGACTCGATCACCGAAGGCTGGGCACGCGAGCCGCCGCTCGCGGGCGATCCGCACTTCGTCGGTCGGGGCATCGGCGGCCAGACGGCGCCACAGATGCTGGTCCGATTCCGTGCCGACGTGATCGAGCTTCGGCCGAGGCTCGTGCACCTGATGGCCGGCACGAACGACGTCGCCGAGAACCTCGGCCCGGAAAGCGACGACGAGGTACTCGGCGCGCTCGAATCGATGGCAGAACTCGCGCGTGCCCATGGCATCGCCGTGCTGATCGCCAGCATCCCGCCGGCCGCCGACTTCCCGTGGCGCCCGGGCCTGCAGCCGACCGCTCGCCTGCGCCGCCTGAACGAGCGGTTGCGCGCCTACGCCGCGCGCACCGGCATCGGGTTCGTCGATTATTGGCCGGTGCTCGCGACGGCCGAAGGGGCCTTGCGGCCGGAGTACTCGGCGGACGGTGTCCACCCGAATGCCGCGGGCTATCGCGCGATGGCGCCGCTCGCGCTCACGGCGATCGACCGCGAGCTTCACCGCCAGCCGCGGCGCTCCCGGCTGGCAGCCGCCTCGGCCCGATGACGCCGGGTCGCGGGGCTGCGGCTCGGGCCACACCCGGGTCGCGCCGCACGACGCCCGTCCGGCATCCCCCGTCGCCGAGGCCACCACGGGAACATTCGTGACGGATCGCTATACTCGGCGCGTCCCGATCGACCCTATTTCCTGCAGGGAGGCATGGATCATGAAGCGATTCCTCTGCGCCGCGTGCGCCTGCGTCGTCGTTCTCGGTTGCAACGCGTACGCGGACGAAACCTGCTCGCTCGCAACGTTGCGCGGCACGATGGCCTGGGCCGTCAACTACCAGAAGGCCGGCATGCCACGCTCGGGCAGTGGATTCGAGTCCTACGACGGGCTCGGCCACCTGAAGTACACGGAGATCGTCAGCGATGGCTACACGACCTCCACCTACAGCGGCACCGGCAGCTATACGCTCGGCGCGAACTGCATCGCGACCGTGACCTACGACGGTGGACCGACGCCGTTCGTGTACTTCGTCGCGCCCAGCGGCGCGGCGTACTTCTGGACGAACAACCAGAATGCCGGCGCCACGTCGGCCGGCAAGGCGGAGCGGGTCTCGTTCGCGCAACTCGTGAAATAGCGCCGGCCGGCGTCGCGCCGGGCGCGCACCTCAGACCGGGCAGCGGCACCAGACGCGGGTGCCGCCCTGACGCCGGCGATGGATCTTGAGCGCTCCGCCGATCGCGTGCGCCCGGTAGCGCATGATGCGCAGCCCCATTCCGCCCGGCGCACCGGTCGCCGTTCCGATGCCGACACCGTCGTCGCTGACCGTGAGCTCGAGAGCGCTTGCGTGGCCGCGCATCGAGATGCGGATCTCGCGTGCCTTGCCGTGCTTGGCGGCGTTGTTCACGGCCTCCTGCGCGATCCGGTACAGGTGGCTCGCCTCGGCCTCCGGCAGGCGCACGCCGGCCGTTGCGCGCGAGCGGAACGTGATGCGGGTGCCGTAGGCGATCCGCGAGCGGCGCACCAGGTCGCGCAGCGCCGCGACCAGGCCACCGTCGTCGAGCGATACCGGCGCGAGCCCGCGCGCGATCGCGCGGGTGCTGTCGATCGCGTGGTTCACGACCGCGATCGCCTCGTTGAGGTGCAGCCGCGCGGTCGCCCGGTCATCGTCCGTGCGCGTCGCCAGCGACTTCAGCATCAGCGCGACGCCGGTCAGCTCCTGGCCGAGACCGTCGTGCAACTCGCGCCCGAGCCGGTGCCGCTCGCGCGAGACGACGTCGAGGATTTCGTGCTCGAGGCGGCGGTGCTCGGTGACGTCGGTCACGACGACGATGCGCCGCTTGCCGCTCGGCAGGTCGATCTCGCGGCCGGCCACCTCGGCCTCGAACCAGGAGCCATCGGCGCGCTGCAGGCGCGCCGGCACGCCGCGCCCGTCCAGCAGCGGCAGCGGGTCTCCGGGACTCGCCAGCGCCGCCGCCAGCTGCACGGCCGCGGCCGGCGCGCGCGCCGCCCCGCCGTCCGACGGCGCGCCGAACATCCGCGCGAACGCCGCGTTGGTGAACTCGATCGCGCCGGCGCCGTCGAGCACGGCGACCGCCTCGACCATCGTGTCGACGATCGCGCCGTGCGTGCTCAGCCGTTCCTCGTTACGCCGGCGCACGTCGACGTCCATGCAGGCCCCGACCAGGCGGGTGGCGGCGCCCGTCTCGCCGCGCTCGATCACGCGCGCGCGCACCTGGATCCACCGGTACTCACCGCCCGGGTCCCGGAAGCGGTAGTCGGTCGCGATCGATTCGCAGCGCCCGGTGCGCAGATCGTCGAGGTCGGCCGACAGGCGGGCGCGGTCGCCCTCGTGAACCGCGGCGAGGACCTCCTCGAGGGTACTCGGCTCCTGCGTCTCCTTGAGGCCCCGGCGTCGCGGCCAGTCCGACAGCCACGCGAGGCCCCCCTCGCCGACGTGCCAGTCCCAGAGGCCGATGTCCGAGCCATCGGCCGTCGCCTCGAGGCGCGCCTCGCTGGCCCGCAGCGCCAGCTCGAGGCGCTTCAGCGTGTCGATCTCGACGGAGACGCCGACCACCTTGGTCGGCCGGCCGGCGGCATCGCGATCGACCACGCGGCCACGGTCGAGCAGCCAGCGATATGCCCCGTCCGGCGTGCGGATCCGGAACTCGGCCTCGTAGAAGCCCGAGGCGTCGGCGCGCGGCCCGGCGAAGACGCCGGCATGCGCCGCGAGGTCGTCCGGGTGGACGTCGCTCAGCCAGGTCTCGCGCCGGCCGCGGGCCTCCTCCGGGCCGAGGTCGTAGCCCGCCGTGCGGTGCCAGTGCGTGTTGCCGAGCAGCGCATCACTCGCGACGTCGTACTCCCACACCGGCAGGCGCGCTGCGTCGATGATGAACTCGTAGCGCTCGTGCACCGACCGCAGCTCGTCCTCGAGCCGCTTGCGCTCATTGACCGAGAAGCAGACGCCGACGTAGCGCAGCGCCCGGCCGGCCTCGTCGCGCTCGGTGACGCTGCCGCGCTCGTGCAGCCAGTGCCAGTCGCCGGCGCGCGTCCGGACGCGGTACTCGGTGATGTAGTGATCCGCCGAGCCGCTGCGGCAATCGCGGTCGGCGGCCATGAACCCGGCGCGATCGTCCGGGTGGATCAGCGCCAGCCAGCGTTCGGCGCGGTTCGCGCCGCGGCAGGCGTCGATGTTGACGCGCTCGCACCAGTCGTCGAACCAGTCGCCGTCGCCCTTGACGTCGCTGTCCCAGATGCCGATGTTCGTGCCGCCGACCGCGGCGTTCAGGCGATGCGTGCTGAGGCGCAGGCGGTCGGAGTCGCGGTGCCGCTGGACCACGAAGGAGGCGAGCGAAGCCGCGAAGCGGATCAGGTCAAGTTCGTCCGGCGAGGGCGCGTGCGGTTCGTGGTAGTAGAGCGCGAGCGTGCCGAGCAGGCGCCGCTCGTCGTCGAAGAACGGCACGGACCAGCAGGCACGCAGCGCGTGACCGACCGCGAGCGCCCCCGACTTGGACCAGAGCGGCGAGGTGGCGATGTCCTCGACGATCACCAGCTCGCCGCGAGCCGCGGCCGTGCCGCAGCTGCCGCGGCCATCGAGGATCTCGACCGGGTCGATCGCGCGCACGTACTCGGCGGGCAGGTGCGGTGCCGCGGCCGGCCGCAGGTGCGTACCGGCCGCGTTCGCGGTCAGCACGCTGCACAGCAGGCCGGGCGACCAGGTCTCGACGTAGTGGGCAAGCCCGTCGAGCAGCGCCTCGAGCGGCGCGCCGGATCCGAGCAGGGCCAGCAGCCGCACCTGCGCGTGCAGCGGGTCGGGACCGGCGGTCGTACCGAAGCGCGGCGCCCGGTCGAGGATCTTCTCGACGGACGATGCCCAGTTGTTGTTCTGCGAAGCTGCCAACGGCAATCCCCCCTGCCGTCCTCGGGAGGTTAGGGACGACGGCCGCGCCCCGCAACCCTGCCGGCGTTGCGGACCCGCGGACCGTGGGCAACGAGCCTCCGCCCCGCCCCGGTCGGTGCGGCCATCCTCCGGGGCGAGCCCGGCTGAAGACGGCGGCCGGGCGCGCAGGCCCGGCCGTCGCCGGGCTCAGGCCCGGAGGACGCCCTTTGCCTTGGCCGCGTGGGTGGCGATCGCGTCCATCAGCACCGGTGACAGGCAATCGTAGGGCTCGAGCGAGAGCTCGCGCAGCCGAGCACGAACGACCCCCATCTGGTCGGGTCTCGCGGCGCCAGCCTCGATCACGGAAGAGACGAAGGCCGCGAATTCCGGCGCCGACCAGCCCTTGTCCTTCGATAGCTCCACGTGAACGAAGTCGAGGCCGTAGAACGGATGACCCGGGTTCTCGATGCGCCCGTACAGGTGCACGCCGCAGCCCGCGCAGGCATGGCGCTGGATGGCGGCCGACGCATCGACGACCTTGAGCTTGTGGCCGTTCGCGGTCACGGACAGGTTTTCCTTCGGCACCACCGCGACCACCGAGAACATCGCGCCCGCGGGCTTCCAGCACTTCGTGCAGCCGCAGGCGTGGTTGTGCGCGACGTTGCCCCGGATCGAGACGGTGACCGGATCCTGGGCGCAATGGCAGCGGAGCGTGCCGCCCTGGAAGTTCGGGTCGCCCTTCGCGACGCCGCGGTCGACCGACGGATGAATCGAGATCGTGCTCATGTCCCGCCCTCCTCGTGTAGCCGCGCGTGATGCCAGCGCAGGTGGTCCTCGATGAAGGTCGCGATGAAGTAGTAGCTGTGGTCGTAGCCGGGATGGCGGCGCAGCGTCAGCGCGAGGCCGGCCGCGGCGCACTCGGCCTCGAGCCGTTCGGGGCGCAGCTGCTCCGCAAGGAAGCGGTCCGCGAGGCCCTGGTCGACCAGCAGCGCCGGTACGCGCGCGCCGGCACGGATCAGCGCGCAGGCGTCGTAGCGCGCCCAGGCGGCACGATCCTCGCCGAGGTAGCCACGGAACGCCTTCTGGCCCCAGGGAACCTCGCTCGGCGCGACGATCGGCGCGAACGCAGACACGGCCGCATAGCGTCCCGGCTCGCGCAGCGCGAGCACGAGCGCACCGTGGCCACCCATCGAGTGGCCGAGGATGCTCTGCCGGCGCGGGTCGGCCGGGAAGTTCGCGGCCACGAGCGCCGGCAGCTCGCGGGCGACGTAGGAGTACATCCGGTAGTGCCGATCGAACGGCGGCACGGTTGCATCGAGGTAGAAGCCGGCACCGAGGCCGAAGTCGTAGGCCTCGGCCGGGTCGCCGGGAACGCCCTCGCCGCGCGGACTCGTGTCGGGAGCGACCAGCAGCAGACCGAGCTCGGCGGCGATGCGCTGCGCGCCCGCCTTGACGGTGAAGTTCTCCTCGGTGCACGTGAGCCCGGCCAGGAACCAGACGACCGGGACCGCGCGCTCGCGGGCCTGCGGCGGCCGGAACACGGCAAAGCGCATCGCGGTGCCAGTCGACTCGCTCGCGTGCCGGTAGAAACCCTGCACGCCGCCGAAGGCGGCGTGCTCCGCGAGCACCTCGAGCGCGCCGCTCATCGTGCGCGGTCCCGGGGTGAACCGCGGCCGGTGCGCGTCGGCGATTCTGGTCGGCGCGGCGTTCCGGTCTTCATCCCGGGATCATAGCCGGGCCCTGCCGCCTGCGCCCGCGTCGGGCCCAGCCAACGCCGGCAGGGATGCGCTCGCGCCGAAGGGCTCGCGGATTCCAAGCTCAGGAGGGCTTCAACACGTCGCTGCCCAGGAGCGCCTCGAACTGCTGGCGGTAGGCGAACAGCCCCGGCGCTCCCCCGGTGTGCAGGAACACGACCTGGGCGCCACGGGGGAAGTGCCCCGCTCGGGCCCGCGCGATGAGTCCCGCGAAGGCCTTGCCCGTGTAGGTCGGGTCGAGCAGCAGTCCCTCGAGTCGCGCGGCCACGAGGATCGCGCGCAGGGTCGCGGGACCGGCCATGCCGTAGCCGCCGTCGACGTGGGCGTCGTCGACCTCGACATCGAGAGCGCTCGCCGCGTGTGGGCAGCCGAGGTAGTCGAGCACCGTCTCGGCCTCGGCGCGGACCTTGGCGACCTGCACCGCCCGCGGCTGGCGTACGCTGACGCCGAGTAGGTGCGCATCGACCCCGAACGCGGCAAGGCCCGCGGCGAGCCCCGCCTGGGTGCCACTCGAGCCGGTTGCGTGGACGATCCAGTCGATCGGGATCGCACGCGCGTTCGCCTGCGCCGCGAGCTCGAATACGCACTCGACGTAGCCGAGCGCGCCGACCCGGTTCGATCCGCCGCCCGGGATCACGTACGGCCGCCGCCCCTGGCGGCGCGCCTGCTCGCTCTCCGCCGCGAGCTCGCGCGTCATGTCGGTGCCAGCCGCGACATAGCGCAGCGATTCGACGCCGTACAACCGGTCGAGGAAGACGTTGCCGCTTTCCTCGAAGTCGCGGTCGGTGTCCGGCACGCGCCGTTCGAGGATCGCGCGGCAACCGAGCCCGAGCCGCGCGGCGGCACCGGCCGTCTGGCGGACGTGGTTGGACTGCACGGCCCCCTGCGTGATCAACAGGTCCGCCTGCTGGCTCAGCGCCTCGCCGAGGAGGTACTCGAGCTTGCGGACCTTGTTGCCGCCGCCGGCGGCCTGGGTGCAGTCATCGCGCTTCACCCAGAAGGTCGCGCCGCAGTCCAGCCACTGCGTGAGGCGTGGCATCGGCTCGAGCGGCGTCGGCTGGTCGATCAGGCGGACGCGGGGGAATCGGCTGAGCAGCACGGGGGGGTCCTGGCGGTGGGGCGGAGACCCGGATCATAAACGGAGCGCACCGCCGGAACCGCGGGCAACCTCGCCCGGCCGCGGCGGCAGGCCGTCGCGGCCGGGCGGAACCGCCGCCGGCCTCAGTGGCCGAGCACCTGGTCGAGCAGGTGCGCGAGCCGTGCCCCGGCGAGCGCCAGCTGCATCGGCACCAGCGCCCTGGCGTCCTGCTGGTAGCCCGCGTCCAGCACGACGGTGTCGTTGAGCGGCTCGAAGCAGGCGAACCCCTCGAAGTTGTACGCGGTCGAGCGCGCGAGCGCGTTGCTCTCGAGTGCCCAGTCGAGTGGCGACTTCGTCAGCCGCGCCGCGGCGACACCCTGCGCCTGCTGCGCCAGCCGATCGAGCTTGGCCGGCGACACGCCGCTGCGATTGCTGAGCGCGAGGCCGTTCGACAGGTTCACGAAGTCGCTGTCCCAGACGCCGTGCAGCTTCTTCTGGCCGCGGGTCTGCACGCCGGCGAGCGCGACGAACACGTCGTTGCCGCCACGGTCGGTGGCGTTGCCCTCGTCGTCGGTAACGCCATCCAGGTAGGCGTTGGTGGCCGCGTGCAGCGGCTGGTGCAGGTCGCCAACCAGGTGGACGATCCACTTCAGCGCCTCGTTGCGATCGCGCGTCGCGGCCGACGCATCACCGAGCACGCGGACCAGGTCGTTGATCTTCTGCGTCGCGCACTCGCCGCTGGCGGGACACCAGGTGGGCGTCGCCGGCACCTCGCCGCAGGCCGGGATATCGTCGAAGTGCCGGAGCGGCTTGTTGGCGGAGGTCGAGCGGATCTCGTCCGCCCAGGTCGCGACCTGCTCGAGCGTCGTGCGCCCGGAGGGCCGCCCGGACTTGTCGAGATCCCCGGCCAGCAGCGCACCCACCTGCGCGCGCGTCGACTCGCTGATCAGCCGGTCGGCGATGCCGCCGACAATCCGGTGGCCGACCGGTCCCCAGGCCTGCGCCGGGGTGGTCGCGAGCAGCACCGCGACGACCAGCAGCGCCCGGCCAAATCCGCTTACCGCGCCGTGACCACGGCGCTCCTGCCTCTCGTTGTCCATGGTCTCGCACTCCCTTGGAGACGTTGCTGAACGGCACCCGGGGCGCGGCACGTCGGTCGCGCCCCTCACCAGACCTGTCGCGAGCGGCAACAGCGTCCCGGCCGGCGACGCGAAGTCGCGCCGCGGATTGCTTGGTGCACCGCACCAGCGCACGCCCGCGGTCCCGCGCGGTCCGGGCTGAGATCGCGGACAATCCGGCTACAGAGCTTCTAGCAGCGCGGCATGACGCTCCGTTGAACCGGGATACCCGGTGCACGGACCCGTCGCCCCGGGAGGGACCCCCATGTCGAGCGATCAGCCCACCGCCGCGCCAGCCCAGCCAGCCCAGCCGGTCCGCCGCTTCGAGGAGGTGCATCGCGACGAGCGCGCGCGCCTCGGCCTCAATCCCGATCTCGCCGCGCTCGACGGTGCCGGGCTGGCCTTCTCGGGCGGCGGGATCCGCTCTGCCTCCTTCGCGCTTGGCGTGCTGCAGGTGCTGCTGAACGAAGGCGCGTTCCGGCGCATCGACTACCTCTCCACGGTCTCCGGCGGCGGCTACCTCGGTGCCGCGATCTCCTGGTGGCTGCACCGCGCGGCGCTCGATCCGCTCGCGGAGGTCGCGCCCGGCGCGCGCGCGGGCGGCGGCGAGGGGCGCAGTCGCTACGAGGCATTCCGCCAGCAGTTCGGCTCCAAGGTGCAGGGCGCGCGCACGCTCGCCGGTTCGCACCCGGCGTCAGACTGGACGGCCTCCAACTGGCTCGCCTACGTCCGCCAGCACGGCAACTACCTGCAGCCGAAGGGCGTCGGCTACGCCTCGCTCGCGGCCTCGGCGCTGCGCGTCTGCCTCTACCCGCTGTTCGTCTACGGCATCGCGCTCACCGGCCTGTTCGCGCTGGTACGCTCGCCTGCGGAGGCGCTCGGCGTGCCGCTCGTCGAGCTGACCGGGCTCACGGTCGCCGCGGTCGCCTGCGTGGCACTTGTCGCGATGAGCTGGATCTACGGCCCGGCGACCTGGTTCGCGAGCTTCCTCGGCGCCGCTGCCTCGGCTTTCCTGTACCGCCAGCGGACCCGCTTTCGCGCGAACTCCGGCTGGCTGCTGTCGGCGATCGTGGTCGGGCTGCTGCTGGCGAGCATCCCCGCGCTGCACGACCTGCTTGCCGCCCGGGGCAGGCACTGGCTCGCGTCGCTGTCGTCCCTCGGCCTGGGTGCGATCGGCACGGCCTACCAGTTCGTGAAGGGCCGCGCCCAGGAGCGGACGCCCGGCTGGCTCGGGCCGCTGCGCCTCATCGTCACCGCGGCCCTCGTGATCTACGGGCTCCTGCTCGGCAGCTACTCGATCGCCGCCGTCTTCGACGCTCCGGTCGCGTGGGGCCTCGGCGCGCTCGCCTTCGCCGCCGCCTTCGGCTTCTTCGTCAACACGAACTACGCCGGGCTGGCGCGGCTCTACCGCGACCGGCTGATGGAGACGTTCCTGCCGGACACGCACACGGTCGCGCGCAATGCCTGGGACCTCGCGAAGCTCGCCGACCGGCAGAACGTCAGCGCGCTCGGCGGGCGACTGAGTGCCGCGGGGGAACTCGCGCCCGCGACCGCGGGGGACTGCCCGCGACCGCTGCACCTCATCAACTGCAATGCCGTGCTGATGGACAGCCCGCGGGACCTCTACCGCAATCGAGGCGGCGACAGCTTCGTGATATCGGCGCGCTGGTCGGGCTGCGACGCCACCGGCTGGATCCCGACCGCGCGCCTCGGCGACGGCGCGATGTCGCTGCCGACCGCGATGTCGATCTCCGGCGCGGCCGCAAACCCGAACGCCGCGCCGAACGGGCTCGGCATCACGCGCAACCGCTGGGTCTCGTTCCTGATGTCGCTGTTCAACGTGCGGCTCGGCTACTGGATGTCGAACCCGGCCCGCGCCGGCGCGCGGCCGTCGAACCGGCCGAACCTGTGGTTCCCGGGCTTCCGCCAGGGCCTACTCGGCCGCGGCCTCAGCGAGGAGGCGCACTTCATCGAGCTCACCGACGGCGGCCACTTCGACAACACCGCCCTCTACGAGCTGATCCGCCGTCGCACGCGCCTGATCATCGTCGCCGAGGCCGGTTGCGATCCGCGCTTCGCGATGGAGGACCTCGCAAACGCGATCGAGAAGGTGCGGGTCGACTTCTCCGTGTTCATCGAGTTCAAGGACCCGACGTACTCGCTCGAGGCGCTGCGCCCGCGCGGTCGTCGCGAGCTCGCGCCGCGCGGCTTCGCGATCGGCCGCATCCGCTACCCGAAGGGCAGCACGACCAGCCCCGAGTACCTGGATGGCGTGCTGGTCTACCTGCAGGCGGTTCCGACCGCCTCGATGCCGGCGGACATCGTCTCATACTGGCGTCGCCACGCCGACTTCCCGAACGACACGACCGCGGACCAGTTCTTCACCGAGGAAAACCTCGAGGCCTATCGCGAGCTCGGCTATGCGATCGCGGGCGAGGTGCATCGCCACGCGCGCTCGGGTGAAGGCGCGCTCGCCGACATGCTCGGCCGCTTCGGCTAGGCGCCGACGCGCGGGTGTTCAGCGCTGCCGCGCCCGGCGGGCGCGCACACGATCAGGCAGGCCGTCGTGCGGGCCCATCGGCCGCGGCGGCGGGTCGTGCCAGAAATCCGGGCGGTGCCGCTGGCTCGGATCGCACGGGTAGTGCACGCGGTTCTCGGGCTTTGAGGCCTCGCCGACCACGAGCAGGCGCACGTCGCTCCGCGTGTTGTTGAGAAACGTGTGGCAGAGCCCGGTGCCGGCGGGGAAGCCGACGGCATCGCCCGGCCGCAGCCGGTGGAGCTCGCCGTCGAGCCAGGCGTCGGGCGTGCCGGCGAGCACCAGCACGAACTCCTCCTCGGCGCTCTCGGCATGCGGGTAGGACGTACGCCGCCCGGGCCGCAGGCGGACGTGGTGGATGCCGAGCCGCGTGAGCCCGAAGAGGCGCGCGAGCGGCGCGCCGATGCCCATCAGCTCATCGTCGCCTTCGTAGTGCGAGTCGTCGGCGCCCTCGAGCGCCGACCAGTGGCCGATGCACGCCGGGCGCGCCGCGGCGGGCTTCGGCCGGCGTTGACGCGGCGCCGGGCCGCTGCTCGGTCGCCGCTTGCGCTTCGCCATCTCCGTGCCTCCGGTGAACTGAAGGATCACGAACGGTAGCAGGCGTGCCGCAGCCGGACCACCCGCCGCGCGGGCGGTCGGCGCGCTCCCCCCGCGGACGCCGACGAGTGTCATCATGCAGGCTCGATCCCGCCCGGGAATCGCCGCCGGAGCCACCGATGACCGCCCTCGCCCTGCCCGCGCTTGGACACTGCCGCTGCGGTGCGATCGAATTCCGGGTCAGCGCCCCGCCGCTGCTGACCATGGCCTGCCACTGCCGCGGCTGCCAGCGCATGAGCGCCAGCGCCTTCTCGCTGAGCGCCGCGTTCCCGGCGCCGGCCTTCGAGCTCACCCGCGGCGAGCCGGTGATCGGCGGGCTGCGCAACCCGGAGTTGCGGCACTACTTCTGCCCGGCGTGCATGAGCTGGCTCTACACCCGCTTCCTGCCGACGTTCGTGAACGTGCGCGCGACGATGCTTGACGAGACAGCCTGGTGCGCGCCCTACGTCGAGACCTGGACCCGCGCCCGACTCCCCTGGGCGCAGACGGGTGCGGCGCACCACTTCGACGAGTTTCCCACGATGGACGAGTTCCAGTCCCTGATCGGCGCGTTCCAGCGGGACTGGGCGCGCGCATAGCCCGCGCCTTTCCCCTCCACCTGCCTGCGACGAGCGATCACCGCATGAGCCCTGCCACCGAGCTTGACGACCCACGCCTCGCCGCCTGGCGCGACGACACCCCCGGCGTCGCGAACCGCGTGCATCTCAACAATGCCGGCGCCGCGCTTCCGCCGCGGCCGGTGGTCCGGGCGGTCGTCGCGCACCTCGAGCGCGAGGCCGCGATCGGCGGCTACGAGGCCGCCGACGAGGCCGCCGGGCAGGTCCATGACGCCTATGCCGCCGTCGCCGCGCTGCTCGGCGCAGAGCCGCGCAACATCGCAATGGTCGAGAACGCGACCGTCGGCTTCAACCAGGCGCTGGCAGCCTTCGACTTCCAGCCGGGCGACGAGATCGTCACCAGCCGCAACGACTACATCTCGAACCAGCTCGCCTACCTGTCGCTGTCGCGGCGCCTCGGCGTCGTCGTGCGCCGGGCGGCCGACCTGCCGGAGGGCGGCGTCGATCCCGAGTCGGTGCGGGAGCTGCTGCAGAGCCGGCGGGCCCGGCTGCTCGCGATCACCTGGATCCCGACGAACTCGGGGCTGGTGCAGCCGGTCGAGGCGCTCGGCGCCCTGGCCGCCGCGGCCGGGGTGCCCTACCTGATCGACGCCTGCCAGGCCGTCGGCCAGATGCCGATCGACGTGCGGCGGCTGCGCTGCGACTTCCTGTCGGCGACCGCGCGCAAGTTCCTGCGCGGCCCGCGCGGCATCGGGTTCCTGTACGTGTCGGACGAGGCACTGGCGCGCGACATGTACCCGCTGCACCTCGACATGCGCGGCGGGCACTGGCGCCTGGCCGACGAGTTCGAGCTCGCCCCGGACGCCCGCCGCTTCGAGAACTGGGAGTTCGCTTATGCGCTCGTGCTCGGCCTCGGGGCCGCGGCCCGCTACGCGAGCACCATCGGCCTCGGCGAGATCGAGCGGCGGGCACGGGCGCTCGCGGCCCGCCTCCGTCACGGTCTCGGCGACCTGCCCGGCGTGCGGCTGCTCGATCACGGCCGCGAGCTCGCCGCGATCGTGACGGCCGAGGTCCCCGGCTGGCATGCGCCCGAGCTCGTGCAGGCGCTGCGGGCGCGCGGCGTCAACACGTCCGCGGCGATGCGCGAGTACGCCGTGATCGACATGGACGGCAAGCGGGCGGCGACGGCACTGCGACTCTCGCCGACCTACTACAACACGACCGACGAGCTCGACGCGGCGCTGCAGGCGCTGCGTTCGCTGCGGCGCTAGGCCGCGGTCGATGGTCCTGGCTACCGCACCGCCGGACCTCGCCATCCGTCGCGGAACGCCGGCCGAAGCGGCGCTCGCGGTCGACATCCTCGCCGAGGCCTCGGCCTGGGCGGCGACGGTCGCGGGCGAGGTCTGGACCGCCGCCGAGCTCGACGTGGGGGCGTTCGCTGCGGCGGCCACGCGCGGCGAGCTCGTGCTCGGCCTCGCCGGCGCGCGCCCGGTCGCGATCATGCTGCTGCAGACCGAGGACCGCCTGTACTGGCCCGAGATGGCGCCGGGCAGCGCGCTCTACGTGCACAAGGTCGCCGTGCGCCGCGAGGTCGCGGCGCGGGGCTGGCTCACGCGCCTGCTCGACTACGCGCAGCGCGACGCGCGCGACCGCGGCATCGGTTTCCTGCGGCTCGACACGATGCCGCGGCCGAAGCTCCGCGCAATGTACGAGCGGCACGGCTTCCGCGTGCTCGACGAGCCGCCGCCGATCGTGAACGGGCGGCCGATGCTGCGCCTCGAGAAGCCGCTCGGCCGGACCGCCTGACCTTGCCCCCTGCCGGAGACTGCCGATGCCACGAATGACTGTCATTCCGATGATCCTGGGCGCGATGCTCGTGACGCTGCCGGCTTTCGGCGGGGCCCGCCAGGAGGCGGAAGTCCTGATGGCGCCGGATCCTGCCGCGGCGCGCATCGAGGAGGACTGGGGATTCTCCGACGCGGTCGTCACGGGGGACACGATCTACCTGTCGGGCGTCGTGGCGGGCGTCCGCGACGGCGAGACCGACCTGCAGCTCGCCTACCAGCGCGCCTTCGAGCGGATCGGCGCGATCCTGAAGCGCGCGGGAGCCAGCTGGGACGACGTCGTCGACCTGACGAGCTTCCACACGGACCTGACCACGCAGATGCCGGCGATCGTTGCGGTCAAGCACCGATACGTGAAGGCGCCGTTCCCGGCGTGGACGGCGATCCAGGTGTCGCGGCTGATCCCGGGCAACGGCATCACCGAGATTAAGGTCGTCGCACGCCGCCGAGCCGCGCCGGCCGGCTGAAGATTCAGCGGTCGAGCGCCGCCTCGAGGGAGGCGCGGCTCGCCCGCCGGGCGAACCGCGCGCGCTCGCGGCCGTTACCGTCGACGACGACGAAGGTCGGCACGTCCTGCACGGCGAAGCGGCGGAACACGTCGCCGGACGCATCGAGCGCGAGCGGGACCGTGACGTGCGCGTGGTCGCGATACTCGACCGCGTCGTCGTGACCCGCCCACAGGCCCGAGGCGACCGCGTACAGGCGCGCCGCCGGACGCGCCGCGTGCAGCTCCTCGAGCAGCAGGCGCGCGTCGCGGCACTCGGCCGAGCGCTCCGGCCGGCTCTTCTCGAGGTACGACTCGCACCACGGCGAGACGAAGGCCAGCAGCGTCGGTGCGCCGCTCGCCGCCGCGATCGCGGCCTCGCCGCCGTCCACGAGCTGCAGGGCCAGGTTCGGCGCCGTCGCGGGCGCGGCCGCTGGCGACACGTGCGCGACGGCGGACGCCGCGGGGCCGGAGGCCGCCGCCAGCGCCGCCTCGAGCGCCGCGTCGGCGAGATGACCGACGTACAGGATGCGACCGTCGCGACCGATCACGACGTGCTGCGGCGTGACCCGCAGATGAAATGCCTCCGCGAGCCTGCCGTCGTCGCGCACCATGGGCATGCGCAGCTTGAGCTCCTCGCGGTAGCGGCGGATGTCGGCTTCGCTGTCGTTAAAGCCGGCGTTCACGGCGATCACCGCCATCGTCCCGCGCCGCGCCTCGTAGGTGCGCTCGAAGTGCGGCATCTGTTCGCGGCAGGGCACGCACCACGTGGCCCAGAACTTCAGGTACACGGGCCTATGGCCATAGTAGTCGGCGAGCCGGATGGTCCGGCCCTCGATCGTGCGCAGCTCGAGCGCGGGCGCCAGGGTGCCGAGCAGGCTCGCGCCGGCCGTGCGCGCCCGGTCCTGGCCCTCGTTGGCATGCGCGGCCACTCCGGCGCCGAGGCCCGCGAGCGCGAGCAGGACCAGGAGCAGCCGGCGTGGCGGCGACGATGGCGTGGGTCTTCGCATAGACAAGCACCTTGCCACAGCGCGCGCCGTGCTGCGGTGCCAAGATGCGATTTTCACGGGGAGCCAGCGCCGGCGTCGCGGCTCTTGCGGTACTGTCCCTCCGCCCGGCGACCGATTGCGCCGGCATGGTTCCCGTCTGCCGGACGTAGCAGGAGGTGGCATGCGCGCATTCAGGAAGTTCTCGGCCGTCGCCCGGATCGCAGGGTTCGCGTGGGCGCTGTCTGCCGCGTCGGTGGCTCAGGCGGGGGACGCGATCGTCACGGCGCTGCGCACGACCCCGGTCGCGGAGATGCCGGGCTGGACGCTGGAGACCGTGCTGGTCGAGTACCCACCAGGAGGAAGCTCGAAGCCGCATCAGCACGATGCCTACGTGCTCGTCTACGTGCTCGACGGGGCCATCGAGACGCAGGTGAGCGGCGGGCCGCTCGTGACGCTGCACGCCGGCGAGACCTTCGAGGAGAAGCCGGCCGACGTGCACCAGGTCTCCCGCAACGCGAGTTCGACCGCGCCGGCGAAGTTTCTCGCCGTGCTGTTGAAGCGTCCCGCCAAGCCCTGATCCCGGCGTCCCGGCCGCACGCGACCGAGACCGAAGCCCGGGCCGGCGCGACGGTGCCCTGGGGCTCCGCCTCGTCGACGAGCCTGCCCGCGACGACGGTCGGGTGGACGACATCCGGGATCGTCGCGCCGCCTCGACGCGTCGGGTCCGCGCCGGCTCGTCGTGTACGCTAGTGGCATGGCCTGCCCCGCGAACGCCGCAGCGGTACCCTCGCGATGACCGACCCGCGCTGGCGAATCCGCAGTGCCACCGCTGCCGACGCCGCCGCGGTCGCCCATCATCGCGTGGCGATGTTCGTCGAAATGGGTGACGTCACGAATCCGGAGGACGCGGCGGCACTCGAGCGGGAGTCGCAGACCGCACTGCGGCGCTACTTCGTCGATGGCAGCTACGTCGGCTGGCTCGCCGAGTCGCGCGAGGGCGTCATCGTCGGCGGTGCGGGTGCGCACGTGAAGCCGCAACTGCCGCGGCCCGCGCTCGGCACGCGGGGAATCGAGACCACCGACGTGCCGCTCGTCGTCAATGTCTACACCGAGCCCGGATCTCGTGGCCTCGGCATCGCGAAGGCGCTGATGCGCACGCTGCTCGACTGGTCACAGGCGGCAGGTTACGGCCGGGTCGTGCTGCACGCCTCGGATGCGGGGCGCGCACTCTACGCGGCGCTCGGCTTCGAGCCCACGAACGAGATGCGCTGGGTACCGCCTCGCGGCGTGCGCGGGACGGATTCCGCGCCTTAAGCCGGCGCAGGCTCGCGCCCCATCACGGCGCGGACTCAGTAAGATGCCGCGGGCGCCACCGGCGCCCGCCAGAGAAGAACCACGACACCGGGGAGCCCGCCATGACCTCGACGACCCACCCTGGCCGGCTGCGCCGCTGGCTGAAGCGGATAGGGCTCAGCTGCCTGGCACTCGCCGCAATCGCGCTCGCCGGCGGCTCGATCGCCGAGCGTGTGGCGCGCCACCGGGCGCACGCCGCCTACCCGCCGCGCGGCCAGCTCGTGGACATCGGCGGACGACGGATGCACCTCGATTGCCGTGGCGCCGGCGTCCCGACCGTCGTGCTCGAGGCCGGGCTCGACACGGCCGGCTCGCTCAGCTGGGACCGGGTGCATGACACGCTCGCGAGGGCCACGCGAACCTGCGCGTACGACCGCGCGGGCGTGATGTGGAGCGACCCCGCGCCGCGACCGCAGGATGGCGAGACCATCGCCGAGGACCTGCACGCGACGCTGCACGTCGCCGGCCTCGACGGCCCGATCGTGCTCGTGGGCCACTCACTCGGCGGTCCGTACGCGATGATCTACACGCGTCGCTACGGCGAGCAGGTCCGCGGCCTGGTATTCGTCGATACCTCGCACCCGGACCAGGTGGCGAAGCTCGGCCTGCCACAACCCGGCGCGGGCCAGCGCCTGATGTACGCCGCACTGCCCTACCTGTCGTGGACCGGCCTCGTGCGCCTGCTGGGCGACGACCCGGGCGTCGAGGTGCCGGGCATGTCGGAGCGCACGAAGACCGTGAGCCATGCCTACCTGAGCGAGACCTTCGGCGCCTCGCTCGCCGAGCAGGCGGCGCTCGATCGCACGCTCGCGGAGGGCGGCCGGCTGCGCACGCTCGGTGACCGGCCGCTCGTGGTGCTGACGGGCCTGCTGCCGTTCCCGCCGGAGGTGCTGAAGGCACTGCAGCTCACGGCCGCGGACGGCGCCCGCATCCAGGCGACCTGGAAGGAGCTGCAGGACGACGAGGCGAGCTGGTCGACGCGCTCGCGACACGTGATCGTCGCCGACTCGGGCCACTACGTGCAGGATGCGCGGCCGGACCTCGTGATCGAGGCCGTCGAGGACGTGGTGCGCCAGGTGCGCGACGCGACGCCGCCCGCCGCAGCGACCCCCTGAAGCGCCGCAACCACCAGGAGAGATCCCGATGCTCGGCCTCACCCCACTCGGCATCGCCCACACGGCGGTCAGCCTCGTCGCGCTCGGCGCCGCGGGTGTCGCGCTCGTCCGTGACGGCGCGATCCGCCCGCAGACCCCGCTTGGGCGCGTGTACGTCGCGACGACCGTCGTCACCTGCGTGACTGCGCTCGGGATCTTCCAGCACGGCGGCTTCGGCAAGCCCCATGGGCTCGCGATACTGACGCTGCTCGCGCTCGCCTTCGCGGCGCTCGTGCGCTCGCGCGGACTGTTCGGCCGCCACCGCGCCGCGGTCGAGACGGTGACGTACTCGGCGACGGTCCTGTTCCACCTGGTCCCGGCCGTTACCGAGACGGCGACGCGCCTGCCGCCGGGCGCCCCGCTCGCGGCGAATGCCGACGCGCCGGGACTGCAGTTCGCGGCGGCCGTGCTGCTGGTGCTGTTCGTCGTGCTCGCGGGCTGGCAGCTGCGCCGGCTACGCGCCGGCGCTCACTGAGGAACGGCCGGCGCGGCCGGGCCGGGGTTCATCGGGCGCCGCGTCGCCGGCTGCCAGCGGTAGACCGCCCCGGCATACGGCGCCTTCCACTGCTCGAAGGCACCCGTGACGTAGACGCTGCCATCGGGTCCGAAGCCGATGTTCGTGACGTACGGGGTCGGTACGTGGATCGTGCGCACGAGGCGGCGATCGGTGCCGACGACCAGCACGCGGCTCGAGCCGTTCTGGGCGACGTAATAGTTCCCGTCGGGTCCGAGCTTCAGCCCGTCGGGTCCGTTGTAGCCGTCCGCCCCCGGCGTCGGCGGCGCCAGGTCCTGCAGTCGCGCCCACACGGCGCGGGCACCCAGCGAGCCGTCGGCCGCCACCGGGAAGGACAGGATCCGGCCCGCCAGCATCTCGGCGACGAGCAGCGTCGTGCCATCCCTCGTGAGCGCGAGACCGTTCGGATAGTGGATGGTGTTCGCGAGTTCCGCGAGGGTCGAACCGTCAGCGCTCAGGTGCAGCACCGCCCCGGTGATCGGCGCCGCCAGGTCATAGGTGCCGGAAGCACTGAGGTAGAGGCCGCCCCGGCCGTCCGGCGCGAAGTCGTTCGGGCCGTGGAACGGGCGGCCGGTGCGGTCCGCGCGGAAGACGTGCACCTCGTGTCCCGCGTCGTCCAGCTCGACCAGCGAGTTGTCGTCATAGCAGGCGACCAGGAGGTGGCCGCGGAACGGCGCCACGGCGCTGGGCCCGCAGCCGTCGCGATGCCAGACCACGGTCGAGGCGTGGCCATCCCAGCGGCGCAAGTTGCCGGGCGCGTACTCGACGAACAGCAGCGCGTCGCCATACCACAGCGGGCCCTCCGGGTAGCTCGCCCCGGCGACGGTCGTCAGCGCCGGCGCCGCGGACGCCGCGCCGGCAATGCCGGTGAGCAGCGCGCCGAGGAGCACGAAGGCGGCGGATCTCAAACGGCGCGCAGCCGCCGTGCGAGGGGCCGGGCGGCAGGTCATGAGCACGCTCCCCACGTCCTAGCCAGCCGGCGCATGGTGCGCATGCCAGTGGCGCGCGATTGCCTCGCGGCTGCAGATCCACACGTCGGGATGCCCCTGCATGTGGGCGATCAGCCGGTCGAGGGCGCCGAGCCGGCCGGGCCGTCCGATGATGCGACCGTGGAGGCTCACCGTCATCATCCGCGGCTGTCCCTCGGTGCCGCGCCGGTAGAGCCAGTCGAACGCGTCGCGGCAATAGCGGAGGAAGTCCTCGCCGCAGCTGAAGTCGCCGCCGCGCTGCAGGCGGCTGTCGTTGGTGTCGAAGCTGTGCGGGACGACCAGGTGCCGCCGGCCACCCACCTCGGTCCAGTAGGGCAGGTCATCGTTGTAGGCATCGCTGTCGTACAGGAACCCGCCCGCCTCCACCGCGAGCCGGCGCGTATTGGGGCCGGGGCGTCCGGTGTACCAGCCGACCGGCCGCCGGCCGATGAGGCGCGTGATCACCTCGACGTTGGCGCGGACGTGCTCGCGCTCGACCGCCTCGGGGATGGACTGGTAGTCGATCCAGCGCTGGCCGTGGCAGGCGACCTCGAAGCCGCTCGCGGCGATCGCCGCGGCCGCCGCGGGGTTGCGCTCGAGCGCCATGCCGACGGCGTACACGGTCGCCTCGGCGCCACGATCGCGCAGCACCTTCATGACCTCCCAGAAGCCCACCCGGCTGCCGTACTCGAACAGTGATTCGACGTTGAGCTGGCGCGCACCGGCGAGCGCCTCGACCGCGCCGAGATCGGTCAGCACCGACTCTGAGTGCGCGTCGCCGTGCAGCACGCACGCCTCGCCACCCTCCTCGTAGTTGAGGACCAGCGACACCGCGATGCGCGCGCCGTTCGGCCAGCGCGGGTCGGGTGCTCGGCCACCGTATCCCACCAGGTCGCGCGGATAGGTAGGCGCGCTCACGCGCCGCTCCCGCGGGTGCGACGCTCCGCCGCAATCCAGTCCATGTAGGCGTGCAGGGCCTCGCGGGTCGGCCGCGGCTTCCAGCCGGTCTCCGCGGTCAGCCGCGAGATGTCATAGGCGCCCCACATCCCGTCGCGCAGCGCCGGATCCTGCAGGATGTCGGCATCCGCGGCCGCAACCACCTCCGCACCGAAACCCGGCACCTTCTCGGCGGCCCAGGCGACGAGCTCGCCGATGCTCGCGGTCGCGCCCGCGGCGACGTTGTAGGCGCCATAGCGCAGCGTCGGCGCGTGCAAGAGGCTCAGGATCGCGCGGGCGACGTCCTCGGAGTGGACGTAGTCGCCGACCGCCTCGAGCGTGTTCACCTTGACGCGGCGCACGCCGTCGAGCGCCAGATGAGCAATGCGGTTCGGTACGTGCCGGTGGTTGCGGCTCGCGGTGACACGGTCCATCGTGCCGTACACGGAGGACGGGCGCACCGAGGCGGTGGACAGCCCGAACAGCTCCTGGTACCGGTCGGCGATCAGCTCGGAGGCGAGCTTCGAGATGCCGTACAGGCGGCGCGGCATCACGTAGCCATCCTCGGGCAGCGGCTCGCCCGGCCGGTCGGGGCCGTGGTGGAGGTAGACGGCGCCCGAGCTCACGTACAGCACGCGCGGCGACGGTCGCTGGCTGCGGGCCCAGTCGAGGATCGCCACGGTGCCCATCACGTTCACGTCGATGATGTGCGCCGGGTTCTCGGCCTCCGGCTCGACCCGTGCCTGGCTCGCGGTGCCGCGCGAGATCGGTGTGACCGTGGCGCCGTGGACGACGTGCGTGATCCCCTGCCCGGCCAGTGCCGGCTGCCAGGTCTGCGGCCGCGTGACGTCGGCGACGATCACCTCGAGTCGCCCCGCCACGGGCGCGAAGTAACGCCGCGCCGTCTCGTCGAGTGGCGCCGAATCGAGTACGACCAGCCGGGCATGTGGGTCGGCGTCGAGCCAGGTGCGACCCACCACGCTCATGACGAAGCCGGTGGCGCCGGTGACGAGCAGCTTCATGACGGGAACGGGCCTCCTCGCGGTCAGACGGGCAGGTCGCGCACCAGCCCGAGCAGGCAGTGCACGCCGACCGCAAAGTCCTCGAGCGCCATCGCCTCGTCGGCGTGGTGGCTGCCGTTCGCGTTGCGCACGAACACCATCCCGGTCGGGATGCCGAGCTTAGCGAACACGGCGGCGTCGTGCCCGGCACCGCTCGCCATCTCGAACGGCGTCTCGAGCAGCGCCGCGAGTCGCGTCCGCAGCCGGGGATCCATCACGGCCGGCGGCGAATCGCTGGTCTCGCCGAGCTCGAACCCGACCCGGAATTCGGCCGCGAGCCGCGCCGCCTCCTGGCGCGCGTGCGAGATCATCGCGTCCATGGCCGTGTCCGAGAGGCTGCGCACGTCCACCACGAAGCGGACGTCGCCCGCGATCTTGCTGGGCCCGTGCAGCACCGGATCCGTATAGAGCTCGCCACAGGTCACGACCAGGTCCGCGCCGGACGCCAGCCGATCGACCCAGCAGCGCTCGAGCTCGTGCAGCAGCGCGACGGTCGCCGCGACCGCATCGTGGCGGAACGGGCGGTCGACCGCGCCGGAGTGCGCGTACTCGCCGCGGCAGCGGGCGTTGCGGAACCGCCGGCAACCGCGGATGCCGGTCACGGCCGCCGCGGGCAGCCCGCGGGCCACGAGTGTCGGACCCTGTTCGATGTGCAGCTCGAGGTAGGCTCGGATGCGCGACGGATCCAGCAGGCGCCGCCGCGCGCGGATCGCCTCCGGGTCGAAGCCGCGCGCCCGCAGCGTCTGCTCGAGCGTGACGCCATTGTCCGAGCGCGGCACCGCGAGGCAGGCAGGATCGAGCAGCCCGAACGCGCCGGCGCTACCGAGGTAGGGCACGTCGAACCACGCCGACTCCTCGGCGCGGATGGCCATCACGGTGACATCGGACGCGGGGCGCGTCGCCTCGCGCTGCAGCGCGGCGAGCACGCACAGGCCCGCGACGACCCCGGCCGCGCCATCGTAGTTGCCACCCTGCGGCACGCTGTCGAGGTGCGAGCCCATCAGGATGCGCGGCGCCTGCCGCTCGCGGCCGGGCAGCGTCAGGTAGAGATTGCCGATCGCGTCAGTCGAGGTCTCGAGGCCGAGACCGAGCGCGCATTCGCGCACGAGATCGTGCGCCGCCTGCTCCCCGTCGCCGTAGCTGTCACGGACGATGCCACGGCCGACGCGCGTTCGTGCCGCGAGCGCATCGAAGAGCCGCGCGGCGAGGTCGACTTCCGCTTGGTCGAGCCCGGGCATCCGACTATGCTTGGAGACTGACGCCACGCGCGCGGGTTCTCGGGACCAGGAGACGCATGACGAGTCTACTCGCCGGTAAGATCGCTGTCGTCACGGGCGCGAGCTCCGGCATCGGCCGCGCGATCGCGCTCGAGTTCGCCCGCGAGGGTGCGCACGTGGTACTCGCCGACCGCAGCGAGACACCCGTCGAGGGCGGCGCGCCGACCGCCGACCTGATCGCTGCGGCCGGGGGCCATGCGCAGTTCATGCGCGCAGACGTCGGCCGCTGGGACGATATCGACGCGCTGATCACCGCGACCGTCGCGGGACACGGTCGGCTCGACGTGATGGTCAACAACGCGGCGACGTACTCCGGCACGGCGCTCGTCGACACGCAGCCGGAGCAGTGGGACGAGGTACTGCGGGTCAATCTCACCGGACTCTTCCACGGCTGCAAGCGCGCGGTTCAGCAGATGCTCGGCCAGGAACCCCGCGCCGACGTGCGCGGCCGCATCATCAACCTCGGCTCGCAGCATGGCATCGTCAACTGCCCGGGAGACGCGCCGTACGGCGTCACGAAGGCGGGCGCGATCTACCTGACGCGGCAGGTAGCGGTCGACTACGCCAAGGACCTGATCGTCTGCAACTGTATCTCTCCCGGGAAGATCGTCACCGGCGCACCCGGGCTCGCGCAGGACCCCGCGCGGCTCGACTACGCGCGCCGTCGCACGCCGTGGCCGCGCTTTGGCCGGCCTCAGGACGTCGCCAACGCCGCGGTGTTCCTGGCGAGTGACCGTGCCACCTACATCACCGGCGCCAACCTGATGGTCGACGGCGGCTGGCTGGCGGGCTAGCGGGACGGGATCGCGTAGACCTTGCCGCGGTACGGCGACTGATCCACCTGGTCGAGTGCCGTGACGTAGAGCGTCTGCTCGTCGGGGCTGAACGCGAAGTTCGGCACGCCGGGCGATGGCAGCTTCAGCGTCCGCAGCAGATGGGCGTCGCCATCCAGCACGAAGATCGTGCCGGCGAGCGGTGCCTTGACGTCGCGCGGGTTCTGGCCGACGTAGAACTCGCCCCGCGAATTGAGCTTGATGCCGTCCGGGAAGAGGTGCACGACGTCGTGGTTCAGCTCGTCGAGGTTGACCCAGACCTCGCGATCGGAGAGGCCATGGTCGTCCCCGATCCGAAAGCGCAGGATGCGGTGGTCCTCGGTCTCGATCACGTACAGCGTCCGGCCATCGAGCGAGACGACGAGCCCGTTGGCGCTGCGGACCTCGCTCGCGACCTGGCGGATCGAACCGTCCGCAGCGAGGTAGAACACCTTGCCGTCGACGTGCGGCCCAAGGGTCCCGGAACAGGTGAAGTACACCCCGCCGTGCCGGTCGGGCGCGAAGTCATTCGGGCCGACGAGCGCGTGGCCGTCGCGGTCCTTCGTGTACGGCGGCAGGTCGCGCCCGTCCGCCGCGATCCGCCCGATGCTGTTGCTGTCGTAGCAGGTGACCAGGAACTCGCCATTGGCGGTGGCCAGCACGGCCGACGGTCCGCAGCCGGGCTTCGACCAGAACGTCGCGTTCCGCTGGCCATCCCAGACCGTCACCGTGTGCCGGTCGTATTCGACGTAGTAGAGCTTGCCGAGATGCCAGATCGGCCCCTCGGCGAAATGCGCATCGTCGTTGAGCACGCGGACGCCGCCGTCGGCACCGGCCGCCGCGGTGGCGACCAGCCAGAGACTCCACAGCACGGCTCGCATCTCGCCTCCCGCGCCTCGTTCAGGCGGTTGCGCTCGCGGACCGGCCGCCGGACGCCGCGCGCTCGAGGTCGGCGGTGATCGTGCGGTCGGCCAGGAAGAAATGCCACGTCGCCCAGAATCCGGTCGGCGCAAGCACCAGCAGGGCCCAGCGCAGCGACTCCGCACCGGAGCCGCTCGCGCCCGCCAGCCAGTCGCTGAGCGCGCCCACGCCCTGCGGCGCGACGATCAGGTTGAAAACGTTGCCGACCAGCACCGACCACGCGGTGAAGCTCGAGCGCATGTTCGGCGGCGCGAGGTTGAGGACCAGCGCCATGCACGGCCCGATGAAGAAGTAGATCGCCGGGATGTAGAGCCAGAACATCCACTTCGCGAGCGCCAGCGAATGCGTCCAGTAGGCGAACACCGACGGCACGGTCGCGAGGCCGACGACGACGCCGGTCGTGCGCACCACGCGCCGCGAGTCGAGCATCGACGGTCGCGCCATCAGCCACGCGCCGGCGGCGGTCGCCGCGATGCCGCCGACCAGGTGGATGTTGCCGGTCAGCTCGCCGGCCTGCGCGACGTTGAGCCCGTAGGCCCGCAGCAGGAACGTCGGCGTCCACCAGACGAGCCCCCAGCCCCACAGCGAGCACACGCCACTCGCCATGATCACGTGGAACGCGGCCCGCTGGCGCCACAGGAAGCGCACGGACTCGAGCATCGAGGCATTGCCCGTCCGGGCACCGGCGTCGAGCCGGCCGCGCCGCGGCTCGCGGATGGTCAGCCAGACGAGCAGGCCGAGCAGCACGCCCGGCACGCCGAGCGCGAAGAACGCCTGGCGCCAGCCGTGCGCCTGGGCGACCGCCCCGGCGAGATCGGCGCCGATATACGCACCGAGCGGCGCACCGAGCGCGAAGATGCTGAGCGCCATCGGCCGGCGCTCGGCAGGGAAGCAGTCGGACACGATCGCGGTCGACGCCGGCGTTGCGCCGGCCTCGCCGACCCCGACGCCGATGCGGCCGAGCACGAACTGCCACGACGAGGCCGCGAGGCCGCAGAACACCGTGAAGCCCGACCAGATCACGAGCGACGCCGCGACGATGTTGCGGCGATTGGAGCGATCCGAGAGCCACGCGATCGGGATGCCGAACGCGACGTAGAAGAGCGCGAGCGGGACACCCGTGATCAGCGCCGCCCCGAAGTCGGTGAGTGCGAGCTCCAGCCGGATCGGTTCAAACACCGTCGTGACGACGTAGCGCGCGCCGATGTTGAGCGCGTACACGAGGCACATCACGATCAGGACGTACCAGCGCTCGAGGGGCGGGGCGACGGCGGCGCCCGGAGAAGCGGACGCGGCGGAACCGGTTTGAGAACTGACTGAAGTTTCCCCGGTATTATTGTGTGCCCGAGTCTACAATACGGTTTGCAGCGAAGGCAACGCGCGGGGGAAGACTGAGACGCGCAGCCCGAGCGAAGAGCGCATCGCGCAACGGACGCACCTTGTCGCACTCGCCACGGGCACCCGAACACCGGCGCCGCGCGCAGATCGACTGAAACCAGAGCAGGGGGAGGTCCGTCCATGAGGATGAATCAGACGTGCGCGCGCGCCGTCGCCGCGGTACTTGCCGCGCATGCCGGCGCGAGCGCTGCCGCCGAATCGGCCGCGCCGATCGGCGGCATCGAGGAAGTGATCGTCACGGCACAGCGGCGCACGGAGAACGTGCAGAACGTGCCGATCGCGATCCAGGCTTTCACCAGCGAGAACCTCCAGCAGCTGAACGTCACGAACTTCGACGACCTGCTGAAGTTCCTGCCGAACGTCAGCGCGCCGACCGCCGGCCCCGGCCAGGCACAGATCTTCATGCGCGGCCTGAGCGCCGGCAGCCAGGGCACGCAGTCCGGCGGCTCGATCAACGGCTTCCCGAACGTCGCGATCTACCTCGACGACCAGTCGGGCCAGCTGCCCGGCCGCAATCTCGACGTCTACGCCGCCGACCTCGAGCGCGTCGAGGTGCTCGAGGGGCCGCAGGGCACGCTGTTCGGTGCCGGCGCGCAGGCGGGCGTGATCCGCTACATCACCAACAAGCCGCGCCTCGACGTCACCGAGGGCAGCATCACAGCCGGCTACGGCCTGACGGCGGGCGGCGACCCGAACAGCAACTTCACCGCGGTGCTCAACCTGCCGGTGATCGACCAGGCGCTGGCCGTGCGCGGCGTGTTCTACAACGACCATCGCGGTGGGTACATCAACAACGTGCCGGCGACGTTCACGCGCAAGGCGAGCGACCTCGGCATCCACTACGCGAACTACCCGGACGGCTGTGGCGGCAGCACGCCCTGCCAGGTGCCACCGGGCGCCCAGGTGATCAACAACTACTCGATCGCGCGCAACGCGATCAATCCGGTGACGTACAAGGGGCTGCGCGTCTCGGCGCTGTGGAAGTTCCAGGACGACTGGAGCGCGCTGCTCACCCAGAGCTACCAGGACATGAACGCCGACGGGGTGTTCTACCAGATGCCGCACAGCTCGGACGGCGCGCCGCTGCCGAAGCAGTCGGTCACGCTGTTCAACGACTCCTACAACAAGGACTCGTTCGGCAACACCGCTCTGACCGTGAACGGCAAGATCGGCGCGCTGCGCGCCGTCTACACCGGTTCCTACATGGTGCGCCACGTCGACCAGATCCAGGACTACACGAACTACGCGCGCGGCGTGTACGCCGACTACTACCAGTGCCACGGCGCGGAGCCGGCCAACAACCTGCCGGCGACCTGCTACTCGCCGAGCAGCGTCTGGACCGACTGGGAGCGCAACACCCACCAGAGCCACGAGATCCGCCTGAGCACCCCCGACGAGTGGCGGCTGCGCGGCATCATCGGCGGCTTCTGGGAGGAGCTGCAGATCCAGGACCGGCTCAACTGGCTGTACAAGAGCCTGCCGCCCTGCACGACCGCGGTCACCGCCGGCTGCCTGACGGACATCGGCCCGGCGCCGGGCGCGACCGTCACCGACCCGAGCATCCGCAACGACAAGGTGGCGTTCTTCAACGACGTCACCCGCGGCTACCGCCAGCTCGCGTTCTTCACCTCGATCGACTTCGACATCGTCCCGCACGTGCTGACGATCACCGGCGGCACGCGCTACTACCGCTTCGTCAACGACGAGAAGGGCGCCGTCACGGGGAGCTTCTTCTGCTACGAGGCGGGGCCGGCGCCGTGCCTCAACTACGCGACCAACATCGACGCGGAGAAGCTGCATACCAAGTACTCGGGCTTCAAGAGCCGCGCGAACCTGACCTGGCACATCACCCCGGACATCCTCACCTACTACACCTGGTCGCAGGGCTTCCGGCCGGGCGCCTTCAATCGCAACTTCGGCTGCTACATCCCGGACTCGAACGGCACGCCGCAGTACTGCTCGCCGCTCGCCTACACCTCGGACAACCTGACCAACAACGAACTCGGCTGGAAGACGGAGTTCCTGCACCACCGCCTGCGCTGGAACGGCGCCGTCTACCAGGAGGACTGGAAGAACGTGCAAGTGTCGTTCTTCGACCCTGGCGTGCTCGGCAACGTCGGCTTCGGTACCAACGGCCCGGACTACCGGGTACGCGGCATCGAGACCTCCTTCGAAGCGGTGATCACCGACGGGCTCACGGCCCAGGTCGCGGCCTCCTGGAACAGCAGCGATCAGACGAACTCGCCGTTCCTGATCGCCAACAACCCGGCGCTGCTGCAGAACCCGGCCACAGCCGGCGAGTTCGGTACGCCGATCCTGAGCGTCGTGAACCCGTACGGTCCGCCGGGCAGCCCGACCGCGAACTCGCCGCCGTTCCAGTTCAACGCGCGGCTGCGCTATCACTGGTCGGTCAACGACTACCGCCTGTTCGTGCAGGCCGCGGTCGTGCACACGGCGCACTCGTTCACGCAGTCGGGCAGCAACCCGGCGCTGTCGGAGGGCGAGAACGTCAGCACCACGCAGCTGCGCTTCGAGAACCCGGCGTACACGACCTACGATGCCTCCACCGGTATCGCTCGCGAAACCTGGTCGGCGGAGCTCTACGCCCAGAACCTCACGAACGTGATCGCCAGCCAATTCACCTCGACCACGCAGTTCGTGCCGGCCGAGACGATCACGCGGCCGCGCGTGCTCGGCCTGCAGATCGAGTTCAAGTTCTGAGGCAGCGGCAGCGGGGAGCGCAGGCGCGCTCCCCGGCTGGCGCCGGTCCCGGGCCGGCGTCGGGCCCCGGCCGCGAGGCACCGCACGCATGCAGTACGTTCGCTTCGGCCAGACGGGGCTGCGCGTTTCGGCGCTTTGCCTCGGCACGATGTCGATGGGCGATCCCGCCTGGAACGGCTGGGTGCTCGACGAGGCGGCATCGGTCGCGATCCTGCGGCGCGCGCTCGAGCTCGGCATCAACTTCTTCGACATGGCCGACTGGTATTCGGCCGGCCGCAACGAGGAGGTCGTCGGCCGCAACCTGCTCAGGATGCGCCCGCGCGACGAGCTGGTGCTCGCGACCAAGGTCTTCTACCCGATGAGCCAGGACCCGAACGATCGCGGGCTCTCGCGCAAGCACATCGTCGCTTCGATCGACCGCTCGCTCAAGCGACTCGGCACCGACTACGTCGACCTGTACGTGATCCATGCCTTCGACCCGGACACGCCGGTCGAGGAGACGATGGCGGCACTGGATGCGCTGGTGCGGGCCGGCAAGGTGCGCTACCTCGGCGCCTCGACGATGTACGCGTGGCAATTCGCCAAGCTGAACCACGTCGCCGCGCTGCACGGCTGGACGCCCTTCGTGAACATGCAGTGCCAGTACAACGTGCTGTACCGCGAGGAGGAGCGCGAGATGCTGCCGTTGTGCCGCGACCAGGGCATTGCGGTGACGGCCTTCAGCCCGCTCGCGCGCGGCTTCCTGGCCCGCGAGGCGGGCACCGCGCGCGTGCGGCACGACGCCTACCAGGACTTCTACGGCGACGAAATTGATCGCGAGATCGCCGCGCGCGCGCGCGATCTTGCCCGGCGCCGCGGCACGGACGTCGCGCAGATCGCGCTGGCCTGGCTGCTCGGCGGCCCGCACCCGAACGTGCCGATCATCGGCGCCTCGAAGCTCGACCACCTCGAGACCGCCGTGGCTGCGCTCGCGCTCTCCCTCGACGCCGCCGAGCGCGCGCTGCTCGAGGCGCCCTACCGTCCGCGCGACGAGATCAACGACCAGAACCCGCTGCGCCGGCCGCGCGCACTGATGCGCGACTGAGCCGGTCGCGACGTCCGGTTCAGGGCACGAGCCAGCTGCTGTCCTGCCGGACCTCGATCAGGGTCGGTCGATCGGCCGCCAGCGCCTCCGCAACCGACCGGCCGAGGTGCTCGGCGCCGGAGGCGCGGACCGCGTGGCAACCGAGGCTGCGCGCCAGCCCGAGGAAGTCTGGGCTGCGCGGTTCGACGCCGATGCGCGGCACCTGGCGCCGGTCCATCTGGTCGACGATCTCCTTGAGCGCATCGTTGTTCCAGACGATGACCGGCAGCGCCAGGCGCTCCTCCGCGGCTGTCGCGAGCTCGTTGACGGTGAACATCAGGCCGCCGTCGCCCGCCACCGCGACCACCGGCCGCTCCGGCGCCCCGATCTTCGCGCCGATCGCCATCGGCAGCGCGACGCCGAGCGCGCAGTAGTTGCCGGAGTAGTACCAGCAGCGCTCGACTTCCATCGGCATCGCGAATGTGCCGCTGTAGACGATCTGCGTGGCGTCGCCCATCACGATCGTGTCGGCGGGCAGCGCGGTACGCAGCACGCCCCAGACCCGCGCGTGCAGGCGTTCAAGGTCGGTCAGCTGCGCGGCGTTCTGTGCCAGGACCTGGCGGACCCGGGCCTCGCCGGCGGCGCGCGTCGAGACCGGCGTGCGCCTCGCGAGCGCATCCGCAAGCGCGGCCAGTGCCGCACGCGCGTCGGACAGGATCGGCACGGCGGCCGCATAGACCGACGTCAGCTCGCCGGGATCGATGTCGATGCGCACCAGCCGGCCCGGAATCTCGAGCCGCGGCACGAAGGTGTCACCCATCGCGACCTCGGAGGCGACCAGCAGCACCACGTCGGCGTCGGCGAGCGCGCGCTGGCTCGCGGCCTGCAGCAGCGAGCAGCCGAGCGAGAGCGGGTGCGAGGACGGCAGCACGCCCTTGCCTGCGTTGCTCGCGAGCACGGGGGCGCCGAGGCGCTCGGCGACCGCCGCCAGCGGGGCGCCAGCTCCCGCCGCACCGCCGCCGACGAAGATGAGGGGTTGCCGCGCACGGGCGAGCAGCTCGGCCGCCTCCTCGATCGCGGCCGGGTCGGGCATCGGCCGCGTCGGCGAGCGCCGCGGCTGCCACTCGCCCTCGACCGGCAGCGGCAGCACGTCCCGCGGCAGCGACAGGTGCACCGGACGCGGGCGACTGCTACGGAAGACGCCGAAGGCGCGAGCGAGGAGCTCGGGGACCTCCTCCGGGTGGCGGACCATGGCGCTCAGCGCCGTGAATTCGGAGGTCACCGCCGCCTGGTCGCCGATCTCGTGGATCGCACCCCAGCCCTTGCCGTGCGACAGCGTCGCGCTCGCCCCTGAGAGCACCAGCATCGGTTGCGAGTCGCTGTACGCCTGCGCGATGCCGGTGGCGGCGTTCGTGACGCCGGGCCCGGCGATGATCGTGCAGACGCCGGGCCGGCCGGTGGCGCGGGCGTAGCCGTCGGCCATCAGGCTCGCACCCTGCTCGTTGCGACATTGCACGTGGCGGATGCCGGCCGCGGCGAAGCCGCGATACAGATCGATCGTCATCGTGCCGGCCATGCCGAACACGGTGTCGACCCCGTAGCCCGCGAGGAGCTTCATCACCGCTTCGCCACAGGTCATCGACTTCACCGGCGACCCTCCGCAACCCCGACACGCCGCCGACCGCGACGGACGGCGCGAGACGTTAGCACGCGGCGGGCGCGCCCCGGCGGGCGCCGGCGGCGAACGGGCATCGCAAGCCTCACCGGGAGGCGCGGCGAGCGCGCGACCTCAGTGCAGGGTCGCGTGGTCACCGCGCAGGGCGCGGCCCGGGTAGCGGCCGGCGACGAGCGCACCCTGCTCGACCAGGACGGTGCCCGCGACGAGCACGTACTGCATGCCGACGCTCGGTCGCGAAGGCTCCGCATACGTCGAGCGGTCGGCGATCCTGGCGGGATCGAAGACCACGAGATCGGCATCGGCGCCCGCCTGCAGCCGCCCCTTCTGCCGCGCCGCCGCGGTGGCCGTCTCGAGCCGGCGCGCCGGCATCAGGCTCATCTTGCGCAGCGCATCCATCAGCGTGATCGAGCCGAGCTCCCGCACATTGTGCGCTAGCACCCGCGCATAGGTGCCGGCGTTGCGTGGGTGGCCGGCACCGCCGTCGCTCGCGATCGAGACCAGCGGGTGCGAGATCACGCGGTCGACGAGCTCGGGCTTGTTCACGAACAGCAGCACTTCCTGCGGCTTCGGCGAGGCATGCAGCTCGTCGAAGCGCGCCTTCGTCAGCCGCTCGCCGGTGCCCGGCAGCTGCAGCGCGTCGTAGTCGACGCCGAGCTTCTCGCGCCACCCGGGATTGAAGAGCGCGGAGTTGATCTCGGTCATGCCGGCGACATACGGATACGCCTCGGTGGTGACGTCGAGGCCCCGCGCGCGCGCGCCCGCGATCAGGTCGAGGCACTCGAGCGCGTCGGCGACGCAGCTCGAGTTCACGTGCACGATCTGCAGCGAGGCTCCGGTGACGGCGGCCGCGCCAATGACCTCGGCCACCGCCTCGATGCTCGAGCCCGGCTCCAGCCGGCCGAAGCTGCGCACGTGCGTGAACACCGGCAGTCGGTGCTGGGCCGCCAGCCGGAAGACGCGGATCACTTCGCTGCGCGTCGCGCCGGGCGTGTACTGGATACCCATGCCGACACCGAGCGCGCCCGCGCCGATCTCGCTGTCGAGCCGCGCCTCGATGGCCGCCAGCTGCGCCGCGGTCGCCGGATCGTTGGTCGACGGACCGGAAGGCGCAATCGCAACGTCGGCCGCGAGCGCCTGGCCGAAGGCCCCGGCGCGCGCCGCCGGATGGCTCGTGGTCGTGCCGAAGTGGATCAGCGAGTGCCCGGTCTTGCCGCGCAGGAACCCGGCAACGTCCGCGACGCCGATCTCCATCTCGAGAGCCGTGGTCACGCCGTCGAGCGCCTTCAGGCGACCGCTCTCCTCGTCCTGACCATGCTGGTGCAGGTCGATGAACCCGGGCGCGACCACGAGGCCGGTCGCGTCGATGGTCCGCGTGCCGGCGAGCGGCTCGGCCGCGATTCGCGCGATCCGATCGCCGCGGATGCCGACGTTGAGCACCGCATCGGTGCCAGTCTCCGGATCCATCACGCGGCCGCCGCGGATCACGAGGTCGTAGGACTCGGCGTGCGCGAGCGCGGCGACGCCAAGGCTGAGGACGCAGAGGCAGGGGGTGAGGCGCATGCGGGGAGCGTAGCAGACCCGACCCGCGCGGCCGGCGGCCGGGTCGCGGCCGGTCGCTGGCAGCCGCCGCGATGGCGAACGCGTGGCCCCGCCGCGTCGCAGCGGCAGGCCCTTGTTTTCTTTGACATAATCCGGACCGCTTGGGTCGTCACTCGCGAGCGCCGCGTCTGTCCGGCGTGGCGTGACGGATCGAGTACCCTCTGACGCCCTTCGAGGAGTGGCGACCGACATGTCCGAGCCCGAGATCGCGGCCCCGCCGTTGCGCCGCCCGCTCGATGCGCGCGCCTTCGCGCTGGTGCTGCTGCTCTGCCTCATCTGGGGCACGCAGCAAGTGGCGATCAAGAGCGTCGCGCAGGCGGTCGCGCCGGTGATGCAGCTCGCCATCCGCTTCGCCGGTTCCGCGCTCTTCTTCGGCGTGCTCGTCCTCGTGCGCGAGGGCCCGCGGACGTTCACGGACGGCACGCTGCGCAGCGGCGCCCTGCTCGGCCTCGCGTTCACCCTCGAGTTCCTGCTGGTCGGCCAGGCGCTCGCGCACACGACGGCCGCGCATCTGGTCGTGTTCCTCTATACCGCACCGATTTTCACCGCGATCGGCGTGCAGTTCCTGCCGGACGAGAGGCTCGGTGCACGCCAGTGGGCGGGCATCGGCCTCGCCTTCCTCGGCATCGTGCTCGCCTTCCTCGGGCCCGGTAACCGCCCCGCGGCGGAACTGTTGCTCGGCGACCTGCTCGGACTGCTCGCGGGCGCCGCCTGGGGCCTGACGAACGTGGTGCTGCGCCGCGGCCGGGTGGGTGGCGCGTCGACCGCGAAGACCGTCTTCTACCAGGTGAGCCTCGCGGCCCCGCTGCTGCTCGCCTACGCCGCCGTGAGCCGCCAGTCCGGCGTGACGCTCACCGCGGCCGCGATCGCCTCGCTGCTCTTCCAAACCTTCGTGATCTCGATCTTCAGCTACCTGCTCTGGTTCTGGCTGCTGCGCCACTACCTGACCTCGCGGCTGATGCTGATGACGCTGCTGACGCCCCTCGTCGGGGTGCTGGCGGGCGCGCTCGCGATGCACGATCCGATCGAGCCGCGCTTCGCGGCCGGGACGGCGCTGGTACTCGCCGGCATCCTCGTGGTGAACGGCGCGTTCGTGCGACGGCGCCGCTAGCGATCGATGGTGATGGCTGCGCGCGCGCTCTTGCCCCACGACTGCCGCGAACCCGGAAGAGGACTCCCCTGATGCGCCTGTACGCCCCGACCCTTCGCTGCCGGCGAACCCGCGCCCTGCGGCTCGGACTCATCGCCCTCGCGACGCTGCTCGCCGCCGCCCCCGCCGGCGCCGAGTCGCACGACCGGGCCTACTGGTACGCGCTCGCCGCCCGCCACTACGCGCTTCCGGCCGGCGCGGATGCCGAGCCACTGGTCGACGAGGTCGTCGGGTTCCTCGGCGCGACGGACCCCGCGCTGCGCGACGGCATCGCCTACGAGGCCCTCGCCACCTGGGTCTACCAGGACATGCGCCTCGCACCGCCCGCGCTCGAGCGGCTGCGAGCCCGCCTCGAGGCGGACGCGCGGCAGGGACTCGGCGAGCCGGAAGGCGACGGGACCTTCCGCCGCTCGTTCTCCGTGCTCGCCCTGTCGGTCCTCGCGGCCGCCAACCTGAAGCATCCGTGGCTCGACGACCGCGGCGTCGAGTCCCTGGTCGCCGTCGGCTGCGACGCTCTCGCCGGCGAGCGCGACCTGCGTGGCTACGTGCCGGGCAAGGGCTGGGCACATGCAACCGCCCACGCCGCGGACCTGCTGAAGTACGTCGGCCGCGCGCCGAACCTGTCCGCAGTGCAGCAGGCGACGATCATCCGCTGCATCGCGACGCGCCTGCGCACGGCAGGACAGGTGTTCGTCTACGGCGAGGACCAGCGCCTCGCGGCCGCGCTCGCCTCGGTCCTGCGGCGGCCCGACGCAGCGGTGCAGCCGCTGCGCGAGTGGTGCGAGTCGCTCGCCCGCGAGCACCAGACTTTCTGGGACGGTCCGTTCTCGGTCGGCGGCTACGTCGCGCTGCGGACACAGCTGAATGCGCTCGCGGAGCTGCAGGCCGAGCTCGAGGGCGAGGAGCAGCCAGCCGGGGTCGCCGCGGCACGCGAAGCGCTGCGCCGCCTGCGTCGCGCCACGCGTTGACCGATCAGCTCGTGGTACAGCCCGGGGTGCCCGGGCACGCCCGGCCCGGCAGGCGCTGAAGCGCCTGATTCGTCTCGCGCGTGGCGCGGTCGATGGCCGCGCGCTCGGCCTTCGTCGTGCAGACCCGCACCGGCAGCATCGAGCCGGTCGGGCGCTCGGTCGTGCACTGCACGTCGCTCGCGACGCTCGATGCGCCCGCCGGCACCGGGGCTCCGGGCGCGGCGACACAGGCACCGAGGGCGATCGCCGGCAGAACCGCCGCGAGACCGGACGGGATCCTGCGCTGTCCGCCCGCCTCGGCGGGCGGGACTTCGCGAGTCAGCGGACGAAAGGTCACTCCCCCGCCGGAATTCCTGACCCGACTCTGCGCCCGTCCGGCGCCGTCGGCGAGCGGCCGCGGACGAACCGCCCGCCGGGAGCGATGAACAGCGGCCGCCGCGGGACGATGGCCGGCGTCGGTGCGCCGGCCGCGATCAGCGCGGCACCGGCCGCGCGATCGCGAGCGACACGGGCGGCACGACGCCGTACTGCTGCGCGAAGTTGCCCTGATTGATCGCGAGGCTCACGAGGCCCCGGGAGTCGATGAACAGCAGCGGCTTGCCGACGTCGACGCCGCCGAAGGTGGCCGCATACGGCAGCACCTGCTCGGTGCCGCCGATCGACACCCGCACCGCATCGCCGACGCGGTAGCCGAGGCCGAGAAAGAGGTCCCGATCCACGTTCGTGACCAGGTTGCCGAACGGTCCGTCGAGCGCCACGACCTGGCCGTGGATGCCCGCGGCGTCCGCACCCGCCTCCGGAATCGCGAGCCGCACGACGTCCGCGATGACCGGCCCGACCGCGCGCGGATCATCACCACGCGCCAGGTGGGCGCCGACCGGCGAGTAGATGTCGCGGCCGTGGAACGTCGAGGAGGCGGAGCCCGCGAGCAACCAGCCCGGGTTCTCGATCTCGCGCACTTCGCGTATGCCGTCGCGGCGCGCGACCTGCGTGATCAGCCCGTTGTCCGGCAGCACGAAGTACTGGTCGCGCCCGGTATGCACGACGATCGACTTACGGCTCGTGCCCACGCCCGGATCGACCACCGTCACGAACACGGTTCCGGCCGGGTAGTACTGCGAGGTCCGCCCGAGCAGGCGCGCGCCCTCGGCGATCGAGAACGGCGTGACCTCGTGCGTGATGTCGAGGATCTCGGCGCCGGGCGCGATCGTCTTCATGACACCCTTGCAGATCGCGACCGCGTCGTCGAGCGTGCCGAAGTCGGTCATGAACACGATCAGCGGCCGCGCGCGGGCCGGTGCCGCCGGCGCGGGCGCCGTGAACGCGAGCCCGAGCGCGAGCGCGAGTGCCGCGAACGCTAGGCGGTGGAGTCCCCTGGAGGCGAGCGTCTGCATGGCGGTCACCGATGGCCGTCGAAGGTCACGCGCAGCGACGCATAGTAGTACGCGCCGTTGATGCCGAGCGGGTGTGCGTAGTTGTACGGGAACGCGCCGCCGTAGGTGTTGCCGTCGGTGGTGCGGTCGGGATAGCGGTTGAAGACGTCGGTGCCGCCGACCGCGAGGCTCACGCCTGGCACGATCGTCACCCGGCCCTCGAGGTCGATGGACCAGGCGGGCGCATAGCGCTGCACGTTCCAGCCGTTGATGGTCGGCAACGTCGAGTCGTACGAGTAGGAATAGACAGTCCCGAAGCGGGTCGCGGCGACGCGCCCGCCGAAGCGCGAACCGCTCCAGTCCGCGCTCAGCAGCAGCTTCGAGGACGGCGAGCCGTACTCGAGCGGCACCACCACCGCGCCGCCGAGCAGCGACGGATCGCGTTCGCCGTCCTCGTGGAGGTAGTTGCGGTTCAACGCCGCCTCGAGGCGCAGGTCCCCGCCACCGAGGCGCAGATCGTGGCTCAGCACCAGGTCGAGGCCACGGGTGGTGGTGTCGAGCACATTGGTCAGGTACTGCACCGAGGCGACGTCGGTCAGGCCGTGGTCGATCAGGTACTGCTGCTGGCCGTCGGTCGCGAGCTGCGCGGTCGGAGTGATGCGATCGCGGATCCGTACCTGGTAGACATCGAGCGTCAGCGAGGTGGCGCGGACCGGGTGCCAGGCCAGGCCCACCGTGCCGTTCACCGAGCGCTCCGGACGCAGCGCGCGCGCGCCGAGCAGCTGCGCGAGCGGGTCGGTCGGCGGCAGCCAGGCGCTGTTCTGCAGCGCGGTGCCCGTGTCGTTGAAGTTCAGGGTCGCGAAGCGGATGCCCGTCTGCGCGAGCGCCGGCGCGCGGAAGCTGGTCGAGACCGCGCCGCGCGCCAGCAGCGTGTCGCTGAACTTGTAGCGCAGCGCGAGCTTGCCGGTAGTCGAGCTGCCGTAGTCGCTGTAGTCCGCATAGCGGGCGGCCACGTCGGCGAGCAGATGCGGGGTCAGGTCGGACTCGAGCTCGGCGTACAGCGACGACACGTGACGGCGCAGGTGCACGACGTCCTGCGGACGCAACCCCGAGTCGCCCTGCGAGCCGGGCGGGATGACCTCGCCGAAGCCGTTCAGGGTGAACGGTCCCGCGGCGTACGAGGCCGGATCGCCGGCGCCCGTGTGGTAGCGCTCGAGCAGGTACTCCGCGCCGAACGAGGCGATCACCGGCGCCGCACCGGTCGCCAGCTCGCGCGTGACATCGAGGTTGGCCGCGGTCTGCTCGCTGACGAACGTCGCGACGTGGAAGCTCGTCGGGCTCGCGGCGCCGAGCGAGGCGTTCAGCGAGTTCTCGAGACCGTAGCTGAAGCGGTTGTGGCCCTCGCGCACGCTGGCGTCCCACTGCCAGCCGTCCGCCCGACCCTTGGCACCGGCGACGACGCCGAGGTCGCTGCCGTCGCCGGTCGAGATCGGGCGGAAGCCGTTCGGGTAGACGGACTCGACGTTGGTCGGGTCTCCCGGATAGCGGAAGAACGCCGCGCCCTCGGTCTGCTTCCACGAGGCGGTCGCGAACGAGTAGAGCTTCGTCGCCCCGCCGAGCGGCAGCTCGGCGTTGTAGAAGACCCCGGTGCTCTCGAGCTTCGGGTCGCCCGAGGCGAACAGCACCTTGCCGTCGAGCGCGAGATCGGCCGGCGTCGAGTTCCACGACGTCCAGCTCGCGCTGCTCGGTCCGGCGCGGTTGGTGGCGTCGCGGTTCTGGTAGTTCGCACCGAGGCGCACGAAGCCGCCGTCGCCGATGCCGAAGCCGCCGCTCAGCCCGGCGGTGCGGTTGCGGCCGTCCGTCAGGTTCTCGCCGGTCGGCGCGAAGTGCGTGCGGTTGGCGCCGGCACCGAGCTCGGCGCTCGGCGCGCCCGGGCCGGACTTGAGCACGATGTTGATCACGCCGGCGACCGCGTCCGAGCCGTACTGCGCGCCGGCGCCGTCGCGCAGCACCTCGATGTGGTCGATCGCCTCCGCCGGAATGGAGTTCAGGTCGACCGCGACCGTACCCGGGAAGAGTCCCTCGATGTCCATCGTCGCGTTCGTGTGGCGGCGCTTGCCGTTGACGAGCACGAGCACCTGGTCGGGCGCGAGACCGCGCAGCTGGATCGCCCGCACGCTGTCGGACGTCCCCGAGGAGGAGGCGCGCGGCATGTTCACGGAAGGCGACAGCGCCTGCAGAGCCTGACCGAGCTCGCCGGAATTGAGCGCCGCCTGCACCTCGGCGGCGCTGAAGACGTCGATGGGCACGGCGCTGTCGAACACGGTGCGGTTCTGCAGCCGCGAACCGAACACAGTGACCGCCTCGAGAGCGTCGCCGGGCGTCCCGGCATCCGGGGACTGCGCCGGCGCTGCGGCGGTGTACAGGAGCGACGTCGCGACCACCGCGACGGACGAAGGACGACGAAGGGACGCTGGCACGGCTCGACTCCGCGGTGGCTGGAACAGGGAGGTCCGCGGCGGGGCCCCCGGGAGTACCCCATGGCTTCTTCGTGCGGCCTTTCCTTAAGTCTGGCGCAGCGGCATGGCGGGTGCCAGTCGGGGATGTCATGGACCCGAAGCGAACGGTTATGGCCGCCGGGATGCGCGGCGCGGCGCGAAGGACGGCGGCGCCATCCGCTGCGAGCCGCCGAGCCCGATCGGGGGCTCGCAAGCCCATGACGTCACGCGACTTTTGCGAGGCTGACCGCGGCCGATCAGGCAGCGGCCAGCGCCGGGGGTGTTAGATTCCCGTGAAGTGGATCGAGGACCCGTCGATGCCAAGACCGTCCGTCACGTCGACTGCCGCGTTGGCTGCGCTCGTCGCGGCGCTCGCGTCACCGTTCGCCGCCGCCGCAGAGCGCACCTACGCCGCCCTCGAGGGTGCGGTGCTGCTCGACAACGAGCGCGTGCACGTCGAACGCTTCGTGCTCGCGCCACACGCCGCCTCCGGCGCGCATCTTGCGCGCGGCGACCAGTTGCTCGTCTTCATCCGCGGCGGGCTGCTGAGGTCCGGCGGGCGCACCGTCGACTGGAAGGATGGTCGCGTCGCCTGGTCGAGCACGACGGAGTCCACCGACGAGGGGTTCGCGAACGCGGGTTCCGAGCCCGTCGAATTCCTGTGGGTCACGGTGAAGCCGGCGACCCCGGGCGCGGCGCGCCCGGTCGGGGACCTGCACCTCAACTACCCCCATATCCCCGGCGAGGACCTGCTTGAGAACGATCGCGTGGTCGTGCAGCGCTTCCTCGTGCAGCCGGGCCAGTGGGAGGGCGTGCACGCACACCGGCCTGGCATGCTCTACATCCACGTCCGCGGCGGCCAGTGGGCCGCGCGCTCGAAGCACGAGGCCGAGCACGTGTATCCGATGCCATCGCCCGACGGCGAGGTCGGCTGGATGGCGCCCGTGGGCATCGAGGAAGGCCACGAGTCCGGCAACGTCGGGCCGAATCCGATCGACCTCATCTGGGTGACGCTGAAGCTCTAGGCGCGCGTCGATCGCGCGCCGGGCGCGGCGGCGCGGATCCTGGCACGCACGGTTGCGAGCCAGCGCCTCGCCCAGGCGTACTCGAGCGCGAGGATCGACAGCCCCGCCGGCACGAACACGAACGCCGGTCCCGGCAGGACGATCATCGCGATGCCGATGACGAGCACGAGCGCGCCGACCAGAGTCAGCGCGATGCGCCGCAGCCAGGTCCAGAGCGACAATTTCGGGCGTGGATCCACGGCATTTCCCCCCGGGAACCGGCGGTACCGCCGGCGACCGCGCCGGGCGGTCTTCTGGGTAGACCTCGCCACCGCCGGGCGGGTTCCCGCGCGGCCGCCTGCCTAGTCGCCGGGCGATTCAAGCCGCAGCGATTCGACGCCCGGCGGCAGGTGGCCACCGGATACGTGCAGCGCGCCCGCGGCGGCCGAGATCGTGCCGTCGAAGGCCGGGTCCGCGACCGCCAGCGTGCGCAGGTCGAGCCGGCTCCCCGGGCCGATGCCCGTGATCTGCAGATCCCGGGCTTCCAGGGCGGCACCGGCCACGGCGCGCGCCCCCGCGAGTCGCGGACGGACGAGCCAGGCGTAGCCGGGCTCGCGCGGATAGAAGCGCGCGAGTCCCTGGCCGTCGACCACGAGTCCGGTGCCTTCATCGACGCCGAGCCCGACCAGTGCTTCATCGTGCCGCTCGCTGGCGAGCCGCGTCACCCAGGTGATCAGGCGACCGAGGCGCCGACGCTTCGCGAAGTGGCTGTCCGTGATCACGTGTTCTAGGAACGGCAAGTGCAGGAAGTCGGCGACCAGCGTGACGGCGGGATCGTAGGGATCGGCGAGCGCCGTGGTAGAGGTCAGGCTGCCGCCGTCCATCGCGCCGTAGACGACCGACCCGAGAATCGCGAGCCCGGCGCTCGTGCCGCCGATCGGGCGTCCGGCACGGGCGTGCGCATCGAGCGCAGCCGCCAGCGGCGTGCCCTGCCAGTCACGGACGTAGTTCGACTGGTCGCCGCCGCGGAAGAAGACGGCGTCCGCGCGCCGCACGATCGCGAGCACCGCGGGGTCGCTTGCCGCAGATCGATCGTGGAATACGATGGTCTCCACCGACGCGAAGCCGCCGACGTCGTGGAAGATCTCCTGCTGCAGGTCGTCGCTGCCCGAGGCCGCGAGCGCCACCAGGTGACCGTGCCCCGCGCGCTCGGCGAACCACCGAAACGCCTCGAGCGGCCAGTCCCCGCCGCCGAGCAGCAGCAGCCCCGGCTCGACGCGCGCCGGCGTCGGGGCCTCCACCGCACCGACGCGGTAGTAGTCATAGCTGGCGGCAGCCGCGGCGCCGGCCGCCGCGAGGAGCCACACCGCAAACCCGGCCGCCGCGATCCATCTCCGTCCGCGCACCATGACCCTCTTCCCCGCGGCGTCGTTGCAACGGCGCGCAGTGTGCAGTCAAATGCCGGCGGCGAATACCCCGTCGCGCGCGGCGTACCCGCTTTCCGCGCCGGACCACTCTTGTAGTTGTGGACCGCCGTTCGTGCCTGGCGCGCGGACCCGAACCGGAGCTGCCGAACACCTTGCCGCGACCGACTGCCCACCGCGACGCCGTGGCCGCCCTGTTCGGTCGCTTCACGGGCGATCTCGTGCGCTTCCTGACGCGGCGCGTGAGGAGCGCCGCAGACGCGCGCGACCTCGCGCAGGAGACCTACGTGCGCCTGCTGCGCGTCGATCGGCTCGAGCTGGTCCGGGACCCGCAGGCGTACCTGTTCCGGGTGGCGGCGAACCTTGCCTACGAGCACCAGCTGAAGCAGCGCCGCGAGCGACTGCACCTGCGCGATGTCGACGTGCAGGCCGACCTCGCCACGCTCGGAACGCTGACGCCCGAGGACGATGCCGAGCGCGCGCTGCGCGCGGCGCGGCTCGCCGAGGCGCTCGCGAGCCTCGCACCGCGGCACCGTGCGGCCGTGATCCTGCATCGTCGCGACGGGCTGACGTACGAGGAGATCGCCGCCGAGCTCGGCGTGACGGCGCACGCCGTCAAGAAGTACCTGGCGGTCGGCCTCAGCCAGTGCCGCGAGCGCCTGGCCGGCTGGAGGCACGAGCCGTGACCGAGCCTGCGCCGATCCGCTATCACCAGGTCGCCGCCGAGGCCGCCGACTGGTTCGTTGCGATGCAGTCGCCGGCCGTCACCGACGCGGAACGCGCGGCCTTCGGCCAGTGGCTTGCGCAATCGGCGGTGCACGTCCATGAGTACCTCGAGGTGACGCGGCTGTGGCAGGAGCTCGGCCGCGGGGATTCGGTCGCGCTTGCCGCGGCGGAGCGCGCGGCACTCGTCGAGTCGGCGCGCCGTGACCTCGAGGTGACGCCCCTCCGGCCGTCGGCCGCCGCGCCCCCGCCGGCGGCGGCGCCGCGTTCGCGGCGGACCGCGACCGCGGCGCTGGCGGCCGGGCTGCTCGCCGTCGCGATCGGTGCCGGTGCGCTGCTGCAGCTCCAGCACGACCGCGACCACTTCAGCACCGCCACCGGGGAGCAGTCGACCTTCCCGCTCGCCGATGGCTCGATCGTCAGGCTGAACACGCAGTCGGAGATTCGCGTCCGCTACGCGCCGGCGAGCCGCGAGATCGAGCTGCTGCGTGGCGAGGCGCTCTTCGAGGTGGCGAAGGACGCCGCGCGGCCGTTCCGCGTCCATGCCGGCCGGACCACCGTCGAGGCCGTCGGCACGGTCTTCGAGGTCTACCGGCGCGCGGACCAGTCGACCGTGACCGTCATCGAGGGACGGGTGCGGGTCGAGGCTCCGCCGGCAGCCGGCGGTGGCGCCGCGGACATCCAGCCGGCGACCGTGGCCACCGAGGTGCGCGCGCGGCAGCAGGCCACCGTCTCCGCGGCCGGCAGGCTGGTGGCGGTCGGCAGCGCGGTCCCCGAGCGCGTCACCGCGTGGACCCAGCGACGACTGATGTTCGCAGGCGAGACCCTGGCCGAGGTCGCGGACGAGTTCAATCGCTACAACCCGCGGCAAATCGTCGTCGACGGACCGCTCGCGGAGCTGCGCGTCAACGCGGTATTCAATGCGACCGACCCGGGCTCGCTGATCGAGTTCCTGGAGCGCACGGAACGCGTCGTGGTTCGCCGTCGCGACGACGGCTCCCAGGTGCTCTCCTGGCCAGCGGCACCGGCCGATCGGCCTCGCGGCTGACCGATCCGGACCGTACCCGGTTTTCGTCGCCGACCGCTCCTCTCTCTCGGGAACATCGCTGACAGCGGCCGCGCCGGGCGGCCACCGGGGGACCTACATGATTCGACTGGCGCGACACCTGGCGCTCGTGGCCTTGATCATCCTCGCGCAGCCCGGCTGCGCCGCGGTTGCCCAGGCGGCCGATGGCGTCGACGGCATCGCACCCAAGCCGCTCGCGACCGCGCTCACGGAGTTCGCGACCAAGACGGGCCTGCAGATCGTCTATCGCGCCGAGCTCGCGCGCAGCGTGCAGTCGCCCGGCGCCCCGGCCGGGCTCAGCGCCGAGGAGACGCTCGAGCACCTGCTGCGCGGCACCGGCCTCACCTTCGAGCGCATCAACGCCACCACGCTGGCGGTCGTGCCGAAGGATGCCGGCGCCGCGCTGCCGCGGTCGGCGACCGACGCCGGCTCCGGCACCACCGCGCTCGACTCCGCCGCCGCGTCCGGTAGCTGGAACGCCGGCGCGAGCGGCGGCCTGCTCGCGCAGCAGTCGGTTCCCGCGCCGCCGACCGGGCCGCTGCCGGCCCCGATCGACGAGTCCGGCGCGCGGGTCGAGGAAGTGCTGGTGCTCGGCTCGCGCATCCCGCGGCTGCACCAGGAGGGGCCGACGCCGGTCACCTCGATCAATGCCGAGCAGATCCGCGCCGACGGCTATACGACGGTGCCGGACCTGCTGCGCGCGCTGACCCAGAACGGCGGCGAGACGCAGAGCCAGCAGTCCTTCAGCGGCGCGTCGTTCACGCCGGGCGCCCAGCAGGTCGACCTGCGCGGCCTCGGCCCGAACCACACGCTGGTGCTGGTCAACGGCCGCCGCGTGGCGGACTTCCCGCTGCCCTTCAAGGGCAAGAGCAACTTCACCGACATCTCGAACATCCCGGTGAGCATGATCGAGTCGGTCGACGTGCTCAGCGGCAGCGCCTCCGCGATCTACGGCTCCGACGCGATCGCCGGCGTCGTGAACTTCAAGCTCAAGCGCGAGGTCGACGGCACGACGGTTGACGTCCGCTACGGCAATACCGAGCTCGGCGGCGGCGGCTCGCAGCGGCTCGCGATCACGAGCGGCTGGAACAGCGGCGCCTTCCACGCCGTGTTCGGCGCCGAGCTCCTGAACCAGGAGCCGCTCTGGGCCTGGAACCGCTCCATCCAGGACTCGACCACGGACAGTCCATCGGCGCGAACCGGCATCCCGCGCCGCGTGTTCCTGCGCATTGAGCCCGTCGAGGACGTCTACGTCGACCCGGGCGCGGCCACCTGCGCGAGTCTCGCGTCGCTGAACGGCAACTCCACGATCTACGCGTCGCGCCCGAACTGGGGCCCGGACGGCGCCGACGGCTTCTACTGCGGCAGCGCCAAGTCGATTTCCTACGGCACGATCATCAGCGGCCGGCGTGGCATCACCGGCTACGCGTCACTGTCGCTCGACCTCTCCGATCGCCTGCAGGCGTTCGCCGACATCCAGTACGGGCTGAGCAAGGTGCGCATCTTCACGGACGTGCTCGACTGGCAGTTCGAGGACGCGAATGGCAACGAGGACGGCATCTTTTACAACTCGCGCATCGGCGCGCTCGACTCGTGGTACCGCCAGTTCACGCCCGAGGAGATGGGTGGCTTCGCGCGCGGCATGATCCGCAACAATCAGGAGACCTTCAGCATCACCCCGGGACTCAAGGGCACGCTCGGCGAGGGGCGCTGGCACTACGAGGCCTACCTGAACCACAGCCAGTACCAGTCCAAGGTCAGCTGGCCCGAGATCATCCGCGACAAGGCGAACGCGCTCTTCCTCGGGCCGCAGCTCGGCGTCGACCCGGATTCCGGCTATCCGGTCTTCAACGCCGACCCGGCGCGCCTGTACACGCCGCTGACGCCGGCCGAGTACAACTCGATCGCCACGCTGTCGACGTACCTGCCGAAGTCGCGCACTGACAGCGCGCAGGTGTCGCTCGATACGCCGCAGCTGTTCCGCCTGCCGGCCGGCCCGGTCGGCTTCGCGGCGGTCGTCGAAGCCGGATCGCAGAGCTACCGCCTGAACCCCGACCCGCTGGCGCTCAGCAACTACTACTACGCGCTGCGCGACGCCGACGGCTCCGGCACTCGCAATCACTGGGGTGCGGGACTCGAGGCGCGACTGCCGATCGTGCGCACCCTGGAGGGCAGCCTCGCCGGGCGCTACGACAGCTACCACTTCGCCGGCAGCGACACCGGCAAGTTCACCTACAACCTCGGGCTGCTGTGGCGGCCGCTCGACAGCCTGCTGCTACGGGCCGCTTACGGCACCGGCTTCCGCGCGCCGGACCTGCACTACGTGTTCGCCGGGCCCGGCAACACCCACCCGTCGGCGACCGACTACTTCCTGTGCCGGACGCAGGAACCGACCACCGACATCGGCGACTGCAGCTACGCCGACGAGGGCATCGTCGAGTCCCGCGTCGGCAACCGGCAGCTGAAGAGCGAAACCTCGTCCTCGCTCAGCTACGGCATCGTCTGGGCGCCGACCCGCAACATCAGTCTGTCGCTCGACTTCTTCCGCATCGACCTCGACAACGAGGTCCTCGACATGAACATCGACACGCTGTTGCGGGTCGAGGCGAACTGCCGGATCGGCCAGACGGATGCGGGTACGCCGGTCGACGTCAATTCGCCGACCTGCCAGGACGCGCTCACCCGCGTGCACCGTTACCCGCTCTCAAACCCGGTGAACCCGAATGGCCTGATCGGCGTCAGCATCAATCCGGTCAACGTCGCCCGCGAGCACACCTCCGGCTTCGACTTCTCGACGCGCCTCAGCTGGCCGACGCCCATCGGCGAGCTCGGCTTCAACGGCGGGTACACCTACGTGGACGAGCACACGCTGCGCCAGTACCCCGGCGACCCGCTGGTCAACGAGTTCCAGGTCGACAGCAACTACGACATCCCGCGCAGCAAGGCCACCGCGAGTCTCAGCTGGAAGCTCGGTGCCTTCACCACCACGCTGCTCGGCGAGCGGCTCGACCGGCTGCCGAACTGGAACGAGGATGCCTACATACCGGCGACATACCTCGTCAACGGCTCGTTGCAGTGGGCGCCGGCGGACAGTCCGCTCAAGGCGTCCCTGAGCATGACGAACCTGCTGAACAAAATGCCGTACCGGGATCCGAGCTACCAGTCCTACCCGTACTACGACATCTCCTGGTTCGACTCGGTCGGGCGCAGCTACTACCTGAACCTGACATACCACTTCGGCGGACACTGAGCCGCGGGGTCCTCAGCCGGCCGTCTCCTCCGCGGCCACGGCCGCGGCGGCGACCGGAGCGGCCGGCCGCGGCTGCTCGAGCTCGCGCAGGTCGAGGCCGCGCGTCTCGGTACCGAAGCGGATGATCAGCACGAGCGCGAGCGCGAGCGCGGTCGGCACCATGATCGCGAGCGCCGCCGTACCGAGGGGCGGCACGAGTGCCGCGATGCTGATCGCCTGGGCGAGGACGCCGCCGCCCTTGGTACAGGCGGCGACCCAGCCGGTCGCGCGTCCGCGGATCCGCACCGGATAGCACTCCGCAGCGTACGGCAGCAGGATGGCCAGCAAGCCGTTCGAGCCGATGATCAGCAGTGCCACCGGATACACGGGGCTGCCGCTCCAGCTGAGGTCGAGCAGCAGCACCCAGCCGAGGCCGAGCAGCGTCACGGCGGTCAGCGTCACGAGCGACCAGAGCGTGCTCCAGCGGCTGTAGAGCCAGGCGCAGGCCACCACCGTCGGCAGCGCGAGCAGCGCCGACTGGGCGAGCAGGCGCGAGGAAGGCCCGATGCCGAAGCCGCGCGAGACGAGCTCGCCCGGCAGCCACAGCAGCAGCCCGAAGTTCACAAGGCCCCAGGAGATCGCCGCGACGCTGAGCGCGAGCGTGCGACCGACGAGGCCCGGCGTCCAGATCGAGCCCGGCGCGGCGGTGCCGGCCAGCGGCGCTGCGGTCGCGCGCCGGCCGGCGCCGGAGGATGCGTCCGTCATGACCGGCCGCGAACCGAAGCGCGCGAGGATCTGGAGCGCCTCGGCCTCGCGCCCGCGCGATAGCAGGAACTTCGCGGACTCCGGGATCAGCCGGCCCATGAAGATCAGGATCAGGCCGGTTGGCAGGTTGATGAGCCAGAGCACGCGCCAGGACAGGATCGGCACCAGCAGTGCCGAGCAGGCACTCGCGGTGAAGTAACCGCCGATCCCGCCAAGGCCGCCGACCAGCACCAGCGCCCAGCCACGGTGGCGCGTCGGCATGATCTCGGCGAGCAGCGCATAGGTCACGGGCAGCATGCCGCCCGCCCCCGCGCCCATCACGAAGCACATGGCGACGTTCCAGGCGAGCGAGGGCATCGCGCCGCAGATCGACGTGCCGACGAACACCACCGCCGACAGCAGGATCGACGCCTTGCGCCCGTAGACGTCGGCGATCAGGCCCCAGACGATGGAGCCCGTAACGGTGCCGACCAGCGCCGCGAACGGCACCAGCGAGGCGGTCGCCTTCGGCACTTCGTACTCGCGCACCATGCCGGGCATCACGAAACCGAGCGCCGCGGGCTTCATGACGTCGATCACCAGCGCGACGACCAGCACCGCCATCAGCTGCCAGTGCGCGCGACCGAGTGGCGCATCCTCCGGCGACTCGATCGAGATCGTAGCCGCGGCCCGCAGCTGCGCGCCGACCCGGCGCGGCAGCAGGCCATAGGCCGCGACGGCGATGCCGGCGACGATCAGCGCCATGCCGGCGAGCATGCCGGCATCCATCGGCATGCCGGCGAGCTTGAAGCCGGCATCGCGCCCCATCCAGAACATCGGCAGGTGCAGCAGCACCCCGGCCGTCACGGCGATGCAGCCGGCGCCGAAGGCCCAGACGTGCCGCTCGAAGAAGACCGTGCGCTCGTTCATCGTCTCGGCCCGGCGGGCAGGTCGGTCACGCGATATCCCTTGTCTGAGCGCGTTTCGCCGCGCGCGGGGCCTGCGGCGGGCACCGCCGGGTGCCCCAGTCTCTCGCGACCGCGGCCCGGACGGAAGCAGCGCAACGACCGCTGGACGCCTGGCGCGGCGCGCCGCGGCCCGGACCGGCGCGCCGCGCTGACCGGCCCACCGTCCCTTCGGTCGCGGGCGGGCGAGCTAACTGGCACCATACGGCGCCGGGGTCACACCCGGACCGCCGCGCGGCGGAGAACAACAGCCAAGGGGGTTCCGTGGCGCTTTCCAGCCTCGACGTCGCTATCGTCGCGATCTACGCCGTCTCGATCTTCGCGCTCGCCCAGTGGGTGTCGCGCGAGCGCGGCTCGCACCAGAAGGACGCGCAGGACTACTTCCTCGCGAGCCGGGCGCTGCCTTGGTGGGCGATCGGCACGTCGCTGATCGCGGCCAACATCTCCGCGGAGCAGATCATCGGCATGTCCGGCTCGGGCTACGTGATCGGGCTCGGCATCGCCTCGTACGAGTGGATGGCGGCGATCACGCTGATCATCGTCGGCAAGTACTTCCTGCCGATCTTTCTGAAGAACCGCATCTACACGATGCCCGAGTTCCTCGAGAAGCGGTACAGCCCGCGGGTGCGCACGGTGCTCGCGATCTTCTGGCTGGGCGTGTACGTGTTCGTCAACCTGACCTCGATCCTGTGGCTCGGCGCGACGGCCGTGCACACGGTCGCCGGACTCGACGTGCAGACGGCGATGATCGCGCTCGCGCTCTTTGCCGGCCTCTACGCGCTCTACGGCGGGCTCAAGGCGGTCGCGCTCACCGACGTCGTGCAGGTGACCCTGCTCGTGCTCGGTGGCATCGTGATCAGCTACCTCGCGCTCGACCGGATCTCCGGCGGCGGCGGCGTGGTGGCGGGCTTCACCGAGCTGCTGCACCGCTTCCCGGGCAAGTTCAACATGATCCTCCGCGCCGACAACCCGAACTACAAGGACCTGCCGGGCCTGTCGGTGCTGCTCGGCGGCATGTGGGTCATGAACGTCTCCTACTGGGGCTTCAACCAGTACATCATCCAGCGCGCGCTCGCCGCCAAGGACGTGCGCGAGGCGCAGTCCGGCATCGTGCTGGCGGCCTTCCTCAAGCTGCTGATGCCGCTGATCATCGTGCTGCCGGGCATCGCGGCGGTGGCGCTCGCGCCGAATCTCGCGCGACCGGACGAGGCCTACCCGCACCTGATGGCGATGCTGCCGACCGGCGTCCTCGGACTCGTCTTCGCGGCGCTGCTCGCGGCGATCGTCGCCTCGATGGGCTCGAAGATCAATTCGATCGCGACCATCTTCACGATGGACGTGTACCGGCCGCTGCGGCCGGCGACCTCGGCGCAGGGCCTGGTGCGCGTCGGCCGGCTTACCGCGATGGTGGCGCTGGTGATCGCGGTGCTGGTCGCCAGGCCGCTGCTCGGCAGCTTCGACCAGGCCTTCCAGTACATCCAGGAGTTCACCGGCGTGTTCACGCCCGGCATCACCGTGATCTTCCTGCTCGGCATGTTCTGGAAGCGCGCCACCGCGACCTCCGCGCTCGTCGCGGCGATCGGCTCGGCCGTGCTGTCGTTCGCGCTCAAGTTGCTCTGGCCGTCACTGCCGTTCATGGACCGGATCGGGCTGGTGTTCGTCACCTGCCTCGCGCTCGCGGTCGCGACCTCGCTCGCGGCCCGGCCGTCGAGCGACGCGCTGCGCGTCGACTTGACTGGCATCGACTACTCCACGAGTGGCGGCTTCAAGCTCGCGACGGTGGCGGTCACGGCGATCCTGGTCGCGCTCTACGCCGCGTTCTGGTGAGCCGGCACGGCGGCGTGCGCGTGGCGCAAGCCGCCGCCGGGACCGGGCGCCGTCAGCGCTCGGCGAGCAGCGAGCGGTGCGCGAGGCCGGCGACCACCGCGCCCGCGATCGGCGCCACCCAGAACATCCACAGCTGCTCGATCGCCCAGCCGCCGACGAACACCGCCGGGCCGAGGCTGCGCGCCGGGTTCACCGAGGTGTTCGTCACGGGAATGCTGACGAGGTGGATCAGCGTCAGCGCGAGACCGATCGCGAGCGGCGCAAAGCCCGGCGGCGCGCGACGGTCGGTCGCACCGAGGATCACGACCAGGAAGCCGAAGGTCATCACGAACTCCATCGCGAACGCGGCGCTTGCGGCGTAGCCGCCGGGCGAGTGCGCACCGTAGCCGTTGGCCGCGAAGCCGCTCGCGACCAGGTCGAATCCCGGCTTGCCGCTGGCGATGAACGCGAGCAGCGCGGCGGCGAGGATCGCGCCGGCGACCTGCGCGAGGATGTAGCCGACGGCCTCGCCGAGCGAGGTGCGCCCGGCCGCGACGAGCCCGAGCGTCACCGCCGGATTGAAGTGCCCGCCGGAGATATGGCCGACCGCATAGGCCATCGTGACCACGGTGAGGCCGAAGGCGAGCGACACGCCGAGCAGCCCGATCCCTACCTGCGGGAACGCCGCGGCCAGCACTGCGCTGCCGCAACCTCCGAACACGAGCCAGAACGTGCCGATGAGCTCGGACGACAGGCGACGCACCATGATGACCCCCCGGTTGGCTGCTGTTGTGGCGGCGGCCGGCGAGCAGCGCGGCTCACGTCGCGATGCCCGGCCACCGGCCGGGATCATGGACCTGCGGCCGCGTTGGTGTCCACGACGGCGGCGCCCGGCCGGTCGGCCGGTGCCGGCCGCGCGCGTGCCCCATAATCGTGGCCGGTGCGTCGCCCTGACCGACTCGCATCCCCAAGGCTGCCGACCCACGAGGTGCCCCATGGAACCGGACCCGGCCATCACCAGCATCGCGCACGCGATCCAGCTCGCGATCGCACCGGTCTTCCTGCTGACCGGCATCGGTTCGCTGCTGTCGGTCATGACGAGCCGACTGGCGCGCGTGATCGACCGCGCCCGGGCGCTCGAGCGCGCCTGGCCGGACCTCGGCACCGAGCAGCAGGCGGACGTGCGCGAGGAACTCGCCACGCTCTCGCATCGCGCGATCGTCGCCAGCTGGTCGATCAACCTCGGCGCATTCGCGGCGCTGCTGATCTGCTCGCTGATCGCGACGCTCTTTGCGGAGGCGATCGCCGGCATCAACCTGCGCTGGCTCGTCGGCGCGCTGTTCATCGCCGCGATGGTGACGCTGAGCACGGGGCTGCTGTGCTTCCTGCGGGAGGTCCACGTCGCGATCCACACGCTGCGCATCGGGCCGCCGCCGCGACGACCCGCTGCGTAGGCCCGCGGCGCGGGGAACTGCGCCCGGCGCGCACGGTCAGACCGGCTGCCGCCGCGACCGGCGCGCGCGCCGGGCTCAGGGTCGCGGCCCTGTCACGACCGTCCGCGTTTGCTACATTGCCGGCCTTCCCCCGGGCATCCCGCCACGAGACCCTTGCGCAGGCCCCACCGGTGTTTCGCGTCCCCTCCGCTTTGGCTGCCGTGGCCCTGGCAACGCTCGCGAGCCTGCCGGCACCGGCCCGTGCCGCCGAGTCCGCGCAGTTCGACCTCGCGGGGCCGCGGCTGCACGCGGAGGTGACGCGCGGCGCGCGCACGCTGCCGATCACCCAGGTGCCGAGCCTGCAGGCGGGCGACCGCATCATGCTGCGCGCCGACCTGCCGGCGGACCAGTCGGCGCACTACCTGCTGGTGGTCGCGTTCCTGCGCGGACCGACCAATCCGCCGCCATCCGACTGGTTCTTCCGCTGCGACACCTGGACGGCACCGTGCAACCGCCGCGGCCTGTCGCTGGTTGTGCCGACCGAGGCGCAGCAGCTGCTGGTGTTCTTCGCGCCGCAGACCGGCGGCGACTTCAAGACGCTGACGAGTGCGATCCAGGGCCGCCCGGGCGCGTTCGTGCGCGCCGCGCAGGGTCTCACCCAGGCGATGCTGGACCGGCTGCGCCTCGAGCAGTACCTCGCCGGCGTGCAGGACCTGAGCGCGCACGACCCCGCCCGGCTCAAGGACGTGGCGCCGGTGCTGGCGCGCAGCCTCGCGATCAAGGTCGAGGAGAAATGCCTCGACCGGATCCCCGCGCTGCAGGCGCCGTGCCTGATGCAGGGCCAGGAGTCGCTGATCCTGAACGACGGCCACGGCACCTCGATGGTCTCGACACTGACGTCGGGACCGGCGAGCGACCTCGCGATCCAGGCCGGCAACACGCCGCTGATGTCCTCCGGTGCCCACCTGCCGTTGATCGGCTCGCTGCTCGACATCGCGCGGCTGCTCGACACCTTCCACACGGCGCAGTACCAGTACATCCCGGCGCTCGCCCTGCCGCGCGGCGACCACCTGGCACTGATGCTGAACACGCCGCCCTCGTTCCACGACCCGAAGTCGGTGCTCGTGGCCGCGATCGCCGCGATCGAGGCTCCCCAGCCGCCGGCGCTGCACGCCGCCGAGCCCGACCGCGTGTACTGCTCGCGCCGCAATCCGCTCGAGCTCGCGACCCAGGGCCCGCCGGCGGTGTTCGCGACCGGCTTCGCGCACGACCTCGTACTCAGCCTCACCGACCGGCACGGCGCGGCCGTCGAGCTGCCCGCGCACCCCGACGCGCGCCACGGCGGATTCAGCGTGGACGCGGCCGGCCTCGCCGGCCGTGAGCTCGACGCGACGGTCACCGCGCGGCTGCACGGCGCATGGGGCTTCGACCGGCTGGAAGGGCCGGCGTTCGCGCTCGCGGGTCCCGCGCAGGCCGCGCTCGCGATCGCCCCCGGCGAGGCGCCCGACCTCGTGATCGGCGGCACGCGCACCGTGCACCTGGCCGGTGCCTCGCTCGCCTGCATCGACGAGGTGCGGCTGCGCGATGCGGGCGGGCATGAGACGCCGCTCGCCTGGGAGGCGGGCAAGGACCGCCAGCTCGCGGTCCGGGTCGCGCTCGAGTCGGCGGTTCCGGGCCCACTGACGCTGCTCGTGCGGCAGCACGGCCTCGAGGCGCCTCAGGAGATTGCGCTGCGCGCCTACGTCGAGCCGGCGCGGATCGAGGCGCTCGTGCTGCACGCGGGCGACACCGGCGCGACGCTGCGCGGCCTGCACCTCGAGCAGGTCGAGCGCGTGACGCTGGACGGGACACCGCTCGTGCTCGGCGCACTCGCGACCAGCGACGGCAAGGACGAGCTCGAACTCGGCAGTGACGACGCCGCGCCCCTGCGCACGCTCGCCGCCGGCGCGGCGCTGCACGGCGTCGCGCTGCTGCGCGACGGTCGCGAGCTGCCGTTCCGCGCGACCGTCGCGGTGGCGCGACCGGCCGCCACGCTGCTGTCGCAGAGCCTGGAGCGCACTGCCGGCGGCACTGTCGAGATCAGCCTCGGCGAGCGCGGCGAGTGGCCGGTCGACGCGCGCGTCACCTTCTCGATCCGCACCCGCTGGCCGGGACGCAACTTCCGCGACGCCGCGATCGAGATCGCCGCCACCGACGACTCCTTCGCCGCGACGCTGAGCGCACGCGACGGCAGCGTGACGTTCCAGAACGCCGGCGTCGCGATCGCGAGCTTCGTACCGGCCAGCGCCTTCGGCAGCTCGGCGTTCGGGCCGCTGAAGTTCCGCGTCACGCTCGACGGCACGGCGAGCGACTGGCAGCCGCTCGCGACGGTCGTGCGGCTGCCGGCGCTGCGCGGCCTCGAGTGCCCCGAGTCGGGCGCCGGCGCCTGCCAGCTGAGCGGCAGCGGCCTCTACTTGCTCGAGGCCATCTCGGCCGGGCCGCGCTTCACCACGGCGGTGCGCGTACCGGAGGGCTACACGGGCTCGACGATCAGCGTGCCGCGGCCAAGCGGCGGCAAGCTCTACTTCCGGTTGCGCGACGATCCCCGCGCGATCAGCAGCGCCAGCCTACTGCTCCCGGCGGCGGCCGCCGCGCATCCGGCGCCGACGCCGGGCGATGCCGACGCGCGCAGCGTGCCGGAGCGCTAGCCCCTGCCCGCGCGCACGTGAAGTTCCCGGCCACGGTCATCGCGTTCGCCTGGGAGATCGCGCAGGTCCTCGGCGCGCTCGCCGCCGTCGCGATGCTGGCGCTCTGCGTCGCGCCGGTTCGCCGCCGGCGCCTCGCCGTCGCGCCGCTCGCCCTGCCGCGCCACGAGCTCGTCGGCTGGGTCGCGCTCGGGACGGCACTCGGGCACGTGCTGCTCTCGATCGGCGCCGATCGCCGCGTCCTCGAGCACCTGAAAGCGACGGCACCCGTCTACGAATGGGCCGGCCTCGTCGCGCTCGGGCTGCTGCTGCTGCTCACGGTCCCGGCGACGGAGTCGCTGCGCCGTCGCCTGTGGCCGACGCACCGCCCGTTCCGGCTGACGCATCTCGTGCTGTCCGCGATCGCGCTGCCTCTGGTCGTGGCGCACGTCGTCACGACCGGCCGCTACATCCATGGGCTCGTGCTGACGGCGATCGTCGCGGGCATTGCGGCACTCGCACTCGTCGGTCTCCTCGCCGGCCGACCGCGCGCGGCGGGGCCGGAGGTGCGCGCGGGCGCCGCTCGTGGCCAGGCGCTGCCGTCGCCGCTGATCGCGCTGCTGCTGCTCGCGGCCGCAGGCTCGCTCGCTCTCCTCTATCCGGGCGCGACGCTCGCGCTGCGCGAGGGGCTCGTTCGCCGCCAGCAGCCGTTGCGGGTCGGCTTCCCGCACGAGAAGCACACCGAGGTCAATTGCATCCGCTGCCACCACAACTACGCCGACCACACCGGGCTCGAGACCTGCATCGGCTGCCACCGCAGCGCCCGCGCCGACCTCAAGGCGGGTGCCGAGGCACGCTTCCACGAGTTCTGCGTCGGCTGCCACCGGGCGCCGGAACCGCCGCTGTCGAAGCACGGGCCGACGACCGGTTGCACGACCTGCCACGGGCCGGTCCGGTGACGAGGGCTGCCGCCGGCACCGGCCGCGGCGTCAGGCGCGACATAACCCGGGCAACTGGCGGCGACGGCAGGCGCCTGTCACGCCGGCCGGGGTAACATGGCGCCCGCTGCGGGCCGGGACCGCGAGATGTCCATCCTCACGAGACTCATTAATAAGGACCCTGCCGGAGACGGCACCACCCCGGCGGCGGTGCCGGCGGCGGCGCCTGCGCCGGATCCGGCCGTCGAGGCCGCGGCCCGCGCCCGCGACGAGGAAGCGGCCGTCGCCGCCGCACTCGCGGCCGGCGATGGCGCGGCACTCGCGCGCTGGGTGCTGGAGGGAAGCTCGAGCCGCGTCCGGCAGCAGGCCGCCCAGGCGATCCAGGATCCCGAGCAACTGCGCGAGCTGATCCGGGCGGTTCGCGGCGGCAACGACAAGAACGTCTACCGGATCCTGACGGCGACCCGCGACGCGCAACTCGCCGACATCCGCGGCGTGCAGCAGCAGCAGGCCGACGCCGAGGCGACCGCGGCCGCGATCGCGCGCCACGCGGTGCTGCCGTACGACCCGCTGAACGTCGCGACGATCGAGCAGCTCGCGCGTCGCTGGGAATCGCTGGCGACGCACGCCCCGGCCGGACTTGCGGCCGAGGTCGCCGCGCACCTCGAACGCGCCGCCAGCGTGGTCCGCGAGCACGAGCGATCGCTCGCCGAGGCCGCGGCACGCGAGAGCGAGCGCCAGACCGCGCTCGAGAACGCCAGCCGCGAACGCGAGGCGGCGACCGCGGCCGCCGCCGAGGCCGCGGCCGCGGCGACCGCCGAGCAGGCCCAGCTCGCCGAGGCCGCGCGCGAGGCTGCGCGCCTGCGCCAGGAAACCGAGGGTAGCGCGGTGCGCGAGATCGTCGGCCTCCTGCGCCAGGCCCAGGCCGCCCTCGACCGGGGCTCCACGGCGCGCGCCGCCCGTCTGCACGAGACGCTGGCCGCGCGCCTGCCCGGGGCTCCGGCCCTGCCGCCGTGGTTCGCGCGCCAGTGGCAGACGGTCGAGGCGCGGGTGGCGGAGCTTCGCGACTGGAAGACCTTTACCGTCGCGCCGAAGCGCGCCGAGCTGCTGCGACGCATGCAGGGCCTGATCGGCGCGGAGATGTCGCCCGAGGAGCTCGCCCGTCGCATCAAGGGCCTGCAGGAAGAATGGCGCACGCTCGCCCGCGGGGCGCCCGAGGAACAAGCGCCGGAGTGGCAGCCGTTCCAGGAGGCCGCGAACAAGGCCTACGAGCCGTGCCGCGAGCATTTCGCGCGCCAGGCGGCGGTGCGGCGCGAGAACCAACAGCGCCGCGAGTCACTGCTCGCGCGGCTGGCGGCCTTCGCCGCTGAGCAGCTTGGCGAGGACGCCGACTGGCGCCACGTCGGGCGCGTGCTCGCGGAGGCGCGCGACGAGTGGCGACGCTATGCGCCGGTCGACCAGGCCGTCGTCAAGGGACTGCAGGAGCGGTTCCACGCGCAGCTCGGCGAGATCCAGGGGCGTCTGCAGGCCGAGATCGGACGCCACGTCGAGACGAAGCGGGCGCTGATCAGCCGCGCTGCCGAGCTGATCGCCGCGCCCGACACGCGCGCCGCCATCGACGAGGCGAAGCAACTGCAGCGGCGCTGGCAGGCGACCGGCTACGTGCCGCGCGAAACCGACGGCGGCCTGTGGGCGGAATTCCGCCGGCACTGTGATGCGATCTTCGCGCGCAGCGCGCAGGAGAGCGCGGCGTTCGCCGCGGCGCTCGACGCGCAGGAGTCGCGCGCGACCGCGCTCTGCGCGGAGCTCGAGGCCCTCGCCGGACTCGAGGGCGACGCGCTGCGCAGCGGCGCCCGCGAGCTCGATCGGCTGCGCGGCGAGTTCGACGGCATCGAGCTGCCGCGGCGCTCGGCGCGCGAGCTGCGGCAGCGCTTCTCGAAGGCGTCGACGCGGCTCGGCGAGGCACTGCGCCGCGATCGGGCGGCCGCGGCCGGCCGCGCCTGGGACGAGGTCTACGCCGCGGCGGATGCACTGCGTGGCTGGCGCCTCGCGCAGACGCCGGACGCGGATGACGCCGAGGCAACCGCGCGGCGCGAGGCGGCTGCGGCCGCGATCGGCGCGCTCGGCGAAACGCCGAAGGGGGTCAAGGCGCTGCTCGAGCGGCGCTTCGCGGCCACGGAGCCGAACGCCCCGGCGGATCTCGCCGCGAACGAGGCGGCGCTGCGCCTGCTGTGCGTGCGTGCGGAACTGGGCTGCGACATGCCTTCGCCCGAGCCGGACCAGTCGCTGCGGCGCGAATACCAGATGAAGCGCCTCGTCGAGTCGATGGGCCGGGGCGAGCCGGTCGCCGCGGCCTCGCCGGACGAGCTCGCGCTCGCCTGGCTCGCGGTCGGGCCGGTCGCCGACGCGGCCTATGCCGGTCTCGTCGCGCGCTTCCGCGAGTGCCACGGGCGCGCCACCCGCAGCTCCGGCGGCGGCCACCGCTGAGCGGCCGGGGCGCTGGCCCGGGCGCGACGGAGAAAGGCCCCGCGGCGCGTATCGGGTCCCCGCGGCGCCTTGCTACATAGCGGCGGATGCGCCCCCTCTTTCGCCGGCTGCATCGCTACCTCGGCCTCGCACTGCTCGCGCTTTGGCTGATCCAGGCCGCGACCGGCGTGCTGATGGTGTTCCACTGGGAACTCGGCGATGCGACCGCGCCCGGCCCCTCGGCGCCCGCCGACTGGCCCGCGCTCGAGCGGCGCATCGACGCGCTCGCCGCCGAGCACCCCGGGAGCCGCGTGACGTCCGTCTACCCGACCGGCGGCCGCGACGGGCGCTTCGACCTCTTCGTCGAGGGCGCCGACGGCGCCGGGCAGGCGGTGCTCGTGGACGGCGCGGGCAGCGAGATCGGCCGCTGGCGATCGGGCGGCGGGCTCGCCGGCACCCGCTGGCTGGAGGCCGCGGTGACGCTCCACCAGACACTCTTTGCCGGCCACCGCGGACGCCTGCTGATCGGTGCGAGCGGCCTGCTGCTGCTGACGAACCTGCTGCTCGGGCTGCGACTCGCCTGGCCAGCGCGCGGCCAGTGGGGTCGCGCGCTCGCGTTCCTGCGACGCGGCCCGGCAACCGTGCGGCTGCACGCCTGGCACCGGACGCTCGGCCTGTGGCTCGCGTTGCCGCTGCTCGTGGTCGCGGGTGCCGGGGTGCTGCTCGCCTTCGACGATGCCGTCGAGGACTGGCTGGTGGGCGCGGAGCCGGCGCCCTCGATCCTGGCCGTGCGCTCGCCGCCCGCGGTGGGTCCGGCGCATGCCGTGCAGCTGGCGCTCGATCGCTTCCCCGACGCGATTTTCTCCGGGCTCACGATGCCGAGCGACGAGCGTCCCTGGTACCGGGTGCGCCTGCGCCAGCGCGGCGAGATCCGCCGCGTGTTCGGCACCACGACCGTGCTGATCGGGCTCGGCAATGGGATGGTCGAGGTCGCGAACGATCCGCGCGGAGCCTCCTGGCAGCGGCGGTTCGTCGACGCCTGCTACCCGGTCCACACCGGCGAGGCCGCCGGGCTCGGCGGCCGCCTGCTCGCGCTCGCGACCGCGCTCGGGCTGCTGACTTCGATCGTGCTCGGCGGCACGCTGTGGTGGCGGCGCCGGAGCCGGCCCGCGCCACCGAACTAAAGGAGACGCCCATGAGAACGCCGACCGCATCGCTCGTCCTGATGCTCGCCCTCGCCGCCGCCGGCGCGTGCGTGCCGGCGCTCGCCGATCCGAGCGAGCGCGAGATAGAGATCTACCACATCGCGCCCGGCCAGCACGCCGCGTTCCTGCGCTTCATTGCGCTCCTCGACGAGGCGAACGCGCGGGCCGGATTGCCGCCGCGCCAGCTGTACGTCCACGAGGATGGTGCCTCCTGGGACTTCATCCTGATCCAGCCGAACGACGTGACGCCCGAGCAATCGAAGGCCCTCGATGCCGCGTACAAGGCACTCAAGATCCCGCAGGGCGGCAAGTTCTTCGTCGCGATCCGCCAGTTCATCGTCGACCACACCGACACCGTCGCGACCGGGCCGACCACCGCCGCCGACTGGCTCAAGAAGCTCGAATGAGGCGAGCGGCGCACGCCCCGCGCGGCGCCCGTCGGCGGGTCGCGGCATGAACGGGCCGGACGAGCGCTACGCACCGGCGCGCGAGGCCGACGTCGCGCGCCTCGTGCGCGAGCACCCGCTCGCGTGGGTGTTCACGGCGGTGGGCGATGACTGGCGCGCGACGCTGCTGCCGCTGCGGGCCGAGGGCGCGGACGACGACCGGCCGGTCGCCGCCTTCCTCGGCCACTTCGCCGCCGGCAACCCGCACGTCGCACTGCTGCGGCGCGCGCCGCGGGCGGTGCTGCTGTTCGCGGGCGTCCACGGCTACGTTTCGCCGTCGTGGATGCGCGATCGCACCCAGGCACCGACCTGGAACTACGCCTCGGTGCAGTACCTCGTCGACCTCGAATGGCTGGAGGTCGCGGGCGAGCGCGACCGGGTCCTCGCCACGCAGGTCGCGGACCACGAGGCCGGGCGCGACCGGGCCTGGCATGCGGGTGAGATGGGCCCGCGCTACGCCACGCTCGCGCGCCGGGTCGTCGCGTTTCGCGCGCGGGTGCGCGAGCGCCGGCTCAAGTTCAAGCTCGGCCAGGACGAACGCGACGATGTGTACGCAGACATCAGCGCGGCGCTCGGCCGGGAGGGCCAGGACGAGCTGCGGGCGTGGATGGCGGCGGCGAACCCGTCGCGGCCAGTGCGCTAGCTAGCCTTCCTCGGACGCCGGATCCGACTGCTCGGAGAGGAAGCGCGTCGGGGGCACCCCGAAGGTGCGACGGAACATCGCGGTGAAGGCGCTCGAGCTGCTGTAGCCGACCACGAAGGCGACGTCGGTGACCGACTGGCCCGCCGCGAGTCGCGACAGCGCTTCCATCAGCCGCACCTGCTGGCGCCAGAGCGCGAAGCTGACGTTGGTCTCGCGGCGGAAGGTCCGCGTGAACGTCCGCCGGCCCATCCCGGCAGCCTCGGCCCAGTCGTCGAGCGCATCGTGCTGCGCCGGGTCCTGCAGGATCGACAGGCACACCCGCACCAGCCGCTCGTCCGCCGGCATCGGCACCTGCAGCGGCGTGCCGTGCATGGTCCGCAGCTCGGCGAGGATCAGGTCCATGACCTTGCCGTCGCGGCCGTCGACGTCGTACTCGATCGGGATGCGGGCCGCTTCGACGATCAGCTCGCGCAGCAGGTCCGAGACCTCCAGCACCCGGCAGCTGCGCGGCAGGTCGGCGCAGACCGCCTCGCTCAGGTACAGCGTCCGTACCGACAGCTGGTGGCGCGCGTAGGCCTCGTGCGGCACCCCGGGCGGCACCCAGACGGCGCGCTGCGGCGGGACGATGAAGCTCGCCTGGTCGGTCACGACCAGGAACACGCCGCGGCTCGCGTAGATCAGCTGGCCGCGCTGGTGCCGGTGGCGCGGATCGTGGAAGCCGGCCGGGTACTCGTCGGACAGCGCCGCGATCGGCCGTGGCACGTTCTGGTAATCGGCACCCTTGGTGCTACGGCCCATCCCGCTCCGGCCCCCGTGGCCCGGTCTAGCTAGTTAGTGATCCCGCGCAGACAGCGCAGCGCCCGGCCTAGCAATAGCCTAGGCCTCCGACCGGTGCAAGAGCCGGCCCGCGACGACGAGGGGTGCCCGCGTGTACTCGATCCCGACTTCCCGCCGCGACCCGGCCGAGGCCCTCGATCCGCACGTCCGGCGCTTCGTCGCGGAGGTCAACGCCGCCTACGCGAATTTCCAGGGCTTCGGGGCGCTGACGCCCCCTGACGCACGGCGCGCCGCCGAGGTCGTGCGCGCGCCGTGGCGTGCCGGCGGGCCGACGATGGCGAGCACCCGCGAACTGCTGGCACCGGTGCAGGGCGGCGCGATGCGCATCCGGGTCTACGATCCGGGCCCGGCCGGGCCCAAGGCCGGGCTCGTCTATGCCCATGGCGGTGGCTGGACCCTGTTCAGCCTCGATACCCACGACCGCGTGATGCGCGAGTACGCCGCACGCAGCGGCGCGGTCGTGATCGGGGTCGACTACCCGCTCGCGCCGGAGGCGAAGTACCCGGTCGCGCTCCACCAGATCTGCGACGTCGTGCGCTGGCTTGGCGAGCATGGCGCCGAGGCCGGCGTCGACGGCAGCCGGCTCGCGATCGGCGGCGACTCGGCCGGCGCCAACCTCGCGATCGCGACAGCGCTGAGGCTGCGGGATGCCGGCGAGGGTGGCCGTCTCGGGGCGCTGCTCCTCAACTACGGCGCCTACGACAGCGACTGCTCGGATGCCGCCGCCGCCGCCTATGGCGGCGAGGGCTACATGCTGACGCGCGAGGAGATGCGTGGCTTCACCGCCAACTACCTGCGCACGCCGGCCGACGCCGGCGACCCGCTGGCCTGCCCGGGCCGCGCGCGCCTCGAGGGCCTGCCGCCCGCGTTCCTGACGATCCCGGAATGCGACCTGCTAACGGAGCAGAATGTCGCGATGGCGGAGAAGCTCGGCCGCGCCGGCGTGGCGGTCCGCGCGCTGCTCTATCCGGGTGCGACGCACAGCTTCCTCGAGGCCGTCTCGATCGCCCCGGTGGCGGAGCGCGCGTTCCGCGACGCGTCGGCGTGGCTGCGCGCGGTGCTCGCGGGCGAGCGACCCGCCACGGGATTCGCTGTGGCGGCAAACTGACAGCCGCGGCGGGATGGCCTGATCGCGACAGTTTCAGACCCTACTTCGGGCGCGACGCGGGGAAGCGCGTCGCAGGATCAAATGGGGCGGTGGGAATTCGGCCGCCCGCGGCAACAGAACAAGGGGGATCCATGTTCACTCGATCGTCGCCACGCACCCTGTCACTGACGCGGTCGGCGGCCTGTGCCGTTGCCGCCGGTCTCGGCGCGCTGCTGCTCGCCGGCATCGCCTCCGCCGCCGACGAGCTCGAGGCGGTCGTCGTCACGGCGCCGCACTACGTTCCGACCGACAATCGCACCGGCACCAAGACCGACACGCCGCTCGTCGAGACGCCGCAGTCGATCACGGTCATCAACCGCGACCAGATCGACCTGCTGACCTGGCAGAACCTCGGCCAGGCGGTCCGTTACACCTCGGGCGTCGTCGGCGAGAACTTCGGCTCGGACGAGCGCTACGACTGGCTGACGCTGCGCGGCTTCTACCCGGTGCAGTACGTCGATGGCCTGCAGGCGCCGGTCGGCTCGGTGACGAACATCGGCCTCGACCTCTACAACTCGCAGTCGGTGGAAGTGCTGAAGGGCCCCGCCTCCGTCCTGTACGGCCTCGCACCCCCGGGCGGCATCGTCAACATGACGAGCCGCCGGCCGTCGCGTGATTTCGGCGGCGAGGTGCAGGCGCACTACGGCAGCCACGACGACAAGCAGCTCGCCGGTGACATCACCGGCGCCGTGACGGACAACCTGAGCCTGCGCCTGACGGCGCTCTCATATGATCGCGACACCCAGACGCGGGGCGTGCGCTCGAAGCGCACCTACGTCGCCCCGGCGCTCACCTGGGACATCGCTGACCGCACCAGCATCACGTTCCTCTACTACTATCAGTGGGACGACGTGAAGGGCGATGGTGGCGGCTTCTTCCCGGCCGCCGGCATCTACTCGCCGAACCCGAACGGCCCGACGCCGACCGACGCCAACCTGGGCGACCCGGCCTACAATGACTTCTCGCGCAGCCAGTACGCCGGCGGCTACTCGTTCAAGCACGGCTTCAGCGATAACCTGACGTTCTCGCAGGACCTCAAGTACTTCTCTACCTCGAACACGATGTTCGACGTCTATGGCGCGGGCTTCGCGACCTCGACGACGCCGGGCACGGGCCTGTATCCGTACCTGAACCCGCTGACCGGCGTGCAGGAGTCGGACTTCAGCGGCAATCCGCTGTACACGGACTACCGCACGGTCAACCGCTACAACTTCCCCTTCTGGGAGAACATCCACTCGTTCGAGGTCGATAACCGCCTCGAGGCGAAGTGGGTGACCGGCGCGGTCAAGCATGACGTGCTGTTCGGCCTCGACTACCGCCGCTACGTCGACAAGTCGAAGTTCGCGTTCGGCTTCGGGCCGACCACCGACCTCTACAGCGGGCCGGTCGCGACACCGATCACGACCCCCTCGCCGGCGTTCCCGTACACCGACGAGATCCAGCGTCAGACGGGCCTCTACGCGCAGGACCAGATGAAGGTCGACCACTGGATCTTCACGGTCGGCGCGCGCCAGGACTGGGTCAAGTCGACGTACTCGGGCGCGGACCGCAGCGACGACAAGCTGAGCTACCGCGGCGGCGTCACCTACCTGCTGCCGAACGGGCTCGCGCCGTACGTGTCGTACGCGAACTCGTTCCAGCCGACCGCAGGCTCGAGCTTCGCGGGCGAGGCCTTCAAGCCGACGACCGGCAAGCAGGTCGAGGCGGGCCTCAAGTTCGAGCCGACCTTCCTGCCGCGCGACGTGAAGCTGTTCGCGACCGCCGCCGCGTATAAGATCACGCAGGACAATGTGCTGGCGGCCGACCCCGGCCACGCCTTCTTCAGCCTTCAGGTCGGCCAGGTCGAGGTCAAGGGCGCCGAGCTCGAGCTCGTGACCCGCATCCGCGAGCGGCTGAGCCTCAACGCCTCCTACAGCTACACGAAGTCGGAGGTCACGCAGACCGCCTCCGCCACGGACCCGACGCTCGGCCGGGAACTGCCGATCGTGCCGCGCCACAAGGTCTCGCTGTTCGTCGACTACACCGCGCAGACCGGCGCGGTGGCGGGCCTGGGCGGTGGCCTCGGCATCCGCTACCTGAGCTCGACTTACGGCGACCCGACGAACCTGTGGCAGGCGCCGAGCTACACGTTGTTAGACGCCGTGATTCACTATAACGTCGACAAGTGGCTGATCTCCGTCGACGCCAGCAACCTGACGAACAAGACGTACATCTCGCAGTGCAGCTCCGAGGTGAACTGCTTCTACGGTCTCAAGCGCAAGGTCGTCGGCACGGTCTCGCGCAAGTTCTGAGACGCGTGCACCGGGTCGTCCGCCGGCCGGCCGCTGGCGTCCGGCGGGGACCCGGGCCGCTGGCGGCGGCCCTGCTGCTCGCCGCCGCGGCTGCCACGGCGGCGGGTGCGCGCGAGCCCCTGCCGTTCGCGCTCGATCCGTACCCGAGCACCTACCGGCCGCTGCCGCGCACCGACACGCTGATCGCCCACGCGACCGTGCTCGACGGCACGGGGCGCCGCCTCGAGGACGCCGACGTGCTGTTGCGCGACGGCAAGGTCGCGGCGCTCGGCCGCGGGCTCGCGGTACCTGCCGGCGTGACCGTGGTCGACGCCCGCGGCCGCTGGGTGACGCCGGGCATCGTCGACGTGCACACGCACTACGGCGCCTTCTCAGCACCGTTCACGGCCGACGAGCTCGAGCACTCCGACGTCAACGAGATCAGCGACCCCAATACCGCGAACGTGTGGGTCGAGCATTCGATCGCGGTGCAGGATCCCTCGTTCGCGCGTGCGCTCGCGGGCGGCGTGACGACGGTCGAGGTGCTGCCCGGCTCGACCAACCTGTTCGGCGGCCGGGCCGTCGTGCTCAAGAACGTGCCGGCGACGACGGTGCAGGCCATGAAGTTCCCGCACGCGCCGGTCGCGCTCAAGATGGCCTGCGGCGAGAACCCGGCGCACCAGTACGGCGACAAGGGTCGCTTCCCGTCGAGCCGCATGGGCAACTTCGCCGGCTATCGCGAGGCCTGGCTCAAGGCGCGCGACTACGAGGCGAAGTGGCTCGCCTATGAGCGTGGCGAGGCGACCGAACCGCCGGCCCGCGACCTGAAGCTCGACACGCTTGCCGGGGTGCTGCACGGCGACATCCGCGTGCAGATGCACTGCTACCGCGCCGACGAGATGGCCGAGGTGCTCGACCTGGCGCGCGAGTTCGGCTACCGCGTCGCCGCATTCCACCATGCGGTCGAGGCTTACAAGATCGCGCCGCTGCTGGCCTCGGCCGGCGTCTGCGCGGTCGTCTGGTCCGACTGGTGGGGCTACAAGATGGAAGCCTTCGACGCGATCCGCGAGAACGCGGCCTACGTCGACGCCGCCGGTGGCTGCGTCGCGCTGCACTCGGATTCGGCGATCGTCGGCCAGCGGCTGACGCTCGAGGCGGCGAAGGCCGCCGCAGCGGGCCGCCGCGCCGGCGTCGCGGTGACGCCGGAGCACGCGATCCGGTGGGTGACGGCGGAGCCGGCCCGCATCCTCGGCCTCGAGCGCGAGATCGGCACGCTCGAACCCGGCAAGAACGCCGACGTCGTCGTCTGGTCGGCCGATCCGTTCAGCGTCTACAGCCACGCCGACCTCGTGTTCCTGGACGGCGCCCGCCTCTACGACCGCGCCGATGCCGGGCGTCGCCCGGTCGGCGACTTCGAGGCCGGCCAGCCGGCCCTGGGCGCGGCGCGATGAGCGCCGCGCGCGCCCGCCTCGCGGCCGCCGCCGGCGCGCTGCTGCTGGCCGCCGGCGCGCTCGCCGACACGCTGGCGATCGTCCACGCGCGCGCCTTCACCGGCGACGGCGACGAGCCGCTCGCCGACGCGACCATCGTCGTGCGCGACGGCCGCATCGTCGCGCTCGCCGCCGGGCTCGCACCGCCTGGCGGTGCGACGCTGGTCGACGCACGGGGCCGGCTCGTGACCGCCGGCCTCATGAACGGCGCCACGCAGCTCGCGGTGGTCGAGGTCGACGCGGTTCCGGACACCAACGATCAGGCGGTCTCGGTCGGGCCGCTCGGCGCGGCCTTCGACCTGAGCTACGCGGTGAATTCCAATGCGACCGCGCTGCCGCTGGCGCGCGCCGACGGCCTGACGCGCGCGGCGGTGCTGCCGACCGGGTCGGCGGCGGCGCCGTTCGCCGGCCAGGGCGCGCTGCTGCACCTCGTGGCCGACGGCGAGATCCTCGAGCGGCCGCGCGCCCTGCTCGCCGTGCAGGTCGGTGGCATGAGTGCCGGGCGCGCCGGCGGCTCGCGTGCTGCGCAGTGGGGGCTGCTGCGCAATGCGCTCGACGAGGCGCGCGCCTACGGCCGCGGCACGCGGCCGGGTGCGCCGCGTGACCAGCTGCTGAATCACCTCGACGCTGAGGCGCTGCAGCCGGTGCTGGCCGGACGCGTGCCGCTCGCGATCGCCGCCGCCCGGGAATCCGACATCCGCGAGGCGCTGCGGCTCGCGGCCGACTACCGGCTGCGGGTCGTGGTCGTCGGCGGTGCCGAGGCGTGGCGGCTCGCGCCCGCGCTCGCGCGCCAGCACGTGCCGGTGATCCTCGACCCGTTCGCCGACTATCCGGCGACCTTCGACGAGCTCGGCGCGCGCCTCGATAACGCGGCGCTGCTCGAGCGCGCCGGGGTCACGATCGCCTTCACGCTGCCGCCGATCCAGCGCAGCCACAACGCAGGCTCGGCGCTGCGCGAGGCGGCGGGGCTCGCGGTCGCGAACGGCCTGCCGTGGGCGGCGGCGCTGCGCGCGCTGACGCTGAACCCCGCCCGCATCTGGGGCCTGGACGAGCACTACGGCCGGCTCGCCACGGGCCAGGACGGCGACCTCGTGATCTGGGACGGCGACCCGCTCGAGCCGGCGAGCGCGCCGGTCGAGGTGCGCGTGGCGGGGCGCCTCGTGGCCGACGATTCCAGGCAGCGGCGCCTGCGCGAGCGCTATGCGCCGGCCCGGCAGGGCGAGCCGTGGCCGCCGGCCTACCGCTGAGCCCGCGCCGGCGAGCCGTCGCCGGCCTCGCGGTGGCGCTCGCGGCCCTCTATGCCGGCGTCGCGGCCGCCGCCGAGCCGGCGCCACTGCCGCTCACGCCGACGCGCACGGTCGCCTTCGATACCGACGAGGGCACGTGGCTGTCGGTGACGCTCGCGCCGGACGGCGCGCAGCTGGTCTTCGACCTGCTCGGCGATCTCTATGCGGTCGGCGCCGGCGGCGGCCGCGCGAGGCGAATCACCGCCGGGCCCGCCTTCGACGCACAGCCCGTCTACTCGCCGGACGGCGCCTGGCTCGCCTTCACCAGCGATCGCAGTGGTGCCGAGAACGTCTGGATCTCGCGGCCGGACGGCAGCGAGGCGCGCCCCCTGACCACCAACGACGGCGGCGACGAGTACGTCTCGCCGGCGTGGTCGGCGGACGGCAGCCACCTGTACGTCTCGCGCTACCGCGCGGACCGCAACGCCGCGGAACTGTGGGAGCTCGATCTGGCCGACCGCGCGCCGCCGCGCGAGCTCACGCTCGGGCGCTTCAGTGCGCTCGGCGCCGCGCCGACGCCCGACGGCCGCTACCTGTACGTCGCCGTGCACGCCGGTGCGCTGTTCGAGGACGACGTGACGCTGCCGCGCTGGCGGATCGACCGGCTGGAGCTCGCGACGCTGCACGCCGAGACCGTGGTCGTAAATCCCGGCAGCGCCATGCGGCCGGTGCTGTCGCCGGACGGCCGGCACCTCGCCTACTACGCGCGCAGCGGTGCGGGCACCGGCCTGCGCCTGCGCGACCTCGACAGCGGCGAGGACCGGCTGCTCGCCTACCCGATGCAGCACGACGTGCAGGAGGCGCTGCCGAGCCGCGACCTCGAGCCCGGCTTCGCCTTCACCCGCGACGGCGGCGCCCTCGTCGCGGCGGTCGACGGCCACTTGCGCCGGATCGCCATCGCCGACGGGACGGCGTCGACGATCCCGTTCGAGGCGCATGTCGAGCTCGGCCTCGGCCCGCCGCTGCGGCACGAGGTCCGCGAGCCCAGCGGCCCCGTGCGGGCGCGCCTCGTACAGGGACCGGTCGAGTCGCCGGATGGCCGCGAGCTCGCGTTCTCGGCGCTCGGGCGCCTGTACGTGATGGCGCTGCCGGATGGCACGCCTCGCCCGCTGCTGTCCGCCGGACCGCCGCAGTTCCAGCCGGCGTGGTCGCCCGACGGCCGCTCGATCGCCTACGTGACCTGGGACGCGCGTGCAGGCGGCGGACTCTGGGTCGTGGCGGCCGACGGCCCGGCGCAGCCGCGGCCGCTCGCGGCCACAGGTCCGTTCTACACCGACCCGGCTTTCGCACCGGACGGATCCACCGTCTACGCGCTGCGCTCGAGTCATTACGAGCGCCAGCACACCTACAAGGAGCCGGCGCTGTGGCTGAATCGCTCCTTCGGTGCCCTGCGCACGGCCGAGCTCGCCGCCTGGCCCGCGACCGGCGGCGCGGCGCGCGTCGTGTCGACGGGCATCTTCGAGGGCCCGGCACAGTTCACGAATACGGACGCGACGCACCTCTACCTCAATTCCGAGCAGGGGCTCGACTCGGTCGCGCTCGACGGCTCGGGCCGGCGCACGGTGATCAGCGTCGTCGGCCCGGGGTACTACTTCATCGAGGGGCCGGTGCAGGCCGACGAGCTGCGCCTCAGTCCCGACGGCCGCCACGTGCTCGCGCAGATCGCCCAGCAGCTGCACCTGCTCGAGCTGCCACCGGCGACGCTCACGGTGGAGCCGGTCGACGTGCGCGCGCCGCGCGTGCCGCACCGGCAACTGACCGCGCGCGGCGCCGATTTCTTCGGCTGGGCGGATGGCGGGCGCCGCATCAGCTGGGCCGTGGGGTCGAGCTACCTGCGCCGCCCGCTCGCCGGGCTCGTGCTCGATGCCCGCGCCCGCGCGCCGGCCGATCACCCGGCTGGCGGCCACGACGGCGTCGAGGCATTCGCGATCGCGGTCGAGCAGCCTCGCGACCTGCCGGGTGGCACGCTGGTGCTGCGCGGCGCGACGGTGGTCACGATGGGAGCGGCGGGCGTCATCGCGGACGCCGACGTCGTGGTGACCGGCAACCGGATCGCCGCGGTCGGCGCCCGCGGCCGGGTGGCGATCCCGCCGGGTGCGTCGGTCCGCGACGTCCGCGGACGCTTCGTCGTGCCCGGCCTGATCGACGTGCACGATCACTTTGGCGACATCCGCCGCGGCGTGCTCGACCTCGACAACTGGGGCTTCCCGGCGACGCTCGCCTTCGGCGTCACGAGCGCGCTCGATCCGTCCACGCTCAGCATCGACATGCTGGCCTACCAGGACCTGCTCGACACCGGCGCCGTGCTCGGCCCGCGCCTCTATTCGACCGGCCCGGCGGTATTCTCGTTCAACGAGTTCGCCTCGCCCGACGCGGTGCACGAGGTGCTCGCGCGCTACGCCGAGGACTACCGGCTGACGAACCTCAAGGAGTACCGCACCGGCAACCGCCGCGTGCGCCAGTGGGTCGCGGCCGCGGCGCTCGAGCTCGGGCTGGTCGCGACCACCGAGGGTGCGCTCGACTTCAAGCTCGACCTGACGCAGATGCTCGACGGCTACGCCGGCAACGAGCACGCGCTCGCGGCCGTGCCGCTCGCGCGCGACGTGGTCGAGCTCGTCGCGCGCTCGGGCGTCAGCTACACGCCGACGCTGATGATCTCGCACGGTGGCCCGCCGGCGGGCGAGGAATTCATCGCGCGCAGCGATCCGCTGCACGATCCGCGCGTGCTGCACTTCTACCCGCGCTTCGCGCGCGAGCAGCTGTTCAGCCGGGTCCACTGGACGGCGGCCGAGGAGCACGCCTACCCCGCGATCGCGGCGGGCGCGGCGCGCATCCAGCGCGCCGGCGGCCTGGTGACGGCCGGCAGCCACGGCAACTACCCGGGCATCGGGCTGCACTGGGAGCTGCAGGCACTCGCGGCCGGCGGCTTCACGCCGCTCGAGGCGCTGCGCACGGCGACCATCGACGCTGCGCGGGCCATCGGCCGCGAGCCGGATCTCGGCAGCCTCGAGCGCGGCAAGCTCGCCGACCTCGTGATCCTCGAGCGCGACCCGCGTGCCGATATCGGCGCGACGCTGTCGCTGTCGCTGGTGATGAAGAACGGCAGGCTCTACCGTGCCGCGGATCTCGCCGAGGAGTGGCCGGACGCGCGTCCGCCGCCGCCGCGCTGGTTCGCGGATGAGCCGCCGGCGCCCTAGCGCCGGCGGCCGGCATCAGTCAGCCGCGGGAAAGTGGTGCTCGAGCTCCGGGGCGATCGCGACGCGCCGGTAGCGCGGCACGCGCGCCGCGGACGCCGGCCGCGGGCCCTCCTCCGCGACCAGCAGGTCGAGATCCTCGGCCGCGAGCTGGCGGTGCCGGCAAATGCTGATGGCCGCCTCCAGCGAGAACAGGAACTGGCGCGCGGTGCGCGAGTACACCGGCACGCGGCCGTCCCAGTAGCCGATCACCGGCCGGCGGCGGCGGCGGAAGGCCGCGAGGTCGGTGACTTTGCTCGGCGCGGGCGGCATGGGGTGCATCGGCGGCTCCTCGTCCGCCGTTGTACGCGAGCAGCCCGCGCGCGATTGAGACGCAGATCCGCCGGCGGCGCCGGGGAATGTGCCGCGCGTAGCGTTTCGCGCCGCGCGCGCCAAACCCGCGAACGCGCTTCGGGGTTTCGACTAGGCCGGCGAGACCTCGACCAGCAGGAAGCGCTCGAAGGACGCCTCGAGCACCGGCCGCTCGCGGCTCACGGTGCCGAGCGGGCGGTCGCGAAAGTAGTCATGCACCCGGAACTCCCCGCCGGGCAGGCCGCGCAGCGTCAGCGGCCCCTGCCATGCCTTCGCGTAGAACGCGTAGTACCGCCGCCCGGCGCGTTCGACGACGTGGGTCTCGGGCTTGTCGAAGCCGATGTCGTATAGACCGCCCAGGTAGGTGCCCTCGGGCAGGCGCTTGTCGCGGTAGATCCCGATCCAGCGGCGCCACAGCGCCTCGCGTTCCGGCGTCAGCAGGAACGAGTCCTTCGGCTTCGGGTCGACCGGCCAGGTGAACTTCGTCGACACCACGGCGCCGATGCCGACGGTCGAGGCGAAGTCGTCGCCGTGGTCGCTGAGCTCGACGTGGTCGCCGGCATACGGGGCGCTCGGTCCCATCAGCGCCTTCAGCGTCTTGCCCTTGAGCCGCACCTGCCACGACGACTCGGGGTCGGAGGCCGGCACCTGGTTGACGTACGGGAAGTCGTAGAAGCTGTAGGCCGTGCCGCAGGGACAGAGCTCGATCACCGCCTGCGGGTTGATCGCCATCGCGGTCTCGTAGATGTCGCGGAAGAACGCGGGCACGCCTTCCACCGACTCCTCGGGCCGCGCGTGGCGGTGCGCCGGGTTGTGGCACGGCGCGACGCCGTTCAGGTGCTGGCCGTCGATCTTGAGTCCCGCGTAGCCCCAGTCCCCGAGGAAGCGCCGCACGAGCTCGCGGGTGTGCTGCCGCGTCCCCTCGTACGCCGGGCACAGGTAGAAGCTGTTCCACCAGCTGATGTTCTGGACCGCACCCTCCTTGTCGAGCAGCAGCAGCTCGGTACGGTCGTGGAGCAGGTCGCTACCGGGCGCAGCCGCGAGCGGCGCGTACCAGAGCCGCGGCTTGAGGCCGGCGCCGCGGATCGAGCCGACCAGGCGGCGCATGTCGGCCTCGCCCGCCGGGTACTTGTGCGTATCCGGCCGCCAGTCGCCGACGGCCGCCTGCCAGCCGTCGTCAATGACCGCCCAGGCGAGGCCCAGTTCGCGCACCTTCGGCAGCGTCGCCTCGATGAGCTCGGTCGTGCAGGCACGCTCGTAGCCCCACGCGCACCAGATGGGCTCGTACGCCGCCGCGGGCGGCGGCGGCGGCCGCAGGCCGCGCTCGTCCATCAAGCGCCGGTATCCATCGAGCGTTACGAAGTGGTCGCCGGCGTGCACCGACAGCAGCAGCTCGAGTCCCTCGAAGCGCTCGCCCGGCGCGAGCCGGCGCGGCCGGATCGCGTGCAGCGCGAGGTCGACGCCGCCGTCGCGCTCGCGGATGGGCAGGCAGACGAGCTCGGGCACCGATGCCAGGTGACCGACCGCGACGCCGCCGTCGCGGCGCCAGACGTCCACGATCGGGACACCGCCGCCGTAGTCGGATGCGGTCATGCCAAGGTCGTTGTCCTGCGCGAACCCGGCCCGCACCGGCTGCAGCCAGTCGCGGCGGTTCGCGTAGGTGCCGCCGGAATACGACCAGAACGCGGGCGAGTCCGCGCCACGCGGCAGCAGGTGCAGCGCGCCGCTGCGCAGCGACTTGAGCGCGAGCGTCGCGGTGGAGTCGTTGCGCAACGTCACGCGACCAAGCACGAAGCCCGGGTAGCGCGCGTGGCTGCGCAGTGCCAGCGTCAGTTCGAGCCCCTCGAGCGATCGCCCGACCAGCACCGTCTCGGTGCCCTCGCCGTGCGCCCCCGAGATCCGCGCCGCGCGCGAGCCGGCGAGCGCGAACTGGTCGATGCGGCGACCATCGGCGAGCTCGACCACCGTCAGTGGCATTCGCGCCGTCAACCAGCGCGTCCGGTCGCCCGCCCTGAGCCCGGCGCGCGCGGCGAGCTGGCCGTCGAACTCGAGGCGCATCGTACCGTCCTCGACACTCGCGGCCGCACGGGCCGGCGCGGAACTGGACGCGAGCGCGCGGGCCACCGCCGGTGCGGCCAGCGCCGCCGACGAGGCGAGTTGCAGAAAGCGGCGGCGGGAGGTCGGTCGGCGCGGCATGCTCGGTCCTCGGCGAAAGTCGTCGCGGGGCGCGTGGCTACACGATCGTCAGGTCGAAGCTCAGCGAGTCGCGCGCGGCAGTCACGTACTCGGGCGCGCCCACGTCGGTGATCAGGCCCGTCAGCTCGTGCACGCCGACGATCCGGTGCAGGCACACGCGCCCGAACTTCGAGCTGTCGGTGACCGCGATCACCTCGCGGGCCGCCTCGGCCATCTTGCGGTTCAGCATCGCGTCCGCCTCATGGTGCGTCGTGATGCCGCGCTCGAGGTCGAAGCCATCGACTCCCAGGAACAGCTTGTCGACCAGCAGGTCGTTGAGCGCGGCGACGGTCTGCGCGCCGTAGAACGCCATGGTCTTGCGCCGAAGCTCGCCGCCGAGCACGACGGTCCGCACCTTCTGCTTGAGCGCGAGCGCGCAGAGGATGTGGAAGTCGTTGGTGACGACGGTGATGCCTTCTTCGTCCGGCAGGTGCTTCGCGATCTGCAGCGTCGTGGTGCCTGAGTCGAGCACCACGGAGTCGCCGGGCCGCACGAGGCTCGCCGCATGGCGTCCGATGCGCTCCTTCTCTTCGCGGTACAGCACGAGCTTGGTGGCGAGCGGCGGCTCGGTGGCGGTCGTGACCGCGCCCGAGGAGATCGCGCCGCCGTAGGCGCGGGCCATGACGCCGAGCTCGGTCAGGTAATGCAGGTCCTTGCGGATCGTCTGCATCGAGACCCGGAACTGCTTGGCGAGCGCTGCGACCTGGACGCTGCCACGCTCGCGGACCATGGTGCTGATCTGGCTGCGGCGTTCGCTCGTGTCTCGCTTGGCGGTCATGCGCAGGTATCCCAGCGTCGCCCCCGGCGGGGCAGGCCGACTCTGAGGCAGTTGCGTTTCGCCATCAATTGCTCGCGGACCGCGGGGCACACCGGTCGGTAGATCGGTCGATATATCGTCATTATGTCCTTGCTACGTTGCGTTGTGTAGACTCTTGTACTAATCTTTCCAAAAGAAAGCTATAAAACGAAACTTCTTGGGGGCGATCGTGATGTCACACGAGGACGGGCGCGTGACGACCGGGCGCAGGTCGCGGGTGCATGCATGACCCGTCGCGCCGGACTCTTCTTCGCGCTCATCACCACCGCCTTCTGGGGCGTGTGGGGCGCGTTCGCCGGCCGGCCGGCCGAGAACGGCTTCCCCGAGACGCTCGTCTACGTGGTCTGGGCGCTGACCATGATCCCGCCGGCGCTCGTCGCCGCCGCACGCGTCGGCTGGCGAATCGAGCGCGACGCGCGCTCGGTTCTCTACGGCACGCTGATCGGCCTGCTCGGCGCCGGTGGCCAGATGCTGCTGTTCCACGCGGTCCGCACCGGCCCGCCCTACCTGATCTTCCCGGTCATCGCGCTGTCGCCGGTCGTGACGATCGCGCTGTCGATGCTGTTGCTGCGCGAACGCGTGACGCGACTCGGTGCGCTCGGCATCGTGCTCGCGCTTGCGGCCCTGCCGCTGTTCGACTATACGCCCGGCGAGCAAGCCGCCGGCCATGGCGTCGCCTGGTTCGTGTACGCGCTGATCATTCTGGTCGCCTGGGGCGTGCAGGCCTACTTCATGAAGCTGGCGAACCGCACGATGAGCGCCGAGAGCATCTTCGCGTACATGACCGTGCTCGGCCTCGCGCTGGTGCCGGTCGCGCTCGCGATGACCGACTTCGGCCGACCGATCAACTACGGGCTGGACGGCCCGGGCCTGGCCGCGATCACCCAGATCCTGAATTCAGTTGGCGCACTGACGCTCGTCTACGCCTTCCGCTATGGCAAGGCGATCGTCGTCTCGCCGCTCGCGAACGCCGGTGCGCCGCTGATCACGGCGCTGCTCTCGCTCGCCCTGCTCGGCGTCCTGCCACAGCCGGTCAAGCTCGCTGGCATCGGGCTCGCGTTCCTGGCGGCGCTGCTGCTCGCGCTCGAGCCCGAGGAGCCGGCGTGAGGGCGCTGGTCGAGCTTGCCGAGCGCCACCGCGCCGGGGCCGCGGTCGGCATCGCGTCGGTGTGCTCGGCTCACCCGCTCGTGCTGCGCGCGACGCTCGCGCAGGCGCTCGAGCGCGGCGGCTACGCGCTGATCGAGGCGACCTCGAACCAGGTGAACCAGGACGGCGGCTACACGGGACTGCGGCCGGCCGCGTTCCGCGACCTCGTCCACGCGCTGGCGGAAGAGACCGGTCTGCCGCGGGAGCGGGTGCTGCTCGGCGGCGACCACCTCGGCCCGAATCCCTGGCAGGCGGCGCGCGCCAACGAGGCGCTCGCGCGTGCCGACGTGATGGTCGCCGAGTACGTGCGAGCGGGCTTTCGCAAGATCCACCTCGACTGCTCGATGGCCTGTGCCGGCGACCCGCCGGCGCTCGACCCGGGCGTGGTCGCGGCGCGTGCCGCCGCACTGTGCGCGAGCGCCGAGGCGGCCTGGCGCGACGTCGGCGGCGAGCCGCCGGCATACGTGATCGGCACCGAGGTGCCGGTACCGGGAGGTGCGCACGAAGCGCTCGCCGAGCTCGCCGTCACCGCACCCGCCGCCGCGCTCGCGACCGTCGAGGCGCACCGCGAGGCGTTCATGAGCCTCGGGCTCGCGGAGGCCTGGCAACGGGTGATCGGGCTCGTGGTCCAGCCCGGCGTCGAGTTCGACAACGATCGCGTCGTCGACTACGCGCCCGCGCGGGCGCGGGAGCTCAGCGCGGCGATCGGCCGCGTGCCGCGGCTCGTCTACGAAGCGCACTCGACCGACTACCAGACGCCGGCGGCGCTCGCCGCGCTCGTCCGCGACCACTTCGCGATCCTCAAGGTCGGTCCGGCTGCCACGTTCGCGCTGCGCGAGGCGCTGTGGGCGCTCGATGCGCTCGCCGGCGAGTGGCTCGGCACGGGCGCGGGACCTTCGCTGCGCGAGACGGTGCTCGCGGCGATGCGCGCCGATCCGCGCCACTGGCAGCGGTACTACCATGGCAGCGGCCGTACCCTGGAGCTCGCGCTCGAATACGGACTGAGCGACCGAGTCCGCTACTACTGGCCCGCGGCGCCGGTCGCGGCCGCGGTCGAGCGCCTGCTGGACGCGCTCGACGCCCGCCCACCGCCGGCGGCACTCCTCAGCCAGCACCTGCCGGCGGCCTACCACGCGCTGCGCGCCGGGCGGAGCCCGCTGCGCTCGCGCGACTGCGTGATCGCGCACGTGCGTGCACTGCTCGACGGTTACTGGCGCGCCTGTGCGCCCGGAGTCGCCGCATGAGCGTGCGCGACCCGGCCGCCGCCGAGCTCGAGCGCCGCGGCGCGCGTTGGACCGCTACCGAGATCGACCAGCAGCCCGCCGTGTGGGCGGCCACCGAGAGCCTGCTGCGCGCCGGCGCGGCATCGCTGCGCGCGTTCCTCGACCCGCTGCTCGCACGCCCGGATCTGCGCCTGATCCTGACCGGCGCGGGCTCGTCGGCGTTCATCGGGCGGTGCCTGCAGCCGGCGCTCGCACCGCTGCTCGACCGGCGCGTCGAGGCGATCGCGACCACCGAGATCGTGGCCGCGCCGCGCCGCTGCCTGCAGCCGGGCGCGCCGACCCTGCTGGTCTCCTTCGCCCGCTCGGGCAGCAGCCCCGAGAGCCTCGCCGCCACCGAGCTCGCCGACCACCTGCTGCCGGATGTCCACCATCTGATCGTGACCTGCAATCCCGAGGGGGAACTGCGGCGCCGGCACGAGCGCGCCGCGCGCAGTCGCGTGCTGCTGCTGCCGGAGGCGAGCCACGACCGCGGCTTCGCGATGACCTCGAGCTTCTCGGCGATGCTCTATGCCGCGCACCGCGCGCTCGCCCCCGCCGTGCCGCTCGATGCCGGAGCGCTCGGCGCCGCGGCCGCTGGCATCCTGGCCGACCGCGACGACGCTCTTGCGACGCTGGCCGGGCGGGATTTCCGGCGGGTGGTCTACCTCGGCAGCGCGACGCTCGCCGGGCTCGCCGACGAGGCCGCGCTCAAGCTGCTGGAGCTCACCGACGGCGAGGTCGCGGCGATCGCGAACTCTCCGCTCGGCTTCCGCCACGGACCGAAGACCTTCGTGAACCGCTCGACGCTGGTGGTCGTGCTCGCCTCCGGCGAGCCGCTCACGCGCCGCTACGATCTCGACCTCGCGCGCGAGGTCACCGCCGACGGCCTCGCCGGCCGCGTACTGGTGCTGAGCCCGGCAGCGAACGACCTCGCGGGGCTCGACACGGTGCGGATCGCGCACCCCGGCGCGGGCGGCGATGTCGCGCTCCTCTTCCCGTACCTCGCCTTTGCGCAGCGGCTCGCGCTGCTGCGCTCGCTCGCACTCGGCCTCACGCCCGACACCCCGAGCCGCTCGGGCTCGGTCAGCCGGGTGGTCAAGGGCGTGACGATCCACCGGCTCGCGGAGGGGGACTGAGATGTTCCTCGGCGTCGACGGCGGCGGGACCAAGACGGCGTTCGCACTCATCAGTGCCGACGGCCGGGTGCTCGCCCGCGGCGAGGGGGGCAGCAGCTACCACGCCGAGGTCGGCCTCGCGGGCGTGCGCGAGGTGCTGAAGCGCGGTGTGCAGGAGCTGTGCGCCACCGCGGGCGTGACGGTGAGCGCGATCCGGCAGGCGTGGTTCGGGCTGCCGGCCTACGGCGAGGACCCGGCCGTCGACGCCGAGCTCGCGCTCGCGCCGCGGGCGGCGCTGAGCCCGAGCCAGTACAGCTGCGGCAACGACATGGTGTGTGGCTGGGCGGGCGCGCTCGCCGGATCGGACGGGATCTGCGTGACCGCCGGGACCGGCTCGATCGCCTACGGCGAATGGCGCGGCCGCAGCGCGCGCTCCGGCGGCTGGGGCGAGACCTTCGGCGACGAGGGCTCGGCGCACTGGATCGGCCGCGAGGGGCTCGCGGCGTTTTCGCGCATGGGCGACGGCCGCGCCGCGCCGGGACCGCTGCAGGCGCACGTTCGCCGGCACTACGGTCTCGCCCGCGACCTCGATCTCGCGGGCCGGATCGCCGCGGGCGGCGCAGCCGAGCGCAGCGCGATCGCCGCCCTCGCCCGGGTCGTCGCCGCCGCGGCCGCCGAGGGCGATCCCGCGGCCCGCGCGATCTTCGCGACCGCAGGACGCGAGCTCGCCGCGCTCGCGAGCGCCACGCGGTCGCTGCTCGGGGTGCCGGACACCGAGACCGTGCCGCTCTCGTACGCCGGCGGCGTCTGGCAGAGTGGGCCGCTCGTGCTCGAGTCGTTCCGCGGCGCACTCGCCGGCGGCCCGCCCTACCACTTCCAGTCGCCGCTGCTGCGGCCGGTCTACGGCGCGGCGCTCTGCGCCGCGCGCGCCGCCGGCGTGCGCTTCAGCGCCGCCGCGATCGCCGCGCTCGCGGCCTCGGAACCCCATCCGGCCGGCGCCCCCTGAGGCGACCGCCGATCCTCCGTCCGGACCCGATCTCGCCCCGAGAAGGACCCACACCATGACCACCCCCGCCCGCACCGCGACGCCGCCGATGCACCGCACCGTGCTCGCCACCGTCATCGCCACCGCCCTCGCCCTGTCGGCCGCATGGGCTGCCGATGGTCCCTCGGCCGCGACCCCGTCGACGCAGGGCGAGGAGCTCATGGAGGTGGTCGTCACCGGCATCCGCGCGAACCTCGAAAAATCGCTCGACATCAAGAAGAACGCGCCGGTGGTGCTCGACTCGATCAGCTCGACCGAGCTCGGCCGGTTCCCGGACGACGACGTCGCCGACTCGCTCGGCCACCTGCCCGGCATCACGCTGACGCGCACCACCGGTGGCGAGGGCCAGAAGGTCAACGTGCGCGGCCTCGGGCCGCAGTACAACATCGTCACGCTCAATAACCGGATCCTCGCGACCGACGATGACGGTCGCGACCTCGCCTTCGACGTGCTGCCGTCCGAGGTCATCACCGGCGCCGACGTGCTGAAGTCGGCACAGGCCTCGGCGCTCGAGGGCAGCATCGGCGGCACCGTAAACCTGCGGACCGCGAGCCCGTTCGACAACCCGGGCTTCCACTCGGGCGTGCACGCCGAGGGCAACTACAACCAGATGACGCACCTGCACGGCAGCAAGTACTCGGCGTTCGTCGAGGACACCAACGAGGACCGTACGCTCGGCTTCCTGGTCGGCTTCGTGCACTCCGACAACCACCTGCGCACCGATTCGCTGAATGCTTACAACCAGAACATCTACGGCCCGACGACCTACCCGTTCGAGGGCGGCCCGAACGCCGTGCCGCTCGCCGCGACGCCCTGCTGCATCACCTTCGGCTCGATCTTCGACGAGAAGAAGCGCGACGCGGTCTCCGGCAGCCTCGAGTGGCGGCCGAACGAACGACTCAAGGTCGTCGCCGACGGCCTGTGGACGCGGCTGCGCGACCCGCAGAACGGCTACAACCAGTCCTACTACTTCCCGTACGGCACCGACCAGAACGGCAACTCCGAGTGGTCGAACGCGACGGTGCAGAACGGCGTGGTCACCGGCGTCACGGTCAACACCTTCCAGCCGGAGATCGTCAACAACACCATGGACCGCCAGGTCGACACGAAGATGTTCGGCCTCAACCTCAGCTTCAAGGCGACCGACCGGCTGACGATCGGGCTCGACGCCTACCGCTCGACCGCGAGCCGGCCGGAGGGCGGCGCCGACACCTTCGTGACCGCCGGGCTCGTGACCGACCAGCCGTACGCGCAGGACCTGCTGACGCTGACCGACCTGCCGCACAGCCTCCCGAGCCTGAACGTCGCGGTGCCGCCGGGCCAGCTCGGGCTCGCCGCCTGCCCGACCGGCACCGCGAGCACCACCAACGCCGGCTACTGCTCGTACACGGCGCTGATGAATTCCGGCTATCTCAACGACAATAAGTACTGGTCGACGCACTACGTCGGCATCAATGGCTACACGGTGCACGATCAGGTCACGGGCTTCACGCTCGACGGCGACTACGACCTGCACTCGGGCATCTTCCAACGCCTTTCGTTCGGTGTCGGCCACACGCATCGCGAGAAGTCGCGCATCGACAGCAGCAATGACTGGACCAACGGCTCCGGCCAGTACGGCACGCTGTACCAGACCGCCGGCTGCCCGATCCAGTGCAGCCCGTACTCGTTCGGCTCGCAGGGCTTCAACGTCATCTCGATGATGAACCCGCCGAACTTCATGCAGGGCGCGGGCGGCTCGTACCCGACGACGCTGCCGGTGCTGAACGTCAACCAGCTGTTCGGATTCCTGAAGAGCCTCGACGGCAAGCCGAACCCCTATTACTGCAACAGCTACCCGACCGACTGCAGCGGCGCGCCGACGCCGTTCGACTTCTCGCAGACCCTGCCGCAGCCGAATCCGTTCAACTCCTACGACGTCACCGAGAAGACCTTCACGCTCTACCTGCAGGCCGACCTCGCCGGCGAGCGCTGGTCGGGCAACGCCGGCGTGCGGCTGGTGCGCACCGAGACGACGGCCGCGACCGCCTCCGCGGTGCCGGTCGCGCTCTGGACGCCGACCACCACCGGTGCGACGCAGACCTGGACGGTGATCTACGGAACCGCGCAGCCGATCGGCGCCAAGGGCCGGTACACGCTCGCGCTGCCCTCGTTCAACCTGAACTACTGGCTGCAGCCGGGCGCCCTGCAGCTGCGCGTCGCGGCGGCCGAGACGATGTCGCGGCCGGACCTCAACCAGCTCGCCCCGACCTCGAGCAACAACGCGATCAATGGCACGCCCGAGCTCTACTATGGCGGCCTCGCGGGCCTGCGGCCGATCAAGGCCTACCAGGCGGACCTCTCGCTCGAGTGGTACTACCGGCCGCACTCGGTACTGACCGCCGCGGTGTTCGGCAAGCGCCTGACCGACGACATCTATACCGGCACCTCGACCTTCGTCGACCTCGGTACGCAGCAGTACGTGGGCGGGCCGCCCGGCTCGGTGCCGGGCACCCCGTTCCCGTGGACCGTCTACGCGCCGGCGAATGGCGCACGCAGCATCTTCACCGGCGTCGAGCTGACCTGGCAGCACATCCTCGACAACGGCTTCGGCATCCGCACGCAGTTCACCAGCACGCGCAGCCGCGGCTACGACCAGTACGGCAGCTTCGTCGGGTCCATCAACGCCGTACCGCCGACGACGGTGACCATCGGCCTGCTGTACGACAAGGGGCCGCTGTCCGCCGACGTCAACTGGGACCACGCGGCAAGCTACACGCTCGCCTGCTCACAGTGCACCGAGGTGCCGGGCTGGCCGGCGATCTCGGACTCCTTCTCGTGGCTGACGGCGAGCGTGCACTACAAGTTCGCGCGCGGCTTCGAGGTGTACGTCGAGGGCAAGAACCTGACCAACTCGATCGCGCGCACGTACCTGAACGACAACCCGCTGCTGCCGTGGGCGCCGGGTCAGGCGGTCGGCCAGAGCACGAGCGGCACCGGCGCCGGCTACAGCGCCTACGGCCGCTTCTACGTCGCCGGCCTCGCGTTCCGCTACTGAGCCCGATCCGGCGCGCGGCGGCAGACGCCGCCCCGCGCCGGCACTCGCAACCCCAGGAGCCGCCGTGCGACCTCTTGCCAGCCTGATCGCCTCGCTCGGCCTCGCCCTCGCCGCCGGGACCGCCGGGACCGCCGCGGCCGCCGAGCAGTACACGGACGCGGACTACGCGCGGGTGCGCAAATTCGACGCGCACGTGCATGCGAACGTGGATGACGACACCTTCCTCGGCCTCGCCCGCCGCGACGGCTTCGAGCTGCTGACGATCAATGTCGACTACCCCGACTTCCCTTCGCTCGCGACCCAGGCCGCGGTCGCGCATGCGCTCCACCGGCGCGACCCGGCGCACCTGCGGTTCGCGACCACCTTCACGATGCGTGGCTTCGGCTCGCCCGGCTGGACCGAGGCGACCATCTCCCACCTCGACGCGGAGCGCCGCCGCGGCGCGGTCGCCGTCAAGGTCTGGAAGAACATCGGCATGGTCGAGCGCGGGCCAGACGGACGGCTGGTGATGCTCGACGACGCGCGCTTCGACCCCATCGTCGCCCACCTCGAGGCCCACGCGGTGCCACTGATCGCGCACCAGGCCGAGCCGCGCAACTGCTGGTTGCCGCTCGAGGCGATGACCACCGAGAACGACCGCAGCTACTTCCGGGAACATCCCGAATACCACATGTACCTGCACCCGGAGCAGCCGAGCTACGAGTCGCTGCTCGCCGCCCGCGACCGCTTCGTCGCCCGCCATCGGCGACTCACCTTCGTCGGCGCGCACCTCGGCAGCCTCGAGTGGAGCGTCGAGGAGCTGGCTCGCTTCCTCGACGCCTATCCGAACGCGAGCGTGGACCTGGCGGCACGGATGACCAACCTGCAGGTGCAGTCGCGCGCCGACCGCGAGCGCGTGCGGCGCTTCTTCCTCGCCTACCAGGACCGGCTGCTGTACGGCTCGGACCTCACGCACAACCCGCCCTCGCCACAGGCGCGCGCGCAGAACCCGCCGGCGCAGGACGACTTCCGGGCTGAGGCCGAGCAGTTCTGGCGCTCGGACTGGACTTATCTCGCGACCGGCGGCGTGCAGCACGTCGAGGCGATCGGCGCGGATGCGGCCGGCCTCGCCCTGCCGGCGGCGGTGATCGACAAGCTCTACTACGCCAACGCGCGCCGGGTGTTCCGGCTGCGCTGAGCGGACGCGCTCAGTCGGCCGTGACCGGCCGGGTCGCGACCAGGTTGATGCTGCGGCAGGTGAAGACCACGGCGTCGCGCTGGTTGAGCAGCGTATAGCGCACCTCGACCACCCCGCGGTCGGGATGCGAGCGGCTCGGCCGCTTCGCCAGGAGCTCGAAGCGCGCCCGCAGCCGGTCGCCGGCGCGCACCGCCTCGGGCCAGCGGACGTCCTCCCAGGCGACGCCGCAGACCCAGGCGATGTCGCCGCTGATGCTTGCGTCCAGCTGGCGCCAGAGCGCGGCGGTGTGGATGCCCGAGGCGATCACCTCGCCGAAGATCGACGCCTTCGCCGCCTCGGGGTCGGCGTGGAAGTACTGTGGGTCGTAGCGCCGCGCGAACTCCAGCATCTCCTCGAGCGCGACCGCGCGCTCGCTTGACTCGGCAATTTCGCCGATGGCAAGGTCCTCGTAGTAGCGCTGCGGCATGCGGCGGCGTCCCCGTGGTCAGAGTGGAGTCTGGCGATGTCCCAGCAGGCACCGATCGGGCACGACCCGCTCGAGTCGCGCATCGCGCGCCTCGAGGCGCGTACCGCCATTCGCGAGCTCGTCGCGCGCTATTGCTTCGCGGTCGACGAGCGCGACGTCGCCGGCATCGGCGAGTGCTTCGCCCGGGAGGGCATCATGCGCTCCCTCGACGGCGTGATGAACGCGCGCGGCCGCGCGGGGGTGATCGAGCAGTTCCACGGGCGCTTTGCCGTGCTCGGGCCGTCCAACCACTATACGCACGACCACCTGATCGAGTTCGAGGATGCCGGCCCGAGCCGCGCCCGCGGCCTGCTCAACACGCACGCCGAGGTCGTCCGCCACGGCGAGCTGCTGGTGACCTCGCTGCGCTACCACGACCGCTACTGCCTCGAGGAGGGCCGCTGGCGCTTCGCCGAGCGCGCGCTCGCGTTCTTCTACTACGCCCGACCCGCGGAGCTCGCCGAGGCCATGCGCGGCGAGGCGCGCAACCGCGCCTACGCCGAGCCGCTGGCCGCCGACTTCCCGGAGCGCTCGCCGCACTGGCAGGCCTACTATCGCGAGCGGCCGCGCCGCGCCTAGCGGCTGAAGTCCGGCTTCTCTTTGGCGAGGAACGCGCGGATCCCCTCGCGCCCCGCCGGCGTGCGCGTGGCCGCCGCGATCGCGCCCGCCTCGCGCTCCATCTGCGTCTCGAGGCTGGTCTCGAGGCTGCCGAGCAGCAGCCGGCGCGACTCGCCGAGCGCGGAGGTCGCACCGCTCGCGAGCTCGCGCGCCGCGACGAGCGCCTCGGCCTCGAGCGCGCCGTCGGCCGCGATGCGCGTGACGAGTCCGAGCGTGGCGGCCTCGGCGGCGCCCACGCGCCGGTTGGTCAGCACGAGCTCCTGGGTGCGCCTGAGGCCGATCAGTCGCGGCAGCAGCCAGGTCGAGCCGCCGTCGGGGGTGAGCCCGACCGCGGTGTAGGCGACCGTGAAGTGCGCCTGCGGCGCGGCGATCGCGAGGTCGCCGAGCACCGCGAGACTGAGGCCGGCGCCGGCGGCGGGGCCGTTGATCGCCGTCACCAGCGGCTTGCGCATGCGCGCGAGCCGGGCGACCGCGACGTGCAGGTAGGCCGTGATCTCCTGGATCAGCGCCGCCGCGTTCTCGCCGGCGGCGCGGAACGCACCGAGGTCGCCGCCCGCGCAGAAGAACCGGCCGCTGCCGGTCAGCAGCACGCAGCGCACCGACTCATCCGCGTCGCAGGCGATCACGGCCTCGAGCAGTGCGCGCGCGAGCGGCACGTCGATCGTGTTGCCGGCCTCGGGCCGGTTCAGCGTCAGGCGCGTGACGGCGCCGAGGCGCTCGACCAGGACCGGCGTCGTCATGCGCGCTCCCCGGCGACCGGGCACCCGCCGCAAGCGGCGGGCGTCGAGCCGGCAGGCGCGAGGGCCCGCCGGCCGCCGTCCCGGCTCAGTTGGTCTTGCCGAACTTGAATCCGACCTCGCCACCGAAGTAGCGCGGCTCGCCGTAGAACGACCAGACCCACAGCGGGTCGACGTTCTGCGCCGAACCGACGTAGCGCTTGTCGCCGAGGTTGCGCGCCAGCGCCCGCACGAACCAGTGATCGTCCGCCGAGCGGTACGTGACCGAGGCGTTGATCAGCGTGCGCGCATCCGCAAAGGTCTGCGTGAACGACGCGTACGGCAGCGCGATCGAGTACGTGTCGAGGTTCTTGCCGACGTAGTTCGCCGAGGCGTCGAACACCACCCGGCCGGCGCCCGCCAGCAGCAGCGTGTAGGTGCCATCGAGCGTCGCGGTCACCTTCGGGCAGCGGTTCACGTCCAGGCCCGACAGGTCGACGTAGTCGCCGCCCGCCGTCGTGCCGCTCGAGAACGAGTCGTACGAGCAGTGCTGGAAGCTGAACGGCAGGCGCAGCGTGAAGCTGTCGCCAAGCTTGGCGCTGATCTCGCTCTCGAGGCCGTAGACCTTGAGCTTGGCCGCGTTGCGGAACAGCGTCTCCTCGCCCGGCTGGCCGTTGGCATTCGTCACCGGCACGACGACCTGGCGGATCGCGTCCTTGTAGGTGACGTAGAACGCCGCGACGTTCGTGCGCAGGCTGCGGTTCAGCCACTCGCTCTTGAATCCGACCTCGAACGAGTCCGCCTTCTCCGGGTTGGTCGGCGCCGCCTCGTCCTTGGTGATCGGCGCACCGCTGGTGCCGACCTGGTCGTTGTAGCCGCCGGCGCGGAAGCCATGGCTGTAGGTGGCGTAGCCGAACAGGTCACGGTTGAACTGGTACGAGAAGCTCGCCCGGTAGGTGGGCTCCGTCCAGCTGTGGTTGTTGGTCACGACGCCGAACGGGAACGCGGCGAAGTTCGCGGCCGCCATCAGGCTGCCGAGCTGCTGGTAGGTGAACGCCGGGTCGAACGCGCCGTTCGCCGAGGGCAGCTGCTGCACGAACACCTGCTGGCGTCCGGTCCAGTCCTTGACGTCATTCGTGTAGCGGGCACCGAGGGTCAGGGTGGCCTTGTCGTTGAACTTGTAGTTCATCTCGCCGAAGGCCGCCGCCGAGCGCTCCTGCTGCGCGTTGCACAGGACCTGCGGGTTGTTGTTGTAGCCGCCCGGGGTGGCGCCGGCCGGGGTCGGCACGCCGAACAGGTCGTAGATGCCGAGGATCTGCGCGACGCAGAACTTCGTGTCGTCGTGCTGGAAGAACGCGCCGAGCACGTAGTTGGCGTGCTCGCCGGCCGTCGAGGCGAAGCGCAGCTCCTCCTGCCAGGTCTTGCGGCGGTCGGAGCGGTTCGCGTCGAACACCGACAGCGGGCCGACGATGCCGGTGTAGTTGGACGGCAGGCTCGAGTCCTGCGAGCGGTAGCCCTGCACCCAGGTGATCGTGCCGCCGGTGACCGTGAAGTCGCTGTTCACATAGATGCCGTCGACGTCGACGCGGTGGCCGTCCGGCATGTTGATCAGGTAGCCGTCGCGGTTGGTCGTGCCGCCCTGGCTGTACGGGTCGCCGCTGGTGTGTCCCGGCAGGCCGAGCAGCGCGAACACGTAGTACGGCAGCCCCGAGGTCGGCGACAGGTTGGTCGGCGTCGTGTTGACCGCGATCGGCGCCTGCGAGCGGTCGCGGACCACCTCGTAGGTGATCTGCGTGCGCATGTTGTCGGTCGCCTGCCAGAGCAGCTTGGCGCGACCGGTCAGCACCTTGGTGCCGCCGTAGGTCTTGCCGTCGCCGGTGTAGGTGGTGGTGCCGATCGTGTTGGAGGAGCCGTTCGAGATCCAGCCGTCCTCCTTCTCGCTGCTCGCGACCAGCCGCAGGCCGAGCTTGCCGTCGACGATCGGCACGTTGAGCGCACCCTGCATGTTCACCACGCCGAGGTTGCCGGCCTGGCCCTGCACCTCGACGCCCGCCTCGGTGAGGCTCGGCGCCTTGGTGCGCACGACCACGGCGCCACCGGTGGTGTTCTTGCCGAACAGCGTGCCCTGCGGGCCGCGCAGCACTTCGACCTGCGCGACGTCGAACGAGTCGAGGATCTGCGTCTGCACGCTCGGCATCACGAAGTCGTCGACCAGCACCGCGACCGGCGCCTCGTTGTAGACGATGATGTCGGTGTTGCCGACGCCGCGCATTGCGAAGGACGCGGCATTGAAGCCGTTGATCTTGTTCGCCGAGAAGTTCGGCACGTAGGCCGCGAGGTCGCTGATCGTCTTCGGCGCGACGTCGGCGATCAGCTGCTCGTTGAGCGCGGACACCGCGATCGGCGTCGACTGCAGGTTCGTGTCGCGGCGCTCGGCGCGCACCACGATCTCCTCGAGCTGGCCGGTCGGCGCCGGCGACTCGGCCGCGATCGCCGCGCCGGCGAGCGCGAAGGCGACGGCCGCCGCGACGCCCGAGACGACGCGCGGGCTGCGGGCCGGCGCAAAGATCTGACGCTCACCCGCCACAGTACGCTTGCTCATCGTTACCCCTCAGGTTCGAAGTGGGCCGTCGCTCTGCCGTCTGCGGGTCCCGCAGCTCGACTCACGACCGCACCGGGAATGGTTCTGGTCAGGCTCATCGCCCGTCCGCGACGGCGTGCGTTCTCGATCGCCACGGTCACGGCCGGCATTCCTCGGACGCCGACGTTACGCGCGCCCGATAAAAGAAACAAGCATGATTGTTTTTCGTATTTGCATGTTGTGAAGGTACAACATGCTGCTGCAGTGCAGCGAAAATGAGTCCGGGGAGCGAAGCAGGCTCGCCCCAGGGCCCGGAACTCGATACGGAGGGGTGCCGGCGCGCCGCCGGCGGGAGCTCAGTCGCCGCGCAGTTCGTGCAGCTTCTCGGCGAGGTAGCCGCGCACGCGCTTGTCGCGCTCGTTCGCCTGGTGCGTCAGTGCCGCGATCGCCATGCCTTCCATCACGTAGCGCGTGAGGTCGAGCGCGAGGTCGAATTCCTCGCCACGGCCTTCCCACTCGGGGAACACGTCACGGGCGGTCTGGTACCACTCGCGCTCGAAGGCTTCCTGCGTCGGCTTCAGGATGCCGGACAGCTCGGGATCGGTGCGGGCGGCCACCGACAGTTCGAAGAACGCGACGAACATCGGGTGACGCACGTGCTCCCAGAAGGCCTGCACGCCGAGCGCGACGCGGTCCGCCTCGGGCGGCTGCGAGCGCGACATCGCGCGCCGGAACGCCTTGAGGCGTTTCGAGTGCAGGTGCTCGACGGCAGCACGGACGATGTCGATCTTCGACGGGAAGTGATGCAGCATCGCGCCGCGCGAAAGGCCCGCCTTCTTCGCGATCGCCGTGGTCGTCGTGCCGGCATAGCCGAGCTCGACGAAGCAGGCGATCGCGCTCTCGACGATCACGTTGCGCGTGCTCGCGCTCTTCTGCGCCTGCCAGCCGAGCGCATCGCGCTCCGCGGCAGTCTCGGGCAGCTCTGCCATGGTTCCGTCCCGGTGGTTGTCCCGTTGCAACGCAGCACGGGACCCCTCCCCCGCGCGCTCGCAGGATGTTAGCACTGTAGGTAAAAGTCAAAGATGATTGAAACCGTCGCTTGTGACTGTTAGCGTCCCGGCACCTCGCGCCCGAGGATGGCGCGGGCATCCACTCACCGCGGAGGACGGCACATGGGTCGCGTCTCGGGCAAGGTTGCGCTGATCACCGGGGCCTCGATCGGTCTCGGCCGTGCCGATGCACTCGCGCTCGTCGCCGAAGGCGCGCGCGTCTACCTCACCGACGTCAACGTCGCGGCCGGCGAGGCGCTGGCGCGCGAGATCAACGCGAGCCACCCGGGCGCAGCGCACTTCGCGAAGCTTGACGTGCGCGACGAGGCGCAATGGGTGGAGGCGATCGCCGATGCGCGGCGGCGCTTCGGCGCGCTGCACGTGCTCGTCAACAACGCCGGCATCGTCATCATCGGCAACCCCGAGACGACCACGCTCGAGCAGTTCCGGATGCAGCAGGCGGTGATGACCGAGGGCGTGTTTCTCGGCTGCAAGCACGCGATCCCGGCGATCAAGGAGAGCGGCGGCGGCTCGATCATCAACATGTCGTCGGTCGCCTCGCACCTCGGCTATCCGGTCTTCTACGCGTATGGCGCGGCCAAGGGCGCGGTGCGCTCGATGACGAAGGCGATCGCGGTCCACTGCCAGATGAACAAGTACAACATCCGCTGCAACTCGATCCACGCCGGTGCGATGCACACGCAGATGGTCGAGCAGGCCTCGAAGGAGCTCGGCATGGCGATGAGCGCCTACGAAGCCTCGCCCACCGGCCTCGGCAAGCCCGAGGACGTGGCCAACCTGGTGCTGTTCCTCGCCTCGGACGAGTCGCGGTTCGTGAATGGCGCCGAGCTCATGATCGACAACGCGCTGACCGTCCAGTAGCCGTCGCGGCCGTCCGTTCGGGTCGGCGTACGCCTCCGAAACAATCAGTACTGACTGTTTTTTTGTTGGTCGGGCGCATATACTGAAGCCTCCCGGGCGCGCCGTTCGTGCCGCCCGCCGGCCGAGGAGACGCCGATGGATCTCGGATTGCGCGGCAAGAAGGCGATCGTGACCGGCGCCACCAAGGGCATCGGCCGCGCCATCGTGGAACAGCTCGTCGCCGAGGGCGCCGAGGTCGGCTTCTGCGCGCGCAGCGAGGACGAGGTCGCCGAGGCCGTGACGGCCCTCAAGGCCAAGGGTGGCCACGTCATCGGCGGCGCGGTGAACGTCCGCGACGGCGAGGCCTACAAGGCCTGGCTCGAGGCCACCGCCCGCGCGCTCGGCGGCTGCGACGTGTTCGTGCCGAACGTCAGCGCCGGCGGCGGCATGGACAGCGAAAAGAACTGGTGGAAGAACTTCGAGATCGACGTGCTGCACACGGTGCGCGGCTGCGAGGCGCTCATGGAGGACCTCAAGAAGTCCGGCCAGGGCGCGGTCGTGATCATCAGTTCGACGAACGCGATCGAGACCTTCGCCGCGCCGATGGCCTACAACGCGATGAAGGCGGCGCTGATCACCTACGCCAAGCAGCTGTCGCAGTTCGTCGGCAAGCACAACGTGCGCGTGAATGCCCTGTCGCCGGGCCCGGTGTATTTCGAGGGCGGCGCGTGGGAAATGATCAAGGGCACGAACCAGAAGTTCTACGACGCGACGCTGCGCGCGATTCCGTGCGGTCGCTTCGGCACGCCCGAGGAGGTCGCGCGCGTGGTCGCCTTCCTCGCGAGCCCGGCCGCGAGCCTGATCACCGGCGCCAACGTGGTGGCCGACAACGGCTTCACGAAGGGCGTGCGGTACTGAGGCCCGGATGAGCGCTCCGCGCCTCAGCGCCTATTTCGTCTGCGGCGGCAGGTACCACGACTTCGACTACGCGCGCGCCGAGATCCTGAAGCTGCTGCTCGAGCACGAGAACATCCGCACGCGGCTCGGCGAGGACTACCGCGACCTCGACGCGATCACCGCCAGCGACTTCCTGGTCACCTACACGGTCGACGTGGTGCCGGACACCGCCGGCGCGGCGCGGCTGCGTGACTACGTCGCGGCCGGGCACCGCTGGCTGGCGCTGCACGGCACGAACTCGGTGCTGCGTTACGTCAAGGGTCGCGGCTGGGAGGCGCCCCGCGAGGCGGCGCTCTTCATGGAAACGCTCGGCAGCCAGTTCGTCGCGCACCCGCCGATCGCCCCGTACCGGGTCGAGGTCACCGATCCCGGGCATCCGCTGGTGGCCGGGATCGAGCCGTTCGAGGCGGACGACGAGCTCTACCTGTCGGAGCTGCACCCGCCGATCGAGGTGCTGCTGCACACGCGCTACGCGGGCGAGGCCGCCGGCTTCGCCGAGCGCGACTGGCACCGCGACGAGCCGCGGCCGGTCTGCTACCTGAAGCGCGTCGGCACGGGCGAAGTGCTCTATCTCACCCTCGGTCACGCGCGCGGCCGCTACGACATGCAGCCGCTGATGCGCGAGTATCCGGCGGTCGAGCGCGGCAGCTGGAAGCAGCCCGCCTTCTACGAACTGCTGCGCCGCGGGCTGCGCTGGGCGGCGCGCCTCGAGGCCGCGGCCTGAGGCCGGGGACGCGACGATGGACCGCGACAAGCGCAGCAAACTGATCGAGGGATCCCGCACCCCGGCCTACAAGAAGGTGCGGCGGGTCGCGCCCGGCGAGAGCCCGGTGACGCCGGTCGAGCAGACGCCCGACCCGGAGCTCGGCCACGCCGTGATCCCGAAGGAGCGCTACACCTCCGCGGACTTCATGCGCCTCGAATGGGAGCGCCTGTGGACCAAGGTCTGGCTGCTCGGCGGCTGCGAGCAGGACCTGCGCGAACCGGGTGACTTCATCTGTACCGACATCGGCCGCGAGTCGGTGCTGATCGTGCGCCAGCGGGACGGTGCGCTGCGCGCCTTCTACAACGTCTGCCAGCACCGCGGCAATCGGCTCCGGCCCGAGGGCACCGGCAGCACCGAGTCGTTCAAGTGCCAGTACCACCACTGGGACTACGACCTCGACGGCAGCTTCCGCCGCATCCCCGACCTCGATACCTTCCCGCAGGGCGCGCCGCCCTGCGACGGCATCGCGCAGCTGCCGTGCGAGGCCTGGGGCGGTTTCGTCTGGTTCAGCCTCGACCGCGGCATCGGCCCGCTCGCGGACTACCTGGCGCCCGTCAACGCGCACCTCGAGCCGTACCACTTCCACAAGATGGCGCTGACGCGCGATGTCACCGTCGAGTGGGACTGCAACTGGAAGGCCTCGGTGGATGCGTTCAACGAGAGCTACCACGTGCAGGGCATCCACCCGCAGCTGATGTGGTACCTGCACGACCTCGACATCCAGATCGACACCTACGGCCGGCACAACCGCTACCTGATCCCGTTCGGCACGCTCTCGCCGCGCGTCCGCAAGCCGAACACGATCCCCGACCCGATCAAGGTCATCATGAAGGCCGCCGGCATGGACCCGGCCGACTACGACGGCCCGATCGAGAACATCCGTCGCGACGTGCAGCGCTGGAAACGCGCCCATGGCGCGGCACAGGGCAAGGACTACTCGCGCCTCAACGACGACCAGCTGACCGACGACTACCACTACCTGATCTTCCCGAACGTCACGCTGAACACGCACGCGGACGACCTGATGCTGTTCCGCCAGCGGCCGCACCCGACCGACCCGGACCGGATGTACTACGACATCTGGACCTTCGAGCTCGTGCCGGACGGCAAGGAATGGCCGGAGCGGCCGCGCCACCAGCACTTCGTGCACGGCGACAAGTCCATCGGCCTCGTGCTCGACCAGGACTCGCAGAACCTGCCCGGCGTACAGAAGGGCATGCACTCGGCGGGCTTCCGGGGCCTGTGGCTCGGCGCGCAGGAGCTGCGCATCCGCCACTTCCACAAGGTCATCGACGACTACGTCTACGGGCCGGGCGGCCGTCCCGAGGGCGCGCCGTGAGCTTGCCTGCCGCCGCCGACCTGCCGAGGAGCCCACCCGTGACGCTGACCCGCGAGGCGCTCGCACGCGCCTACCGCCAGATGAAGACGATCCGGGAGTTCGAGGAGCGGCTGCACCTCGAGATCCAGACCGGCGAGATCCCGGGCTTCACGCACCTGTACGCCGGCCAGGAGGCGGTCGCGGTCGGGGTGTGCGCGACGCTCGGCGACCGCGACTACATCGTCAGCACCCACCGCGGCCACGGCCACTGCATCGCCAAGGGCTGCGACGTCGCCGGCATGATGAAGGAGATCTACGGCCGTCGCGACGGCCTGTGCAAGGGCAAGGGCGGCTCGATGCACATCGCCGACGTCACCAAGGGCATGCTCGGCGCCAACGCCATCGTCGGCGGCGGCCCGCCGATCGCGGTCGGCGCGGCGATCGCCTGCAAGCTGCGCGGCGATGGCACGGTCAGCGTCGCCTTCGGCGGCGACGGCAGCTGCAACCAGGGCACGGTCTTCGAGGCGCTGAACCTCGCAGTCGTGCTCCAGGTGCCGACGATCTTCGTGTTCGAGAACAACGGCTACAGCGAGCACACCGGCGTTGACTACGCGGTCGGCTCGAAGGACATCGCCGGCCGGGCGCGCGCCTTCGGTATGCCGGCCGAGCGCTGCGACGGCTCGGACTTCCATGCCGTGCATGCGGCCATGCAGCGCGCGCTCGAGCACGCGCGCGGCGGCCGGGGTCCCGCCGCGATCGAGGCGGTCACGACGCGCTTCTACGGGCATTTCGAGGGCGATCCGCAGCTGTACCGCGCCCGGGACGAGGTACGCCGCCAGCGCGAGTCGATGGACTGCCTGAAGCGCTTCCGCGACAGCGCCGCGGCGCACGGCCTGAGCGCCTCCGAGCTCGATGCGCTGGACGCAGCGGTGCTCGCCGACATCGACGCCGCGGTGGCCGGCGCCAAGGCCTCGCCGCCGCCGGCCGAGGCCGAGCTCACCACCGACGTCTACTCCTCCTACTGAGGCCCGACATGGCACAGAAGTCGATGCGCGACGCGATCAACGACGCGTTGCACCTCGAGATGGCGCGCGATCCCCGCGTGATCGTGCTCGGCGAGGATGTCTCCGGCGGCGCCGGCGGCAGCTCCGGCGAGCGCGAGGCGTCGGGCGGCATCTTCGGCGTCACCAAGGGCCTGCTGCCCAAGTTCGGCGCCGGCCGGGTGATCGACACGCCGATCTCCGAGTCGGCGATCATCGGCGCGGCGGCCGGCGCCGCGCTCGCCGGGCTGCGGCCGGTCGCGGAGCTGATGTTCGCCGACTTCGTCGGCGTCAGCCTCGACCAGATCTTCAACCAGATGGCCAAGTTCCGTTACATGTTCGGCGGCAAGACCGGCTGCCCGGCGGTGGTGCGCCTCGCGATGGGCGCCGGCATGAACATGGGTGCGCAGCACTCGCAGACCATCTATCCGCTGCTCGCCTCGGTGCCGGGCCTCAAGGTCGTGATCCCGTCGAACGCCTACGACGCCAAGGGCCTGATGCTGTCGGCGCTGCGCGACGACGACCCGGTGATGTTCTTCGAGCACAAGGCGCTCTACCCGCGCAAGGGCGAGGTGCCGGACGGCGACTACACCGTGCCCTTCGGCGAGGCGGCGCTGGTGCGCGAGGGCGAGCACGTGACCGTCGTGGCGCTCGCGCGCATGGTGGTGTTCGCAGAGAAGGCGATCGACGCGCTCGCGAAGGACGGCATCAGCTGCGACCTGATCGACCCGCGCACCGTCTCGCCGCTCGACGCCGATACGATCCTCGAGAGCGTCGAGAATACCGGCCGGCTGGTGGTCGTCGACGAGTCGCCGCCGCGCTGCAGCCTCGCGGCGGACATCGCCGCGATCGTCGCCTCGCGCGGCTTCCGCTCGCTGCGCGCGCCGATCGAGATCGTGACCGCCCCGCACACTCCGGTGCCGTTCGCGCGCGAGCTCGAGCGCGCCTACGTGCCGAGCCCGCAGCGCATCGAGCAGGCGATCCGCAAGGTCATGCAGGAGTAGACGCGGTGGCAGCCCCGATTTTCGCCGTCACGATGCCGAAGTGGGGCATCGAGATGCAGGAAGGCCTCGTCACCGACTGGCACGCCGCGGTCGGCGAGCGCATCGCCAAGGATGCGCCGCTTCTCGACGTCGAGACCGACAAGATCGTCAACGCCGTCGAGTCGCCCGTCGAGGGCACGCTGCGCCGGATCCTCGCCGAGCGCGGCCAGGCCTACCCGGTCGGCGCGCTGCTCGCGGTCTACGCCGATCCCGCCGTCAGCGAGGCGGAAGTCGATGCGTTCGTGGCCGGGTTCCGTCCGGTAGACGCGTCCTTCGAGCCAGCCGACGCGACGGTCACCGGAGCACCCGCCGCGCCGATCGCCGCCGCTGCGCCGGCGCCGGTCGCGGAAGCGGGCGAGGGCGGCCAGCGCGTCAGCCCGATCGCGCGTCGGCTCGCCGAGAAGCTCGGCATCGACGTCACGCAGATCCACGGCACGGGCCCGAATGGCCGGGTCTCGAAGGAGGACGTCGAGACGTTCGCGGCGCGGCAGGGCGCGAAGCCCGCGGCCACCGCGGCGACTTCCGCCAACGCCTCGCGCCGCGAGCGGCTCTCGCCGATGCGGCAGACCATCGCCCGCCGCCTGCTCGAATCCAAGCAGACGATCCCCCACTACCGGCTCGAGGCCACGGTCGACGGCGCGGCGCTGCAGGCCCGGCGCGCCGCGCTCGCAGCCGCGGGCACGTCCGCCTCGCTCAACGACTTCATCGTCCGCGCCACCGCGCTCGCGCTCGTCGAGGTGCCGGCCCTGAACGCGCACCTGGAGGGCGAGGACGTCGTGACGTTCGCCGATGCCGACGTCGCGGTGGCGGTGGCGACCGAGCAGGGACTGCTGACGCCGATCGTGCGGGCGGCAAACCGGCTGGGCCTGGCGCAGATCGGCGCCGCCACGCGCGATCTGGCTGCCCGGGCCCGCGCCGGAAGGCTGACGCGCGAGGAGATCACCGGCGGGACGTTCACGGTCTCGAACCTCGGCATGCACGGGCTCGAGCGCTTCGATGCGATCATCAACCCGCCGCAGGTGGCGATCCTCGCGGTCGGGGCACTGCGCCCGGCGGTGCTCGTGCGCCAGGGCCAGGCGGTCGTCGGCGAGCGCCTCACGCTGACGCTGTCGTGCGACCACCGCGTGGTCGACGGTGCGGTCGGCGCACGCTTCCTGAAGCGGCTGGTGGAGCTGCTCGAGGCACCCGACACGCTCTAGGCGATGACGCGCGGGCTCCCCGCGGCGCGAGCGGGTTAGACTCTGGGCCCGCCGGCTGGCCTCCGGCGCGGACCGCGGCCGGGAGCGACGCCATGAACCCGAACCTGATCGGCACCGCCGTCGGCGCAGCACTCGCTGGCTGGCTCCTGTACCGGCGCGTGCGCCGCAACTTCGGCCGTCAGCCGCTCAGCGAATGGCGACTGTACGTGCGGACGGCGCTGCTCGCTTTGATCGGGATGCTGCTGCTCCGCGGTACCGCCGCGAACCCCGCGGTGCTCGCGGCGCTGCTCGGCGGCCTCGCCGCCGGCGCGACGCTCGGCTACTTCGCGTTGCGGCACACGACCTTCGAGGCGACCGCCGAGGGTCGCTTCTACACGCCGCACAGCTACTTCGGCCTCGCGGTCACGAGCCTGCTGGTCGGGCGACTCGCGTACCGGTTCCTGCAGCTCTACCAGAGCGCCGAGGCGGCGGCGCCGGAGCCGAATCCGCTCGCGGGCTTCCAGCGCAGCCCGCTGACGACGGCCCTGTTCGGCCTGCTGATCGGCTACTACCTGCTGCTGAACGCCGGCATCCTGCGCCGCGCGCGGACGCTGGCCGCGGGGCCGGCGGAACCGGGACCGCCCTAGCCGACCCAGTCCAGGAACTGCAGGTCCATGTCGCCGTCAACGCAGGCCAGGATCGGCGGCACCAGCCGGTCGTGGAACGGCGCCTTCATGTGCAGCTGGAAGGCGGCCTCGTCCTTGAAGCGGGCGTACACGACGTAGGTGTTCTTCTTCTCGCGGTGCCGGATCACGTCATAGACGTGGCAATCCGGCTCGTGCCGATGGGTCTCGGCAGAGAGCTCCTGCTGCAGGCGTTCGAATTCGGCCTCGCGGCCGGGCTTGATCTTCAGCGTGGCGATGAAGCAGGTCATGGCAACTCCGGTCGATCGCGGGGTCTAGAGCTCGAGTTCGGCGAGCAGCTGGTTGCGCAGCTTGAACTTCTGGATCTTGCTGGCGCCCATCGGCCATTCGCTGACGTAGCGTACGTGGCGTGGCACCTTGAAGCCCGCGATCTCGCCGCGGCAGTGCGCGATCAGTTCCTCGGTCGTGGCCGCCTGCCCGGGCTTGAGCTCGACGAACGCGGCCGGTACCTCGACGTAGCGCGCATCCGGGATGCCGACGACCTGGGCGAGCTTGACCGCCGGGTGGCGCTGCAGCGAGGCCTCGATCTCGGCCGCGGCGACGTTCTCGCCGCCGACCTTCAGCATGTCCTTGATGCGCCCGTGGAACATCATGTTGCCGCGCTCGTCGACCGAGCCGATGTCGCCGGTGTGGTACCAGCCGCCGTCGTCGAGCGCCTCGCGCGTCTTCTTGGCGTCCTTGTAGTAGCCCTCGAGCGTCGAGTAGCCGCGCACCCAGACTTCGCCGCGCCCGCCCGGCGGCAGCTCCTGGCCGGTCTCGTGGTCGACGATGCGCACCTCGAGGCCCGGCAGCGGCTTGCCGAGGCGGCCGACGCGGACCTCGAGCGCATCGGTCAGCAGGCTGGTGGTGACGGTGCCCGCGGTCTCGGTCATGCCGAAGGTGCCGACCTGGATCGCGTTCGGCATCGCCTTCAGCATCGCGTCTTTGATGCCGGGTGGCTGCACCGCGAAGTTCGAGTTCATGAGCCGGACCCGCGACAGGTCGGTCTTCTTGAAGTTCGGGTGGTAGATGAGATCCGACATGATCGTCACGAAGCACGGGTAGGTCGCGGTGGCGCGCTCGCTCTCGAGCATGCGCAGCGCCTCGCCGGCGTCGAAGTGGCCCATCGTCACGTACGTGCCGCCGACATCGAGGATCGCGATCAGCGGCAGGATCGCCGCGATGTGGAACATCGGCAGCGGCGACCAGAAGCGGTCGCCGTGACGCAGCTGGTAGCGGTGGCGGCCGAGCGCGATGCTGTTGCGGACCATCGCCTCGTGGGTGATCAGGCAGCCCTTCGGGTTCGCGGTCGTGCCCGAGGTGTAGAGCATGAGCCCGACGTCGCGGACGCGGGTCGCGAGGCGCGCCCGGTGCACCGCCTCGAGCGGCACGCGCTTGCCGAGCGCGCGCAGGGCCTTCTCGCCGACGAACGCCGGGTCGCTGCGCCGGCCGAGCAGCACGATGTTGCGCAGCTTCGGCGCTTCGGCGAGCGCCAGCTGCGTCGGGTCCGGCTGGCGCCCGAGCGAGGGCAGCGCGCTCCGCAGCCGTGCGACGAAGTCGACCTGGTCCGGCACCTCGCCGGTGGTGACGATGGTCACGAGGTCGCCGTTCTCGACGACATAGGCGAGCTCGGCCGGCTTGTAGCGCGCGTTGATCGGCACCACCACCGCGCCGCACAGCGCCGCGGCGAAGAAGTACTCGACGAACTCGACCGACGAGGGCAGCAGCAGGCCGACGTGGTCGCGCGGCCGGACGCCGAGCGCGCGCAACGCCCGGGCACGCTCGAGCGCGCGCGCCGCGAGCTCGGCGTAGGTGAGCTTGCGCCGCTCGAAGACGAGCGCATCCACCGCCCCGTGGCGGTCGGCGCCGGTCAGCAGCAGGTCGCCGATCGTCGTGACGGCGATGCGGATGTCCGCAAGGACCTCCGGCGCCGGCCGCGATGCCGGCTTGCGCGCAGTGCCGCGCTTGCGCCCGCCGGCCGCCTTGCGCGCCACCGGTCGCTTCTTCTTGCTCGCCATGACCCCCTCCTCGGCGCCGCTCAGACCGCGAACGGATCCAGGTACTCGCGCACGTACTCGCCGTCGAGGCAGGCGACGATGCCCGGCCCGAGCTCGGCGAGGGCCTTCGACGTCATGTGCGCGTGCTCGTCCGCCTCGCTCGCGAACGACTCGATCACCGCGTAGCGACGCGGCTCGCGCAGCTTGTAGAACTGGTAGAAGAGCGTGCGTTCCTTCGACTCGGTCGCGTGGACGCGCTCGGCGAGCGTCGAGCACAGGCGCACGAACTCTGCTTCGTGGCCCGCCTTGACGGTCATGCGGGAAATGAACGTGACTCGGCTCATGGCGAGACCCCTCGTGCATTCGCTCGGCCGGCGACCGTGGGTAGCTTAGCCCTCGACCGGAAAAAAACAAGCCTGACTGTTTCTTTGTGAGTCGCCTCGGCTAGAGTAACGTCCTGCCGCGCCGGCCTGGCCGGCGCCGAGGCCGGGGATTCCATGAGTGAACCGACGTTCCTGCGCGCCCTGCCGCTCGGCGACCTGCCGGTCAACTCGATGCGCAGCGTCGAGCTCGGCGGTCGCAGCGTGCTCCTCTGTCACATTGCGCAGGGCGTGTTCGCGGTCGACGAGATCTGTACGCACGGCGAGGCGCGGCTCGGCGAAGGACGCCTGCGCGGCGTGCGCGTGATCTGTCCGCTGCACGGCGCCTCGTTCGATTGTCGCACCGGGGCCGTGCTCGGCGCGCCGGCGTCCGTGCCGCTCGCGCGCCACGCGGCGCGCGTCGTCGACGGCTGGATCGAGGTCGAACTCGCCGGCGCCGCGGCGCCCGCCACGCCCACCCTCTAGGCGCGCCGGCGGGGATCGATCGGCCGGTGGCTGGCCGCGATGTGCGCGGTCTGCTCCTCGGCGAGGCCGGCCTCCGCGGCAAAGCTCCGCCAGCGGCGCACCGCATCGGCCACCTGCGCGAGCACCGTGCGCCCCGTGCCGATCGCGAAGCGATCCGCCACGGCCAGCAGGTCCGCCGCGCCGATATCCTGGAAGCGGCCGTTCACGCTCATCAGGTGCTGGTGGGTCCACTCGCCCCGCGGATTGTGGGCGAAGGTGACGTCGTAGGCGGGTGCGAGCTCCCAGCCGTGTCCCTGCCGCAGTCGGAACGAGAAGTTCTTCGAGTGGTCGTCGCAGTTGCGGGCCATCACGTTGAAGGCCATGCGCCGGAACGCCTCCTCGCGTGCCGCGTACGGCATGCCGAGCCGCACAACGACGTCGAGCAGCTGCGCGTAGGAGTTCGTGCCCTTGCGCTTGTAGTCGACGTGCGCCATCGCGCACAACGTCTGCACGTGGTGCCGGACCCCGCCCGCGCCGCGGTCGAAGCGCCGGGTCATGAAGTGCGCGCGACCGTGCTCCTCGAGCAGCCGGCAGTCGGTCATTTCGATGCCCGCGGCGCGCGCCATGCGGTGGTAGGCGAACTCGATGCGGCCGAAGTGCCGCGAGGCGCCGAGCTCGCGGTCGGCGCCGAGCCCGTCGAACTTGAGCAGCCAGTGCTCGAAGCCGGGCGGTGCCGGCAGCTGCCCGGCGCGCAGCTCCTGCGTCTGCGGGTTCCAGGCGACCACCGCCTTCGCGCGCGCGCCGCCGGCCGAGGTACCGACGTCGATGATGGTGCGCAGCGCCGCGCTCGCGTGATCGGCGTCGTCGAGGCGGCCGCGCACCGCGCGGCGCGCTTCCTCGACCAGCTCGCCGATGCGGATCGCGTAAGGCAGGCGACGGCCTGGCCCGCGCGCCGGCCGGAACGTCAGCGCGCCGATCGCGCGGGTACCCATGTAGGCCAGCCGGTCGAGCGGCGTCACCTCGGCCGCACCGACGCCGTGCTCGAGCATCCAGCGGTTGATCAGCGCGTTGCCGAAATCATCGGGCAGCGCGTCTGCCAGCATCGCGGGCAGCCGCCGGTAGGTCTCGACGGCGAGATCGGTGAACAGGAAGGTGCGCGCCTCGCCCACCGGCATCGTCAGCGGCGCCGGCTCGAGGCCGGCCTGCCGGAACTCGTCCGTGTAGCGGAAGGCGTAGAACCCATAGCCCGGGTCGAGCGCGACCGCCCCGACCCAGTGGTCCCACAGGAAGACGTTGATGCGCTCGACGCGCGCGTAGCGGGCCCGCGAGGCGGAGCCGCGCGTGCCCATCAGCCTGCCGTTCCCCGACTCGCGCGGGCGCGCTGACGCGGACGCCCGGCTTTCGGCAGCGCGAGCGGATTGATGGTCGGCAGCGGCGCCAGCGCATCGAGCCAGGTGTCGCGACCGAGTGCGCGCAGCACCGCCACGAGCGTGCGGATCGTGCCGCGACCCGACTCGAGGTTCTTGACCGCGTTGAGCGCCACGCCCGCGCGCGCCGCGAGCGCGTCCTGGTGCAGGTTGCGCTCGAGGCGCAGCGCCCGCAGCCGCTCGCCCAGGGCCGCCGCCTGCTCCGCCTGCGTGGCATAGGTGATCACTGTGGATTACCTCTGTGTTCTATTTTCGGGCCTTTAACTATATCAATCTTCTATAAGAGCCTTTTAATAGTACCTTAAAGTAAATACGATTATTACGCTTAAAAGACCTTTTTAAGTGCTTTAAGTGCAAATAGTTGTTTAATAGCCCTTTATCGGGGCGTTAAGAGAAGATCATCCACGGGCTGGCCGCGAGGGCCGGCGGGCTACTTGCTGATCCGGATGGCCCGCTCGCCGTTCCATTCCGCCGCGGCGCGCTTCATGTATGCGAAGGCCGCCCGCGCCTCGGCCGACACCTCGATCAGCTCGATCATCGCGCCCGGGTGCGGCCCGACGTCGAGGTAAGCGAACCGCTGCCCGACCATCGTCTCGCCCGCCTGGATGACCCGCGCCCCCCACCCCGCGGCCTCGACGATCGGGTGGATGGCATCGACCAGCACGCCGACGTGCTGCAGCCCCTCGCCGCGCGCGTCGAGGAACTCGCGGTAGATGGACGGCGCGTCGTTGTGCTGCTCGACGAGCTCGATCTGCTGGTCGCCCGAATAGGCAATCGCGACGCTCATGTCGATCGCGGCCGGCGCGCCACGGAACGAGCAGCGCCGGAAGCGGATGTGCTCCATCACGAAGAACGGGCCGACGCCGAGTTCGCCGCTCCAGTACTCGGCCGCCGCCCGCCAGTCGCGGACGACGTAGCCGTTCTGCATGATCGGACCGAAGCGACGGCTCATCGGCGCTGATCGAAGCGCCGGCCGACCATCGCGGCGGCGATGTTGACCTTCTGGATGTCGACCGCCCCGCCGGCGATCCCCCAGCCCCAGGCGTCGCGCAGCCGGCGCTCCATCGGGTACTCGCGCGAGTAGCCATAGCCACCCATCAGCTGCACGGCATGGCCGCACACCTCACGCGCGATCTCGTTGGCGAAGCACTTCGCCATCGAGGACTCGAGGATGCTCGGCAGCCCCTGCTGCGCGTTGCTCGCCGCGCGATGGATCAGCAGGCGCGCCGCGTCGACCCGCATCTGCATCTCGGCGAGCTTCACCTGCACCGCCTGGAATTCCACCAGCGGCCGACCGAACTGCTCGCGCGACTGCACGTAGGCGAGCACGTCCTCGAGCGCCCCGCTCGCCTGCGCGAGCGCCATCGTCGCGTTGCCGCAGCGCTCGAGATCGAAGGCCTCCATCAGCTTCTTGAAGCCGCCGGCCGGCACGACGGTGTTCGCGAGCGGCACGCGGCAGCGGTCGAAATAGAGGTCCGAGGACGGGATGCCGCGAAAGCCCATCAGTGTCTCGGGCCGGCCGAAGCTGAGGCCAGGCGTACCCGCCTCGACATAGACCGCGCCGATCCCCTTCGCGCCCGGCTCGTCCGACATCCGGCAGTACACGACGTAGCCGCCGGCATGGCCGCCACCGGAGCACCAGCGCTTGGTGCCGTCGAGCACGAGCGAATCACCGTCGCGGACGGCGCGCGTCGTGAGGTCGGTGAGCGCGGAGCCGGCCGCCGGCTCCGACATCGACACCGCCACCACCGTCTCGCCGCGGCAGACCGCCGGCACCACGCGCTGGCGCAGTGCCTCGCCCGCGAAGCGCTCGATCGCCCGCACCGGGCCGACGCAAGACTCGAACACTGGGAACGCGACCGCCGAGGAGATGCGCCCGAACTCCTCGACCACGAGCAGCGCCTCGAGGTTGCCGAGGCCGAGGCCACCGTAGCGCTCCGGGACGTTGATGCCGAGGAAGCCCATCGCCGCGTACTCGCGCACCAGCTCGTGCGAGGGCGGCTCGCCGCTCTCCTCGATGTGCTTTGCGATCGGCACGAGCCGCTCGCGCGCGAAACGCCGCGCGGCTTGCTGCAGCGCCTGCTGCTCGTCGGTCAGCTGGAAGTCCATGGACGGGCGGTTCCTCGTGGCGGGACAGGATGCGGCGGGCCGTGCGGCGGGCGCAAGCGCTGCGCGGCGCGCGGTCCGTGTGCGACACTCGCGGCCGCGCGGCGCCGTGGCGCGCCGGTGGACGGACGGGTGCGATGACGGCGGCAGAGCAAGGGGCGTCGGGCGGCGTGCTCGCGGGGATCCGGGTGCTCGACTACGGTCGCTACGTCGCCGGGCCGTACTGCGCGACGCTGCTCGGCTACCTCGGCGCCGAGGTGATCCGGATCGAGAAGCGCGACGGCAGCGAGGACCGCTACATCGCGCCGCTGAACGCCGCCGGCGAAGGCGCGGTGCTGCTGCAGACGGGCTGCAACAAGAAGTCGCTGACGCTCGAGCCCACCACGCCGGAGGGCCGCGAGGTCACCGCCCGGCTGGTGCGCAGCGCCGACGTCGTCGTCGCGAACCTGCCACCGGCGACGCTGCGCGCCATGGGCCTCGACCACGACACCGTCCGCGCCGAGAACCCCGCGATCATCCTCGCCACGCAGACCGCGTTCGGCGAGCGCGGGCCGTATGCCGCGCGCGGCGGCTTCGATGGCGTCGGCCAGGCGCTGTCGGGGGCCATGTACATGACCGGGACGCCCGGCGCGCCGGCCAAGGCGGCGGCGCCGTACGTCGACTTCAGCACCGCGGTACTGTCGGCCTTCGGGGTGCTCGCGGCGCTGATCGAGCGCGGCCGCAGCGGCCGCGGCCAGCGCGTCGAGACGACGCTGCTCGGCACCGCGCTTGCGGTCTTCAACTCGCACCTGGTCGAGCAGAGCGTGCTCGGGCTCGACCGCGCGCCGAGCGGCAACCGCGTGCAGACCTCGGCCCCGTCGGACGTGTTCGCGACGCGCGACGGCCACGTGCTGCTGCACGTGGTCGGCAACGGCCTCTTCCGCCGCTGGGCGCGCCTGGTCGGGGACGAGTCGCGCTGGACTGGTGATCCGCGCTTCCAGTCCGACCAGTCGCGCGCCGACCATGCCGAGCCGATCCTCGCGCGCACCCGCGCCTGGTGCGCGGAGCGCACCAGCGTCGAGGTGCTCGCGGCCTGCGAGCAGGCGGGACTGCCGGCGGGCCCCGTCCAGAACCTGCAGCAGGCGCTCGACGACCCGCAGGTCGCGGCCATGCGCTTCCTGCGGCCGGTCGAGTACCCCGGCCTCGCGCGCCCGGCAGCCGTGGCGGACCTGCCGGTGCGGCTGTCGGCGAGCGGCGGCGGCATCGCGCGTCGCCCGCCGCTGCTCGGCGAGCACACCGAGGAAATCCTGCGAGGGCTCGGCTATTCGGCCGAGGAGATCGCCGGGCTGCGCGGCAAGGGTATCGTCTAGCGGTCGCCGCGCCGGCCTCACGGGTCTCAGCCTGCGCGCTCGACGCGGTAGCCCATCCGCGGGAAGTGCACGACCACCGTGCCGACCACCGGGTCCTCGCGCCGCAGCGCCACCTCCCCGAGGTCGAGCGTCACGAGCGTTCCGCTCACGGGCACTCGGCCGTAGTCGTCCGGCGTCACGGTCACGCGCTCGCCGGCGGCAAGGCCTGCGGCGTCCGCCGGGTCCACGCCGTGCGCCCGCGCGGCGGTCGCCGCGCGCGCCGCCGCGTGCGCCTCGGCGGCGCTCGCGGTACGCCGCTCGCCGTGGCCCAGCGCCCGCACCCGCGCCTCCCAGGCCGGCAGGTGGCGGAACGGCGCCAGCAGTGAGTCCGCTGCGGCCACGTTCGCGCGGGTCATCCACAGCGGGAAGTAGCCGTGGATGTCCGCGAGCGAGGGTGCGGCGCCGAGCAGGAACGCCCGGCCGTCGGCAAGCTGCTCATCGAGCAGCCGCGCCTGCACCTTCAGCTGCACCTCGAGGTGGCCGAGGTCCGCCTCGAGGCGGTCGAAGTCCATGAAGTTGAAGAACGCCTTGCGATCGTCGATGACCGCCTTCGGGATGCCCTGGCGGTTGGTGCCCATCGCGAGCCCCGCACCCGGCTCGAAGAACGCGCGATCACTCCAGGCGGCGAGGGCCTGCGCGAGGCCGCGATGGCCGCCCGGGAAGAACGTCGGCTCCGGGTGGCGGCGCTCGAGCTCGAGCGCGATCAGTCGGGTGTCGCAGTACACGTCGGCGCCGATCTGCAGCACCGGCGTCTTGCGGTAGCCACCGGTCAGTGCCGTCAGGTCGGGCTTCGGCAGGATCATCGGGATCTCGACCGACGCCCAGGCGAGGCGCTTGAAGCCGAGCATCAGCCGCGCCTTTTCGGCGAACGGCGAGGCGTCGAAGTGATGCAGGAAGTATTCGGCCACGCGCACCCCCGACGCCCGCGCCCGCACGGTCCGCCGTCGGCGGCTCGCGAAGACTTCAACTATAGGGCGGCTGGCAGGAAAAAAACAGTCACGCTTGTTTCTTTCTGAGCGGCGGCCGAATATACTGATTCCTGCGGCAGTCCCGGCGCGCGAAGCCCCGGGACCGACGCGGTGTCCCTGGGAGCACGCGCTGATGGTCAGCAAAGCCGCGGTCGAACGCATCAAGGCCGGGATGCAGTACGAATTCGCCCGGACCGCCCCGCCGGAGGGCTTCCCGGCGTTGCCGCCGGTCCCGGGCGGTCGCTACACGGACCCGGAGTTCCTCGCGCTCGAGCGCCGCCACCTGTGGCAGCGCAGCTGGCTGTACGCCTGCCACGCGGACGAGCTGCCCCAGCCCGGTTCGTTCCTGCTCTGGAAGCGCACCGGCTCGCCGGTGCTGATCGTGCGCGGCAAGGACGAGGTGATCCGCGCCTTCTACAACACCTGCCAGCACCGCGGCGGGCCGGTCGTGAAGGACGCGAGTGGTCGCGTCGACGGCCTCGTGTGCCAGTACCACGGCTGGACCTACGGCCTCGATGGCCGGCTCGTGAACCTGCGCGACAAGCGCGACTTCCCGGACTTCGACGCCAAGTGCCACGGTCTCGCCGCGGTGCGCTGCGAGCGCCTCGGCAACTGGGTGTTCGTCAACGAGGACCGTGACGCGCCGCCGCTGCTCGACTCGCTCGGCGAGATCCCGGCGATGTTCGCCGACATCCAGCCCGAGCAGCAGCGCTTCGTGCACAAGAAGACCTATCGCGTGAAGTGCAACGTGAAGGTTCTGCTGGACGCGTTCCTCGAGGTCTATCACCTCAAGTCGATCCACCAGAACACGGTCGACCGCTTCCTCGACTACCGCGGCACGACGATCCACCTCTGGCCGGGCGGCCACTCGCTGATGGTGACGCCGAACCGTCGCCCGGAATGGGAAGATCCGGGCGCGCGCGGCATGCTGAAGCTCGCCACCGCCTCGGAGGTCACGGCGCGCCACAACCCCTCCTACCACCTCTACCCGAACCTCGTGACGCCGGTCTCCGACAGCGGCATTCCGTTCATCCTGTTCTGGCCGGTCAGCAGCCGCGAGATGGACATCGAGGTGGTCTGGTTCGCGCCCGACTGGGGCGGCGGCGCCCTCCCGGCGCTGTGGGAGACGCGGCTCGCGAACTTCGAGCGGATCCTCTACGAGGACACCCAGTTCGCCGAGTACATCCAGGAATCGGTCGAGTCGCCGGGCTATGCGGGCCTGCACCTCAACTACCAGGAGCGGCGCATCTACCACTGGCACGAGGAACTCGACCGGCGCATCGGTGCCGAGCGCGTCCCCGCGGCGCTGCGCGTGCAGCCGGTGCTCGCGCCCTTCGTCAAGCCGTCGCTCGCCGGATGAGCCGCGGGATCGCCGCGTGGGGTGCCTACCTGCCGCGGCGACGGCTCGTGCGGGCCGCCGCGGCCGAGGCGCTCGCCTGGCGTGCACCGTCCGGCGCGCGCGCGCGCGGCGAACGGGCCTACGCGAACTGGGACGAGGACAGCATCACGCTCGCGGTCGAGGCCGCGCGCGACGCGCTCGGCTCGCGTGACCGCGGCGCGATCGACGGCGTGACGCTCGCCTCCACCACCCTGCCATTCGCGGACCGCAGCAACGCCGGCCTCGTCGCCGACGCGCTGTCGCTGCGCGACGCGGTGCGCACGGTCGATGCCACCGGCTCGCAGCGCGCCGGCACCGGCGCGCTGATCGACGCGCTCGCGTCCGCGCCCGGCAGAAGCACGCTCGTGCTCGCCGCCGATCGCCGCGCGACGCGCGCCGGCAGCGCCGAGGAGCTCGCCTACGGCGACGGCGCCGCCGCGCTGCTGGTCGCCGACGACGGTCTCGCCGCCGAGTACCTCGGCAGCCACTCCGCGACCGCCGAGCTCGTCGACCATTTCCGCGCCAGCGACGCCGCAGCCGACTACGTGCTCGAGGAACGCTGGGTGCGCACCGTCGGCCACCTCGGGCTCGTGCCACCGGCCGTGGCGACCCTGCTCGCGCGCCTCGGGCTCGTCGCCGGCGACGTCCGCCACTTCGCCTGCCCGCTGCCACCGGCGAGCCTGCGCACGGTCGCGAAGACGATCGGCTGCGCCGAGGCGGCGGTCGTCGAACCGCTCGACGAGCGCTGCGGCCACGCGGGCGCGGCCCAGCCGCTGCTGCTGCTCGGCGCCGCGCTCGAGCGCGCGGCGGCGGGCGACCTCATCGTCGTGGTCGGCTTCGGCCAGGGCGTCGACGTGCTCGCGCTTCGCGCGACCGGCGCCGGCGCGCGACCGGCGCGCGGCGTCGCCGGGGCGCTCGCCGCCGGCATCGCCGACCGCGCCTACGTGCGCTTCCTGGCGCAGAGCGGTGCGCTCGAGATGGACTGGGGGCTGCGGGCCGAGCGCGACAACCGCACGGCGCAGAGCGCCTACTTCCGGCGGCACCGCGACGTGACCGGCTTCGTCGGCGGGCGCTGCCGGCAGTGCGGCACGGTGCAATATCCGCGCGCCGGCAGCTGCGTGAACCCGGACTGCCGCGCGCTCGGCGCGCAGGACGAGGTGCCGCTCGCCGGCCTCGCCGGCACCGTCAAGACCTTCACCGAGGACTGGCTCGCGTTCACGCCCTCACCGCCGCTCGCCTACGGCAACGTGGCACTCGCCGGCGGCGGCAACGTGTTCATCGAGTTCTGCGACGTCGAGCCCGGCGAGCTCGCGGTCGGCGCGGCGGTCCGCTTCGTCTTCCGCATCAAGGACCTCGACCGGCTGCGCGACACGCGCCGCTACTTCTGGAAAGCGACGCCGGTGAGGCACTGAGCCATGGCGACCGGCATCCGCGACAAGGTGGCGATCCTCGGCATGGGCTGCTCGCGCTTCGGTGAGCGCTGGGAGGCCTCGGCCGACGACCTGATGCTGGAGGCCTTCGGCGAGGCCGTCGCCGACGCCGGCATCGAGCGCGACCAGATCGAGGCCGGCTGGCTCGGCGTGTTCTACCAGGAGCAGAGCACCTCGAAGTCGGGGCTGCCGCTGTCGATGGCGCTGCGCCTGCCGAACGTGCCGGTGACGCGCGTCGAGAACCTGTGCGCCACCGGCACCGAGGCGCTGCGCGGCGCGGCCTATGCGGTCGCCGCGGGCGCGGTCGACATCGCGCTCGCGATGGGCGTCGAGAAGCTCAAGGACACCGGCTTCGGCGGGTTGCCGGAGCGCACCAAGGGAACCTTCGAGGACCAGTGGCAGCCCGGCTTCACGCCGCCCGGCGCGTTCGCGCAGCTCGCCGCCGCCTATGCCGCACGCCACGGCGTGCCGATCGACACGCTGCGGCGCGCCATGGCGCACGTCTCGTGCAAGAGCCACGCGAACGCGCTCGACCACCCGAAGGCGCACCTGCGCTTCCCGATCACGACCGAGCAGGTGCTCGCGGCACCGACCATCGCCTACCCGCTCGGCGTGCTCGACTGCTGCGGCGTCAGCGACGGTGCGGCGTGCGCGATCGTCACGACGCCCGAGATCGCGCGCCGGCTCGGCAAGCGCGAGCTCGTGACCATCAAGGCACTGCAGCTCGCGCCGTCGAACGGCGTCGAGATGGGGCACGCGAGCTGGGACGGCAGCCACACGCTGACCACCCGGATCGCCGCGGCGCGCGCCTACCGCGAGGCCGGCATCCGCGACCCGCGTGCCGAGCTCGACCTGATCGAGGTGCACGACTGCTTCTCGATCACGGAGCTGGTGCTGATGGAGGACCTCGGGCTCTCCGACGCCGGCCGCGCGCCCGCCGACATCCTCGACGGCCGCTACGACCGCGACGGCGCGATTCCCTGCCAGAGCGACGGCGGGCTCAAGTGCTTCGGCCACCCGGTCGGCGCCTCGGGGCTGCGCATGAGCTACGAGATCTACTCGCAGCTGCTCGGTCGCGCCGGCAGCCGCCAGCTGCGCACGCCGGCGCTCGGCCTCGCCCAGAACCTGGGCGGAATACCGAACCGCAATGTCGCGAGCGTCGCCATCTTCGGCCTCGCCGCCAGCCACTGAACGACCGCGAATTCCTCGCCAGCGAGAAGCGCATGACCCAACCGACCAGCCTGCACGCGATCCCGGCGGAGCCACAGCCGAAGCGCTGGGGCTACACGATGGAAGAGCTCGCGAGCGCCCCGATGGTCTTCCGCGACGACCTCTATGCGGGTCAAGTGGTGCTGGTCTCCGGCGGCGGCGGCGGCTTCGGCCGGGCCATGACCTTCCTGTTCGCACGCCTCGGTGCGACCGTCGCGATCTGCGGCCGCAAGCCCGAGAAGCTCGCCGAGACCGCCGACGGCGTGCGCCGCCTGCTGGGCCGCGATGCGGTCATCACGCATCCGATGACGATCCGCGATCCCGACCAGTGCACGGCGCTCATCGACGACGTCTGGCGCCGCTGCGGGCGCCTCGATCTGCTCGTGAACAACGCCGGCGGCCAGTATCCCCAGGCGGCGATCGACTTCACGCCGAAGGGCTGGCTCGCCGTGATCGACACGAACCTGAACGGCACCTGGTACATGATGCAGGCCGCGGCGCGGCGCTGGCGCGACGCGGGCGTGCCCGGCAGCATCGTCAACATCGTCGCCAACGTCTGGCGCGGCATGCCGCAGGTGGCGCACACCTGCGCCGCGCGCGCCGGCGTGATCTACCTCAGCAAGACGCTCTCCACCGAGTGGGCGCCGCTCAAGATCCGGGTTAACTGCGTCTCGCCCGGCTCGATCAACTCCGAGGGCCTCAACGTCTACGACCCGGCGGCCGCGGCGCAGTTCGAGAAGACCAACCCGATGCAGACGCTCGGCGATGCCTACGACGTCGGCCAGGCGGTCGCGTACCTCGGCGCCGCCTCGGCGAAGTTCGTCACCGGCGAGGTGCTGGTCGTCGATGGCGGCAACTGCCAGTGGGGCGACGTCTGGCCCGCGGGCAAGCCCGATTACTTCAAGGTCGGCGCGCCGTAGCGCACGGCGTCGCCGTTGTCCGGGCGCCGCCGCGCGGCGCCGCATGCCGGAGGGGGAACGAACGATGGCCGATACGCTGATGGGCCGCATCCCGCGCGCCGACCTGCCGCCCGCGCTGCACGTCGCGTGGGACACGCTGAACGGGCTCACGGGCGAGCCCGCCTTCGTCGAGGTGTTCGCACAGCACCCGGCGATGCTCGACTTCGTGATGCGCGAGTTCTACGGGAAGATCTTCTTCGGCGGTCAGGTGGCGGAGCGCTACAAGCAGCTCGCGCGCCTGCGGCTGTCGATGACGCATGGTTGCCGCACCTGCAACAAGCAGAACGTCCCGGGCGCGCTGGCCGCGGGCATCACCCAGGCGCAGGTCGATGCGATCGGTGACTACGAGGCGGGCCCGTTCAGCGAGGCCGAGAAGGCGGTGCTCGCCTACACCGACCAGGTGGCGCTGACGAACATGCAGGGCCAGCTCTCGCCCGCGCTCTACGCCCGCCTGCGGGCACACTTTTCCGACGCGGAGCTATGCGAGCTCGGCGTCGTGATGGCAGTGATCTCCGGGATGGCCAAGCTCGCCTTCGTGCTCGGGCTGGTCGAGCGCGAGCCGTACTGTCCCTTTGGCAGTGGTGCGGCGAAGCTGAGCTGAGGCGCGCTGCACTGCGGTAAAAACAGTCAGACCTGTTTTTTTTATAGGCTCCACTCTATATTGACCGGGCTCTTTCACGAGGCCCGCGGGAGTTGCCGATGTTCCGCTACGACAAGCCGTACGTGGTCAATCCGGGCGCCGCCGCCGGCTCGCTCGAGGCGAAGCGCCCGCCGGTGGACAACGGACTCGACGTGCCGTCCCCCGAGCGCTACTCGAGCCCGGAGTTCATGGCGCGCGAGTGGCGCGGTCTCTGGCCGCGCGTCTGGCTGCTGGCCGGCGTCAGCTCCGACATCCCGGAGCCCGGTGACTACACGGTCTTCGACATCGGCCACGAGTCGATCGTCCTGGTGCGGCAGAAGGATGGCGGCATCCGCGCGTTCTTCAACGTCTGCCCGCACCGCGGCAACAAGATTGCGCTGAGCGAGTTCGGCAGCGTCGACCGCTTCACCTGCGCCTTCCACGGCTGGAAGTTCTGCACCGATGGCCGGCTCGACCAGATCACCGACGAGGAGAGCTTCCACCCGGAGCTCGTACGTCGCCGCCCGGGCCTGTCCGAGGTGCGCTGCGATTCGGTCGGCGGCCTGATCTTCGTGAACATGGACGGCCAGGCGCCCGCGCTGCGCGACTGGATCGGGCTGCCGAAGGGCTACATCGAGAACTACGAGATCGACAAGATGAACGTCGTGCGCCACGTGCGCACCGAGTGGCACGGCAACTGGAAGGTCGGCGTCGACGCCTTCTACGAGACCTACCACCTGCCCCACATCCACCCGCAGACGCAGGGCGTGATGGAGGACTTCTCGCAGTACGACCTGTACCCGAACGGGTTCAGCCGGATGATCGTGCCGATCTGCACCAAGTCGCACCGGATCGCCGACCAGGAGACCGTCGCACCGGATCTGCAGTACATGATGCGGGAGGCGGGTATGGATCCCGCCGAGTACCACGGCAGCGCCAAGGACGTGCGTGCGGCCGTGCAGCAGGCGAAGCGTGCGCGGGCGCGGCGCCTCGGCCTCGCCCACTACGAACGCTTCAGCGACGGCCAGCTGACCGACAGCTGGGCGACCGGGCTCTTCCCCAACGTGCAGATCGGCATGCACCCGGAAGGCGTCTTCATCATGCGCTTCCTGCCGCACGCGACCGATCCCGAGCGGTTCTACTACGACAACCTGACGCTGTACCGCTACGTGGACGATCCGAACTACTTCGTGCCGGGCTGGATGGGCCTGCCGAAGGACACCGACGTCACCGGGGCGACGCGTCCGCCCATCGAGCACTACGGCATCGAGCAGCGCGCCGACCTCGGGCCGGTGCTCAACCAGGACGTCGAGCTGGTGGCTGCCGTGCAGCGCGGCAGCCGCTCGCGCGGCTTCAAGGGGCCGCTGTGGTCGGAGCAGGAGTGCCGCGTGCGGCACTTCCATCGCGAGCTCGACCGCGTCCTGAAGGACGTCAAGTAACGCCCGGCCGATCGGCCTGCGAGGTTCCATGTCACCGTCCGCTCACGTCCACGGCCTGGTCGTTGCCCTGCTCGCGTTCTACGGCGCCGCCGCCCCGGCGGCGGTGCCGACGCGCGACGACCCGCCGCCCGCCGCAGAGGCGCCGCCGACGCGCGGTGCCGCGCTCTACGCCGGCTACTGCGCGAAGTGCCACGACGGTCACGTCTACAAGGCGCCGGCGAAGACTTTCCTGCAGATGATGGCGGCGGACGCGATCTACGCGGCCCTCGATGGCGGCGTGATGAAGAGCCAGGCCGCTGCGCTGAGTGCCGCCGACCGGCAGGCGGTGGCGGAGCACCTGGCCGGCCAGCCGCTGCACGCCGCGGCACCGCCCGCCGCCGCGCCGCGCTGCGAGGGCGCCGCGGCGGCCTTCGACCGCAGCGCGCCGCGGGTCAGCTCCTGGGGCTTCGACGCCCGCAACTCGCACTTCATCCCGGCCGAGGTGGCGAAGCTCCCGGCCGCAGACCTGCCGCGGCTGCGCCTGAAGTGGGCGTTCGCCTACCCGGGCGGCATCCGCGCACGCTCGCAGCCGAACGTCGCGATGGGAGCGGTCTTCGTCGGCAGCCACAACGGCACCGTCTATGCGCTCGATGCCGCGACCGGCTGCGTGCGCTGGCAGTTCCGCGCCTCCGCCGAGGTGCGCACGCCGGTGCTCGTGACGCCGTGGAAGGACGCGGCGAGTCGCCCGCTCGCCGTGTTCGGCGACCTGATCGGACGCGTCTATGCGCTCGATGCACTGACCGGCAAGCTGCGCTGGCAGCGCAAGGTCGAGGACCACCCGGCCGCGACGCTGACCGGTGCGCCGGTGTTCCACCGCGGGCGCCTGTACGTGCCGGTCTCCTCGCTCGAGGAAGCGGCGACCGACCCGGCCTATCCGTGCTGCAGCTTCCGCGGCTCGGTAGTCGCGCTCGAGGCGCGCACCGGGGCCGTGGCGTGGAAGAGCTACACGATCGATGAGAAGCCGAAGCGCGTCGGCTCGACCTCGAGCGGCGCGCCGGTGCTCGCGCCTTCGGGTGCCGCGATCTGGAACAGCCCGACGATCGACGAGAAGCGCGGCCTGCTGTACGTCGGTACCGGCGACAACTACTCCTCGCCCGCCAACGACCGCAGCGACGCGATCCTGGCCTTCGATCTCGGCACCGGCAAGCTGCGCTGGTCGCGCCAGGTCTTCGAGCGCGACGCCTGGAACGTCGGCTGCATGCTGAAGACCGACAACTGCCCCAAGCCCTCGGGCCCCGACTTCGACCTCGGCTCCGGCACGATGCTGGTCTCGCTGCCGTCCGGCCGCGACGTGATCCTCGGCGGCCTCAAGAGCGGCACCGCCTTCGCGGTCGATGCCGACAGCCACGCCGCGCCGCTCTGGATCGAGCGACTCGGGCGCGGCGGCACGCAGGGCGGCATCCAGTTCGGCATGGCGACCGACGGTAGGCGCCTGTACGTGCCGATCTCGGACATGCGCACCAAGTACGAGAGCGAGTATCCCGGCGAGCCGCGCGGCGGCATCTACGCGCTTGACGTCGCGAGTGGCGCGCGCCTCTGGTCGCAGCCGGCCCCCGATCGCTGCCAGGGACGCGAGTTCTGCGACCCGGGCATCCTCGCCGCGATCACCGCGATTCCCGGCGCGGTCATCGCCGGGCACATGGACGGTCAGGTGCGCGCCTACGCCGCCGACAGCGGCGCGGTCCTGTGGGAGTACGACACGCTGGCGGAGGTCCGCACCGTCTCGGGCGCAGCCGCGCACGGCGGCTCGATCGGCGGCGGCGGGCCAGTGGTGGCGAACGGCGTGCTGTACGTGAACTCCGGGTACGGCGTCTACTTCCACCTGCCCGGTAACGTGCTGCTCGCCTTCTCGGTCGACGGCCGCTGACGACCGCGGCCGTGCTGCCGCTGCGGCCGGTGCAGATTGCCTACCACGTTGCCAACCCGGCGCGTGCGGCGGCCGCGAGTGCTGCCGCCTACGGCTGGGGACCGTTCTTCCTGTTCGAACACATCCCGCTCGCCGCGGTCCGCTATCGCGGCGCGCCGGCGCGCTTCGACCATTCCTCGGCCTACGGCCAGGCCGGCGAGCTGATGGTCGAATTCATCACCCAGCACGACGACTCGCCGTCGGTACTGCGCGAGCGGTATGCGCGCGACGAGGTCGGCGTGCACCACGTCGCGCACTTCGTGCCGGACCTCGGCGCCGCGATCGCGGCGCTCGGCGGCGGCGCCGCCCTCGAGGCGACGACCGCCGACGGCGTATCGTTCGCGATGCTCGACACGGTGGCCGAGCTCGGGCACATGACCGAGCTCTACGAGCCCGTGCCGGCGCTGCGTCGCTTCTATGACTACGTCCGCCGCCAGTCGGTCGGCTGGGACGGGCGCGACCCGGTGCGCAGGCTCGCGCCACGGGCGGACGGCTGAACCCCGCGGAGGCGACGATGGGCAGGCTGGACGGCAAGGTGGCGGTGGTCGTGGGCGCGGCCGGCGACGGCAACATGGGACAGGTCATCGCGCGGCGCTTCGCCGCGGAGGGCGCGCGGATCATGGTGGCGGGCCGCCACGAGGCCCCGCTCGCCGCGCTCGCGACGGAGCTCGACGGCCGCTACGCGCTGTGCGACGTCACCCGCAAGGCGGACCTCGAGGCGCTGGCCGCCGCGACTCGCGCCGCCTACGGCCACGTCGACATCGCCGTGAACTGCACCGGCTGGGGTCTGCTCGCGAAGCTGCTGGAGACGACCGAGCAACAGCTCGACCAGGTGACGGCGCTGCAATTCAAGGGCACGTTCTTCTTCCTGCAGGCCTTCGTCGGCGCGATGGCGGCCGACCGGGGCGGCTCGGTGATCCTGATGTCGTCGGCCTCGGTCTACGCAGTCTTGCACCACCATGCGGCGTACATCGGCACGAAGGCAGGTGCGGATGCACTGATGCGCTGCTTCGCAAACGAGTTCGGCGCGAAGGGCGTGCGCGTGAATTCGATCGCGCCCGGCCTCACCGCGACGCCGATGACGGCGCGCGAGGTCGCGATGCCCGGCCTCGAGGCGGCGTTCGTGAAGGAGTACCCGCTCGGACGCGTCGGCACGACGACCGACGTCGCGGATGCGGCACTGTGGCTCGCCGGCGATGAGTGCTTCATGACCGGCCAGGTGCTGCAGGTGAACGGCGGACTCACGCTGCGGCGGAATCCCACGCCGCGCGAGATCCACGCGGCGATCCAGTCGGCGAGCGCCGCCGGCAGCGCGGAACACACCCGCTGACGACGATCCGCCGCGCAGCGGCGCACCGCCGCGGCGAGCGGCTTTAGGTCGGCCGGACCCCTCGACGTCCGGCAATTTCACGCCCCGGTTGCGCCTATTCGCCGTCGGTATCGGGGATTTTCCGCAGATATTTTGAATCCGGCGTCGAAATGCCGGTTTACAGGCGTCTTAAGAAATACTTATAAATCCCCGTCGTTCAGTCATCAAAGTGTTGCTCGACTGCAACGCGTTGACGATGGTCCGGCGCTGACGCCACACTCGCCCCCAGATTGGTGCGGCGCCGACCGACAGCTGTCAGAGGAATGGCAGCACACGGAACGCTCCAGGCCCGAACGGCAACCTGGTCACGGATGATTCGCACCCCAGACATCAAAGCGTCACGGAGCACTCCGGTATGAAGTTCATTTCAGCTGGTTCATCGCGGTCTCTGCTGCTTTCGTCCCTGCTCGCGGTCCTTTCGATCGGTGCCGCGCCGGCCCAGGCGCAGCAGGCGGCGCCCAAGAAGGACGCACCGGACACGCTCGAGGAAGTGGTCGTGACCGGGTCGCTGATCCCGCAGCTCAAGACCGACGTGTCGACACCGGTCGTCACGGTGACCAACGAGGACATGGCGCTGCAGGGCTTCTCATCGGTTGCGGACGCGCTACAGCGCAGCGTCGTCGCGACCGGCGCCGTCCAGGGCCCGCAGTTCGTCAACGGGTTCACCCCGGGTGCGCAGACGATCAGCATGTTCGGCCTGTCGCCGAGCTACACCAAGTTCCTGATCGACGGCCGGCCGATCGCGGACTACCCGGCGCTCTACAACGGTACCGACATCGTCGTCAGCATCGACGGCATCCCGCAGGTCGCGATCGACCACGTCGACATCCTGCCCGGCGGCCAGTCCTCCATCTACGGCTCGGACGCGATCGCCGGTGTCGTGAACATCTCGCTCAAGAAGCGGATGGATGGCCCGGAGGCGGACGTCCGCTTCGGCTGGACCAAGGACGGCGGCGGTACCTCGAAGCGCGTCGGCCTCGCCGACGGCATCAACGTCGGCGACTTCAACTTCGTATTCGGCGGCCAGTACGAGAAGGTCGATCCGATCTGGGGCTACCAGCGCCCGCTGACCAACCAGTACTTCGCCGGCGGCGCCTCGGCGCAGACCGCCGAGCGCGACTGGCTGGTCCTCGGCCTGTTCGGTGACGTCAACGGCAACCTCTACTACATGACGGACCCGAACAACCCGCCGTGCGGCAACACCACTTCCCAGTTCGGCGGCACGACCGACCTGCGCACGCGCGCGAACCGCGGCCAGTACTGCGGCACGTTCACCTCCGGCTACGCCACGATCAACAACGGCACCGAGAACGAGCAGGCCTTCCTGCACGGCACCTGGGACATCTCGGCGAACACGCGGCTCTTCGCCGACGTGCTGCTCGATCACGACGTGACCGAGTTCAACACCGGCACGGTGTTCTTCGGAACGGCCGACGATTCCACGGGCCCGTTCTACTACTTCTACGACCCGAACGTGACGCCGTGCACGACGCAGAACCCGAACTGCGACCTGCTGAACGTGCAGCGGATCTTCTCGCCCGAGGAGGCCGGCAATTTCCGCGGCCAGAGCAACAAGGACACCAAGAACTCGGTGCGCGCGACGATCGGGCTCGAGGGTCGCTTCGGCGCCTCCGACTGGCGCTACGCGCTCGACATGACCTACACCGAGAACAAGCTGATCGAGGCGACCCACCTCGCGTTCACGCAGGCGATCACGAACTTCTTCGCGCCGATGTTCGGCCCGAACCTCGGACCCGATCCGATCTTCGGCCAGCCGACCTACGCGGTCGACTGGGCCCAGTTCTATAAGCCGATCACGCCCGCCGACTACGCGAGCTTCACGGGCTATGCGACCTCGTGGTCGCGCACCGAGGAGAGCCTCGCGCGCGGCCAGGTGACCAACACCTCGCTGTTCTCGCTGCCGGGCGGCAAGGCGGGCCTCGCGCTCGTCGTCGAGGGCGGTGCGCAGGGCTGGGACTACGCGCCGGATCCGCGCTTCCTGAACGGCGAGACGTACCTCTACACGGCGACCGCCGGGTCCGGCCATCGATCGCGCATGGCCGGCACCTTCGAGCTGCGGCTGCCGGTGCTGAAGCAGGTCACCGTCGGCCTGTCCGATCGCTTCGACGACTATCGAGTCTCGGGTGAGGACGTCACCAAGGACACCTACAACCTCTCGGTCGAGTACAAGCCGATCAAGAGCCTGATGCTGCGCGGCCGCTATGGCACGTCGTTCAAGGCACCAACGCTGTCCGACGAGTACCAGGGCACGAGCGGCTTCTTCCAGACGGTCACCGACTACTACACCTGCACGAAGAACGGCTACACCGGTGCGAATCTCGGCAATTGCCCGCAGTTCGGCGAGTCGGTGTTCGGAACGACCAGCGGAAACACCAAGCTGCGGCCGATTACCGCCAAGAACTGGGATCTCGGGCTCGTCTGGAATCCGGTCCGCAACCTGCAGATCAACTACGACGTGATGCACTGGCAGATCACGAACGAGGTCGCCCAGCAGGACTCGGACCAGCTGCTGCGCACCGAGTCCGCGTGCTTGCTCGGTCAGCTCGACCCGACGTCGCCGACCTGCGTGAATGCCGTTTCGCTGGTCACGCGCGACGCCAACGGACTGATCACCCAGATCTCGACGCCTAAGATCAACGTCGCCCGCGAGGACCTGACCGTCGGCGTGCTGGAAGTCCACTACGCGTTCACGGCCGGCAAGATCGGCGAGTTCCGGTTGGGCTCGGCCTGGACCGACTCGTTCAAGCACAAGGAACTGAAGTTCGCGGGCGATACGGTCATCGACCTGCTGAACAGCCCGTTCTACAGCACCGACTTCAAGTCGAAGGCCAACTTCACGGGCACCTGGTCGTTCCACAACTTCGACACGACGCTGTTCGTCGAGCGCTACGGCCGCACGCCGAACTACGCGGCGCAGCAGACGGTCGACGGCTACGCCGCGGCGGGCGCCGCCCGCCTCGAGCCGTGGACCATCGCCAATATGAGCCTGCGCTACCAGTGGTCGCCGTCGCTCGAGGTCATCGGCAACGTGAACAACCTGTTCAACAAGCTGCCGCCGCTCGACTCGTCGACGCTCGGCACGGTCAACGTGCCGTTCTCGGTGTTCAACTACAACAACTACGGTCGCGCCTACTTCGTCGGCGCGAACTACCACTTCGGCAAGTAAGTGGTCCCGCGATGCGCCGGGCCGCGCCTCAGGGCGCGGCCCGGCGGTCGCCTTCGCCGCGCGCCGCGGTCACTCAGGCGCCGCGGGACTTCCAGAGCCACTCGCATCGGGACTTGAGCCCCTGCGCCTCGAGCCGGAGCAACCGGCGCGTGAGGCGGCGCAGCATATAGCCGCTCGCGCGACCCAGCACGCCGCCGAAGCGGATCGCGAGCTCCACCTCGGTACGGTCGCCGACGGGCGCGAGGCGGTGGTCCGCCTCGACGAGCACCCCGGGCGTTCGTGACTGCCAGCGGAACGAGCGCCCGGGATCCACGCCGACGACCCGCCAGGTCGCCGCCGGCAGCGACGGCTGCCGGATCCGGAAGCTCGCTCCGTGCTCGAGGCCGGATCCTGCGAGCCGCGCGATCCGCACTATCGTCGGAGTCCATTCCGGCCAGCTCTCGACGTCGGCGACCACGCGCCAGACGAGGCCCACAGGTGCCTCGATCTCCTGCCGCTCCGTCCACTCCAGCATCGTCGTCTCCGCTCCACTCGGCGTCGGCCGGCAACTTCCGGCCGGCGGCGCATTAATCCCGAACTCGCTTCGCTCGGGGAGCGGGCCGTCGCGTCTTTCGCACGGCTCGACGATTGCGCGAAGGGCGTTCGACGTGGCGGCCCGGGATCGTTCACTTTTCCTGAACGATGCTTCAGCAAGTCTGCGCCGGCCTCGACCAAAGGAGCGCAGGCTCTGCGCATCGCCCATCCACCCGTCCCGAGCCCGCGATGTCGCTCGCCCCTCAGCACTCCGCTCCTGCCGCCGCCGGTCACGGCGGCGCGACGCCGCTCGTCCGGCGCCTGCGGCTGCGTGACGGTCGATCCGTGTCCGTCGCAACGCTCGGGCCGGCGTTCGCTGCATCGTTCCAGTCATTCATCCGCGGGCTCTCCCCCGAGGCACGCGCGGCTCGGTTCCACATGGGCTTGGCGGAACCGCCGTCGTCGCTGGTCGCCGCTCTGGTCCAGGTAGACCAGCAGCGACACGTCGCGTGGGTCGCGCACGAGAGCGGCCGGCCGGATTCGATCGTCGCGGAAGTACGCTTCGCCGCCGAGGGTGATGCCGCCGAGCTCGCGGTCGCCGTGGCCGACCGCTGGCGCCGACTCGGGCTGGCGCGAGCGCTGCTGCGCCGGATCGCGCGCCGTGCGGCGCGCGCGGGCATCCGTCGCCTGTGGGGTCACGTGCGGGCGGACAACGAGCCGATGCTCCGGCTCGCGCACCGTGCGGGGTTCCGGCGCTCGCGGTTGCCGGGCGATGCCGCGACCCTGCTGATCGAACGCGAGCTCGCGCCGGCGGCATCGCTGCTGAGAACCACCGGACGCCGGCTCGTCGCGTGGTTTACCGCGCGGCGCCGGACGCTGTCGGTGCTCGCGGCCCTCATTCTGCCGGGCGGCTTCCTGGTGCTGGTCGCGATGGCGCTCGCCGCCCGGGTGGCGCCGGCGCTCCGTGCCCTGGGCTCGCGCGGGCAGACACTGGTGCACCGCGCCGCGCCACGAGCCTGCGCCGGCTGCCCCTGAGCCCCGCCCTCGCTGCGGCGTCTGCCACGGCCGGCCGACGCTGACCCGCCGTCGATCCGTGCTCCGGACGGACGCGACCCGGGCCGCCTTCGGAATATGTCGCCTCGTGGCCGGCGGCGGCGGCAATCCCGGTGCACTTCGCCGGCGTTGATGTCATCCTTCGCCCCCCGGCGCGATCCTCGCGCCGGCCTCCGGACGCGGACAGGACGTCGAGACGACCGGGGAACGAGTTCTCGGAGTGAGGCCTCGTCGCCCGACGCAAGGGAGCAGGGCACAGATGACGATCGGATGCGGCGCCCCCGCGGCGCAGCACCACGGACGGATCCAGCAGCCGCGCGCGGCGCTCGGGCGACTGGCCGGCTGTCTCGGCGCGCTGCTGCTGCCGGCGCTCGCGATCGCCGCCGGACCCTCCGCGTTTGAGGTCAGCGTGCTGACGTCTGAATACGCGGACGCGAGCCCGTCGGCGGTCGCGGACGGCTCGCTGGAGGCGCACTTCCAGCCGCTGCACGCAGGGCGCGGTGTCGCCGGCGGCAACCCCACGTGGGTGCGACTGCTGTCCAGGACCGCCATGTCGGCCGACGGTTCACCCGCGCTCGTCGTGCGCGAGCCGCGCGCCGGCAAGGTGCTCGCGTTCCGCGCGACCGACTCGAAGCTCTTTGCACTGCCGACGACCGCGTCCCTGCCCGCGCTGCGCGGTGGCACCGACGTCGTGTTCGCGCTGCCGGGAGGACTCGGGGCCGGGGAGCGGCTCTACCTGCGCCTCGACGATCGCGCCCTCGCGGGTGCCGAGGCAGGTGTCACGCTCGCGCCGCTGCGCACCGTGCTCGAGCACGGCGCGGACCACACGCGCATGATCGCCTTTGCCTTCGGTGCGCTGCTCGCAATGGCGCTTGCGTCGCTGCTGATCTCGTTCGTGTTCGTCGATCGGCTGTTCATGCTCTACGGCGCCCTGTTCGGACTGCAGGCGCTCTACATCGCCTACCTCTCCGGCCAGGGCTTCGACTGGCCGGTGCTCGGGCTCGCGCGGCCGCTCGCCTCGCACGCCTGGAACGTCCCGGCCGCGCTGAGCGGCGCGGTTGCCTGCCTGTTCGTGCGCGAGATCGCCGATCTCAGCCGCTTCTCGCCACGCGTCTACCGCGTGTTCGGCGGCCTCGCGGTCGCGTTCGTGCTGCTCGCCTGCGCCAACGGGCTCAAGTTCCTCGGCATCGGTCCGCTGGTCTCGGCGCTCGGCAACGTCATGTTCCTCGGCACGACGTTGTTCACGCTCGTGGTCGCGTTCCTCGCCTGGCGTCGCGGCATCCGCGCGGCCGGCTGGTTCCTGATCGCCTGGCTGCTGCTCGAGGGCTTCACGACGCTGGCTGCGCTGCGGCTGCTGCTCGGAGTCGTCGACGAGTCGGACTCGCTGCTCTACGTCGGCCTGCCGATGTCGATGGTCAGCGCCGCCGTCCTCACGGCGCTCGGCGTCGCCGACCGGCTGCGCGACCAGCGCCGCGCGCTCAGCGACGCCGAGCGGCGCGCCCAGACCGATCCGCTGACCGGGGTCCTCAACCGGCGCTCGCTGATCGAGCGGCTCGAGGCGGCCTCGCTGCGCGCGCGGGCGCGCGAGCTGCCGATCACGCTGCTGTTCCTCGACCTCGATCACTTCAAGACGATCAACGACACGCGCGGCCACGCGGCCGGCGACGCCTGCCTGCGCGCCGTGGTGGGCCCGATCCAGGCCGAGCTGCGCCAATCGGACGTGGTGGGTCGCTACGGCGGCGAGGAGTTCGTCGTGATCCTGAGCAGCGCCGACACGGGCGTCGCGAGCGCAATCGCCGAGCGCATCCGCGACCGCGTGGCCAACACGCTGGTCGAGGGGTTCGGTGCGCCGATCCGGCTCACCTGCAGCATCGGGGTGGCCGGCAGCGACGCGCTCGGCGTGTGGGGCGAGCAGCTGATCGCCCGCGCGGACGATGCCGTGTACGGCGCGAAGAACGCAGGCCGCAACCGTGTGGAGGTCGCCGCGCCGGCCCCGGTCGCCGCCGCGGCCCGCTGAGCCGCGAACCCGGGAACGGCCACGACGCCACCGCGGCGCTAAGATCCGCGCATGCCGATCCACGAGCGCGATCCGTGGCGAGAGCAGTACTTCGAGCACGTCGCCTGTCCGGCGGACGTCCACGTGCCGACCGACGACATCGACGCGTTCCGCTGGAATCCTGCGCACCGCTGGGTCTACAACAAGCTGCTGGTGGCGGAGTCGCAGGGCCTCGAGTGCGGCCTGCACGGGCTCGAGCCCGCCACGTTCCCGGTGTTCGCGAAGCCGGTCTACAACCTGTGCGGCATGGCCGTCGACAGCTGCCGGATCGAGGACCGGGCGGCGTTCGCGCGCACGCTCAGGCCCGGCCAGATGTGGATGGTGCTGCTCGAGGGCGAGCACGTCAGCACCGACGCGGCGGTGGTCGACGGCCGGGTGCGCTGGATCCGTCACACCGCCGGCCGCGCGCTGCACGGCGGCATGTTCGACTACTGGACCGTCGAGAGCCGGCGGCGCGCGCCGCTCGATGCGTACTGTCAGGCCTGGATCGAGCGCCACCTCGCCGGCTACACGGGCATGGTCAACCTGGAGAGCATCGGCGGACGGATTATCGAGTGCCATCTGCGCTTCACCGACCAGTGGCCGGACCTCTACGGTCCGGGCTGGCTCGACGCGGTCGTACGCCTCTATGCGGATCGGCACTGGGCATACGACGACAATCGGGCGGTTCCGGGCTACAGCGTCGTACTCTTCGGTCCGCACGGTGCCGCCTATCGCCACCCGCCGCCGGAGCTGCTGCGCGCCGCGCGCGACGAGCCGCGGCTGCGGAGCGTGCAGGTGACGTTCGACGAGGGTCGCGCGCCCGAGACGCACACGATGCCCGCCGGGGGATTCCGGCTGCTGATCCTGAACACGCTCGAGCTCGGGGCGGGACTCGAATGGCGGCGCCGATTCGCCCGGCACTTCGGGGTGACGACGCCCGGCGAGGCGTACCCGTCGCTCGCCTGAGCCCGGGCGATCCGCCGCCGAACCCGGGGCCGGAAGCCCCGGCAGCGGGCATCGCGCCCGGTCGCGGACGAGGTGCTAACCCGTTGATTCAAAGCGGGCGTTCAGCCGTCCCGGAGCGCGGACCGAAAAGTAGGGTGAAGACAGGTGACCTCCGCCCCGGGAATCGTGATATTCGATCTGCAGGGATTTTGCCCGCCCGGGGGGAGCCGTCCGGGGGGCCTTGCGCGACTTCGCAGGAGTCCAACCATGCATCGCATCCCGCTTACGCCACTCGCCGTCCGCTCGCTGCCCGTCCCCGGGACCGAGCCGTGGCACGTCCGCCACGCCGATCCGGCGCTGCTGGCAATGACGGACTTCCGCGACCGGCCGTCGGTGACGGTTTCGACGGTCACCTCCGTCGACGAGGCGCTCGAGCACATGAAGCATGCCGGCGTCCGCTCGGCGTTCGTCACCGACACGACCTCGAGCCAGGTCGTCGGCCTCGTCACCGCGTACGACGTGATCGGCGAGAAGCCGATGCGGCAGCGGCTCGCGGGCATCGCGCGCGAGGAAGTATCGGTTCGCGAGGTGATGACGCCGGTCAGCGAATGGCAGGTCGCGCACTTCCACGACATCGAGCGCGCGACGATGTCGGACATCGCGGCGGTGTTCGCGAACTCGGGGCTGACGCACCTGCCGGTCGTCGAGCGCGGCGCGAACGGCACCGTCACCGTGCGCGGGCTCTTTTCCGCCGCCAAGATCACGCGCGTGATGAAACCCGGCGGCACGGCGCACGCCGAGCCCACGCCGCTGCGCCGCGAGGCGCGCTGAGCGCGCGCTTGGCCCGGCGGCGCGGGCGCAGCGACCGCCTCGCGGCGCGGACGCCATGATCGAGCACGCGGGCAGCTGTCACTGCGGCGCGGTGCGGCTCACCTTCCGCACAGCGCGTGCACCGGCGGACTGGCCGCTCAGGGTCTGCACCTGCACGTTCTGCCGTCGCTTTGGCGGCACGTACACGTCCGATCCGGCCGGATTGATCGTGCTGTCGGCGTCACGGGCGCTGCGGACCTACCAGTTCGGCCAGCGCACGGCGGACTTCCTCTTCTGCCCCGAGTGCGGCGTCTATTTTGGCGCGGCCGCGGACCTGCCCGGCGGCCGTCGTGCGGTGCTGCACGTGCGGGTACTCGACTCGGTCGCGCTCGACCTCTCGCGCGCACAGCCGATGGATTTCGACGCGGAATCCGCGTCGATCCGCAACGAGCGCCGGCTGCGACACTGGACGCCGCTCATCGCCGGTTGACGCGCCGCGCGAGTGCGTCGGCCCAGTCCGCAAGAAGCGGAGCGCCGCTCGCCTGCGCATGACGGCACTCTGGCCGGGCGCCGGGACCGTACCCGGTCACGCCGCCCGAGGAGCCGTGATGCCCACGACCGCGACCCGTCACACCCGCGCCGGCGCTGGGACCGGCGCACCGGCGCCCGACAGCCCGCTCGCGAACGCCGGGCATGCCGTGCTGCCGGCCCTGCTGCAGCCGGCGGAGTGCCGCGCGCTGCGTGCGCTCTATGCCGAGGACGCGCACTTTCGCAGCACCGTCACGATGGCGCGGCACGGCTTCGGGCGCGGCGAGTACCGCTACTTCCGCTATCCGCTGCCAGAGGCCGTCGCGACGCTGCGCGAGCGGCTCTATGCGCAGCTCGCCGGCATTGCCAATGCCTGGCGCGGCGCCTGCGGACGCGAGGCGCCCTTCCCGGCGACACTGGCGCCGTTCCTCGATGAGTGCCGCGCCGCCGGCCAGTGCCAGCCGACGCCACTGCTGCTGCGCTACGGGCCCGGCGACTACAACTGCCTGCACCGCGACCTGTATGGCGACGTGCACTTTCCGGTGCAGGTGGCGGTGCTGCTGTCGCAGCCCGAGCGGGAGTTCTCGGGCGGTGAGTTCGTGCTCAGCGAGCAGCGGCCGCGCCGCCAGAGCCGCGCGACGGTCGTGCCGCTCGGCCAGGGCGATGCGGTGGCCTTCGCCGTCAGCCAGTTCCCGGTCGATGGAACGCACCGGCCAGCGCGCGCGACGCTGCGGCACGGCGTCAGCACCGTGCGCGACGGCGAACGCTTCGTGCTCGGGCTCGTCTTTCACGACGCCCGTTAATGACGGACCTGGCCCACGGCTTTCACTCGCCTGGCGCCTCCTCGTTCGAGACGAGTCGGTGGTCGCCGGGGTACCGCACGGCGTAGTACTGCCGGATGACCGTGGTCCGTCCGGGCTCCGCGGACACGCGCCACAACAGTAGCCCGGCGCGCCCCTCGTAGTCGCGGACGGTCGGCGGCGTCGCGCCCTTCAGCGTCTCGACGTGGACGTCGGCCGAACGGCTGACCGGCAGGCGGTCGACCAGCTCGACCGGGACCGGCGTCGGATGGTAGCTCGTCACCTCGAAGCGCCGGCGCGTTTCCCGCGAGTACTGTCGCGACAGCAGCCCGCGCTCGCCCGACTCGGCAGGTTCCTCCCGCACCGCGACGCGGATCCGCTCGTCGATGCCGAACGGCAGCCGGACGGCGGCGCCCGGCAGCAGCGCGCCGGTGTCGGCCTCGCCGACGTAACTCTCATCACGGTAGAGCTGCAGCCGGCCCGCATCGATCGGCACGTCGCCGCGGTAGACGAAGCCGGCCTCCAGGTGCGCCGCGCGCTCGGCGCCCGGTACGACGCGGGCCACGAGCTTCACGTCGAAGGCGTCGTCCGCGACCGTGAAGACGCGCGGCTCGTGGTCGGAGAGGATCGACAGGCGCCCCGGCAGCGCGTACTCGGCCGCGTACTCGGTGGCGATGACCCGCGCCGCAGGCGGTGGTGGCGCGACCGCCCGGGGCGCGGGACTCGCCACCTCGCGGGCGCCGAGCTGCACCGCGGACAGCATCGCGAGCGACTTGCCCGACGGCGGGTCCGCGAGACCCACGAACAGCGACCCGAGCTGCGGCGTGGAGGCGTCCGCCGCCGGGCGGGCGCCACCGAGCGACAGCGTGATGTTCCGCCAGTCCTCGCCGGAGGTCTGCGTGACGGCGGCGCGGCGCAGCAGCGTCACCCGTCCGCGGGTCGTGTCGAGTCGCGCCTCGTAGACCCAGTGCCAGGCCGCGGCGGGCTCGTAGTACGTCGCGGTGACCACGGCCGAGGTGCTGACGCTGGCCTCGAGCGTCGCGGTGACGCGCAGCTCGTCGTCGCGGTCGGTCTCGAGGTTGTCGAGCTCAGCCTTCAGCTTGCCGAGCCGCCGGTCGAGCTCGCGCAGCCGGATCGTCGCCGTGCGCTGCCGCCGGCGCGCGAGGTCCGAGGCGGTCCCGAGCGAGGCGAACACACCGGCGAGCTGCGGGCCGTTGAGGGGCTGATGCCCGGCTCCAGTGCCGGTACCACCCGCAAGTGCCTCGAGCAGCTTCAGCTGCAGCTGCGCCGAGGCGAGCTCGTCCTCGAGCGCCCGTCGCTCGTCGCCGGCGGCCTCGACGCGCCGTTCCAGCGCGTGCTCCTGGTCGAGCACCGAGTGGCCGAGGTGCTCGGTCTTGATGTCGAGCGCACCGAGCCGGACTCCGCTTCCGCCGACGCTGAGGCGCAGCGATTTCGGATCGCCAGTCGCCGGAAGGCCGCGGACGACGATCTGGTGCGTACCGGCCGGAATCGACACGCGCCCGCTGCGCGCAACGGTGGCGCCCTGCCGGTACAGCATCACGCGGTCGACCGGCAGATCGACGAGGAGATCGCGGGCGGCGGAAGGAACGGCGACGAGCGGACTCGCCAAGGCCAGGGTGGTCGCGAGGAGCCTCGCGACCGGGACGAGTTGATGGACGGCCATGCGGACGCTCCGGTCAGCGCGACCGGCGCGGCCGCACGGTCGTGAACGCGGATCGCCCGCAGTCGGGGTCAAATCCGTGCACCCGGCGGGGCTCGCGCCACCGGCTGCCGCGCCTCCCGGGCGCAGGTCACACGAGCCCGGGCATCGGCAGAGGCACCGACCGAGACTTGAGTGATCGCTCAAGTCTTGTTACACTCGATTTGAGTGAGCACTCAAACGCCTCCGCCCGACGCGACGCGCGACCGGATCCTGTATTCGGCGCTGCGACTCTTCGCCGAGAAAGGCTTCCAGTCGACCTCCGTCGCCGACATCCAGCGCGAGGCCGACGTCCATGCGGGCAGCCTGTACCACTTCTTCCCGACCAAGCAGCACCTGCTGCTCGCGGTCCTGGCGGCTTATCGCGACGGCATCGTGCCGATGCTGCTCGAACCGGCCTGGCGCGGCGTCGAGGACCCCATCGCGCGGATCTTTGCGCTGCTCGGCGCCTACCGCGCCGCGCTCGAGGCGAGCGCCTGCACCTACGGCTGCCCGATCGGCTCCCTGGCGCTCGAGCTGCACGAGCCCGACCCGCCGGTGCGCGAGCTGCTGGCGGTCAACTTCGACGGCTGGGTGCGGCACGTCGAGGCCTGTCTCGACGCCGCCCGCGACCGCCTGCCGCCGGGCCTCGACAGGCACCAGCTCGCGGTCTTCACGCTGACGACCATGGAGGGCGCGGTGATGCAGGCCCGCACGCACCGCTCACTGCACACCTTCGACGCCTCGATCGCCTCGCTGCACGACTACTACCAACGCCTGCTGGCCACCACCGACAAGGGGACAACGAAGTGAACACCGCCACCTGGCCGATCCGACTCGCCGCGATTGCGCTCGCGCTCGCCGGCCCCGCCACCGCCGCCGAGCCGAGCTGGCGCGACTTCAAGGACGTCAGCAATACCTCCTTCGTCGAGCCGAGCGGCGATCGCTCGATCCAGCTGTCGGTCGAGGTCCCGGCACCGGCGCATGACGCGTTCCAGGCCTTCGCGACCTCGCAGGGCTTCGCCAGCTGGGCCGTACCGGTCGCGGAAGTCGACTTTCGCATCGGCGGCCATATTGAGGCGAGCTACGATCCGCACGCGCGGATCGGCGACCCCGCCAACATCCGCAACGAGATCCTCGCCTACGTCCCGGACCGGCTGATCGTGATCCACAACGTCCAGGCCCCGCCGGGATTCGCCGACCCGGAACTGTTCGGCAAGACCGTCACGGTGATCGAGTTCCTCGCGCTCGACCCGGCGCGCACGCGCGTGACGATCACCAACGCCGGCTACGGCGCCGGCGAGCGCTTCGCGAAGCTGTATCGCCACTTCGAGTGGGGCGACGCCTACACGCTGCAGGAGCTGCGCCATCGCTTCGAGCGCGGACCGGTTGACTGGGCAGCGCGCTTCGCGCGCGAGCGGGCCGCGGCTGCGGCGAAGACGGTCGAGGATCGCCGATAGCGGCGGACGTGCTGCGGCGCGCTCAGCCGCCGCGCGGCCGGAACGGCGTCACCACGCCCGCGTCGCCCGATCCGCCGTCGTCGGGCGCGAGCGCGAGGCGCGGCCAGGCCTGTGCGAGCCGCCGCGGTCCTTCGCTGAGGAAGCGGCCGATTTCCTGGGACGGCATGGGGCCGGCGACGAGGAAGCCCTGAACGTCGAGCGGCCCGAAGGCGGAGATCGCCTCGAGCTGCGAGATCCGCTCGATGCCCTCGGCGGTGACGGCGAGCCCGAGCTCGCGGCAAAGCCCGATCACCGACATCGCGATGGCCGCCGAGCGCGCGTTGCCGTCGACGCTGCCCGTCAGGCTCTTGTCGAGCTTGACGCGGCTGAGCGGCAGCGCGTCGAGCGACTTCAGCGAGGAGAAGCCGGTGCCGAAGTCGTCGAGCGCGACGGCGATGCCACGCTCGCGCAGCCGCCGCAGCGCCTCGACCGCCACCCGGCCGGTCTGCACGGCCGTCTCGGTGAGCTCGATCTCGAGGCAGTCGGCCGGCATGCCGTGCTCGCGCAGCGCCGACTCGATGGCCGGCACGCAGCGGCCCGTCAGGAACTGCTGCGGCGAGACGTTGACGGCGATGCGCGCGCCCGGCCAGTGCGCGGTGCGCAGCCGCTTCGCGATTGCGGTCGCCTCCGACAGCACCCAGTCGCCGATCTCGAGGATCAGGCCCGACTCCTCCGCCACCGGGATGAACTCCGATGCGGCGAGCACGGTGCCGTCGGGCTTGCGCCAGCGCAGCAGCGCCTCGAGCGTGGTCGGCCGCCATCCGGGCAGCGATACCTGCGGCTGCAGGTAGAGCTCGAATTCGCCGCCTTCGAGCGCCCGCCGCAGCCCCTGCTCGGTGTGGAAGCGGTGCGCCGCGGCGGCGAGGAGGTCCGGCCGGAACAGCGCGAAGCCGCGCCGGCCGCGGTCCTTGGCGTGGAACAGCGCCGCGTCCGCGGCCTGCAGCAGCGCCTCCGGCGTCTCGCCGTGCTCGGGGGCCACCGCAATGCCGATGCTGACGCTGACCAGCACCTCGCGCGCGTCGACCCGCACCGGCTCCTGGAACGCGCGGATCACCTCCTCGGCGAACGCCTCCGGCGCCGCGCCGGCACGGTCGGCCGTGACGACCAGCGTGAACTCGTCGCCGCCCAGGCGCGCCAGGAACGCGCGCCCGTCCGCCGCGCGGGACAGGCGCTCGGCGATCTGTCGCAGCACGCGATCGCCGAAGCCGTGCCCAAGCGTGTCGTTCATCGACTTGAAGTTGTCGATGTCCAGGTAGAAGACCGCGCACGACGCTGTCGACGTGCGGGTGCGCGCGATCCGCGTGGCAAGGTGGTTCTCGAGCTCGCGTCGGTTCGGCAGCCCGGTCAGCGGGTCGTGATGCGCGAGGTGGCGCAGCTGCGCGGTGCGCGCCGAGACCCGCTCCTCGAGCGTCGCCTGATGATCGCGCAGCGCCTTCTCGCCCGCCTGCAGTTCGCCGGCCATGACGTTGAAGGCGCGCGCGAGCTCGTCGAGTTCGCGGATGCCGCCGTGCGGCACGCTGACGCCACGCTCGCCCTGCCCGAGGCGGCGCGTCGAGGCGAGCAGGCGGCGCGCCGGTCGGACGATGCCGTAGCCGGCGGCGAGCGCGATCCCGGCCAGCAGCACCAGCACCCAGCCGGCTACGAGCGTCAGGTGCCGCTCGCCGGCGAGCGCCGAGATCTCGGCGTCGGTGCGCGCGGAGGCGAGCGCGGTCGCGCTCGTTCGGCGGATCTCGGCCTCGAGCGCCGCGCTCAGCTGCCCGGCCAGCGCATCGAACTGCGCGCGGCGCGCGCCGACCTCGGCGTCGAGCTCGGCGAAGCGCCCCCAGGCACGCGCCGCGGCGACGAAATCCTGCAGCTGGATCTCGCGCCAAGCCCGGCCGGGAGACTGAAGGAATTCCGCGTCGTGCTGCGCAAAGTACCGGCCCAGCCCCTCGATGTCGCCATACACCAGCGCCTCGTTCGGACGCGAGGGCGCCAGGAAGCCCTGCAGCATGTCGTCGCGGGCGGCGCTGGCCAGTCGCGCGAGCTCGGTCAGCGAGCGGCGGGCGAGGACCTGCTCGCCGGAGGTGACGCCGGAGGCCGCGCGCGCCGAGCGCGCCGCGAGCGCGGTGATCGCGGCGCGACCGGCGGTGATCTCCTCGTCGCGCTGGCGACCGAGCCCGACCAGTGACAGGCCGGTGTCGCGGAACACCTCGATGCTGGCGGCGCTCGCTCCCTCCTCCGCCGCATCGGCCGGTGCGCCCGGGCGCTGCTCGAGGCGTCGCGGCAGCTCGGCGGCGAGGCGCACGGCCGCCGCGTAGTCCTCCGCGCTCGCGGGCCGCGGCAGCTCGAGCACGCCATGATGGAACGCGGCGACGCGATCGCTCAGGCGATGGGCGCTCTCGAGGGCGCGGTCGTATTGTGCTTCGGCCGACGCGATCGCCCCGGCCGCGTCCTGGGTCGAGCGACGCGCCACGAGTGCGCCGAGCACGAACACCGCGAGCACGGCGACCAGCGCCACGGCAAACCAGACCACCAGCGAGGGGCGCAGGCGATCGAGGCGCGATCCGGCAAGCCGAGCATGCATACTGTGCTTCGCCGTCATTCCGCAGTGGCGATCCGCAGTGCCGCGCAGCGGGAAATCCGCCTCCGGCAGCTGAGCGATCGTCGTCCGGTGCGCGCGCCGTTTGTGCCGCGCGGCTCGTTCCTCATTGAACGCCGGCCATCGCCCACGCTGCCCGAGACGACCCCATCGTTCACGGCAACCGTGGAATTCTGCGACGCCGGTCACTCGTCGGCGGGCATGATGTGACTTAATCACCATCCGCCGGCCGCCCGCAAGGAGGATGCGCCGCCCCGGCCGCGATCCGCTCGCTGCACGGAGCGTCGCTTCTCACCCGTGAAGGGTCGCCGCTGACGCCCCGTCGAGTGCCATCGATGAAGACCACCGCACGGCCAGCGCCACGGGCGCCCGACCCGGCGATCGCAGCGGCCGGGATTGCCGGGCTGAGCCGCGATCGCGGCGCGTGCCCCCGCGCGCCATCCGCCGCGCCATCCGTCGCGCCGAGCGTGCCCGGAACGGACTTGATAGAGTCCGTCGGCCGCGAACCGGCGACGCAATGCGTCGACGGCTCCCGGTCCGCCCGTCTTCGAGGCAACACAGACCGTGACCGACGCACATGCGATCAGGGCCCTCATCTTCGACATGGACGGCACGCTGGTCGATACCGAGACGCAGACCGACGTCGCGATTGCAATCGTGCTCGCCAGGCTCGGGGTCCCCGACTTCGCGCTGCCGCCGGCGGATACCCGCGGCCGGACCTGGCCGGACGTGGCGCGCCGCATCCGTGAGCTGACGGGCGTGGCGCTGTCGGTCGAGGCGCTGTCCGCGGCGCTGCTCGAGGAGTGGAACCTCGCCACCGCGCAGGTGAAGCCGGTCGCCGGCGCCCCCGAGGCGCTCGCCCGCGCCGCACGCGCGGGGCTGCGGCTCAGCGTCGTCTCCTCGAGCCCGGTGGCGGTCATCGAGCGGCTGCTCGGCGCGATCGGCGTCCTCGACCTCGTCGGCCGCGGCGCCTGCGTCGGCGGCGACCAGGTCGCCCGCGGCAAGCCGGACCCGGAGGGCTTCCTGCGTGCCGCGAAACGGCTGGGCGCGACGCCGGCGCAGTCGATCGTCTTCGAGGACAGCCGTGCGGGCCTGCTGGCCGCCGGCGCAGCCGGCATGCGCGCGGTGTTCATCACCTGCTGCGCGACCGACGTCGCGGCGAACCGGCCGCTCGCCGCGGCCGAGATCCACGACTACCGCGAGCTGCCGGACGCGTTCTTCGCGGATCCGGCCCGCGGACTCGAGCAGCTGCGCGGCGGTAGCGGCCGGTGAGCCCGGCCCCGGAGTCGCGCCTGCGGCGGTACCGCGCCGAGATCTTCACTGCCACCTGGCTCTCGTACTTCGGCTTCTACCTGGTGCGCAAGACGTACGCGGTCGTCAAGGGACCGCTCAAGGCGCGGCTCGGGCTCGACGACGTGCATGTCGCCTACCCGTGGACGATCTATCTCGTCGCGTACATGCTCGGTCAGTTCTTCGCCGCGTGGCTCGGCCGGCACGTGACCAGCCGTCGCGCGCTCCTGTGCGGCATGCTCGTGGCGGCGGCGAGCAACGTCGTGCTCGGCTGGGCGGTCGCGGAGCACCACGCGAGCGCCTACGCCTGGATCTGCTCGACGATGGCGATCCACGGCGTCGCGCAGGCCATCGGCTGGCCGCACAACGTCGCGCTGTTCGCCAACTGGACCCGCCGCGCCGAGCGCGGCACGCTGTTCGGCATCTGGGGCACCTGCTACCAGATCGGCGCGGTGGCCGGCAAGGGCCTCGCGGCGTTCCTGCTGAGCTGGCTCGGCATCGCCTGGTCGTTCGTCGGCGCGAGCCTCGCGCTGCTCGCGATCACGGCGCTGTTCGCGTGGCTCGCGCACGAGCGGCCGGAATCGGTCGGTCTCGTGCTCGAGGACGAGCGCGAGCCCGCTGCCGCGGTCGCCGGCGATCCGGGACCCGCGGCGGCACCGCTCGCGGCCGGCTGGGTCCGGCTGGTCGTCGCGATGGGCCTCATCTACTTCGGCCTCAAGTTCCTGCGCTACGCGCTCGACAGCTGGTCGGCGCTGATCCTGAGCGAGCAGTTCCACCTGTCGGCGACGCAGGCCGGCTACCTGTCGGCGGCCTTCGACCTGGTCGGCTTCCTCGGCGTCATCGTCGCCGGCATCTGGTCCGACCGCATCGCCGGCAACTCGCGCACGCCGGTGATCTTCTGGATGATCCTGACCTGCCTCGCGGCGACCGTCGCGATGTGGTTCATCGGCCTGCGCTCGGCGACGACGTTCGTCGCGCTGCTGGGCCTCATCGGCTTCACCGCCATGGGACCGGACTCGCTGGTCTCCGGCGTCTGCGCGATGGACGCGGGCTCGCGCCGCCAGGCGGCACTCGCGGCCGGCATCATCAACGGCCTCGGCTCGGTCGGCCCGATCGTGCAGGAACCGGCGATCGGCTGGCTCAAGCAGACGTCGGGGATCGACTCGGTGTTCCTGCTGCTCGTGCTCGTGGTGCTCGGTACCACGCTCGGCACCGGGCTGCTGTGGCACGCGCAGCGCCGCCGGCCGGCATGAGCGCGCACCCTCCGGCCGCGCACGGGCGACGCGTCCCGGTCCGCTGGCTGATGCTCGCCTGCGTCTTCGCCTTCGGCTTCCTCGGCTACGTGCAGCGCACCGGCATCGCCACGGCGGCCGAGCACTTCGTGCCGGAGCTCGGCCTCAGCCAGATCCAGTACGGCTGGCTCCTGAACGCGTTCCTGATCGCGTACACGGTGTTCCAGATCCCCGGCGCACTGGTCGGCCAGCGCCTCGGTGCGCGACTCGCGCTCGCCGTCATCGGCCTCGTGACGGTGGTGGCCGCGGTCGCCTCGGCGGCGGTGCCGGCGGGACCCGCGACGCTGCTGGTGCTCGGCGTCATCTTCTGCGCGCGTTCGGGTCTCGGCCTCGCGCAGTCGGCCCTGTTCCCGGTCGCGAGCGGCGTCATCGAAAGCTGGTTCCCGGTGCGGCGCTGGGCGTTCGCGCAGGGACTGACGGTCGCCGGCCTGTGGCTCGGCGCCGCCTGCACGCCGCCGCTGATGGCGTGGCTGATGACGCAGCGCGGCTGGCGCACCGCGCTCGTGGCCACGAGCGTGCCGAGCCTCGCGTTGGTCGCGTTCTGGTACCGGTACGCGCGCGACCGCCCCGCCGAGCACCGCGCGGTCGGCCCGGCGGAGCTCGCCGAGCTCGCCACCAACCCGCCGGTGGTCGATCGCGAGGCCGGCCTGCGCACGGCCCTGCGCCTGCTCGGCAACCGCCGCATCGCACTCGTCACCCTCTCCTACTTCCTGATGAACTACGTCTTCTACCTGGTGACGTTCTGGTCGGTGCACTACCTGGTCGACGAGCGCCACTTCACGCTCGAGACCGGTGGCTGGCTCGCCGCGCTGCCGTTCCTGGCCGCCGCCGCCGCGGCGGGCCTCGGCGGGCGGATCTGCGACCGCCTGTGCGCCCGCTATGGCGTTCGCCGCGGCATGCGCCTCGTGCCGATGGCGGCGCTGCCGGTCGCAGCGCTCTTCCTGTGGCTGACCGGCACCGCGCCGACCGGCTACCTCGCGGTCGCGGCCCTGTGCCTCGCGTTCGCGTGCACGGAGCTCACCGAGGGCAGCTTCTGGGCCGCGACCATGCGCATCGCGCCGAGCGAGGTCATGGCAGCCACCGCGGTGCTGAACACCGGCGGCAACCTCGGCGGCGTCGTCGCGACCCCGATGATCGCGGCGCTGTCGGAGGCGCGCGACTGGAGCGCGATCTTCGCGCTGGGTGCGGCGACCGCGGTGCTGTCCGCCGCCCTCTGGGTGCTGATCGACGCCGAGCCGGCGCCAACGGCCGGCTGAAGTCGACCGCGCTCGCCGGTCAGCGCGCGGGATCCGCGGGCATCCGCCGGTAGAGGCCGTCGAAGCTCGTGCGCCACGCACTCGAGCCCTCGCTGCGCTGCTCCCAGTGCTGGCGCACCGTGCCGTCCGGGTTCGGCGTCCAGGTGATCCGCTCGTGCACGACGCCGGTCGGCCCCGGCGTCGTTCCCTCGAGGACCATTGCCGGGCCAACGAGGCCGCCGTCGAGGTAGAGCGTGCCGCCCTCGTCGTCGACCCAGGTCTGGTGCCAGCGATCGCGCGCGGCGTCGTAGAACGACTGACTGCGGCCGCGCGTACCCGAGGCGCCGCTCCACGACTCGAGGAGCACGCAGCCGCGCAGGTCGGCGACGATCTCGTTGTGGCCGGCAAGCCGGCCTCCCGCGGAGACCTCCCAGCGGCCGACCCAGAAGTCGAAGTCCCGGTGGCGTGGATCGCCGCAGCCGGTGGGACTTTCCGCGTGGGCCATGCCGAGGACTCCGAGGAGCAGCGCGAGCGCGAGACCAGGCCAGCGTGCCAGCATGCGGGTGGACATGTGAGCCTCCTTCGCGGACAGCAGACGTGCGCAGGCGGCTCCCGCGGGTGAGTGCCGTGCCGCCACCGGGTCAGCCGGAGCGGCGGCGATGTACACCACTGATAGACTCGCGGGCGACCCGCGCGCGGTCAAGCCGGTTGGGACGAACCGTGCCGCGACCGTGCCCGCCGGTGCCGCCACGCGCCCGTTGACCGGCCCACTCGCGGAGCAGCCGATGAACGCCGAGCTTCCCTTCCTCGCCGACGGCGGCTGCGCCTGCCGCGCGATCCGCTACCAGCTCGTCAGCCGGCCACTGTTCGTGCACTGCTGCCACTGCCGTTGGTGCCAGCGCGAGGGCGGCGCCTCGTTCGCGCTCAATGCGATGATCGAATCCGACCGAGTGCTGCGCCTCGCGGGCGAGCCGGTGCCGGTCCTGACGCCCTCGGCCAGCGGCCGGGGCCAGACGATCCTGCGCTGCCCGACCTGCCAGGTCGCGGTGTGGAGCCACTATGCCGGCGCGGGCGCGGCGATCAGCTTCGTGCGCGTCGGCACGCTCGACGAGCCGGACCGGCTGCCGCCCGATATCCACATCTACACTTCGAGCCGGCAGCCTTGGGTCGTCCTGCCGGCCGGCGTGCCGGCCGTGCCCGAGTACTACGACCGCCACGCGTACTGGCCGGCGACCAGCCTCGAGCGGCGCGAGGCGCTGCTGCGGGCGTAGGTCCGCAGCAGCGCCCTGCGCGTCGTCAGTTCTTCTTGGCGCCGCCGGCAGGCGCCTTCTGCAGGTCGGCGAGGGCCTTCAGCGCCGCGGCATCGGCCGCGCTCACCTTGTCGGCACCCGGGCAACGCGGGTCGGTATGCTGCAGCGCAGTCAGCATCGCCTCGGTCAGCGGGATCGTGTCGCAGCCGTGGCCCGTCTCGCAGACGAAGTCCCATTGGGGCTTGGCCTTGATGTGGCAGGCAAAGCAGTTGCCGCCGAAGCGGTTGACCACCTCGGCGAAGCCGCGCTTGCGGATCTTCGAGCCGTCCTTCGCGACGTCGAGCTCGAAGAACTCCCAGTCCTTGGTCGCCGCATTGAAGCCCTGCGGCTGCTTGACCATCACCTCCGTCGGCACGAGCTGCACGACCGACCCGGGCGGATAGACGCCGCCGGTGGGCGAGCGCGCGACCTTGAGCGTGCCATCGAGGTTGCCGAGCAGGTTGCCGACGAAGAAGCCCCGCACCGGCGTCAGCTTGCTGATGCAGCCGAAGGAGTGGTCGTCTACCGGGATCGGCGCGGCCGTGGCGAGCGGCGCGCCGGCGGTGAGGCCTGCAAGGAGCAGCAGCGCGGCACGCAGCGGCAGTCGATATCCGCCGCGACGAAAGTCGAAGGGTCGGTTCATGGTTCCCCCGGGGTTGGTCGTCCGAACCCACGGGCGTTCTCGCCGCGGGCGTTTCCGCACCGAGCATAGCGACTCGGGTGGTGGCTGCGCAGCCCGGGACGGCGGCCTCCCCGGCCCGGTATCAGTGTGTCCAGGACCACGGGACCGCCGGGGGGAGCGGCGGCCCCGCAGGTCGCTCAGCCACTGGTCGCGAGGGCGCGGTGGCGCACATAGGCGGCGTAGTACGCGGTCACGTTCGGCCGGTCGATGCTGAGGACCGCCGCATGCACCGAGGAGGCGACGCAGGCGCGCCACTCGGCCGAGGCGGCGCGGCTGCCGAGCACCGACTCCGGTCCGCAGACGTTGTCGGCGGCGTTCTCGAGCCGGCGATAGAGCGACTGCAGCCCGGCCTCGCTGCCGAGATTGAGATCGGCGAAGCGGACGAGCTGCGTGCGCGTCTCGTCGCGCTCGCCGGCCTGGGCGAGCGAGGCCACGCCACCGAAGCCGAGCAGCGTCAGGGTGGCGGCGCCGGCGAAGGCGATCAGGGGACGAAGGTTCATGGTGGACTCCTCGAGGGGGTTGGGTCGGGCGAGGCGCAGTCTCGACGAACGGCCACGGCGTCCCTTCTGAAGTCCTGAAGTGGTGTTCAGCCGCGCTGAACGATCCGCGTCGCACGGTCGGGTGTTCAGATTCCCTGAACGCGCGTTAAGCGGTTGTTGCGCATCGACCCGGCGTCGCGCGGAACACTCGGGCCGAGGCGGTCATTCGTTCCCGCCACGCGAGGTGAGCCGTGAGCAGCGTCCTGCCGATCCGTCAGCCGAACCGCACGCTTGAGAGTGAGGTTGAGTTCGTCGTGCCGGGCGCCGCGGCGCTCTACACCTACGAGTACGCGGCCGGTGCCGGCGCGCCACCCGACTCCGCGACCTTCGTGCCGCGGACGGTGTCGCTGCGCGACGTGCGCGAACTCGCCGCGCCGACGCTCGAGGCCCACGGGCTCGCGTTCCTGCGCTCGCCGACGGCCGTCGCCGACCTCTACGACGCCGCGGCGGTCGAGCGCGACTACTTCCCCGAGTGCGCGGCCCTGCTGCGCCGCGCGCTCGGCGCGCGCGAGGTCATCGTCTACGACCACAACGTCCGCCGTGGCCAGGCGCTCGCGCTCAAGCCCGACCGCTACGACCAGGGCCGGCCGGTGCCGCACGCCCACACCGACTACAGCGGTCGCTCGGCCCTCCGGCGCCTGCGCGAGATCCTCGGGCCGGCCGCAGCCGACGCGGAACGGCGCCGCTACGTGCAGGTGAACCTGTGGCGCCCCATCCGCGGCCCGGTCCGCGACCGTCCGCTCGCGCTGTGCGACGGCGCGAGCCTGGGTCCCGGCGACCTGCAGTCCTCGGAGCTGCGCTATCCCGACCGCACCGGCGAGCTCTACTACCTCGCGCACGGGCCGTCGCAGCGCTGGATCTACGCCTCGGACATGCAGCCCGACGAGGCGTGGGTGTTCAAGAACTTCGACTCGCGCCCGCCCGCGGGCGTGATCGCCGTGCCGCACTGCGCCGTCGCAGATCCGCGCTACGCCGGCGCGCGGGTCGGGCCGCGCGAGAGCATCGAAGTCCGCGCCTTCGCGCTGTTCGACGCCTGAGGAGCCGGCCGGCGACTCAGGAGCGCGGGCCGGCGGGCCCCGGCCGCAGGCGCATCGCGACGACCTCGCGGACGCGCGCCGCATCCTCGGCCGAGAGCGCCGCGAGCACCCCGTGCCGCTCCGGCGGCACCGCCTCGGTCGCCGCGCCGGGGTCGGCGAAGACGTAGTGCTCGAACAGTGCGCGCCACGCGGCCCGGGTCGCCGACGGCAGTCCACGCACGCCGAGGATCGCGAGCAGCAGGCTGTCGAAACCCGACTCGCTGCGCCCGGATCGGTCGGTGCGCGCGTGCCACCAGTAGTTCACGAGCAGGTTGCAGTCGGCGAGCGACTCGACGTTGTGCCACCAGAGCGGCGGCACGTACAGCGCGTCGCCCGGACCGAGCTCGGCGACCCGCGCGGCGGCGAGTGCATCGGCGAACCGGGGGAAGCGCCGCAGGTCCGGCTGGCGCACGTCGACGAGGCTCATCGGCGCCCCGGTAGGTGCGAAGTCGAGCGGGCCGACGTAGAGGTTGGCCACCTGCGCCGGCGGGAACAGCGTGAAGCGGCGGCGGCCTGCCACCACGCAGGCGAGGTTGCACCACTCGTCGACGTGCGTCGGCGTCATCAGGCGGTTGCCGAGCCACAGTCGCGGGGCAATGCCGTCCGCGAGCAGCGGCATCGGGTGCTCCGCCGTGAAGCCCGGCACGCAGCTCTCGGCCGGCGCGCTCTGCACCGCGACCGACGGTGCCGCGGGGAAGGCCGCGTAGCGCAGTACCTGCTCGGCGACCGCCGCGAGCGGCAGCCGGTTGCGCAGGTAGTTGAAGCCGTCCATCGCCTCGTTGTAGAACACGCGCCCGCCGCCAGCGGGCGGCACGAGCAGCGCGTCGACGGGTGCGCCGCTGTCGAGCCGCGCGAGATAGGCGACGAGCGCCGCCGGCGAGCGCGCCGCCTCGGCCACGGCCGGCCAGCGGGCGACCAGCCCGCGCAGCACGGCGGGCTCGCCCGCCGCGACCACGTCGCGCTCGAATCCGGCGCGGTCGTGTACCTCGACCTCGGTGATCGGCCGCGGCGCGGGCCGCGACGCAGCGGTCTCCGGCATCGTCACGCGTTCACCAGAAGTACACCTGCAGCGACGGGCCGGGGCGGCGGGGCGGGATCGCCGCCAGCAGCGACCGGTGGTCGGGGTAGTGGACCACGCTGCGCTCGAGCAGGTCGTCGATCTCGGCCAGAGTGTAGCGCCCCTCCTCCGCCGTCGGTGCGCGCAGGTCCGCAGCGTCCGGGAAGATGGCCATGCCGGCCATCAGCGCGTACCACGAGAACACCGGGTAACCCTTGCCGAGCGCCTGGCGGCGCACCGGCGTCGAGATGCCCTCGCCGTTCATCCACAGCGTCAGCAGCTGCTTGAGGGGCTCCGAGAGCTGCCGGTTCGCCGCGTTGGCGCGCCAGTACTCGGTGTCGGTGCGGCTGTTGGTCTTGTAGTGGGTCACGATGTAGTCGCGGGTACCCTCGAAATGCTCGTTGACGCGCTGGTTGAACGCCGCGCGCGCCGCCTCGCCGAGGTCGCCGCGGTCGAGCGCCTCGGCAAAGCCGGCGGCGGTCTGCTGGATGAACAGCAGCGCCGTCGCCTCCAGCGGCTCGATGAAACCCTGCGAGAGGCCCACCGCGAGGCAGTTGCGACGCCAGTGCTCGGTCACTCGGCCGACCCGCATCCGGAGGTGGCGCGCCGGCACGTCCGACTCGAGCAGCCCGAGCCTCGCCCGCAGCTCGCGTTCCGCCTCATCGGCCGAGCAGAACTTCGTGCTGTAGACATAGCCATTGCCGTAGCGGCTCGTCAGCGGGATCCGCCAGGCCCAGCCGTGCCGCAGCGCGGTCGAGACCGTCTCCGACGGGATCGGCCCGTCGATCGGGGTGGGCAGCGCGACCGCGGCGTCGTTGAAGAGGTTCTCGGCGAAGCTCAGGAACGGCGTCCGCAGCGCCTGGTCGATCAGCAGGCCGGCAAAGCCGGTGCAGTCGACGAAGAAGTCCGCCTCGATCGGCGCGTCGTCCCGGAGTGTGAGCGCGGCGATGTCGCCATCGGCGGCGAGCGTCGCGCCGGTGACGTGGCGCACGAGGTGCCGGACGCCTCGCTCGATGGCCTTGCGCTTCAGGAATTCGCCAAGCAGGCCGGCGTCGAAGTGGTAGCCGTGCCAGACGTCGAACGGGAAGTCCGGCGACGGCTTCGGGGCCAGGCGCCGCGCGGCGAGCCGGGTGGCGATGAAGTACCGGTCCGGATGGGCATCGACGTTCACCCCGCGCACCCGCGCATCGGCGTTGTGGACGAACTGCGGCATCGTCAGGTTGTCGAGCATCGAGGCGAACGGGTGGAAGTACGAGCCGAAGCCGGGCCGGCTCGACCAGCCCTCAAAGGTGATGCCGCACTTGTAGGTCGCATGGCAGGCCGGCATCCACTCCGCCTCCTCGATCCCGAGGCCGTCGAAGAACCCGCGCAGCCACGGGGTCGAGCCCTCGCCGACGCCGATGGTGGGCACGGTCGGCGACTCGACCAGCAGCACCTCGCCGCCGCGCGGCACGAGGCTGCGCGCCAGCAGCAGCGCCGTCATCCAGCCCGCGGAGCCGCCGCCCACGATCACCAGCCGGCGGACCGGCGGCGGGCCGGCGGCCGGGACCGCGGCCGTCGCCGCGGTGGCGGACTGGTTGTAGACGGTGGCGACGATCGACATCGGGGCTCCCGGGTCGTTCCGGCGGCGCCGCGTCAGTCCGCGCCGGCGGTCACGAGCCCGGCGGCGACCGCCTCGGCGGATCCCGTCACCAGCACGTGCACGACGCCCGCCGACGGGCGCGCGACACCCCGGACACCCAGCCGCGCGAGCCCGGCGTCGTCGACCAGCGCCGCATCCCGAACGCGCAGCAGCAGCCGCCCGGCCACCGCCTCGCAGGCGAGCACGTTGCGGGCCCCGCCGAGGGCCGCCGAGAGCCCGCCGGCATCCGGCGCCGTCCCGCGCTCGCGCAGCGCGGCCCGCATCTCGCCCGCGATCTGGTCGGCGACCGGCCCCACCACGACCTGCAGTGCGCTCGCCGAGATCCGCACGATTCCGCGCGCCCCGAGGGCCCGCAGGCGCGGCTCGTCGACATTCCCGGCCTCGGCGACCTCGAGCCGCAGCCGCGTCGTGCAGGCATCGACGCTGCGCAGGTTCGCCGCGCCGCCGAGCGCCGCGACGTAGGCTTCGCCGCGCGCGCTGCCGGCGGTCGCCGCCGCGACCGGCGTCGCGGCGACGCCGGTGTCGCGCTCGCGTCCCGGGGTCGCCAGGTCGAAACGCCGGATGCAGACCCGGAACAGCGTGTAGTAGAGGGCGAAGTAGGCGGCGCCGACCGGCAGCAGCAGCAGCGGACGCTGCGCGTAGCGGAAGTTGAGCACGTAATCGAACAGGCCGGCCGAGAAGCTGAAGCCGAGGCGGATGCCGAGCGCGTCCATCAGCGCCATTGCGACCCCGGTGGCAACCGCGTGCACGACGTACAGCAGCGGCGCGAGGAACATGAAGGTGAACTCGACCGGCTCGGTGACGCCGGTCAGGAACGAGGTGAGCGCGAGCGAGCCGAGCAGGCCGGCGACCGCCGCCCGCCGCTCGGGGCTCGCGGCGCGGTACATCGCGAGGCAGGCGCCCGGCAGGCCGAACATCATCACGGGGAAGAAGCCGGACATGAACGCCCCCGCGGTCGGATCGCCGGCGAAGAAGCGCTTCAGGTCGCCGGTGGCGCCGTGGTAGTCGCCGACGATGAACCACGCGAAGTTGTTCAGGATGTGGTGCAGGCCCGTGACGATCAGCACCCGGTTCAGCACGCCGTAGACGAAGAGCCCGACCGAGCCGGCCCCCAGGATCGCGTGACTGAAGCCGTCCAGGCCGCGCTCGAGCGACGGCCAGGCGACGCTGAGCACGCCGGCGATCGCGATGCCTACGAGGCCCGCGGCGATCGCGATGAAGCGCCGGCCGCCGAAAAAGCTGAGGGCCCCCGGCAGGTTGATGCCCGAGTAACGGTTGTACAGGAGTCCCGCGGCAATGCCGGAGGCGAGCCCGACGGGGACGCTCAGCTTCGCTATCTCGTCCTGGCGGAAGGCCAGCACGGCGAGATCGCGGCTTCTTCCCGCGAGGCCAGCGACCACGGCATCCGGCGCGACCAGCACCGCCTCGGCGCCCTTGGTGGCCACGAGGTAGCAGACGAGCGCCGCGAGGCCCGCCGCGCCGTGGTTCTCGCGAGCGAGGCCGACGGCCACGCCGACCGCGAACAGCAGCCCGAGGTTACGGAACACCGCGTCGCCGGCGGCAGCCACCATCGTCGAGTCGAGCAGGTCAGGTTGCCCGAGGCGCAGCAGCAGGCCGGCAATCGGCAGCACCGCAATCGGCAGCATCAGCGCACGGCCGAGCGCCTGCATGCGGGCGAGTGGCGAGGTCATGGACTACTCCCGGGGCGCAAGGCCTGGATGCGTGCACGAACGAGGGCGGCAGACTCGAGCGCGAGGCAGTCGGCGGCGAGCGCGACGCAGTCCGCGAGCCGGAGCGAGCGCACCCGCTGCTTGATCGCCGGCACGGCCGCCGGCACCACGGACAGCTCGCGGATCCCGAGCCCGAGCAGCACGGGCACGGCCGCCGCATCCGCCGCGACCCCGCCGCACACCGCGGCCAGCCGGCCGGAAGCCGCGGCGGCACTCGCCGCGCGGCCGACGAGCTGCAGCACCGCCGGATGCAGTGCGTCGGCGCGCCCCGCGAGCTGCGGGTGGCCGCGATCCATCGCCAGCGTGTACTGCGTGAGGTCGTTGCTGCCCACCGAGAGGAAATCCGCCGCCGCCGCGAGCGCAGGCGCGAGCAGCGCCGAGGCCGGGGTCTCGATCATCGCGCCGATCGCGACCGGCTCGCGGCGGCCGAGCTCGGTAGCGAGCTCCGCGACCAGTGCCCGCACGGCGGCGAGCTCGGCGACGTCCGTCACCATGGGGACGAGCAGCCGCACGATGCCGGCGGGCTCGACCCGGAGCGCGGCGCGCAGCTGCGTGCGCAGCAGGCTGCGATGCGCGAGCGCCGTGCGGATCCCGCGCAGCCCGAGCGCCGGGTTCTCCTCGGCAGGCAGCGGCAGGTATGGCAGCGGCTTGTCGCCGCCCACGTCCATCAGCCGCAGCACCAGTGGCCGGCCGCCCAGCGCGTCAGCGATCGCCTGGTAGGCGGCGAGCTGCTCGGCTTCGTCCGGCGCGGTCGCGCGGTCGATGAACAGGAACTCCGTCCGCAGCAGGCCGCAGCCCTCGGCGCCGTTCGCGACGGCGGCCACGGCGTCGGCGGTGCTGCCGACGTTCGCGAAGACCTCGACACGCGTACCGTCGAGCGTATGGCACGCCTGCTGCGCGTCGCGGCGCTGCTCATCCCGCGCGCGCCGGCGATCCGCGACGCTGCGCTCGGCGGCGCGGAGCTCCGCAACCGTCGGCGCGCTGTCGATCTGGCCGGCATCTGCGTCGACGACCACGGTCGTGCCCTCGGCGAGATCGCGGATCCGCGCGCCGAGGCCGACCAGCATCGGCACGTCCATCGCCGCCGCGAGGATCGCGACGTGCGAGGTCGCGCCACCCGCGGCGAGGCAGATTGCCGCGAGCCGCGTGCGGTCGAGCGCAACGAGCTCGGAGGGCAGCAACTCGTCGGCGACCAGCACCGCGCGGTCCGGCAGCGGCAGGTTCATCGGCCGCGCTTCGCCGTTGAGCGCGAGCAGCACGTGGGCCTCGACGTCGAGCAGGTCGTCGGCGCGCTCGCGTAGCCGCGGATCGGCGAGCGCGCGCAGCGCGGCGATCGCGCGTCGCACCGCGGTGCGCCACGCGAAGCCAGCGCTCTTGCCGGCCGCGAGCAGTTCCTGCGCCGTGTCCTGCAGCAAGGGGTCCTCGAGGAACTCGACGTGCGCGCCGACGATCTCGCGGCGCGCGGCGCCGCCGACCTCGCCGACGCGGGTGAGGCGCGCCTTCACGGTGGCGAGCGCATGGCGCAGCGCGGCGCTCTCGGCCTCGGCGCCGCGACCGGCCTCCGTAACCTCGATCTCGCGCCGCTCGAGGCGCGCGACGGTGCCGACGGCGAAGCCGCCGACCGCGGTCACGCCACGCCCGGCCCCGGCATCGGCTGCCGGGGCCGGTGCCGGCGCATCGGCAGAGGGCGGCGCGAGTCCGCTCCCGGCGGCCTCGACACGCACCGCGTCGGCGAGCGCGGCGACGAACGCGTCGAGCGCCGCCGTCGCGTCCGTACCCGCGGCCTCGAGCGTGACCTCCTCGCCCGCACCAACGCCGAGCGACATTAGCGCGACGACGCTACGAGCGCTCGCCCGGCGCCCGCGCAGCTCGACAGTGACGTCGGACGCGAACGCCCGCAGCCGCTGACTGAGCATCGCCGCGGGGCGGGCGTGGATGCCGTGGCGCAGTTCGACTTTCAGCGCTCGGCGCTCGGCGGCAGCAACGGGCACCGGAGCGACCGTCGACGGCCCGGTCACGGCGGGCAGCTCAACGTCGTACAGCGGCGCGCCGGCGCGGACGGGCCCGGCTGCACGTGGCCGGATCGTCAGCGACCCGGCTGGCGAGGTCGCAACGACCGGCGTCAGCAGGCTCGGCGCCATGCGGGCGACGGCATCCAGGTCGAAGCTCAGCAGCCGGTCGCCCGCCGCGACCCGCTGGCCCGCGCGGACGTGCGCCTCGAATCCGCGGCCGGCCAGTTTCACGGTGTCGATGCCGACGTGGACGAGTACGTCAGGGCCCGCGTCGCTGCGAATCGAGACGGCGTGGCGACTGGCCCCGACGGTGGTCACCAGCCCGTCACAAGGTGACCGTACCTCGCCCGACAGCGGATCGATCGCGAGGCCCTCGCCAAGCATGCGCCCCGCGAATACCGGGTCCGGCACCTCGTCGAGGGTCGCGCACCAGCCGTCGAGCGGCGCGAGGATCGTCAGCGTCTTCACGGCGCGGCCACCCCGAGCTCCACCCAGTCGAGCGCCCAGAGCGGATCGATCGTCGGTCGCGCGAAGCGCAGGCACACGTCACGGCGCTCCGTTGCGGCCGGCAGCGCGCCGCGCAGCACCTGCGGCGAGGGGGTGCCGTCCAGCGCGAGCACGGCCGCGGGCGGAGCCTGGCAGCTGCCCACATGCACCTCGAGCTCCGCGGCGGCTCCGCGCGGCGAGCCGAGCTTCACGTGGGCCAGATCGGCGGCCAGCTCGAAATTGAACGGCAGCGGAACGGCGCGGACCCGAAAGCCTGGCCCGGCCGAGAGGTCGGCACCGCGGTAGATCCAGCACGGGTCCATGATGTCGAGCGCGAGCGGTGCCGCCTCGGCCGTGCCGCCCCGCGCGTCGAGCAGCAGGCCGACCCCGTCGCTGCAGAGCTCGAGCTCGCGGCTGTTGCGCCGCGCGAGCGATGCCGCATCGGTGCGCTGCGTCCAGGTGCCGGACAGGCGCTGCGCCCCGAGGAACGTCGCGGCCGCGAGCGTCGCGCCCGGCGCGACCTCGATCGAGTCGCCGTAGGCCGCCGAGTCCGCCGTCGGTTCACGCCCGTCGGCCGTGTAGCGAATCGTCCCGACGTGCGACTGGTTCCCGAGTCGGACCTCGAGGTGCCCGGGGGCCGCCTGCAGGCTCGCGTGCACGGCGAAGGCGCTGTCGGCCGCGTGCAGCCCGAGCGCCGCATAGCGCGGCCGCGTCGCGGCGAGTCGCTGCAGGAAGCCGCGCCAGTCGCGTCGCGCCGCCGGCGTCCAGCCGAGCTCCGCGATCGCCGCGGCCCTCGGCAGTGCCATCCACTCGAGCATATCCCGGGTGGGGATGTGCTCGGTCCAGAGGTTGCCCTGCACGCCGCGCACGTGGGCGCGCGCGTGGGCTGGCAGCGACGGATCCTCCGGCGCGAAGCGGTAGACGTCCTCGAGCGAGACGACCTGCGTGCGGCCGGTGGGCTCCTGCGGCAGTGAGCTTTGCCGGTTGTCGAGGTACAGCGTTGGCCAGGGCGCGAGTACCGCGTCGTTGCCGGCGAGCGCCGCGGCGCGCGCGCCGCTCGTGCCGTGCCAGGACATCACGACGGCGTCCGCGGGCAGCCCCGGGCGCAGGATCTCGTCCCAGCCGACCAGTCGACGTCCGTGCGCGGCGAGGAACCGCCCGAGGCGCGCCGTGAAATAGGGCTGCAGCCCGTCGACGTCGGCAATGCCGAGCTCGTGCAGCCGGGCGACGACCCGCGCGGACCGGCGCCACTCGTCCCTCACCACCTCGTCGCCGCCGACGTGCACGTACGGACCCGGAAAGAGCTGCACGACTTCCTCGAACACGTCCTCGAGGAACCGCAGCGTCGCCTCCTCCGGATTGAGCAGATAGGTGTGGATGCCCCAGCGCGCCGAGACCGTTGGCGCCGGATCCTCGCCCGCCCCGAGTGACGGATACGCGGCGATCGCCGCCTGGGCGTGCCCCGGCACGTCGATCTCCGGCACGATGGTGACGGCGTGTTCCGCCGCGTAGGCGACGATCTCGCGCACTTCCGCCTGGGAGTAAAAGCCGCCGACGCGCGCGACGGGTTCCCGGCCGACGGTCGCCGGCACGCGCCACGCGCCGACCTGCGTGAGGCGCGGGTACTTGCGGATCTCGAGCCGCCAGCCCTGGTCGTCGGTCAGATGCCAGTGCAATACGTTGAGCTTGTGCCAGCTCATCCACTCGATCACGGATTTCACGTCGGCGACGGACTGGAAATGACGGGCGGAGTCGAGCATCAGTCCGCGCCACGGATAGGCGGGCGCGTCGCTGATCGTCTGCGCCGGGATTGCGGCCGAGGCAGTGCCGGGCGGGATCAGCTGCCAGAGGGTCGCAGCCCCGTACAGCAGGCCCGCGTCGCTGCGGGCCTCGATGCGCGCGCCATGCGCCGAGATCGAAAGGCGGTAAGCCTCGGGTCCGAGGTCCTGGCGCCGCACGAGGCGAACCGCCGTCCCCCGGGGCGGTCGATCCGCGAGCGCGAGGTCGGGCCCGCCGATGCGCTGCGTCCACTCCCGCAGGATGCCGGCGACGCGGCGCGCGCCCGCATCCTCGCCGGCCGCGTAGACGGGAGTGCCGGCCGCAAGCACCAGCACGCCCGTCCGCGCCTCGATCACCGCGGGTTCCGGGATCACCCCGCTTGCCGGCGGCGCTGCACCCGATGCCAGCAGACAGGCGCAAGCCACCGGCAGCCACCGGAGCCGACATGCTGGCTGCAACCGCGGTTCCTCCACCGTCACTGCCGTCCCGGGGCGCGCCAGACGCGCGCCCCGGGCAAGCTTGACACACCGCTAGCCGACGTGGCGGCTCAGAACTTCACGCGGACGTTCAGGTAGTACTGCCGGCCGTTGGTGTAGAACGCGCGCGGCTGGTCGGTGTTGAGCGCGTAGTACTTCAACGTCGGGTTGTTGAGGTTCTGGCCGTCCAGCGTGAACGACAGGTTGTCGTTGACGGTATAGGCCAGCGAAGCCGACAGGTAGCCGGTGGCGTCCATCGAGAACGCGCTGCTCCGGTCGAGCCCGCTGAAGTACGCCGATCGGTAGTTGTACGCGACCCGCGCACTGAAGTGCGCGTCCTCGTAGTAGGCACTCAGGTTGTACGTGTTCTTCGACGTGCCGACCAGGCGATCATCACCGTTGACCACGTCGGAGGTCTGCTTGCCGTCCGCATAGGTGTAGTTGGCCGCGACGCCGATGTGGTCGGTCAGGGCCTGCTGGTAGGCAAGCTCGAGGCCCCCGACCCGACCCTTCGAGTTGATCGGCACAGTCATGATGTAGTTGAGGTTCTGGCCCTGCGGGTACTGGTTGCTGAACGACAGCGCGTTCAGCGGCACCGAGCCGTAGCTGATGTAGTTGCGCAGGTCCATATAGAAGAGCGTCGCCGACAGCAGCGAGCGCTTCGCGAAGTACCACTCGATGCCCGCATCGAGGTTCGTGGAGCGAATCGGCTTCAGGTCGGGGTTGCTGGTCGAGCCGCCACCGGCCACGTTGCCGACCGGCGGAGAACCGAGCGTGGTCGCACCCGCGAGCGCCGAGTAGTCCGGGCGCGTCATCGTCTCGGCGGCCGCAAAGCGCGCTATCAGGTCCTTCGCGAGCTCGAGCTTCAGGTTGGCGCTCGGCAGCAGGTCGTTGTAGGTGTGACTCGCCGGGCGGGCGATGTAAGGTCCGAACAGCGAGGTCGTGACCGCTCCCGGGGTGGTCGCCAGCACCGAGCTGTCCTGCTCGTAGTTGACCGTGTCCTCCTGCGTGCGCACGTACCGCAGGCCGAAGTTCGCGGACCAGCCGGAGCCCTTGAGATCCGCCTGGATGTACGCGGCGTCGTTCTTCTCGTGCAGCTGGAACCAGAAGTCCGGGTAGGCCCGCGCCACCGGATCGCGCTGCACGAGACCCGTGCCGTTGTAGGCCGCGAGCTGCGCCGGGGTCCAGTACCAGACGCCGGTCGGGATGCTGCCGCCGAACGTGTTGAAGTCCGACGGGTAGTTCTGCCAGGTCGTCGGGTAGTTCGCGGTGCTGGTGCCGCCGCCGTTCGGGCCACTGAAGGTCGGGCCCTGGGCGATCGCGCCGAGCGACACGCGGCTGTGCGACTCGTGCCGCGCCCCGAACTTCAGGTCCTCCCAGGGCCCGCCGTCCAGCCGCATCGTGGCATCGAGCTTGACCCAGTCCTCCTTGTCCTTCACGTCGATGTCCTGGGCACCGAAGATCCAGCCGAACGCCACCGGCGTGCCGTTCGGGAATGGCGTGGTGTTGTTCGTCGTACCGAGGTTGAAGTTCGGCGCGCTGCCGAGGCCCTGCAGCGTCCAGCCGGCGCCCTGACCGACGTCCGGCACGGTTTCCGCGACATTCTGCGTCGGCGTCTTGCCGTCGCCTTCCGAGTGGCCGAGCTGCCCGTCGATCGACAGCCGCTCGCTGACGCGCCAGTTGCCGTCGAGGTTGATGAAATACGTCGTCTCCTTCTCGTCGGGGCGGGAGATCTGGTCGTAGATGCCGTAGTTCGTGCCGCTGACGCCGGTGTAGTTGGCGGACACGAGCGTGTTGTTGCGGACCACGTAACCCGCGTCCGGCGACTGTCCGGCGCCGTCGTGCACGAAGCCGTTCTGCACCCACACGAGGTAGTTGCGGTTGTAGTTCGGGGCGTTGACGTCCGACAGGAAGCCCGACAGGTCGAAGTTCAGGTTGTCGGTCGGCTTGAACTGCACGTCCAGCAGTCCGCCCTTGCGCTCGCGCTTCTGCTCGAAGAACGCCGCGCCGAGGAAGTCCGGGTACCAGACGTTCGCGAGGTCCGGGTGCGCGGTGGCCACCGCGCTCGTCGGCGCGATCTGGCTGTAGCCGAGGATTTCGACGCCGTCGCGGCGCAGGTGACGGGTCTCGGAGAATGCCTGCACCATCACGCCGATCGTCTTGTCGTCGTTGCGCCAGTTGAAGAGCCCACTCAGCTGCGGATCGGTCTTGCTCGGCAGGTCCGAGTAAACGGCGCCGGCCGAGGCCTCGAAGGTCAGCGGCTTCGCGAAGTCGAGCGGCTTGCGCGTGATGATGTCGACCGAGCCGGCGACTCCGCCCTCGACCAGCGAGGCCTCCGAACTCTTGCGGACCACGACCTGGCTGACGAGCTCCGACGGCAGCAGCGTATAGCTGACGCTGCGGCCGACCGTGCCGGTCTGGTTCAGCACGAACCAGTCGCCGGCGGCGACGTTGTGGCCGTTGATCAGCGTCTGGGTCAGGCTGGGATTGGTGCCGCGCATGCTGACGCGGTCGTTCTCGTCGAAACCACCCTCGCCCGCGCTCGCGGAGCTGATCGTCACGCCCGGCACGCGCTGCAGCGAGTCAGCGATGTTCTTGTCCGGCATCTTGCCGATGTCCTCGGCCGTGACGACCTCGACGAGGTTGTCCGACTGGCGCTTGACGTCGAGCGACGCCTCGAGCGAGCGCCGGAAACCCGTCACCACCACTTCCTCGAGCGTATTCGCGGGCGCGACCGGCGCTGCCTGCGCGAGCGCGAGCGCCGGTGGCGCCAGCATCGCGAGTCCCAGGGCCGACTTGACCGCCAAGGTGATCCGATTCATTTAGATGCTCCCCCGTAAATGTCGCCGTACCGTCGATGCCGAATTCGCGGACCGGACTGGCCGGGCATGGGTGCCGCGGCGAGAGGCCCTGGACGTCGCCCGGGCTTTAATCCCAGGAACGAACCACTTAAGGCCCAATATAGTACCAGTGAGAAAAGAATGCTAGCCCGTCAAAACAGCGTAAAAGGCCCTTTTGTCGCGAACGAATGGTCGGTCTCGGAGATTCGACTACAAAGTCGTCCCCATACTGGTATCTGTGTGGTACTGTTCTGGTTGATGCGTCCACGCCACCGTTCCGGCTCCTCACCATGACGTCGCTAGCCAAGGCCGTCGGCCCACTCGACGAACAGAGCAACCTGCCGCTCTATCAGCAGTTGCAGCGCGCGATCCGGCGCGCCATCGAGAGCCGACTGCTGGCGCCCGACGACGCGTTGCCGGCCGAGCGCGATCTGGCGACCGACTTCTCGGTCTCGCGCATCACGGTGCGCAAGGCCATCGAGGGTCTCGTGGCGGAGGGGCTGCTGGTCCGCCGCCAGGGCAGCGGCAACTTCGTCTCGGCTCGCGTCGAGAAGAATTTCTCGATGCTGACCTCGTTCTCCGAGGACATGCGCGCGCGGGGGCGCACGCCGCGCAGCGTGTGGCTGAAGCGCGCGGCCGGCACGGTGACGCCGGAGGAGGCGCTCGCGCTGCGCCTCAGTCCCGGCACGCCCGTGTACCGCTTCCACCGGATCCGCTACGCGGACGACGCGCCGATGGCGATCGAATACGCGACGATCGTCGCCTCCGCCCTGCCCTCGCTCGAGTCCGTGGACACCTCGCTGTATGAGGCGCTCGAGCAGGCTGGGCAGCGGCCGGTACGCGCGCTGCAGCGGCTGCGGGCGGTGCTCCTGACCGGCGACCAGGCGGAGCTGCTGAAGGCCCGACCCGGGGAGGCGGGCCTGCTGGTCGAGCGCCTCGGCTCGCTGCGCGACGGCCGGGCGATCGAGTTCTCGCAGTCCTTCTACCGCGGCGACACGTACGACTTCGTGGCCGAGCTGAGCGACGGCACGTGAGCGGCCCGCAGATTCCGGCGCGGGGCGCCGCGCCGTCCGCGGCCGCCGCGGCAACGCTGATGTTCCGCGAGGCGGCGAGCGCGGGCGAGGTCGTCCGCGCACAGCTGGCGGCGGACGCTGACCTGTACGCGTCGCTCGGCACGACGCTCCGCTCGCTCGCGCCACGCGCAGTGGTCACCTGTGCGCGCGGCAGCTCCGACCATGCGGCGACCTACGCCAAGTACCTGATCGAGACGCGGGTACGGGTGCTGTGCGCCTCGGCCGCGCCGTCGGTCGCATCGGTCTACGGCATTGGCCAGGACCTCGACGGCTGCGTGCTGCTCGCGATTTCCCAGTCCGGCCGCAGCCCGGACCTGATCGCTACCGTCGAGCGCGCACGCGCCTGCGGCGCGACGGTGGTCGCCCTTTGCAACACGCCGGATACGCCGCTGGTCGCGGCCGCCGACCACGTGATTCCGCTGCGCGCCGGGCCCGAACGCAGCGTCGCGGCCACGAAGTCGTACCTGGCGACGCTCGCGGCACTGGCGCGATTCGTGGCTGCGTGGACCGACGATGCGGTACTCGCGCGGGACCTCGGCGGCCTGCCGGCGGCGCTCGATCGAGCGTGGCAGCTCGACTGGAGCGCGGCGCTCGAGCTGCTGGCCGGCGTCGAGCACCTCTATGTCGTCGGCCGCGGGCTCGGGCTCGCGGCGGCGCAGGAAGTGGCGCTCAAGTTCAAGGAGACCTGCGGCCTGCATGCCGAAGCGTTCAGCGGCGCCGAAGTCCGGCACGGGCCGTTCGCGCTACTCGGCCGCCGCTTCCCCGCAATGATCCTCGCGCAGCACGACGCAACGCACGACGGCCTCGCGGCACTCGCGCTCGATCTGGTGCGGCAGGGCGTACCGACGCTGGTGGCCGGTGCCGCGGCGGCCGGCGCGACCGAGCTGCCGACGGTCGCCTGCCGCGCGGAGCTCGAGCCGATGCTGCAGGTGGCGACGGCCTACCGGCTGCTCGCCGAGCTCGCGGTCCGACGCGGCCTCGATCCCGACCAGCCGCCGCACCTGCGCAAGGTCACGGAGACCGTCTAGTGGCCATCGCCCTCGCGAATGCGGAGCTGCTGCTCGGAGACCGCTTCGTGGCGGGCCGGACGCTGCTGATCAAGGGCGGGCGCGTCGAGGCGGTGCTCGCCGCCGACGATGCCCGACTGCGGAGCGTGCCGACCGAAGATCTGGCGGGCTTGCGGCTCGTCCCTGGTTTCGTGGACATCCAGGTGAACGGCGGCGGCGGCGTCCTGTTCAATGACGCCCCGAGCGTCGAGGGCATCCGCGCGATCGGCGCCGCCCATCGTGCGTTCGGCACGACCGGCTTCCTGCCGACGATCATCAGCGACGACCTCGACACGATCGCCCGGGCGGTGGACGCGGTCGAGGCCGCGATCGCGGCTGGCGTCCCGGGTGTGCTCGGTATCCACATCGAGGGCCCGTTCCTGAATCCCGATCGCCGCGGCGTGCACGATCCACGCCACCTGCGCGAGCTCTCCGCAGCGCTCGTGCCCCGGCTGCGGTCGCTGCGAGGCGGGCGCACGCTGCTGACGGTCGCGCCGGAGCGCACCACCCCGGAGATCATCGGCGAACTGGCCGCCGCCGGCGTGATCGTCGCCGCCGGTCACAGCAATGCCACGTTCGCGCAGGTCACGGCGGCGATCGCACAGGGCCTGCGCGGGTTCACGCACCTCTTCAACGCGATGTCGCAGCTGACGCCGCGCGAGCCCGGCATGGTCGGCGCGGCGCTCTACAGCCGCGACACGTGGTGCGGGATCATCGTCGACGGGCACCACGTCGACCCGATGACGCTGCGGATCGCGCTGCGCTGCAAGCCCCGCGACCGATTCCTGCTCGTGACCGACGCCATGCCGCCGGTGGGTTCGCCGGCGCGGACATTCTCGCTGCAGGGGCGGACGATCCGCGTCGTCGACGGCGTCTGCCGCGACGAACGCGGCACGCTCGCCGGGACCGCACTCGACATGGCAAGTGCGGTCCGCAACAGCGTCGGGCTGCTCGGGGTCGAACCGGTCGACGCGCTGCGCATGGCGAGCGAGTACCCGGCGAACTTCCTCGGCATCGCCGACCTCGGCCGGATCGAGCCGGGAGCGCGCGCCAGCCTCGCGGCGCTCGATGATGCGCTGCAGGTGCGCCGCACCTGGATCGACGGATGGGAGAGCGCCTGACGGTCGGCGCCGGCTAGCGGCCCGGCGCGATGATGACGCGGTCGCGTGCCGCGGGCGGTCGGTGCAGCTCGCCGCCGAGTTCGCGGGCGGCTTTGTGCCCGGCGTAGACGGCCGCGGCGATGATGGCCGGCTGCCGGCAATCGCCGACGCGGGTGATCCGGCTGCCGTCCTCCTCGCCCTCGTGACCCACGAGCTCGCGGAACAGCGCGTCGTCCGGTTCCCGCGAGGTCACGAGCACGACCGCCGCCGCCTCGCACTCGAGCTCGCGCCCGCTGTAGACGCAGCCGAGCCGCGCCACCCGACCGTCGAAGCCCTCGAGGGCGCGGTTGACGACGATCTCGACGCCGGCCTCGAGCAGCTCGCGCTGCGTCCGGGGCTGCTCGGCCGTGTACTGGCTCCAGTCCCCGGCCTTGCCCTCGGTGGTGACGTAGCACACCTCCGCCCCCTGCCGGGCGAGGAGCAGGGCCAGCACCGGACCCATGTAATAGTGGTCGTCGTCGAACACCACCACCCGACCGGAGGGGCGGACGCCGTCCATCACGTCGTCCGGCGTCAGCACCGTACCCGTGAGGCGCTCGATCGGCCGCGCATGCCAGCGGCCAAGGCCGTCCCGGCGCCAGCGGGCGCCGGTGGCGATCAGCACGTGGTCGGCGCCGAACTCCCGCACGTCCGCCGCGTTCAGCCGGTTGCCGAGATAGAGCGTGACGCCGGGCAGGCGCTGCAGCTGCCCCAGCCGGTAGTCCCGCACGCGCGCCCACTCCGCGAGTCCCGGCAGCCGGCTCTCGCGCGTCACGCGCCCGCCGGCGGCGTCGCCGGCCTCCGCGAGCGCGACCTCGAAGCCACGCTTGCCCAGGACGTGCGCGGCCTCCAGGCCGGCAGGTCCCGCGCCGACGACGAGTACCCGTCCACGCCCCGCGGGCACGCGCTCAGGGTGCCAGCCGCTGCGCCACTCCTCGCCCATCGTCGGGTTCTGGGTGCAGCGCAACGCGACGCCCCGGAAATTGTGCGCGTAGCAAATGTTGCAGCCGATGCACTCGCGGATATCCTCGACCCGGCCGTCGCGGATCTTCTGCGGCAGGAATGGATCCGCGATCGAGGGGCGCGCGGCACCGACGAAGTCGAGCACGCCACTGCGCAGCTGGCGCAGCATCGTGTCCGGCGAGGTAAAGCGCCCGACGCCGACCACCGGCCGGCGGGTCAGCGAGCGGATGTCGCGGATCCGGTCCTCGAGCGCCGCCTCCGGCACGAAGCGCGACGAGCCCATTTCCTCGTCGTAGTCGGCCAGCACCAGGTCCCAGAGGTCCGGCAGCTCGCCGAGCATGGCCATCAGGTCGCGCGTCTCGTCGAGCCCGAGGTGTTGGTCGCCGTGGCCGTTCGCGCTGAAGCGCGTCGCGATCGCGCAGCGGTCGCCGACAGCATCGCGGGTCTCCTCGAGCAGCTCGCGGAAGAGGCGTGCGCGATTCTCGAGCGAGCCGCCGTATTCGTCGCCGCGATCGTTGAGGCTGCGCGACAGGAATTCCCAGACGAGATAGCCGTGCGTCGGGTAGACGTAGACGACGTCGAATCCGGCGGCACGCGCCCGCAGGGCAGCGTCGCGGTGCCAGCGACGGAAGCGCCGGATGTCGGCCCGGTCCATCCGCTGCGACTGGAACGGGTCGGTGCGGCCCGGCATCGAGCGGACCCCGATCGCGGGCACCCGCGAGGCCAGGTTCGCCACGTACGAGCCGCCGTGCCAAAGCTCGATCCCCGCGAGCGCACCGTGCGCGTGGACGGCATCGGCCATCGCCGCCAGGTTCGCGAGGTCGCCGTCGTCCCAGTTCGCCGCGAATGGGTACGGCGCGTCGTCCGAGGTCGGGTGGATCGAGCAGTACTCGGTGCAGACCACGCCCCAGCCGCCCTCGGCTTTCATGCCGCGCATCGCAGCGAGCGTCCGCGGCAGAGCGTGGCCCATGCCGGTGCAGTGCGGTACCTGGTAGAAGCGGTTCGGCGCGGTCACCGGCCCGAGGCGGAGCGGCTCGAAAAGCGGCGCGTAGCGCGGATCGGTCGCCATCGGTGCCCTCCGGCGCGACCGCGGAGCCGGTCGCATTTCGAAATGCTCGTTATACGTCCATATAGTAAACTTATATAAGCATATAGTTCGCTCTCACGTCGGAGGGTCGCCGATGCGCCCCGAATCCCACCGCGGCCGCCGCCCCCGCCCCCCGCCGCCTCCGCCGGCCGTGGTCGATCGGGGGCGGCATGCGGGCCCGACATCGCCCTACGAGCCGCTCGCGCCACACGCGGTCGACCTCGTGATCAGCTCGGCGATCACGCTGCTCCAGGACGTGGGCTGCGCGTTCGAGACCGGCACCGAGGCCATCGACCTGTTCCGGGCAGCCGGGTGCGAAGTCGCCGACGACGGCGTGGTGCGCTTCCCGCCCGCCGTGGTGCGCGACACCCTGGCGTCGGTCGCGAAGGGCACGCGCCTCTGGAACCGGTCCGGCACGGCCTGCCTCGAGATCGACGCCGCGCACACCTGGTTCATCCCGGGGATGACCTGTATCAAGGTCTACGATCGCGACAGCGGCGAGTCGCGCCCGAGCACCGCCGAGGACCTGGCCACCATCGCGCGGGTCGCAGACGCACTGCCGAACATCGACGCCGTCTGTGTGGCGTGCAAGGACGTCCCGAACTCGGATATCCACGGCGAGATCGGCGAGTTCGCGGTGCTCCTCGAGAACACGACCAAGCCGCTTGAGTACCTGTGCGAGAACGCCGAATCCTTCGAGGTCGCCATCGAGATGGCCGCGGCCGTGCGCGGCTCGCGCGCCGCACTCGCCGAGAAGCCCTACTTCCTGCAGATCGTGACGCCGCTGCCGCTCAACTACTGGCGCACGCACATCGATCAGGTGATCGCCGGCGCGCGCGCCGGCGTCCCGGTGAGTGTCGGCACGCTGCCGATCGGCGGCGCCTCGACGCCGATTACCATGGCCGGCTGCATGGTCAACAGCCTCGCGACCGACTTCGCCGGCATGGTGCTCGGCCAGCTGGCCCGTCGCGGCGCCTTCGTGATCGGCAGCTCCGACATCTGCTTCATGGAGCCGGCCACCGGCGGCATCGGCAACTTCGGTCACGCTTCGCTCGCGGACGCCGCCGCGCACCAGGTGCGGCGCCGGCTCGGCATCCCCTCGTTTACCGGCCTCGGCGGCCACTCGGTTGCCCGGCGCTTCGACCAGGACGCGGTCTGGGAGCTCACCGCCGGCATGATGCAGGCGTTCTTCACGCGGCCGGCGACGCTCGACTACCTCGGGTCGCTCGACGAGGGCATCACCTACTCGCTGCACGCGCTCTGCCTGTGTGACGAGCTCGCCGGGCTCCTGCGCAGCATGTGGCAGGGCATCGAGGTCTCCGAGGACACGATCGCACTCGATCTCGCCCGGCGGGTCGGCCCACGTGGCAACTACCTCGCGCAGCCGCACACCGCCGCCCACTGCCGCGAGCAGCTCTGGGGCGCCCGCTACCTGGGACCGCACATCCCGCTGAGCTCGGGCCTCGCACCGGACCGTACGCTTCGTGAGCGCATCGACGAGGATCTCGGGCGACTGCTTGGGCATGCACCCGAGCCGCTCGAGGCCGGTATCCGCGCCGAGCTCGCGACGATCCGGGCGCGATTTCGCGAACGCTACCGGCCCGGCTGAGCGGCGCCGGCGCCCACTCCCGGTACAATCCCCGCCTGTGGCGCCGTCTCGGGCGCCACCGGGTCCGCGGGCGACCAGCTCCGGCCGAACACTGCGGGAGCCGATCGCATGATCCGACGTCGCCGACTGCCTCTGATCGCGCCGCTGCTGCTGGCGCCGGCGTGGCTCGCGCTCGCCGCCGCGGCTGGAACGACCTCGCCGGCGCCCGGGCGCGTCGACGCGGCGCGCCTCGCCGCCGTCGACGCCGAGCCCGGCAACTGGTTCACCGGCGGACGCGACCGCGACGGGACCTACTACTCGCCGCTGCGGCAGATCGACACAAGCAACGTCGAACGCCTCGGCTACGCGTGGTCCTACGACCTCGGCACGCCGCGCCGCGGACAGGAGGCGACACCGATCGTCGTCGACGGTGTCATGTACACCTCCGGCACCTGGGGGTACGTCTACGCGCTCGACGCAGCTTCGGGCCGCGAGCTGTGGCGATACGATCCGCAGGCGAACTACCGGGCGGCGCGCAACCCGTGCTGCGACCTCGTCAACCGCGGCGTCGCCGTCTGGCAGGGCAAGGTCTACGTGGCCTCCGTCGACGGCCGGCTGCACTCGCTGGATGCCCGCACCGGCGAGGCGCGCTGGATCGTCGACACGATCGCCGATCACTCGCTGCCGTACTCGAGCACCGGCGCGCCGCAGATCGCCGGCCGCGTGGTCGTGATCGGCAACAGCGGCTCGGACATGGGCAAGGCCGGCGTGCGCGGCTATGTCTCGGGTTACGACCTCACAACGGGTCGCCTGCGCTGGCGGTTCTACACCGTGCCGCCGGCACCCGGCCGACCGTACGAGCACCCGGATCTCGCCGCCGCCGACCGGACCTGGCCCGCCGGACGCAGCGCCGTGTTCCAGGGCGGCGGCACGGCCTGGGACGGCTTCGCCTATGACCCGGCGGCTGACCTGGTGTACTTCGGCACGGCGAATGCCGCGCCGTACGACCTGCGCCAGGTCGGGCCCTCGCGCTTCGATGCGCTCTATACGGCGAGCATCGTGGCCCTGCACGCCGCGACCGGACGCCTCGCCTGGTACTACCAGACGACGCCCCACGACCAGTACGACTACGACGCGGTGCAGAAGCTCATCCTCACCGACCTCAGCGTCGGCGGCCAGCCGCGCCGGGTGCTGATGCAGGCGTCCAAGAACGGCTTCTACTACGTGCTCGACCACAAGACCGGCGAGCTGCTCTCGGCGAACAGTTACACCTACGTCAACTGGGCCACCGGGGTCGACCTCAAGACCGGGCGCCCGCTCGTCGCCGCGAACGCCGACTGGACGCAGGGACCGCGGAACATCTATCCGTCCTGGGCCGGCGGCCACACCTGGATGCCGATGTCCTACAGCCGCGCGAGCCGGCTGACCTACATCCCGGTGATCGACGTGCCGAACATCTGGGTCGACATGGCGGCCAATGGCGGCACGGTGAAGTTCCTCGACGGCTTCTTCACGGTCAACGGCATCATGCCGGACGAGACCTACAACCCCGAGGATCTGAAGCGCCTCTATGGCCCGCTGCCGCCGCTCGACTCGCTGAAAGCCGAGCGCAAGGAGAAGCTGGTCCGCGAGCTGATCCGCGCCTGGGACCCGGTCGCCGGCAAGGTCGTGTGGGAACACGAGACCTCCTCGGGCATGCGCGGCTACGACGGCGGCATCATGAGCACCGCCGGCAATCTCGTGTTCCAGGGACGTGGCAGCGGCGAGCTGTGGATCTACGCGGCCGACAGCGGTCGGGTGCTGAAGCGCATCGCGACCGGCAGCCACCTGATGGCGGCGCCGATGACCTACACCGTTCGCGGCGAACAGTACGTCGCCGTGCAGGCAGGCTACGGCGGCGCCGCGATCACAGTCGGGCCGGCACCGGAGTCGAGCGCAGCGTCGCGCTACGAGAACGTCAACCGGATCATCGCCTTCAAGCTCGATGGACCGGCGGTGCCGCTGCCGCCGGCACTGCCGCCCGTTCGCTTCGAGCAGCCGCCCGAGCAGCATGCCGGCGAAGCGAGCATCCGCGCCGGCGAGATCAAGTTCATCGAGGAGTGCTCGCGCTGCCACGCGTTCGGGCCGAGCGTCACGCCCGACCTGCGGCGCCTGAACGCGGGGCTGCACGCCGCCTTCAAGGACATCGTGCTCAAGGGTCTCGTGGCGCCGACCGGCATGGAGGGCTTCGACGACCTGCTCTCCGAGCAGGACGTCGACGACATCCACGCCTACCTGATCGACGAGGCGTGGAAGGCATATCGCGAGCAGCAGGCGACCGCGCACCCGTGATGCCGCACCCCGGCCGATGAGCGGCGTGCGGCGAGCGAGCTGACACGGCGGTGGCCGCAGCCATGCAGGCGGGCGGGCGGCCGGTGGCAGACGCGGCGAGCGAGCGGGCGGCCCTGTTCGGCCTCGCGTGGCCGCTGTTCATAGAGCTGCTGCTCGGCATGGCCGTCGGTGTCGTCGGCCTCGCGCTCGCGGCGCGGATGTCGGCAGCGGCTTCCGGCGCGTTCGCGCTCGCCAACAACGTCCAGGCGACGTTCTTCCTGCTGCTGCGCATCGTGAGCCTTGGCGTCAGCGTCGCGATCACCCAGGAGCTCGGCGCCGGCAACCGAACCCAGGCGGACGCCACCGCCCGCGCCGCGCTAGGCGCGAGCGGCTGGGTTGGGTTCGTCACCGCATCGCTGGTAGCCCTGGGTGCCGGCGCACTGCTCGGGCTGCTGAGTGCGCCGCCGGACGTTCTGCCGCTCGCACGCCCGTACCTGCAGGTGCTCGGTCTCGCGCTCGGCCTCGACGCGCTCAACGTGAGTCTCGCCGCCGTGCTGCGCGCGCACCTGCGCGCCCGCGACGTCGTCCGGACGATCCTCGCGATGCACGCGATCCATCTCGCGCTGTGCGTGCCGCTCATGTACGGCGCAGGCGGGCTGCCGGGCTTCGGCCTGCCCGGCTACGCGCTCGCGATGCTGGCGGCGCGCACCGCCGGCATCGCGCTGTACCTGCGCCTCTGGCGACGCCGCCTGGCACTGCGCACCCGGCCACGCGACTGGTGGCAGTGGCATGCCGAGCGACTGCGGCCGGTGCTGCACATCGGCCTGCCGGGCGCCGGCGAGGGCATCGCATACCGCCTCGCGCTGCTCGCGACGTTCGCCATCGTGGCACGGATGGGAACCCCGGCGCTCGCCACGCACGCCTACGCGATGCAGCTGACGTACCTGATCGTGCTGCCGGGCCTAGCGATCGGGCTTGCGACCGAGATCCTGGTAGGCCGCCACGTCGGCGCCGGCCGGTTGCGCGCCGCGGATGCGACCGTGCGCCGCAGCCTCGCGTGGGGACTCGCCATCGCGACCGGCACCGCGCTCACGGGCGCGCTCGCCGCGCCATGGGTGCTCGCGCTCTTCACCGACGACCCCGGCGTGCGCCGTGCGGCACAGACGCTCCTCTGGATCTCGGTCGTGCTCGAGCCGGGCCGGCTCTTCAATCTCGTCGTCATCAACGCGCTGCGGGCGGCGGGCGACGCGCGCTTTCCGGTCGCGGCCGGCGTGCTGTCGATGCTCGTGGTCATGGCGGGCGGCGCCTGGCTGCTGGGCGTCGGGTGCGGCCTCGGCCTCGCGGGGATCTGGATCGCTTACGCGGCCGACGAATGGCTGCGCGGCCTCGTGATGCTCGGCCGATGGCGGCTCCGCGCCTGGACGCCGCATGCGCGTGCCGCAGTCCGCCGCGTGCGCCGCGTCGCGCACTGACTCGCCGTCGTCAGTCGACCGGCCAGGGCAGGGCCGGCGGCTCCCCCGCTTCGCCGTCGACGTCCGGCAGCGGTGCGCTGGGGTAGGTGCCGCGCCACCAGCTCCCCTGCTCGCCCGCCTGGGCGGGCTCGAGCGGCTCGCCGATGCGCGGCAGCAGCAGCGCCGCGCCGCGCGACTCCGCCTGGCGCACGAGGCGCTCGATCGGCTCGTCCCAGTCGTGCATGGCGAGCGCGAACGTGCCCCAGTGGACGGGCAGCAGCGTGCCGCCACCGAGCAGCGCGTGGGCCGCGAGCGCGTTGTCCGGACCGAGGTGGATGTCGCCCCAGGACGGGTGGAACGCGCCGATCTCGAGCATCACGAGGTCGAACGGCCCGAGCCGCTCGCGAATCGTCGCGTACTCGCTCGTCAAGCCCGTGTCCCCGCTGAAGAACACCCGGTGGCGCGGCCCGCGAAACACGAACGAGGTCCAGAGCGTCGCATTGCGATCGGTCAGCGAGCGTCCGGAGAAGTGCTGCGAGGGCGTGGCGATGATCTCGAGCTCGCCGCCGGGCACGCGGTAGGTCTCCCACCAGTCGAGCTCCGTGATGCGGCGCGGATCGACGCCCCAGCGCTCCAGGTGGCGTCCGACGCCGAGCGGGACCACGAATGGCACCGTCGTGCGCCGCAGCGCGCGGATGGTCGGGTAGTCGAGGTGATCGTAGTGGTCGTGCGAGATCGCGATGACGTCCGGGCGCGGCACGTCGCGCAGGTGCACGGGCACCGGCTGGAACCGCTTGGGCCCGAGCCAGCGCGTCGGCGAGGCGCGCGGGCCCCAGACGGGGTCCGTCAGGACGCGCACGCCGTCGATCTCGACGAGCACCGTCGAGTGGCCCAGCCAGGTGGCGCGTACCCCGCCGGCGGCGCGCCGCCAGCCGTCCCGGGGGTCCACCGCCGGCAGTGGTGCGTCGGGATAGCGACGGCCGCGGACCCGCAGGAACTCGCTGAGCGTCGGCGCCGGCACGGAGCGGTCGCGAAGTCCTGCCATCACCGGGTGCACGTTCGCGAAGCCGTTGCCGTTCCAGAGCGGCGAGGCGCGCATGCGTTCCGCGCGCAGACCCTGGTTCGCATCTTCCGTCGTCATTCGCTCGCTCCTGCTCGGTTCCCGTGTGGGCCGCGCACCGACTCTCCGGGCGTGCGGCCGGCCGCGCAAGCGGTGCCGCGACCGAACGCCGGGCGTCTGCGACGAACGCCGGCGCCGCTCGCCATGATGCTGTCATGAAATTGCGGCTTCGCGGCAGACGGATCCGCTGTCGCCGCGCGCCGACGCGCGTCCGCAGCGTCGAAGGTTAATTATCGCTTTTGCATCTTGCACTCGTCACCGTGGCGGCGGAACCTCCGCGCGAAGGCCGCCTCTAATCCCGAGCCGTGGCCAGGGCCATCGGCTCGGGTCGCGTTTCAGGGCGCGACCCGGCTGGTGCGCCGGGCCGCCGCGCGTGAACGCGGCTCCGCCAGCGCCCTCATCCGCGAACCCAGGAGAGGCCCATGCTGCGACAACGACTCGACGGCAGTGATCGCGCTCCTCTTGCCGGCGCCCGCGCCGCTGCCGCGTGCCCGGCCGACGATCCGATCGAGATCAGCGTGATCCTCTGCCGGCCGCGCGGCGAGTGGCTGAACGACGCCCTCGACCGACTCGCCGGTGGCCAGCGGCACTATCCGTCGATGACGCGCGAGCGTTTCACCGAGCTGCATGGCGCCTCGCTGCGGGACATCGACGCCGTGACGGACTTTGCCCGCGCCCACGGGCTTTCGATCATGCAGGTCGATCGCGCCCGACGCACGATGAGGCTCGCCGGCTCCATCGGCAGCGCCAACGCGGCGTTCGGCGTCGAGTTGCGCGAGTTTCACCATCCCGGCTGGCGCTATCGCGGCCACATCGGCGGCATCCTGCTGCCGACGACGGTGATCGGCTCGGTGGAAGCCGTGCTCGGACTGGACGACCGGCCGCACGCGCGTCCGCACTTCAGGCTGCGACCGCCAAGCGAACAGACCCGGCCGTCCTACGCGCCCACCGAGGTCGCCGCACTGTACGGATTCCCTGACGGCGACGGCAGCGGCGAGTGCGTCGCGATCGTCGAACTTGGCGGCGGCTACCACCTGGTCGACCTGGCGCACTACTTCGCGAAGCAGCACTTGCCGATCCCGACCGTCATTCCGGTCTCGGTCGACCATGCCGCCAACCACGCCACCGGCGATCCCAACGGGCCCGATGGTGAGGTAATGCTCGACATAGAAATCATCGGCAGTCTCGCGCCAAAATCCCGGATCGGCGTCTACTTTGCGCCGAATACCGAGGCCGGCTTCGTCAACGCGGTGACGACGGCGATCCACGACCGCCAGCTGCACCCGAGCGTGCTGTCGATCAGCTGGGGCGCCGCCGAGGAGAGCTGGAGCGGCCAGGCGCTGCGCGCGTTGGACGCGGCGTTCCAGGACGCGGCCGTGCTCGGCGTGTCGGTCGTCGTCGCCGCCGGCGACAGCGGCTCCAGCGACGGGCTCGCCGATGGCAAGGACCACGTCGACTTCCCGGCGTCCAGTCCGCACGTGCTCGCCTGCGGCGGCACCACGCTGATCGCGCGCGATGGTGCGATCGCAAGCGAGACGGTGTGGAACGACCGGCCGGCACGGGGCGCGGGTGGCGGCGGCATCAGCCACGTGTTTCCCGTGCCACAGTGGCAACGAGGCCTCAGCGTGGTGCGGGACGGGCAGCGCGTGGCGCTCGCGATGCGCGGCGTGCCGGACGTCGCGGCCGATGCCGATCCGCTCACCGGCTACGACGTGCGGGTCGATGGCTACGACGCCGTGGTCGGCGGGACGAGCGCCGTCGCGCCGCTCTGGGCCGGGCTCGTCGCCCGGATCAACAGCGGCGCGACGACGAAGCTTGGCTACCTGAATCCACTGCTCTATTCGCACCGCGAGGTGTTTCACGACGTCACGCGTGGTGACAACGGCGACTTCGCGGCCACCGTCGGCTGGGATGCCTGCACTGGTCTCGGCTCACCGATCGGTCGGCGCGTTGCCGACACGGCCAGCCGGCGCGCCGGGGCAAAGCCGGCGGTACGACGCGATCGCAGGCGCAAACCGGCGGACGAACCGCCCGCGGCTCGCTGAAGCCTGCGGCCGCCGGGGCGATGGCGGCTGCCGCAGGGCGCCGTCACGAACCCCCCGCTTCTTCATGAACCTGAACCGGAGATGAACAATGCCGCTGAAGCGCAAGCGACCGGATGACGCACACGCCCTCGTCGACAACCTGCTGGCGTCGATCGAGGAGTTTCTGGCGGCGCGGGACCAGCACGACAGCGAGGAACGCGCCTCGGAATCGCCCGACCGCGATTCGCCGCACGCCGTCCACGACACCGCGGATTCGTCGCCAGGCGCCGAGCCGGGCGCGCTCTGACGACGCGATGCGCGGGCCGCGTGGCGCGCCCGCGCGCGAAGCGCCGCGGTTGTCACCGATCGGCGACGCATTTCGTCGCCCTCGCGCCGGGCGCGCGGTCTATCTTCGCTCCTCCCTCGACCGTCCGACGGAGGCGACACATGGCGTTCTTCAGAGACATGGTTCCCGGCAACCCGCGCGAGACCGGACCCACGACCAGCGGCCCGGCACCTGCCCCGCGCGAACCGGCGAAGATTGGCGAGAGTCCGCCACGCGCGGCCGAGAAGCCGGAAGTGACGCCACCGCCACGCACATTGGCCCGGCCTGAACCCGCCGAGCCGCGTCCCTCCGCCGCGCCGGCTGCGTCCGAGCCGCGCGAAGATGCGACCGAGTCGGTGATCGGCCCGCAGCTCACGCTCGACGGCAAGATTGAAGGCGTGGGTCACGTGCGCATCGCCGGTCGCTTCAAGGGCGACGTGAACGTGCAGGGCAATCTCACGATCGAGCGCGGCGCCCAGGTCTCGGGCCAGGTGCGTGCGAAGCAGGTCGTGGTCGCCGGCACGCTCGACGGCAATATCGACGGCGCCGAGCGGGTCGAGCTGCAGAAGACCGCCGTTCTCACCGGCGACCTGAAGGCGGCCTCGCTGGTCGTGGCCGGCGGCTCGCGAATGCGTGGCCAGGTCGAGTTCGGCTGGGAAGAGGCGCCGGCCGGTCGCAGCGCGACCCCGCTGCGGGTGGAACCAGGCGGATGAGCGCCGCCCGCGCCGGCGAGCCCGGCCGGACGCGCACCTGCCCGCACTGCAAGGCGACCATCCTCGACAGCGCGGACGTCTGCCCGCAGTGCCAGCATCACCTGCGCTTTGGCGCTGCGAGCCAGGCCGGGCGGCAGTCAGAGGCAGTGTTCCGGCTCGAGGGAACGGTCGCCAACGAGACGGGCGGCGGGGTCTGGGAATACGACCTCGTGGTCGCGCTGTACGACGCGCGCGGGGCGCAGCTCGCCCGCCAGGTGGTCCACGTCGGCGCACTGCCGCCGGGCGACGTGCGCCGCTGCCTCGTATCGCTGGACGTGCGACCCGCCGACGCGCCGCGAGCGGTCGCCGAGGTCAGCGTGCCGCGACGCACGCCGCCGCGTCCGCCGGCACCGAGCCGCACCGTGCGGACGGGTCCGCCGCCGGCGCCCGGCAAGGGTCGCTGACCCAAGCGACGCCTCGCCGGCGCCCGCGCAATCAGCTCGCGATCAGGTCGCGGTACGCCCGCCAGGTCGCGTGACCGAGCAGCGGGATCACCAGGATCATCCCGCACAGCAGGGTCGCGAAGCCCGCAGCGGTCAGCACGACGATCATCGCGGCCCAGATCGCCATCGGCAGCGGATTGCGGCGGATCACCGCGAGGCTCGTGCGGATCGCCTCGCCGGCGCGCGCATGCCGCGAGATGATCAACGGCACCGTGACGACCGACATGCAGAACACGGCGAGCGCGAGGAGGCCACCGGTCGCGACGTAGGCGACGATCCGCTCCCGCGTCAGGTCCTGCGCCACGCCTAGGTAGAACGCGTTCGTCAGGCTCGGTGCCGGCAATCGCAGCACGCCGCTCAGCAGCACCTCCGACACGAGCAGCCAGAGCACGGCGACCAGCGCGAGGATTCCGCCGTAAGCCAGCAGCGCGCGATCCTCGCGGCGGAGCGGCTCGAGCGAATCGTCGAAGCCTGCCGGCAGACCTTCCTGCAGCCGCCGCGACAGCTCGCACAGCCCGGTGGCCATGACCGGCGCGACCAGCAGGAAGCCGGTCACCGAGGCCGCGATCAGGTACGGGTGCGCGCCGAGAACGGTCAGCAGCATCCACCCGAACAGCGTCATCGCGAGCCCGTACGTGACGCTCACCCGGAAGCTCTTGGCAAGATCGACGACAGCCCGCCCGAGCCACACGAAGGGCCGCCGGGCGCGGATCTTGCGCACCTCGACGTGCAGGGACGGCGTGAGGGAGTGATCGGCGACAGTATGCATGGAGACCTCCCGCGATACAGGTCGCTGCGATGGAACGTTCAGCGGGAGCATATACCCCGGCCCGCGCGGGCGGCAGCCGTGCGCGGACGCCGCCGGATCGCGGCGCAGCATCGACCTCGTCGCGCGGGCCTAACGCGCCGGAACCTGCCAGCCGGCCGCTCGCCCCGCCCGCTCCGCGGATGCATCAAGCGGTTCGCCGTCGATGTCGTCGCTCACGGCGCGCAGCACCGCCGGCGCCAGCTCGGACGCCGCGGTGCGCAATTCCCCGCTGGCGCCGGCTGCAGGGCTGGCGACCGCGACCCCGACCCGCCACGATCCGTCGACGCGGCAGGCGGCGCCGCTGACGGGCCTCGCGCCCTGCAGCACGAAGGCGCGACAGAAGGCGCCGGCGCGGTCCCGGTAGCTGAGACCGATCCGCACACCGGAGCCCGCGTCTCCTTCTCCGGAGAGCTGCTCGGAAAGCGCCGCCGCGAGGCGGCCGCGCGCCACGAGGCCACCGGCGCCGAGCGCCAGCTCCGGGCCCGCCCGCCCGGCGCTCCAGAGCTGCGCAGCGATCACGCCGAGCGCCAGGCTCGCGGCCATGGCGGCCCATTCCCGCCCCGCCCACCGGCGCGCGCGCGCGGCACCCCGCGCTCGGCGCTGGGCGAGATCGGCAACCGCCGCGGCCGGTGCCGGTGCCGCCAGCACCGCACGCAGCGCCGCCGGCACCGGCTCCGAGAGCTCGGCGCCGTACGCACGCTGCAGCCGGTCGCGCTGCTGCTCGAGCGCCGCAATGCGCGCCGCGAGCGGCGGGTCCGACGCCAGCCGCCGTGCCAGCGCCGCATGCTGCTCGGCGTCGAGCTCGCCGTCGACGTAGCGCATCAGGGTCTCTTCATCGACGCTCATGGCTCACTCCGTCCGCCGAGCAGCCGCTGCAGGGCCTCGCGTCCGCGAGCGAGCCGGCTGGTCAGCGTTCCGATCGGGATGTCGAGCACCGTCGCCGCCTCGCGGTATGGCAGGCCTTCGACCAGCACAAGCAACAGCGCCGAGCGCTGCTCTTCCGGCAGGGACTCCATGGCGCGCTGCACCGAAAGCGTGTCGTCGACGCTGCCCTCCGCGGCAGGCACCGTGGCAAGCGCGGTGTCGAGCACGTCGACCTCGCCGCGGCGGCGGCGCGCGCGCACCTCGTCGAGCCAGGTATTTCGGACGATCGTGAACATCCAGCTGTCGAGCCTCGTGCCAGGTTGCCAGGAACCGATCCGGGCGAGGGCCTTCTCGAGCGCGGCCTGCAGCACGTCGTCGGCATCCGCGGCGTGGCGCGTCAGCGCACGGGCGAATCGCCGCAGCCGTGGCAACAGGGCCACGAGCTCGGTACGAATGGCTGCCAGGTCGTCGCTCATCTCACGTGGATCAAACGATTGGCACCGGACGTTTCTTCCATGGGTCGCCGCGATCGCGGCCCCGCGCGGCCGAGCGCGCGACGCATGCTAGCATCCGGCGCGCACCGCGCGACGCGTCACCGCGAGGAGGACCCGATGAGGAACTGCGCAGCCAGGACGTGGCGGGCGCGCACGACCGGACTGCTGGCGGGCCTGCTGCTCGCAGGCAGCGCCGACGCGCAGGTGCGCCTGCCGGGCCTGCCGCTCCCGGCCGTGCCGCCGGTCGGCGGGCTCACGCGTCCGCTGGCCGAGACGCTGGACGACGCCAGCGCTGACGCGGCCAGCGCCGCCCGCGCGCTCCGCATCCGGGAGCTGCTGCGCCGCGAGTCGCGCACGCTCGCGCAGGATCCGTCGGGCAATCCGATCGTGCGCGGCGAGCTCGTGCTGCTCGCGGCCACGGGGACGGAGCCCGCGGCGGCACTCGCCGCCGGCTTCTCGATCCTGCGTCGCGAGCCGCTCCCGGGCCTCGGACTCGAGATCGTCGTGCTCGTCCCGCCGGCCGGACGAAGCCTGCGGCACGGGCTCGGTGCGCTTCGCGGCACGGATCGCGCGGGCAGCTATGACTACAACCACCTCTACCTGGGCGCCGGCCGTCGCGACGCAGCCGTCGATGCCGCTGCGAGCGGCGCCGCGGACGATCCTGCCAGCCGCCCCTCGGCGCAGGTCGGCATGATCGATAGCGGTGTCGATGTCCACCACGCCGCGCTCGCCGCGCGCGCCGTCGACACCTGGGGCTGCGGCGGCGTCGCGAGCGCGGACCCTCACGGTACCGCCGTCGCCTCGCTGCTCGTCGGTCGCGACGGCGAGTTCCACGGCGTCGTGCCCGGCGCACGCCTCTACGCCGCGGACGTGTTCTGCGGCCGGCCGGATGGCGGCAACGTCGTCGCGCTCGCGCGCGCACTCGACTGGCTGGTCGGTGCGCGAGTCGGCGTGATCTGCGTCAGCCTCGTCGGTCCACGGAACGCGCTGCTGGAGGCTGTTGTCGCGCGGCTCGTCGCGCGCGGCCACTTGTTGGTCGCCGCGGTGGGCAACGACGGCCCGGCAGCGCCGGCGCTCTATCCCGCGGCCTACCCCGGCGTGATTGCCGTCACCGGCGTCGATGCACGCCACCGCGTGTTGCTCGAGGCGAGCCGCGGCGCGCACGTCGCCTTCGCGGCGCCCGGCGCCGAACTCCTCGCGGCGCGGCCCGGAGGTGGCTACGTCACGGTGCGCGGCACCTCATTCGCGGCGCCGATCGTCGCCGGCCTGCTGGCGAGCCGCTGCGCCGAGCCCGATCCCGCGTGCGCGGCGGCCGCGGTCGCGGCGCTTGTGCGCGAGGCGGTCGATCTGGGTGCGCCCGGCCGGGATCCCGTCTACGGCTACGGCTTGGTCGGTTCGACGGCGGTCGCCCGACCGGGCCAAAAATAATTCTGGAACCGGGAAGAAACCGGCGACGCGGGGCGTTTTCCTCTCAGAAGGCGCGGCTGTTCCGCGCCACACACTGAGGGACGACCCATGAAACTGCATTCTGTCACATTGTCCTTCGCGATCGCCGCGTCGCTCGCGGGTGGCGCCGCCACGGCCGGCGTGCTCGGCAGCCTGTCGGGCGCGGGCTCGCTGGGTGGCTCGCTCGCCGGCAGTCGCGGCGGCCTCTCGCATCTCGGCAGCAGCTCGATTGGCGGTGACGGCACGATGGCCGGCGACGTCGACGCGCACCGCGAGCGGGCCAAGCGGACGGACGGCGCGGGCAAGACGGCGGCGAAGTCGGACCCCGGCGCGAAGCGCGCGACGGGGGCGGCCACGGACAGTGGCACGGCGACCCAGCAGGCGACGGGCACGCAGAGCGCCCGAACGCTGAACGGGACCGGCACGCTGGCGGGACAGGCGGCGGGTGCCGCGGATGGCCGACAGGTGACGGGCTCGGCGAATGGTGCCGGCAACGCGCTGTTCTCGAATGCCCCGAGTCCTTCGACCACCACGGCATCGGGTGCCAACGGCCCGGCGTCGAGCGGTCGCTCGGTCTCGGCCGCAGGTTCGGGCTCCGGCAGCGCCGGGCTGAATGCCTCGACGACGCCCGCGGCATCCGCGAGCGCCAGCGGCACGGGCACCGCGGAGGCCTCGGTCTCCGCCGACCACTAGCCGGCGGGCAGAGCGGGCGGCACCGCGAGAGGTGCCGCCCGCCTCGCTCAATCCTCCCGCTCGCGGTCGCGACCGACGTCCGCGAGTCGCTGCAGATCGAGAATGCGCACCTGCTTGCCGCGCACCTCGACGAGACCCCGGGCGGCGAGATCGTGCAGCACGCGCGACAGCGTCTCCGGGGTGAGATTGAGCCGGGATGCGATCAGCGACTTCGCACTCGGCAGCATCACCTCGACCGGACCCTCGGCGGCGTCGTCCGCCTGTCGCAGCAGGTAGCCGATCAACCGTTCGGTACCGGAGCGCGTCGAGTAGTCCTCGACATCCTGGATGAGCCCATGCAGCCGCTTGGCAAGCCCGGCGAGCATGGCGCGGGCGAACGCCGGATCACGCGACAGCAGGTCGTTCACGGGCTGGCGCGGAATCTCGAGCAGCATCGCCTCCGTCACCGCCTCCGCGAAGACCGGGTAAGGCCGTTCCATGAACATCAGGGCCTCGCCGAACGTCTGGCCCGGGCCGAGGATCTCGACGACCTTCTCGGCGCCGTGCAACGACGGAAAGGCCAGCTTCACCTGGCCGCTGACGACGACGAAGAATCCCGCCGGCCGGTCGCCCTTCTGGAACAGCAGCGCGCCCCGCCCGAGGGTGACGGGGCGGGAAGCATGCACGATGTCTTCGAGCTGCGCGCGGGTCAGCTCCTGGAAGAGCGCGAGGCGGGCGATGAGTTCGGCACGATCGGGTGGCCGAACGGGCGTGGTGGGCATGGGGTTGGTGGCCTGCGGCGGTCTCGCGGCTACTCTAACGCGCTGCGACGGCTCCTTGATGCCGGTCAATGCACCGCGAACCGGCCTCGGGCACACTCCCTTCGCGAACCCGGAAATCGCGCACCGGCCAGGAGCATACGATGCCCCGACTCATCGATGCCCGCGAGCTCGAGCCGCCTCAGCCCTTTGAGCTGACGCTGGCGGCGCTCGATGACCTCACGCCCGGCGACGAGGTCGTGCTGCTGCTCAATCGCCGTCCGCAGCCGCTGTACCGGGTACTCGAGCGCAACGGCTTCGCCTGGCGCGAGGAGCGCACGGCAAGCGGCGCGCTCGAGATCCACATCTACGCGGCGTCGGCTTCGGCACCCGGCCGCTGACGGCACCGGGGCGACGCGCCCTAGCCGGTGAAGCGCGCCGCCAGTGCGCTGCCCGGCGGAGGCGCCGCGGTGAACCGCGCCGCGTCGGCGAACGCCTTCTGGAACGCCGGGCGCTTCGACAGCCGCGACAGGTACGCGCGGAATGCCCCGTCCTGGCACAGTCCGTAACCGCGCGCCCACATGACGTTGTGCCCGATGATGATGTCCGCGCCGCAGAACGACTCGCCGCAAACGTACGGTAGCCGTCCGAATCGCTCGAGGAGCTGCGGCTCGACCTCGGCCCTGAACTTGCCGCGGTAGCGCGCGATCGTCCGTGCATCCCGCTCGTCCAGCGGCAGCACGTGCTCATGGATGCGTACCTGCCACAGCATCATGTCCATCCAGGTCGAGCCGAAATGCAGCATTTGCAGGTAGTCGGCGCGCGCCGGTGAGCCTTCACCGGCCGGCGGTGCGAGGCCACTCGCGGGATGCGCGTCGACCAGGAACTCGACCATCGCCGCACTCTCGAGCAACCGGACCTCGCGGCCGTCGGCGAGCGTGAGCTCGAGGACCGGGACGTTGTGGTTGGGGTTGCGGGCCAGGAATTCCGGACCGTACTGCGCGCCCTGGTACAGGTCGACTTCCTCGATCTGGAAGTCGTCGCCGACGGTCTCGTGCAGCGCCCAGCGCACGCGCGCGCTGCGGCTCGCCGGATAGTGGTAGAGACGCGCGCTTCTGATGATCGACACGACAACGACCTCCCATGGCAGGCACGCCGGAAGTGGCGCGGCACGCGACATTGTGCCCGGTGGCGTCGCCGCGAGGGTGTAGAGTTCGGGCACCGCCGGCGGCGACCCGTGGTCGCCGCGTCGCGGCACGGAGGTTGCGCCATGACGCCGGAAATCCGCGCTTTCGAGTTCGCACTCGGGCTTTTTTCCGTGCTGATCGGCCTGGCGGTCGCCGATGTCGCGAACAGCCTGCACCGGCTGCTGCGGCACCCCGGGTTCATCCGCTGGGATCCCCTCGCGCTGCTCGCGGCGCTCTATGCCACTCTGATGGCCGTCGGCATGTGGTTCGATCTCTGGGGCATCCGCGAGGTCGCCGCGACACGCGGATTCTTCTTCTACCTCGGCATGGTCGCGGAGATGTTCGTGCTGTTCCTGATTGCCGCCGCGAGCCTGCCCGACGAGCCCGCTGCGAACCCCGACCTGCGCGCGTTCTACGAGCGCAATCACCGCTACTTCTGGACGCTGGTCGCGCTCTTCCAGCTGATCTACCTGGTCCTCGGCGTGTACTTCCTGGGCGGGGTGATTCGCCGCGCCCCGCTGACGGCGGTCAGTCAGTTCCTGGCGGAGTGGCTGCTGCTGGCCGTGCTACCGCTGCTGCTCAGCGCCGTACGGTCGCGCCGCGTCCACTACGTCGGCATCGCGGCACTCTTCTTCGTCAACCTCTGGCACTACGCGCCCTACGCGATCAACTGACCACGCCGGCGTGCCGGGCGGCGACCGGTCGGTCGCCGCCCGGCGTTCAGGCTACTGGTTGTGCTTCTTGCGGAAGATGCGCTTGCTCTGACGGTTCTCGGACTTCTGGATTCCCGCCTGCTCGCCGGCGGAGACGTGGCCGTTGCGGGCGGCGCGGGATTCCTTCGCGTCGACGTGGGCCTGGCCGCGCTCGAGCGAACCCGCCTCGCGATTCGTCAGCGTGCCCGACTTCTCGCCCTGCTCGATCCGCTTCTGCTGGTTCACGTTGCGCTGCACGTCCGCCTGCATGCGCTGCGACGATGCCGAGTTCGGATTGCCAGTCGCGGCGTTGTGCTTGTCGCGATAGATGTCCGCGCTCGCCTTGTTCTGCATGCGGTTGATCTGCGCCTGCTCGGAGGCCGACAGCTTGCCGTCCTTGAGGTCCCGCGCCTCGGTGCGGTCGATCCGCGACTGCTCGCGCTCGAGCTGGCCGGCTTCCTTGGTGTTCAGCTGGCCGCTCTGCAGCCCCTGCTCGATGCGCTGCTGCTGGTTCACGTCGCGCTGCGTGACCTCGTCCGTGCGGGGTCCGACGGCGAATGCGCTGGTCGCGATCAGGAGGGTCGCGGCGCTGCTCAGGGTGAGTAAGGTCTTCATGTGTGCTCCCAGTTGTTTGGTCGGAAACGGGCGTTGATTCGGTCCCGGGCAGTGCCCGTTGGGATCGAGTAACGCCCGCCCGTCGCACCGGCCGACAGGAGCCGGCGTGCGTGAAGGACTCTTAATAGAGGGAGCCGGGGGGAGGACTGTGACGGCCGTCACAGGGTGGGCGGCCGCCCCCGGGGGCCTGCCGACGCCTGCCAGCTCCGTCCCCCTCAGGAGGACGGAGCTGGCATCGGCCGGATCATCAGAACTTGTAGCCCAGCTGCACGCCGATCGTGCGCGGCTGGATGAACGAGGCGCCGCCGGTCTGGTTCACGCCGCCATTATTGGCGTAGTCGGTGATGCCCTTGGCGTTCGTCAGGTTCGCCGCGTACACCTGCCCGTTCCAGTGCCCGTTGTCGAGTCCGGCCTGGATCTTGAGCGTGTTGTAGGTCGGAAGCTTCACGTGCGGCTCGACCGGGGCCGAAGGCGAGAAGCCGGTGTACGCAGATCCCGTGTACGTCCACGAGGCGCCGACGTTGGCATCGAAGCCCGCGAAGGCGCGCCACGTGTAGTCAACGTTGAAGGTGGCGTTGACGTCCGGGACGTACGGCAACTTGTCGCCGTCGAAGGCGCCCAGGCCAGGCGCATCGGAGGTCAGCTTCGCATCGGTGTACGCGCCGAGCAGCTGCAGCGAGAGCCCGGTCACCGGCCGTACCGTGAAGTTGAACTCAACGCCGTGGCTGCGGGCGGAACCCGAGTTGCCGTTGATGCCGACCGGCCCGGTCGGCGTGTTGACGATGCTCAGGATCTGCACGTCCTTCCAGTCGATGAGGAAGTACGAAACGTCCACCGAGATCTTCTTGTTCAGGAAGTCGCCGCGGAAGCCCGCCTCGTAGTTGCGGGTCGAATCCGGCAGCAGGTTCGGCGGATTCGGCAGCGAGGGCGTCGGCAGGTTCGGGCCGCCCGGGCGGTAGCCGGTAGAGTAGCGCGCGTACAGCAGGACATCCGGGGTCACGTGCCAGCGCGGCGCGAGCGACCAGGTGTGGCTGGTCTCCGAGGAATTGAACACCGGGTAGGTCGTGTCGGGTCCATAGAGAACGCAACAGGCGAGCGCGACCTGCGAATGCTGCTTGGTCCCCGCCTGGCGGCCGCCGAACTCGACGTCGAATACCGACGTGAAGTGGTACGTGAAGTCGGCGAACACCGCCCACTCCTTGTAGTCGGCCGGGATGTCCGCGCCACCGAGCACGGGCTGCAGGACGGTCTGCGTATTCGCCGCATCGCGCGCGTCGTAGAACTGGTTGAGGTCCACCGCCTCGCGCGTGAAGTAGAGGCCGCCCTGCCAGTCGAAGCCGTGGCCGCCGAGGGTCGAACCCGGATTCGACGACAGGCGCAGTTCCTGGTTGAACTTGTGGACGAACTCGCTCTGCCGTCCGGCGATCACCGTCGGCTGACCGTAGACCAGCGCGGCGAACAGATCGCCGTAGCTGACACCCGGCGCAACGTTCGTGCTGGTGAGCTCCGAGGTGAAGCGGTTCGAGATCTTGCCGTAGCTCGTCGACGACATCAGCGTCGCACCGGGCAGATTGGCCTCGATGTTCAACGCATAGAACGTCTGGTGATTCGCGATCTTGTGGGGCCAGAGGTGCGGATTGTTGTAGCCGTCGATCTGGTCGAACTGGTTCGCCGGCGGCGTCGTGGGCGTGAGCGCCGCGCCGACCACCTGCGTAGTCTGGTCGCCACCGACCTCGAGGTCCTGGTCGAAGTACGTGAAGCGGACCTTGAGCGAGTCGTTGGGGCGTACCAGCAACGAGCCGCGCAGCGAGTACTTGTCGCCCTTGTTGACGTTCTTCTCGCCGACGAGCGGATTGTCGATCCAGCCCGCCACGCCCTCGCGAACGCCGCTGATGCGGATCGCCGCCTTGTTGTCCCAGAACGGCACGTTCACGAGACCGCGCACCTTGCCAATCGAGGAGCCGCCGTCGACGGTCTCGCCGCCGACCAGCACGTCGGCCTCGTACTTCGTGAGATTGGGCGGGTTGGTGACGTACTTGATCAGGCCGCCTTCGGCGGTCGCACCGTAGAGGGTGCCCTGCGGGCCGCGCAGCACCTCGACCCGCTGCAGGTCGTAGGTGTCGACGTTCGCGCTGAAGTACGCGCCGTCCGCCTGCGCGCTCGACATCGAGAACGGGATGTCGTCAACGACGGTGGCGACCGTCGAGCCGACGCTGCCGACGTTCGCGCCGCGGATGATCAGGCGAATCGTGCCGGCGTCCTCGGCCTGCAGCGACAGCCCGGGGACCTGCGAGGCGAAGTCGACGAAGCTCGACTCCTGGCGGCGCAGGAGATCGTCGCCGGTGACGGCGGTGACCGCCATCGCGACGTCCTTGAGCTTCTCCGCGCGCTTGGTCGCGGTGACGACGACATCTTCCAGCGAGGTGCCGGCGGGCGCACCGGCCGGATCCGCCTGCGCCACGCCACCGCCTGCGAGGACGGCCAATACGGCTGCTCTGATACCGAACCGACGATTGCGCATCGCCTACTCCCCTAATGTAGTTATCGAGAGTGCCGTCCGGTCGTCTCGCGTCGCGAGCCGGGCCGCCGGTGTCTCGTGATCGTCGCGCCCGCCCCTCGCGGTGAGTCCCGCTTGGGATGTGACGCACCGGAATCCGGTCTAAAGTTGCTGTTCAGGAGTATAGTTGCGTATACGAAACTGTCAACGTCCCGTCATCTATGCATTCCCAATCGGGCGGCCGGCCGCTAACGTGGCGCCATGAAATCGAAGGCCCCGACCCGGCGCCCCGCGCCGAACCGCCGCACCGAGCCGGCCGCACCCCGCGAATCCGCCTCCCCGAACCTCGGCGCATGCCTGCGGCAGCTGCGATTTCAGCGCCGGCTGTCGATCGCGGACGTGAGCGTCGCGACCGGCATCGCCAAGTCGACACTGTCCCGGGTCGAGAACGACCAGCTGTCGCTGACCTACTCGAAGCTGCTGCAGCTCTGCCGCGGCCTGCAGATCGACCTCGCCGAGTTGTTTTCCCACGACAGCACGCCCGGCGGCCCGCGGCCGATGGCGCGGCGCACCTTCACGCTGCCGGGCGCCGGCCGGGACGTCTCGGTCGGAACCCAGGCTTACCGCTACCTCTGCACCGAGCTCGCCGGCAAGAAGATGACGCCGATGATCGGCTTCATCCACTCGCGAACGCTGGCGGAATCGAATGGATTCCTGAAGCACGACGGCGAGGAGTTCACTTTCGTGCTCGAGGGAAGGATGGAGCTGCACACGGAATTCTACGAGCCGCTGGTGCTCGAGGAAGGCGGCTCGGTGTACTTCGACAGCACGATGGGGCACGCCTACCTCTCGACCGGCAACGTGCCGCTGCGCGTGCTGTGCGTCTGCTCGACCCCGGAGCCGGTGCTCGCGCAGAGCCTCGACCGCGTCGAGGATGCCGCCAAGCCGGCGACCCGACGCCCGGGGCGTGCGCGCCGCTGATGGCGGCAGCCGCGGTGCGCGCGGCCGCGCGTCGGCGACGGTGATCCCGATCAGGATCACGGCCGCCCATGCCGCGTCGCGTTCACTTCGACGCGCCCGCCTCCGCCCGCCGCTTGAAGTCGAGATCCTGGAAGTCGAAGCTGAAGTCCGTGAGCGCGGAGACCGCGCGCATCGTGAAGCCGTCCACGTGACCGGCGAAATCGCTGCTGAAGTGCACGTAGGCATCCGCCTCGATCGAGCGGTCGTTCCAGCGGACGATGAAGAGGTCGTGACCGATGGGCTCGAGCGGGCCCGTGAGTCCGTCGGTATGGCTGAACGTCAGCACCAGTCGCTCGCCGTCGCGTCGGATCGTCGCCGGACCGCGCCACGCGTCGTCGTAGGTGGCGGCATAGTCATCGAGCGGACGCCCGGCGCCGGCTGCGCCGGCCGGCGGCGCCCGCGCCGCGTCCGCGGCCCGGATCTGCGCCTCCTGCTCGGACTTCGCCGACGCCAGCAGCGCGATCCAGTCGCGCTTCGGGCCACCGGTGTAGGCATCGATGATCTGCAGCGCGATCGCACTTAGTCCCGCGCCATCCTGGGCGTTGGTGAGCACCAGGACGCCGAGATTGAGTTCCGGAACCATGCCCACGTGCGTGACCATGCCGGGCAGCCCGCCATTGTGCGAGACCCGCTTGTAGCCGTTGAAATCCTCGAGGCCCCAGCCGAGACCGTAGGCCGCGAAATGCGTGCGGGTGAGCTCGGCACGCTTGCCGCCGATGCGAAGAATGGTCTGCGGTGTCCACATCTCCTCGCCGGTGGCAGCGCTGAACAGCGGCGGACCGCCCTCGACGCGACCATGGGCGAGCTGCATCGAGACCCAGTGCGCGAGACCGTTGACGCTGCACTGGATGCTGCCGGCGGGCGCGATCGCCGGGATCTCGAGCAGCGGCACCGGGGCGGGCACGCCCTGGCTCTCGACGTGCGGCGAGGCGACGTTGGCGCGGCTCGGCAGCCGGTCGCTCGCGACGCCGCAGGCCTGCATGCCGAGCGGCTGCAGGATGCGCTGGGTCACGAAGTCCTCCCAGCTTCGGCCGGAGGCCGCTGCGACGACTTCTCCGGCGACACCGTACAGCAGGTTGTCGTAGGCGAACTCCGAGCGAAAGCTGCTGACCGGCTTCAGGTGCCGCAGCGCGCGCACGATCTCGCCGCGGCTGAAGTCGGTGCGGGGCACGAACAGCAGGTCGCCGGCGCCGAGTCCCAGGCCGCTGCGGTGCGTCAGCAGGTCGCGGATCGTGAACTCGCGGGTCACCCACGGATCGGCGAGCCGGAAGTCGGGCAGGAAGTCGATGACCTTGTCGTCCCAGTGCAGCTTGCCTTCGTCGGCGAGGATCGCGAGCGCGGCCGTGGTGAACGCTTTGGTGTTGGAGCCGATTGCGAACAGCGTGTCGGCATCGACCTTGGCGGGTTCTCCGACCCGGCGCACGCCGAAGCCACGCGCGTAGATGAGGCGGCCATCCTTGACGATGCCGACAGCGACCCCCGGGATCGCGAAGGTCTTCATGGCGCGGGCGACGGCGGCGTCGACGTCCGCGTCCGCCAGCGGCGGTCGCGCGGCGCAGGCAGGTCCCGCGAGGCAGGCGAGGAAGGCGAGGAAGGCAAAGCGCAGCAGCGTCTTCATGCTAGTGCTCCCACACCTGAGACAGCAGTCGCCGGAAGTTCCCCCCGAGGATCCCGCCGATGTCGGCGTCGCCGTAGCCGCGCCGCAGCAGCGCCTCGGTCAGGTCGAACACCTTGCGCGGGTGATTGAAGCCGTCGACGTCGATCTTCTCGCGGAAGCCGTAGCTCGCCTTGTAGTAGGACTGCAGCTTCTTGCGCTGGTCCGCCGGCAGTGCGTCGTAGCCGAGCAGGTCGGCATCCGAGCCGATGCCGACGTGCTCGACGCCGACCAGCCGCGCGACGTGATCGACATGGTCGACGATGTGCTCGATCGTCGTCGGCTCCTCGCCGCGCACGAACATGCGCACGCCGGTGATGCCCATCACGCCGCCAGTCGCGGCCATCTTGCGGATCGCCTCGTCGGTCTTGAGCCGTGGGTGGTTGAGCAGCGCGCGGCAGTTCGAGTGCGTGATCGCGACCGGCTTCTTCGAGATCTCGAAGGCCTCGAGCGTCGTCATGTCGCCGCAGTGGGAGACGTCGACCAGCATGCCGACCTCGTTCATCTTGGCGATGATCTCGGCGCCGAAGTCGGTGATGCCGCAGTCGTGACGCTCGGTGCAGCCGCACCCGAGCCGGTTCTGGCTGTTGTAGGTCAGCAGCGACACGCGCTGGCCGAGCTTGTAGAACGCCGCCACGTCCTCCGCGGTGCGGAAGTGCTCGGAATTCTGCAGCCCGGGGATCACGCCGATGCGGGCCGACGTGCGCGCGAGCTCGAGGTCGCGTACCCGACCGACGCGGAAGAACGTGTCGGCATAGCGGGCAATGAAGCCGTTGACGGTCGCGAAGTAGTTGAGCGCATCAGTGTAGGCGTCCGGACCGCCGAGGCCGACCGACTGGTGGAATACCTTGATGTGCGAGTCGTGGAAGCGTGCGATCTCGGCGGCCGTCATGCCGTCCGCCGAATACGCCCAGCGGTCGAACTCGTCGTCGTTGAGCGACAACGGCGCCAGCATGTCGATGGTGCCGGCCGCCTCGACGATCGCGATCGCGCGCTTCGAGTAGCCGGCGGATGCCGCCCAGGCGATCGGTCCCCGCGCCAGCAGCAGGCCGGCCGCGGCGCCGGCACCCCGCAGCAGGCTCCGGCGCTGCGCGTCGGCGGGACGATTCTTGGGGGATTGCGGAGTCGTCATGTACATGGCCCTCGCAGCGATCAATGCATCAGCCGGCGAGCGCGACCCGTGCAGCCGCGTCGCGAACGTCGAACAGCGTCTTCGCCATCTCCGGCTTGCGGAAGCCGTCGGTGTTCACCAGCAGCGCTACCGTCACGCGCTCGGCGCGGAACGTCCGCAGTGCGGACACGAAGCCATTGATGCCGCCGTCATGTTCCGAATAACGACGTCCTTCGAAGTCACCCATCATGAGTCCGAAGCCGTACTCCATCGGCTTGCCCTTGCCGCCGAGGACTGCGGCCATCGCCTCGGGTGTCGGCGGTAGCGTGCCGTCGGCCAGGTGCGCCGGCGTCGTCATCTGCTCGAGGCTCGAGGCCGACACGACCTTGCCGCCGAACAGTGCGTCATGCCAACGGCAGAGGTCTTCGGTTGTCGAGCGCAGTGCGCCCGCGCCGTGCGGGTAGGTCATCGATATGAATGAGGCATTCGCGAAGCCCGACGGTGCGCCCTCCTTGGGCGTATAGCCGCTCGCGCGGTGCGGCAGCACCTCCGCCGCATCGTCCACGGCGGTCGCCGCGAGCCCCGCGGGCTCGAACAGGCGGCGGCGGAAGAACGTGCCGTAGGGCTCCTCGCCGACGAGCTCCACGATGAGGCCGAGCAGCACGTACGCGGTATTGCTGTAGGCCCAGGCCGTGCCAGGCTCGGACTTGAAGAGCGGCCGCGTCGCGGCCATGGCGGCGAACAGCTGCGCGTTGTCGTAGTCGGTGCGCGCCGCCTGCAGAAAGGCCTCGGGCGGGTTCATCTCGGTGTAGTTGCCGAGCCCGGACGTATGCGTGAGCATCTGCCGCAGCGTGATGTCGTGGGCGCGCGGAAACAACGGCAGGTACCGCGACAGGCGGTCGTCGAGCGACAGCTTGCCTTCGGCGGCGAGCAGGGCCACGGCGGCCCCGGTGAACTGCTTGCTGATCGAGCCGATCTTGAACACGGTGGCGGGCACGACCGGCGTCTCGGTCTCGAGGTTGGCGAGCCCGTATCCGGCCGAGTAAGAGATCTTCCCGGCCCGCAGGACGCACAGCGAGAGCCCCGGTGTGACGCGATCCGCGATCAGCTGCCGGCATTGGGCGTCCACGCCCTGCCAGGCCCTGTTTACTGGTGCTGCGACAGGTGCCGCGCGAACCGTTCCGGCAGCAAGGGCACCGGCGGCGGTCAGCAACAGCGCCTCGCGACGGTTCAGGAGGGGCGATCCGGCAGTGGCGGCGGGCATCCGGGTACTCCTTGAGTTCGGCAGGCAATTCGAAGCAGTCGGCGTGCGCCCGGCGCGACTGACGGCGCGCGCGCCGGGCTAGCCCGACACGGACTCGAGCAGATGGTCGACGACCGGGCCGACGCCACCGCTCAGCGGGTCGACGCAGGGCAGGCCGGTCTCGGCGGCGAAGCGAGCCAGCAAGGCCGCGCGTTCGGACGGCGGGACCTTCGAGGTATTGAGCGAGATGCCGACGCAGCGGATGGCGGGGTTCGTCAGGGAGCCGATCGCGGTCGCGCGCTTGATCACGGCGGCGATCGTCGGCAGCGGGAAATCCGGCCAGCCGCTCACCGTGCGGCGCAGCGGGTCGTGGCAGACGACAAAGGCGTCCGGTTGCGACCCGACCAGGAGTCCGACCGTGACCTGCAAGTATCCCGGATGGAAAAGCGCACCCTGGCCCTCGATGACGTCCCAGTGTCCGGGGTCATTCGCGGGCGACAGAACCTCGGCGGCGCCGGTGACGAAGTCGGCGACGACCGCGTCGATCGGAATGCCTTCGCCGGCGATCATGATGCCGGTCTGCCCCGTCGCCCGGAACGAGCTCGGAATGCCGCGCTGCTGCAGCTCGCGCGCCAGCGCGAGCGCCGTGTACTTCTTGCCGCAGGCACAGTCCGTGCCGACCGTCAGCAGCCGCCGGCCGCTGCGCCGCAACCCGGTACCCACCGGCAGCCGGGACGGAGGCACGCGTACGTCGATGAGGCGCGCCTTGCCGGCGGCGGCGGCCTCGGCAAGCCCCGGCAAGCTCGCGAGGCGCACGTGCAAGCCGGCAACGATGTCGAGGCCCGCGCGCGCAGCCTCGCACAGGCTCGCGACCCAGCTCGGCGGGATGCCCCCGCCGACCGCCGCGGATCCGATGATCACCGTGCGCACGCCCGCCGCCCGCGCGGCAGCGACCGTCAAGTCCGGCACACCCGCATCCACCGTGCACGCTGGCAAGCGGAGCTGGCCGGCACATTCCTCACGCCGCCACTCGACCAGGCCGAGCCCCGTCTTCGCGTAGATCTCGTCAGTGATGTCGCCGAAGAACACGGCGAAGGGTGACGCGAAGCGGATGACCTGCTCGTTCATGGTGTCGACGTCAATTTCGGCGGCATCCCCGGCGGCGCCGCGGAGGCCGCCGCCCCGCGGATCGCGAACCCCCGACCGTGGCGCTTCCGGCGCACGGCCCCGTCACAGCGACCTCGTCAGTTTTCTAATCAGGCACACTGTTGCGTAAAGGAAGTATAGTTGCGGACGCGGAACTGTCAATGCGATCCCGCCGGCGCCACCGGCCGGCCGCGCCCACCGCGGAACGAACCGGTGTATACCGGTGCGCGCGCGGCGGCCCGGCCCCAGAACCTGGAGTGCACTGCATGAAGACCCGTGAACTCGCCTCCCGTCTGTGCCTCGTCGCGGCCGCGCTCGTCGCCGGTTGGGGCCAGGGCGCGCTCGCAGCCGCCGGAAAGGCGCACGACACCGTGATCCGGAATGGGCTCATCTACGACGGCTCGGGCCAGCCACCGTTCCGTGGCGACGTCGCGATCGACGGCGATCGCATCAGCTATGTCGGGCCGCACGCGCCGGGCCACGGCAAGCAGGAGTACGACGCGCGCGGACGCGCGGTCGCGCCGGGATTCGTGAACATGCTCGCGCACCCGGAGGAGTCGCTGCTGGTCGATGGCCGCGCCCTCAGCGACCTGCGCCAGGGCGTCACACTCGAGGTCATGGGCGAGATGTCGATGGGGCCGCTCAATCCGGCGATGAAGTCGTTCTTCCAGCGGATGGAGACCGACCTGCACTTCGACATCGACTGGACCACGCTCGGCGAGTACCTGACGAAGCTTGAGCATCGAGGCATCGCGCCGAACATCGCCTCGTTCGTCGGCGCCGGTACCGTGCGCGAGTACGTGCTCGGCGACAACGATGTCCAGCCGGACGCGCAGCAGCTGGCCGAGATGCGCCGCCTCGTGCACCAGGCGATGGAGGAAGGCGCCCTCGGCGTCACGACCGCGCTGATCTACAACCCCTTCACCTATGCCAAGACGGACGAGCTGACCGCGCTCGCAGCCGAATCAGCGCGCTGCGGTGGCATGTACATCGCCCACATGCGCAGCGAAGGCGACCGCCTGATCGAGGCCATCCAGGAGACGATCTCGATCGCAAAGGGCTCCGGGGCGCCGGCCGAGATCTATCACCTCAAGGTGGCGGGCCAGGCCAACTGGGGCAAGCTCGACCAGGCGGTCCGCGAGGTCGAGGCGGCGCGCGCCGCCGGTGTGCGCATCAGCGCCGACATGTACGTCTACACCGCTGGCGCCACCGGCCTGGATGCGGCGATGCCGCCGTGGGTTCAGGAGGGCGGGTTCGACAAGTGGGTCGAGCGGCTGCGCGATCCGGCGACACGGGCCCGGGTGGTCGCGGACATGCGCGCGCCGAATCCGACCTGGGAGAACCTCGGCCAGCGTGCCGGCCCCGACGGGATGCTGCTGCTGGCCTTCAAGAATCCGGCGCTCAAGCCGCTCACCGGCAAGACACTTGCCGAGGTCGCGAAGATGCGCGGCGTCAGCCCCGAGGAAGCCGCGATGCAGCTGGTCGTCGAGGACGGCACGCGCGTCGGCGTCGCGTACTTCCTGATGTCCGAGGACAACATCCGGCGCCAGGTCGCCCTGCCGTGGGTGAGCTTCGGTTCGGACGCCGCCGCGCCCGCGCCGGAGGGCGTGTTCCTGCTGTCGAGCGAGCATCCCCGCGCGTACGGCAACTTCGCGCGCGTGCTGGCGAAGTATGTGCGCGATGAGAAGGTGATCCCGCTCGAGGAAGCGATCCGCAAGCTGACGTCGCTGCCGGTCAGCAACCTCTCGATCGCGGACCGCGGCCTGCTGAAGTCGGGCTACTTCGCCGACGTGGTGGTATTCGACCCAGCCACCGTGCAGGACCACAGCACGTACGAGAAGCCGCACCAGCTCGCGACGGGCGTCGATGACGTCTGGGTCAACGGCACACAGGCGCTGCGCGCCGGCGAGGCGACGCGCGCGTGGAGCGGCCATGCAGTACGCGGCCGCGCCTGGACCGGCGCGGCGGGCGGCGGCTGCCGCGCGTCCAGCAAGGAGTGGACGTGGCGACCGTGAGCCTCGCCCGGTCACGCGCCCGGGCCTTCGCTTGACCGCCGTGGCCACCGCCGCACCGACCCGCTTCCAGCGGCTCCTGCTTCCCGGCTTCGCGTTCAAGGCAGTCGTGATCGGCGGCGGCTACGCCACCGGCCGCGAGCTGGCGGAGTTCTTCCTGCCGAGCGGACCCCTGGGAGGGGTGCTCGGCATGCTGCTCTCGATGGTGTGCTGGAGCGTCATCTGCATGGTGACGTTCCTGTTCGCGCGCGCGACCCGCTCCTTCGACTACGGCGCGTTCTTCCGCGAGCTGCTCGGCCCAGCGGCGTTCCTGTTCGACATCGCCTACCTGAGCCTGGTCGTCATCATGCTCTCGGTGTTCGGCGCGGCCGCCGGCGAGATCGTCCATGCGCTCTTCGGCTGGCCGACGCTCGCCGGCACCCTCGGGCTGGTCGCGTGCATCGCGCTCGTCGCCGCCTTCGGCAACGAGTCGGTCGAGCGCCTGTTCAAGTACGTCACGTACTTCCTGTACGCGGTCTACGCGATCTTCGTGGTGCTCGCGCTCACGCGCTCGGGCGATCGTGTCGTCGCCAGCTTCGCGGCGCCGCAGCATCCGGACGGCTGGGTGGTGGGCGGCCTGACCTACGCCGGCTACAACGTCGCCGGCGCGGTGGCCATCCTGTCCGTGCTGCGCCACCAGACGAGTTCGCGCGACGCCGTGATCGCCGGCCTGTTGGCGGGCCCGTTCGGCATGCTGCCGGCGGTGCTGTTCTTCATCTGCATGACCGCCTACTACCCGGAGATCGCGTCGGCAACGCTGCCGTCCGACTTTCTGCTCGGCAGGCTCGGCGTGCCGCTGTTCCACGTCTTCTTCCAGCTCATGATCTTCGCGGCGCTGCTCGAGAGCGGGACGGGCGGCGTGCACGCCGTCAACCAGCGCATCGCCGGCGTGCTCGGTGCGCGCGGAATCGCGCTGTCGACCACCGCGCGCCTCGCGCTCTCGGCAGGCCTGCTGGTCCTCGCGATCTTCGTCGCCACGCGCTTCGGCCTCGTCGCGCTGATCGCGAGGGGCTACCGGGCGCTCGCGTGGATGTTCATTGCGGTGTACGTGATCCCCGTGCTGACCTATGGCAGCTGGCGGATCTACCGGTCGCGCGCCACCAGCCGCTGAACCGCCCGCCGCCTCAGTTCGCGGGCGCGCCGAACGGCACGTACAGCGCGCTCGGATGCTTCGCGTCGTGGAAGAGCCGCACGCCGACCGGCCGCGCGTCCTGGCGCGTCTGGTCGAGCACGACTCCCGGCGCGTTGTAGTTCTTCTCGAGGTAGATCGAGTCGGGCGCGCCGAGCACGATACGCAGCCGGCTGCCCTTCTTGATCTCCTGCGAGACGAACGTGAAGTTCTCGAAGCGGTACTCGACCGGGTCGTGCGTCGTGACCAGCTCCGGGCGGCGCTCGCTGGTCCGATAGCGCGCGCGTAGCAGCTGCGAGGTCAGCGGCAGGCTACTGCCGTCCGGGCGGATCTCGTAGATGCGCACCGCGAAGTCCGTGTCGGGCTGGTCGATCGCGATCCAGGCTTGGAGCCGGAAGAATCCGCTCACCTCGGTGTCACGCTCGAAAGGTGCCGAGTGGTACACGAGCTCGTGGCCGGAGCGCGCGTAGACGAGCGTCTGGTCGATGAGGCTCTCCGGGTCGAGGCCGGCCTCGAGGGCCGCGCCCGACGTGTCGCGCGGGTCGTAGCTGTAGACATCCGGCTGACCCCGTCCCATGACCGCGCCGAGCGTGCCGCTAGCGAGCACGTCGGATGCCGATCCCTTCGAGTCGAGGTAGAACGGCCGTGACTCGCCGGTGACGGCAGCCAGCGAGTCGGCGTAGCGCCAGCGATCGGCGAACATGACGTAGTACGCCACCGGCTTCTTCAGGAATGTCGGCCGCGGACCGCGCTGCATCGTCCACGCGTACCACTCCCGATGCAGCCCCGGCAGATCCACGAGGCTCGCCGGCCCGAACTTGAGGCCACCAACTTCGTCGCGCGGCGTGCGCGTACCGGCGTGATCCCAGGGACCGATCACCAGGAAGTGCCGCGCCCGGCCCTCGGCCGAGGCGCTGCGCATGTATTCCTGGTAGTGGCGCAGCGCACCGGGCTGGTCGTCGTCATGGCTGCCGGTGATCGTCAGCACCGGGATCGTGAGCGCGGCGTACTCCGCGGCGGTCGGGTTGTAGCTGTCCCAGTACTCGTCCGCGTGCGGGTGTGCGAGCCACTCGCGGAAGATGTCCGGCGGGCTGCCCAGCAGCGACTCGACGCTGCGGAACGAGGCCCCGGACTCGAACCAGTCGCGGTACTTCGAGGCCCAGAAGCGCCAGTCGGCGAAGATGCGCTCCTGCGACGCACGGCCGCCGGTGAGCGTCAGCCACTGGATCAGGTACGGGAAATAGATCCCGTGGTTCATCGGAAAGTCGACGCTCGCGTAGGGCGAGGCCACCGGCACGATCGTGGCCAGGTGCGGCGGCCGTTCCTTGGCGGCAGCCCACTGGTCGTAGCCGGCATAGGAGCCGCCCCACATGGCGACCTTTGCGCCGCAGTACGGCTGCGCGGCGAGCCATTCAATCGCGTCGTAGGCGTCGTGCGCCTCCTGGATCAGCGGCCGGAACGTGCCCTCGGAATTGCCGCGCCCGCGCACGTCGACCGTCAGGAACGAGTAGCCGTAGCCCGCGAAGTAGGTACCGCGGTCGTGGTAGCTCTGCGAGATGTACGGCGTCATCGTGATGACGCACGGTCCAGACGCGGCCTTGCCGCGCGGCGTGTACAACGTCGCGTTCAGGTGAATGCCGTCGCGCAGCGGGATGCGCACTCCCCAGCGAATGTCGATGTCGCGGCCGTCCGGCGGACGCTCGTCCGCGACGGTCGGGAGCGCCACCGTCAGCATCGTTGCCACGAGCCACGTTGCCCGCCAGGTCTGTTTCGGTGACATCCGGTTGCTCCTGCGTCGGGGCACGAATATCCGGCCGACCGCGCAGCGGCCGCCCATGCTCAGCCCGCGTGACTGCCCGGCCAGTTCGCGTGCGGGCCCCACACTTCGGGGGGGCAATCGAGATAGCCGTCGACGTAGGTCACGACCGGCGGCGGGTCCGCGGCGATGAACAGCGGCCCGTCGAGGTCGACGACGTCGCATAGCTGGCCGACGACGAACCCGGGCCCCACGGAGAGGCTCGTCCCCAGCATGTTGCCGACCATGACCTTGAGTCCGCGCCGGCCCGCCTCGCGGGCGATCGCGAGTGCCTCGGTCAGTCCGCCGCACTTGTCGAGCTTGATGTTGACGACGTCGAACCGCCCCTGGATCGCATCGAGCTCGCCGAGATGCAGGCAGCTCTCGTCCGCCGCCACCGGCAGCGGCAGCCGCAGGCCATCGAGCTCGGACTCCTGGCCGCGCCGGAAGGGCTGCTCGAGCAGCGCGACGCGGGCCTGCACCAGCGCGGGAATCAGCGGGCCGATGCTCGCGGCGGTGTAGCCCTGATTGGCATCGACGCCGAGCCAGACGTCGGGGCGTACCGCACGGACGGCACGCACCCGTTCGATGTCGACATCCGCCTCGCCCGTGAGCTTGAGCTTGATGGCCAGGACCGAGCCGAGCGCCTGCGCACCGTACGCCATCACCGCAGGGTCCTCGGCGCCGAGTGTAACCGTCGTCAGCAGGGGTCGCACGGAAGGGAGGCCGGCCAGTGCCCACACCTCGGTGCCGCGCTCGCGGGCCTCGAGCTCCCAAAGCGCGCAGTCGAGCGCATTGCGCGCGCAGCCCGGCGGCAGCATGACCTGCAACGCCTCGCGGGTGAGGCCACGGCGGAGTTCGGCGGCGACTTCCGCCAGCCGCTGCGCGGCGAGCGCCGGCGTGTCGTTGAGGTAGTAGACGCCGGCGGCCTCCCCGCGGCCCCGGACCCCGCCGCGCGCGAGGGTCGCGATGACCACCGGCGTGGACTCGAAGGTGTACCCCGAGATCCGGAACGGCGTCTTGAGCCGGAGGTCCTCGAGCCGCACCTCGAGACCGAGGGTCGCTGCCGCGGTCACGGCAGCGGCCCAATCGCCACGGCGTGGTGTCCAGGCATCAGTACTGCACGGAGAAGTTCATCAGGTGCCCCGAAATCGCGACCCACAGGATCACGAGGCAGGCGAGCGCCAGCAGCACGCTCCACAGCTTCGCGAACCAACCCGACGGGCCTTTCCAGGTGGACAGCACGTTGTAGGCGGCTGCGGCGGAGCCGCCGACCGTGGCGATCAAGGTCAGCACGTGCAGGACCAGCACCAGCCAGTCCTTGGTCATGACTTTTTCCATGCCATTGCGGCTGAACATCATCATGACGAGCGAGACCCAGCCGATGAGTGCCGCGACCAACGCCAGCGCCCCGTAGCGCGACCAGCGCAGCGCGTTGGCGCGCTGGCCGGTATAGGGGAATGGCGCGCGGTAGCGGCGGCGGATCACCGCCGCGACCGGCCAGGCGATGACCGTTAGCAGCAGCACCGTGCAGGCGCCGACCGTGGCGGGGGTCAGCCACGAACCGGAAACCGAAGCCGGCGCTCGATCGAACACCATGATCCCGGAGAGCAGATCCGAGGAGACCCGCACCACGCGGCCGTCCTTGACGATCGCACCGACGCGATCATGGCCGCCCACCTCACGCCAGACGAAGGGCGCGATCTCGCGGTATTTCTTCGGCGCGCCCGCCGGCGTGACCAGCATGCCCGGCACCGAAATCGTACCGTCAGCGTTTCCGACGACCTGCAGCTGCCCGAAGAGCCCAGCGGCGGATAGGAAGTTCGTCCACGCGCCGCGCGCGCTCAAATAACGGCCGGCGACCAGCTGGGCGTGCTCGGTTGCGGTCTTCGCGTCGATGGTGCCGTCAGTCGACGGCGCCGGGAAGTAGCGGTCGGCGAACTCCTCGAAAAGACGCTGACGCAGCCAGCCGGCCTGCATGCCGGCGCTGTTCACCGAGACGAACAGGCCGACGTGGTCATTCAGGAACAGCAACAGGTCGCTGTGGAACCACTCCGTGTCGCCACCATGCGCGATCACCCGGTGACCATTGATGTCCTGGTCGTAGAAACCGAGCTCGATGCCATTCAGCGGCGCCATCAGCGACGTACGGGAATCGTGCATCTGGTGCGCGGTATCCGGCTTCAGGATCTGCTCGCTGCCGAGCCGGCCATCCTCGAGGTGCGCGATCATGAACTTCGCCATGTCATCGCCCGTGGCGGACATGCTGCCGGCCGGCGGCATCGAGACGTACTCGAACGGCTCCGGCGGTTGCGTCGCGTCGGCATAGCCCTTCGACATCATCGGCTCGAGGCGCGCCGGCAGCGGCTGCTCGAAGCTCGAGTGCTCCATGCCGAGTGGCTGGTAAATGTGGTTCTCGATGTACTTCTCGAAGGGCTCCCCCGAGACGCGCTCGACGATGTAGCCGGCGAGCGAAGCGCCGTAGTTGGAATACGCCGGTGTCGTGCCGGCCTCGAAGACCCGGGTAGGAACCCAGCGCTTCATTTCCTCGGCGAGCGAACGGCCGGGAGGCTTGGTCGTGATCAGGCCGCGGATCGATTCCTCGAATCCCGGCGTGTGCGTCATCAGCTGACGGAGCGTGATCGGCTTGCCGTCGCGCGGCGGAATCTTGTAGTCGAGATACTGATTGACGTCCGCGTCGAGATTCAGCTTGCCGGCCTCCACCTGCTGCATGACCGCCGTCCAGGTGAAGAGCTTCGAGACCGAGCCGGGCCGGAACAGGGTCGCCTTCGGATCGACCGGGGTGCGCTTCTCGAGGTCGGCGTAGCCGTAACCTTTCTCGAAGAGCACGGCCCCGTCCTTCACGACCACCACGACCGCACCGGCAATGGCGGAGCGCTCGATCGCCACCGGCATGAAGCCGTCCAGCCAGGAGGCGACGTCCTCTCGGGTCAGCGACGTGGCGACTGGCGGCGCGGCGGCGGGCGCGGCCGGAGGCGCATCCGCAACGCCATTCGCTGCCGGCGCCAGCACCGCGACCAGCGTGGCCACCGTCGTGATCCACGAATTCGACAGAGATTTGCGCATCGAGAAGTCCCCCCGGACCGGTGGCGACGACCCGCTGGCCGCCGCGGTTTTTCTGATCCGGATTAACGGTCCTATTCGGAAAATTGTCAAGCCGGGACGCGCCAGACCGCTGGTTGCTTGCGGCACCCGGCGGGCCTGCCTACCATGCGGCAACGCAATAGCCGCATCCTGAGGGGGCTCCCCTGCCCGACGTGAAGACGCGCCGTTCCCGCACTCCGCGGCGGGGTCCGGCGGCCGCACACCGCGTGCCCGCGCGGCGTACCGCGAAGCCCACGCTGGGCGCGCTGCTGCGCTCGCTGCGCTCGCAGCATGGCTGGACGCTCAAGGAGATGAGCCGGCGCACCGGCATTCCCTTTTCGACCCTGTCTAAGGTCGAGCATGACCGGCTGACGCTGACTTACGACAAGCTGCAGCAGCTCGGCGAGCGGCTCGGGCTGCGGATGTCCGAGTTGTTCGCGGAACCGGAACACGAGCCGCCGGCAGTTACGGCCCGCCGCAGCGTCGGCACGCTGGAAAACGCCGTCCGCGTCAACACCAAGAACTACGACTACTACTATCTCTGCACCGAGCTGCGCCGCAAGCGGATCATCCCGGTCGTCACCCGGATCCGGGCGCGCTCAGTCGATGAGTTCGGCCAGCTCGTGCGCCACTCCGGCGAAGAATGGCTGTACGTGCTCGAGGGGCGCGTCGATATCCACACGGAGTTCTACGACAAGCTGAGCCTGGAAAAGGGCCAGTCGGTGTACATCGACAGCAGCATGGGCCACGCCATTGTCGTCGGCGAGGGCTGCGAGGAGGCGATCGTCATCGGCGTCTGCTCGAGCGCTCAGGACGACCAGCTGCATGAGATCATCTCCGCTCACGGCGAGCCGGCGCCGGGCGACGCGACGGAAGGCGGCTCCAGCCGCCCCGGGCGCGGCTGACGCGGATCCGCAACGCGCCGCCAGGATCACGGGCGGGCGCGGGGAGTACGAACCATGGCAACGGGCTGGGCGGGCGACGGCGCCGTGCAGGATCAGATCGACGCGACCGTGAAGGACGGCGTCTCGCGTGCGAAGAGCCGTCTGCCGACCGGCCCGAGCGCGGCCAGCTGCGACGACTGTGGCGAAGCGATTCCGGAGGCACGCCGGCTCGCGATGCCGGGCGTGCGGCTCTGCGTCGCATGTCAGGCCGAGGTCGATAAGCAGGCCACGGCATTCAGCGGCTACAACCGGCGCGGCAGCAAGGACAGCCAGCTCCGCTGAGAGCACGTTGCGGTAACGCCGCTACCGCACCGGCATGCCAGCAGAAGCAATCGTTCGTTCCGCGCCAGCGCTCGCATCCGCGACACTGCATCCCGGCGCCCGAGCGACGCGCCGCGCGCGGACCGTGTAAGTCCCCCCTCGCACGAATCCGCCGGCGCGCTCTCGGGATGCCACCCTCCCCGGCGCCAGGCGGACCTACGGTCGGCCGACGCTCAGCTGGTCCGCGAGTCGCACCGCCGCTTCGCGCAGCTCGCCCACCGCGGTGATGTCCCAGTGGTCCGCGCGCAGCAGCGGCCCGAGATAGAAGAGGTTCGCTGCCGCGCGACCGTCGGCGGCCAATACCGCACCGAGCGGCGCGGTCCGAATGCCGAGCCGGAACTCATCCGGCACGACACGGCCCCGGGCGAGCAGCGATCGCCACAGCCTGTCGGGGAAGTGGGTCACGTCGTGGTCGGGCCCCGTGGCGTTGACGACCTCGACCGCGTCGAGTGCCTGCGGCGCCCCGCCACCGCGCGGCCGCCACGTGACGCGGACCAGGTCGCCCACCGACCTCAGGGACTCGATGCGGCCCGCGTGCAGCCGAACCCGTCCTTCGGCCCGCAGGGCCTCGATGCGGGCGAGCACCTCACCCGGCAGGCGGTGGCGATGCACGTCCCAGTAGGAGCGGACGTGGCGCAGGAAGCGGGCGCGTTCGACCGGTGCGAGTGCTCGCCAAAGCGCGGGCATCTCGCGTCGCATGAGGGTGATGACCTGGCGCCAGTCGCCGCCGCGACGCTCCGTGTCGTGGGCGAGCACCCGCGCGGCAGCGAACAGCCTGCGGGTCGATCCGCCCGCCTCGTGCAGGCCGCCCGAATCAGCCAGCGCCAGCGCCGCACGCTCGGACTGGCCGGGGGCGAGCAACCCGTGTCGCGAGATCGCGTGCACCTCGACCTTCGCGTCGCGCTCGACCGCGGCGCACACGACGTCCACCATCGTCAGCCCCATACCGAGCACGACGAGCGGTCGGCCGAGCGGATTCGGGCGCGGCTCGGCCCAGGGATCGCGGCGCTGGTGACCCGCCGCCAGCTCGGCGCGGATCCCGGCCGGCAGCCGCGGCGCCGATGCGCCGGTGGCGAGTACCACCCGATCGGACTCGATGCGCGTCCCGTCGGCCAGCACGACCGCGCGAGGCTCGCCCTCCCCGTTCAGCTCGAGGTCGACGACCTCGGCCCTGATGCGCCGCAGCCGAACGCTGGGGTCGGCCGACTCCTCGGCCTCGCGGAGTATCGACGACAGGTAATCGCCGAAAAGCGCGCGGGGCAGGAACGCCTCGCCGCTGATCCCGGCGCGACGAACTCGCGCATAGCGCAGGAATTCCTCCGGATCGGACGGCGTCGCCGACATCCGCGCGGCCGGGACGTTCAACAGATACTCGTGATCGCGCCGTGCGTAGGCAACGCCTCGGCCGACCTCGGCGCCGCGCTCGATGAGCTCCACCTCGAGCGGCGCACCCTGGTGGCGTCGCAGCAGGTGCGTAGCGAGGGCCGCGCCGGAGAATCCGGCGCCCACGATCGCGACCGTCGTCACGCGGCTGGACCTCGGCCGACGGAAGTACCGACCTCCGCGGATGCGTTCCGCTTCCATCGCGGAGCGGCCGTAGCGGCGGACGGACTCACTCGGCGCGATCCCGGAAGCGGCGACCGATCACCGTGCCGATTATCAGCGCGACGACGAACGCGAATGCGCGCCGATCGCCGGTCGTGAGGATCACCACGCCCGGGCCCGGACAGATGCCGGCGAGCCCCCAGCCGACGCCGAAGACTGCGCTGCCGGCCAGCAGCGGGAGGTCGATCCGGCCGCGCGTCGCGAGCCTCGCAACCCGCGACCGCAGTGTCGATCCGCGCCGGCGGATCAGTGCATAGGCCGGGAGCGTCACCGCAATCGCGCCGGCCATGGTGAATGCCAGCGCCGGCCGCCAGTCGCCGGTGACGTCGAGGAACGCGAGCACGTTCGCCGGATTCGTCATCCCGGACAGGATCAGGCCCGCACCGAACAAGAGGCCGGCGACAAGCGCCACGAGCGCGTTCACGGCGGGCTCCAGGCACGAAGCGCCAGCACGGTCGCGACCGCGGTCAGGATGAACGTTGCGGTCGCAACCAACGAGCGTGGCGACAGCGCCGAGAGACCGCACACGCCGTGACCGCTGGTGCAGCCGGAACCGAGCCGCGTCCCGACCCCCACCAGCAGGCCGGCGACGGCCACCGTGGGCAGGCTCGCCGTCCAGTCGACGCTGCCGGGCCCGGCGAGGATCGCCGGCAGCACAAGCCCGGCAAGGAACGCGTAGCGCCAGCGCTGTTCCCCTCCCTCGCCGTGCAGCGCCCGCTCGAGGATGCCGCTGATGCCGGCGACCTCGCCGTTCAGGAGCATCAGGAGCGCCGCCCCTGCACCGATCAGAGCGCCACCCGCGATCGAGCGCCAGATCGGAATGGCCTCGAGCGGACTCATCGGACGGCGCCTGCGATCAGCGCCGGACACGCACGCCGGCGATGCTCAGCCACCATGGAACCTCCGGGCCCAGTCCCGTCCGGCGTCGGCGGACTCGAGCAGGCCCTTCGCCGCGAGCCACTCGCGCGAATAGAGGCGCGACTGGTACTTCTGGCCGCCATCGCACAGGATCGTCGCGACCCGGTGACCCGGCCCGAGCCGACGCGCTACCTCGACGGCCGCCGCGACATTGACGCCGCTCGCACTGCCGAGACTCAATCCCTCGGCGTAGAGCAGCCGGTAGACCATCTCCACCGCGTCGGCATCGCCGATCGACACGGCCTCGTCGATCGGCGTGTCCGCCAGATTCGCGGTCACTCGCCCGATGCCGATACCCTCGGTGATGGAGCCCGGGCCATTCGCACGCAGCTCGCCAGCGGATACCCAGTGATAGAGCGCGCTTCCCTGCGGGTCGGCAAGCACGATCCGCGTCCCGCCGGACTGCGCCCTCAGGCAGCGCGCGACGCCCCCAAGCGTGCCGCCGGTGCCGGTTGCCGCAACGAACGCATCGAGCGGACTGCCGGCGTCGCGGACGATCTCGGGACCCGTGGTCGCTTCATGGGCATCGCGGTTGGCCGTGTTGTCGAACTGATTGGCCCAGATCGCGCCCGGGATCTCCGCGGCGAGGCGTCCGGCGACGCGCTGGTAGTGATTGGGATCGGCGTACGGAACGGCCTTGACGCGGCGCAATTCGACACCGAGCGACTCGAGCGCGACGTACTTCTCGGGCGACTGGTTGTCGGGCATCACGATCAGCGCGCGATAGCCCCGCGCGTGGCACAGATGCGCGATGGCGATGCCGGTGTTCCCGGCCGTGCCCTCGACGACGGTCCCGCCCGGACGAAGCGTCCCGGCCCGCTCGGCCGCGAGAATGATGCCGAGCGCAGCGCGATCCTTGACGGAGCCGCCGGGATTCATGAACTCGGCCTTGCCGAGGATCTCGCAGCCGGTGTCCGCGGACAGGCTGGCGAGCCGGATCAGCGGCGTGTTGCCAATGGCGTCGGCGAAGCCCTGCGCGACCTGCATGCAACCATCCTCGTCGGGAATCAGCAGCTTACCGCGACTCCATGGCATGGCGCGGGCGGCGGCGACCGCGTGATTATGCTGGCATCACTGCTGGTGATTGGCCAGTCACGCGACCGCCTCCGTAGGCTGCCGGCATCAGGACACAGCCGCCGAGCGCGCACCCCGGTGCAGCGGCCGGCGCGCGCGCCGCGCCGCCATGAAGCTCCATCAGCTGCGTTACCTCGCCTCGGTCGCCCAGAACGACCTCAACATCACGACGGCCGCGCGCAAGCTGCACACCTCGCAGCCCGGCGTGAGCAAGCAGATCAAGCTGCTCGAGGAGGAGCTCGGGTTCCCGATCTTCGAGCGCGACGGCCGCAGCCTCGTGCGGGTCACCCCGGCGGGTCGCGAGGTGATCGACCGCGCGCTGCGTATCCTCGAGGAGGCACAGAACATTCGGCGGCTGTCCGATGACGCCCGCGAGGACGGCCAGGGCTCGCTGTCGATCGCGACCACGCAGACGCAGGCGCTGTACGTGCTGCCGCCGCTGATTCGCGACTTCCGCGAGCGCTATCCCGACGTCGACCTGCACATCCACCAGGGAACCTCGGAGCAGGCCGCCGAGCTCGCGAAGCGCGATCGCGTCGACTTCGTGATCGCCACGGGATCGGCCGAGCTCTTCCCCGGATACGTGCTGCTGCCCTGCTATCGCTGGTATCGCCGCCTGATCGTTCCGCGGGGCCACCCGCTCACCCGGGAGCCGCGCCTGACGCTCGAGGTCCTCGCACGCCATCCGATCGTGACCTACACGTTCAGCTTCCACGGCAAGTCCTCGCTGCCGGTCCTGTTCGAGAGCGCGGGTCTGAGGCTGCGCGTGGCGCTCACCGCCGCCGACGCCGACGTCATCAAGACCTACGTCCGGCTGGGTCTCGGCGTCGGCATCGTCGCGAGCATGGCCGTTGCCCCGTCGGACGACGATCTCGTGGCACTCAGCCTCGACCACCTGCTCGCCCCGCACGTGACGTGGCTCGGGTTTCGTCGCGGTCGGCTGCTGCGGGGCTACATGCGGGACTTCATGAAGGGCTTCGCTCCCCACCTCGGCCGACGCCTGGTCGACGAGGCCATCCGCGCCCCGGGCGAGGTCGCCGTCACCGAGCTGTTCCGCGGGATCGAACTGCCGCTGCGCTGAGACGGGGCGCCGATCCACAGGCTTATCCACAGAATCTGTGGATAACCGCGCGGGTCGGGGCGAACGCACGGTTAGTCCGGACTGACAAACGGTTAGTTCGCGCCGCTCGCGGGCCGGACCAGACTGCGAGCGTCACGAATCCGCTCCGCGGCGCCATCGGCTGTGTCGCACCACGGATCGCCTGCCGGGAGATCGACGCCATGTCAGAACGTGCCGAACCGCTGAACCCCGCCACCGCACCGCGCGCGGAGCGCGCCGGCTGGCGCGCCGTGCTCGGCAAGGAAGACTGGCTCGCGATCTGGATCGGGCTCGGGTTCGTGCTCGCCGGCATCGTGCTGTACGCGACCGGCGGGAGTCTGCGGTGGATCGCGGTCGCGCCGCAGAAGTGGCATGACGTCGCCGAGGTGTCGGGCCAGTTGCTCGAGGCGGCGCCGCGGTACGCGGCACTCTTCGGGCTGCTCGCGGTCGTGTTCGGCGGCGGCGCCGTCGCGCTCGGCTTCCGGTTCCGCCGGTTCCTCGCCGGCTTCGTGCCACTGTTCGGCGTCGCCGGCATCCTCTATTTCATCGGCCAGTGGGACCAGGCGGCACGATACAACCTCGAGCCGCCGCTGGTGGCGCTCGCGCTCGGACTGACTGTCTCGAACGGGATTGGCGTCCCGCGCTGGGCGGAGGCCGCGCTGCGCGTCGAGTTCTACATCAAGATCGGCATCGTGCTGCTCGGCGCGGGCGTCCCGGTCGCGTTGATCGCCTGGGCAGGCCCGGTCGCGATCGTGCAGGCGGGCATCGTTTCGCTGGTCACCTTCGCGACGATCTACCTGGTCGCCACGCGCCTCGGGCTCGATCGGCGCTTCGCCGCGACGCTGGGCACCGGCGGCGCCGTCTGCGGGGTGTCAGGCGCAATCGCGACCGCCGGCGCGGTCGGTGCGCGCCGCGAGGACACTTCGGTCGCGATCTCGATCGTGATCCTGTGGGCCATCGCGACGATCTTCCTGCTGCCGCTGCTGTCGAAGTCGCTCGGCCTCTCGACCGGCGTCGCAGGCGCCTGGATCGGCACCTCCGAGTTCGCCGACGCGGCCGGCCTCGCGGCCGCGCAGGCCTACGCCGGCTATGCGGGCCATGTCCCGGGCATCGCGGGCGCACCGGATGCCGCCGTGCAGGCGTTCACCCTGATGAAGGTCATCGGCCGCGACGTGTGGATCGGAATCTGGGCCTTCGTGCTCGCCATCGTCGCCACCACGCGTTGGGAAAGCACCGGTGTCGCCGCTCCGGTCGACGCGCGCACGATCTGGAACCGCTTTCCGAAGTTCGTGCTGGGCTTCGTGGTCGCGTCCGTCTTCGTCTCGATCGTCGCCGCCGGCGCGGCCTACGCCGACTACAAGAAGGTCGTGCAGCCGGGCCTCGTCGCACCACTGCAGGTGCTGCGGGTGTGGACGTTCACGCTCGCCTTCCTGAGCATCGGCCTGACGACGCGCTTCCGCGACCTGGCGCGTGCGGGCGCGCGGCCGTTAGTCGCGTTCAGCACCGGTGTCGCGGTCAACCTGGTGCTGGGCTACGTCCTGTCCACCCAGGTCTTCGGCACGTACTGGGACCGCCTCGGTCAATGAACGCGCGCGCCGGGCGGGCGGACCTCACGAACGGTCGCTGCCGGGACTGCCGGTTCTTCGAGGCCGGCGCCGTCGAGCTCGAGGCCGCCCTCGCGGGACTTTCGAGCCTCGGCTCGGCATTCGGCTCGGTGCGTGCAGCCGACGGACTATGCCGGCTGCACGACCGCTACCTCGACGGCGCGAGCCGCTGCGAACGGCACTCGCCGGTCGGGCCTCAGCGCCGATGCCTGTCGAACCAGCCGGCGATGTAGAGCATCTTCGTGACGTGATGGCTCGGGAAGCGATCGATGCCGTGCGGCTCTCCCGGCACTCGAACGAGCACGCTCTCGACGTCCCGCAGGCGCAGAGCCGTGTAGAACTGCTCGGCCTCCGAGAGCGGCGTCCGGTAGTCCTCCTCGCCGGTCATGACGAGTGACGGCGTCTTGACCTTCGCGACCAGCGTGCTGAGCGACCGCTGCATGTAGTGCGCGGTCTGCTCCCACGGCGGCCCGGGGAACCAGTAGCGGTTCATCCAGGGGATGTCGGTGGTCAGCGCCCAGCTGTACCAGTTGATCACGGGATAGAGCACCGCAGCGGCGGCGAAACGGTCGGTGTGCTCGATCATCCAGCAGGTCAGCACGCCGCCGCCGCTGCCGCCGGTGACGAACAGGTTATGCTCGTCGATATAGCCGCGTGCGACGACCGCATCGACTCCGCTGTTGAGGTCGGCGAAGTCATCTCCCGGGTAGGCGTGATGGATCAGGTTGGCGAATTCCTCGCCATAACTCGTGCTGCCGCGCGGGTTGGCATAGAGCACGACGTAGCCAGCGGACGCCCAGGACTGCTTTTCCAGGTCGAAGCGATCGCCGTAGTCGGCGAACGGCCCACCGTGGATTTCGAGGATCAGCGGGTACTTTCGGCTCGCGTCGAATCCCGGCGGCTTGACGATCCAGCCCTGGATCCGCCGCCCGTCCTTCGAGGAGTTCCACCAGATCTCCTCGACCTCGCCCGGCGGCTTCTGCGCGAGCAGCTCGCGATTCACGGCCGTCAGTACCCGCGGTGCGCCCTTGCTGACGAGCGCGACGTCCCCCGGCACGGTCGCCGTCCCGTGGGTGAAGGCGATCGCGCCGCTGCGCGAGACACTGAACGATCCGTCACCGTAGCTGCTGGTGCTGCTCGAGACGTGCTCCGCGACCACGCGGAATGCCCCGGCTTTCGAGACGTAGCCGATCTTGGTGTCGCCCTGATCGGCGTACTGGAAGTAGACACCGCTGCCGTCCGGCGCCCAGGCCGGACTCGACACGCCGCGATCGAGCGCAGTGGTGAGGACGTGCGCGCCGGTGCCATCGCGGTTCATGACATAGAGCCGCCGCAGCTGGTAGCCCTGATAGCGGTCGTCGAACCCGGTGTAGGCGATCAGCCGTCCGTCCGGCGAGACTTCCGGCTCATTGTCCGGTCCCTTGCGCGTCGTCAGCGCGTGCATGGATCCGTCCGCGACCGAGATCTCGTAGAGATCGGTATCCAGGGGTTCGGCCTGGTAATCCGCGTGCCGGTTCAGCGAGGCGATCAGGTACTTGCCGTCGGGAGTCCAGACCGGATGCGCGTCGACGACCGTCCAGCCGCCGTTCTGGAAATTGCCGGACGTTACCTGGCGGGGTGAACCGCCGGCTGCCGAGACGACGAAGATCTGCGAGTAGCCGGGCTTCAGGTAGCCGGCGCCATCGAAGCGATAGACGAGCTGGTCGTAGGCCTTCGCAGGCGCCTCCCATTTCGCACCCTCCGGCGGCGCCGGCAGCTCGGCGATCGCCGGTTCGCGACCGCGGACGAGCGCCGTGAAGGAGAGCGTCTCGCCGTCCGGAGACCAGGCGATTCCGCCGGGCGCTTCTTCGAGATGCGTGAGCTGCGTGTGTTCGCCGCTCTGCATCCAGTACACCATGATCTGCGCCTTCCCATCGACCTCGCCAACGTAGGCGATCCGGCTACCGTCCGGTGACCAGCGTGGCGAACCGTCGCTGCGGCGGCCGCTGGTCAGCGGTCGATGGTGACCGCCATCCGCGTCCACGATCCACAGGTTCGTATAGCGCCGGTCGGTCATGACGTCCGCGTATTCACGCAGGTACACGATGTGCTTGCCATCGGGCGAGACCTGCGGATCGTGGACGAGCTGCAGGTTGAAGTCGTCACTCGCGCCGATGTGCTGCAGTGCGGATGGCGCGGCAGCGGCGAGTGCCGCACTGCCGAGCAGCACGGACACCGCGAGCGCCGTGGCCTTCAGGAACGATCTGGTCATGCTTGCCCGCCTCTGTTGATGGGACGACCTTAAGGGTCACGTCGCATCGGCCGCCCGTCCGCCACGATTGCCACGGCACGTGCGCCATGGCAATCGCTGCAATACACTCCGTCGGCCGTCTACCGCCGGCTGCGGACCGATCCCAGTCGAGCCTCGTGCTCCACCCCGGTCAACCGCGCGTCGGCCATCGCTCAAGAAGAATCGTCAGCGGGGAATACTATGCACCAGTTCCTGAGAGCCGTAACCGTCGGCGGACTCGCCCTAGTGCTCGGCTCGGCGCAGGCAGCCGACAGCGCCGCCCATGCGCCGCTGCTCCTGCAGAACCCGACGCTGAGCCGGACGCAGGTCGCGTTCGAGACCGGCGGCGAGATTTGGATCGCCCCCCGCGAAGGCGGCGCGGCCCGGATCCTGGTCTCCGGCCAGGGACGCTGCGGCTCGCCGATCTTCTCGCCGGACGGCCAGCAGGTCGCATTCACCGCGACCTACGACGGCAACACCGACGTGTACGTGGTCCCCGCCGCGGGCGGCGAGCCACTGCGACTGACGTACCACCCGGGCCCCGACGAAGCACTGGCCTGGACGCCGGACGGACGCAGCATCCTCTTCCGGTCCATGCGGACGACGCCGCGCGACCTGCCCCAGCTCTACACGATTTCGGCCACCGGCGGATTCCCGACGCCGCTGCCGCTGCCCTCCGGCGCCGAGGCGGCCTACAGCCCGGACGGTCAGCACCTCGCCTACACGCCCTTTCCGCAGTGGCAGCCTGCATGGAAGAAGTACCGTGGCGGGCAGACGACGCGGGTCTGGATCGCGGACCTCGCCGACTCGCACGTCGAGCGGGTGCCACGCGAGAACTCCAATGACCGCAACCCGATCTGGGTGGGTGACCGCGTCTACTTCCTGTCGGATCGCAATGGCCCGACGACGCTGTTCGAGTACGACACGAAGAGTCATGCGGTCCGGGAAGTCATCGCCAACGGTCGCGGTCCGGACATCGGCGCGGCATCCGCCGGGCCCGATGGGATCGTCTTCAGCCAGTTCGGTTCGCTGAAGATCTTCGATCCGGCGAGCGGCCAGGTCAGGGCGATCAACGTGTCGATTCCCGGCGAGCGGGCCCAGGCCCGGCCGCATTTCGAGAAGCTGGCGACGCAGGACGTCCTGCACGGCGCGATTTCGCCGACCGGCAAGCGCGTGCTGCTCGAGGCGCGCGGCGAGATCCTGTCCGTGCCGGCCGAGAAGGGCGATGCGCGCAACCTCACGCAGAGCCCAGGCGTTGCCGACCGAAATCCAGCCTGGTCCCCCGACGGCAAGTGGATCGCGTGGTTTTCGGACGAGTCCGGCGAGTACGCGCTGCACCTTCGGGCCCCGGACGGCCTCGGCGCGGTGCGCAAGATCCCGCTCGGTCAGCCGCCGTCGTTCTTCTACGATCCGCGCTGGTCGCCGGACAGCAAGAAGATCGCCTACACCGACAAGCGCCTGAACCTGTGGGTGCTCGACCTCGCGAACCCGACACCCGTCAAGGTCGACACCGATCGCTACGACACGCCGTTCTACCGGCTGGATCCCGCCTGGTCGCCGGACAGCCGCTGGCTCGTCTATACGAAGCAGCTCGCGAACCACCTGCACGCCGCCTTCGTTTACTCGCTCGCCGACCGCCAGTCACGCCAGCTGACCGACGGGCGCAGCGACGTGCTCTCGCCTCGCTTCGACCGCGACGGCAAGGCGCTGTACTTCCTCTCCGGCACTGACAACGGCCTCGGCGCCGGCTGGCTCGACATGAGCAGTCTCGGCCGCGCCACCACCAGCGCCGCCTACGTGGTCGTGCTGCAGCGTGACGCCGCGTCGCCGCTCGCCCCGGAAAGCGACGAGGAGTCGGCGAAGAAGGATGAGGCTGCCGGCGAAAAGGCGCCGGCCGACAAGGCGAAGGGCGAGGCGGCCGCCAAGGCCGCCGCGATCCCGGACGTTCGCATCGACTTCGCCGGCATCGACCAGCGGATCCTCGCGCTTCCGGTCCCGTTCGCGCACTACGAGGCCCTCGAGGCGGGTGCCAAGGGGATCGTGTACCTGGTCGCCGGCCCGGTCGTGGCCACCGACCACGACATGCTGAGCTACCAGGGTCCGCCGCCGGTCAGCGTTTCGCGCTTCGACTTCAAGACCCGCAAGCTCGAGCCCTTCATCAAAGCCGCGGACGGCGGCACCTTCTCGGTCTCGGCCGACGGCAGCAAGGCGCTGTACGGGCTGCAGAAGAAGTGGTTCGTCGTCGCCGCCGACAAGGAGGCCAAGGACGGCGACGGCGCGCTGAAGCTCGAGGACGTCAACCTGCGGATCGAGCCGCGCGCCGAGTGGCAGCAGATCTACCGCGAGGCCTGGCGCATCGAGCGCGACTTCCTCTACGACCCGCACTTCCACGGCGTCGATCTCGCGAAGGCGGAGAAGGCCTACGCGCCGTTCGTCGCTGGCATCGCGAGCCGCGCGGACCTGAGCGCGCTGCTCGAGGAGATGACCGGCCACATCAGCCTCGGTCATACGTTCATCCGCGGCGGCGCCATGCCCCCGCAAACGCCGGTCAGCATCGGCCTGCTGGGTGCCGACTTCCGGGCCGTCGATGGCCACGTGCAGATTGCGCGCGTCCTGGCGGGCGAGAACTGGAATCCCGACGCGATTGCCCCGCTGACGCAGCCCGGGGTCAACGTGGCGGCCGGGGAGTTCCTGCTGGCGGTCAACGGGCGACCGGTGGACGCGGGCGGCGATGTCTACCGCTACTTCGAGGGCCTTGCCGGCAAGCAGACGGTACTGTCGGTGGGACCGAGCGCCGACGGCAAGGGCGCGCGCAACGTGACCGTCGTCCCGGTTGCATCCGAGCAGAAGCTGCGCCTGCTCAGCTGGATGGAAGCGAACCGCAGGCTCGTCGACGAGCGCACCGGCGGGCGGGTCGCGTACGTCTACGTACCCGACACGGCCTTTGGCGGCTTCACGAATTTCAACCGCTACTTCTACTCGCAGGTCGGCAAGGAGGCGGTGATCGTCGATGAGCGGTTCAACCACGGCGGCGACATTGCGGACTTCATCGTCGAGCAGCTGAAGAAGACGCCGCAGATGGCGAACTCGACCCGCGAGGGCGAGGACATGATCGAGCCCGCGCAGGCGATCTTCGGACCGAAAGTGATGCTGATTAATCAGATGTCCGGTTCCGGCGGCGACGCGCTGCCGTGGCTGTTCCGCAAGCAGAAGGTCGGCACGCTTGTCGGGGTGCGTACCTGGGGCGGACTGGTCGGCATCTCGGGGTACCCGCCCTTGATGGACGGCGGCCTGATCACCGCACCGCGCTGGGCGATCTACGGCACCAACGGCGCCTGGGAAGTCGAGAACATCGGCATCCCGCCGGACGTCGAGGTGGAGCAGGACCCGGCTTTGATGCGTGGCGGTGCCGACCCGCAGCTCGATCGTGCGATCGAGGTCATCCAGTCGCAGCTGGCGCAATCGCCGCCTCCGAAGCTCGTGAAGCCGGCACCGCCCGACGTGAAGCCCGTCATCCCAGACTTCAGCCACTAGCGACCACGGCCGGGCATCGCGCGGCGATGCCCGGCCGGCCGGCGCCGGCTCGGCAACCGGATCCTAGGCGCCGATCCGAGGCGCCACCCGCGCGTGGGTCGCGCGCTCGAAGGCGTGCGCGATCTGCAGCAGCAGGCCGTCGCGATGGCGGCCGGCGACCATCGTCATGCCGACCGGCAGGCCGCGAATGAGGCCGGCGGGAACCGTGATGCTGGGATAGCCGGCGATGGCCGCCGCCGAGCCGATCACCGGCCAGCCGCCGTCGCTGCGACGGTCGCCCCAGACCGGATCGACCAGTTCCGCCGGCCCGTTGCTCGGTGCAAGCAGCGCCTGCACGCCGTCCTGCGCGAGCAAGGCCGCGAGTCCGTCGCGATCGGCCGTCCGCGCCAGCGTCGCGAGCGCCTGCTGGCAAGCCGGATCGCTGAGCGGTCCCTTGGCCTCGGCCATATCGAAGATTTCCTGGCCGAAGAAGCGCAGCTCGTCGGCCGCATGGGCGCGATTGAAGGCGATCAGCTCGGCCAGCGTCCGCGGCGCTTCCGCCGTCACCTCGATCCCCGCGAGATAGCCGTTGAGCGAGGCCTTGAACTCGTACAGCAGCGCCTCGAATTCCGGCTCGTCCATCTCGGTGAACGCCGCCGGCGGCTTGAGATCGACGAGGATCGCGCCTTCCTTTTCGAGCGCCGTGCGCGCCTGCGCGTAGAGTCCGGGGACCTCCGGGTGATACGCCTTCGGCAGCGGCAGGGCTCCGATCCGGACGCCCCGCAGGCTGAATTTCCCGAAATCCTCGCCTTGCGGACCGAAGCCGAGCGGCGCTCCGGCCATGGCACTCGCGACCGCCGCGACGTCCAGGACGCAGCGGCCCATCGGCCCGGCGGTGTCCTGCCGCGGCGAGATCGGCACGACGCCAGTGCCGTCGACGAGGCCCTTGGTCGGCTTGAGGCCGACGAGCCCGTTCAGCGAGGAAGGTGACAGGATGGAGCCGTTGGTCTCGGTGCCGATCGCGACGGCACAGAAGCTGGCCGCCGCGGCCGCGCCCGATCCCGAGCTCGACCCGGAGGGATTGCGGTCGCGGTCGTAGGCGTTGCGGGTCTGACCGCCGACGGCGCTCCAACCGCTCGAGGAATGGGTCGAGCGGAAATTGGCCCACTCGCTGAGGTTGGTCTTGCCGAGGACGATCGCGCCGGCGGCGCGCAGGCGGCCGACGAGCGGCGCATCGGCGGCATGGCGCGCCCGGCCGAGCGCGAGCGAACCGGCCGTGGTCGGCATCGGGTCGCGCGTCTCGACGTTGTCCTTGATCAGCAGAGGAATGCCGTGCAGCGGCCCCCGCAACTTGCCGGCGCCCCGCTCGGCGTCGAGTGCCCGTGCGGCGGCGAGCGCCTCCGGATTCACCGCGATCACGGAGTGGAACGCCGGACCTCCCTGGTCGAACCGGGCGATGCGCGTGAGGTACTCACTGCAGAGCGCCTCGCTCGTCACGGCGCCGCTGCGGAGTGCCTGTTGCAGCTCGGCAACGGATTTCTCGACGGGGTCGTAGTCCCGAGCGCCGGTCGCGGCGCGCGCCGATTCGGCGAGCTCGACGCTCAGCGAGGCCAGTCCGACGGCGGAGATGAATGCTCTGCGATCCATGGATTCCCCCGATTCATCAGTGAGATCCCGGCAGTGTGCGATGCGTCATTTGGCGGCGCTTCCAATCATGCCGCCGATGTCGCGCTGCAGCGCGCCACCGGCAGGCGCCTGTCCGGGACAAGGTGATCCGCCACAACGGCTCAGCGCATGTTAACGTTATTAACTAATCGCTGTGGAATGACTGCTGAGAACCACTCATCCACCGGGGAGCGACTGATGACTCATCGTAAGTTGGAAGCGATCCGGGCGCATCGCGCGCTCTTGGCCGTGCCTTTGCTTGGCGTCTCGATCGGCGTCGCCGCGCAGGAGAAACCCGCCGCCAAAGACAGCGGGGATACCCTGCAGGAAGTCGTCGTCACGGGCTCGCGCATTGCGCGCCCGGATCTCGAGCGCCTCGAACCGACCACGGTCGTCTCGGCGCAGACGCTGGACGATCGCGGCTTCACCGACGTCGGCCAGGCACTCTCGGAGCTGCCCGGCTTCGGCATCCCCACCAACGGCAGCAACGTGCAGTCGGTGAACGGCATCGGCCAGAGCTTCGTCGACCTCTTCTCCCTCGGCTCGCAGCGCACGCTGACCTTGGTCAACGGCCGGCGGTTCGTGTCGTCCAACTCGCCGGCAGTGGGCGGCATCGCCTCGCCTGGCGGCCAGGTCGATCTCAATGTCATTCCCACCAAGCTGATCGACCGCATCGAGACGGTCTCCGTGGGTGGCGCGCCGATCTACGGCGCCGATGCGATCTCCGGCACCGTGAATATCATCCTGAAGCGTGACTACGAAGGCGCCGACATCGACGTCCTCTGGGGACGCTCTGGCTACCACGATGCGGAGCAGGAGCGCGTGCGCGCGCTGCTCGGCACTAACTTCGCGGACAACCGCGGCAACATCACGCTGTCCGGCGATTTCTCGAAGTCGCACGGCCTGGTCGGCACCGACCGCCCGATCTACGGCGCCGACCTCGCCTTCGCGAAGCCGCTGTACTCGAGCCCGTACACCAACGTGCTGTACGGGCAGAGCACGGTCACTTCTATCAACTTCGGCGGCGTGCCGCTGGTCGACGACTTCTTCTTCGCGCCCGGCATCGGCATCCCGGCGCCGGCGTTCGGCGTGACCGACCCCAACGGCGTGCTGCTCGCCTTCGGCAACGCCGGCAAGACGGGCAGCAACCTCGTCCCGTACAACCTCGGCAGCCAGTTCTTCAACAACCCGGTGTTCTCGAGCGGCGGCGACGGCGAGCGCCTCTCGCAGACGACCAACCTGCTGTCGCCGCTCGAGCGCATCAACTTCGACGTGCTCGCCGACTTCCGGCCCACGGAGCGGACGCGCGTCTTCGCGGAGGGCTGGTTCTCCGAAACGCACGGCACGGACCTGATCCAGCAGCCGCAGTACAACACGTTCTTCTTCGGCTCCGCCGGCCAGCCGCAGGGCAACCTGGTCATCAGCCTCAACAACCCGTTCCTGCCGGCGGCGGCGCGTGCCGCGATCCAGCAGGCGCTGCTCGCCTACCAGGCGACCTTCAGCCCCACCAGCGGGCCGTTTGACCCGAACTGGTCGCCGGATCACTTCTACATGGCTCGCGCGAGCATGGACCTGCAGAGCGGGCTCGCGACCGCAAACCAAGTGGTGACCCGCGGCGTGCTCGGCGTCGAGGGCAAGTTCGACGTCGGCAGCCACCTGTTCGCGTGGGAGATCGCCGGCAGCTACGGCCATTCGCGCAATACCTCCGACCAGCCCTCGATCGTCTGGCAGAACTTCCAGAACGCGGCGGACGCGGTGGTCGACCCGGCGACCGGCAACATCGTCTGTGCCGGTACGCTGAACGGCACGCTGCAGAACGCCCCGGTGTCGACGGTGTCGAGCACGTGCTCGCCGCTCAACCTGTTCGGCTTCGGCGCGGCGAGCCAGGCGGCCAAGGACTACATCACGCACCACGCGGTCGCCTCGTCGATCACCACGCAGCGCGACGTCACCGCGACCATCAACGGCGACCTGTTCAAGCTGCCCGCGGGAGAGGTTAAGGCCTCGCTCGGGTTCGAGAACCGGCGCGAGTCGGCGGAGTTCGATCCTGACTCGTTCTATACGCAGGCGCTGGGCACGGGCGCGGCGATCCTCGGAATCTCCGGCGAATACCACACGAACGAGTTCTTCGGCGAGCTGCTGGTGCCGATCTTCTCGCCGTCCCAGGACGTCCTGCTGCTGCACTCGATGCAGCTCGAGGGCGCAATCCGCCGCGTCGACAACTCGATCGCCGGCGCCTCGACGACCTGGACCGCGGGCCTGCGCTGGTCGCCGGTCAAGGATGCCCAGTTCCGCGGCAACAAGACCCGCTCGATCCGCGCGCCGGCGATCACCGAGCTCTTCCTGCCGTCGGTGCCCGCCTACAGCTTCGCGAACGACCCGTGCGACCTCAACTTCGTGGGTCAGGGTCCGAACCCGGCGGTGCGTGCCGCGAACTGCGCAGCCGAAGGCATCAACACGACGACGTTCACCTCCAACGTGGTCAACGCGACCGCGCTCGGCACGACGTCCGGCAACACGCACCTGACGTCCGAGACCGCGGACGCCGAGGCCCTCGGCGTGGTGCTGCGGCCACGCTGGGTGCCGCGCCTCAACCTGACCGTCGACTACATCGACATCAAGGTGACCAACGCGATCGAGCAGCTGGACCTGACCACGATCATGGACTCCTGCTACGACTCGACCGACTACCCGAACAACCAGTACTGCCACCTCTTCACGCGCAATGCCCAGCATCAGGTGGTCGACTTCCACTCGGGCTTCGTCAACGCCGGCAACCTTCACTTCACGGGCATCACCGCCGGCCTCGACTACACCTTCGACGTGCCGACCTTCGGCCGGGATCCGGGGACGCTCGGCAGCCTGCAGCTGCGCGCGAACTACCTGGACACCCAGCGCCTGACCCAGCAGATCGGCGCCGTGCCGCTGCAGAAGCTCGACGGCCAGCTCGGCGGTGCAAACTCGACCGGGAATTCCGTGAAGAGCAAGGGCACGCTCGACCTCGCCTACCGGTACAAGACCTTCGGCTGGAACTGGCAGGCGCAGTTCATCGGCTCGGCGAACTTCGCGAACCTGAACCCGCCGAACTTCCAGGACTACATGGGCGTGAGTCGCTGGTGGGTGATCAACTCGACGATCGCCTACGAGTTCCCGCATCGGGTCACGGCGAGGCTGATCGTCGATAACGTGTTCAACAAGCAGCCGCCGTTCCCGGCGGTGGCGTCGTCGGGCGGTAACTACACGCAGGCCGTGTCGCTGTACTGGTCCGGCGTGATGGGTCGCTACTTCATGCTCGCGGCCGACGCCCACTTCTAGGGCAACCGGGGCCGGGCGCGGCTTCCGCGCCCGGCCTGCTGGCGCCGCGCCAGCGCGTGCAGGCACACTGGGTCCCTCCCCCGCACCGGGCAGGGCCATGTACCGCGTCTATTCCAAGCATGCGCAGAACTTCGTCCCGCTGCCCGACCCGGTGGGGCCTGCGGGTGCGCCGGTCCTGACCGACGACCTCATCTGGATCGACCTCGAGCACCCGACGGCCGACGAGGAGTCGGGCCTCGAGCGCGCGCTCGGCATCGAGCTGCCGACGCGGGAGGAGATGAAGGACATCGAGCCGTCCAGTCGCCTCTACCATGAGGACGGCGCCGCGTACCTGACGGGCGCGCTCCTCGCGAATGCCGATTCGGACACGCCCGAACTCACCAACGTGGGCTTCGTGCTTCACCACGGCCGGCTGGTCACCATCCGCTACGCCGAGCCGCGCGCGTTTCGCCTGTTCAGCGCCTTTGCGCAGCGCACGAAGACCGTGCTGCCGAGCGGGAATGCGACACTGATCGCGCTGCTGGAGGCGATGGTCGACCGCAACGCGGAGATCCTCGAGGGAGCCGGGGCGAGCACCGACGAGATCTCGCGCGGCATCTTCCGGACCGCCGGGCGTCGGTCGGGACGCCAGCTCGAGGAGGCGCTGACGCGGATCGCGCTGCGCCAGGACCTGACCGGCAAGTGCCGCGAGAGCCTGGTCAGCATCGGCCGGATGGTCAGCTTCCTGCTCGCCGCACCCGAGTTCGCGCAGGACGCCGCCGCCCGCCAGCAGCTGGAGAGCGTCGGACGCGATGTCAGCTCCCTGACCGACCACGCGAGTTTCCTGTCGACCCGCATCAGCTTCCTGCTCGACGCTGCGCTCGGGCTGGTCAACATCGAGCAGAACCAGATCATCAAGATCTTCTCGGTGGTTGCCGTGATCTTCCTGCCGCCGACGCTGGTCGCGTCGAGCTACGGAATGAACTTCCACCACATGCCGGAGCTGCAGTGGCCGTATGGTTACCCGATGGCCCTCGGCCTAATGGTCGTCTCGGCGATCCTGCCGTACCTCTGGTTCAAGCGGCAGGGCTGGCTGTGAGCGCCAGGTCGGGCGACCGGCGGCCGTGACGGGCCACGTCGGCATCGTCGCATGCTCGGCGGAGGGCGCCGCGCTCTGCTATCGCACGATCTGCCTCGAAGGCGCGGCCTGGCTCGGGCCGCACGGGCACCCCGAGGTCTCGCTCCACTCGGCTTCGCTCGCGCGCTACGTGGCGTGCCTCGACCAGGGCGACCGGGAAGGCGTCGCCGCGCTGATGCTCGCCTCGGCCGAGCGCCTCGCCGCCGCCGGTGCCGACTTCCTGATCTGCCCCGACAACACGATCCACGCGGCGCTGCCGCTCGTGCTGCCGCGCTCGCCCCTGCCGTGGCTGCACATCGCCGAGGTGGTCGCGGACGCTGCCCGAGCGCGCGGACTGCGCCGCCTCGGGCTGCTCGGCACGCGCTGGCTCGTCGAGAGCGACGTCTACCCGGACGCGTTGCGCCAGCGGGGGCTGGGCTGGCAGCGACCTGACGCGACCGGCGCGGACGAGGTGAACCGGATCATCATGGAGGAGCTCGTACGCGGACAGTGCCGCGAGGAGTCCACGGCGCGACTGCGCGAGGAGATCACGACCCTGGCCGACGGCGGCTGTGATGGCGTCGTGCTGGGCTGCACGGAACTGCCGCTCGTGCTCGACGACGCGAACTCGCCGCTGCCGACACTCGACTCGACCCGGCTGCTCGCCCGCGCGGCGCTCACCCGGGCGCTGGGCTCGCCACGCCCCTGAGCGGGATCGCCGGCCAGCACCGCGCGCAGGAGCGTTACGGCGCGGACACGGCCGCGGCCGGTGGCGACGCCACCCGGGTGCGGCCGCGGCACTCGCTGTACAGGATGGCGAGCATCTGCTGCAGCCGATAGCGCTGCGCGGGATCCTCGACGATGAGCCGCAGCCGCGCATCGTCGCCCGCGCCGGCGCCGCGCTCGATCAGCAGCCCGCCCGCCGCGCCATCGGCGGCGGCCCGCAGGTCGCGGACGGTAGACCAATCGATGTCGACCTCGGCGGGCCTGGCCGTGGCGTCCTTCAGGTAGAAGGTGCCGGCGCAGCTGAATGCCGCATAGCGTGCAACGGCCATGGCAGGCTCGCCGAGCGCGAGTTGCAGGCGGCTGTTGCGCAGCAGCGCGCCGATCACCCGGTTGAGGCCACCGAGCCGTGGGACATAGTAATAAGAGTACGGCTGGTCGTCCGCGGACGACGGCTGCGGATGGTGGGGCAACGGCGTGGCGCCGTCTTGATCCGCCGCGCACGCGGACCCGGCGCCGAGGGCGAGGACGGCGATGGTCACCAGCACCGCGATGCCGCGGCTGCCGATCCGAGTCTCCTGCCCCTGTTGCGGCATGCTGCCCCTGCTTCCTCTTCGCGTCGCGGCACTCTAGGCAGCGACGTGCGACAGAACTGTGACGGAGCTAGAGGCCGCGCAAACTAAGTCTGTTCCGTCAAATGCCTTCGCAGGCGCCGACTTCGTCGGTCGCTCCGTGCGCGGCGAGCGTGCATCACCATCGCGCGCCGCGCGAGATTCCTGGGTGCGTGTTTGGGGGAATCCCCGAACCGGCGCGGATGCCGCGCCGCCGGCCGTCGCCGCCGATCCTGTCGGCGGCCTTAAGGCACCCGATGCGAAGCGCCCCGACGCAGCGACCATATTTCCCGGCGGACCAGCTACTTGCGCCACCCGCGGCCGCGTTTCGAGGCGTCACGGTTCCTTGTTACCATCCATGGATCCATCCGCGCACCCGTGCCGGCCCCGGGGCCGGCCAGCGCACGATTCCCTGCCGGAGGTCGTCATGATCACGCTCAACATCAATGGCCAGTCGCGCACCGTCGACGTGCCGGCCGATACGCCGCTGCTCTGGGTCCTGCGCGACACCCTCGGCATGACCGGTACGAAGTTCGGCTGCGGGCAGGCGCTGTGCGGCGCCTGCACGGTGCACGTCAACGGCGCGGCCACCCGCGCCTGCATCACGCCGGTTGCCGCGCTCGCCGGCAGCCGGATCACCACGATCGAGGGCCTGTCGGAGCACTCCGACCACCCGGTGCAGCGGGCCTGGCTGCAGCACGACGTACCCCAGTGCGGCTACTGTCAATCGGGCCAGATCATGAGTGCCGCCGCGCTGCTCGCGCAGAACCGCAGCCCAAGCGACGAGGACATCGATGCCGCCATGGCGGGCAATATCTGCCGTTGCGGCACCTACAACGACATCCGCGCCGCCATTCACACGGCCGCGGGCCTGCTGCGGAAGGGGGGCTGACATGGCCGCCGAACTCTCCAATCCCTCGCGCCGCGACTTTCTCGCGACCGCGGTCACCGCCGGCGGCGGACTGCTGATCGGGGTGTCCCTGGCTGGCCATGATGCCGAGGCCGCGACCGCGCCGGCCGGCGCCGCCGCTGCTTTCCAGCCGAACGCCTTCATCCGCATCACGCCGGATGACCAGGTCACGCTGATCGTCAGCATGGCGGAGATGGGCCAGGGTGTGCTGACCTCGCTGCCACAGCTGCTCGCCGAGGAGCTCGAGGCCGACTGGCGGCGGGTGCGCGTCGAGCAGGCGCCCGTCGATGCAGCCTACAACAACCCGCTGTTCGGCATGCAGGGCACCGGCGGCTCGACCTCGGTGCGCGCGTTCTGGGAGCCGCTGCGCAAGGCCGGCGCCACGGCACGCGAGATGCTGATCACCGCGGCCGCGCAGACCTGGGGCGTCGACCGTGCCGCGTGCCATGCGCGCGAGGGCGCCGTGCATCATGGCAAGGATCGGCTCAGCTACGGCGAGCTCGCCGCTCGCGCCGCCAAGCTCGCCGTACCCGCCGACGCACCGCTCAAGGATCCGAAGGACTTCCGGATCCTCGGCAAGCCGCTCAACCGCCTCGACTCGCCGCAGAAGGTCAACGGCACCGCGCGCTTCGGCCTCGACGTCTCCATGCCGGGCCTGCTGACCGCCGTGATCGCGCATCCGCCGTCGCTCGGCGCCAAGGTCACCGGCTTCGACGCGAGCCGGGCCAAGGCGGTACCAGGCGTGCGCGAAGTCGTCCAGATCGACGCCGGCGTCGCGGTGGTGGCCGAGAACTTCTGGGCCGCCAAGACCGGTCGCGACGCGCTGAGCGTGCAGTGGGACGGCGGACCGATGGCCTCGCTGTCGAGTGCCGGGATCCGCGCGGCCATGCTCGAGCGCCTGAAGTCCCCCGGCGTGGTCGCCCGCCAGGAGGGCGACGTGGCGGCGGCGAAGCCCGCGCAGACCCTCGAGGCGCTGTACGAGGCGCCCTACCTCGCCCACGCCTGCATGGAGCCAATGAACTGCACCGCCTCGGTGACCGGCTCCGGCATCGAGATCTGGGCGCCGACGCAGGCCTCCGGCGTCAACCGGATGGTGATCGCGAAGATCACTGGCGTCGCGCCGGAAAAAGTCCAGGTCACGACCACGCTGCTCGGCGGCGGCTTCGGCCGGCGCTTCGCGCAGGACTTCGTGATCGCCGCAGTGCAGGCCTCGAAGGCGGTCTCGGCGCCGGTCAAGGTGGTCTTCACTCGCGAGGACGACATGCGGGCGCAGTTCTACCGGCCGGCGTCGGTGGTGCGGCTGCGCGGGGGCGTGGATGCCGCCGGCAAGCCGGCGCTCCTCGAGGCGCGTGTCGCGACGCCCTCGATCCGCCAGGCCTCCGGGATGGGACCGCCGAGCGAGCTCGACGACAGCGCGGTCGAGGGCCTGCACGAGTGGCCGTACGCGACGCCTAACATCCACGTCGAGTGGGCGCAGCACGAGCCGGGCGTCGGCGTCTGGTACTGGCGGTCGGTCGGCAACTCGCAGAACGCGTTCTTCGCGGAAAGCTTCATCGACGAGCTCGCCCACGCGGCCCGGCAGGACCCGTTCGAGTACCGGCGCGCGCTGCTCGAGAAGCACCCGCGCCACCGGGCAGTGCTCGAGCGGGTCGCTAAGGAAGCGGGCTGGCACTCGCCGCTGCCGAAGGGTCGCGCCCGCGGCATCGCCGTCTGCGAGAGCTTCGGCAGCTACGTCGCCGAGGTGGTCGAGGCCTCGCTGCGCTCCGACGGCACACCGCGCGTGCATCGCGTGGTCTGCGCGGTCGACTGCGGCATGACCGTGAACCCGGGCATCGTCCGCCGCCAGGCGCAGAGTGCGGTGATCTATGCACTCTCGGCCGCCCTGCACGGCGAGATCACGCTCGACCGCGGCCGGGTGCAGCAGAAAAACTTCGACGACTACCCGGTGGTGCGCATGGACGAGGCCCCGCCGATCGAGGTGCACCTGGTGGCGAGCACCGAGAAGCCGACCGGCATCGGCGAGCCGGCGACGCCGCCGCTCGCACCGGCGCTCGCGAACGCGCTGTTTGCGCTGACCGGCAAGCGCGTGCGCCGGCTGCCGTTCAAGGCCGGCGACTTCGCGTAGCGCGGTCGCGGGCAGACGGCGCTGAACGTCATCGGCGTGCCGGCCCCGCGATCAGCGCGGTGCCGGCACGCCGCGGCCTCGCGGCGCCGGCGCTGGGCGCGCTGGGGCTCGGCCCGTCGCGCTGGCAGCCGCTACCCGGCCACGCCGGGGCTCGCTATGCTCGCCGGGCACGGTCGAGGGCTGGGTCGGCCCGACGGGGGGCCGGTCCGATGAGCGTCAGCGAACTCTTCCTGATCGCGATGATCCTGATCTTCGCGATCCCGTACCTCGTCTGGCGCCTCGGCCGGACGGAGTACTACGCGCCACTCGTGGTCGTGCAGATCCTGTGCGGCATCCTGCTCGGGCCCGGCATTCTCGGCGCCGCGTTCCCCGGCTACTACCAGTTCGTGTTCACGCCGGCGGTGGTCCAGGCGCTGAACGGCATCGCCTGGTGGGCGGTGATGACCTTCGTCTGGATCGCGGGCATCGAGCTCGATCTCAGCCGGGTCTGGGCCTCGAGACGCGACACCGGCGTCACGGCCGGGCTCGCGCTCGGCACGCCGCTGCTGTTCGGGTGCGCCGCCGCCGCGCTCCTGGCGGCGACGCCTGGCTGGATCGGGTCGCGGGCGGCCGGCTGGCAGTTCGTGCTCGGCGTCGGCATGGCCTGCGCGGTGACGGCGCTGCCGATCCTGATCCTGTTCATGGAGAAGCTCGAGATCCTGCGCCGCCCGCTCGGCCAGCGCGTGCTGCGCTACGCGAGCGTGGACGACGTCGCGATCTGGGGCGTGCTCGCGGTGATCCTGATGGACTGGAACCGGGTCGGCAAGCAGCTGGCGTTCCTGGCGGCTTTCGCACTCGCGTCACTCGCCTACCGTGCATTGATGCCGCGGATCGCGGAGCGCGACCGCTGGTTCGCGGGGTTCATCTGGCTGCCGCTGTGCGGCTTCGCCGCCGATTGGTCGGGGCTGCACTTCATGGTCGGCGCGTTCCTCGCCGGCACCGTGACCGACCGGGGCTGGTTCGATGGCGAGCGCATGGACGCGCTGCGGCATCACGTGCTGCTGGTCGTGATGCCGGTCTTCTTTCTGAGCACGGGCCTGCGGACCAACTGGACCATGGGCGGGGCGACGGTCGTGCTCGCCGCGGGCCTGCTGCTCGTCGCCGCGGTCGCGGGCAAGCTCGCCGGCACCTACCTGGCCGGACGCATCCTGCGCTGGCCACCGGGAGAAAGCGCGCTGATCGGCTGGCTGCTGCAAACCAAGGCGCTCATCATGATCATCTTCGCGAACATCCTGCTCGACCGCGCGATCATCACCAACGCGGCATTCACCGCGCTGCTGCTGATGGCGGTGGGCAGCACCATGCTGACGATCCCGATCGTGACGCCGCTGCTCCGTCGCGCGGCAGCGGTGACGGAGCGCGCGCCGTGAGGCGACTGGCACTCGCGCTCACGCTCTGCGGGCTCACGTTCGCCGCCCGCGGCGCGCCGGATGTCGTGGTGGTCGACCCGGCGGCTCCGGCACACGCTTTCCCGCACTTCTGGGAGGCGATGTTCGGCTCGGGTCGCGCGGTACTGTCGCTGCGCGACAGCTACCGCCGCGACCTGCGCGCCGTCGTGGCGGCGACCGGCACGCGCTACGTGCGCTTCCACGGGCTGCTGCACGACGAGCTCGGGGTGTACGACGAGGACCGGCAGGGCCGCGCGGTCTACAACTTCTCCTACGTCGACCAGGTCTACGACGGCCTGCTCGAGGCCGGCGTGCGCCCGTTCGTCGAGCTGAGCTTCATGCCCGCCAAGCTCGCGGCGCGAGCCGAGCGCCACAGCTTCTGGTACGCACCCTACATCGCCCCGCCGAAGGACTACGCGCGCTGGGATGCGCTGATGGAGGCGCTCGCCCGTCATCTCGTCGACCGCTACGGCATCGAGGAGGTCGGACAGTGGTACTTCGAGGTCTGGAACGAGCCGAACCTGGGTTTCTGGGGCGGCCACCCGCGCCAGGACACCTACTGGGAACTCTACGCGCACACGGCCCGAGCCCTGAAGCGGGTCGATGCGCGATTGCGCGTCGGCGGGCCGGCAACCGCCCAGGCCGCCTGGGTCGGGGATTTCCTCCGCTACGCGGCCGCGCACGACCTGCCGGTCGACTTCGTCTCGACGCACGTCTATGCCAACGACACGCCCGAGAACGTCTTCGGCAGTCACGAGCCGGTGCCGCGCGAGGCCATGGTCTGCCGGGCCGTGCGGCGAGTGCACGAGCAGATCGCCGCCTCGTCGCGACCTGGTCTGCCCCTCATCTGGAGCGAATTCAACGCGAGCTACATGAACGAGCCGGCGGTTACGGACGCCGCCTACATGGGGCCGTGGCTCGCGGAGACGATCCGCGGCTGTGACGGACTCGTCGACCTGATGTCCTACTGGACGTTCTCCGACGTTTTCGAGGAGGGGGGTGTCGTGCGGACGCCGTTCTACGGCGGCTTCGGGCTGTTCGCGGCCGGCGGCATCCCGAAGCCCGCGTTCAACGCCTTTGCGCTGCTGCACAGGCTCGGCGAGGAGCGACTGGCACTCACGACCCCGGGCGCGCTGCTGACGCGCCGACAGGACGGGACCCTCGTGCTCGCCCTGTGGAACTATGCGCCGCCCGCGACCGACGGCCCGGACCGGTCGGTGCGCGTCGAGTTCCGCGGCCGGTCGCCGGCTGCGGTTCGGATCGAACGGGTCGACCCGACGCACGGTGACGTCGCCGATCTCTACCGGCGCCTCGGCGCGCCGCGCTACCCATCGCCGGCCGACCTCGTCGCGCTGCGCGCCGCCGCGGAACTTCCTGCGCCCGAGCACCAGCGGCCGCTCGATGGCGCGGTGGCCGTCGAGATCCCGGCCCACGGCCTCGTGCTCGTGACGACCGAGTAGCGACCGCCCCCGGGGTCAGCCGCCTGGATCGAGCAGCGCGTTGGCCGCCGCCACCCGCCGGTAGTACTGCGCGCTGTCCTTCGGTGTGCGGCGCTGGGTCGCGAAGTCGACGTGGACGATGCCGAAGCGCTTCGAGTAACCGTGCGCCCACTCAAGGTTGTCGAGCAGGGACCAGACGAAGTAGCCGCGCACGTCGACGCCAGCCGCAATCGCGTCGTGGACCGCGCCGAGGTGCCGGTGTAGGTAGTCGACCCGCAGCGGGTCGCGCACCCGGCCGTCGATGGCCACCGGCGGGTCGTAGAAAGCCGCGCCGTTCTCCGTGATGAAGATCGGCGGGTCGCCGTAATCGCGCGCGACGCGCACCAGCACGTCGGTCAGCGCCGCCGGCCAGACCTCCCAGCCCGTCTCGGTGTAGGTCGATCCGCGCTGCACGACCGGCGCCGCCCCCAGCGGCCATTGCGACGGGTCTGCTCGCGTCACGCCGCGCGTGTAGTAGTTGATGCCGAGGAAGTCGAGCCGCTGGCCTGCCGCGGTGAACTCTTCCGCGCGCCAGTCCCGCCAGGCTGCGCCGAAGACTTCCCGCAACGCCTCCGGGCAGCTGCCGCGGAAGACCGGATCGAGGTATTGGCGGTTCATGTAGGCATCGGCGCGCAGCGTCGCGGCCTGATCCGCCGCGGCGGCCGAGGCCGCCACCTTGGGCTCGAGGTTCACGACGAGGCCGATCTCGTGGCGCCCCTGCGCACGATAGGCCGCCACCGCGGCTCCGTGCGCGAGCAGCAGGTGGCGCGCGGCAATCGCGGCCTCGAACGCGCTGCGATGGCCCGGCGCGAGCACGCCGTGCAGGTAGCCGCCATCGGCGACGACCCAGGGCTCGTTCAACGTCACCCAGCGCTTGACCCGGCCATCGAGCAGGCGGTAGGCCCGTTCGGCGTATTCGGCGAACCAGCCGGCACAATCGGGATTCAGCCAGCCGCCGCGGTCGTCGAGCGCGGCCGGCAGGTCCCAGTGATAGAGGGTGACCATCGGCTCGATGCCGCGCTCGAGCAGGCCGTCGACGAGCCGGTCGTAGAAGCCGGCGCCTGCGGCATTGAGCCGGCCGCGCCCTTCCGGCAGCAACCTTCCCCAGGCGAGGCTGAATCGGTAGGCGTTCAGGCCGAGGTCCCGCATCAGGTCGAGGTCCTCGCGCCAGCGCCGGTAGTGGTCGCAGGCGACGTCGCCCGTGTCTCCGTCGCGGACCCGTCCCGGGGTGTGCGCGAAGCGGTGCCAGATGCTCGGACCTGCACCGTCGGCGAGCGGCGAACCCTCGATCTGGTAGGCCGCGGTCGCCGCGCCCCAGACGAACCCCGGCGGAAAGGCGCGCGTGCTCATCGCAGGCCTCCGTCCGTCGCGACCCGGGCGCCGAGGATCACTTCGACGAGGTGCGTCGCACCGTCGCGGGCGAGCTCGATCGCGAGCCCGTCTGGCGAGGGCCGCAGCGGCAGGCCGTCGAGCCGGGCCGAGACGACGCGCTCCGCGCAACCGTCCGGATTCTCGAGCCGGATCTCGTAGCAGGTACCGTCCGGCCGGCGGTGGCGGATGTCCGCCCGCGGCCAATCGTCGGGGATGCGCGGCGCCAGTACGAGCCAGCGGCCGTCGCGCAGCCCGAGGCCGAGCACCGACTCGAGCGCGACGCGCAGCATCCAGCCGGCCGAGCCCGTGTACCAGGTCCAGCCGCCCCGGCCGACGTGCGGTGCGACCCCGTACACATCCGCCGCGATCACGTACGGCTCCACCTTGTAGCGCGCGACCCCGGCCGGGTCGGCCGCATGGCTGACCGGGCTCAGCATCGCGAGCAGTCGCGCGGCGCGGTCGCGCCGGCCGGCCTCGGCGAGCGCGCGCACCACCCAGAGCGCCGCATGCGTGTACTGGCCGCCGTTCTCGCGCACACCGGCGACATAGCCCTTGATGTAGCCCGGGTCCTCGGCGGTGTGCTCGAAAGGCGGTGCGAGCAGCCGGATCAGGCGTTCATCCTCGCTGACGAGCTGCCGCTCGAGCGAATCAAGCGCGGTCGCGGCGCGCGCGGCCGGCGCGGCTCCCGAGATGACCGCCCAGGCCTGCGCCAGGGCGTCGATCCGGCACTCGTCGCTGTCGCGCGAGCCGAGCGGCGCACCGCTGTCGTAGTAGCCGCGTCGGTACCACTCGCCGTCCCAGGCCGAGGCCTCGAGCGCCGCCTGGACGTCGGCCCGGTACGCACCGAAGTGCGCGACGCTGGCGGCGTCGTCGCGCGCGCGACTGAACGGCAGGAAGTCGCCCAGCGTCGCGTACAGGAAGAACCCCATCCAGACGCTCTCCCCGCGGCCGCGGCGGCCAACGCGATTCATGCCATCGTTCCAGTCGCCGCAGCCGAACAGCGGCAGCCCGTGCGCGCCGCGGGTCATCGCGCGGCGCAGCGCGCGAATGCAGTGCTCGTAGAGCGTCGCGGACTCGGCCGACCGCCCGGGAAGGAAGTATCGCTCGTCCTCGTCGGCGGGCAGCGTCGGTCCGGACACGAACGGCACCACCTCATCGAGTATCGCGGCGTCGCCGGTCGAGCGCACATAGTAGGCCGTCAGGTACGGCAGCCACACGAGGTCGTCCGCGAACTTCGTGCGGATGCCCTCGCTCGCCGGCGGGTGCCACCAGTGCAGCACGTCGCCCTCCGCGAACTGGTGCGCGGCATTGCGCAGCAGCTGGGCCCGCAGCAGCGCCGGGTCGAGGTACAGGAGCGAGGCGGCATCCTGCAGCTGGTCGCGGAATCCGTAGGCGCCCCCGGACTGGTAGTAGGCGCTGCGCGCCCACAGGCGACAGACCAGCGTCTGGTACGCGAGCCAGCCGTTGATCATGTGGTCGAGCTCGGGGCGCGGCGTCGCGACCTGCGTCGTTTCGAGGATCGCCTCCCAGAAGGCGCGCACGGCAGCCAGCGCCGCCTCGACCGCGCCTGGCTGGCGGTAGGCATCGAGCAGCCGCCCGGCCTCCGCCGTGGTCGCCGCCTCGCCGAGCAGCGCGCTGACGACGACCGCGCCGCCGGCCGGAACGGTCACGAGCACCCGCAGCGCCGCGCACGGCTCACCCTCGGTGCCCGCCGATAGCGGCCCGCCGCGAACGACCGCACGCGGTGCCTCGACCGAGCCTGGCACGCCAAGGAACGCCTGCCGGTCCCGGCTCGCCTCCCCCGCCTCGCCGCCCGCGAACGCGGCGAACGCCCGGCGGCCGGCGAATGCGCCGGCCGCGGGATTGCAGGCGAATACGGCACCGCGGGCAGCGTCGCATTCGACCTCGAGCGTCGCACGGGTCTCGCTGACTGTGCCGCCGAGCACCCAGCGCTGGTACGCGTACAGCGCCAGCCGCCGCGGTACCGGACCCGGGTTGCGCAGCTCGATGCGCGCGATCCGCAGCGGATCCGCGCGCGGCACGAAGACCGTGACGTCGTGCTCGAGGCCCGCCGAATGGTGCTGCCAGCGCGAATAGCCGAAGCCGTGGCGCACGGCGTAGCCGCGAGCGCGCGGTGCGGGGCCCGGCAGTGCCGACCAGAACTCGCCGCTGCTCTCGTCGCGGACGTAGAAAGCCTCGTCGTGCGGATCGCACACCGGATCGTTGCGCCACGGCGTCAGCCGGTGCAGGCGGCTGTTGGCGGCGAACGTCGACAACGTCCCCTTCTCGCTCGCGATCAGGCCGAAGTCCTCGTTGCCGATGACGTTGGTCCATGGCATCGGCGGCAGCACGAGCGCGCCGCGCCCGTCGCGCCGCAGCTCGATGCGGTACTCGCGCCCGCCTGCGTCAAAGTCCCCCAGCCCGTTCGCCCCGGCCGCGGTCGTCGGGCCCTGCTCCCCGTCGGTGACGGCGCGCACGCCCTCCAGCGGCGACACCGGTCGCACGGCGTGCACCTGGCGCGTGTGCGCGGCGAGCGCACCGGCCGGTCCACCGTCGTCGGCGGCGAGCACCCGCGGGGTGACGCCGCCGGCCGCGCTCGCGATCTCAGCCGCGAGCGAATCCGGCTCGTCCGCGACCGCGAGCACGACGGAGAACTCCCTGGTCGCGCCTGGCCCGAGTTCGAGGCGGGCACGAAGCACGAGCGCCGGATCGAGCACGCTGCCGAGGGTGGCCGTGAGGGGTGATTCGAGCCCGAGCGGCCGGCGGACGTTGCGGCCGCGACCGATGAAGCGGGCGCGATCGGTCTCAATCCCGCTGACCGCGAGGCCCTCGAGCGCGAGCCCGAGTGCGGGGTGCCTCTCGCCGTTCGCCCGCGGTCGTCGGGTGGCGATCAGCATCGAACCGCCGGCAGCCGACCGGGTCTGGACGAAGAGCTTGCCGAACGCAGGATGGGACTCCTGCGCGGCCGCCGGGTTCAGAACCACTTCGGCGTAGGCCGTAAGCTCCAGCTGCCGGCTCCGCGAAGACAGGTTGCGGATGCGCACGAGGCGGCGTTCCACTGCCGCGCCCGGCGCCACGCTGACGACGACGGAGACCGCCAGGCCCGCGGATTCGCAGCTGATCTCGACGGCGCCGATGCCAGGGACGACCTGGCGTCGCGGCCCACCCGGCCACTGGGTACCGCACGCAGTGAAGGTCGAGCCGTCGTCGGTGTCCCTCACGTATAGCGTCAGTCCGTAGTCGTCCTCGCAGGGATCGTCGCTCCATGCCGTCAGCAGGTAGTCGCGGTACACGGAGTAGCCGGTCCCGGTGGGCGTGACGACGGCATGGTGGGTGCCGTTGCTGAGGAGCTGCAGCGCGCTCGTCGACTCGGCGGAAGAGGAATCGGGGGTTTTCATCGCTGCTCGTCAGTTCACGGTGTAGTGGATGCGTGCCGGTGCCCGCGGCACCCGGACCTCACCGTCCTGCACGCTCGCCGGACGGTCGTTGACGGTCACGGCGCTCGCCGTCGCAAGGCCCGGCAGCCGGACCGCGAAGCCACCCGGCGGTGAGGCGGCCGCCTCGATCCGGCAGTCGACGCCACGCCCCTCGCGCCGCGCCCGGAGCGCGACCGGACCATCCGGCGTGTGCAGGCCGCGCACCGTGAGGCCTCGGCCGGCGAGCCAGTCCGCCGGGACCCCGGCGCCGAGGACCACGGTCCGGTCCGCCTCGCGTTCGTAGGCGAAGAGGTCGAGCGCAGAACGGATGAAGTCCGAGGCCACCCAGCCGTGCGGCAGATCGCCGATGAACCGGGCCGACCGCGGGTCGCGCGTCACGACTTCCGGCCACTGGTTCCACGGGAGCGGACGACGATCCGCCATGAAGTAGCGCAGCGCCTCGAGCGCCCGCTCCCGCTCGCCGAGGCGCACGAAGGCGCCCACGACGCGCCACTCGTACGGCGTGTAGGCGTCCCAGTCGAGGCGGCCATCGCGACGCGACACGAACCAGTCCCAGTAGCGATCGAAGGTCGCGGCCAGCAGGTCAGCCGGCAGGTCGAGCGGTCCCGTCCCTGGGGAGAGCGCCACGGTGGTCGAGGTCGCGTCGAAGTCACCGAGATCCGCCGCGCCCGGTACATAGGTGATGCCGCGGGCGGCGGTGACCGTGCGGATCGAGGCGGCGACGTCGCGAGCGAACTCGCCTCGCGCGCGCTCGTAGCGGTCGGCAAGCCGCATCTCGCCGAGCTCGCGCGCGAGGAACGCCGCGTCGGCGAGACCGCGAAGTCCCCAGAAGTCGTCCCAATAGGAATGCATCGGCTTCGCCGAATAGCCCTCGTGGCTGATCGACGGCGGCAGGAGCCCGGCGTAGGGATCCGGCGCACCATCCGCCGCGGACGGCCGGGAGGATCGGCGCAGTTCATCGAGGTACGTCGCGGCCGCCCGGAATTGCGGCCAACTTGCGGCGACCAGCGCCCGGTCGCCGGCGCGGCGGTAGAGCTCAGCGCCCAGGAACAGGAACTCGCCGTTGCTGTCGTTCTCGGGCACGGGATCGGCGCCGCGCTCATCGACGCAGCACGGCACTTTGCCGTTCTGGAACAGATATTGCGCGTACCAGCGCAGGTACTCCTCGGGCGCGCGGCTCTCGCCGAGGCGCAGCAGCGCGCTCGACATCATCGCACCGTCGCGGATCCACGAGCGTGCGTAGGATCGCGTGCCGGGACGCAGCACGGGACCACGGCGCGACATCAGCACGTGCGCCTCGGCCGTACGCAACGCCGCCGCGATCGACCCGACCAGCGGCGCGTCCGGTGCGTCGAGCACCGGTCCACGCAGGCGCTCGCGCCAGCGGCGCGCGGTGGATTTCTCGGCGGCCGCGAGGTCGGCCAGGCTCGACGCCCGGTCGCGCCTGCCGGCCGCGCCCCACGGCACGCGGGCACCGACCGTCAACGATCCGCCGGGCGGCAGCTCACGGTCGTAGGCCACCGCGGCACTCCCGAGGCCGTCCGCGTCATCGAGCGTCGCGAGCTCGCGCGGCGCGCGACCCCAGTCACCGCTCAACTGCGACGGAATCGCGGCCGACTCGAACGAGTAGAGCCCGGCACGCTCCGGCGGAACGAGCAGCTCGACGCGCGGCCCGTCGTCGGTCCGCAACGCCTGCCCATCCCAGCGGATGCGGGCGAGCGGTGCCACGCCGCCGGCGATGTTCAGGAACTGTGCCGGCGGGTTCACCTGGAACGGTCGCAGCGCCAGCACGAGCCGCAGGCGGCGACTGGTTGCCGAAGAGTTTCTCAGCGTATAGCGTGCCCAGAGCGCGCCGCCGGCCGCGTCGTCAGCGAGCGCCGTGATCTCGAGCGTCCAGCCGTCGACGCGCCAGCGAACCCGCGGCAGCGGCAGGTCGCCTTCCGCGAGCTCCTGCTCGGCGGTGACGTCGCTCCAGCCGACGACCCGGTCGCCGTCGATCACGAACGGCTCGAGACTGGGCCCGCCGACGTCGAGCTCGAGCGCGCCGTCCTCCGAAAGCAGCCCCGAATGCTCGCCGCCGTCGGTGCCGACCAGGGTCCAGTAGGACTGCTCCGTGAAGCCGCGCGGATAGTCGTGCCGCGCTCCTGACGCCGCGTAGCGCGAGACCAGCGCGTTGCGGTCGTGGCCGAATCCGGGTTCCTCGAGCGCGAGCCTTTGCAGGACGGCCCCGGGATCGGCCAGGGCGAGCCGCAAGTAGCGCGCCTCACCGTCCGGCACGGGGAACCACTCGGCGGCGGGCCCGGCGGGACCCGAGCGCCGCACCGTGGTCCAATCGCGACCATCCTGCGAAATGCTTGCGACATACGGCCATCCACGGCGTCCACCTGCCCACTCGAGCCGGATGCCACCGAACTCGCGCAGCAGCTGCCAGTCGACCGTCAATTCACAAGGAGCAGCCGCGCAGCGCCAGGCATTCGCCGGCGAGCCGTCGGGCAGCGGCACGCCCTGCACGCCGGCGGAGGCGATACCGTCCGGCCAGCTCGCCGGCGGCGGCGGCAACGACACGAGGCGGATGGCGCCGAATTCAAGGTGGCCGGCGCCGCCGCGCGACGCGCTGACGACGAACTGCAGACGCTGCGCGTGCCGCAGGCGGCGATCGGTCGTCGGGCCCCACGCGAACTGGATCTCGCGGCGACGGATCCGGAGCAGCTGGCCGTCGGGCTTCGGGACGAAGTGCCGGATCCGGTACCACCAGACGTTCTCGCCACTCGCATCGACGAACTTCACTTCCAGGTCGTTGCCGGCAAGGTCGCCGGCGACCGGAACGTCGAGCTCGAAGTTCTCCGGCAGCTCGAGCGCCAGCGAGCGATCCGCCGCGGCGTAGCCTGCGCGGGCGTTGAAGTCGAAGTCGAGTCGCAGCCGCGCGGGCGTACCCGCCGGCGCCGGCGCGAGACGGGCCGTCACGTCGTCCGAGGCGAGCGCGCGCCACGCGGCGGGCGCCGCGAGATCGTCGAGGAGGCGAACCGTCTCCTCCGCTCGCGTCGCGGGCGCGGCCAGCAGCACCGCCGAGAGCCCTGCGAGGATGCGTAGCAATGCCACCGGTCAGCCCTTCACCGCGCCGGCGGTCAGGCCCTGCATGTAATAGCGCTGCAGGGCGAGGAACAGTGCCAGCACCGGCACGACCGTGACGACCGAGCCCGCCATCATCAGCTCGCTGTCCTGCACGTGCTCGCGCGACAGCGAGGCGAGCGCGACGGGCAGCGTGTAGCGGTCACCGTCGTTGAGCACGATCAGTGGCCAGAGGAAGTCGTTCCAGGCGCCGAGGAAGGTGAACACCGCGAGCGTCACCAGGATCGGCGTCAGCAGCGGCAGCACGATGCGGCGGAAGATCGTCAGCTCGCCCGCGCCGTCGATCCGCGCGGCGTCCAAGAGCTCGTCCGGCACGGTCAGCGCGGCCTGGCGGACGAGGAAGATGCTGAAGACGCCGGCCAATGACGGCACCAGCACGCCGGCCAGCGTATTGACGAGACCGAGCGACTTCAGCATCAGGAAGAGCGGCAGCATCGCGACCTGCGCCGGGATCACCAGTGCCCCGACCAGGATCTGCTGGACTCGCTGCCGGCCCGGAAAGTCGAGTTTGGCGAACGCGTAGCCCGCCGCAACGTTGAACGTCAGCGCCAGCAGCGTGGCCGAGGTCGCAATCACGAGGCTGTTGAGGAGCTGGCGACCGATGCCGGCGTGCGCGAAGAGCTCCCGGTAGTTCGCGAGCGTGGGCCGCGACGGCCAGAGCGGCGGCGGATAGGTGCTCGACTGCCCGGCCGGCATCAGCGACGCCGCGAACATCCAGAAGAGTGGGAACAGCGTCAGCGCGGCCACCACCAGCAGGGCGCCGTTCACGAGCCACGTGGCCGGACGACGTCTCATGCCGCCGCCTGGCGCCCAAGCCGCATCTGCAGCGCGGTCGCCGCAAACATCATCAGGAACAGCACGAACGCCACCGCCGAGGCGCGTCCAAGGTTCCACCACTTGAACCCTTCCTCGTACAGCAGGTAGAGCACGCTGAGCGTGCTCTGCCCCGGGCCGCCGAGCGTCATCACGTACGGCTCGGCGAACAGCTGGAAGTACCCCGCCACCGTCATGATGCTGACGAACAGCAGCGTCGGGCCGAGCATCGGCAGCGTGATCCGCAGGAACTGCTGCCCGGCACCGGCGCCGTCCAGCTCCGCCGCCTCGTACAGGTCCTCCGGAATGTTCTGCAGCGCCGCGAGGACGATCACCATGTTGTAGCCGAAGTTCTTCCAGACCGCGAACAGGATGATCGCGGGCATCGCGAAGTGCGGGTCGCCGAGCCAGTCGATCGGCGCGAAGCCGAGCTTGCCGAGGCCGTAGTTGATGAGCCCGTAGCGCGTATGGAGCAGATAGCGCCAGATGACGGCGACCGCGACCACGGTGGTCACGACCGGCGCGAAGAGCGCCGTCCGGAACAGTCCGCGGCAGCGCGCCAGGCGGGAATGCACCAGCACCGCCGTGCCCACCGAGACCGCCAGCGACAGCGGCACGCCCACCACGGTGAAATAGAGCGTGTTGCCGAGCGCCTGCCAGAAGAGCGGGTTGCCGAGCAGCTGCACGTAGTTGCGCAGCCCGACGAAGCGCAGGTAACCGCTGTCGGCGAGCGCATAGAGGTCGAAATCCGTGAGGCTCAGCGCGAGCGCCGCCAGCACCGGCAGGAAGAAGAAGACCGCGATGACGACCAGCGCCGGTGCGGCGAGCAGCAGGCCTGCCTGGGCGCGCGTCATAGCAGCTTGCCCTCGGCCGCGAGCTCGCGGCGCTTGGCGAGGATCCGGTCGGCGCGCGCATTGAGCTCGACCGCACCCTCGTGCACCGTGAACTCCCCGCGCACCACGCGCTCGGCGACGATGCGCATCTCGGTGACGATCTGCTCCCACTCCGGCACGCGAGGCGTTGGCCGGGCGCGCTCGAGCTGGTCGCGGAATGCGCGGGCGAACGGGTCCTGCGCGAGCGCCGGCGCTGCCCAGGCTGACCGGCGCGGCGGCAGGTCGCCGGTCAGCTGGTGGAAGCGCTGCTGTACCGCCGGCCGGGACAGGTATTCGATCAATTGCCAGGCCTCGGCCTGGTGCCGCGAACGGCGGAAGATCGACAGGCTCGCGCCGCCGGCGATCGACGCGCCGGGACCTTCCGGCCCGGGCAGCGGCGCCGTCATCCAGCGCCCGGTGAGTTCCGGCGGCAGGCGACGCTGGAATTCGCCGATGTTCCAGGGCCCGCTGATGTAGAACGTGAAATAGCCCTTGCCGAACTCGGTCCAGACGTTCGCAATCTGGGCGTTGCCCACGGGCGGGGCGTAGTGATCGCGGAACATCCCGACGTAGAAGTCGAGCGTCCGCTCGAATCCCGGGTTCGTGAAGTTGCCGCGCAACCCGCCGTCGGCGAGCAGCGGCTCGGGTTGCTGCAGCGCGAGAGCGAGCAGCGGCTCGAATTCGTTGAGCGGCAGCAACACCCCGAAGCGCTCGCCGTGGCTGCGCGCCGCAATCGCGGCGAGCACCTGGCGCCACTCGGCCCACGAGCGCGGTGGTTCCGCGAAACCCGCCTCGTGCAGCAGGTCGCTGCGGTAGAAGAGCAGACGCGTATCCACGTACCAGGGCACGCCGTAGGCGGCCTCACGGATCAGGTTCGTCTGCCAGATGCCCTCGAAGTAGTCGGCACGGTCGATGGCTGGCGTCGCCGCAAGCCGGGCGTCTAGCGGCTCGAGCGCGCGCAGCGCGACGAGTTCCGGGATCCAGGTGTTGCCGAGCTGGCAGAGATCCGGCGTTGCGTCGCCGGCCACGGCCGTCAGCAGCTTCTCGTGGGCCGCGGTCCACGGCAGTTGCTCGATACGCACGCGCAGTCCCGGATGCTCGCGTTCGAAGTCTGGCAGCAGCGCCGCCAGCACCTCGCTCTCGCGACCCATGGCCCAGAAGCGCAGCTCCGTGACGTCGCGGTGCCCGCCGCAGCCGGATACCGCGAGCAGCACGAGCAGCAGGGCGGCGTGCGTGCGCCGCATCAGTCACCCCCCAGCCAGCCGCCGCGGAACCCGGCGCGTTCGAGCCCGCGCCGCACGTACGGGTTGGCTCGCATCAGCCGCCAGACGAGCCCGCTGCGGAAATTCTCGACCATCGCGATGATCGGACCCTGGTCGAGGCCGAGGTAACGGTCGTCGAACCAGCCCGCACCCGCGATCAGGTGTCCCTGCGTGATCGGCGCGCCCGGCTCCAGGCTCGGGTTGAAGGCGTCCACGAAGCCATACCGCCCGTAAAGGTCGCTGCCGTGCCGGGTGGCCATCTCCGTGATCGCCGGCAGCACGATCTCCGGCGCAAACGGCAGCGAGGCGATGGCACCCGTCGGGGCGAGCGTACCGTCGTCGTAGTTGGCGGCACCGCCGACGCCGCGCGCGGCGTAGCCGCGGAACACGCGCTCCTCTCCGTGATACACGAGCCGCATGCCGCCCGGGCCATTGCAGGCGGTGAGGCCGAACAGCGTCGCGCCGTAGCCGCGCCAGCCGAGCGGATTGGCGATCGCATAGGCCTGCTGGGCGTAGGTGGCACGGCGGCTGTTCTGGAAGTAGTCGCTGCCGTGCGCGCGCATGAAGTCGTCCCGGATGCCCCGGAAGTCGATCCAGACGTGCGAGAACTGGTGGATGAAGAGCGAGGGGAACGCGAGGTACGTTTGCCCGTATTCCGTGTGCCAGTGCCGGTCGTAGCTCGAGGCCCATGCCGGCCAGGCGGCGTCAGGCAGCGGCGAGCTCGGCGAACCGAGCCCGAGCACGTACAGAATCATCGCCTCGTTGTAGCCGCGCCAGCGCATCGGGTGATAGCCCGCTTCCGGCGTCCAGCCAAGCGCGACGAGTCCTTCGGCATCCGCGGCCCACTGCCATTCGACGCGGCGATAGAGTTCGTCCGCGAGGCGTCGCAGCTCTGACTCCTGTTCGCCCGAGCCGTCGAAGTACTGCGCCGCGGCGAGTACCCCGGCCATCAGCAGCGCCGTGTCGATGGTGGACAGCTCGGTTTGCTGGTGGCGCAGACCCGTGCGCATGTCGAGGAAGTGATAGAAGAAGCCGTGGTAGCCCGCGAACCCCCTGGCCGACGGCCCCTGCGGCGCATCGTGCAGGAAGCGGATCGTCGTCAGCGCCCGCGCCGCGGCGGCCGCGCGACTGACGTAACCCCGCTCCACCGCGATCGGATAGGCCGTCAGCGCGAAGCCCACCGCCGCGATGCTCGCGAACGGGCCGCCCGGGAAGCTGTCCGGGACGAGTCCGTTGTCCGGATTGGCGCTCGCCCAGAAGTAGTCGAACGTGCGCCGCTCAATGTCCCCGAGCAGGTCTTCGGTTGCCACGGAGAGCGTGGGCTCGCGCTGCGACGGCTGGCCGACGCAGCCCGCGAGGCCCGCGATCATGAGGGCCAGGACGGGCAGCAGGCGCTGCGGACAACGGTGACGGCGGCGGATCACGCGCGTTGTTCCGCTACGGCGGAGGAGCCGCGAAGTGTCGCGCGATGTACTGCTCGTGGGTCGGCATGGCGTCCACGCAATTCCGGATCACCGCGCGCACGCCGGTCACGAGCTCGGCGAGTTCCTTCTCCGGGATGAGATCGACGGCCGGGTGGTAGCCCTGCGGCGCGCAGTGCTGGCCCAGCATCACCTGCACCCAGCTCGTGATCGCGAACATTTCATCGGCATCCCGGAAGAAGCGCCCGCTGTCCTTGAAGAGCCGGATATTCTCCGCGAGTTGCGGCGGGACCTCGATCTGCGCGCAATGGCGCCAGAACGGCGTGTCGCGTCGTTCCGTTGCGACATAGTGGAGGATCAGGAAGTCGCGAATGCGCTCGAATTCGAACGCCGCCTGGCGGTTGTACCGATCGATCACGACCGGGCTGAAGGTGCGGTCCGGGAGCAGATTGATGAGCCTGCCGACACCCGACTGGATCAGGTAGATGCTGGTCGACTCGAGTGGCTCCATGAAGCCGCTGGCAAGGCCGATCGCGACGCAGTTCTTGTTCCAGAACTTGCGGCGCGTGCCGGTCGTGAATCGGAGGACGCGAGGTTCGGCCAGCGGCTTACCGTCAAGATTTGCCAGCAGCGTGGCTCGCGCCTCGTCGTCGCCCAGGAAGGCGCTCGAGTAGACGAGCCCGTTGCCCGTCCGGTGCTGCAGCGGAATGCGCCATTGCCAGCCCGCCTGGCGCGCGGTCGAGCGGGTGTACGGCGTCGGCGGCCCGACCTTCTCCGTCGGCACCGCCATGGCGCGGTCGCACGGCAACCAGTGCGTCCAGTCCTCGTAGCCGGTCCTGAGCGCCTGCTCGATCAGCAACCCGCGAAAGCCCGAGCAGTCGACAAAGAGATCGCCTGCGATCCGCTCGCCGTTCTTGAGCAGTACCGACTCAATGAAGCCGTCTTCGCCGCGCAGAGCGACGTCGACCACTTCACCTTCCGTGCGGCGCACGCCGCGCGCCTCGGCGAAGGCCCTCAGGAAGCGCGCGTAGCGTCCTGCATCGAAGTGATAGGCGTAGGCGATATGCGAGAGCGGCGACGACTGGGGAACGTCCGTCGCCGACGCCATGAACTTGCCAAGCGGCGCCGCCGCCGTGTGGATCGAGTAGCCCCCGATGTCCTCGGCCTTGCCGGCCAGGAACATCTTGAGCCAGTACTGGTGGAACGGCAGGAAGCTGTAGTCGTGGCCGATGTTCCCGAAGCCGTGGATGTACTTGTCGCCGAGCCGACCCCAGTCGACGAACTGGATGCCGAGCTTGAAGGTACCCTGCACGGCCTTGACGAAGTCGACCTCGTTGATCCCGAGCGCATCGTTGAACGCCTTCAGATGCGGAACGGTCGCCTCGCCGACACCGACCGTGCCGATGTCGTCGGACTCGATCAGGCGGATCTCGCAGGCGGTACCCAAGGTCTTCGCAAGCGCCGCGGCCGACATCCAGCCAGCGGTGCCACCGCCGATGATGACGATGCTGCGCAGGAGCTTTTCGGTCACGGGGCACCATTCACACCGGCCGGCCACGCGGGTGACGTGGCCAGCCGGCTCCGTGAGTGTCGAATCGCCGCCGGGGCGCCCGCCGCCCCGGCTACGGTCAGTATTTCACGCCGAATGTTGCCCGGAACTGCCGCGGAGTCCCGGAAATGTTCCCATTCGCGTTGTACGTCGCGCCGTTCGCGAGCCCGTTCGAGCCGCTGAAGATGTTGTAGTCGACGAAACTCTTCGTGTTGAACACATTGAGCGCATCGACTCGCACGTACACCTTTGCGACGTCGCCGATTTTGAAGTTCTTCGTGAGCTCCAGATCGACCGTCCGGATGCCCATGCCGGGCGCCGTGAACGCCATCGCCGTGCACTGCCCGCCGGTGGGGAACGCCGGCCCGGCCGTGTTGTAACAGGTGATCGTATTGGTCGGAATGGGCGTCGCAAAGACGAGTTTCGTTCCAAGGATCATGTCCCACGGCAACGCCACCGTTCCGGTCATGACCAGGCGATGCTTCGCGGCAGCATTCGAGTTGATGAATGGGTACTGTGAGATCCACTCCTCATCAAACGCGTAATGCTCGTTCACGTCGCGGTTCTGCTTGGCCGCCGTGAAGGTGTACGAGATCGTCGCACCCCAGCGGGACTCCATCGAGAACGGCTTCTCAGCCGACAGCAGCACCTGGGTGGTCTTCGTCTCGATGCCGTTGTTGCCGATGATGAAGTTCCCCGCAAGCCCCGGCGGCGGGTACAGCCACGGCTGGGCCGGACCGCCCCAAGGTACCGGACCCCAGAAGGACCCATCGGGACGACGATTGCCGAGCGTGAAGACGAAGCCGTCCTTGCTGATGATCCTCGCGACCGACGCGCTCGTATTCCAGTCGCCGATTCGGTTGCGGATGCCGAGGCTGAACTGATCCGAGAACGGCACCTTCAGGTGATTGTTCAGAAGGTCCATCTCGCCCGCCGCGCCGTTCAGCAGCGCCTGCAGATTGCCCACGCCGTTGAGATACTTCGGGTCCCAGGCAACGCAGTTCGTGCCCGAGCAGTTGTGACCCGGGACGTTAAAGTTGATGGTCGGCTCCGACAGCGCCGCCTTCGTCTGCTCGAGCTGCAGGTAGTCGTAAAGATCGCGATCGTACGCCCGACCGGCGCCACCGAAGACCACCGCCTTCTGGTCGCCCATGATGTCGTAGGAGAACCCGAGTCGCGGCTGAATCTCGCCCGTATACGCGCTGCGGTTATGGCCGTTATTGACGTAGTCGGCGGGATTCACGCCGCCCTTCGCGAGGCTCTGGCCGTAGGTCTGGCCGGGCGAGCAGAGTGCCGCGTAGGGATTGGGTGCCGCAGGAGGCGTCGTCGGCACGCAACCCGGGTCCGGCGTGTTCAGCATGTCCAAAAAGAATTGCGGCGTCTGGTAGTTGAGATACGAGCCATTCCACTCGATGTCGTAGCGCACGCCGAGGTTCAGCGTCAGCTTCTGCGTCGCCTGCCAGTCGTCTTGCAGGTAGAGGCCTAGCTGGCGATCGGTGGAGCGCGCCACCGGATCGATCCCCGGAGTGACCGACGCGAATACTGCCTTGTACGGCGTCGTCGACGTCCCCGCGCTTGTGACGTCGTAGTAGAAAATCGGGTTGTAGTTCGCCGCTGCGTCAGACGCCTCGAGCTTTACGACCTTGTACTTGAAGCCGGTCTTGATCGTGTGGTCGCCCGTACCCCACTGGAGATGACTGAACGTGAGGTCGTCACCGACCGCCGGGCCCTTCTGGCCCTTGCGCTGCGTGGCGCGCGGATCAACGCCATTCGTCGTCAGGATCGTGTCGTTGTTCTGCAGCGGATTGGTGTAGACGGCGCCGTTCACGGAGCCGTTCTTGCCCTGCGGCTCGAAATAAGCGTCCTCAAACGTCACCCGCAGCTCGTTGAACCAGCCCGAGCCGTCGTGCTGCCAGCGCAAGGCCAGGCGGTTGTCGGTATTCAGCGTCTCGATCGCAGCGGACGCCGCGGTACCGGGACCGGCCTGGTCCCCCAGGCTGGTCTCGCGACGAAGCTTGGCGTCGAAAACCATGCGGTCGACGTCGGTAATCGACCAGTCGAGCTTCGCGAACCAGAGATGCTCGTCAAACGGCAGCGTCGCCGGTCCGAGCTGCGCAAGTGCGCTCGCCGGGAGCCCCGCGATGACGTCGGGCGTCGCGTTGGTCGCCGTCACGGTGACCGGGGTCGTGTAGCGCTTGCCCTCGTAGGTCACGAAGAAGTGCATCTTGTCTTCGATGATCGGACCGCCCAGCGAGATGCCGAACTCGGTGTCCTTCGAATCGGTCTTCACGCCGGCCGCCGACTCGCCGGGAGTCTCGGCACGGAAGCTCTGGTTCGTGTAGGTGACGAACGCTTCGCCCTCGAAATTGTTCGTGCCGGAACGAGTCTCCGCGGTCACGGCAGCGCTCGAGATCTGGTCGTACTCCGCCTTGTAGTTGGAGGTGATGACCTTGTACTCGCCGATCGCGAGCTGCGGGAACGGGTTGCCCTGGGTGTTGTCCGTCTGGCCTGAGAGGCCCGAACGGACGTAGCCCTTCTGGCCGACGCCGTCGATGTAGACGTTGACGGAATTCGTGCTCTGCGCGCCGCCGCGAATCGACGTACGGCCGTTCGAGTCGACGTTGAACACGACACCCGGGACGGTGTCGGCGAATTCGAGGAAGTTGCGGGTCAGCTGCGGGACGGTCGCGATCTGGTCCATCGAGACCGTCGCACCGACCTCGGAGGTGCGCATCTCGATGAGCTTGCGCGACTTCACCGTGATGTCGGCGAGGGTCGTCTCGGGGGCGACGTTCGGCTCGCCGCCGACGAAGTCCAGTGTCGCCGTCGAGGCCACCGTCAGCGTGACCACCTGCTCGGTGCCCGCGCCGGCGTCGATCTTGTAGGTACCCGGCGGCATGCCCACGAGCACATAGGTGCCGTCCGCACCGGCCTTGGTGCGCCGCACCGCACCGGTCGCGATGTTCTTCGCGGTCACCTCGGCATTGGCGGCCGCCTTACCGCGCAGCGTCGCGTCTGCGGACTGCGCCCACGCGGCGACCGGTGCGCCCAAGGACGCTGCAAGCGTCGTCGAAACGACCGACGCCAACAGCCGACTGCCGCGGTACTTTCTCGTCTTCATGTGCCCCCCGAGTCTTTGGTTAGTGGCGCCCGGATCGGATCCGGCAGCGCGTCAATTCATCCCGGATCCACTGCCTTGATTCGCATTGCTCAAACCACGGGCGCGCGCTGGCCTCGGCGCGCGTCGCTCTCGCCACCCGGATCGCGCAGCCCGGCGCCGCAGGAGGCCCGGACCACGAGTTCGGTGGCAACGATTTCGGTGAAATTCGGCGTCGCGGCCGGCGCACTCGCCGCCGCTGCAATCCCGTCGAGTGCCCGCGCGCCGAGCTCCGCCATCGGCACGCGCACCGTCGACAGCGGCGGCGAGACGAAGCGCGCCATCGGGATGTCGTCGAATCCGGCGAGCGCGACGTCGCCGGGCACCGACACCCGCGCCTCGTTGAAGGCGTGCAGGCAACCGAGCGCCATCATGTCGTTGGCAGCAAACACGGCGTCAGTTCGCTCGTCGAGCGCCAGTATCCGCTGCGCCGCGCGATAGCCCGACTCCTCGGAAAAGTCGCCGTGCAGCACGAGCTCCTTGAGGTCGGGGCCGAGCTCGGCCATCGCCTCGCAGTAGCCCGCAAGGCGCTCGGTGGCATCGAAGTTGTCGCGAGGCCCGGCGATGAACGCGATGCGCCGGTGACCGACGCCCGCGAGGTGCCGGACCATCGCCCGCGCGCCGCCGCGATTGTCGAGGCAGAACGACGAGTGACTGTTGCCGCGCACCGGCGAGTTCATGAGCACCGCGGGCGTGTCGTCGGCGGAATGGTCGGCGAGGAAGGCGGAATCCGCGTAGGGCGACATGATCAAGAGGCCATCGACGCGGCCCTTGAGCGCACGAATCGCGAGCGCCGCCTCGGCAGCCGAGCCGTGTATTCCGGAGAGCAGCAGGTGGAGGCCGCGCCGACGGGCAGCCTGGTCGATGCCGCGAATGATTTCGGAGAAGAACTCGCCATGCAGATCCGGCAGCAGCACGCCAATCGTGTGCGTGAGGCCGGTGCTCAGGCTGCGCGCCACGCTGTCCGGAACGTAGCGCAGACGCTCGACCACGCCGAGAATGCGCGCACGAGTCTCGTGCGTGACGTTGCCGCGTCCGTTGATGACGCGCGACACCGTCGCGGTGGAGACACGAGCCTCGCGTGCAACGTCTCTGAGCGTTGCTCCCAACCTGTTCCCCCTCGTGGCAACCGCTTACACTAGCGATGTAACCGGTTGCCTGATCGTTGCGCGGAGCGTACTACCTTGCGAGGCCCCCCTGTCAAGGCCGGCGGCTCGAAGACAAGCGCGGGTCCCCGCTGTGCATTTGTTGCGCTGCACTATCCGCGCGACTCGTCGTGGCGAAGCAACGCGGCCGCCCGGCTCCGGCGCCGCTGGCTTGTGGTGGAGCGCGGCCTCGCCGAGACTCGCGCGCACGTGCGCATCGTGACCGCCTGCCCCCGCCCGCCGCTCCCCGGCCGCCTGGATGCTCGACGCGGACGTCCGTTCGGCGCGCGCTGAGAAGATGGCACGCATTCATTTCGCGAACGTCTCGAAGCACTTCGGCTCGACCGCGGTGATCTCGCGACTCGAGCTCGAGGTCCGGGACCGCGAGTTCATGGTGCTGGTGGGCCCGTCGGGCTGCGGCAAGACGACCGCGCTGCGCATGATCGCGGGGCTCGAGGAGATCAGCGACGGCGAACTGCGCATCGGCGAGCGCGTCGTGAACGACGTCGCGCCGAAGGACCGCGACGTCGCGATGGTCTTCCAGAGTTACGCCCTGTACCCCCACATGAGCGTGTACGAGAACATCGCGTTCGGGCTGCGGATTCGCGGGCTCGCGCCGGGCGAAGTGGACGCGCGGGTGCGCGAGGCCGCCAACGTCCTCGGTCTCGCCAACCTCCTCGAGCGCAAGCCGAAGGCGCTCTCCGGGGGCCAGCGGCAGCGGGTCGCGCTCGGGCGCGCGATCGTGCGCCAACCCGCCGTGTTCCTCTTCGACGAGCCGCTCTCGAACCTCGACGCGGAGCTGCGCGTGCAGATGCGCGCCGAGCTCGCCCGCCTGCAGCAGAAGCTCGCAACGACGACGGTGTACGTGACCCACGACCAGGTCGAGGCGATGACGCTCGGTCACCGCATCGCGGTGTTGGCGCCGACCGGAGGCGATGACCGGCCCAACCTGCAGCAAATTGGTGCGCCGCTCGAGGTGTATCACCGGCCGCGAAATGCCTTCGTCGCGCGCTTTATCGGCAATCCACCAATGAATCTGCTCGAGGTAAGGGTTGCCGCCGACGGACGGCACCTCGAGGGCCCCGGCTTTCGCGGGGCCGCACCGGCCCGCTTCGCCGCAGGCCTCGCCGCCCGCGCAGGACGCGGCGTCCTGCTCGGCATCCGGCCGGAAGACGTCGCCGAGGCAGCGGCAGACCCGCCGCCCGGTTCGGTGCGGGCACGCGGTACGGTCGATATCGCCGAAACGGTCGGCGCCGAAGTGATCGTGCACGCACGCCTCGGCGAGCGTCGCCTGATCGCACGCTTCAAGGCACAGCGGCTGCCGCGACTCGGCGAGCCGGTCGAGCTCGACCTCGACTTCGATGCCATTCACCTGTTCGACGCGGAGAGCGAGCTCAGACTGGAGGAACACTGACATGCGGTTGAGCGACGAACGCAGCCTCGCGATGATCTTCGCAGGGGCGCTGCTCGCGGCCTGTGCCGGCTGTTCGGAGCGCACGGCGTGGGGAACCGACCCCGGTCAGCACGCGGCGCGCTTCGAAAAAACGCTGCGGATCAACGCAGATTCGAGGTTCCAGCTGTACCTACCCGACAACTTCGACGCGTCGGGTCATACGCGCTATCCGCTGATGATCTTTCTGCACGGCTCCGGCGAGTCCGGCACCGACCTCGACCGCGTCAAGGTGCACGGTCCACCTCGACTCGTCGCCGAAGGCAAGCGGTTCCCGTTCATCCTCGTCTCGCCGCAGGTGCCGACGCCAACGGGCTTTGAGCCACGTCTGCTGGATGCACTGCTTGACGAGTTGCTGGCACAGCTGCCCGTCGACCCCGACCGCGTCTACCTGACCGGCCTCAGCATGGGCGGGATCGGCACCTACGCCTGGGCGAGCGCGCGCCCCGACCGATTCGCCGCGATCGCGCCGGTTTGCGGCGAGTGGCTGTCGGTGGATGCGTGCGATCTCAAGCGCGTTCCGGTCTGGGCCTTCCACGGCGAGAAGGATGAGGTCGTGCCGATTGGCGCCGACAAGCTGCTGGTCGACAAGATCAACGCCTGTGGCGGTAATGCCCGGCTGACGGTCTATCCCGATGCGGGGCATGACGCGTGGACCGAGACCTACGCGAATCCGGCGCTCTACGAGTGGCTGCTCTCTCAGCGGCGCTCCCGCGCCACCGGGCACTGAGCCGGATCAGCGAGGCTCTCCGGCGGACTTGTCTGCGGCAGCGCCGCCTGCCGCGGCCGCGGCCGCAGACTTGATCTCGGCGATGGCTTCCTCCTGCAGTTTTTTCAGCTTCGGCATCAGCGTGCCCATGCGGGTTTGCGCGCCGTCCATCGACTCCTGCAGGATCGCCGGCAACTGGTCGATGTACGCCGCACCGGCCGGAGATCGGTAGAACGCCACCAGGGCATCGACCTGCGGCTGCGTGAAGTGACGCGCGTAGATGTCCACGAAGAGCGGCTCGTAGTGCTCCCACGCGAGTTCCTCGTCGAAGAGCGCGGCGAGCTTCGCCGTGTAGGCATCGGCCGCACGCTGAACCTCCGGCGGCACTTCCTGGCCCTGCATCGCCTGTTGCATGCCCCGCTCGAAGGACTTGCGAATCTGCACCCGCATCACATCGAGCGAGCGCTGCGTCTTCGTCACCGCGAGGAGTTCGCGGACCGACTGGGTCGAGGCAGGGGGATCCGCGGCGAGCGCCGGCGCACCGATCCAGAGGAGCGCGAGGATGGCGAGGATTCGACACATATATATGGCCCTCCGGGCTCATGACGCAGGCTGGACGGAGCGAGCATGTCACCCTCGGGTCGGGCCTGCAGCGCATCCCCGCCCGGGCGACGTGATTCCCTCCTCAACCCATTGATTCGGGAGTCGGAATCGTCCTGGACCGGAGCGGCGCCGGTGGCCAGTACCGGGTCCTGCCGGCCAGCCGGACGGGGCCTGCGCGTGGTGCGGTGCACGGCGAGGACGTACCATTCGCGGCTGGGCCGGCGCCGGGACCTCCGGCAGGACGGCGACCCGCCGACGAGGACTCCCCGATGCCGAACACGGCCAGCGACCCCAAGGACTCGATCAAGCAGCTGCTCGCGGAGCGCGGCATCGAGCACGTCAAGATCGGCGTGTTCGACGGCGACGGCATCCTGCGCGGCAAGTATCTGAGTCGCGACAAGTTCCTCGGCAGCCTCGACAAGGGGCTGGGCTTCTGCGACGTCGTGCTTGGCTGGGACTCGAATGACCAGCTGTTCGACAACGTCAAATTCACCGGCTGGCACACGGCGTATCCGGACGCGCCGATCCGCGTGCTGCCGGAAACCTATCGCGAAATCCCGTACGAGCCGCGCACGCTCTTCTTCCTGTGCGAGTTCGCGGGACGCGCCGAGGCCGTCTGCCCGCGTGCCACCCTGCGACGGGTGCTGAAGCGCGCGGCCGACATGGGCTACGGCGTCAGCGCCGCGGCCGAATTCGAGTTCTTCGTCTTCGACGAGACGCCCGACTCGGTGCGCGCCAAGGGCTACCGCGACCCGAAGCCGATCACGCCCGGCTTCTTCGGCTACTCGGTGCTGCGCAGCTCCGTGCATGCGGAGCTCTACCACGAGCTGCTCGACCTTGCCCGGACGATGCGCTTCCCGATCGAGGGCCTGCACACGGAAACGGGCCCCGGCGTACTCGAGGCCGCGCTTTGCTACTGCGAGGCGCTCGAGGCCGCCGACCGCGCGGCGCTCTTCAAGACCTTCACGAAGGTGCTCGCCGAGCGTCGCGGCCTGATGGCGACGTTCATGGCGAAGTGGTCGAACAAGTACCCAGGCCAGAGCGGCCACCTGCACATCTCGCTGCAGAAGTCCGGCGGCGGCACGGTGTTCCACGACCCGACGAAGCCGAACGACATCTCCGATGCGATGCGCTGGTTCATCGGCGGCCAGCAGGCGCTGATGCCGGAACTGCTGTCGATGGTGGCCGCGACGGTCAACAGCTACTCACGCCTCGTGCCGGGCTTCTGGGCGCCGACCTCGGCTACCTGGGGCATCGAGAACCGCACGACGGCGCTGCGGGTGATCCGGGGCGGCCCGTCGAGCCAGCGCGTCGAGTACCGAATCGCCGCCGCCGACATCAATCCCTACCTCGCGCTCGCCGCGGCCATTGGTTCAGGGCTCTGGGGCATCGAGCACCGCATCGAGCCGGATGCGCCAATCGTCGCCAATGCCTACGACCAGGAACACCCGCCGCAGCGACGGCTGCCGGGCACGCTGCACGAGGCCGCTGAACGGCTGCGCTCCTCGAGTGCTGCGCGGCAGCTCTTCGGCGACGACTTCGTCGACCATCACGCGGCGACGCGCCAGTGGGAGGAACGCGAGTTCCGCAAGGCGATCACCGACTGGGAACTCGCGCGCTACTTCGAGATCATCTGAACGCACACCATGACCGAGATCCAGAAGACCATCAGCCCCGTTGACGGGCGTACCTACGTCGAGCGTCCGCTTGCCGATGCGGCCGCGATCGAGGCCGCGCTCACGCGCGCGGCGCGTGCGCAGCACGACTGGGCGCAGCGCCCGCTCGCCGAGCGCACGGCGCTGGTCGGTGCCGCAGTCGACGCCTTCGTCGCACGCGGCGCCGAGATCGCTCCTGAGATCAGCTGGCAGATGGGCCGGCCCGCCCGGCACGCGCCCGGCGAGATCCGCGGCTTCGAGGAACGCGCCCGCTACATGCTGTCGGTCGCGCCCGATGCGCTGGCGCCGATCGACCCGGGGCCGAAACCCGGGTTTCGCCGGCACATCAAACGCGTCCCGCTCGGCGTGGTCGCGGTGGTCGCGCCCTGGAACTATCCTTACCTGACGGCCGTGAATGCGGTGGTACCCGCGCTGATCGCCGGTAATGCGGTCGTCCTCAAGCACTCCCACCAGACACCGCTCTGCGCGGAGCGCTTTGCCGAGGCCTTCACCGCCGCCGGCCTCCCGGCCGGGGTGTTCCAGTACCTGCACCTGTCGCACGCCGACACGTCGCGCCTGATGGCGGATGCGCGGGTGGCGAACGTCTGCTTCACCGGCTCCGTCGCCGGCGGGCGCGCGGTGGTGGCTGCGACCGGCCGCGGCTTCGCCACCGCCGGCCTCGAACTCGGCGGCAAGGATCCCGCCTACGTGCGCGCCGACGCCGACCTCGCGCAGGCCATCGATACGCTGACGGACGGCGCGTTCTTCAATGCCGGCCAGTCCTGCTGCGGCATCAAGCGCATCTACGTCGCAGCCTCGCTCTATCGGGCGTTCGTTGACGGCGTCGTCGACCTGGCCGGCCGCTACGTGCTCGGTTCACCGCTCGACGCCGAGACGACGCTCGGACCCGTCGTCCGCGCGAGCGCGGCGGATGCGGTACGCACGCAGGTTGCGGATGCGGTGGCGCGCGGTGCACGACAGCTCGTCGACGAACGGCGCTTCGCGGCGAGCCGGCCGGGCACCGCCTATCTCGCGCCGCAGGTGCTGGTCGACGTCGACCACTCGATGCCACTGATGCGCGAGGAGACCTTCGGGCCGGCGGTCGGCATCATGCCGGTCGCGGGCGACGAGGAAGCCATCACGCTCATGAACGACAGCGACTTCGGCCTCACGGCGGCCGTGTTCTCGAAGGATGCCGGCGCGGCGGAATCGATCGCCGACCGGCTCGACACCGGCACCGTCTTCCTCAATCGCTGCGACTACCTCGATCCGGCGCTCGCGTGGACCGGCGTCAAGCATTCCGGGCGCGGCTGCACGCTGTCCCGCGTCGGATTCGAGCAGCTGACGCGGCCGAAGTCGTACCACTTCAGGATGCCCACATGACCGCCGTCCTCAAGGCGAATTGGAACTACCCGACCACCATCTGGGCCGGGCCCGGCCGCATCGCGGAGCTGGCTGCCGCCTGCGAACGCGGCGGCATGAAGCGACCGCTGATCGTCACCGACCAGGGCCTGGCGCAGAGCCCGATGATCCGACGCGCCAGCGAGGCGCTCGGTGGCGCCGCGGTGTTCGGCGACGTGCAGGGCAACCCGACCGCGGCCCACGTCCAGGGTGGCCTCGCGGCCTATCGGCACGGTGGCCACGACGGCGTCGTCGCCTTCGGCGGCGGCTCCGCGCTCGACACCGGCAAGGTCGTCGCGTTCATGTCGGGACAGACCCGGCCACTGTGGGACTTCGAGGACGTCGGCGACTGGTGGACGCGCGCCGATCCGGCCGGCATCGCCCCGGTCGTCGCCGTGCCGACCACCGCCGGCACCGGCTCGGAGGTCGGGCGCGCGGGCGTGATCCTGAACCAGGAGACTCACCAGAAGAAGATCATCTTCCACCCGAAGATGATGCCGGTCGTCGTGATTTCGGATCCGGAGCTGACGGTCGGCCTGCCGCGCTGGGTCACTGCGGCCACCGGCATGGACGCGTTCGTGCACTGCTTCGAGGCGTACTGCGCGCCGGGCTTCCATCCGCTGGCCGACGGCATCGCGCTCGAGGGCATGCGGATCGTCGCGGCATACCTACCACGCGCCTGCGCCAACGGCGCGGACATCGAGGCCCGCGGGCAGATGCTGGCCGCGGCCTCGATGGGCGCGACCGCGTTCCAGAAGGGTCTCGGCGGCGTGCACGCGATCGCGCACCCGGTCGGCTCGTGGTTCAACACGCATCATGGCCTGACGAACGCCGTGCTGCTGCCCTACGTAATGGTCTTCAACCGCGCAGCCATCGAGGACAAGTGCGACATGATCGGCCGCGTGCTCGACCTGCCGAAGCGCGGCTTTGCGGGTCTGTTCGACTGGGTGCTCGGCATCCGACGGGAACTCGGCATCGAGCACACGCTCGACAAGCTCGGCGTCTCGGCGGACAAGGCCGCCATCATCGGCGCCGAGGCCGAGATCGATCCGTCAGCCGGCGGCAACCCGATCAAGGTGTCGGCGGCCGACCTCGAGGGGATCTTCCGCTCCGCGGTCGCCGGCCGGCTGCCGGCCGTGGCCTGAGCCGTGGCGTCGGCCCGTCTGCTGGTGATCGACGGCAACGTCGCCGAGGTGCGCGCCCGGCAGGCGGCCGCGCTCGGCTATGACTCCGGCACCGGTTACTCGCGGGTGCTCGCGCGGCTGATGCCGGGTGCCACGGTCGACATCATTCGCCCGGCCGACGCGCCGCCCGCGCTGCCGGCCGGGGTCGACCTCGGCAGCTACGACGGCGTCACGATGACGGGCTCGGCGCTCAACGTCGAGACGGGCGGCGGGCCGGTGGAGCGCCAGATCGAGGTCGCGCGGGCGGTGTTTGCGGCCGGCGTGCCGTTCTTCGGCAGCTGCTGGGGCCTGCAGATCGCCGTCGCCGCTGCCGGCGGCGTCGTGCGCCGCAACCCTCGTGGCCGCGAGTTCGGCTTCGCGCGGCGCATCGAGCTGACCGAGGCCGGCCGCGCCCATCCGCTCTTCGCCGGCAAGCCCTCGGTGTTCGAGGCGCCGACGATCCATCGCGACGAGATCGCCACGCTGCCGGGCGGCGCCGTGGTATTGGCCTCGAACGACATGGGGCTGCAGGCCGCGGCCTTCCAGGCCGGCCGCGGCACGTTCTGGGGCGTGCAGTACCACCCGGAATACGACTACCTGGACATCGCCGCGGCGGCCGAGCGCTACGGCCAGGTACTCGTCGACGAGGGCTGCTTCGCGGACGAGGCCGCGCTGCGCGCCTATGCGGCGGAACTGCGCACGCTGCAGGCGCGCCCGGACGACCGGCCGCTCGCCTGGCGTCACGGGCTCGGCGTCGCGATGACCGACCCCGCGGTGCGGCTGGCCGAACTGCGCAACTGGCTCGAGCAGCAGGTCGTGGCGCGCGCCCGGCGTCATGGCTAGCGCCGAGCGCGGCCTTGCCCGCTCACTGGGCGGACTGCACCTCTGGGGCATCGCCGTCGGGCTCGTGATCTCCGGCGAGTACTTCGGCTGGAGCTACGGCTGGGCGCTGGCCGGAACCCTCGGGTTCCTGGTCACGACGGTGTTCGTGGCGCTGATGTACACGACGTTCATCTTCAGCTACACCGAGCTCTCGACCGCAATTCCGCACGCCGGCGGGCCGTTTGCCTACGCGTACCGCGCCTTCGGGCCGGCGGGCGGCTACCTGGCCGGCTTCGCGACGCTGGTCGAGTTCGCGTTTGCCCCGCCGGCGATTGCGCTCGCGATCGGCGCGTACCTGAACGTGCAGTTCCCGGGACTCTCCGCCCGGGCCGCCGCCGTCGGCGCCTACGGCGTCTTCATGCTGCTGAACATCGCCGGCGTGACGATCGCAGCGGCGTTCGAGCTCGTGGTCACGGTGCTCGCCATCGCGGAGCTGCTGGTGTTCATGGCGGTCGTGGCCGGCGGCTTCCACTGGTCGAACTTCGCCGCCGGCGGCTGGGCGGGCGGCGGGACCCCCGACTGGGCGACCGTCGGCGGCATGTTCGGCGCGATTCCCTTCGCGATCTGGTTCTTCCTCGCCATCGAGGGCGCGGCGATGGCCGCCGAGGAGGCCAAGGATCCCCGCCGAACGATCCCGCGCGCCTACATCGCCGGCATCCTGACGCTGGTCGTGCTCGCCTTCGGCACGATGATATTTGCCGGTGGCGTCGGCGACTGGCGGCTGCTCGCGAACATCAACGATCCGCTGCCGCAGGCGATGAAGCGCGTCGTCGGCGCGCAGAGTGGCTGGCTGCACCTGCTCGTCTGGATCGGACTGCTCGGGCTGATCGCGTCCTTCCACGGCATCATCATGGGCTACTCGCGGCAGATCTTTGCGCTGGCGCGGGCCGGCTACCTGCCGCACGGCCTCGCGGCCATCCATCCGCGGTTCCGGACTCCGCACGTGGCGATCCTCGCCGGTGGCGCGGTGGGCATCGGCGCGATCTTCTCGGACGAGCTCGTGAAGATCGCCGGCCAGCCGCTGACCGCGAGCATCGTGACCATGTCGGCGCTGGGCGCGATCGTGATGTACATCGTGAGCCTGGCGAGCCTGTTCCAGCTGCGCCGGCGCGAGCCCGGCCTCGCGCGACCGTTCCGGACCCCGCTCTATCCCGCCGTACCGCTGGTCGCGCTTGTAATCGCGGTGGTTGCGCTCGTGGCCATCGTCTATTACAACGCCCAGATCGCGGTGCTGTTCGTCGTCGCCGGCGCGCTCGGCGCGATCGCGGCGGCCTGGCGCGCCCGGACCGGGCTCGCGGCGGCGGCCGATCCGCTGCTCCGACCGACCGAGGAGGCCTAGCTCCTCGCGCCACGATCGGACGGAGTCACAAGGGCCGGGAGGCTGAAGCGTGTCGGGAACTCGGGTGCTGATCGACCTCGCCGGCGAAGTGGGCCTGCTCCTGTGGGGCACGCACATGGTCAGCACGGGCGTGCAGCGAGGCTACGGCATCCCGCTACGGCGTGCCCTTGAGCGCAACCTCGCGCGGCGGCCTCTCGCATTCCTCAGCGGCATCGGCATCACCACCCTCCTGCAGAGCAGCACCGCCACCGGGCTCATGGCGATGTCGTTCACGGCCGCCGGCGTGCTGGCGCTCGCCCCGGCGCTGGCCGTGATGCTCGGCGCCAATGTCGGTACCGCGCTCGTGGCGCAGGTCCTGTCCTTCAACGCGGCGCTGCTCGCGCCGCCGCTGCTGCTCGGCGGCGTGCTGACGTTCCGCTGGTCGCGCGGCAGCCGCGTCCGCAACCTCGGGCGCGCCGCGATCGGCCTCGGGCTCATGATCATGGCGCTGGCGGGCCTGCAACAGACGCTTGGTCCGGTCGAGAACACGCCGCTGCTGCGCTCGATCCTGCAGTCGCTGGCCGGCGAGCCGCTGCTTGCGCTGCTGATCTCGCTGCTGCTGACCTGGGCCTGCCATTCGAGCGTCGCGATCGTCCTGCTCGTTTCATCGCTGCTGACGACCCACGTGATCGGCGCCCCGGAGTCGCTCGCGCTGGTGCTCGGCGCGAACCTTGGTGGCGCGATGCCGGCCCTGATCCACGCCTCGACCCCGACCGCCCGGCGCCTGCCGCTCGGCAACCTGCTGGTGCGCGCGGCCGGCGCGCTGGTGGCGCTGCCATGGCTCGGCGGCATTGCGCAGCTGCTGCAGCGGATCGCGATCAGCGACGACCGGCTGGCGGTCGACTTCCACCTCGCCTTCAACCTGGTGCTGGCGCTCGCGTTCCTGCCGTTCGTGCAGCGCTTCGCGGACCTGCTGCTGCGCTGGCTGCCGGAGCCCGTGCAGCCGGTCGATCCGGGACGTGCGCTCTATCTCGAGGTCGCGGCGCTCGATTCGACCACCGTCGCGCTCGCCAATGCCACCCGCGAGACGCTGCGGATGGCGGACATGGTCGAGGACATGCTGCGCCGCTCGCTGACCCTGTTGCGGTCGGGAGACCGCGCTGCCCTGCCCGACATCTCGGCGGCCGACGCGGCCGTCGGCCGGCTCGGCAGTGCCATCCGCGGCTATCTGGTCGCGATCGGCAGCGAACAGTCGGTCGACGACGCGCGCGAGGGCGCGCGCGTGCAGGACATTCTATCGGCGGTGATCAACCTCGAGCACGTGTCGGACATCGTCGCCAACAGCCTGACCGAGTTCCTCGTCAAGCAGCAGAAGCGCGGGCAGATCCTCTCCGACGACGAGATCGCCGCGATCTCGACCATGCACGGCGAGCTGCTCGAGAGCCTGCAGCTCGCGATGGCCGTGTTCCTGCGCGCGGAGCCGGCCGACGCAACGCGCCTGCTGCAGCGCAAGACGCGGCTGCGGGAGCTCGAGGCCCACGCGACGACGCTCGCCGTCGAGCGGCTGCGCGACGCGGCACTTGCACGCCGTGCCGGCACGGCCGGTACGGCCGACGCCGCCGGCGCGGGCGACGAGAGCGGCGTGCTACGGGTCGCACGCGACCTGCGGCGGATCCACTCGCACCTCGCTAGCTTCGCGTATCCGGCGGTGCATCGCGTGAAGCCGACTGCGGCCGCGCGGCTGCGCGCGCGACGCGCAGCCCGCAAGTCTCCGACCCGCGAGACCGCGCCGCCCGCCGGCCCGTCGCCGGGCGATGCGCCGGGCAGCTGAAGGCGCGGATCGCGGGTGCGGTAGAGTGCGGATCCTGACCGGGAGGGCTGACCCATGACGACACGACTGCCTCTCCAGATGCGGCGTCCGGCGATGCGACCGGCCGCCCGACGGCGCGCCGGGCGCGGGGCACTCGCGCTGTTCGCGCTCGCCACGGCCTCGGCACCGCTCGCCGGATGCGGCGACGTGCCTGGCGGCGACGAATCGCACAAGATCAACGGCTCGGTGCACGTCGACGCGTCGCGCCCGCTCGGCAGCGCCGAGACCGTCAACGGCAGCATCCACGTCGACGTCGGTGCCAAGGTGACGAAGGCCGCCACCGTGAATGGCGGCATCCATCTCGGCGCGAACTCTTCGGCGGAGTCCGTGAAGACGGTGAACGGCTCGGTCACGCTCGACGACGGCGCCCGCGTCAGCGGCGAGGTCGCCTCGGTGAATGGCTCCCTGACCCTGCATGCCGGCGCGGATGTCAGCGGCACGCTGCGCAACGTATCGGGCCGGATCGAGGTCACCGGGGCCCATGTCGGCGGCCAGATCCGGACGGTGGCCGGCGACGTGCTGATCATGGGACCGGCCAAGGTGGACGGCGGCCTGCACGTCGAGAAGCCGAGCGGCATCCAGCTGACCGGCAGCAAGCCGCGGGTGGTCATCGGGCCGGGGGCCGTCGTCGGCGGCGAATTGCGTTTCGACCGCGAAATCGACCTGTTCGTCAGCGATAAGGCCACGGTCGGCACGATCAGCGGGGCCCAGGCCGTGCGCTTCACGGGCGACGCGCCTCCCTGAACGACGCGCGACGTTAAGTCGCGCGCCCGCGCGCGGGCACGTTCGTGGCTCACGGTTCCGGCATTTTCCGGGCAGGCGGCGTCCGGGGCGGCGACGGCTGCCGTAGGATGTGCGTCTCGCCACGGGAGATCCCATGCGACTTGCGCTGTTCGCCCCACTGCTGCTCCTGGTCACCGCCCTTGCGTCCGGCGCCGAGGCGCGGTTGCAGCCGGCACTCTGGTCCGACCATCCCGACGCGGCCGCGCTCGATCGGCGGGTCGATGGCTACATCGCCTCCGCACGGCGCCACATCGCGACGCTGAAAGCCGTGCGCGGCCGCCACACGATCGAGAACACGCTGCGACCGTACGACGCCGCGACCCTCGATCTCAACACCGGCGCCTACCTCGCCTCACTGGTACAGCAGGTGCACCCGGACGCGACGTTCCGCGACCGCGGTACCGCGGCGTACGTGCGCGCGTCGTCGGCGCAGACCGACGTCCAGCTGGATCCCGGCGTCTACGCTGCGTTGAAAGCAATCGACCTCAGCGGCGCCGACGCCACCACCCGCTACTACGTCGAGCGGCTGCTGCTGGTGTTCAAGCTCGCCGGCGTCGACCGCGACGCGGCGACTCGCGCCCAGGTCAAGGCGCTGAACGACCGGCTGACGGAGCTCGTCTCCCACTGGGACCGCAACATCGCGGACGACGCACGCCACATCAGCGCCGACCCCGCCGAGCTCGAGGGCCTGCCGGCCGACTTCATCGCGGGCCATGCGCCGGGTGCGGACGGCAAGGTAACCATCACGACGGCGTACCCGGACGTCACGCCGGTGATGACCTTTGCCCGCAGCAAGGCGCTGCGCACCCGCCTGCTGCTCGAGTTCACGAACCGCGGCTACCCGGTGAACCGGCAGGTGCTGGCCGACATGCTGGCTTCGCGCGAGCAGCTCGCGAATCTGCTCGGCTTCGCGAACTGGGCCGACCTCTTCGCCGCCGACAAGATGGCGCGCAACGGCAACGCGGTCGCGGCGTTCATCGAGCAGATCGCGGCCGCTGCGCGGCCCGGCGCGCAGCGCGAGTTCGCGCTGCTGCTGGCCGAGAAGCGACGCCAGGAGCCGGACGCGACCGTCATCTCGGTCGCGGAGCGCAGCTACTACGCGGAGCTCGTGCGCCGCTCGTCCTACTCGTTCGACTCGCAGTCGGCCCGGCCGTACTTCCCGTTTGCGCGGGTGAAGCAGGGACTGCTTGACGTCGCCGCTGAGTTCTTCGCGGTCAGCTTCGAACGCGAGCCGGCGACGCGCTTCTGGGACGACAGCGTCGAGAGCTGGCTGGTGCGCGACCAGGGCCAGGTGATCGGCCGGGTGTACTTCGACCTGCATCCGCGCGCCGGCAAGTACAGCCATGCCGAGATGGTGGCGGTGCTCGACGGCGTGCGCGGAAGGCAGCTGCCCGAGGCGATGCTGATCTGCAATTTCCCGCAGCCGACCGCCACCGATCCGGGCCTGATGTCCTACGACAGCGTGCAGACGTTCTTCCACGAGTTCGGTCACCTGCTGCATCACATCCTCGGCGGGCGGCAGCCCTACGCCGGCGTCAGCGGCATCTCGATGGAGTCCGATTTCGTCGAGGCCCCCTCGCAGATGCTCGAGGAGTTGCTGCGCAGTCCGCGCGTGCTGGCGCGCTTCGCGCGCCACTACGAGACCGGCGCGCCGATCCCCGAGGAACTGGTTGCGCGAATGAACCGGGCGGCCGCCTTCGGGCGCTCGATCTGGGTCGAGAACCAGAACGGCTATTCGGCACTGTCATTCGACCTGCATCGCCGCAAGGCTGCGGGCGTCGATCCGTCCGCGGTCGAGGCCGCCGTCGAGCAGCGCTACACCCGGATCGCGCCGATCGAGGGCACCCACGAGTGGGCCTCCTTCGGCCACCTCGGCGGCTACTCCTCGGCGTACTACACCTACCTCTGGGACAAGGTCATCGCGGTGGACTTCTACGGCCAGTTCGATGCGGCGAATCCGATGGCGGGGGATGCGCCGCGCCGCTACCGGCGCCTGGTCCTCGAGCCGGGCGGCTCGCGCTCGGCGAACGAGCTGGTGCACGACTTCCTCGGGCGCGCACAGAGCACCGAGGCGCTGCAGCGCTGGATGAACCAGGAGTTCCAGGACTCGACCGAGATGCACTAGCGCCCCGGCGCGACCGCGGGCGCGCTTTACTCGCGCACCGCGGTCGGCGATCCTCCGCCATCGCCATCCGGCGGCGGGGACCCATCGTGCAGCCAGCCTCCCTCGAGCCCGACAGCGGATCGGCCGGCCTGCGCCGGGCGCTGAAGATGCGCCACATGCGGATGATCGCGCTCGGCGGCGTGATCGGCGCGGGCCTCTTCGTCGGCAGCGGCGTCGTGATCCAGGCCACCGGGCCCGCGGCCGTGCTCTCGTTCGCGCTGACCGGCGCGCTCGTCGTGCTCGTGATGCGCATGCTCGGCGAGATGGCGGCGGCGCACCCGGCGGTCGGTGGCTTCTACGAGTACAACCGGCTGGCACTCGGCGAGCTCGCCGGCTTCATGACCGGCTGGATGTACTGGTACTTCTGGATCATCGTGGTGGCGCTCGAGGCGGTCGCCGGCGCGCGGCTGCTGCAGTACTGGTTTCCGGGCGTCGCGCCCTGGTGCTTCACGCTCGCCCTGATGGCGGTCTTCACGGCCGTGAATCTGCTCTCGGTGCGCTCCTGGGGCGAGGCCGAGTACTGGTTCGCCTCGATCAAGGTGGCGGCGATCACGGTGTTCCTGGTGCTCGGTGTCGCGGTCGCCGCGGGTGCCTGGCCCGGGGTGCCGGGCGGCTTTGCGCACCTGACCTCCCACGGCGGCTTCCTGCCGAACGGCATCGGGCCGGTGCTCACCGGGGCGGTGGCCGCGACCGGCTTCTACTTCGGCTCCGAGATCGTCACGGTGGCCGCGGCCGAGTCGGCGGAGCCCGAGCGCGCGGTGGCGCAGGCCACCCAGTCGGTGATCTCGCGGGTGCTGGTCTTCTACGTCGGCTCGATCCTCGTCGTGGTCACGATCGTGCCGTGGAACGACCCGGGCATCGCCCAGCCGTACGTCACGGCGCTCGCGGCGCTGCACGTGCCCGCGGCGGCGCAGATCATGAACGCGGTGATCCTGACGGCCGTGCTCTCGGCCCTCAACAGCGGGCTGTTCGCCTCTTCACGGATGATGATGGCGCTCGCGCGCCGCGGCGATGCGCCGCGCGCCGTTGCGCAGCTGAATTCCCGCGGCGTGCCGGTCCGCGGGATCCTGTTCAGCACCGCCTTCGGCTATGCGGCGGTCGTGATGAACTACGTCTCGCCGGATCACGTGTTCGCGTTCCTGGTCGATTCCTACGGGACCGTCGCGATCTTCGTGTACCTGCTGATCGCGTTCGCCGAGCTGCGCCTGCGCCACCGCCTCGAGCGCGAGGCGCCTGAGCGCCTGCGCGTGCGCATGTGGCTGTTCCCGGCGCTGACCCTCGTCGCGATCGCGACTATGCTCGCGATCGTCGCGGCGATGGCGTTCATCCCCGACCAGCGCCTGCCGTTGCTGTTCGGCGTCGTGAGCGCGGCGGTGATGCTGGTCGGCTACGCGCTGCGGCGCCGGTTCGGGCCGGCGCCGCCACCGTAACCGGCAAGCCTCCGCTCAGGCGGGGCGCTGCGGGCGCATGTCCTCGCGCCGGATCCCGGCGACCACGACCGGCTTCTTCATCGCATCCCGCCGGAACGGCTCGCCGAGCTCCTGGTTCAGGATCACCTCGATGAACGTCGTGACGCCCTGCGCCTGCGCGGCGCACGCCGTGCGCAGCGCCGCGGAGAGTTCGGCCGCCGCGCGCACGGTCACGCCGCGGTGCCCGCAGCCTTCGGCGACCTTCGCGTAGCTCAGGTCCGGGTCGAGCTCGGTGCCGACGAAGTTGTTGTCGTACCAGAGGATCGAGTTGCGCTTCTCCGCGCCCCACTGGTAGTTGCGGAAGATGACCATGGTGATGGCGGGCCACGGGTCACGGCCGATCGAGGTCATCTCGTTCATCGAGATGCCGAAGGCGCCGTCGCCGGCGAAGCCGACCACCGGCGTGTCCGGATTGCCGATCTTCGCGCCGATGATCGACGGGAAGCCGTAGCCGCACGGCCCGAACAGCCCCGGCGCGAGGTACTGCCGCGGCCGCTCGAAGAGCGGGTAAGCGTTGCCGATCGCGCAGTTGTTGCCGATGTCGCTCGAGATGATCGCGTTGCGCGGCAGCCCTTCGACGATCGCCCGCCAGGCCTGGCGCGGCGAGAGGTGGTTCGGCTCGCGCTGCCGGCAGTCGGCGTTCCATGCCGTGCCCGGATCGTCGTCCTCGTGGTCCATCCGCGCGAGCGCCGACGCCCACGCCTGCTTGCGCTCGGCGATCCGCTCGCGGCGCGCGGCCCGCCCGCCGTCGCCGGCCCCGGGCGCGAGCTGCGCGAGGATCTGCGCCGCGACCTGCTTGGCGTCGCCGCAGATCGCGACGGCGACCGGCTTCGTCAGCCCGATCCGGTCGGCGTTGATGTCGACCTGGATCACCGCGGCGGACTTCGGCCAGTAGTCGAGGCCGTAGCACGGCAGCGTCGAGAACGGGTTCAGGCGCGTGCCGAGCGCGAGCACCACGTCCGCCTGCGCGATCAGCTCCATCGCCGCGCGCGAACCGTTGTAGCCGAGCGGCCCGACCGCGAGCGGATGCTGGCTCGGGAACGAATCGTTGTGCTGGTAGTTGTTGCAAACCGGCGCGTCGAGGCGCTCGGCAAGGGCGGCGCACTCGGCGATCGCGTTGCCGAGCACGACGCCGGCACCGGAGAGGATCACCGGGAATTTCGCGCCCGACAGCAGCCGCGCCGCCTCCGCGATCGCCCGCGCCCCACCCGCCGGCCGCTCGAACTCGATGGCGGTCGGCAGCGGCACGTCGATGACCTGGGTCCAGTAGTCGCGCGGGATGTTGATCTGCGCCGGCGCCGACAGGCGCTTGGCCTTGCCGATCACGCGATTGAGCACCTCCGGGACCCGGCTCGCGTCGCGCACCTCCTCCTGGTAGCCGACCATGTCGCGGAACAGCGCCATCTGCTCCACTTCCTGGAAGCCGCCCTGGCCGATGGTCTTGTTGGCGGCCTGCGGGGTGACGAGCAGCATCGGCGTGTGGTTCCAGTAGGCGGTCTTGACCGCGGTCACGAAGCCGGTCACGCCAGGCCCGTTCTGCGCGATCGCCATCGCGATCTTGCCGGTCGAGCGCGTGTAGCCGTCGCAGATCAGCGCGCCATTGGTCTCGTGGGCCACGTCCCAGAACGTGATCCCGGCCTTCGGGAACAGGTCCGAGATCGGCATGAACGCCGAGCCGATGATGCCGAATGCGTGCTCGATGCCGTGCTGCTGCAGCACCTTCACGAACGCCTCTTCCGTCGTCATCTTCATGGCCGTCTCCTTCCGTATTCGTTCGTCGATCGTGCGGCCCGCCGCGCGCTCAGTGGCGCTCGTCGCGGGCGAAGTACCAGACGTAGAGCGCCCGCTGGCCGAGGCGGCGGAACGGGGTCAGCGGACCGCGGCCCGGCAGCGGCGAGGCGAAGATCGGCAGCCGCGGCAGCGGGCGGCCGGCGACGAGCTCGGCGAGGCGCTTGCCGGCCTGCGCCGCGTACATGACGCCGTTGCCGCCGTAGGCGAGCGCGTAGTAGATGCGCTGCGCCGGGTCCGGCCGGCAGATCCGCGGCATCAGGTCGTGGCTGACGTCAACCCAGCCCCACCACGAGTAGTCGAGCTCGATGCCGGCGAGCGCCGGGAACTTGCGCCCGAGCGCGGCGCGCAGCCGGCCGAGGTGGCGCGGGTTGTCGGCGTCGGCGCCGGTGATCGAGCTGCGGCTGCCGATCTGCACCCGGTTGTCCGGCAGCCGGCGGTAGTAGTGCCGGAGCGTGCGCGTGTCCGTGTAGAACGCCTCCGAGCGGAAGCCGCAGTCGGCGAGCTCGGCGGGGGTCAGCGTCCGTGTGACGATCGAGTTCGACAGCACCGGCAGCAGCCGGTGGCGGGTCAGGCCGTGCATGCCGGGTGGCGTGTAGCCCGCGGTCGCGATCGCGACCGACCGTGCGCGCACGGTGCCGCCGGGGGTCCGCAGGTAGTGGTGGCCGTCCCGCGTCGTCCAGCCGAGCACGGGGCTTCCCGGGTGCACCCGCGCGCCGAGCCGTCGCGCGAGCCGCAGGTAGCCGAAGGCGAGTCGCGCCGCGTGGATGCCGATGCCATCGGGCTCGAACACGGCACCCACCGCCTCGCGGTCGTCGAGATGCTCGCGTCGCAGCTCCTCGGCCCCGAGCACCCGGCTCGGGTACCCGAAGAGCTCGTTCAGCACGCGCGACTCCGCGGCGATGCGCTCGAGCGCCCACGGCCGGTGCGCGAGGTGCAGGTGGCCGCCATCGTGCGGATCGCAGTCGATCTCGGGCTCGCGCAGCAGCGCGCGGAACAGCTCGAAGGCCTCGGCGACCTCGACGTGCAGCCCGCGCGCGACGTCGAGCCCCCAGCGCCCGATCCACTGCGAGCGCTTGAGCCGGCCGGTGGAGATCTGCGCCTGGCCGCCGTTACGCGTGCTGCAGCCCCAGGCGACCTGGTTCGCCTCGAGCACCAGCGGCGCGAGGCCGTGCTCGCGGGCGAGATGGATCGCGCACGAGAGCCCGGTATAGCCCGAGCCGATCACGACGACGTCGGCCTCGAGGTCGCTGCGGACCGGGCCGTCGTCCGGTGGCGGCTCACCGGCCGTCGCGAGCCAGTAGGTCGGCGCGTAGTCGCGGTTCGTGCCCGGCCCGGGGTCGGTCAACGGGTCGTGGCGCGGGTCGAACGGGGCGCGCGCCCGAGGCGCGGCGCTCACGGCTGCAGCGGCGGGCGTTCCTTCCGAAACGCCCGCTTGCGCGACACGAGCCCGTCGCGCAGCGTGAACAGGTCGATGCCCTCGACCTCGATCCGTGCACCGTCCGGCCGGGTGGCGCGCAGCGTCCAGGTGGTCACGGCGAAGCCGTCGCCCGGATAGTGGCGCACCTCGTCCCAGCGCACGTCCGGCTGGTCGCGGAAGAGCTTCGCAAACGCTGCCTCCACCGCGGCGCGGCCGATGTGGCGCGTGCCGTGCACTTCGGCGCCGGCAGCGGCATCGAACACCACGTCGTCGGTCATCGTTGCCACGACGCCTGCGGCGTCGTGCCGGTTGAACGCCGCGAACATGCGATCGAGCAGCGCGAGCGAAGCGGCGGAACCGGGATAGGCCACGGGCGACTCCTCAGGAGGCTTCGGCGGGATTCTAGGCGGCCGCCCAGCCTGCCCATAGGACCAGAGCCGCCGCGCCGCTGGGTCCAGGCGCTCAGCGCCGCGGGCGCTGGCGGCCGAGCGCGGCGGCGAGCCGGCGGACGCCCTCGCGGATGCGCCCGGCCGGGATCGACGCAAACCCGAGGCGAAAGCAGTTCAGCGGCAGCGGTTCCTCGTGGAAATGCACGTCGCCCGGCTCGATCAGTACGCCCTCGCGCCGCACCTCCTCGGCGAGCCGGCGGCTGTCGAGCCACGCGGGGCCCATGACCCAGAGCGCCGAGCCACCGGCGACGGGCGCGTGGCGCAGGTCCGGGGCGAGGTCGGCGAGCGCGGCCGAGAGCGCGGCGGCGCGTTCCCGGTGTACGGCGACCAGCCGCCGGTTCAGCGAGTCGTAGTGGCCGAGCGCCAGGAAACGGGCAAAGCTGCGCTGGATGAGCGCAGCCGGGTGGCGGATCATGAGCCGTCGCAGCGCGCGCAGTTCCTCGATCAGCGGCTTCGGCGCCACGACGTAGCCGAGCCGCAGCCCCGGCGCCAGCGCCTTCGAGAGACTGCCGACGTAGACGACGCGCCCGGCGCGGTCGAGGCTCTTGAGCGCGGGGTTCGGCAGCGCCGAGAACGCGGTCTCGTGCTCGTAGTCGTCCTCGATCACCAGGAAGTTGTCGGCGCCGGCGCGCCGCAGCAGCTCGAGACGCCGGCTGACCGGCATCGTCACGGTCGTCGGCGACTGGTGGCTGGGCGTCGCGTAGACGAGTCGGCAGCCGCGCAGCGCCGCGCCGACCACGAGGCCCTGGGCATCGACCGGCAGAGCGCGCAGCCGCCCGGTGCGCAGCGAGAAGATGTTGCGCGCGTCCGGATAGCCCGGGTTCTCGAGGCCGACGGTCGTGGCACGCCCGACCAGCAGGTCGGCGAGCAGGTACAGGGCCTGCTGAGCCCCGGTCGTGACCATGATCTCGTCAACGCTGGCCCAGACGCCGCGCAGCGGCAGGACCTTGTCGCGGATCTGCTCGAGGAGCTCCGGGTCGTCGCGGGTCACCAGGTCCTGGGCCCAGTCGAGCGCCGCAGCGCCGGACAGCACCTGCTGGCAGGAGGCCCGCCAATCGGCCAGCGGAAACAGGTCGCGGTCCACCTGCCCGTAGATGAACGGGTAGTCGTAGCTCGCCCAGTCCGCCACCTTCAGGATGTTGCGCTGCCGCGAGGGGTGCAGCCGCGTCCATCGCGCCCAGTCGACCGCCTCGGGCGGGTCATCCGGCGGCGCCGGGTGACCGGGGGCGCGACGCGCCGCCACTTCGGGATTTACGTAGTAGCCGCGACGCTCGCGCGCGAGCAGGTAGCCGTCGTCCGCCAGCTGCTGGTAGACGATCACGACGGTATTGCGCGCGATCCGAAGGGCAGCGGCGAGTTCGCGGCTCGACGGCACCGCCGTGCCGGGACCCATCCGCGCGTCGCTGATCGCGGCGATCAGCTGCGCGCGCAGCTGGGCCTGGATCGTCAGGGGCCCATCGGGGTCCAGCCGAAAAAGCTGTCTCCACAGGGTCTTAGGTCGCGAGGCTGACATCGATTCTCGCTCGCTGGACGACCCGGATCGACCCGTGCGCCCGCTCCGTCCGGCCGGTTCCGGCCACCCAGCGCGTTGCCGTGACGCAACGGCGTCATTTTCCCCCGCCATCATGCCGCATGCGCGATCCTCGCGCGCAACGTCACGGTCCCGCGATCGCAGGGATTCGCTCGTCCGCGGTTGCGATCGTCATTGGAACGTGGTTAAGGTGCGTAACTGTTGGATGCTCGCACCAGTCGCCCCGGGGCCACATCGCCGGAGGGCGGCCGAGAAGACGAACACCACTCGGGGTGATTCCGGCTTCAGAACACTGGCTCGACAAGTGGAGGGACTTGTGCTCAAGAAAAACAGGCTCGCGATCGCCGTCACGACCGTGCTCAGCACGTGTGCCGCTGCCGCAGGCGCGGCGGAGACGACCGGCGGCATCGAGGAAATCGTGGTGACCGCCCAGCGTCGCACGGAATCGGTGCAGAACGTGCCGATCACGATCCAGGCGATCACCGGCGACCAGCTCGGTCAGCTGTCGGTGAACACGTTCGACGACGTGATCAAGCTGCTGCCCAACGTCACCTTCGGTGCGAACGGCCCGGGACAGGGCAACATCTTCATGCGCGGCCTGTCGGCCGGCTTCGCCGGCAACCAGTCCTCCGCGACCGTCGCGCCGATGCCGAACGTCGCGACCTACCTCGACGACCAGGACATGAGCTTCCCGGCGCGCAACGCCGACGTGTACATGGTCGACATGCAGCGCATCGAGGTCCTCGAGGGCCCGCAGGGCACGCTGTTCGGCGGTGGCGCCGAGGCCGGCGTGATCCGCTACATCACCAACAAGCCGAAGCTGAACAAGACCGAGGGCAACGCCGAGTTCTCGTACGGCACCACGGCGCACGGTGATCCGAACACCTCGAGCAACGGCACGATCAACCTGCCGCTGATCCAGGACAAGGTTGCGTTCCGCCTGGTCGCCTACAACGACCGTCGCGGCGGCTACATCGACAACGTGCCGACCACGTTCACGCGTTATGCGTCGGACCCGGGACCGGGCGCGTGGGGTTCGGCGTATCCCGCGGCGGCGCTGGTCGGCCCGTCGGCGAACAACTTCTCGATCGCCGGACGCGCGCAGAACCCGACCACGTACACGGGCATGCGCGCCTCGCTGCTCTGGCAGATCAACGACGACTGGGACCTGCTGCTGCAGCAGACCTACCAGAACCTCGACGCCGAGGGCATGTTCGCCCAGTACCCGTTCGGTTCGGAGGGCGCGAACCAGAAGCTCGGGCCGTGGGAGGAGACCTCCTTCAGCCCGACCTACGACAAGGACAAGTACTCGACGACCGCCTGGACCCTGAACGGCAAGGTCGGTCCGCTGCACGCGGTGTACACCGGTTCGTACCTGCACCGGCACATCGAGCAGAACATGGACTACACGAACTACGCGCGCACGGCGTACGGGTTCTACTACACCTGCGCCGGCGGCCCGGCCAGCGGCTCGAACTTCGGCGCTGGCACGCCGGGCGTGTGCTACTCGCCGGTCTCGTCCTGGCACGACACCGTCTACAACTCGCGGATCAGCCATGAGTTCCGGCTGAGCACGCCGGACGACTGGCGGCTGCGCGGCCTGGTCGGTGCGTTCTGGGAGCGCAACGACATCAAGGACGACCAGAACTTCATGTACAAGTCGATCCCGTCGTGCATCCCGGCGTACTTCGACGCGAACGGCAATCACCTGTCGACCGCGCCGGTCTGCCTCGCCAACGCGATCCCCTACCCGGGCACCGCGGCGATCGACCCGACCATGCGCAACGACAACGTCGCGTACGGCCAGGACCTCGACCGCAACTTCACGCAGACCTCGCTGTTCGGCTCGGTCGACTTCGACCTGATCCCGAAGGTGCTGACGGTCACCGGCGGCACGCGCTACTTCCGGTACGCCGAGAGCATGTACGGCTCGCGCTACCTGACGTCGACGCCGTCGGTGAACGTGCCGAACGGCTCGGTGCTGCCGAACCTGGTCGACCACCACGCCGACTACTCGGGCTTCCGCAGCCGCGCGAACCTGACCTGGCACATCACGCCGGACACGATGGTCTACTACACGTTCTCGCAGGGCTACCGCCCGGGGTCGTTCAACCGCGTGCAGTCGACCAAGACGCGCGTCTACGTGGACGGCAACGGCGTGCCGCTGCCGAACGGCGTGCCGACCACCGACCCGTCGGTCGTGGGTCCCGTGACCCGGCCCAAGCAGTTCCAGCTGCCCGCCGCCTACCCGCCGGACTCGTTGACCAACAACGAGATCGGCTTCAAGTCGGAGTTCCTCGACCGCCGGCTGCAGCTGAACGGCTCGCTCTACAAGATGAACTGGAAGGACGTCCAGACGCTCATCTACAACCCGCTGGTGTTCGGCAACAGCACGTTCGGCATCAAGGGCCCAGAGTACGAGATCAAGGGCTTCGAGCTGCAGCTCGCGGCGCGGGTCACCGAGGGTCTGACGCTGAACGCGAACTGGTCGCACAACAGCGCCTCGCAGAAGACCTCGCCCTGCATCACGTCGACGCTGGTCTCGGCAACCAACCCGACGCCGCTCGGCGCCTGCATCACACAGGTGACGGGCACCGATGCCAACGGCAACAAGGTGAACGTGCCGGTGCTGAACGCGCTGGGCGCCGAGGGTTCGACCCCGGCGTTCTCGCCGAAGAACCAGTACAGCATGCGCGCCCGCTACGACTGGAACGTGAACGACTACAAGGCGTTCGTCACGGTCGGTGGCCAGCACACCGACGAGATGGACAACGACCCGAGCAGCTTCAAGGCCGGCTCCGCGAACGGCTACGCGGTGCCGACCACGACCTGGCTGCGCTACACGATGCCGGCGTACACGCTGTACGACGCGGCGATCGGCGTGGCGAAGGACAGCTGGTCGCTCGAGGCGTACGGCAGCAACCTGACGAACGTGAACACGAGCCTGTTCACGAGCAGCGCCCAGTGGATCAAGGCCGAGGTGCCGACGCGGCCGCGCGTGCTGGGCATCAAGGTGGGCCTGAAGTTCTGAGCGACGCGGCCCGCGCGCTGCGGCGCGCGGGCCCCGGCTCCCCGGGGCCGGAGCTTGCGATACACTCCGAGGCGGGTCCTGCGACCCGCCTCTTTCTTTTTCACCGCCCATGACTCCCGCACCGGCCGTGGCCGGACCATCCGTCGATCCCGAGCTGGAGTCGATCCGTGCACTCGTCCGTGAGCGCCGGTTCGCCGAGGCCGTCGAAGCCGCGCGCGCCTACGAAAGCCGCACGCCGGCCAGCCGTGAGGCGCTCTACCTGATGGCGCTCGCGCAGCGCAACCTGCAGCAGGTGGATGACGCGCTCGCGACGCTCGCCCGCCTCGAGCGCGAGCACCCCGGCTACGGTCGCCTGCACCAGGAGCTCGGCCACTGCCACGTCGCCCGGCGCGACGCGCCGCGGGCGATCGCCGCGTACCGGCGCGCGCTCGAGATCAACCCGGTGATGCCTGCGACCTGGGGCATGCTCGAGACCCTCTACCGGATGAGCGGCGACGCGGCCAGCGCCGCCGGCGCGGCCCGGGAGGCGGCGGCGCTGCGGTCGCTGCCGCCCGAGATCGTCACCGCCTCGGCGCTGTTCGTCGACGGCGACCTCGCGGCCGCCGAGCGGCTGACGCGCGCGTTCCTGCTCGCGCACGGCGACCACATCGAGGCCATGCGGCTGCTGGCACGCATCGGCGCGCGCCTCGAGATCTACGACGATGCGGAGCTGCTGCTGCGCGCGGTGCTCGATAAGGTGCCCGACTACCACGCCGCGCGGCACGACCTCGCCTGCGTGCTGCTCGACCGTCACAAGTACGTGGCCGCACGTGCCGAGCTCGACCGGCTGCTGGCGACGGACCCCGGCCGGCGCGACTACCGCACGCTGTACGCGACCGCCGTGGTCGGCCTTGGCGAGCACGAGCGGGCGATCGAGCTCTTCCGCGGCCTGCTCGACGGCACGCCCGAGCGCAGCGCCGCGCGCGCCGAGCTGCACCTGTCGATCGCCCACTCCTACAAGACGATCGGCCAGCGGCAGCCGGCGATCGACGCCTACCGGGCGGCGGCCGCCGCCCGTCCCGACTTCGGCGACGCCTACTGGAGCCTCGCGAACCTCAAGACCTACCGGTTCCCGGACTCGGAGCTCGAGACGCTCGCCGCGGCCGAGTCGGCACCGACCACCGCGCTCGTCGACCGCTACAACCTCTGCTTCGCGCTCGGCAAGGCCTACGAGGACCACGGCGAGTACGAGCGGTCGTGGCGCTACTACGAACGCGGCAACGCGCTGAAGCGCGCCGAGAGCCGCTACCGCCCGGAGCTGATCGAGCGCAACACGGCGATGCAGAAGGCGGTCTGCACGGCGGAGTTCTTCGCGGCACGGCGCGGCGCCGGCGCGGACAGCCGCGCGCCGATCCTGATCGTCGGCCTGCCGCGGTCCGGTTCGACGCTGCTCGAGCAGATCCTGGCGTCGCACTCCGAGGTCGAGGGGACGCTCGAGTTGCCGGACATCCCGCGCATCGTGATCGACCTGCAGGGCCGCGAGCCGGACCTCGAGCAGCTGCGCTATCCGGGCGTGCTCGCCGACCTGCCGATCGAGGAGTTCGCGCGGCTCGGGCGCAAGTACCTCGAGGACACGCAGATCTACCGCACCGGCAAGCCGCGGTTCATCGACAAGATGCCGAACAACTTCCGCCACCTCGGCCTCGTGCACCTGATGCTGCCGAATGCGAAGGTCATCGACGCGCGCCGCGAGCCAATGGCCTGCTGCTTCGGCAACCTGAAGCAGCTGTTCGCGCGCGGCCAGGAGTTCACGTACAGCGTCGACGACATCGCGCGCTACTACCGCACCTATCTCGAGCTCATGGCGCACTGGGACGCGGTGCTGCCCGGCCGGGTGCTGCGGGTGCACCACGAGGACGTGGTCGAGGACCTCGAGGGCAGCGTGCGGCGGCTGCTCGAGTTCTGCGAGCTGCCGTTCGAGCCCGCCTGCCTCGAGTTCCACCGCACCGAGCGCAGCGTGCGTACGGCGAGCTCCGAGCAGGTGCGCCAGCCGATCTACCGCGAGGGGCTCGAGCAGTGGCGGCACTTCGAGCCCTGGCTCGGCGAGCTGCGCCGCGCGCTCGGCGACGCGCTCGAACGCTACCGGGACTGACCGGCTCCGGCCCGCGGCCATGACCGTCGGACGCAACGATCCCTGCCCCTGCGGCAGTGGCCGCAAGTTCAAGCACTGCTGCGGTGGCGCGGCGCGCGCCGCGGCGGACCCGTCGCGGTCACCGTCCGATGTCGGCCGCGCCTGGGCGCTGCTGCAGTCGGGCCGCGCGGCCGAGGCGGAGCGGGCCTGCCGCGAGCTGCTGGCCGGCCATCCCGACCTGGGACCCGCGTACGCCTGCCTCGGCCTCGCGGAGCGCGCCCTCGGCCGCGACGGCGTCGCCGCGCTCGAGTCCGCCGCGCGACTGCTGCCCGCGGACGCACCGCTGCAGCATGCGCTCGCCCAGGCGCTCGAAGACCGCGGCGAGCTCGAGCGCGCCGCGCGCCACTACGGACAGGCGGTCGCGCTGCAGCCGGCCTTCGTCGAGGCGCACAGCGATCTCGGCAATTTGCTGCTGCGCCTCGGCCGGGTCGACGAAGCGATCGCGAGCTGCCGATGGGCGCTGGCACTGCGGCCGGAGCATGCCCCGGCGCTCGGCAACCTCGGCAACGCCGAGCGGGCGCGCGGGAACGTCGCCGGCGCGATCGAGCTCTACCGGCGCCTGATCGCGCTGGCACCCGGGCTCGCCCAGGCACACCAGCTGCTCGGCGATACGCTGCTCGAGACGGGCCAGTCGCAGGCGGCGGTGGTCGCCCTGCGCGAGGCTTGGCGGCTTGCGCCCGGCGACGGCCGCGGGGTGGCGCGCCTCGCGCGGGCGCTGGCCGCATCCGGTGCCGCGGAGGAGGCGCTCTCGACTTGTACGGAGGCGCTGCACCGCGCCCCGTCGTCCGATGTATTCGCCGCACGCGGCACGATCCTGAGCAGCCTCGGGCGGTACGAGGCCGCGGCCGCGGACCTCCGGCGGGCCGCCGACGCCGGTCACGGCGGCGCGGCGATGTACTCTAACTTCGCGCACGCGCTGCACTGCCTCGGCGACTACCGGGCGGCGATCGGCGCGGCACGCCGGTCCCTCGAACTCGAGCCGCGACTCGCCGAGGCGCACCTGCACCTTGGCAATGCACTGCTCGCGCTCAGCGAGGTGCACGCCGCCGAGGCAGCCTATCGCGCGGGCCTCGCGGCGAACCCGTCGCACGCGGCGCTGCACACCGCCGAGGCGATGGCGCTGCGGGCGCTCGGGCGGTTGCCAGAGGCAGAGGTCAGCGCGCGTCGCGCCCTCGAGGCCCGCCCGGACGCGGCCGACACCCTGGCGCTGCTCGGCAACCTCGCCGGTGACCGGGGCCGCTTCGACGAGGCGACCGCGCAACTCGAGCAGGCGCTCGCCCTCGACGCGGAACTGCCGGAGGCGCTGATCGGGCTCACGCGCGTGCGGCGGATGTCGCACGCCGACGAGTCGTGGCGCGCGACCGCGGAGCGGCTGCTGACCCGGGGCCTACCGGTCGCGCATGCGGCGAATCTCGAGCACGCGCTCGGCAAGTTCTGTGACGACGTCGGCGACTACGAGGCGGCCTTCGAGCACCACCGCGCCGGCAACGAGCTCTCCCGGCGTGCCGGGCTGCGCTACGACCGCGACGCGACAACCCGGCGCGTCTCGGCGATCCTCGCAAGCTACGCGCCGGACGCGCTCCGCGAGCTGCGCTCCGCCGGCACGGCCTCGGAGCGTCCGGTGTTCATCGTCGGCATGCCGCGCTCCGGCACCACGCTCGCCGAGCAGATCCTCGCCTCGCACGCCGCCGTGCACGGCGCCGGCGAACTGCTCTACTGGAACTTCGCCGCCGACGTCGCCGCCGGGTCAGCGCCGGCGGCGCGCCTGGAGACGATCGGCCGCCTCGGCCGCCAGTACCTCGCGGAGCTCGCCGACCGGTCCGCGGGCGCGTTGCGCGTGGTCGACAAGCTGCCGAGCAACTTCGAGAACCTCGGACTCATCCACGCGGCACTACCCGGCGCGCGTGTCATCCATCTCGAACGCGACCCGCTCGACACCTGCCTGTCGATCTACTTCCAGGGTTTCTCGACGGCGCACGCCTATGCCACGGACCTTGGTGACCTCGCGCATTACTACGGCGAGTACCGGCGCCTGATGGCGCACTGGCGGGCGGCGCTCGCGCCGGGCACCCTGCTGGAAGTTCCCTACGAGGGGCTGGTGGACGACACGGAGGGCTGGAGCCGGCGCATGCTCGAGCACCTCGGCCTGCCGTGGGACCCGCGGTGCCTCGACTTCCACCGCACGGACCGGCCGGTGCTGACCGCAAGCAGCTGGCAGGTACGCCAGCCCATCGGCCGCGGCTCGGTGGGCCGCTGGCGACACTACGAGCGGCAGCTCGCGCCGCTGCGCGCCGCGCTCGGCCGCTAGCGCCGGCGACGCTACGCGGCGGCGCTCATCTCCGCCAGCACGGCCGCGACGGCATCGACGGCACCCCCGATGCCCCGCTCGCCGAGCTGGCCCATGCAGCCGACGCGGAACGTCTCGAGGGTCGTCAGCTTGCCCGGGTAGAGGATGTAGCCGCGCGATTTGACCGCGTTGTAGAAGGACTTGAACTCGTAGCGCGGGTTCGCGGGTGCGTGGAACGTCACGATGATCGGCGCTTGGACCGCGGCCGGCAGGAAGCTGCGCAGTCCGAGATTGCCCATGCCGTCGATCAGCGTCCGGCAGTTCGCCGCGTAGCGGGCGCCGCGCGCAACGCGCCCGCCTTCCTCGAGGTACTGCTCGATCGCGCAGTCGAATGCCGCGACGACGTGGGTCGGCGGCGTGAAGCGCCACTGCGTGGTCTTCTTCATGTAGACCCACTGGTCGTGCAGGTCCATCGCCAGCGAGTGGCTGTTGCCCTCGGCGCGCTCCAGCGCCTCGCGGCGCGCGATCACGAAGCCCATGCCGGGCGGACCTTCCAGGCACTTGCCGGAGGACGCCACCACGGCGTCGAAGGGCGTGCGGCGGGCGTCGATCTCGAGCGCGCCAAAGGAACTCATCGCATCGACGATCAACCGGCGGCCGTGACGCGCGACGACTTCGGCCACCGCGTGCAGCGGGTTCAGGATGCCGGCGCTCGTCTCGCAATGGACCAGCGCGACGTGGGTGATCGACGCATCCGCGCCGAGCGCGCGATCGACGTCCTCGGCACGCACCGCGGCATCTTCTGCGTAGTCGATCGTCGTCACGCGCCGGCCGAGGATGCGACAGGTGCGGGCGATCCGCAGGCAGTAGGCGCCGTTCTGCGGCACGAGCACGTGTCCGTCGCGTGGCACGAGCGTCCCGAGCGCGGCCTCGACGGCGAACGTGCCACTGCCCTGCATCGGCACGCACTCGTGCGAGTCGGCGGCATTCGCGATCGCCAGCAGGCGCTCACGGATGCGGCTGGTGATGCGGTTGAAGTCGGCGTCCCACGAGCCCCAGTCGCGGAGCATCGCCTGCTTCGTGCGCAGCGAAATCGTCAGCGGGCCGGGCGTCAGCAGGTACGGCGAGTCGCTCATGGGGATCTCGGTGAGGCGGCCGGGACGGGTCGGCGGGCAGGGTCCGGGGCGAAGTCTACTGCCAGGATCGAAAACTGTCATCTGTTGACAATCCTTGCGCACCTGTCAGTCTGGGTGCGTCGGCTCGCCGAGCCGCGCGGCTGCATGGCCGTTCCGAGCGCCCCGGGGACTTCATGACCGCACCGACGCCGCTCCAGATCCTGCAGGCCAACTCGCTTCCGTCGGCCGTCCAGGCGGAGATCGAGCGCATGATCCTGGGTGGTGAGCTCGCGCCGGGCCAGCGCATCAACGAGGCCGCGCTCGCCGAGCGCTTTGGGACCAGCCGTGGTCCGGTCCGCGAGGCGTTGCGCGCTCTCGAGGAATGCGGGCTCGTGCGCGCCGAGCGCAATCGCGGCGTGTTCGTGAAGGCCGTCTCGGTGGCGGAGGCCGACGAGGTCTACGACCTGCGCGAGGTGCTCGACGAGCTGATCGGGCGGCGGCTCGCCGAGCGGATCACCGCGGAGCAGCTCGCGGCCCTGCGCGCGCTGGTGGCGCAGATGGATGTCGCCACGGCGCACCAGGACGTCGCGAGCTACTACGACCTCAACCTGCGCTTTCATGACGCGCTGGTCGATTCGGTCGGCAACCGGCACCTGTCGGCGACCTACCGGCGCCTGACGAAGGAGCTGCTGCTGTTCCGGCTGCACGGCCTGCAGGAGGGGGGCGGGTTCGCGGTCTCGAACGCCGAGCATCGCGCGATCGTCGAGGCGATCGCCTCGCGCGATCCGGCGCGCGCGGGGCGTGTGCTGCGTGAGCACGCGATCGACAGTCGCGCCCGCATGCACAAGGCCGCTGCGCTGGCGCGTTCCGGCGGCGGCTGAGGACGCCATGCCCGACCGCCAGCGCCCCTACTGGCTGGCGCAGGCGCTCGCCGCGGACTCGTCCCCGGCGGCGCCCGCCGTGCGGGGCGAGCTGCGCGCGGACCTGCTGGTGGTCGGCGGCGGCTTCACGGGTCTCTGGACGTCGATCCTCGCCAAGCAGCAGCGGCCGGATCTCGACGTGGCGCTGATCGAGGCCGACGTCTGCGGCGCCGGCGCGAGCGGTCGCAACGGCGGCTGCGTGCTGACCTGGGCGACGAAGCTGCCGACGCTGACTCGCCTGTTCGGGGCGGCCGAGGCGGCTCGCCTCGTGCGCGCCTCCGAAGCGGCGATCGGCGAGATCGAGGCAACCGTGGTCGCGCACCGCATCGCCTGCGAATGGCGCCGCGACGGCACGCTGTATACGGCCACCTCCCCCGCCCAGGTCGGCGCCTCGGACGCCGTGATGCGCGCACTCGAGGCCGCCGGACTCTCCTCCTGGCACCGCCTGCCCGTGGACGAGGTGCAGCGGCGCGCCGGTTCGCGCACCCATCTCGAGGGCTGGTATTCGCCGTGCGCCGCCACCGTGCAGCCGGGAATGCTGGTTCGCGGCCTGCGGCGCGTCGCGCTCGAGCTCGGCGTGCGGCTGTACGAGCACACGCCACTGCTCGCGCTCGAGGCCGGTTCACCGGCCGTCATTGCAACTCCCGCCGGGCGGGTGCGCGCCGACCGGGTCGTGCTCGCGCTCAACGCCTGGACGGCACGCGCGTTCCCATCCTTCCGGCGCAGCATCGTGATCGTGTCGAGCGACATGGTCGTCACCGCTCCCGATCCCGCGGCGCTCGCGGCGGCCGGCCTCGCCGGCGGCACCTCGGTGCTCGACTCGCGCACCTTCGTCCATTACTACCGCAGCACGGCGGACGGCCGCGTGATGCTGGGGAAGGGCGGCAATACCTTCGCGTACGGCGGGCGGATCCACCCGGTCTTCGATCGCCCCTCGCCCTATGCCGCCGACCTCGCGCGCCGGCTGCGCGCGTTCCTGCCGGAATTCGCGCAGACGCCGATCGCGGCGAGCTGGAACGGCCCGTCGGATCGGTCGGTGACCGGACTGCCGTTCTTCGGGCGGCTGGCGGCAAACGTGAGCTACGGCTTCGGCTATTCGGGCAACGGCGTCGGCCCGAGCCGGATCGGCGGCCGCATCCTCGCGAGCCTCGCGCTCGGCCTCGACGACGAGTGGTCGCGCTCGCCGCTCGCGCACGGGCCGCGCGGGCAATTCCCGCCCGAGCCCGCCCGCTACCTCGGCGCACTGATCGTCCGCGGCGCGATCCGTCGCCAGGAGCGCGCCGAGGACGCGCACCGGCCGGTCCGTGCCTGGGATCGCGCCCTCGCGCGGCTGGCCGCGAGCGCCGGCAAGGCTGATCACTCCCAGTGATGCCGAGCCACTACTTGTCAACTGTCGACACTTTGGCTTGCGCTCCGGTATACTGGGGTCTCTGCGGGGGCTGCCGACCGGGCCCCTCGCCTGCTCCTGGCACGAGGTGGACATGCGCGAAGTCGAAGTGAACGGGAGGCGCTACCGGCTGCCGACCCAGCCCTCGGTGGTGGTCTGCGTCGATGGCTGCGAGCCCGACTACATCGCACAGGCCGTGGCGGCCGGTGACATGCCCTGGATGAAATCGGTGCTGGCGAGCGGCAGCTCCGTGGTCGCCGACTGCGTCGTGCCGACCTTCACGAACCCGAACAACCTCTCGATCGTCACCGGCGCTCCGCCGTCGGTGCATGGCATCTGCGGCAACTACCTCTATGACGTCGCGAACAACGTCGAAGTCATGATGAACGACCCGAAGTGGCTGCGCGCGCCGTCGGTGCTCGCCGCGCTCGCCGATGCCGGCTGCCAAGTTGCGGTCGTCACGGCCAAGGACAAGCTGCGCAAGCTGCTGGGCCACCAGATGCGCGGCATCTGCTTCTCCTCCGAGAAGGCCGACCAGGCGACGCTCGCCGAGAACGGCATCGAGCGCGTCGTCGAGCTGGTCGGCCGGCCGGTACCCGACGTGTACAGCGCCGACCTGTCGGAGTTCGTCTTCGCGGCCGGCGTCCGCCTCATGCAGACGCGCCGCCCCGACATCATGTACCTGTCGACGACCGACTACGTGCAGCATAAGCACGCGCCGGGCACGGACGGCGCGAACGCCTTCTACCGGATGATGGACCGCTACCTCGCGGAGCTCGACGCGCTCGGCTGCGCCATCGCGGTCACCGCCGACCACGGCATGAATGCCAAGACCCGCATGGACGCAAGCCCGGACGTGATCTACCTGCAGGACGTGCTCGATGGCTGGCTCGGCGTCGGAAGGACGCGCGTGATCCTGCCGATCACCGACCCGTACGTCGTGCACCACGGCGCGCTCGGCTCGTTCGCCACCGTGCACCTGCCGGCCGACGCGGATGTCGCCGCGGTCGCCGCCCAAGTCGCCGCGCTGCGCGGCGTCGAGGCGGTCTACCCGCGCGCCGAGGCAGCAGCGCGCTTCGAGCTGCCCGCCGACCGCATCGGTGATCTGGTGGTGGTCTCGGAACGCTCGGCCGTGATCGGTAGTGCGGCGAAGCGCCATGACCTCTCGGGGCTCGACGCGCCGCTGCGCTCGCACGGCGGCGTCTCCGAGCAGCGGGTGCCGCTGATCCTGAACCGCCGGATCGCCGGGCTCGACACCGGCCACCGCTGGCGGAACTTCGACGCCTTCGACTGGGTGCTGAACCGTGCCGCCTGAGGCTGCCAGCGACCGCCTGCGGGTCGGCGCGGAGCTGGTGCGAACCGGCCGGGTCGCCGAGGTCCGCAATCCTTACACCGGCGGACTCGCCGGCACCGTGCCGATGGCCGGCCTCGCCGAGGTGCGCCGCGCGATCGCCGCGGCGCGCGCCTACCGCTCGACGCTGTCGCGCTACGACCGCTACCAGATCTGCCAGCGGGCCGCGGCGCTGATCCGCTCGCGCACCGAGGAGATCGCGAACCTGATCACGGCCGAGAGCGGCCTCAGCAAGAAGGACTCGGTCTACGAGGTCGGGCGAGCCTGCGACGTGTTCCTGTTCGCCGGCAACGCCGCGCTGCAGGACGACGGCCAGGTGTTCTCGTGCGACCTGACCGCGCACGGCAAGCGCCGCAAGGTCTACACGCTGCGCGAACCCCTGCAGGGCGTGATCTCCGCGATCACGCCCTTCAACCATCCGCTGAACCAGGTGGCCCACAAGGTCGCACCGTCGATCGCGACCAATAACCGGATGGTGCTGAAGCCCTCCGAGAAGACGCCGCTGACCGCGCTGCTGCTCGCCGACCTGCTGTGCGAGGCCGGCCTGCCACCGGAAATGTTCTGCGTGCTGACCGGCGACCCGCGCGAGATCGCCGACGAGCTGCTGACGCATGCCGACGTCGACCTCGTCACGTTCACGGGCGGCGTGCCGATCGGCAAGCACATCGCCCGCACCGCAGTCTACAAGCGCCAGGTGCTCGAGCTCGGCGGCAACGACCCGATCATCGTGATGGAGGACGCCGACGTCGAGGAAGCGGCGACGCTGGCGGCTGCGGGCTCGTACAAGAACTCCGGCCAGCGCTGCACGGCCGTCAAGCGCATGCTCGTTCACGAGGCGGTGGCGGCGCGCTTCACGGAACTCGTCGTCGAGAAGAGCCGCGCAGTGGTCTACGGCGACCCGATGGACCCGCGCACCGACATGGGCACGGTCATCGACGAAGCCGCGGCGCGCGGTTTCGAGGAGAAGGTCAACGATGCCGTGAGCCGTGGCGCACGGCTGCTGTACGGCAACGTACGCCGCGGCGCGCTGTACTCGCCGACCGTGATCGACCAGGTCGATCCGGCGATTCCAGTCGTGAAGACCGAGACCTTCGGGCCGGTCTCGCCGATCATCCGCTTCCGGACCATCGACGAGGCCATCCGCATCTCGAACTCCACCGACTTCGGGCTGTCCTCGGCGGTCTGCACCAACCGGCTCGACTACATCACCCGCTTCGTCAGCGAGCTCAACGTCGGCAGCGTGAACGTCCGCGAGGTGCCGGGTTATCGGCTCGAGCTGACGCCGTTCGGCGGGATCAAGGACTCCGGCATCGGCATCAAGGAAGGGGTGCAGGAGGCCATGAAGAGCTTCACGAACGTGAAGACCTACTCGCTGCCCTGGTAGCGCGCCCGGGCGCGCGGCTCAGCCGTGCGCGAACGCCCAGTAGAGCTCGCGCGCGCGGCGATAGAGCGGACCCGGCGCGAGCGTGCGCCCGTCGATCCGCGTGATCGGCGCGACCTTGGCGAAGTTGCCGCAGCTCCAGATCTCGTCGGCGCCCTGGAAATCGGCGTAGCGCAGCACCGCCTCGCGTACCTCGACGCCGGCATCGCGCAGCAGGCCGATCACCCGCTGGCGCGTGATGCCGTTCAGGAACGTGCCGTTCGCGATCGGCGTGTAGACGACACCGTCCTTCGCCATGAAGACGTTTGCGGTCGCGAGCTCGGCGACGTTGCCGAGCACGTCGCACAGCAGGCAGTTGTCGAAGCCACGGCCACCCGCTTCGACCAGCGCGCGGGCGTTGTTCGGATACAGGCACCCGGCCTTGGCGTCCACCGGCATCGTCTCGATCGTCGGGCGGCGGAACGGTGACAACGTGATCGACGCGCCCTTGGGCTCCGGCATCGGCGCGTCGTACATCGTCAGGCACCAGCGCGTCGACTCGGGATCGGCCGGCACCGCCAGCGCGCCGCCGCTCTCGGCCCAGTACATCGGCCGGATGTAGAGCTCCGGCTGGCCGCCGAAGCGCTTCAGCCCCTCGCGCACCAGGCCGAGCCAGGTGTCGTGCGCGACCGAGGCCTTGAGTCCGAACTTGCGCGCCGACTCGTTGACGCGGGTGCAGTGCCGGTCGATGTCCGGGGTTACGCCCTCGAAGGCCCGCGCGCCGTCGAATACCGACGAACCCAGCCAGAACGCGTGCGTATGGGGGCCGATCAGCGCAACCGGACCCTCGTGCCAGTCGCCGTTGAAGTAGGTCCAGATTCGCGTGCTCGAGGCAGTGTGCGCCATGGCGGGATTCCGTGTGGGGTCGGCGGGCGGGGACGGACCCGGCCGTCCCGCCCCGCCTATATTAAGAGAATGCGAGCCGCCGCGGTCGGCTGCGGCTCAGCCGAGCTGCGCGCACAGCAGCCGCAGCCGGCGCTGCTGCGTGCCGAGCGCGCGCTCGAGCTCGCGCAGGCGCGACTGCAGGATCGAGCGCTCCCAGCGGTCGGCGACCGCCTGCCGCGTGGACTGCAGCCACTGCTCGCGCAGCTGCGTCCAGGCCTGCACCGCGCTCGTGAAGGCGGCGTACTCCTCCGCCATCCGCGCGCGCAGGTGCCCGAGCGTGGCACGGTCCGGGCGCCGCTCGAGCGCCGCCTCGGCGCGGCGGAACTGGGTCTCGAGACGGGCCCGCTGGATTCGGAACCAAGGCACGCTCTTCAGCCCGTACGCGAGGCCGGCCCAGCGCATCAGGTTGATGAACCACTTCGACGGGTCCCACTGCCACCAGCGCACGCCGTTGCGGTAGTCGTGCGCGAACATGTGGTGGAAGTTGTGGTAACCCTCGCCGAAGGTCAGCAGCGCAACGACCGGGTTGTCGCGCGCAGTATTGTCCTCGGTGTATGGACGCGTGCCGAACATGTGCGCCAGCGAATTGATGAAGAAGGTCACGTGGTGGCTGACGACGAGTCGCAGCAGCCCGGCGAGCAGCAGGCAGCCGAGCACGTCGCCAGTCGCAAGCCCGAGCAGCAGCGGCACGCCGAAGTTCATCGCCAGCGCGATGGTCAGGTAGTGCCGGTGCTGCCAGGCAACCAGCGGATCGGCCTGCAGCTCGCGCACTGTCGAGAAGTCGGGCTCGCCACTCGGGTAATTGTGCAGCATCCAGCCGATGTGCGAGAACCAGAAGCCGCGGCGCGCGCAGTACGGGTCGCGCTCGGTGTCGTCGATATAGCGATGGTGCACCCGGTGCCCCGCGGCCCAGACGAGCACGCTGTTCTGCAGCGCCATCGCACCGAAGAGCAGGTAGAAGAGCTTGAGCGCCGGCCGAGCCTCGTAGGTCGCGTGCGCGAACAGCCGGTGATAGCCGCAGGTGATCGACAGCCCGTTGGCGCACAGCACGATCGCGAACCAGGCCCAGTCCGCGCCGCTGTAACCATGCGCGAGGCCGTACCAGGGCACCGCCACGGCCGCGACCAGCGCGGTCAGCCCGAACATCAGCGTCGTGACCCAGTTGCGCGTCGCCGCGCTCCAGTCGCTCTCGGTCATGGTCCGGCTTCCGGTGAAGGGGGCTGCAGGGCCCGGACGCGTACGATGCCATGAACGCCGTCCGGCTTCATCCCGGACGGCACGGGCGGATTGCGGCAAGTACGCATGGCGGCCGCCGGCAGCGTCCCGGCGGCCGGTCCGTCAGCCGGCGTCGGCGCCGATCGCCGCTGCCGCGCCCGGTCCGGCCGCGGCGCGGGCGCGTGCCCGCCGGTGGAAGTAGAGTGCGGCCGCGACGACGAGCACCAGCCCGGCCACCGTCATCACGTAGGCGCTCGCGATGAACACGGTCAGCCACTCGAGCCTCACGAGGCCGAAGTTCCGCCAGACGAGCAGCGCGCAGCTGCCGAGGTAGCCGGAAGCATCCGCCAGGTAGATCAGGAAGCCCGCCGTGCCGATCCGCCCGCTGACTGCGATCAGCCGGTCGAACAGCATCGCGTTGAAGGGTGTGTACACCATGTAGAGGCCGGCGCCGCTCAGGATCATCCAGGCCACCGGCCCGAGCCAGCCGGCCTGGAAAGCGAGCGTCGAGCCGCCGAGCACCGCGAGGCCAGCCGCAATCACGCCGTGGATGACCATCAGCGCGCGCTCGTTGTCGCGGACCACGATGATGAGGCCGAGCACGACGAGCGCGAGCGCCGCGACCGGGATCTCGCTGATCGTGAACACGGCCGCAGCGTTGCCGTAACCAAGGGCCTGCCAGAGCTCAGCGGCAAAGTTGTCGCGGAAATCGCGCAGCGCGGTCGCGAACACATAGACCGCGATCAGGATGCCGACGCCCGGGCCGTAGTCCGCGAGAAACGCCCGGCGCGCGGCCGCATCCATCGGCGCGCGGCGCACGCGCGCCGCCTCGTCCGCAGCGCTCGGCGGTGGCAGCGCCGACAGAAGCCAGACGGACACGAACAGCAGCGGCAGGAACAGCGCGCCGGCCGCCGCCGGCATCCAGAAGGCGCTGAGACCGAATTTCGCCATCAGCAGCTTGCCGACCGACTTCACCGCGCCGGAGGAGACGATGAAGCTCGCGCAGACCACGGCGCCGAGCACCTCGGACGTCCGGCGCCCCTCCATGTAGCCGAACACGAGGCCCCAGATCATGCCGAGCGGCAGCCCGTTCAGGAACATCATCGCGACGTTCCATGGCGGCGGCACGATCGCGAACAGCAGCAGCGCCACCCAGGCCGCGAGGATCAGCAGGATGATGGCCGTCGCCCGGCGCGAGGGCTCCAGCTCGGAGATCACCTTCACGCCGATCATCTTCGAGAGCGCGTAGCCGAGCACCTGCACGAGAACCAGCGCGATCTTGTAGTCGAGGACGAAGTCCCAGCCGGCGACGTGCTCGAATGTCGCCGCGGAGAACGGCTTGCGGAAGGCGTACATCGAGAAGTACGCGGAGAACCCGGCGAGCCCGGCGACGGTCGTCAGCAGCACCACGTTCGAGCGAGCGAGGTACCGGGTCAGCGAGTTGGCCAAGCGCTCCCCCCGGGGTCGCCGACGTTCAGTTCCGTTCCGGCCGGCCGCAGATGACAGTCCGATGACGGACGCCGGCCGGTCGCCCGGGCGGCATCATAGCCTGCCGGACCTGCCGGTCGCGGACCGGTCCGCGCCTGCGATGGTCGGCCACCCGCGCCGACGCGTGACCTGTCCGGGCCGATCCGGTACCGTCGCCCGGCCCTCCCTGTCCCGAAAGCCACCATGAAGCACATCGCAGAGCCCGCCCGATCGGTCGACGTCATCCTCGAGACCGACGTGCTCGTCGTCGGCAGCGGCCCGGGGGGTCTCGCGGCGGCGCTGGCCGCGGCGCGAGCCGGCGCGAAGACCGCGCTCCTCGAGCGCAACGGCTGCTTCGGCGGCAACATGACCCAGGTCGGCGTCGAAGGCCTCGCCTGGTACCGGCACGAGCACACGGTCGATTGCGAGGGCATCGGCATCGAGTTCGAGACCCGCGCCAAGGAGATGGGTGCGGCGATGCCGGAGCCGCAGTCGCTGAGCCACGCGCTCGACGCGGAGATGTTCAAGTGGGTCGCCGACGTGCTGGTCGAGGAAGCCGGCGTCCGGCCGTTGCTGCACCGGCTCGGGGTCGCGCCGATCGTCGAGAATGGCGCGATTCGCGGCGTGATCACGGAGAGCAAGGCTGGCCGCGAGGCGATCCTCGCGCGACGGGTGATCGACGCGACCGGCGATGCAGACATCGCGACCCGCTGCGGCGCACCGTCGCACAAGACGCCGAAGGAAAAGATGATGGCGGTGTCCGTCATGTTCTCCATGTCGGGCGTCAACAAGCAGCGCTTCATCGACGCGGTCAAGGCGGACCCGCAGACCTACGCGGACTGGTCCGGCAACGGCGAGTGGGACTACGAGACGACCGGCAAGGAGGACAAGCTCTTCTCGCCGTTCCTCCGCAAGCCGTTCCAGAAGGCGCTCGAGGCCGGCATCATTCCGCCGTACCTGAAGACCATCGCCGGTACCTGGGGCACGGTCAGCGACCAGGGCGACCTCACCTACCTGAACCTCGTGCACGTGCCCGAGATCGACGGCACCAATCCGGACGACCTCACGGTCGGCGAGATGCGCGGGCGCCGCGAGGCGATCTTCGCGCTCGAGGCGCTGCGCAAGTTCATGCCCGGATGCGAGGGCGCCAAGCTGCGCAACTTCGGCATGACGCTCGGCGTGCGCGACACCCGCAAGATCGATGCGCTCTACAACCTGACCGGCACGGACGTCCGCGAGCAGGCGCGCTTCGACGACGCGATCGGCATCTTCCCCGAGTTCATCGACGGCTACGGCGTGCTGATCCTGCCGACCACCGGACGCTACTGGCACCTGCCGTACCGCTCGCTGGTGCCGAAGGGCGTCGGCAACCTGCTGGTGGCCGGCCGCAGCATCGGCGGCGACCTCGCCTCGCACGCCTCGTCGCGCAACATGATGTGCTGCGCGGTCAGCGGCCAGGGCGCCGGGGTGGCGGCGGCGATTTCGCTGCGGCGCGACGAGCCGTTCGAGCGGCTCGACGTCAGCGCCGTGCAGGGCGAGCTCGCACGGCAGGGAGCACGCTTCCGGTGACGGACGCGACCGACGGCGCGACCGCTGCCCAGGCCTCGCCGCTGCGCTGGTGGGCGCTGATCGCGGCGGCGCTCGCGATCTTCTCGAGCTACTACGAGTCCGACGTCATCGGCCCGATCGCCGACCTGCTCGGACGTCAGCGCGGCTTCACGCAGTCGCAGATCGGCGAGCTGAACGCCGTGATCAGCCTGCCGAACATCCCGCTCGCGCTGCTGAACGGCCTGCTGATCGTCCGCTTCGGGCCGGCACGCGTGACCTTGTGGGCCGCAGTGATCGGCTTCGTTGGCGCGGCACTGACCGCGATCGGCGAGCCGTTCGAGGTGATGTGGGCCGGCCGCTTCATCTTCGGCATCAGCGAGGGCGCGATCTTCATTTCGCTGGTCGCGGCGGTGGCGCAGTGGTTTCCGCGCAGCGGTGTCGCACTCGCGACCGCGCTCTTCCTGAGCTTCGCGCGCGTCGGCTCGTTCTCGCTCGACAAGTCACCGTCCTGGCTACCGGCGCTGTACGCCGGCTGGCAGGGCCCGCTCTGGCTCGGCGCCGGGCTCACCGCGCTCGGGCTGTTCGCGGCGCTCGCGCTGCGCCTGCTGGACCGGCGGCGCCCGGCGGCGACGCCGGCCGCCGCAGCCGACGGCGCGCGGATCGACTGGTCGCACGTCTGGTCGTTCGACCGCTCCTACTGGTACATCTGCGGTCTGCATGTCCTGTATGCGGCGGTGTTCTTCCCGTTCCGCCAGACCTATGCGATCGAGTACCTGCAGCACGTCAAGGGCCTGTCGCTGGCCGCTGCGAGCGATGCCAATGCCTACGTGTTCGGTGCGGCGATCGTCGCGACGCCGCTGTTCGGGCTGCTGGCGGATCGCATCGGCCACCGCTCGCTGCTGCTGTGCTTCGGTACGGTGCTCCTGCCAGTCACCCTGCTCGTGCTCGGCGCGACGGACCTGCCGCCGGCCGTCTCGACCGCGCTGATGGGCATCAGCTGGTCGCTCGTGCCGGCGATCATCTGGCCGTCGACGACACTGATCGTCGCGCCCGCCCGCCTTGGCACCGCGCTCGGCATGATCACTTCCCTGCAGGCACTCGCGCTCTGGGGCTCGAATCGCATTGCCGGGAAGCTCGCGGACCTTGCCGGTGCGAGTGCCGCGCATCCGGCCGGCTACGCCGTGATGCTCTGGTTCTTCGGCGCCGTCAGCCTGCTGGCGCTGACGTCGGTCCTGCTGTTGTGGCGGCGCGAGCGCGGGCCGGACGGCCACGGCCTCGAGCGCGCGGACCTCGCGCGCACGCCGGCACGGGTCGCACCCGCCAGCTGACGCGGCCTCGGCGCGCGACGGCCGGGGCCGGGGTGACCCGCGGCGGCGCGCTTGGCTAGACTCTGCCCGGGAAGCGACGGAGGACTTCACATGCGTGCTGCGGTCGGCGTCGCGACATTCGTCCTGCTGGCGCTCGCCGCCTGTCAGCGCACCTCCACGCCCGCCTCTTCCGGCGGTGCGACGGCGCACGCCATGCCGCCGCTACCGGCTTCCACCGCGGCCTGGGCCGAGGGCGCGGCGCTCCTCGAAGACGTTGGGACGGCACATCGACCGGTCGCGACCCGCTCGGCGGAGGCGCAGCGCTACTTCGACCAGGGCCTGCGGCTCATGTGGGCGTTCAACCATGACGAGGCGACCCGCTCGTTCGCGAAGGCAGCGGCACTCGATCCGGACTGCGGGTCCTGCTACTGGGGCGTCGCACTGACGGTCGGGCCCAACTACAACCTGCCGTTCCTCGCGCCGGAGCGCGCCAAGGTGGCATTCGAGGCCACGAAGCTGGCCGCGGCGCACGCCGCGGGCGCGAGCCCGGTCGACCAGGAGCTGATCGCCGCGCTCGCGAAGCGGTACCCGAACGACCAGCCGCTCGATCCCGCCGCCACGCTGCCGGTGCTCACGGCGTTCGCCGGTGCGATGCGCGAGATCGCGACCCGCCATCCGGACGATCTCGATGTCCAGACGCTGTACGCCGAGTCGCTGATGAACCTGAACGCGTGGCGGCTCTGGACCGCCGACGGCCGCGCGGCACCCGGCACCGACGAGATCGTCGCCGTCCTCGAGGCGGTGCTCGCGCGCGACCCGTCGCATGCCGGCGCGAACCACTATTACATCCATGCCATCGAGGCCTCGCCCCACCCGGAGAAGGCGCTCGCCGCCGCCGGTCGCGTCGCCTCGCTCGCCCCCGCTGCCGGGCATCTGGTGCACATGCCGGCCCATATCCTGCAGCGAGTCGGCCGGTACGAGGACGCGGCCGAGGCGAATCGCCGCGCGGCGCGCGCCGACGATGCGTATGACGCGAGGCTGCATCCGCCGGACTACTACCCGGTGATGTACACCGCCCACAACTACCAGTTCCTCGCCTATTCCACCGCCATGGAAGGGCGCCGCGAGGAGACGATGTCCGCGGTCGAGGGCTCGCGCCGAACGGTATCCGACGCGATGCTCGCGGCGATGCCGGGGGCCGACTGGTACGTGGCCGAGCTCTACACCGCCCGGGTCCGCTTCGGGATGTGGGACGAGCTGCTGGCGATGCAGGAGCCGGCCGCGAACTTGCCGGGGCTCGTGGCCGCCTACCGGCACGCGCGCGTACTTGCGCTCGCCGCGCGTGGGCGGATCACCGAGGCTGAAGTCGAGCTCGCGCACTTCCGGGAATGGGCCGCAAAGGTGCCGGCCGATGCGGGCGCCGGTCAGAACTCGCTCCAGGATGTCCTCGCGATCGCACTACCGGTCGCCGAGGCGCGGCTCGCGCAGGCGAAAGGCCAGCTGGCGCCCGCGATCGGGCAGCTGCGCGCCGCGGTCGCGGCCGAGGATCGGCTGCGCTACGACGAGCCGAAGAACTGGCTGTACCCGGTGCGCCACCTGCTGGGCGCCGCGCTGCTGCAGGCTGGCGACGCCGCTGGCGCGGAGCGCGCCTACCGCGAGGACCTGGCGCAGAACCCGGGCAATGGCTGGTCACTGTTCGGTCTGCGGGCCGCGCTGACGGCGCAGGGCCGGCGCGCGGAGAGCGAGCAGGCGGGCCGCGAGTTCGAGTCCGCCTGGAAGCACGCCGACATCACGCTGACCGCGTCCGCGTACTGACTCGTTCACCTCGCCCGGAGCTGGTGCGCGCACGGCGTCGCGTCGCGGCCCGGTCGGCGTTCCACGCTTCCCTTCGCCGCGCCGCACCGCGACAATGCTCCGTCGCCCGCCGCGCGGGCGACCCGCGTCGCGGCAGCGACGCCGGACCTGTCGCGCCCCAGGACGCGGGCGCAGGGAGTCGAGAATGGACCTGAACCTGTCGCCCGACGACGTCGCATTCCGCGACCGCGTGCGTGCCTTCCTGGCGACCGAGCTGCCGGCCGACATCCGCGAGCGAACGCTGTCCGGCACGCGCTTCGAGGCGGGGGACGTGCGCCGCTGGCAGCGCATCCTGCACGACCACGGCTGGGGTGCAGTGCACTGGCCTGCCGAGTTCGGCGGACTGCAGTCGACGCCGATACAGCAGTACCTGTTCGAGCTGGAGTGTGCGCTCGCCGGCGCTCCCATCCAGCTGGCGTTCGGCCTGCGAATGCTCGGGCCGGTGCTGATGCGCTATGGCAGCCCGGTGCAGCAGCAGCGGTTCCTGCCGCGGATCCTGAGCGGCGAGGACTGGTGGTGCCAGGGCTATTCGGAACCGGGCGCCGGCTCGGACCTCGCTTCGCTCAAGACGACCGCCGTGCAGAACGGCGACCATTACGTCGTGAACGGCCAGAAGTGCTGGAACACGCTCGGCCAGTTCGCCGACTGGATATTCTGCCTGGTGCGCACGGACGGCACCGCCAAGCCGCAGCGCGGTATCTCGCTGCTGCTGATTGACATGAAGACGCCGGGCATCACGGTGCGGCCGACGGTCCTGCTCGACGGCACGCCGGAGGTCAACGAGATCTGGCTGCAGGACGTGCGCGTGCCGGTCGAGAACCGCATTGGCGAGGAGAACCAGGGCTGGACCTACGCGAAGTTCCTGCTCGGCCACGAGCGTGCCAACATCGCGGGCATCGGCGCCTCGAAGCGCGAGCTGCTGCGGCTCAAGCGCCTGGCCGCGCGCCAGCGGCGCGGCGGCCAGCCGGTCATCGATGACCCGGACTTCCGTCGGCGCCTGGCGCGCGTCGAGATCGACCTGCTCGCGCTCGAGTACACGAACCTGCGCATGCTGTCGGCGCCGGCAAATTCCCCGTCGGCGGGGATTGCCGCCTCGATCCTCAAGATCCGCGGCTCGGAGATTCGCCAGGCGCTCTCGGAGCTGCTGGTCGAGGCCCTCGGCACCGCGGCACTGCGCTTCGCCGCGCACCCGGTCGCGGACGCGGCAGACGCGGAGGACGACGGCAGCGCCGGGCTCACGGCGGCATACCTGAACCTGCGCAAGCTGAGCATCTTCGGCGGATCGAACGAGATCCAGAAGAACATCATTTCGCAGACGCTGATCGGACTGTAGGAGCCGCCGATGGACTTCAGCTTCACCGACGAGCAGGAACTGCTGCTCGACAACGCCCGGCGGTTCGTCGCCGAGCGCTATGGCTTCGCGGCACGCAAGCATATCCTCGCCTCCGCCGACGGCTACTCGGCGGCCGTGTGGAAGGAGCTCGCGGACCTCGGCTTCCTGGCGCTTAACGTGCCCGAGGCCGACGGCGGGCTCGGCGCGGGGCCGGTCGAGACGATGCTGGTGTCGATGGTGGTCGGCGAAGGGCTGCTGGTCGAACCGTTCCTGTCGAGCGCCGTGCTCGCGACGCGCACGCTCGCGACGCTCGGCTCGGCCGAGCAGCGCGCGCGCTGGCTGCCGAAGCTCGCCGGCGGCGAGCTGATCGCGACGCTGGTGCTCGAGGCGGGCTATGGGCGCGACGGCCATGACGCGATCCGCGCCGCCGGCGACGCGGGGGGCTGGGAACTGTCGGGTCGCGTACCGGTCGTCTACCACGCCGGGATCGCGGACCTGCTGCTGGTGGCTGCCTCCACCGGCGCAACCCCCGGCGAGCCGGATGCAGTCTTCGCGGTGCCGGCCGGCGCGCCCGGTCTGCACCTCGCCTCGTGCACGACCGTCGACGGCCAGGTCGCCGCCGACGTCGAGCTGCGGGGCGTGCGCGTGGAGAAGTCGGCACGCGTCGGCGGCGACGCGCGACTCGGGCTCGCGGCGGTGGTCGACTACGGCCTGTTCGCGCTCTGTGCCGAGGCGATCGGCGCGCTCGACCGCACGCTGGCGACGACGGTCGAGTACACGAAGACCCGCAACCAGTTCGGCGGGCCGATCGCGCGCTTCCAGGCGCTGCAGCACCGGATGGTGGACATGCTGATGCGCATCGAGCAGGCGCGCTCGCTGGTCTACCTCGCCGCCTCGCGCTGCGACGACGCGGACGGCGAGGAGCGCGAGCGCGCGCTGTCGGCGGCCAAGGTGCTGGTCGCCGATGCCGCACGGTTCGTCGGCCAGCAGGCGGTGCAGCTGCACGGCGGCATGGGCGTTAGTGACGAGGTCGCCATCAGCCATTACTTCAAGCGGCTGCTCGCGGCGGAAATCCGTTTTGGCTCGAGCGACGCCCATCTCGGGCGCTACGAGCGCCGCCTGTCGGCCGGATAGCCCGCAACGCACGCCCCGGGGGACTGCCTTGGTGACGAACGCTCGTGCACGCGCGCCCGGCCGGGCGATGCTCCTGCTCACGGCGCTGCTCTCCGCAACGCCGGTCCACGCCGCGCCCTCGGCGGACGAATCGCGGGTCCTTGCGCAGCTGCAGAGTGCGCGGGCGCTCGCGGACCTCGGACGGCTGTCCAGCCGACGCTGGACGGTCGAGTCGGGCCTCGGTGCCGGCACCGTGGTATCGGGCAGCATCGAGGAGCGGGCGCTCGCGCAGCAGCTCGCGACGCGCCTGCGCGGACTGGGCCTCGCGGTGAGGCTCGAGCCCTTCCCGGTGCGCGCCTATCGCTACGGGCCGGTGCAGCTGTCGGCCGGGGGCGAGCCTCTGGTCGCCGTCTCGCTGCATGCCGCGGGGGGTACCTGGGGGACACGCGACGGCGTGGGATACCTGCGCGGCAACGAGGCCGGCGGGCACCGGCTCCGCGCACCGCTGATCGACGCGGGCGAAGGCTACCGCGCCGACTACGACCGACTCGGCGACGTCCGCGGGCACATCGTGCTCGTGCATCGCGACCTGCGCGACTGGCCGCCGGCGCAGATCAGCGAAGCAGCACACCGCGGCGCACTGGCCGTGCTGTTCTACGGTCACCCGGGTGCGACCGACCATCCGGATGCGCTGCGCCAGGACAGCATGTGGGGACACGACCGGATCGCGGCAGTCGCCGTGAGCCAACGCACCGGCGAGGCGCTGCGACGTCGGCTCGGCGCCGGACCGGTGGAGGTCGCGCTCGAGAACCGCGCGGACGTCGAGGATGGCATCTCGCTGAACGTCGTGGCGACGCTGCGCGGCAGCGAGCTGCCCGACGAGTGGGTGATGGTCGCGGCGCACTACGATCGCTGGTTCGCCGGGGCGACCGACAACGTCAGTGGCGTCGCCTCGGTGCTCGAGATCGCACGCGCAGTCCGCGCCAGCGGCCTGCGGCCGCGGCGCTCGATGCTCTTCGTGATGATGGGCAGCGAGGAAGCCGGCCTCGAGGACCCCGAGCGCGACTGGCTGGCGGGGTCACACGCCTTCGTCGTGCAACACCCGGAGGTGATGCGCGCGGCCGCCCTGCTCTTCAACATCGACCTGCTCGGCTGGACCTCGCCGAAGGCGACGCTGGTCTCGACGCCGGACATGGCGGCGGCGGCCGCGACCGCGATCGCCGACCTCGGCTACGCGGGGGCGGTCGAGACGCGCACGACCTTCGGCAGTGTCACGGATGCCTGGAACTTCGCGCTGCTCGGCGGCGCTGCCACGCATCACGTCGAGCGCTTCACGCCGGACTACTTCTCGATCTACCACACGCCCGTCGACGACTACCGCCCGGAGCGCTTCGCCCGGCTGGGCGACGACCTGCACCTGCTGACGCTGAGCCTATGGCGCGCGGCGAACGCGCCCCGCCTGCCCGCCTCCCTCGCCGCGCTCGCCGCCTCGCTCGACATGGACCTCGCCGCGATGGCCGCACAGTGGCCGGACCTGCCGGTCGGCCCGACCCGTGCAGCTGCCGCGGCGTTGCGCGATGCGGCAGGCGCGGTGGAGGGCCGTCGTGGCGCCGCCTGGGACGAGGCCACGAACCGGACATTGATGAGTACCCGGCATTCGCTGCTGCCGTGGCTCTACGCGGATGACGGCGAGTTCTCGCAGGCGCCGCGACCGGCCCCGCAGCTCGCCCGCGCGCTCGCCTTCGGTCGGACGGCGGATGCCCTCGGCCAGGGCGATCCCGCCGCGGCCGCCGCCGCGCTGGCGGTGATATATGAGGGTCGCCAGTGCCAGCGCCTGTCGCCGGCCGTTTACGCCGCCGAACGCGGCTTCTGGACGGGCGATGGCGGCTGGGCATCGCGATTCCAGCAGCGCGCCGCTCCTCCCCCATCGACGCTGGCCGAGGCCTGCGTGGCGCTCGCCGCGCCGGCCGGCGAGGCCGCGGCCCTCGCCGGCCGGTTCCGCGCGCTGCGCGCCGATGCGCTTGAGCACGCCGCCGACGACCTCGCCCTGATGCGCGCCGAACTCGACCAGGCGGCCGCGCGCCTGCGCGAGTTCGCGGCGCTGAGCACCCCGCCACCGCGCACGGTCGCCCCGCGCGCGCCTTAACTTTCAGGGAAAACCCGAACGTTGCGGTTCGCGTAGTGCCGTTTTGACGGCCGCGAAGGACCGCTGATAAGGTGATCCGGGGAACAACAGCCGCAACTCGGAAGCGGCGCGGACTGCCACGGGGAGCTTGATCATGGCCATGAGCCCGTCTTGCGCGGCGCGACTGACGTCGCGTCGGCTTTCGCTTTTGGTTGCCGCGGTGCTGGGTGCGTCTGCCGGCGCCGCCGTCCAGGCGCAGACCGCGCCGAAGCCGGCAGATGCCGCCGGCCCGATGCTCGAGGAGGTCACCGTCACGGCGACCCGCCGTTCCGAGCCTCTTTCCAAGGTCGCGATCAGCGTCACCGCCTTCGGCGCCGAACAGATGGATGAGCGCGGCGTGAAGGACTTCGACGACCTGGTGCGGCTCTCGCCCGGCGTGAACCTGACGCGCAGCACCTACACCGGCGCCAACCGCATCGCGATCAACGGCATCTCCTCGAGCGCAGGCTCCGCCACGACCGGCGTCTACATCGACGACACGCCGATCATGGTGCGCAATCTCGGCTTTGGCGCCGGTGACGCGTTCCCCGGGCTGTTTGACATCGAGCGCGTGGAGGTGTTGCGCGGTCCGCAGGGCACCTTGTTCGGCGCCGGCTCGGAGGGCGGCACGATCCGCTTCATCCAGACCGAACCGAACCTGACCCAGCAGCAGACCTACGTCCGCAGCGAGGTCGCCACGCTGCGCTACGGCTCGCCGACCTACGAGGCGGGCGGCGCCGTCGGCCTGCCGCTGATCGACAACAAGCTCGGCCTGCGGATCAGCGCCTTCTACCGGCACGAGGGCGGCTGGATCGACGGGGTCGACGGCACCTACCAGATCGTCGACCCGACCGGCGCGCTGTACGGCAATTCGGTCAAGTTCACGCGCACGCAGACGATCGCCGAGGACATCAACTGGAACCGCACGACGGCACTGCGCGCCTCGCTGAAGTGGGCGGCCACGGACAACCTGACGATCACGCCGTCGGTGTTCTACCAGAAGCGCCACCTGAATGACGGCGCCGGCGGGCTCTACGACCTCGCCACGTCCAACCTCGGCAACCGCGACTACTCGCGCCAGTACTACCTGATCTATCCGGCAGGCACGAGCTACAACGTCGGCACCGCGGGGCAGACGCTGACCCTGAACGCGATGAACGCACCGAACAACGCCTTCGGCGACGACGAGTTCACGCTGTCTTCGGTCGCACTCAGCTGGGACCTCGGCGCCGTGCAGCTGGTCTCGAACACCTCGTACTTCGACCGGACGTCGGTGCAGTGGTACGACTACACGAAGGGCTACGTGCAGTACTACGTGCCCGAATGGTTCTCCGCCGCCGACGGCAGCTCGACCGGCAACTACCCACCGCTCGGCTGGAAGTCGATGGCGCGCTACGACAACGCGCAGGGCAACTTCGTCCAGGAGATCCGCCTGCAGTCTAAGGATGCGAACGCGCGGCTCACCTGGGTGGCCGGCGCGTTCTATTCCCGCGACCGGCAGAGCGCGGCGGAGCCGATCAACCAGAACTTCCTGATCAACAGCCCGTGGGTCGGCTTCTACCCGACCGCGCTCGGTTACGGCTACTACGGCGTCGACGGCGGCTACCCGTTCGGCCCCGGCTACACGGCGGCGCAGAACTTCTTCGGCGACACGATGCTGCCGAACGCAGTCTCGTTCCTGGGTACCTGGCGTTCGGTCGAGGAACAGCTCGCCGGCTTCCTGCAGTTCGACTACACGATCGTCGGCGGGCTCAAGGCGACTGCGGGCGTGCGCGTCTCGCACAACACCCTCGACTTCAACGCCGCGTACCTGGGCCCCGAGAACAATGCCAACGCGCCGTTCGGCGGCTCGAACGCCGATTGCACGACGCACCTGCCGTCCGGCTACTGCGCCTACGGCAGCGGCGGCGAGCTTGCCCCGAGCTACCCGGTGTCGTCGTCACACTCCGCCGAGACCGCGGTCACGCCGAAGTTCGGCCTGGCGTACCAGATCAACGATCGCAACCTCGTCTACGCGACGGCCGCGAAGGGCTTCCGGCCGGCCGGCGCGTCGCTGCGCGTGCCGTCGATCTGCGACTACGACCTCATCCAGAACGGCTACGTCGATGCGAACGGCAACCCGATCCAGCCCACGACCTACAAGTCGGACTCCGTGTGGAGCTACGAGCTCGGCAGCAAGAACCGCGTGCTCGGCGGCCGCCTGCAGCTCGACAGCAGCGCCTACATCATCAAGTGGCGCAACATCCAGTCGAACGTGTCGCTGCCGAACTGCTCGTACAATTTCGTCGACAACCTCGCGGACGCGACCTCGAAGGGCTTCAACTTCGACTTCGCCTGGAAGGTCACCGACCACCTCGACCTGAGCGGCTCCTTCGCGCTCAACGACCCGAGCTTCGATCGCGACGCGAAGTCGCCGGGCGGCAAGGTGATCTACAACGGCGGCTCCAGCATCCCCGAGGCCGGCCCGCCGACCGCGATCACGCTGTCAGCCATGTACACGCTGCCGTTCGGCGGCGAGCACAGCGGCTACGCGCGCGTCGACTACAACCGCAGCGGCGAGTGGCGCCGCTACGGCACGACCGACCCGGGCACGCCCTATTACGACCCGCGCCTGCCGCCGGTCCCGGCCTTCGACGTCGTGAACGTGCGCTTCGGCTACCGGTTCGGCAATGCTGACCTGTCGCTGTTCGTGAACAACCTGCAGGACCGCAATCCACACCTCGGGATGTCGAGCAGCACTTACTACGACCCGCAGGACTGGCAGGACGTCACGCTCCGGCCGCGCACCTATGGCCTGACGCTGACCTACCGCCGCTAGCGGTCACCCCAGGGCCGGCGCCGGTGGCGCGCCGGCCCGCCGCCCGCCGGGTTTGCGGGCCCGCCGACCACGTCCCGGAGCCGTCATGACCCCTTCCGCGCGATTTTCCACCTCCCTGTCCCTCGCCGTGCTGGCCACCGCCGCGATGTTCGCCGGCGCGGCCCGCGCCGAGGCACCGGCCGACCTCGTGATCACCGACGCGCGGATCTACACCGCGGATGCCAGTCGCACGATGGCCGAGGCGCTCGCGGTGCGCGACGGACGCATCGTCTACGTGGGAACGAAGGCCGGCAGCGAGGCCTACGCGGGGCCGCGAACCCGGCTCGAATCGCTCGGCGGCAAGCTCGTGCTGCCGGGCCTCATCGATTCCCACATCCACCCGATCGGCATCGTCGACCTGGATGTCTGCACGCTGAAGAGCCAGGGTAAATCGCTGCGCGCGCTCGCCGAGTTCGTCCGCGGCTGCATCGACCGCTACCGGATCCCCGCCGGCGAATGGGTCAGCGTGCGCCAGTGGAACTACTCCAACGGCAATGAACCCGACGCCGAGCACCCGACGCTGCGCGCGGCGCTCGATCGGGCCTCGACCTCGCACCCGATCCAGCTGCTGGGCAACGACGGGCATCACGGTGCCTTCAACAGCCTGGCCCTGGCGCGCGCCAAGAACGCGGCGGGCGCGACCGTCGGCTACTCGAAGGCGACGCTGGCCGGCGAGCTCAGCGCGTACCGGCACCTGGTCGGCGTCGACCTCGCCGGGGAGCCGAACGGCACGGTCAACGAGGATGCCCGGCGGCGCATGGGAACGCCTTCGCTGCGCCTCGAGGACATCAAGCAGCTGATGGCCTCGCCGTGGCGAATCACCGAGCGCCTGAACAGCGTCGGCATCACCGGCATGCTGGACGCCTCGGTGCCGCCCGAGGCGCTGCCGCTCTACGATGCGCTCGAGAAGAGTGGGCGCCTGACGGCGCGGGCGACGCTCGCGCAGTTCTTCGATCCCGACGTGATCCGCACGGCTGCCGGTGCACCCGACTGGGACAAGATGGTCGCGAGCGCCAAGGCCGTGCGCGCCCGCTACGCCGACGACCCGCTGATCCACGCCGGCTTCGTCAAGCTGTTCGCGGACGGCGTGCTCGAAGGCAATCCCTACGCGGTGCCGCCGACGTTGCCGGAGGTCGCCGGCGTCCGGCCCTACCTGCAGCCCATCTTCGGCAAGGCGCCGGGCGGCGGCCTGGCCGTGACCGGCTACGTCGACACCGCGGGCGCCGACTGCGTCGCGGTGCGCGCGCACCCCGAGCGCTACGAAGGTGCCGAAGCGGCCGGCGCGTACCTGCGTGCCCATGGCTACCACCCGGGGCAGTGCCAGATCTCCTCGGGCCAGCTGCAGCACGACCGTGCCGTGATCATGGAGTTCGTGCGGCAGTTCCACCTGGCGGGGTTCCACGTGCACATCCACGCGATCGGCGACATGCCGATACGCGCGGCGGTCGACGCGATCGAGGCGGCGCGCGCCGCCGATGGCGTCACCACGACCCACGACGGCCTCGCGCACGTGCAGCTCGTTCATCCGGACGAGGTGCCGCGGATCGGGCGGGATCACCTGTTCCTCGCCTTTACCTATGCCTGGGCGAGCACCGACCCGGAGTACGACCTCTCGGTGGTGCCGTTCTACGACCGCGTCCACGGCAGCGGCTACCGCGCCCTGCATCCGAAGAACGGATACTACGAGCGCAATGCTTACCCGGTGCGCTCGCTGCGTGACGCCGGTGCGATCCTCGTCGCGGGCTCGGATGCGCCGGTAGACACCAGCGACCCGCGGCCGTTCGTGAACATGGCGATGGCGGTGACCCGGGCGACGGCCGGCCGTCCGGCGCTCAACCCGCGCGAGAGCGTCTCGATCCGCGACGTCATCGATGCCTACACGATCGCCGGCGCCCGCTTCCTGTTCATCGATCGCGAGGCAGGCTCGCTGGTACCGGGCAAGTCGGCGGACTTCATCGTGCTCGACCGCGACATCCTGAAGCTCGCCGACGCGGGACGCGCCGCCGAGGTCGCCGGCACCCGGGTGCTCGGCACCTATTTCATGGGCAAGGCGGTCTACACGCGCGGACCCTGACGGGTCGAACGGGGCGCGGCCCCGCGGCCGGCTAGCGGCTGCCGCGAGCGGCCGAGCAGCCGGCCTGCGCCTCGGCGAGGGCGTAGTGGCGAAGCTGCATCAGCCCGCCGAGCCCCAGCTTGCGGCAGATATTGCGCGCATGGATGTCGACGGTGCGGGGTGAAATGCCCATCTCGCCGCCGATCGCCTCGAAGTCGAGGCCGCGCGTCATGCCGTCCAGCACCTCGCGCTCGCGTGCGCTCAGAAGGTCCGCCTGGATGTCGCGGCGCCCGGTCTTCGTGACGTGACGGGCTGCCACCGCGGTGATCGAGGGGCTGAAGTAGGTCTGGCCCTGGGCCGCGCGCCGCACGGCCTCGATGATCTGCTCGGGTGGCGTGTCCTTCATCACGTAGCCGACCGCGCCGCCGCGCAGGCTCTGCAGCGCGTGCACGGCCTCGTCCGCCATCGACAGCACGACCACGTTGGGTCGCTCGGACATCTCCGCAACCGCGCGCAGCACCTCGCGGCCGTGGCTGGTGCCGAGGTCGAGGTCGAGCAGCACGACGTCCGGGTGCAGCTGACCGATCGCCGAAATCGCCTCGGCGGCGGAAGCCGCCTCGCCGCACACCGTCAAGTCGGCGCGCGCGTCGATCAGCAGGCGGATTCCGACGCGCACGACCTCGTGGTCGTCGACGATCAGCACGCGTGTCTTGGTCGTTCCCTGATCCATGTCCTTCGCCTCTTTCCTCATCGTGCGATCCGCCATGCCGCGGGTCGCAGCGACCTCGGATGACTTCCTGTCGGCTGCCCCACCGGGCACGAGGCGCCAGCGGGAGCGGCGCGCATCCTGACGCAAGGCACGGGCAGCAGGGCTACGAATTGCCCCTAATCCCCCCTACGAATTGGCGGTGACGCACGGATTGGCCCGACCGGACCCGCCCGAGGGCCGTTTTGAAGGGCCGGATTCACTGCTGGGCCTGCTGGAGCCCGCCGGCCACCGCGGCCGCGACGCGACCGGGCCCCCGGTTCGACCACGACTCGGAAGCAGCGCTAAGAACTTCCCTGAATCACCGGTACGGCACGGGCACGAGGCTCAAGAAGGCGCCCTGAATGACCGACGTTTTTGACAATGGGAACGTCGACTTCGCCGCGGCAACGCGGCCAGCCGCGCGCTGCCCTCGACTAGGCACAGACCTTAACGAGGAGTCCGATCATGTGGAAGTTCCGACGCAAGAGCGGCGGCCAAGAGGACCGCGCGGCGATCCTCGCGGCGATGAGTCGCTCGCAGGCGGTGATCGAATTCAACGTCGACGGCACGATCATCACGGCCAACGACAACTTCCTCAAGACCCTCGGCTACAGCCTCGAGGAGATCCGCGGCAAGCATCACCGCATCTTCGTGGAGGCCTCGCAGCGCGAGTCGGGCGCGTACCAGGAATTCTGGGCGAAGCTGCGGCGCGGTGAGTTCGAGGCCGGCCAGTTCAAGCGCATCGCGAAGGACGGCCGCGAAGTCTGGATCCAGGCGACCTACAACCCGGTGCTCGACGCCGCCGGCCGGCCGTACAAGATCATCAAGTTCGCGCTCGATGTGACTGCGCAGGCCATTGACGCCCAGCGTATCCGCACCGCGCTCGACAAGGTCTCGAGCAGCGTCATGGTCGCGGATCCCGACGGCAAGATCATCTACATGAACGAGGCCGTGGTCTCGATGTTCCGCAGCACCGCCGGCGAGATCCGCAAGCAACTGCCGCAGTTCGACGCCGACCGCGTTCTCGGCGCGAACATCGACACGTTCCACAAGTCGCCGAGCCACCAGCGCAATCTGCTCGGCGCGCTGCGTAGCACGCACACCGCCGAGATCACTCTCGGCGATGCGATTCTGAGGATCATCGCCACGCCGGTGATCGATAACAGCGGTCGCCGCCTCGCGACCGTCGTGCAGTGGATCGACCGCACTGCCGAGGTTTCGACCGAACGCGAGATCGCCTACGTCGTCGACGCCGCCCAGAACGGCGATCTGACGCGCCGGATCCGCATCGACGGCACCGACGGCTTCTTCCGAGCGCTGGGCGACGGCATCAACAAGATCCTCGAGGGCAACTCGTCGCTGGTCCAGCAGGTCAAGGACTCGGTTGGCGAGGTGTTCCGCAGCGCCGAGGAGATCTCGAACGGCAACGCGAACCTCAGCCAGCGCACCGAGGAGCAGGCCTCCTCGCTCGAGGAGACGGCCTCCTCGATGGAGCAGATGACCTCGACCGTGCGCCAGAACGCCGACAACGCGGCGCAGGCGAACCAGCTGGCTGCGGCGGCGCGCGGCCAGGCCGAGAAGGGCGGCGCGGTCGTCTCGCAGGCGGTCGTGGCCATGACCGCAATCAACGGCTCGAGCAAGAAGATCGCCGACATCATCGGCGTGATCGACGAGATCGCGTTCCAGACCAACCTGCTCGCGCTGAACGCCGCGGTCGAGGCGGCGCGCGCCGGCGACCAGGGGCGCGGCTTCGCGGTGGTCGCCTCCGAGGTGCGCGGGCTCGCCTCGCGCAGCGCCGAGGCGGCAAAGGAAATCAAGTCGCTCATCCAGGACAGCGTCAGCAAGGTCGACCAGGGCTCGCGCCTCGTCAACGAGTCCGGCCAGACGCTCGCCGAGATCGTCTCCTCGGTGAAGAAGGTGACCGACATCGTCTCGGAGATCGCCGCCGCAAGCGCCGAGCAGGCGACCGGCATCGACGAAGTGAACAAGGCAGTCACGCAGATGGACGAGGTCACGCAGCACAACGCCGCGCTGGTCGAGGAGGCCTCGGCCGCCGCGCAGGCACTCAGCGAGCAGGCGTCGCGCCTCGATGGGCTCATGTCGCGCTACACGGTCATGGCGCAGGACGCACCGGCCTGGTCGGGCGCCGAGCGGCGCACCGAAGACGCATGGATGGCCGACGGCAAGAGCGCGCCAAAGGCGGCCGCGAAGCCGGCCGTCGAGCGCCGCGGCGTCAGCCGCCCGTGGAGCAAGTCGAAGCCCGCCGCGGCAGGCACCAAGGCGGCCGCCGCGCCGACAAAGGCGCCCGCGAAGGCACCCGCCGCCGCGCGTACCGGCACCGAGTCCGGCGACTCGTGGAACGAGTTCTGATTCTGAATTGAAGTCGAGGTGATCCGATGAATGCACAGGCCCATGCCAGCGGCACGATGGCGAGCTCCGCCGCACCGAGCATCAGCGAGCAGTACCTGACCTTCGTGCTCGGCGAGGAACTCTTCGCCATGCCGATCCTGGCCGTCCAGGAGATCCGCGGCTGGGAACGTGTCTCGGCGATCCCCAAGACGCCGGCGCACGTGCTTGGCGTCATCAACCTGCGGGGCACAGTGGTGCCGGTGCTCGACGTGCGCGCCCGCCTCGGCATGCCCTCCCGCGAGGTCACGCCGACCACGGTCGTCATCGTGGTCCGCATCCGGGTGCCGTCCGGCGAGACGACGGTCGGCTGCATGGTCGATGCGGTGTCGGACGTCGTGAACGTGGATCCGTCCGCCGTCGGCCCGGCGCCTGACATCTGCGGCGACCTCGACCGGCACTACGTCCGCGGCGTCACCACGGTGGAGAAGCGCCTGCTGATGCTGCTCGACCTGCAGGGCCTGGTCGACGGCTCGGTCTCCTCCGCACTCTCCTGATTTCCCTGCGGGCGGGCGGACCGGTGCATGGGACGCACCGGCCGCCCGCCGATCCCGCCGGCGGGCCCGTTCCCCCCACCCCGACGAGCGACGCGACACCCTGCGGGCGGCCGCGATCGGTACAATGCGCTGCCGTTCCGCCCTGAGGCGGTTCGGTCGCGCGACTGGCGTCGCGCACCCGCCCACCGCCGGATGCCGCCACGCGGGCCGAGCCTACGCAGGCCCTCCCGTCGCGCCGCCTTCGGACCCTGCGATCGAGGCCCGACCGTGTCCGAACCCGTTCTTAAGTCGATTCCGACGCCCCGGCGGCCGCTGGTCCGGGCCTTCCGGCGCGGAATACCTCCGCTGCTCGTGGCCACCGCGCTCCTCGCGGGGATGGCCGGCTGCGGCCGCGGCGGCGCCCGCGGACCCGGAGGTGCAACCCCGGTGACGGTCGTGACGCTTAAGGCCACGCCGGTCGAGCTGACGCGGGAGCTGCCCGGCAGAACCGTGCCGTTCCTCGTGGCGGACGTACGGCCGCAGGCCACCGGCATCGTGCGCGCGCGACTGTTCCGCGAGGGCGCGGCGGTCCGGGCCGGCCAGGCGCTCTACCAGCTCGACGACACGCTCTACCGGGCGCAGTTCGAGAGCGCGCGTGCGGCGCTCGCCAAGGCCGAGGCCGCGAACGAGGTCGCCCGCCTCGCCGCCCGTCGCGCCGACGAGCTGGTGCGCACGCACGCGATCAGCGCGCAGGACCACGACAACGCCGTCGCGGCCGAGCGGCAGGCGGCGGCCGAGGTCGACGCCGAGAAGGCCGCGCTGGAGACGAGCCGCGTGAACCTCGACTACACGCGCATCACCTCGCCGATCACCGGACGCATCGGCAAGTCGGCCGTGACCGCCGGCGCGCTCGTGATCGCGAACCAGACGGCCCCGCTCGCCACCGTGCAGCAGCTCGACCCGATGTACGTCGAGGTCAGCCAGGCGAGCAGCGAGTGGCTGCGGCTCAAGGAGGACGTCGACGCCGGCCGCCTGCAGCCGGGCGGCGCGGGCTCGCGCGTCACCGTGCTCCTCGAGGACGGGCGACGCTACGCCGAGGATGGCCGCCTCGAGTTCGCCGACGTGACCGTCGACACCGGCACCGGCAGCTTCGCGGTCCGCGCCGTGGTGCCGAACCCGCAGGAGACGCTGCTCCCCGGCATGTACGTGCGCGCGGTTCTGCGCCAGGGCACGCGGCCCGCCGGCCTCCTGGTACCGCAGGTCGCCGTGGTCCGCGATCCGAAGGGCGGCGCCAGCGCATTCGTCGTCGGCGACGATGGCAAGGTCGCGGTGCGGCCGGTCGTGGTGAGCCTCGCGATCGGCGATCGCTGGCTGGTGGAGTCCGGGCTCAAGTCGGGCGAGCGCGTCGTGGTCGAGGGACTGCAGAAGATCCGTCCCGGTGACCTGGTGCAGCCGTCGGAAGCGGCGCAGGCGGGCGCCGCCGGCAAGTAGGCGGCCTACATGTCACGGTTCTTCATCGACCGGCCGATCTTTGCGTGGGTGATCGCGATCCTGGTCACCATCGCGGGCGCGGTCGCGCTGACGCGGCTGCCGATCTCGCGCTACCCGATCATCGCGCCGCCGACGGTCACGGTGAACACGAACTACCCCGGCGCCTCGGCGCAGACCGCCGAGGACTCGGTGACGCAGATCATCGAGCAGAACATGACCGGGCTCGATGGCCTGCTGTACATGTCCTCGAGCAGCGACGCCGCCGGCGCCATCTCGATCACGCTGACCTTCGCGAGCGGCACCAACCCGGACATCGCGCAGGTGCAGGTGCAGAACAAGCTGCAGGCCGCGATGGCCGTGTTGCCGGCGGTCGTGCAGCAGCAGGGCGTGACGGTGTCGAAGTCCTCGAGCGGCTTCCTGATGGTCGTCGGGCTCGTCTCCGAGGACGACCGGCTGAGCGCAGCCGACATGGCCGACTACGCCGCCTCGAACATGGTCGACCAGCTGAGCCGCCTGCCCGGCGTCGGCAGCGTGCAGCTGTTCGGCGCCAAGTACGCGATGCGGGTGTGGCTCGATCCCGACCGGCTCAAGGCCTACGGGCTCACGCCCGTGGACGTGACGACCGCGTTGACGGCGCAGAACGCGCAGCTCTCGCTCGGCCAGCTGGGCGGCACCCCGGCCGTCCCGGGCCAGCAGCTGACGGCGACCGTCGCGACGCGCGGCCGGCTGCAGACGGCCGAGCAGTTCCGATCGGTCGTGCTGCGCACGCTGCCCTCGGGCGCGCTGCTGCGCCTCGGCGACGTCGCCCGCGTGGAACTCGGCAGCGCCGACTACAGCTCGATCTCGCGCTTCAACCGCCGACCGGCGGCGGGCATGGGCATCTCGCTGGCGGCGAACGCCAACGCGCTGACCACCGCCATCGGCGTCGAGGCGATGCTGCGGCAGATGGAGCCGTCGTTCCCGCGCGGGCTGCGCGCCATCATCCCGGTCGACACGACGCCGTTCGTCCGCGCCTCGATCCGCGAGGTGCTGAAGACGCTCGCCGAGGCGATCGTGCTCGTGTTCCTCGTGATCTACCTGTTCCTGCAGAACCTGCGCGCGACGCTGATCCCGACGATCGCGGTGCCGATCGTGCTGTTCGGCACGTTCGGCGTGCTCGCGATGTTCGGCTACTCGGTCAACATGCTGACGATGTTCGCGATGGTGCTCGCGATCGGCCTGCTGGTCGATGACGCGATCGTCGTGGTCGAGAACGTCGAGCGGGTCATGAGCGAGCAGGGCCTCTCGCCGCTCGAGGCAACCCGCGTGTCGATGGACCAGATCACCGGCGCGCTGGTCGGCATCGCGACCGTGCTCTCGGCCGTGTTCCTGCCGATGGCCTTCCTGCAGGGCTCGAGCGGCGTGATCTACCGCCAGTTCTCGGTGACGATCAGCTCGGCGATGGTGCTGTCGGTGTTCGTCGCCCTGATCCTGACGCCGGCGCTGTGCGCGACCCTGCTGCGCCCGATCGCCAAGGGCGAGCACGTCACCGAGTCCGGCCTCTTCGGCCGCTTCAACCGCGGCTTCGACGAGACCAACGCCCGCTATCGATCGCTGGTCGGCCGCATGATCGCGCGCACGCCGCGCTCGATGGCGATCTTCGGCGGCGTCGTCGCGGTGATGCTGCTGGCCTTCTGGCGGCTGCCGACCTCGTTCCTGCCGGGCGAGGACCAGGGCTCGCTGTTCACGCTCGTGCAGGCGCCGTCGGGCGCGACCCAGGAGCGTACGCTGCAGGCCATCCTGAAGGTCGAGGACTATTTTCTCGGTCAGGAGCCGCACGCCGTCAAGGACGTGTTCTCGGTGCAGGGCTTCAGCTTCAACGGCAGCGGCCAGAACAATGGCATGGCGTTCGTGCACCTGAAGGACTGGGAGGAGCGCAAGTCGGCGGATCTCGGCGTCGGGGCCGTGGCGGGACGCGCGTTTGCGGCGCTCAGCCAGGTGCGCGATGCACTGGTCTTCCCGGTGGCGCCGCCGGCGGTGACTGAGCTCGGTCGCATCGGCGGCTTCGACTTCTACCTGCGCGACGACAACGGTCAGGGCCACGATGCGCTCCTCGCGGCGCGCGACCGGCTGCTCGGTGCCGCCGCCAAGAGCAAGCTCCTGACCGGCGTGCGCCCCAATGGCCAGGAGGACGCCGCGCAATTCCGCTTCGACATCGACACCGCGAAGGCCGGGGCGCTCGGCGTCGCGGTGCAGGACATCAACGATACGCTGGCGATCGCCTGGGGCGGGCGCTACGTCGACGACTTCATGGACCGCGGCCGCGTCAAGCGCGTCTACCTGCAGGCGGATGCGCCGTTCCGGATGCGGCCCGAGGACTTCGCGCGCTGGTATGTGCGCAACGCCGCGGGCGCGATGGTGCCCGTGTCGGCGTTCGCCAGCGGCCACTGGACCTTCGGCCCGCTGCAACTGCGGCGCTTCAATGGCGCATCGGCGGTCGAGATCAACGGCGACGCGGCGCCGGGCGTCAGCTCCGGCGACGCGATGGCCGAGGTCGAGCGGCTGGTGCACGAGCTGCCACCCGGCTTCAGTGCCGGCTGGGCGGGCCAGTCCTACGAGGAGCGGTCTGCGGGCAGCCAGACCCCGGCACTGTACGTGCTGTCGCTGACGGTCGTGTTCCTCTGCCTCGCCGCGCTCTACGAGAGCTGGCTGGTGCCGACGGCCGTGCTGCTCGCGGTGCCGCTCGGCATCGTCGGCGCGGTGCTCGCGACCGGGATCCGCGGGCTCGAGAGCGACATCTACTTCAAGGTCGGCATGCTGACGACCGTCGGACTCACCAGCAAGAACGCGATCCTGATCGTGCAGTTCGCCGAGGCGAACGTGAAGGCCGGGATGGAGCTCGTCGAGGCCACCCTGCACGCGATCCGCGACCGGCTGCGGCCGATCCTGATGACCTCGCTGGCCTTCGGCTTCGGGGTGCTGCCGCTCTCGCTGGCGACCGGCGCCGGTGCGGGCGCCCAGCGGGCGATCGGCACGGGCGTGGTCGGCGGCGTGTTCGCCGGCACGGCGCTCGGCGTGCTGTTCATCCCGGTGTTCTACGTGGCCGTGCACCGGCTGCTCGACCGGCGCCACCGCCCGACGTCGGCCTGATCCGCCCGCGGGGTCGGCGACCGAAGGCGGTGTTGGGCGCCCGGCGACGGGCTAGACTTCCGTCCATGGACGTCACTGTGCCCACGGCGGCCCCGGTCGACCTCGGCTGGCTGCGCCGCGAGATCGTCGGCATCGACGCGCCGATCGCAACACCCTTCGGGCGCCGGCTGCTGGTGTACTGCGACTACACCGCCTCCGGCCGGTGCCTGCAGTTCATCGAGCGCTACCTGCTCAGCCTGCAGCGGCTGTACGCGAATACCCATACCGAGGACGACATCACCGGCCGCAGCATGACCCAGCTGCTGCACGACGCCGAGGCTGCCATCAAGCGCGCGGTGAATGCCGGGCCGAGCGGCCGGATCGTCGCCTGCGGCACCGGCGCCACCGGTGCCATCCACAAGCTGCAGGAAATCCTCGGCGTCGCGATTCCGCCCGCTTCCCGCGAAGCACTGGCGCGCGGCATCGAGGCCGCGGTGGGGCCGGCGCGGGCGGCGCACATCAGTGCCGTCCAGGCGGGCCAGGGGCCGGTGGTCTTCGTCGGCCCCTACGAGCATCACTCCAACGAGGTGTCCTGGCGGCACGGCCTCGCCACCGTCGTCGAGGTGCGTCTCGCCTCCGACGGTGGCGTCGACCTCGCGCACCTCGAGGAGCTGCTGCGCGCGCCCGAATACCTGGGCCGGCTGCGGATCGGCTCGTTCTCGGCGGCCTCGAACGTCACCGGCATGCGCTCGCCGGTCGGCGAGATCGCGCGGCTGCTGCACGCCCATGGGGCGTTCGCCTGTTTCGACTACGCGGCCTCCGGTCCCTACGTCGAGATCGACATGAACCCGGCGCCGACCGGCGCGGGCGATGCCTCCCTCGACGCCGTGTTCGTCTCGCCGCACAAATTCCTCGGCGGGCCCGGCTCGTGCGGCGTGCTCGTCTTCAACGAGCGCCTCTACCGGCGCGACCTGCCGCCGACGGTCTGCGGCGGAGGCACGGTCGATTACGTCAGCGAGAGCGACGAGGACTTCGTCGCGGACGTCGAAGCGCGCGAGCGGGCCGGCACACCCGGCGTGCTGCAGACCCTGAAGGCCGCGCTGGTGTTCGACCTCAAGGGTCGGCTGGGCGTCGCGCGGATCGAGAGCCGCGAGCAGGAGCTGCTGCGCCGGGTACTCGAGCGCTGGGCGCGTCAGCCGCGAATCGAGGTTCTCGGCAACCCGGATCCGGCACGCCGCATCGCGATCGTCTCGTTCAACCTGCGCGACGGGCGCGGCCGCTACCTGCACCCGAAGTTCGTCACGGCGCTGCTGAACGACCTGTTCGGCGTGCAGTCGCGCGCCGGCTGCTCCTGCGCCGGCCCGTACGGCCACCGGCTGCTCGACATCGGCGCCGACGTCTCGGCCCGCTACCGCGACTGGGTGCGCAAGGGCTACCAGGGCATCAAGCCGGGCTGGTGCCGGATCGGTTTCCACTACGTGATGGACGACGCCGAGGTCGAGTACGTGGCGGCGGCCGTCGAGTTCGTCGCCGCGCACGGCGAACGTTTCCTGCCGCTGTACGACTTCGACGAGCGCACCGGGCTCTGGCGTCACCGCGAGTTCGGCGAGCGCTTCGAGCAGTACTCGCTGGACGCCGCCCTCGCCGCGCCCGACTGCGCGCCGACCGCCCTTGCGCCGGAGGCACGGCAGGCGCTCTACCGGGAATACCTCGCCGCGGCCGAGGCACGGCTCGCAGGCCTGCCGCAGGCGCAGCCGCGCCCGTCCGGCACGGATTTCGGCGAACTGCGCTTCTTCTCCACCTAGCGGCAACGAGCGACTCACGTGACCCCGGCCGGCGCACCCGACCCCAACGCGAGCCAGGCGGAATACTGGAACGCCGCCGCCGGCGAGACCTGGGCACGGTTCCAGGCGCTGCTCGACCGGCAGATTGAACCGCTCGGCGAGGAGGCGCTGCGCGAACTCGCCCCCGTTCCGGGCGAGCGCGTGCTCGATGTCGGCTGCGGCTGCGGCCAGACGACCTGGGAGATCGCCGCGCGCGTCGGTCCGGATGGCGCGGTGCTGGGGGTCGACCTCTCCGCACCGATGCTCGCGGTGGCGCGCGGCCGGCCGCGGCCCGTGCAAGCCGCAGCCGCCGAGTTCCGCCAGGCCGATGCGCAGGTCACCGACCTCGGCCACGACCGCTTCGACGCCGTCTACTCGCGCTTTGGCGTGATGTTCTTCGCCGACCGCGTCGCGGCCTTCGCCAACCTGCGCGCGATGCTGCGGCCGGGCGGCCGGCTGGCGTTCGTCTGCTGGCGCGAGCTGCGGGAGAACCCCTGGATGCAGGCGCCACTCGACGCGGCGCGGCCGCACCTTCCTCCCCTGCCGCCGTCCGACCCGGACGCACCCGGTCCCTACTCGCTGGCGGACGCCGCGCGGGTCCGATCGACGCTGGCGGCCGCCGGCTTCGAGGATGTGGTGGTGCGTCGCCACGACGCGAGGATCGGTGCCGGTGGCGTCGACGAGGCGCTGACGCTGGCGCTTCGGGTCGGACCCCTCGGCGCGGCGCTGCGCGAGCACCCCGACCTCAAGGACTCCGTGGCCGCACCCGTTCGCGACGTGCTCGAGCAGCATGCCGATGCCGGCGGCGTGCGCATGGCCGCCTCGGTGTGGATCGTCCGCGCCCGACGAGCCCCGGCGGGCTGATTGCGCACGCGGGGACGCGCTTAAGAGTCGCGCCACGGTGCGATGCTAGTATCGCTGCCGCCTCGACAACCAGCCGCGGGAGCGCACGCCATGGGAGAGCAGTCGGGATCGGGCATCAGTCGGCGCGGGTTCGTGCAGGGTACGGCGGCCGGCCTCACGCTCGCCGGGCTCGGCGCGCCGGTCGTCGCGGTGGCGGCGAAGGAGCCTGCTGGCAAGGCGGCGGTGCTCGCCAGGATCCCGACGATGCATGCGGCGAACCTGCAGCGCCTGCAGGACTGGATCGCGCTTCCGGCGATCGCTGCCGAGAACCGCAACTACCCGCAGGGCGCGGAATACATGGCCCGGCTCGCGCGCGAGGCGGGCTTCACGGACGTGAAGCTGATCCCCACGAGCGGCAAGCCGGGCGTCTTCGGGCGCATCGACGCCGGCGCCAAGACCTCGGTCGGCGTGTACTTCATGTACGACGTCAAGCAGTTCGTGCCGGAGGAGTGGTCCTCCCCGCCGCTCGAGGGACGCCTGGTCCCGAAGGAAGGCCTCGGCAGCGTCTGCATGGGTCGCGGCGCCGTGAACCAGAAGGGACCCGAGAACGCGTTCCTGAGCGCGCTGATGGCATTCCGGGCGGCGGGTCAGCGCCTGCCGGTCAACCTCGTGCTGGTCTGCGAGGGCGAGGAGGAGATCGGCTCGCCGCACTTCGGCGAGGTCGTGCACCACCCCGAGGTCACCGCGGCGCTGCGCAGCTGTGTCGGCGTGTTCATGCCCGAGGCCGGCCAGGACCGTGACGGCGGCGTGCAGGTCTCGCTCGGCGCGAAGGGCGTGGTCGAGCTCGAGCTCGTCGCGACCGGCGAGCGCTGGGGCCGCGGCCCGGCGCACGACGTGCACTCGAGCCTCGAGGCGATGGTCGACTCGCCGAGCTGGCGCCTGGTGCAGGCGCTCGGCACGCTGGTCGAGAAGGACGGTCACACGCCGGCGGTCGACGGGTTCTTCGAAAGGGCCCGGCCGCTGAGTGCCGAGCAGAAGGCGATGATCGCGGCATACGCCGCGAAGACGAACGAGGACGTGCGCAAGAAGATGCTCGGCGTCCAGCACTGGGTCCACGACGCGAAGTGGCAGGACGCGCTCGAGCTCCTCGAGTCACGCCCGACGATCAACATCGAGGGCCTGGTGGCGGGCTACACCGGCCCCGGCGGCAAGACCGTGCTGCCGCATCGCGCCGTCGCCAAGATCGACATGCGCCTCGTGCCGGACATGACCGCGGAGGACACGCTCGCGAAGCTCAAGGCGCACCTCGCCAAGCGCGGCTTCGGCGACATCGAGGTGAACATGTCCGGCGGCTACGACCCGACGCAGACCGAGCTCGGCAGCCGCCTCATCCAGACGCAGCTCGCGACCTACCGCCGCCTCGGCGTCGAGCCGCTGCTGTGGCCGCGTGGCGCGGGCTCCTGGCCGGGCTACGTCTTCACGAACCCGCCGCTCAGCCTGCCGGCGGGGCACTTCGGCCTCGGCCATGGCACGGGTGCGCACGCGCCCGACGAGTACTACCTGATCGACTCGTCGAATCCGAAGGTGCAGGGGCTCGACGGGGCAATCGCCTCGTTCGTCGAATACCTGTACGCGCTGGCGTGACGGCTCGCACGGGCGTGCGCTTCGGCGCACGCACGGCGGCCATTGCCACGCCGGGCTCCCGCGCCTGGCAGGTCAGCGATCGCGCGGAAGCACGCCTCGCCGCCGGCGACGACGTGATCGTGCTGACCGTCGGCGATGTCGACGTGCCGACGCCGGCGCACATCCTGGCGGCCGTGCAGCGCAGCCTGGCCGCCGGCAGGACCCACTACGCGCCGATCGTCGGCGAACCGGCGCTGCGCGAGGCCGTGGCGGCCCGGACCAACCACCGGTACGGCACGCGCTACGGCTCCGAGCAGGTCGTGATCTTCCCCGGCGCGCAGTCGGCGCTCTTCAGCAGCATCCAGTGCCTGGCCGGGCCCGGCGAGGAGGTGGTCGTCCTCGAGCCCTTCTACGCGACCTACGAGGCGGTCGTCGCAGCCGCCGGCGCCGTCCCCGTCGCGGTGAGCCTGCGCCAGGGGCAGGCCTTCGGCCTCGACCTGGCCGCGCTCGAGCGGGCCGTGACACCCGCGACGCGCGCGGTGCTGCTGAACACGCCTAACAATCCGGCCGGGTTCGTCCTGGGTGCCGACGAGGTAGGCGCCCTGGCAAGGCTCTGCGCCCGCCTCGGCCTGTGGCTCGTCTGCGACGAGGTCTACGCCGAGATCGCCTACGCCCGGGCGCACGCCTCGCCCGCCTGCGAGCCGGCCATCCTCGACCGGCTGGTGCTGGTCGACAGCCTGTCGAAGTCGCATGCGATGACTGGCTGGCGCATCGGCTGGGCAATCGGACCGCCGGACCTCGCCGCTCACCTCGGGCGCCTCGCGATGGCCTCGCTGTTCGGCTCGCCGACGTTCATCCAGGACGCGGCGGTCGCGGCACTGACCGGGCCGCAGGACATTTGCGCGGAGCTGCGCCAGCTCTATCGCGAGCGCAGCGATGCGCTGCTGCACTCGCTCGCCGGCGCACCGGGGCTGCACATCTGGGCGCCGCAGGGTGGCATGTTCGTGCTCGCGGAGATCTCGGCCACCGGTCTCGCAGCCGATGCCTTCGCCACGCGCCTGCTGGAGGAGGCCGGGGTCGCCGTAGTTCCTGGCCTGGCGTTCGGCCAGAGCGTCGCCGACTGTATCCGGCTCGGCCTCACGCAGCCGGCCGAGCGACTGGCCGAGGCCGGCGCGCGCATCCGGCGCTGGCTCGCAGCGCGCTGAGCGGAGTCCGCGCTACTCGATGTGATAGTGCCGATGGCAGGCCGCGCAGGCCTCATCGAGGTGGTCGCTGACGTCCGCCAGTGCACTCAGGTCGTGCTGCTCGGCGGCAAGGTACGCGCGGTTCGCGAGCGCCGCGAGTTCCTGGACGTATCGAACCCACTCCGGGTCGAGGATGCGCTCCGGCACGAGCAGTGCGTTGGTCGACTCGACGAGCGTGGCCGCCCCCGTCACGACCTGCTCCCAGTCCGCGTCGGTCTTCGGGGAAAGATCGTGGTCGCCGGCGGCATCATTGACGAAGCCGTTGCTGCGCCAGACGACCGTGGCGGCCGGCGTCAGCACGTGCTCCATGAGCGTTGGCATGTCAACGAAGGCCCGCAGCGGCGGCGGAGAGCTGCGGCGACGCGGTTGGGCCCGGGGCGCGGGTGCCGGGGGCATCGTTCCGGACGCAGCGGCGCTCGCCGGTGCGGGCGGCGCTCCGTCAGCGGCCACGACCGGCAGCGGCGCCAGCAGCGTGAATGCCGCCGTTCCCAGCCAGCATTTCCATATCCGATACCGCATGACTGGGACTCCCCGGGGATGACCGGCCGGCCGTCGCCCACGGTTGCGAGCGAATGCACCGCGGCCGGCTGCAACCTGTACACCACCGGCGAAGGCCGGCGCAAGGCGAACGGCGTGCCTGCGGCGACCCGCGACGCCGCCGGGGCGCGCACCTGCCAGAATCCGGCCCCAGCGTCCAGACGCGGAACAACAGCCTCCAGGGATCCATGACGAGACAAGTCGCGCAACGCCCGGTCGATGCGACGCATACCGCGCACCGCGGCGCACCGGCGCAGAGCACCCTCGCCGGCCTCACGCTGGGCGCGGTCGGCATCGTGTTCGGCGGGATTGGCACCTCGCCCCTGTATGCGCTCGACATCCTGTTCCGCGGTCTCGCGCCGGGCGTCCCGGATCCCGGCACCGTCGTCGGCGGGCTCTCGCTCGTGGTCTGGACGCTGACCGTCCTGGTGGCCTTCAAGTACGCGCTGTTCGTGCTGCGGGCGGACAACGACGGCGAGGGCGGCCTGCTGGCCCTCTATGGGCTGCTGCACCGCTTCCGGCGCCGGTCGGTACTGCCGTTCCTGTGGGCGCTGATGCTGGGTGCGGGGTTGCTCTACGGCGACGGCATCATCACGCCGGCGATCAGCGTGCTCTCCGCGTTCGAGGGCCTCGGCGTTGTCGCACCGCCACTTACGACCTGGGCGTTGCCGGCCACGGTCGCCGTGCTCACCGTGGTCTTCGTCGCCCAGGCACGCGGCGTCAGTGGTCTTGGCCGGGTGTTCGGGCCGCTGCTCGCGACCTGGTTCGTCGTGATCGCTGCCCTCGGACTGCACGAGATCCTGCGGCATCCGGGCATCCTCGCGGCGCTTGACCCGCGCCACGGACTGCGCCTGCTCGGCTCGCGGGGCTGGTACGGCTCGCTGCTGACCCTCGGTGCGCTGATGCTGGTCGTCGCCGGCGGCGAAGCGCTGTACGCCGACCTCGGCCATTTCGGGCGGCGGCCGATCCGGGTCGGCTGGTTTGCTCTCGCCTACCCCGCGCTGCTGCTGAACTACCTCGGCCAGGGCGCGTACCTCCTCGGCGGCTCGCCGGCCTCTGCCGGCAAGCTGTTCTTCAGCCTCGCACCGCCGGGGCTGATGTTGCCGCTGGTAGGGCTCGCAGTCGTTGCGGCGTCGATCGCCTCGCAGTCGCTGATCGCTGGGACGTTCTCGCTGGCGACGCAGGCCACCGCGCTCGGCCTGTTCCCGCGACTCGCGACGCGGCATACGCACGACGCGCACGCCGGCCAGGTGTACGTGCCGTTCGTGAACTGGGCGCTCTATGCCGGCAGTCTCGCGCTCGTGCTCGGCTTCGGCTCAAGTGCCGCGCTCGGCTCCGCGTACGGCATCGCGGTCGCCGGCGTGATGACGGTAACGACGCTCGCGATGATCGCCGTCGCGCGCTACTGCTGGTCGTGGCGCTGGCTGCCGACCCTGCTCCTGTGGGGCGCGCTGCTCGCGCTCAACGGCGCGTTTCTGGCGGCGAGCATGCTGAAGATCCGCGATGGAGGTTTCGTGCCGGTCTCGATCGGGCTGCTGGTGTTCGCGGTGATGGCGACCTGGCGCTGGGGACGGAAGGCGACGTTCGCCGCCTATTCGGCCAAGGAAACGATGACGGTGGCGGAACTCGTGCAGCGCCATCGCGAGTCGCGGCACCTGCTCGAGCGCACCGCGGTCCTGATGTCGCCGAAGCCGGTGCGACGCGACGGCGATCGAACGCCGGCGCTGCTGCAGCTGCTGTGGGACCGCTACGGCGTGCTGCCGCGCCACCTGATCTTCGTCGAGGTGAGTCATCGCAAGGTCCCGTACGTGCACGAGGGTCGCTATGCCGTGACGGTCTTCGCGCGCGATCGCGCCCGGGGCAGCATCCTCGGCGTCGAGCTCAGCTTCGGCTTCATGGAGGAACCGAACGTCGAGCGTGCGCTCGAGGGGATGGCGCGACACCGCGAGATCGATCTCGCCACCGACCATCGCCAGTGGATCGTGCACGTCTCGCACGAGAACCTGCTGCCGGCGCGCGGCCTCGGGCCGATCGGCCGCCTGCGCTTGCGCCTGTTCCTGCTGCTACGACGGATCTCGCAGCCCGCGTACTACTTCTATGGCCTCGGCGACGAGGTGCAGCTGTCGGCGGAGGTGCTGCCGGTGCGGGTCCGCTGACGCGCGAGCGCTAACGACGCCACTCGCCGAGAGAGAACACCGCGATCGAGGCGATCGCGAGCAGGATGGCGACGTAGTGATAGCCGGTGGCCGGCTCGCGCAGGTACAGGAAGCCCACGCCCACGGTGGTCGTCACGATGGCGAGCGCCGCATACAGCACGTACGGCGCCGTGCCAAAGCGCGCGTACAGCACGTTGAAGCCGAGGTAGGTCAGGAAGAGTCCGAGGCCGCTCAGCAGCGCGCCGCGCCACGGCAGGCGCGCGAACTCCGCCGTGCCGAGGCGCCCGGCGAGCGGCGCTGCGGCGAGCGAAAGCAGGCACGCGACCAGCGCGCTCGCGGCCACGTACAGCAGGCCGTTGCCGGTGCCGGCGGACTGGCGCTGGCCTAGCGCGAAGAGCGCGTTGCCGACCGCGGCGAGCGCCGCAAGCCCGATCATCGAGAGCGCGTTCATCGAACCGGCCTCCGGCGCGACCGCTAGGCGTTGACGTCGACGACCACGCGGCCCCGAACCTGGCCGCGGACGATCTCGGCCGCGAGCCGCGGCAGGTCCGCGAGCCGCGCGGGCACCGTCATCGCGTCGAGCTTGTCGAGCGGCAGGTCGGTCGCGAGGCGGCGCCAGGCCTCGAGCCGGCGTGGCGCCGGGCACATCACCGAGTCGATGCCCAGCAGGTTCACGCCGCGCAGGATGAACGGCATCACGGTGTGCTCGAGGCGCGCACCGCCCGCCAGGCCGACGGCGGCGACCGAGCCGCCGTAGCGCGTCTGCGCGAGCACGCGGGCGAGGGTATTGCCGCCGACCGAGTCGATCGCCGCGGCCCAGCGTTCGCTCTCGAGGGGCCGCTTGGCGGTCTCGGCAAAGGGCGCGCGGTCGAGGATCGTGGTCGCGCCGAGCTCGCGCAGGTACTCGTGTGTTTCGGCCCGGCCGGTCGAGGCGGCGACGTGATAGCCGAGCTTCGCGAGCACGGCGGTCGCGACCGACCCGACCCCGCCGGCCGCACCGGTGACCAGCACCTCGCCGGCGGACGGCGTCAGGCCCTGCGCCTCGAGTGCCTGGACCGCCAGCATCGCGGTGAAGCCCGCGGTGCCGATCGCCATGGCCCGGCGCGTCGTCAGGCCTGCCGGCAGGGGCACCAGCCAGTCGCCGTTGACGCGGGCGCGCTGGGCAGCGCCACCCCAATGCAGCTCGCCGACGCGCCAGCCCGTCAGCACGACCTGGTCGCCCGGCCGGAAGCGGGCGTGGCCGCTCGCGGCCACGGTGCCGGCGAAGTCGATGCCCGGTACGTGCGGCCAGCGCTTCACCAGTCCGCCGCCCGTGTTGATGACGAGCCCGTCCTTGTAATTGATGGTCGTGTACTCGACCGCGACGGTGACGTTGCCGTCCGGAAGGGCGGACTCTTCGAGGTCGCGAACCGACGGCGTGACCTTGCCGTCCGCCTCTTCGAGCACCAGTGCCTTGAACATGCCGCAGCCCCGCGTTGCCGACGTCGGCCGACCCGACGCGTCATTATTGCCAGTTTGCAGGACCAATGATAGGAATGCGCGGCACGGCCGCGGCGAGGACGCACGACGTTGGCGATCGACTACGACGGACTCGACACGCGGGAACTCTCTATCCGGATCGTCGCCGCGCTCGGGGCACGCGACGCGGACGAGGCCGCCGCCGCAGCGCTCGCCTATCGGCGCGACCTGCAGCGGCCGTTTCAGCAGGTGCAGCAGTCTCGCGCGACGGTGTCGGGACGACGCGATGCCTGAGGCTCGCGTGCTCGAGCGGGCGCTTGCCCGGCCGCGTCGGGCAATGGCCGGAGCACTGCTCCTGGTCACGGCGCTCGCCTGGTGGCAGCTGCAGGCGCTTGGCGCGCACGGCGCCGCGCACCTCGGCAGCCCCGCGGTGCATCTCGGCCGCAGCGCGTGGCACGGCGGCGACTGGCTGCGCACGCTCGCGATGTGGCTGCTGATGGTGCTCGCCATGATGCTGCCAACCGCCGCCCCCGCCGTCCTCGCCTTCGGCGATCTCGCGGCGCGGGCGGGTCCGCACGGCCATCGCCGTAGCCTCGCCTTCATCGCCGGCTACCTCGCCGCCTGGGCGACGTTCGGCGTACTCGCCACCGCAGCCCAGGGCGTTTTCGCGGCGCTCGTGCTTCGCTCCCCGCCAGCGCTCGGCCCGTCGCTGACCGGAGCGTTGCTGCTGGCCGCCGGGCTCTACCAGTTCTCCGCGGCGAAGCAAGCCTGCCTCGAGAAGTGCCGCAGCCCGATGGCGTTCTTCCTCGCGCACTGGCGCGAGGGAGCGTCGGGCGCGGCAGCGCTGGGCCTCCGGCACGGCGCCTACTGCGTTGGCTGCTGCTGGCTGCTGATGGCGCTGATGCTGCCGTCCGGAGCCATGACGCCCGCCGTGACCGCGCTGCTCGGCACACTGATGCTCGCCGAGAAGGTCGTGCCCGGCGGGCAGCGGGTGGCGCATGCCGCCGGCGCCCTGCTCGGCGGGCTTGGCGCCACCCTCATCACCGTCACCTGGATCTAGGGGACTGCCCATGTCGAGCGACTGGAACCTGCAGGGCGAACTCATCCTCAACTGCAACTGCGACGTGTTCTGTCCGTGCGTCGTCTCGCTGGGCCGGCACGCGCCGACCCAGGGCTACTGCCACGGCTGGGCCGGCGTCGAGATCCGCGCCGGCCGGCACGGCGCGACCGACCTCAGCGGGCTCAACGTCGGCCTGCTGCTCGACATTCCGGGCAAGATGGCCAACGGCAACTGGACCACGGCACTCTATGTCGACGAACGGGCCTCGCCCGCGGCCACCGAGGCGCTGACCTCGATCTTCTCCGGCGCCGCGGGCGGCACGACCGGCCTCTTCAAGCTGCTCGTCAGCACCTTCCTCGGCGTCAAGCGCGCCCCGATCCGCTTCGAGCGCGATGGCAAGGTCCGCCGCTTCACCATCGACAAGGTCCTGAACGGCGCGATCGAGCCGATCGCCGGCCAGCGTGCCGGCGAGGACGTCGTGATCACGAACACCGAGTACTGGATGGGGCCGGACGTAACGGTATCCCGCAGTCTCAAGAGCAAGCTGCGCGATTTCGGCCGGGTCTGGGACCTGTCCGGGCGCAGCGCCGAGATCGTGGCGATCGACTGGCGCGGGCCGTAAGCCGGCGCGGCACGGGGAGCAACCATGGCAGCCGATGGCGTCGAATTTCACCTGCCGGGCCGGCGCGCGCTCGTGACGGGCAGCGCTTCCGGGATCGGGTTGGCGACTGCCGCGCGACTCGCCCGCGCGGGAGCGCGTGTCGCCATGAACGACCTGCCGGGCGAGCGCCTCGAACAGGCGGTGGCGCGCCTGCGCGCGTCGGGCCTTGACGTCGTGCCCGCGGCAGGTGATCTCGCGACGGCCGCGGTTTCGCGCGCCGTCGCCGCCTCGGTGGCCGAGACGCTCGGCGGCCTCGACTTCCTCGTGAACAACGCCGGCGCCCCGCTGACGCGTGCGCCGATCCCGGCCGCAGACCTCGACGCGCTGAGCGACGACTTCTGGGACCGGATCCTTCGCATCAATCTGCTGAGTGCCTTCTGGCTGAGCCAGGCGCTGGCGCCGGTGCTGCGCCAGGCGCGGGGCGCGATCGTGAACACGGTGTCGATCTCCGCCTTCGGCGGCGGCGGCAGCAGCGCGGCCTACGCGACCGCGAAGGCCGGCCTCGCGGGCCTCACCCGCGAACTCGCGCGCGGACTCGCTCCGGAGGTCCGCGTCAACGGCATCGCGCCCGGCTACGTGCGCTCAGGGTGGGAGTGCTCGTTCGGCGACATCGACGCGCGGGCACGCGAGGAAGTGCCGCTCGGCCGGGTCGGCGAGCCCGAGGACTATGCCGAGGTGATTGCCTACCTGTGCGCCGGCGGCGGCTACATCACCGGCGAGGTGATCCCCGTCACCGGCGGCCGCCGGATCTGAGCGATCCGGCGGCGATGGCGCGCCGGGCGCTCGCCCCGCATACTGGGGTGCGCGCGCCCTTCCGGCCCCGGCCTTCCGGGCATCGGCCCGGGTCCGGAACTTCGCGCGGCCCGCGCCGGTCCACCCGATCCTGGAGTTGCCACGGATGCCCGAGATGAACCCCCTGTCGCGTCGCGCGTTCCTCCTGGGCGCGTCCGCCCTCACGCTCGGGACCGCGCGCGCCGCGACCGAGCCTCCTTCCCCGGGATCGCTGGCCCCCATGCCCGACCGCAACGCGTCGCTGCTCGAACTGACCGCCACCCAGGCGATCCGCCAGCTCGCGCACGGCGACATCACCGCCGAGCGCTATGCGCAGGCACTGCTCGCGCGCTGCGCCGCGCGACGCGACCTGAACGCGTTCATCACGCTCGAGCCGGAGCGCGTGCTCGAGGCGGCGCGCGCGGCAGACCGGCACCGGGCCAGCGGCGCGACGCTCGGGCCGATGCACGGGCTGCCGATCCCGGTGAAGGACAGCGTCAACACCCGCGACTACCCGACCACCGGCGGCACGCCGGCGCTGCGCGAGTTCCGGCCGAAGGACGACGCCCCGATCGTCGCGGCGCTCCGCGGCGCCGGTGCCATCGTGCTCGGCAAGACCAACCTGCACGAACTCTCCTACGGCTGGACCAGCAATAACCTGGCTTTCGGCGCGGTGCACAATCCCTATGACGTGGCGCGCATCCCGGGCGGCAGCAGCGGCGGCACTGCGGCGGCCGTGGCCGCGCGCATGGCACCGCTCGGCGTTGCCGAGGACACCGAGGGATCGATCCGCGTGCCGGCGGCGCTGTGCGGCATCGCCGGCTTCCGCCCGACCACGGGCCGCTATCCGACGCACGGAGCGGTGCCGATCAGCCCGTTGTTCGACCAGGTCGGCCCGCACGCGCGCAGCGTCGCCGACCTCGCGCTGTTCGACCAGGTCGCGGCCGCCGATCCGCGGCCGATCGGGCCGCGCTCGCTGCGCGGCGTGCGGCTCGCGGTTGCCCGCGACTACTTCTTCACCGGGCTCGACACCGAAGTCGAGCGCCTGTGCGATGCCGCGATCGAGAAGTTGCGCGCCGCCGGTGCCGAGATCGTCAATGCGCCGCTGCCCGACCTCGAGTCGCTGATCGACCTGATCACCGACCAGGTCCAGAACCACGACGTGCGGGTCGACCTGCCGAAATACCTCGCCGAGTACCACGCCGGCGTGACCTTCGACGAGGTCGTCGCGCGCGCGAGCAGCGACATCCGCGCGACCTTTGGCCGCTACGTGCTGGCCGGGGCGCCGGAGGCGGTGTCCGACGAGGTCTACCGCGCCGCGGTCGACGTGCACCTGCCGCGCCTGCGAAAGCTCTATCAAGACTACTTCGCACGAACCGGTGCCAGCGCAATCGTGTTCCCGGCGACGATGATCGCCGCGCCGCACATCGGCGAGGAGCGCACGGTGCAAATTCGCGGCGAGGCGGTCGCCTTCGATCTGGCGATCTCGCGGAATATCGCCCCGGGGAGTACGGCCGGGCTTCCGGGGCTGGTGCTGCCTGCCGGACTCGCCGCCGGCGGCCTGCCGGTCGCGATCGAGCTCGACGGCCCGGCCGGCAGCGATCGCGAGCTGCTCGCGCTGGGTCTCGCCGTCGAGGCGGCGCTCGGGCCGTTCCCGGCGCCGCGCGCCCGCTGATACTCGCTCAGGCGCGGATACGCGCCATTCGCGGATCGTACAGCGGCCGGGGCGAAACCGTCGCCGGATAGCAGCGACCGGCGATCTCGACCTCCCAGCGGCCCGCCGCGAGATACGCCTCGTCGACCGGCTCGCGCGGCTCGATCATCGCGAGCCCTACCGCGCCACCCAGCGTGTGGCCGTAGGAGGCGGCGCGCACGTAGCCGACGGCCCGGCCATCGCGCCGGACGATTTCGGCGTGGTACATCAGCGGCTCGGGGTCACGCACCAGCACCTGCAGCAGCCGCCGCCGCAGCGGGCCGCGCGCGCGGCGCTCGAGCAGCGCCTCGCGACCGATGAAGCCGCCGGGCTTGTCGAGGTCGACCGCGAAGCCAAGGCCGGTCTCGTACGGATCGTCGGTGTTGTCGATGTCGTGGCCGTAGTCGCGATAGCCCTTTTCCATGCGCAGGCTGCCGAGCGCCCGGAGTCCGGCGTGGACGAGGCCGAAGTCCCTCCCCGCCTCGAGCAGCCGGTCGTAGACGTGCAGGGCCTGGTCGGCCGGGACGTGCAGCTCGTAGCCGAGCTCGCCGACGTAGGTGATCCGCGCGCACAGCACGCGCGCGAGGCCGATGTCGATCTCGCGCGCCGCGCGGAACGGGAACGCTGCATTGCCGAGGTCGACCGAGGTCAGCGACTGCAGCAGCTCGCGCGAGCGCGGGCCCTGAACGTTGAGCTGCGCGTAGCCGGCGGTGACGTCGGTCGCGAAGGCGTGCGCCTCCGCCGGGATCCGCCGCCGCAGCCATGCGCCCACGTGGCCCACCATCGTGTCGGTTACGACCACCAGGAAGCGGTCATCGGCGAGCTTCGTGACGGTCAGGTCGGCCTCCAGCAGCCCGCGGTCGTTCAGCCACTGCGTGTAGGTGATGACGCCGGCTTCGCCGTCGACCCGGTTCGCCGAGATGCGCTCGAGGCAGCGCCCCGCGTCGCGACCTTGCACGAGGAACTTGCCCATGAACGTCATGTCCATCAGCGCGACGTTCTCGCGCACCGCGCGGTGCTCGGCAGCCCATTGCGGGAACCACGCCGGCCGGCCCCAGGTCAGCGGACCCGGATCGGGACTGCGCCCGGATCCGGCATACCACTCGGGGCTCTCCCAGCCGCTGACCTCGCGGAAGTGGCCACCGGCCGCCGCCAGCCGATCGTGGAACGGCGCGCGGCGCGCCCCGCGTGCGCTTTCGAGCGACATCGTCGGGTAATGGCACTTGTAGACGAGGCCGAGCGACTCGACCGTTCGCTGGCGCCGGTACGTTGGGTTGGTCTGATAGGGCTGCACGCGATCGACGTTGAAGGCGGTCACGTCGACGTCCGGCGAGCCGTGCACGATCCAGTGCGCGAGAACGCGGCCGAGCCCGCCGCCGGTCAGGATGCCGATCGAGTTGAGCCCGGCGGCGACGAAGTAGTTGTCGAGCGTCGGTGCTTCGCCGACCAGCGGCCGCAGATCGGGCGTGAAGCTCTCCGGACCGCAGAAGAACTTGCGAATGCCGACCTCGGTGGTAATCGGCACGCGGGACATCGCCCGGTCGAGGAACGGGGTCATGCGGTCCCAGTCCGGCGGCAGCTCGCCGAAGGCAAAGTCGGGCGGGATGCCCTCGACCCGCCACGGTGCGCAGGTTGGCTCGAACAGCCCCACCATCAGTCCGCCACCCTCCTCGCGGTAATAGCCGTAGGCGGCGGGATCCTCGAGCACGGGCAGGTTCGGCGGCAGCCCGCGGATCGGTTCGGTGATCAGGTAATAGTGCTCGGCCGCCTGGTTGGAGAGGCTGACGCCCGACCGCGCGGCGAGTTCGCGTGCCCACATGCCCGTGCAGTTGACGACATACTCGGCGCGGATGTCGCCTTGCGCCGTGCGCACGCCGGTGACGCGACGGCCGGCTTCGAGGACGTCGAGCACCGCGACGCCCTCGACGATCCGGACGCCGCGCTGGCGCGCGCCCTTGGCGAGCGCCATGGTCACGTCAACCGGGTTCACCCGGCCATCCTCGCGGACGTAGAACCCGGCCTCGATGTCGTCGACGCGCGCCAGTGGGAAGAGGTCGTGCACCTCGCGAGGCGAGAGCTCCTGCACGTCGACGCCGCAGTAGCGGTTGAAGGCCGCCACGCGCCGGTACTCCTCGAGGCGGTCGCGGTCGGCCGCGACCTCGATGAACCCGATCTGCGCCAGGCCGGTCGCCTGGCCGGTCTCCGCCTCGAGCCGCCGGTAGAGGTCGCGGCTGTACTTGCGCATCTCCGTCGAGGTCTCTGACGTCGAGCCGAAGGTCACCATCAGTCCGGCTGCGTGCCAGGTAGTGCCCGCGGTCAGCTGAGCCCGCTCGAGCAGCACGACGTCGGTCCAGCCCATCAGGGCCAGGTGGTAGGCCACCGACGTGCCGATCACGCCGCCACCGATCACGACGACGCGCGCCTGCGCAGGAAGGGAGGTTGGGCTCAACGGGGCGCTCCTCGGCATGGCTCGGGGCCGGCTATTGAATGCCAGCGCCGCCGCCAACGCAAACGCATCAGGCGCGTTCGCCGCGGGTGGCCAGCACGCCGTCGAGGGCAGGCTCCGTGGCGAAGCCGGCGCGACGGAGCCGGACGGAAACCTCCGCCGGCAGGTCGCGCCCGGACGAGCGGCGATTGGGCGCGCCGGTGTAGTGGAACAGCAGCCCGCGACGGCGCAGCACGCGAGCAAGCTCGTCGTAGAACGACTGCGCGTAGAGCTCACCCGCGATCCCGAAGCGCGGCGGATCGTGAAGGATCGCGTCGACCGAGCTCGCGGGCAGGCTCCGGATCTGCTCCGTGACGTCACCGTGCTCGAGCACGAGGCGCGGGTCCGCCGGCGGCGACCAGGGGTTCAGCGTGCGCAGCCACAGCACGTCGGAGTTCTTCTCGAACGAGCGCACTTCGCGCGCGCCGCCGGCCAGGCACCAGGCGGCGAAATAGCCAAGGCCCGCGCAGGTGTCGAGCACCTGCTTGCCGACGGGGCGAATGCGTTCGACCTTGCGCCGCGCATCCTCGTACGGCGAGACCTCGGCGGAGGGCAGCATCTTGATGCCGTCGATCTCGAAGGTCGGCGTGCCCCACTCGGTCGGCACCAGCTTCACAAGCGCAGCCGAAAACCGCGCCGCGGCCGAGAACTGCCCGTCGGCCCAATGGTAGACGGTGCGCTCGCGACAGTCCTCGAGGAACGGGTAGGCGGTGCCCCCGACCCGCCACTCGGTGGCAGCGACCGTCACCGGTGTCGTCGTGAGCCCGAGATCCAGCGTGCAGATGACCTCACCGCCACCGGAAGCCTGCGCGCGCCGAAACGCCGCGTGCACCTTGGCCGTCACGAGCGGTCCTCGGCTGCCGGCCATCGCCGGCAAGCGTCCGATGGATCCGGCGTCGGTGGCCTTGGGCGGGCGCATCGCGCGAGTCTGACGAAGCTCCGGGATCGCCGCCAGCAGCCTTCGCTCTCGCACTTGCGCCCGCCCGGTCGCTCAAGCAACCTGCCGCTCCGCGGTCACGAGCCGCCGCACGAGCGATCAAAGGTCATGCCAGCGAGCCCAGCCATGTCAAGGTTGCCGCGACAGGGAGCCCTCCTGCTGGCCCTCGGCCTCGCCGCCTGCGGCGGCGCCGCATCGTTGCCGGAGCGCGCGGGATACGGACCGGATCCCACGCTGCCCGCGCCGAGCCCCGGACTGCTGCCGACCGTGAACATCGCGCGTGCCGCGGGCTGGCCCCCCGGGCACGTGCCGCTCGCGGCAGCCGGTCTTGAGGTGCGCGCGTACGCGACCGGCCTCGAGCACCCGCGCTGGATCCGGGTGCTGCCGGACGGCAGCGTGCTGGTCGCGGAGACGGCGGCGCCGGAGTTCGCGGATTGGTCGGGCGGCTGGAAGGACTGGGCCGCGAAGCACGTCATGCGCGCAGCGGGCTCGGCCGTGCGCAGCGCCGACCGGATCACGCGGTTGCGAGGCGTCGACGCCGCCGGCCGCGCGGTCGAGCGCAGCGTACTCGTGCGCGGCCTGCACTCGCCGTTTGGCATGGCGCTCGTCGGCGAGACGCTGTACGTCGCGAACACCGACGCCGTCGTGCACTTTCCGTACCGCTCAGATGCCGGCGAGATCACCGTCCCCGGCACACGCCTCGTCGCGCTGCCGGCCGAACCGCCGGACTATCACTGGACGCGCGACCTTCTCGCGAGCCCGGACGGCACGCGGCTCTACGTCAGCGTCGGCTCGAACAGCAACATCGGCGAGCGCGGCCTCGAGACCGAGGCCGGGCGCGCCGCAATCCATGAAATCGACCTCGCCAGCGGCCGGATGCGGCCGTACGCCACGGGCCTGCGCAATCCGAACGGTCTCGCCTGGGAGCCGGCGCGCGGCGCGCTGTGGGCGACGGTCAACGAGCGCGACGAGCTCGGCAGCGACCTAGTTCCCGACTACATGACGGCGGTGCGCGACGGCGGGTTCTATGGCTGGCCGTACAGCTACTTCGGGGCGCACGTCGACGAGCGCGTCCGGCCCGCCCGCCCCGACCTCGTCGCGCGCGCGCTGGTGCCGGACTACGCCCTCGGCGCGCATACGGCCTCGCTCGGTCTTGCGTTCTACACGGCCGCGGCGCTTCCGGCGCACTACGCCGGCGGCGCGTTCGTCGCTCAGCACGGATCCTGGAACCGCACGCCCCGTAGCGGCTACAAAGTGATCTTCGTACCCTTCGCCGGCGGCCGACCCGCCGGGCCGGCGGAGGACGTGCTGTCCGGCTTCGTCGGCCCCGACGGCCAGGCCTACGGCCGTCCGGTCGGCGTCGCGATCGATTCGAGCGGCGCCCTGCTCGTCGCCGACGACGTCGGCAACACGATCTGGCGCATCACGCCCGCGGTGAGGCCCTGAGCGACACTGCACGGCGGTGAGCTCGCATCCAACGAGGTAATGGAACCCATGCGTGGAACGACTGTCGTTACGGGCGCCGCCCAGGGAGTCGGCCTGGTCACGGCGCGCGTCCTGGCGCAGCTGGGCTGGCGGGTCGTGCTCACGGATTTGCAGCCGCTTGCCGCCGCGCTCGAGTCTCTGCGCGAGCGAGGCGTCGAGGCGATCGGCATCCAGGGCGACGTCGCTTCGGAGGAGTTCGCCGGCTCGCTCGCCGAGCGACTCGAGCGCGACTACGGTGGCGCCGAGGTGCTCGTCAACAATGCGGGCATCAGCATGATCTGCCCGGCCGAAGACACGACCGCGGCGCAGTGGCGCCGGGTAATGGACATCAACCTGCTCGGGCCGTTCCTGCTCAGCCGCCACCTCGGCCGCGGCATGCTCGCCCGCCGCCGCGGCAGCATCGTCAATGTCGCCTCCATCGCGGGCCTGGCCGGGGTCAGCCATCGCAGCGCGTACAACGCCTCGAAGCACGGCCTCGTCGGCCTGACGCGCACGCTCGCCGCCGAGTGGGGCGCTCGCGGCGTGCGCGTCAACGCGGTATGCCCCGGCTGGATCAAGACCGAGATGGACGTCGCCGACCAGGGCTCTGGTGCCTACTCGGACCAGGACATCATCGACCGCGTGCCGATGGCGCGCTTCGCACGGCCGGAGGACGTCGCCGAGGCGATCGCCTGGCTCGCCGACCGCGACAAGAGCGCGTTCGTGAACGGCGCCTGCCTGCCGGTGGACGGCGGCTGGACCGCCGATGCGAGCTGGGATTCGCTGCGGGTGCGTACCCGGACCTGAGCGCGCCGCGGGCGCTCAGCGGCCGCAGAGCCGCGCGCGCGCCTCGCCGTACTCGCGCGCGAGGCGCTCGATCAGCACCGCCGCCGGCAGCACGCCGTGGATCGCGCCGATGCCCTGGCCGCAGCCCCAGATGTCCTTCCAGGCCTTGGCCGCGCCGCCGCCACCAAAGTTCATCTTGGTCGGATCGCTCTGCGGCAGGTGGTCCGGGTCGAGGCCGGCGGCCAGGATCGAGGCACGCAGGTAGTTGCCGTGCACGCCGGTGAAGTAGCTGCTGTAGACGATGTCGTCGGAGGTCGCCTGGACCACCGCCTGCTTGTACTCGGCGCTGGCCCGCGCCTCCTCGGTCGCGATGAACGCGGAGCCGATGTAGGCGAAGTCGGCACCCATCGCCTGGGCCGCGAGCACGGCGCCGCCGGTCGCGATCGCGCCGGACAGCGCGACCGGGCCCGCGAACCACTCGCGCACCTCCGCGACGAGAGCGAACGGACTGCGCGTTCCGGCGTGCCCGCCGGCGCCAGCCGCGACCAGGATCAGCCCGTCCGCCCCCTTGTCGATCGCCTTGTGCGCGAAGGTGTTGTTGATCACGTCGTGCAGCACGATGCCGCCCCAGCGATGCACCGCCTCGTTGAGGTCGGTGCGCGCCCCGAGCGAGGTGATCACGATCGGCACGCGGTACTTCGCGCACAGCTCGAGGTCGTGCTCGAGCCGGTCGTTGCTCTTGTGCACGATCTGATTGATCGCGAACGGCGCCGCCGGGCGCTCGGGATGCGCCCGGTCGTGGGCCGCCAGCGCTTCGGTGATCTCGGCGAGCCACTCGTCCAGCTGGCTCGCCGGGCGGGCGTTCAGCGCCGGCATCGAGCCGACGATGCCGGCCTGGCACTGCGCGATGACGAGGCGCGGGTTGCTGATGATGAAGAGCGGCGCGCCGATCACGGGTAACGGCGATCGGCTCAGCGCGGCAGGCAATGGCATCGGCTCGGCTCCCGTCTGACTCGCGCTCCATGTTAGCCGGCCGGACGGCGTGCCGGCCGCGCGGCTGGCGCGCACCGCGCCGAGGGACCGCGGCCGGTCGACGGCGGCGGGTTGATTTTAAGGCTCCGCTCAAGGACTTATGTCACGCTGCGCCGGACCCGCGCCGCCGCCGGTACGTGGCGTGATTTTTCGCTAGTCTTGCCGTATCGAGCGGAGCCGGCGTCGACCGGCGGAGGCCTCGTGATCGGTCGTCTGTCCACGCATGATTGGCTTGGGTTCCTGCGCATCGTCGTGATGGCGGTGGAGGCGACGCTCGGCTACTTCGGGCTTATTCGCGCGCGCTACCGCCTGTGGGACACGCTCGCCTCGGTGGCCATGCGGCTCGGCAACATCGCGTCGAACACGCTGATGGCGGCGGTGGTGGCGGCCGGCATGCTGGCCGCCTACCGGTATCGCCTGTTCGATATCCCGCAGTCCGAGCCTTGGGCCTGGGCCATCCTCTTCGTCTGCGACGACTTCACCTACTACTGGTTCCACCGGATCAGCCACCAGTGCCGCTTCTGGTGGGCGGCGCACGTGAACCATCACTCCTCGCGCGAGTACAACCTGTCGACCGCGGTGCGCCAGCCATGGACCGGCGTGATGGCCGGCACCTGGGTCCCGTGGATCTGGCTGGCGCTGCTCGGCTTCCACCCGGTCATGATCGGCGCGATGACGACGGCGAACCTCTTCTATCAGTTCTGGATCCACACCGAAGCGGTGCGGCGCCTGCCGCGCTGGTACGAATACCTGTTCAACACCCCATCGCACCACCGCGTGCACCACGCGTCGAACCCGCGCTACCTCGACCGCAACTACGCCGGCGTGCTGATGGTCTGGGACCGGCTGTTCGGCACGTTCGAGGCCGAGCGTGACGACGAGCCACCGGAGTACGGCATTATCAAGAACATCTCGACTTTCAATCCGCTGCGCATCGCGTTCCACGAATGGGCGGCGATCGGCCGCGACCTCGTCGCCGCGCGCTCGTGGCGGCAGGCGCTCGGGGTCGTATTCGGCCCGCCGGGCTGGCAGCCGAACGGCACCGGCCCGACCGCGAAGAACCTGCGTGCCGCCTGGGCGGCGACGCGGCTCGCCGCCTGAGCGTGCCGGCCCGATGAGCACGCCGCGGGCCGGCGGAGAACCGTCCGAGCCGACGCCAGCGATGGCCCGGCGCGTCGAGGATCTGGAGTTCAAGGTCGCGCACCTCGAGCGCGCCCTGCAGGACCTGTCGGACGTGCTCTACCGCCAGCAGCAGCGGCTCGACGCACAGCAGGCACGGGTCGCGCGCCTCAGTGAGCGGCTGGACGAGTCCTCGGGCGGTACACCGGGCGATCCGCGCGACGAGAAGCCCCCGCACTATTGAGGCGGTTGCCGCGCGGCGTGGATTCCGCGATCCTGCACGCTCGCCACGCGGGGAGGCCACGATGAGCGAATCGCTGCGGCGCGCCATCGCGACCGGGCCGATGACGCCGTTCCAGACGGCGGCCATCGCGGTGTGCGTCGGCCTCAACATGCTCGACGGCTTCGACATCCTGGCGATGTCGTTCGCGGCTTCGGGCGTCAAGGCGGCCTGGGGGCTCGCCGACTTCCAGCTGGCAAAGCTGTTGAGCGCCGGCCTGCTCGGCATGGGCGCCGGCGCGCTCGTGCTGGGTCCCTGCGCCGATCGGTACGGGCGTCGCCGCATCGTGCTGCTCGCCGTCGCGCTCGCCGCGCTCGGCATGTGCGCCTCGGCCGCGGCGCGCGACTTCGGCGATCTGCTCGTGCTGCGTGTGGTCACGGGCTTCGGGATCGGTGGCACGATCGCGAACGTGGCCGTGGTGGTATCCGAGTTCGCCACCGATCGCTGGCGGCGCGTCGCTCTCGGGGCCTATGCCACCGGCTATTCCGTCGGTGCGACGCTTGGCGGCGCGCTCGCGGCCTATGCCATCCCGCAGTTCGGCTGGCGCGCGGCCTTCGCGATCGGCGGCACGCTGTCGCTGCTGCTGCTGCCGGTGGCGTGGCGGCGCCTGCCGGAGTCGCTCGACTTCCTGCTGACGCGCCGTCCGTCCGGCGCTCTCGACCGGCTGAACGCGCAGCTCGCCGCGATGGGCCATGCGCCCCTCATTGAGTTGCCCGCGCCGACGGCGGCACCGACGGTGCGCGCCGACCTGCGCCTGCTGCTGCGGCCCACGACCCTGCTGGTCTGGGCGATGTTCTTCTGCACGATGGCGGGTTTCTATTTCGTCGCCAGCTGGACGCCCCGCCTCGCGCACGCCGCGGGACTCGGCGAGTCGCTCGGCCTGCAGGCGGGCGTGCTGCTGAACCTCGGCGGCATCGCCGGTTGCGCGCTCTATGCCGCGATCGTCGCCCGCATCGACGCGCACCGCTTGCTGCTCGGCGCGCTCCTGGGCAGCGTGCTGCTGATGCTCGCCGTCTCGCTGGTGCTCGGGCAGGTCGCCGGGACGCTGGTGGCGCTGCTCCTGGTAGGCGTGATCACCAATGCCGCGATGGCCGGGCTGTACGCGGTCGGCCCGCCGCTGTACCCGACCGCGGTGCGCGCCACCGGCATGGGCTGGGCACTCGGGATCGGGCGGCTCGGCGCGATCGCGGCGCCGCTGGTCGCGGGCGCCCTCGCCGACGCGGGCCGCGGCCCGGCCGACCTCTACCGCGTGTTTGCCGTGCCCTTCGCGCTGGCCGCGCTCGCGATGCTGCTGATCGGACCGGTGCGTCCGCTCGCGACCACGCCCGAGTCGCGCTGAGCCGGATCGCGCGCCGCTCAGCCGGCGCCGAGCGGTGCCAGCACCTCGCAGCCGAACTCGGCCGCCGAGGACTCGAGCCAGTGCCGGAAACTCCCGAAGTAGCTGCGCACGACGCTGATCCGGTAGCGCGGCTCCTCGCTCACCTGGCGCAAGTGCAGGCCGACGTGATGGGCGGCCGTGAGTGCGACATCACCGACCCCGAACGCGCGAGGGTGGAGGTCAATCGGCACTCCCTTGGCGAGGACGTCCCGGACCGCGGTTCCGGCAAGCTCGATCACCACCCGGCTGTCGCTTTGGTCGCAGATCGCGGCCAGCGAGCCGAGGGCCGGCGCCAGGAACGCCTCGATGTCGCCGCGCGCGTCCGACGTCTCGACCAGCCATTGACCGGGCCCCGCCCAGACGAAGGTGACTCGTTCGTTCCCGGCGGCACGGGCGACGAGCGGCAGCGCCACGCCGAAGGCCGCGCGGGCCGCCTCCGCGGCCTCCCGCACCCGCCCGCGGCGTGCGACGAGGCTTGCGAGGGCGAGTCCTTGGCACTCTCGCACGAGCAGCCCGGCGCGGCCGTCAGCGCGCCCGGTACGACCGGGAATGAGCACCGAATTCGATCCTTCAGACACGCAGGCGCTCCCCGGCCGGGTCGACGAACACCGGGTCGCGCACCTCGAGCTCGGTGCGCCGACCGCGCAGCGGATCGAACGCCACCACCCGCTCGCCGTGCCGCTCCGGTCCACGACGCAGCAGCCCGAGGCCGATCCAGTGGCCGAGGGTCGGCGAGAACGCGGCCGAGGTGACGTAGCCCTCGTCCGCCGCGGCGACCGGCTCCACGCCGCGGCGCACCAGGTGCGCACCCGCACCGAAGCGATCGCCACGGCCGACCGGCGCGAGCCCTACGAGCCGCGGCCGGTCAGGGTCGGTGAGCGCCGCGCGTCGCGCCAGCACGGCGCCGATGTAGTCCTTCTTCGTCGACAGCATCTTGCCGAAGCCGAGGTCATGGGCCGTGGTCTGACCGGAGAGCTCGTTGCCCGCGACGTGCCCCTTCTCGATGCGCATCGCACCCAGCGCCTCGAGCCCATAGGGCGTCACGCCCAGCGGCGCGCCTGCAGCCATCAGCATTCGCACCACGCGCTCGCCGGCACGCGCCGGGACCGCGATCTCGTAGGCGTGCTCGCCGGAGAACGAGATCCGGAAGAGCCTCGCCACGGTATCGTCGCGCAACCGCAACGTGCCAGCCGCCATGTACGGGAACGCCTCGTTGGACAGATCGTGCTCCGCGGCGACCACCGCACGCAGCAGCTCGCGCGCTCGCGGACCCGCGACCGAATACTGGGCCCACTGGTCGCTGACCGACACGAACTGCACGTCGAGCCCCGGCCAGAGGACCTGGTGGCACCACTGCATGTGCTGGAACACCGCGACCGCGTTCGCCGTCGTGGTCGTGATCAGGTAGCGGTGCTCGCCGAGCCTCGACACGGTGCCATCGTCCATCACCATGCCATCCTCTCGCAGCATCAGGCCGTAGCGCGCGCGGCCGACGGCGAGCGTGCGCCAGCCGTTGACGTACAGCCGCTCGAGGAACTCGCACGCATCCGGCCCCTGCAGGTCGATCTTGCCCAGCGTCGACACGTCGCACACACCGACCGCCTGCCGCGTCGCGTTGACCTCGCGGGTCACGCTCTCGAGCCAGGTCGGCTCGCCCGGCCGCGGGAAATACTGCGCCCGCAGCCACGGGCCAGTCTCCATGAAGATCGCGCCCTGCTCGACCGCCCAGGCGTGCGCGGCGGTCAGGCGCAGCGGCCGGAAGTCGCGGCCGCGGTGCGTGCCGGCGAGCGCGCCGATCGCAACCGGAACCACCGGTGGCCGGAACGTCGTCGTGCCGGTGGCGGCGATCGACCGGCCGGTGCGGGCCGCGAGCACCGCGAGGCCGTTGAGGCTCGCAGTCTTGCCCTGGTCGGTCGCCATGCCGAGGGTCGTGTAGCGCTTCATGTGCTCGGCGGCGCGATAGCCTTCGCGCTCGGCGAGCTCGATGTCGGTGACGGCGACGTCGTGCTGGAAATCGACGAAGCACTTGCCGCGCGTCCCCGCGACCTCCCACAGCGGCCGGTGTCCGACGGACTCGGGGGAGACGGACGGCAGTGCCACCGGTGCGGCCGCGTGGCCAAGCGCCGCGGCGGCCGCGAGCGCCGCGCGCACGCCAGCCGCGAGCGCCGCTTCGGTCGTGAAGTCGCCGTTCGCCGCGCCCGCGACCATCATGCCGGCGGGGAGCGTCCCGGGCAGGAACGTGCCGAGCCGATCGTCCCAGCGGGGTCGGCCGCCGTGGTGCGCGGTCAGTTGCAGCGCCGGACTCCAGCCGCCCGACATCGCGAGCAGGTCGCAGGCGATGCGACGTACCGAACCGTCCGCCGCGAGGATCTCGACGCCTCGCAGCCCCTGGCCACCGATCGCCCGGCGCACGACGCCGGCGATGCGCTCGACGCCGGTAGCACCCGGGGCCGTGCGCGGATCGACGAGCGCGACCACATCGGCGCCGGCCGCGACCAGGTCTGCCGCGGTCACGGCGCCCTCGTCGTTGTCGGCGAAGACGACCGCCCGGCGGCCGGCGAGCGCCGCGAAGCGGTTCGCATACGTGCGCACGGCGCCGGCCAGCATCACACCGGGCAGGTCGTTGTCGCCGAAGAGCAGCGGGCGCTCGTAAGCGCCGCTCGCGAGCACGCAGTGCCGGCAGGCGATGCGCCACAGGCGCTGGCGCGGCTCGAACGGCGGCGGTGCCGGCCGGTGATCGTGCACGCGCTCGAGCGCACCATACACGCCGTGGTCGTAGCAGCCGACCACCGTCGTGCGCCGCATCAGGCGCACGGACGGCAGGCTGCCGAGCTCCGCCACGGCCGCCGCGGCCCACTCGCGCGCAGGCCGGCCGTCAAGGAGCTGGCGCTCCGCGTTCAGGCGGCCGCCGGGCAGGAAGTCCTCGTCGATGAGCAGCACCCGCAGGCCCGCGCGCCCCGCGGTCAGCGCGGCCGCGAGACCCGCGGGCCCTGCGCCGATGACGAGCAGGTCGCAGAAGGCGTAGCTCTTCTCGTAGCCGTCCGGATCGGGGCCGGTCGCGATCCGGCCGAGGCCAGCGGCGCGGCGGATCAGGGGCTCGTAGAGCCGCTCCCAGAAGGCCGCGGGCCACATGAACGTCTTGTAGTAGAAGCCGGCCGCGAACACCGGACCGAGCCAGCGGTTGACGGCGAGCACGTCGAAGGCGAGCGACGGCCAGCGGTTCTGGCTCGCGGCCTCGAGGCCGCCAAAGAGCTCGACGACCGTCGCCCGGGTGTTCGGTTCGCGGCGTGCGCCGTCGCGCAGCTCGACGAGCGCATTGGGCTCCTCGGGGCCGGCGCACAACAGGCCGCGCGGCCGGTGATACTTGAACGAGCGGCCCAGCAGCCGCACGCCGTTCGCGACCAGCGCCGAGGCGAGCGTGTCCCCCGCGTAGCCCGTGTACGTCCGGCCATCGAAGCGGAACTCGAGCGGCTGCGACCGGTCGATCGCGCCGCCGCTCGCCAGACGCCGCGGCTGCGTGGACGCGCCGCCGCTCATGAGCCCCCCTGCTCGCGGGCCTCGGTGACGCGACCGATCTCGTGCGTCAGGGTGTCGCGCTCGACCACGAGCCACGTGCCGCAGCCCTGCGCGTGGTACCACAGCTCGCGGTGCCGACCCGCCGGATTGTCGCGGCGATAGGCGTACTCGGCGAAGGCGCGCTCTGCATCGGGCGCAGCCGGATCCGGGCGACGCAGGGTCGCATCGCCGAGGTAGGCGAATTCCTCGTGGCCGCGCAGGCCGCAGTGGGGACAGGGGATGCGCATCGGCGGTGGTCGATTCCTGTCAGTGGCGGTTCGGGAACGGGCCCTGGCCCTTCTCGTCGACGAGCCGTCCCTCCGCGAAGCGATCGAGCCGATAGGCGCGCGCCACCGCGTGAGGTTCGTCGCGTGCCAGCAGGTGCGCGAAGCACCAACCCGATGCGGGCGTCGCCTTGAAGCCGCCGTAGCACCAGCCGGCGTTCAGATAGAGCCGCCCGACAGGCGTCCGGTCGATGATCGGCGAGCCGTCCATCGACATGTCCATGATGCCGCCCCACGAGCGCAAGAGGCGCACCCGGCCGAGGAACGGCATCAAGGCCATGCCGCCCTCGCAGACGTCCTCAACGGTCGGCAGGTTGCCGCGCTGCGCGTACGAGTTGTAGCCGTCGATGTCGCCGCCGAAGACAAGCCCGCCCTTGTCGGACTGGCTCACGTAGAAGTGACCGGCCCCGAAGGTGATCACGCCCGGGATCACCGGCTTCAGGCCCTCCGAGACGAACGCCTGCAGCACGTGGGACTCGATCGGCAGCCGCAGCCCGGCGAGGGCCGCCACGCGCGAGGAGTTGCCCGCGCAGGCGAGGCCGATGCGGCCGGCGCCGATGTAGCCGCGCGTGGTCTCGAGCCCGACCGCGGCACCCGCCTCGACGCGGATGCCAGTCACCTCGCACTGCTGGATCACGTCGACGCCGAGGCGATCGGCCGCGCGCGCGTAGCCCCAGGCGACGGCATCGTGTCGCACCGTGCCGCCGCGCGCCTGCAGCAGTCCGCCGCGGATCGGGAAGCGTGCGTTGTCGAAGTCGAGGAACGGTGCGATACGCCTGACGCCGGCCACGTCGAGCAGTTCGGCGTCGACGCCGTGCATGCGCATGGAGTTGCCGCGGCGCACGAACAGGTCGCGCTGCGCCTCGGTGTGGAACAGGTTCAGCACGCCGCGCTGGCTGACCATTGCATTGTAGTTGAGCTCCTGTTCGAGCCCCTCCCACAGCTTCAGCGACCACTCGTAGAACGGGATGTTGCCCGGCAACAGGTAGTTCGAGCGGATGATCGTGGTGTTGCGGCCGACGTTGCCGCTGCCGACGTAGTTCTTCTCGAGGACCGCGACGTTGCGCACCCCGTGCACGCGGGCGAGGTAGTAGGCGGTCGCGAGGCCGTGGCCGCCGCCGCCGACGATCACGACGTCGTAGTGCCGCTTCGGCTCCGGCTCGCGCCAGGCCGGCGCCCAGCCGCGATTGCCGGCCAGCGCCTGCCGCAGCACCGAGAAGATCGAGTAACGCATCGGGTCGAGTGTAACGCGCTGCGTTCAGGGCTCGCCGGCGCCGATCTCGGCGCGGCGCCGGTCGACGTAGGCGTCGAGCGCCTCGCTGACCGCCGGGTCCATCGGCGGTTGCTGGTACTCGGCAAGCGCACGCTTCCAGATCTCGGTCGCGCGCGCCGTCGCATCGCGCCCGCCGGCCAGTTCCCAGTTCTCGTAGTTCTGCCAGTTTGAGACCAGCGGCTGGTAGAACGCGTGCTCGTAGCGCTCCATCGTGTGCGGCTCGCCGAAGAAGTGCCCCCCGGTGTTGACGCGGCGGATCGCCTCGAAGCCGAGCTCCGCCTCGTCGACTGCGATCGGCTTCAGGAACTCGATGATCAGCTGCAGCATCTCCACGTCCAGGACCAGCTTCTCGTACGAGGCAGTCAGGCCGCCCTCCTGCCAGCCGGCGGCGTGGTAGACGAGGTTCGCATGGCCGAGCACGGCGCCCCACAGCGACATCTCCGTCTCGTACGCGCCCTGCGCGTCGGCGGCGTTCGAGGCGCTGGCATTCGAGGTCCGGTACGGCAGCCGGTAGCGGCGTGCGAGCTGGCCGCTCGCGACGTTGGCCTTGGCATTCTCCGGGGTGCCGAAGGCTGGCGCACCGGAGCGCATGTCGACGTTCGAGGTGAAGGCGCCGTACATCACCGGTGCGCCGGGACGTACCGCCTGCGCCAGCACGACGCCGAACAGTGCCTCGGCGTTCTGCTGCGCGAGCGCGGCGGCGAGCGTCACCGGTGCCATGGCGCCCATCAGCGTGAAAGGCGTAATCACGACCGGCTGGCCGTGCTCGGCCATCGCCATCAGGCCGTCCGCCATCGCCTCGTCGAAGCGCCGCGGGCTGTTGACCGAGATGATCGTCATCACGCCCGGACACGCGGCCATCTCCTCGAGCGACGCGCCACGGGCGATCGCCATCATCCGGATGCCGTCGAGGGCGCGGCCGGCGCCGATCGCGGTGCAGTGATAGGCAAGGTCCGAGTAGCGCAGGTTGGCGCGGTAGGTGTCGAGGTGCCGCGAGTTCGCGGGCAACTCGACCGGCGCGCAGACCTGGTTGCCGATCACGTGGATCGCGTTGAAGTGCTGCGCCAGCCGGATGAAGTTGGCGTAGTCCTCGAGGTTGCCGGCGCGCCGGCCGCGCTCTCGGTCGTGAACGTTCGGCGGACCTGCGACCAGACCGAAGTTCAGGTGCCGTCCGCCGAGCGTGACCTTGCGCTCGGGATTGCGCGGCGTCAGCGTGAACGTCGACGGCGCGGTGGCGAGCGCCTGCTCGACCAGCCCGCGATCCAGGCGCACGGTCCCGCTGGCTTCGTCGACCCGGGCGCCGGCGGTGCGCAGGATCGCACGCGCGCGGGTCGACATGAGTTCGATACCGAGCTCCTCGAGGATCCTGAGCGAGGTCTGGTGGATCGCCTCGACCTGGTCCGCGCTCAGCACCTCGAGCGGCGGATACGGGTTGACGACGGCGGACCACGGCAGCTGCGGCAACGGCGCGTCGGCCGAACGCCGGCTGCGCCCCCCTTCACGACGTCTGCGGATCTCCACGGCTTACCTCAGAATGGCGCCAGGCGCTCGACCGCACGGATCGTCTGGGGCCCCGCGTCGGAGCTCACCTTCTCACCGTCCGGAAGTCCGGCAGCCTTGGCCGTGCGAATCGAGACGAGGCCGTTCGGGTAGAGGATGACCTCGTTCTCGCCGGAGCCGGACATGGTCGGCAGGTAGCGCTGCCGCTGGCCCGCATCGAGGTACGGGGTGTAGTGGAAGCCGAGGCGGTAGAGTCCGCCGGCCGCTTCCGCCGGCGCCGGTGGCCCGGTGCGTTCCGAGGCATCGCCGGCCTTGGCAAGCGCACCGCGCGCGTTCAGCAGATCCTCGGTGAGCCCCCGGTGCAGCAGCTGTCGCCCGGCGTGCTCACCGCGCCGCTGGTAGAGCAACGCGATCTTCGCGAGGTCGTCGAGCGAGGGATAGAAGCCGGCGTTGAACCAGACGTAGCCGCGGCGTCCGCCGGGTTCGCGCGTCCGCACCGCCGGCGCGTGCCGGATGCCGATCGGCCGCAGCACCTCCTGCTGCAGCATCTCCCAGACGTCCGCGTCCGGGCCGCGCACGGACTTCAGGAAGCCGTCGACGGCAACGCCCAGCAGATAGAAGTCCTGGTCGCGATAGCGTACGACAGTGCCGGGCTGCCACGGGTACGGCCGCAGGTGCCGCGCGATTTCGGCCACCTTGTCGGCGTGCGAGGGTGCCGTGTACCAGGCATCGTAATCCCCACCCAGGTACCCGTCGTAGATGTCGTTCGGGTGCGTCTTCACGCTGCCGGTCCCGCCGAAGCCACTCGCCATGCTGGCGGCGTCGATGAAACGCACCTGCTTGTACTTGGGATCCAGGCCGTCGACGTAGTCACCGACCTTGAGATCGAGGACGTACGGTCCGTAGACCTCGGCGAGGTGCAGCAGCGCGAGCGGGGCGGCCACGCTCTTCATGATCGACCGTACGCCGAAGCGCATCTCGAGCGGATACGGATACGGCCCGAACGGCGTCGGCGCGTCCTGATAATAGAGAGTGCCGTCCCGCACCAGCGCGGCCTCGACCATCCAGCGCGGATAGAGCGGGCCGCCGAAACCGTCGAGCGCGCCGGCCGGCGCGCCGGCGACGAGGTCCGCCCAGGGCCGGGCGGGCAGGCGCTCGGCGAGCTCGGCAGTCGCCTCCGCCCGGCGGGCCGGCAGCGCCTCAGGCGGGGCCGCGAGCAGCTTCAGTTCCGCCGATCCCCAGCCCACGAAGTGCGGCCGCACCAGATACGGCGCGGTCTGCTGCACCAGCTGGAAGCGCAGCTGGCTTACCGCACCGTCCTTGTAGAGGAACGTGGCGAGTCCCTGGTGGGCGTGGTTTTCCGTGTCATTGACCAGCATCACGGGGAAGGCCGCCCGCGACCAGGCGCCGTCGCGCGACTCGTGCCACACGCGGCCGAACTGCGGGATCACCTGCCAGTAGCTCGGCACCGGGGCACGACCGGTCTCGCGGACCAGCTCGCCGCGCTGCACGGGCACGAGCACGCCGTCGACCGTGAAGAACTCCAGCGAGACGGCCGGAAACAACCGCGCATCCCGCCCGCCGACGACGGGCGTCACCAGCACCGGGTCGGTGCTGATGGACGCCTGCGCGATCTGCAGCACGCCGCTGAAGTCCGGCGCCGCGGTAGCGCCCGGTCCTGGCGCGAATACCGCGTTCGCCACGGCCTCGGCGGCCTTCCCGCCCGCGAGCAGCACCTCGACCGGCAACCGGTCGGCAACGGTAGCGGCAAGCCCGGTGGCCGGCGCGACGGCGACCGCCGCGGTCAGGAGCGCGCTGCGCGGAATGCCGTGGAATCCCATCTGTCGCTCTCCGCAGGACCGTGCGGCGCCGCCGGAGGCGTGCGCCGCGGGGGGCCGATGATCGCACGTCCCGGGCCGCCTCGCGCGCGGCGCGCGCTCGCTTAAGTACTGCCCGCCTCCGCGAGTCGCAGGCCCCGAGTCTCGGGCGCCCACCGGTGGCAGATGGCTGCCCCGGCGGCGAGCACGGCCGCGCAGGCGGCGAGTGCGACGCGCACGCCGAAAGTCGAGACCAGCAGCGGCAGCAGGAACGTACTGATCGCTGAACCGAGCCGGCTCGCGGCGATGGCCACGCCGATGCCCGAGGCGCGCAGGTCGGTCGGGAAGAGCTCCGGCAGGTACACGTAGCAGAGGTTCGAGGCCGCCGACTCCACGCACGCGAACACGGCGAACAGCAGCACGATCAGCCAGGCCGGCCAGTCATCCCGGAAGACGAGTGGCAGCAGCGCGGCCAGCGCCAGCAGAAAGCTGCCGATCAGGAAGCCGCGGCGCGGCAGGCGGTCGACGACCACGAGACCGGCGACGGCGCCGAGCAGCAGCGCGAGGTTGTAGATCACGCCGCCTGCGTAGCCGCCAGCGACGTGCAGCGCCGCCAGTACGCGCGCGACGAACGTGCCAACGGCGAAATACGGAATGACGATGCACGTGAAGAACGTGCAGCCGACCAGCGTCCGGAGCCGCCATTCCGGGGAGGCGAGCTGGCGCCAGCGCCCGCCCGCGCTCGGGCCGGTCGCCACTGCTGCCGGCGGCGCGACGTCGTCGCCCAGCGCACGGATCACCACCTCGCGCGCGCGCTCCGCCATGCCGTGACTGGCGAGCCAGAGGGGCGATTCCGGCAGCCCGAGCCGAATTGGGAGCACCGCGAGGCACGGCACGGCGCTCACGAGCAACATCCAGCGCCAGGGCTCACCCTCGAGGTCCACCAGCGCGAACCCAACCAGGTAGGCGCAGGCGTAGCCGCCGGCCCACGCGACCGACAGCAGGCTGAGGATGCGGCCGCGAAACAGGCGCGGCGTGAATTCGACCAGCAGCGCCTTGCTGACGACATAGTCCGTGCCGAGCACGAGCCCGATCGCGAGCCGCAGCAGCAGCAACTGAGCCGTCGTGTCGACCACGAACTGCGCGGCCGACAGCAGGCCGAGCACCCCCATGTTGTACGCGAAGATCGGACGGCGGCCGATCCGGTCGGCCACGGGTCCCGTCAGCAGCGCACCGAAGAAGAGCCCGGCGAGCGAGGCGCCGGCGAGCAGGCCCAGCCAGAGCGGCGACAGTGCGAGCTGCTCGGCGCCTCGGGTCAGCGCGATACCGATGATGCCGAGACCGAAGCCATCGCAGAACACACCGCCCGTGCTTGCTGTCGCGACGCGGACGTGGAACGGACGCAGCTCGGCGTCGTCGAAGGCGCGGGGCCCCTGGCCGACGGTCGGCGCCGCCTGGCCGGATTCGGTGATCTGCAAGGCTCCCCCTCGGCGCCGCTGGCTCGGCGCACTCTAGCGGCTGCGTGGCCGCCGGGGAACTCGGCGCACGGGCCGCTCGGGACCCGACCGTCGCCGCGACGTCTGACGAAGGAAGAACGCCACCGCCTGGCGCGCGAGCGCGGGTATGCCGAGCGGGCCGCCGGGCCGGTACCAATGCGCGATCCAGTTGAGCGCCCCGAACAGGAGCAGCCGGTCGATCGCCGTCGGGGCAGCCCACTCGCCGCTGCGTCGCAGCTCGCCGAGCACGCGGTCCCAGACGGCTTCATAGCGAGCCTGCAGCGCCACAATCGCCGGACGCGCGCCGGCATCCAGCGACCGCCAGTCATACAGCAGCACCGGAATGAAGTCCTGCCCCGGCGCCAGCAGTGTCTCCAGGTGTGCGTGCACCAGCGCCTCGAAGCGCGCCCGCGGCCCGCCGCGGCGAACGGCGATCGCCTCGATCCGTTCGAGCGCCCGCCGCAGCCCCTCCTCCATCACGGCCCGCAGGATTTCCTGCTTGGTACCGAAGTGGTACACCCAGCTGCCCGACTGCAGGCCGGTGGCCGCCGCGATGTCGCGTACCGAGGTGCCCTCGTAACCGCGCTCGCGAAAGAGCCGCGCCGACTCGCGCACGATCTGGGCGCGCCGCCCGGCATCGGGCAGCGCAGCGATGGGCCCGGTCCGGCGGCCGGTGCGGGGCGCCGGTGCCGCACGCGGTGCGGCGCGCGAGGTTCGCGGAGAGCGCATGGTGGTCGATGCTAGGGCACGTGCTTTATTCAAGCAAGCGCTTGGTCTAGACTCGATGGTATGCCGTACCACAGCGTCTTCCAGGCCGGCCTGTTCGCGGGCCGCACGGTGGTCGTGACCGGCGGCGGCAGCGGCATCGGCCGTTGCTGCGCGCATGAGCTCGCGGCGCTCGGCGCGCGGGTCGTGCTGCTCGGCCGCCGACCGGAGAAGCTGCTTGCCGTCGAGGCCGAGATCCGCGAGGACGGCGGCAGTGCCGAGCACGCGGTCTGTGACATCCGCGACGAGGACACGGTCCGTCGCACGGTGGCGGCGACGGTCGAGCGCTGCGGCCGGATCGACGGGCTCGTCAACAACGCCGGCGGCCAGTTCCCGGCGCCGCTCGCGGAGATCACCTCGAGGGGCTGGCAGGCCGTGGTGTCCACCAACCTCACGGGTGGGTTCTTGATGGCGCGCGAGTGTTACCTGCAAAGCCTGCGCGCGCACGGCGGCGCGATCGTCAACATCGCTGCCGATTGCTGGCAGGGCATGCCGGGCATGGGACATAGCGGCGCGGCGCGAGCCGGCATGCTGAACTTCACCGAAACGGCCGCCTGCGAATGGGCGCCGGTGCGGGTCAACGCGGTCGCGCCGGGCTGGATCGCCTCGAGCGGTCTCGACACCTATCCCGAGGAAATGGGGGCGCTGATCCGCGACCTCGCCCGCCACACGCCGGCGCGGCGGCTCGGCACGGAATCCGAGGTGGCAGCAGCGGTCGTGTTCCTGCTGTCCGAAGCCGCCGCGTTCATCACCGGCGCCTGCCTGCGAATCGATGGTGGCGCGCCAACTGCTCGCCGTCACTGGACGATGCCGGCAGGCGAACCCGCCCCGCGCTTCGAGGGCTTTCATCGCGCGCGTCGACCGCGGGTGCTCGGGGGCTGAGGGTGCCGGCATTCGAGACCGCCGTCTCTCCTGGCGATCCGGCGTTCACCTCCAACCGGACGGCGATGCTCGGATTGCTGGCCGAACTCGCGGCGCTGCAGCGACGTACCGAGGACGCGTCGCAGCGCTCGGCCGAGCGCTTCGCGCGCCGTGGCCAGCTGCTGCCGAGGGCGCGGCTCGGCTTGCTGGTCGACGGCGGCGCGCCGTTCCTGCCGCTGTCGGCGCTGGCGGGCTACCTGCTCGACGTCGACGACCCCGCCCGGACGGTGCCCGGTGGCGGCTGCCTCGCCGGCATCGGACGCATCTGCGGCACGAGCTGCATGATCGTCGTCGACGACTCGGGCATCGAGGCCGGTGCACTGCAGCCCATGGGCCTGGAGAAGTTCCAGCGCGCGCAGCAGATCGCACTCGAAAACCGGCTGCCGTTCGTGCACCTGGTGGAGTCCGCCGGCGCTAACCTGCTCCGCTATCGAGTCGAGGACTTCATTCAGGGCGGCGCGCACTACTGCCGGCTCGCGCGGCTCTCGGCGGCGGGGATCCCGGTCCTGACGCTCGTGCACGGCAGCGCCACGGCGGGCGGCGCGTACATGCCGGGATTGTCCGACTACGTCGTGATGGTGCGCCGTCGGGCGCGCGCCTTCCTCGCGGGCCCGCCGCTCCTGCGGGCGGCCACCGGCGAGATCGCCGGTGAAGAGGAGCTGGGCGGGGCGGAAATGCATGCCACCGTGTCCGGTCTCGCCGAGTACCTGGCAGAGGACGACGCCCACGGCATCGGCATCCTGCGCGACCTCGTCGCAAGGCTCGGCTGGCAGCGCTTCGAGGCGCCGCTGCCCACCGGTCGAGAGCCAACCCTGGATCCGGACGAACTGCTCGGGCTGATGCCGGTCGACGGCCGCAAGCCGGTCGATATGCGCGAGGTGATCGCGCGCCTCGTCGACGCGTCCGAGTTTCTCGAGTTCAAGGCGGACTACGGGCCGGGCACGCTCTGCGTCCACGCGACCCTCGGCGGGATGCCGATCGGCATCCTCAGCAACAACGCCCCGATCGACCCCAGTGGCGCTGCCAAGTCGGCCCACTTCATCCAGGCCTGTGGCCAGAGCGGACTGCCGCTCGTGTACCTGCAGAACACAACCGGCTACCTCGTCGGGGTCGAGGCCGAGCGCGCCGGCATGATCAAGCACGGCTCGAAGATGATCCAAGCGGTGGCGAACGCCACCGTGCCGCAGCTGACCGTCCAGTGCGGCGGTTCCTACGGCGCAGGCAACTACGGCATGTGCGGGCGCGGCTTCGCGCCGCGCTTCCTGTTCACCTGGCCTAACGCGCGCACCGCCGTCATGGGAGCCGAGCAGGCGGCGGGTACCATGACGACGGTGCTCGAGGAGTCCGCCCGCGCGCGCGGAGCGGCCGCGGACCCGGCGCAGATCGAGAGCGTGCGCGCGCGGATCCTCGAGGTCTTCGGCGGCCAGACGTCGGCGTTCTATACGTCCGGGCGCCTGCTCGACGACGGCGTCATCGACCCGCGCGAGACGCGCGCGGTGCTCGGCTTCGTGCTGGCCCTGTGCCAGCGAGCGGGACGGGTCGAGCTGCGTCCGCTCGACTACGGCGTCGCGCGTCCCTGACCGGAGAGAGCCATGCAGTTCACGCACGAGCACGAGGCACTGCGGCGCACGGTCGAGCGCTTCGTGGCGGAGGAGCTTAACCCGCACGTCGACGAGTGGGAGGAAGCGGGCCAGTTCCCCGCGCACACGGTGTTCCGCCGGCTCGGCGAGCTTGGCCTGCTGGGCCTGACGAAGCCGGCCGAATTCGGCGGCGCGGCGCTCGACTACAGCTACGCGGTCGTGCTCGCCGAGGCACTTGGCGACTGCCGCTGCGGTGGTGTGCCAATGGCCATTGGGGTGCAGACCGACATGGCCACGCCGGCGCTCGCGCGCTTTGGCTCCGACGAGCTGCGCGCCGAGTTCCTGGCCCCGGCCATCGCCGGCACCGCGGTGGCCTGCGTCGGCGTTTCCGAGCCCGGCGCAGGCTCCGACGTCGCCTCGATCCGCACCGTCGCCCGGCGTGACGGGGACGACTACGTGATCAACGGCGGCAAGCTCTGGATCACCAACGGCGCGCAGGCGGATTGGATGTGCTGCCTAGCCAACACGTCCGCGGGGGATCCGCATCGCAACAAGTCGCTGATCGTGATCCCGATGCACAGCCGAGGCGTCACGGTCGAGCGGCGACTGCGCAAGATCGGCATGAATTCTTCGGATACTGCCCAGATCCACTTCGACGACGTCCGCGTTCCGGTGCGCTACCGCATCGGCGAGGAGGGGCGCGGCTTCGCCTACCAGATGCTGCAGTTCCAGGAGGAGCGCCTGTGGGCCGGGGCGAACACGGTGCGGGCGCTCGACCACGCCGTGCGGGCGACGATCGACTACACGCGTGGCCGCCAGGCATTCGGTCGCCCGCTGCTGGACAATCAGGTCGTCCACTTCACGCTCGCCGAGCTCCAGACCGAGATCGAGGCGCTGCGTGCGCTTGTCTACCGCGCAACCGAGCTCTATGTCGCCGGCCAGGACGTGACTCCGCTCGCGTCGATGGCGAAGCTCAAGGCAGGGCGCCTGACGCGCGAGGTGTCCGACAAGTGCCTGCAGTTCTGGGGTGGCATGGGATTCACGTGGGAGAACCCCGTTTCACGGCTCTACCGCGACGGCCGGCTGACCTCGATCGGCGGCGGTGCCGACGAGGTGATGCTGTCGATCCTCTGCAAGGCGATGGGAACGCTTCCCCGTGCCTGACGGCGGCCGGATCAGGGCGTCGCGGCAGCTCGCGTGCCAGCCCTGACGCGGCTGCTGATCGCGAACCGTGGCGAGATCGCGGTCCGCATCGCGCGCACCGCGCGGCGCCTCGGGGTGCACACGATCGCGGTGTATTCCCGGGTGGACCGCGACGCCGCGTACCTCGACGCCTGCGACGAGCGCGTCTCGATCGATGGCCGGGAGGCTACGGAGTCCTACCTGTGCATCGAGCGGATTCTCGGTGCCGCGCGCGCATCGCGTGCCGATGCGGTCCATCCGGGATACGGCTTCCTGGCCGAGAATGCAGCGTTCGCGCGCGCGGTCGTCGCGGCTGGCCTCTGCTTCGTCGGCCCCGAGACCGAGGCGATGGCAGCCATGGGCGACAAGTCCGCGGCGCGTCGGCGACTGGCGGCGGCGGGCATACCGGTCCTGCCGGGCTACGACGGCGATGCGCAGGACGAGCCGTCTCTCCAGGCCGCGGCCGCCTCGATCGGCTATCCGCTGATGGTCAAGGCGGCTGCCGGTGGCGGTGGCCGCGGTCTAAGGCTGGTTCGCGAGCCCACGCAACTGGGGCCGGCATTGCGCGCGGCGGCGGTCGAGGCCCGCAAGGCCTTCGGTGATGGTCGCCTGCTGCTCGAGCGGGCGTTGCTCGAGGCGCGGCACGTCGAGATTCAGTTGATCGCTGACGCCGATGGGCGCGTCGTGCACCTCGGCGAGCGCGACTGCTCGGTGCAGCGGCGCCACCAGAAAGTGATCGAGGAAGCGCCCTCCCCGGCGGTCGACAGCGTGCTGCGGGCACGGATGGGAGAGGTGGCGATACGGGTGGCGCGCGAGGTCGGCTACCTCGGCGCCGGCACGGTGGAGTTCCTGCTCGATCCCGCCGGTGGCTTCTATTTCATGGAGATGAATACCCGCCTGCAGGTGGAGCACGCGGTGACCGAGCTCGTGACAGGGCTCGACCTCGTCGAGCTTCAGCTGCGGATCGCGCGCGGCGAGGCACTGCCGTTCGCCCAGCACCAGATTGAACTCCGTGGTCACGCCATCGAGGCGCGGCTCTGTGCCGAGGATCCGGCGAACGACTACTTGCCACGCACCGGCGAGGTCGTCGACTGGCGCCCGGATCCCGCCGCGCGCTGCGACCATGCTCTGCGAGCCGGGACCCGCGTTTCGTCGTACTACGACTCGATGCTCGCCAAGGTGGTGGCGCACGGCGCAAGCCGGCGTGAGGCGATCGAGAACCTGAGCGCTGCCCTCGCGGGAACATCGCTGCTCGGCGTTACCAGCAACCGGGCCTTCCTGCAGCGCGTGCTAGCGGACCGAGCCTTCCGCAACGGCGCCGGCGTGACGACCCGCTACCTCGAGACGACGTTCGCGAACGCGGGCGCCCGCGCTGTCGTACCCGAGGCCGACCTCTGGATCCTCGCGGCGTGGCTGTCAGTGGCGACCGCGGCCGGTCGCCCACCGGAGCCGGAAGCATGGCACGGATGGACGCCCGCGGTACCGCTCGCGCTGCCGTTCCGCCTCGAGTGGCAGGGCAGCGAGGGGATCGACGCACCCGGCGCCGTGCGCCACGGGATCGTCCGCCTCGGTCGGGGAATTGCACGCATCGAGGCGGGCGATCTCAGCGTCGAGCTGGTCGGTCGGCTCGTCGCGGAACGAACCGACGGCGAGGCGACGGTCAACGGCCGTACGATCGGGTATCGCCACGCATGGCTAGGCCCGACGCTCTGGCTGCACACCGCCGACGGAGATTTTGCCTTCGATTCCCTGCGGCACTCGCCCGCGGGCGGCGCCGGTGGTGCCGCAGCGACCGACGCCCGCGCCGCCATCAATGGCCGTGTCGTCGAGGTGACCGCGGCAGTTGGCGAGTGGATGCGCGGCGGTGACCGGCTGCTGGCCATCGAGGCGATGAAGATGGAACATGAGGTGCGCGCCCGGGGGCCCGGCCGCATCGCCGCCGTCGTGGTCGCGGTCGGCGACCAGGTGGCGCCGGGGCAGGTGCTGGTCCGGTTCGAGCGGGGTGGAGATTGAGCAAGGCCATCGTCACGTGCGCGCTGACCGGCGTGCTGACCGACCCGGCGCAGCACCCGGTGCCGGTCACGCCGGAGGCGCTGGCGCGCGAGGCGCGCGCCGCCTGCGACGCGGGCGCCGCGATCGTTCACGTCCACTTCCGCGACCAGCGACCGGGCCGTGGTCACCTGCCGAGCTGGGAACCTGCCGTCGCGCGCGATGTGGCGGCGGCAATCCGCGACGCCTGTCCTGGCCTGCTCTTCAACCAGTCGACCGGCGTGATCGGCTCCGACATCTCGGGGCCGGTCGCGTGCCTCCGCGAGATCCGGCCGGAGATCGCCGCGTGCAACGCCGGCTCGCTGAATTACCTCAAGGTCCGGCGCGACGGCGGCTGGGCATGGCGTCCGATGCTGTTCGACAACCCGGTCGAGAAGGTGCAGGCGTTCCTCGCCGCCATGGCAGAGAGCGGGTCGCTGCCGGAGTTCGAGTGCTTCGACCTCGGTATCGCGCGCTCGGTCGAGATGTACGTGCGCGCGGGGCTCTACCGCGGGCACCTCGACTACAACTTCGTGATGGGTGTCGAGTCGGGCATGCCGTCGGATCCCGCGCTGCTGCCGATCCTGACGGGCCTCGTGGCGCCGGGCTCGACCTGGCAGGTCACGGCGATCGGCAGAGCGGACGTCTGGCCGCTGCACCGCCGCGCGGCCGAGCTCGGCGGCCATCTGCGGACCGGGCTCGAAGACACGTTCTACCTGCCCGACGGCAGCAAGGCGACCGGCAACGGTCCGCTCGTTGAGGCGCTGGTGCGAATCGCGCGCGGCAGCGGCCGCGAGATCGCAAGCCCGGCGGAAGCACGGCAGCTGCTCGGTCTGCCGGCGCACCCTTAGCGCGGACTAGCCGGCGGGCACCCTCCCCTCCGGCCGCAGCGCCGCTCGCACGCCGGGAGCGCGCGTCGCATACGCAACGACCGCGGCGCCGCGGCCTCAGTCCGGGACGTGGATCGTTTCCTTGAAGTGCTTCAGATTGGCGACGATCGTGAACGTCATCACGACCAGCAGCGACCACGAGCTCCACTTGCCGACGTGGACGGTCGACCAGGCGCCGAGCTGGTTCGGGTAGCGCCACAGGCCGAACAGCGTGCCGACATTTTCCGCGAGCCAGATGAAGAAGCCGATCAGCACGAAGCCGAGTGACAGCGGCATGCGCCGCGGCCGGTCCAGCGGCCGGAACACGACGACCGTCCGCGCATACAGGCCAACGGCGCAAGCCGCGAGGTACCAGCGAGCGTCGCCGACGTAGTGGTGCGTGAAGAAGTTCGCGTAGATGGCCAGTGCCAGCAATCCTGCCATCCAGTAGCGCGGATGATGGACGATGCGCAGGTCCAGCAGGCGCCAGGCCTGGATGATGTAGCTGCCGACGGCCGCATACATGAAGCCCGAGAACAGCGGGACGCCGAACACCTTGGTGTAGGCGAAGTCCGGGTACGCCCAGGAATGGACCGATGTCGAGGTTTTGAAGACCTCGAGTACGAAGCCGATGACGTGAAAGAGGGTGATGGACTTGAGTTCGTCCAGGGTTTCCACGCGCGCCCAGACCATCCACGCCTGGATCGCGAGCGCGACCAGCAGCAGGAAGTCATAGCGCGGAACGCCGGCGAGCCCAGCGCGCGGCGTCAGGAACACAGCCGTGAAGAAGAGCCCGGCGAACAGGCAGGCCCGCGCCTGCTTCAGGCCAAAGAGCACGAGCTCCGCGAGGAACCGTCGTCCCCCCTCGAGGCCTGCCCAGCGCTCCGCCGGCGCCTGGAACAGGCGATCGTCGATGCTCGACGCGCGCAGCCGGAGCGGCGCGGCGTGCTGCGTCGGCCCGGACACGCGCGGCCTAGGCGCTGCCCAGCAGCCGGACTTCGCGCTGCGGGTACGGGATCGAGACGCCGGCGCGACGGCAGGCATCGACGATGGCGACGCTGAGCTCGCCGCCGACCGCGCCATAGTCCTCCACCGACACCCACGGTCTGACCGCGATCTGCACCGCCGAGTCGGCGAGCGCCGCGATCACGACCACCGGCGGCGGATCCTTCAGCACGCGGGGATTCGCGAGCGTCAGCTCGCGGATCGCGGCCAGCGCGCCCGGCAGGTCGGCCTCGTAACCGACGCCGACCACGACCTCCGCCTGCCGAATGCGGCCGTAGTTGTGCATGATCTCGCCGACGATCTTGCGGTTGGGCACCACCACCCGGGACAGGTCGGCATGCAGCAGCGTCGTGCTGAAGAGGCTGATGGTCTGCACCTGGCCCTGCACGCCGACGATCTCGATGTAGTCGCCGACTCGGTAGGGCTTGGTGAAGATGATCGTGAGTCCGGCGACGACGTTGCTGAGCACGCCCTGCGTCGCGAGGGCGATGCCGGCGCCGGCCACGCTCAGACCGGCGATCAGCGGCAGCAACTCGACACCGAGGTTCTGCAGCGCGATGATCAGGAACAGCATCAGCACCGCGATCCGCACCAGCCGCACGAACAGGTCGCGGATCGGCGGCTCGAACTCGAGGCGCGTCAGCGCGCGCGCGGTGGCCCGCGCCACCCAGCGGCCCACCAGCACGCCGGCCACGAGGATCAGGATCGCGACCAGCAGCTTCGGCCCGAAGCGCAGCGCGAGGTCGAGCATCACGGACTTGGCATGGTTGAGCGCGTCGAGATCCTTTTCCATGACAGCCCTCCCGGAAGTGATCTGTATTGTAGCCGGCAGGCGCGCGCTGCCGGCGTCCGCCGGATGGACGGTGTGAATTCCGCCGGCGCGCACGGTCCGCCCGTGCCACCGAGCCGCGTCCGGCTGCCGGGCGGGCCTGGGTCGATTCTGTTGGACGCCCTGTGTGCGCGCTTTCCGGCGGTGCCGCGTCCGGACTGGTTCGCACGACTCGCGGCGGGCGAGGTCACCGACGCTGAGGGGCGACGACTCGCGGCTGACGATCCCGTTCCGGCGGGGTTGCTGGTCTGCTATCGCCGCGACCCGGGGCCCGAACCGCGGATCGCCGGCGCCGAAGAGATTCTCTATGCCGACGATCACCTGCTCGTCGTCGACAAGCCTGCCCTCCTGGCCGTTGCACCGGCGGGCCGCTGGGCGCGGGAAACCCTGGTCGCGCGGCTCGCGGCGCGACTCGGCATCGAGCCGCCGACCCCGTTGCACCGCCTCGACCGTGCCACGGCCGGCCTCGTGCTCCTCTCGCCGAATCCGGCGAGCCGCGCGGCCTACCAGGCGCTCTTCCGGGAGCGCCGCATCGAGAAGCGCTACGAGGCGCTGGCGGCGCCACTCCCCGGGCTGGCATTCCCGCAGGTCCGGCACAGCCGGATCGTGCGAGGCGAGCCGTTCTTCCGGATGCGGGAGGTACCGGGCGAGCCAAACAGCGAAACCCGCATCGAGGTGCTCGAGCGCAGGGATCGCCACTGGCGCTACGGTCTCGTACCGGTGACGGGGCGCAAGCACCAGCTGCGCGTGCACCTTGCCGCGCTCGGCGCGCCGATCGCGAACGATGGCTGGTACCCGGAGCTGCGGCCGGATGCCAGCGACGACCCGGCGCGCCCGCTCGCCCTGCTGGCCCGCTCGCTCTCCTTCCGCGATCCGCGAACCGGCCGGGATCGTCACTTCTCAAGTAGCCGCGCGCTGGTGGAACCCGAAGCGCCCTGAGTGGTGCCCTGCGCGCGCTCCGCAAACTGTGCTAAACAGGGACCCCCTCGGGGACGCCGGTCCGCGCAATGCCCGCGACAACGGGCGCAGGAGTACCAGCATGCGCATCGCCATCATCGGCCAGCAGGACTTCGGCAAGGCGGCCCTCGAGGCGTTCGTCGCCCGCGGCGACGCGGTGGCGGGCGTGTTCTCCGCGCCGGAAAAGCCGGGCGCCCGGCCGGACGCGTTGCGCGTCGCGGCGGAGGAACGCGGCCTGCGGCTCTACCAGCTGCCAAGTCTGAAGACACCCGAGGCGCGACAGGCACTGCGCGACCTCGACGTCGAGATCGGCGTGATGGCGTACGTGCTGCAGTTCGTGCCGCAGGACTTCGTGCACGTCCCGCGACACGGCATGATCCAGTATCACCCGTCGCTGCTACCGCGCTACCGCGGACCGAGCTCGATCAACTGGCCCATCATCCGTGGCGATACGCGTACGGGGCTGACGATTTTCCGGCCGACCGACGGCCTCGACGAGGGACCGGTGATCCTGCAGAAGGAGACGCCGATCGGTCCGGACGACACGCTAGGCAGCGTCTACTTTGACCGGCTGTTCCCGATGGGCGTCGCGGCGCTGCTCGAGGCCGCCGACCTGGTGGTCGCCGGCCGGGCGAGCGAGATCGCGCAGGACGAGTCGCGCGCCGGTTACGAAGGCTGGTGCCTGTCGGCCGAGGCGCGCATCAACTGGCACAACCACGTCGATCACGTCTACAACCTGATCCGCGGCTGCAATCCGGCGCCGGGCGCCTGGACGACGATCGGAGGCAAGAAGCTGCAGCTGTTCGATGCCCGCAAGCACCTGACGCGGACGTTCGGCGAGGTGCGCGGCAAGGTCGGGACGGTGACCGAGATCCGCGGCGAGAGCCTGTTCATCGCCGCGCAAGGCGGTCAGATCGAGGTCCTGAAGCTCAAGCATGAGGACGGCAAGAAGCAGTCCGCCGCGGACTTTGCCGCGGCGACGGGCCTCGCGATCGGCACGATCCTCGGGACCTGAGGCGCTTCAGGCCACGAGCTGGCGCGGCATACCCGACGTTCGCGCTCGGTACCACCGACTGCGCAGGCTGGGCGCGGGCATCGCGCCCGCGGCGAGCCGCGATCTGGGCCGACAGCCTGCGTTGGGCGCCCTGGCGGGAACGAGACACATCCGGGCGCGCTCCGGCCCGGCGCGGTCCAGATCCCGGGGACGCACGTCCGCCGGATCTGACTAGACGGGCGCGTGGTCGCGGAGGCGCGTCTTGGTCGTCTGCACGAGGTCGCGCAGGAAGGCAGGGTCGTAGACCCGCAACAGGTGCGGCTGGTTGCGGGCAACGTAGACCGTCACGCAGTCGGCGTCGCTCGCCACCGATCGGAGGCGCGCGAATGTCTCGGCATCCCACTGCCAGGGCAGCTCGAGTTCGAGGAACGCGCTGTTGTAGGCGTGCAGCTCCGCCGTCAGCGGATCCGCGGGCGGCGGGGCGGGGCTCCAGGTGATCGGCATGCGCAGTCTCCCGTCGAGGATGGCCCCCCGCCACGGCGGGACGATGCCACGGACCTGAGGTTAGTCACGGGCGGACTCTAAGAAAAGCAAAAGTTTTCTATGTCAGGTATATGATTTCTTATATACCTTGGCAACGCCGGTGGCGCATGAAGCACGTGACGCTGCGACAGCTGCGGGTCTTCGAGGCGGTCGCTCGCCACCTCAACTACTCGCGCGCCGCGGAGGAGCTGCATCTCTCGCAGCCCGCGGTCTCGACGCAGGTCAAGGAACTGGCTGGCGTGGTCGGTCTCGACCTGATCGAGCGCCTCGGCCGGCGCACCTACCTCACGCCGGCAGGCAGTGAGCTGCTGCAGTGCGCGCGCGCGATCACCGAGCGGTTGCGCGAGGCCGACGACGCGCTCGCGCAGCTGCGCGGCGTGACCGGCGGCCGGTTGAACGTTGGCGTGATCAGCGCCGGCGATTACTTCTTCCCGAGGGTGCTCGCCGAGTTCGCGCGCCGCCATCCGGGGGTGTCGTTCCACCTCGCAGTGCACAACCGCGAGGGGCTCTTGCGAGAACTCGCTGACAACCTGACTGACCTCGCGGTCATGGCGCGGCCGCCGCGCGACGCGGACATCGTCGCCCTGCCCTTCGCACCGCATCCCTACGTGATCATCGCGGCACCCGACCATCCGCTCGCGCGAGCGCGCGCGATCCCGCGCGAGGCACTGCGCCGCGAGCGGTTCGTGCAGCGCGAGCATGGCTCGGACACGTGGCACCTGATGCGCGACGTCCTCGGGCGCGAGTTTCCCCGTCTGAAGGCCGTCGCCGAAGTGCGCAGCACCGAGACCATCAAGCAGATGGTAGCCGCCGGCATGGGCATCGCGTTCCTGTCGGCACACACGCTCGGCCTGGAGCTCGAGGCCGGCCGGCTCGTAGTGCTCGACGTGCAGGGCTTCCCGGCGCCCCAGTACTGGCACCTGGTGCACCATCGCCGGAAGCGGCTGCCGCCGGTGGCGCTCGCGTTCAAGGAATTCCTGCTGCGCGACGGCGCCGCACTGATCGCGCGCCTCGTGCCGTTCGAGCTGCCGCGGCGAGGCCGGGCTGCGCCAGGGCGCATTGCGCGCCGCCCGCGCGCGCGCGACTAGTCGAGGAAGTCGCAGTGGCGCTCGACGTGCGCCGCCAGGTCGAGCGTGTGCTGGCGAGTGAGCCGCTCGGCCACCTCGGTGTCGCGGTGCTCGAGCGCCTCGATGATCTTCAGATGATCCACGATCGAGCGCGCAGCCCGGTTGTCCTGGCCGATCGTTGCTTTGCGGATCGCGCGCACGTGGATGAACAGGTTCTCGGTGGCCTCGGCGATCAGCTTCGAGCCGCCGAGCCGGATGATCATCTGGTGGAACGCGATGTTCGCGTCGGAGTATTCGCCGAGGTGCTCCTCCGGAGACGAGTTCTCGAACTCGTCAAAGAGGTGACGCAGCTTCGCAATCTCCTCGTCGGAGGCGAACTGTGTCGCGAGCCGGGCGGACATGCTCTCAAGCGCCGCCCACACCTGGATCATCTCGATGATCTCGCGCTTCGACTTGCGCACGATGAAGATGCCGCGGCGCGGCACCGTACGCACAAAGCCTTCCTGCTCGAGGATCGAGAGCGCCTCGCGCACGGGCGTACGACTGACGCCGAGCGCCGCCGTCAGCTGCCGCTCGTCGATGCGCAGCGGCTGGCGCTGGCTGTAGATGTCCATCCGCGCGATCGCGTCCTTGAGGAGCGCGTACGCCTGGTCGCGAAGGCTCGCGGAATTCAGCGGCGCGAGCGGCAGCGGCGCCGCGGCGCCGTCTTCTCGTAGGAACGCTGTGGTCGCGCTCATCCAGCCCCCTGATCGATCGCGCCGCGACCGGACGCGGCGCTCCTGCGGATCCGGCTTCACTCTACCTGAGATCGACTCCCCGCCCGACTGGCCGAGTCCAGTTGACTTAAGCGGCGGCCGCTTCGCGGACCGGGATTCCCTGCGACGGCTCGGCCGGCGAGGCCGCCTCGGCCGGTGCGAGTCCCGCATAAAGGCCAGCGTCAGCGGCTCGCGAAAGCACCTCGATCGGAAGCGACGCCACGGCCCGCGCCGAGGCGATACCCAGTCCCATCACCATCCCCACCACCAGAAAGCTGACAACGATGACCAACACCACGTTCCATCTCCCACCAAGGATTTAGCGATGGGAGCCAGTATATTTTGCGTTGCAGCAAATTTCAAGATATATCTAATATCAATAAGTTATTCATTAGGTTATTGAGCTCGACCCAGCGACATCGTCCGATGCCAGCGAGCGGCAGCGCGTCCGGAGAGGCGTCATTCGAAGCCCGCTAATGCTGGGCCGGACCAGGCGATGTCGCCGTTTGACACCCTCAGATATATCTCATATGGTCAAGTCGACCTATAACTAAACCACATGCTCCACGCGCACTTTTGGGGGGTACCGGGTGACCCACTGGCGATGAAGGCCTTTCGGCCGCGCCGGCGGAGGTCTGCTGCGGCGCCTGCGATCCGCCTTTCTCGTCGGCTGACTCCCCGTCCCGCGCCGCGCGCGGGCCGCTGACTCCGCCGGCACTTCTGGCGCTACCGGACCGAGGAGACGTACCGATGAATTCGTCGCCCGCGCAAGAGTCCCGCTCCGTCTTTGCCAATCCCTGGATCCAGCTGGCGCTCGGCGTCGTCTGCATGGCGTCCGTCGCCAACCTGCAGTACGGCTGGACGCTGTTCGTGAACCCCATCGACGCGAAGTATCACTGGGGTAGGCCCGCGATCCAGTTCGCGTTCACGTTGTTCGTGCTGATCGAGACCTGGCTCGTCCCGGTCGAGGGCTACCTGGTCGACCGCTACGGCCCGCGGGTGGTCGTGATCGGCGGCGCGTTCCTGGTCGCGATCGCCTGGTACATGAACTCGATGGCGGACTCGCTGACGATGCTCTACACCGGCGCGATCATCGGCGGCATCGGCACCGGCGCGGTTTACGGCACCTGCGTGGGCAACGCACTCAAGTGGTTCCCCGGCCGCCGCGGCCTCGCCGCCGGCGTCACCGCCGCCGGATTCGGCGCTGGCGCCGCGATCACGATCGTGCCGATCTCGAACATGATCAACGCGCAAGGCTACGAACACGCGTTCTCGTTCTTCGGGATCCTGCAGGGCGTCATCGTGTTCGTGATGGCCTGGGGCTTGCTGGTCGCGCCGCCTTCACTGGTCGCCGCCGCGCCGAAGAAGGCGACTTCCGCGCGCAGCTTCGCCCCGATGGAAGTGCTGCGCACACCGCTCTTCTACGTCATGTACGCGATGTTCGTGCTGGTCGCTTCCGGCGGCCTCGTGATGGCCGCCTCGATGGCGCCCATCGCCAAGGACCTGCACGTCGACAAGGTGCCGGTCGAGCTCTTCGGCTACTCAATGGTCGCGCTGCAGTTCGCGCTGACGCTGAACCGCATCTTCGACGGCTTCGGGCGGCCGTTCTTCGGCTGGGTGTCGGACCACATCGGCCGTGAGAACACGATGGCGATCGCCTTCGTGATCGGCGCTGCCGCACTCTTCACGCTGAGCCAGTCGGGTGGCACACCCGTAATGTTCGTGCTGGTCACGGCGCTCTACTTCGGCGTCTTTGGCGAGATCTATAGCCTGTTCCCGGCCACCCAGGGCGATACGTTCGGCTCGAAGTTCGCCGCCGCCAACGCCGGCATGCTCTACACGGCGAAGGGTATGGGCGCTGTCCTGGTCGGGCCCGCGACGGCGCTGGCCGCGGCCTCCGGCTGGCACACCGTCTTCATGATCGGCGTGTGCTTCAACCTGGTCGCGGCCGGCCTCGGAATCCTTGTGCTAAAGCCGATGCGCGCGCGCCACTTCACGCAAATCCGCGACGAGGCGGCCGCGGCGGGAACGCTGGCGCGCAGCCCGTCCGGCTGACCCGGTGCGTCCGCCACGCTGACACGCACGCGACGACGACGCCAGCGCCGCACGATTCCGTCGAGACTCGAGGAGGCCCCATGTCAGCCGCACCCGTCCCGCCCTCGCCAGCCGCGAGCACGACCGCCGACGACACGCTGAAGCGCAAGAGCCGCGACGCCGGCGTCGTCTCCGGCGGCCACCTGGTGGCCAGGGCTCTCAAGCACGAGGGCGTCGATACAATCTTCACGCTCTGCGGCGGCCACATCATCGACATCTACGACGGCTGCATCGACGAGGGCATCCGCATCATCGACGTGCGCCACGAGCAGGTCGCCGCGCACGCCGCCGACGGCTACGCGCGCCAGACCGGCAAGCTCGGCTGCGTGGTGACGACCGCCGGTCCCGGCTGCACCAACGCCGTGACCGGCGTCGCGACGGCGTTCCGCTCGGAGAGCCCGATTCTGCACATCGGCGGCCAGGGCGCGCTGACCCAGCACAAGATGGGCTCGCTGCAGGACCTGCCGCACGTCGACATGATGTCGGCCATCACGAAGTTCGCAGCCTCGGTGCCGAGCACGGAGCGCATCGCCGACATGATCGCGATGGCGGCGCGCGAGAGCTTCGCCGGCGCGCCGGGGCCCGCCTACCTCGAGATCCCGCGCGACGTGCTCGACCGCGAGGTCGACGTGACCAAGGTGGTGGTGCCGAAACCCGGCCACTACCGGGCATCGACCCGCTCGATCGGTGATCCGGCCGACATCGAGCGGCTCGCCGACCTGCTGGTCCACTCCGAGCGTCCGGCGATCCTCTACGGCCAGCAGGTGTGGACGGCCCGCGGCCACGAGGAGGCGATCGCGCTGCTGCGCGGCCTCGACATCCCCGGCTACTTCAACGGTGGCAGCCGCGGCCTGCTGCCGCCGGGCGACCCGCATCACTTCGACCGCACTCGCGGCAACGCCTTCGCCGAGGCCGACGTGATCGTCATCGTCGGCACGCCCTTCGATTTCCGGATGGGCTACGGCCGGCGCATCAGCCAGAAGGCGGCGCTGGTGCAGATCGACATGGACTACCGGACGGTCGGCAAGAACCGCGACATTTCGCTCGGGCTCGTCGGCGATCCGGGTGCGATCCTGGGCGCGGTGCTGCAGGCCGCGGGCGGCCGCCTCCAGGCGGACAAGCGCCAGGCGCGGCGCGAGTGGATGAAGAAGCTGTCGGCCGCCGAGGACGCGGCGACCGAGAAGCTGATGCCGCTCTTCCGCTCGAACAACACGCCGATCCACCCCTATCGGGTCGCCTACGAGCTCAACGAGTTTCTGGCCGACAACACCATCTACATCGGCGACGGCGGCGACGTCGTGACGATCTCGGCACAGGCGGTGCGGCCGCGCCGGCCCGGCCAGTGGATGGACCCTGGCGCTCTCGGCTCGCTCGGCGTCGGCACCGGCTTTGCGATCGCGGCCGGCCTCGCGCACCCGGGCAAGGAAGTCCTCTGCTACTACGGCGACGGCTCCTTCGGCATGACGGCCTTCGACATGGAGACCGCCAACCGGTTCGGCGTTCCGTACATCGCCGTGGTCGGCAACAACTCCGCGATGAACCAGATCCGCTACGGTCAGCTGGCGAAGTACGGCGAGGAGCGCGGCAACGTCGGCAACCTGCTCGGCGACGTGCCGTTCGGCAAGTTCGCGGAGATGCTCGGCGGCTATGGCGAGGAAGTGCGCGACCCGGCCGAGATAGGGCCGGCGCTGCGGCGCGCGCGCGAGTCGGTCGCGAGACTGAAGCGCTCGGCGGTGATCAACATCTGGGTCGACCCGCGCGAGTACGCACCGGGCACCAAGAACCAGACGATGTACAAGTGACGGCGCCGGGAGGCGGCATGGGCAAGGCACTCGACGGCGTCCGAATCCTCGACTTCACGCACGTGCAGTCGGGTCCGACCTGCACGCAGCTGCTGGCGTGGTTCGGCGCCGACGTGATCAAGGTGGAGAAGGCAGGCGCTGGCGACGTGACCCGCGAGCAACTGCGCGACATCCCGGGCGTCGACAGCCTCTACTTCACGATGCTGAACCACAACAAGCGCTCGATCACGCTCGACACCAAGCACCCGCGCGGCAAGGCCGTGCTCGAGCGGCTGATCAAGAGCTGCGACGTGCTGGTCGAGAACTTCGCGCCCGGGGCACTCGACCGGATGGGCTTCACCTGGGAGCGGATCCAGGCGCTCAACCCGCGGATGATCGTCGCCTCGGTCAAGGGCTTCGGCCCGGGGCCGTACGAGGACTGCAAGGTCTACGAGAACGTCGCGCAGTGCGCCGGCGGCGCCGCCTCGACCACCGGCTTCGACGACGGCCCGCCGCTCGTCACGGGCGCGCAGATCGGCGACAGCGGCACCGGCCTGCACCTCGCGCTCGGCATCGTCTGCGCGCTGTACCAGCGCAACGCGACCGGGCGTGGCCAGAAGGTGCTTGCCGCGATGCAGGACGGCGTTCTCAATCTCTGCCGCGTGAAGCTGCGCGACCAGCAGCGGCTGGCGCGCACCGGCGTGATGAAGGAGTACCCGCAGTACCCGAACGGCAAGTTCGGCAGCGCGGTGCCGCGCGCCGCCAATGCCTCGGGCGGCGGCCAGCCGGGTTCGATCGTCAAGTGCAAGGGCTGGGAAACCGACCCGAACGCCTACCTCTACTTCATCACGCAAGCGCCGGTCTGGAAGGAGATCTGCCACGTGATCGGGCGCGAGGCGTGGATCACGGATCCTGCCTATGCGACGCCGGACGCGCGCCTGCCACGCCTCAAGGAAGTCTTCCAGGCGATCGAGGCCTGGACGATGACGAAGACGAAGTTCGAGGCCATGGCGGAACTCAATGCCCACGACATTCCGTGTGGCCCGATTCTGTCGATGGAGGAACTCGCCGCGGAGCCGTCGCTGCGCGCGACCGGCACGGTCGTCGAGGTGGATCACCCGACTCGCGGCAAATACCTGAGCGTCGGCAACCCGATCAAGCTTTCCGACAGCCCGACCGAGGTGAAGCGCTCGCCGCTGCTGGGCGAGCACACCCGCGAGGTGCTCGCGGAACTGGGGCTCGCCGACGCGGACATCGAGGCGCTGTCGGCGGAGAAGGTGATCTAGGCGGCTGGCGCAGCCCCTATCGAGGGGGATCCCGGCCGCCGTCGGCCGGGACGTGAATCAGCAGGACCGGGGAGCAGGAACCGGACGACTGACGTAGAACGATACCTACCCGAGGAGGGCAATCGCATGCTGACGAGGAACACGGCGGGATCTCGCGTCACCGCCTGGGGGATCGTCCTGTCGCTACTGGCCGGAATCATTGCGGCCCCGGCGGCGCTGGCAGACGAGAAGGCGCTCGAGGAACAGGTCAAGACGCTGCTGCAGCGCGTCGACGAGCTGACGAAGGAAGTCGGCGCTCTCAAGAAGCAGAACGCTCAGCCTGCTGCGCAGGCGCCGGCGGCTGCCGCCGCCGTGGCCACCACGCCTCCTCCGCCGAAGGCAGCCCCGGCGAGCTCCTCCTCCGAGCCGGCCTTCGAGTCCTTCCTGAAGGGCTTCTACGGCGTCCTCGACGTGTCGTTCGACGACACCACGAAGGGCATGGACGGGATGGTCGCCTATCACCTGTTGCCCGATGGCTCGGGCGTCGACCTGACGAACCCGAAGGCCGGCGGCGCGGGGCCGGTCGGCCGAGTGGGATTCATGCCGGCGCTCTCGACCAACAAGTCACAGATCGGCTATCGCGGCGAGCACCGGATCGGCACGTCCGACGTCAAGGTCGTCTACCAGGTCGAGACTGCGCTCGCGATTACCGCCTCGCCGGGCCTCAAGACTTCGCAGTACCAGCAGTCGAATGTCGTCAACGGCGCGATCGGGCTCGGCGACACCTTCGTCGGCCTCGCCGGCAAGGACTGGGGCCGCGTGAAGTTCGGCACCTTCTACTCGCCCTACAAGAAGTCGACTGACCGACTGAATCCCTTCTCGGGGATGCTCGGTGACTACGCCGTGATCATGGGCAACACCGGCGGTGACAACCGCGTGGAGTTCGGCACGCGCCTGGACCACTCCTTCGCCTACGAGTCGCCGAAGTTCGGCAACATGTTCAGCTTCAACGTGCTGTACTCGCCCGGCCAGAACCGCACCTACGACAACGTCGTGCAATCGAGCGGCTCGCCGGACTGCAACGGCGGCAACCAGCCGGGCAGCGGCAACCTGATGCTGAACTGCGATGACGGCGGCTTTGACAATGCCTTCAGCGTCGACGTCGAGTTCGAGTACGAGGGCTTCTACGCCACCGCCGCCTACGAGATCCACAAGAACGTCAACCGCAACAGCGACGGCATCGGCTCCAACAGCCCGCAATACGGCAACCTGCTCGCCGCGACCGGCTTCACCGGCGCGGTCAACCCGGACGGCAGCGTCACCTGCAACGATCCCACCGGCGTGATCGACTGCGCGAGCGCGCAGCTCATCATCTCGGAGTTCCCGCAGTGGGCGACGGTCGGCGGCGGCACGCCGGGCTACCTGAACGACATCGGCGATGAGGCCGCGCTCAAGGTCGGCGCGCAGTACCGCTTCCCGTTCGGCCTGACGGTCAACGCCGCGTGGGAGCACCTGACCCACAGCCTGCCCGCGGCGCTCGAGTTCCAGAACGAACGCCAGCGCAACGGCAGCTGGCTCGCGCTGTCGCAGGACCTGACACCGGCGGACAACCTGAGCATCGGCTGGGCGCATGCCGGAAGGACGCCGGGCGACCCGGGTGGCCAGCACAACTACGACCCCGCGGCGAAGCCGAACACCGCCGACATGTACACCGCGGCGTGGAAGCATCGCTTCGACAAGCAGTTCTACTGGTATCTCGACTGGGCGGTCACCATCAACCACGGCAACGCGCACTACGACCTCGGTGCCGGCGGCCGCGGACTGACGACCGACTGCCACGATGGCACCAACGCGACGTTCATCGACTACGGCAGCTTCGGCAACACGACCTGGGGTGGCTGCCGGCCGATGGGCTTCTCGTCGGGAGTGAACTACCGCTTCTAGCCCGGGTCCGACCGGCTCGGTGGCGGGACGCCCGGTCGCCGGGCGCCCGCCAGCGGGCCGGTGCCGGTGGTTGCGCGCCGGCCGGCTCGCTGGCTATGGTTCGTGCGAACGAGCCGCACGCGGCTCGCCCGTCGGGATCGCACTTGCCATGATCACCATCGTCGGCCTGTCCGGCAGCCTGCGCCGGGGTTCGTTCAATTCCGCGGTGCTGCGCGCGGCGGCGGCGCGCATGCCCGCCGAGGCGACGCTGCGCCTCGAGTCGATCGCCGGCATTCCGCTCTACGACGCGGACCTCGAAGCACAAGGCATGCCAGAGGCGGTTACGCGGCTCAAGGATGCGATCGCGGCGGCCGACGGCCTGCTGCTGGTTTCGCCCGAGTACAACAACAGCCTGCCCGGCGTCGCCAAGAACGCCATCGACTGGCTGTCCCGGCCGCCAGCCGACGTACCGCGCGTATTCCGCGGTCGCCCGGTCGCGATCGCCGGGGCATCACCGGGCGGCTTCGGCACGATTCTGTCGCAGAATGCCTGGCTGCCGGTGTTCCGCACGCTCGGCGCCGAGCTCTGGCCCGGCGGTCGGCTGCTGGTCTCGCGGGCGGCGGGCCTGATGGGTGCGGACGGCGAGCTCGCGGATGCGGAGACGCTGCGGCTGCTCGAGAAGTTCCTGGCCGGGTTCGTCGAGTTCGTGCGCGAGCGGCGTTCCCGGTCGCGCGGGACCTGAGGCACGCAACGCCCCACTCGCCGCGGGGCCGGCCGCGACGGATGACTGGGCAGCCGTCCGGCGGCTGCGCTGCGGAAGCTGACGACGACGACGCGGCGACGTGGCAAGCTCCGGCACGCCCCTGTCCGGAGGTGCGATGCACGACGGGCCCCTGCGCGGTCTGCGCGTCCTCGATTTCACGATGCTGCTGCCGGGGCCGCTCGCGACGCTGCTGCTCGCGGAAGCCGGCGCCACGGTGCTCAAGGTCGAGGCACCCGGCGGCGACCCGCTGCGCGCGCAAGGCCCGTTCGACGCCGCGGGCCGATCGGTACCGTTCGAGATGCTGAACCGCGGCAAGCACCTGCAGACGCTCGACCTCAAGGACCCGGCGCAGCGCGCCGTGGCGTGCGAGCTGGTGGCTGGCGCCGACGTCCTGGTCGAGCAGTTCCGGCCCGGCGTGATGGAGCGTCTCGGCCTCGACGCGCCGACGCTGATGCGGCGCCACCCGCGGCTCGTGTACTGCTCGATCACCGGCTACGCACGTGACGGCGCGGAGGCGGTGCGCGCCGGCCACGACCTCAACTACGTCGCCGACTGCGGGATGCTCGCGAACGTCGCCGACGCCGCCGGCGCCCCGGCGCTGCCGCCGACGCTGATCGCGGACATCGGCGGCGGCGCGTGGCCGGCGGTGATCAACATCCTGCTCGCGTTGCTTGCGCGGGGGGCCGACGGCCGGGGCCGGCGCATCGACATCCCGATGGCAGACAACCTCTGGCCCTTTCAGCTCATGCCGCTCGCCGAACTCTGGGCGCGGGGCGCTGCGGCCGCGCCAGGGGCCGCGCCGCTCACGGGCGGCCTCGCGCGCTACCAGCTGTACCGCACGCGCGATGGCCGCTGGCTCGCCGTGGCGGCGCTCGAGGCGCGGTTCCTGGACCGGTTCCTCGAGCTGGCCGGCCTGCCGCCGACGGGCGTCGTCGAGCCGACGCGGGAGTCGATCGCCGCACGGATCGCCGAGGAGACCGCCGAATGGTGGCTCGCGCGCCTCGCGGGCGCGGATGTCTGCGTCTCGCTCGTCCGCGATCTCGGCGAGGCGCTGGCGGCGAGCCCGTCGCCGGCCCTCGCGGCATTTCTGGGGCCGGGAGCTGGTGAACCGCCACCGCTGCCGCTGCCACTTGATCTCGCCTGGCGACGACCCGGCTCGCCGGCGCTGCCCGCCGACGGCTGGCCCCCGGATGCCTGATCCGCACACCCTCGTCCGACCGTGTGCGGCCGCGCAATGCGCCGCTGGCGGACGGTGCCCGCGATGAGGCGCGCGCTCGTCGGCTCCGCCGTCGCGCTCGCCGCGCTGATCGGGTACCTCGCGGCCTGGCCGGTGCCCATCCGGCCGCTGGCCTGGAAGGCACCGACCTTCGCCGGATACGTCGGCCCGCACGCGCGCAACCAGCGGCTGGCGGCGGCGCGGCGGGTCCCGCTCGGCGCCGAGATCGGTCCCGAGCACATCGCCGTCGGCCCGGATGGCTGGCTCTATACCGGCACGCTCTCGGGCTCGGTGCTGCGCATTCGCAGCGACGGCGAGCGTCGAGAAGTATTCGCGCGGACCGGAGGCCGTCCGCTCGGTATGGCCTTCGACGGCAACGGGCGGTTGATCGTCGCCGACGCCTTTCGCGGGCTGCTCGCGATCGAGCGCGACGGGCGGATCACGGTGCTGCTCGCGGCCGACGGTCCCGAGCCGCTCGCCTTCGCCGATGCGGTGGCGGTCGCGAGCGACGGGCGGATCTTCTTCACCGATGCGACGCAGCGGATCCCGGCGCGCCGTTACGGCACTTTCGACGCCGCGCTGCTGGATATCCTCGAGCACTCCTGCACCGGTCGCGTGCTTGAGTTCGTGCCGGGCGCCGCGCGTCCGCGCGTGGTGATCGGCGGGCTGTGCTTTGCGAACGGGGTCGCGCTGTCGACCGACGAGCGTCGGCTATACGTGTCCGAGACCGGCGCCTACCGGATCTGGCGCATCGCGACCGGTGCACACGGCCTCGAAGCCGCGGAGCTTGCGCGCGCGCCCTCCGCGGAGGCGCGGGTGCTCGTCGACAACCTGCCGGGATTTCCGGACAACGTCACGTGGAGCCCGGCCGGCCGCCTCTGGGTCGGCCTGACGAAGCCGCGCAGTCCGGTGGTCGATGCGCTGAGCGGCTGGCCGGCGCTGCGCGCGGCCACGCTGCGGCTGCCGCGGGTGCTGTGGCCGGTGCCACCCGCCTACGGACACGTGATCGCCTACGACGACGAGGGCCACGTCGCCGCCGACCTGCAGGACCCCGCGGGACAGATCCCGGAGACGAGCGGGGTGACGGAACGGGACGGCGTGCTCTACATCCAGAGCCTGCACGCGGGCGCGTTCGGCATCCTGCGCACGGACCTCGCGCTCGGACGCTGAGCGCGCCTCAGTCCCAGCCGCCGCCGAGAGCCTGGTAGAGCTGCACGAGCGCCAGCAGGCCGTTCGCGTGCGCCTGGTTGAGCGTGAGCTCGGCGCTGAACAGGTCGCGATCGGCATTGATGACGTCGAAGTACGACGCGTAACCGACGCGGTAGCGGGCGAGCGCGATGCCCTCGGCGCGGCGCAACGCCTCGACCTGCCGGCTCTGCTCGGTCGCGAACTCCCCGTACTTCGCGTACGCCACGAGCGCGTCGGCGACGTCGCGGAACGCGCCCTGCACGGCCTTCTCGTAGCCGCTCAGCGCCTCGCGCTTGCGGGCGTTGGCGAGCTCGACCTGGTAGAGCGAGCGCTGCGGATCGAGCAGCGGCTGCACGACGCCGGCGGCCGCGCTCCATTCCGCCGTCGGCGACTTGAACAGCTCGCCGAGCGGCGAGCTGAGGGAACCCATGAGCCCGGTCAGCGAGATCGACGGGAACAGGGCCGCCCGCGCGACGCCGATGTTGGCATTGGCCGCGTGCAGGCCTTCCTCGGCCGAGCGCACGTCCGGGCGCCGCTCGAGCAGGCGCGACGGCAGGCCCGGTGGCGGCATCGGCGGCAGCTCGGGCATGCCCTCGCCGCGCTCGGCGCGCTCGATCGGGTGGGGGTTGTCGCCGACCAGCGCGCACAGCAGGTCCTCGGTCTGGGCGATGCGCCGCTCGAGGTCCGGGACGTTGGCGCGGGCGACGGCCTCCTGCGCCTCGGCCGTGGCGACGTCGAGGCCGGTCGCGTAGCCACGCTCGTGCTGGGCGCGGGTGAGCTCGACGAACTTCTCGCGGGTGGCGAGCGTGCGGCGCGTGATGCGCAGCTGCGCATCGAGCGAGACCAGCGTGTAGTAGCCGCTTGCCACGCTCGCGACCAGCGCGCTCTCCACGGCCCGGCGCGCGTAGTCGGTCGACAGCAGCGTGGCGCGTGCGGCCTCGTTCGAGCGACGCAGGCGGCCCCACAGGTCGAGCTCGAACGAGGCGGTGACGGCCACTTCCTCGACATTCTTGATGCGCGCCGCACCCGGCAGGATCGCGTCCACCGAGCTCTTGGAGCGGCCCACCGTACCGCGCGCGTCGAGCGTCGGCAGCAGCCCGAGGCGCGTCTCGCCGAGCACGGCGCGCGCCTGGTCGACCCGTGCGACCGCCGCCCGGAGGTCGAGGTTGCCCTTCAGCGCCTGCGCGATCAGGGCCTGCAGCTGCGGCTCCGCGTAGACACTGCGCCAGGCGACGTCGCCAAACGACTCCGCCGGCGCCGCCGCCGCCGTACCGCGGAAGTCCGCCGGCACCGGCAGCGCCGGGCGCCGATAGTCGGGCCCGGCGGCACAGCCCGCGAGCAGCAGCAGGCCGGCGGCTGCCAGCTTCCTCATGTCCCGGGCTCCGCGGATGGCGGTTCCGGCGACGGCGCGGCCGCGGTGCGCCCGCGCCACCGCTCGATGCCGCCCTGGATCACCACGTAGAACACCGGCACGATGAAGATCGCGATCAGCGTGGCGGCCGTCATGCCGAACACGACCGTGGTGCCGAGCACCTGCCGCGAGGTCGAGCCCGCGCCGCTCGCGATCGCGAGCGGCAACGCGCCGAGGATGAATGCGGCCGACGTCATCAGGATCGGGCGCAGGCGCAGGCGGGCGCCGGCGATCGCCGCCTCGACGACCGTCATGCCGCGCTCGTGCGACAGCTTCGCGAACTCGACGATCAGGATCGCGTTCTTGGCCGCGAGGCCGATCAGCATCACGAGCCCGACCTGGGCATAGATGTCGTTCGCCATGCTGCGCAGGAAGAGTCCGAGGAAAGCGCCGAACACCGCGAATGGGATGCACAGGATCACCGCGAACGGCACGCCCCAGCTCTCGTACTGTGCGGCCAGCACCAGGAACACGAACACCATCGCCATCACGAAGATGTACGGCGCCTGGCCGCCGGTGCGCTTCTGTTGCAGCACCGAGCCGGTCCAGTAGTAGCTCATGTAGTCGGGCAGCGAGCGGGTGGTTTCCTCGATCGCCCGCAGCGCATCGCCCTGGCTGTAGCCCGGGGCCGGCGAGCCGTTGACCGTGACGGCCCGCAGCACGTTGTAGCGCTCGATGTACGAGGGGCCAAGCGATGGCTTGATCGTCACCAGCGACGACAGCGGCACCATGTCACCGGCCTGGGTGCGCACGTACAGGTTGTTGACCGCCTCGGGAACACGGCGCGCGCTGCCTTCGGCCTCGGCGGTCACCCGGTAGGTGCGGCCGAAGAGGTTGAAATCGTTGATGTACGTGCCACCAAGGAACATCTGCAGCGTCGAGAAGACGTCCGAGATCGGCACGCCCAGGGACTTGGCGCGGTCGCGGTCGATCACGTACTCGATCTGCGGCACCCGCAGGTTGAACTGCGTGGAGACGCGCGCGAGTTCGGGGCGCTTCGAGGCCGCCGCAATGAAATCCTGGATGCCGGCGTTGAACCGCTCGAGGTTGCCGCCCGACGTATCGGCCAGCACGAGCTCGAAACCACCGGCCTGGCCGATGCCGGGGATCGCCGGCGGCGGCACGATCACGACGTTCGCCTCCTTGAAGGTCGACAGCTGCTTCGACAGCCGGCCGATCAGCCCCTGCACCGAGCTCTCCGCGCCCGGCCGCTCCGACCACGGCTTCAGCGGCACGAACCCCGACCCCGTGTAGGGCGTGTTGACGCCCGCCAGCAGGTTGAGGCCGGTGATCGCGAGCATCTTCTCGACCTCCGGCTGCTGCTGCACGACCGCGGCGACCTTCTCGAGCGCGACCTCGCTGCGCTGGAACGAAGCCCCGGGAGGCAGCTGCGTGACCATCAGCAGGAAGCCCTGATCGTCCTCCGGCAGGAAGCCGCCCGGCCGGGTCCAGACGAGCACCACCACCGCGACCAGGATCACGCCGAACACGCCGAGCGCCACCGAGGTGCGGCGGATCGCCGCACGAACGGTGACCGAGTAGCGCTCGGTCGCGAGCGCGAATCCGCGATTGAACCAGCCGAAGAAGCGCCCGAGCGCGGTGCGCGGCGCCTCGCCGCTGCGCGGCCGCAGCAGCAGCACGCACATCGCCGGCGTGAAGGTCAGCGCGACGAACGCCGAGATCAGCACCGAGGCCGACAGCGTAAGCGCGAACTGCCGGTAGAACTGGCCCGTCAGGCCGCCGAGGAAGGCGACCGGCACGAACACCGCCGTCAGCACCAGCGCGATCGCGATCACCGGGCTCGAGACGTCCGCCATCGCGGCACGCGTCGCATCGCGCGGGTTCAGGTGGTGCGCCTCCATCTTCTCGGTTACCGCCTCGACGACGACGATCGCATCGTCGACCACGAGGCCGATGGCGAGTACCAGCGCAAACAGGGTCAGCGTATTGATCGAAAACCCGAGGCCGACGAACAGCGTGAAGGTGCCGAGCAGCGACACCGGCACCGCCAGCATCGGGATCAACGTCGCGCGCCAGCTCTCCAGGAACAGGAACACCACCAGCAGCACCAGCGCCGCGGCGATGAACAGCGTGATCTCCACCTCCTTGATCGACTCGGAGACGAACTCGGTCGTGTCGAGCACGATGTCGTAAGTGATGCCGGGCGGGAAGCGGTCGCCGAGCTGCTTCATCGCGAGCTTGACCTGCTTGGCGACCTCGAGCGCGTTGGCGTCGGGCAGCTGGAAGACGCCGAGCGACGCGACCGCCTGCCCCTTCAGGCGCGTCGAGCGGCTGTAGTCGGTCGCCGCGAGCTCGATGCGCGCGACGTCCCGCAGGCGCACGATCGCGCGATTGGCGCCGGTGCGCAGCACGATGTTCTCGTATTCCTGCACCGAGCCGAGCCGGCCACGCACCGTCACCGAGTACGTCATCTCCTGGCCCGGCGGCGCCGGCTCCGCGCCGACGACGCCCGCCGGGGCCACCACGTTCTGCTCGTTGAGCGCGGCCACGATGTCCTGGGTCGTGACGCCGAGCCGTGCCATGCGGCCGGGATCCAGCCAGATGCGCATGCCGTAGTCGCGCGGCCCGAACTGCTGGACCTGGCCGACGCCACGGATCCGCGCCAGCGTGTCGACCACCTGCAGCGCGGTGAAGTTGCTGAGGAACAGGTAATCGTAGCGCGGGTCGGTCGCCTTGATCGCCAGGTACATCAGTGCCTGTGGCGCCTTCTTGGTGATCGTGACGCCCTGGCGCAACACGTCCGCCGGCAGCTGCCGCTGGGCGATCGCGACTTGGTTCTGCACGTCGACCGCGGCGATGTCCTGGTCGGCGCCGACCTCGAAGGTGACGTTCAGCGTGTACGTGCCGTCGTTCGAGCTCTTCGAGCTCATGTACAGCATGTTCGGCACGCCATTGACCTGGGTCTCGATCGGCGCGGCGACCGACTGCTCGATGGTCTGTGCATCGGCGCCGGGGAACGAGGCGGCGACGACCACGCTCGGCGGCGTGATCTGCGGGAATCGGGCGACTGGCAGCAGGAAGAAGGCGATCGAGCCCGCCAGCGTGATCAGGATCGCGATGACCGTGGCGAAGATCGGCCGGTCGATGAAGAAATTGCTCACGGCGAGTGCTTCTCACCGCCTGGCTGCTGGCCGAGATCGACGAGCGTTCCCTCGCGCAGCTTCTGCGTCCCGTCGACGACCACCAGGTCACCGGCGTTCAGCCCCTTGCTGACGACCGTGTCCTGGCCGAGCCGCTGGCCGAGCGTCACGTCGCGCGGGGCGGCCTTGCCGTTCGCGTCGACGGTCCAGACGTAGCGCTTGTCCTGCAGTTCCTGCACTGCTCGCTGCGGCACGACGATCGCGTCCTGTTGCACGGGCGCCTGCGCGGTGACCTTGACGAACTGGCCGGCCCGCAGCAGCTGCTTGGGGTTCGCCACCGCAAGCCTGACCGGCAGCGTGTCGGTCCGCAGGTCGACGGCCGCGTCAACGAAGTTGAGCTCCGCGGGCGCGTCGAGCTCCGAACCGTCCAGCAGGAACACGTGGAACCGCGTGCCGCTCGGGTTGCGCTGGTCCGGCGGCCGGCCCAGCGCGCGCTGCAGCTCGAGGAGCCGCGACTCGCTGATGCTGAAGTTCACGTACATCGGGTCGGTCTTGTAGACCGTCGTCAACAGGGTCGCGGACGGCGTCACGAGGCCGCCGAGCCGGATCAGGGCGCGACTCATGACGCCGTCGATCGGCGCGCGAACGATCGTGTACTCGAGATTGAGTTCGGCGGTGCGGACCGCGGCCTGGCCCGCCTGGACCTGGGCGGTGGTGGCAGCGCCCGCCGCGATCGCGGCGTCGAGCTCCCGCTGGCTCAGCGCGTCGAGCTGCGACAGCGCCCGCGCCCGCTCGAGGTCGCGCTCGGCCTGGGCCTTGGCGGCCTGGGCCTGGGCGAGCGTCGCCTGGGCCTGGGCGAGCGCCGCCGCGTAGGGTTGCCGGTCGATCACGAACAGCACCTGGCCCACGCGCACGCGCTGGCCCTCGACGGCCTCCTGGCGCTCGAGCACCCCGCCGACGCGCGGCCGGATCTCGACGGTGTTGGACGCCTCGAGCTGTGCTGGGTACTCGATCGGGATCGAGACCGGATGCGGCACGATGCGCAGCGCGTTGACCGGCACGCCGTGCGCGGCCGGGGGGCCGGATCGCCCGCAGGCGGCGACGACGATCGAAGCGAGGAGCGCCGCGAGCGCGCGCGTACGGGAGACAGTGTCCATCGGATCCCTGTGGGGCCGGCCGGGCCGCCGCGACCCCGGGCTTGGGGTCGCGCGGTCTCGGGGCAAGACCTCGAAATTTAGCCCAAGCGGCACCGGCTGCGGAAACGGCTTAACAGACCCCTGACAGTGGCGCTGGCTATCCCCCGGCCGGCAGGGTCCTGGACGGCCGGCCCGGGGCTCGCCCCCGGCACGGCGCGCGGCCTTCCGTTACAGGTTCGTGTACTCGACCTCGCTGAATGAGGCCGTCGGGAAGACGTAGAAGAGCTTCAGGGTGGCCGGGCCGGTGTTGCGGATCCGGTGCGGCGTATCGCCCGGGATGCTGATCGTGGTTCCGGCCTGCACCGCGTGGTCGCTGGACCCGAGGGTCACCACGCCCGTGCCCTCGAGGAAGTAGTAGAGCTCGAGCGGCGGGTGGCGGTGCAGGGCAAGCTCGCAACCCGGAGCGATCTCGCAGACCCCGCTCGTCAGCTCGGCGGTCGGGGTGCGGTCGGCGCTGGTCAGCGTCCGCCAGATCACGCCCCGGTCCTCCCCGCTCTCGACCTCGACCGCGCCTTCCTCGACCACGAACGGTGCCCGCGACATCCTCGACATCTCCCCGTTCCGCCCCTCAGTGCGCCGGCGGCCCGAAGACCTGCCGCCCCTGGAACCAGGTCTCGAGTACCCGCGTCCCGCCGACCTCGTCGGCGCGCCCCTCATCGGCGAGCGCCAGGATGTCGCGGTCGAGCACCACGAAATCCGCCGACTTGCCCGCCTCCAGCGACCCGAAGTCCTGGTCGCGGCCCAGCATGCGCGCGCCGTTGATCGTGTACGCATCCAGGACCTCGCGAATCCGGATCGCCTGCCGGGGGTTGAAGGCCTCGGCATCGGCGCCGGCGCGGCGCGTGACCGCGACCGCCATGTTCACGAACGGCCGCGGATCGCGCGTGTCGACCGGCGCGTCCGAGCCGGCGACCAGCACGGCGCCGGCGTCCTTCGAGGTGCGAAACGGATACGTGTTCTCCTCGTAGGCGCTGCCGGCGACGTGCCGGCTGGCGTTGTCGTTGCCGGACACGTGCTGCAGGAACGGGATCAGCGTCATGTCGTAGTCGAGGCGGTTGAGTGCCCACGAGTACGTGTAGGCGAGATAGAGGTGGTCCTGGCCCGTCCGCACGACGTCCTCGGGCCGCGTCAGCTGCACGTGCGCGAGACTGTCGCGCGTCATCACCCCGTCCGCGGCGCGGGCCGCCTCGATCGCATCGAGCGCGGTGCGCAGCGCCCGATCGCCGATCACGTGGATGTGGAGGTTGAAGCCGGCCAGGTGCATGCGCCGCACGTACTCGAGCTCGATCTCGCGCTCGTGCTGCAGCACGCCGTTCGAGAGCGCACATTGCCCCGGGTGGTAGCCGTTGGCCGCCATGAAGGCGGCGACGGCCGTCGCCGGCGCATAGGACGCGGGATGCTCGCGGACCTCGGTGCAGACATCGGAGGCAGTATTGACGTAGCCGGTCACGGTCGCGTGCCCCGCCGCATCCTTCGCGAAGATCGGCTGCAGGTAGGCGTCGACCATCGCGGCGTTGCCGAGGGTCGGCGGCACGGCGAACGGATTGCCCTCCGCGACGCCGTCGGCGAAGAGCTTGACGAAGTCGGCGCGGATCAGCGGATGGTCGGCATAGCGGGCCCGCACCTTGACCGCGGCTCGCACCAGTCGCTCGTAGTCGACCTTGCCGGCCGCCGTGCGCGTGTGGCTCGGGTCGTAGTACTGCGCGAGCGTCGCGCGGAACGTCATCTGCCCCGAGGCGTAGAGCTTGTCGTAGACCGGCAGGCCCTCCGGCGCAGCCATCGCGTCGAGCACCGCCGTGATGCCGGCGGCGTTCAGCCGCGCAGCGATGCGCTGCGGTGCCTCCAGGACCTTCTCGAGGTCGTTGTACGTCGTCGAGGTACCAAAGGTGGCGCGCGCCTCCTCGTTGACCTCGCCGTTCGGCTCACCGTGCTCGTCGACGCCGACGAGCGGCCGAAAGCTCGCAAACGGGCCCGCGAGCGTGCGAGACGAGAAGCCAATCACCTTGCCGGAGCGATCGCGCGCGAGCGACAGCGCGGCGCTGTTGTACGCGCCCTTGTGGCCGTCGTTGCCCATCAGCTCCACCGGGTTGCGAGGCGCGGCGAGGTCGAGTGCGGCCCGCAACGAGGGATGCTCCGGATCGGGTGAGTTCGCGTACGGGTTCCACTGGTGAACGCGCAGCCACTTGCCGGGCGCCGGATGGTAGCGGCGCAGGCACTGGCGCACGGATTCCGCCACCTCGCGTAGCGACAGCTCGCGGCTGTCGAGGTCGCAGACGTCCAGGTCGACAATGTCGAGCGGATGAATGTGCGCGTCGACGAGTCCCGGGACGATCAACCGGCCGTGCAGGCGATGCACTCGGGTGTGCGGCCCGATGAAGGCCGCGGCCCCGGCGGCGCTGCCGACGTAGATGAGCCTGCCGCCGCGGACGGCCAGCGCCTCGGCGGGCGCCGGCCCCGCCGCGGTGTAGATGCGCGCGTCGGTGAATATCAGGTCGGCGACGGCCGGCGGCGGCCGGACTGGCTTGCGGGCCGGGGCGCCGTGGGCCATTCCACCGAGCAGGAGCACTGCCAGGACGGTGATCAGCAGTCCGGCACGCATGCTCTCCCCCCACGGCCCTCCCTCCGGGACCGGAGGATCGACGCGGCGCCGCCGGATGAGTCTCTCATTCCAGACCCGGTGGCTGCCAGCGTCCACCCGGACCCGTCCTGTCGTACTGTTCTCCGTGCGTCCCGACTTAAGGAGTCCGCCCGTGCTCGAAGTCCACCACCTCAATGCGTCGCGGTCCCGCCGCGTCACCTGGCTGCTCGAGGAGCTCGAGGTCGAGTACCGGGTCTTCCAGTACGAGCGCGACCCCGCAACGCGCTATGCCCCGGCGGCGCTCAAGGCGATCCACCCGCTCGGCAAGGCCCCGATCCTGCGCGACGGCACGCGCACGCTGATCGAGTCGGGTGCGATCGTCGACTACCTGATCCGCCACTATGGCAACGGCCGGTTCTCGCCGGTCGCGGGCAGCGACGACTACGAACGGTACCTGCAGCTGCTGCACTACGCGGAAGGGTCGGCGATGTTGCCGCTGCTGCTCAAGCTGTACGTCGGCCGGCTCGGCGCGGCGGGCGCACCGCTGCAGCAGCGCATCGAGAGCGAGATCGAGAACCATCTCGGCTGGCTCGATCGGGAACTCGACGGGCGCGACTACTTTGTCGGCGATTCCCTGACCGGCGCGGACGTGCAGATGTCGTTCGTGGCACAGATTGGCGTGCAGTTCTGCGGCGCGACCGCGTTCCCGCGCCTGACGGCGTTCGCGGGGCGGATCGAGGCGCGTCCCGCGTACCGCCGCGCAGTCGAGCGCTGGGGTTCCTGATCGCGGATGCTGCGCCGCAGTCAGCCGCGCCACGCCCGACGTCCTATACTCCTCCCGGGACCGGCGCCGGGAAGCAACGCATGACGAGCCGACGGCGACTGCTGGGAGGACTGCTCGGAACCGCCGCGACGGCGGGCCTTGGGCCGCTCGCGCGCGAGGCGCTCGCGGGCCTGCCGGGCGGCACGCTCGAGTCGGAGGTCCTCGAAGCCTTGCCTGGCAAGCAGCCACTCCTCAAGCGCGCGTATCGTCCGCCCAACTACGAATCGCCGCTGGCGACGTTCGGGGACGTGATCACGCCGAACGACCGTTTCTTCGTGCGCTGGCACCTGATGAACATCCCCGAGGTCGCGGCGGCCGACTGGCGGCTCGCGCTCGGCGCGGACGGCAACGCGCAGACGATCGAGCTCACGCTCGAGCAGCTGAAACGCGACTTCGAGCCGGTCGAGCTGGTCGCGGTCTGCCAGTGCTCGGGCAACCGGCGCGGGCTGTCGGACCCGCACGTGCCGGGCGTCGAATGGGGCTACGGCGCCATGGGCAACGCCCGCTGGCGTGGTGCGCGGCTGAAGGACGTGCTCTCGCGCATCGGCGTGCCAAAGGACGCGGTCGAGGTCGCTTTCGACGGCGGCGACAGTGCGCCGCTCGAGGCGACTCCGGACTTCCGCAAGAGCATCCCGATCTGGAAGGCGCTCGACGAGAGCACGCTGATCGCCTACGAAATGAACGGCGCGCCGCTGCCCCACTGGAACGGATTCCCTGCACGTATCGTCGTGCCCGGCTGGACCGCGACGTACTGGATGAAGCAGGTCGTCAGCATCCGCGTACTGACGAAGCCGCTCGGTGGCTTCTGGATGTCGACCGCGTACCGGATACCCAAGGGCAAGTTCCCGCAGGTCGACCGGTTCGTCTCGCAGGAAGCGGAAGCGACGACGCCGATCACGGAGATGGTCGTGAACTCGCTGATCACCAGCCCGGCGGACGGTCAGCGCGTGGACGCGCGCTCCCCGCTCGTGATCCGCGGCATCGCCTGGGATGGCGGCGCCGGCATCCGGCGGGTCGATGTCTCGACCGACGAAGGCCGCAGCTGGAAGGCCGCGGAGCTCGGCATCGACCTCGGCCGCTACTCATTCCGCCCGTGGCAGTACCGCCATCGCGGCGCGCCGCGCGGCCCGCTGACGATCCTCGCCCGCGCGACCAACGCGCAGGGGTCAACCCAGGTCGAGGAGCTCATCTTCAACGGGCCGGGCTACCACAACAACGTCCCGCACCGGGTGACCGTGCATGTCGCCTGAGCGCTCCGTGCCGTCGCGGTTCGGCGGTCTGGTCGCGTTGGCAATGCTCGCTTCTAACGCAGTCGCCGACGAATCGAGCCTGCGGCTCAAGCCGGCTGCCGATGTTGAGCTGGTCCGTGCACGCTGCTCGTCCTGCCACAGCATCGACTACATCCAGATGAACGGCGGGTTCCTGAAGCGGGCCGGCTGGGACGCCGAGGTCCGCAAGATGATCAAGGTCATGGGCGCGCCCGTCCCGGACGGCGAGGTCGAGCGGATCATCGAGTACCTCGCGACCCAGTATGGTGTCCCGTGAGGCACGGCGCGGCCTTCAGGCGCCGACAAAGGCGCGCTCGATGACGTAGTCACCCGGCTCACCGATGCCGGGCGAGAGGCGAAAGCCGCGCCCGTCGAGCAGCGCGCGCAGGTCCTTGAGCATGCCCATTCCGCCGCAAATCATCACGCGGTCGTTGACGGGGTCGAGCGGCGCGATACCGAGGTCCGAGAAGAGCCGCCCGGAGTCGATCAGTGTCGTGATCCGGCCCTCGTGCCGGAAGGGCTCGCGCGTCACCACCGGATAGTCGACGAGCTGCGCCCGCGCGAGCTCGCCGAGGTGCTCATCCGCGCCCAGCTGCTCGATGATCGCATCGCCATAGGCGAGGTCGCGGACGTGGCGTGCACCGCGCACGACGACGATCGACTCGAAACGCTCGTAGATCTCCGGGTCGCGGATCAGGCTGGCGAACGGCGCGAAGCCAGTGCCGGTCGCGAGCAGGAAGAGCCGCCGCCCGGGGCGGAGGTCGCGCAGCACCAGCGTTCCGGTCGGCTTCGCGCTGAGCAGCACCGTGTCCCCGGCACGTATGGCCTGCAGCCGCGAGGTCAGCGGCCCGCCCGGGATCTTGATGCTGTAGAACTCGAGCTCGTCCGCGTGGTTGGCGCTCGCGATGCTGTACGCGCGCGCCACGCGCCGCCCGTCGACGTCGAGCGCGACCATCAGAAACTGGCCGTTCTCGTAGCGCAGCGAAGGCTCGCGCGTGGTGCTGAAGCTGAAGAGCTTGTCGCTCCAGTGCCGCACGCGCGTCACCCGAGCGGGCAGGTACGTGGCCATCGGCACCGCCGCCTTCGACTTTATGATTAGTGAATGCTAATGTTGCGATGCAGCGACCGCTGTAGGGACTTGTGCGTACCCGCCGGCGCGCCAACCCGGGGCGGGCGCAGGCCGCGCCGTGGCATTAGAATGGCGGCCCCGAAGGGCCGACCCGACTCCACCGACCACCGCCCCGGCGGCCCAGCGCAGGATCCCCGTCAACATGTCGTCGATTCGCCGGCTCGCGCCGGGCCTGGCCATCGTGGTCGCGATCGCACTCGCGGCGTTCCTGCTCTCGCGGCTGCCGGCCCTCGCGGCCGCCGGACTGAGTGCGCTGACCCTCGCGATCCTGATCGGCGCCGTGCTCGGCAATCTCGCCCACGCCCGCCTCGCGGGCCCGCGCACCCTGCCGGGCCTGCAATTCGCGCAGAAGACGCTGCTGCGCGTCGGCGTGGCGCTCTATGGGCTCAACCTGAGCCTCGCGCAGATCATCCACGTCGGACCGGCGGCGATCCTCGTCGACTGCTTCATCGTCGCCTCAACGGTCGTGGTCGGCTGGTGGGTCGGCCATCGCTGGCTCGGCATGGATCGCGACACGGCCCTGCTGTCCTCCTCCGGCAGCGCGATCTGCGGTGCCGCAGCCGTGATCGCGACGGAGTCGGTGCTCGGCTCGGCCCCGCACAAGACCTCCGCCGCCGTCGGCCAGGTGGTGCTGTACGGCTCGATCGCGATGCTCGTCTACCCGCTGCTCTTCGGGGTGCTCGGCGTCGGGCGCGAGCCGTTCGGCATCTATGTGGGCTCGACGGTGCACGAGGTCGCACAGGTGGTCGCGATCGGCAAGACCATCGGCGGAGCGACGGCGGAGAACGCGGTCATCGTCAAGATGATCCGCGTGATGCTGCTCGCGCCGTTTCTGATCGTCCTCGGCCGGGTCGCCACCCGCCGCGGCGAGGCCGGCGAGGCAGCCCCGGCGACCCGCCTGCCGGCCTTCGCGATCTGGTTCATCGTCATCGCGCTCGTGCATCCGCTGCTCGGCCTGCCGGACGGGGTGATCCGCTGGCTCCGTCTCATGGACATCTACCTGCTTGCCGCTGCCATGGCTGCGCTCGGGCTCGACACGACGCTGCAGAAGCTCAAGGTCGCCGGCCGCGACGCGGTGCTGCTCGGCGGCATCCTGTTCGTCTACCTGATCGTCGTCGGTGGCGCCGCCAACCTGCTCATCCAGCGCGCGCTCGGCGTCGATCTCACGCACTGACGGCGGCCGAGAGGCCGGCGCCGGCGCACTTCGGCAAGTCCTGAGCACCCGGCGCCACGGCGCGCTCACAATGACGCTCCCGCCCGCGCCGCCCCGGGCGGCGACTGACGCCGCCGACGCGGTACGCGATGACACCGGAGGACACTGACGATGCACCCCTATCCCCACCTCTACAGCGTCACCGCCCGCGGCGAACCGACCGGCGAGGTGCCCGTCGAGACCGCCGGGGCGCCGGGCCTGCCGACCCAGCCGCCACCGCAGTTCGACGGCCCGGAGGGCTTCTGGTCGCCGGAGACGCTGCTGACCGCCTCGCTCGCGGACTGCTTCATCCTGACGTTTCGCGCCATCGCCCGGCTGTCGAAGTTGCCGTGGCTGCGGCTCGAGTGCCGCGTCGAGGGCACGCTGGATCGCATCGACGGCGTCGCGCAGTTCTCGGCGTTTCGCACGACCGCGACGCTCACCGTGCCGGCCGGCACCGACCTCACCAAGGCCCAGCAGCTGCTGCAGAAGGCCGAGCACTCGTGCCTGATCGCTAACTCGCTGAAGGCGCAGCGCGATCTTGAGGCCCGGGTGCTCGAGTCGGCGGCGGCGTAGGCACTCGTGGGCTTCGACGCCGGACGCTGGGACCAGAAGTACGGCGGCGCCGACTTCTTTTACGGCACCGAGCCCAACGACTTCCTCCGGGAGCACGCCGCGCGGCTGCCGCCAGGCGGCCGCGTTCTGAGCCTCGGCGAGGGCGAGGGACGCAATGCCGTCTTCCTCGCGGCGCTCGGCCTCGAGGTCACCGCCCTCGATGCGTCATCCGTCGGACTCGCGAAGGCCGGGCGTCTGGCCGCCGACCGCGGCGTGCGCCTGCGCACGCAACTCGCCTCGCTGGAGGACTATGCGTTCGAGGCCGGCGCCTGGGACGCGATCGTCTCGATCTGGTGCCACCTACCGCCGCCGTTGCGCCGGCGCGTGCACGCCAGCATCGCCACCGCGCTGCGGCCCGGCGGGGTCTTCCTGCTCGAAGCGTACACGCCGGGGCAGCTCGCGCTCGGCACGGGCGGACCGCGAGAAGCGGAACTGTTGCTCACGGCGGCGGAGCTTCGTGCCGAGATCGGGCCGCTCGAGCCCGAGCACCTCGGCGAGCTCGAGCGCGAGGTCCACGAGGGGACCGGGCATCGTGGCCGGAGCGCCGTCGTGCAGCTGCTCGCCCGGCGGCCCGCTGCGCCCGGAAGGTAGGGTACGCCCGCGCTCGGCCTGTGGCGCACCGCCCTCAAGCCACCTCGAGCACCGGCGCACCGAGTTCGGCGAGCCGAGGCCGCGTGCCGAGCCCCACCGAGGTCGGCGCCGCGAGCCGGCCGTGCGCACGCTGCGGCGCACCGTCCGCAATCGTCCGCGTGCCGTAGCTGTTGAAGTCGGTCGACGAGAACAGCAGCGCTGGCGGCGTGCTGTGGGCCAGGTGCGCTATCGCGGCGGTGGCAATGTCGCCGCCCCAGGTGTCCTCGATCGTGAGTGCGATGCCCTGCGCGACGCAGAGGTCGCGGATCTGTCGCGCCTTGGTCAGGCCGCCGACCTTCGAGATCTTGAGGTTGACGACGTCCATGGCCCGGTCGGCGATCGCGCGTACGACGACCCCGATCGAGTCGATCACCTCATCGAGGATCAGCGGCCGGGCACAGTGCGCCCTGACGGTCAGGCATTCCTCGTAGCTGGCGCAAGGCTGCTCGATGTAAACATCGTCGTTGCGCAGCGCCTGGCAGACCCGGATCGCCTCGTGCTGCCGCCAGCCGGTGTTCGCGTCGGCAACCAGCACGTCGCCCGGCCGCAGGCAGGCGCGCACGGCGCGGATGCGCTCGATGTCGGTGTCCGGATCGCCGCCGACCTTCAGCTGGAACTTCGTGTACCCCTCGGCGCGGTACTGCGCGACGCGACGCGCCATCTCGGCGGGCGCTTCCTGCGAGATGGCGCGGTAGAGCGCGAAACTCTCCCCGTAGCGCCCGCCGAGCAGCGTGCAAACCGGGAGCCCCGCGACCTGGCCGAGGATGTCCCAGCAGGCCACGTCGATCGCCGACTTGACGTACGGGTGGCCGCGCAGGGCCGCGTCCATCCGCTCATTCAGGTGGCCGAGGTCGAGCGGATCAAGCCCGAGCAGCTGTGGCGCGAGCTCGGCGATGCCGGTGCGGGCGCCGGCGGCGTAAGCCGGCAGGTACGCGGGGCCGAGCGGGCACACCTCGCCGTAGCCGCGCAGCCCGCGATCGGCCTCGATCTCGACCACCGTCGAATCGAACACGCTGACCGCGTTCCCGCCCGACCAGCGATAGCTGCCCTCGCGCAGCGGCAGGTCGACCTGATAGGTTCGGATGGCGCTGATCCGCATGGCTCGCCTCGACTGGAATGTCCGCGACGATGGCAGGCTTGCGCGGCGCGGGCAAGTCACCCGACCAGAGCCGCGCGGTCGATCCGCGGAGGGAACGCTTGGAACCGCCGACGCTGGAAGCATGGCACGCGAGCGGCCGCCGACTCCGCTTTCGTGGTCACGAGATCTTCTACCGGGTGGCGGGCCGCGGCCCCGTGACGCTGCTGCTGCACGGCTTTCCGACGTCGAGCTGGGACTGGGCCCGGGTCGCCACCCCGCTCGCCGAGCGCTGCACGGTCGTGACGCCGGATTTTCTCGGCTTCGGCTACTCGGCGAAACCGCCGCGGCACGAGTACCGGATCGCCGAGCAGGCCGACCTCTGCCTCGAGGTGCTCGCGAGCCTCGGCTGCCGCGAGGCCACCGTGGTCGCGCACGACTACGGCGACACGGTCGCGCAGGAACTGCTCGCGCGGGAACTCGACGGACGGTTGCCGTGGCGGCTGCGCGCGATGGTACTGCTCAATGGCGGCCTCTTTCCCGAGACCCATCGCCCACGCCTCGTGCAGCGCCTGCTGCGCACGCCCCTCGGCCCATGGATCGCGCGCGGCATCACGCAGCGGCGCTTCGACGCGAGCCTGCGCGCCATCTTCGGCCCGGCGACGCCGCCCTCGCGGGCGGAGCTGGACGGCTTCTGGGCCCTGCTGCGGCACGGGGATGGGGCCGGTGCGATGCCTCGCTTGATCCGCTACATCGACGAGCGCCGCCGCTGGCGCGAGCGCTGGGTCGGCGCGCTCGTGCGCACGACGGTCCCGCTCTCGCTGGTGGCGGGGCTCGACGACCCGGTGTCGGGGCGCCACATGGTGGAGCGCTTCCGCGAGCTCGTGCCCGCGGCGGCGGTGACCGGGCTGCCCGGCATAGGTCACTACCCGCAGCTCGAGGCCCCCGTCCCGGTGCTCGGGCGGATCATGGCGGCGCTCGAGCCCTGAGGGCACGGCCGCGCCCCGGCATTTGCGCCAAGCCACCCGCGCTGGCGAGAATGGCGGCGGACACGCAATCGTTGGGGAACCCCATGCCGAACACTCGCGCTCGCTGGCTCGTCATCGGGCTGCTGCTCTGCCCTGCACTCGTTGCCGGCGCGGACGGCGCTGCGGACTGGCGATCGACGGTGCGCCAGCTCGCCGAGCGCCAGTTCCGCAATCCTGCCTGGGGCTACTCACACTCGGTGCGCGACTACCGGGTGGCGCGGGAGCTCGCCGCGCGCGACCACGTGGTGCTCGACGACGACGTGCTCTACGCGGCGGCGTTCCTGCACGACATGGCCGCCTTTGCACCCTACGAGAAGGCCGATGTCGATCACGCGGACGAGGCGGCACGCATCGTCGGCGAGACGCTCCGCGGCACCGGCTTCCCGATGGACAAGCTCGAGCGGGTGCGCGGGGCGATCCGCACGCACATGTTCGACCGCGATCCCCAGGGTCCCGAGGCCCTCTATCTGCACGACGCCGACGCGCTCGACTGGCTCGGCGCGATCGGCGCCGCACGGATCCTCGGGCTCGTCGACCCCAATGGCGGCAAGCCGGACGGCCCGGCCGCCGTGCAGATGATCGAGGAGAACCTGCGGCTCGTGCCCGCGCGGGTGCTCTCGCCGGCGGGCCGGTCGCAGGTGGATGCCCGGGTCACGGAGCTGCGCGACTTCCTCGACCGGCTGCGCCGCGAAACCGACTCGTTGCGCGACCTGTAGCCGCGCCTTGGCTGCGCTGCCCGTCGGCGGCCGCGTGGTGCTCGTGACCGGCACGAGCACGGGCTTCGGCCGGGTGATTGCCGCCGGTCTCGCCGCCGATGGCTACCGCGTCTTCGGCACGACACGCGCGGATGCCGGGCCGGCGGACGCCGGCGTGACCCGGGTCGTCCTCGACGTCACCCGCGACGATTCCGTTGCCCAGGCGCTCGCCGTGGTCCTCGAAGCCGCCGGACGCATCGACGCGGTGGTCAACAACGCCGGCATGGGGATCGCGGGCGCCATCGAGGATACGACCGTCGTGGAGGCCCAGGCGCAGTTCGACACGAACTTCTTCGGCCTGCACCGCGTCTGCCGGGCGGTATTGCCGCACCTGCGCGCGCGTGGCGCGGGTCACATCATCAACATGAGTTCGCTGGCGGGCCAGGTACCGCTGCCGTTCCAGGGCTTCTACAGTGCCTCGAAGTTCGCGATCGAGGCCTACAGCGAGTCGTTGCGGATGGAACTGCGCGCACATGGCGTCGCCGTCTCGATGGTGGAGCCCGGCGACTTCGCGACGGGCTTCACGGCCAACCGCCGCATGACGGCCGCCAGCGGTCCGGGCTCGCCATATCACGAGGCCTGCCGCGGCGCGATCGAGCGCATGGCGCGCGACGAGCTCGCGAACCGCGATCTCTCGCCGGTGCTTGGCGTCGTGCGGCGCATCCTGCGCACGTCGCGGCCCGCGCTGCGCTATCCCTGCGCGACCTTCGTGCAACGCGCGTTCGTCGCCGTGCGGCCGTTCCTGCCGCAGCCGCTCGCGGAATTCGCGATTCGCGACACGTACGGACTGCGATCCTGACCGGACGGCCGCGGTCAGCGCGGCGCAGCGACCTCGAACAGGCTCGTGGCGAGCAGCGACAGCACGCGCAGGCCCGCCTGGTTGTGCAGCTCCCAGCGCCAGCGCAGCACGCCCGTCGTGCCCGAACTGGAGAGGCGGGACTCGAGCACGGTGACGGTCAGCGACAGCGCGTCGCCGGGTCGCACCGGGTTCTCCCAGCGAATCTCGTCGAGGCCGGGCGAACCGATCGAGCCGGAGCCGTCGAGGACGTGGCGCACCGCCAGCTCCATCGCGATCCCGCAGGTCATCCAGCCGCTCGCGATCAGCCCGCGCCAGCGCGTCCGCGCCGCGAGCTCCCGGTCCACGTGGAACGGCTGCGGGTCGTAGCGTCGCGCGAACTCGATGATTTCCGGCTCATCGACGTGACGTGGGCCGGCGTGGAAGACCGCGCCCGCCTTGAACTCCGAGAACTGCATGGGCTCGCTCCTCCGCAACCCGATCGCGGCCGCGTCGACGCGGGTGCTGGTGTACGGCATCATCGGCGGCGATGCGCCCGCAGATGACGCCCGGCCATGGAATCTGACTTCATCCGCGTCGACGGCGCGGCGATCGAGTATCGCATCTGGCCGGCGGCGGCGGCAGGCGCACCAGATACCGTGCTGCTGCACGAAGGACTCGGCTCCGTCTCGCAGTGGCGCGACTTCCCGGCCGCGCTCGCGGCCCGCACCCAGGGCCGGGTCATCGCCTATTCGCGCCTGGGTCACGGCCGCTCGGACCTGCCGGCCCGGCCGCGAGACCGCGACTACCACTCGCTCGAGGTACGCACCGTCCTGCCGGCCATTTTGGACCAGCTGCGCGCGCCGCGACCGCTGATCTTCGGCCACAGCGACGGTGCGACGATGGCGCTGCTGTTCGCCGCGCGGTGGCCGACTCGGGTCGCGGGCGTGATGGCGCTGGCCCCGCACGTGAAGGTCGAGGGGATCACGCTCGCGGGGCTGCGCCGTGCGCGCGATGCGTTCACGGCAGGCCGCCTGCGGGAACGGCTCCAGGTGCATCACGGCGACGTCGACCACGTGTTCCGCAGCTGGAACGACCTCTGGCTCGATCCCGGTTTCCGCGACTGGAACATCGAGCCCGCGCTTCGCGACATCCACTGCCCGGTGGTCGCCATCCAGGGCGTGGACGACGAGTACGCCACGCTCGAGCAGATCGAGAGCATCGGCCGGGCGGTGCCCAACGCGATCGTGATGGCGCTCCCCGGCTGCGGACATGCGCCGCATCGCGAGCGCCCCGCCGAGGTGCTCGAGGCCACGGCACGCCTCGTGGCCCGCATCGGCGCGACCGCCGAGGCTGCTGCCCGCCCGGTGCCCTGAGTCATCAGTCGTCGCGCAGCGCCTCGCGCAGCCGCGTACCGATCTCGGGCCGCTCGCGGTAGGGATCGGCCGGGTTGCGTCCCGCCAGGATGTCGTCAAAGCGCGTGCGCAGCGCCCCGAGCGCCTGCGGATGGCTATATATATAGAATCGGTCCGCGCGGATCGCGTCGAAGACGATCGCCGCCAGGCCGGCGGCGGTCACGTGCCCGCTGCCGACGGCCTTCTCGGTCATGGCCTTGGCGACACGCTGGCTGCGCGTCGGCCCGTCGGCATCGCGCAGCGCGTCCGGGCGGTTGCGCTCGCTGCCGGCGATCGCGGTCGGCACGAAGTACGGGCACAGCACGTGGGCACGGATCCGGTCGCAGACGAGCGCGAGGTCCTGGTACAGGGTCTCACTGAGGCTCACGACCGCGTGCTTCGTAACGTTGTAGACGCCCATGTTCGGCGCGTTCACAAGTCCGGCCATCGAGGCGGTGTTGATCACGTGGCCGGCGTAGGCGGCATCTGACCGTGCGGCCTCGAGCATCATCGGCACGAACAAGCGCACGCCATGGGCCACGCCCAGCAGGTTGACGCCGACCACCCATTCCCAGGTCCGCAGCGAATGCTCCCAGATGAGCCCGCCGGCACCGACGCCGGCGTTGTTGAAGACGAGATGCGGGGCACCGAAGCGCGCGCGCGTCTCCCGGGCGAGGGTCGCCATGGAGTCGCCGTCCGCGGTATCGACCTGCAGGCCGAGCACCCGCGCCCCGCGCGCCCGCAGTTCCGCGGTCGCCGCCTCGAGCGCATCGGCCTGGACGTCCGCGAGCACGAGCTGCATGCCGAGCGTGGCGCCGAGCCGGGCGAGCTCGAGACCGATCCCGGACCCGGCCCCGGTGATCACGGCCGTGCGACCGCTGAAGTCCTGCATCGGGCGCCTCAGACGAGCTTGACGAGCTGCTTGCCGAAGTTCCGGCCCTTCAGCAGCCCGAGGAACGCGGCCGGCGCCGACTCGATGCCCTGCGCGATCGACTCGCGATAGCGCAGCCGTCCGGCCGCGACCAGCCCGCCGAGCTCGGCAAGCGCCTCCGGCCAGACCTCCAGGTGCTCGCTGACGATGAACCCCTCGATCTTCATGCGGTTGAGCAGGATCAGCTGCGGCACCGTCATCGGGATCGGCACACCGTTGTAGCCGGCGATCATCCCGCACATCGCGATCCGCGAAAATGCATTCGCGCGCTGCATGACCGCATCGAGGATCGCACCGCCGACGTTCTCGAAGTGCCCGTCGATGCCCGCCGGGCATGCTTCCCGCAGCGCACCGGCGAGCGAGCGGGCGTCGGCGTGCTCGCGATAGTCGATGCAGGCGTCGAAGCCGAACTCGTCGACGACCGCGCGGCACTTCTCGGCGCCGCCGGCGATGCCAACCGCCCGCGCGCCTCTCAGCTTGGCGAGCTGTCCGACCACCGCACCGACCGCGCCGCTGGCGGCGCTGACGACGACGGTTTCGCCGGCCTTCGGTGCGATGATCTTGATCAGGCCATACCAGGCGGTGACGCCCGGCATGCCGACGGCGCCGAGATACGCCGACAGCGGGATCCGACCGGCCTCGACCTTGCGCAGCACGCCCGGCACGCCGCCGTCGACGATCTGGTACTCCTGCCAGCCGCCCATGCCGACGACCCTGTCGCCCACGGCGTATCGATCGCTGCGTGACTCGACGACCTCGCCGACCGTGCCGCCGATCATGACCTCGCCGAGCGGCTGCGGCGCTGCGTAGCTCTTGGACTCGCTCATGCGCCCGCGCATGTACGGGTCGAGGCTGAGGAAATGATGGCGCACGAGCACCTGGCCGGGCGCGAGTGGCGCCAGCGCGACCTCCTCCAGCCGGAAATTCTCGACCGTCGGTTCACCGTCCGGTCGCGACACGAGAAGCACGCGGCGATTGAGCGTCATGGTCATCTCTCTCCGGCCTCGGGGTGGTGCTCAGGCATGGACCGCAGACACACCGCCGTCCACGGCGAGCACCTGGCCCGTGATGTGCTTGCCGGCGCGACTCGCGAACAGCAGTGCCGCGCCCTTGAGGTCGTCCTCGTCGCCGAGCCGGCGCAGCGGCGCCCTCGACTTCAGGCGGTCCTCGCCGAGTTTCTCGAGGGTGCCACGCGTCATCTTGCTGGGGAAGAATCCCGGCGCGAGGGCGTTGACGGTGATGCCGTGCTCGCCCCACTCGCCGGCGAGTGCCCGCGTCATGCCGATCACGCCGGCCTTCGAGGCGTTGTACGCGACCGTGTCGTGGCCAGGGCCGTTGCCGGCCAGGCCGGCGATCGAGGCCATCATCACGATCCGCCCGTAGCGGCGCGGGATCATGCTGTCGCGGGCCACCTGCTGGCTGAACAGGAACACGCTGCGCAAGTTGAGGTTCAGCACCTTGTCCCACGCCTCGAGCGGGTGATCCTCGGCTGGTGCGCCCCACGCGGCACCGGCGTTGTTGACGAGGATGTCGACGTGCCCGACGCGGCGCATCGCCTCCTGGGTGACGCGCGCCACGTCCGCAGGAACGCTGGCATCGCCTTCGACGGCGCTCGCGTCGATGTCGCGACCCCGCAGGTGCTCGACGGCGGCCGCGAGCTCCGAGGCCTTGCGCGCCGTCAGCACGACGCGGGCACCAGCCTCGCCGAGCGCCTCGGCCACCTGCAGCCCAAGCCCGCGCGAGCCACCGGTGACGAGCGCGGCGGCACCGTGCAAATCGAAGAGCTGCAGGACGGGCGTGCTCATGTCTGGAACCACTCCTCGCGCATGTCGCGACAGGTCGGGTTGCGGCTCGCGACGACCGCGAGCCAGGGGTCGATCTTCGGCAGCTCGAATTCAAAGAAATAGCGCGCCGCCTGCAGCTTGCCACGATGGAAATCGTCGCGCGGGCGCTCCCCGGTCACGGCGCCGGTTGCGAGCGCGAGGTCGAGCCACAGCCATGCCACGACCAGATGCCCGAAGGCCTGCAGGTACGGCGTCGCGTTCGCCAGCGCTTCCTCGGGGTTGCGCGTTGACCAGGCCGCGCGTGTCGCCGCCAGCAGGCGTTCCCACGCAGCGGCGAGCGCAAGTCCATGCTCCGCGAGCGGCGTGCCGCCCGCCCGCCCCACCGTCGCGGCGATGCGCTGGCCGAGGATCGCCAGCGCCGCGCCGCCATCCTGCGTCACCTTGCGGCCGAGGAGATCGAGGCCCTGGATACCGTGCGTCCCCTCGTGAATCATGTTGAGGCGATTGTCGCGCCAGAGCTGCTCGACCGGGAAGTCGCGGGTGTAGCCGTAGCCGCCGTGCACCTGGATCGCGAGGCTGTTCGCCTCGAGGCACCATTCGCTCGGCCAGCTCTTGGCGATCGGCGTCAGCAGCTCGAGCAGCTGCCCGGCCTCGCGGGCGGCCGCGGCATCGCCCGTGTGCAGGTCATCGACGAGGCGCGCGCTGTAGAGGGCGAGCGCGAGGCCGCCCTCGACGTACGCCTTCTGCGCCAGCAGCATCCGGCGAACGTCCGCGTGAGCGATGATCGGTACCGGTGGCGAGGCCGGATCCTTGCCGGCTGGCCCGGACGGCCGTCCCTGGGTGCGGTTGCGTGCATAGTCGAGGCTTGCCTCGAAGCCGGCGTAGCCGATCGTCACGGCGCCGAGGCCTACGGCGATGCGCGCCTCGTTCATCATGTGGAACATGCCCTTCAGGCCTTCGCCCGGCGCGCCGACGCGGTAGCCGATCGCACCCGCCCCGCCGCGTACCGGGTGGCGGCCCTCGCCGAAGTTCAGCAGGGTGTTCGGCACGCCGCGATAGCCGAGCTTGTGATTGAGGCCGGCGACGGCGACGTCGTTGCGCTCGCCGGTGACGGTGCCCTCGGCCGTCACCAGCTGCTTCGGGACGATGAACAGCGAAATGCCGCGCGCGCCGGGCAGCAGGCGGCCGTCTTCCTCGGGGATCTTGGCGAGCACGAGGTGGACGATGTTCTCGGTGATCTCGTGGTCGCCGTTGCTGATCCACATCTTGTTGCCACGCAGGCGGTAGCGCGGCCCGAGGGGATCGGTCTCGCTGCCCGGGCCGTCCGGCTCGGCGCGGGTGACAATGTCGGCGAGGCTCGATCCGGCGTGCGGCTCCGACAGGCACATCGTGCCGAACCAGCGGCCGGCAAACTGCGGACGCGCGAACGCCTGGCGCTGCGCGGGCGTGCCGTGCGCCTTCAGCAGGTTCGCGTTCGCGCTGGTCAGCATCATTCCGCCGCCGACACCGACACCGGCCTTGGCATAAAACGCGTTCGCGGCCATCTCCACCACGCACGGCAGTTGCATGCCGCCGTCGTCGTAGTTCTGTGCCGCGGCGAGCATCCCGGATTCGACGTAGGCATGCGCCGCGTCGACCGACGTCTGGGGCAGCACGACCCTGCCGTCGACGAGGCGAGGCTCCTCGACGTCGGCGATCCGATTGAAGGGCGCGACGCGTTCGCGCGCTATTCGCTCGCAGGTGTCGAGCACGCCGCCGAGCGTTTCGCGCGAATGATCCGCGAAGCGCGGGCGACGCAGCAGATCATCCACCGCGAGCCACTCGAACAGCAGGAAATCGATTGTCGCGCGCATGGCCGTCGGCCGGTGCCGCTCAGCCCGGCGCGCCGAGGCGGAGCACGATCTTGCCGCCGACGCGCCGCGACGCCATGCGCTCGAAGGCAGCCGGCAGGCGTTCCATCGGCAGCACGCAATCGATGACCGGCTTGATGCGACCTGCGGCGTACCAGTCCCCGAGCTCGGCGAGCGAGCGAGCGAAGTTCGCCGGCTCGCGCCGCGTGAAGTCCCCCCAGAAGACGCCGACCACCGACGCGCCCTTGAGCAAGGGCAGGTTGAGCGGCAGGCTCGGAATGGCACCGTCGGCGAAACCCACCACCAGGTAGCGGCCGCGCCAGGCAATGGAACGGAACGCGGGTTCCGCGAGCGCGCCGCCGACCGGGTCGTAGACGACGTCCGGACTCCGCTCGCCGAGCGCAGACCTGAGTCCCTCGCGCAGCGGCGTAGCCGAATAGTTGATCGTCTGGTCGGCACCGATCGAACGACAGAGCGCCGCCTTCTCGTCGCTCGAGACGGCCGCGACGACGTGGGCACCGAGCGCCTTGCCGATCTGGATCGCGGCCGTGCCGACACCGCCGGCGGCGCCCAGGACGAGCAGCGTCTCGCCGGCGCGCAGTGCCGCGCGATCGGCGAGCGCGTGATGCGAGGTGCCGTAGGTCATCAGGAATGCCGCGGCATCCTCGAAAGGCGCGCCGCGGGGGACCGGCACGAGCTTCCCCGTCGGCACGCACACGTGGCTCGCAAACGCGCCGGTGACGCCGACCGACATCACCGCCGCACCGGCCGCGATGCCCGTCACGCCCGCGCCGACCGCCTCGACCACACCCGCGAACTCCGCGCCCGGGACGAACGGCGGCGTCGGCCGGAACTGATATTTGCCGTTCACCACCAGCAGATCTGGAAAGTTGAGGCTGGCGGCACGGATGGCCACTCGCACCTCGCCGGCCGCCGGTTCCGGGGTCGGCTGCTCCACCCAGCGCAGCGCCGCCACGCCGGACGGATCATCACAGCGCCAGGCGTGCATGCGCGTCAGGACCCCTTCGCCGACTTGCGGAGCTCGCCCTTGGCGATGCTCTCGAGGTGGACCTCATCCGGGCCGTCCGCGAGGCGCAGGGTCCGTACGTTCGCCCAGGCAAAGGCCAGGAACGTGTCCTGGCACACGCCCATGCCGCCGTGCGCCTGGATCGCGCGATCCAGCACCCGCAGCGCCATGCTCGGCGCGACGACCTTGATCATCGCGATTTCCGCGCGGGCGGCCTTGTTGCCGACGGTGTCCATCATGTGTGCGGCTTGCAGCGTCAGCAGGCGCGCCTGGTCGATCTCGATGCGCGATCGGGCGATGTCCTGGCGGATCGTGCCCATCTCCGCGAGGCTGCGGCCGAAGGCGACACGGTTGCGGACGCGGCGGCACATCGTCTCGAGGGCGCGCTCGGCGACCCCGATCGTGCGCATGCAGTGGTGGATGCGGCCCGGGCCGAGGCGACCCTGGGCGATCTCGAAGCCGCGCCCCTCTCCCAACAGCAGGTTGCCCGCCGGCACACGGACGTTCGTGAAGCTCACCTCGCCGTGGCCGTGCGGCGCGTCGTCGTAGCCGAACACGGTCAGCATCCGCTCGATGCGCACGCCAGGACTGTCCATCGGTACGAGGATCATTGACTGCTGCTGATGCGTGGGCGCGGAAGGGTTCGAGCGGCCCATGAAGATCGCCACCTTGCAGCGCGGGTCGCCGGCGCCGGAGGTCCACCACTTGCGCCCGTTCAGGACGTAGTGCTCGCCGTCGCGCACGATCGATGCCTGGATGTTGGTGGCATCGGAGCTCGCGACCGCGGGCTCGGTCATCGCGAAACAGCTGCGGATCCGGCCGTCCAGCAGGGGTTCGAGCCATTCGCGCTTCTGCGCGTCGGTGCCGTAGCGCTCGAGCACTTCCATGTTGCCGGTGTCCGGCGCCGAACAGTTGAACGGCTCCGCCCCGATCGGCGAGCGGCCCATGACCTCGCAGAGCGTCGCGTACTCGAGGTTGCTGAGACCGGCGCCGCGCGTCGAGTCGGGCAGGAAGAGGTTCCACAGGCCCGCGGCGCGTGCCTTCTGCTTCAGTTCCTCCACCACCGCCGTCGGCTGCCAGCGGGTGGCATTGACCTGCGCGGCCCAGGTGGCCTCGCTCGAGTAGACGTGCGCGTCCATGAAGTCGGCGACGCGCTGGCGCAGCTCCGCCGCGCGAGCCGATAGTTCGAAACCGGGCATGAAGCGGTCCTCCGCGGGATGGAGCCCGGTCGCGGGCGCCCTGCTCGGGCGGCGGGATCCTGACGACGAGCGACTCGGTCACGATAGTGCGCACCCGGATCCGGAACCGTCAACCGCCGCTTGCCGCAGCGTCCGACGGCGCCTGCGGCGACATCGCGCGCATCGCTGGTTGGCCGTGGCACGGTGCGCGCGCGGCATCGCCGTTGCATGCGGATCCTCTTGTTTTGCGATGCAAAAGCTTCCGGGGCCGCCGTTGCCGGTCGCAGTCCGCCACGGCAGGCCGTAGAGTGAGCGCCCGCGCGCCGCACCGCGCGACTCACCGGACCACGACAAGGGGTACAGACAATGATCGGGTACGTGACCCTGGGCACCAACGACATGACGAAGTCCGCGAGGTTCTACGACGCGCTGCTCGCGACCTTCGGTGCGAAGCGAACGATGGAAAGCGACCGCTACATCGCCTGGGGCAGCAGCCCGACCGCTCCGATGCTGTTCGTCATCAAGCCCTACGACGGCAAGCCCGCGACGGTCGGCAACGGCATGATGATCTCGCTGGCCGCGAGCTCCCCGGCACAGGTCGATGCGGTCTACCGCAAGGCGATGGAACTTGGTGCCAAGGACGAGGGCCCTGCCGGCTCGCGTGGCGATGGCTTCTACGCCGGCTACTTCCGCGACCTCGACGGCAACAAGCTCGCGGTGTTCCACTCCGGCTGAGCTGCCCGGGCATGACTCGCCTGTTCGGGGCTGCGCTCGCCGTCGGGCTCGCCGCGCTCGGGGCCTGCGCACGCCCGCCGTCGCCGGCGGAGATCGCTGCACGCGCCGTCACGCTGCGGCCCGCGGACGACCGGCTCGCATCGCTCTATGAGCACTCCTGCCGGGCGTGCCATGCGGAGACGCGAGCGTCCGCCCCGCTCGCGGGCGACCGCGCGGCGTGGCAGCCACGACTGGCGAAGGGCATGCCTGCGCTGCTACAGAGTATCGTCGCCGGATACAACGGCATGCCGGCGGGCGGGCAGTGTTTCACCTGCACGCCGCAGGATTACGAGGCGCTGGTGCGATTCATGGCTGGCGAGGCAGGACAGTGACCGTCACGCGACGACGTGCGCTCGCGCTCGGCGCCGGTGCAGCGGGTGCGGCGCTCGTGGGCGCCGGCATCGTCCGGCAGCGACGTCTCGATCGCGAACCGCCGGCGCCGCCGGTCACAGACGGCGCCGGTCGGCTCCTCTGGCGCAACTGGTCCGGCATCCAGCTGAGCTACCCGGCGCTGCGGGCGGCACCGGCGTCCGAGGAGACGCTCGCCGAGCAACTGCGCAGCGCACCCGCGCCGATCCGGCCGGTCGGTGCCGGTCACTCGTTCACCGGCCTGGTCCCGACCGCGGGCACGCTGCTCTCCCTCGACGCACTGCACGGGGTGATCGACCGGGACGATGGGCTGCATCGCGCAACGGTATGGGCCGGCACGCGGCTCGGCGACCTCGGGCCCGCGCTGGTTGCGATCGGCCAGGAAATGCGCAGCCTGCCCGACATCAACAAGCAGTCGCTCGGTGGCGCGCTCGGTACGGGCACGCACGGCACCGGCGGCCGCTATCCGGCGATCCACGGCGACGTGCTGGCGTTTCGGCTGCTCACCCCCGGCGGCGACCTGCTCGATTGCAGCGCGACGAGTCATCCGGAGGTCTTCGCGGCCGCGCGCGTCGGACTCGGCGCGTTCGGCGTCATCACCCGCGTGACCCTGCAGAACCGGCCGTTGTCGCGCGTTCACAAGCGCGTCTACCTGCAGCCGCTGCCCGACGTGGCGCGCGAGTGGCCAGCGCTGACGGCCGCGCACGACAAGGTCGAGTTCTTCGCGTTCCCGTTCTCGGGCCTCGCGGCGGTGATCACGACCGACCCGACCGATGCACCGCTGCAGCCGCGTGGGCCCGACCAGGATACCGACACGTTGCTGAGCCTGAAGCGGTTGCGCGACCTGCTCGGGCCCGTGCCGGCCGTGCGCCGCTGGCTGACCGCCAAACTGATGTCCGGCCTGCCGCCCGAGGAGTCAGTCGACGACAGCTGGAAGCTGCTGTCGAACGAGCGCCCGGTCCGCTTCAATGAAATGGAGTTCCACCTGCCGCGCGAACGGCAGATGCAGGCGCTGACCGAGGTGATGGCGATCATCGAGCGCGGGCATCACGAGGTGTTTTTCCCGCTCGAGGTCCGCTCCATTGCGCCGGACGACGCCTGGCTGTCCCCTTTCTACGGCCGGGAGTCAGGCTCGATCGCGGTCCATGCCTATTACAAGGACGACTACCAGCGGCTGTTCGCGGCGGTGGAGCCGGTGCTGCGGCGTCACGGCGGGCGGCCTCACTGGGGCAAGCTGCACACGCTGCGCGCACCCGACCTCGCGGCGCTCTATCCGCGCTGGCGCGAGGCCATGGAGGTCCGCCGCAGCCTCGACCCGGAGGGACGGATGCTGAACGACCACCTGCGCGCGCTGTTCGTCGATGGCTGACGAGTCACCGCGCCCACCGCGACTCACCCGCCGCCGCCTGCTGGCGGGTGGCGCGCTGGCCGCCGCGACCGCCGCCGTGCTGGGCCTCCGTCGCGGCGATCGCGGCGGCGCGCATGGTGCGTATTTTCTGGCTTTGTCGCGGGCACTGCGTGAAGCGGGGGTTGCGCGTCCCGCCCTCGTCATCGATCGGCGGCGACTCGACGCGAACGTCGATGCACTGACGCGCACCCTGTCCGGCAGTCGTCTCGGAACGCGCGTCGTCGTGAAGTCGCTGCCTTCGCGGCCGCTGATCGCCGCCGTCGCAGACCGGATCGGCACCCGGCGCCTGATGGTCTTCAACGGGCCGATGACGCTCGAGACCGCGCGCTTCCGGCCTGATGCCGACCTGCTGCTCGGCAAGCCGCTCGCGGCGGTCGAGGTCGCCGAGACCTGCGAGGCGCTGCAGGCGATCGAGGGCCCGGCCGCGCATCCCCAGTGGCTGGTCGACACGCCCGAGCGCATCCAGGCCTATGCCGCCATCGCCCGCGACCGTTCGCAGCGCCTCCGGATCAGCGTCGAGATCGACGTCGGCTTGCATCGCGGCGGCTTCGCGTCGGTCGCCGACCTGGCCGGCGGCCTGGATCTGATCCGCGCTTCCCCGGGCCTCGAGTTCGCCGGGCTCATGGGCTACGACCCGCACGTGCCGCGGGCACCGAGCCCGGAGCGGGCGTACGCGTCGGTGGAGCGACGCTATCGCGAATCGGTCGACGTCGTTCGCGAGCGCTTCGGTGGCGACCTCTCCGGGTACACGTTCAACACGGCCGGCAGCCCGACCTACGCGCTGCACGTGCGCGACCCGAATGCCACCGAGGTGGCGGTCGGATCGGCCTTCGTGAAGCCCAGGGACTTTGACCTCGCGACGCTCGCGCACCACGAACCTGCCGCGTTCATCGCGACGCCCGTCCTGAAGGCGCTCGACCACCTGCAGATCCCGGGCATCGAGCCGCTCGCGGGCGTGATGACGTTCTTCGACGCCAACGCCGAACGCGCGTTCTTCATCCACGGAGGACACTGGCTCGCCGAGCCTGAATCGCCGCCGGGGCTCGAGTTCAACGGGCTGTTCGGGCGCTCGAGCAATCAGGAGCTGCTGACCGGGTCGCGCTCGGTCCACCTGCGGCCGGACGACTACGTGTTCTTCCGGCCGACGCAGTCCGAGGCAATACTGCTGCAGTTCGGTGACCTGCTGGTCTTCGACGGCGAGCGGATCTCCGAGCGCTGGCCAACCTACCCGGTGTCCGCGTAGGCGCCGGCGATCGGTGCAAGGGAGCGCGGCGCTGCGGCTACACTACGCGCTCGGCCCCCCGACGGATGGTCATGCGTATCTCCATCGACTCTCCCCCTGCGCGCGACCGGTGGTGGCTGCTGGCGCCGCTCGCGCTATGCGCCGTGGCGGCTCTGGCGGATCCCGCGCCCGCGGGCGACCTCGACGAGATCGTGGTCTCGGCGACGCGCCGGGCCGAGCCCAGCCAGCGGCTCCCGGCCTCGATCGACCGGTTGTCGGCCGCGCAGCTCCGCGAAGGACAGCTGGGGGTCAATCTCTCCGAGACCCTGGCGGCCGTCCCCGGGATCTCGGTGCAGAATCGCCAGAACTACGCCCAGGACCTGCAATTGTCGGTACGGGGCTTTGGCGCGCGCTCGAGCTTCGGCGTTCGCGGCGTGCGGCTGTACGCCGACGGCATTCCCGGCACCATGCCGGACGGCCAAGGCCAGTTCTCACACTTCGATCTCGGCTCCGCCGAGCATATCGAGGTACTGCGCGGCCCGTTCTCGGCCCTGTACGGCAACTCGTCGGGCGGCGTGATATCGATCTACACCGAGGATCCGGGTAGCGCGCCGCTGCTGACGGCGAGCGCCGTCGCCGGCAGCCTCGGGACCGACCGACTGGCGCTCAAGTTCGCCGACGCCTTCGCCGGCGGCGGCATTCTCGTGGACGTCGCGCATTTCGACACCGACGGCTTCCGCGACCACAGCCGCGCGGAACGCGACACGGCGAACGCGAAGCTCCGGCTCGAGCTCGGCGCCGGCACCACGCTGACGGTGATCGGCAACGCCATCGAGACGCCGTTCGTGCAGGATCCGCTCGGACTGACGCGCGCGCAGATGCAGGCAGATCCGCATCAGGCCGGCAGCAACGCGCTTGCCTACAACACGCGCAAGAGCCTCGCCCAGCAGCAGGTAGGCGCGACGCTGACGACCGCCGTGAGTCCCGGCAACGACCTGGTGGCGACGGTCTACGCGGGGCACCGAGCGACCACCCAGTTCCAGGCCATCCTTGCGAGTGTCGAGGCCAATCCGCTTCACCCCGGCGGCGTGATCGACCTGGGTCGCGAGTATCGCGGCGGCGACGCGCATTGGATCGCCCGGTTCGAACCGGGCGGCACGCCGCTGACCGTGACCGTGGGCGCTAGCGTCGACGGGCTCGACGAGGATCGGCACGGTTACCTGAACTTCGTCGGCAGCGAACTCGGCGTCATCGGCGCCCTGCGCCGCGACGAACGCAATCGCGTGCTCGCCACCGACGAGTACCTGCAGGCGGAGTGGGATCCGACCGCGCGCTGGCGGGTGATCGCCGGTCTGCGCCACAACGACATCTCGATAGACTCGCGTGACGAGACGGGCGCACGATCTCCGAGCGAGCTGCAGTACGCGGATACCGACCCGGTGGTCGGGGTCACCTTCGCACTGACGCCGGCGGTGCATGCATACGCATCCTACGGTCGGGGCTTCGAGACGCCGACGCTCAATGATCTCGCGTACCGCTCGACGGACGGCTCGCTGCCGGGCCTGAACCTCGGGCTCAAGGCCGCCACCAGCGACAACTACGAGCTCGGCCTCAAGGTCGCGCATGGCCGCTGGCGGGCCAATGCCGCCGCCTTCTACATCGCGACGCACAATGAGCTGGCGGTCCAGGCGAGCTCGGGCGGGCGGCAGGTGTTCGAGAACATCGATCGCAGCGAGCGGCGCGGCGGCGAGCTCGAGTGGTCCGCGGACTGGGCGGCGGGATTCGAGTCTCGCCTCGCCTTCACATCCATCCGGGCCGTCACGGCGGCGCCGTACCGTTCCTGTGCGGGCACGCCGTGCACGCCGGTGCTGATTCCGTCCGGCAACAGGCTGCCGGCGGTTCCCGCAAACGCGGTGTATGCCGCGCTCGGCTGGCGGGCTCCGGGGGTCGGCTTCCGGGCCACCGCCGAGACCGTGGGGCGCTCGCGCATCTACGTGGATGACCGCAACATCGACAGCGCGGCGGGCTACTGGTCAACCAACCTGCGCGCCGGCTTCGAGCAGGCGCGTGCCTCGTGGAAGCTCGCGGAAACGCTGCGAGTGGACAACGTGACGGACCGTCGCTACGCGGGCACGATCATCGTCAACGAATCGAACGGTCGCTATTTCGAGCCCGATCCGGGCCGCACCTACTACCTGCTGCTGACCGCATCGTTCCGCTGACCCTGGCGGTCGCAGGTCGCGATGCGGACCCGGTGCTAGACTGCTCGGACACGCCGGCCGCCCGATTCCGCCGGCAATTGCGCGGAGAGCCCGATGATCACCGTCTTCAGTGATGCGCATCGGCTGCGCAATGCCCGTACCGAGCTTCACGCGGGACTCCTGGTCACGCCGCACGAGTGTCCGGAGCGTGCAAGCTTCGTGCTGGATCGCGTTCGTGCCGTCGGGCTCGGCGAGGTGATCGCGCCGGCGAGCTACGGACTCGAGCCGGTGCTCAGGGTTCACGATGCGGGTTTCGTCGATTTCCTGTCGACGGCGGCAGAGGAATGGGCGGCGACCGGCAGTCGCGGCGAGGCGATCCCCGACTGCTGGCCGGCACGGCGGATGACCCAGCGGCGCCCGACGAGTATCGCCGGCAAGCTCGGCTACTACGCGATGGCCGGCGAGACTTCCATCACGCCGGGAACGTGGCAGGCGGCCCGCGCCGCGGCAGACGTCGCGCTGACGGCGGCTGATCGCCTCGTTCGCGGCGATCGGGCCGCGTTCGGCCTCTGTCGACCGCCGGGGCACCACGCGGCCCGCGACCTCTACGGCGGCTACTGCTTCCTGAACAACGCCGCGATCGCTGCGCAGTACCTGCGCGACCACGGCTGCCAGCGCGTCGCCGTGCTCGACGTTGACTTCCACCACGGCAATGGCACGCAAGACATCTTCTACGAACGTGCCGACGTGCTGTTCGTCTCGCTGCACGGCGATCCGGCCGACGCGTTCCCGTATTTCTCCGGATATGCCGACGAGGCCGGCACGGGCGCCGGTACCGGATTCACGCTCAACTTACCGCTGCCGCGTGCGACCGCGTTCGATCGCTGGTCCGAGGCGCTCGCGTCGGGACTCACGCGAATCCGCGAGTTCCGTGCCGATGCGATCGTCGTCTCGCTCGGCGTCGACACCTTCGCCGGCGACCCGATCAGCTTCTTCCGGCTGCAATCCGCCGACTTCGCGTCCTACGGCCGGATGATTGCTGCCTGCGGCCTGCCGACGATGTTCGTGCTGGAGGGCGGCTATGCCGTGGCGGAGGTCGGCGTGAATGTCGTCAACGTGCTGACCGGGTTCGAGCAGCCGTGACCTCGGCGGCGGCATGCCGCACCGCGGTCGTCGCGTGGCTCGGCAGTGCGTTGGTTGCAATGCCGGCCGCGGTCGCACAGAACGTCACCCCCGCGACCAGCGCCGACCATGCGATCGTCACCCGGACGCGCGCGGCCATCGATGAGATTCACCGCTTCGAGCTCGTGGCCGCAGCGATCGCAAAGCGCTGCCAGGATCCGGTGACCGGCGCCTATCAGGACTGGCGGGAAGAATTCGATGTCGACCTCAAGCGCGTGCAGGCGCTGGACAGGGCGCTGCAGAAGCGCGCACCGGCGACACCGCCAGACATCACCGCTGACGCGCGGCTCGCCCCTTTTGCGGAGGCGGAGGGGCAGGTTCTCTATTCGCGCTGCCTTCGCTGGAGCACGCTGCTGATCCAGCACGAGTCGCCGCTGCGGGCGGCTCTCCTCGCGGAGTTCGCCAAGGTGCACGACGACGAGGCCGAGTTCAGGCGAATCGTCGCCGATGACGCTCGCTGGCACGCCGCCGAGGCGGCCAACTCGCCACGCTAGCTAACGTGCCCGGCCGGCCCTCGATCGGCCCGGGTGCCGTGCGGACGTCGCGGCGCGCGGGCGGAGCTTCTGGCCGAAGTACTGCGTCAGGAACCCGATGGCGGCCTCCTTGGCGAGGCGCACATAGGCCGGGGTCAGCCGCCCGTGCTCGAGCATGGACGCCGTGAAAGCGGTATCGACAAGCTCGGTGGCGACGTAGGCTACGCGTTGCTTGCCGGAGAAGGACGGTGCAAAGAACCGCTCCTCGGTCACCCGCAGCGCAAATCCCGCCCGCTCGCGATCCGCGTCCCGGTCGAGCCGCTTGATCTGGGGTGGCGTCTCACCGCCGATCGCGAGCTTGGCGCCCACCGGGTTGCGACGGTGGTAACGGGCCGCGCGATCGATCAGGCAGTTGACGATGGCCTGCCACGAACGCGACTCCGCCGGTCGCAGCGGCTGCATCAGTGCCGCGTCCATTCCCACGCGGTGCGCCCCGAGCAGCGCCCGGTAGATCGCATCGAGATCAGGATAGAAGTAGTGCGCCGAACTCGGCGGCAGTCCGGCCCGGGCGCATACGGCCGCGTAGGTCACCTGCGCCAGAGAACCGCGGGCGATCAGCTCACAGGCAGCCTGCAGCAGGCGCTCGCGGCGGCGATCGCCCCGGCGCTGGGTGCGTCGCGCCGGACTGGCGCGTCGCGCGGTCATCATCAGGTTCTCCCCTACCAAATCGTCCGCAAAGTGTAGCCGGCACCGCGCCCGCGCGAAACTCGGGGGTCGCCGAGTCTTGGATGACAACCCGGCCCCGCCCGGGTATAACGGGCGCGGCGCCTGCAGGGCGGCGCCTTTAGGCGGCAGGCCCCACCGGCCCCGCCGTACGACAGGGGGGACTATCTTGGCCAATCGCAATCTGATGCTTTCGCTGCTGGTCGGCAGCTCGACGCTCGTCGCGGGTACCGCCAGTGCGCAGACCGCACCCGCCTCGAGCGCCGACACGCTCGGCGAAATCGTGGTCACCGCGCAGCGCCGCGAGCAGCGGCTGCAGGATGTGCCGATCGCGGTGCAGGTCATGTCGACGGACCTGATCGAGAAAGTGGCCGCCGACGACATCGCGCAGATCAATCGCCTGATCCCCGGCCTTGTCGTTTCCGCCGACAGCCCGACTCAGCCGCACTATCAGCTGCGCGGCATCGGCGCGAGCGATTTCGGCGTCGGCACCGAGCCGGCGGTCGGCGTCTACGTCGACGGCGTCTACGCGTCACGGTCCGGCGCATCGTTCCTCGCCTTCAACGACATCGAGCGCATCGAGGTGCTGAAGGGTCCGCAGGGCACACTACTCGGTCGCAGCAGCGCCGCCGGCGCCATCTCCATCGTCACCAAGAAGCCGACCGACACCTTCGAGGGCAGCCTCGACGCGCGTTGGGGCAACGAGGCGAAGCAGCGTTACGAAGGCATGCTGAACGTGCCGTTCGGCAGCGGCATGGCGCTGCGGCTCAATCTGGTCACCAACCAGTCCGATGGCTACCTGCGGGACGCCGCGACGGGCCACGACCTGAATCCGGAGCGCAACTGGTCCGGTCGCGCCGCATTCCGCTGGGACATCGACGACGCCACGCAGGTGATGCTCGCCTGGAATCACGACAAGGTGAACCAGCTGGCGCGGCCGGCGATCGGGATCCTGCCGCCCGGCGCAGTGCCGACGCCGGTCGGCCCGACCGACACGGGCTCGACCTGGCTGAACCCGATCACGGCGCCGATCTACAACGACGTGATCGGCAACGAGGAGTCGCGCACGCTCGACGAGTTCGTGCTGAACTTCAATCGCCGGTTCGGCGACATCGAATTCCACTCGACCACCGACTGGCGCCAGTTCCACACCAAGAATCTCGAGGACGAGGACGGCACCAACCAGATCGCGACCTACTTCGACACCGCGAACCTCGAACACAACGCCGCCTGGTACCAGGAGTTCCGACTGTCCGGCAAGACCAAGCTGATGGACTGGGTCGCCGGCGTCAGCTACTCGTCCGAGCACGCGCAGCAGGCAAGCGACACGCATACCTTCACCGACGGCGTAGACACGACGCTCGTGAATTTGGGTTACGCGCCGCCACCCGGGCTCTTCGGACTGACCAGCGCGGTGATCACGCAATTCGGATTCCCGTCGCTGATGGGGTTGCCCTGGCGCGAAACGATGTACGACGACGGCAAGTTCAAGAGCCTCGGCGTCTTCGGCGACGTGATCTGGCATCTGACGGACCAGCTCAACCTCACGACGGGCGTCCGGTACTCGCACGACCAGAAGGACTTCGCCTGGCTGGCGCCCTACCGCGACTCGCCGCAGCTCGACGCCATCCTGGGCTCGCTGGTCCAGGCCGGGTTGCTCGCGCCCAACGACCCCAGGTACTACTTCAACCTGGTGTTTGGCTACGGGCAGATGCCGGGCGTCAACTACGCCTATTCGACCTCGGGCTCTTGGAGCGACCTGAGCCCGCGCGTCGTGCTCGACTACCGCCTGAACCCCAACGCGATGGTCTACGCCTCGATCGCAAAGGGCTTCACGCCTGGCGGCTTTGACAGCGTCCAGGTCAACGGCCGCTACGACAACGAGGACGTGTGGAACTATGAGATCGGCCTCAAGTCGGCCATTCCCAACGCGCACCTGCTCGTGAATGCGGCGATCTACGACTACGTGTACAAGAACAAGCAGTCGCTGATCCTCGACACGACGTCCGGCGGCGTACCGGAGTACGTCACCTCGACCAGCGACCAGAAGGCCTACGGCCTGGACCTCGAGGCCCGCTGGCAGCCGGTCACGCCGCTGACGTTCGGCCTCACGGCCGCCTACATCAATTCGACCTATAAGAAGTTCGTCTCGCAGTACGGCTTCGACCTCGCGGGCCAGCCCACCGGCGAGCCGAGCTGGTCGTTCTCGGCCAGCGCCGACTACTCGGTGCCGTTCGACGACGGCAGCGGAGTCGACATCTTCATCGTGCACAGCTATCGCGGCGCGGTGCGCTGCAACGACGAGTCGCTGGCCACCAAGACCTGTTTGCCGCAGGCGCAGTTCCCGCTGGGCGTCGCCGAGAACATCACCGACGCCCGCGTCGCGTGGCATAGCCCGACGCGCAAGTGGAGCGTCGCGGTGTATGGCAACAATGTCTTCGACAACCGCTATGTCACCGGCATCGGCGGCCTCGTCGCCGCCACCTTCGGCACGCCGACCGGCTCGGTCAACGCACCGCGGCGCTACGGTCTCGACGTGCATGCGTCGTTCTGATGGCCGCTGGCTGGCCATGATGCTCGCCGGCGCCGCGCTCGCGGCGCCGGCCGCGCTGGCCGCCGACGGCAAGGCGCTGTACGCACGCTGCGTCGCCTGTCACGGCGCGCAGGGCGAGGGCGTGGCCGCGACCGGCGGTCCCGGCATCGCCGGCACGGAGGCGTGGTACCTCGAGCGCCAGTTGCAGAACTTCGCGACCGGCCTGCGCGGGTCCCGGCCGGACGACACGCGCGGCCAGTCGATGCGGGCGGCAGCCTTGACGCTCGCGACCGGCGCGGAGCGCCAGGCGGTTGCGGCCCACGTCGCTGCCCTGCCGCGGCCGCGCGCGGCGAACGTCGCCGCGCCAACCGTCGCCGGGCGCAACTACTTCAATGCCATCTGCAGCGCCTGCCACGGCTCGAACGGCCTCGGCAACGAGAAGCTCGGTGCGCCGCGAATCGCCGGACGCTCGCCGGCGTTCCTGGCCGGCGAGCTCGCGGCCTTCCGCTCCGGCCGGCGCGGCGCGCAGGACGGGGATCGTCTGGGCGCGCAGATGCGGGCCATCGTCGCGATGCTGCCGGACGCGACAACCGAGCGCGACGTGATCGGCTACGCCGCCAGCCTCGGACAATGACGCCCGTCTGGTCGTGCCGCCGGTGGCTGTGGGCGACGCTCGCGGTGCTCGCGCTGGCGCCCGCCGCGGCCGCAACCGCCGCGTGGCGGCTCGCGGACCAGTGCCCGGCCAGCTTCGAGAACCGCGATGGCCGGTGCCGCCTGCAGTCCGCGTACCTCGCGTACGCATCGCTGCAGAATGCCGGGGTCGGCGGGCTCAAGACCGGCCTGCCGGCCTACCGCGACGGCTTCACGCCGCGGGAAATCGATCTCGGCCGCCTGCTGTTCTTCGATCCGGCACTGTCGGGCAACGGGCGGGTCGCGTGCGCGACCTGTCATCAGCCCGCGCATGGTTTCAGCGATTCGCGGGCGCGCAGCGTGGGCGCCGCGGGGCGCGAGGTGCGGCGCAATGCGCCGAGCCTCTGGAACGTCGCGTTCCTGCAGCGGTTCTTCTGGGATGGCCGTGCGCACTCCCTCGAAGAGCAGGTGCAGGGCCCGCTGTACGGCGAGGCGGAGATGGGCACGCACCCGGCGCGGCTGGTCGCGACGCTGAACGCGATTCCGGCCTACCGCGAGCTCTTTGCGCAGGCACTACCGGACGCTGCCGGCGGCATTCGCAGCGAGCACGTCTATCGCGCCCTGGCCGCCTTCGAGAGCTCGCTGGTCTCGCTGAACAGCCGCTACGACCTCTATGCCCATGGCATCCCCGATGCACTGACGCCGCGCGAGCTCGAGGGACTCAACGTGTTCCGCTCCTTCGTCGCGCGGTGCGCCGAGTGTCACACGCCCCCGCTGTTCACCAACCAGCAGATCGCGGTGATTGGCATGCCGGAGCCCGCCGGGCGCCCGCTCGATCCGGGGGCCGGCGCGATCGGCGACCAACCCGGGTTGCGCGGCGGCTTCAAGGTGCCGAGCCTGCGCAACGTCGCGCTGACGGCGCCATACGGGCATGCCGGCCAGTTCGCCACGCTGCGCGAGACGGTGGCGTTCTATACCGGCGGTCGCGGCCATGCGGTGCCGCGCGGTGAGCACCTGCAGCTGCACTGGCACATCTGGGAGCCGCGGCTTTCCGACCAGGAGCTGGACCGGCTGGTCGATTTCCTGGGCGCGCTCACCGATGAATCCTTCCGGCCCGCGACCCCGGCCGCGGTGCCTTCCGGCCTTCCCGTCCCGAACTAGATCCCTCCGAGGAGTCCTGCCGTGAACAAAAGCACCATCTGGGCCCTGCTCGCCGTCGCCGTGCTGGCGGGCTCGGGCGGCTACCTGATCGCCCGCCGCGCGCCCGCGAGCGCCCCGGCCGCGCCGAGCCGCTCGACCGCCGAAGACCTGGGTACCGCGCACCGCGCGGCAACGGGCACGATCGGCGCGTCGCTGCAGGCGTCCGCGAAGGGCAAGGTCGTCACCGTGCAGCCAGGTGCCTCGATCCAGGCTGCGGTCGCCGCCGCGCTGCCTGGCGACACGGTCCAGGTGCTGCCCGGCACGTATCACGAGACCGTCTACATCGACAAGGACGACGTCGCGCTGGTCGGCGTCGTGCGCGGCGGCGACTGGCCGGTGCTCGACGGCGAAGGCAAGCGCAACGACGCGGTGCTCTATTCCGGCAACGGCATCCGGGTCGAGAACCTCAAGATCGTGAACTACAAGGGCAACGCGATCATGGGCCAGGCCGGCAACAACTTCGTGGTCCGTCACAACTGGATCGCGAACGCGGGCGTGTACGGCATCTTCCCCGAGTTCGCGCAGAACGGGCTGATCGAATACAACACGCTGACCGGCATCGAGGACGCGGCGATCTACGTCGGCATGTCGGACAACATCCACGTCGCGCACAACGAGGTCTTCGGCAACGTCGCCGGCATCGAGATCGAGAACTCGCGCCACGCGATCGTCGAGCACAACCTCGCCTACGACAACGCCGGCGGCATCCTCGCGTTCATCACGCCAGGGCTGCCGATCAAGACCACGTTCGACGTGATCATCCGCGACAACTTCGTGATCGCGAACAACCACAAGAACTTCGGTGCACCGGGCTCGATCGTCTCCGGCGTACCGAGCGGCACCGGCATCATCATCATGGCTGCCGACGATGTGTTCATCGAGAACAACGTGATCCGCGACAACAAGAACGCGGGCATCATCGTCGCGGACCACAAGTCCTTCGCGAACATCACGCCCGACCCCGAGTCCGACCCGAACCCCGACCGGGTCTCGGTGCTGCGGAACCTGTTCGCGAACAACGGCTACGAGCCGATCAAGGAGATCCGCGCGCTGATGGTCGCCGGCATGACGAACCAGGGCCCGGACCTGGTCGCGGTCGGTGGCGGCAGCGGCAACTGCGTCGCCGACAAGACCGCGCTCAAGACGCTCGGCCTCGGCAGCTGGGCCTCGGGCTGCCCGAAGTCCTCGACCGCCGGTACGCTGACGTACCTGCTCGACCAGCCGGCGCCGCCGCGCGCGCTCAACGCGGACAATCGCGGCAAACTGATCTACTCGTCGGTCTGTGCCGGCTGCCACGCGTACAACGTGCGCATGATCGGCCCGCCGACGCAGGTCATCCAGGCGATGTACGCGGGCAACGCGCAGGGCATCGCCGACTACATCGCAAACCCCGTCAAGAAGCGCGAGGACTTCCCGGCGATGCCGCCGCAGGGCCACCTGAGCCCGGAACTGCGGCTCGCGGTCGCGAAGTACATGCTGTCGGTGACGCAGGCGCGGCCGGCCGTGACGCCCTGACCGGCGCTGATGCCGGCGGCCGCGCGGGCCGCCGGCTCAAGCGGCGATCAGCGCGTGGATCGCGTCCGACGGGTTCCCGCCGCAGAGGACCACGGCGACGGTGCGGCCCTCGTAGCGCGCGGCGCTCTTGAAGAAGGCCCCGAGCGCAACGCCCGCGGCGCCCTCCATCGCCCAGCCGCGGGCGTGGCCATAGCGCATCGCCTCGAGGATCTCGTCCTCGCTGACGAGCTCGGCGCGGTCGACCACTGCGCGGCAGAGCTCGAAGGTGATCGAGCCCTCCTCGACCCCGCCGGCGGTACTCTCGCTGAGGGTCGGGAGCTCCGGCGCGTCATGGATGCGCCCCTCCCGCAGGCACTCGTACAGTACGCGCGAGTTCTCCGCCCAGCAGGCGACGACTTCGGTCCGGGGCGAGACCGCCCGCAGGTGGCTGCCGATGCCGGAGACGAGCCCGCCGCCGCCGGTGGCGACGAACACCGCATCGAGCTCGGGTAGCTCGCGAGCGAGCTCGACGCCGACGGTCCCCTGCCCCGCCACGACGTACGGGTCGTTGTAGGGCGAGACGTAGGTGCGGCCGGTGGTCGCGGCATCGGCGCGCGCCGCGAGTTCGGCCTCGAGCGGCGTCGCGCCCGCCGCGCGCATGCGCGCGCCGTAGCCGGCGATCTTCCCGCGCTTCGATTCGGCCACCTGCCCGGACAGGAAGACTTCCGCGGCAATGCCGAGGTGCTGCGCCGCCGCCGCGACGCCGATGCCGTGGTTGCCCGTCGACGAGGTGACGACGCCGGCGGCCGCGGCGGCGGGCGAGAGGCTCAGCAGCTTGTTGGTCGCCCCACGCAGCTTGAACGAGCCGGTCTTCTGCCGCTGCTCGAGCTTCGCGAACACGCTCGCGCCGCGCGGCACGCGCCGATCATCGACGGCGGCGAGCGGGGTCTTCTCGACGAGCCGGTAAATGCGGCCGGCCGCTTCCTCGATCAGTGGCTGAACCTCGCCCGGCGTCATCGCGACTCTCCTGCCCGCGCCCCCAGCGGGGGCGTCAGGGTCCCACCTCGCGCGGCGGCTGTCCAGCGCCGCGGCTCAGCGCAGCCGCCGCCAGTCTCGCAGGATCTCGCGCGCCGCGTTGTGGCCGGGGATGCCCGAGACCCCGCCGCCGGGATGGCTGGACGACGCGCACTGGTAGAGCCCCCGAACCGGCGTGCGGTAATCCGCCACGTGCGGTGCCGGCCTCTGCAGGAACAGCTGGTCGAGGCTGAGCTCGCCGTGAAAGATGTGACCCTGCGGCAGGCCGACGATCTGCTCGAGATCCGGCGGCACGAGCATCTCGAGGTCGATGATGCCGGCCGAAAACCCGGGCGCCATGTCGTCGAGCACGTCGAGTGCGACCCGCGTGAAGCGCGGCTTGGCGTCGGCCCAGCTTCCGTCCTTGAGCGTGTACGGCGCATGGCCGCCAAAGGCGTTGATGACGTGCTTGCCCGGCGGGGCGAGCGTGTCGTCGACCACGGTGGGCACGACCGGAGTCATGAACGGTCGCGCGGAATAGCTGCCGTACTTGGCGTCGTCGAAGGCCCGTTCGAGGTAGTCGATGCCGGGACCGATGTGCACGTACGACGGGTAGGCGAAGCCGGTCTTGGCCGGATCGAAGGCACGATAGTGCGGCGGCCGCTCGGCGGCGATGTTGAGCTTGAAGGCCGTCGAAGTCGTCCGGAAGCGGTCGATCTCGGTGAGCAGCTCCGGCGGCAGGTGCTCGGCGGCGACCAGGCGGCGGAACAGGGTCTTCGCGGTCGCGTTCGAGGCGACGACGCGCGCGCCGAACTCGCGGCCATCCGCGCAGCGCACGCCGACCGCGCGGCCGTCTCGGATCACCACCTCGGCGACCGGCGCACCGGCAATCACCTGCATGCCGTGCCGCGCGCCGGAGCGGGCGATCGAGGCGCTGATCTCGCCCATGCCGCCGCGCACGAAGCCCCAGCCGCCGGCGCCCTGATGCTCGCCCATCACGTGATGCATGATCACGTAGGCGGTGCCCGGCGAGCGCGGGCCGGCGAAGGTACCGATCGAGGCGTAGTACGCGAGCACGGACTTCACGACGTCGCTCTCGAACCACGCGGAAAGGTAGTCGTAGGCACTCTGGCCGAGCAGATCGACCAGGCGGTACGCCCGGTCGCCGATGCGCCGGTGACGCCACAGCAGCGACGCGGTGTCGCGGAAGTTCCGCCAGCTGCGCCGCACCGGATCGACCGGGGTCTCGAACAGCAGGCGGCGGACGAGCGCCGCGGACGCCTCCAGTTCCCGCGCAAAGGCCGGATAGGCCTCGGCGTCGCGCTTGGAGAAGCGCGCGAACTCCGCCTGCGTGCGCCGCACGTCGTCGCTGAAGACGATGTAGTCGTCGCCGCCGAGCGGGCAGAACAGGTCGTTCGCCGGCAGCACCTCGAGCCCCATCGCCCGCAACTCGAGATCGCGGATGATGCGGGGGTGCAACAGGCTCATCACGTACGAGAATCGCGAAGCCCGAAACCCCGGCGTGAACTCCTCGGTCACCGCGGCGCCGCCGATCACCGGGCGTCGCTCGAGCACCAGCACCCGGAGCCCCGCCCTGGCGAGGTAGCTGCCGCAGACGAGACCGTTGTGGCCAGAGCCGATGACGATCACATCGTAGTTCGCGCCCATCGCAGTCCCCGTCCCGCCGCCCCGCTTAACGATACCCCGGAGGCGGGGCCACCGGCGCGCCGCGTACGACGCGCGGGCGACGGGCCACGGTCGTGCCAGAATGCCGCTCCGCGCCTTGCTTGGATGCCGCCATGCCGGACCTGTCCCGACCGTCCCGTGCTCTCGCCGCCGCACTGTGCCTGCTCGGCACGGCAGCACCCGCCCTTGCCGCACCGGCTTCAACATCGACGGAAGCGCCGCCGAGCCGGCCGGGCGTCGATGCGCCGGAGCTGGCGCGCCTCGGACCGGAGCCGGTCGGCGTGCGCACGCTGACCCTGGTGCAGTCCGCTCAGCCCGACGTCCTCGCCATCGACGCCGCAAGCGGCGTCATCCCGCGCCGCGACCGGACCCTGGTGGTCGACGTCTGGTACCCGGCCCGTCCCGCGGCCGGCGCGAAGCCGGAGGTCTACCACGCAGCGCTGCCATCGGAACCGCCCAACCGGCCGGCGGAGTTCGACGTGCCGGGCATCGCGGTGCGCGGGGCGACCCCGCAGCGAGGCGCGCACGCGCTCGTCATCGTGTCGCACGGCTACAGTAATGCGACCGCCGCGCTCAGCTGGCTTACGGAAAACCTCGCCTCCAAGGGCTACGTCGTCGCGGCGATCCGCCACGAGGATCCGCCGATCACCGACCGCAGCCGCAGTGCCGAGGTCTGGGTGCGCCGGCCGCTCGACATCGGCTTCGTCGCGCGCGAGCTCGGCCAGCGGTTCGCCGGCGAGGGGCTCGTCGATCCGGCGCGGGTCGCACTGGTCGGTTATTCGATGGGAGGCTATGGCGTGCTGACGAGCGCCGGCGCCGAGATCGACCCGACGAGCGCGTTCGTCGCGGGGATCCCGGGTCGGCTGCTCGATGGCTACGCGCACGGCGCGAGCGGCCGCGCCGAGGTCGCCGTGCCGGGGCTGCGCGCGGTCGTCGCGATCGCGCCGGCCGGTGGCGGCCTGGGAGTCTTCGGCGCGGGGGGTCTCGGCGCGCTGACCGCGCCGCTGCTGCTGATCGCCGGCGACTGCGACCGGACGGTCGACTACTCGACCGGCGCGCGGGCCTTCTTCGAGCAGGCACGCCAAGCGCCGCGCTACCTGCTGACCTACCGCAATGGCGGCCACAACCTCGGTCTCGCGCCGCTGCCGGCGGCGATGCGCGATCGCCTGTGGGATCTCGACTGGTTCGAGGATCCGGTGTGGCGCAAGGAGCGCATCGTGGCGATCAACCTGCACTTCATCACGGCGTTCCTCGACCGCTTCGTGCGCGATGAGCAGGACCGGGCGAGCTACCTCGATGGACTGACGACGGAATCCGCGGCCGGCGTCTGGCCACCGGAACGGGTCGGCGCCTGGGACGCGGTCAGCCCGGGCACGGGCGGCATCACCGTCTGGAAGGGATTCCAGCGACGGCATGCCGAAGGTCTCGAATGGCGGCACGCGCCCGCCGAGCCGGCGCACCGCTAGTCGCCGGCGCTACGTGGTGCGACGCGCCTCGGCGACGGCGTAGAACGTGATCACGAGCCAGACCCCGTTCAGGAACACCGACGGGTAGGCGCCGTTCCAGGCGCCGTTCGCGATCAGTCCGATCGAGCCGAGCGCGTTCAGCCATTGGTACGCCCGCGAACCCGCGGCGATCCGGCGCGTGGTCAGCAGGCCGTAGGCCAAGAGGATGCCGAGCGCCCCGACCCAGCCCACGATGTCGATGAACAGCTTCATGCCCCCTCGCCCGGCCCCGGTTCCGGGCCTGCCCGCCGCGCCGCATCATCGCGCAATCCAGGTCGCCGCGGGCGGGGGCGCCGCCGCCGTCGCTGCATTAAGTTCTCGTCAGGGCGTCGTCCGGCACCCCGGACCGGGCGTTTCTCCACGCACGCGGCCGACTCCCTGCGCCGTGCCCGACCCGTGAGGACCGCCTGGCGATGCCGACGAGCATTGACCCGACCCGTATCGTCCACCCGTCTTGGTACGCGCCGGCCCTGGCCGCGTGGCTCGCCGGCTGCACGGCACAGACGAATACCCCCGCGCACGCGCCGCCCACGCCGGAGGCGCTGGCGCGGCTCGACCGGCTGACCTACGGGGCGGACCGTGCCTCGATCGACGCGCTGGCGCGCCTCGGCGTCGAGGGCTTCCTCGAGCGGCAGTTCGCGCGCCGCCCCGCGCCGCTGCCCGCGGGCGTGGCCGCGACGATCTCCGCGCTTGAGATCTCGCGCGTCGACGGGGCGACGCTGCTTGCCGAGGCGGCGGCGGAGCGTCACCGCATCGACGGGCTGCGCGACGAGGAACTGCGTGCGGCCGCCCGCAAGGCGTTGAACGAACGGGGTAACGAACTGGCGGCCGAGGCCGTCGATCGTGAGCTGATGCGGGCGGTGTACTCGCCCGACCAGCTGCGCGAGCAGATGGTCTGGTTCTGGCTGAACCACTTCAGTGTCTACCTGCAGAAGGGTAGCGTGCGCTGGCTGTACGCGGACTACGCGGAACGCGCCGTGCGGCCGAACGCGCTCGGGCACTTCCGCGAGCTCGTGATGGCGACCCTTCGCCACCCGGCGATGCTCGAGTACCTCGACAACGCCCGCAACGGCGTCGGCCACATCAACGAGAACTACGCGCGCGAGCTGCTCGAGCTGCACACGCTCGGCGTCGACGGCGGCTACGGCCAGGCGGACGTGCAGGCCCTGGCGCACATCCTGACCGGCGTCGGCGTGCGCGCCGAGCGCGAGCCACCGCGGCTGCGGCGCGAGTGGCGCTCGCTCTATCGCCGCGACGGTGCCTTCGAGTTCAACCCGGCGCGGCACGACTTCGCGCCGAAGCGCTTCCTCGGCGAGACGATCGAGGGTCGCGGCTTCGCCGAGGTCGAGCGCGCGGTCGACCGGATCGTGCGCGAGCCCGCCTGCGGCCGGTTCGTTTCGCGCCGGCTCGCGGCCTACTTCGTCGCGGACGACCCGCCTGCGGCGCTGGTCGAGCGCATGGCGGCGACGTTCCGCGCCACCGACGGCGACATCGCCGCGGTGCTGCGCACGCTGTTCACCTCGGCCGAGTTCTCGGCCTCGCTCGGCTCGAAGTTCAAGGATCCGGTGCACTACGTGTACTCGGCCCTCCGGCTCGCGTACGACGGCCGGCCGATCCTGAACCCGCGGCCGGCCACGCAGTGGCTGCGGGCCCTTGGCGAAGCGCCGGGCGGCCGCCAGACGCCGGATGGCTACCCGCTCGGCGAGTCCGGCTGGGCGAGCTCCGGGCAGATGACGCGGCGCTTCGAGGTGGCGCGTGCCATCGGCGCCGCACCGCCGGCGCTGTTCGCGGTGCGCGATCTGCCGGGCGCCGAACCGGCAAGGACGGCACCCGCCGCGGGCGTGGAACGCATTGCCGGAGATGCGATGCGCGTCGCGCTCGAGCCGCGGCTCGGCACCGCGACACGCGGGGTGCTTGCGCAGGCGCGCGGACCGGCCGAATGGAACGCGCTGCTCCTGTCCTCGCCCGAGTTCAACTACCGCTGAGGAGGTGCAGGCATGCGGCGTCGCGAATTCCTGGCCCTGACGGCTGCGCTGCCGGCGGCGACGATCGCCGGCCGGCTGTATGCGGCACCGCGGTCGCCGGCACGATTGCTGGTCGTGTTCCTGCGCGGTGGCTACGACTGCGCGAACCTGCTGGTGCCGTACTCGAGCGACTTCTACTACGAGTCGCGGCCGAACATCGCCGTGCCGCGGCCGCGTCCCGGGCTCGACGACGGCGCGCTCGCGCTCGACGCGGACTGGGCGCTCGCGCCGGCGGTGCGCGACTCGATGGGTGCGCTGTATCGCCGCGGCGAAGTCGCGTTCGTGCCGTTCGCCGGCACCGACGACCTGTCGCGCAGCCACTTCGAGACACAGGACCGGCTCGAGCTCGGCACTGCCGGCGGCGATGCCCGCGACTATCGGTCGGGCTTCCTGGCGCGGCTCGCCGGAGTCCTCGCCGGCGCCGCGCCGATCGCCTTCACCGATTCGCTGCCGCTCGCGTTCCGCGGTGCGGCCGACGTGCCCAACATCTCGCTGCGCAGCGTGGGCCGCGGCGGCTTCGACGAGCGGCAGGCGGCCCTGCTCGAGCAGATGTACGCCGGACACCGCCTCGAGGCCGCGGTGGTCGACGGCATCGCGCTGCGCCAGGAAGTCGCGCGCGACCTGCGCGAAGAGATGACCGCCGCCAGCCGTGGCGCGGCCAGCCCGCGCGGCTTCGAGCTCGAGGCACCGCGTATCGCGCGCCTGCTGCGCGAGCAGTACGCACTCGGCTTCGTCGACGTCGGCGGCTGGGACACGCACGTCGGCGAGGGGGGCGCGACCGGCGTGCTCGCCACCCACCTCACCGGCCTCGGCCGCGGCCTGCAGGCGCTCGCCGAGGGTCTCGGTGAGGCGTGGCGCGACACGGTCATCCTGGTCGTCTCCGAGTTCGGGCGCACGTTCCGCGAGAACGGCAACCGCGGCACCGACCATGGCCACGGCTCGGTCTACTGGGTGCTTGGCGGTGCGCTGCGCGGCGGTCGCGTGGCCGGCGAGCAGCAGCAGGTCAGGCCGGCGACGCTGCTGCAGAACCGCGACTTTCCGGTGCTCAACGACTACCGGGCGGTCCTCGGCGGCCTGTTCCGGTCGCTTTGGGCCCTGTCGCCGCAGCAGCTAGACACGGTCCTTCCGGGCGCCGCGCCCCGCGATCTCGGCCTCGTCTGAGCTCCGCGCCCTTGAAGCCGACCGGAACCGCCTCCACTCAGGGAGGCGGAACGCCGACCGAGGCCCCGTCACGATGTCCGCTGCCGCCAGCCCGAACGTCCAGACCTGCTGTCCGTCGTGCCTGCGTGCCGTACGCGTGCCACGCGAGCGGCTGGCGGACGCGCCGCGCTGCCCGGCGTGCAAGGTGGCCCTGCTCCCCGGCTCGCCGATCGAGCTCGATGACCGTTCCTTCGACACTTTCGTGCGGCAGACCGAGCTGCCGGTGCTGGTCGATTTCTGGGCCCCCTGGTGTGGGCCGTGCCGCAGCTTCGGGCCGGTGGTCGCCGAGGCCGCGTCCCGGTTCGCGCCGAACCTGCTGGTGGTGAAGGTCAACACGGACGCCGCCCCGGTCGCGGCGGGTCGCTTCGGCATCCGCAGCATCCCGACCGTCGTGCTGATGCGCGGCGGACGCGAGACCGCGCGCCAGGCCGGGGCGCAGCCGCTCGGCTCGCTGTGCGAGTGGCTGGCCGCGGGCGGCGTCTCCGCCTGACCCCGGCCGCGCTCACGCGGCCGCTGCGACCCGTTCCACACCACCCGTCACGCGCTTCGGGTTACGATCCGGGGCCCTGCGCCACGGCCACGGCATGCCCGCCGTACGGGACGCGCGGGTTCGCGAGGACGTGATGTCGGACAGGCTCGCCCGGTTGCTCGAGACCCGCCCCTGGCTGCTGGCCGACGGCGCAACCGGCACCAATCTCTTCGCGGTCGGCCTCTTGTCGGGCGACGCGCCGGAACTCTGGAACGTCGATCATCCCGACCGGATCGCCGCATTGCACCGCGGCTTCATCGAGGCCGGGGCGGACATCGTGCTGACGAACAGCTTCGGCGGCACGCGCTATCGCCTGAAGCTGCACCGCGCCGAGCATCGCGTGCACGAACTCAACGCCGCCGCGGCCCGGATCGCGCGCGCGGAGGCCGATGCCTCCGGCCGCGAGGTCGTGGTCGCCGGCAGCATCGGCCCGACCGGCGAGATCCTCGAACCGCTCGGCCCGCTGTCCCTCGAGAATGCGCGCCTCGCCTTCGCTGAGCAGGCCGCGGCGCTCGCGGCCGGCGGTGCCGACGTGCTGTGGATCGAGACGATGTCCTCGCGCGACGAGGTCGAGGCGGCGATTGCCGGCGCGCGCGCAACCGGCCTGCCGATCGTCAGTACGCTCAGCTTCGACACCAACGGCCGGACGATGATGTCGCTCGCGCCGGGCGAGCTGGCCGGACTGCACCGCGCACACGGGCTGCTCGCGTGCGGCAGCAACTGTGGTGTCGGTCCGTCCGAGCTGATCGCCTCGATCGTCAACCTCGCGGTCGCGAGCGATCCCGATGCCGTCCTGGTCGCCAAGTCCAACTGCGGGCTGCCGCAGTACGTCGACGGCGCGATCCGCTACGACGGCACGCCGGAGCTCATGGGTACGTATGCCTGCCTCGCCTTCGACGCCGGCGCGCGCATCATCGGCGGCTGCTGCGGCACGACGCCGGCGCACCTGCGCGCGATGCGCGAGGCGCTCGAGGGCCACGCCCGCGGGCCGCGGCCGGACGCGGCACTGATCGAGCAGAAGCTCGGTGCGATCTCGAACGGCGCCCGCGCGCAGCTGAGCGGTCAGCTCGACCGGGCGGCTGGCGCGGCACCGAACGCCGCCGGCCGCCGCGGGACCGGACGCCGGCCGGGTCCGCGGCCGGGCTGAGCCTGGTTCAGCCGGGACGGCCGTCGGCGCGCGGCGCGAGCAGCATCGGCCCATAGACGGCGGCAAACCACGCGAAGGCGCCGGTCCAGAGCAGCGCGGCGAGCACGATCACCGCCGGATAGCTGCTCGGCCACCAGAGCAGCCCGAACACGCGGACGACCGCCGCCGCGGTCAGCAGCGCGTAGCCCACCGTCGCGCCGGCGGGCGCGACCAGCGGCCGGCCGGTGTGCCCGAGCGTGGCGCGGGTCATCACCGCGACGATCATCGTCGACGCGGCGCCGACCGTCAGCGCATGCAGCCAGAACGCACCGGCGGCGGCGCCAGCCAGCAGCGCCAGCGCCTTCAGTGCAAACCCGACGACGAGCCAGGCGTAGCCGAGGTGCAGCACCCAGACGAGCGGCACGCCAACGGTGTTCGGCGAGCGCCATTGCGCGAGCCGGACGGCCTGGGCGAGCGCGACCGCGAGCGCGAGCATCGCGGCCATCCGGCCGTCTGGACGCCACGCGTCGACCACGGTCACGAGCAGCATCAGCGCCACCACCACCGGCGTGATGCCGCGCCAAGCATGCAGCGGCGCTTCCGCGCCCGACGCACGCAGCCCGGAAGCGGTGAACGCCGGCACGATGCGCCCGCCGATCACGGTGACGAGGACGAGCACGACGTCGATGCCGACGCGCAGTGCCGCCAGCGCGCGCGACGCGTCGAGCCGGCCGAGTTGCACGTGGAAGATCACGTTTGCGAGCCAGAGCGTGGCGAGCACGACGAGCAGCGGCGCATTGCGGTTGCGCTCACGCAGCAGCGGCGGTGCGAGCAGCAGCGCGAGCAGCGGCAGAAATGCCAGATCGACCGCCGCGACCAGGACCGCCGGCCAGGATGCCGCCGTCGCGATCAGGATCCGGCCGGCGAGCCAGAGGACGGCTAGCGCGGCCAGCGGCGCCCCGGCATAGCCACGCCGCCCGGTCCAGCTCGGTACCGCCGTCAGCAGGAACCCCGCGATCGCCGCGCCGATGAAGCCGTACAGCATCTCGTGCGCGTGCCACAGCGTCGGCGCCCAGCCGTTGGCGAGCGGCACCCCGAACGCGAAGCTCGCGGCCCACCACGGCACCAGCACGAGCGCCGCGAGCGCCGCCCCGAGGAAGAACGGACGGAAGCCGTAGGCGAACAGGGCCGGCCAGCGCACGGCCGCGGCCTCAGCCGCCGCGCCTGCGCGGCGGGCCGTCGCCGGTGACGATCCAGTCCATCGGTACGTCGTACGACTGCGGGTAGATCGTCGCGAGCGCGGTCGCCGCGTAGCCGATGCCGATCGCGAGCGCGCGCGGCGCGAGGCTCGCGAGCGTGCGGTCGAAGAAGCCGCCGCCGTAGCCGAGGCGGTAGCCCGCCGCATCGAACCCGACCAGCGGCGCGATCGCCACCTCCGGCGTGACGAGCGCACCGTCGGCGGGATACGGAATGCGCCAGACGCCGTGCGCGAGGCGCGCGTGCGGGTGCCATTCCCGGAACTCCAGCGGCCGGCCGGGCGCCACGACGTTCGGCAGCGCGACACGAACGCCGCGGGCATGCAGTGCGTGCATCCACGGCCGCATGTCGGGCTCGGCGCGGATCGGCCAGTAGACGCTGACGACCGGGGAACCGGGCGGCAGCAGCGTATCGAGCGCGGCACCGATCGCCGCGGCCTGGGCCGCGCGGAACTCCGCCGGCAGCGCCATCCGCAGCGCGATCAGCCGCTCGCGCTCGGACTTGCGCCAGCGGCCGAGGTCGCGCGCCTGGACCGGGTCGACCGGGTGTCCGGCCGCGTCAAGCTCGTGCAGGTAGCATGGCGCCGAGCCTGCGTCCGATTCGCCGTCCTCACGATCGCCGTTCACGCCTCACTCCTCGCGCCGCCTGCGCGGCTCCGGTCACGTTCGAAGCGTAGCGCCAAGCGCCGCGCGCGCCCTTGATCCCGCTCAAGTCCGGCGACCGGTTCAGCGACCGGCCAGCGCCGCCGCGTCGATCTGCGCCCGGTAGGTCTCGAGGCCCGGGGCTCGGAACCCGCGCAGCTTGCCCTGGTCGTCCCAGTGGCGCAGTCGCACCGCCTCGCGCCAGTAGGGGCGCTGTTCAAAGGCGGCCACCTCGGCTGGCGACATCGGCCCGCCCTGCAGCCCGAGCGTGTGCACCGAGGCGGCACTCAGGCGCGCGAAGTACGACGGGTCGGTCGCGCACAGGTAGCGCTTCGCGGCCACGTGCAGCCGCACCGGCGCCGCCACCGCCGCACCTAACTGCCGCTCGAGCCAGGCGGCGCCGGTGTCCTCGTGGTGGGCATCGCTGCGCCAGTCCTGGATGTCCGCCGGCACGTCCTCCAGCAGGTGGCCGACGTCGTGCAGCAGCGCCGCGAGCACGAGCGTCGACGGCGCGCCCTCGACGGTCGCGAAGTGGGCGGCCTGCAGGCCGTGCTCGAGCATCGAGACCGGCTCGCCGAAGTACGACTCGGCGCCGCGCCGCCCGAACAGGGTCGCGATCTCCTCGGCGAGGCTCATCGCGCCGCTCCGTGCGCCGCGCGCCGCAGCAGCCCCAGCCGGCTCAGCACGCTGTCGCGCGTCAGGTAGCAGCCCTGCAGGTGCCGCGGGAAGCGCGCCGAGGAGAACGCGGTGCGTCCGTGCAGCGTGCGCTGGTTGTCGAACACGACCAGGTCACCCTCGACGAGCTTCAGGCGCACCTGGAAGCGCGGCTCCCGCAGCAGCAATGCGAAGCGGCGGTAGGCGGCGTAGAAGGTCTCGAGGGCCTCGCCGGCGAGCGGCAGCGGCGCGATGGAGCGGTTGTTGTAGTGCACCGCCTGCACCGCTCCCGCGGCGTTCAGCCGGATCAGCGGCGTCTCGGCATACAGTTCCGCGTCACGCGAGCGATACAGGAACGGCACCGGCGTGCGCGAGAGCACCTCGAACGCGGCAGGCTCGGTCGAGCGCAGGTGCTCGGCGAGCGCGAAGCCGTCGGCGAACAGGCTGTCGCCGCCCTCGGGCGAGGCGGCGAGCACGTGCAGCGCCTGGAAACCCGGCACCGGGTCGCGGTACGGATTGTCGGTGTGCAGCCCGAGGCCGTGGTCGGAGTACGCGAGGTTCTCGGGTTGCGCGACCGAGCGCACGTCGAACAGCAGCCCGTAGTTGGTCTCCGCCACCTGCCCGATCGCCGACATCGCGCGCAGGATCTCGCGCTCGCGGCCCGGCACCTCCGTCAGGAACGCGATGCCGTCCTGCGCGAGCCGCACCAGCCAGTCGAGGCGCGCGGCTGCGTCACTTTCGAGCGCAGCCAGCGACCGCCAGACGAAGCGCCGGCGCGCGTCGATGTCCGCGCCGTCGAGCCACCGCTGCACGTCGAGTTCCGGCCGGCGCGTGCGCCGGTCGAGCGACTGCTCGCGCAGCCAGTCGAGCTCGAAGCGCGCGTGGCGCGGCTCGTCCTGCCAATCCACCAGGACGGCATCGGCGGCGTGCTCGACGCCGCTCAGCCGCGGCACAGGCGGTACGTCGGCGATGTCCACCAGTCGCTGGCCATTGCCCGGATCGCGGTCCGCCGGGCAGTTGTCGCGCAGCCAGAGACTCGCGAACTCGGCGCGATGACCGTCACGCCACTCGACGCGCAGCGACTGCGGCGTCCACGAGAAGCCCTTGAGTTCCGTCGTCATCCCCGACCTCGTTTCGTGCGAGCGCGCAATGCGCCTCAGCGGGCACGCTGGCGCCGGTACAGGTCGGCCGCCGCGAGCGCCGAGGCGGCGCAGACCCCGGCGAGGCTCAGGAACACGCCCTGCCAGCCGAGCGTGACCGCGATTCGCGCGACCCCGTCGCCGGCGAGCACCCCGCCGAGGTACCCGACGCCGTCGATGATACCCGAGGAGGCGGCGCCGCCCCGCCGGCCGCCGAACTCGAGCGCGAACACGCCACCCAGGTACGAGTACGGTCCCAGCAGGCAGAACGCCACCAGCCCGACCAGCGCCACGACAAGCGACGGTGCGATCGCCTCGGCCCGCAGTACGGCGAGCGCCGCCAGCGTCGCCGCGCAGGCCGCGAGTCCCCCGAGCAGCAGCAGCGGCCGCCCGCGGCTGCCGAGGCGGTCGCCGAGCCAGCCGGTGGCGAGCAGCGAGACCGCCCCGACTGCCGGGAACACGGCACTTAAGCTCGCGGCACTGGCGGCGCTGAATCCGACGGAGTCGCGGAGGTAGACCGGCGTCCAGATGTTGAAGGTCTCGCGCACGATCGTGCAGCCGAAGGACAGCAGGCACACGAGGCCGAAGGCGGGGCTCGACAGCAGCGGCCGGAAGAAGGCGATCAGCCTGCGGCCGGACCGTCCGGCGCGGTCACCGTCGCCGTCGCCGTACAGGCTGCGCGGGCTCGCCGCGGCCTCCGCATGACCGAGCTCGGCGCGCGACTCGCGCAGCAGGAAGAGGTTCGCGACGAAGAACGCGCCGGCGACCGCGGCCGCGAAGCAGAACAGCGTTCGCCAGCCGGCCCCGTGGGCGATCAGCAGCCCCATCGCCGGACGTGCGAGCGCGTCGCCGACGAGGTAGCTCAGGCTCAGGAAGCCGATCACGGTGCCGTGCGTCGTGAAGTCGAACCAGCGGGACGACACCTTCAGCAGACCCGCCCAGCCGACCGACTGCGTCAGCCGGTTGCCGATCCACGCGAGCGTGAACACCGGCAGTCCGCCGCCGGCCGCAAACGCCAGGGTGAAGATCGTCGCGCCGCCGAGCCCGAGCAGGAAGCTGCGCCGGCCGCCCCAATAGTCGCCGAGCCCGCCGAGGACGAGCTTGCCGAGCGCGTAGGCGAGCACGCCGGCGGAGTACGCCGTGCCGAGGCGCACGACGGCCTCGGCGCGCGGCAGGCCCTGAGCGGCAAGTTCGGTCACGAGCAATGGCATCGCCGCCGACAGGTCCGCGCGGCAGAAGTAGTACGCGGCGTAGCCGCCGAACAGCAGCGCGAGCGTCAGCCCCTGTCGCGTCCGCAGGGCGCGCGCCGCCGCAGGCGCGGATCCGGACGGCTGCGTCAACTCGGTTCCCCCTCGTCCCGGCGTGGCGGCCGAGCCTAGCACGCGCGGCTCGGCCGGCCGCCAGTGGTAGGCTTGCGTTCCGGTACCCCGGGCAAGCGAGGCGATCTTGACCAGCGCCGAACGGACTCCCCGCGTGGCGCTCGTGACCGGCGCCTCACGCGGCATCGGCGCCGCGATCGCGCAGGCGCTCGCCGCACGCGGTCTCGCGGTGGCGCTGCACTGCCGCGAGGACCGTGCCGCCGCGGAGGCCGTGCGTGCGGCGCTGCCGGGCAGTGGCCACCAGGTGTTCGGGGCCGACCTCGCCGATGCGGCCGCCGCGGCGGTCCTGTGGGACGAAGTCGCCGGGCGGCTCGGCGCGGTCGACGTCCTGGTGAACAACGCCGGCGTCTACCTCGACCATCCGCCGTTGCGCTCGACGTACGACCACTGGCGCTCGACCTGGCAGCGCACGCTCGCGGTCAACCTGATCGGTCCCGCCAACCTCTCGCTGCTCGCGGTCCAGACCATGGCCGGGCGCGCCGAGCCGCTCGCCGGGACCTTCGGTCGCGGCCGGCTCGTGAACGTGTCCTCGCGCGGTGCGTTCCGTGGCGAGCCCGGCGCGCCCGCCTACGGCGCGAGCAAGGCGGGCCTCAACGCGCTCGGCCAGTCACTCGCGCAGGCGGTCGCGTCACGGCAGGTGTACGTCTTTGCCATCGCGCCGGGCTGGGTCGAGACCGAGATGGCGCGCCCGCACCTCGCCGGCGCGGATGGCCCGGCGATCCTCGCGCAGCACCCGCTCGGCCGCGTCAGCCAGGCAGCCGAGGTCGCGGCCGCGGTCACCTACTGTGCACTCGATGCGCCGCCGGCAATGACCGGCGGCATCCTCGACGTCAATGGCGCGAGCTACCTGCGCAGCTGACACCCCACCCCGGGAGGCCCCATGAACCGTCGCGAGCTCCTCCACGCCGTCGGCGCACTGTCCGCGCTCGGCACGCCCGCCGCCGCGATCGGCGCCGCTGCCCCTGGCATCGACGTCGCGGAGCGCTCGATCGCGGACCTGCAGCGCGACCTCGCTCGTGGCGAGCTGACCTCAGTCGCGCTGACGGGCGCGTACCTCGAGCGCATCGACCGGCTCGACCGCGCAGGACCCTCCCTGCACGCCGTGCTGGCGATCAACCCCGACGCGCTCGGCGCGGCGCGCGCGCTCGACCAGGAGCGACGCGCGGGACGCATCCGCGGGCCGCTGCACGGCATTCCGCTGCTGATCAAGGACAACGTCGAGACGGCCGACCCGCTGCCGACCACGGCCGGCTCGCGCGCGCTCGCCGCCTCGCGCAGTCCCACGGATGCGCCGCTGGTCTCGCGCCTGCGCGCGGCGGGCGCCGTCGTGCTCGGCAAGGCCAACCTCAGCGAGTGGGCGAACTTCCGCTCGACGCACTCGACCAGCGGCTGGAGCGCGGTCGGCGGCCAGACCCGCAACGCCTACGCGCCGGACCGCAGCCCGTCGGGCTCGAGTGCGGGTTCCGCGGTCGCCGCGGCGGCGAGCCTGTGCGCGGCCGCGATCGGCACCGAGACCAACGGCTCGATCCTCGCGCCGGCCTCGGTGAACGGGCTCGTCGGCCTCAAGCCGACCGTCGGCCTGGTCAGCGGCCAGGGCATCGTGCCGCTTTCGCCGCGCCAGGACACGGCCGGTCCGATGGCGCGCACGGTGGCGGACGCCGCGCTGCTCGCCGGCGTCATCGCCGAGCGACCGCTCGGCTACGGTCGCCACGAGCCCTCGCTCGGGAGTTTCCGGCTGCGCGGACTGCGCGTCGGCGTGCTGCCGCTGCCGGGCTCCGCGCACCCGGAGGTGGCACGGCTCTACGCGGATGCGCGGGCCGTGTTCGCGGCCGAGGGCGCGGTGCTCGCCGACCTCGAGCCTCCGGCGATCATGGAGGATCTCGACGGCGCCGAGCAGGAGGCCCTGCTGACGGAATTCAAGGACGCGATCAACCACTACCTCGCGGCGCTCGCGCCCGGGCGCTCGCCGGCGCGCACGCTCGCGGACCTGATCGCTTTCAACCGCGGCGATTCCGCGGCGGAGCTCGCGCTCTTCGGGCAGGAGCTGTTCGAGTCGGCCGAGACGCACGGCGGGCTGGAGGCGCCTGCCTATCGCGACGCCCTCGCGAAGCTCGCTCGCGGCGCCGACACCGAGGGGCTCGCGGCGCTGTTCGCGCGCGACGTCGAGCTCCTGCTCGCGCCGTGCAACGGGCCCGCCGAGCGCATCGACAGCGTCTGGGGCGACCGCAGCGACCCGGGCGGCTGGCCCTCGATCGCGAACTGCGCGGCGATCGCCGGCTATCCGAGCCTGACGGTGCCGGCCGGGCTCGTCCGCGGGCTGCCGGTCGGGCTCGCGCTCGTCGCGCCCCGCGACCGCGACGGCGTGCTGCTGCTCGCCGCAGCCGCCTACGAGCGCGCGAGCCACGCGCGCGTGCCGCCGCGCCTCGTGCCGTAGCGGTGTCGCCGGCGGGCTACCGGCTGCGCTCCGCGCGGCTCGGCGTCGGCACCTGGCAGCGCGAGGACCTCGGCCGCGCACTCGGGCTCTGGGGCGATCCGGACGTCGCGCGCTTCATGGGCGGACCGTTCACGCCCGCGGAGGTCGCGGCGCGGCTCGAGCGCGAGCTCGAGCGCTACGCCCGGCATGCGATGCAGTACTGGCCGCTGTACCGGCTCGACACCGGCGAGCACGTCGGTTGCTGCGGCGTCGCGCCGCACCGGCCGGAGGGACCGGTGCTCGAGTTCGGCTACCACCTGCGGCGCGCCCACTGGGGCTGCGGCTACGTCCGCGAGATCGCGCCGCTCGTGATCGGCGACGCCTTCGGGCGCCTCGGCGCCGCGGCGCTGTACGCCGGTCATCACCCGGAAAACGAGCCCTCGCGCCGCATCCTGCTGTCGCTCGGCTTCCGCTATACGCACGACGAGTACTACCCGCCGACCGGCGTCGTCGAGCCCTGCTACCGGCTGACGGCGGCCGACGCCGGCTGGGTCAGCCGCTGATCCGCTCGAGCGTGACTGCGGTGCCGTTGAGCGCGGCGTTGCCGCTCGCGCCGTCGAGGTGCCGCGGGTCGGTCAGGTCGTTGTAGCTCGGCCCCGCGACGGTGCGGGCACGCGCGAGCCGTGTGCCGCTGCGGGCGTGGCCGAAGCCGTGCGGCAGGCAGACGACGCCGGGCAGCAGGGCCTCGCTGGCCCGCGCCTCGACCTCGACCGTGCCGGTGCGCGAGCGCAGGCGGACGCGGTCGCCGTCGGCGAGCCCGCGCGCGGCGAGGTCGCTCGGGTGGACATGCAGCTCGTGACGCGGCTTGCCCTTCACGAGCCGCGGCGCGTTGTGCATCCAGGAGTTGTTGCTGCGCACGTGCCGCCGGCCGATCAGCGCCAGTTCGCCAGGCAGCGCGGTCGCCGCGGGCGCGGCGCGCACGCGCGCAAGCTCCGCGACCAGGAACTCCGGCGCACAGTCGATCGCGCCGCTCGCGGTCTCGAGGCGCCGCAGCAGCGATGGCTCGAGCGGGCCGAGATCGAGGCCATGCGGCGCCGCCTCGAGCGCGGCGAGGTCGATGCCGCTCGTGCCGCGCGCGAGCCCCGCGGCGATCAGGGCGCGCGGCTCGGGCAGCGGGTTCCACGGCTTGCCGGCCGCCGCCGCGTAGGCAACGGCGAGCCCGTTGACGATCTCCCAGTCGCCCCGCTCGTCGGCCGCGCGTGCCCGCAGCGGTGCGTTCAGGCGAGCCACGCGGCGGACGGCGAAGCCGCTGAACACGGTGTCGTAGTGGTGCTGCGTCAACGGCGAGGCCGGCGGCAGGATCAGGTGCGCGTGCCGCGTCGACTCGTTCAGGTAGATGTCGATCGCGACGTAGTAGTCGAGCGTCGCGAGCGCCGCGTCGAGCGCGGCACCGGCCGGCGTCGACAGCACCGGATTGCCGGCGCAGCTCAGCAGCCCGCGGATCTGCCCCTCGCCCGGGGTCAGGATCTCCTCGGCCAGCGCCGCGACCGGCAGCTCGCCGGAAAACTCCGGCAGCCCGCGCACGCGGCTGCGCCAGCGGTCGCGGTGGCCCCGCGACGTGCCGGGCCCGGTGACCGGCATCACCGGATCTGCCGGCAGCATGCCGCCCGGCCGGTCGAGGTGGCCGGCGCAGAGGTTCACCAGCTGTACCAGCCACTGGCAGAGCGTGCCGTGGCGCTGCGTCGACAGTCCCATGCGGCCGTACACGCAGGCCCGTGGTGCCGCGAGCAGCTCGCGGGCGAGGCGCCGGATGGTCGCCGCCGGCACGCCGCTGCGTGCCTGGCCCTCCTCGGCGGTGACGCCCGCAGTCGCGGTCAGCGCCGCGTCGAGCCCGGCGAGACGTCCCTCGTAGCCGGCGGTGCGCGGTGCACCGAGCGCCCGCAATTCGGCGAGCAGCGCGAGCAGGAACCACAGGTCGGTGCCGGGCCGGATCGCGACATGCTCGCTCGCCAGCTCGGCGGTCTCGCTGCGCCGCGGATCGACGACCACCAGCCGGCCGCGCTTCGTCAGCGCCGCGAGGCGCCGCTCGATGCCCGGCGCGGTCATCAGGCTGCCGTTCGAGGCCACCGGGTTCGCGCCGAGCATCAGCATCCAGTCGGTGCGATCGACGTCCGGCACCGGCAGCAGCAGCTGGTGGCCGTACATCGCGAAGGCGACCAGCTGGTGCGGCCACTGGTCGACCGAGGAAGCGGAGTAGATGTTCTTGCTGCGGATCAGCCGCAGCAGCGACGGCAGATACGCGAAGTGGCCGAAGTGGTGCACCACCGGGTTGCCGAGGTACGCGCCGACCGCCTCCGCGCCGTGCGCTTGCTGCAGTCGCGCGAGCTGCGCTCCCGCCTCGGCGAAGGCCTCGTCCCAGCCGATCTCCTCCCAGTCCGCGCCGCGCCGCCGCAGTGGCCGGCGCAGCCGGTCGGGGTCGGCCTCGAGATCGAGGATCGCGTTGCCCTTCGGGCAGACGTGCCCGCGGCTGAACGGGTCCTGCGCGTCGCCGCGGATCCCGGTCAGCCGGCCGTCCTCGCTGCGGAACTCGAGACCGCAGATGGCCTCGCACAGCGGGCAGGCTCGGAAGCGACGTTCGACCGGCATCGCGCGACCCTCCGGACGGTCGAGGCAGGCTCGTGGCGCGCCGGCTAGTACTCGCCGGCCTCGTCGGCGGGCACCCCGGCGCGGCGCATGAACGCCGCGCGACTGACGCGCACGTTCAGCAGCGGCTCGGACCGGGCCGCGCGCACCTCCGCGGCCGTGTACGGGGCCGGCGCGGCGGACCGGTCATCGCCGCCGAAGCGGGCGACACACCAGTTCATCACGGCGGCGAGCCCGGCGTCGGACAGCTGGGAGTTCGTGACGCCGGGGAAGCGCAGCAGCAATTCGCGGCCGCCGTCGGCGCGCAGGAAGCGGCCGACGGTGTCGCGCAGCGCCGGCACCCGGTGCCGGACGCCGGCGCCGTCGAGCCCGTGGCAGCCACCGCAGAACAGCACGTAGTTCTGCGCGACGTCAGCCGATTCGGGTCGATCGAGCGCCGCAGCCGGGAACGCGGTCGCGAGCAGCAGCCCGGCGCCGGCCCAAACGGCGCCGCCGGCGCTCACGGCGGCAGCGCGGCAACCACGGCCGCGCGGTGCTCACGCACGGCGCTGCCGTCGACGGCCTGCTTGCGCTCCGCCGCGACGTCGGCGGGCGTCAGCACCGCGGTCGATTCCGGCGCGTGCGCGATGTCGAAGACGACGAAGTTCAGAGCCGCGGCCAACGTCGCGTCGTCGAACTGCGTGAACTCGGGCATCTTGAAGTTGTAGTGACGCTCGCCGACGACGATGTCGCCGAACATCCCGTACAGCACCGTCATCGCCAGCTGCCGTCGGCCCTCGGCGAGCGCGGCGAAGCGCGCCGGAAACTCGGTGAGCGGCGGTGCGAGCCCCGGGGTGCCTGCGCCGTTCGCCCGGTGGCAGACCGCGCAGTTCGCCTGGAAGGTGGCGGCGCCCTCGGTGAAGCGCGGCCCGTCCGCCGCCCGCGCGGTGACCGCGGCCAGCAGCGCGACGACGACCGCGGCGGCCGCGGAACCGCGCCGGGCCGACATCACTTGCCCGCGACGCCCAGCACGACCGACACCGAACAGTGGTAGTTCGGGTTGTCGTTCGCCATGCACCAGTTGACGTCGTTGTTCAGCGAGAGCCGGTACATCGGCTTCTCGCCCTCGTTGCGGTTGCAGAAGCAGCTGCCGCAGCTCGTCTTACCGCAGCAGTCGTTGTACGACATGATGTAGTCGCGGCCGTCCGCCGGATTGTGGCAGGTGCCGATCCAGGTGATCGGCGACTGTTGGGTGCCGGGCGGGCAGCTCGAGGAACTGCCGCCGCAGCAGCCGCACAGGAAGCCGTCGATCGCGCAGAACTTCCAGTACTCGCAGCTGTTCGGGTCGGTGGTCTCGGCCTTGGCCTTGGCGGCGTGCTCCGCGGCCTGTGCCTGCGAGCCGCGCATCACGGGCAGCAACGGCACGAGCGCCGCGCCGGTCAGCACCCGGCCGAACGCCGACAGGAAGCCACGCCGCGAGGTGTGGCGCGCGAGCCCGCGCGCGGCGCGCTCCGCGAGCCGGTCGAGGCGCTCTTGCATGGTTACGGGTTGAACAGGTACCACGGCGACTGCCCCATCTTCGGTTCGGCGTGCAGGAGGCGACCACTGGCCGCATCCAAGGTCAGGAGATACGACGTGTCGGTGGCGATGAACAGCAGCGGACGGTCGTCCTGCGAGACCTGGATCGCCTGCGTGCTGCCGTACTTCTTGACGTCGATCGGCCAGCGGCCGACGCGGCGGTGCGTCGCGGTGTCGAACACCCAGACCTCGGTGCCGCCGATCTTGTGCGAGCCCGGGCCGCCGAGATGCATCGGCACGTACAGCCGGCCGGTACGCGAGTTCCAGGCGCCGACCTGCGAGCCGCCGGGGCGCCATTTGCCGCGCTCGGCCGCCGTCGTCGTCGCCCAGACGGGCGCGAACTGCGGCTCGGCCGCGCCGAGGTCGACCCCGTAGACGTCGCCGAGGAAGGACAGGAACGCGATGCCGCTCGCGGTGTTCATGCCCTGCACGAAGATCGGGTCCTTGTCGACGCTGAAGAACGGCGCCGAGAGCTTGCGCGACGCCTCATGCCCGGCGTCGTCGAGGGTCACCGTCAGCATCCGGCCGCTCTCGCACAGCGACGAGACGCGGTGCGGTGCCGACGGGATCACGAGCACGCAGCCGTCGGTGTCGATCTCGCCGGCGACCGCGCGCTTGGCGAGATCCACCACCGTGAACGCGGCCGCCGGGTTCAGGCTCAGCACGTACAGGAACTTCGCGTCGGCGCTGTAGCCCGCGCCGTAGAGCGGTATCGCCTGCGCGTGCTTCGGCGGCAGCACGATCTCGCCGGAGACCGACAAGGTGGCATTGTCGGTGAACTCGACGACGTCGGTGCGCGCGCCGTGGCTGCCGCGCGCGAAGTAGGTGGTCGCGACCGCGGTGGTCTTGCCGTCCGGCGAAAACGCGGGCGACGGGTAGTAGCCGGCGTCGATCTGCCCGAGTTGGCGATGGCTGTCGCCGTCGTACAGATAGAGCCGCATGTCCGTTTCGTTGTTGTTCGCCTCGTCGTAGACCCACAGCCAGTGGGGCGACGGCGCCGGCAGGCGCGCGAGCACGAGGTGCTCCGCCTGCAGCGGCGGCGGCGGTGCCGCGTTCGCGGCACCGGCCATCACGAGTGCGAGCCACGCTCCCCGCGCACTCCGCCACATGCGTCTGTCCCCCCCGGCCTGTGTGCGCCGCTAGTCTGCCACAGCCCGCCCGCGCCCGTCAGTGGCGGGCCGCCCGGCCCATGGACCCGGCGCGGCCGGCACGCGATACTCCCGGACCGCATGGCTGCCGCGATCCCCTCGTCCCCGCCGCGTCTCTACTACGGCTGGAAGGTACTCGCGGCACTGTTCGTGGCCGGGTTCCTGGTCTACGGCGGCGGGCTGTACTGCTTCGTGCTGTTCGTCACGCCGCTGACCCAGGAGTTCGGCTGGAGCCGCGCGGCGACCGGCGGCATCGTCTCGGCGTTCTGGCTGAGCGCGCCGCTGCTGGTCGTCGGCGGCGTGGCGATGCGCCGCTTCGGCATCGCGCGCCTGCTCGCCACCGGCATCGTGCTCGAGGCGGTCTGCGTGCTCGCGCTCGCTACCGTATCGACGCTGCCGCAGATGTACCTGCTGCGCGCGGCGATGGGCCTCGGCAAGATTCTCTTCGCAGTCACGATCCCGGTCACGATCGCGCGCTGGTTCGCGCGGCGCTTCGGGCTGGCGCTCGGCATCGCCTGGGCGGGCTGGCACATCGGCGGCATGCTGCTCGCGCCGGTCGCGGAGTGGATCATCCAGCACCACGGCTGGCGCGGCGCGTGCGTGGCGCTCGGCATGGCGCTGCTCGTGGTGGCGCTTGGCCCGGTGGTCTGGGTCATGCGCATCCACGGACCCGCGGAGCTCGGGCTCGGACTCGACGGCGATCCGCTGCCGGCGACGACGGCGGTGCCGGCGAGAACCGCGGCGCAGGCCCCCGCGGCCGCGCCGGAAGGCCGGTTGCGCGACCTGCTCGGTGCGCCGCTGCTGTGGCTGATCGCAGCGGCGACCGTGTGCTTCTACCTGACCTATGGCGGCGTGCTGACCCACCAGGATGCGATCGTGCAGGCGGCGGGCTACAGCGCCGGGTTCTCCTCGGTCGTGCTCGGCTCGACGGCGCTCTTCGCGGCGATCGGCGGGCTCGCGACCGGCTGGCTCGCCGACCACCAGCCGCTGCGGCGCGTCGCCGTGGTCGTCCACCTAGCCCTGCTCGTCGGCGCGGCGGCGATGCTGAGCGTCTGCCTCGCGCCGTCGACCACCGGGCTCGCCGTGTACGCGGCGTTCTTCGGCGTCATGATCGGCGGCTCGGACATCTTCTTCGTCAAGCTGATGCGCGAGCGGTTCCCGCACGTCAACGTCGATCACCTCTACAGCGTCTGGTACTGCGTCGAGCTCGGCACGCTCTGGCTGTCGGCGATCGTCGCGGGCCGGGTGTTCGACCTCACCGGCAACTACGCGCGCACGCTGCTGCTGCTGGTCGCTAGCGCGGTGCTCGCGAGCGTGCTGTCGGCGTTCGCGCTCGGTGCGCGCGGCGCAATGCGGCCGTGACGGACCCGCTCGAGCACGAGCTGCCGCGCGGCCTGTATCCCCGCAGCGCGCCACCAGGCCCCGCCGCGCCGCCGCTCGCCGGGGACGCCGACGCCGACGTGGTGGTGGTGGGCGCCGGCTTTACCGGGCTGTCCGCCGCGCTGCAGCTCGCCGAGGCGGGACGGCGCGTGCTGGTGCTCGAGGCGCACGAGCCCGGCTGGGGTGCCGCCGGCCGCAACGGCGGCCAGGTGAACGCCGGCCTCAAGCACGAGCCGGATGCGGTCGAGCGCCGCCTCGGTCCGGTGCACGGGCCGCGCCTGGTAAGCCTCGCGAGTGCCGCGCCGGAGCGACTGTTCGCACTCATCGACCGGCACGCGATCCGCTGCGAGGCCGTGCGTGGCGGCACGCTGCGCGCCACCTGGCAGCCGAAGCACGTCGCGGCGCTGCGCGAGTCGGCGGCGCAGTGGCAGCGCCGCGGCATCGACGTGGAGTTCTGGGATGCCGCGCGCGTCGCGGCGGCGACCGGCACCGGACACTATCGCGCGGCGACCTTCGATCCGCGCGGCGGAGCCGTGAATCCCCTCGCGCTCGCACGCGGCCTCGCGACGGCCGCGATCGCCGCCGGCGCGCGGATCTGCGGCGGCAGTCGCGCGCTGCGACTCGAGCGCACGGACGGTGGCTGGCGCGTCGCCACCGCGGCCGGCGCAGTGCGCGCGGCGCGCGCAATCCTCGCGACGGACGGCTACACCGACGACCTGTGGCCCGGGCTGCGGACGAGCATCGTTCCGATCTACAGCTCGATCGTGGCGAGCGCGCCGCTTGGGCCGCGGGGCGAGTCGGTGCTGCCGGGGCGCGAGGTCGTCTACGAGGCCGGCAACGTCACGGTCTACTACCGGCGCGACGCAGAGGGTCGGCTGCTGATGGGCGGCCGCGGCCGCCAGTCTCCGGCGCCGGCGCTCGCCGACTACGCGCACCTGACCTCGTACGCCGCGCGCCTGTGGCCCGTGCTCGGCGAGATCGAGTGGACGCACTGGTGGAACGGGCAGTTCGCACTGACGCCTGACTTCTACCCGCGCCTGCACGCGCCGTCGCCGGGCCTGCTGGTCGGCCACGGCTACAGCGGTCGCGGCGTGGCGCTCGGCGTCGCGCTCGGCGCGGAACTCGCCGCCGCCGCGCAGGGCCTGCCGCTCGAGGAGTTGTCGCTGCCGGTGACGCCGGTGCCGCGGATCCGCTTCCACGCCGCCTGGCGGATCGGCGTGGCTGGCGGGGTGCTGCTCGGTTGGCTGCGCGACCGGTTCGGGCTCTGAGCCGCGTTCCGAGGCCGCGCTACGGTCCTGGCCGGCGGCCGCGGGAGCCTTCGTAGGCGACCCAGCCGAGGATGATCCCGATGCCGATCCCGAACAGCACCCGCGCCGCGGAGTTGACGGCCACGCCGCTCTGCAGCGCGGCGCCGACGCCACCATCGGCGCGGGTCATATCGCTCAGCTTCGCGAGCACGATGCCGGCGGCCCCAAAGGCCACGAGTTGAACCCAGCTCGGGGAGCGCCGCAACGCAGCGCCGGCCCGCCTGCCGCCCTGCCAGCCGGAGCCGAACAGCACGCCGCCGATCACGCCCATGAGCCAGCGCGGCGCAGCCAGCTGCTCGGCGATGCCCGGCAGATCGCCCGCGGTCATGCCGAGCAGCCCGAGCCCGGCCATGATCAGCCCGAGTGCGGCGATCTGCGGGAGCGGACCGTCAGGAAGGGGATTCGGCTGCACGGCGCCACCTGCTGGGTGCGCGACGGCGTCGCGCGGAGAAATCGGCGCCTAAGCTACCGCCGCGCGCCGCGGCCCTCAAGCGCCGCGCGCAACGGCGTGACGCTCAGCTCAAAAGACGATCATCTGCCGCACCGCACGACCGTCGGCGAGCTCGTCGAAGCCGCGATTGATGTCGCCGAGCGCCAGTCGCGCGGAGAGCAGCCGGTCCACCGGCAGCCGGCCCTCGCGGAACCAGCCGATGTAGCGCGGGATGTCGCGCGCCGGGTCGGCGCTGCCGAGGTAGCTGCCGCGCAGCGTCCGCTCCTCCGCAACCAGCGTCAGGGGCGAGAGCGCGAGGCGCGCGGCAGGGGGCGCCAGCCCCGCCGACACGGTCGTGCCGCCACGCCGGGTGACGGTGAAGGCGAGCTCGAGCGCGCGCGCGGAACCGGCCATCTCGAATGCAACGTCGACGCCGCCGTGCGTGAGCTCGCGCACCCGCTCGGCCACGTCCGGTTCGCCGGCGGCTACGAGCTGCGTCGCACCGAGTTCGCGCGCGAGCGCGAGCTTCTCGGGAGCAAGGTCGATCGCGACCACCTCGCCGGCGCCCGCCGCGCGCGCACCGAGCAGCGCCGCGAGTCCGACGCCGCCGAGACCCACCACCGCGACGCTCGCACCGGCGTGCAGCTGGGCGGTGTTCACGACCGCACCGACGCCGGTCACGACCGCGCAGCCGAACAGCGCCGCCTCCTCGAAGCGCAGCGTCGGATCGACGCGCACCAGCGAACGGCGCGACAGTACCGCGTGGTCGGCGAACGCCGAGACGCCGAGGTGATGGTGCAGCGCCGCACCGCCGCGACTCAGGCGGCGGGCGCCGCCGAGCAGCGTGCCTGCGGAATTGCTCGCGGCGCCGGGCTCGCACAGCGCCGGCCGGCCCTGGCGGCACGGGCCACAGGCGCGGCAGCTCGGTACGAACGCCGCGACGACGTGGTCGCCGACGCTCAGGTCCGTGACTCCGTCGCCCAGCGAGACGACGACGCCCGCGCACTCGTGGCCGAGCGCCATCGGCAGCGGGCGCGGTCGGTTGCCGTCGATGACCGAGAGGTCCGAGTGGCACAGGCCCGCGGCGCGCACCGCGATCAGCACCTCGCCGGGACCCGGCTCGGCCAGCTCGATCTCCTCGATCTCGAGCGGTCGCGAGGTCGCATAGGGTCGCGGCAGGCCCGCGCGCGAGAGGATGGCTGCCCGGGTCCGCATCGCGTCAGCGCGGTGGCGGCAGACTGAGCGGCACGCCGCCAGCCGCGACGAGGCGGCCGCTGAGCGGCGCAAGTTCGCCCGCGCAGAGCGCCGCCCAGGACGCCAGCGCGCGCTCGGTCGCGTCCGTGAAGTGCGCCAGCGCGGTCTGGGCGTCCTCGGTGGGTGCGCCGTCCGCACCGTCGACCGCTCGCGCCAGCCGCTCACCCTCGAGCGCGAGACCGCGCAGCCCGTCGAGCTTGACGGGTTCCTGCCGTGCCGCCGCGCGGGCGTCCGCCCCTGGCCGCAGGTCCGTGACCCGCACCAGGTCCTCCGCCGCCCGCCGCAGATCCGCTGCGACGGACGCGTCGCGAACCGCGGCGGCGCGCAGCAGCTCACCGTGCAGGATCGTGGCCTCGTGGGTCGCCGCCGCGATCCCGCCGCGCAGGGTGTCGACGTGGGTGGCCGCGGTGAACTGCTGCGCATATGCCGCCGGCTCGACCCGAGCGCGTGGGTCGGGCCGCAGCTCGAGCTCGCGGTGCTCCGAGTGCCCGCCCGCCGTGATGAGCAGCGAATAGCGGCCAGGTGGCGCCCAGGCGCCAATCGCGGCGGGATCGGCGGCGAGGCGTCCGGCACTCGCGGCGTAGTGCAGGTCCCAGACGAAGCGGTGCAGGCCGGCGGTCGTACCCGGCACTTCGGGCGCCACCGTCCACTCGGGGGCTGTGTCGGGTGCGGCGGCACGCGCCGGCCGGGCCGCGCTCGAATACTCGCGCACCCGGTGGCCCCCGGCATCTTCGATACGGATCGTGACGTCGCCCGCCGGTGCCGGCACGTAATAGTAGAGTGCCGCGCCGGGGGTCGGATTGGGCGCGCGCGGCTCATCGAGCGGCATCGGCGAGCCGGTGAACTCGCTCGGCCGGAAGCGCACCGCCGGCGTGGGGTCGGCAACCCAGAGTCCCGCGGCACCGGGCGTGCCGCGCCACTGACGCAGCGGCGCGACGTCGTCGAGAATCCAGAAGCCGCGGCCGTGCGTCGCGATCACGAGGTCGGCGTCGTGCACCTCGAGGTCGCGCACCGACGTCGGCGGCAATCCGGTGCGCAGCGGCTGCCAGCGTGCGCCGTCGTCGAGCGACACGTAGACGCCAAGCTCGGTCCCGGCGTACAGGAGCCCGGGTCGTCGCGGATCCTCGCGCACCACGTTCACCGGCTCGCCCGCCGGCAGCCCCGCGACCCGCAGCGACCAGCTCGCGCCGCCATCGCGCGTCGCGTAGACGTAGGGACGGTCGTCCTCGAGCCGGTGGCGGTCCACCGCGAGATAGGCCCGGGTGCGGTCGAAGTGCGATGGCTCGACGACCGCGACCTTCGACCATGGCGTCAGCGACGATGGCGTCACGGTGCGCCAGTGGCCGCCGTCGTCCTCGCTGCGCCACACGAGCCCGTCGTCGGTGCCGACCCACAGGTCGGCGGCCGCGAGCGGCGACGGACCGATCGAGTAGATGACGCCACGGCGATCGCCAACGTGGTTGTGGTCCTCGGCGGTCGCCGGATCGAGGTTGGCCGGCACGCTGAGCTCGGTGCGCGTCAGGTCGGGGCTGACCACGCGCCAGTGGTTGCCGCCGTCGCTGGTGCGAAACAGCCGCTGGTTCGCGAAATAGAGGACGCGGGGGTCGGCCTTCGAGAACACGAGCGGCAGCGTCCAGGTCGCCCGGTACTGGTCCGGATAGGCCAGTGTCGGGTCGACGCTGCGCGTCTGCTGCGTGCGCCGGTCGAAGCGGTCGACGCGCCCGCCGAACAGGACGTCGGGGTCGTTCGGATCGGGCGCGATGTTGTCGCTCTCGCCACCGGCGACGAGCTCGCGGAACTGCGTCAGGTTGATGCCGTCGACCGAGTCGGTCCGGCTCGGTACGGCCGCCGCGCCCGAATCCTGCTGCGCGCCGTACACCCAGTAGGGAAACTGTTGATCGGTCGCGACGTGGTAGAGCTGCGCGGTCGGCTGGTTGAACCACGAGCTCCAGCTCACGCCGCCGTTGAGCGACACCACCGCCCCCTGGTCGACGCCGAGCATGCGCCGCGCGGGATCCGCGGGGTCGATCCACAGGACGTGGTAATCGTCTCCCCCCGGCGCGCCCTTCACCGGCGCGAACGTGCGGCCGCCGTCCTCCGACCGGTAGAGCGCCGTGTTGCAGACGTAGACCACGTCCGCGTCGCGCGGGTCGACCGTGACGCCGCCGAAGTACCAGCCACGCTGCCAGAGGCGCGCGTCGGACGACACGCGGTTCCAGCTCTTGCCCGCGTCGTCCGAGCGGTAGAGGCCGCCGTCCGCAGCATCGACCACCGCATAGACGCGGTCGGGACGGGTCGGCGCGACCGCGAGCCCGATGCGACCCACGCGATCCGGCAGGCCGTGGCCGGTGACAGGCGTCCAGCGGTCGCCGCCGTCGTCCGAGCGGAAGAGCCCGCTGCCGGGGCCGTTCGAGGGCGCGTAGACGCTCCACGGCGGCCGCCGCGTCTGCCACAGCGCGGCGTAGATCACGCGCGGGTCGCCCGGCCGGAAAGCGAGGTCGATCGCGCCGGTGTCGTCGTCGCGATGGAGCACGCGCTGCCAGTGCCGGCCGCCGTCGGTCGAGCGGAACACGCCGCGCTCCGGGTTCGGGCCGTAGGCGTGGCCGAGCGCCGCGACGTAGACGCGCTCCGGGTCGCGCGGGTCCACCAGGATCCGCCCGATCTGGAACGTCTGGTCGAGCCCCAAGTGGCGCCAGCTCGCGCCGCCGTCGTCGGAACGATAGACGCCGTCGCCATGCGCGATGCTCGAGCGCATGTCGGCCTCGCCGGTACCCACGTACAGCGTGCGCGGCGCGCCGGGTGCCACGGCGAGCGCCCCGATCGAGCCGACCGGCTGCGCATCGAATCGCGGCTGCCACGTCCGCCCCGCGTCCAGCGATTCCCAGACGCCGCCGTTCACCGCGCCGAAGTAGAAGTGCTCGCGCTCGCCGGGCACGCCGGCGACGGCAAGCACGCGGCCGCCGCGAAACGGCCCGATCGGGCGCCAGCGCAGCGCCTCGAGCACCGGCGGCGGCGCGGCAGCACCCGCACCGTCGCCGCCGTCCGACCTCGGCGCGAGCAACAGCAGGAACGCGGCGAGGACGAGGCCGTGGCGCATAATGCCGGGCACTGTCGCACGCGGCGCGCGGCCCCCGCAACGAGCGGTCGCGAACGGGGCCTTAAGCATGAGACGAGCAGGTTGGCGCTTCGCCGCGCTGCTGCTGGGCAGCGCGGCCTCGTACGTCGCGATGGCGCAGGCGGCGGCGCCCGCGCACGAGCGGCTCGAGTGGCAAGGCCGGTGGGTCGAGGCGACGCGGCTGACGGACGAGCCCGCGGCGCGGTTCCGGCTCGAGTCCGGCGAGCCTGGCGTCGCAACCCGATCACGCGAGGTCGGCGGCCGTGCCGGCGGACCATGGCTGCGCAGCGACAGTGCCCTGTTCGATGCCGCCTTCGCGCTCGCCCTCGCCGAGGCCGGCGAGGACAGCGTGACCGAGATCCGCGACGGCGCGTTCGCTGACGGGCGGCCGATCCCGTGCGTGTGCTTCGAGACAGGCGCGAAGTGGCCGTACGTCTGGACGCGCGACGTGTCCTACTCGACCGACCTTGCGCTGGCCGACCTGGACGCGAAGCGCGCCTGGACCTCGCTGCTCTTCAAGGTCTCGGCGGCGCGCGCCGGCGCGGACCACGGTGCGCGCCTGGTCGCGCAGGACACCGGCAGCGGCGGCAGCTGGCCGATCAGCACGGATCGCGTGGTCTGGATCCACGCCGCGCGTGCCGCGGTCGCGGCGCTGCCCGCGCCCGCAGGCGCTGCGGCCGGCCGCGAGCTGCGCCGGATCGCGCGCGCCACGCTCGCGCAGGACCGCGCCTTCGCCTTCGACCCGCGCGCCGGCCTGTACCGCGGCGAGACCTCGTTCCTCGACTGGCGCGAGCAGACCTACCCGGCGTGGACGCGCGACGACACGGCCTGGATCGGCGAGTCGTTCTCGCTTTCGACCAACGTGCTCCACTTCCTCGCCCTGCAGGACCTCGCGGCGCTGGCGCGCGACGCCGGCGAACCCGACGCGGCGGCGCTCGCCGACGAGGCACGCGCGCTGCAGACGCGCATCGCGACGCGCTTCTGGCGGCCCACCGAGCACGACTACGCGAGCTACCTCGCCCCGGACCTCGAGCCGGTCGCGAGCAGCGATCTGCTCGCGCTCGCGCTCGCGGTGACGAGCGGCGTCGCCGATGCCTCGCGGGCGCGGGCCGCGCTGGCGCGCTATTCGCTCGCAGCCGGCGGGCCGCCGGTCATCGCACCGCAGCAGCCGGAGCCGCCGATCTACCACAATCGCGCGGTCTGGCCGTTCGTCACCGCGTACGCCCTGGCCGCCGCGCGCGAACTGCGCGACCCGGGAAGGATGGATGCCTACGCCGAATCGCTGCTGCGCGGTGCGGCACTGTCGCTCTCGAACATGGAGAACTTCGAATTCCTCACGCAGCGCACCGCGTTCGACGACGGACCGCGTTCCGGCCCGGTGATCACCTCTCCGCGTCAGCTCTGGTCGGTCGCCGGTTACTGGAGCGGCGTGGTGCACGAGCTCCTCGGGCTGCGGCCGGTGCCAGGCGCAGTGACCATCGCGCCCTCGATCCCGGGCGCGTTCGCGCGACGCCACTTCGCGCCGGGCGACAGGATCGCCGTCGGGTCGCTGACGGTCGGCGGCGTTGCGCTCGAGGTGAACTACCAGCTGCCCGCGACGTGGCGCGACGGCGACGTCCTGGAGGCCGGTCGCGTCGCGAGCGACGGTACGCTGCTGCGGCTGCCCGCGAGTCTGGCGCGCGACTCGGGCGGCCGGCCGCGCCTCGTCGAGGTCGCGCTGGTCGCGCGCCCGGCGGCCGGCACCATGTCCGGGACGGTGGCGGTCGCCGACCCGCACGCGCTGAGCGCCATCGAGCGGGCGCGGCTCTTTGCGCCGCCGCCGCCGGAAATTGCCGCCGCGACTCGTTCGGCGGACGGCGTCGAGCTCTCGATCACCGGCCTCGCACCCGGCGCCGGCTGGATCGTCTCGCGCGACGGCGTCACAGTCGGCAGCGGCGACGCAGCCATCTTCCGCGAACGCCCGCCCGACCGGCGTCGCATGGCCTGTTATCGGGTCGTGCAGCGCGACCCGGCCGGCGGACTCGTCTCGTTGCCGGGCCGGGAGCGCTGCCTGCCGGGCAGCGATCACCAGCACCTCGCCGCCGGCGAGGCACTGCGCGCCGCGGGCCACTCGGCCGAGGACCTCGGCGCCGGCCGGAAGGGTCTGCGCGACTGGGGCGCGCCGTCCGACCGCCTCGAGCTCGAGTTCGTCGCCACGGCCCCCGGGCTGCACCGCCTCGTGCTGCGCTACCTCAACGACGCCGGCCCGGTGAACACCGGCATCACGGCCGCGGTCAAGCGCGTGGTCGCACGCTGCGGCGCCGCGGCGGAATCGGGCACGCTCGTGATGCCGCACCGGCCGCGGGGAGAGGAAGGCGTCTCGACGGGATTCGTGTTCGCGGCGCCGGCCGGCGCCCGCTGCCGGGTCGAGATCGAGGACGGCTTCAACATGTCCTACCTGGAGCACTTCGCGCTCTACACCGGCGGGCGCGGCGGCCGTGAGGGTCCGCACAACCGCGCCGACGTGCTCGCCGCGGAGGTCGACGCGATTGCGCGACCGCGCCTCGCGGTCCGCTGAGCAGGACGCGGCGGTCCCGGGACCGGGTAGACTGCGCGCCGTGCCGGCGGCGATCCTGCCGCGGAGGAGTGCCATGCCCGCCCGACTCGTCCCGTGGATCGCGCTGTTCGTGCTCGGCGCCGGCGGCCTTGGCGCGACGGCCGCCGCCGCGACCGGCGCGGCAGCGCCGCCGCTCGGCATCGACCTCGATGCCTTCGATCATGCGCGCAAGAGCCTGACGCTCGGCAACGGTCTGACGATGGCCTACGTCGAATGGGGCAACCCGGCCGGGCCGCCGGTGGTCCTGATCCACGGCTTCACGGACAACGCGCGCGACTGGGCGCCGCTCGTGCCGGCGCTCGACCCATCGTGGCGGCTGATCATCGTCGACATCCGCGGACACGGCAGCTCGGCGAAGCCCGAATGCTGTTACGCGCGGATCGACTTCGCCTACGACATCAAGCTGCTGCTCGATGCGCTGCACGTCGAGCGTGCGGACGTCGTGGGCCACTCTCTCGGCAGCTTCATCACCCAGACCTTCGCCGAGTTCTGGCCCGAGCGCACGCGCCGCGTGGTGCTCGTGTCCTCCTCCGGTGGTCCGCGCCACGGCTGCGAGCCGCCGCGCGGCAAGGCCGCCCCGCCGTCGATGGACTTCCGCGGCGAGATCCTGAAGCTGCAGGAGCCGCTCGACCCGAACTCGCGCTTCATGATCGAGTGGTGGAGCTCGCCGACCCCGGTCGATGCCGACTTCATCCGCCGCCAGCGCGAGGACTCCGCGCGCATCCCGCTGCGCGTCTGGCTGGCCGTGCTCGACCAGGGCCTCACCGGGCTCGCGCTGCAGGAGACGCTGCCGCGGCTGCAGGCGCCGACGCTGCTGATCTGGGGCGGCAAGGACCCGATCTTCGGGCCGAAGGACCGCTGTTCGCTGCGTGCGGCGCTGCCGAAGGCGCAGGTGAAGCTGTTCGCCGAGCTCGGCCACAATCCGTTCTGGGAGCAGCCGGCGCAGGTCGGCGCGGTGGTCAACGGGTTCCTGAACACCGGCCGCTGAGCGCCGCGCGCTCCGCCCGCCCAGACGCCGATGGCGCAGCTCCCGGCCCGAACGCGCTCCATCCGCCTGCTGCGGGCGGCGTGCCATGCGGCGATCGCCGCGCTCGCGCTCGCCGCGGGCGCGGTGCAGGCCGGCGGCAAGGTGCATCCGGCGGCCTGGCCGGCCGCGACGCATGCCACCGGGCTCGACGCCGACGGCGAGCGCCGCGTCGGCGAGCTCCTCGCGCGGCTGTCCGTCGAGGAGAAGGTCGGCCAGGTCATCCAGACCGACATCTCCCAGCTCGAGCCGGGCGACCTGCGGCAGTTCCCGCTCGGCTCGGTGCTCGCCGGCGGCGACTCCGGGCCCGGAGCAAACGATCGGGCGCCGCCCGCGGCCTGGCTTGCGCTGGCGCGAGCCTTCCGCGCGGTGTCGACCGAGGAGCGCCCTGGCCACGTGCCGATCCCGGTGCTGTTCGGCGTCGACGCCGTGCACGGCCACAACAACATCATCGGCGCCGTGCTGTTTCCGCACAACGTCGGGCTCGGCGCGGCGCACGACACCGAGCTCGTGCGCCGCATTGGCGCCGCCACCGCGCAGCAGGTGGCTGCGACCGGGCTTGACTGGACCTTCGCACCGACGCTCGCGGTACCCCAGGACGTGCGCTGGGGCCGCAGCTACGAAGGCTATTCCCAGGATCCGGCGCTGGTTCGCGACTATGCGAGCGCGATGATCGAGGGCCTGCAGGGCCCGCCGGGTGCCGGCGGGCTCCTGCAGTCGGGACACGTCGCGGCGACCGCCAAGCACTTCCTCGCTGACGGCGCGACGCGCGAGGGTGTCGACCAGGGCGATGCGACGGTCGACGAGGCCGAGCTTGTCCGCGTGCACGGCGCCGGCTACGCGGCGGCGATCCGCGCGGGCGTGCTCACGGTCATGGCGTCGTTCTCGAGCTGGCAGGGCGCGAAGATGCACGGCAACCGCGCGCTGCTCACCGACGTGCTCAAGGAGCGGATGGGCTTCGACGGCTTCGTGATCGGCGACTGGAATGGCCACGGCCAGGTACCGGGCTGTGCCCGGCGCCGCTGCACCGCAGCTTTCAACGCCGGCATCGACATGTTCATGGCCGCCTCTGGCTGGCGCGGGCTGTACGCGAACACGCTGCGGGCGGTGCGCGCCGGAGAGATACCGATGGCGCGGCTTGACGACGCGGTGCGCCGGATCCTGCGGGTCAAGCTGCGGCTGGGGCTGTTCGCACCCGAGCGGCCGTTCGAGGGGCGCTTCGACCTGCTCGCGCCGGTCGAGCTGCACGAGCTCGGGCGGGTCGCGGTGCGCGAGTCGCTGGTACTGCTCAAAAACGATGGCGTGCTGCCGGTGCGCGCGTCGGCGCGCGTGCTGATCACGGGGGCGGCGGCACGCGACGTGCGGGCGCAGACCGGCGGCTGGACCGTCTCGTGGCAGGGCGCGGACACGCTGCCGGCCGACCTGCCGGAGGCCACCACGATCGAGGACGGGCTCCGCGCCGCGATCGACGCGGGCGGCGGCATCGTCGTCGACGCCGCCGAGGACCCCGCCGCCAGCCGTCCCGACGTCGCGTTCGTCGTCTTCGGCGAACCCCCCTACGCCGAAGGTGCCGGCGACCTCAAGCTGCCGCTGTACGGCTCGCGGGCCGCGCTCACCCAACTGCGGTACCTGCGCCGGCTCGGCATCCCAAGCGTCGCGGTGTTCCTGTCCGGGCGTCCGCTCTGGGTGAACCCGGAGCTGAATGCCAGCGACGCCTTCGTCGCCGCCTGGCTGCCGGGCACCGAGGGCGAGGGCATCGCGGACGTGCTGGTCGGGGATTCACAGGGCAAGCCGCGCCACGATTTCCGCGGGCGCCTGTCCTTCCCGTGGCCACGGACGGTCGCCGCCGAGCCGTTCGCGCGCGGCGATCGCAGGCCGCTCTTCCCGCTCGGCTTCGGCCTCAGCTACGCGCACGGCGGGCGGCTGCCGCGATTGCCGGAGGACATCCTCGGTCGACCGCCGTCCCCGGTGGCCGCCCACTGAGGCAAGATCCGTATACGGAGGCCGCCGTGCGAGATCCCGCCCGCATCCCCGCTGCTTTCCGCCTCGGACGCCGCGAGTTCCTGCTCACGGCCGCCGCTGCCTTGCTCGGGCGCTGGCGCGCGGCGCGCGCGCTCGAGCGCGTAGCGACCGAGCCCGCGGTCCGGCCGCTGCCGCTCGCGCAGGTGCGGCTGTTGCCGTCGCGTTACCGCGAGGCGCTCGAGGCGAATCACCGCTACGTGCTGAGCCTCGACGCCGATCGGCTGCTGCACAACTACCGCCGGGGTGCGGGCCTCGTCCCGAAGGCCGAGGCCTACGGCGGCTGGGAGGCCGAGACGATCGCCGGCCACACCCTCGGTCACTGGCTGAGCGCGCTCTCACTGCTGCACGCGCAGACCGGCGACCGCGAGCCGGCCGAGCGCGCCGCCTACGTGGTGGCGGAACTCGGGGCGTGCCAGCGCGCTCACGGCGACGGCTACGTCGGCGGCTTCACGCGGCGGCGCGCCGACGGCAGCGTGGTCGACGGCAAGGAGCTGTTCGCCGAGGTCTCGCGCGGCGAGATCCGTGCGCAGCCGTTCGACCTCAACGGTTGCTGGGTGCCGCTCTACAACTGGCACAAGCTGCTCGCCGGGCTGCGCGACGCCGACCGGCTGTGCGGACTGCACGAGTCGGTGGCGATCGCCGAGGGTGTCGCCGGATTCCTCGAGCGCTCGCTGGCGGGTCTCGACGCCGGGCAGCTGCAGTCGCTGCTCGCCTGCGAACACGGCGGGATCAGCGAGAGCCTGGCCGACCTCTACGAGCGGACCGGCGAGCGACGCTGGCTGGCGCTCGCTGAAAGGCTCTATCACCACCGCGTGCTCGACCCGCTCGCTGCCGGGCGCGACGAGCTGGCGGGCCTGCACGCCAACACCCAGATACCGAAGCTGATCGGACTGGCGCGGCTTGCGGCACTGACCGGCGAGGCCCGCCACCGAGCGACCGCGCGGTTCTTCTGGCACGCGGTGGTGCGGGACCACAGCTACGTGATCGGCGGCAACTCGGACGGCGAGTACTTCCAGGCACCGCGCTCGCCGACGCGCTACCTGACCGAGCAGACCTGCGAGGGCTGCAATACCTACAACATGCTGAAGCTGACGCGCGAGCTCTACGCCGCCGAGCCCGACGCGCGGCTGTTCGACTTCTACGAGCGCGCGCACCTCAATCACGTGCTCGCACAGCAGGACCCGGCGACCGGTGCGTTCACGTACATGACCCCGCTGCGTGCGGGCGCGGCGCGCGAATACTCCGAAGCGACCGGCTCGTTCTGGTGCTGCGTCGGCACCGGCATGGAAAGCCACGCCAAGCACGGCGACTCGATCTACTGGCAGGATGCCGCGACGCTGTACGTGAACCTGTACATCCCCTCGACGCTGGACTGGCGCGAGCACGACGCCGAGCTCGTGCTCACGACCGCGTACCCGGACGACGGCCGGATCACGCTGACGCTGCGCCGGCTCGCCGCGCCGCGGCGCTTCGCGCTGGCGCTGCGCCGGCCGGCCTGGTGCGGCTCATGCTCGGTCGCGGTCAACGGCCGGCCGGTGCCCGGCCAGGTCCGCGCAGGCTACGTCGTCGTCGAACGGCGCTGGCGGGCGGGCGACGTGGCAACGCTGACGCTCGGCCTCGAGCCACGCCTCGAGCCCGCGCCGGGCGATCCGGCGTCGGTCTCCGTGCTGCGCGGGCCGCTGGTGCTCGCCGCGGACCTCGGACCCGATTCGCAGCCGTACGACGGCGAGGAACCGGCGCTCGTCGCCGCAGGCGTACTCGCGCGGCTCGAGCCGGTCGACGCGGCGACAAGTCGCTACCGGACGCTGTCGGCCGGCCGGCCGCACGACTGGGCGCTGGTCCCGTTCCACGCCCAGCACCGCCGCCGCAGCGCCGTCTACCTGCGGCGCCTCGACGATGCACAATGGCTCGAGGTGCGGCGCGAGCGCGCGGCCGAAGCGAACGCGCTCGAGGCACTCGACGCCCGCACCGTCGATGCGATCGCGTTCGGCGAGGAGCCGTCGGAGCGCGCCCACGCGCTCGAGGCCGCGAACTCAAACGTGGTGCTGTACCGCGGCCGGCGCGGCCGCGACGCGCGCAGCGGCGGGCACCTCGCCTTCGCGCTCGCGGTCGGCCCGGGCCCGCTCGCGCTGCACGTGGCGTACTGGGGCGAGGAGCGGCCCCGGACGTTCTCGATCCGCGTCGACGGTGCGCCGCTCGCGACCCAGCGGCTCGCGCACGATGCGCCGGGCAAGTTCCTCGCAGTCGAGTACCCGATCGCGGAGACGCTCACCGCCGGCAAGTCGCAGGTGACGGTGCGCGTCGAGCCGGAGGATCGCTCCGCCGCCGGGCCGCTCTACGACTGCCGCATCGTGCGGCTCGCGCCTCCGACGCGCGTTAGCTGACCCGCGGTCGCTGACTCGCGGTCAGTGCACCGCGTCGTCGGCGCCGGCCGGCCGCTGCGCCGGACCCGGTGGCCACGGCGCGGGTTCCGGCACCACCGCCGGAGGCGACGCCGCGACGAGCGCGGTCCTGCCGTCGAGCCGCGCCTGGACCTCGGACCAGAGCGCTGCGTAGCGGGCCGCCGCCTCGCCACGCGGCGCGACCGCCGCGAGCGGCGCACGCCTCGCACCCATCCGCTCGATCTCGCTCCAGTCCGGCAGCTCGGTCGCGAGCACGTCCGGGACCTCGGCGCGCGTCGCGGCGATCAACTCCGCGTGCAGCGCGCGGCGCCCGTCGACCATCGAGAAGAACGGCAGCAGCAGCAGGTCCGACCAGCCCTCCTCGGCGACGAAGTGGCGCAGCTGCGCGAGCATGCGCAGCGACAGCGGGCTCGGGACCAGCGGCACGAGCAGCGCATCCGCCGCACGCAGCACGTTCTCGCCGAGCAGCGACATGCCCGGCGGGCAGTCGAGCAGCAGCAGATCGTAGCGGTCGCGCAGCGAGCGGCTCATCTTCAGCAGGCGCTCGGTCGGCCGCTTGCGCGCCGCAAGGTGCAGGTCGAAGTTGCGGTACGACGGATCGGCGGGCAGCACGTCGAGTCGCGGCCACGGGCTCGCGACGATCGCCTCGGCAGGTTCGCGCTCGCCGCCGGCCAGTCGCCGCGCCGTGACCCGCTCCGCGACCTCGGCACGCAGCAGGTAGCTCGCGGCACCCTGGGCGTCGAGATCCCAGAGCAGCGTGCGGCGCCCGCCGTCCGCCGCGAGGAAGGCGAGGTTGACGGCGGTGGTCGTCTTGCCGACGCCGCCCTTGATGTTGGTGACCGCCAGGATCTTCACTGCGGGCCTCCGCGCCGGGAGCACCCGCCACCGGCGCGAACGAGTCTAGGCGGCGCGGGCGCGCACGTCACGACGAGCCGCCGGCGACGCGCGACGAGCCGCCGCAACCCCGGCGACGGAGGTCGCGTCCCATCTGCGTGCGGCCGTCATGGCCTGTCCCGAAACCAAGGAGAACCATCATGAATACCCGCCTCGCCCTGCTGGCTGCCGTCGGCGCGACGGCCCTCGCCTTCGCCGTCCCCGCGCTCGCCGACGAGGCGCCGATCGCGCGCTCCGCGCGCGTCGCCTTCGGCGACCTCAACCTCGAGGCCGATGCCGGGGTGTCGGCGCTCTACCTGCGCCTGCGCACCGCCTCGCGGCAGGTGTGCGAATCGGGTCAGTTCCGCGACGTGGTGGACCAGCGCTGCGCCGCACGCGCCCTCGACCAGGCAGTGGCCTCGGTCGGCAACGGCCGTCTCGCGACCCTGCACGCGCTGAGCGCGCATCCGACCAGCGGCTGACGCGACTCTCAGTCGCCCGGGTCCCGGCCGGGCGCGGCCTCGGCGAGACTGAGCGCCGCCGCCCGTGCCGGGTAGAGCGCGGCGAGCGTGGCGCCGGCGAGCGCCGCGAGTTCGCGGCGCCCGAGGCCGTCGCGGCCGGTGAGGTACTCGAGCCAGAGGCCATGGCAGGTCGAGGCGATCAGCTTGGCGGCGGCCGACGCCGTGAGTCCGGCGCCCGGCGCCTCGAGCGCCGCGCACAGCTGCGCGAGCGTCTCGTCGTGCCGGCGATCGTACTGATCGCAGACGGCACGGTACTGCGGCCGCGCCTTCACCTCGCCCCAGAACGCGAACCATACGGCGATCTTGCGGCGCTGGCACAGACGCGCGTCGAAGTAGCAGCCGACGAAGCGGGCGAGGCGCACCGCAGGGTCGCTGCCCGCGGTCGCGAGCCGCTCCCGACCGGCCACCTCGAACTCTTCCGACAGCGCCTGCAGCGACGCGGTGAGCAAGTGCTCCTTGCTCGAGAAGTACTGGCTGATCGACCCGACCGCCATGCCGGCGCGGCGCGCCACCACCTGCACCGTGGTCTCGCGCAGGCCGAGGGTCGCGATGCTCTCGAGCGCTGCCTCGATCAGGCGCCTTTCGCGCTCGAGGCGAAGCCGGTCGCGCCGGAGTCCCGGGCGTCGGGGGGCGGCCATTGTGGCGGCAGTTTCGGAATTCATCTCATATCAGTATATCTAAAACAGTGTGTTATGTGTATGCTTTGAATGAACGTTCATTCATTTCCCAGGTATCGTCGACGGGAGCCCACCATGACTTCGATCACCGCCTCCGGCCCTCGACCCGCTCGCGGACGCGCCGCCCGGCTCGCCGAGCGGCGCTCGATGCAGCGCTCGGCCGCGGTACGACCGGGACTCCCGGGCGGCGCCTACGCGCCGCTCTCGCCCCGCGATCTCGAACGAATCGCGGACACGGCGCTCGCGATCCTCGCCGGCATCGGGCTGAGCGCGGTCACCGACGAGATCCGCGAGTACGCCCTCGCCCGCGGCGGCCACTTCAACGAGCACGGCCGGCTCTGCTTCCCCCGCGCCCTGGTCGAGGACATCGTCGCGCAGGCCGCCGCCGAGATCGTCTACCACGGCCGCGACCCGGCGCGGACCATTCGCTCCGGCGGCAACCGGGTCTACTTCGCGACGTCCGGCGAAGCGGTGCGCTTCGTCGAGCCCGGCACCACCCGCTACCGGCCCTCGACCTTGCTGGATCTGTACGATTTTTTCCGGATGGGTGACTACCTCGAGCACATCGACTTCTGCGGCCAGCAGGTGGTCGCGACCGACATCTGCGAGGACGCGCTGCTGCACTCGGTGAACATCGCCTACGCCGGCGCCGCGGCCACCACCAAGCCCTTCAGCATCTCGCTCGCAGATCCCGCGACCGTCGCGGCGGTGGAATCGCTGTGGGATACGCTGCTCGGCGGCGAGGGTTCGTTCCGGCGAGCGCCGTTCGCCGCCATCGGCGTCTGCCCCATCGTCTCGCCGCTGCGCTTCGGGCCGGACACGTCCGCGGTGCTGTGCGAGGCGGCGCGCCGCGGGCTGCCGGTCAGCGCCTGCAGCGCCCCTCAGGCCGGGGCGACCGCGCCGGCGGCCCTTGCCGGAGCGCTGGCGCAGTGCACCGCCGAGGCACTCGCGATCGTCGTGCTCGTGAACCTGATCAATCCCGGCGGGCCGGTCGACTTCGGCCCCTGGACCTTCGTCTCGGACCTGCGCACCGGTGCCTTCACCGGCGGCGGCGGCGAGGAAGCCGTTCTGCAGGCCGCCGCCGGACAGATCGCGCGGCACTTCGGCCTGCCGGGCGTGGTGGCTGCGGGCATGACCGACTCGAAGCGGCCGGACTACCAGGCGGGTTACGAGAAGGGCATGACGATCGCGCTGTCGGCACTCTCCGGCAGCAACATGATCTGCGAATGCGCCGGGATGATGGGCAGCCTGATGGGCTGCTCGCTCGAGGCGATGGTGCTCGACAACGACCTGATCGGCGCGGTGCAGCGGTCGCTGCGCGGCATCGAGGTGAACGACGAGACGCTGTCGTACGAGGTCATCGAGCGCACGGTGCTCGGGCCGAACCACTACCTCGGTGCCGCCCAGACGCTGTCGCTGATGCAGACCGAGTACCTCTACCCGCGCCTCGGCGACCGCTCCTCGCTGGCCGACTGGGAGTACCGCGGCTCGCCGGACCTGCTGGAAGGTGCCGGTGCCCGTGTCCGCCAGATCCTCGGCAGTCACTACCCGGCGTACATCGCGCAGGACACCGACGCGGCGCTGCGCGACCGGTTCGACATCCGCCTGCCGGTCGCGCAGATGCGGGCCGGCAACGAGCGCTGGCCCGCCGCCGGCTGAGCGCGCGGCGGCTGGCCCCGGGCCGCGTTCCATCCGACAATGCGCGGCACGCCAGGCACCGGGCCGGGCGGCGAGGAGCGCGCATGCCTGCACGGCCTGAACCCTATTTCACGCAGGCCACGTTCCGGTTCCTCCGGTCCCTGCGGCGCAACAACCGCCGCGAGTGGTTCCACGCCCACAAGGACGAGTACGAGCAGCACGTGCGTGGTCCGTGCCTGCGCCTGATCGCGGATCTCGCGGCGCCGCTGCGGGCGATCAGCCCCGAGCTCGTGGCGAGCGCGCGCCCGGTCGGCGGCTCGCTGTTCCGGATCCACCGCGACACGCGCTTCTCCGGCGACAAGACGCCGTACAAGACGCACGCGGGCATGAGCTTCTACCATGCCGCGACGCGCGCCACCGCCCGCGGCAGCCTCGGCACCGCCGCGCTCGGCCGGCTGGACGCGCCGGTGATCTACCTGCACGTCGAGCCCGGCCACTGCTTCACCGGCGGCGGCATCTGGCATCCGCAGGGACCGACGCTGAAGCGGCTGCGCGACTTCCTGGTGGACAATCCGCGCAGCTGGACCCGCGCGACCCGCAGCCCGGGCTTCCGTCGCCTGTACGAACTCGACGGCGAGTCGCTCTCGCGCCCGCCGCGCGGCTACGACCGCGGCCATCCGCTGCTCGAGGACCTGAAGCGCAAGGACTTCGTCGCGTCGACGGCGCTGGCCGACGACGACCTGCTGCGCCCGGACCTGCCGCGCCTGCTACTGGCGCGGTACCGCGTGCTGCGCCCGATGCTCGACTGGCTGTGCGCGTCGCTCGAGCTCGAGTTCTAGTCCGCGCGCTACGCCACCCTCCGGAGAATCCCGCATGAAGCAAGCCGCCCTCGACGTCGGCTCGTACCTGACGATCGGCATCACGCTGGTACTGTTCATCGTCGCGCTGTTCGCGACCGGATTCACGCACGACCTGCTGCTCGAGGCGGGCGTGTTCCTGGTGTCGGTCAAGCTCGTGCTGATGAGCTACAAGCAGGGCCTCGAGACCGAGGGCCTGCGGCGCGAGCTCAGCGCCATCCGGGCGCTGCTCGAGGGCGGCCGTGCGGGCAAGGGCTGAGCGCCGGCTCAGCCGCCCGGCAGCGGACCGCCGATCACCTTGAGCACCAGCACCGCGCGATCGGGACCGGCGAAGGTCGCGGCGGCCTCCTGGCGCAGCGCGTCGAAGACGACGTCCAGGTCGCCACGCACCTGGGTGCTCATCGAGTTGTACTCGAGCGCCAGCCCGGGGTGCGCGCCGAGCCGCTCGATGAACGACTTGATCGGCGCGAGGTAGCCGGCAGTGAGCGGGTAAAGACTGATGTCGACGGCGATCTGCATGGCGGGCTCCGGCGAGGGCAACGGCAAGGGCAAGGGCGACAGCGGCGGGGCACCACGGTACGGCAACGCGGCCGCACCGCCAACCGCCGGTCGGCCCGGCCGCCGCGCACCGCGCGACCCGGCTTGGTCGAGGAAGGCTGCGGGGGAACGATGAGAGCGCGACGGGTCATTTCGGTGGTGGGTTGCCATGCCGAGGGCGAAATCGGCGACGTGATCGTCGGCGGCGTGCTGCCACCGGCGGGCGCGACACTGTTCGAGCAGATGGAGCGCATGCGTCGCGACCACGACGACATCAGGCGCCTGCTGCTGTGCGAGCCGCGCGGCAGCGTCGCCCGGCACGTCAACCTGCTGGTGCCGCCGAAGCACCCGGACTGTCAGGTGGGCGCGATCATCATGGAGCCGACCGAGTACGTGCCGAGCTCCGGGTCGAACCTGATCTGCATCGCGACCGTGCTGCTCGAGACCGGCATCGTGCCGATGCATGAGCCGGAAACTCTCGTGCGCATCGAGGTGCCGGGGGGTCCGGTCCGCGCGCGGGCTACCTGCCGCGACGGCAAGTGCGTGATGGTCGAGATCGAGAACGTGCCCGCCTTCGTCGAGCGGCTCGATGCGGAGCTCGAGGTGGAGGGCGTGGGCACCGTGCGCGCGGACATCGCCTACGGCGGAATGTTCTACGCACTGGTCGACGGCACGCGGCTCGGATTCCGCGTCGCCGCCGACGAGGCGCGCGAGCTGGCGGTGCTCGGCGAGCGGGTGCGGCGCGCGGCGCGCGAGCAGCTCACGGTCGCGCATCCGGAGAACCCCGCGATCCGCGGCGTCTCGATCGTGCAGATCCACCGGCCGTTCGCCGGCGTCGGTGCGGTCACGACCAACACCTGCATCGTGGCACCCGGCCGCTCCGATCGCAGCCCCACCGGGACCGGCACCGCGGCGCGGATGGCCGTGCTGCGGGCGCGTGGCCAGATGCAGGTCGGCGACGCGATGATCCACGCCTCGCTGATCGGCTCGCAGTTCCGCGGCCGGATCCTCGGCGAGACGCTGGTGGGGGGTCGCCCGGCGATCCTGCCGTCGATCGCAGGTCGCGCCTGGATCACCGGGCTGCACCAGTACACGGTCGATCCCGAGGACCCCTGGCCGCAGGGCTACGTGCTGAACGACACCTGGGGCGTCAGCGGCAGCATCGAACAGTAGCCCGCCACGTTCAGCGGATCACGCGGCCGACGCCGATGCCACGGGGGTCGGCGACCGGCTCGGGGCCCTTCGGGCCGATGGCGATCGCGGCGATGTCGCCGCCCCAGCCGGGGTTCTCGAAGCGGTATCCGCGCGCCTCGAGTGCGCGCTTGGTTGCGGCATCGAGCTGGCCGAACGGCTCCTCGATGATCAGGTTCTCCGGCAGCAGCTGGTGGTGCACGCGCACCGCGGCGACCGCCTCCTTGAGCGGCATGCCGAAGTCGTGCCAGTTGGCGATCACCTGGAACACCCACGTGAAGATCCGCGAACCGCCGGGCGTGCCGATTACGAGCGCAACCTTGCCGTCGCGCGTCAGGATCGTCGGCGTCATCGACGACAGCGGGGTCTTGTGCGGCCCGATCGCGTTGGCCGCGCCGCCGACCACGCCGAAGATGTTCGGCACGCCGGGCTTCACCGAGAAGTCGTCCATCTCGTTGTTCAGCAGGAAGCCCGCGCCCTCGACGACGACGCCGTTGCCGAAGTCGTCGTTGATCGTGTAGGTGGTCGAGACCGCGTTGCCGGCGTGGTCGACGATGGAGTAGTGGGTCGTGTTGTGGTGCGCACCGAGACCGGGTTGCACGCCGCGGGTCGCGGACGGGACCTCGGGGTTGATCTCGCGGGCGCGGCGCGCGAGGTAGGCCTCGTCGGTGAGCGCGGCGACCGGCACCGCGACGAAATCCGGGTCGCCGAGGTACTCGGCCCGGTCGGCGAACACGCGCTTCTCGATCTCGGCCACGAGGTGCACGTACTGCGCCGAGTTGTGCGGCACCCCCTTGAACAGCGGCGCCGCGTCCTCGCGCATCTTCAGCAGCGCCACGAGCGCGATACCCCCCGAACTCGGCGGCGGCGCCGTGATCACGCCGTAGCCGGCCCAGCGGGTCTCGAGCGGCGCGCGCCAGTTCGCGTGGTAGGCAGCCAGGTCCGCCGCGGTGATCAGGCCGTGGTCGCGCTGCATCTGCGCGACGACGAGCTCCGCGGTACGTCCGCCGTAGAAGCCCTTGACGCCCTCCGCCGCGATCCGCTCCAGCGTCGCGGCGAGCTCCGGCTGGGCGAGCTTCTGGCCGGCATGCACGCCGGCGAAGTACCTCGCGAAGTTGGTGCGGCCGGCGAACCCGGCCACGGATTCGTGGACCCGCCGCTCGAGCTGCTCGCTGACGACGAAGCCCTCGCGCGCGAAGCGGATCGACGGCGCGACGAGGCGCGACCAGGGCAGCGAGCCGAAGCGCCGGTGCAGCTCCCACAACCCGCGCACCGTGCCCGGCACGGCGGCCGCGCGGCTGCCGATGGTGCTGGCTCCGGGCACGACCTCGCCACGGGCGTCGAGGTACATGTCGGCGCTCGCCGTCGCCGGCGCCCGCTCGCGATAGTCGAGGAAATAGGGCTTGCCGTCGAACACGATCGTCGAGAAGCCGCCGCCACCGAGGTTACCGGCCTCGGGGTAGCTGACCGCGAGCGCGAATCCGGTCGCGATCGCAGCATCGATCGCGTTGCCGCCTGCCTTCAGGATCTCCTCGGCGGCTGCCGCGCCGTAGCGGTCCGGCGCCGCCACCGCGGCGGGCGCGGCGCTCGCGAGGCCGGCGATCGCAAGCAGCAGGGTCGCGACGGCGGCGCGGGCGGCAGGGTGGGTGAGCGGCGACGGACGTGTGCTCATGGCGGATCCCGGTGGACGGTCGTGGGGGAGAAGGCCGGCAGGCACACGGCCACGTAGTCGGCGCCGTCCGCCTCGGGTGTCGAGTAGCGGACCCAGTCGCCGGCGTGGGTGATGACTGCCTGGCCGGCGCGAACGTCGAGCGGTGGGTCGCTTTCGGACTCGACGCGCAGGCAGCCGGCCAGCACCAGTGTGTACTCGTCGAACTCCGGCCGCTGGCCGGGCTCGACCCAGCCTGCGGGGCTGCGCATGTGCGCAATGCTGACGACGGCGGTTCCCGTGTTGAGGTGACCGACGTACTCTTCGATCCGCTTCGGCCGGGTACCGGCCGCGGCGACGAGGGTTGGCGAGGGAATCAGTCTGGCCATGGAGCTCCCCGGCCGCCGGTCACTTGCCGGCGGAATAGCCGAAATCGATCGACAGCGTGGCTCCCGTGATCGGCGCGGCCTCGGGCCGGGACAGGAACTCGACCAGCGCCGCCACCTCCTCGGGCCGGATGAACCGTGCCCGCCCCGGTCCCTGCGGATACCCGGACAGCAAGCGCTCGTAGTATGCCGCCGGATCGCCGCCGCCATAGGTATGCGCCTGGAACTCGAGCATCGGACTCGCCACGTCGCCGGGGCAGATCGCGTTGACGCGCACGCCCTGCGGCGCGAGCTCGAGCGCCAGCGACTTCGTGAACAGCGCGACCGCACCCTTCGAGGCCGAGTAGGCTGCCGCGCCGGTGTTGCCCTGAATGCCCGCATCGCTCGACAGGTTCACGACGAAGCCGCCGCTCTGCGCGAGGTACGGGATCGCGGCGGCGGTCGTGAAGTACAGCCCCTTGACGTTGACGTCGAACACCACGTCGAAGTCCGCCTCGGTCGTGGTGGCCGCCGGGCCCTCGCGCCAGACGCCGGCGGCATTCACGAGGCCATCGAGCCGCCCGCCTTCCGCCGCCGCCCACTCGACGAGCTCGCGGCAGCGCGCCGTCGAGCGCAGGTCCACGACGCGGTGCGCGGCGCCACCGCACGCGGCGGCCGTGGCCGCGAGCGCGACGGGCTCCACGTCGGTCAGCAGCACGCGCCAGCCGCTGGCCGCAAAACGCCGCGCCACGGCGCCGCCGATGCCGCCCGCCGCACCGGTCACCAGCACCGCGCGCGTGGCTTCGGTCATGCCTTGCTCTCGATCACGCTGTTGCCGCCGTCGACGACCAGCAGCTGGCCGGTCACGTACGATGCACCGGGGGAGCACAGGAACGCGATCGCCGCGGCGACCTCGGCCGGCGTCCCCGAGCGACCGAGCGGGCTCGCGGCGCCGGCGCGAACCTCTTCGGCCGTCTGCGACCCGGTCGCGATCCAGCCCGGCGCCACCGCGTTCACCGTGATGCCCTGCCGTGCCACCTCGAGGCACAGCGCGCGCGTCATGCCGAGCAGTGCTGCCTTGGCCGCGGCGTAAGCGCTGTCGTTGGCGACCCCGGCCACCGCACCGGTGGTCGATGACACGTTCACGATCCGGCCCCAGCCGCGCCGCGCCATCGCCGGCAGGCAGGCGCGGGTCACGAGGAAGGCGGTGGTGAGGTTGCGCTCGAGGATCTGCTGCCAGAGGTCGAGCGACATCGAGGCGAGCGGTACCTGCGCGTCGAGGTTGCCAAGCACGGCCATGCCGGCGTTGTTGACCAGCGCGTCGACGGGGCCGACCTCGGCCAGCAGCCGCTCGACGTCGGCCGGCACGCAGAGGTCCGCGACGTGGCCGGAGGCATCGTATCCGGCGGACCGCAGCTCGCGGACTCGTTCGTGGATGCGCGTCGTGGTCGAGGCGATGGCGAGTCGATAGCCCTGTGCGCCGAGGGCGGCGGCAGTTGCCAGGCCGATGCCGCTGGGGCTGCCGGCGCCGGTCACCAGGGCGGTTCGAATCGGGTCGGTCGGCATGCGCGAATCCGTTGCTGAACGCCGGATTATAGGCGGGCGCCGCGGCCGCACCGCGCGGGATTCATGAGAGGATGGTCGCGGATCGCCGCCTCCCGAGGGCCCGCAGACTGCCATGCCAGACCAGCCGAACCTTCTCGTCCTGATGGCCGACCAGCTGACGGCCGGCGCCCTGCCCGCCTACGGGCACCGCGTGGTGCGCACGCCGCACATCGACCGCCTGGCCGGCGACGGCGTCGTGTTCGACTCCTTCTACTGCAACAGCCCGCTGTGCGCGCCGTCGCGCTTCTCGATGATGGCCGGCCAGCTGCCCGCGCGCATCGGCGCGTTCGACAACGCCGCCGAGTTCTCGGCCGACGTGCCGACCTTCGCCCATTACCTGCGGGCGGCGGGCTACCAGACCTCGCTCTCCGGGAAGATGCACTTCTGCGGCCCGGACCAGCTGCACGGCTTCGAGGAGCGCCTGACCACGGACATCTACCCGTCGGATTTCGGGTGGACGCCGGACTGGACGCGATTCGCGGAGCGCCCCGGCTGGTATCACACGATGGATTCGGTGACCCAGGCGGGCCCGTGCACGCGCACGAACCAGATCGACTTCGACGACGAGGTGGTCTACGCCGCGCGCCAGAAGCTCTTCGACATCGCCCGTGGCAAGGATCGTCGGCCGTTCTGCATGGTCGTGTCGATGACGCACCCGCACGACCCGTACACCGTGCCGGAGCCGTATTGGAACCGCTATCGCGACGACGAGATCGAGATGCCGCGCGTGCGCATCGCGCCGGCCGACCAGGACCCGCACTCGCGCCGCATCCGGCACGTGATCGGGCTCGAGCAGCAGACGCCGACCGAAGCGCAGATCCGCGCGGCGCGGCGTGCCTACTACGGCGCGATCTCCTACGTCGACGACCAGGTCGGCGCGCTGCTCGCGACGCTCGAGCAGGCGCGGCTGGCTTCGAACACGGTGGTGCTGCTGATCGCGGACCACGGCGACATGCTGGGCGAGCGCGACCTCTGGTACAAGATGAGCTTCTTCGAACCGGCGTGCCGCATCCCGCTGATCGTGCACGCGCCCGGCCGGTTCCGCGCACGCCGCGTGCGCGGCTCGGCGTCGCTGGTGGACCTGCTGCCGACGCTCGCCGAGCTCGGTGGTGCACGTCTCGACGAGCCCGCCGCCCCGCTCGACGGCCGCAGCCTCGTGCCGGCGCTCGCCGGCGCGGACACAGCCGACGAGGTGCTCGGCGAGTACCTCGGCGAGTCGGCGATCGCCCCGGTCGTGATGATCCGCCGCGGTCCGCACAAGTTCGTGCACTGCCCGGCCGATCCGGACCAGCTCTACGACCTGGTCGCCGACCCGGACGAGCGCACGAACCTCGCCGGCCGCGGCGACCAGGCCGCGCTCGTGGCTGCCTTCCGTGCCGAGGTCGAGCGACGCTGGTCGCTGCCGGACGTGCACCGCGCGGTGCTGGCGAGCCAGCGTCGCCGGCACTTCGTGTACGGCGCACTGCGCCAGGGGCAGTTCCGGCCCTGGGACCACCAGCCGCTGCGCGACGCGACGAAGCTGTACATCCGCAACGACCAGGAACTCAATGACCTCGAGGCGATGGCACGCTTCCCGCGCGTGGACTGAACGCGGCAGCCCGGCGGGCACCTTATTGCTCGCGGCCGTGCTCGCGCTCGCCGCGTTCGCCGCGCTCGTCTCGCCCGCGGCTCGCGCCGCCGGCGGCGAGCCCGCAGGCTGCCGGAACGTGCGCATGGCGGACGTCGGCTGGAGCGACGTGACCGCAACGACCGCGGTGACCTCGCAGGTGCTGCAGGGCCTCGGCTACCGTCCGCAGACCACGCTCCTCTCGGTGCCCGTGACCTTCGCCTCGATGCGGGCCGGCGACATCGATCTCTTCCTCGGCAACTGGATGCCGGCGCAGGTCAACGACCGGCGGCCGTACCTCGAGGATGGCTCGGTCGAGGAGGTCCGCACCAACCTGCTCGGTGCCAAGTACACGCTCGCGGTGCCGAAGTACGCCTACGATGCGGGCCTGCGTGACTTCGCGGACATCCAGCGCTTCGCCGAACCACTCGGGCACACGATCTACGGCATCGAGTCCGGCAACATCGGCAACCACCACGTGCTGGACATGATCCGGCGCGATGGCTTCGGGCTCGGCGCGTTCCACCTCGTCGAGTCGAGCGAACAGGGCATGCTGGCGGAAGTCGCGCGGGCCTACGCCGAGCGACGGCCGATCGTGTTCCTCGCCTGGGACCCGCACCCGATGAACCTGCGCTTCGAGCTGCGCTACCTGACGGGCGGCGACGCGTTCTTCGGCCCGAATTTCGGCGGCGCGACGGTCCACACGCTGGTCCGGCGCGGCCTGCTCGCCGAGTGCCCGAACCTCGCGCGTCTGCTCCGCAACCTCGAGTTCACGCCGGCCGCGGAGAGCGAGATCATGCTGTCGATGACCGACGGCCACCTGACGCCGGAGGCGGCGGCGACGAAGTGGCTGGCCGGCCACACGCCGGCCTGGTCCGCCTGGCTCGCGGGCGTGTCGACCTTCGACGGGCGCGCGCCACGGACCGAGCGTGCCGGCACCGAGCGCACCGGTCTCGGCGCCGCCTTCGAGCGACTGCTGACCGCGCACAAGATCCCGGTCGGCGAGGCGATCGCGCAGGCGATCGACTGGACCAAGGGTCACGGTGCGGCGGTGTTCCGCGCCATTTCCGCGACCGCCAACGGTATGGTCGGCGGCATGAACCGCGCGCTGGGAGCCATACCGGCAGCGGCGCTGATCGCCGCGCTGGCGCTGCTCGCCTGGGGGCTGCAGCGGTCGTGGGGACTGGCGCTGTTCGTCGCCGTCGCGCTGCTCTTCATCCTGAACCAGGGCTACTGGCACGAGACGCTCGAGACGCTCTCGCTCGTGCTGGTCGCGGCCACCACCGCCACGCTGATCGGAGTCCCCGTGGGCATCGCGACCGCCCGCCGGCCGCGGCTGCACGCGGCGTTGCGCCCGGTGCTCGACCTGATGCAGACGCTGCCGACGTTCGTCTACCTGATCCCGACTCTGGTGCTGTTCGGCCTCGGCGTCGTCCCGGCGCTGATCTCGACCGTGATCTTCGCGCTGCCGGCGCCGATCCGGCTCACGCACCTCGGCATCCACGGTGTGCCACGCAGCCTGGTGGAAGCTGGCGAGGCGTTCGGTGCGACGCGCTGGCAGCTGCTCTACAAGGTCGAGCTGCCGAGCGCGGCGCCGATGATCATCGCCGGCGTCACCCAGGGGATCATGCTGAGCCTGTCGATGGTGGTGATCGCCGCGCTGGTCGGCGCGGGCGGACTCGGCGTGCCGGTCGTGCGCGCGCTCAACACGGTGCAGGTCGGCATGGGGTTCGAGGCAGGCCTCGCGATCGTGCTGGTCGCGATCATCCTCGACCGGATCACCCGGCTCGAGCGCGGCGACACGCCGCGCTGAGCCGGGCGCGAGGTCTTGGCTACAGCGAGGCCGCCGCGGCGACGTAGTCGACCGCTACCGCCGCCGCGGGCCAGCGTGGCCGGACGCTCGAGCCGCCGCGGCTCGAGCGCGAGGTTGACAGGCGGATCGCCGCGCCGGAGGCCCGCGTGAACTCGCGTTCGCTGACCGGGATCACCGTGACGCCCTTGAACTCCGAGCGGACGTACTGCGACACGAGCCGCGCGGACAGGGCGTCCGCGTAGAAGCCGAGGCGTACGCCGTACATGCGTCGGCCACCGACCTCGGTCTCGACCGCGTAGATCAGGTAGCCCGCGAAGATCGCGAGGCTCGGGATCTGCGCCAGATCGATGGCGGACTTGGACCAGACGAGCTGGACGGCATAGCGCTGCGCCGCCTTCGCCGCGGGTGCTGCCGCCGGAGCGGGCGCTGCCGGCGCGGTGACCGCCGGTGCCGCCACACGCACCGGTGCCGGGTCCGAGGCCTGGAGCACCGCGACCGCCTCGGCGGGCGACAGCATGGGCGGAGGCATCACCGTCGGCGGCGCCGGCGGCGGCTCCACGGCCGGGATGTCGGCCTCGGCCATCGCTTCGATCGGCTTCAGGATGCTGAAGCGCGCCACCGCGGTGTCCTCGAGCGAGCCGAGGTTCGACTGCGGCGCGAGCGAGACGAACGCCGCGGGGAACTGCCGGCGTACCAGCACCAACACCTGCTCGGCCTCGTTCGCCGACGCGAAGTAGCCGATGTGCAGCCGGAACCGCTCGCGACCGTCCTCGAGGCGTCGGGAGCGGAACACGGCGAGGCCGGCGAGCTCCGGCGCCTTCGGCGCCTGCAGCGGTACCGGCGCGGTCGAGGACAAGAGCGTGATCACATGCAGCTGCTGCGGCTGCCCGTCGGTCACGTGCCAGCCCACGGCCGACCCGTCTTCGTTCTGTTTCATGGACAACTCCCAATACCCGTGGCCACCTGTGCAGCTCCGGTCGCGGGGGAAGTTGCCTGTATACGAGCGCCGGGGACCGGGCTCGGCTACGCGTCCTCACCGGCACCACTGGAACCGGGTGCCGGGAGGCGGATGGTGGCAACCCCGCTATCGTTGAACGTTCGTTCCGACGACCGGAGGCTTTGCGTCCCCGCCTTTCGACGGGTTTGCCGCTTTCACGAGGCCGACTATGCGCCGGCGCCGGACCCAGCGCAACGGTCGTGCCGGAACGCGTCGTCGCGTGGCGCGATCCGGCAAGCGATGACCCTAGCGTGGGATTATGTCAACCGTGCCATCGGGGCGGATCGTCCGACTCCGGAGCGCTGCGCGCGCGCGAGTGCGCGCTCGACGAGCCCGGCGACCGCTGCCGGATCCTCGACATGGACGTTGTGGCCGGCGCCGGCCAGGTCGATCGACTGCGGATCGATCGCGCGCAACTGCGCGCTGGAGACGACCGCGTCATGCTCGCCGCGCGCGAGGATCACCGGGCAGCGGGCTGCCTCGAGCAGCCCGCGCAGCGAGGGCACCTCGACAGCGAGGACCGCCGGATCGGTCGCGAGGCGAAAGCCGCCGGCTTCCGCCACGGTGCCCCGCCCCAGCAACGCGGATCCCGGCGCGATCCGTTCATCGAGCCCGGCCACGAGCCGGTAGCGCGCCTCGGCCTCGGCGGTGGTCGCAAAGCGCCGCGCCGGCCGGCGGGCAAGGTCCGCCGCGCGTTCCCGGTCGGTCGCACTGAATTCAACCTTCGTGCCCAGCAGGATCACGGCGCGCGGCTGCACGCCGAGGCGCCCGTCGGCGAGTGCCGCCGCCACGTAGCCACCGAACGAATGGCCGATGACGATCAGGCCGCCGGGCGCGCGCGGCAGGGCCGGCAGCGCGGCAGTCATCGACTCGAGCGTATAGGACCCGAGCCTCGGTGCCGAGCCGTGGCCCGCGAGATCCGGCGCGAGCCACGCTGCCCGCTCGCCCACGCGCTCCGCGAGCGGTGCCCAAACCGCGCCCGTGGCGGCGAGGCCGTGCAGCAGCAGGTAGCCGGGCGCCGCGCCCACGGGCCGGGGCGATCCGTCAGCCTTCGAGGCTGGTCCAGAGTTCGCGGTCGCGCTCGGCGGTCCAGATCCGCGGATCACGGTGGCGAGTCGCCTCGTCGTAGGCGCGCGAGACGTCGAACGGCATGCAGTGATCGAAGATCACCCAGTGGCCGTAGCGCGGCCGAAGTTCCGCCATCGCCGACTGGTACACGGCACGCAACTCGAGGCCCGCCGCCACGCCGCGCCGCACGCTGGCGTACAGCTCCGCGACGAATGCGCGCGTCCCGGCGATGCCGCTCGCAACCGCCTCGGGCGTCTGCAGCGCCGCGCCCCGGCCCGGCACGAGCTTGGCGGGCCGCAGCGCCGCCAGCGCATCGAGGGTCGCCGGCCAGTCCTCGAAGTAGCAGTCGCCGGCATAGGGGGTCGCATCGAATTCGACGAGGTCGCCGGAAAACAGGATGCGCTCCGCCGGCAGCCAGACGACGGTGTCACCCTTGGTGTGGCCGCGGCCGAGCTGCAGGATCCGCACCTCGAGCTTGCCCAGCCAGAGCGTCAGTGCACGCTCGAAGACGAGCGTCGGCCAGGTGAGGCCCGGCACCGACTCGACCGCACGAAACAGGCGCGGGAAGCGCTCGATCTCGCTCTTCATGTCGGCCGCACCACGCTCGACGATCAGGTCGTAGGTGTCGCGGCTCGCGATGATCTCCTGCGCGCGGTAGGCGCTCGCCCCGAGCACGCGCACCGCGTGGTAGTGCGACAGCACCACGTAACGGATCGGCTTGTCGGTGACGGTACGGATCCTGCGGATCACGTCCGCCGCCATCACCGGCGTCGCCTGGGTATCGACGACGAGTACCGCGTCGTCGCCGATCACGATGCCGGTGTTCGGATCGCCCTGCGCGGTGTACGCGTAGGCGTGGTCGGAGAGCCGGTCGAAGCTGACCGTCTTCTCGACCAGGTCCGCCTGGGATGCGAAGGTCTTCGTCATGGTCCGCTCCTAGTCGATGGCTGCGCGTCGAGTCCGAGGCTGGTCCGGGCCGCCGCGATGGCCTCGGCGACGACGTCGGGGTCGCCGACCTGGTTGGCGAGCAGCAGCACGAGCCGCGTCGCGAGCGCCGCGCTCTGCTCGTCGCTGAGCCCGCGGTGCGCCGCGACGAGCAGTTCGTAGACCTCGTCGCCGCGCCCACCGAAGCCGTCGTCACGCCGCAATCCGCTCATGCCGCCTCGCCTCGCAAGCACGCCCGCCACGCCGCGGCAAGCGCCGCGGCCGTTGGCCGTGGCCAGCGCCCGAGCACGTGCTGGTCCGGCCGGATCAGGTAGCTGACACCCGGGGCGCCACCGTAGCGCGCACGCACCACGCCGTCACGGTCGACGCGCACGGTCGCGCCCGCGACGACCAGCGGCCGCTCGGCGACGACGACGACGCGCAGGCGCGGGATGCCGGCCTCCCCAGCCGCACTCACCGCCCGGACCGCGGTCGCATCGTCGCCGGCGAACGCCAGCAGCACGGGGTCGGTCCCGAGCGTCTCCAGCAGCCAGCCCGGTCGCCCGGCAGCGTCGACCAGCGGTCCGTCCGCGCACGGCATGCCCGGCCGCATCGGCCCGGCGACCGAGCCGTCATCCGCCGCGAAACCGGGCAGCCCGCACAGCGGGCATGGCCGCGACAGGCGCCCCGAGTTCACGAGCGCGCGCGCGAACGGGAACTGCGGTGCGAGCGCGAGCACCGACTCGCGCAACAGCCGTTCGGCGCGGGACTTCGGCGTCATGAAGGTCGTCGTACGGCTGGAATTCAGGATGTTCTCGTCGGCGCCGCGCCCGCGCTCACGTTCGTAGCTCTCGAGCAGTGCCGTCGGGGCCTCGCCGCGGATGATCGCCGCGAGCTTCCAGCACAGGTTGTCGCTGTCCTGCAGGCCACCGTTGCCGCCGCGCGCGCCGAACGGACTGACGACGTGCGCCGAGTCGCCGGCGAACAGCACGCGGCCGTGCACGAAGCGCGCGAGCCGCGCGCAGCGGAACGTGTAGACCGACGACCACTCGTACTCGCAGCGGACGTCGGGACCAATCACGCGGCGAACGCGCGCCATCGCCCGCTCCGGGTCCCGCTCGGCTTCCGGATCGGCGTCCCAGCCGAGCTGAAAGTCGATGCGGAAGACGTTGTCGGGCTGGCGGTGAATGAGCACGCTCTCGCCCCGATCGAACGTCGGCTCGAACCAGAAGCGGCGATCACTCGGGTAGTCGGCGTCGATGCGCACATCGACGATCAGGAACTTCTCCTCGAAGGTGTGCCCCTCGAAGGGCAGGCCGAGCAGGGCCCGAACCGCGCTGCGCGCGCCGTCGGCGGCGATCAGCCAGTCCGCCGCCAGCCGGTACGTGCCGTCCGGGGTCTCTATCGTTGCCTCCACGCCATCCGCGACCAGCTCCACGGCGGCGAGTCGCTGCTTGAAGCGCAGGTCGATCCGCTCACCGAGGGACTGCGCGCGATCGATCAGGTATTCCTCGACGTAGTACTGCTGCAGGTTGACGAAGGCCGGCATCTTGTCGCCGCCTTCGGGCTGCAGGTCGAAGCGGTAGAGCTCGCGCTCGCCGTGGTAGACGCGACCAACCTGCCAGGTCACGCCCTTCTCGATCATGCGCGCGCCGAGTCCGAGCCGATCGAGGATCTCGAGCGAGCGCTTCGACCAGCAGATTGCGCGGCTGCCGACCGAGACGACGTCGTTGTCGTCGACGAGCACGACCGGGATGCCGTGCTGCGCAAGATCGATCGCCGCGGCAAGCCCGACCGGGCCTGCGCCGACGATCAGCACCGGCCTGCGCGCCGCTGCCGCGCCGTCGAGTTCCGCCGGGCGCCGGTAGGGGTAGCGCCGGTACGCGTAGCTTGTCATCGGTCGTCCGCTCGGGCCGCGTTAGCGGCCGATCCGCGCCAGCAGCTGCTGGCGCAGGGTGCGCACCGCCGGCAGCGGGCGATGCCGCGCCGCCGCGACCTCGCTCGCGGTGTAGTCGGCGAAATCCGCCGGCAGCGGCACGTCGCTGAGGTTTCGCGCCATCCAGTTCAGCAACGCCGCGACGTCGGCGTCCGCCAGCGGTGCCTGCGCAACGCCCGGCACGCGCATCACGAAGTCGCGCCCCTCGGGGAACGACGAGAACGGCACCAGCGTGCCGCGAACGGACGGTACCCGGCCGTCCTCGCCCGCGCCGTCCGCGTGGTGGCAGCCCATGCACTGCAGCTGGAAGTTGACGGCCGGCTGGTAGGCAATTGCGGGCGCCGCTGCCAGCACGAGCGTCGCCAGCGCCAGTCGCGGCCAGGATCCGGCGGGCATGGGGCTACTCGGCGGCGCCGACGATCCTTGCCGTCGAGCAGTGGTACGGGATGTTCGACTGGCTGCTGCCGGCGCACCAGTTGTAGTCGTTCGACTGCCCCGGCTGGTAGAGCGGCGTGTCGCGCTCGTTGCGGTTGCAGAAGCAGCGGCCGCAGGACGTCTTGCCGCAGCAATCGTTGTACGAGATCACGTAGTCCTTGCCGTCGCCCGGGTTGTGGCAGGTGCCGATCCAGGTGATCGCCGACATCTCAGTGCCGGGGGGACAGGTCGCCTGCGTACCGCCGCAGCAGCCGCACAGGAAGCCGTCGATCGCGCAGTGCCGCCAGTAGTCGCAGGCCGACGGGTCCCCGGGATCGGCGGTGCCGCCGCCGGGCTTCTTCCCCGGCGCCGGCTTCGCCTCCGCGCCGCGAGCGACCGGCAGCAGCGGCAACGCAGCGGCTCCGACAAACAGCGCGCCGATGCCGGCGAGCAGGCTGCGGCGCGAGCTGCGCCGTGCGACCGCCCGGACCGACTCCTCGGTGAACCTGTCTAGCCATTTCATGGGGATTGCCTCACGGGATGGGGACGGCCGCGGTCAGCCGTGCGCCTGCTTCGCGCGCTCCTCGAGATAATCCTGCAGCGAGGCGACGCCCAGGCGCTTGGCCTCGAACAGGCTCTCGAGATGCTCGCGGGAGTTGATGATGCCGCGCGCGCGCAGCACGCCGTCCGCGTCGACCAGCACCGCGAACGGCAGGCGGCTGACCTGGTAGCTGATGCCGAGCGGCGCGGAGACGACGTACGGGAACGATTCGAGTCCCTGCTCACGCACGAACGCCCGCTGCTCGGCGAGGTCGCCGTCGCTCGCCAGCACGATCTCGGCCCAGCCCTGCTCGGACCGGCGGCTCGACTTCAGCACCGGCAACAGCGCCTTGCAGACCGGACAGGTGGGCGAGACGAACATCACGAGCAGCGAGCGGCCATCGCTGCGCGCCCCGCCGACGCTGAGCGCACGGCCGTCGAGATCGGCGACCGCGACTTCGGGCGCGAGCTCGCCGACCTTGAGGCCCTTTGCGAGCATCAGCGCGCCAACCGGCGTGATCCGCTCGTGCAGCACGCCGAGCTGGCGCGCCAGCGCCAGCACCACGAGCGACAGCGCGGCGACCGCCACCCACAGCAGCGCGTTCGAGACCGCGAGCGCGCTCACCGCGCGCCCCGCAGCGCCGCCGCGCGCGGCGCGATCACACCGAGCAGGCGGTCGAGCGCGAGGTACAGGCACACGGCCACGGCCAGGCCCGCAACCGCCGTCAGTGCATCGACGGCTTCGAGCGGTCGCGCGCCCCACGGCAGCGCCGCCACGGCAAGGAGCGTCGCGAGCAGCAGGTTGCGGACCACCATCCACGATGCGATCGGGCGCCGCTCTGCCGGTCCGGCGCAGCCACAGTCGAGGTCGCGCCGGCCGCGCGCGAGATTCACCAGAATCGCAGCCGCGTAGACGAGCAGCAGCGCTGCGCCAGCCAGCGCCGCACGCGGGCGGGTGGCTGGGAACCACAGCGCGATTGCGACGCCCAGCTCCAGCGCGGGCACCGCGAACGACAGCGGCGGGACGAGCAATCGTGGCAGCAGGCGGTAGTTCGCGAGCACGGCGGCAAACTCGGCGCGTGCGCGCGCCTTCGCCCAGCCGGCCTCGCCGAATAGCAGCGCGAACGCCGCGACGAGCAACAGGCCGAAGCCGGGGTCGAGTGCGGGAGGCACGGCGGTCAAGGCGTGGTCACGATCAGGCTGGGCGTCGTTCCCACGTCCTTGATCGAACGCAGCAGCTTGCCCGTCGTCGGCGCGTATACGTCGATGACGTTGCTCTCGGCGACGATCGCGAAGAGCAGCGGCTGATCGTCGGTCGAGGCCTTGATCGAGACCAGCGGATGCGCCGCGCTGATCGTCTGCACGCGCCGGTGGCTCGCAAGGTCGTAGACCCAGATCGACTTGCCGGGATCCTTGTGCGTCTCGCGACCACCCTGATGCATGATCACGTACAGTCGCCCGAGGCCAGCGTGGATCGCGAGCTGCTGCACGCCGCCCGGCCGCCAGCCGGCCCGGCGTTCCGCCGCCGTGGTCAGTGGCCAGGCCGGTTCCGCCACGAAGCTCGCGCCGGACTTGCGAATCGGGTGGATGCGGCCGTCGAAGGAGACGTAGTACCAGGTGTTGCCGATCCGAACCGGGTGTTCCGCCACCGGATCGTGCGCGCCGTCGAACAGCGCGTCGGTGCGCGTCTGGCGGACCGCATGACCGCTGTCGTCGAGGTCGACGGCAAGGAAGCTCGCATCGGCGCACATGCCGAAGAACGAGCGCGGCCCCGAGGCGAAGGCGAAGGCGCAGCCCGGCGTCTCGACCTCGCCGACGAAGCTGCGGCTCATGGTGTCGACCACGGACACCGACTGCGCCGGCGTGAAGTTGTAGATCAGCAGGAAGCGGTCGTCGTCGGTCAGCTCCGCGTTGCCCGAGGTGGGCACGCTCGAAACGCGCTTCGGCGGGATGCCGATCTCGCCGACGACCTTCAGCGTCGAGGTGTCGTAGATGGTCACGACGTCGGTACGCGTGCCGCGCGTGCCGCGCGAAAAGTAGATCTCGGGCGAGTACACGAGCTTGCCGTCACGGGGCAGGATCACGTGCGAGAAGCTCGAGCCGACGCTCAGCAGGCCGAGGTACTTGCCGCTGTCGCCGTCCAGCAGGTGGACAGTCCCGTCGGTCATGTGCGGGAACACGAAGTCGTTGACCCACAGCCAGTGCTTGCCGGGGGGTGACGGCAGGGATTCGACGGTCTTCGTCGCACCGACGTCGGGCGGCAGCGCGGCGCCCGCCTTGCCGGCACCCGATACCGACAGCACAGCCGCTGCCAGAGCCGTGCCGACGATCATCGACGCACGCCGGACGGACCGGCGCCGCGGATCTTGCGCTTTCATGCATCCCCCGTCGCGCCGCGGCGGTCGTCGACTGCCGGGCTGCTGCATTTGTGGGTTCGCCCGAGTCTAGCAGCGGCCCCCTGCCGCGGGTAGGGCGGTCCGGCCGCACTCCGCGGCCGGCGCGCGCAGGCGTGCTAGTGTAGCCGGGCGACCGCGCGACGGGCGGCGAGCGGTGCGCCGGGGGCGATGGACGATGCCAGCTGACGATCACGGGGACGCCGAGCGCGCCGCGGCGCTCGCGGCCGGCTTCGATCCCGCGCAGCTGCCGGAGCGCTTCTTCGAGGATCCGTACCCGACGTACGCGGCTCTTCGCCGGCACGCGCCGCTGCTGCGCTGCCCCGACGGCAGCGTGTTCCTGACCCGGCACCGGGACCTGGACAGCGTCTATCGCGACCGCGGCAGCTTCAGCGCGGACAAGCGCGAGGTGTTCCGGCCGAAGTTCGGCGACGGGACACCGCTGTTCGCGCACCACACGACCAGCCTCGTCTTCAACGACCCGCCGTACCACACGCGCGTGCGTCGGCAGATCGTCGGCGCGCTCTCGCCCGGGGCGATCCGCGCGATGGTCCCCGGCCTGCAGGCGCTGGTCGCCGGCCTGTGCGATGCGGCCGCTTCCAAGGGTCGCTTCGACCTGATCGAGGACTTCGCTGCCGCGATCCCCGTCGAGGTGATCGGCAACCTGCTTGGGGTGCCGCGCGATGAGCGCGGGCCGCTGCGCGCCTGGTCACTGGCCATCCTCGGTGCGCTCGACCCCGCGCCGGGTGCCGCGGCGCTCGAGCGCGGTCAGCGCAGCGTCACGGAGTTCCTCGAGTTCACGCGCGTGCTGGTCGCCGAGCGGCGGCGCCAGTTGCGCGGCACGGACGACCTGCTGAGCCGGCTGATTCGCGACGAGACGGGCGGCGAGCCGCTCGGCGAGCACGAGCTGCTGCACAACTGCATCTTCCTGCTGAACGCGGGCCACGAGACGACGACGAACCTGATCGGCAACGCGCTCGACGTGCTGCTGCGCGACGAGCCTGCGCGCCACCGCCTGCAGCAGGACCCGTCCCTCGCGGTGCCCGCCGTCGAGGAGTGCCTGCGCTACGAAAGCCCGAATCAGCTCGGCAACCGGCTCGTGATCGCGCCGGTCGAGATCGGCGGCCAGCGCTTCGAGCCGGGCACCTACCTCACGCTGTGCATTGGCGCGGCCAATCGCGACCCGGCGGAGTTTCACGACCCGGACCGGTTCGATCCGGGCCGCGAACCGAACCGCCACCTCGCCTTCGCCGCCGGCATCCACGCCTGCGCGGGGATGTCGGTCGCGCGCCTCGAGGCGCAGGTCGCGATCGCCGAGTTCCTGCGGCGGCTGCCGCGCGCGCGCCTGCTGGGCGGCTCGCTGCGCAACCGGCGGGCCCGGTTCCGCGGCTTCGCGAGCCTGCCGGCCGTCGTGGAATAGCCGGTGGATGCGCGCCTGATCGTGCTGCTGTCGGCGATCGGGGCCTTCCTGCCGCTCGCGACCGATGGCTTCCTGCCGGCGATGCAGCCGATGATGGCCGAGCTGGGCGTGGGCGTCGGGCGCGCGCAGCTTTCGATCAGCATCACGCTGGCCGGCTTCGCGATCGCGCAGCTGCTGATGGGCGTGGTGGCCGACCGGCTCGGACGGCGTCCGGTGCTGCTCGCGGCGATCGGGCTGTTCGCGGCGTCCTCGGCCGGCGCCGGGCTCGCACCCTCGCTCGGTGCACTGCTCGTATTCCGCTTCGTACAGGGCTTCAGCGCCGCGGCCGGCCCGGTCCTGATGCGCGCCGTGGTACGCGATCTCTGCAGTCGGGTCGAAGGCGCGCGCGTGCTCAGCTTCGTCGGCATGGGCATGGGCGCCGTGCCGCTCGTGGTACCGGCGCTGAACGCGATCATCGCGCATCGCTTCGGGTGGCGTGCAACGCTGGCGGTCTTCGTCGTGTACCTGCTGGGTACGCTGTGGATGGCGGCTCGCTGGTTCCGCGAGACGCTCGCGATGCCGGATCCCGCGGCGCTGCAGCCACGCGAGGTGGTGCGGGCGATGCGCACCGTGCTCGTGCATCGCCAGGCACTCGGCTACATGCTGTGCTGCACGTTCGGCTACGCGGGGCTCGCGGTGTGGATTTCCTCCGCGCCGCACCTGCTGCCGGGCTTCTTCGCGCAGCCGGCCGAGCGCTTCGGCCTGTGGTGGGCGATCCCGGTGGTCACCTACGTCCTCGGCGGCTATCTGAGCGCCCGCGGCCTGCGCGGCCGGACCAGCGATCAGCTGCTGCGTATCGGCACCGGCGTGCTGCTGGCCGGCGCGTCGCTGCTCGGCCTCCTGGTCGCCGCATTCGGCTCGCCGCTCGTCCCCTTCGTCGCCGCGGTCGGCCTCTACAACGTCGGCTGGGCGCTGGTCCAGCCGCACGCCCAGGCCGGCGCGCTGTCGTTCTTCCCGCACTTGGCCGGCCGTGTCTCGGCGGTGCTAGGCTGCCTGCAGATGCTCGGCGGAGCGTCGTTCGGCATCGCCTTCGGGGCGCTGCACGACGGCACCCCGGCCGCTGCCACGGCCCTGATCGCGGCGGCCGCCCTGGCCGCAACGCTGTCGCGCGTCCTACTCACCCGGCGCGTCGGCGCCGATGCCCGGAGCATGACCTGATGCCATCTCCCCGCCTCCACCGCCTCTGGCCGACCGTGGTGTTCGGCGCCGTCTTCGCCGCGGGCTGTGCCCGCGCACCTGCGCCCGTCGCAGCGCCCGCTGCCCCGGCTGGCAACGTGACGGCGGCCCGTCTCGCGGCGGCCGAGGCCGAGCCCGGCGAATGGTTCACCACCGGGCGTGACGCTGCCGGCAGTTACTATTCGCCGCTCGCCGACATCCACGCCGGCAACGTCGATCGGCTCGGCTTCGCCTGGGAATACGGGCTCGGTACCCGGCGCGGCCTCGAGGCCACGCCCATCGTCGTCGACGGCACGATGTACTTTCCGGGCAACTTCGGGCGCGTGTACGCGCTCGATGCGGCGACTGGCGCGCAGAAGTGGGTCTACGATCCCGAAGTCGACGGCCAGCGCGCACGCTTCGCCTGCTGCGATGCCGTCAACCGCGGCGTCGCGGTCTGGCAGGGGCGAGTCTACGTCGGTGCACTCGATGGCTACCTGCACGCACTCGATGCCGCGACCGGCAAGCGCCTCTACAAGGTCGATACGCTGCCGGAACGCGGTCCGGGTCATCCGTACGTGCAGACGGGTGCGGTCGTCGTCGCCGGCGAGAACATCATTGTCGGCAGCAGCGGCGCGGACTTCGCCGGCGTGCGCGGCTACGTGGCGGCGTTCGACCGGACGAGCGGCGCATTCCGCTGGCGCTTCTACACGGTGCCGCGCGACCCAAGACTGGGCCCGCAGGATCAGCCGCATCTCGAGAAGGCGGTGCAGACCTGGGACCCGCGCCACCGCTGGGACGAAGGCAGCGGCGCCGCGGTCTGGGACGGCATCAGCTACGACTCGGAGCTCGGGCTCGTCTTCATCGGTACCGGCAATGGCGCGCCCTACAACATTCGTGAGGGTGGCCGCCACGGTGGCGACGACCTCTATGCCGCCTCGATCGTCGCGATCCGCGCGGACAGCGGCGAGCTCGCCTGGTACTTCCAGACCACTCCGGGAGATCGCTGGGACTACGACAGCGCCGCCAAGATGATCCTGGCCGAGCTCGACCTCGGCCACGGCCCGCGCAAGGTGCTGATGCAGGCCTCGAAGAACGGCTTCTTCTATGTCCTCGACCGGGCGAGCGGCGAAGTGCTCGCGGCCCACCAGTACGCGTACGTGAACTGGACCCGCGGCCTCGACCCCCACACTTACCGGCCCCTGCCGAACCCGGCCGCGGATTACGAGCGCGGCCCGAAGCTGGTCTTCCCGGGCATGTCCGGCGCACATAACTGGCAGCCCATGTCGCGCAGCGCCGCGACCGGCCTCGTGTACATCCCGGCGCTCGAGTCACCGATGGTGTACGTCGACACGGCGGCGCGTCCGGCGGGCCTGATCGAGGGCACGTTCACGACGCCGGGCTTCATGCCGGAAGGCTACGACCCGAAGCCATTGGCGTCGCTGTTCGGACCATTGCCGAGCCTCGCCACGCTCAGCAAGGGCATACCGGCCGCAGCGCGCTCGCGCGGCGTGATTCGCGCGCTCGACCCCCGCACCGGCAAGATCGTCTGGGAGCAGCCGACGGCGAGCGCCTGGGACGGCGGCCTGCTGTCGACGGCGGGCAACCTGGTCCTCGAGGGCGACGTCACCGGCCATCTCACCGCGTACGCTGCGGATTCCGGCCGCCAGCTCGCGCGCATCGACCTCGCGGCGTCGGTGATGGCGGCGCCCATCAGCTACCGGGTGAACAGCACCCAATACATCGCGGTGCTCGCCGGCTACGGCGGCGGCGTAATGGGCGGACCATTTCCGCCCGAGAGCGCGGCGTTTCGCTACGGGAACGCGGGCCGGCTGATCGCGCTCAAGCTCGGCGGTGCCGCGGTGCCGAAGCCGCCAGAGGTCGTCGACGAGCCGTTTGCGGCACCCGCCAGCCGGCCGGATCGGGCGCGGGTGGCGCAGGGCGAGATTCTCTATAACCGGTACTGCGCGCGCTGCCACGTCTTCGACCGCTCGGTGCTGCCTGACCTGCGGCGCATGACGCCGGCCACCGATGCGCTCTTCTACGAGATCGTGCTCAACGGGGCGTATGTCTCGAAGGGTATGGGCCGCTGGGACGACGTGCTGTCGCGTGCGGATACCGAGGCGATCCACGCCTTCGTGACCGATCGAGCCTGGCAGGCCTACGAGGCGCAGGGGCACGCGCCGACGGCGCACTGAGTTCCCGATCGGGATTGGCCGAAGTATCGCCGCGACCACGGCGAGCCGAGTGGCATTCAGCGCGCGCCACGGGTCGTGAGGTCGCGGTTCACGGCGTTCCGCCCCCGACCGGCGTGCCAGGGCGCGCGACGCGCAGCAAGCTCGCGCGCCCACGAGGCCGCGCGGTCCGCCGCCGGCAGCCGTCGGGTGCTGCCGCCGCACGCGCCGGGAATGGCCTTCCCGGCGCGGGCAGCGATCAGAACTTCGCGCGAAACTCTACGCCGAACGTGCGCGGCTGATTCACGAGAAGGCGCGGCCGACCCGGCGTCTCGGCGGCGATGGAGCGGCTGTCACCGAGATTTGCGTGCTCGTCCGCCAGATTCTTGCCGACCAGCGCGTATTCAATGGAGCCGTGGGTCAGGGCAAGGCGCATATCCAGCAGGTTGTAGGCATCGCGCAGTCGCGGATCCGTCGGCTGATTGTTGCCGCTATAGCTTCGGCCGATGTATGCCCAGTCAATGCCGCCAACGAAGCGCCAGGTCGTCGTGATGGCGGTGGAGTAGGTCAGCGAGGCGTTGCCGGTCCAGTCCGGCACCTGATACACCGGCGAGCCGACCTGCTGCGGCGAGGTGTTGCTCGCCTGGGTGATCTTCGCGTCCTGGTAGCCGATGCCGGCCGACACCTCGAGATGCTCGGTTGGACGGGCGCGAAGCTCGACCTCGCCGCCCTTGCTCTCGGCACCTCCTGCGTTGGCGCGGTACTGGAAGCCGCAGCCGAGCAGGATCTGCTGCTGGATGTCCTTCCACTTGATGAAGAACGTCGCCGCGTTGAGCGTCAGGCGGTTATCCAGCCAGGCCGTCTTCGCACCGAGCTCGTAGTTCCAGAGCGAGTCCGACTTGAAGCGACGCGTAGCCTGCAGCGTGAGGTTCGGGTCGATGTTGAGCAGTTCCGCCACGCAGTCGAGCGGCGTACCGGGCACGCCTGCCGGCACCGATGGCACGAGGCCGCCCGGCCGGAAGCCCTTGGCGACCATGACGTACGCCATCTTGTCCGGCGTGAAGTGGTAATCGACCTGCACCTTGGGATTGACGCCGCTCTCGGTATTGGTCGTCGACGGATCGACGATCGCCGGACCACCGCCAACCGCCAGGCCTTCCTGGTAGCCATAGGCGGTGGTCTTCACCTGGTACCAGCGCAAGCCGCCGGTGACCTTCAGCGCGTCGGTCGCCTTCCACGACACCTCGCCGAACACGGCCGGCTCCTTGACCGCCGTGTGGTAGTCGGACGAGAACACGAGGTCGGCGTAGTCCGGATTGTTCGGCCCGCCGAGCGCCGCATCGAGACCGGGCACGGTCGCGGGCGGGTAATACGCCGCGAACGGCAGCCGGCCATGGAAGTCGGAGTAGAAGGCGCCGACGACGAACTGCATCGGCCCCTTGAGATCGGAGGCAAAGCGGACTTCCTGCGCGAACCGCTGGTACGCCTTGATTTCCGTGATGCCACCCGCCGACGGCAGGCTGCACCAGTTAAATGCCGTGGTGGCACTGCCGCAGTTCGGCAGCGTGCCGAAGTTCGACGTGATGGCGCCCCAAACGAAGTCAGTCTCATCCTCCGTCTCGTCGACTCGCCGGTCGAAGTAGGCCGTCGAAGAAACGAGATCGCCGAGGCCGGTCTTCCAATGCAGGTTCAGGGAGTAGAGGTGCCACTCGTCGGAGCCTCCCTCCGGCACGTTGAACCAGCGAGCCTGCGTGAAATTGGTCGGCTTCATCGCGCTCGGCAGGTTCGTGGCGTCCGCGTACATCGGGCCGAACGGATACCCGACCCCATTGTTGGGCGCGGACAGGTAGTCCGCCATCGGGAAGCCGTTGTATGACTCGCGCTGGACCATGATGCGCGGCGTGATCGTCACGTCGTCACTGACCTTCCAGGTCAGCGTCACGGCGCCGCCATAGGTATCGGTCATGCCGACGTTCTTGACGGTGGTGATGCCGGTCGTCGAGAGCGGCGTGCAGCTCACGCCCGCGGTCGCGGGATCCGTGCAGTAGCTTCGCTTGAAGAAGCCGGCCTGCTCGTCATAGAAACCGGAGAGACGCAGCGCCGCGGTGTCCTGCACGAGCGGGATGTTGACCACCCCGTCGCCCGTGAAGTTGGCGCGATCCGTGCCGCTGGTTTTGCCCGCGCCGCCGTGCACGGTCGCCTCGAATTCCGACAGGTTGGCTTGCTTCGTGATGATCCGAACCGTGCCCCCCATCGAACGCGCGCCGTACAGGGTGCCCTGCGGGCCTCGCAGGACTTCGATATGGTCGACATCGAGAATTCGCGGGTCGATCGAATCGGGAAGCGGCGTATCGTCGACGTAGAAGCCCGTGACGTTGTCGCCGGAAATGCCGCGGATCGAGATGGTCCGCGAGGTGCCGACGCCGTCGCCGGTCGGCGCGAAGGCAAGATTGGGTACTTTCGTGCCGTAGTCGAAGAATGCGGTGACCGCCTTCTGCTCGAGCGCTACCGCTCCGAAGGTCGTCATCGACAACGGCACCGACTGCTCGCTCTCGGCTCGCTTCTGCGCCGTGACCACGATTTCCTCGAGTCCACCCTGCACAGGTGCTGGCTGTTCGGCGGCGGCGGCCGTCGAGGTACCCAGAGCGGCGGCCAGGAGGCCGGGCAGCAGTCTGTCGATCGCTCGCATATCGATCCCCTTGTTTTCTTGTGTACCCGCGCCCAGCCCCGCAGCCATGGCTTGGCGCCCGTGGGTCTTACCCGGGCAACCCGTGCTGGCCGGGTGCCGAAATCGCCACGTCCGCTGCAAAGCTACTGGCTCCGAACGAACACTTCAACGTTCAACGGCTTCTTTCGCTGCCGCGACGCGCCCGACCCGGTCCGGGTGCCGCGCGCCAGTCTTCGAAGACGACCCGCACGGTCCGCTCGAGGCTCCGCAGCACCTGCCCGAAGCGCAACTCCGGATTCGAGAGGAACGCACCGAAGTGCTGGTTGAGCAGAGCGAACACGACGTCGGCGGCGCTGCGCAGGTCGAGTCCGGGCGCCACGCGCCCCGTGCGCTGCATCGTCTCGAGCAATGCCCGGACCTGGCGCCGAACTGAGGCGTCGGAACGACGGACGAGCGCCGTGAGCGCGGCTTCGTTTCCGAGCCCCGGGAAGATCGTCAGGCGCAGAATCTCGCGGGGCGCCCAGCCACCACCCAGGCGGGCGTAGCAGGTCATCAGCGCCATCATCGCGTCGGCCGGGTCCGCCGGCGGCTGTGCGATGACCTCCTCACCGCGCGCCATGATGGCCGCGAGCTCGGGTTCCAGCAGCGCGACGACGATGCCTTCCTTGCTGCCGAAGTACTTGTAGACGGTCGCGACACCGAAGCCGGCCGACTCGGCGATTTCCTCGAACGTCGTCTGCGCGAATCCCCGCCGCGCGAAGAGCCGGGACGCCGCCTCCAGCATGCGTTCCCGCCGCTCGGCCTTCTGCGCGCTCCGTACGCCCGTCATCGGCCTGCCGCCATGCGAGTGCGTACGCGCGCACCGATCTCACCGGCCGACAGCTGGGGGTGGAAACTCTCCACCACGCGCCCGTCAGGTGAGACGAGGTACAGGAACATGCCGTGGTCGAAGCCGGTACCCCCGGCGCGGGACCGCCACGGCACGCCGAAGGTTCGGGCGGCGTCTGCGATGGCCGCCTCGCTGCCGGTCAAGGCGCGCAGACGTGGCGAGAAATGCGCCGCGTAGGCTTCAAGCACGGCGGGTGTGTCGTGGGCGCTGTCGAAGCTGACGAACAGCGGCTCGACGGCAGCCGCCTCTGGCCCGAGGAGTTTGAGCACGGCAGCAAGCGTGGTGAGTGACGTCGGACAGACGTCCGGGCAGGTCGAGTACCCGAAGTAGATCAGCAGCCAGTGGCCGCTGAAATCCGCGGCCGATACGGGATGGCCATACTGGTCGATCAGACGCTCATCTGCGCCAGGCGCTGCGGCCCCACACAATGCGGCCAGGAGACCAATCAGGCAGCCGGCTCGACGCACCATCAGATCGCCACCACCCATCCCATCGCACCGCGCTCGGCCATGTGGCTCTGATGTGGGTGGAACATGTAGCGACCCCGTCGCGGCAGACGGAACTCGACGATGGCCCGCTCCGCCTGGCCGAGAGTGACGATGTCTGTGTGCTCGTGCGGCGTCAGCGATGTACCGGACCGGTACAGGTCGAATGTCTGCGCATGCAGGTGGAACGATGCACAGGGCTCGTACTCCACCATGTTGACCAGATACAGCCGCACGAGCTCGCCGACCGGCACTTTCAGCGGGAAGCGCTCGTAGTACCCCGCCATACCATTCCAGCCATAGACGTCGTTGTGCCGATCGCCGTCGGTGTCGAACCCGGAGAGGGACAGGACGAACTCGTGGGCCGGCGGCCGACCGCCCGGCGGGTCGACGATCAGGGTACCGTACATGCCGCGACTCAGGTGCCACGCATACGGCGGCACGTGGCAATGATACGGATGAAGCCCGACGGGCCCTGCTTCGAACGCGTAAAGCCGGCTTCCTCCGGGTGCGACACGCTCGATTCCGTCCTGCATCACGTCGTGCGAGCCGTGGAAGTGCACGTTGTGGGCCCCCTGGGTCCGGTTGACCAGGTTCACTTCCATGCGCTGACCGACCGTGGCGCGCAGGATGGGGCCTGGCACGGTGCCGCCGTAAGCCCAGGTGTCGACGCGCTGACCTTCGGCCACCTCGAGCGTGGTGGAGATGACGGGCAGCTCGAAGCGCCTGACGTCCGCCGCCAGCGGCGCTGGCGGCGGCGGCGTGTGCAGCGCGTCGCGTGCACCGGCGCCGAGATAGCTGGGCGGAGCAAAGCGACTGCCGTAAGTACTCGCAGCACCGAGATCCGCGCCGCAGTCCAGGCCAGCCGCAGGCGGTGGTGCCGCCGCACGCGCCGCGCGCGTCTTGAACCAGCGATCAGCACCCACGAGTCCCGCGACGGCCGCGACACCGCCGCCAATGCGGAAGAGGTCCCGGCGTCGCACGGCAGTCAGGCGATACCGCCGATCCCGGCGCCCAGCGCCAGCACGAGCACGTAGGTCGCGGCGCCGCCGACGACCGCAGCGAGCCTGAGCGGCCGCGACAGCGTCGTCGCGCCTGTCACGAGGTAGGCCAGCGGCCCCGCGAACGGCAGCAGGAAGATTCCGATTGCCCAACCCCAGACGGCGGCCGGCTTCACATCCTGGCGGCGGCCGAGATCCCAGAGCGCGAGGGTACTCCACACCACGTAGAGGACGAGTGGCAGCAGAAAGCCGTACAGACCGAGCAGCATCTGCAGCAGCGACGGTGACGACGGAATCACTGGGTTCATTGCACAGTACTCCACAAGGTCAGACGAATCAGTTGAGCGCCTTCGGGCCGAGCGGCCCTCCCGCGAGCCAGAGCCCCGCCGCGAGCGGCACGAGCCAGATGACCAGGCCCGCAACCACGGCCGCCCGGCGCGCCGTCGGACTCAGCGTCCTGCCCGCGAGCAGCAGGTAAGTCGCAGCACCGAGCAGCGGCAACGCCAGCACGGCCACGCTCCAACCGGACGTCGTCCGTCGGGGCGTGCCGTCCCGCAGCGACAAGTCCATCAGGGCGAGCGCCGCCCAGGTCGCGTAGAGCATGAATGGAAGCCCGTATAGATACACGACGTACCAGACCTGGAAGACGGACGACGGAACGTTGGGTGTGAGCAGCGTCGGCATGACTGGGCTCCGGGGTCTAGGGGTGGGGCGCCGCGGTCACAGCGGGCGGAGCAGGAGTCGGGATCGAGGCGAGGTCGAGGTGGTACTCCGCGAAGGCATGGATCGCCGGGTGCACCGGCGCATCCGCACCACCGGGCATGTTGGGTTGCGGTGGCGGGACCGGGCGGGTCTTGTAGTCGCTGACAGTAAATTGCCCGGCACGCACCTGGCCGATCGACCCGAAGAAGACCATGTAGGTCGAAAGATCCGATGCGACCGGCGCACGCCACCCGTCGCACCGATTCAGCGTCTCGAGACCCCAGGGAATCGAGGTGCGGTAGCGATTGCCGGAGAAGCAGTTGCCGATCGTACCGAGGCCGCCTGCGGCGAGATCAGCGCGCCCGGAGCCGACGACCACGTTGTCGCGGATCGCGTGATGCGTCGACGCCCAGTAGTGACGGTCGAGGATCGGCAGGATGACGATGCCGTGTGCACGACTGTTGACGACGTAATTGCGCTCTACGCGATTGGTGTGAGTGCCGACGAGCGCAATGCCATTGCCGGCGAGCGTCTCGGTGGCGTAGAACCCCGAGGCTTCGTTATCGAGCCCGCTGTCGCTGACGAGGTTGCCAATGATGGTCGTGTCGCGGCCCGGCGGATAGAGCTCGATGTCGAAGGTCGTCGTACTGATGCCGCTGCGGTTGTGCTCGAAGCGCGAATTGAGGACATACATGTCGCCGCTGGAATTAGTTCCGGAGTATCCAAGCCCGCTGTACGCGCCGACGACGTCGTTGAGCACGACCCGGCACGGCGCGCACTGGCCGACGTAGAAGGCGGAATCCGGCGAGCCGCTGCCGTACGAATGCTCCAGGACTCCATCGGTGGCACCGAACGCGTAGATGCCGTAGTCGCCGTTGTTGTAGGCCGTGAGGTACGAACCGCGAAAGCCCTGCACGCCGGTCCAATAGAACCCATTCAGCGTGTAATTCCGCGCCGTCATGTTCTCGATCGCCACGCCGTTGGCGCCGACCATGATGCCAGTGCCGACCTCGTGCTGACCGTCGAGGATCACCTCGTTGCGATCGACGCCGCGCAGCGTGACGCTCGGCGTCGTCACGAATACGGCCTCGTGGTACACGCCGCGATCGACGAGAATCAGGTCGCCCGGATCGGCCGCGTCGATGGCGTTCTGGATCGTTGGGTACTGCTGCGGCACCCGCCGCGTATTGCCACTTGCCTCCGCGACGGGCTTGAGGACGCCGCGCGCGCCCGTGGGCGGCGTATAGACGACGTCGCCGACGACCGCGACGCCCACCATGCCGACGAGGCCATCGGGCGTCGCGTGAAACGTGCAGTAGAAGGGATACACGCCCTGCGTCGGGAACACGATTTCCGTCATGTCCCCCGGCTGCATCTTGATGTTGCCGAAAGTCTTCTCCGTCGAGAACGACTTGTCGACGGCCACCGCATTGTGGTCATTGCGTCCGGCGCTGATGAAGACGGCGGACCCGCCAACTGGCAGGCGGACGATCGACGGTGAGTAACTGTTGTCGGCCATCGACACCAGGATCGTGCCGGTCGGGTGAGCCTCCTGCTTACCGCAGGCTGGCAGGGTCGCGACGCCAATAGCTGCGACCACGAGTGCGGCTGCGGCTCTCGCCGCGGGCATGCCGTCCAGCATCCGATCCCCCTTGTCGCAACTCGCGTCGCCGGGCGACACCGTGCGAATCGTATAGTAAATCGCTTCGTACTATACGTTATGCCGTGGTCCGCACGGCGTCAACCTCCGGTGTACCGACGGGATTGCGCGCGTCGAGGAGCCTGGTGACGCGCATCGCTCAGCGCGGTCTCCGGTCGGTGACCCGGCGCGCCTTGCCGACCGATCGTTCGAGCGCACCCGGGTCCACGACCCGCACCTGCACGCTGATGCCGACCGACGACTTCACGTGGTGCGCGAGCTCACGGGCCGCAGCCTCGCGCGAGGTAGTCGCAGCACCCGCCGCCGGCCACTCGACGACCACCGTCATCGTATCGAGATGGCCGTCGCGCTCAACCTCGAGGTGGTAGTTCGGCGCGAATACCCGCTCATTCAGGATGATCTCCTCGATCTGACTCGGGAACACGTTCACGCCGCGGATGATCAGCATGTCGTCGGTGCGACCGTTGATGCGGCCGAGGCGCCGCATGGAGCGCGCCGTGGGCGGCAGCAGCCGCGTCCGGTCGCGGGTACGGTAGCGGATCACCGGCAGTGCTTCCTTCGAGAGCGAGGTCAGCACGAGTTCTCCTTCCTCGCCATCCGGCAGCACCTCGCCACTCTCCGGATCGATGATTTCCGGGTAGAAGTGGTCTTCCCAGAGGACGAGGCCGTCCTTCGTCTCGACGCACTCGTTGGCGACGCCGGGTCCCATGACCTCCGACAGGCCGTAGATATCGACGGCGTCGAGCCCGAGGCGCCGCTCGATCTGCTCGCGCATCGCACCGGTCCAGGGTTCTGCGCCGAAAATGCCTATTCGCAGCGAGCAGCCGCGCGCATCGAGGCCACGCCGCTCGAACTCCTCGGCAATGGTCAGCATGTACGAGGGCGTCACCATGATGACGTCCGGCTCGAAGTCGAGGATCAGCTGGACCTGCTTCTCGGTCTGGCCGCCCGACATCGGCACGACGCTGCAGCCAAGCCGCTCGGCACCGTAGTGCGCGCCGAGTCCGCCGGTGAAGAGCCCGTAGCCGTAGGCCACGTGGACGATGTCGCCCGGCCGCCCGCCGGCCGCGAAGATCGATCGCGCCACCAGGCCCGCCCAGGTGTCGATGTCGCGCTGCGTGTATCCGACGACCGTCGGCTTGCCGGTCGTGCCGCTCGACGCGTGGATCCGCACCAGCTTCTGCCGCGGCACGGCGAACAGCCCGAACGGGTAGTGGTCGCGCAGGTCGCTCTTGTTCAGAAACGGGAAACGCGCGAGGTCGGCGAGCTCACGGATGTCGTCCGGGTGGACGCCGGCGCCGTCGAAGACCTTGCGGTAGTGCTCGACGTTGCGGTAGGCATGACCCACCGACCACTTTAGGCGCTCGAGCTGCAGCGCCGCGATCTCGTCGCGGCTCGCCGTCTCGATTCGGTCGAGGCCGCGCGGGCGCTTGCCGCCCGTCGTCGAACTTGCCATGCCATCCCCCTCCCGTCCGTCGCGCTGCAGCTCCGAGCTAGCCGTCCGTCCCCGGTGCGCGGTGCCGCTTGCGGCGTACCGCCTCCAGCCCGGCCCGTACATCGCCGAGCCGAAAGCCGAGGAATTCGAGCGCCAGCGAGGTATCAAAGCTCGGCCCCGCCAGGCGAAGCCAGTTGTTGAGCGCGTGCTTGGTGAACCGCATCGCGGTGGCGCTCCCCGCTGCCAGCGTCCGTGCGACATCGAGCGCGGTCGCATGCACCTCGGCATCGTCGACCGCGAGCGCGACCAGGCCGATGCGCTCGGCCTCCTCGCCGGACAGCGGCTTGTTGGTGAGCAGGTAGTAGCGAGCCTTCGCCAAGCCGCACAGCAGCGGCCAGATGATCACGGCGTGGTCGCCGGCGGCGACGCCGAGGCGCGTATGACCATCGAGTATCCGGGCGCTGCGCGCGGCGACCGACACGTCGGCCAGCAGGGCCACCGCGAGCCCCGCGCCGACCGCGGTGCCGCGAATCGCGGAGACGACCGGCTTGGAACAGTTCACCAGGTTGTAGACGAGGTCGCTCGCCTCCTTCCAGACGCGCACGAGCGTCGCCTCGTCCTCGATCATGCGCTCGATCATCGCGAAGTCGCCGCCGGACGAAAAGTGCTCGCCGGCGCCGCGGACGAGCGCGACGCGCACGGCCTCGTCACTGTCGATGGTCCGCCAGACGAGCGCGAGATCGCGGTGCATCGCCTCGGTCGCGGCATTCAGGCGGCCCTCGTTCGCGATCACGACCTCGAGCACGCCCTCCGCGGCCAGGCCGAACTCGAGGCTCGGGAACTCCTTGCGATAGGACTCGAGGTCGATCGGATCAGCCACGGTCGGTGCCCGCCTGGTCAGGGACCGCGTGAACGCTGACCATGGTCAGCACGTCGTACGAGGCGACCGTCTCGCCCCGGTCGTTGGTGATCTCGGTGTCCCAGCGCACCTCACCCCATCCCTTGTCGGCGCGCAGCGACTTCTGCTTGCAGGTGAGGCGCACGCGGATCCGGTCGCCCGGCTTGCAGGGCTTCACGAAGCGCAGGTGATCGAGGCCGTAGTTGCCGAGCACCGGCCCGTAGGGCGGGTCGACGAACAGCCCCGCGGCCGCGGCGATCAGGAAGTAGCCGTGCGCCACGCGACCACCGAAGAGCGGGTTGCGCGCCGCTTCGCGCTCGTCCATGTGTGCGTAGAAGGTATCGCCGGTCAACGCCGCGAACGCCTCGATGTCCGCGACCGTGACCTCGCGTTCCGCCGACACCAGCGTGTCGCCGAGCTCGAGATCGTGGAACGGCTTGCGAAATGGGTGGCGGCCCGGGTCGCGCTGCGTCCCGCCGCGCACCCAGCGACCGCCGACGGCGGAGATGGTGTCCGGCGAACCTTGCACGGCCGTCCGCTGCATGTAGTGCAGGATTCCGCGGATGCCGCCGAGCTCCTCGCCGCCGCCGGCGCGACCCGGGCCGCCGTGGACGAGAGGTGCCAGCGGCGATCCGTGCCCAGTGGACTCCGCGGCGCAATGCCGGTTCACGACCAGCAGACGGCCGTGCAGCGGCGCGAGTCCGAGTACGAGTCGCGTGGCGACCTGGTCGTCCGCGGTGAAGACCGAGCTTGCGAGGCTGCCCTCGCCGCGGCGAGCGAGCAGGATCGCCTCGTCGAGCGAGGCGTAGCCCATCAGCGTCGCGACCGGGCCAAAGGCCTCGACGGCATGGACGCTGCGCGCGGTGAGCGGCGCATCGCAGCGCAGCAGCACGGGCGGCAGGAATGCCCCGCGCTCCGGGTCCGCGCCGAGCGGCACGACCCGCGCCGGGTCGCTGCCCACGAGCTCCGCCTCGCGACGCAGTTCGGCGATCCGCTCCAGCACCTCGCGACGCTGGTCGCGACTGGCAAGCGGACCCATCCGCACGCCGTCGGCGCGTGGATCACCGACCGTGACCCTGGCGAGCGCGCCCTGCAGCGCTTCAGTGACGGCGTCGAGATGCGCCGCCGGCACGATCGCGCGGCGGATGGCCGTGCACTTCTGGCCGGCCTTGGCCGTCATCTCTCGGGCGACTTCTCTTATATATAGGTCGAATTCCGGGGTACCGGGCCCCGCATCCGGTCCGAGCAGCGACGAATTGAGCGAGTCGGTCTCCGCTACGAAGCGGACCGACTGGCGCAGCACCGCCGGGTGCGCGCGCAGGCGGGCCGCGGTGCTCGCGGAGCCCGTGAACGAGACGACGTCCTGGCAGCTCAGGTGGTCGAGCAGGTCGCCGACGCCGCCGGCGACCAGCTGCAGCGCGCCCGCCGGCAGCAGGGCCGACTCAACGATGCGTCGCACGACGAGCTCGGTCAGGTATGCCGTGGCGGTCGCCGGCTTCACGATCACCGGCAGTCCGGCAAGCATGGCGGGCGCCAGCTTCTCGAGCATGCCCCAGACCGGGAAATTGAAGGCATTGATGTGCACGGCCGCGCCCTCTAGCGGCACGTGCAGGTGCTGTCCGACGAACGTGCCCTGCTTCGAGAGCGGCTCGACGTCGCCGTCGATCAACACCTTGGCATTGGGCAGCTCCCGTGCCGCCTTGCCGGCGAGCGCGAGCAGCGTGCCGATGCCACCCTCGATGTCGATCCAGGAGTCCGCCCGCGTCGCGCCGGTGCGGTACGACAGGGCGTAGAACTCCTCCTTCTGCTCGAGCAGGCGCTTGCCCAGCGCCCTCAGCATCGCCGCGCGCTCGTGAAAGGTCATCGATCGCAGCACAGTGCCACCGGTGGTGCGGGCGTACTCGAGCAGCTCCCTCGCCGGCAGGCCCTCGGCGGTGGCGCGCGCGATGACCTCGCCGGTCGATGCGTCCCGCAACGCCACGCCCTCGCCGGCGCCGGTCCACCACCCACCGAGGATGTAGCTTTCGAGCTTCACGTCGGGGCCTCCCCTTCGCGCGCACTCTCGACACTCGCGAAGCGGCCGCCCGCGCGAGCGACCCGCTGGAGCCGGTCGGCGGGCTGCCAGTAGCGCGGCCCGAGGCGTCCGGCCCAGGCAGCGATGCGCTCCAGGATGTATGCGATGCCGAGGTCCTCGGCGTGATGCATCGGGCCGCCGCGGTGGCGTGGGAACCCGTAGCCATTGCACCAGATCACGTCGATGTCGGCGGCACTGGCCGCAATGCCCTCGTCGAGGAGTCGTGCGCCCTCGTTCACGAGCGCGAGCACGCAGCGTTCGACGATCTCCGCGTCCGGGACATCCCGCTGCGAGACGCCGAGGCGTCCGGCTTCGGCACGAATCAACGCCGCCACTTCGGGATCGACGTTACCGCGACGCGCGCCGGCCTCGTAGCGGTAGAACCCCTGGCCCGACTTCTGGCCAAGGCGCCCCTGCTCCACCAGCAGGTCCGAAACGCGGTAGAAGCGCGGGTCGTCAGGCTTCGCACGCCACTCGCGCCGAACGTGGTAGCCGACGTCGAGGCCGGCGAGGTCTCCTACCGCGTTCGGACCCATCGCCATGCCGAAACCCTCGAGTGCGCGGTCGATGCGCTCCGGGCTCGCGCCCTCGAGCAGCATGAGTTCCTTCTCGCGACCGTAGGCGTACAACATGCGATTGCCGACGAATCCGAAGCAGTTGCCGACGACGACGCCGATCTTGCCGAGACGCTTGCCGACGATCTGCGCCGTTGCGAGCACCTCGGGTGCCGTGGCGCGACCGCGCACGATCTCGAGCAGCCGCATGACGTTCGCCGGGCTGAAGAAGTGCATCCCGACGACGTCGGCCGGCCGGCCGCTGGCGTCCGCGATCGCGTCGACGTCGAGCGTGGAGGTGTTGGTCGCGAGTACCGCACCTGGCCGGCAGCGGGCACCGAGCTCCGCAAACACGGCCTGCTTGACGGAAAGCTTCTCGAACACCGCCTCGATGACGAGATCGGCGTCCGCAAGCGCCGCGAGATCGCTCGCGCCACGAACGCGCGCGCTCGCGGCGGCCGCAGCCTCCGCCGCCAGCCTGCCCTTGCGGACACCGTCCTCGAGCGTGGCGTGGACCCGGGCAATCCCCTTCTCGAGCGCGACCGACTGCGCGTCGACCAGCGTGACCTGGTAGCCCGCGAGCGCCGCACTGATGGCGATGCCGCTGCCCATCGTTCCGGAGCCGACGATACCGACCTGCGCAACGTCGCGGCCACGGCCGGCACGTTCCCCGCGTTCCGCGAAGAACAGGTGCCGCAGCGCGCGCGACTCGGGGGACGTGCGGCATGCCTCGAACAGCTCGCGCGCCCGCGCGAGAGCCGGCCGGAACGGCTGGGCGACCGCGGCCTCGACCGCATCGAGGATCCGCGCGCTCGCCGGCACGCGCGCCGCGGCCGGCGACAGCGCCGCGCGACGCTCGGCCAGCAGCGTGGCGGCCGGGGCCGCGATCCCACGGTCGCAGGTGCGTCGTACCGGGCCGTGCCGGGCGACGAGCTCGCGTGCGTAGCGCAGCGCCGCCTCGCGCGGATCGCCGGTCAGCGCCTCGTCGACGATTCCCAGCGCCATGGCCTCAGCGATGCCGATCGGCTGACCACCGAGCATCAGGTCGAGCGCGCGCTGGACCCCCACGAGGCGCGGCAGGCGCACCGTACCGCCCGATCCCGGCAGCAGGCCGAGCTTGACTTCCGGCAGGCCGAACGACAGATCCGGGGTCGCCACGCGATAGTGACTTGCGAGCGCGAGCTCCGCACCGCCACCCAGGGTCGTGCCGTGCAGGGCGGCGACGACCGGCTTACTGCAGGCCTCGAGCCGCAAAAGGACATCGTTCAGCAGCGGCGGCTGCGGGCCGGCGTCGAATTCGCGGACGTCGGCGCCGGCGATGAAGTGGCGCCCGCGACCATGGACGACGATGACCGCCACGTCCGGATCGGCATCGAGCGTTTCGATCGCCGCGAGCAGCGCGGCGCGCACCGGCTGCGAAAGAGCATTGACCGGCGGATGCTCGATCTCGACGAGCCCCACGGCGCCGTCGCGCGTGACGGTCACCGGACTGAGACGCGTTACGGTCACCGGACGCGCTCGATCAGCAGTGCGATGCCCTGGCCGACGCCGATGCACATCGTGCAGAGCGCGTAGCGGCCGCCGGTGCGCGCCAGCTGGTAGGTGGCGGTTGTCGCGAGTCGCGCACCGCTCATGCCGAGCGGGTGCCCGAGCGCGATCGCGCCGCCGTTCGGATTCACGTGCGCCGCGTCGTCGGCGAGGCCGAGGCGGCGCGTCACGGCCAGCGCCTGGGCGGCAAAGGCCTCGTTCAGCTCGATGACGTCGACATCGCCGAGCGCAATGCCGGTGCGCGCGAGCAACTTCTGAGTCGCCGGCGCGGGGCCGATGCCCATGATCCTCGGCGCAACGCCGGCGACCGCCGCCCCGACGATGCGTGCCCGCGGCGTGAGCCCGAAGCGGCTGGCCGCCTGTTCGCTCGCGACCAGCAGCGCGCAAGCACCGTCGTTGACCCCCGAGGCATTGCCCGCGGTGACGCTGCCGCCCGCGCGGAATGGCGTGCCGAGCCTGCTGAGCGCCTCCAGCGACGTCTCCCGAGGGTGCTCGTCGCGGCTCACCACCACCGGGTCGCCCTTGCGGGCCGGCAGCGTCACCGGGACGATCTCCGCGGCGAGCGTCCCGTCCGCCTGCGCGCGCAGCGCTCTCGTCTGGCTGCGAAGCGCAAAGGCGTCCTGGTCCGCGCGCGAGACCTGGAACTCGGCCGCGACATTTTCGGCGGTTTCCGGCATCGAATCGATGCCGTACTGCTTCTTCATGAGCGGGTTCACGAAGCGCCAGCCAATGGTCGTGTCGAACATCTGCACGTCGCGGCCGAACGCGCTGTCGGACTTGGCGACCACAAATGGCGCCCGGCTCATGCTTTCGACGCCGCCGGCCAGCATCAGCTCCGCTTCGCCGGTGCGGATCGCCCGCGCGGCGCTCGCGACGGCGTCGAGGCCCGAGCCGCAGAGCCTGTTGAGAGTGGCACCGGCCACGGTCTCCGGCAGGCCGGCCAGCAGCGCGGACATCCGAGCGACGTTGCGGTTGTCCTCGCCGGCCTGGTTGGCGCAGCCGAAGACGACGTCGTCGACGGCAGCCCAGTCGACTCCACTATTGCGCTGCATCAGCGCGCGCAGCGGCACGGCGCCGAGGTCGTCGGCGCGGACCGGCGACAGCGCGCCACCATAGCGGCCGATCGGCGTGCGGACGGCGTCACAGATGAAGGCGTCTCTCATGGCTGTTCCCGGGGTTCCTGCGATCGTGCGCCGAGTCGGTGGGAGCGCCCGCGAAAGAACGCGAGACGGTCGCCGTGCTGGTTCGTCACCGTGATCTCGTATAGGCCGCTGCGGCCGCCGCGCCAGAGTTCCTGCGCGGTCGCGGTCAGTTCATCGCCGGCCCTGCCCGGGGCCAGAAAGTCGATGCTGGCGCCAGCCGCGACGGTCGGCTCGCCGCCCGAGTTGCAGGCGAAGGCGAACGCGCTGTCGGCGAGCGTGAAGATCATTCCGCCGTGACAGATGCCGTGGCCGTTGCACATGTCCGGCCGCACGGTCATGACGACGCTGCACGCGCCCGGGGAAATGGCGGTGATCCGCATGCCGAGCGACTGCGACGCGCGATCGGGTTCGAACAGCGCCTTCGCTGAACGCTCCGCGAGCGCCTGCCGTTCGTCCGCGTTGCCCACGGATCAGCGGCCGGCGAAGCGCGGTGCGCGCTTCTCGATGAAGGCCGCGACGCCCTCGGCGTAGTCCTGCGACCAGCCGAGCTCTCGCTGCAGGTCGCGCTCGACATCGAGCTGCTCGGCGAGCGTGCGCTCCCAGGCCCCATAGATCGCCTGCTTGGTGCGGGCGAGGCCGAGCGTCGGCGCAGTCGCGAGCTGCGCGGCGAGTCCATCCACGACGCCCGTCAGCTCGCTGTCCTCGACGCAGCGCCAGATGAGTCCCCAGCTTGCCGCCTCGGCCGCGGGCAGCTTGTCGCCGAGGAGCGCGAGCCCGAGCGCGCGCGCGTTGCCGGCCAGGCGCGGCAGGAACCACGTTCCTCCCGAATCCGGCACCAGGCCGAGCCGGCAGAAGGCCTGCACGAAGCTCGCGGAGCGGGCCGCGATCACGAGGTCGCAGGCGAGCGCCAGATTGGCGCCGGCACCGGCGGCGACGCCGTTCACCGCCGCGATCACCGGCAGCGGCAACGACCGCAGCGCGAGCACCAGCGGTGCGTAGTTCTTCTCGATCGAGTCGCCGAGATCAGCGCCCTTCCCCCCCGGCGTGACCGCGCGGTCGGAGAGATCCTGGCCGGCACAGAAGCCGCGGCCGGCACCGGTGAGGACGAGCACCCGGGCGCCGTCCGTGCGCACGCGCGCCAAGGCGTCGCGGACCTCCGCGTGCATCGCGCTCGTGAAGCTGTTGAGCTTGTCCGGCCGGTTCAGCGTGAGCCGGGCGATGCCGTCCGCGAAGGTGTAGAGGATGGACTGGTAGTTCATTCGATCACTTCTCGTCGTAGCTGAGCTCGGTTCGCGCGCCCGTCGGTCGCGCCTGGCAGCAGAGCACGAAGCCCGCCTCGACCTCCCAGTCCTCGAGCGCCTGATTGCGCTCCATCTCGACGCTGCCGGCAACGACCTTGGTCCGGCAGGTGGAGCAGACCCCGGCACGGCAGGAATACGGCAACGTGAGGCCCGCCGCCTCTGCGGACTCGAGGATGGTGCGGCCGGCGATCATCGGGAAACCCCGGCGGCGGCCATCCATGATGACCGTCACTTCGGCGGCAGCGGCGCCGGACTCCGTGGAGGCGATGCGCGGTGCGGCCGGCGCGCGGGCCGCACCGTCGACCGCGAAGCGCTCGAAGTGGATCTTGCCGGTCGCGCCGAGCTCGCGCAGCACGGCGCTCAGCTCCTTCACCATCGTGCCCGGCCCGCACAGGAAGAACTCGTCCGTCTGCGCCGGATCGAATTCCGTGCGCGCGAACTCGCGAACCCGATCCGCGTCGAGGCGCCCGTTGAAGAGCTCGACATCCTGCGGTTCGCGGCTCATCAGGCAGTGGACGACGAGGCGATCGAGGTACCGGTCCTTCAGGGCCATCACGTCGTCGAGGAACATCGTGCGTCCCAGGTCGCGATTGCCGTAGAAGAGCGTCACGCGGCTGCGGGGCTCAGCGGCGAGTAGCGTCGCGACGATCGAGAGCACCGGCGTGATGCCGCTGCCGGCCGCGAATGCGGCGTAGCGCCGTGCGCGGCCCGCATCCGGCGCCGGCTTGAAGCGCCCGGTCGGCTCGAGCGCCTCGATCGTGCCGCCGACGGGCAGCGACTCGGCGAGATAGCGAGACACTTCACCCTGTACGCGGACTCCGATCCGCAGCTCGCCCCCGGCGGCGCTGGCGATCGAGTAGGTGCGGCGCAGCTCGCGGCCGCCGATGAAGGCTCGGATCGCGAGGTGCTGGCCCGCCTCGAAGCGATACGCGGGCTCGAGCTCGGGCGGCGGCGCGAGCTCGAGGCAAACGGCGTCCTCGGCGATCGGCGTGCGCCGCGTGACGGTCAGCGGGTGAAAGGTGAGCATGGCGAGCCGCTCAGATGCACTTGAACCGGTCGAAGGGCTCGCGGCATGCGCGGCAGCGATGCAGCGCCTTGCAGGGGGTCGAGCCGAATTCACTGACGAGCTCGGTGTCGGCGGAACCGCAGCGCGGGCAGCCCGGCGGCTCGTCGCCGGCGAGCCCCCGGCGGCTGCTCACGGCGGCGGGAGGCGCGATGCCGTAGGCGGCGAGCTTGCGCCGCCCGTCGGCGCTGATCCAGTCGCTGGTCCACGCCGGTGCGAGGACGTCGGTGACCCGGACCGGCGCGAAGCCCGCCGCCTCGAGCGCCTGGATGACGTCCGCACGAATCACCGCCGTGGCCGGACAGCCGGTATAGGTCGGCGACAGACCGACCTCGAGACCGGTGCCGCCGAGTGGCGCCAGCGAGCGAATCACGCCGAGGTCGAGCAGCGACAGCACCGGGATCTCCGGGTCGGCGACGCTCGCCAGCACCTCGCGGGCGCGTTCGAGGTCGGCGCCGCCGTCAAACGAGCGCGGCGTCGCCGCGGACGCGCTCACCAGCTGGCCCCTGGGTGCGCGCGCTGCAGGTACTGCAGGTCTGCGAGCAGGTAGCCGAGGTGCTCGCTGTGCCGGCCCTGCTTGCCGTACCAGAGGTACGGCGTGTCCTTCGGCCGTGCGAGCGTGGCCTCCCGGAGGGTGGCGTCCACCCGCCGCGACCAGGCGGTCGCGACCTCGCCAAGATCCGGCGCGATGCCGGCTTCGGCCATGGCGCGGTCGATCTCGTCGGCGTCGAACAGCTCGCGGGTCAGCGGCCAGAGGCGCTCGAGCGAACCCTGCACGCGTGCATGGCTCTCCGCCGTGCCGTCTCCGAGCCGAACCAGCCAGCCGCCGCTGTAGCGCACGTGATAGCGCGCTTCCTTGGCGGCCTTGGCGGCAATCGCCGCCAGGCGGCCGTCCGCGGATCCGGCGAGCCTCTCGAGCAGCTCGAGCCGGTACGCGTCCAGGAGGTACTGCCGGACGATGGTGTCGCCGAAGTCGCCGTTCGGCTGCTCGGCGAGCGTCGCGTTCAGGTACTCGGGTTCCTCGCGCAGGAACGCGAGCGCGTCTTCGTCGCGTCCACGACCCTCCAGCTCCCCCGCATAGGCGAGCAGCAGGCGGGCCAGTCCCATCAGGTCGAGGGCCGTATTGGCGAGACCGAGGTCCTCCTCGATCGCCGGCGCATGCCCGATCCACTCGCCAAGGCGCTGACCGAGCACCAGGCTCGTGTCGGCGAGCCGCAGCAGGTACCGGACCCGCGCGTCGGGTGGCGGGACGGCGATCGCGGCGTTCACAGTGTCTCGACCTCTTTGGGGATGTCGTAGAACGTCGGATGCCGGTAGATCTTGTCGCGCGCCGGTTCAAACAGCGCGTCGGATTCAGCGGGGTCGGAGGCGGTGATGTCCGTGGCCCGCACCGCCCAGATGCTGATGCCTTCCATGCGCCGGGTGTAGACGTCGCGGGCGTGCTCGATGGCCATGGTCGCGTCGGCCGCGTGGACGCTGCCGACGTGCTTGTGGTCGAGGCCACCGCGCGCGCGGATGAAGATCTCGTAGAGTGGCCAGTCCCGGGTGTCGCTCATGCTTGCTGTCCCTTCAGGCCGCGGCCCGTGCGCCATGCTTGGCGGCATGCGCGGCAGCCGCTTCGCGCACCCAGCGACCATCCTCGTGGGCCGCACGCCGCTCGGCGAGCCGCTCGCGATTGCACGGTCCGTGACCCTTCAGCACCTGGTTGAACTCGGTCCAGTCGATCTCGCCGTAGCGATGCATGCCGGCCTCGGCATCCCAGCGCAGGGCCGGGTCGGGCACGTTCAGCCCGAGGAATTTCGCCTGCGGCACGGTGAAGTCGACGAACTTCTGCCGCAGCTCGTCGTTGGTGAAGCGCTTGATCTTCCAGCGCACCGAATGCGCCGTGTGCATCGACGCGGCGTCGGGCGGTCCGAACATCATCAGCGACGGCCACCACCAGCGGTCGAGTGCATCCTGCGCCATGCGACGCTGTGCGGCGGTGCCACGCGCCAGCTTCAGCATGATGTCGTAGCCCTGGCGCTGGTGAAAGCTCTCTTCCTTGCAGATGCGGATCATCGCGCGGGCGTACGGGCCGTACGAGCAGCGGCACAGCGGGATCTGGTTCATGATCGCGGCGCCGTCGACCAGCCAGCCGATCGCGCCGACGTCCGCCCAGCTCAGCGTCGGGTAGTTGAAGATGCTCGAGTACTTGGCGCGGCCACTGAGCAGCTGGTCGATCAGCTCCGCGCGCGACACGCCAAGGGTCTCGGCGGCGCTGTAGAGATAGGCACCGTGGCCGCCCTCGTCCTGGACCTTCGCGATCAGGATCGACTTGCGCATCAGACTCGGGGCGCGCGTGATCCAGTTGCCTTCGGGCAGCATGCCGACGATCTCTGAATGCGCGTGCTGCGAGATCTGGCGGATCAGCGTCTGCCGGTAGGCGTCCGGCATCCAGTCCTTCGGTTCGATCTTCTCCTCCGCGTCGATGCGCGCCTGGAATGCGCGCAGCCGCGCCTCATCCTCGGTGGCTTCCGCTGCCACCGGCCGGCCGGTCTGCTCGTTGAGACCCTGCGTGTACATCGGGCACCCCGCCGCATCCAGGAGCGTCCGAAGATTCTGACACGTACTAATGCGGCTGACAATCATTTCTGTGTCACAATGGAGGCCCGCCTTTTGCTGCACCACCGCATGCGCGAGCCTTCGAACCCCGCTGCCGGCCTGATCGCGCGATTCCGTCGACAGCGGCCGCTGCGGGCGGGCTCGCTGATCGTGACCATCTTCGGCGACTCGATCGCGCCGCGCGGCGGCGCGATCACGCTCGGCTCGCTGATCCCGCTGCTGGGTCCGTTCGGGGTCACCGAGCGCCTGGTGCGCACGTCGGTGGGGCGACTGGCACAGGACGGCTGGCTGACGGCCGAACGCGCGGGTCGCCTCAGCGAGTACCACCTGGCGGACGAGGGACGGCAGCGGTTCGCGGACGCGACCCGACGCATCTACGCCGGACCGCGCAGCGACTGGTCCGGGCAATGGACGCTGGTGCGCCTCGCCGGGGTCGACGGTGGCCGGCGGCGCGCGGTACGGGACGCGCTTCGCTGGGAGGGATTCGGCGAACTCGAACCCGGCTGGCTGGTGCACCCTACGCTGACGCCCGGCGAGGCTCGCACCCTGCTGGAGTCGGCCGGCCTCGGCGATCAGGCACTGATCCTCGCCTCGCGCGCACCCGAGTCCGCCACCGACGCACGGCTGGTGGCGGACGGCTGGGACCTGCGCGAGCTGGCCGCGCGCTACGACCGATTCCTGCGCGACTTCGCGCCGCTCGCAACCTGGCTGCGCGCGGCGCCCTCGCCCGCGGATGCCTTCATCGTCAGGACCCTACTCGTGCACGAGTACCGCAAGATTCACCTGCGCGACCCGCTGCTGCCGCCCGCGCTCGAGCCGTCCGACTGGCCCGGATCGGCCGCCTATGAACTCTGCCGGACGATCTACGAGCGCGTGCTGCCCGCTGCGGAGGCGCACCTGACCCGGGTGGCGGCGAGGCTCGCCGGCCCGCTGCCGGCACCCGATGCCGCGCTGTTCCGGCGCTTCGGCGGCCTGCGACGCGCCTGAGCGGCTTGCCGGCCCCGTACGCGGTACCGTAGATTCGTCGCGGACGCTCGGGCAACGCGATGCGTCGTTCCGCGGCCGGAGATCCGATGGCCACGACTGCAGCCGCAGCGCCGGGTGCGCCGGCGTCCTTTCCCGACGCCGCCGCAAGCGATCCCGCCGCACTGGGCTGGCGATGCGGCAGCCCGCCGCCGCCAGAGCGACGGATCCGCTTCGAGGACGGCGACCACCTGCGCTTCCCGCAATGGCGATGGAGCTTCAGCCACTGGCGCGAGCTGGTCCCGACCGTCGAGGTGGCGCGCGATGCGGCGCGCACGAGTCCCCTGCCGCGCGACGAGCAGCCCGACCTCGATGCGATCCGCTTCGAGCCACTCGGCGGCGGCGCACCGGTCACGTGGTCGGCGTCGCTCGCGGCCAATTACACCGACGGCATCGTCGTACTGCACCGCGGCCGCCTCATCTACGAGCGCTATTTCGGCGCGCTCGCCGCAGACGGTCCGCACATCGCATTCTCCGTCACGAAGTCGTTCTTCGGAACGCTCGCCGAGGCCCTGATCCACGCCGGCCAGCTCGACCCATCAGCGCCGGTAGGCACGCTGGTGCCGGAGCTCGCCGCGAGCGCGTTCGGCGCCGCGACGGTGTCGCAGGTGCTCGACATGACGACGGCGCTCGACTACTCGGAGGTCTACGACGATCCCGCCTCAGGCTTCTGGGACTACGCGCGAGCGACGGGGCTGCAGCCACGCGATGCCGGCGCGGCGGCCGCTCGCACCACTTATGAGTTCCTGGCGCGCCTGCGCGCGCTCGGCCCGCACGGGCGAGCCTTCGCCTATCGCTCGGTGAACACCGACGTGATCGGCTGGCTGATGTCGCGGGCGGCCGGTGTGCCGCTCGCCGAGCTGCTGCGCGACCGGCTGTGGGCGCCGCTCGGCCCCGAGGGTGACGCGTACCTGCAGGTCGACGCGGACGGCATCCCGCTCGTCGCGGTCGGGCTCAACGCGCGGTTGCGGGACCTCGCGCGCTTCGGCGAGATGCTGCGCCTCGAGGGCACGCTCGACGGCCGGCGCGTGCTGCCAGCGGCGGTGATCGCCACGATCCGGGAGGGCGGCAGCCGCGAGGCGTTCGCCGGCGCGGGCTACGCCACGCTGCCCGGCTGGAGCTACCGGCGACAGTGGTGGGTCTCGCACGATGCACACGGCAGCTTCATGGGACGCGGCATACACGGGCAGGCGCTGTACGTCGATCCGCGCGCCGAGATGGTGATCGCGCGCTTCGCGTCGCACCCGCTCGCGAGCAACGTCCATCTCGACCCGCTGTCGCTGCCGGCCTACGGCGCGGTGGCGCGCCACCTGATCGCGCACCGCCCCTAGCCGGCGCGCCGCCCCCACACGTCCAGCTCCGCGACCAGCGTCGCCAGGAACCGGTTCGCGCGCTCGCCGTCCATCACGCGATGGTCAAGCGTCAGCGACACGTAGCACCGTGGCCGAATCGCGATCGATTCTTCACCGTCGCGCTCGACGACCACGACGCGCTTCTCGAGCTTTCCGACTCCCAGGATCGCCGACTGCGGCTGGTTGATCACGATCGGTGTCGCGACGAGGCTGCCGCTGACGCCGTGGTTGGAGATCGTGAACGTACCACCGCGCACGTCCGCCGGCGTGAGCCGGTCGGCCCGCGCTCGCGCGGTGAGGTCGGCGAGTCGCTCCGCGATGCCGAACAGGTCGAGGGCGGCGACATCACGCACCACCGGCACGATCAGACCGCGTTCGCCGAGCGCGATCGCGACGCCGACGTCGAGCTGCTCGTGCAGCTCCAGCGCGTCGTCGGTCCAGCGGGCATTGGCCTCCGGAACCGCGCGCATCGCCGCGACGCAGGCGGCGATGAAGTACGCGGTCAGGGTGAGCGGCGCACCGCGGCGCTCGAACTCCGCGCGGTGCTTTGCCCGGTGCGCGAGCACGCCGGCGAGATCGGCCTCGAACACCGTCGTGACGTGCGGCGCGGTGTGCAGCAGGCTCTCGACCATGCGCTCGGCGATGCGGCGCCGCATCGCCGTGTGCGGCACGCGGCGGGTCCCGACGTCGGTGGCCGGCGTCGCGGCGGGGACCGTCGTCTCCGGCCGACGCGCGAGGTGGCGCACGATGTCGTTGGCGGTGATGCGCCCGCCGACTCCGCTGCCGGCGAGTTCGGCCGGGTCCAGCCGGTGCTCCGCCAGCAGGCGGCGCACGGCCGGGCTCAGGCCGCGAGCGCGGGCGGCCGGCGCAGGCGTCGCAGCGGCGCGTGCCGCGGCCTGCGCCGGGCGGGCGGCACCGGCGGCTTCATCGTCGACCGCGCGCTCGATGCGGCCGAGCAGCTCGCGGGCCGCCACCGGTTCCTGCTCGTGCTTCGCGATCTCGCGTAGCACGCCGGCCACCGGCGCGGCGACCTCCACCGTGACCTTGTCGGTCTCGAGCTCGAGCAGCGGCTCGTCGACGGCGACCGGCTCGCCGATGCGCTTCAGCCAGCGCAGCACCTGCGAACGTGTGCCCTCGGCGTGCTCGAGCGGCGCACAGACATCGGTCAGCGTCGCCACGCCTAGATCGCCACCAGCTCGCGCATCGCTGTCGCAAGGCGCGCGACGCCGGGGACGACGGCGTCGAGCAGTGCCGGCGTGTGTGGGCTCGGCACGTCGGGCATCGTCTCGCGCCCGATCGGCGCGTCGAGATCGAAGAAGGCCTCCTTGGCGAGCACGGCGGCGATTTCGGCACCGAAGCCGGCGGTGCCGTGGTCCTCGTGCACGATCAGGCAGCGCCGGGTCTTGCGCACGGAGGCGAGCACCGCCTCGCGGTCCCACGGCGCGAGCGTGCGCAGGTCGAGCAGTTCGGCGTCCACGCCGGACTCTGCGATCGCCAGCTCGCAGCGCTCGACCATCGCGCCCCAGCTGACGATGGTCAGCGCCTCGCCGTCGCGCAGCCGACGCGCCTGGCCGAACGGCACGACGAAGTCGTCGCCCGGGTACGGGCGCCGCGCCCAGGCCGCGTCGAGCATGGCGCGATGCTCGAAGAAGATCACCGGGTCGTTGCCGCGCAGAGCGGTCCGCAGCAGCCCGACGGCGTCCTCGGCATTCGACGGCATCACCACCCGCCAGCCAGGCGCGTGCACGAACTGCACCTCGTTCGACTGGCTGTGCCACGGGTCGCCGCACTTGAAGAAGCCGCCCGGCATGCGCACGACCATCGGCGCGGCAAAGCGGTTGGCGGTCCGCCAGCGCATCGTGCCGCAGTCGTTCAGCTGCTCGGCCGCCGGATCGGCGTACTTGCGGAACTGGATTTCCGGGACCGGCATCAGGCCAGCGAGCGCCATGCCGACGGCGCGACCGATGATGCCCTCCTCCGACAGGCTCGTGTCGAAGACGCGCTCGATGCCGAACTTGTCCTGCAGGCCGAGCGTCGCGGCATGCACGCCGCCCTTGCGGCCGACGTCCTCGCCGAACACGAGCACGCGCGGATTGCCTGCCAGCTCGTGCTCGAGCGTGCGGCGGATCGCGGTCAGCATGTTGATCCGCGGTCCCTCGGGCTTCGGCACCGGGACGCCGGCCGCCGGTTCGATGCCGTCGGCGCGCAGGCCGCCCTGGCGCTGGAGCAGTGGCACGCCGCGGTCGTCGTGCTCGGTGAAGGCGAAGCGGGTGGCGGCGGCGACGTCGGGCCCCGGGCGACGGGCGACGCGCTCGTAGGCGGCCTCGACCTCGGCGTGCGCCTCGGCCACGAGCTGCTGCCACTCCGGGGCGGTCAGCCGGGCGGGCACCAGCCACTCCTGCAGCGCGCGCAGCGGATCGCGAGCCCGCTCGTGCGCAATCTCCTCGGCCGTCTTGTAGGTCTGCGTGTCCTGGCCCGAGTGACCGGAGAGCCGCGGCACGGTCAGGCGCAGGAACACGGGACTGCGGCGACGGCGGACGGCGCCGACTGCCTCGGCGATCAGGCCCGCCGCGGTCACGGGATCGGCGCCATCGCCGTCGAGGACCGTCAGCCCCCGGAACGAGGCGAGGTTGGCGGCGATGTTCCCGCCAGGCGTCTGCAGATCCGAGCGTACCGAGATGCCGAAGCCGTTGTCCTCGATGAAGAAGAGCAGTGGCAGCTGCTGGGTGGTGGCGACGTTGAGTGCCGCCCAGAAGCCGTTGGTCGCCGTCGAGGCCTCGCCGCCGTGCGCGACCGCGATGCTCTCGGCCGCCGCCCGGTCGCCGAGCGTGCGGGCGCGGTACTCGAGCGCCTGGGCCCAGCCCACCGCCGGCGTGTACTGGGCGCCGACGCCGCCGCAGGCCGGCAGTACGCACGGCCCATCGAGACGCGGCAGGTTAAAGACGACACCGATGTCACGGCCCTCGCTCATGCTGCCCGTCCGCATCATGGTCGAGGCAAGGGCGTCGTCGAGCGCGAGTCCGAGTGTCAGCGCGAGCGGCCGGGAGCGGTAGTACGCGCCGACGGCATCGCGCGGCCCGGTCAGGAACTGCCCGAGCAGGACCTGTGTGACGTCGTGGCCGCGCGCCGTGAACTGGTAGAGCACCTCACGCTGCGGCAGCAGGCGGCTCTCCTCGAGATCATCGAGGGCGCGCGAGCGCAGCACCAGCCCGAGCACGCGTCGCCAGTCGACGGCGGCCGTGCCCGCCGGTCGGCTCATCGACGAAGGAATTGCGTTCATCGCTCGAGGCTCTCCCGGGCGCCGGCCTGGGCGCTCGGGTGATCGTAGGCGCACGACGGGAGCGTCTTTAGCTAAAGAGAGCTTATCATTTGCCGAATTTTAGCTATAATCACTAATATCTATAGGTATCAGTGCGCTTTTCACCTCATGGAAATCGACGCAATCGACGTGAAGCTGCTTGCCGAGCTCCAGCAGGATGGCCGGCTGCCGGTCGTCGAGCTCGCGCAGCGCGTCGGACTGTCCGCGACGCCCTGCGCCCGTCGCATCCACCAGCTCGAGGCGGCGGGAATCATCCAGGGCTACGCCGCCGCCATTGATCCGGCGCTACTCGGGCTCAAGGTGCGCGCGTTCGTGCAGGTCAAGCTCGAGCGCCACACCGACGAGAACGTCGCGCGCTTCCGCAGCGCGCTCGATGCGATCGAGGAAGTGGTCAGCTGCTTCGCGACGACCGGCGAGCACGACTTCCTGCTGCAGGTGCTGGTCCCGGACCTCGAGTCGCTGAGTGACGTCGTGCTGAAGCGGCTGCTGCGCATCGACTGCGTGCGCGACGTGCAGTCGAGCCTCGCGCTCGAGACCATGAAGCGCTCGACGCGCGTCCCGCTCGGCCACCTGCGCTGAAGGCGTGCGGGCCGGTCAGTCGGCGAAATCCTCCGCGGCGAGTGCCAGCGGCCTCCCGTGCGGCGTCCTTGCGCAGGCGTGCTCCCAGGCTCGCCGGTAGCTCTCGAGCTCGCCCGACACGGCCGTGCCCTTGGCCTCGACCAGGCGCTCGAGCGCGGCAAGCCAGTGGTGGTAATAGGTGTCGCCGCGGTCCTCGTCGCCGCCGGCGCGCGCCGCCTCGATCTGCGCGGCGAGCGTCGCCGCCCACTCCGGCCAGCTGAACACGCCGCGCTCGTGCAGCAGCAGCGCGAGAGCGAAGGCGTGCGCTTCCCACGGAGCCGCAAACACCGGCCCGTCGCCGTCCCCCGTGCCCGCGAGGATGCCATCGCTCACGCCGGCTCCAGGTAGGGTTCCCAGGCGTCGATCGAGACGCGGTCGCGGGCGTCGGCCTGCTCGCCCCAGAGATCGCGCGCCGAGAGAACGACGGTGTAGAGCCACTGCGGCTGCTCGCCAAGCCCGTGCGCGTGGCGATCCGCGAACACGTGTGCACCGTGCGCGCGCTCGATGATGCCGCAGTGGCCGCGGGCGTACGCCGGCAGGCGCGTGTGGTGCGCGGCGGGCTCGCGTTGCAGCCGCACGCGGTGGCCGACCGCGAAGCGCGCAGGCGTCAGCGCCGCGCGCCCGGTCGGTGCGCCTCGCGCCAGTACGGCGGCGACGTCGGCCGCACGAAGCACGCGCGCGAGCGATCGGGGCGGCTCGTGCAGCTCGCCGCTCGCGAGCTCGCGCTCGGTGACGAGCCCGCGCTCCAGCAGCAGGCGCTCGAGACCCCCGAGCCAGCGACCGTAGTAGCCAAGCGTCGCGTAGTCGGGCAGCGTCTCGCGCGTCGCCCGCGACTGGTCAAGGTTCCAGCTGCCGGTCGCGCCCATCGCGAGCGTCAGCGCGTGCACGCGCTGCTCCCAGCGGCCGTGGAACGGCGTGCCCTCCGGCTCCGGCACGACCCGATCCGTGACCGGCGCGCCGCCGATGTCGGCGTGCGAGCGGTAACTCATGCGGCGGGCGCCGGAGCGACGATGACCGCGGTGCCGATCATCGCGTCGCGACTGACGAGGGCGGCGAGCGCGTCCTCGTCGAGCGTCTCGGTCCCGGCCGGTCGCTGCGGGATGACGAGGTAGCGCACCTCGGCAGTCGAGTCCCAGACGCGGATCTCGGTCTGCGGCGGCAGGACGAGGCCAAAGTCCGCCAGCACGCCACGCGGGTCGCGGACGGCACGTGCACGGTACGGCGTGCTCTTGTACCAGGCGGGCGGCAGGCCCAGCACCGACCAGGGGTAGCAGCTGCACAGCGTGCACACGACGAGGTTGTGGACGGTGGCGGTGTTCTCGACGGCGACCATGTGCTCGCCCTGCCGTCCACCGTAGCCGAGCGAGGCGATCGCCGCCGTCGCGTCCTCGCGGAGCCGACGCCGGAAGTCGGGATCGGTCCACGCGCGTGCGACCACGCGCGCGCCGTTGCGGGGCCCCACCCGCGTCTGATACGTGTCGATCAGCTCGTCGAGGGCCGCCGGATCCACGTAGCCCTTGGCCACCAGCAGCGACTCGAGCGCGCGGACGCGCAGGTCAGCCTCGGCGAGCGGACTGCCGGAGTCGTCGGGACCATGGTCATGATCATGGTCGTGGTCGTGGTGATCGCCGTGGTGGCCGCCCATGCCGGGATACTACGTCCCGGCGCCGGCCGGACGGAACCCGGGGGCCGGTATCGGCCTGTCGTTGTCAGCGCGCGCGGCGGCCTCTATCGTGCCGGGGCCCGGTGGTCATCGGGCCTCTATCCCGGTCATGTTGCGCCGCGGCGCAGGAAGGAACCTCGATGCGATTCATCTCGGTGGCCGTCGCCCTTGGCTTGGTGGCGCTCGGAGCGTGGGCCGCGCATCCGGCGGATGCCCCGCGCGCATTGCTCGGCGCCGACGCCGCGCGCGCGCAGGCGATGGTCGCGGGCGACCTCGCGGTCCTCGATCGCGCGCTCGGCGATGACCTGAGCTACGGGCATTCGAATGGCGTGCTGGAGGACAAGGGCGCCCTGCTCGAGTCGATCCGCTCCGGCGCACGGCGCTACCGCTCGCTGACGCCGCGGGAAGCGTCTGCGCGCCTCTACGGAGACACGGGCATCGTCGTCGCGCTCGCCGACGCGGAGGTCGACGCGCAGGGCCAGTCCCGTGCACTCGTGCTGCGCTACACGGCCACCTACGTCCGCCGCCAGGAGCGGTGGGTGCTGGTCGCGTACCAGTCAACGACGGTGCCCGCGACGGTGCCCGCGCCGGTGCCCGCCCCGACGCCGAACCCGAGCCGGCCCGCCAGCCACGAGGCGCAGCCGTGAGCCGGCTGCACCGGGGAGCCGGCGCGGCGCTCGCCGTGGCGGTCGGGTTCGCGGCCGCCGCTGCTTCCGCGGCCGCGCTCGAGGTGACGCCCGAGCTTGCGGCGACGAGCCGGGCGCTCGCGGGCGGGATCGTGGTGGGCGGCGCGAGCTTCGAGACCCTCGGCGAACTCGCCGACGGTATCGGGCCACGGCTGTCGGGTTCCGAGGGCTACGAGCGCGCCGTGCAATGGGCCATCGAGCGCTTCCGTCGCGCCGGCGTGGACGACGTGCACGTCGAGCCGGTCACGCTGGCGCACGGCTGGCAGCGCGGCTCGGCGGCGGCGACGCTCGTGGCACCGCAGCGTCGCGCGCTACACGTGACGGCATTTGGATGGTCGCCGCCGACGCCCGCGGGCGGGCTGCGGGCCCCGGTCGTGGCACTGCGCGACATCACCGATGCGGCAATCGCCGAGGCCGGCGTGCGTGGTGCGATCGTGCTCCTCGACAGGGCGGCGCTGACCGGTCCGACGCCGTTCCAGCGCAACGGACCCGACGACTATGCGCGCCAGGCGCGCTACGAGCGACTCGACCGGATTCTGGCCGACGCCGGCGCGCGGGCGGTGCTCGTGTTCGCGAAGACTCCGAACCAGGTGCTGCGCACCAGCGACCCCGAAAGCGGTGGTGCCGCACTTGCGCTGCCGATGGGGTCGGTCGGCCACGAGGACGGCCTGTGGCTGCGCCGGCTGCTCGCGAACGGGCCGGCGACCCTCGATCTGCACTTCGACACCGCGCTCTCCGGACCGGTCACGATCTCGAACGTGATCGCGCAGATCCGCGGGCGCGAACTGCCCGACGAAGTCGTCATGCTCGGCGCGCACCTCGATTCGTGGGATCTCGGTACCGGTGCGCAGGACAACGGCTCTGGCTGCGCCGAAGTGCTCGAGGTCGCGCGCGCCGTCGCCGCCCTGCCGCGCCACCCTCGCCGCACGCTGCGGTTCGCGCTCTGGGCCTCCGAGGAGCAGGGCCTGAACGGCTCGGTCGCCTACGCGCGGGGCCATGCCGGCGAGATGAAGCACGTCGTCGCCTACCTCAACTCCGACACCGGCGCCGGCCGGCCGACCGGCTGGTCGGTCAACGGCCGCCAGGACGTCGCCGACGCGATCGCCCCGCTCGCGCCGCTGCTGCAGTCGCTGAGCGGGATGGTGATCACGCAGGAGCTGTCCTTCGACACCGACACCGGCCCGTTCCTGATCGCCGGCGTGCCGGTGCTCGAACTCGGCGTGGTCGACGACGAGTACGATTCGCTGGTCCACCACAAGCCGGCCGACACGCTCGACAAGGTCGACCCGCGCGACCTCGCAGCCGGCGCGGCGGTCCTCGCGATCACCGCGCACGCGCTCGCCGAGGCACCGCACCGGCCCGTCGCGCGACTCGGTCGCGACGGCGTGGAAGCCATCCTGCGGCGCGCTGGCGCGCTAGAGTACGTGCGAGACTCGAACCTCAACGACCTGTGGCGCGACTAGCGGAGGATCCCGGCATGGCCACGCGCAAGAACCCCGCCGCCGGCCGCACCGTGCGCAAGGCGGCGCCGCGGAAGAAGGCCAATGCGCGCCGGCGGCTCACGCCGGCGCGGACGTCCCGCGGCCTCGCGGCCGGAGAAGTGGCGCTGGAGCTCGGCCACGCCGAGGTCGCGCCGCTCGCGGAACTCATCCGCCGGGCGGGCGGCGCACCGCTCGGCGCCTATCGCGACCCGCTCGGCGGGCGCCCGCTGGTGCTCGCCACGCTACCGCTCGCCGCCGTGCAGCCGACGCCGTTCCAGCGCGACCTGTCGCCGACGCACACCAAGCGGCTGGCGGCGAAGATCGACGAGGCTCGCGCGTTCCTCGATCCGCTGATCGTGGTGCAGGGCCACGACGGTCGCTTCTGGACGCCGAACGGCCGCCACCGGCTGGCGGCGGGCAAGGTGCTCGGCCTGAAGCAGATCACGGCGCTCGTGTCGCCGGACGAGGCGCTGGCGTACCGGATCCTCGCGCTCAACACCGAGAAGGCGCACAACCTCAAGGATCGTAGCCTCGAGGTCGTACGCATGGCGCGAGCACTCGCGAAGCGAGAGCCGCGTGCGAAGGAAGTCGACTATCGCGACCAGTTCGAGGCCGCGGAGCTGCTGACCCTCGGCATCATCTACGAGTCCTCGCCGCGTTTCGCGGGCGGCGCCTACAACTCGGTGCTGCGCAAGGTCGACCGCTTCAGCGAGCGGACGCTCGCGGCGAGCCTGCGCGAACGCGAGGGCTACGCCAACCGCCTGCTCGCCATCGACACCGAGGTCAAGCGGATCATCGCCGGCCTGCAGGAGCGCGGCTTCAAGTCGCCGTACCTGCGCAACTACGTGGTTGCGCGGTTGAACCCGGTGCGCTTCCACAAGCAGAAACCCGGTGATCCGAAGCCGGCCATGCCGATTGGCGAGACGCTGACGCGCATGACCGCGGCGGCCCGCGCATTCAAGCTCGAGAGCGTGTCGCATTCGGACCTCGCCTGGGTCGCGGTCGGCGCCGGCTCCCAGGAATGACGCCGCGGCGCGACTCGCCGTGATCCTCGCGCAGCTGCGGGACGGCGAGCTCGCCTACGGCCTGACGCCCCTGCTCGATCGGGCGTCGCTGGTGGTGGAGGACGGCGAGCGCATCGGGCTCATCGGCCGCAACGGCTCGGGGAAATCGTCGCTGCTCGGAGTGCTGGCACGCCGCACGGCGCTCGATGACGGCGAGCTGCAATGGCGCGTCGGGCTGCGCATCGCGATGGTCGAACAGGAGCCGCTGCTGCCCGCGGCGCCAACGCTGCTCGAGGCGCTTCGGCAGCGCGGCGGATTCGACGCGCTCGGCGATGATCGCAGCCGCTGGCAGGCAGAGGCGCGACTGGCCGAGTTTCTCGAGCGGCTCGGGGTCGACGGCTCGGCCGCGCCGGCCAGTGCGTCGGGCGGCGAGCGCAAGCGGGCGGCCCTGGCGCTCGCCTTCGCGCTCGGCGCCGACCTGATGCTGCTCGATGAGCCGACCAACCACCTGGACGTCGACGGCATCCGGCTGCTCGAGGATCTGTTGCTGGGCGGACCGGCTTCGGTGTTCGTGACGCATGACCGCTACTTCCTCGACCGGGTCGCGACCCGCATCGTGGAGCTCGACCGCGGCTGGCTGCGCTCCTATCCGGGCAACTACGCCGCCTACGCGGCGCGCAAGGGTGATGAACTCGCGGCGGAGGTGGTGGCGAACCGCAAGTTCGACAAGTTCTGGGCGCAGGAGGAGGTCTGGATCCGCCGGGGCGTCGAGGCGCGCAGGACGCGCAACGAGGGTCGCGTCCGGCGCCTCGAGGCGCTGCGCAGCGCGCGGGTCGCGCGACGGGAGCGGCTCGGGAACGTGAGGCTGGCGATCGATGCGCGCGAACGCTCCGGCAAGCTGGTCGCGGAGCTGCGCGACGTCGGGCACGGCTACGGTGGGCGCAGCCTCGTCCGCGACCTGTCGCTGACGGTCATGCGCGGCGACCGCATCGGGGTGCTCGGCCCGAACGGCGCGGGCAAGTCGACGCTGTTGCGGATCCTGCTCGGCACGCTCGCCCCGCAGCGCGGCAGCGTGCGCACCGGTACGCACCTGCAGGTGGCCTATTTCGACCAGATGCGCGAACAGCTCGACCTCGACCGCAGCGTCGCCGAGACCGTGGCGCCGACGTCCGACTGGGTGGAGGTCGGTGGCGAACGGCGCCACGTGACGAGCTACCTCGCCGACTTCCTGTTCTCGCCGCAGCGCGCCGGCACGCCGGTGCGCGCGCTCTCGGGCGGCGAGCGCAACCGGCTGCTGCTCGCGCGGCTGTTCGCGCGGCCGGCTAACGTACTGGTGCTGGACGAGCCGACGAATGACCTCGACGTCGAGTCGCTCGAGCTACTCGAGCAGGCGCTGCAGGACTTTCCGGGTACGGTGCTGCTCGTCAGCCACGATCGGGCATTCGTCGACAACGTCGTCACGCAGACGCTCGCACCGCTCGGCGACGGCCGCTGGCACGAATACGTGGGCGGCTTCAGCGACTGGCTCGCGCAGCGGCCGGCCGCGGCGGCGCCCGCGCCCGTCGAGGCGCCGCGCACTGGCGATGCAGCCGTCGAGGCGCGGGCACGTACCAAGCTTTCCTATCGCGAGCAGCGCGAGCTCGAGTCGCTGCCAGCCGAGCTCGAGTCGCTCGAGGCCGAGCAGCGGCAGCTCGAGGCGCGCATGGGCGACGCCGGCTACCGGTTGACCGCGCCCGCGCAGATGGCGGCCGACGCGCGGCGCCTGGCCGAGCTCGGCGAGCTGCTGACGCAGAAGCTCGACCGCTGGGAGGCGCTGGAGGCGGAAGCGGCGCGCCTGCGGGCCCGCTGAATCGCGTCCGGGCGTCTTCAGGCTGTCATCGCCCGGGGCGTATGCTGCGCCCGCCTGACAGCCGAGGATCACTGCCGCATGGCCGCGATCGCGCCCCATGTCGATGCCACCTCCTACGCGCGCGCCGAATACCAGTGGCGGCTCGCCTTTGACCGCTACCTGATGCTGGCGAGATCCGGCGCGAGCTCGGTGACGCTGCGCGCCGCCGCCGCCGCGGTGCATGCGGCGGCCCTGGAGAAAGGTCGCTACCTGCCGCGGGCGGACGACGCCGCTGTCTGAGGCCGGCTCGACGTCGCCTCGCCTGCGACGTATAACGATCGGCGACGCCTCTTCCGGGGGTCTCAAGGTGGTGGAATTCCCGGCGCTCGCCTGCCCGATCGTCCTCGCGCCGATGGCCGGAGGTCCGAACACGCCGGCGCTCGCCGCGGCGGTCGCCAATGCCGGCGGCGTCGGCAGCTTCGGCTTCGCCTATTCGACCCCGGAGCAGATCCGCGCCGACCTCGCCGCGACCCGCGCGCTCACCACCGGCCCGCTGAACGCCAACTTCTTCGTCTTCCGGCCGGTCGATCCTCCCGAGTCCGGCGCCGTGCAGCGCGCGCTGGCGGCGGTCGCGGCGCTGCCGGGAGCGAGCGGCGTGCCGGTCGCCGCGCCGGTGCCACCGTTCTTCCCGGACCTGCGCCTGCAGCTCGAGCCGATCTGGCAGGCGCGCCCTGCCTTCCTCACCTTTCATCTCGGGCTGCCGCCGCCCGAGGTGATCGAGCGGGCGCATGCGCTTGGCATCTGCGTCGGCGTCACCGCGACGCGCGCCGCCGAGGCCCGCGCCATCGCGGCGGCGCGCGCGGACTTCATCGTCGCGCAGGGCAGCGAGGCGGGCGGGCATTGTGGCGTATTCACGCCGGGCGAACCCGGCGACTGGCTGGCGGTGCGGGAACTGGTGCGCGCGATCGCGCCGCTGACCGAGCTGCCGGTGATCGCCGCTGGCGGACTCATGTCGGGGACCGACATCCGCGAGGCGCTCGCCGCCGGTGCGGACGCGGCACAGCTCGGCACGGCTTTCCTCGCGACCACCGAGAGCGGCGCGAGCGCCGCGCACCGCCGGTTGCTGCTCGGTGAACCGGACCGCGGGACCGTGCTCACCCGCGCGTTCTCGGGCCGCTACGCGCGCGGCCTGCGCAACACCTACACCGACCGAATGCACTCGGCGGACGTCCTGCCGTTCCCGCTGCAGAACAGCCTGACCGGGCCGCTGCGCAAGGCCGCCGCGGCACGCGATGATGCGGAATACCAGTCGCTGTGGGCCGGCCAGCACTACGCGCGCTGCCGCGACGGCAGTGCGCGGGAACTCGTCCGCCGCCTGCTGACGGAGCTCGACGCCTAGAACCAGCTGTAGTTGAAGCTGACGCTGACGCGCGGCGAGCGCGCCGCATTGGCCGGCACCTCGTGGCGGAGCCAGCTCTCGAACAGGACCAGGTGCCCGGCGCGCGCCGGCAACACCACCCATGGCCCGGCACCGCGCCGGCCGCGGCCGCGCGGCGGCGCCGCCATCATCCGGTCGAGTCGCGGGTCCTCGAGCTTGATCCCGGGCGCCCCGGCGGGCGTCGCGACATAGTAGGTGCCGCTGATCGTCGACATGGGATGCAGGTGCAGGCCGTGCACCACGCCGCGGCGCATCAGGTTGACCCAGCAGTCCGTCATCGCCAGCGGCCGGCCGGCGAGATCGAGGCCGAGTGCGCTTGCGAAGGCGCGAACGTGACGCTTCAGCCGACGCTCCAGCTCCGCGAAGGTCGGCGAGGCGCGGTGCATGCGACTGGCCGAGCCGTACGACGTGTAGCCACCCGGGTAGTTGCTCGCCGACCAGCGTCGCCCGGCTTCGTCGTCGAGCTCGAGCTGGCGCGCCTCCTGCAGCAGGCGCGCGTTCAGCCGCTGCGCGCCCCGTCCGCCGAGGCTCGCGGCGTAGACCTGGGTCGGGAAGAGTTCGCGCACGTTCACCGAAGGATTATCGCAGAGCCGTCGCCGGCGAGGCTTGACGGTCGCGCGCCACGACCTCCCGGTGGCCGCCGATCCCGCGAACCGGGTTGAGCGGGCAGCCTCCCCTCGCCGCTCATCGCCGCGACCGGCCAAAAAAATGGGCGGGCCGAAGCCCGCCCCGAGGGGGTTCTGGCGGGCGGAGCGCAGCGCGCGGCCCGTGCGACACAAGTTAGGCGCCGCGCCGGCGTGGGACAAGCGAACGTTTTGCAGTGCACGCATGAGCCGGCCTCATGCGTCGACGCCGGTCAACGCGCCGGCGCGGCCAGAACCCCGGCGCGCTCCAGGTGCGCCACGATCCGCTCCGCGGCGTCGGCCGGGCTGAGCCGGGTCGTGTCGATCCGCAGCTCTGCGGCCTCCGGCGGCTCGTAGGGCGAGTCGATGCCGGTGAAGTTCGCGAGCTCGCCGCGGCGCGCCTTGCGATACAGCCCCTTCGGGTCGCGCGCCTCGGCCACCGCCAGCGGTGCGTCGACGTAGACCTCGAAGAAGTCCCCGGGCGGCAACAGTTCGCGCGCCATGCGGCGCTCCGACCGGAACGGCGAAATGAAGGAAACAAGTGTGATCAGGCCGGCATCGGCCATCAGGCGCGCCACCTCCGCCACCCGGCGGATGTTCTCGACGCGATCCTGCGCGGTGAAGCCGAGGTCGCGGTTGAGGCCGTGGCGGACGTTGTCGCCGTCGAGCACGTACGTGTGCCGGCCCAGGGCCACCAGACGCTTGTCGACCAGGTTCGCGATCGTCGACTTGCCGGCGCCGGACAGCCCGGTCAGCCACAGCACGCAGCCACGCTGGTTCTTCTGAGCCGAACGGACCACGCGGTCGACGTCGAGCGCCTGCCAATGGATGTTCTGCGAGCGGCGCAGCGCGAAGTGCACGAGGCCGGCGCCGACCGTGTTGTTCGTCAGGCGATCGATCAGGATGAAGCCGCCGAGCGTGCGGTTGTCGGCGTAGCGGCAGAACGGCACAGCCTCATCGAGCGCGAGCTCGCAGACGCCGATGTCGTTGAGCTCGAGCCGCTCCGCCGGCACCTCGTCGAGCGTGTTCACGTTGATCCGGTACTTGATCGGCGCGACCGTGGCCGACACGGTGCGGGTGCCGAGCTTCAGCAGGTACTGGCGTCCCTGCAGCAGCGCGTCCTCGTGCATCCAGATGATCGTCGCCTCGAAGTGGTTCGCCACCTCGGGCGGTGCCGTGGCCGCCGCGATGACGTCGCCGCGGCTGACGTCGATCTCGTCGGCCAGCGTCAGCGTCACGGATTGTCCGGCGGCCGCGCTCGGCAGGTCGCCGTCGGCGGTGACGATCCTCGCCACCGTCGTTTCGCGTCCGGACGGCAGCACCCGCACTCGCTCTCCCGTGCGTACCGAGCCGGACGCGAGCTGGCCGGCGAAGCCGCGGAACCCCTGGTGCGGGCGGTTCACCCACTGCACCGGCATGCGCAACGGCCCGCCGGCGTCGACCGCCGAGACTTCCGCGCGCTCGAGGTACTCGCGCAACGTCGGTCCCTCGTACCACGGCATGCGGGTCGAGGCAGCCATCACATTGTCGCCATGAACCGCCGAGAGCGGCACGGCCGTCACCTGCTCGAGTCCGATGCGCGCGGCGAACGCCCGGTAATCGGCCTCGATCGCCTCGAACGCCGCGCGGTCGTAGCCGACGAGGTCCATCTTGTTGACCGCCAGCACCGCGCGCCGGATGCCGAGCAGCGCCACCAGGAAACTGTGGCGCCGGGTCTGGGTCAGCACGCCCTTGCGCGCATCGACCAGGATCACCGCGAGCTCCGCGGTCGAGGCCCCGGTCACCATGTTGCGCGTGTACTGCTCGTGGCCGGGCGTGTCCGCGACGATGAACATGCGGCGGTCGGTCGAGAAGAACCGGTAGGCGACGTCGATCGTGATGCCCTGCTCGCGCTCCGCGGACAAGCCGTCCACCAGCAGCGCGAAGTCGAGCTCGCCGCCGCGCGTGCCGACGCGGCGCGAGTCGGCCTCGAGCGCCGCGAGCTGGTCCTCGTACAGCTGGCGCGAGTCGTAGAGCAAGCGACCGATCAGCGTCGACTTGCCGTCGTCGACCGAGCCGCAGGTGATGAAGCGCAGCAGGTCGCGCCGCTCGAGTTTCTCGAGGTACCGGTTGAACTCGGCGGCGTTAGTGGGAGTGGCGTCGCGCATGGCGGGCTAGAAGTAGCCTTCCATCTTCTTGAGCTCCATCGACGCACGCTGGTCCTGGTCGATCACTCGCCCCTGGCGCTCCGAGCGGCGCGCGCGCAGCATTTCGGCGATCACGGCCGGCACGTCGGCCGCCGGGCTCTCGAGCGCACCGGTCAGCGGATAGCAGCCGAGCGTGCGGAACCTGACCAGCCGCTCGGTCGCCCGCTCGCCCGGCGCGAGCAGCATCCGCGCATCATCCACCATCAGCAGCGTGCCCTGGCGCTCGACGATCGGGCGCGGCGCCGCGAAGTAGAGCGGCACCACCGGGATCCGCTCGCGGTGGATGTACTGCCAGATGTCGAGCTCGGTCCAGTTCGACAGCGGGAACACCCGCAGGCTCTCGCCCTTCAGCTTGCGGGCGTTGTACAGCGACCAGAGTTCCGGGCGCTGCCGTTTCGGATCCCATCGATGCGCGGCCGATCGGAACGAGAAGACGCGCTCCTTGGCGCGGCTCTTTTCCTCGTCACGGCGGCCGCCGCCGAAGGCCGCGTCGAATCCATGATGGTCGAGCGCGGCCTTCAACGCCTCGGTCAGCATCAGACGCGTGTACTCCGGCGTCGGCGTATCGAACGGATTGACCCCCGCGGCGGCCGCGGCCTCGTTCGAGTGCACCAGCAGCTCGAGCCCGAGCTCGCGGACCGTGCGGTCGCGATGTTCCAGCATGGCGCGGAAGTCCCAGCCGGAGGCGATGTGCAGCAGCGGGAACGGAGGCTTGGCGGGGAAGAACGCCTTGATGGCGAGCCGCAGCATCACCGAGCTGTCCTTGCCGATGGAGTACAGCATCACGGGCCGTTCGCACTCGGCGACGACCTCGCGCAGGATGTGGATGCTCTCCGCCTCGAGGCGATCGAGGTGCGACAGCGTCCGGATGGGATTGGTCGGCGTCACTGCGGTACTCTGGGGCGGGTTGCCAGCGGCCGCCCCCTCCGGCCGGTTATGTTCGCATATCCGGCCAGAGGACCCCGCGGCCGGGTGCGGCGGCGGCGGCGGGCCACCCTGGCGGGCAGGAGGACCCTTGCGATGGCGCCGAAGATCCTGGTCACGCTCGTGCTGCTGCTGGCCGCGTGCGGCGTCGGCGGCTGCGGCGCGCCCGGCGGCCCGCCGGCGACGCCGGCCCTGGCACTGCTGAACGCGTCCTTCGATCCGACGCGCGAATTCTACGAGGACGTCAATCGCGAGTTCGTCGCCGAGTGGCACCGGCGCACGGGCGCGACCGTGGTGATCAACCAGAGTCACGGTGGATCCGGCAAGCAGGCGCGCGCGGTCATCGACGGCCTGGAAGCCGACGTCGTGACGCTGGCCCTCGCCTACGACATCGACGCGATTGCCGGGCGCGCGCATCTGCTGCCGCAGGACTGGCAGCGCCGGCTGCCAGAGCACAGCGCGCCTTACACCTCGACGATCGTGTTCGTCGTCCGGGCCGGCAATCCGCACGCGATCCGCGACTGGGGCGACCTCGTGCGGCCCGGCGTCACGGTCGTCACGCCGAACCCGAAGACCTCCGGAGGTGCACGCTGGAACTATCTCGCGGCCTGGGCATGGGCGCGCGAGGCCCGCGGCGGGACCGACGCAGCCGCCGAGGCCTTCGTTCGCGAGCTCTACGGACACGTGCCGGTGCTCGACGCGGGTGCCCGCGGCGCGACCGTGACGTTCGTGGAGCGCGGCATCGGTGACGTGCTGATCGCCTGGGAGAGCGAAGCCTTGCTGGCTCGCGAGCGGCTCGGTGCCGGGCGGCTCGAGATCGTGGTGCCCTCGCTCAGCATCCTCGCCGAGCCGCCGGTTGCGCTGGTCGACGCGGTGGCCGACCGCCACGGCACGCGCACGCTCGCCGAGGCCTACCTGCACTTCCTGTACGCGCCGCAGGCCCAGGATCTCGCGGCCCGGCACTTCTTCCGGCCGCGGGACGCCACGGTCGCAGCACGGTACGCAGGCCGGTTCCCCGCCGTGAGGCTCGTGACCGTCGAGGACGCGTTCGGTGGCTGGGCGGCCGCGCAGGCGGCACACTTTGCGGACGGCGGCAGCTTCGACCGCGTCTATGCCCGCCACTGAGCCGGCGCCGATGTCCACCACCGCTCGCAGCCTGCCATTCCCAACCCGCCGACCGCGCCGCGTGCTGCCGGGCTTCGGGCTGACGCTCGGCTACACGCTGCTCTATCTGTCGCTGGTGGTGCTGGTGCCGCTGACCGCGACGCTCGTCAAGACCGCCGAGCTCGGCTGGGGCGAGTTCTGGACGGTGGTCGGCGCGCCGCGCACGCGCGCGGCCCTCGCGCTGTCCTTCAGCGCGGCGGCACTCGCGGCACTCATCAACGGCGTCGCCGGTTTCGTCGTCGCCTGGGTGCTGACGCGCTACGAGTTCCCGGGGCGCCGGCTCATCGACGCGCTGGTCGACCTGCCGTTCGCCCTGCCGACCGCGGTCGCCGGCATCGCGCTGACCGCCCTCTACGCGCCGCATGGCTGGCTCGGGCGCTTGCTGGCACCGCTCGGCGTGACGATCGCCTACACGCGCGCCGGCGTGGTGGTCGCGCTGATCTTCGTCGGCCTGCCGTTCGTGGTGCGCACCGTGCAGCCGGTGCTCGAGGAGCTGGACCGTGAGGTGGAGCAGGCGGCGGCGACGCTCGGCGCGGCGCGTGCCCGGATCGTCGCACGGATCGTCCTGCCGAGCGTCTGGCCGGCGTTGCTGACCGGATTCGCGCTCGCCTTCGCGCGCGGCATCGGCGAGTACGGCTCGGTGATCTTCATCGCCGGCAACATGCCGATGGTGTCGGAGATCGCACCCCTGCTGATCGTGACGCGACTCGAGCAGTACGAGTACCCGGCGGCGACTGCCATTGCCATCGTGATGCTGTCGATCTCGTTTTTCGTGCTGCTCGGGATCAACGCGCTGCAGGGCTGGTCGCAGCGCCGGCTCGGGCCGGGTGGCGCGTGACGGACGTGGCCAACCGCCCCGCCGCGCCGCCGCGCCGCCCGCGCGGGCTCGCCCGCGGCGCGCTGATCGCCGCGGCGCTGCTCTACCTCGGCGGCTTCCTGATCCTGCCGTTCGCGGTCGTCTTCACGCAGGCGCTGGCGCGCGGCTTCTCGCCGTTCGTCGACGCGCTCGCCGACCCCGCGGCCGTCGCGGCCATCCGGCTGACCCTGACGGTGGCGGCGATCGCGGTGCCGCTCAACCTGGTGTTCGGCGTGGCGGCCGCGTGGGCGGTCGCGAAGTTCGAGTTCCGCGGCAAGAGCGCACTGCTGACGCTGATCGACCTGCCCTTCGCGGTTTCGCCGGTGATTTCCGGACTCATCTACGTGCTGGTCTTCGGCGCCCACGGCTGGTTCGGCCCGTGGCTCGCCGCCCACGGTGTTCGGATCGTGTTCGCGGTCCCGGGCATCGTGCTCGCCACGGTGTTCGTGACCTTCCCGTTCGTGGCGCGCGAGCTCGTGCCGCTGATGCAGTCGCAGGGGCGCGACGAGGAGGAGACCGCGCTGTCGCTCGGCGCGACCGGCTGGCAGGCGTTCTGGCGGGTGACCCTGCCGAATATCCGCGTCGGCCTGCTGTACGGGGTGCTGCTCTGCAACGCGCGGGCGATGGGCGAATTCGGCGCGGTCTCGGTGATCTCCGGGCACATCCGCGGGCTCACGAATACGATGCCGCTGCACGTCGAGATCCTCTACAACGAGTACAACCCGACGGCCGCCTTCGCGGTCGCCTCGTTGCTCGCGCTGCTGGCGCTCGGCACGCTGCTGGCGCGCGCCGCACTCGAGTCGCACGCGCCGGAGCTGCGCCATGCCTCCCGGCAGGCGCCCGCACAGACGGCGACGCGCACCGGAGCCGTCGCATGAGCATCCGGGTCGACGCCATCCGCAAGCGCTTCGGGGACTTCGTCGCGCTCGATGACATCGAGATCGACGTCGCGACCGGCCAGCTGGCGGCGATCCTCGGTCCGTCGGGTTGCGGCAAGACGACGCTGCTCAGGATCATCGCCGGCCTCGAGACGCCGGATGCCGGCCGGGTGTTCCTGCTCGGCCGCGAGGCGACCGAGCTGCCGGTGCAGAAGCGCCGGGTCGGATTCGTGTTCCAGCACTACGCGCTGTTCCGCCACATGACGGTGTTCGACAACGTCGCGTTCGGCCTCACCGTCCGCCCGCGACGTGAGCGGCCGGCGCGCGCCGCGATCCGCGCCAAGGTCGAGGAGCTGCTCGGCCTGGTACAGCTCGACTGGGCCGCCGCGCGACGCCCGGCGCAGCTGTCGGGTGGCCAGCGGCAGCGCATCGCCCTGGCGCGTGCGCTCGCCGTCGAGCCGGAGGTGCTTTTGCTCGACGAGCCGTTCGGCGCGCTCGACACGCAGGTCCGGCAGGAACTGCGGCGCTGGCTGCGACGCCTGCACGACGCGCTGCACTTCACGAGCCTGTTCGTCACGCACGACCAGCAGGAGGCGCTCGAGGTCGCCGACGCCGTGATCGTGATGCGTCGGGGCCGCATTGAGCAGCGCGGCACGCCCGCCGAGGTCTACGACCGGCCGGCGACCGGCTTCGTGCATCGCTTCGTCGGGTCCTCGAACGAGCTCGCGGCCGAGCGGCGCGGCGGCGCGCTGCTGGTCGGCCCGCTGCCGCCGATCGCCTCGAGCGGACCGGACGGCCGCTTTTCCATCGTGGTGCGTCCACAGGATCTCGGGCTGAGCCGCGGCGGGGGCGGCTGGCCGGGACGCGTGGTCGCCGTACGGGCGATCGGCGCGCTGGTGCACGTCGAGGTGCAGCTCGAGGGCGCCGGGCCCGACCCGGTGGTCGCGGAATTCTCCCGGGAACGCTTCCGCCACGAGGGATACGCGGTGGGCGACGCGGTGTTCGTCACCCCGGCGCGCTTCGGCGTCTACCCGCCGGAGGAGCTCAGCTGAGGAGGAAGCCGCTCAGTCGCGCCGGAAGCGTCGCGACAGGGCCCGCGCCCAGCCGGCCAGCGCGATGCAGAACGCTCCGAGCGCCAGCAGGAACATGCGCGTGTCGAGGCGCGCCGGTACCGCGCGGTTCGCATCCACCACCAGCAGGTGAACGGCGAAGACCAGCAACGCGACCAGCGCTGCGAGCCACGCCGAGTGCGACATTAGGTACTGGAGCGTCGACTCCCGGCGCTCCGGAGACAGCCAGTAGTCGCGGTGCGGCAGGCTGAGCGCCGCGGGAAATCGCCGCGCCGCGAACGCGAGCACGCCGGCCGTCAGCGTCGGCACTACCACCAGCAATCCGACGACCCACAGCAGGTAGCCGGTGCGGGAGCTGAAGCCGTTGGCGAGGCCGCCCGCGCCGAAATGGCTTGCCACTGGCTCCGGCAGCCGCTCGGCCGTCAGCATGATGCCGGTCAGGCAACCGATCACGACGGCGCTCGCCCAGCCTGTCTCCGGTGCGCGCGCCATGGACGCGACCTCCTCCGCACTTCGCGACATAATCCCCTGCCCTTCTCGTTGTGACCCGATCCTGACTGATCGCCGGACGCCACGCCAGCGCGGCCGTGACCGGACGGGCGCACCGCCAGTGAGATAATCGTCGCGTGCTGATTCTCGACGCCACCCAGGTCGCCGCCCGCCTTCCCGCCGACCGGCTGGTGCCGGCGCTCGAAGCGATGTTCCGCGACGGCTGCGAGGCCCCGGTCCGGCACCACCATACGGTGCCGGTGCCGGGCGCACCGGACGCGACACTGCTGCTGATGCCGGCTTGGCGCAGCGGGGGTTACCTCGGCATCAAGCTCGTCACGATCTTCCCGGGAAACTCGGCGCGAGGACTGCCGTCGGTGTCGGCCGGCTACCTGCTGATGGACGGGCAGAGCGGCGCGACGCTCGCGATGATCGATGGCGGCGAGCTGACGGCGAAGCGCACCGCGGCGACATCGGCGCTCGCGGCGCGCTATCTCGCGCGCGCGGATGCGCGATCGCTGACGGTGCTCGGCACCGGCCGCATCGCACGCGAGCTCGCCCGCAGCCACTGCGCGATCCGGCCCTCGATCCGCGAGGTCCGGCTCTGGGGTCGCGACCACGGCCGGGCCGAGCAAGCCGCTGCGTTCCTGCGTGACGAGGGGCTGCCGGTGGTCGCGGCAGGGGCGCTCGACGCGGCGGTCGCCGCCGGCGACATCGTCTCGAGCGCCACGCTCGCGCGCGAGCCGCTGATCCGCGGCGCCTGGCTGCGGGCCGGCACGCACCTCGATCTCGTCGGCGGCTACACGCCGCAGATGCGCGAGGCGGACGACGAGGCCGTGCGCCGGGCGAGCGTGTTCGCCGACACGCGCGACGGCGCGCTGCACGAGGCCGGCGACCTCGTCGCGCCGGTGACGAGCGGGCTGCTCGATCCCGCGCGCGTCGTCGACCTGCACGGCCTGTGCCGCGGCGAGCATCCGGGGCGACGCTACCCCGATGAGATTACGCTCTTCAAGTCGGTCGGCGCGGCGGTCGAGGACCTGGCAGCCGCGATCCTCGTCTACGAGTCGCGCTGAGCGTCAGTAGCCGCGGGCATCGACCGGCCAGATCGCGACCAGCTCGCCGCCGCGGAAGACGTGGTAGGCGTCGTGCAGCACGACGGTCGGATCGCAGTGTCCGGGCGTGAGATCGACGCGCGCGCCGCGCGCCGGCACCGGCGCACCGGCGGGCAGCAGCCAGCGGCCGTGCTCGTCGCCGAAGAACGCGTAGCTGCCGCGTGCCGCGCCGCCGCCGCGCAGGCGCGGGCCCGGTGGATCGATCGACAGCGCCTTCTGGCCGGCGTCGAGCGTGACGCAGCCCCGCGCCGCCGCCGACTGGACGCTCGTCACCCGCGCCGCGACGTAGAGCGCCGGGTGGAACTCCAGCATCGTGTCCTCGCCGAGCACGTCCTCGTACTGCGCGTCCATGAAGACGTACGAACCGGCCTGCAGCTCGGTGTAGACGCCGGCCTCGGCCGCCGCGAGCAGCGTACCGGTGCCGCCGCCGCTGACGATCTCGAGCGCTACGCCCTCGGCGCGGAGCGCCGCGAGGTGATCGCGCAGCTCGGCGGCAGCCGCGAGCACCTGGGTCCGGCGCTGCGCGGGATCGGCGACGTGCTGCAGGTGGCCGAAGTAGTGCTGCACGCCGCGCAGCACGAGCTGCGGCGATCGTGCGACCGCCGCGGCGAGCTCGCCGAGCTCGGCGCGCGTCTCACACCCGGAACGGCGCTGCCCGGCGTGATGCTCGAGCAGCACGCCGAGCGGCCGCCCGGTCGACGCGGCCAGCGCCGCGAGCTCCGCCACGGCCGCCGGCGTGTCGACCACCGCGAGCAGCTGGCCGGGCCGGGCGGCGTGCAACGCCTGCAGTCGCTGCAGCTTCGCGGCGCCGACCACCGGCGAGGTCAGCAGCACGCTGCCGACCTCCGCGACGACCATCTGCTCGGCCTCGGCGAGCGTCGCCGCGCAGACGCCGAGGGCACCGGCCGCGCGCTGCAGCCGCGCGATGGCCTGGCACTTGTGCGTCTTGACGTGCGGCCGCAGGCCGACGCCCGCGCCACGTGCCCAGCGCGCCAGATGCTCGATGTTGTACTCGAGCGCTGCCAGGTCGATGCACAGCGCGGGCGTCTCGAGCTGCTGCCAGGCGTCGCTGCGGCCGAGCCAGCGCGCGTTGCGCGCAGTACGCGGATCGGCAGCGGCACTCACGCCGGCGCACCGGCTCCCGCGGCGAGGCGCGCGGGCCCGAGGACCGCGGGTTCCAGGCCGAGCTCGGTGGCGCGCGCCGGCCACGGCGCGCCGCGCAGCAGCGTCGCGGCCAGCTCGCCGAGGGCGGGTGAACTCATGATGCCGCCACCGCCCTGGCCGGCCAGCCAGAAGAAGCCGGGCTCGTCGGCGGCGAAACCGGCGACCGGCTGCTCGTCGCGCGCGAAGGTGCGCAGGCCCGCCCAGCGGCTCGCGAGACGGCGGACCTCGAGCGTCGTGTAGCGCTCGAAGGTGTCGACCGCGATGGCGACGTCGATCTCCTCGGGCTGCGCGTCGCACGGCGGGCTCGGCGTCGCATCGCCCGGGCTCACCATCAGCGTCGTCGCGTTCGACTTGAAGTAGAACCCGGTCGACATGTCGTCGACCGGAGGTACCCCGCGCACGTCGATGCCCGGGTCAAAGGTCAGTGCGGTCCGCCGCCGTGGCTCGAGCCCTAGGCCCGCGACGCCGGCACGTGCCGCGACCGTTTCGGCCCACGCGCCCGCTGCGTTGACGAGCAGCGGCGCCTCGATCACCTCCGATCCGACGCGCGCATGCCAGACGCCGGCGCGCCGCTCGGCGCCGTGGAACTCGACGCCGCTCAGCGTGGTCGCGCCCGCGCCGCGCATCCCGCGCAGGAACCCCTGGTGCAGCGCGTCGACGTCGATCTCGCCGTTGTCCGGGTCATAGAGTGCGCGCGCCAGGACCTCCGGGCGCAGGAACGGCACGATCTCGACCGCGCGCGCCGCGCTGATCTCGCGGAGCCGCGGGTTGAGCGGGCCGGCATGCCGCAGGAACTCCTCGGCGACCTGCTCTTCGCCGGGTGGCGCGAACATGATGTTGCCGCGGGCACGGCACAGCGGCACGGAAGCGAAGCCGGCCGGCGGCGCGTCGAAGAACGGCTTGCCGAAGACCACGACCGAGCGCATCAGCCCGAGGTAGTGGACCGCGGTCCATTCCGCCGCCGAGCGGCCGGTGCTGTGATAGCCGAAGCCGTCTTCGCGCTCGACGAGCACGACCTTGCGGTGCGCAGCCAGGAAGTAGCCGGCCGACGCTCCGGCGATCCCGCCACCGATGATCAGCACGTCCGCGCGCATCCGGGTCGGCCTCCGCGCCTCAGGCGCCGGCGCGCGCCGCGCCGATGCGATGCGTCAGCGTACCGAGTCCGTCAATGCCCGCGACGACGACGTCGCCCGGCGTCACTGGGCCAACGCCGGCCGGCGTGCCCGTGTAGATGAGGTCTCCCGGGCGAAGCGCGAAGAACGTCGACAGCTCGGCGATGATGCCGGGGACGTCCCAGATCATGTCGGCGAGGTCGCCGCGCTGACGTTCGGCGCCGTTCACGGTCAGCCAGAGCGCACCGCGCCGCAGATGTCCGACGACGGCCGCCGGGTGGATCCGGCCGATGCCCGCCGAGCCGTCGAACCCCTTCGCGGTGTCCCACGGACGGCCCTTCTCCTTCGCCGCGGACTGCAGGTCGCGACGCGTGTAGTCGTTGCCGACGGCGTAGCCGTAGACGTGCTGATGGGCCGCCGCCGGGTCAATCCGGCTGCCGGCGGCGCCGATCGCCACCACGAGCTCGGCCTCGTAGTGCAGGTTCGCGGTGCGCGAAGGGTACGGCAGCTCCTCGCCGTCCGCGAGCAGGGCATCAGCGGGCTTGCTGAAGAAGATCGGCGGATCCTTCTGCGGATCGCGGCCCATCTCGCGGTTGTGCTCGGCATAGTTGAAGCCGACGCAGTAGATGCGGCGCACCGGAAAGCGCGCAGCCTCGCCGGCCACGGCAACCGAGGGCACCACCGCAGGCACGACGTACGCGGTCATCTCCGGATCTCCGGCGGGTCCGGCTCCCCGTGAGCGCGGCCGGCCGCGAATGCTACCGCAGATGCGCGCAGCTCACGCGAGCAGGAGCAGTCGCGGTACGGCGTCTTCGCCGGCGACCAGCAGCGCGGCCTGGCCGAATTCACGCGCCAGCTCGATGGCCCGCGTTTGCGGCAGCCCGAGCGCGAGCAGGCTGGCTTCGTCGGGCCAGTTCCCACCCGGGTCGATGCCGCGGCCGGGCAGCGTAGTCCAACCCTCGATGGCCAGCCTTTCGAGCAGCCGGCGATGCGCCGCGGCGTTGACGGCCGCCGCCGCCGCGCGGCTGGCCGGGTTCGCGGCCGTCAGGAACGCCGAGCAGCGCACGCCGTGCCGCCGCTGGCGGGCGTCGAGGTCGCTGCTTGGCCGCCCGACTCGCAGCACGAACGCCGGCGGTGCCTCCACCGCGTACTGCGCACCGCGGTAGGCCGCGATCAGTGCCTGGGACAGCGTCGTCGCGGACAGGTCGGCAGTGTCCAGCGTCGCATCGATCGGGTCTCGTCCGGCCATACCCTCCCCTGCCGGCACCACCAGGCGGCGCTCCGGTGCTCGCTGGTGGCATGATCGCAGCTGGCCCCCGCCCCCCGGATCCGCATGCGCGCCGACGTCCCGCTCCCGAAGGCCTACCTGTTGCTGAACCATGGCCCGGTCACGCTGGTCTCGAGCGCGAGCGGCGCACGCCGCAACGTCATGGCGGCGTCCTGGGCGATGCCCCTCGACTTCAATCCGCCCAAGGTCGCGGTCGTCATCGACCGCAACACGCTGACCCGGGAGCTGGTCGACGCCTCTCGCGAGTTCGTGCTCAATGTACCGCCACTGGCCCTCGCCGAGGCGGTGGTCGGCGTCGGCAACGAAAGCGGCCGCGAACTCGACAAGTGGGCGCACTTCGGGCTCGGTACGTTGCCCGCGACGCGGGTGGCGGCGCCGCTGGTCGCCGGCTGCATCGCCTGGCTCGAATGCCGCGTCCTCGACGAGCGGCCGACCGAGCAGCGTCACGACCTGTTCCTCGCCGAAGTCGTCGCCGCCTCGGCCGACGACCGCGTGTTCCGTGACGGCCGCTGGCGCTTCGACGACGAGACGCTGCGCAGCCTCCATTACGTCGCCGGCGGCCAGTTCTTCACGACCGGTCCGGCGCACGCTCCCAAGCGCGACGGCTGAGGCCGCTCAGGGTTCCGTCGACTTGCGGCTCGAGCCGCGCGCGGACTCGACCGGGTACCTGCGGGCGTTGCTCGCGAGCTTGTCGTGCGCCGCGGCCAGCAGGTCGACGCCAAGCTCGTCGGCGAGCCGGACGAGGTAGAGAAGCACGTCAGCGAGTTCCTCGCGGATCGGCGCGAGCGCGCTGTCATCGAGCCGGCGCGATGCCTCCTCCGGCAGCCACTGGAAATGCTCGAGCAGCTCTGCGGCCTCGACGCTGAGCGCGATCGCCAGGTTCTTCGGGGCGTGGAACTGCTGCCAGTCGCGCTCCGCGGCGAATTGGCGCAGCCGCTCCCGCAGGTCGTCGAGCGCCTCGGCGCTCACGGCACACGCTCCGCGAGCGCCCGTTCGAGTGCCTCGATCCGCGCCTGCGCGCTCGCGAGTGCGCGGCCGAGGTCAGCCAGGCGCTGGCGGGCGGCCTCCAGCTCGCGACCGGCCAGCTCGGCGCGGGCGAGCCTCCCACGCAGCTCGTCCGTTTCGCGTGCCCAGCGGGCCTGATGGACGCGTTCTCGCTCCTCGGCGAGGTCGGCACGCGCCACGGCCGCCTCGCGCGACTCGTCCACCGGTCCGCGCGCCGGGGCTCGCGGCAAGGGCGACGTCCCCCGGCGCGACGCCTCGTGCATCAGGCGGTAGACGCGGGAGACCCCACCGCGGGCGCCGTAGCGATCGGCGAGCAGGCGGCGGATCGCCACTCCGGTCACCCGCCGCTCTCCCGCCTCGAGCTCGCGGATCGCCGCGCGGATCGCCTCGTCGCTGAGGAGCGGTGGTCTCATCAGCGCATCATACCTAGTTCAGGAAAGTTTTCCGTAACCTCTGTCGGCGATGGCTGGACGACTGGTAATTGCGACGGAGATCACACCGTAAAAGCATTTAAGTCAAATGGTTAGGCCGTGTACATGTTCCACGAGGTGTTCCACGAGAGCCCCTTGAACGAGCGGACCGGAATCTCCATATCGCAGTGCAGCAAAGGAGGTCGCCATGGGAGTTTTCGAAATCCTTGCCGGGGCGTTTCTCGTCAGCGTGCCAGGTCTCGTGCTCGCCGACGCGGTCGACGAGCGGCAGGATCGCCTCGAGTGACGAACGGGTGGAATCGGGCGCCGGACGCCCGGTTCCGCCCCCGCCGGACCGAGCTCTCCCCTCCGGCTCCGAGTTCGATCTGCTTGCATGCACACAGGGCCTCCGGCCTCTTTCCCGAGTTTGTATTTTCCGAAGAACGTCTGTTCTAAATCCGTCCTGCAGCCATGCAGGTCTCGGGAAGCGCCCGGCGCAGGCTCCAGTCCGGGGGCATCCGGTGAGGGCTCGACCAGGCCCCTTCGCGGATCTTCTTGAGGGCAATGTTCAGCGCGAGCGGCACCGGGTACTTTGCGAGCGCACCCTCCTCCGCCGCGTAGACGACCTCTCCCAGCAGGCTCGCCGGCGGAGCCTCGGCGCGGGCCGCGGCCAGGGTCCGCAGGCCCTTCTGCAGCCGAATGACGTCCAGCGCTGACAGGCGCCGCGGCGCGGACTCGCGCGGGACCGTGGTGGCGACCACCGGCGCCGGTGCCCCCGCCGGACGGGCGCGCGCCAGCGAATCGAGGGTGGCCAGCACGTGCGCGCGCTCCGGGGCCGTGAGGCGCGTGTCGGCATCGAATTCCAGCGTGCCGCGCCGGTGCGCGCTGGCTGCGGCGAATCGGCTGCGCTCGCCGGCGGACAGGCGGGCGAAGATCTCCCGCGATTCGTCGCGCGAGGGCAGCGTCGCCGGGGTTGCGGCGGTTGCCGGTGCGGATTCGGCAGGGACCGGAACGACCGGGGTCGGCAGGCCGGGCTGCGGGTCGGGCCGCGAACTGCGGCGATTGGGTTCGCGCGCGAGCGCATGGACGAGATCGCGCGGCACGCGAATCTCGGTCACGGCGGTGGCCTGCTGGAAGGGGTTTCGCGGGTCGCGGCCGGGATCCTCCCGCCGCAGCAGTTCGAGGCGTCGCAGCAGCTGGTAGGCGCGGGTGACGGTGGCCGGATCGAGACAGCACTCGCGGGCGACGACCCGCAGCGACACCTGGCTGCACCAGGTTCCGTTCCGGGCCCCCAGGTCCCAGTGGTACCAGTACACGCGCTCGGCCGAGGCCGGCAGCCCCTGCTGCCACAGCCAGCGCTCGAGCGGCTTCGGACGCATCGTGAAGAACTTGTCGCGCATCAGCGTGACTCGCGGGTCGCCCCGGCTTTCAATCGGCATGACTCATCCCTCGCCCAGACAGACGATTTGCGAAAAACCGAGGGATCGAGCGGGTTTGGCCTTGACCGACCGGAAAGGCCGGCCTAACCTTCGAACTGCCAGGTTTGAGAGGTTAGTGGCGGTTTCCGCTGCTCAATCCCCAAACACGAGAAAGGCCCCGCAAGGGGCCTTTTTCATTGGGGTGGATCCATGGGGTCCTCCTTCCGAGGCGCGCAACGCGCCGTGGGCACTGATCGAAATTCCAGGGGTCCAGAAACGCTGAAGGCCGGGGTCACCGGCCTTCTGATTGCGCTTGCGATGGGTCCGCCGGGTGGCGGATCAGGCTCGCCTGGCAAGTTATGTACGCGTACATAACCGCCACCGGCGCCGGCCGGCCGGCGACTATGCACGCGTGCATAACCGGCGAGCGTCACGGCTTCACCCGCTTGGTCAGCCAGCGAGTGAGGTGTTCCTTGAGCTCGTCGCGGGCCTCCGCCGCCAGAGTCTTGTCGACGAGGCTGCCGAACCGGAGCACGACGCCGTTGCCGCGCTGGCCCATCGTGTAAAGCGTCTTGCCGCGCACCTTGACCGTCTCGGTCTTGGCGGCGCGGGCCTCCTTGCGCGGGACGGCCGCGGCCACGAGCTCGCGCAGCACCGCCTGCGGATCCTGCGGTCCGGGGCGGGCGGCAATCGCGGCCGCGGCCGCGAGCACGCTTGCCTCGGCGGTCTTGAGGGCGAGCGACAGGTCGCGCGCCCAGCGCAAGGCAATGCCCCGCGGATCGCCAAAGGCGGCCAGCACCGGATCGGGCAGGGTGGCGATCCGGACGTAGGTCGAAATCACGCTCTGGTCGAGCCCGACCGCCGCGGCGATCTCGCCCTGCGTCTGGAAGCAGCCGGCATCGAGCCAGGAGGCATACATCTGCCCGTACTCGTACGGCGAGAGGTCGCTGCGCGCGAAGTTCTCGCTGTGCATCTTGAGCACGTGCTCGCGCGCATCCACCGCGCCGGCATCGAGCAGCGCCAGCACCCGGAAACCGCCGTCGACCTCGGCGTCGAGCGCGAGTGCCACCGCGTGGCGGCGGTGCCCATAGACGATTTCGTAGTCGGCGCCTGCAGCGTCCTTGAGCGGCCGGACCCGGATCGGGTCGAGCTGGCCGCGCCGGCGGATGTCTTCCTTGAGGGCGACGAACGCGGGGTCGGTGGGATCGAGGCTGCGCTCGTGGCGGTTGGCGAACTCGCTGGCGCGAACCCGCTTCGGGTCGAGTCGCAGCACGACCATGCCAGCGCTGCGCTCGGACTCGAGCCGCTCGATCGCCTCCTTCTGACGCGAGATCGTCTGGCCGGCGCCCTCGATCATCTCGCGGCCAAGCTTGGTCGGCGTCGAGTAGGTGCGCGCCGTCGGCGCGATGGCGCCCAGCGTGCCGGAGCGGATCGCGGCGTCGAGGTCCTCGAGCACGTCGTCGCCGACCGAGCGGCGATCCTTGGCGGTCGTCATGCGCGCGCTCCGGCGCGGCCCTCGGAGAGCCAGTGCTCGCGTACCAGCGCCTCGATCTCCTCGTTGACGTCGTCGAGGAATTCCATCGCCCGGCGCAGCGTGCGCCGGTCGCCGACGAACGACTCGTAGGCCGTCTGCATGTCGGGTCCGGTGCGCAGCGCAGCCGAGAGCGCGAGGTTCTTCGCGATCACGGTGCCCGGGAAGCCCTTGCGCACCCAGCGCTCGATCTGCTGGTGAACCTTGTTGTTCGGCTCGAACTTCGACAGCAGGATGCGGACGAAGTCGAAGGCTTTCTCGCGACCCTCGTACTGGTTGATGACGTCCAGGTTCGACGTGAGCATCCGCAGGAAGAGCGCGGCGGAGGCGAAGTCCATCATCGCGGGCGTCAGCGGCACGAGCAGGCCGGTCGCCGCGAACAGGGCGTTCATCGTGATGAATCCCTGCGCCGGCGGCGTGTCGATCACGACGATGTCGTAGCGCTCGCCGAGCGCATCCAGTCCCTCGAGTAGCGGGCGGTAGAAGACGAATCCCGTCTCGCCACCCTGGCGCTTCGCGAGTGCGAACTCGGCGTCCGAGAGCGCGAGGTTAGCGGGAATCAGGTCGAGGCCATGCCAGTGCGTCGGCCGGATGATGTCGGCGAGGCGAGGGGTGTCGCCCATGAAGAACGGAAGCGCCGTCGCCTCGTCCGGCACGTCGCTGTCCGGCAGAAGTCCGAACAGCGTCGTCAGGCTCGCCTGCGGGTCGAGGTCAATCGCGAGCGTGCGGTAGCCGCGCAGCGCAAAGTATTGCGCCAGGTGGATCGCGGCACTCGTCTTGCCGACGCCTCCCTTGAAATTCGCCACCGTGACGACCGCCTGCCGGGTGCCCGCGGCGCGCCACGGGAGGGTGCCCGCGTAGCGGCGGAACTCCTCGACGTCCTTGAGCGTAAAAAGTCGCTTGCGTCCGGAGGCATCGCCCTTCGGCAGATCCTTCGTCTGGATCGCGTACTCGAGCGTCTTGCGCGGCATCGGCACGAGCTCGGCCACTTCCGTCAGCGTGTACCGGCGCGGGGTCTTCTCGAGATTGGGCGCGAGCGCACGAGCTCGAGCCAGGGCGAGAATCCCCTGGGCCACGGTCGTCATCTGGCCGAGCGCTTCGATGCCAATGGTCTGCGGCTGGCTGGCCGGCGTCTCGGGATCCGTGTCGAGAACGGTCTCGAGCTCAGCGACTGAGGCGCTTTCGGACAAGTCCACCCCCGCTCAATCTGGCTGTAACATGGCCGATGTTATATCAAGTCGCCATCAGAACTCAATTTCGCCACCAGATGAAGCTATTTCGTCATCTCACGGCGAAGTGATGGCGGACAGACGTACCGAGATTCGGCGCCTAAAATACGTCGAAAAACAGGGAAATAGAACGGTCGGACGGTAGATTATCGGCCCCGATCCTCAGGCCTTTTGGCATAGCTCCGACGACTCTCCCATTGTGGCGGCGAGGCCGTTCGCGCCGGCGGATCGGGGGCCCTGGAGAACCGATCGGGATCGGTGAAGACGACGGAACAGCCGCGGCACGCGAGGAGGGCGGACCGGTACAGCGAGCCGTCCGCGCGACGGACGGTGACCTGTTCGAAGGCATCGGACGTGCAGAGACGGCAGCGGAACGGCATGACTGTATGTTTATACAGCCTGCTGGGAAAAGAAAAGCGGGGCAACCGTCGATAGGGTGCCCCGCTATGAGCACCGGGTCATGGGGGAGGGGATATCGACCCGGCGAGAGAATAGATTGTTGCGACGCCAGAAAGTTCAATCCCCTTCGCCCAGATTCACGCCCCCCGCGTACAGTCGGCCCAGCCCTGAGCGCGATCCGGACCCATGGCGCCTGAATCTCTCGACTTCCGCCCCTGCGGGGCGACCGACGCATCACTGTTGCGCCAGGTCGCCACCGCTTGCTACGCGCCGTACTACCGCGATCTGTGGGAGCCGGGAGGCATGGAGGCGTACCTCGATACGCTGTACGAACCGGTGGCGCTTGCCTCCGAGCTCGCCGATCCCAACCTGCAGTTCGAGATCGCCTACCGCGGCGCCGAACCCGTCGGCTTCTCGAAGCTGCACTTCCGCTGCGATCGTGCCGGTATTCGCAATGCCGCCTATCTCGAGCGTGTGTACGTGGCACCGGCGGTGACCGGCGCGGGCGTCGGCACGCAACTCATCGAGCGGATGGTTTCGGCCGCCCGCGACCGCGGCCGTGACTGGATCTGGCTGCAGGCGATGGCCGATGCGAAGAAGCCGCTCGAACGCTACTTCACGCTCGGCTTTGCCGAGTGCGAGCAAACCCTGCTCGACGCGCCGCGCGTGCGTCCCGGCCGCGCCGCGATGGTGGTTCTGCGCAAGCAGCTGCGCTGAGGTCGGCGCAACCGATGCTGGCAGCTACCGCGCGAAGCGCGGATTGCTGCTCATTCACGTCAGATTCGCGGCTCGCGCGAAACACGACCGTACCTCGACGATGCCCTCGTAGTGCACCGGATCCTCGCGTCACGGTTCCACGTGCTCGCGGGTGCCGGGCCCACGGACGGGCCGATGAGCATCATGTTCCTGAAGATCCGCTCGGTCTCGCGAGGGCAGGGCGGGAGCGCGGTCGCCAAGGCGGCGTACATCTCGCGCGGCCGAATCGTCGACGCGTCGGACGGTCGCGTACACGACTATCGGCGCACGCCGGGACTGCTCCACTCCGAGATCATCACGCATCCGGGGGCGCAGGGCGCCGATTGGGCGCGCGACCGCACCACGCTCTGGAATCACGCCGAGGCGGTCGAGCGCAACTGGAACGCACGCGTCGCGCGCGAGTACACCGTCGCATTGCCACACGAACTCGGAGCCGAAGATCGCATTCTGCTGGCGCGCGGATTCGCCCAGTCGCTGGCAGACCGATACCGCACGGCGGTCGACCTCGCGGTGCACGCCCCGACGCGCACGGGCGACCCGCGCAACTTCCACGCTCACATTCTCGCCACCACCCGCGAGATCCGTGACGACGGCTTCTACGGCAAGGCCACCATCGAGCGCAACAGCGCGACCCGGCGCGCGCAGGGCCTGCAGCACATCAGCTACGAGTACCGCGAGCTCCGGGCCGAATGGGCAGCGCGCGCGAACGAACGCCTGCGAGAGGCAAGCCTCGAGGCGAGACTCGAGCCACGCTCGCGCGTCACCATCGCGCGGGATTCCGCGCAGAGTTCGGCTGTCGCCGGCGCCGTTTCGCCGGCCCACGCCGCGCCGATCGCCGCCGCCGCGCAGCCGGCGACCCCACCGCTCCCGGCCACTGCGGAAAGTGGCGCGAACGCGAGTCGGCTGACTCCGGAGGAGCAGCGGGCGCGGGCCGTTGCCGAGTGGCTCGCATACCGGCAGGGACACCAGGGCCGCGAGGCGCGGCCGCCAGAGCGCCATCGCGAGCTGGATCGCACCCGCGACGCCGGCTTCGAGCTGTAGGCGGATTCAGTCCCGACGCATCTGGTCGAAAAGCGTGACGCCGATCGAGTAGCTGCCGCAGCAGGTCAGGAAGGACTCGGGCACGGGCGAGAGGCGAATGCGTCGCGCGTCCTCGAGCGTGAAGGCGAGAAAGCCCTGGCCCGGTTCCGAAAAGGTCTCGTGATCGCCGAACGCGACGTTGCAGAACTCACAGTGATTCATCCAGTAGTGCGAGCCGGTGGTCTGGCTGAAGGCCAGGCGGTACAGCGGAAACTCGCGTCGCATGCGTTCGGCCACGGGCGCATGCAGCCACTCGACGTAGCTGATCAGCGTGGGCTCGTCGGCAAGCTCCCAGGTCTCGTCGCCAGGATCGTCGCCGATATAAATCGTCTCGTGACCCTCGGGCAGCATGAACCCGACCACCCGGCTGGTCCGCCGGCAACGCCAGCAGGGACGGCTCGAGGTTGCCACCAGGTAGCTCGGGCCACGCACATTGGGCTGCGGTTCGACGGGCAGCCACGCCTTGAAGGGGGCGGGATCCGTCTCCGGAGGCACGAACCAGACCTTCGCCGTAGCGTCCCAACGGGCGCCGAGCTGCTTGACCCGATTCTTCTCCGCAAACGGAACGCGCAAGTCGATTCTGGCCATGGCCGGCTTCCTGCTGACTGAGACACCCTAGGAGCATCATCAGTCTTGGCAAGGCCAGTCAGCATGTCATCCGCAGTAATTGCCGCATTCGTCCAGATTCTCGCGCTCAGATGACGCGCGTCTTGCGTGGTCCGGGCCGGCCCGAGAAGCGCACCCGCGCGTCAAGCACTTCGACCTCGATTTGCGCCGAACGCCCGCCGTAGACCGCAGCCTTAAGCCACTCGCTCTCTTCTTTTGCCTCGGCGCGTGGCACGACGCGATGCCAGCAGCGCCGGTCGGCGTCCCACCGGTAGCCACGTTCGCGTAGCAGATCCTTCGTTTCGAACGGCGAACCGGTCGCCCAGAGTCGCAGGGCCGGCTCCGCCGCGGCTTCCACGAGCTTCTTGAAGGCGATCGTTCCCGACTTCGGCAGCGGTCGCCGTAGCACCTCGAGCAACGCGCGGCAGTCCGTCTCGCTGCGATGAGCGTCGTAGAAGAAGCCCGAGGCCCACCCGAGATACTCGAGCTTGGACCCGCGAAAGCCCTCTTCTGCCCAGGGCACCTGCTCGAGCGAGCAACCCCAGGGCAATCCCGCGAAGAGCGGCAGGCGCGCCTCGACGAACGGTCGGTCGAACGCCGCGTTGTGTGCGACCACCAGCGTTGCATCCCTGACGATACCGGCAATCCGGGCCTCGTCGAGCGTCTTGCCCGCGACCATCGCGTCGGTGATGCCATGGATCGCTGTCGATTCCGGGGGGATCGGTCGGCCCGGATCCTCGAGGCCGGAGTAGACGTCGGTAATGCGCAAGACATCGCCCGTGGCGACCGCGTACTCGAAGCGCAGCAGCGCGATCTCGATCATCTGGTCGGAATCGCGGCTTACGCCGGTGGTCTCGGTGTCGAGCACGATCGCGATCGCGGTGGCGCCTGCGGACGCTACCCCGAAGTCCGCCACGACCGGCAGGCGATGCAACACCCGGTAGTCGGGATGCGCGTCCAGCAGGGCGACGGCAGCCCGGAGCGCATCGGCGCTTCCGGTCTCGTCCCGGCTCACCGCCGCACGCCGCTGTCAGTGACGAGCGCCATCAGGAAACCGTCGTGCCCCTTGGTGCCCACGGTCTGGATGGCGGTGGCCACCAGCCGCGGGTGGCTGCCGACCAGTTCGTACGTGCGACGGGTCCCGCGAACCGCATCGTCCCGGCTACTCGGGTCGAGGATCGCACCTTCCCGGACGACGTTGTCGACCACGATCAGGGTACCGGTCCGGCCGAGTCGTACCGCCCACTCCACGTAGTTCGGGTTGTTCGCCTTGTCGGCGTCGATGAAGGCCAGATCGAAGGGTCCGCCACCGGCCGCCGCGAGCGCGGGTAGCGACTCTAGCGCCGGACCGGTGCGAACCGTGACGCTGGCGGCGAGGCCCGCGCGCGCGATGTTCGACCTCGCAACCTCGGCGTGGTCGGGGTCGATTTCGAGCGTCACCAGGGAGCCGCCCGGCACGAGCCCGCGCGCGAGCCAGATCGCGCTGTAGCCGCCCAGCGTGCCGACCTCCAGGATCCGACGCGCCCCGACGACCCGCGCGATCAGCTGCAGGAACCGGCCGTGCGCCGCCGACACCGCGATCGGCGGCAGCCCCGCGGCGCGACTGGCGGTAATGGCCGCGAGGAGGGCGTCGTCCTGCGGGATCAGGCGCTCCTCTATATAGGTGTCGATGTTCGTCCAGAGTGCTTCGCTCATGGCCACGTCCTGCCGGGGCATCCGCCGCAAGTGGGCGACCGAGACCACGAGGGTACGGAGCCGTCGATCCCCCAGCAAGCGCACCCGACCCGCGATTTCTCTGCAAACACGCCAGAAATGCAGCTGCCACCGGCCGGCACCGACCCGCAGGCTCGACCCATGCGGGCCATGACGGGAAGTGGAGCCTGGTGGGTCGGATACCTGCTGGCACTCTGTGGGGCTTCGGCGGCGTTCATCGTGGTTCGCGCGAGCCTGCGCCAATGGCTCGTACTGCCGCTGCTCTGCGCACCGCTAACGCTGGCGCTCGCGATCGGCTGGTCCATCGTGCTCGCCGCGTTCCCCGCGCTGCCGCGACTGCTCGGCACATCGGGAGTGCTGGTCGCCGGCGGCATCGCCGTCTTCGTCGGTGCGGCCGGCGCGGCCGCAGGGTTTGCGCGCTACCGCAAGATGGGACCTCGCGTGGAGCGCGGCACCCGCCTGCTCGATGCGCCCCGCGTATGGGCGGGGAGAGGGACACTCGCACTCGCCGGCCAGCCGGTGCCACTGCTCGATGAGACCAAGCACTTCAAGCTGATCGGGACGACGGGCACCGGTAAGAGCACGGCCATCCGTGCGCTGCTCGGCGGCGCGCTGGCTCGCGGCGACCGGGCCATGGTCGCCGACCCTGACGGCGCTTACGCTGCCCAATTCTTCGATCCGGCGCGGGGCGACGTGATCCTGAACCCGTTCGACGAACGCTCGGCCCGCTGGGACGCGTTCGGCGAGCTCGCAACGGACGCCGACGCGGACCTGCTTGCGCGGGCGCTGATACCGGACCACGGCGGCGAGGACCGGGCCTGGCGCGCCTACGCGCGGACCTTCCTTGGCGCCACCCTTCGCCAGCTGGATCGCGCCGGGTGTCGCGACGTCGGCGAGCTGCACCGGCTGATCGCGCTAGCGCCGGCAGGGGAGCTGCAAGTGCTGCTGGCAGGCACTTCGGCCGCGCCCATGCTGGCCGACGAGAACGCGCGCTTCTTCGGCTCGGTGCGCGCGATCGCTGTCTCGCAGCTCGCGGCCCTAGCGTTCCTGTCGCGACCGGTGGACGGTCCGCCGATCTCCATCCGGGCATGGGTCCGCGAGCGAACTCGCGGCGGTTCGACACGCGGCGCGCTGTTCCTGCCCTATCGAGCCAGCCAGGTCGCGACGCTCGGCCGGGTGATTTCGAGCTGGATGCGACTCGCGATCGTCGAGGCAATGGAAGACGGGGAGGGCGACCGGCGCCTGTGGTTCGTGGTCGACGAGCTCGACGCACTCGGGCCGATCGATGGCCTCAAGGATGCGCTCGCGCGACTGCGAAAATATGGCGGCCGCTGCGTACTCGGCTTCCAGAGCATCGCCCAGGTGGCAGGCACCTACGGTTCCGCGGACGCACAGACCATCGTCGAGAACTGCGGCAACACGCTGATCCTGCGCTGCTCCGCCGCGGAAAACGGCGGTACCGCTCGCTTTGCCTCACGCCTGATCGGCGAGCGCGAAGTGCTTCGCGAACAGCTGAGCCGCAACCGGGGGGCGCTGTTCGAACGTTCGACGGCGACCCGTACCGTGACCTTGCAGCGCACGACCGAAAGCGCGGTCCTGCCTTCCGAGATCGAACAGCTGCCGGACCTGTGCGGCTACCTCAAGTTTGCCTCGGAGCCCGCGTGGCTGCGGGTCCGGATCGGCAGCTGAGCGAAGCGCTCAGCCGGGTACGTCCCGCACGAGCTCGCAGAACTTCTCGAGGTCGACATTGCCACCCGAGACCACCGCGACGATGGGCCCGGGGCCGGCCTCTCCGGTCAGCGCTGCGGCGAGCGGCAGCGCCCCCGCGCCCTCGGCGATGACCCGCACCTTCTCCGCCAGTAGGCGCATCGCACGCCGGGTCTGGTCGAGCGAGACCACGATCGATCCGTCAACCACCGGCCGCATCCGCTCCCACATCCGCGGGAACACACTCTTGCCACCGGCGCCGTCGACGAAGGACGGGCGCCACTCGTCGAACGACTGTGGCGCGCCAGCCGCAAACGAGCGCGCGGCCGGCGCCGCGGTCTCCGGCTCGGCGCCGAGAACGCGAATCCCGGGACGCAGCGCCTTGAGAGCGCTGCCGAGACCGGTGACGAGTCCGCCGCCGCCGATGCCGGCGATCACCGTGCGCACGTCCGGGGCATCCTCGAGGATCTCGAGCCCCATCGTGCCGTGACCGGCGATGAAATGATGATCATCGAACGGGTGCACGAACACGCCGGTGACCCCCGGAAAGGCCCGCTCCTCCATCGCCTGCCACGCCACGGCGAACGGCACCGGCACGAGCCGCGCGCCGAGCGCGCGCATCCGCTCCATCTTGGCGACAGGCGCTGTCTCGATGACGACCACGGTGCAAGTCACGCCGGCGCGCCGTGCGGCGTAGGCGACGCCCTGGCCAGCGTTGCCGGCGCTGATGGTCCAGACGCCACGGGCACGCTCCGCCGGATCCAGCAGCGCGACCGCGTTGGCCGCGCCTCGCAGCTTGTAGGCGTTGATCGGCTGCAGGTTCTCGAGCTTCAGCCGCACGTCCGGACCGCCCGGGCCGAGGTCGATGCGAACGAGCGGCGTGCGCACGATGGTATCCGCGATTCGCGGTCGCGCGGCCTCGATGTCGGCGAGCGAGATGGGTCGCACCGGTTCGATCGTGACGGTCATCGACGACGTCCTCCGCGTGCCGGGATATCAGGGGCGTCAGCCGCGCAGCCGGATCTCGCCCGCGAGCGCCGGCCTGCGTCCGCGCTTGCCGACGTAGAATGCGCGGATCGTCGCCAGGTCGCGCACCGGGTCACCCGACATCTTCGCATAGGTGTCGATGCCGACGGTGCGGGTTGCGTAGTCGATGAACCCCAAACCGACCGGCAGGGAGGCGGCGACCGCGAGCTGGTAGAACCCCGACTTCCAGTGGTCGGTGTAGGAGCGCGTACCTTCGGGCGCCATCGCGAGCCAGAGCCGCTCGTTGCTCGAATACTGCGCGAGCAGCGAGTCCACGAAGCCCGTGCGCTCGCGCCGGTTCACGGGGATCCCGCCGAGCCGGATCAGCAGGCCGCGGAACGGCCAGCGGAACAGCGAGTCCTTGCCGACCCACCGCGCCGGCAGGCCGACGGCGATTTTGAACAGCAGTCCTATCGGAAAGTCCCAGTTCGACGTATGTGGGTAGACGACGACGATGCCACGCGCGGCCGGCAGCGGCGCCCACGCGAGGCGCCAGCCGGCGGCCCGCAGCAGCGCACGTGCGGCGCGCTGGGCCAGCGCCGGCCGGGGAGGTGGGCGCGCCGTCACGGCGGCAACGGGTGGAAGTCGAGCTGCTGCAGGCGGGCCGGACGCGTGGGCGCGAGCTCGAACTCGCCGCGCAGCCGTCCGTGCGCGCAGCGCCACTCGAATTGTGCCGTCAGTGCGCCGCTCGGGGTCGGCGCCGTGCTGACGTCACACTCGCCGACCGCGTCGCGGACCTGGGCCAGATCCCGCGCCCAGCCCTCGTCCGACCGGTCGAGCCGGAAGTTCATCGCGAGCTCGTCCCCGGCGACGCGGATTCCGCCGCTGGCGTAGATCCGCCCGACCAGCGCGTACGCCGTCGCAAGCTCCGCGCTGACCGCCGTGACGCGCTCCGGCGGCAGAGCGTTCGACCGCGCGAGCGCGACGGCCGCGTCCCAGATGGGCGCGGAGGGGCCGGCATAGGTCCGGTTCGCGAAGGCGAAGAAGCCGATGCCACGGTTCGGCAATAGCAGCACGTGTGAGCCGAAGCCCGGGTAACCACCGCTGTGGCTGAGCGTGAAACCGAGTTCGCAATCGATCGCCACCTGCATGCCCATGCCGTAGTTCGCAGCCTGGCGGCAGTCGTCACGCGCGGTGTGGCCCGGGCGCGCGCGCAGCCGCGGAAAATTCGAGCCCTGGGCGAGTTCGCGCACCGTCGCCCGACGCACCGGGCCGGGATCGGTGTCATCGCGCGGCGGCCAGGCGCTGAGCACGAAGGCCACCCAGCGGGCGTAGTCCCGGGCACTCGTCTGCAGGCCGCCCATGGCGCCGAACGCACCGGGCCCGAGCGCCGGCTCCGGCCGCCAGCCACCGTCCTCCCAGCGATAGCCGAGCGCCCGCCGCTCGCGCGGCCCGTCGTCCGCGACGAAGCTCGAGCTCGACATGCCGAGCGGCCGCAACAGCGTCGCGGTGATGGTCTCGGCGTACGGGTGCTTCGAGGTGTTCGTCACGATGCGTCCGAGCAGCGCGAATCCGAAGTTCGAGTACTCGTACTCCATCGCCGGCGGGCGCGTGAAGGGCACGCCCTGCCGCAGCAGCTGGGTGAATTCGGCCTCGGGCAGCGGCGTCTGGCGATCACCCCACGGATCGTCGGTCACGAAGCCTGCGACGTGATTGAGCAGGTCGCGAACCCGGATCCTCGGTGAATCCGCGGTCGGGTAGCGCCAGCCACGCAGTTCCGGGACGTAGTCCTCGGCCGGCGCATCGAGCCGCAGCCGGCCGTCGTCGCGCAGCCGCAGCACGGTCAGCGCGGTGAAGGCCTTGGTCATCGACGCGATCCGGAACAGCGTGTCGGCCGTGACCGGCCGGCGCGTATCCAGGTCCTGGACGCCGAACGTCGCGACGTGCACGAGCTCGCCGTCCCGTACCACACCGTAGACGAGTCCCGGCAGGTGCGCATCGAGCGCGAAGTCGGCGAACAGGTGATCCGTGGCGGCGTACGGATCAGGCGCGGGCGCGGCGCCAGCGGCAGTTGCGGCGAGGCACGCGGCAACGGCCAGAACTCCGAACGATTGACGCATGCCTACCCCCCGTGCCCGGGTCAGCCGGGCCGTGACCGCCGAGCATAGCAAGGCGCTCGCGAAGGCCCGTGGGGCCTGTCAGCGCGCGCTCCCCCAACCGCCACCGAGGGACTTGCCGAGCGCGGCGTAGCGGCGGGCAAGCGCACCGTCGCTGGCGACACGCTGGTCGGCAGCCTGATCAGCCAGTCGCTCCGAGGCCAGCACCTCGAGCAGCGAGACGTCGCCCGCCTCGAAGCGCCGCCGCTCGAGCGCCGCGTCGCGGGCGAGACTCTCGGCGGCCGTCGCGAGGCTGGCTTCGCGCCTGCGCTCGGCCGCAAGCTGGATGATGGCGGTCTCGGTGTCCTGGAGTGCGCGCAGTACGGTGGCGCGATACACCGCAAGCGCCGCGCGCCGTCCGGCGCGCGCGGCTTCCGCCTGGCTGCGAAGTCTCCCGCCGGCGAACAGCGGCAGCGTCAGCTGCGGTGCCACGTTCCAGAAGCGGCTCGCGGCGCTCGTGAGATCGCCGGAGCGGACCGAGTCCCAGCCGAGATCGCCGACCAGCGACAGGCGCGGGAACTGCGCGGCGACGGCGCTGCCGACGTCAGCCGTCGCCGCCGCCAAGTCGCGCTCAGCGCGGCGCACGTCGGGCCGCCGGCGCAGCAGTTCGGACGGCAGGCCCACCGGCGTCGTCGATGGAGCGCCCGGAATCGTGCGCGACCCCGCGATCTGCGCGGCAATTGCATCGGAAGTTTCGTCGGCGAGCGCCGCGAGCCGAAAGACCGCGGCGCGCTGCTCCGCCTCGAGCGGCGCGAGCGCGGCCTCAGAGCCCGCCCGATCGGCCCTGGCCCGCGCCAGATCCGATTCGCTCGCGAGTCCTGCTCGTTGCTGCAGGGTGACCAGCTGTTCCGCCGTCGAGAGCCGGGCGTGTTCCCGCTCGGCGAGCTGCCGGCGCGCTTCGGCGGTGTGGTAGCTCACGTAGGCATCCACTACCTCGGCGGCCACGACGAGCCGCGCGTCGTTGCGCGACTCCTCGGCGCTGCCGAGGCGGGCAACCGCGGCCTCGACGTCATGGCGCGACTTGCCTGCGAGGTCGATCTCCCAGGTCGCGTCGAACCCGGCCCGGTAGTCGGTGAATTCCGTGGTCGGAGGCGTGATCGGAATCAGTGCGAGGTTCTCGCCATTGCGGCTCAGCTTGTCGCGCGCGACGCGCCCTGAGGCGTTGGCTGTCGGATAGAACGACGCACCGGCAACGCGGGCGGCTGCCCTTGCCTGCTGCACACGCGCCTCGGCCGTGGCCAGATCCGGGTTGCCCGCGAGCGCCCGATCGACGAGCGAATCGAGCACCGGGTCGCCGTACTCCCGCCACCACGCGTCCGGGGGCTCAGCTGCCGGGAACGCGGCGTCCGTGCCGTGGAATGCGGCGGACGTGCTGCCCCCGTCCCCCGGCGGAGAGTAGCGCGGCCCCACCGCGCAGGCCCCGGGCGCTAACGCGATGAGGGCGAACACGGGCGCCATCGGGAAGGAGAGCAGCCGGCGCGGGCGGGTCGGGGTCATGACAGGGAACTCCTTCACGCGATCCGGCGACGGAACATGAGATAGGCACTCGTCAAGGTCGCCGCAGAGATAAGCCACAGCGGCCAGAGATGAGGCCAGACGAGGCCGAAGTCGAAGCCCTTCAGGAAGATGCCTTTCACGATCACGATGAAGTGCGTCAGCGGGTCGATGTCGCTCAGGCAGCGGAATAAGAACGGCATGTTTTCGACCGGCGCGATGAAGCCGGACAGCATGATCGCGGGCACCATGAACGTGAACACGCCGAGGAATGCCTGTTGCTGGGTCTCGCACAGAGACGAAATGAATAGCCCGAAGCCCGCGAGCGCCAGCGCGTAGAAGCCCATGCTCAGATAGAGCAGCAGCCACGATCCCTGGAACGGCACCCGGTACACGAGTACTGCCGCGGCCGCAATCAGCGTTGCCTGACCAAAGGCGATAATCAGCGCTGGCACGGTCTTGCCGATCATGATCAGGCCGGGGGTCAGCGGCGAGACCAGCAGCTGATCGAAAGTTCCCTGCTCGCGCTCGCGTGCGATCGACAGCGCGGTCACGATCAGGCTACCTAGTGTCGTGATCACCGCGACCAGCACCGGCAGCATGAACCACCGGTACTCGAGGTTGGCATTGAACCAGTTGCGCACAATGATTCGGCTGGTCGGGGGCCGGCCGGCGGCCGTCGAGCGTTCCTCGCCGTAGCCCTGGATCACGCTCTGCGCGTACGCGAGCGCGATCTGGCCGCTGTTTGACCGCCGGCCATCCACGATTCCCAGCACCCGCGCGCCGCGGCCGGCGGCGAATGCACGCGAGAAGTCGGGCGGGATGTCTAGCGCCACCAGCGCACGCTGCTCGTCGATCGCCCGGACCAGCTCCGCGTGACTGCGAACCTGCACGACGTTCGGGAAGGCGGGGGTAACTGCCAGCCGCTGCGCGAGCTCGCGGGCGTCGGCGCCACTATCCTCGTTCAGTAGCGCGAGCGTCGCATTCTTGACCTCGAGGGTCGCGGCGAACGGAAAGAGCGCGAGCTGCAGGACGACCGGCAGCACCAGCAGCCGGCGGCTCTGCGGATCGCGGAACGCCAGCTGGAGCTCCTTCCGGACCAGCGGAATAAGGCGCCCAAGCATGTCAGTCGAGCCGGCGCCGCGTGCGCAGCGCCGTCAGACCGAGGAACACCGTCGCCGAGGCGGCGAGGAACGCCAGGTCGGTGAGCAGGATGCGCCCCACGAATCCGGCCTGGAACAGCGTTTCCAGCGAACTGATGAAGTAGCGCGCCGGAATCAGGTAGGTGACGGCGCGAATCGGCGCCGGCATGCTCGAGATCTCGTAGACGAAGCCCGAGAGCATCGTCGCCGGCAGGAAGGCGGCATTCAGCGCCGCCTGTGCCGCATTGAACTGGTTGCGGGTGACGGTGGAGAGCAGTAGCCCGAGACCGAGCGAGCTGCCGAGGAACAGACTTGTATACACCGCGAGCAGCAGCACCGAGCCACGGAACGGCACGCCGAACAGGCCGACCGCCATCGCGACGCAGATCACCATCGAGACCATTCCGAGCGCGTAGTACGGGAGGATCTTCGAGAGCAGCAGTTCGGTGCGCGTGACCGGCGTCGACAGCAGCGCCTCCATCGTGCCGCGTTCCCACTCCCGGGCAATGACCAGCGAGGTCAGCAGTGCGCCGATGATCGTCATGATGATCGCGATCGATCCCGGCACGATGAAGTTACGACTGAGCGCCGCGGGATTGAACCAATAGCGCGGGACCACCTCGATCGGCGCCTCTAGGGGCCGGCTACCGTCCAAAGCGCGCTGCTGCATCCAGCTCTGCCACGCGCCCTGCACGTACCCGGCGACGAAGTTCGCGGTATTCGGCTCCGAGCCGTCGGTGATGAGCTCGATGGGCGCAGAGGCGTCGCGACGCGCGAGTCGGGCGCCGAAGTCGGACTGGACGACGACAATCCCGCGTACATCACCGGCGGTGAGCCAGCCACCCAGCTCGGCGCGCGAGCCCGCCTGCCGCGGCTCGAAGTACGGCGATGCCGCAAGCGAGGCGACGAAGCGGGCGGCGTCGGGGCCTGAATCCTCGTTCAGCACACCGAGCCGGACTCGCGATGCGTCCAGGTTGACGCCGTACCCGAAGATCGTCAGCAGCAGGGCTGGCAGCGCAAACGCTATCACGATGCTCGACGGATCTCGGACGATCTGGAACGACTCCTTGCGGCAGAGCGCCACGAGCCTGCGCCAGGACAGTGTCCGCTGGATGCTCACGCGGCGACACCGCTGGCTGCCGGTGAATGCCGCTCGACCAGCGTGATAAAGGCGTCCTCCATACTCGGATCGATGGCTGCGTCGGTGGCGGCCATTCGCTTGAGGTCGTCCGGTGCGCCAACTGCGATCAGTTGGCCGCGGTACACGAGCCCAATGCGATCGCAGTACTCGGCCTCGTCCATGAAGTGGGTCGTGACCATCACGGTGACACCCTTGGCGACGACGCCGTTGATGTGTGCCCAGAACTCCCGTCGCGTGACCGGATCGACGCCGGACGTGGGCTCGTCTAGAAACAGCACCGCTGGGTCGTGCATCAACGCGCACGCCAGCGCCAGTCGCTGCTTGAACCCAAGCGACAGCGAATCCGGCGTGGCATCGACGTGCGGGCCGAGGCCGAACGTGTCGATCATCCCGCGGATCTTGGCCAGGCGGGCGCCGGCGCGCAGGCCGTAGACGCCCGCAAAGAACTCGAGGTTCTGCCGCACGGACAGGTTGCCGTAGAGCGAGAACTTCTGGGCCATGTAGCCGAGTCGCTGCCGGGCCTGCGCGGCGTGGCGCCGCAGGTCGATGCCCATTACGCTGGCACGGCCGGAGGTCGGCACCAGCAGCCCGCAGAGCATCTTGAAGGTGGTGGACTTGCCTGCGCCGTTCGGGCCGAGCAATCCGAAGATCTCGCCCTGCGGCACCCGGAAGCTCACTTGGTCGGTGGCCGTGAATGCACCGAAGGTCTTGGTGAGGGCCTCCGCCGAAATCACCGCGCCGCCAATGCCGGAATCGATCGTCACCCGTGGCATTGCCGCCGCCAGCGCGGACTCACCGCCGGGACCACCGCCCAGAATGTCGATGAAGGCGTCCTCGAGACGCGGCGCCGTGAGCTCGAGCCGCGCGTCCGCGCCCGCCGCCAGCGCCGCCGGATTCGGCTGTTGCGCGGCGTTCCGGAGCACCACGCGCACCCGGCTACCCTGGATCACGCCATCCATGACCTGCGGTGCAGCCAGCGCGTGGCGCAGGACCTCGCGCCGGTTGCCCTCGATGCCAGTAATCAGGGCGCTGCGTCCGCGGAGGCGGGAGGTCACGACCGCAGGCGGCCCGGCGAACGCGAGCCGGCCTGCGCTCATCAGCAGAATGAAGGCGCAACGTTCCGCCTCGTCAAGGTAGGACGTGCTCCACACCACCGACAGGCCATCAGCGACGAGCGAGGTCACCATGCGCCAGAGCTCGCGCCGTGAGATCGGATCGACACCGACGGAGGGTTCGTCGAGCAGCAGCACCCGCGGACGACCGAGGAGTACGCATGCCAGCCCGAGTTTCTGCTTCATCCCGCCGGAGAGCTTGCCCGCCGGCCGATCGGTGAACGCCGCAAGGTCGGTGAATGCCAGCAGCCGCGCAAAGCTTTCGGAACGCGCTGTGCCCACGACGCCGCGGAGATCCGCGTAGAGGTCGAGATTCTCCTGGACCGTCAGGTCCTCATACAGCCCGAACTTCTGGGGCATGTAGCCGAGCATCGCGCGCAGCTCGTCGCCGGCCGCAACCGGGTCCAGCCCGGCCACCCGCAGCAACCCGCCGCTCGGCTGCAGCAGGCCGGCCATCAGTCGCATCAGCGTGGTCTTGCCGGCGCCGTCCGGGCCGACGAGTCCGGTGATACAGCCAGCGGGCACCGAGGCCGAAATCCCATCCAGCGCGGCAGGAGCTCCGGTCGCGAACCGATGAGTCACGGACTCGAGTTCCACCGCATTCAAGGGCGGGTCCCGCCGGAGTCCGCGACAGGGCTGAGGCGCACCGTGACAGGCATCCCCTGGCGCAGCGCATCGTCAGGGTCTTCGACGACGACACGCGCGCGATAGACGAGTGCCGTGCGCAAATCCGGCGTCTCCACGTTCTTTGGCGTGAACTCCGCGGTGGGCGACACGAAGCCGATCCGTCCGTGATACGGTCGCCCGGGGCGCGCGTCCGTGTCGAGCAGCACCGCGCGGCCGGGTACGACCGCGCCGAGATCACCCTCCGTGACGTAGACGCGCGCCCAAACCGGGCGCCGCAACGACAGAGTGAACACCGGCGTTCCGGCGGCGAGGATCGCTCCCGGCTCGACCGCACGCGTCAGTACGACGCCATCCGCCGGGGCCCTCAGCAGCGCGTCGGCGAGTCTTTGTTCCGCTTGAGCGACGACCGCGAGCGCACGCGCGTGGCCAGCCTCTGCTTCCGCGACTTCCTGTTGACGGTAGCCGCTCTCGAGCTCCGCCAGCGACTGCTCGGCAACGACTGTGCGCGCCTGCGCCTGATCGCGCGCGGCCAGCGCGTCGTCGTAGAGACGGGCTGCGACCGCACCCGTCCCTCGCAGCTCCTGCTGCCGCAGCAGATTGCTCTGCGCATTCGTCAGCGTCGCACGCCGCTCCTGGAGGGTCGCTCGTGCCTGCTCGACCTGCTCGCGACGGTATCCTGAGTGCAGCAGCCGCAATCGGGCACCGAGCGAGGCCGCGTTGGCGCGCGCCTCGCGCAGCTCGAGCTCTATCGGGTCGACATCGAGACGGCCCAGCTCGTCGCCGACGTGCACGACGTCCCCCTCGTCCACCCGCAGCTGCGCAAGGCGGCCCGGGACGCGGAACGCGAGCACGACCTCGCGGATGTCGACATTCCCGTACAGCGTCAGCGGCTCGTGGTGGTGGGCGCGATAGAGCGCCCCGGCGGTGACGAGCGTGATGACGACTACGGCGGCCACGATCGCGAGCGACCGATTGATCTTCGAGAGTCCCATCACGTCCCCCGTATCTGAACGCCCGCGATCGCCCAGTCGAGCCGCTGCACGATTCGATCCCGATCGCGGGCGATCTGGCCGAGCATGATCGCGAGCTTGCGGTCGAACAGCGGAGGGCCCTGCCACGCGCTAGCCAGCAACCGCGGCAGGCCAACCGACGACATCAGAAAGCAAAGCAACTGCAATGGATGCTCGGCCACGATCTCGCCCGCCGAGCCCGCCGCGCTGACGAGCGACACCAGCAGGCGTGGATGACGGCCGGCCAGCGAACGCGCGAAGCGCCGGGCCGCGCGGTCGCCGTTCGCGGCAGCCATCAGAACCCTGCCAACGAACATCTCGTGTTCCGCCCCGAAGTCGACCAACTGCAGGATCGCGCGGCGCAAGCGATCGAGAGCTGTGCCGCGGCTTTCGACCACAGTCTCCAGTCTGTCCATCAGCGGCGCGTACCAGTCCTCCAGCAGAGCGGCGATGAACGCATCGCGAGTCCGGAAGTGATAGACAAAGGTGCCTAAGTTCGCGCCCGCCGAAGCTGCCACGGCGCGAACAGTTAGGCCCTGGAAGCCACGCCTGCGCACGATTTCCCGGCCGGCATCGAGCATCCGGCGACGCGTAGAGGCTCCACGAGCGTCCGAGGCGGTCATATTCTTGGATTATACATGCGTATAAATTGGCACACGGATTTCTGATCGATCGCATGCCTTATGCGGCTGTGCGCGAGCCGGCCCGCGGTCGATGCTGTCGCCTCCCTGATGGAGGCGAACATGAAGCGACCCCAACTCTTGCTTATCGGAACCGCGGTGCCACTGCTGACCAGCGTAGCGGCGCACGCGCAGACGAGTCCGTTCGCGACCGGCGCGACCGCCTTTCAAACGAACTTCCTCGCCATACTGACACCTGTCGCCGTAATCGCCGTCATGGCACTTGGCGTGGGCGCGTGGTTCAACCGGATCAGCTGGAGCTGGGCCGCCGGCGGAGCGCTCGGCATCCTGCTGGTATTTGGTGCCCCGCAGATCGTGACGTGGGTCAGAGGGCTCGCGGGTGTCTGACCGCGAAGCGCGCGCTGGGCAGGCGGGATTGACCGCCGACATCCTGTTCGTGGGTGCCACACGACCAGCCATGGCCATGGGCGTGCCTTACGCTGCGCTGCTCGCCAATGCCTTCATTACGCTCGAACTCTTTCTCGTCAGCCGAAATCTCCTGTGTTTGGCGATCGCGCTGCCGTTACACGGCTTCGCCTGGACGCTGTGCCTGGTCGAGCCACGGATGTTCGAGCTCCTGGCGGTCTGGGCGCAGGTTCGCGCCCGGGCAGGGTTCCGGGGGCGCCGTGCGTGGGGCGTCGTCGCATATGGACCGTTCCATCGAACGCTCCGGCACCGCGCGAGCGAGCTGCGCGCCGTGCTGCCACAGGCGGGCGGGCCATGAGGCGTCAGGCAAGCGGGCACCGCCGTCGCGACGATGTACCGGCAAGCGTTCAGATCCCCTACCGCGCGCATGTCGCGCCGCGCGTCATCAGTACTGCGGGTGGCGATCTGCTGATGGCGTGGCGCCTTGGCGGCATCGCGTTTGAGTGCGCAGACGACGGCTCGATCAACGCGAGCCACGAGCGGCTGAACGCCTGGCTGCGTAGCATTGCCAGTCCGGAACTCGCACTTTGGCTGCACGTTGTTCGGCGGCGTGAAACTAAGCTGCACGCCGCGGGTTCCGCGCCCGGATTTGCCGGCGCCTTACTCACGAAGTACCGGCAGCGACTCGAGCAGGAGACGCTCTGGGTCAACGAGCTGTACGTCACGGCCATCTACCGGCCGCTCGCCGCGCAGCTCGCAAGTGCCGCGCACCGGCTGGCGGGCCGACGGGATCTGGATGAAGCTCGTCGTGCGCGCGAGAGCGCACTCGCCAGCGCCGCGAAGATCGGGCGTCAGATCGAGGTGTCGCTCGGCGCCTATGATCCCACGCCGCTCGGTTGCTTCGATCGAGCCGGACGCACGTACTCGAGTCTGCTGGCGTTTCTCGCCATGCTCGTCAATGGCGTCGACGAACCGGTGCCGGTCGCGCACGCGTCGCTCGAATCGATCCTATGCACGAACCGCCTGATCCTCGGCTGGGAAACGATCGAGTATCGCCAGCCGACGATGACGCGCTTCGGCGCGTGCCTCGGGATAAAGGAGTACCCGAGCCCGACCATTCCGGGGCAGCTCGACCGCTTGCTGACGGTGCCCTTTTCGTTCGTTCTAACGCAGAGCTTTGCGTTCCTGAGCAAGGGCACGGCCATGGGGCTGCTCTCGCGGCAGATGCACCGCATGCGCAACGCCGCAGATGCCGCCGTCTCACAGGCGGCCGCCCTGAAGGTGGCTCTCGATCAGCTGGCAGGTAATGAATTCGTGATGGGTGATCATCACCTGATCCTGCAGGTTATGACGCAGCCTCAGCCAGCGGAGCAGGGCGACGAATCCGGACCGGCCGCGGTTGCCGACCTCGAGCATGCGATCGCGGCTGCTCGCACGATCTTGGGCGATGCCGGGATCATCACAGCCCGTGAGGACCTTGCGCTTGAAGCGGCCTACTGGAGCCAGCTGCCGGGCAACTTCGCTGCGCGTACCCGCCGAGCGCCAATCACCAGCCGGAATCTTGCCGGGCTTGCGCCGATGCATAACTTCCCGCTCGGTCGCCCGACCGGCAATCACTGGGGTGACGCGCTGGCCGTGCTCAAGACCAGTGCCGGGTCGCCGTACCACTTCTCATTGCATGCATCAGACGCGCGTGATCCCGAGGGAGGGAGCCGACGCGACACCGGCCATACGTTCATCTGCGGCCCTACCGGATCGGGCAAGACCGTCTTCTTAGGGTTCTGCCTGTGCCTGATGCGTAAGCACGGCGCGACGCAGGTGGTGTTCGATAAGGATCACGGCCTCGAATTGCTGGTCCGTGCCAATGGCGGGCGGTACCTGGCATTCCAGCGCGGCGCGCCGACCGGCTGCAACCCGCTCCAGCTGCCGAGCGTACCCGCCAATCGCGCCTTCCTACGCGAGTGGCTGAGGGAACTCCTCCAGGGGGCGACGCGCATCATCTCGGTGCGAGAGGAGCTGGAGCTGGACCAGGCGCTCGACGGCGTGCTGCAGCTCGAGCCGGACCGCCGCACCCTGTCGCGGCTGCTGGAGTTCCTCGATCCCACCGAGCCCGGTGGTACGTACGCGCGGCTCGCGCCCTGGTGCGCCGCCACGGACGGAGAGTTCGCACCGGTATTTGATTCCGGTCGCGACACCGTCGTGCCGCTGCTCGCCGAGGCGGCGACGCTGGGCTTCGATATGACCGAAGTCATCGATGATCCAACAGTCCGCGGACCCCTGACCCGCTACCTGTTTCATCTCGTCGAAAGCCTTCTCGACGGTCGTCGGCTCGTGGTCTGGCTCGACGAGTTCGCAAAGCTGCTGGGAGACCGTGGATTTTCCGCGCTGGCGGTGGACGGTACGAAGACCTGGCGGAAGCGAAACGGCGTCATCGTATTCGCGACCCAGAGTGCGAGCGACGTATTGGCAAGCCCAATTGCACGCACGCTCGTCGAACAGACTCCGACGAAGATCTTCTTTCCCAATGCCGATGCCCACCGCGACGACTACATCGGCGGCCTGGGCTTCACGGAGCGCGAATACGCGCTCGTCCGGGCAGAGCTGACCCCCGGGTCCAGACGGTTCCTGATCAAGCAGGGGCGGGACGCGGTGGTAGCCGAACTCGACCTGAAGGGTTTCGACGGCGAACTAAAAGTGATCTCCGGGCGTTCGGCGACTGTCAAAGAGGCTCGAGAGCTCATCGCCCTGCACGGCGAGGACCCCGCGCACTGGCTCGCTCGCTTCCAAGGTGAAGCTTCATCCGAAGGTGAGAAGGAGGACCCATGACGATTCGATACCTGACCCGAGCCTCGACCCTGGCCGTTCTACTGCTGGCAGCGGTGTCCGCCCGGGCAACGATGCCGGTCATCGATGTCGCCGCAATTGGACAGTTGATCCAGCAGATCATGGCCTGGGAGCAGCAGCTGGAGGGAATGCGTTCCCAGCTTGACCAGCTGCAGCAAACGAAGGCTGCGTTGACAGGCTCGCGCGGGATGGCGCAACTACTGCTGACGCCGCTGTCGGCACGAAACTACCTTCCGGCAGACGCCGCGTCGCTGCGCGACCTTGCCTCGGCCGCCGCTGGCGCGAACACGGCATTGCAGAGCGAGATTGCGACTCGCATCTCGGCCAACTCAATCCTTCCGCCGGCAGGCCTGCAGAGCTTACCGACCACGCTTCGGTCGCTACTCGAGGCCGAGCGCCGCGCGGTCGCTGAAAGTCAGGTGCTGAGCGGGGCCGCCTACTCGCACAGCAGCGACCGCTTTGCGGCACTTTCGGCGTTGATCGATCGCATCAGCGCCACGCCAGATGCCAAAGCCATCGCCGAGTTGCAGGGCCGAATCGAGGCCGAGCAGGCGATGCTGACTAACGAGAGCATCAAGCTCGCTGCCATGGCACAGCTGACCGCGGCCGATCGCGACGCGCGCGACGTCGCCCGACGCGAATCCGTGTCGCAGGCGCACGGTCGATTCGCCAGCCGCTTTCAGCCCAAGCCTCCGGTGCCTTGATGATTTTCCAGGACTTCTGGACGTGGCTGTCGGCCCGGCTGGCGTCGTACATCAGCGTGCACGCGGCTCAGCTCGCGGCTGCAATCGAGCCCGCCGCGGTCACGGCCGCGGTGGTCTACGTCATGCTGTGGGGCTACATGCACCTTCGCGGGCAGGTTGACGAGCCGGTCACCACCGCGGCCGTCAGGATCCTGAGGATCATCGTCGTGTTCGGCGTCGGCCTGCGCCTTTGGCTGTACCACGACGTGATCGTCGCGACGTTCTTCGATGGGCCGACGCAGCTCGCCGCCAGCCTGGTCGGTGCGAGCGACCCAATTTCGACGATTGACGCAATCTGGGATCGCGGCGGGTCAGTCGCCGGCGCGTTGTGGGACCGCGGCGGCCTGCTCAGCGGTGATGTGGGCTTTTATATCGCGGGCGCCGTCGTTTATCTGCTGGTCGGGTTCGTCACGCTGTACACGATGTTCCTGCTGGCACTCGCCAGGGTCGCACTTGCGGTGCTCCTGGCAGTCGGCCCGCTATTCATCGTACTCGCCCTCTTCGACGTAACACGGCGCTATTTCGAGGCCTGGATCCATGAACTCTCCAACTACGCCCTGGTGACCGTGCTGACCGTGATGGTCGCCGCCCTGCTACTCGACCTCGTCGAGGCCTATGCGAGCCAGACGGCAGCCCGAGGCTCGGCGATCGTGACGGTCGACGCACTCAATCTCGCGCTAGCGTCGGGGCTCGTGATTCTGGTTCTGAAGCAGGTGCTACCTATTGCCGCGCGACTCGCGGGGGGTCTCGCGCTCAGTGGCTTTGGCATCGTTGAGCGCAGCGCGGGGCGGCTCGGTCGTCTCGCCACCAACGCAACCGGACTCGGGGCGACGGTCGTCGTCGATGCGGCTGGGACGAGCGACCCGAGCGTGCACGGGACATGGCGACCCCAGGGGCGCACAGTTCCGGGAGCGCCGTCATGAGTCGCTGGTGGCGCAATCTTACGCTGCTTCTGATCGCTCTCAGTGTGGCGTCGTGTGTCGCGGTACCGCGGCAATCGCAATGCTCGGGCCCGTGGTCCCCCATCAATCCGACGCCGGAGGTGCACTCTCATGGATGAGGCAGCCCGCAACTACTTCGCAGAGGCTTCGCGCTGGGACGATGACCGGGCGAGCGCCATTCGCCAGAGTGCCCGGCGCGCGTGGATCGTGGCCGCCGGTGCCTGCCTGGTCGCGATCGCCGCGTCCGTCGCACTTGCCCTGTTGACGCCGCTCAAGCGCGTCGAGCCGTTCGTGATTCGCGTGGATAGCTCCACGGGCGTTGTCGACGTTGTTCCGGGCTATGCGCCGACCGCTCCCCTGCCGGAGGTGGTGACACGGCACCTCGTGGCCGAGTACGTGATTCAGCGGGAACGATACGTAGCCGCGATCGCCGAGGCAGACTATGAGCAGATCGGCGCCCTTCAATCGGCAGCGATGAACCAGCGTTGGGCAGCCGACTGGGCTCGGAGCAACCCGCTGTCGCCGCTGAACCGCTACGCCGACGGCAGTCGCGTCCGCGTACAGATCAAGTCTGTTGTCTTCCTGAAACACGCTTCCGGCGAGGCGCAGACCCTGCAGGTCCGGTTCCTGACCGCGATGGAGCGCGGCGTCGGCGCCGCCGAAGAGTACGCCCACTACGTCGCAACGCTGGAGACCGCTTACGTCGCTCCTCCTGTCGACGTCCGGCTGCGGATGCTCAATCCGCTCGGGTTCAAGGTCCTCGAATACCGCCGTGAACCCGAGGTTTCCGGGGCGGCGGTCGAGACGCCTGCTCGAGTCGCCGCTGTCTCGGGGGCTGCGCCGTGATCCCGAGGCCGGCGCATACCGCCATATTCCCGATCCTGGCGCAAACGACCTCCGGAATCGCCATCGGCCTTCTGCTGAGCGGATCGATCCGCGCAGATCCTCGCGTCAGATCGGTCGACTACGAACCGAACGAGGTCGTCCCGCTGACGGCATTCGTCGGATATCACGTGCACGTTGAGTTTGGCCAGGACGAGCAGTTCGTGAACCTCGCAGCCGGCGATACTGCGGCTCTGGACGTGGGTGCCGAGGGTAATCACCTGCTCCTGAAGCCCCGCGCGGCGGCCGGTCCCACCAACCTCACCGTGCTGACGAATCGCCGCACCTACTTCTTCGAATACCGCGCTCTCGCTCGTGCGCCGCGCGCGGATGAGGCCGTGTATTCGATCGCATTCCGGTACCGAGACGCACGTCCCGCGACGCTCCCGGTCGGAAGCCCCGATGCGGACTCGCAACTGCAGAAGCCGCGGCCAGTCGCGAACCGGGACTACTGGTATTGCGGTGATCCTGCGCTACGGCCGCTGGCCGCGGTGGACGACGGGCTGCAGCTGCGGCTGACGTTTGCCGATTACGCGGAATGGCCCGCCGTCTATGCGAGCGAGGCCGACGGTACCGAATCGCTCGTCAACTACCACGTCGAGGGGGGCGCCATGATCCTGCATCGCCTCGCCGCACGCTTCGTGCTCCGGCGGGGCAAGGAAGTCGGCTGCGTCGTCAATCGGGGCTCCCGGGAGCACGGATCGCGACCATCAAGTGGAACGACCGATCCGGGCATCAGTCGGGAGTTGCGGGAGCCGGTTCGATGAGCGAACGCGAAATGATTCCGGGCGATCGGGGCCGTGCGCAGTCTCTGGCCGTGCGTCCCCTGTCGGCCCGTATCCAGCGCTGGCTGGCAGCAGGGATCGTCGCGACGCTGGGAGCGGGGGTACTTGCCTGGTACTTCTTTCACATCGGGGACCTGACGGAAGTCCACAAGCGCGCGTCGACGGGCATCGGCGTGGCGGCCGCGTCGGAGATGAGGCTGCCGGCGCTGGCATTGCCGGCGATAGCACCCGATCCACCGGTGGCCGCGAAGCCAGCAACGAGTGCGGAAGAGGCGGCAGGGATGAGAGCGGACGCCGAGGCAGCCCAGGGAGGGGCTGCTCCGCACGCCGCGTCGCGCCGTCCGGCCGCCACGGCGGACTCGTCCGAGAGCGCCCGTGGCCGCGCGAGCTCCGGTTCGCCGGTGCTAGTGCGGTCACCCGGCCGGACGTCGGCGCAGTCGCTGGCTTCGTTGACCGATGCGGTACGCGAACTGCACGCCGGAAGCGACGATGACGCGACGCCTCGCGCCCGCGAGCGTGGCCTCCGTGAAGCGCTGCAGCCGACGGTGACCCCGGCAACGGAGGCCGCGCTGCTCGCCACGCGCCGCTGGCTCCTGCCGAAGGGCTCGTCGCTGGATTGCACGCTCGAGACGGCGATCGACTCCACATTGCCGGGGCTCGCTACCTGCTTGCTTGCGACCGACGTCTACGGTGCGGATGGCCGAGTGGTGCTGCTGGAGCGCGGAACGCGGCTCGTCGGCGAGACCCGAGCCGACGTCCGGCCTGGCCAGGCCCGCGTCGCCGTCCTATGGAATGAGGCACGCAGTCCCGCGGGCGTGGTACTGGCGCTGGCATCGCCCGGCACGGATGCGCTGGGCCGCACTGGCCTGCCCGGCACGGTCGATCGCCATTTTGCGGAGCGCTTCGGCGCCGCGGTGCTGCTATCAGTGCTCGACTCCGCCGCCCAGGGATTCGTCAATCGCAGAAGCGGTGGCGGAGGGGTGGTCTACAACTCTCAGGGGGTAAACGACGTCGCCACCGAGGCCCTGCGGAGCACCGTCGGCGTTCCACCGACGATCAGAGTGGACCCCGGCGCGCGCGTGATGGTGGTGGTTGCGCGCGACATCGATTTCAGGCCCGTCTACCGGCTTGCGGTCCATGCTGACGAGTAGCGCGGAGGTCGCCGGCGGCGCGGAATCGTCCCTCGATCACTTCGCGCGCCCGTTGCGCTGCTTGCTGGATGATCCGGCAGTGACGGAGCTCTGTCTGCAGCGCCCCGGCGAGCTGTACCTCGAGCGGCAATCTGGCTGGACGCGCCATGCGGCCCCTTGGGCGACTACGACCTGGGCCCGCCACTTCGCACGGCTCGTTGCGACTGCTACCGATCAGCGCATAAGCCCGGAATCGCCGCTGCTCTCGGCTACGCTGCCGACCGGAGAGCGCATCCAGGTGGTACTACCTCCGGCTACCTGGCGCGATCGCGTTGCGATGGCCATTCGGCGCCCGAGTCGCGAAGCCTGGTCACTTGAGACCCTGCATCGCCACGGAATCTTTGACCGCTGCCAGTCATCGATCGACCGCGGTCGCGACCCTGACGTTCAGCTCGGGCAAAGGTTCCAGGCCCGGGACTGGCTGCCGTTTCTCACCGGCGCCGTGCGGGCGCGGCTCAATATCCTCGTCGCCGGCGCGACGGGATCCGGTAAGACGACGCTCACGAAGGCGCTCATCGATGCCATCCCGTCGGACGAGCGGCTTATCAGCATCGAGGACGCAGCGGAACTCGTCTTCCCCAAGCACGGCAACTCCGTTCGCCTCTTCTATTCGAAGGACGATCAGGGCCGCGCTCGCGTCAGCCCTAAGCACCTGCTAGAAGCCTCGCTGCGCCTCCGTCCCGACCGGATTTTGCTCGCCGAGCTTCGTGGTGAAGAGGCCTATCACTTCCTGCGAAATGTGAACTCCGGGCATCCCGGCTCCATCACGAGTATTCATGCCGGGAGCGCCGCGCTCGCCTTCGAGCAGCTGGCGCTTCTCGTGAAGGAGAGCGGCCCGGGCAGGGATATGTCGGTCGCCGATATCCATCGCATGCTGCGCGCGGTGGTGGACGTCGTCGTCTACTGCCGCCGTGACGGTACTGCGAGGCGCGTGGGCGAGGTATGGTGGCGGGATGCCAAGAGCATCGAGTGAAGCGTCCGGACACCCCGTCGCGAGCCTGGGCGCGACGTGCCGTCGTCGCTTGGTGCCACTTGGCGGATAGCGACTCGCCGTCGCGAAGCGATAGCCCGACGCGGCGCTTCGGCGCCTGGCGTCGCGGCCTCGAGTATGGATTCGCGATCTATGCGGCGGGTTTTGCGCTCGGCATCGTGCGGAGCTGGCTGGTGGCGCCGCGAATCGGCGAGCGCCGCGCTCAGCTACTGGAAGTGCCGCTGATGCTGCTCATCGGCTTTGTACTGTCCGGAAGGGTCCGCGATCGGCTGCGCGGCTGCACGGGAGGGGAGCTGCTTCGTGCGGGCGCCCTGGCCATTGTCGTCCTGCTGGTCCTCGAGGCAGCGACGGGGATGCTGCTGCGAGGCGGGTCCGTGCGCGATGCATTGATCAACCCCGATCCGGTAGCCGGAGCGGCCTATTACGCGGCGCTGCTGTTTCTGTTGGTGCTGCCGGCGCTGCGCGCCCGGAGCGCCACGGGCCGAGCCAATCGCAAATAGGCGACCGCTGGGCGCCTCCTTGACGCTAGCTCGCGGCGGTGGGCGCCGCAACCACCTGGCGCGGCTCCCGGATCGGGAGATTGGCGGCCGCCGCGATCACCGCAAGTGCCATGTCGCTGAGCCAGATCGTCGTGTAGTTCCCGGTGACGCCGACGGCAATCCCCCCAAGCCAGGCACCGAAGAACGCGCCGATCTGGTGCGTCAGCATCGTCATGCCGAGCAGCGTCGACAGGTGCCGCGCACCGAACAGCTTGCCGATCAGACCGGCGGTCGACGGGATCGTGGCCAGCCACGAAAAACCGATGACGGCGGAGAACAGATATAGCGTCGACAAGGTCTTGGGGGCGATCAGGTACGCGGCAATCGCCACGACGCGCGCGCCATAGAGTGCCGCCAACAGCGACTTGAAGGGGCGACGACCACCGAGCCAGCCGAAGGTGAGGCTGCCAGCGACATTCAGAAGTCCGATCAAGGCCAGTGCATTCGCGGCGGCGCTGGCCGGAAGTCCGCAAATCGAAACCTCGTTCGGGAGGTGCGTGCTCAGGAACGCGATGTGGAATCCGCAGGCGAAGAGGCTGACATGCAGGCAACAATAGCTGCGGTCGCGGAACGCCGTGTGCAGCATGTCGAGGACCGGCAGACCATCCATCGGGGTCGCCGCGTGCGAATCGCCCGCGGCCCGGCCGCCTGTTGCCGACCTGGCAAGCAACGTCGAAGCGGCCGCGAAAGCCGCGAGGAGCCACATGGCCCATTGCCAGCTTGCGCCGGCGATGACGAACTGTGCCAGCGGCGCCATCAGAAACTGCCCGAGCGACGCCCCCGAATTGACGACGCCGGAGGCGAACGACCGGTGCTGCTGCGGAACGTGAGTCGCGACCGCCCCGATCAGGATCGCGAAGCTGGCCGCGCCGGCGCCGGCGCCGATCGCCGAAAGGACGCCCAGCGTGAGGAGCAGTCCGAGCGGCGAAGGCGACCAGGGGGTCAGTGCGAATCCGGCGGCCAGCAGCAGTCCGCCAATCACGAGGATCCGGGTGGCGCCCACGCGATCGGCCAGGATGCCGAACACCGGCTGCGAGGCGCCCCAGAAGAATTGGCCAACGGCGAGTGCGAGGCTGACGAAGGCAATGCCCGCGCCCGTCGCGGCCAGCGGCCGAACGAACAGGCCAAGCGACTGCCGCAGCCCGGTGGTCACTGCGATCAGTACGGCGGCGGCCACGATGACCCGCCAGGGCATGCGTGCCTCCGGTTCGCGCGGATCCGTCATGCCGGAGCGACGGGCAATCGTTCGCGGGGCGCCTTCAGGATGATCGCCGTGGAACTCTCCGCCAGTGCGGCGAATCGCGAGACGACACTATCGAGGTGGGCGACGTCGATCACGGCGATCTCGAGGATCCAGCTGTCCTCTCCGGTCACGTTGAACGCGTTCACGACCTCGGGCATGCGCGCCACAAGCTTGGAGACCCTCGTGAAATCGGACCGGCCCAGGCGCACGATCGCTCTTATCCCGTAGCCGAGAGCCTCGAGGTCGACGCTCGCGTGGTACCCACGAATGACGCCGGCTGCTTCCAGCTTGTGCACGCGCTCCCGGACCGCGGGCTGCGACAAGTGCACGCGGCGGCTCAGCTCGGCGACAGAAAGCCGCGCGTTGGTCTGCAACTCGGCCAGGATGCGGGCGTCATAGGGATCTAGCTTGGCACGTCGCGAGCTCATGTGATTTCCAAGGAAATGATGGCGTCTCGCAAACGAATCGACCGCATACTTGCATATCGACCGTCTTTTAGGAATGGCCTGGGCTGCCTGAATTGCCTAGCGTAGGCATCATGGTCGCCATTCCCGCCGCCTCCCGCCGGCTCACACCGCTGCTGCTCGCCTGCCTGGCCGCCACTTGGTTCGTCTGGGGCTCGACTTACCTCGCGATCAAGTTCGCGCTCGCAGACCTGCCGCCCTTCCTGATGATGTCCTCGCGATTCCTGCTGGCCGGCGGGCTGTTGCTCGCCTTTGCGCTCGTGCGCGGGGCGGCCTGGCCGACTGCGCGCGAGTGGCGCAATGCCGCGATCGTCGGAACGCTGATGCTCGGCGGCGGGATGGGCGGCACCGCGTACGCGGAGCTTACGCTCGGTTCGGGCATCGTCGTCGCGTTCATCGCGATCACGCCGCTGCTGATGGTGCTCGCCAGCCTGCCGTTCGGGGACCGGCCCGCGCGCGGCGAGCTCGTGGGCATCGTGGTCGGGCTGGTCGGCGTCATCATGCTGGTCCGCGGGGCCGGATTTCGCTCGTCACCGTTCGGGCTCCTGTGCATGCTGCTCGCCACCTCCGGCTGGACGCTCGGCAGCGTGCTCAGCCAGAAGCGCCTGCCACTCGCTGCCGGTGCGGCCGGCTACGCCAGCGAGATGATTTGCGGCGGCGCCGCGCAGCTCGTGTTCGCACTGCTGGCGGGCGAGTCGATCCCGGCGCACGTCGGCCCGGCCGCGGGCGCGGCGTGGGCGTACCTCGTGGTCTTCGGCTCGCTGGTCGCCTTCAACGCCTACATGTACCTGCTGGGCAGGGCACCCGTGGCGCTCGCGACCAGCTACACGTACGTGAACCCCGTGATCGCCCTGCTGCTCGGCGTCTCGATCGGCGGCGAGGTTGTCAGCGGCTGGGAGTGGTTGTCCGCCGGTGTCGTGCTGGCGGGCGTGGTGCTCGTGCTGTTTGCGAGGCGATGACGCGCTAGACTCGGGCTGCGTGGCGCGGATCTGCTCATGAGCGTCGACTGGTACTTCGATTTCATCTCGCCGTTCGCGTACCTGCAGTGGCACCGGCTGCGCATCTCGCCGCCGGGAATCGAACTGCGGCTGCGGCCGGTGCTGCTCGCGCCGATTCTCGCGCACTGGGGCCAGCGGGGGCCGGCGGAGATCGCTCCGAAGCGCACGTTCACCTACCAGCACGTGACCTGGCTGGCAGCGCAGGCCGGCGTGCCGCTGCGCATGCCGGCCGGCCATCCGTTCAATCCCCTGCCTCTGCTGCGCCTGGCGCTCGCGCTGGGCCCGACCCCCGAACTCGTCGATCGGCTGTTCAACTTCGTCTGGCGCGACGGCCACATTCCCCAGGAGCCGGCGGCGTGGGGCGCTCTGCTCGCGGATCTCGGGGCGAACGGTGCTGAGACGCCGGAGGTGAAGGAGCAGCTCCGCCGGGCAACAGGGGAGGCGATCGCCGCAGGCGTCTTCGGCGTGCCGACCGCGATCGCGGACGGGCACCTCTTCTGGGGCTACGACGCGACCGACATGTTGCTCGGCTACGTACGCGAGCCCCGCACGTTCTTCACCGGCGCGCTGGCCCGGGCCGGCGACGTACCTGTCGCGGCGGCGCGCGCCTAGCGAACCCGTGTCGACCGGTACCCGTGCAGATCGAGGCATCTGGCGCGTGCTGCGCGCCGACGCCTATCGGCGGATGCGCTGGAAGAATGGCCAGGGCGAGACGGCCGGGATCGCCGTGTCGCCAGCGGAGGCGCCGCTGGAGACGTTCGATTGGCGGGTCAGCATGGCTCGGGTCGAAGCCGGCGGGCCGTTCTCAGCCTTCGATGGCGTCGATCGCACGCTGACCGTGCTCGACGGCGAGGGTGTCCGGCTCAGCGTCGGGCGCGCCGCCACGGTCGAGCTCACCCCCGAGAGCGACCCGTTCCGGTTCCGCGGCGACGATCCGGCGTCCGCCGAACTGGTCGCCGGGCCAATCACCGACCTCAACGTCATGACTCGGCGCGGGCGCTGCACGCACCATGTCTGGGTGGCTTGCCCGGGTGAGGCGGTCGCCGCCGTCGCCGGGACGATCCTGCTCTTCTGCCGCGCAGCGCCGATCACCGTACGCAGCGGCGGGCATTTCGCAACGCTAGGTCCGCGCGATACGCTCGTCTTCGAGAACGGCGCGGATGAGATCGAGTGGCAGGGAGCCGCGGCCGCCCGGCTGCTGGTGGTTCGCATCGATGTCGCCGGCTGAAGCCGTACGAGAGGTCAGCAGCCGTCACGCCGGCGGGTTGTGTACCTGAAACGACTGCGTGCCGGCGTCGGCGTGCCAGTGGCAGATCATTCGCCACGCCTCGATCGCGCTCTCGGCATAGCCGAACAGTTCCCGGTCTTCGGCGTCGATGGTTCCCTCGCTCACGAGGTAGTCGACGTCGAAGACACGCTCCCAGTATTCGCGACCGACGAGCACCACGGGGACGGGCGGCATCTTGCGGGTCTGGATCAGCGTCAGCGTCTCGAACAACTCGTCAATCGTGCCGAATCCCCCCGGAAACGCGACCAGTGCCCGCGCGCGGTGCAGAAAGTGGAGCTTGCGGATCGCGAAGTAGTGAAACGAGAAGCACAGGCCCGGCGTGACGTACGGATTCGGAAACTGCTCGTGCGGCAGCGTGATGTTGAGGCCGACGCTCTCCGCGCCGCACTCGTCGGCACCGCGGTTCGCCGCCTCCATGATCCCTGGGCCGCCCCCGGTCATCACGACCACGCGCCCGCCGGTCGGCTGGACGATCGCTCCGCCCACCAGCCGGCCCAGCTCCCGGGCGACCTCATAGTAATGACTCTTGGCGGCGAGCCGCCGGGCGACGTGCAGCCGCCGGGCGAGCTCGGCGTCTGCCGGGTTGGCGGCAGCCGCCACCTCAGCCTCGCGCACCCGGCGCTCGGCGGACGCCGGTTCGTGAATCCGGGTGCTCCCGAACACGACGATCGTGTGCGCGATGCCGGCGCGCTCGAGCAACAGCTCCGCCTTCTGGTAGTCGATCGCGAGGCGCGCGCCGCGCACCGCATCCCACTCGAGGAATTCCGTGTCGCGATCGGCGTTGCGGTAGCTCGGATTCGCCATGATCGCCGCGACCCGGGCAGGCGCCGCCGGGTCGTCGCTCGCGGGCTTCGGCGCGCACTCGGGCAGGGGCTCGCAGCGAGGGTGGGTCGACGCGACGGAAGGCCGGCGCGTCGCGGAGCTGCTGCGGCTGTCGGACGGTTCCATGCCAGCACCTCGGGGCAGTGAGCCGCCGACATTCTACGGGCTAAGATGCAGGCGCGCCGCCGGCGCGACGATGGGGGTGGCATGCAGCGCGCACGTGCGACGTTTTCCGAGGCCGGCGCGGTCGAGCGGTACCTGCACGAGCACATTCCGCTGTCGCGGGCCATGGGTGTCACCGTCAAAGGTTTCTCGGCCGATTCGCTGTGCCTCGCCGCACCGCTCGCACCGAACCTGAACCACCGCGGCACGGCCTTCGGCGGGTCCGTCGCCTGCCTCGCCATCCTGGCCGGTTGGAGCTGGCTGCTGACACGCCTCGCCGGTCGCGATCCCGCCCCGCGACTCGTCATTCAGGAACAGACGGTCGACTATCTGCTGCCGATCAGCGCGAACTTCGAGGCGACCTGTGGCGCACCTTCCGATGCCACGTGGCACCGGTTCCTGAGGGCACTCGAAGTCCGCGGCCGCGGCCGTCTGGCACTGGCGGTCGACGTCGCAAGCGAAGGCAAGCTGGTCGCGCGCTTTCGCGGCGCCTTCGTCGCCATGCACAGCGTCGACGATGAGGCCAACGGGAGTGGCGCTACCGGGGCTCAGGTAGGATGACCAGCACGTCACGGCGCCGTGGGGGGCAGGAACCCGTCGCATCCTGCCGCCGAAGCGACCTTCCACCGGAGTTCCGAATGTTTCCCATCCGTCATCTGCTGCTGATCGCGCTCCCGCTGGTGCTGCGTCCGGCGTTCGCCGAGGCGCCGGCTGCCGACCTGATCATCGAGCACGCCCGGATCTGGACCGTCGATCGCGCCCGTCCGGAGGCGGAGGCGCTCGCGGTGCGCGGCGAGCGGATCGTTGCCGTCGGCAGCGAGCGCGAGGTCGGCGCGTGGCGGGGTCCGACGACGAGGGTCATCGACGCCCACGGACACCGCGTCGTTCCCGGCTTCAATGATGCGCACGTGCATTTCTCGGACGGCGGTGCCTCGCTGACCGCCGTGCAGCTCAACGATGTCACGAGTCTCGCGGAATTCTCGCGCCGGCTCGCGGAATACGCGCGCGGCGTTCCGTCGGGCAGCTGGATCCAGGGCGGCAACTGGGACGAGACGAAGTGGAGCCCGGCGGAGCTGCCGACCCGCCAGGCCATCGACGCCGTCACGGCAGGCAATCCGGTCGCGATCTCACGCTACGACGGCCACCTGGTGCTCGCGAACAGTCGGGCGCTCGCGCTCGCCGGGATCACCGCGGCCACCGCCGACCCTGCCGGCGGGATGATCGTTCGCGATGCGCACGGCGAGCCGACCGGCGCGCTGAAGGATGCCGCGATCGAGCTGCTGGCGCGCGTCATCCCCGCGCCAACGCCGACCGAGCGGCGCAGGAGCATCGAACGCGCGATGCGCGAAGCCGCCTCCCTGGGCGTGACCAGCGTTCAGGACATGGCGAATCCCCCGCTCGACTACAGCGACCTCGGTACGCTGGCGGAGCTGCTCGGCGAGGGGCGCTTGACGGCGCGCTTCTACGTCGCGCCGCTGATCACCGGAGTCGAGGACCAGGCCAAGCTCGGCATCCGCCGCGCGTTCGGCGGCTCGTGGCTCAGGATCGGCGCCGTCAAGGGCTATGCCGACGGCTCGCTCGGCTCGCGAACCGCGTACTTCTTCGAGCCGTTCGACGACCAGCCCGGCTTCCGCGGACTGCTCGGCGAGACGATGCAGCCGTTATCGAAGATGCGCGGCTACCTCGAACGCGCCGATTCAGGCGGGCTGCAGGTGTGCATCCATGCCATCGGCGATGCGGCCATTTCGACGGTCCTGGATCTCTATACCGGCATCGCGGAGCGCGGCGGGGCGCGCGACCGTCGCTGGCGCATCGAGCATGCGCAGCACATGGCGGCCAAGGACTTCGATCGCTTTGCGACGCTCGGAGTGATCGCCTCGGTCCAGCCGTATCATGCGATCGACGACGGCCGCTGGGCAGAAAGCCGCATCGGCCGCGAGCGCTCTTCCCGGACCTACGCGTTCCGCACGTTCCTCGATCACCGGGTGCACGTTGCCTTCGGCACCGACTGGCCAGTGGCGCCGCTCGACCCGATGCTGACGCTCTATGCCGCGACGACTCGCGCGACGCTGGATGGCAGGAATCCCGGCGGCTGGTTTCCGGAGCAGAAGGTCACGATCGAGGAGGCGATCGAGGCGTACACCCTGGGATCGGCCTACGCGGAGTTCCAGGAATCCGAGAAGGGCACGATCGCGGCCGGCAAGCTGGCGGACTTCGTCGAGCTCAGCGAGGACATCCTTCACCTGCCCCCCGCCGAGCTGCGGCGCGTCAAGGTGCTGCGGACCGTCGTCGGCGGCCGCGAGGTCTACCGGGCCGCGTCACCCTGAGCCCGGCGGGCCGCAACTGCCGGCCCCGATCCCGGTCGCTGCTCCCGTGCTGGCCCGACCGCTGGCCGCACGCGGTGATGACGGGCAGCCGCGGCCGGGTTAGGCGCTGCGCCGCAGCGCGACCGGCAGCGCTGCGAGAAAGAGATCGACCTCGGCACGGGTGCCGATCGTGACGCGCGACCAGTGGTCGTAGCGTGCGAAGGGCCGCCCGACCCTGAGGCCGCGGGACAGCATGGCCTGGTTGAATTCCGCCACCGGCATGCCGGCGTCGAAGAACACGAAGTTTCCCTGCGAACGAGTATGCGCACGGTCGAGGCGATCGAGCGCTGCCTCCACCCGCGCACGGTCGGCTAGCAGTGACCGGCGCGTCTCGCGCAGGAACGCGTGGTCGTCCAGGCTCGCCATCGCCGCGCGCAGCCCGGCGACGTTCGGGAAGGCCATCTGGAGTTCGCGCAGCTTGCCCGCCAGTCGGGCGTCCGCCATCCCGTAGCCGATCCGCAGGCCGGCGAGTCCGTGGATCTTGGAGAAGGTCCGCAGCACGAGCAGGTTCGGGCATTCGCGGACCAGAGGCGCCAGCGTTGCGACGCCGTCCGCATCGACCAGATCGATGTACGCCTCGTCCACCAGCACCGTGATGTTGGCCGGCACGGCGCGCACGAACGACTCGAGCGCGTCGCGGCGCAGTGCCGTGCCGGTCGGGTTGTTGGGATTGCAGACGTAAATCAGGCGCGTGCGCGGCGTGATCGCGGCGTGCATCGCCGCGAGGTCATGCGCGTGCCCAGCATCGAGCGGTATCCAGCGCGTCTCGACGCCGACCGCGGTCGCGTAGGCCGAGAGCTGCTCGAACGTGGGCTGCGCGGCGATCAGCTCGCCGCCGGGTCCCGGCGCCGCCGCGAGCAGCGCGGCCATGTTCAGCAGCTCGGCGGAGCCGGAGCCGATGACGATCTGCGACGTGTCGAGCTGCTGCAGGCCGGCGAGCTTCACGATCAGCTCCTGCACGGCGTCGTCGGCGTAGCGGGGCGCCTCTACCGCGCTCGCCAGGATGGCTTGCCGTGCCGCCGGCGACGGGCCGTAGGGATTCTCGTTGCTGTCGAGCCGGATCTGGCCACCGGGATGGCGGCGGGCGGCTGCAACCGCGTTCGGCGCCGCGGAACCGATGGCCGGCGCCAGGGGCACCAGCAGCGCAGCGGCGCCAAGCAGGGCGGTTCGCCGCGACCAGCGCGGCGCGTTCGACTCGACGGTCGGCGCTCCGGCAGCGACGGATTCGACGATGGGCGTGGACATGGCGCAGTCCTCGCGGGCGGATCGAAGGCGCCCGACCGGACGACGCTAGCACGACCTGGCGCTGCGCGAGCGTCGCGAAGGCCCGATCGGCAATCGTCGGTTCCCGGTGGGCCGTCGGTCGGCGCGTCAACGCCTCGCGGCACGCGGTCTCGGCGCGTTCATCCACTCTGTCCCGACGCGCGCTTCGACGTACTCACGGATCAGCCGGCGAACGACCTGGGAGGGAGTGACGTCCTCGGCGGCGCAAAGTTGCTCGAACGCCGCCTTCTTGCGCGGATCGATCAGGACCGTCAGCCGGGCGGTCCGTTCTTGCGTGTCTGACACCGAGCGCTCCCACGAATGTGCGCTAAGTTTACATCCAAGGCACCTCATATGATAATAGCATTATCATCTGTGCGGTGGGGTCGCCGATGGCTCGGCGCGGCACCGGACGCAGGGCGGAACCGACTTGGGTTTCACGTTTTCCTACCTGAACGGCTGCCTGGCGATGCTCCTCGCCTGGGGCGGGATCGGGCTCGCCGGGCTCGTCCGGCCGCGCAGCGTGGAATTCGCCGGCCGGACGTTGTTTCCGCTCGGCGCGCTGTGCGGTGCAGCGCTGGCCGCACTCGCGGTGGCGAGCCTCGCCGTGCCTGCCGAGCAGACCGTGCTGCCGCTGGGCCTGCCGGGACTGCCGTTCCACCTGCGGCGCGATGCGCTCAGCTCGGCGTTCCTCGCGCTGCTCGGCGCGACATCGGTCGGCGTCTCGCTGTTCGCGGCCGGCTATTTCCGCCGCGGCGAGGGGACCGCGCCGGGCCTGCTCTGCCTCGAGTACCACGTGTTCCTCGCCAGCATGGGTTTCGTAATGCTCGCCGACGACGCGTACGCGTTCATGGTCGGCTGGGAATGCATGGCGCTCTCGTCCTACTTCCTCGTCACCACGCAGCATCGGATACCGGAGATCCGCTCGGCGGGTTTCCTGTACCTGCTGGTCGCGCACGTCGGCGCGATCTCGATCCTGCTCGGCTTCGGCGTCCTGCAGGGCGGCAGCTGGCAGTTCACCTTTGACGCGATGCGCTCCGCCCGGCTGGACCCGGCATGGGCCAGTGCGGCGTTCGGCCTGGCGCTGTTCGGATTCGGCGCAAAGGCCGGGCTGGTGCCGCTCCACGTCTGGCTCCCCGAAGCGCATCCCGCCGCACCGTCGCCGGTCTCGGCGCTGATGAGCGGCGTGATGCTGAAGACGGCCGTCTACGGGATGCTGCGGGTCTGTTTCGATCTGGTCGGCGCGCCGCAGTGGTGGTGGGGCCTGATCGTGCTCGGTCTCGGGCTCGGCTCCGCGTTCTACGGCGTCATCTTCGCGGCCGTGCAGACCGATATGAAGCGGTTGCTGGCGTGGTCCTCGATTGAGAACCTCGGCGTGATCTTCGCGGGTCTCGGGCTGGCCATCGTGTTCCGTGGCAGCAACCTCGCGCCGCTGGCCGCGCTCGCGCTCATGGCTACTCTCTACCACTGCCTGAACCATGCGCTGATGAAGAGCATCCTGTTCCTCGGCACCGGCGCCGTGCTGCACGCCACCGGTGAGCGCAACCTCGGCCGTCTCGGCGGCCTGATACACCGCATGCCGTGGATCGCCTGGCTGACGCTGGTCGGCGTACTCGCGATCGCGGGCTTGCCGCCGTTGAACGGTTTCGTCTCGGAGTGGCTGCTGCTGCAGTCGTTCCTGTTCGCCGGCCGGGTTCCCGAGTCGTTCGTCAACATGCTGCTGCCGCTCGGCGCCGCCGTGGTTGCGCTCTGCACGGCGCTCGCCGGCTACGTGATGGTGAAGTTCTTTGGCGTGATCTTCCTCGGCCAGCCGCGTGAGCCGACGCTCGCGCAGGCCCCTGACGGCGGCATCCTTGAGCGGCTAGGCCTCCTGTGGCTCGCGCTCGGCTGCCTCGCACTCGGCGTCCTGCCCGTCCAGGTGATCGCGATGCTGGAACCGGTGACCCGCGAGTTGCTGCACCTGCCGGCGCTCAGCTGGGGCAGCCGCTGGTGGCTGCTCGCACCGCCTGCCGCCGGCCAGGCCAGCTACGGCCCGCTGGCGCTCTTCGCCCTGACGCTGCTGGTGGTCTTCATCGCACTGCTAGCACTGCGCGTGAGCATCCGCCAGCGGACCCGCCGCGGCCCCGCGTGGGACTGCGGCTTCGCGCGACTGGATCCACGCATGCAGGACACGGCGGAAGGCTTTGGCCAGCCGATCCGGCACATCTTTGAGCCATTCTTCGCGATGCACCGCGAGCTGCCGAGCCCGTTCGACGCTGCTCCCCGTTACCGGGTGGCCGTCGGTGACCGGCTGTGGACCCTCCTCTATGAGCCCTTGGCGGGGATCGTCCGCGCCGCCGCAGACCGGGCCGCGCGGCTGCAGCAGGGCAGGATCGCGACCTATCTGTTGTACAGCTTCGTGACGCTCATCGTGCTGCTGGCGCTCGTGCTGTGACGCCACTCGACATCACGACCCAGCTGCTGCAGGTGCTCTGCGCGCTCGCGCTCGCACCGGCCTTCCTCGGCTGGGTCAACCAGTGCCGGGCGTGGCTGCAGAACCGCGCGGCGCCGAGCGTGCTGCAGCCCTACCGCGGGCTGCGCAAGCTTCTGATCAAGGAATCGGTGCTCGCGGAAAACGCCTCCTCCCTGTTTCGCTTCGCGCCGTACATCGTCTTCGGAACGATGGTCGCGGCTGCCGCGATCATCCCGTCGATGGGGACGGGCCTGCCGATGTCGCTTGCGGCCGACGGGATCGCGCTGGTCGGCCTACTCGCAACGGCGCGGGTCTTCCTCTCGCTCGCCGCGATGGACGTCGGCACGGCGTTCGGAACGCTCGGCGCGCGCCGCGAGATGATGGTGGGCTTCCTGGCGGAACCAGCGCTGCTCATGACCCTGTTCGTCGCGGCGATGATCTCCCACACGACGTCGTTGCCGCTGATCGCGGCGGAGCTGACGAACCGGGCGCCCGCGCTGTACCCGAGCCTAGCCTTCACCGCCGTTGCCTTCACGATGGTGTTGCTCGCCGAGAATGCCCGGATTCCCGTCGACAACCCCGCGACGCACCTCGAGCTGACGATGATCCACGAGGCGATGCTGCTGGAGTACTCCGGCCGGCACCTCGCGCTGATGGAGTGGGCCGCGGCGCTCAAGCTCTTCAACTACGCCTGCATCGGCTTCGCGTTGTTCCTGCCGTGGGGCACGAGCCGCGAAGCCTGGGGGCCGGCCGGACTCGCACTCGCCGCGCCGTTGCTGCTGCTCAAGCTCGCACTCGCCGGAGGGGCGCTCGCGCTGATCGAGACGGTGTCCGCCAAGCTGCGGGTGTTCCGCGCGCCCGAGTTCCTCGCGACTGCCTTCCTGCTGGCCGTGCTCGGCCTGCTGGTCCACCTGCTGCTCGGCGACTGACCATGAACCCGTTGCCGCTCGACCTGCAACTCCTGAACGCCTGCGCCTCGCTGCTACTTCTGCTGTCGTTCTCGATGCTGGCGCAGCGTCGCGTCGTGAACCTCGTGAACCTGCTCGCGCTGCAGGGGGCCTTGCTGTGCTTCGCGACCGTGCTGGTGGCGCTGCGCACGGGGCAGGCGCATCTGTACCTGTCCGCGGCGCTGACCCTGGCGCTGAAGGTGATCGGCCTGCCGCTGCTGCTGCACCGCCTGATCCGGCGCCTCGGCGTCTACTGGGATGCCGAGCCCGTGATCAACCCGTCCGGCACCATGCTGATCGGCCTACTGATCGTGGTCTTCTCCTTTGGTCTCGCGCAGCCGCTCGCGGCCCTTGCCAGCACCGCGACTCGGAGCACGCTGGGTATCGCGATCGCGGTGATCCTTCTCGCGTTCCTCGCCATGATCACTCGCCGCAAGGCGATGTCTCAGGTGGTCGCCTTCCTGTCGATGGAGAACGGGCTCTTCTTCGGTGCGATGAGCGCGACGTACGGCATGCCGATGGTCGTCGAACTCGGCGTCGCGCTCGACGTGCTCGTGGCGATGCTGGTGCTCGGCGTGTTCTTCTTCCAGATTCGCGAGCAGTTCGACAGCCTCGACCTGCACCATCTCGAGTCGCTGAAGGAGGTGGAGTAGCGTGGAACTGCTGCTGCTCCTCGGCACGCCAGTCCTCGGCGCGCTCGTGCTCTGGGCGTTCGGTGCGCACCGCCGCGCGGCGGAGCTGAATGTGCTCTTCAGCGCCACCACCTTCGCCGCAGCGTGCGCGCTCACCGTGCAGGTCATCGCCCGCGGGCCGGTGCTCGTTCTGCACGAGCAGTTCCTGATCGACGCCTTCAACGTCTTCCTGGTGACGCTGACTGCGTTCGTCGGCCTGACGACGGCGCTGTTCTCGCGACCGTACATGCGGATCGAGGCAGAGCACGGCCGCGTCGGCGCGCCGCGACTACGGCTCTACCACAGCATGTATCAGCTCTTCACGGCGACGATGCTGGTGGCGCTGACCACCAACAATCTGGGACTGCTGTGGGTGGCGATGGAGGCGGCGACCCTGTCGACCGTACTGCTCGTCACGCTGTACCGCACGCCGGCAAGTCTCGAGGCCGGCTGGAAGTACTTCATCCTCTGCGGCGTCGGCATCGCGCAGGCTCTCTTCGGTACCATGCTCATCTACTTCGCCGCGGAGCGCGTGCTCGGTGCGGCGGGCGTGACGGCGCTGCTCTGGACGCACCTGAACGCGGTGAAGGGCCAGCTCGAGCCCGCGGTGCTCAGCCTCGCCTTCGTCTTCCTGCTGGTCGGCTATGGCACCAAGGTCGGGCTCGCGCCGCTGCACAACTGGCTGCCGGACGCGCATGCCGAGGGACCGACGCCGATCTCGGCGGTCCTGTCCGGGCTGCTGCTGAACGTCGCGATCTACGCCGTCGTGCGCTGCAAGATCCTGGTGGAGGGCTCGCTTCGGTCGGCGCTGCCGTCGCAGATGATGATGGGCTTCGGGCTCGTCTCGGTCGTGCTGGCGTCGCTCTTCCTCTGGCGCCAGCGCGACATCAAGCGGCTGTTCGCGTATTCCTCGATCGAGCACATGGGCATCATCACCTTCGCGTTCGGCATGGGTGGTCCGGTTGCGAACTTCGCGGCGCTGCTGCACATGACCGTGCACTCGCTGACAAAGTCGGCCATCTTCTTCGCCGTCGGTCATGCCGCCCAGAAGGCCGGCACGCAGCTGATCGACAATATCCGTGGCCTGCTGACCCTGAGTCCGACGGTGGGCTGGGGGCTGATGCTGGGTTCGCTCGCGATCCTCGGTCTGCCGCCCTTCGGCGTCTTTGCCAGCGAGTTCCTGATCCTGACCACCGCCATGAAGCAGCAGCCGTGGGCAACCCCGGTGCTGCTGCTGGCGCTCGCGATCGCGTTCGCGGCGATCTTCGGCAAGGTGCAGCCGATGGTGTTCGGGGACACCGAGGCGCGCCGCCTGCCGCACCCGCCGGCGCTGCTGCCGGTGTTCGCGCACCTCGCGATCGTGCTGCTGCTCGGCCTCTACGTGCCGCCGTATCTCGCCGGCTGGTACCGCGATGCGGCGCGATTGATCGGAGGGCCCTGAGGTGGCGCTGCGCAAGTGGCGCGCGCGCGCCGGGCGGCTGGCGGGGCAACCGGCGGGCGCGCTGCTGCCAGTCGCGGCCGACGAATGGGTACCCGTCGCGACCGACGTCGCGGCGACCGGCGGCCAGCTGCTCGCGCTCTGGACGACGCCACGCGACGGCGCCACCGCCGCGGCCGTCAGCGCCGCGTACCTCGCCGACGGGGCGCCGCTCGTCGCCCGCCTGGCGCTCACGGACGGCCAGCGCTATCGCGGACTGCAGGAGCTCTTCCCGGCGGCCGCCCGCATGCAGCGGGCCGCCGCCGACCTTTCCGGCATCCACGCCGATGCACCGGACGAGCGGCCGTGGCTGCGGCACGCGGCATGGCCCGCGGATCAGGCGCCACTCTTGTCGCCACCACCACTACCGGTACCGCCCTGGACCGTGGACGACTACGCCTTCGTGCGCGTCACGGGTGAGGGCGTCCACGAGGTACCGGTCGGCCCGGTGCACGCCGGCATCATCGAGCCCGGACACTTCCGCTTCTCGATCGTCGGCGAGAAGGTGCTGCGCCTCGAGGAGCGCCTCGGCTACGTGCACAAGGGCATCGAGCGGCGCTTCACGGAACTCGCAGCGGGCGACGCGCACCGGCTCGCGGCGCGCGTCTGCGGCGACTCGGCGGTGGCGTACTCGTGGGCCTACTGCCAGGCGCTCGAGTCGCTGGCGGCGACGATCGTGCCGCCGCGCGCGACGGCACTGCGTGCCGTCGGCCTCGAGCTCGAGCGGCTGCAGAACCACCTGGGGGATCTCGGCGCGCTCGGCAACGATGCCGGATTTGCCTTCGGTCTCGCGCAGTTCTCGCGCCTCAAAGAGGAGCTCACGCGCGCGATCGCGTCTGCGTTTGGCCAGCGCTACCTGCTGGACCTCGTGGTGCCCGGTGGCGTGGCCGCGGTGCCCGACGCGATCGCCGGCCGTGAGCTCGGTGCGGTCGTCGCGCGCACCGCGAGTCGCGTCCGCGAGTTGCGCGGCATCTACGGCGAGCACGCCGGTGTGCGGGACCGGTTCGCCGGTGCCGGCATCGTCGCGCCGGAGCTCGCGCGGCGGCTCGGGCTCGCGGGGCTGGCGGGTCGCGCGAGCGGCCAGTCGCTTGACCTGCGGGTTGACGCGCCCTGGCCGCCGTACGATCGGTTCCGTCCGAAGCCGTGTGGCCGCGACGATGGTGACGTCGCGGCGAGGGTCGACGTCCGCTTCGACGAGGTCGAGGAGTCAAGCCGGCTCGTGCGTGCGCTGCTCGACGACCTCCCGGAAGGCCCGGAGCGTGCCACCCTCGCGTCGCCCGTCGAGGGCGAGCTCGGCATCGGCCTGATCGAGGGATGGCGCGGTCCCGTGCTGGTGGCGCTTGAACTGGCGGCCGGCGGGCGGATTCGCCGCTGCCACCCACACGATCCGTCCTGGCAGAACTGGCCGGTGCTCGAGCACGCCGTGATCGGCAACATCGTCCCGGACTTCCCGCTGATCAACAAGTCGTTCAACCTGGCCTACAGCGGCCATGACCTCTGACCGATGCTGAAGACGCTGCGCACCATCGCCGGCATCGGCATCGTCTCGGAAGCGCCTCCGGCGCCGGATGCGACGTTGCGCCTGCGCGAGGCGCTGCAGGCGGAGATCCTGGAGCTGGTCGGTCGCGCGCTCTGCATCCGGCAGGTCGACGCCGGCTCCTGCAACGGCTGCGAACTGGAGATCCACGCGCTCAACAACCCGATCTACAACATCGAGGGCCTCGGCATCCGCTTCGTGGCGAGCCCGCGCCACGCAGACCTGCTGCTCGTCACCGGGCCGGTGTCGGCGCACATGGCGACGGCACTGCGCCGCACCTACGAGGCGGTACCCGCGCCGAAGCTGGTCGTCGCCGTCGGTGACTGCGGCTGCAGCGGCGGCGTCTTCGGCACGAGCTATGCGAGCGCCGGGCCGGTCTCCGCGGTCGTGCCGGTCGATGTCGCGGTGCCCGGATGTCCGCCGAGTCCCGAGCGCCTGCTGCAGGGGATCCTGACGGCGATCCGTCCGGTCCGCGCCGACCGCGACCGCTGAGGTCGTTCCTGCCCGCCCAATTGCGGCAGAATCGGCCATCGAGGCGCGGCGCAGGAGCCGACATGCAGGCGAACCAGACCCGGACCCCGATCGCCACCCGGCCGCTCGGCCGCAGCGGCCTGAGCGTCGCGGCGGTGGGCTGGGGCATGTGGCGGCTCACCGGGGTATCCGCCGACGAGGCGGGCCGGCGTGTCGAGGCGGCACTCGCGATCGGCTGCACGCTGTTCGACACGGCGGACATCTATGGTCTCGGCACCGCCGCGGGCTTCGGTGGCGCCGAGGAGCTGTTCGGCAAGGTACTGCGGCAGTCGCCCGGGCTGCGCGATCGCATCGTGCTCGCCACCAAGGCCGGCATCGAGCCCGGCGTGCCGTACAACTCCCGTGCCGATTACCTGGTGGCCGCCTGCGAGGCCTCGCTGCGGCGGCTCGGCGTGCCGCACGTCGACCTGCTGCAGGTGCATCGCCCGGACCTGCTGGCGCACCCGGCCGAAGTGGCGAGTGCGTTCGCCACGCTGCACCGGCAGGGGAAGATCCGCGCCGCGGGCGTGTCGAACTACACGGCGACCCAGGCGCGCGCGCTGCTCGCGCACCTCGACCTGCCCCTCGCGAGCCTGCAGCCGGAGTTCTCGCCGCTCGCGATCGAGCCGCTCACCGACGGCATCCTCGACCTGGCGCTCGAGCGGGACATCGCCGTGCTCGCCTGGTCGCCGTTCGCGCGCGGCGCGCTGGCCGACGCAGGCGGTGACGAGCGAGCGCGCCGCGTGATCGTCGAGCTCGATGCGATGGCGCGCCACCACGGCATCAGCCGAGCCGCCGCCGCCTACGCCTGGGTGATGGCGCACCCGTCCGGGGCAGTGCCGCTGGTCGGCTCGCAGTCACCGGAGCGGATCCGCGAGGCCGGCGCTGCGCTCGGCGTTGCCGTGGACCCCGCGGAGTGGTACCGCGTGCTGGTCGCCTCGCGCGGCGCGCCGATGCCCTGAGCGTGCGCGCGCTCAGGGCGCGAGCGAGACCGTCAATGACAGCTCGAGCTGGCGAGCGGGCATCAGGTAGAACGACTCGTCGCCGAACTCGCTGCCGGTGACCGGATCACGCCGGTCGGTGAGGTTGCGGCCGACCAGGCGCAGCGTATAGCGGCCCAGGCGATAGCCCGCCTCGGCGTCCACCGTCGTGTAGCCGCCGACCGGCGTCGTATTGAGCCGGTCCAGGAACCGGCGACCAATGTAGGCGAGCTGCACCCCGCCGCGCACACCGCTGGCTGGCGCGTACAGCAGGCCCGCCGACGCGAGGCCGTGCGGCGAGAGCTCGAGCTGTCGGCCGTCCAGCTGCACCGTCGCGTCACCCTCGGTCGCGAGCGTGTTGCCGAAGCGCGTGTCGTGGTAGCTGTAGGCTGCCGTGACGAGCAGGTCGCCGCGCGGCCGCCAGCGCAGCTCCGCCTCGGCGCCGCGGAAGCGCTCCTGGCCGGCGTTCGCGAGCACCGGCGCGCCGCTGGCATCGGTCGTGTGCACGACCAGGTTGCGGAAGTCGAGCGAGAACAGCGCGACTTCCCACTCGAGCCGCCCGCCGGGCGCGACGCCGCGCAGGCCCGCCTCGAAGCCGTCGGCCGACTCGGGCTTCAGGATGTCCGGGTTGACGTCCGGCCCGAAATCGATCGCAGCAGGCTTGAAGGTATTGCGGTAGTTCGCGAACAGTCGCGCCTCGCCGGTCTGTGGCGTGCCACCCCAGAGCAGCGCGGTCAGGCCCGCGGCGCCGCTGAGGCGCGTCGCGGTCCGGCTATCGACCGCGTAGAGGTCATTCGTCGGATCGTAGGTATCGATGTGCGAGGAGACCTGGCGCTCGTCGGTGCGGTTGAGGCGCAGCCCGCCGAGCACCGTGACGCGGTCCGAGGCCGCCCAGCTCAGCTGCGCGTACAGGCCGCCAAAGCTGCGGCGATCGTCGAGCCCGTTGATCTCGTCGACGTGGCGGCTGCCGGAGGCCGGGGGTACGGCGCTGCCGTCGAGTGCGGCGACATAGGCGAAGTTGAGGCTCTGCTGCGTGCCGCGGCCGTACAACCAGTCGACGCCGGCGGTCAGCGACACGGACTTCGCGAGTGGCAACGCCACGTAGCTGTCGAACCAGGCGTCGTCGATGGTGCGGTCCTGGTTGAAGCCGTCCGCGTTGTTGCCGTCGTCGCCGACGGCGAGCTCCGGGCGCACGAAGCCGCGCACGTCGTGCACCGACGAGCGCGTGTACGAGAGCCGGGTGCGCCACTCGCCGTCGCCGAGCGGGACGCGGTAGCCGAAGCTGAGGCGCGCGCGGTGCTCGACGATGCCCGCGTCTGCCGGATTGAAGTTCGCGTCGAGCGGCGTCAGCGTCGTCAGGCCGGCGTCGGTGCGGACCACCGGGCTCGTCGGGTCCTGCCGCTGGACCGTGTACTCGGCATCCATCGTCGCCGAACCGGGTCCGAGCGGCGCGGCGGCCCGGTAGAGGCCGTGGACGCGATCGACCCCCTGGTCGCGGCCGGTCAGGCGATTGCGGTCGGTATCGAAGGCCAGCGACTGCCGGTAGTCGCCGATCGCCGGCAGCGCCGTCGAGAGGTCCGCCACGCCGCCGCCGCGGTTGCGGGCGGCGACCCGCGCCTCGCCGGCGCTTTCGCCGGCCGCGTAACGCACGACGTGGATCACGCCGACGAAGGACGTTGCGCCGTACATCACGGGGGCAGCACCCTTCAGGATCTCGATGCGCTCGACGTCATTGAGGTCGAGCGTCGCGAGCGCCGGATTGAACGCGCCGCCCCAGGGAATGCCGTCGACGACCAGCAGAAAGGCGTCGAATTCATGCAGGCCCCAGAAGGATGGCACCGCGCCCGCCGGGCCCGCATCACCACCCGCAGGGGCATCGACGCCGGCGACGCCGGCGAGCGCGCTGCGCAGATCCGTCGCGCCGCGGTCGCGCAGCTCCGATCCCGAGAGGACCGTCATCGATTCCGGCACGTTGCGGACCGCTTCGGGCAGTCGCGTCACGGTGATCTGCACGTCGCGCCAGCCGCTGACGCCCGGTGCGTCGTCGGCCCGGGAACCCGTCGCCGCGAATGCAAGCGCGGCCGTGCCCAGGATCGAGAGGCGCCGGCGACGATCGCCGCGGGCCGCGAGAGCAACCATCATCTTAAGTAATCCCCCGGGGCCGGTCGGCGGCCCGACGGGAAATCCTACACGCGCGCCGCGCTGCCGGTCACGCGCAAAGCCGCTCCTGGAACAGGCCGGCGATCGCGATGTCCTCGGCGGCGATGCCCGTCAGGTCGGCAATCGTCACCTCCGCCTCGGCCCGGGCCGGGCGGCCGGGGGCCGCGAGCAGCCGGCCGAGTGGCACGACCCGGCTGGCATCGAGGACCCCCGCCCGGACCGCGAGGCCGGTATCGCCGTGGTCGAGGCACTGCGCGAGATCGTCCACCACGACCTGGCCCGCGCGCGCGAACAGCGCCTCGGGCAGCTCCTGCTTGCCGGGGCTGTCAGCACCGATCGCGACGAGGTGCGTGCCCGCGCGCACGGCGTCCGCCGCGAACAGCGGCTGTGCCGACGGGGTCGCGGTGACGACCACGTTGCAGCGCGCGAGCAGCTCGCCGATGTCCTCGAGTGCCGCCACCGGACGGGCGGCGCCCGAGGCGCGTGCCGCGAGCGCCCGCGCCTTCGGCAGTGACCGTCCCCAGACGTAGGCCGGCCGCTCGCCGAGCAGCAGTGGCAGCCATTCGAGCGCGAGCTCGGCCTGCAGCCCGGTGCCCACGACCCCGATCGCGGTGATCTTCACTGGTGCGAGCGCCTGCGCGGCGACCGCCGTGGCGGCGGCCGTGCGCCAGGCCGTCAGCCAGCCCTCGTCCTGGAAGAGGACCCGCGGTGTTCCGGTCGCGGCGTCAAATACGACCACGAGGCCGTCGCTGGCCGCGAGGCCACGGGACGGGTTCTCGTAGAAGCCGGTGGCGATCTTGATGACGAAGTTCGGGCTGCCCGCCACGTGGCCGTACTTGATATGGCAGTCGCCGGGAGGCGAGCGGAACTGCAGTTGCCCGGGCAGGGGTGACTGGACCCGGCCATCGGCCTGCGCGACCAGCGCGTCGCGCACCGCGGCGAGGACGGCCGCGCGGTCGAGCGCCGCGCGCAGGCGGTCGAGACCGACGATCTCGAAGGCGCTCAGCGTCCGCTCCGCCGCAGCCAGTCGCGCAGCACGTCGACCCCGCGTGGCACGTGCGATCGGCCGAAGCCGATGCGCAGGAAGTCCGGCGGGACGGTCGCGAGCTCGGAGCGGAACACACTTGCCGGCAGTAGCAGCACCCCGCACTCCTCGACCGCCCGGGCCGTGAAGGCCTCGACGCCGTCCGCACCACGATAGCGGATGAAGCTGATGCAACCGCCTTCCGGTACGTGCCAGTCGAAGAGATGCCGGTAGTCGGCAAAGAAGCGGTCGAGGACGGCGAGGTTGGCGCGGACGACCGCGACGTTCTCGGCGAGGATCTGCTCCCGCGCGCGCAGCGCGATCCGCGCCAGAACCTCCGACGGCGCCGCATTGCAGATCGAGAGGAAGTGCTTGAAGCGCTCGAGGCGCTCGAGCACCGCCCGGTCCTGGCACGCGATCCAGCCGAGCCGCAGCCCGGCGAGCCCGTAGGCCTTCGACATCACGTTCAGCGACAGCGCGCGCTCGTAGACGTCGGCGGCCTGTGGCAGCCGCACGGCCGGATCGCGCTCGAGCAGGCGGTAGCACTCGTCGCTGAAGAGCCACAGCCCGCGCCGGCGGCACAACTCGACGATCGCCGCAATGGTCGCCGGCGGGATGATCTTGCCGGTCGGGTTGTTCGGAAAATTGATCGAGATGAGCCGGGTGTTCGGCCGCAGCGCCGCCTCGAGCCGGTCGACGTCGAGCGCCCAGGTGCGTTCCGGGTCGAGCGACACCGCGCTCACGGCGCAGCGCGACAGCGGCAGGGTCTCCGCCGACTGGTAGTTGGGCGTGATCACGATCGCGTGGTCGTCGCGCTCGAGCAGCACGTGCATTGCCGCGAAGATCGCCTCTTCCGCGCCCGCGAAGCACAGGAGCTGGCGCGGAGAAATGCGCTCGTAGGTGGCGGCGATCGCCTCGCGCAGCGGCGCCGAACCCCAGGTTTCGGTGTAGCCGAGCCCGAGCTGCACGAACTCGTCGCGCTCGGCCGGCGTCGCGAGCGCGAGCAGCTGCGCCAGCGTCCGGTTCTCGCCGTCGGAGCCCGCGAGGTTGTAGCGCGCCGTGAATTCCCAGCGCGAGAAATACACCTCCAGGGCGAAGTCGCGCACGCGGATCTCCTAGCGCCCGTCGGAAACCGGCGTCGGGGCGTCGCGCCGCGTCGGGTCGGCGAGCAGCCACAGGCCCGCCGCGACGAACGCGAACACGGTACCGGTCACGAACGCACCACCCCAGGCGCCGGCGTCGGAGAGCAGGCCGACGATCGGCTGGGTGATGATGCCGCCGGCATTGCCGCCGGTGTTGAGCACGCCGGTGGCGGCTGCGGTATCGGCTCGTGCGACGCGCATCGTCGCCGCCCAGTACGCGCCCTCGTTGATCTCGACCGCCGCGAACGCGAGCGTGAGTGCTGCCACCGCGCCGTACGACGTGGAGGCCTGGATGGTCACGAGCAGCAGCAGGCCCGCGATGGGCAGCGTCACGAGCGGCACCAGCCGGTAACCCCAGCGCGCCCCGAGTCGCTCTGCGAGCGCGTCCGAGAGATAGCCGCCGGCCGCGGCGCCGACCCCCGCGCCGATCCATGGCATGGCGCCGGCGAGGCCGCTCTCCACGCCGCCGAAGTGCCGGACCTCGACCAGGTACTGGAACGACCAGAACGTGATCAGGTAGAAGGCGTAGTTCATGCACAGGTAGGAGACCGCCAGCGTCAGCACGTCGCGGTCGAACACGATCGCTCGCAGGCGCGCGGCCGTGAGTACCGGCGCTGACTCGCTGGCGGCGTCACCGAGTTCCGCCAGTTCCTCGGCACTGACGCCGCGATGTTCGCGCGGCCGGTCGCGGCCGTACCACGCCCACGTACCCGTCAGGAGAGCCGCCGGGACGACGAGGCAGAGGAGGGCACCCTGCCAGCCGAACGGCGCGCTCAGGATCACGATCAGCAGCGGTGCGATCGCCCCACCCAGGTCCATGCCCGCGGTCTGCAGGCCGTTGCCGATCGCCCAGCGATTGGCCGGGAACCAGGCCTGCAGCACGCCGGCGAAGGCCGGGAAGACCGGGCCTTGCGAGACGCCGAGGATCGCCTGGGCGGCCAGCAGCACGATGAAGAGCCCGATCCCGGTCAGAAGCAGCGGCGCGACCGGGATGGCGAGCATTGCGACCAGTCCCACCAGGCCGACTCCGACGTAGGTCCAGCGACCGCCGAAGCGCTGCGCGACGATCCCGCCGGGAAGCTGCGCGAGCGCGTATGCGATCGTGAACGCAACGTTGAGCAGCGAGATCTGGAAGTGACTCAGGTGCAGCGCGGGCATGATCTGCTCGCCGGCGACCGCGACGCTGGTTCGCTGCACGTACGACAGCATCGCGAAGGCGAACATGAAGGCGAAGATCCGCCAGCGAACCCTTATCGGCCGACGCAGCAACGCCATCAGGGACCCCCGCGCGGCACGCGCGCCTTCTGCATTATGGCACCGGGCTAGACGCAGCCGCCGCCGCGCGGCTCAACCGCGGAGCCGGCGGCCCGCCGGATCGAACGGTGGCTCGTGCAGGATCCGCGCTTCGCGGCGCTCGCCGATCACCGTCACGCCGAGCGGCGCATCCGAGTCGGCGAACTCGCGGCGGACGTAGGCGAGCGCGAGACTCTGCGCCACGTGGTGCCCGTAGGCACCCGAGGTGACGTAGCCGATGCGGTGCCCGTCGAGGTGAACCGGCTCGTAGCCGGTCACGTCCGCGGGACCTTCGGCCAGGGCGAGCAGCACGAGGCGTTCCGCGGGACCCGCGTCGCGATCCCGCAGCGCCGCCTCGCGTCCGATGAACCCCGGCTTGTCGTAGGCGACATAGCGGTCGAGCCCGCACATCGACGGCGTGCACGACGCCGTGAATTCCAGCGACCACACGCCGTATCCCTTCTCGAGGCGCAGGCTGTCCTGCGCGCGCATGCCGATCGGCCGGAGCCCGAGGTCGTGCCCGGCCTCGAGCAGCGCCGACCACAGCGCGCGCTGCTGCAGCGTCGGGACGTTGATCTCGTAGCCGAGTTCGCCGGTCAGCGACAGGCGCGCAACGATCGCCTGGGTCGGACCGACGTCGAGCGGACGACAGGCGAGGAACGGCAGTGCCGAGTCCGAGACATCGGAGCGCGTGAGGCGGGCGAGGATCTCGCGGGCGCGCGGTCCCGACAACGAGAACCCGAGCCAGCTCTCCGACAGGTTCTCGATCCGCACCCCGGCCGGCGGCAGGTGCTGCCGGAACCAGCGCAGGTGCCACTCCTGCAGGTAGTACGAGCCGACCAGCCAGAAGCGCTCGGGCCCGAGGCGCGTGACGCTGAGGTCACCCATCAGCCGGCCCGCCGGGCTCAACATCGGCGCGAGACGCACGCGACCCTCGGCGGGCAGCCGGCAGGCGAGCAGCTGGTCGAGCCAGGCCTCGGCGCCCGGCCCGGTGACTTCGTAGCGGCCGTAGACGCCGGTGTCCAGCAAGCCTGCGGCCGCACGAGTCGCCGCGACCTCGGCAGCCACGAAGCGATCAGCGTCCGGGCGCCGGAGGCTCGGCGTCTCGACGAAGCCAGGCTCGCCCGTCGCGAAATACTGCGGGGTCTCCATGCCCCAGACGACGCCGAAGCGCGCGCCGAGCGCGCGTTGTGCCTCGTAGGCCGGCGTGGTCTTCAGCGGCCGGCCGGCCCAGAGCTCCTCGTTCGGGTAGGCAATCACGAAGCGGCGCGCATAGAACTGCGCGGTCGTGTCGCGCAGGTAGCGGTCGTTGCTCGCGAAGCTGCCGTAGCGGGCGACGTCCATGCCGAAGATATCCGAGCCCGGGTCGCCGTCGACGATCCAGTTCGAGAGCACGAGCCCGATCGCGCCCCCCTGCGAGAAGCCGCCCATGCAGCCGCAGGCCGACCAGAAGTTCCGCAGGCCCGGTACCGGTCCGACCAGCGGATTGCCGTCGGGCGTGAACGTGAACGCGCCGTTCACCCAGCGGCGGATGCCGGCGTCGGCAAGCGTCGGAAAGCGTGCAAATCCGATCGCGAGCTCGGGGCTGATCCGGTCGATTTCCTCCGGGATCAGGTCCATGCCGTAGTCCCAGTCGGCGCCCTCGGTCTTCCAGTGCTTCGGGTTGCGCTCGTAGACGCCGAGCAGTACGCCCTTTCGCTCCTGCTGCAGGTAGGTGAAGCCCTCGAGGTCCGTCACGCACGGCATCTCGTCGCGGCGCGCGAGCAGGACCGGCAGATCCTCGGTGATCAGGTAGTGATGCTGCATCGGCGTCAGCGGCAGGTCGACGCCCGCCATTCGCCCGACGCGACGCGCCCAGAGGCCAGCCGCGTTGACGACGTGGTCGGCGACGACGGGCCCGAGCTCGGTCTCGAGACGCCAGCGCCCGTCGGGCAGCGGCGACAGCGCGACCACGCGATTGCGCAGGATCACGTCCGCGCCGCGCTTGCGCGCGGCCATCGCGAAGGCGTGCGTCGTCCCGTGCGGATCGACCGCGCCCTCGTGCGGGTCGAACAGGCCGCCCAGCAGGCCGGTCGGATCGACGATCGGGCAGTCGGCGACGATCTCGTCGGGGGTCGCGAGGCGCGCTTCGATGCCGAGCGTCTGGTACACGGCGAATTCCGAGCGCAGCCACTCCCAGCGTTCCGGTGTCGTCGCCAGGCTGTAGCCGCCCGGCATGTGCATGCCGACGCTCTGGCCGCTCTCCGCCTCGATCTCCTTGTAGAGCTTGATCGTGTACGTCTGAAGCGCCGCGATGTTCGGATCGTCGTTGATCGCGTGGAAGCCCGCCGCGGCGTGCCAGGTCGAACCGGCGGTGAGCTCGGCGCGCTCGATCAGCGCCACGTCGGTCCAGCCGCGCTTTGCGAGGTGATAGAGCACGCTCGCGCCGACGATGCCGCCGCCGATGACCACGACCCGGTAGTGACTCTTCACGAACGCTCCCCCCGTCAGGACGCGGCATTATGCGTCAGCCGCCGTGGCATCGCCCCCGTACCGCGCGCCGACGCTGCGGTGTATCCTCGCCGCCTGCCATGACGAGCCCCACCCCACGCTCGGGCCGGACCGGAGCCACGGTCCGGTGAGCATCGCGACGCCGCGATATTCGGCTTGGTCGCTGCTGCGCGCGCGCTTTGCCGGCGACGGCTACTGGCGTCCGCTGTGGACGGGGCGACGGCTGCAGTCGTCGTACGACGTGGTCGTGGTCGGCGCCGGCGGGCACGGGCTCGCGACCGCGTACCACCTCGCGCGCGACCACGGGCTGCGGGTCGCGGTGCTCGAGAAGCGGCTCGTCGGCTACGGCAACGTCGGCCGCAACACGACGATCGTCCGCTCGAATTACCTGCTGCCTGAGAACCACTACTTCTATGAGGATTCGCTGCGGCGCTGGGAGACCCTGTCGCGCGACCTCAACTACAATGTCATGTACAGCCCGCGCGGCGTCGTCGACCTCGCGCTGTCGGACGACGACCTCGCCGGCATGGCGCGCCGCGGCAACGCGATGCGGCTTGCGGGCATCGACTGCGAGTTGCTCGACCTTGGCGCGCTGGAGCGCTTCTGCCCGGAGCTCGAGCCACGACGCGAGCGGCGCTTCCCGATCGTGGGCGCACTGGTGCAGCGGCGTGGCGGTACCGTGCGGCACGACGCAGTGGCCTGGGGCTACGCGCGCGCGGCGAGCGCGCTTGGCGTCGACATCATCGAAGATTGCGAAGTCACGGGCGTGCACAGCACCGGCAGCGTCGCGACCGGCGTCGAGACGAGCCGCGGCCGCGTTCGCGCCGAGCGCATCCTGTTCGCCACCGCCGGTCACACGGGGCTGATCGGGCGGATGCTCGGAGTGCCGCTGCCGGTCGAGACGCACCTCCTGCAGGCGATGGTGTCGGAACCGATCAAGCCGTTCCTGCACACCGTTGTCGTCTACGTGTTCCCGGGGCACGGCGAGACCTATATCTGCCAGTCCGACCGTGGCGGTCTCGTCATGGGCGGGCACCTCGACGGCTTCCCTTCGTACACGCGCGAGGGTCGATGGGATCGCCTCGAGGAGGTGGTCGAGGGCGCGGTCGAGCTCTTCCCGAGCGTCGGGGGCGTACGCATCCTGCGCCAGTGGGCCGGCACCAACGACATGACGATGGACGGCAGTCCGATCATCGACCGGCTGCGGTACGACAACGTCTACGTCAACGCCGGCTGGTGCTACGGGGGATTCAAGGCGATCCCGGCCTCCGGCGCCGCCTGCGCGACGCTGGTGGCGACCGGCACGGCGCCCGATCTGATCCGCGGATTCCGGCTGTCGCGCTTTGCGACCGGTCACCTGCTCGATGAACGTGGCGGCGGACCTTTCCCGGTGCGCCTGTGACGCGCCTCATCTGCCCGTTCTGCGGACCGCGCCACCTGCGTGAGTTCGAATTCCACAAGACCGTGGCCGCCGAGGGCGGCAGCGCCTTCGCCCGGGTCTATGAACGCGTCGACAGCGCTGAGCTCAGCATCGAGCACTGGCAGCACGTCGGTGGCTGTCGCGGCTGGCTGCTGGTGCGACGCAACCCGTCGACAGGGGCGGTGACCGACTGCCAGCTCGTCGGCGGCGGGGAGCCGGCATGAGCGCCCCAACCCGTCGCGGCTCGCGCGTGCGCGAGGAAACCGTGCGCTTTACTTTCGACGGGCGCGAGTATCTCGGCCAGCGCGGTGATACCGCCGCTTCGGCGCTGCTGGCTGCCGGCGTGCGGCGCTTCGGTCGCAGCGTCAAGTACCGTCGTCTGCGCGGCGTGCTGACCGCCAGCGCGGAAGAGCCGAACGCGCTGCTGACGGTCGGCCGGACTCCGGCGGTGATCCCGAACGTCGTCGCTCCGCAGCTCGAGATCGTCGAGGGTCTCGAGCTTCGCAGCCAGAACCGCTGGCCGAGCCTCGACCTCGACGTGGCCTCGCTGCTGCAGGCGGGCGGCGGTTTCTTCGGCGCCGGCTTCTACTACAAGACCTTCATCTGGCCTTCCTGGCGCACCTACGAATCGATGATCCGGTCACTCGCCGGGCTGGGCGAGGCGCCGCGCGCGAGCGAGCTCGGCGAGGTCGCGGTCGAGCACCTGCATTGCGACGTGCTGGTGGCCGGTGCCGGTCCGGCGGGTCTCGCCGCGGCGCGGGCCGCGGCGCGCGCCGGCGCCCGCGTCGTGCTGTGCGAGCGCGATCCGGCGTGCGGCGGCGAGCTCGAGTTCGAGACGGGCCGTATCGACGGTCGCGAGGCGCGCGACTGGGTCGGTTCGGTGCTTGCCGAGCTCAAGTCGCTCGGCGTGCGCGTGCTGACCGGCACGACGCTGGTTGCAGCCTCGGGCGGCGAGATGATCGCCCATGCAGAGCCGGGCGGGCTGCCCGGGCGCAACACGATGCACAAGATCGTGCCGCGCACGCTGGTCGTGGCGATGGGTGCGGTCGAGCGCCCCATCGCATTTACGGCCAACGACCTGCCAGGCGTCATGCTGCTCGGCGCTGCCGAGCGCTACCTCGCGTGCTACGGCGCGCGCGCCGCGGCCTCGGCGGTCATCTTCGCCAACCATGACCGCGCGTATCCCGCCGCGCTGCGGCTCGCGGACGGCGGCATCCGGATCGCAGCCCTGGTCGACACTCGCGCAGAGCCTGAGATCGGCGTGCCGGCCGCGCGCGATGCGCTGCGTCTGGCCGGCGTACGCTGCCTCGCCGCGCACGCGGTGCTCGCCGCGCACGGCGGTCGCCAGGTGAGCGGCGCGACGATCGCGCCGCTCGCCGACCCGGCGCGACCGATGACGATCGCCTGCGACGCGATCCTGGTCAGCGGCGGCTGGTCGCCGGCGCTGCACGCGGGCGTCCAGGAGGGTGGCCAGCGGGAATTCGATCCGCTCGCCGGCGGCTTCGTCGCGCGCGCGCAGCCGGAATGGCGCTTCGTTGCGGGGGCCGCGAACGGGGCTCTCGAGCTCGGCGCCGTGCTCGTGGATGCGCATGCCGCTGGCGAACGCGCGGCGCGGCGTGCCGGTGCCAGCGGATCCGCCGGTCGCGCACCGGCGGGCGAGGGCGACGCCGCGCCGGGCTGGCGACCGTTCTGGCGCTCACCGGCGCCGCGTGCCGACGAGAAGCGGCAGTTCATCGACTGGCAGAACGATGTCACGGTGGCCGACATCCGCCAGTCGCTGGCCGAGGGATTCAGGGACATCGAACACCTGAAACGCTACACGGCACTGGGATTCGGCGGCGACCAGGGACGCCTCGGTGGCCTGCTCGGTGCCGCCGTGCTCGCAGAGCTGCGCGGCGAACCGCTCGCCGAGGTCGGCACGAGCCGGCTGCGGCCCCCGTTCCACCCGGTCACGATGCGCTCGCTCGCGGGCCTGCGCGCCGGGGCCGCGCTGCGGCCGGCGCGGTGCACGCCCCTGCACGCGTGGCACGAGTCGCACGGCGCAGTGCTCGAGTCGATGGGGCTCTGGATGCGGCCGCGCTACTACCGCGCCAACGGCGTGGATTCGTTCGCGGCCGGCATCGCCGAGGCGCGCCGGGTGCGCGAGAGCGGCGGCATCGCCGATGGCTCCACCCTCGGCAAGATCGAGGTCGCCGGGCCGGAGGCGGCCGCGTTCCTCGATGCGATGTACCTGACGCGGGCCAGCACCATCAAGCCCGGCCGCGCCAAGTACATGGTGAACCTGCGCGAGGACGGCCTCGTGCTGGACGACGGCCTGGTGCTGCGCGTCGCTGACGACCGCTTCATCGCGACCACGAGCTCCGGCCATGGCCTGCACATGCTGTCGCACTTCGAGCACTACCGCGACGCGGAGTGGGGCGGGCGCGGCGTGACGCTGACCGACGTCACCGAGGCCTGGGCGGCCATCGTGGTCGCCGGGCCGCGCAGCCGCGATGCCCTCGGCGCCGTGCTCGGCGCACCCTGGCAGGTCCCGCTGGCGGCGCTGCGGCACATGGACTTTGCGCGCGGCAGCTACGCGGGCCACGACTTGACGGTGCTGCGCGCGAGCTTCTCGGGTGAACTCGCCTTCGAGCTGCATTGCCGGCCGGCGATCGCCCTCGCGCTCTGGGAGGCGCTGATCGCGGCCGGCCTGCCACCTTACGGCCTGGAGGCGCTCGACATCCTGCGCGTCGAGAAGGGCTACCTGACGACCGCGGAGATCAACGGCCAGACGACGCCGTACGACCTCGGCATGGAGTCGCTGGTGAAGCTGGGTAATCCCTGCGTTGGCCGGGAGCTGCTCGGGCGCGAGGCGTTCCATGAGCCGTCGCGCCCCCGCCTCGTGGGCCTGCGAGCTGCCGACGGCCGTGGTCGGTTCCTCGCCGGCGCGCAACTCGTCGTGCCGGACGCCCCCTCGCGTCCGCTTGGCCACGTGACTTCCACGGTCTACAGCCCTGCACTCGGCGAGTGGATCGGGCTCGCCCTCGTGGCGCGCTCGCACGCTGCCGACGGGACGCCGCTCCTCGCGCGCGACCCGGTCCGCGACGGAGACGTCACGGTGCGGGTCGTGCCCACCGTGCACTTCGACCCGTCGGCGGAGCGGATGAAGGCATGAGCGCGCCAGCGACCTGCCGCCTCGAACGCCGCTCCGCGGGTCCGCTGCTGGAGTTTGCGGCCTTCGGTTTCCCGCTCGGCGGTGCCTTCGTCGTCGGCTGGCCCGCCGCGCCGGGTGCCGTGCGGCACGAGCCGGACGGCAGACCGGCGCTGCTGCATTTTGCACCGGCACGCTGGCTGGCGCCGGCGGCCGAGGCGGACGTCCGCGCGTTGATCGCGGCGGCGATCGAGGCGGGCGCCGGCGTGGCGGTCGACGTCGAAGGAAAGTGGCAGCCGTTCGAGCTGCACGGTGATGGAGCCGATCGGGTGCTCGCAGCGACGCTGGATGTCGGCGCGGCACTCGAGGGACGCGAATGTGCCGCCGTGACGCTGTTCGACTGTCCGGCGGTCGTCACCCGCCTCCCCGGCGGCTACGCCATCTGGATCCGGGCCAGCTACGCGCAGCATTTCGAGGCCAGCGTCGGGCGGCTCCTCCGCGGCTGAGCGCCGCGCCGCAGCGTGCGTGCCGCACGCCGATCGCCTACGATCGCGCTCCGCGTGCCGCACGGAGCGCCGGACGTGAAATCGCATCGATGGCTGGACTGCCGCACGAGACGTTGCCTGCTGGCCGGCACCGTACTGGCGCTCGCGGCGGCGACCGCCTGTGGCCAGGGGTGGCCCGTGTACGGTGGCGAGCCGGGCGGCGGCCGCTACTCGTCGGCCGCGCAGGTGACCGCCGGCAACGTCGCCCGGCTCGGTACCGCATGGACCTTCCATACCGGTGAACTTGGCGAGGGGCTGGCGAGGCGCGACAAGCTGACCTTCGAGTCGACGCCGATCCTCGTCGGTCGCACGCTGTACTTCAATACGGCCACCGCAATCGTCTTTGCGGTCGACGCCGCCTCCGGCGCGCTTCGCTGGCGCTACGACGCGCGTATCAATCGCGGCACGCGCTTCAGCGAGATGGCAGCGCGCGGCGTCGCGACCTGGGCCACCGCCGGTAACGGCCCGTGCAGCACCACGATTTTCGCCGGCACGATCGATGCGCGCCTGATCGCGCTCGATGCCGAGAGCGGCCAGCCCTGCGAGGCGTTCGGTGCGCAGGGCGTCATCGACCTCTCGCGCGGCGTTCGCCTGCGCGACCGAGGCGAGTACCTGGTGACTTCGCCCCCGGCCGTGGTCGGCGATGTGGTCGTGGTCGGTTCGGCGATCGGCGACAACCGTGGCACGAGCCTCGAGCTGGGAGTCGTCCGAGGCTACGACGCGCGCAGCGGCGCGCTGCGCTGGGCGTGGGACCCTATTCCGCGCGCGGCCCGGATTCCGGCCGAGGCCGGCAATCCGGCATTCGGCGACGTCGAGGCGCAGGCGGCGACCTGGACCGGCGCGGCAAACGCCTGGAGCCTTTTCTCCGCCGCACCGGAGCAGGGCCTCGTGTTCGTGCCGACGGGCTCCGCCAGCCCGGACTTCTTCGGCGGCGAGCGGCCGGGCGACAATCACTGGGCGAACTCCGTGGTCGCACTCGACGCCGCCACCGGCGTGCTGCGCTGGGGACGCCAGCTCGTCCATCACGACCTTTGGGACTACGACGTCGCGTCGCAGCCGGTGGTCGCGACACTGACGCGCGACGGTGTGCGGCGCGCGGTCGTGCTGCAGGTGACGAAGACCGGCGAGCTGTTCGTGCTCGACCGCGACGACGGGACGCCGGTGTACCCGATCGAGGAACGCGCGGTCCCGGGCGGCGCGGCGGAGGGCGAGACGGCCGCGCCGACGCAGCCACACTCCACGCTGCCGGCGCTCGTGCCGCAGGGACCGGTGCGAGCCGACGACGCGTGGGGCCTCACGTTCTGGGATCGCGGTCGCTGTGCCGACCTCATCCGTAGCTTGCGTTCGGACGGGATCTTCACGCCGCCGACCGTCGGCGGGTCGATCGAACGACCCGGATACGTCGGCGGCGCGAACTGGGGCGGGCTCGCCTACGACCCGCAGCACCAGTACGCGATCGCCGTGGTCAACGACCTGCCGATGGTGGTGGCGCTCGTGCCGCGCGCGCAGTACGAGTCGACGCGGGATTCGGACGCCTACCCGAAGTACGAGTTCGCGTCGATGCGAGGCACTCCCTACGGGATGCGCCGCGACCTGCTGCGATCGCCACTCGGCCTGCCGTGCACGGCGCCGCCCTGGGGCGCGCTGGTCGCGGTCGACGTCGCGCGCGGGCGGATCGCTTGGCGCGTGCCGCTCGGCACGCTGGGCGACATGGCCTGGCCGCTGCGATTCCTGCACGGTTCGCCGGCGATCGGCGGTCCGATCGTGACCGCCGGCGGGCTGGTGTTCGTCGGCGCGGCCTCCGACGACTACCTGCGGGCGTTCGACATCGGTACCGGCCAGGAGCTGTGGAAGGGGAGGCTGCCGGCCGGCGGACAGGCGACGCCGATGACGTACGTGCTCGACGGCCGCCAGTACGTCGTGATCGCGGCGGGCGGTCATGCAGGCCTCGGCACGACGCGCGGCGACTCGCTGGTCGCGTTCGCGCTGCCGAACTAGCGCCCGGGCGACGTTCGATTACACTGAGGCATCGGCCCCGATGCCGGAGCAGCACGGATGCCCGATCAACCCCGACTCCGCCGATGCAGCCGGCTGGCCCGCGCGACATTCCTCGCGATGATCGCGGCCACGGCGGCGTCCGCTGCCGATCGACCGCCGATCAACGTCGTGACCCCGGCCACGCCCAGCCGCTGGTCGGCCGTGGTTGGCGGTCTCGTGCAGCTGGTCGATCCGTGGGGTGACTCCGACAAGGCGACGCTGCTGAAGCGCATGGCGAAGGAAGACCGCTTCGACCTGGCGAAGCACGCGCAACAGCGGGTGCTCGAGGCGCTGGCGAACCGCGGTCGCGTCGCGCTGCCGCTCGACGTTGTCCGACCCCCGGAGCTCTCGCCCGGACCGCTCGCGCGCGAGCGCCTGCCCGTCGCCGCCGTGCCCGGGCAGATGCTCGACGTCGCGATCGAATGGTTCGGCCTGTACCGGAGTGGTGCGCTCGAGTCGTACCGGCCGATGGTTGCCGTCAGCTACCGCGTCCTGAGCGCGACCGGCCAGCTCGAACAGAGCACGCGCCGCGTTCTCTACCACGTGCCGAGCAGCGTCGCGACCGGCGGCGAGGCGCTCGCGGCCGAGGGCGACTGCGCCTGGAAGTCCTTTGACGAACTGCCGCGCGAGCGCGCGCGGTTGTGGGGCTGCATGGACGCCGCGCTCGAGAAGGTGGCCGACCGGATCGGCACGCATGTCGAGGGACCCTGAACGCGACGGAGTTAAGAATGAAATTGTACTGGTGCCCGAAGACCCGCGCGCTGCGCGCCCTGTGGATGCTCGAGGAGCTCGGCGAGCCCTACGAGCGGGTGCGCATCGACATCCGTGACCCGGCCGCCAAGGCCAATCCGGCTTTTCGCGCGGTCTCGCCGATGGGCAAGGTGCCGGCCCTCGAGGATGGCGCGACGCGCTTGTGGGACTCGGGAGCGATCTGCGCGTACCTCGCCGACCAGTACCCGCGCAGCGGGCTCGCACCAGCGATCGGCGCGGCCGATCGCGGGCGTTACCTGCAGTGGCTGCTCTACACGAACTCGGTGATCGAGCCGGCGATGGCGGAGAAGTTCTCCAAGGCGCCGGTGAGTGCGCTCGCACACGGCTGGGGCAGCTACGAGCAGATGCTGGAAGTCCTGCGCGCCGGTCTTGCGGAGGGCCCCTGGATCCTGGGCGCGCGCTTTTCCGCAGCCGATGTGATGCTCGGAATGGCCTGCCACTTCATGCAGCAGTTCAAGCTGCTGGACGCGGAGCCGCAGCTGACCGGCTACGCCGATCGCTGCCGCACCCGGCCCGCATTCCAGCGGGCGCTCGCGTTCGAGGAGTCCTGAGGCACTCGCGACGCACCATCGCGGGGCGATCTTTCGGCTAATTGCGCCAAATCGGCGCGCGCCGCGGCCCCGGAGGGCACCTAGCCCGTTGATTCTGCGACGGGCGTGGACGGTACGACTCTTGCTTCGCAGTCGCTGCCCGACCGCGAGGACCCATGCGCGTACCCCGTCAGGCGCTGCTCGACGGCCTGCGTGCCTTCTCCGTCGCCGCGCGCCAACTGAGCTTCAAGGCCGCCGCCGATGCGCTGTTCGTGACGCCGTCCGCGATCAGCCACCGGATCCGTGACCTCGAGGGGCATCTCGGCCAGCGCGTCTTCCTGCGCAAGACGCGCGCCGTCGAGCTGACGGAGGCCGGGCGTGCGCTGCTGGCGGAAGTCGAGCCGCTGCTCGCCGGCCTCGACGCGGCGCTCGACCATGCCGCCAGCCGGGCGCGGCGCCGCGTGCTGAGGGTCGCCGCGCCGCCGTTCCTCGCTTCCGATCTGCTGGTGCCCAGCCTGCGGAGCTTCTACGGCCTGCAGCCGCGCACCGATGTCGAGGTCACGACCGGTGCGCGCCTCGGCGAGCACCCGGCGCAGGCGGACGTCTCGATCGTCATCGCCGCTGCGCCGCCCGCCGGCCACGTCGCGACGCGACTGTTCAGCCCCCGCTTCGTCGCGGCGACCGCCCCACCGGTCGCACTGGTCGCCCGCGAGCTCGGCGCGCGCGTCTTCGAGAAGCATCGTCGGATCGTCTACCGGCACCGGGCCGAGCTCTGGACGCGTTGGTTCGTGACCACCGGCTATCCCGGCGGGCGCAGCGCCACGGTGCTGAACGTCGACTCGTTGCCGGTGGCGATCACTGCGGCCGAGCAGGGGCTCGGGATCGCACTCGTGCCGACCTTCGTCTGCGAGCGCCGGCTGCGTCGCGGCCGCCTGGTGCGCATCTCGGATTCCGAGATCGACGCGGGCGACAGCTATTTCCTCGTGCACCGGCCCGAGGATCGCGCCCGTCCGGAGGTACGTGCCTTCCTGAGCTGGGCGCTGTCCGAACTGCGGCGCTGAACCCCGCTGCCCGCGGCCAATGGTCAGCGGACGGCGGGCGCCGTCGTCGCGAGCAGGGACTCGAGCTCCGACTTCCAGAGCGCCGCCCAGGTGTGCGAGCCATGGCCGTGGGTGTGCTCGCTGGCCGGTAGCAGCACGAAGCGCCCGTGGCGCAACTCGCGGACGCGCGCCTCGGCGATGCCGAGTTCCGGCGGGTTGATGAAATCGTCGGCCGAGTTGATCCACAGCACCGGTGCCTCGATGGTGCCGAGGCGTGGGGCCGGGTCGTAGTCCCGCGACGCGCTGACCTGGTACAGCAGGTCGTTGGCATCGAGCCCCCCGATCGTCTGCTCGGTGCGTTCCGTGACGAAAGCGTCGGCCGACTCGCGCGTCGGGAAGGCGGCCTGGAAGTAGAGCGGAGCGCTGCCGGCGATCAGCAGCAGGTCGGCGGCGGTGCGCAGCGCCCGCCGCGGCTCGGCCGCGTAGTTGCCGCCGTCCCAGTCAGGGTCTTCTCGGATCGCGTCGATGACCATACGGCGCCACATTCGATTGCGACCAGCGATGGCCACCGGCAGGCACGCGAGCGGCATCAGCGCGTCCATCGAGTGCGGGAACGTCTCGCCCCAGACGAAGGCGTGCATGCATCCCATCGACGTGCCGAGAATGAGGCGCAGCCGCTCGATGCCCAGGTGCTCGCTCACCAGCCGGTGCTGCGCCTCCACCATGTCCGCATAGTTGTACGCCGGAAACTTGGCACGCAGGCCGTCGCTCGGTTTCGAGGAGCGGCCGTGGCCGATCCCGTCCGGCAGGATCACGTAGTAGCGGCTGGCGTCGAGCGGCTGACCGGGACCGAACAATTCGTCGGCGAACTGCGGTCGCAGGAATTGCCCGCCATCGCCACCCGTGCCGTGCAGCAGCAGCACGGCATTCGTGATCCTGCCACGGGCGTCGCGGCTCGGCCGGCCGAGCGTCGCGTAGTGCAGCCGCAGCTCCGGCAGCACCGCGCCCGACGCGAAGTGGAAGTCGCGGATCGTGAAATCGCCGTCCTGCACCGGCGGCGTCCCGCCCAGCGCGGCCGGGGACACGCAGCCGCACAACCCTATCAACAGCAACAGCATGCTCGCTCGCATCGGGACTCCTCGCGCCGCCGGCGCACCGCGGGCTACTCGGCCAGCACGATCTCCACGCGCTTGTTGCGCTTGCCCTCGTTGCGGATCCGCACGACGCGGATCGGGCCGATCTCGGCGAGGTTACGCACGTGCGTGCCGCCGCAGGGCTGCAGGTCGACGCCCGGGATCCGCAGCAGCCGCACGCGGCCCGCACCTCGCGGCGGCTGCACGCTCATCGTCTTGACGAGCTCCGGCCGCGCGTCGAGTTCCTCGTCAGTGATCCAGACCGTCTCGGTGTCGATGCCGCGCGCCGTAATCGCATTGACCTCGCCCTCGATGCGCGCCGCGTCAAGGAGCGCGAGGTCGATGTCGAAGTCGAGGCGCGCCTTGTCCGGAGCGATCTGCCCGCCGGTGACCGGCGCCACCACCACGCACGACATCACGTGCAGCGCGGTGTGCAGGCGCATCAGACGGTGGCGGCGGTTCCAGTCGATCTCGAGCGTCACCGCCTCGCCAACCGCAGGCGCTGGCGATCCGGGGGCCGTCACGTGGAGTACGCCGTCGGCGGTCTGGCCCTTGCGCGTATCGGAGACCGGTATCCTCTCGCCGGTCGCGCGGACGAGGTAGCCGGTGTCACCGGGCTGACCGCCACCGGTCGGGTAGAAGATCGTGCGGTCCAGCTCGATCCCGTTGTCATTCACCGCGGTGACGCGGGCGGTCGCAGTGCGCAGGTACGCATCGGCGCGGAACAGGAGCTCGGTGGGCATGGGCGGTCGCCGGGGAAGATTGCCGGGACTCTACCGGATCGTCGCCCGGAACGGCGAGGGCGGGCGCTAGCCGCCCTTGACGGCCTTCAAGTGGCCCGGTCGGAGCTCGCCGCGCCGCACCACGAGCACGAGCTGCCGCCAGTCCGCGATGAAGTGCTCGGCGCGCTCGGCACCGATCCGCTCTACGATCAGCGACCGCATCGGACCCTCGAGCGAAGCAAGCTCGCGCTCCGCGAGCCCAAGGTACCAGGCGTTCCGGTCGCGTACCTCGACCTCCGCGAAGCCGACGGCACGCAGAGCCGCAGCACTGTCTTCGAGCGAGGCCATGTTGTATGCGATGCCCTCGAGCCGGAAGAACTCCATCATTTCCGGCGAGTACGCACCGCGGCCGCCGCGCAGCCAGTCGCTCGCCAGGAATCGGCCGCCCGGTCGCAGCACGCGATGCGCCTCGGCGAACACCGCGGCCTTGTCCGGGATCTGCACGATCGAGTCCTTCGAGAATACGACGTCGAAGGAGGCCGCCGGGAAGGGCAGCGGGCCCGGCGCGACGAGCTGGCTGCGGATGCGATCGCCGAGGCCGGCGCGGCCGATGCGCTCGTCCATCTGCCGCAGCAGCCCGGGATCGATGTCGATGCCGACCACGGACTTCGCCCCGTGGGTCTCGACGAGCAGCTGATCGATCGCGCCGAGGCCGGCACCAATGTCGAGCACGTGGCAGCCGCGGATGTCGCTGCCTTCGAGCACCCGCGCGACCTCCTCGGCGCCGCCCGGCGACAGGAAGCCGTCGCCCCAGAGCAGCTGCAGCAGCACCTGCATGCCGGCGTCGTACTCGCCGGCCTCGCTCGGTTGGTCGATCTTGACGCTCACGCCGCCCCCCGTCCGGATGACTCTATATATAGCCGGTCGGCCGGGCGGCAGGGAACCCGCCACGGCGGATTTGCTTCGCTGCCGCATGCCGCGGCTCGCGTACACTCGGCGCCCCCGCCGCCCCTCCGCGGCACCTGCCAGGAGTACCGCCATGCGCTCGAGCCGATTTTGCTTCCGCCTCGCCGTGGCGGCCGCCGGCTGCCTCGCACTCGCGTGCGTCGTCCAAGCCAAGGAAGGTCCGGCGATCTCCGCCGCCATCAGCGCGGCCGTCGACTCCCCCGATCGCCCCGACGCAGATCGCAAGCTCGATGCCGCGCGCAAGCCGAAGGACATGCTGGCGTTCTTCGGCGTGAAGCCCGGCATGAAGATCCTCGACCTGTTCACCGGTCGCGGATGGTACGCCGAGCTCGAGGCGCGCGTCGCGGGGCCGGGTGGCGAGGTCTACGCGCAGAACCCGCCGGAGTTCCTGAAGAAGTTCGGCGACAAGGACATCGTCGAGCGGCTTGCGAACGACCGCCTGCCGACGGTAAAGCGCTGGGACCGCTCGCTCGACGCGCTCGAGCTGCCGGCGGCGCACTTCGACGGTGTCGTCGCTAACGACGTGTTCCACGACTTCTTCTGGCTGTCGAAGGACGTCGGTGGCGTGCTGAAGCAGATCCACGACGCCATGAAGCCCGGCGCATTTCTCGCGATCATCGACCACGCCGCGCCGGCGGGCACCGGCGACAGCTTCGCCCGCAATTTCGACGGGCAGCATCGCATCGACGAGGCGTACGTCAAGGAGATCGTGACCAAGGCGGGATTCAAGCTCGAGGCCGAGAGCAACCTGCTACGCAACCCCGATGACGACCGCCAGAAGCCGTTCTTTGCGCCGGAGATGAAGGGCAAGAACACCGACAAGTTCGCGCTGCTGTTCCGCAAGGCGAAGTAGTCACGCCGTCCCGCCGCGCGCGACCGGTGCGACGCGGCGGGACGGAATCAGCGTCGTTGCCAGCCGATCTCGGCGGCGGTCGCCTCGCCGACGACGCATTCGGCCAGTGAGTCCGGCATCTCCTGCTCGGTTGCCGAGAGCGGGCGGCGGCCCGCCATGATCTCGGTCCGCGTCTGCGGATAGAGTGGACGGGCATCCGGCTCGGCGTAGCCCTGCGGATAGAGCGGTGCGTCGGTCTCGGGGTCGTACTTGTCCGACGCGCCGACGGTGTGCAGCACCTCGTGCGCAATCACGACCGCGTTCGGTCCCGCCTGCGCGGCGCTGGCGAACGCGTTCACCACGCCGATCTGTCCCTTGCTGAGCCCGATCGAGTGGGGCAGGCGCGCCGAGACCGCCGGGTCGTGGTAGAGCACGAACACGCGGATGTGCGGCGGCGGGCGGCCGGTCGCGGCGGCGGCGCGCCACGCGTACCAGCGCATCCGCAGGCTCCACCAGGCGACGCTGACCGGGCCGGGATCGTCCGGCATCGGCGGTGGCGCGCTCGCCGGCGGCGGCTCGAGCTCCACCCGGAACGGCACGGTCAGTCCGAGCGAATAGTGACCCGCCTCGCGAGCAAAGAAGGGCTCGAGATCGTGAAACGCCGCGAGGTCGAGCGTTGCCAGGTACTGGCGCGTCGCCGCCCGGCCGTCGGCAGCGATCGGGAAGATGCCGACGTAGAGGCTGTCGCGCCAGGACTGCGCGCGCTGCCGGTCCAGCCAAGCATTGCCCGCGACGATCGCGAGCACCACCAGCAGGATGCCGATGCGAACGCGCTTCCACATCGTGCGCTGCCCGGGCCGGGCCGACCCGGGCGAGGTTGCGGACCCTACTGGATCTGGCCGAGGTAGTCGTTCTTGCCGACGTCGACGCCGTTCTTGCGCAGGATCGCGTACGCGGCCGTAATGTGGAAGTAGAAGTTCGGCAGCACGAACTTCGAGACGTAGTCACGGCCGGTGAACTTGAGCGTGACGCTCGGGAACTTGAGCACCACCTCGCGCGAGTCGCCGGCATTCACCTGCTCGGCCTTGACGCTCGAGATGAACGCAAGCGTCACCGCGATGCGGCTCTTCAGCTCGGCCAGCGTCGACTCGTTGTCCTCGTGCTTCGGGATCTCGATGCCCGCGAGCCGCGCGGCAGCTCCCTTGGCGGTGTCGCAGGCAATCTGCACCTGCCGCTTCAGCGGGAACATGTCGGCGATCAGGCGCGCGTCCGGCAGCACCTTCGGGTCGAGCTTCTTGGCGTCGGCGTGTGCCGCGGCCTTGTCGAGGATCGCGGACAGGTTCGTGAGGCCAAGCGTGAGCGCCGGCAGCGAGACGTCGTACAGGGAGACGGACACGGGGACCTCCACGGTCGGTCGGGGCGAAGGGGGCGCTAGTGTAGACGAGTCCGGGGACCGCGGCAGTGCCGCGCCGGGCCGCCACGGTCGGCAGTAACGAGTACACTCGCCGGAGCTGTCCGCCGAGGTGCCTCTTGACGCCTGACGAGTTCCGCCGCGCGGGCCATGCGCTCGTGGAGTGGGTGGCTGCCTACCGCGAAAGGCTCGCCCAGGGGGACCTGCCGGTCCAGTCGCCGCTGCGTCCGGGCGAACTGATCGCGAAGCTGCCGGCGGCGGCACCGGAGCAAGGCGAGCCGATGGAACGGATCCTCGCCGACCTCGACGCACTGATCCTGCCGGGTGTCACGCACTGGCAACACCCGCGCTTCTTCGGCTACTTCCCCTCCGGTGCATCGCTGACCTCGGTACTCGGCGACATGGTCAGCACCGGCCTCGGCGTCGTTGGCCTCAACTGGCAGGCCGGGCCGGCACTCACCGAGCTTGAGCAGGTCACCACCGACTGGCTGCGCGACTTGCTCGGGCTGCCGGCGGAATTCAGCGGCGTCATCCAGGACACCGCCTCGGCCGCGACCTTCGTCGCCCTCGTCTGCGCGCGGGAGCGTGCCAGCGACTACGGCGCATCGCGCGGCGGGCTGCAGGGTGGCGGAGTGCCGCTGGTCGTGTACACATCGGCACAGGCGCATAGCTCGGTCGAGAAGGCGGCGCTGCTGGCCGGCTTTGGTCGCATGCACGTGCGGGCGATCGAGCTGGACGCGGATTTCCGGCTCGACGTCGCAGCGCTCGAGGCCGCGATTCGCCGCGATCGCGCGGCCGGCCTCGCGCCCTGCGCGATCGTGGCGACCTGCGGCACGACCGCCACGACCGCAATGGATCCGATCGCATCGATCGCCGTGATCGCCGGCCGCGAGCGGCTCTGGCTGCACGTCGACGGCGCGATGGGCGGCAATGCGATGCTGCTGCCCGAGTGCCGCCATCACTGGCAGGGAATCGAGGCCGCGGACTCGATCGTCATCAATCCGCACAAGTGGCTCACCGTCGCGTTCGACTGCTCGCTCTATCTGGTCCGCGACGCGCAGCACCTGGCACGCGTGATGTCGACGAACCCGAGCTACCTGCAAACGCCGATGGACCGGCAGGTGCGCAACTACCGTGACTGGGGCATCCCGCTCGGCCGGCGGTTCCGCGCGCTGAAGCTCTGGTTCGCGCTGCGCGAGCAGGGTGCCGAGTCGCTGCGAGCACGCCTGCGCCGCGATCTCGCCAACGCGCAGTGGCTCGCGGGCGAGGTGGCGGCCGCGCCGCACTGGCGGGTGATCGCGCCGGTCGTGCTGCAGACCGTCTGCATCCGGTACGAGCCCCCGGGCCGAAGCGCCGAGGAGCTCGACGAGCACGCGCGCCGCTGGACCCAGGCAGTCAACGACTCCGGCTTCGCCTACCTGACGCCGGCGGTGGTGGGCGGGCGCTGGATCACGCGCATCTCGATCGGCATGGAGCTGACCGAACGCCGGCACGTTGCGGAGCTCTGGGGCGCGATCCAGCGCGCGGCGGAGACGGCCGCCACCTGAGCCGCGACCGCGGCACGCCGCGGGTCGCGTATATTGCGCGTTCGGCCATTCGGGGAGAAAAACTCATGAGAGCGATCCTGCTCGCAGCCGCGGCGCTGTCCGCCGTCCTGACGTCCACGACAGCCGGCGCCGCCGACCCGGTGACCGTGATCAAGGCCCGGCGGATGTTCGACGGTGTCACCGGCCGGCTCGTCGAGCCCGGGATCGTGGTCGTCAGCGGCGACCGGATTACCGCTGTCGGCGCGAGCGCGCCGGTGCCGCAGGCAGCGACGGTCGTGGACCTTGGCGATGCGACGCTGCTGCCCGGATTCATCGACGCGCACGTCCACATCACCGACGAGTCGTCCGGCGACCACTACCGCGACTTCTACGAGGGCATGCTGCGCTCGCCGGCCGAGCAGTCGTTCTACGCCGAGCGCTACGCGCACCTCACGCTCGCCGCGGGCTTCACGACCGTGCGCGTCGTCGGTGCCGGCGACTGGGTCGACATTGCGCTGCGCAACGCGATCCGGGCGGGCCTCGTCCAGGGGCCACGCATCGTCGCGGCCGCGCACGCGATCGGTTCGCCGGGCGGACATTGCGACCAGCCTCCATTCCCGCCCGAGCGCGTCAAGCCGCTGGGCACGATCGATGGCATCTGCTCCGGCCCGGAATCCTGCCGCGAGGCGGTTCGCGAGCAGATGAAGTGGGGCGCGGACGTGATCAAGATCTGCGCCTCGGGCGGCGTCTTCTCGGAATCCGACCCGCTGAAGGTCCCGCAGCTGACGCCGGCGGAACTCGACGCGATCATCGGCGAGGCGCATCGCTGGGGCCGCAAGGTCGCGGCCCACTCGCACGGCGACGAGGCCGCTCGCCTCGCGGTCGAGGCCGGCGTGGATTCCATCGAGCACGGCACCTTCCTGACGGCCGACACGCTGCGGCTGATGAAGCAGCGCGGCACCTACCTGGTGCCGACGCGCATGGCGGCCTGGTGGAGCGGACGACATGCCGACAGCTATCCGCCGCCGATCGCGAAGAAGGCGCATGCCGCCGCGACGGCGGGTGCGCAGATGATGAAGGAGGCGCTGCGCATCGGCGTGCCGATCGCGTTCGGCACCGACTCGGCGGTTTCGGCGCACGGCATGAATGCCAAGGAATTCTCGCTGCTGGTCGCCGATGGCATGACGCCCGCCGCGGCGCTGCTGGCCGCGACGCGGGAGGCCTCGCGACTGCTCGGCGTCGATGCTGAGACCGGCAGCCTCGAGGTCGGCAAGGCCGCGGACCTGGTCGCGGTTCGCGGCAACGTGCTCGAGGACATCACGAGCACCGAGAGGCCGATCTTCGTGATGGCGCGCGGCGCCGTCGTGGTGCAAAAGCCCTGAAGGCGGGCGCGTGGGCAAGGGGACGATGACGATGACCGAGCGCAACAGCTGGAACGATGACGAGGTGCGGGCGGCGTTCCCCGCGCTGGCGCTGCGCGACGACGGCGTCGCGCGGGTCTACATGGATGCCCCCGGCGGCACGCAGGTGGCCGGCCGCGTGTTGTCGCGCATGCGCGAGGCGATGGTCGATCATTGCGCCAACGATGGCGGCGCGTTTCGCACCTCGCGGCTGACGGACGCCGGCTTTGCGACCGTGCACGCGGCGGCGGCCGAGTTTCTGGGCGCCGCGCCGGACGAGGTGGTGTTCGGACTCAACACGACGACGCTGCTGTTCCACTTCTCGCGGATGATCGCCCGCGAGTGGAGGCCCGGCGACGAGATCGTCGTCTCGCGCATGGACCACGACGCGAACGTCGCGCCGTGGCTGATCGCGGCCGAGGAGCGCGGCGTCACCGTGCGCTGGCTGGACATCGATCCGGAAACTTTTCACTACCGCTACGACGCGCTGCCGTCGCTGGTGAACCCCCGCACCCGGCTCGTCGCCTGCAACCATGCGAGCAACCTGCTCGGCACGATCAACGACGTCGCGCGCATCGTCGCAGCCGGCCGTGCGGTCGGCGCGGTTACGGTGGTCGATGCGGTCCAGTCGGCACCGCATTTCGCGATCGACGTCGCGAAGATCGGCTGCGACCTGCTCGCGTCCTCGCCCTACAAGTACTTCGGCCCGCACGCGGGGCTCGCCTACGTGCGCCGCGAGCTGGCCGACCGGCTCCGGCCGCTGAAGGTGCGCCCGTCGCCACAGACGATGCCCTTCAAGCACGCCCCCGGCACGCCGTCCTTCGAGGCGCAGCTCGGCACGCTCGGCGCGCTCGAGCACCTGGCGTGGGTCGGCGAGCGCTTCGGCGGCGCGGTACCCGGCGCGACGCTGCGCAGCCGGATCGAGGCCGGCTTCGTGGCCTCGACGGCGCACGAGCACGCGCTGGCGAGGCGCTTCCTGGACGGGCTCGCGACGCTGCGCGGCGTGCGGCTCTACGGCATCGGCGACCCGCGCGCGCTGGATGAGCGGGTACCGACGTTCTGCCTGCGCATCGCGGGACGCGATCCGGCGGCGATGGCCGAGGCGTTCGCCGCCCGCAACATCTTCGTCTGGTCGGGATCGTTCTACGCCTACGAAGTCGCCGGCGCGCTGGGTGTTCGCGACGACGGCGGCGTGCTCAGGATCGGCTTTGCGCACTACAACACGATGACCGAGGTCGACCAGGCGCTGTCGCTGCTCGCCGAGCTGGCCGCCGGCGCCTGAGTGCACCGGTGCGCCCGCGCCTGGCTTAGAATGGCCGGGCCGCGCAACGCTCGCGGCAGCCTCAACGGAGGAGCAGGACATGGGACTCTTCGACGGGATTCTGGGTGGTGTCGTGGGCTCGGCGATGGTCGGGGTCGTCAACCACATCCTCGAGCAGAATGGCGGCTTGCAGGGCGTCGTGAACCAGTTCGAGCAGAAAGGACTGGGCGAGACGGTCCGCTCGTGGGTGGGCACGGGTCAGAACCTGCCGATCACGGCGGATCAGATTCATCAGGTGCTGGGATCGGGCGCGGTCCAGGAACTCGCGCAGAAGGCCGGCCTGTCCGTGCCGGAACTCACGCAGAAGCTCTCGCAGCTGCTGCCGCAGGCGATCGACAAGATGACGCCGGCCGGGGTCGTGCCGAAGACCTGAGGATCAAAGGTCCGCCGGCACCGGCCGCCCGGTCGCGAGGGGGGCTCGGCAGCCGGATGGTGGCACCGGCGGACGCGGGTCAACAGCGGCAGTATCCGGCGCCGCCCTTAAGCGATGCTGAAGGACTGCCGCGGCGCAGCAGGGGCGATCGTCAGCGCAGGCGCGCCGGTGCGAGCGACGCCGCCGCGAGACCGGCCTCCACGAGCGCCTCGGGTGCAGCACGGCCGAGGATCGTCGCCGCCGCGAAGGCGCCGAGCGAGGCGGCGGTCTGGATACCGTAGCCGCCGATGGCGGCGTGCCAGTAGAAGCCCGGCCGGGCGGGATCGAACCCGGAGACCGGGTCGCGGTCCCGGCTGAATACGCGCAGGCCGGCCCACGACCGCAGCACGCGCTGCACCGGAAAATCCAGAACCTGCTCTATGCGATCCACCGCGATCGCCACGTCGAGGTCCTCGGGTTGGGCGTCGCCCGGCGGGACCGGGACTTCCTCGGCCAGCGAGCCGAGCACGCGACCCGCCTCGGGCTTGAAGTAGAACTGCTCCTCGGCGTCCGACACCATCGGCCAGCGCGCCGCGGCCACACCGTCCGGAACGTCGAAGATGAACGCCGTCCGCCGGTGTGGCACGAGCCCGAGCGGGGCGAGCCCCGCGAGGCCCGCGAGCGAATCGGCCCAGGCGCCGGCCGCGTTGACGACGACGCGCGCATCGACTTCAAACTCCGGTCCGCGGACGCGCCAGCGTCCGGCAACGCTCTCGAGCGCAGTCACCTCGCGGGTCGTCAGCACGTGCGCACCGTGTCCGCGCGCGCCGCGCAGGAACCCCTGCAGCAGGGCCTCGACGTCGAGGTCCTGGGCGCTCGGATCAAGCAGCGCCCAGTCGATCACGTCCGCGCGCAGCGAGGGCACGAGCGCCCGCGCCTCCGCGGTCGTCAGCCGCTGCACCGACTGGTCGGCGAGACGCGCGACCGTTTCGTGCTCGGCGAGCGCCGCACGCTGCTCGGCACGACCGATCGTCATGAATCCCCGCGGCGTGAGCAGGGGTGCCGCCGCGAAGCCCCCGGGAGGTGCGCGCAGGAACGGTCCGGCCGCCGCGGTCAGGCGCCGGATGACCGGGCTCCCATACTGCGGCGCGTACAACGCCGCCGAACGCCCGGTGCTGTGGTAGCCCACGTGCGGCTCGCGCTCGAGTAGCACGACGCGCGCGTGTGGCGCCAGATGGTATGCGACCGATGCGCCGGCCATGCCGCCGCCGATGATGCAGACGTCCGCCGATTCCATCCCGGTCGCGCCCCCTCGCTGCCCCGGAGCGTGACATTATCGGGGGCCGCGCCGCGGTGCCAGCATCGCAGCGCCGCCCGGGAAACGTGCTAACGTTCCGCCGCCGTTCGCGAGCCGCGCCGGCCGCCGTGCAGGGCGAGAACCCGGGGAAGCCGCCGCCGAACGCCCGCCATGACCCGCTATGACGCCATCGTCGTCGGCGCCGGCCACAACGGCCTGACCAGTGCCGCATTCCTGGCCCGCGCCGGGCTGCGCGTGCTCGTCCTTGAGCGCAATCCGTACATCGGCGGCGCCACGGTCAGCCGCGAGCTGCATCCCGGCTGGATCTACTCCAACTGCTCCTACGTCTGCAGCCTGCTGCGGCCGGAGATCTACCGCAGTCTCGACCTCGGCCGCCACGGACTGCAGATCGTCCCCTATGGTGGCGGCGTTACCTTCACCCGGGACGGCGACGTCCTCGGCGGTTACGTCGACAAGGAGGTCAAGCGGCGTGAGATCGCGCGCTACAGCGCGCGCGACGCCGATGCCTACCTGCGCTACGGCCGCGACGTGATGCGTCAGTGCCGCCTGGTGCGCTCGCTGCTGATGCGGACTCCGCCCGATCCCACCTCGTGGCGACCGCGCGACCTGGCGGAGCTGCTGCATGTCGCGCGCGAGTTCGGCAAGCTCGGCGAGGCGGGCATCTACGACACGATCCGCTTCTACACGATGAGCATCGCCGATTATCTCGGCGAGTATTTCGAGTCGGACGTCGTCAAGGCGAACTTTGCCGGCAGCGGCATCATCGGCACGGCGCTCGGCGTGCAGTCGCCGGGCACCGCGTACGTGCTGCTGCATCACTACATGGGCGACGTCGACGGCCAGGCCGGGGCGTGGGGATTTGCGCGCGGCGGCATGGGCGCCGTCTCGCGCGCGCTGGCGGGCGCGCTGCGCAGCCACGGTGGCGAGGTGCGCGTCGACGCGCCGGTGGCCCGCATCCGCGTGCGTGGCGGGCGGGTGGTGGGCGTGGCGCTCGAGAACGGCGATGAGTTCGAGGCGCCGGTCGTGCTGTCCGCGCTGGACCCGAAGCGCACCTTCCTCGGCCTGTTCGACGCCTCCGATCTCGACGCGCGCCTCGTAAAGTGCGCCCGTGATTTCAAGATCCGCGGCTCATCCGGCAAGCTGAACATCGCCCTTGACGGGCTGCCGTCGTTCCCGGCACTCGGGCCAGGTCATCCACTGCTCGCCGGGGACATGCACTTCCTCGATTCGCTGGAGCGCTTCGAGCTCGCCTACGACGACTGGAAGCGCGGCACGTGGTCGAAGGATCCATATCTCGACCTGTTGATGCCGACCATGACCGACCCGACGATGGCGCCGCCGGGCAAGCACTTCATGTCGGTCTTCGTGCAGTACGTGCCGCACCGGCTGCAGGGACGGGAGTGGACCGACGCCGACCGGGATGCCTTCCGGCGCACGGTGTTCGCACAGATCTCGCGCTACAGCCCGGACTTCGAGAAGCTGGTCGTGCACGCCGAAGTGCGCACGCCGCAGGAGCTCGAAGCCGAGGTCGGCCTCACCGAGGGAAACATCTTCCAGGGCGAGCTGACCTTCGACCAGCTGCTCTTCAACCGCCCGTTCCCGGGCTTTGCCCAGTACCGGGGACCGTTCCGCGGCATGTACCTGTGCGGTGCGGGCTCGCATCCGGGTGGCGGCGTAATGGCCGCGCCGGGCGCGAATGCAGCTCGCGAAGTGCTGCGCGACCTGCGGCGGCGCGCCACCGTCCCGGAGGGCTGGAGCGATGACTGACGCCCTCACGGTGGTGATCGGCGCCGGCCACAATGGCCTCGTGGCGGCCGCCTACCTCGCGCGCGCCGGACGCCGCGTGCTGGTCCTGGAGGCGGCCGACCACGTCGGTGGCGCGGCGGTGACGCGCGAGTTCGCGCCACGCTTCCGGGTCTCGTCGGTCGCGCACCTGACCCACCTCCTCGATCCGTCGATCATCCGCGAGCTGGACCTGACTCGGCACGGACTGGCGTTCGCGCGCGAGGAGCTCAAGTCGGTGGTGCTGAACCCGACCGGCGAGGCGCTCGTGCTCGACGGCGCCGAGATCGTTTCCGGGCCGGTCTCCGCAGCCGATCGGGCGTCCTACGCCGAGTTCAGCGCCCGGCTGCGGCGCCTCGCGACCGTCCTCGGCCGACAGCACGGCCGGGTGCCACCGCGCCTCGGCTGGTCGCACTGGCGCGAGGCACTGCCCGCGGCAGCCCTAGGACTCGACCTGCGGCGCCTCGGCCGCGACGACCTGCGCGAATTCCTCCGCATCGTGACCATGCCGGTCTACGACCTGGTCGAGGAGTCGTTCGAGTCCCCGCTCCTGAAGGGTGCGGTCGCGCTCGACGCCGTGCTCGGCACCCGGCTGGGGGCGCGCTCCGGCAACACCGTTTTCAGCTACCTGCATCGGCTGAGCGGCGCCGCCTACGGCCGGCGCGGCCCCGCATTGCCTCGCGGCGGCGTCGGCTCGGTCACGGATTCGCTCGCTGCGGCAGCGCGCATCGCCGGCGCCTCGATCCGGCTCTCGAGCCCCGTCGAGGCCATCCTCGTCGAGCAGGGCCGCGTCGCCGGCGTGCGGCTCGCGGGTGGCGAGCGGATCGAGGCGCGCGCCGTCGTCTCGAGCGCCGACCCCAAGACCACGCTGCTGCGGCTGCTGGGCGCGCGCCACCTCGAGGCGGAGTTCGCGCAGCGCGTCCACCACCTGCGCGCGACCGGCACCGCCGCCAAGCTGCACCTCGCGCTCGCCGGCCTGCCGCGCTTCACGGGCGTGCCGGCCGAGTGGTTGGGCGAGCGGCTGCTGCTCGCGCCGAGCGCGACCTACGTCGACCAGGCCTTCGATCACGCGAAGTACCGGCGCTGTTCCGACGCGCCGGCGCTCGAGATCACGATTCCGACCGTCCATGACGCGACGCTCGCGCCGGACGGGCAGCACGTGCTGTCGGCGATCGTGCAGTACGCGCCGCACGACGTCGACGGCGGCTGGGATGCCGCGCGCGGCCCGTTCCTCGAGCGCGTGCTCGCGCTGCTGGAGGCACACGCACCGGGGCTGCGGGCGCAGCTGCTGGCGGCGCAGCTGCTGACGCCGGCGGACCTGGAGCGCGAGTTCCGCATGCACGGCGGCCACTGGCACCACGCCGAGCTGACGATCGACCAGGCGCTGATGCTGCGTCCGGTCCCGGGAGCGGCACAGTACGCGGCGCCGGTCGCGGGGCTCTACCTGTGCGGTGCCGGCAGCCATCCGGGTGGCGGCGTCATTGGCGCGGCCGGCCGCAACGCGGCGCGGGTCGTCGCGGAGGACGATCCATGAGCTCGTCCCGCGGGCACTACACGCAGGTCGTGCACACGACGCCGTTCCACTCACGGACGGCGCGCGCGAACGTCCTCAACGTCTGGCACCGCTGGCGCGACCACACGGTGGCCGACGCCTATTTCGACGTCAGCCTCGAGTACACGGCACTGCGCAACGCCTGCGCGGTATTCGATATCTCGCCGATGACCAAGCACCGGATCAGCGGTCCCGACGCGCTCGAGTACCTGAACCGACTCGTGACCCGCGACGTCGCGCGCATCCGTCCCGGCCGCGTCGGCTACTGCGTGTGGTGCGACGATCGCGGCCAGGTGATCGACGACGGCACGCTGTTCCACGTCGAGCCCGGTGTGTACCGGCTGTGCTCGCAGGAGCGGCAGCTCGACTGGTTGTCGCGCTCGGCGCTCGGCTTCGACGTGGCGATTCGCGAGGAGACCGAGGAGGTGGCGGCGCTCGCGCTGCAGGGTCCGACCAGTTGCGCGGTGCTGCGCGCGCTGGGACTGAGCGGCGTCGAGTCGCTCGTGCCGTTCGCGATGCGAAGTTACGCGTTCGCGGGCGGCGAGCTGCTGGTGTCGCGCACCGGGTTCACCGGCGACCTCGGCTACGAGCTCTGGACCGGCAACGCGCAGGCCGAGGCCCTCTGGGATGCACTTTTCGAGGCCGGCCGGCTGCACGGCATCCGGCCGATGGGGACGCACGCACTCGAGATGGCGCGCATCGAGGCCGGGTTCATCCAGGCGGGCGTCGATTTCCTGCCCGCGGATCGCGCGGTGCGTACCGATCGCACGCGCTCGCCATTCGAACTGGACCTCGCCTGGCTGGTCGACTTCGCGAAGCCGAACTTCACCGGCCGCCGCGCGCTGCTCGAGGAGGAACGGCGCGGGCCGCGCTTCCGCCTGGTGCGCCTGGACGTCGAGGGCAACAAGCCGGCGAAGGACGCCTACGTCTACGACGATCGCCGCAACGTGATCGGTGCCGTGACCTCGGCACTGTGGTCGCCAATGGCCAAGGCGAGCATCGCGCTCGCCAGCGTGCGGATGCCCTGGGGGCGGCCGACCGATGAACTTTGGGCGGAGATCTACTATCAGAAGGAGCTGAAGTGGAGCCGCCTCAACGCCCGCTGCCGGGTCGTCACGGGGCCGTTCTATGCGCCGGAGCGGCGACGGCAGACGCCACCCGCCGATTTCTAGGCGGGCAGAGGGGTCCGCGCGCCGGCTTGTCGCTCCGCGTGTGACTGTGTAGCGTCGGGTGCCCCGGCGCCCGGGGCCCGCCCGAACGGCTGGCCGCGCGACGGGGCTGCGAGGTGACCATGGAACGCCGGCAGTTGCTTGCGATCGGTATCGTCGTGCTCGCGGCCGCAGGGGCGGGCTACTACCTGTGGCACGGCTCCGGCTCGCCGCCGCCGCCCCCCGCCACGGCAGTTCCCGCCTCGGGCCCTCAGATCGAGCACCCGCTCACGCCCGCGAGCGGAGCGCCGCTGCCGCCGCTCGCCGACAGCGACGCGGCGTTCGCGGCCGCGATCGCGACGCTGGCGCATGCGCCGACGCTGCCAGACCTGTTCTTCCCGGACAAGATCGCCCGCCGGTGGGTGGCGACGATCGACAACCTGCCGCGCGAGCAGGTGGCGGCGGAGGTGCGTGCGCTGCGGCCACCGGGTGGGGCGCTCGCGACGCGAGGAGCAGAGGATTCGCTGACTATCGCGCCCGACAACGCCACGCGCTACGCCCGCTACATGGCGCTGCTCGCCGCGATCGATCCGCAGGAAGCGGCCGGCGTCTACCGGCGCTATTACCCGCTGCTGCAGCAGGCTTACGAGGAACTCGGCTATCCCGGCCAGTACTTCAACGACCGCGTCGTGGCGGTGATCGATCACCTGCTTGCGACGCCCGACGTCGCGGACCCGATCCGCCTGGTGCACCCGAGCGTGATGTACCGCTACGCCGATGCCAGGCTCGAGTCCCTGTCGGCCGGACAGAAGGCGCTGGTCAGGATCGGCCGCGACAACGCCGCCGTCGTGCGCGCGAAACTGAAGGCACTGCGCGCAGAAATCGTGGTCAAGCCCTGACGAGCTGACCCACCCGCGCCCGGCCGTCCGAAGCGAGAGAAACCGGTTGCCCGCCGTTCGGCGGGGCATGGCGGCGCGCGCGGATCGCGCGCCGGCCGGCGAATGCCGCGGTCAGAACCGGATCAGCGAGGCGAGTCCGGTGACCACCATCAGCACGCCGATCGACAGTACGAGGAAATCAACGACCTTCCCGACGCGTTCCATCTCGATCCCCTTGTGTCGAGGCCCCGGACATGGCGGGGACCTCGTTTGACCAAATAGTGACGCAAAACGGCGACAGTACTCAAGGGGGGAAACCTAGTATTTAACATAATATGACGCTTCGAACGAGGGAATAAGCGGCACGATCAACGAAGATCGCACCCCGTTGGCGCCCGCGCGCGGCGACGCGCGCGGGCGCGCTCAGGCCTCGGCGAGAAATGTCCGGTAGCGCTCGACGAGCTCGCCCACGACGAGCGCATGAATGCGCGCGCCATGTTCCTCGCGCGCGAGCGCGGGATTCGAGCCGATGCGGCCGTCGGGAAAGCGCCGCCGGTAGTCAGCAGCGTCCTGGAAATCGTGGCCGTCCGGCGCCACCGGCGGGTCGAGAGGGATCGGGCGCAGCTGGCCGGGATGGTAGTAGGCGGCGAGGGCGACCTCGCTCGGCGTTGCATGGCTGCCCTCGGCCTCGCCGTACATCTCGCGCACGAACGGCGCGAGGGCGCTGGCCTCGTACCAGTTGCACAAGGCGCACCGCACCTCGCCCGGGACACCGGCGAAGCTCGACTCGGCGTAGAGCTCCGAGAACGCGGCCCGCAGTGGCGCGACGTTGCCGCCGTGGCCATTGATGAAGAGGAAGCGCCGGAAGCCCGTCACCGCGAACGAGCTGACGACGTCGCGTACCAGTGCGAGCAGCGTCGACGGTCGCAGCGACGCGCTGCCCGGAAAGCCGAGGTGGTGCTGCGCCATCCCGATCGGCAGGGTCGGCGCCACCACGGCGCCGGCAGCCTCGCCGGTGGCGAGCGCGAGCCCCTCGGCGGTGAGCGCGTCGGTGCCGATGAGCCCGGTCGGCCCGTGCTGCTCGGTTGATCCGATCGGCACCAGCATGCCGCGCGAACGCTCGAGGTAAGTCGCTACCTCGGGCCAGGTCATCAGCTGCAGGCGCATCGCGCTGACTCCCGGCTCAATCGGGCTGCATGGCCGCGAGCTCGTTGCCCGAGGGGTCGCTGAAGTGAAAGCGACGCCCGCCGGGGAACGAGAAGATCGGCCGCGTGATGCGGCCGCCGGCGGCGCGCACCGCCTCGAGCGCGGCCTCCAGCTCCTCGACCTGGATCACGGGCAGCGGCGCGCGCGTGGTCTCGCCGCGATCGGCCTGCAGGCCGAGGTCGACGTCGCCCGTCATCGTGCAGGCGTAGGTCGGGCCGAAGTCCGTCAAGTCCCAGCCGAACGCCTGCGCATAGAAGCGCTTGGCGGGCGCGGTGCCGTCTGTCGGCAGCTCGACGAAGCAGATGCGTGCGGGCATGGCGGTACTCCCTGCGATGTCAGTCGGGACGGGTGGCGCCGGGTGCGTCGAGCCAGCGCTGCATGAAGACGAGGTCGAGCCAGCGTCCGAACTTGCGCCCCACTTCGTGGAAATGGGCCACGCGCTCGAAGCCGAGCCGCTGGTGGAACAGGATCGAGTCGAGATTTGCGGCGTCTATCCCGCCGATCATCACGTGCTTGCCGAGCTCGCGCGCCCGCGGGATCAGCGCCTCGACCAGTTCGCGGCCGACGCCGCGGCGGCGCGCGTCCGCGCGCACGTGCACGCTGTGCTCGACCGTGTAGCGGTAGCCCGCCCAGACGCCGCGCCAGTCGCCGAACGAGGCGAAGCCGAGCACCTGCGCCGCATCGGTCGCCACCAGTACCGGGAAGCCGCGCACGCGCCGCGCGGCGACCCACTCGCGTTGCTCCTCGATCGTCACCGCATCGATCGAATAGACGGCCGTCGAGGTGCGGATCACGTCGTTGTAGATGTCGAGGATCCCGGGGAGATCGGCGTCCCCTGCTTCACGTACCTGCATCGCGCGCCTCCGCGCCCCGGGGCGCCGCCGACATGATGCGGGATCCGGCGCGCCACGCCTAGGCGCCGACCGGCGTCGCGCGGGCGTGGCAGAATCTAGGCGTTGCGGACGGGCAGGGGCGAGCGATGAAGCGGTCCGGCGCAGAACTCGTCCGCCAGGCGCTCGAGGCGCTCGGTGTCCGTTACTCGTTCGGGATCCCGGGCGTCCACAACACCGAGATCTACGACCAGCTGGCCGCCTCGCCGTCGATCGAGCCGGTGCTGGTCGCGCACGAGGGCGGCGGCGCCTTCATGGCCGATGCCGTGAGCCGGGTCGGCGGCGCCGGGATCGGAACGCTGCTGATCGTGCCGGCGGCGGGCGTCACGCATGCCGCCAGCGGCATCGGCGAGGCGTTTCTGGACGGCATCCCGATGCTGGTGCTCTCCGGCGGCATCCGTCGCGACACCGGGCGCCGCTTCCAGCTGCACGACGTCGACCAGCATGCGCTGCTCCGGCCCATCACCAAGGGCACCTGGCTCCCGCGCAGCCACGCGGAAATCGTGCCGGCGATCTTCGCAGCGCACGCGCTGGCCACCGAGGGCGAGCCCGGGCCGGTCTACGTCGAGGTGCCGGTCGACCTGCAGCTGTTCACGGGGGATCCGGGCGTGGCGCAGGAGCCGCCGCCGCCGATCGCACCGCCCTTGCCACCGGCTACCCTGCTCGATGCGGCGGCGGCGCTGCTCGCGCGCGCCGCGCGGCCCGGCATCCTCTGCGGCTGGGGCGCCGTCGGCGCCAGTGCCGAACTCGAGGCGCTCGCCGAGCGGCTCGGCGCGCCGGTGGCGACGACGCTGCAGGGCCTGTCCACGTTCCGCGCCGACCATCCGCTGCATGCGGCCTTCGCCCTCGGTCCCTCGTCGACGCCCGCGGGCGTCCAGGCATTCGCCGAGTGCGACTGCCTGCTCGCCGTCGGCACTCGTTTCGCCGAGATCGCCACCGGCAGCTACGGCGCGCGCGTGCCGTCGGACCTCGTGCACGTCGACATCAATCCCGCCGCGATCGGCGCGAACTACCCGGCGCGAGTCGGCCTGGTCGGCGACGCGCGGCCGGTGCTCGCCGCCCTGCTCGGGCGGCTCGGCACTGCCGACCCGGCGAGCTACGAGCGGGGCGTGGCCGTCGCAGCGCAGATCGCCGCCGACAAGCGCGCCTACCAGCAGGAGTGGTTCGCGCACGATTCGCGCGGCCGCGTGAACCCGGCGCGCTTCTTCGCGGCGCTGCGCAGCGCGCTGCCGCGGGACGCGATCATTGTCGCCGACGACGGCAACCACACGTTCCTGACCGCGGAGCTGCTGCCCATCCTCGAGCCCCGCACGTTCCTGTCACCGACCGACTTCAACTGCATGGGTTACTGCATCCCGGCGACCATCGGCGCCAAGCTCGCCCGCCCCGAGCGCACCGTGGTCGGGATCGTCGGTGACGGCGCGCTGCGCATGACCGGGCTCGAGGCGCTGACCGCGGCCGCGCGCGCTGCCGGGATCGCCTGGTTCGTGTTCAGCGACGGCGAGCTGTCGCAGATTTCGCAGGCCCAGGAGATACCGCTCAACCGCAAGACCTGCTCGGTGCTGAGCCCGTTGGACGTGGTTGCGCTCGCCCGCGCCGTCGGTGCCGGCTTCGTCGCGATCGGCTCGGACGCGGAGGTGGCCGCAGGCATCGCCGCGGCGCTCGCAGCCGTGGCCGGCGGCCGGCCGGTGTTCGTCGACGTTCGCATCGACTACTCGAAGCGCACCCGCTTCACGAGCGGCACCGTCCGCACGACCCTCGAGCGATTCGATCGTGCGACGCGCCTGCGCTTCGTCGGGCGCGCCCTCTGGCGCCGCTTCACGGGCTGAGCCCGGGGTGGCGGCCAGGGAGCGGCACCGGAGTGCCGCTCCCCGCGCGCATCAGTTGTTCGGCGCGCCTGCCGCAATCCACGCCTTGATCTGGTCGATCGTTGCCTGGTCGAGGTACGGACCGCCGAAGGGCATGCGTGCGCCCGAGATCGTCGCCGCACCCTCGAGCTTCTGGATCACGTAGCTGTTCGCCGGATCGCCCGGCTTGACGCGCATCAGCGCCGGCTGCTCGTGGCTCGCGACGTTCACGAGCGAGGTGTAGGTGTGGCCGTCGCGCAGGTCCTGCGAGCCGGGCAGCGCGCCGCTCGGTGCCACCGAGCCGTCGTGGCATCCCGAGCAGTGCGGCGTGAAGACGTTCGCCTGCAGCTGCGCGAGCGTCGGCGTGCCGACCACGACGTTGACCGCGGGCGAGGTGCCGACGTTGCCGTCGACGTCGGTCGCCGTCGCGGTCAGCGCTACCGAGGTTCCCGTCGCGATCGCGCTCGTGTCCCACTGCACTGAGTAGGGCGAGGTCGTCACGACGCCGAGCGAGGTCGCGCCCGCGAAGAACTCGACCTTGGCGATCCCGACCTGCGCGGTGGCGGTCGCGGACACGGTGACCGTCCCGGTGATCGCGCCGGCAGGCGGCGTGACGGTGACGACCGGCGGGGCGTTCAGCGACGGTGCGCCGCCCAGGTCGATGCGCCCGTAGACGCCGTTCGCCTCGTTGTTGGTGCCGGCCGCGTAGAACAGCGTGTTGTGCGGCTGGTTGTCGGCGTCGTTGCCGAAGGCGATCCCCCACAGGCCCGGCAGCGCGAACGCCGTCCCGGCGGAGTTGGTGACGGTGCCGACGTAGGTGCCCGCGGCCGGGTCGTACGCCTGGATCGTGCCATCACCGAAGTTGCCAACCAGCAGGGCGTGGCTGAGCGTGCCGAAGTCGGCCGGCGCGAGCGCCATGCCCCAAGGTGCGTTCAGCTTGCCGCCCACGGCGACCAGGTGCCGCAGGAAGCCGCCGTTCGCGTCGAACACGTCGATCAGGCCGAGGCCCGCGCCGTTGGCGTTGTCGTGGTTGTCTGGCGGCGCCGGCTGCGCGTAGCTGACGTAGATCTCGACCGCGCCGCCGGTACCCGTCGGCAGCGCCTGGATGCCGAACGGCGAGTAGCCGGCGGGCAGCGTGGGATCGACGAAGCCGAAACTCGTCGCCGAGGTCGGCTGCTTGGCGAACTGTGCGTTGAAGACGTCGATCTTGCCGTTGTGGAAATCGGTGGCGTACAGGAAATCGCCGCTGCCGTTGTTCGCAATCGCCAGCCCCTTGTACACGGCGCCGCCGGCATCGGTGTAGACGGTGACGGCGTGCGTCAGATCCACCGCCGAGGACCAGCCGGCCAGCATGCCGCCCTCGCCGACGAACAGGAAGCGCGCGGCGCCCGAGACGCCGCCGCTCGTGACGACGAAGCTGCTGGTGCCGTTGTAGACGACGCCGGTGGGATCGAAGGTGGTGGCGCCGTTCGCCGCGAACGCGACCACGAGCGCGCCGGCAGCGGGCTGAGGATGGCCGTTGCCGTCGTACAGAGTGGACGTCTCGGAGTGGTTGTTGGCGACCCACGCGAACGTCGAGGGCCCGAAGGCGACGCCCCACGGGTTGACGAGCGAGGCGTCGACGACGAGGCCGCCGCCGGCGGCGCTGTCGGAGACGAGCGGCGTCGTCGTGTACGACGTCGGCGCCGTCACGGTCAGGGTCGCCGAGCCGTTCGACTGGCCACCGCCGTAGGCCCCACCGCCGTCGCAGGTCAGCGTATACGTGGACGTGCCGACCGCAGTCGGCGTCACCACCGCGGTGCCGGACGCCGGCTCGCTGCCGGTCCAGGCGCCGCTCGCCGTGCACGTGGAGCCCGACGTCGCGTTCCACGTGACCGTCGCGCTCTGGCCGAGCACCACCGAGGTTGGTGCCACCGAGATCGTGATCGTCGGCGGCGGTGGATTGCCGTTGCCGCTGCCGTAGCCACCTCCGCAGGCGGCAGCGAGCAGGCAGGCGAGCGATGCGATCGCGGCGCGCAGGTGCGAGGCGCGGGCGCGACGGTGATGGATTTGGAAGGCGGCCATGGACGATCCCCCGTGCAGACGATGCGACGCGCGAATGCGCGTCTTGGCATTGCGTGGGTGCCCGGCGCGCGGCGCGCGGTTTCCAACGCGACGCAAATAAATCTTCGCCACGCGCTGAACCCCGAGACCGCACGCTGGTACGTACCGGACACCTCGTGCTCGGGTGAGCCGTGTCCTACGTCAGCCAACTTCGAACCTGCCGCGCCGCCGCGGATCTCGTCCTCATCCTTGTCGCCGGCGCCGCGCTCGCCGGCTGCGCCGGCAGCGGCGCGGGCCTCGACGCTGCCGGCCGGCCGGTCGCGCCCGGTAGCGGCAACGGGCCGCTGACCGCGGACTTCGCCTCGATCCAGGCGCACGTGTTCACGCCGATCTGCACCGTCTGCCACGCCGGCGCCGGCGCACCGCAGGGACTGCGGCTCGATGCGGCCAACAGCTACGCGCTGCTCGTGGGCGTGCCGAGCAACGAGGTGCCGTCGTTGCTGCGCGTGAAGCCGGGCGATCCCGACAACAGCTACGTCGTGCAGAAGCTCGAGGGCCACGCGGCGGTGGGTGCGCGCATGCCGTTCGGCGGCCCGTACCTCGACGACGCGACAATTGCCGTGATCCGGCAGTGGATCACCGACGGCGCGGCACGGCCGGCCGCCGCCGACGCACCCGCGCCGTTCGCGGTCGCGGCGGTGGTGCCCGCACCCGGCGACGTCGTCGCCGAGGCACCGCGGCAGCTGGTCATCGAATTCACGGCAGCGCTCGACCAGACCCGCGTGGACGCGGGGTCGCTGCGCCTCGAGCGGCTGGACGCCAGCGGCGCGCCGGCCGGCGTCGTGCCGATCCGCCTCGCGACCACGACGGCCGACGCGCGCACGCTGCTCGCGGTGCCGCACGAGCCGCTCGGCGCCGGGCGCTACCGGCTGGTCGCGAACGGTGCGCCGCAGACCGGTCTCGCGAGTCTCGCCAGCGAGCGACTGGGCGCCGGCGCCGAGCTCGTGATCTCCACGTTCGTCGTCGGGGAGCTGCCATGACGCGACTGCTTGCGGTGCTCCTCGTGGCTCTCGCCCTGCTGCCGGCGCCGGCGGCACTCGCGGAGCCCTACCTTGCCGTGCAGCAGGGCTACCAGTGCAACGCCTGCCACGTGAACCCGACCGGGGGCGGACTGCGCAATGATTTCGGCACCGTGTTCGCGGAGAACGCGATGGCGATGACGCCATTGCCGGAGGGCGTGCCCGTCTGGAGCGGACGCCTCGGCGATTTCCTGCGTCTCGGTGGCGACCTGCGTGCCAGCTGGTCACGCTCCGACGTGCCGGGATCGCCCGCGCAGCACGCGACCGGCGTCGACCAGCTGCGCGTCTACGCTGCGGCCGACGTGATCCCGGAGCGGCTGGGCGTGTACGTCGACGAGTCGCTCGCGCCGGGCGATGCGCGCGTGCAGGAGGCGTACGCGCGCCTGTCGTTCCCGGCGAGCGGCGCCTACCTCAAGGCCGGCCAGTTCTACCTGCCGTTCGGCTGGCGCCTGCAGGACAACACTGCTTTCGTGCGCGAGGTGAGCGGCATCAGCATGACGACGCCCGACAGCGGCATCGAGCTCGGTCTGGTGCACGGACCGTGGTCGGCGCAGCTCGACGTCACGAACGGCGCGGCGAACGCCGGCACCGGCGCGGGGCACCAGCTGACCGCACAGGCGGTGCGCACGCTGCCCGGCTGGCGCCTCGGGCTCGCGGCGACGCACACCGACTCACCGGCGGGCAATCGCGACGTCGCGGGCCTGTTCGCCGGCGTCCGCACCGGCAACGTCGCCTGGCTTGGTGAGGCCGACCTCGTCCGCGACGCCGGCTTCCCCGAGGGTACGCGCAAGCTCGTGGCGCTGCTCGGCGAGGCGGACTGGCGGATCGTGCAGGGCCAGAACCTCAAGCTCACGTACGAGTACTACGATCCCGACCGCGCGGTCGCGCAGGACCAGCAGACCCGCTGGAGCCTGCTTTACGAGGTGACGCCGCTGCCGTTCGTGCAGCTGCGGGCGGGCTTCCGGCGCTACCGGGGCATCCCGCAGAGCGACCTCGAGAACCGGCGCTTCGCCTTCCTCGAGCTGCACGGCTTCTTCTAGCGGCCGCCGGAACTGTGACCGTCGTCGCGCCGCGGCGGTCAACGCGCATGCTGTGCTCGCGTTGGCCGTACTGTCACCGGCCCTGGAGCACGCCGTGCCTGCCGCACGCCTGCCGATCGTCGCGCTCGCGATCGCGATCGCGCTCGTCGCCGCGCTCGCTCCCGGCCTCGCCCGGGCCGATGTCGTCGCCGCGGTTAACCGCGCCCGCAGCGCTTCCTGCGGCCGCGCGCAGCTCCCCGCCCTGCGCCGCAGCGGCGACCTCGACCGCGCAGCCGCACGCCTCGCGCGCGGCGCGAGCCTGCATGAGGCGCTCGCGATCCTGGCCGTGCACCCGGAGTTCGCGACCGCTGTCGAGCTCGGGGGCGTGCGCGACGATGCCGGGATCGAGCAGGCACTGCGACACCGGTCGTGCGGCGACCTCGGCCGGCAGGGCCTGCGCGAGGTCGGCGTGGCGCACGCCGGCCCGAACGTCTACCTGATCGTCGCGGCGCCGCTCGCCGTGCCCGCCGCCGGCGACCGTGCCCGCGTCGAGCGCGAGGTGCTGGCGCGGGTCAACGAGGCGCGCGCGGTGGCGCGCCGCTGCGGCAGCACCCGCTACCCGGCCGTGCCGCCGCTGCAGCCGTCGTCGCTGCTGTCGAGGATTGCCGCCGGCCATTCGGCGACGATGGCGGCGCGCGACGATCTTGCGCACCGCGACCCCGACGGCAGCCTGCCAGCGGACCGCGTCCGGCGCGGCGGCTACGTCGCGCGCATCGTCGGCGAGAACGTCGCCTCGGGCGTACCGACCGCCGCCGAGGTGGTGGCTGGCTGGCTGCAGAGCCCCGGCCACTGCGCCAACATCATGGACGCGCGCTTCCAGGAGATGGGCGTCGCGTTCGAAGTCGCGCCCCACACGCAGGGCGCGATCTACTGGACGCAGCTCTTCGCCGCGCCGCGCGCCTAAGGCGTGTCAGGGCGTGGCGCCGGATGCGCTGTAAACGACCCGACCGCCGACCACGGTCTCGAGGACCTTCACCGCCGCGATCTCCTCGGCGGGGATCTCGAGCGGATCGCGATCGAGCACGATCAGGTCGGCGTACTTGCCGGGCTCGAGCGAACCCGTGACGTCGTCGACGTGCAGCTCGCGGGCCGCCACGATCGTCGCGGCGCGCAGCGCCTCCAGACGGCTGAGTCCCGGGTCGTCGCCGAGGCGACCGGCGTAGCGCGGCCCGGCATCCGGCGCGTTGGTACGGGTGACGCCGACCTTTAGCGCGAACCACTCGTCGAGCTGGTCGACCGGCCAGTCGCTGCCAAAGGCGATCGTCGCCCCCTTGGCGGCGAGAAGGCCAGAAGGCTCGAGCAGGCGCGCGCGCGCCGGGCCCATGGGCTCGCGCAGGCCGTCGACGGTGTCGGAAGCGGGCTTGCCCCACTGCAGCGACAGCACCGGGAACACCTCGAGCGCGCGCATCCGCGGGTAGTCCTCGGGCGCGACGATCTCGCAGTGCGCGAGCCCGGGGCGGATGTCCTTGCCGGGCAACGCCTGGCGCATCGCCGCGACCGCGTCGAGCGCCGCCCGCACGGCGGCGTCGCCGTCGACGTGCATGTGCGGATCGATGCCGGCGCGGCCGAGGTCGATGAGCGCCTTGCGCAGCGGCGCCGGCGGGAAGTAGACGTCCGGGCCGCGGCTGGTGCCGGCCTGCCAGCGCGGCTCGGCCTCGCTGCCGGCGTTCACGCGGTACGGCTCGAGCATCGCGCCGGTGAACGACGGGCCCGCGATGACGCCGTCGAGGAACAGCTTCGCGTTGCGCACGGTCAGCGTCGGCGCGGCGACGACCGGCCCCTGGTCGTAGCGCGTGCGCAGCGCCACGATGCGCGCGACCGCCGCCGGCAGTTCACCGGCCTCGGCGGGCGAGATCGGCGGTGCGAAGTGGGCGCGCGCCGTCAGGCCCCCGGCCTTCTGCACCGCGCTGAAAGCGGCCAGCGACTCGACCGGCGCGGCGGCGTCGAGGAAGGTCGTGACGCCCTGGCGCGCGATCGCACCGAGCGCGGCGCGTGCCGCGGCGACGTCCTGCTCCGCAGTCGGTTTCGGCAGCAGCTTGTCGTAGACCTCGAAGGCCGCGTCTTCGAGGATGCCCGTTGGCTGTCCGGCCGCGTCGTGCGCGATCTTGCCGCCAATCGGGTCGGGGGTGCCGCGGGTGATCCCGGCGAGCGCCAGCGCCCGCGTGTTCGCGAGCACCGTGTGGCCGAAGGACGAGCGCACGATGACCGGTCGCGAGGTCTTGAGCACGTCGAGCGTCGCGCTCGAGGTCGAGACGCCAGCGGGCTGCATGTTCTGCTGGAACCAGGAGACGACCTCCAGCCAGCCGTCCGGCTCCCGGTCGCGGGTGGCATCGAGGCAGGCCTGGATGCGCCGCTGGAACTCGGCGACGGTCAGCGCCTCATAGTTGAGGCTGCACTTGAGCAGCAGGCTGCCGCCCTCGAGCGGGTGCATGTGGCCGTCGACGATGCCGGGCATGGCCGCGCGACCGTGCAGATCCACGCTGCGGGTCGCCGGGCCCACCAGCGCGCCCAACCCGGCGTCGGGCCCGGCATAGACGACCCGGCCGCCGCGGATCGCGACCGACTCGACGACCTCGTCGCGGTCATTCGCGGTGTAGATGCGTCCGTGGCGGTAGACCGCGTCCGCGGGCGTCGTGGGTGCCGCCTCGAGCGGCGCGGCGAGCAGGAGGCCGAAGGCGGCGAGCAGCGGGAGCGTACGACGCATGATGCGATCCTTGGGCAGCAGGCACGGCGCGGTGCCGTACAGTAGCGCAACGGCTTCGCTGCTGCCCGGCCTGAAAGGCCTGGGCCAAGGACCTATACTCGCGGCGGCCAGCGGTACGGCGCGGCCGGTGCAGGGAGTGAGCTTGGGCGATCGTCCGTGGGCGATGCGTGGGACGCGCGGGCCGGGCCGCTGGATCGCCGGCCTCGCCACGCTTGCGATCGCGCTTGCCGCGATGGCCGAGGAGGTACCGGCGCCAGCCGCGCCGGCCGTCCCGCCGCCGCCGGCAAACGGTGCCGAGGCCGGTCACCTGGGCGAGGTCGTGGTCGAGGCGCCCGAGCCGCGCTACGTGGCGCCCACCCGGCGCGACCGCATCGGCCGGATCTGGGCGCCGGTGTTGATCAACGACAAGGGGCCATTCCGGCTCGTGCTCGACACCGGCGCGACCAACTCGGCGGTCACGGCACAGGTCGCGGCGGCGCTCGGCATACCGCTCACCAACCAGAACAACGTCATGCTGCGCGGAGTCACCGGTTCGCGCACGGTGCCGACCATCCCGATCGACAGCCTGGTGGTTGGCGATCTGGAGCTGCGCTCCAAGCGGCTGCCGATCGTGATCGACGCGCTCGGCGGTGCGGAGGGCGTCCTCGGTACCGAGGGCTTGCAGGACAAGCGCATCTACATCGACTTCCGGCACGACAAGATCACGATCTTCCGGTCGCACAGCGAGCGGCCGCCGCCGGGATTCGCGACCGTGCCGGTGCGCATCGAGGGCGGGCTGCTGCTGGTCGCCGACATCCGCATCGGCTCGATCCGCGCCAAGGCGATCATCGACACCGGCGGACAGGCGACGCTCGCCAACGTGCCGATGCGCGAGGCGCTGTCGCGACGCGTACGTCCCGAGGACATTCGCGCCGACGAGATCACCGGGGCGACGCTCGACGTCCAGACCGGCGACCGGGTGCGGCTGCCGGCGCTGCACATCGGCGACCTGACGATCCGCGGCGCGAACATCACGGTGGGCGACATGTTCATCTTCCAGCACTGGAAGATGACCAAGGAGCCGGCGCTGCTGATCGGCATGGATCTGCTCGGCCTGCTCGACACGGTGATCATCGACTACAAGCGCCACGAGCTGCAGGTGCTCGAGCGCCGCGACAGCCGCTACTGAGTCCGTCGGCCGGCAGCGCTCCCTACGCCTTGAGCCCGCGCGACACCGGCAGCGTCCGCACGCGCGGGCCGCCCGCGGCGCGCAGCGCGTTGCACAGCGCCGCCTGCACGCAGGCCGTGCCGGTCTCGCCGACGCCGCCCGGCGCCTCGCCGCTCGCGACGAGGTGGGTCTCGATCCGCGGCGATTCCGGCAGCCGCAGCACCGGGTAGTCGTGAAAGTTCGACTGCTGCACCCGTCCGTCCGCGAAGGTGATCTCGCCCATCAGCGCCGCGCTCAGCCCGAACACCGCGCCGCCCTCGAGCTGGGCACGGACGTTGTCCGGATTGACGGTCTGGCCGCAATCGAAGGCACAGACGACGCGCTCGACCCGCGGCGCGCCGTCGCGCAGTTCGACCTCCGCGACCATCGCGAGGTAGCTGCCGAAGGCCGACTGGATCGAGATGCCGCGGCCGCGGCCCTTCGGCAGCGGCGTGCCCCAGCCGGACTTTTCGGCGGCGAGGTCCAGCACCGCGCGCAGTCGCGGGTCGCGCACCAGGGCGCGCCGGTAGGCGACCGGGTCCTGGCCGGCGCTGGCCGCGAGCTCGTCGACGAAGCTCTCGACGACGAACACCCCGCGCGTCGGCCCGACGCCGCGCCACCACGACACCGGCACCCCGGCCGGATCGTGGCGCACATAGCGCACCGACAGGTTCGCGAACTCGTAGGGCGGGTTGGCGGACGATTCGATGATGTCCTCGTCGAGGCCGTTCTTGAGCGGCGCGCCGTAGTAGATCTCCATCAGCGCCGGTCCGGCGATCGTGTGCAGCCACGCGATCGGTCGCCCGTCGGCGTCGAGGCCGGCCTTCAGGTGGTCGACGTAGTAGGGCCGGTAGCGGTCGTGCTGGATGTCCTCCTCGCGCCGCCAGATCACCTGCACCGGGGATGCGACGTGCCGCGCGACGCGTGCCGCGTAGACGATGCCGTCGACCTCGAGGCGGCGCCCGAAGCCGCCGCCGATCAGCTGGTTGTGGATCGTGACCTGTCCTGGCTCCAGGCCGAGGGCAGCGAGCTTCGCGACCGCCCGAGCCGGCGCCTGCGTGCCGGCCCAGATCTCGCAGCGACCGCCGTGCCAGTGCGCGGTGCAGTTCATCGGCTCCATCGTCGCGTGCGCGAGGAACGGCTGGTGGAAGCGCGCCTCGACGACGCGCGCGGCGCGCCGCAGCGCTGCGGCCGGGTTGCCGGCGCGGTGTGCGACGACGCCGGGGCGCTCGACCGCCGCGTCCAGGTCGGCGACGAGCCGCGCCTGCTGCAGCGTGCCGTGGGTGCCGGCGTGCCAGCGGACGTTCAACGCCTCGAGCCCGCGCAGCGCCGCGTGCGTGTGGTCCGCGACCACCGCCACCAGCTCCTGCTCGCGCACGATCTGGCGGACGCCGGCGACGCCGCGTGCCGCCGCCTCGTCGAGCGCCGCCACGCTGCCGCCCTCGACCGGCGCGAGCGCGAGCGCGGCGTAGCGCATTCCCGGCAGCCGCACGTCGATGCCGAAGCGCGCGCTGCCGTCGACCTTCGCCGGCGAGTCGATGCGCGGTGTCGAGTGGCCGATCAGCCGGAACTCGCTCGCCGGCTTCAGGGTCACCTTCGCGGGTGCCGGCAGGCGCGCCGCGCGCGCGGCGAGCGCGCCATACGCGAGTCGCCGGCCGGAGGCGCCGTGCAATACCTCGCCGCGCTGCGCGCGGCACTCGCTCGCCGGCACCTTCCAGGCCTGCGCGGCCGCACGCACCAGCAGCGTCCTCGCCGCCGCACCGGCCGTGCGCAGCGACGTCCAGCATTCGCGGATCGAGGTCGAACCGCCGGTTTCCTGCAGCCCGTCGGCGCCGTAGGTCTTGGGATCGGGTGGCGCGTCCTCGAGCCGCAGCTGGTCGAGGCCGACCTCGAGCTCCTCGGCGACCAGCATAGGCAGCGAGGTGTGCGTGCCCTGGCCCATCTCGACCTTCGGCAGGATCAGCGTGATAGCGCCGTCGCCGCCGATCCGCACGTAGGCGTTCAGCGCCGCGGCCGCCGGGCCGGCGGCGCGCGCGCCGACCGGTACGCCGACGAGCAGGGCGCCGCCGGCAGCGAGCGACACCTCGAGGAAGCGGCGGCGATCCGGTGAGACAGGCCGATCGGTCCTCATGGCGTCCCCTCGCTGTGGAACGCCTATCTTGCCGCAACCGCCGGGCGGGTGGCGACCGGGCGCGCCGCCTGGCGTTCCGCATCGAGCAGCGCGCGCTTGCGCTCGAGCCCCCAGCGGTAGCCGCCGAGACCGCCATCGCCGCGCAGCACGCGGTGGCAGGGCACCAGCACCGCCACCCGGTTGGCGGCGCAGGCGGAGGCCGCCGCCCGGACCGCGCGCGGTGCCCCGATCCCGGCGGCGACCTCGCTGTAGCTGAGCACATCGCCCGCCGGGATGCCGAGCAGGAACCGCCAGACGCGGACCTGGAAGGCCGTCCCGCGCAGGTCGAGCGGCAGGTCCGGGCGCGGCGCGCGGCGCGCCAGGTGGGCCTCGAACGCCGCGATCCAGGCGTCGAGCTCCGCCGAGCCTGCCTGCGCGGACGGCCGCAGCGTCGCGCGCGGGAACTCGGCGGCGAGTGCCGCGCGCAGCTCGGCCTCGTCGCGGCCGAACTGCGCGAAGCACACGCCGCGGTCGGTGGCCGCCATCATCAGCGGCCCGAGCGCCGTGCTGCGGCACGCGTAGGCGATCGCCTCGCCGGCGCCACCCGCGCGGTAGGCGGAAGGCGTCATGCCGAGGTGCCGCGAGGCCTCGCCGTAGACCCGGCTCGTCGAGGAGAAGCCCGCCTCGCCGATCGCCTCGAGCACCGGTTCGCCGCGCTTCAGGCCGAGCTTCAGGCGGCCGAGCCGCAGACCGTCCTGGAATGCCTTGGGCGAGACGCCGAAGTGCGCCTGGAAGCGCCGCTGGAAGTGGGCCGGCGACAGGCTCGCGCGCGCCGCGAGCCGCGCGAGCGGCAGCGACTCGCCGGCGTGCTCGGCGATGAACCGGGCGACCGCCTCGAGGCGGCCGGCCGCCGGATCACGGGTGCCCGCCGGATGGCAGCGCTTGCAGGCGCGAAAGCCGGCTGCTTCGGCGGCGGCGGGCGTCGCGAAGAAGCGCACGTTCGCGCGCAGCGGACGGCGCGAGGCGCAGGACGGCCGGCAGTAGACGTGCGTCGAGGCGACGCCGTAGCAGAACGCGCCGTCGGCGCGGGCGTCGCGGCTCGCGATCGCGCGCCAGCGGCTGGCATCGTCGGCAAAGCGCTTCGGGGCTGGCATCGTGGGGTGCATTCTAGGCTCCTGGCAGGGCGTGGACCGTGCGCAGAGCCTAGGCGCGACGAGCGCGCGGGGCGCTCCGCTTCTTGCGCACGCGCTCCGGGCGCCGTGTCAGGGCGAAGGCGTTGGCCGTGCCACGAGGTGCAGGCTGATGGTGACGTCGTCGCTCGCGAACGGCAGCACGCCGCCGAGGCCGAACGCCGCGCGCGAGACGAGCGCGCTCGCCTCGACCTCGAGCGAGCCTGCGGCGCGGCGGAGGCGTGCGTCGAGCACCACGGGACGCGACGTGCCGCGCAGCGTCAGCGTGCCGAAGCAGCGCCGCGCGTCGCCGGCCTCGGACTCGCTGCGCTCGGCGGCGAAGCGGATCTCGGGGTGGTGGGCGGCGTCGAAGAAGCGCGGCGACAGCAGTTCGCTGCGCCAGAAGGCCGGCTTGGACTCGAGGGTCGAGACCGGGATCGCCATCGTCACGACGAGCTCGCGTGCATCGTCGAGGTCGACGGCAAGGTCGCCCGTGACCGCGCGAAAACGGCCGCCGAGGCTGAACAGGCCGAGATAGCGCACCTTGAAGTCGACCCACGACTGGGCGCCGTCGACCGCGTAGCGCTGGGTGGCGGCGATCGCCGGTGCCGAGGCCCCGAGCGCCACGGACGCTGCCAGCGCCATCAACGCTCGGATTGCCATCGACGTTTCCTCCGCGCCTCGCGCGAGGCCGATACTGCGCCTCCGGACCGTCACCGTATACTTTGAACCATGGGCCCCACGGCATGAACCGCCGCGCCGCATTCGCACGCACCGCGCTCGGTCTCGCCGCGACGCTCGCGCTGACGGCGTCGGCGGCGCGCGCCGACGGCCCGTGGAGCGGGACCGTGACGGCCGCGACCGACTACGTCTTCCGCGGCGTCTCGCAGACCTACGGCGGCGCGGCGCTGCAGGCCGGGGCGAGCTACCAGCACGATGCCGGCTGGTTCGGCGGCGCCTGGGCCTCCAACGTGGATCCCTTCCCGGGCGGATCGGGTTCAGTCGAGCTCGACCTGTACGCCGGTTACGTGCGCACGTTCGCCGGCGACTGGTCGGCGCGCGCCTCGTACACGCGCTACCAGTACGTGTGGGACCCTCGGCCGCGGCCGTACGATTACGGCGAGTTCGCGGTGACGGTGTCCTTCCGTGACCTCGTGGCCGCGACCGTTTCGTACGAGCCGGACACCACCCGCTACGCGACGCCAGGCTATGCCCGCGGGCGGGCCTCGACCGCCTACGAGCTGAGTGCGCGCTGGCCGCTGCGGCACGGTCTCGCGCTGACGGCGAGCGGCGGCTACTACGACCTCGAACGCGTCTACGGCACCCACTACCTCGCTGGCAGCGCCGGCCTGCACTACGAGTGGCGCCGCCTCGCGCTCGAACTGACGCGCTTCTACGCGGACGGGGCGGTGCGCCGGCTCTACGAGGACGCGAGCGCCGATGGGCGCTGGGTGCTGTCGGCCAGCTACCGCTTCTGACCGCGGGCGGCCACTTGAACCGCGGGCCGCTGCCGAGGAACCTACGGAAGGCCGACCCCTGCCCGGCGGCCCGGTTCGCGAGGCAAGACATTGGATTTCATTGGAAAAACTTCGGATGGCGGCAGCGCCTCGCGGGCCGGCAATGACCTCGAGCGCGAATTGCTGCGGCGCATCAGCAGCGGCGACCGCGACGCCTTCCGCGACCTGTACCTGCGCTACCACCGCCGCCTCGCCCGCTTCCTGACGCGGCTGACGCACCGCTACGAGGACGCCGAGGAGGTCATCAACGACACGCTGTGGATCGTCTGGCAACGCGCCGGCGAGTTCCGCGACGCCTCGCGGGTCTCGACCTGGATCATGGGCATCGCCTATCGGCGGGCACTGAAGCTGATCCGTCGCGCGCAGACGCACGCGCGCGCGATGTCGCTCGAGGTGCTCGACGCCGAGCCCGTCGCGCGCGATGCGATCGAGGCGACGCTCGAGCGCGAGGTGCTCGAGCGCCACCTCGCGCGGCTGCCGCTCGAGCAGCGGCTGGTGCTCGAATTCACCTACTACCTCGACCATTCCTGCGAGGAGGTCGCGGAGATCATGGAGTGCCCCGTGAACACCGTGAAGACGCGCATGTTCCACGCGCGCCGCAAGCTGCGCATCCTGCTCAGCGAGGACCCGGCCGCCGGGAGGTCGCCATGAGCGAGGACCTGGACGTCGGCGCCTGCGATTCGGAGGCCGCGCGGCTGCTGCCGTGGTATGCGACCGGCCGGCTCGGTGCGGCCGAGAGCGAGCGGGTCGGGCGTCACCTTGAGCATTGCGGCATCTGCCGCGCGGATCTCGCCCACGAGCAGGCGGTGCGCTCGGCGCTGCGCGCCGACGGCACGATCGAGTATGCGCCCCAGGCCGGGCTTGCGAAGACGCTGGCGCGCATCAACGAGCTCGGGCGCGAGCCGGATGCCGCCGCGGGCGCGCCGCCGGCGGCCGCGGCGCGGCGTGCCGGCACGACGCGCTGGCTGGCGGCCGCGGTCGTGGTACAGGCGGTGGGCCTCGGCCTGCTGGGTTCCGCGCTCTACGCGCGGCACTCGCCGCCGGCCGGCGAGTACGAGACCCTGTCGGCGCCGGCCGGCGCCGCCGCCGGTCCGCGCGTGCGCACGGTGTTCGACCCGTCGATGCCGCTCGGCGAGCTGCGCGGGCTGCTCGCCACGCACTCGCTCGTGATCGTCGACGGGCCAAGCGATGCGGGCGCGCTGACCCTCGCGGCGACCCGGCCGACGGATCCCGGCGCGCTGCTCGCGGGCCTGCGCGCCGATCGCCGGGTGTTGTTCGCGGAGCCGACCGGCCGCGACCCGGGCGGCGCCCGGTGAGGCGAACCGCGGCGCTGTGCTGCCTGCTGCTGCTGCTCGGCGGCTGCGCGGCGGGCCCGCCGCCGCCGATGGCGCGCGCGCTGCCGGCGCAGGTGCGCGACCGCCCGGAGCGCTACCTGGTCGTGACGGTGCGCAATCCCGTCGTGCTGCCGACGCCGAGCGCCGCCTCGACGCCCCGCGGCTATGGCGGCGCGCGCTACGCGGTCGGTGGCGCAGCGCGGGCCGCGAGCCGCGGTCTGGCCGCGGACTACGCGCTCGAGGAGATCTCCGGCTGGCCGATCGCGGTGCTCGGCGTGCACTGCCTCGTGTACGCGATCCCGGCCGGCGCCGACCCGGCGCGCCTCGTCGAATCGCTCGGTCGCGACCGGCGGGTCGAGTCGGTGCAGCCGCTGCTGGCCTTCGCCGGCCAGTCGGGCGACTACAACGATCCGTACGCCGAGCTGCAGCGCAACCTCGTGCAGCTCGCGGTACCGGCGGCCCAAGCGCTGACGCGCGGCGCGGGCGTGCGTGTCGCGGTGATCGACACCGGCGTCGACGTCGGCCACCCGGATCTCCGGCCGCACGGCGCCACGGCCCGCAACTTCGTCGACGCGGACGCCGGGCAGTTCCGCGCGGACGCGCACGGTACGGCGGTCGCCGGCATCATCGCCGCCGTGCCGAACAACGGCCTCGGCATCGTCGGCGTCGCACCCGACGTCGAGCTGCTGGCACTGAAGGCCTGCTGGCAGACCGAGCGCCCGGGGACGCCGGCGGTGTGCAACTCGTTCACGCTCGCGCAGGCGCTCGCGGCGGCGATCGACGCGCACGCCGATGTCATCAACCTGAGCCTCGCCGGGCCGAGCGATCCGTTGCTGACGCGGCTCGTGCGCCGGGCGCTCGAGGGCGGCGCGATCGTGGTCGGCGCCGTGCCGCGCGACGGCGCCCACGACCGCTTCCCGGTCGACGTCGAGGGCGTGATCGCGGTCGACACGCTCGATGCCGCGGCCCCGGCGGCGGGCACGGTGCGCGCACCGGGGCGCGACGTGCTGTCGCTCGCGCCGGTCGGCCACTACGACTTCTTCTCGGGCAGTTCGCTCGCCACCGCCCAGGTGACCGGACTGGTCGCGCTGCTGCGTGCCGAGTCACCGCGCCTGACGGGCGCGCAGGCGGCACGGCTGCTGATCGACAGCGCGGCCGGCGGCGCCCCGAACGCCTGCGCGGCGCTCGCCGGGCTGTTGCACCGCGACGCCTGCGGACATCCGGGCGAGGCAAGGCTGAGTGACACGACGACCCGCGGGAGGGTGCCTTGAGCGATGCAGACTTCGGACGGGGCGGCGAGGCGCGCTGGTGGACGGCCTGGCCTCGCGCGATGCTCGGTGACTGGCGCGAGCTCAGGGTTGCGCGGCGCGAGAGCCACGAGTCGCTGCGCGCGTACCGCGACGTCGAGGCCGCCCAGCCGGGGCTCGCCGGTCTCGAGCGCCTGGGGGCGGTGGTCGCGCGACGCACCGGCCTCGATGCGGCCGGCGTCAGCCGCGTGCTGCGTCACGCCGAGGAAAGCTTCGCGAGCTGGCCGACCGAGCGGCCGCTGCGGCTGCGGGACGTGGTCCAGTACCTGGTCGTCGAAGAATGCCTGCGCGCCGACCCGACGCGGGTCGGCACCCGCACGCGGCTGACCACGGTGATCGCCGAGGTAATCCCCGACAACCTGTGACGGATGCGCAGCGTATAGTCGCTGCGTGCGCGAACCGACGACTGCGCGCGGCGCCGGACGGTGACCGCGACCTCTTCAGGACCGGCCCCAATGCTCACCGGGGGCGAGGCGCTCGTCGAGGCGCTGCTGGCGCACGGCGTCGATACGGTGTTCGCGCTACCCGGGGTACAGACCTATGGACTGCTCGACGCGCTGAAGCGCGCCGAGGGCCGGATCCGCGTGATCGCGCCGCGCCACGAGCAGACCTGCGCGTACCTGGCGCTCGGCTACGCGCAGGCGACCGGCCGTCCGGCGGTGTTCTCGGTGGTGCCCGGCCCGGGCCTGCTGAACGCCTCGGCCGGATTGCTGACGGCGTTCGGCCGCAACCTGCCGGTGCTGTGCCTCACCGGCGAGGTGCCCTCGGCCTGGCTCGGCAAGGGCCGTGGCCACCTGCACGAGATGCCCGACCAGCTCGCGATGCTGCGCCAGGTCACGAAGTGGTCGGCGCTGATCCCGGAGCCGGCGCAGGCGCCGGCGCTGGTCGCGGAGGCATTCCGGCAGATGCAGAGCGGGCGCCCGGGACCGGTCGCGCTCGAGATGCCCTGGGATCACTTCCTGAAGCGCGCGCCGTGCGTCGCGGTCGCCCCGACCGGGCCGGAGCCTGCGCCGCGCGCGGAGCCGGCAGCGCTTGCCGAGGCCGCGCGCCTGCTCGCGAGCGCGCGCGCGCCGATGATCATGGTCGGCGGCGGCGCGGCCGCGGCCAGCGCCGAGGTGCGCGCGCTCGCCGAGCGGCTCGGCGCGCCGGTCGTGGCCTTCCGCACCGGCCTCGGCGTGCTGCCGTCCTCGCACGAGCTCGCGCACACGATCTTCTCCGGCCATGCGCTCTGGCCCGCCACCGACGTGCTGCTCGGGATCGGTACGCGCCTCGAGGTGCCGGACCTGCGCTGGCGCTCGCGGCCGGCCGGGCTACGCACCGTCCGCATCGACATCGACGCGCGCGAGTTCGGCCGCGCGACGACCGACGTGGCGCTGCATGGCGATGCCGCCGCAACCGCGGCCGCGCTCGATGCCGAGCTCGCCGCGCTCGTGCCCGTGCCGCGGCCCGGCCGGCGCGCAGCCTCCGCGGTCGCGCGTGCGGCGGCGGCCGAGCGCCTCGCGTCGCTGCGGCCGCAGATCGACTACCTGCGCGCAATCCGCGCCGCGCTGCCCGCGGACGGCTACTTCGTCGACGAGATGTGCCAGGTCGGCTACGTGTCGTGGCTGGGCCTGCCGGTCGAGGCGCCCGGGCAGCTGGTGACCACCGGGCACCAGGGCACGCTCGGCTACGGCTTTCCGACTGCGCTCGGCGTGAAGCTCGCGCGGCCCGGCCGGGCCGTCGTCTCGGTCGCGGGCGACGGCGGCTTCCTGTTCGCCTGTGCCGAGCTTGCGACCGCGCGCCAGTACCGGATCGGCGTGGTGGTCGTGCTGTTCGACAACGGCGCCTTCGGCAACGTGCGCCGCGACCAGCAGCAGCTCTTTGGCCGCGTGATCGGTGCCGAGCTCGACAACCCGGACTTCCTCGCGCTCGGCGCCGCCTTCGGCGTGACGACGCTGCGCGTCGAGTCGCCGGCGGCGCTCGAGCTCGAGCTGCGCGCCGCGTTCGGGCGGGACACCCCGACGCTGCTCGTCGTGCCCGTCGACCGCGAGGTCGAACCGTCGCCCTGGGACCTGATCCTGCCCGGCGGTCGCTGACGCCGCGGCCGCGTGCGACGCGGCGCGGACTCCTTTAGAGTGCCCGGGCCCGGCCTCGGGGAGGAAGGACCATGTCGCTGTCTCGTCGCGATTTCGTCTCCGGCGTTGCGCTCGGCGCGCTCGGATCCACGGCCGGCCGCGCCCTCGGCGCGGCGACGATCGAGCCGCAGCAGCGGATGAAGGCAGCATCGACGCCGATCATCGTCGCTGCCGGCAACGGCCGGCCCTACCTCGAGCGTGCCTATGCGCAGCTGAAGGCCGGCGCCGACACGCTCGAGTCGGCGATCGCCGTCGTTACCGGGCCGGAGGACGACCCGAACGATGACAGCGTCGGTCTCGGCGGGCTGCCGAACGAGGAGGGCGTGGTCGAGCTCGACGCGTCGTGCATGCACGGGCCGTCGCGCCGGGCCGGGTCGGTGGGCGGCGTGCGCAACATCCGCAACGTCTCGCGGCTCGCGCGCGAGGTGATGCTGCACTCCGGCCACGTGATGCTGGTCGGGGAGGGCGCCGAGCGCTTCGCGCTAGCGCGCGGCTTCGTGCGCGAGAACCTGCTGACCGAGGCCTCGCGCCGTACCTGGCTGCTGTGGAAGGAGACGCACTCCGACTGGTGGGGTCCCGGCCTCGCCGACCCCGCCTGGAAGGAGCGGCTGCGCGGCCGCCGGGCGGCCGTCGAGCTCGAGACGCTCGAGCGGCTGCAGGTGCTGGCGGCGGACCTCGGCATTCCGCCCGGCGAGCGGCTCGCGGCGGCCCACAAGGTGCTGTACCCGCCGACCGGGACCATCCACTGCTCGGTGCTCGCGGCCAACGGCGAGATGTCCGGCATCACGACGACGAGCGGCCTCGCCTGGAAGCTGCCGGGACGCTGCGGCGACACGCCGGTAATAGGCGCCGGCTGCTACACGGACCAGGACGTCGGCTCCGCCGGGGCGACCGGCAGCGGCGAGGAGAACATCAAGGTCGCCGGTGCCCACACGATTGTCGAGAACATGCGCCATGGCCTGCCACCGCTTGAGGCCGGCATGGATGCGCTGAAGCGCATCGTGCGCAACTACAACGGCGACATGGAGCGGCTGAGGTACGTCGACATGACCTACTACATCCTGCGCAAGGACGGCGCCTACGCCGGCGTCTCGCTGTGGACCGGCTACGAGCCGGGCCGGCCGCACACGATCGCGGTCCACGACGGCAGCGCGCGTCTCGAGAAGACCGTCAGCCTCTACGAGGGTGCCTCGCAGGAATGGCCACCGCTCGTCGCGCCGAGCCAGGTGCCGCTGTGAGCGCGCACCTCGGGTGGCGGGCCTGCGGCGCGCTCGCGCTGCTGGCCGCGCTGGCGGGCGGCGCGAATGCAGCCGAGCGCGCGCTGGTCGTGACCGCCGCGCACCTGATCGATGGCGTGTCCGCGCAGCCGCGGGGCCGCGTCGCGGTGGTCGTGCGGGGCGGTCGCATCGTCGCGGTCCGGGAAGCCGGCGCCGCCGACCTGCCGGCGGACGCCGAGCGGGTCGACCTCGGCGAGGCGACGCTGCTGCCCGGACTGATCGATACGCACACCCACCTCTTCCTGCAGGGCGAGGTGCCTGCCGAGGGCGGCTACGACGTGCAGCTCCTCAAGCAGCCGCTCGCCTTCCGCGCCGCGCGCGCCGTGGTCGCCGCGCGGCGTGCGCTCGAGCAGGGCTTCACCACGCTGCGCGACCTCGAGACCGAGGGTGCCGGCTATGGCGACGTCGGCATCAAGCAGGCGATCGAGGGCGGCTACATCCCGGGACCGCGCCTGCACGTCGTCACGCGCGCGATCTCCTCCACCGGCGGCTACCCGCTGGAGGGCTACGCACCGGAGATCGAGGTGCCGAAGGGCGCGCAGCTCATCGACGGACCGGTCGAGGCGCGCAAGGCGGCGCGCGAGCAGCTCGACCACGGCGCCGACTGGATCAAGGTCTACATGACGCACCGCTCGTGGGTCGATGCGGCTGGCCATCTCGCCTCGCAGCCGACGCTGACGGTGGAGGAGCTGCGCGCCGTGGTCGACGAGGCGCACGGCTGGGGTCGCAAGGTCGCCTGCCACGCGTATGGCGGCATCGGCCTGCAGCGCGCGCTCGACGGCGGCTGCGACACGCTCGAGCACGGCCTCGATCTCGGCGACGCGCAGATCGCTCAGATGCTTCGCCAGGGCACCTGGTACGTGCCGACGCTGGCGGTCTACTACAAGGACTGGGATCCGGCGGACACGCCGGACGGGCAGCGCGACCGGCAGCGCGTCGCGGCGCACGAGGCCTCGTTCCGCCGGGCGCTGAAGGCCGGCGTCAAGATCGCCTTCGGCACCGACGTCGGCGGCTTCCCGTGGAGCGAGCCAATCGCGCAGGAGTTCGCCTACGAGGTCCGCTTCGGCATGACGCCGATGCAGGCGATCCAGTCTGCGACCGGCCGCGCCGCGGAGCTCCTCGGCCTCAGCGGCGAGGTCGGCGTGGTCCGCGAGGGCGCGCGCGCCGACCTGGTCGCGGTGCGCGGCGACCCGCTCGCCGACGTTAGCCGCCTCGAGGACGTCGCGTTCGTGATGAAGGACGGTCGCGTGTTCCGCAACGAGCTCGCCGCGCACCGCTGACGGTCGTGGTCCGCGCGAGCGGGGAGGGCCGATGTCCAGACTCTACCGCCCGAGCCATCGCGGGCTGCAGGCCCGCTTTGACACGACCCGCCTCGCCGATCGGCTCGAGGCGCGCCACTATCGCGAGGCGCTGACCGACGAGGACCGGGCGCTGATCGAGCGGCTCGACTGCTTCTTCCTCGCGACCGCGGACGCGGCCGGCCGGCCGAGCTGCTCGTACAAGGGTGGCGAACCGGGCTTCGTACGGGTGCTCGATCCGGGCACGCTGCTGTTCCCGAGCTACGACGGCAACGGCATGTACCTCTCGCTCGGCAACGCGCTCGAGAACCCGCAGGTCGGGCTGCTGTTCATCGACTTCGAGCGGCAGACGCGGCTCCGGGTCAGCGGCCGTGCCGCGCTCGCCGACGCAGCCAGCGCCGAGCCGCCGTATCCCGAGGCGCAGTGCCTGGTGCGCGTCGCGGTCGAGCAGGTGTTCCCGAACTGCCCGCGCTACATCCACCGGAGGCAGCGCGTCGAATCCTCGCCGTACGTGCCACGCCCCGGCGTCGCCACGCCCGTGCCCGGCTGGAAGCGCAGCGACTGGGCCCGCGACGTGCTGCCGGCGGGCGACCCGGCGCGCAAGCCGGAACCGCGCTGATGGCGCCGCCGCCCGCGGCGCCGCGCTCGCTCGCGCGGCTGGCGCTGACCGCGCTCGCCGGCACCAGCATCGAGTGGTTCGACTTCTACCTGTACGGGATCGCGGCGGCGCTGGTGTTCCCGGCGCTGTACTTCCCGCACGACCTGTCGCCCGCGGTCGCGCAGCTCGCCTCGTTCAGCACCTTCGCGGTGGGCTTCTTCGCGCGGCCGTTCGGCGCGGCGTTGTTCGGCCACCTCGGCGATCGCGCCGGCCGCAAGGCGGCGCTGGTGGCGGCGCTGGTGCTGATGGGCAGCGCCACGGCGCTGATCGGCTGCCTGCCGACCTACGCCATGATCGGCGCTGCCGCGCCGGTGCTGCTCGTGCTGCTGCGCCTCGCGCAGGGACTCGCGATCGGCGGCCAGTGGGGCGGGGCGATGCTGCTGATCGTCGAGAACGCGCCGCCCGGCCGCCGCGGCTTCTACGGCAGCTTTGCGCAGGTCGGTGCGCCGGCCGGCGTGGTCGCCGCCAACCTCGCGTTCCTGCTTGCGAGCGCGCTGGCGGGGCCGGTCGGGTTCGTCGCCTACGCCTGGCGGGTGCCGTTCATCGCCAGCGTCGCGCTGATCGGCCTGGCGCGCTACCTGCAGCGGCGCGTCGACGAGACCCCGGAGTTCCAGGCGCTCGCGCGCGAGCGGGGCGCCGCCGCGACGCGGCCGGCGCCGCCGCTCGTGCAGGCGCTGCGCACGAGCCCGCGCGAGATCCTGCTGGGGGCCGGCGCCTTCCTCGCGGTGCAGGTCTCGTTCTACGTGTCGATCACCTTCGTCGTCGCGTACGGCGCCGGGCCCGGCGGGCTCGGGCTGCCGCAGTCGACGATGCTGACGGCCGTGCTGCTCGCGAGCGCCGTGACCTCGCCCGCGCTGGTGGCCTGCGGCGCGCTCTCGGACCGCTACGGCCGGCGGCGGATCTACCTCGCCGGCAGCGTGCTGATGGCGGTCTGGGCATTTGCGTTCTTCCCGCTGATCGACACGCGCTCGCCGCTGTGGATCACGCTGGCGATCTGCGTCACCCAGGCCATCAATGGCCTGATGTACGGCCCGCAGGCGGCGCTGTTCAGCGAGCTCTTCCCCACCCGGGTGCGCTATTCCGGCGCCTCGCTGAGCTATCACCTCGGTTCGGCGGCCGGTGGTGCGATCGCGCCCCTGGTCGCGCAGGCGATCCGCACCGCCTACCACGGCACGTTCGGGATCTCGGTCTACATCGCCGTCATGTGCCTCGTGACCTTCGCCTGCGTCTCTGGACTGCGACCCGCCCCCGCCATGCGCTGAGCAGGCGCGATCGCGCCGCGCTGCAGCATGCGGCGGTGCCCTTCACGGGCATTGCACCGAATACGGATGACGCGTCGCTGCGGTCGGCGGAGCATCCGGCTGCGGCCTGCGCCCGGGAACGGTGGTGCGCAGGCCCGATCCGCAGCGGCTCGCAGCCGAGGAGGCACCATGTCGGAGATCAGCGTGCAGAAGGTGACGACGGATGAGCGCGCACTGCCGCAGTTCACGGCGGCGGAGCGGATGCTGGAGCGCATCCGCGGCCGGGCGTTCGAGCTGGCGCGCGAGCGCGGCTTCGCCGGGGACCGAGCGCTCGAGGACTGGCTGGCCGCGGAGCGCGAGTGCTGCGGCGGCGCGGCCGAGCTCGCGGAGAACGAGCGCGAGTACGAACTGCGCATCGCGCTGCCCGGCTTCGAGGCCGCCGACGTCTCGCTGACCGCGACGCCGCGGACGCTGTACGTCGAGGCGCGCATGCGCAGCGAGCGTCGCGACGCGACGCGCGGCGACGGCGGTACGGTTCGCTGGTCGGAGCTGCGCTCGGCGGATGTGTGGCGGCGCTTCGAGCTGCCGGCCGAGATTGCGGTCGAGGGCATCCGCGCGACGATGCGCCACGGCGTGCTGCGCATCACCGCCGGCAAGCTCGACCGGCCGGCGAAGCCGGTGGCGGTCGCCACGGCCGCCTGAGCCGCCGGCGCTAGCCGTCGGCGTCCTGGCCGGGTGCGGCGCCGCGCGTGCGCAGGAAGCCGCGCCGGCCGCCGGCGAAGAACTCGAGGAAGCGCCTGGCCTCGGCGCTCGCGAACCCGCCGCCCGCGAGCGCGGCGGCGGCGAGTTCGCGCGGCCTGCCGACCGGTGCGCAGGCGGCGCGGAACGCCGCCTTGACCTCGGCGAGCGTCGCGGCCTGGAGCCCGCGCCGCCGCAGTCCGACGACGTTCAGGCCGACCAGCTCGTCGCGCTCCGCGGCCATTGAGAACGGCGGCACGTCGCGGGTGATCCGCGCCAGTCCGCCGACCATCGCGCCCTCGCCGATGCGCACGAACTGGTGGATCGCCGCGCCGCCGCCGAGGAAGGCGCGCTCGCCGACGTGCACGTGGCCGGCCAGCAGCACCCCGTTCGCCAGGATCGCGCGGTCGCCGACCCGGCAGTCGTGGCCGACGTGGCTGGCCGCCATCAGGAAGCAGTCGGCGCCGAGCTCGGTGGCCGCGCCGGCCTTGGTCGCGCGGTTGACCGTGACGTGCTCGCGCAGCACGGTGCGCGCGCCGATGCGCACGCCGCTCGCGGTCGCCGGGTCGAACGACAGGTCCTGCGGATCGCCGCCCAGCACCGCGAACGGGTGCACGACGACGCCCTCGCCGAGCGTGCAGTGGCGCGTCACGATCGCGTGCGCGTGGATTACGCAGCCGGCGCCGAGCGTGGCGCCGTCCTCGACGATCGCGTTCGGATGCACGGACATCGCGGCTCTCCTCGGCGCCGGGGCGCGGCGCCGCGCATCGTAGCGTGCGGGGCCGCGGCGGTGCGAGCCCGTGCCGCGATGCATCGGCTACCATCGCCCTCGGCGGGCGCGAGGGCCGGAGCGTGACGCACAGCGAGGTGGCGATCGTCGGCGGGGGCATCATGGGCTCCGCGCTCGCCTATTGGCTGACGCGGCTGTCGCCCGGGCTCGCGGTCACGGTCGTGGAGCGCGACTGGGCGTACCGCGAGGCCTCCTCCGCGCTGTCGGCGGCGTCGATCCGCCAGCAGTACACGAGCGCGATCAACATCCGCATCGCGCAGCACAGCATCGGCTTCCTGCGCGCGGTCGCGGACGAGCTCGAGGTCGACGGCGAGCGGCCGTCGATCGGCCTGCGCGAGGACGGCTACCTGTATCTCGCGCGCCCCGGGGAGGCGGCGGCCCTCGGCCGTGCGCAGGCGTTCCAGGCCGCCCACGGCGCCGCGGTCGCGCGGCTCGCGCCCGCCGAGCTGGCGATGCGCTTCCCGTGGCTCGCGACCGACGATCTGGCACTCGGCACGCTTGGCCTCGCCGGCGAGGGCTGGTTCGACGGCCACGGCCTCTTGTCCGCCTTCGCCCGGCGCGCCCGTTGGCAGGGCGCGCGCTACCTGCGCGACGAGGTGACCGGATTCGAGCGCGACGGCCCGCGGGTGACGGCACTGCGGCTTGCGAGCGGCGGGCGGGTGTCGTGCGCGGTCGCGGTCAATGCCGCCGGCCCGTGGGCGCGCGGCGTCGCTGCGCTCGCCGGGCTCGAGCTCCCGGTGCGGGCGCGCCGGCGCACCGTCTACGTCGTCGCCTGCCGCGAGCGGCTCGCCGGCTGTCCGCTGGTGATCGACCCGTCGGGATTCTGGCTGCGCCCGGAGGGCGAGCGCTTCCTGGCGGGCTTCGCGCCCGACCCGGATCCGGACGACCTGCCGCTCGAGCCGGACCTCGAGGCCTTCGAGGCGCAGCTCTGGCCGGCGCTCGCCGCGCGCATCCCGGCCTTCGAGGCGGCCCGCCTCGAGCGGGCCTGGGCCGGCTACTACGAACTCAATGTCTTCGACCACAACGGGCTGGTCGGGCCGCATCCGGCGGTACCGAACCTCTACTTCATGAATGGCTTCAGCGGCCACGGACTGCAGCAGGCACCGGTGGTTGGCCGCGGCGTCGCCGAGCACATCCTGCTCGGCCGCTACGAGACGCTCGACCTCGCGCCGCTCGGCGTCGACCGGCTGGTCACGGGCCGGGCGCTCGTCGAGGACAACGTGATCGGCTGAGGCCGGGTCAGCGGCGCCGCGACGGCGCGACGCTGCGACAAATCGCGCGCCGCAGCGCCGGTGAGCTCGCGGCGACGAACGAGCGCGAGCGCAGCACGCCGCGGGTCGCGCCACCGAGGTCGCCGACCGACCCGCCCGCCTCGAGCACGCAGCGCATCAGCGGTGCGATGTCCCAGGGGTTCATCAACGGGTCGACGGCCGCGTCGAGCTCGCCTCGGCACAGCAGCGCGTACTGGACGCAGTCGCCGACCAGCCGCACGCGGCCGATCGTGCGGGCGAGCCCCGACAGCCGCCACGGTCCCGGTCGGCGCAGCAGGTCGCTCGCCTTGTAGCTCGTCAGGCCCGTCTCGGCAGCGGCGATCGACCGCGCCGCGCGCACCCGCACCCGCCGCGCCCGCTGGCCGGGCCGCTGCAGCCAGCAGCCGCGCCCGGCGCCCGCGTAGGTGGTCTCGTGCATCGCCGGCAGGTGGATGCAGCCGAACACCGGCTCGCCGTCGACCACGAGCGCGAGCAGCGTGCCGAACGTGCCGAGGCCGAGGACGTAGGAGGAGGTGCCGTCGATCGGGTCGACCAGCCAGCAGCGGCCATGGTCGGCGAGCTCGCCGCCGTACTCCTCGCCGAGCACCGGGTCCGCGGGCCAGGCGGCCCGCAGCCGCTGCCGCAGCAGGCGCTCCGCGGCGCGATCGGCGGCGGTGACCTCCGAGCCGTCGCGCTTGCGCTTGATCGCGACCCGGCGCTGCCAGCCGAGCGTGATCCGGTCGGCCGCGGCGAGCGCCGGCAGTACCACGCCGAGGATCCGGCGGAATTCACGCTCTGCGAGTCGGGCGGGTCGGGTCACGCGGCGACATTCTACCGGTCCGGCGCCGCCGCGCGAGGCTCAGGCGAGGTCGAACAGCAGCAGCTCCGCACCATGGGCGGACTCGAGACGTACCGCGGTCTCGTCGCGGATCGCCGCGCCGTCGCCCTCCCGCAGTTCGTCGCCCTCGAGCGCGACGACGCCGCGCGCGACCTGCAGCCAGGCGTGCCGGCCGGCCGGCAGCGGCACGTCCAGTGACGCACCGGCCTCGAGCGTCGCGACCGACAGGCGCGCATCCTGGTGGATGCGCACGGCGCCGTCGCTGCCATCGTGGTCGGCGACCAGCCGGAAGCGGTTGCGGCGCTCGTCCGCGGTGAACTGCTTCTGCTCGTAGCCGGGTGCGATGCCGGTCGTCTCCGGCAGGATCCAGATCTGCAGGAAGTGCACCGGCTCGGTGCTGCTCGCGTTGAACTCGCTGTGCGTGATGCCGGTGCCGGCGCTCATGCGCTGCACGTCGCCCGGGCGGATCGTCGAGCCGTTGCCGAGGCTGTCGCGGTGCGCGAGCGCCCCCGACAGCACGTAGGTCACGATCTCCATGTCGCGGTGACCGTGCGTGCCGAAGCCGGCGCCGGGGATCACCCGGTCGTCGTTGATCACGCGCAGGCTGCGGTAGCCCATGTGGTTCGGGTCGCGGTACTCGCCGAACGAGAAGGTGTGGCGGCTGTCGAGCCAGCCCATCTGCGTGCGGCCACGGCGGTCGCGGTCCCGGACGACGATCATGTTGGCTCCTGCTCTGGGTGGAGCACCGAGGATACGCAGGTCCGCGTCGGCCGGGCGCGAACACCGCGTTCGCCGGCGGGCGACCTCGACGCGGTGCAACAGGCAGCGCGTGCTAGCATCGGCCGCGGCCCGAGGAGGTCCCCATGCGCGCGTTCATGCTGCTGATCACTGGTCTCGCCCTGGCCGCGGCCGCATCTGCCCAGGAGCAGGACTTCAGCAAGGTCGAGGTCAAGGCGACGCGGGTCGCCGGCAACGTCTACCTGCTCGAGGGCGCCGGCGGCAACATCGCTGCGTCGGTCGGCGAGGACGGCATCGTGCTGGTCGACGACGAGTTCGCGCCGCTGGCGCCGAAGATCGCCGCGGCGCTGAAGTCGCTCGGCATCACCGACAAGCCGGTGCGCTACGTGATCAACACGCACTATCACTTCGACCATACCGGCGGCAATGCGCCCTTCGCCGGCGAGGGCTCGACGGTGATCGCGCACGACAACGTGCGCACGCGCATGGCGAGCGGCGGCACGGCGGGCAACGGCGGCTCGGTTCACATGCAGACGCAGCCGGCCGAGAAGGCGGCGCTGCCGGTGATCACCTTCGATCATGACGTCTCGGTGCACCTGAACGGCGAGGACATCCGCGCGCTGCACTTCCCGGCCGGTCACACCGACGGCGACGCGGTGATCTACTTCCCGCGCGCGAACGTCGTGCACATGGGCGACGACTACGTGCGCTACGGCTTCCCGTTCATCGACGTCGACGCCGGCGGCAGCGCCGAGGGCATGATCCGCGCCTGCGAGGCGGTGATCGAGAAGATGCCGCCGGACGTCAAGATCATCCCGGGCCACGGCGCGCTGTCGACGGTCGCCGAGATGCGCGAATACGTCGCGATGCTGAAGGCCACGAGCGCCGCGGTATCCAAGGCGCTGAAGGCCGGCCAGACGCTCGAGCAGATGAAGGCGGCGAAGCTGCTGGCGCCCTGGTCGAAGTACTCGGGTGACTTCATCACCACCGACGCATTCCTGGAGACGCTCTACAACGCCATGACGAAGAGCGGCCACACGCCGTTCGTGCGCCACAACTGAGGCCGGCTCAGAGCGAAGGCCGCAGCGTCGGCAGCGGGATGAACGTGTCCTCGCCCGCGACCCCGGGCATGCGGCGCCCCTCCCAGTCATCGGCTGCGGCGAGGATGCGCTCCTTGCGCGTCGAGACGAAGTTCCACCACATCAGCCGCCGGCCGTCGAGCGGCTCGCCGCCGATCAGCACCAGCCGGCTGTGCACCGCCGCCGCGAGCCGGCACGGGCGGTCGCCATCCAGCACCGCGAGCGTGCCGCGCGCGATCGGTCGTCCCTCGACGGTGACGGCGCCGTCGACGACGTAGAGCGCGAGCTGCGGCGCGAGCACCGGGATCAGGGTCGCGGCGCCGGCGATCAGCTCGAGCACCACGTACAGCGCCGGCGATGCCGGTCGGACGGGCGATTCCACGCCGAAGGCGCGGCCGACGATCACCCGGCCCTCGATCCCGGTCTCGTGGATCGCGGGGATGTCCGCCGCCGGGGTGTGCACGAAGGCAGGCTCGGTGTCCTCGAGCTCACGCGGCAGCGCCGCCCAGAGCTGCAGGCCGTGCAGCGTGAAGCGGCGCCCGCGCAGGTCGTCGGGCCGGCGCTCGGAATGCACGATGCCGCGTCCGGCCGTCATCCAGTTGACCGCGCCGGGCTCGATCCGCTGCGCGCTGCCGAGGCTGTCGCGATGCATCATCGCGCCGTCGAACAGGAACGTCACGGTGGCGAGGCCGATGTGCGGGTGGGCGCGCACGTCGACGTCCGCGTCGGGCTCGACCACCAGCGGCCCGAAGTGATCGAAGAACAGGAACGGGCCGACGGACTGCCGCGACAGCGACGGCAGCAGGCGCCGGACCCGCAGGCCGCCGCCGAGGTCCTTCTCGTGGCCGGCGATCTCGGCGACGATCCCCATGCTCGTGCTAGAGGCCGAGGTCCGACAGGCCCGGGTGATCCGCCGGGCGCGGCCCGGCCGGCCAGCGGTACTTGCGCTCCGACTCGGCGATCGGCAGGTCGTTGATCGAGGCGATGCGCCGGCGCATGTAGCCGTGCTCGTCGAACTCCCAGTTCTCGTTGCCGTAGGAGCGATACCACTGCCCGGAATCGTCGTGCCACTCGTACGCGAAGCGCACCGCGATGCGGTTGTCGGTGAACGCCCAGAGTTCCTTGATGAGCCGGTAGTCGAGCTCGCGCGCCCACTTGCGCGTCAGGAACGCGACGATCTCCGCGCGCCCGCGCAGGAACTCGGCGCGATTGCGCCACACGCTCTGCTCGCTGTAGGCGAGCGACACCTTCTCCGGGTCGCGCCGGTTCCACGCGTCCTCGGCGGCGCGCACCTTGGCCATCGCGGTCTCGCGGCTGAACGGCGGCAGGGGCGGGCGGGGCGTGACAGCGCTCATCGGGACCTCCGGGCGGGGACCGCGCCGTGCACGAGCATGCCACAGCGGCGCGCGACCCGGGACGGGACGGTGCCGGCGCTAGAATGCGGGTTCCGTCGGAGGCGAGGTTGGAACTGCATGGGTAGCCGCGACCGGCGCGTCGATCGCTACATCGCCCGCGCCCGGCCGTTCGCGCGCCCGATCCTGCGCGAGCTGCGTGCGCGCGTGCACGCCGCGTGCCCCGCCGTGACCGAGACGATCAAGTGGGGCATGCCGTTCTTCGAGCACGGCGGCCCGCTCTGCTTCATGGCGGCGTTCCAGCAGCACTGCGCGTTCGGCTTCTGGAAGAGCGGCCGGGTGCTCGCCGCCGGGGAGCGCGTGGGCGGCGCGATGGGGCAGCTCGGCCGCCTGCGGACGACCTCGGACCTGCCATCGCGACGCGCGCTGCACACCCTGATTCGCCGCGCGGTGCGCCAGGGTGCGGCGGCCGCCCGGCCGGCGCGTCCGCCACGGCGGCCGCCGCCGCGGCTGCCGGCCGACCTCGGCCGGGCACTCGCCGCGCGGCCGGCAGCACGTGCCACCTATCGTGCGCTGCCGCCTTCCGGCCGGCGCGAGTACGTCGAATGGCTGACCGGCGCGAAGCGCGCCGAGACCCGGGCTCGCCGTCTGGCGCGGGCGGTGAGCCGGCTCGCAGCAGGCCAGGCGTTCGACGGGCGCCGGGCCTGAAAGGCGCATTGCCGTGCACAGGTCGTTTGAATAGACTCGCGCGCCCCGCGGCAGACCGGCGATCGCCGGCGCGCCGGCGGCTTTGAATCGCTTCCCGACCCCGGGCGCGGCGGCTGATCGTGCCCCGCCACCCGACCCGCCTGCAGACAGGAGACTTTCAAATGGACTTCGCATCCACCCCCGTGCATCGACTCTGCGCCGCGCTGGCGACCGCAGCGCTCCTCGCCGCGCCAGCGGCCCTCGCCGACTGGACCGGCAAGGGCGAGGCCGGGCTCGTGATGTCGCGTGGCAACGCCGATTCGACGGCGGCCAACGGCAAGCTCGACGTCGCCGAGGAGCAGAACGGCTGGAAGAACTCGCTGTTCCTGGCCGCGCTGTACGCGCGCAACGCGACCTTCGCGACCGCGCAGCGGGTCGAGGGGCGCTACGAGCTCGACCGCAAGGTCAGCGAGCGCCTGTACTGGTTCGGGGCGCTGCGCGGCGAGCGCGACCTGTTCAGCGGCTTCGACTACCAGGCGACGCTGTCGGGCGGCCTCGGCTACAAGTTCATCGACACGGACCGTACCAAGCTCGCCGGTACGCTCGGCGTCGGCTATCGGCGGCTGCGGCCCGAGGAGCTGATCAAGGACGACGCCGGCCAGGTCATCCAGCGCATCAAGGGCGAGGCGAGCGGCAACGCCGTGGGGACCGCGGGCCTCAACTACGAGTTCAAGGCCACGTCGACCACCAAGATCTTGGACAAGCTGCTGATCGAAGCCGGCTCGGCCAATACCTCGGTCGCGAACGATTTCGGCGTTCAGGTCAGCATGTCGGACCGGCTCGCGCTATCGTTCGGCTACGGCATCCGCTACAACACGGACCCGGCGCCGGGCACGAAGCGGATGGACCAGCTGACCACGATCAACGTCGTCTACACCATAAAGTAAGGGGAGTGACCATGAGTCTGGCTTCGGAATTCAAAGAATTCGCGATGCGCGGCAACGTCATCGACCTGGCGGTCGGTGTCGTGATCGGCGGGGCCTTCGGCAAGATCGTCTCGTCGCTGGTCGACTCGATCATCATGCCGGTGGTCGGGGTGCTGACGGGTGGCGTGAATTTCTCGACGCTGGCGGTGACGATCTCCACGACGGCGAAGGGCGAGCCGGTGCTCCTGAAGTACGGCGCCTTCATTCAGTCGGTGGTCGACTTCCTGATCATCGCCTTCGTGATCTTCCTGGCGATTCGCGGCATCAACCAGCTCAAGAAGGCGCCGCCGCCCGCGCCGGCGGTACCGCCGCCGCCGCCGCGTCAGGAAGTGCTGCTGGAAGAGATCCGCAACCTGCTCGCGAAGCGCTGAGGTTGCCGCGGCGACCCGGGTCCCGGGTCGCCGCCCCCCCGACGGACCGCCGCGGCGGTCCGTGCCGGGGGGGCACGGGGTCGTGCTTCAGGCGGCGCGGTCGAGCGAGTCCTCGGCGCCGTGGACAGAGGCCGCGGCGCGTACGCCGAGGTCGGTCACGGTCGCCGTGCGGGCACCGTGCTGCGGCTCGGCCGTCCCGCGGACGAGGCCGCCGCCGAACAGCTCGCCAAACTCGGCCGCGAGGATCACGGCGGCGGCAAGCGTCGAGAGGATGATGAGTTCCATGTGCGTCTCCTGAACTTCGAATCTCCCATCATTATCGCACTGCAACATGAACGTCTCCTGACCGTGAACTCGGAATCGCAAGCTTTTGAAAATAAATGACAAAAATGTGATTCGGATCACGCCGATCAGGGCCGCTCATAGGGCGGTCCAGGACCGTTTCGCAGGTTCGATTTCGGCGATTTTCAGGGTGGTCGGGTCGTGACCGGGGTGACCCTGCTGGATGGGGGGACCGGCCGCGAGTTGCTGCGCATCGGCGCCCCGTTCCGCCAGCCGGAGTGGTCGGCGCTCGCGCTGATCGAGGCGCCGGCCCAGGTCCGCGAGGTGCATGCGCGTTTCGCGGCCGCCGGCGCCGACGTGATCACGACCAACAGCTATGCGGTGGTGCCGTTCCACCTGGGCGCCGGGCGCTTCGCCGCCGACGGGGCGCGACTGGCGGCGCTCTCTGGAAGTCTCGCGCGCGAGGCGGCAAGTGCCGCCGCCCGCCCGGTGCGCGTCGCCGGCTCACTGCCGCCGGCGTGCGGCTCCTACCGTCCCGACTGGTTCGATGTCGCGGTGGCGCGACCGGTGCTCGCGACGCTCGTCGAGGCGCTCGGACCCTTCGTCGACCACTGGCAGGCGGAGACGCTGAGCGCGATTGCCGAGGCGACGCTGGTGCGCGAGGTGCTCGGCGCGGATCCGCGGCCGCTCTGGATCTCGTACACGCTGGCCGATGGCGCCGGGGCGGGCGCGCTGCCGCGGCTGCGTTCCGGCGAGAGCGTGACCGACGCCGCCCGGGCGGCGGCCGCGCTCGGCGCCGCCGCCGTGCTCTTCAACTGCAGCCAGCCGGAAGTGATGGGTGCCGCGGTCGACGCCGCGCGCGCGGCGCTCGGGTCAGGCACGCGTCTCGGGGTCTATGCGAACGCGTTCCCACCGCAGGGAGAGTCCGCCGAGGCGAACGCGACGCTGCACGGCATCCGCGCCGACCTGACGCCGGCCGGCTACGCGGCGTTCGCGCGCGACTGGGTCGCGCGCGGGGCGACGATCATCGGCGGCTGCTGCGGGATCGGGCCCGAGCACATCGCGGCGCTGCGCGCCGCGCTCTGAGGCCGCGCCGTTTCAGTCCTTGTTCGCCGGTGCCGCGGGTGCCGGCGGAGCGACGCTGAGCAGCTCGACGTCGAACACCAGCAGCGACCCGGGCGGGATCGGCGGCCGCGAGTTCGCGTCGTACGCGAGCTCGGGCGGCACGAACAGCTGCCACTTGGCGCCCGGCTTCATCAGCTGCAGCGCCTCGGTCCAGCCCTTGATCACGCCGCTGACCGGGAACGTCGCCGGCGTGCCGCGCGCGTAGGAGCTGTCGAACTCCGTGCCGTCGAGCAGCTTGCCGCGGTAGTTCACCGTGACCTTGTCGTTCGGTCCGGGCGCTGCGCCCTTCTCGTCGCCGGCGGCGACGACGCGGTACTGCAGGCCCGAGGCCGTGGTGACCACGCCCGCGACGCTGCCGTTCTTCGCGAGGAACGCCTTGGCCGCGGCGTGGTTGTGCTCGAGCAGGTGGTTGCGGATCTCGCCGATGAACTGCTGCGCGGTGCTCCGGTCCTCGTCGGTCGAGGCCTTGCCGGCCAGGCCTTCCTTGAGCCCGGCGACGAAGGCGTCGTAGTCGAGCTCATCGGAGACACCCGCGCGGTGCAGGCTCTCGCCCATCTGCACGCCGATGCTGTGGCTGGGCGCGGCCGCGGCCGGCTTGGCGGGTGACTTCGCGGCGGCCTTGGCCGCGGGCTTTGCCGCAGGCTTCGGTGCCGGCGTGGCGGCCGGGTCGGCGGCGAGCGCGAGCGGCGAGGCGAGCAGGGCGAGGGCGACGAGTCGCGCGAGCGGGCGAGGCGTGAACGGCATGGGGGTGTCCGTGCGTGCGTGAGGGGGCGGCCGGGGGGAACCAGCCGCGGCGCTAGTCTCGCACATCCCCGGCAACGGCACGAGCCGCGCCGCGCCCGACTACCGGCTTTCCCCCAGTCGCGCGAGCCAGCGCAGCACGCGTGACTCGAGCTCGATGCGTCGATCCGACCAGCCGTGGTCGGTCGCGACGTGCACGCTCGTGACGCGCGTGCCGCCCGCGCCGCGCACGGCCGCGACCAGCGCGTCGGCCTGCGGCGCGAGCCCGTCGTCGGAGGTCAGCACCAGCAGCGGCGTGCGCGCGAGCGCCGCCGCGTCCGCGCGCAGCGCGTACGCGGCGCGGTTCGCGGCGAGCTCCTCGGCCATGCTCTCGGCGCTCACGCCAGCGAGCGACTCCATGTTGTCGGCGGTCATCGCGACGAGCTCCGCGCGCGACCTGCCGCCTTCGAGCGACATGTCGGCAGCGGAGGCGAGGATCACGCCGGCGAGTCCGCGATCCCGCTCGGCGGTCTTGGCGGCGACCCAGCCGCCCATGCTGTGGCCGAACACGACGATCCGCGCGGGATCGGCGCGAAGGCTCGTGGCGTTCGCGGGCTCGCGCAGGTAGCTGAGCACGGCGGCCGCGTCGACGAGGTTGCCGCTGAAGCTGAACGTGCCCGGACTGCCCCAGGAGCCGCGGTAGTTGAAGGTCACGGCGGTCCAGCCCGCGCGGCGCGCGGCCTGCGCCAAGTCGAGGTTCTTCTCGTTCCCGGGCAGTCCGTGGCAGATCAGCAGCAGCGGATGCGGGCCGGCACCTGCCGGGAGGTAGGCGACCCCGTTGATCGCGACGCCGCCGACCGGGATGTGGAGCACCACCATGGTCGCCGGATGCGCGGCATCGTGCGGCGGGTCGGTGTAGACGGGTGTCGGGACGGGGCTCGCGCCGAACGCGGCGGGGAAGGCGGTCGCCAGGGCGATGCCGAGGATGAAACGGCGCACGTAGCCTCCAGGCGCTCTGCGGATTGGGCCCGCAGGATAGCGCGGGCGGGCGCCCCGCGGCGGCCGTTGCTTACAATCCGCCGCTCAACGGCCGAGGCGGGAGGGCGCGGGTGGGAATTCCGTTCGACGAGCTGGTGCGCTTTCGCGCGCCGCACGTGTTCAACCCTTGGGCGGAACGCGACCCGCTCGATGCGCGCGGCGAAGGAACCGGTCCCGCCGCGCGCCTCGAGCGCCTGCGAGCGCATTTCGAGGTTCCGGCGCGCCTCGTGCTGATCGGCGAAGCTTCCGGTTACCAGGGTTGTCACTTCTCCGGCATGGCGTTCACGAACGAGAAGCTGCTGCTGGCGGGCGCCGTGCCGCGGGTCGGCCGGGCCACGGTCCGGCTGACGACGCGGCCGCGGCCGTGGTGCGAACCGTCCGCGACCGTCGTCTGGGGTGCACTGCAGGCGCTCGGTCTCGCGGGCAGCACGGTGCTCTGGAACGCTTTTGCGTGGCATCCGTTCAAGCCCGGTGCCACCTACTCGAACCGCGCCCCGACGCGGGCCGAGCTCGAGTCGGGACGCCCGGTGCTCGATGGCGTACTCGACGCCTTCCCCCGCGCGTGCCTGGTCGCGGTGGGCAAGGTCGCCGAGCGAACGCTGCGCGGCTTGGGTCGCGAACCGGCCGCGACGCTGCGGCACCCGTCGATGGGGGGTGCGCGCGAGTTCCGCGCCGGGCTCGCGGCGCTCGCACCGACCCTTGGCCGGGCACGACGCGACTAGGGCCGGCCCGTCTTGCACCGGCGCCGGCGGGCTGGTGCAATCGGCCGCGACCGGATGATCCAGTCACTACCGAGGGAGGAAAGACCCCGTGAAATCACTGCTGATTGCCATCCTGCTCGCGAGCGCGGGCGTGTCCTTCGCGGCGAGCGCCGCCGAGTCGGGTTGCGAGGCGAAGGCGACCGACAAGCACCTGGCGGGTGCGGCGAAGACGAGCTTCATGAAGAAGTGCGAGCGCGAGGCCAAAGTCGCCTCCGCGAAGGAACAGTGCGAGGCCCAGGCGGACGAGAAGAAGCTGCACGGCGCGGCCAAGACGAGCTTCACGAAGAAGTGCGTCAAGGACGCCGCCAAGTAGCCCAGCCGGCGCTCGAGCGGGCGGCGCGGCACGCAGGTGCCGCGCCGTCGTCGTCTGCGGGGCCGCATTCAGGCAAGCCCGCGGCGATCGGCGTAAGGTGCGCAGACTTTCGGGGGAGGTAACGACGTGAGCCACAAGAAGCTGCGCGGCGCGTGGGTCATCGCGCTCGGTCTCTGGATCAGCGTACCGGCATTCGCGGCCGCGGAACCGGCGGACGGTCCCGACGACGGTCCGCTGCGGTTCCGCTTCGTCGGGCCGAGAGTCGGCAATCGCATCGCCGCCGTCGCCGGCGTTCCCGGCGACCCGTCGACCTACTACGCGGGCGCCGCGTCCGGCGGCATCTGGAAGTCCACCGACGGCGGCAACGCCTTTACGCCCATCTTCGACAAGGAGTCCGCCGCCGCGATCGGCGCGCTCGCGGTAGCGCCCTCCGATCCGAGCATCGTCTGGGCCGGCACGGGCGAGGCCTGGATGATCCGCGACAGCGACGTGATGGGAAACGGCATCTATAAGTCGACCGACGCCGGCCGCACGTGGTCGAACATGGGCCTGCCGGACTCCGGCCGCATCGGCCGCATCGTCATCCACCCGACCAACGCCGACATCGTCTATGCCTGCGTGCTCGGCCGCGCGACCGGTCCGCAGGTGGAGCGCGGCGTCTATCGCACGACCGACGGCGGCCATCACTGGGAGCGGGTGCTGTTCGGCGGCGACAACGTCGGCTGCTCCGGCCTCGCGCTCGATCCGCACAACCCGCGCACGCTGATTGCGGGGCTCTGGCAGGTCGAGATGCACACCTGGGGCGAGTTCAGCGGCGGTCCCGGCAGCGGCGTGTACCTGTCCCGCGACGGCGGCTCGAAGTGGACCCGGGTCGAGGAGCACGGGCTGCCGCATCCGCCGGTCGGCAAGATCGACGTGGCGATCGCGCCGACCAACTCGAATCGCATGTTCGCGCTTATCCAGACGGCCGACCAGGGCTCGCTGTGGCGCTCCGACGACGCCGGCGAGCACTGGAAGGTGGTCAACTACCAGCGCGCGCTGATCGGCCGCGCCGGCTACTACGTACGCATCGCCGTTTCACCGGCCAGCGACAACGAGGTGCTGGTCGCCAACAGCTCGTTCCACCAGTCGCTCGACGGCGGCGAGAACTTCCACGAGACGCGCTGGGGCGGTGATACGCACGACATCTGGTTTGATCCGACCAATGCTGATCGCTTCGTGATCACCGACGACGCCGGCATGATCATCACGAACGTCCATGGCCGCGGCTTCCACCGCGTGCAGCTGCCGATCGGCCAGATGTACCACGTCGCCGTCGACAACCAGGTGCCGTACTACTTCTACAGCAACATGCAGGACGACGGGAACATGCGCGGCCCGGCCGTGCCGATGGACACCCCGGGCGGCGGCTGGGACCAGCACATGGGAGGCTGCGAGTCGGGATTCACGATGCCCGACACCGTCGATCCGAACGTCGTCTGGGCGACCTGCTACGGCAACACGGTGACGCGCTGGGACGCGCGCTACAAGGAGGCGCGCTCGGTGAGCCCGTGGATGCACACGCTCGACTCGCCGCCGACCCACCTGAAGTACCGCTGCCACTGGACTCCACCGCTCGCCATCGATCCGTTCGACCACAACACGGTCTACTACGGCTGCCAGGTGGTGTTCCGCACGACCAACGCCGGCCAGAGCTGGTCGGTCGTGAGCCCGGACCTCTCGACCCAGGACCCGGCGCACATCGTCGGCTCGGGCGGGATCGTCGGCGACAACCTCGGCCAGTTCTACGGCGAGGTCGTATTTGCGATCGCGCCGTCCAAGGCGCAGAAGGGCCTGATCTGGGCGGGCACCAACGACGGCCAGGTCTGGCTGACGCGCGACGGCACCGCCAGCTGGACCAATGTCACGAAGAACATCGCCGGGCTGCCGCCGCTCGGGACGGTGACGAGCATCGCGCCGTCGAGTACCGATGCCGGGACCGCGTACGTCAGCGTCGACCTGCATCTCGCCGACAACCGTGACCCGTTCATCTTCAAGACCGCGGACTTCGGCAAGACCTGGAAGCGCGTCAGCGGCAACCTGCCGCGCCACGCCCTCGGCTACGTGAAAGTCGTGGCGGACGACGCCAACGCGCCGGGGCTGCTGTTCGCGGGCACCGGCAACGGCGCGTACTACTCGATCGACGACGGTGAGCACTGGACCGCGCTCGCCACGGGGCTGCCGCACGCGCCGGTCACCTGGGCCGTCGTGCAGCCCGGGTTCCACGACCTCGTGGTCTCGACCTACGGGCGCGGCCTGTACATCCTCGATGACATTTCGCCGCTGGAGCAGCTGGCGAAGAACCGCGCGGAGCCGGCCCTGCGCGTCTTCGAACCGCGCCCGGCGTATCGCTTCGTGCGCGCGCCCCAGGCGATCGTGAATTTCTCACTGAAGTCCGCACCGAAGGGCCCGGTCAAGATCCGGATCCTCGATGGCGAGGGCCGCACGGTGCGTGAGCTCGAGCAGAAGGGACAGGCCGGGCTCAACCGCGTGCGCTGGGACCTGCACTATGAGTCACCGCGCGTGGTCGCGCTGCGCTCGCTCGCGCCGGACAATGCGCACATCTGGCTCGAGCCGCGCTTCCGCGACGCGGACTCGCGGCCGATCACCCACTGGGGTTCGAAGCCGGCGGAAGTGGGCCCGGTCGCGCTCGCCGGGCGCTACAGCGTGCGCGTCGAGGTCGACGGCCTGGCCGAGGCGCAGCCGCTGACCGTGCTGCGCGACCCGAAGGCGCCAGGTTCGGATGCAGAGCTTGCACAGTCGGTCGCGACCCTGCTGCGGATCCGCGATGGCATCAGCCATGCCGCCGACGCCGTCAACCGGCTCGAGTGGCTGCGCAAGCAGCTCGAGGTCGTGAACGCGATGCTGGCGCCGCCGAAGGCGGTGGTGTCGGCCACGCCCGCCGCCTCCGCTGCCGACGATGACGACGACTGGCCGGAGCCGCCGGCCGCGCCGCCGCGGGTACCGGGTAGCGCCGAGCGCGAGCAGGCCGAGGCGATGCGCGCGGCCGTCACCGGCTTCGAGCACCGGCTCGAGGCTATCGAGGCGCGGCTCGTCTCGCGCGCGCTGCGCAACAGCGACGACAAGTACTTCGTCGAGCCCTACGGGCTCTACCTCAACCTGATCTGGCTCAATGCCGAGGTCGGCACGGGCGCCGGCGACGTCGCCGGCGGCGCGGACTTCGCGCCGACCGACACGCAGCTCGAGCTCCTCAAGGGTTACGAGGCCGAGTCCGCGCAGGTGGACGGGGAGCTCGCGCGGCTCATCGGTGAGGACCTGCCGGCGCTCAACCGCGTGCTCACGGCCGGGCGGCTCGCACCGGTCGCGCTCGCGACGCCGTAGCGGCGCGGGCCGCGGCACGCCCTGTTGGTCCGGCGCGCCTGCGCGCCGGCCGACTGTGCGCTGGCGCACACTGCGCTCGCCGCCAGCCGAATCAAGCGGTTGGCACTTAAGAACCGCCGCGCGCACCGCGGCGGCGGGCCGCGGCGCCTCGCCTACGTCGCCGGCCCTGCAATATGTGATGTGGTCCCTTCACCTCGATGCCCGGTCGACGGCATATGACGCAATGGCATCGTGGCGGCGCGTGCGACCCTCCTGCGTGGCACCGGCTTCGGGACTTCCCGGCGTCGCGGGCTGGCTGTCGCGCGTTGCGGCGATCGCGCTGCTCGCGCTCGGCGGCGCGGCGACCGCCAACGCCAGCTGCTTCCAGAGCGCCAACCCGCAGATCGCCGCGCTCGACGCGATGGTCACGCAGGACGCCCGCAAGGCGATCGAGGAGATCGAGCTGCGTCTGGCCGCGCTCGATCGCGCGAACTCGCCGGACCAGGCGCTGCGCGCTGAGCTCTATGCCGTGAAGGCCGACGCCTATGACGAGCTCGACCTCGACGGCGAGGCGCGCGAGGCGGCCCAAAAGGGACTCAAGCTAGCGACCGCGCGCACCGACCCCGTCCACCTGCGGTTGCTGAGCGTCTACTTCGGCAACGTCTTCGACGAGGAAGGGCTCAAGACTGGCATCACAACGATCGACGCCGCACGGGTGTTCCAGCAGCCGGGTACGCCGGCGGCTACCTGCCTGCTCGTCACGCTGGGGCGGCTGCGGCACTACCAGAATCGCGACGACCTCGCGATCGTGCCGCTGACCCAGGCCTACCAGTCGCTCGCGGCGGGCGAGCCGACGCCGGCCCGCATCCAGGCAGCGATCGCGCTCAACCTGGTGTTCCTCGCGACCCGCGACTTCGAGCAGGCGCTCGCGATGAACCAGGAGGTCATCGACTGGGACCTCGCGCACGGCGCGGCGCAGTCGCTGTCGACCGCGCGCTTCCGCCGCGGCGAGATCCTGACCGCGACCCACGACTATGAGGGCGCCTTCGAGGAGTTCACGCGCGCGCGCGAGCTCAGCACGGTGCTGCACGACGAGCAGGGCGTCGCGTTCGCCGACCTGCGGGTCTGCGAGGCCCAGATACAGCTGAAGCAGTACGGCGTCGCGCGGCGCCACTGCCAGGACGCGCAGCGGAGCTTCGCGGCCGCCGGCTCGACCGATCTCGTGAAGGAGGCGCGCACGCTGGTCGCGCAGATCGAGCTCGCCGAGGGCCAGCCGGCGCGGGCGCTCGCGCTCCTGAACGGCGTGCTCGACCACGCCGGCGCCGACACTTCGCAGCGCAAGCTGCCGGAGGTCTACCGGCTGCGCTCGATGGCGCAGGCCACGCTCGGCAACTACCCGGCGGCGTACGCCGACCAGAGCGAGTTCGTGCGGCGCTACGTGCAGGTCAACGACGCCGACCGCAATCGCGCGGCCGCGACGCTGCGCGCACGCTTCGGCGCGGACCGTGCCGCCGAGCACAACGTCACGCTGCAGCGCGAGCTGGCGTTGCTGCAGGAGCGCGCGGAGCGCCAGAAGGAGCAGTGGCGCTGGGCCGGGTTCGCGGCCGTGGGTGCGCTCCTGCTGCTCGGGCTGCTGGTCTATATCCTGTCGCTGACGGCGCGTCACCGCCGCCAGCTCTACGAGCTCGCCTGTTTCGACGGCCTGACCGGCCTGCCGAACCGCAGGCGCGCCGCCGAGATCGCGACCGAGGCGCTCGCGCGCGCGGCAACGCTGCCCGAGCCGACGACCATCGCGCTGATCGATCTCGACCACTTCAAGGCGATCAATGATCGCTGCGGCCATGCCGCGGGCGACCGCGTACTGAAGAGCTTCGCGGACATCGGACGGCGCTGCCTGCCGGCGACGTTCACGCTCGGCCGGTGGGGCGGCGAGGAGTTCCTGCTGGTGATGCCGGACACCGCGCTCGACGCAGCCCTCGCGCACGTGCAGACGCTGCGCGAGGCGGCGCTGTCGATCCCGCTGCCGCCGACCGCGCTCGAGTTGCGGGTGAGCTTCAGCGCCGGCCTCGCGACCAACGACGAGATGCTGAAGTCCCTCGACGAGATCATCGCGCGCGCGGACGTTGCCCTGTACGAGGCCAAGAACCGCGGCCGCGACCTGGTGCGGATCGCCGACGAGAGCTACCGGATGGCCTCGACCGGCGTGCGGCGGGCGCTGCGCTACCGCTGAACGCCGCCGGCGGTCACAGCGTCTCGAGCCAGTGCAGCAGGATCGCGCGCCGGTAGGGCGAGAGCTCGCCAAACAACCGCTGCTCGCTCGTCGCTTCACCCAGGTGCCAGAGCACCGCTTCCTCGACCGTGCGCGCCCGGCCATCGTGGAGGAACACCGGCCGCTCGGGCCGCGACATCCGAAAGCCGATGCCCCACAGGGGCGCCGTGCGCCAGCGGCTCGGCACGACGCGACCGGTGCTGTCGCGATCGGCCATGCCGTGCCCGAGGTCGTGCACCTGCAGGTCGGTGTACGGCGAAATCGTCCCCGTCACTCGCGTACCGTCGGGCGCGGTGCGCTCGACGGGTAGTTCGGGACGGTGGCAGTTCGGGCAGCCGATGGCCGCGAAGATCCGCCGGCCCTCGGCGTCCTCTTCCTGCGCGTGTGTCGCGGGCGGAACCTCGATCGACTTTACGTACTCGACCAGTGCCGCGACCGAGGCCTCGTCGACCTCGGGCGGCCCGGGCGGTGGCTCGGCGCACGGCTGCCGCCCGGTGCAGTCGTCGTGCGCGCGATCAGGCGTCGTCAGCCCCATTTCATTGGCGAACGCCTTCGTCACCTGGTCCCGCACGGAGAGCGAAGCCGACTGCCAGCCGAAGCGGCCGAGGTACCTCGCGCCATGGCGCCACTGCCAGGCGAGCCGCGCACCGGCGGCACCGCGGGTGATCGCGTCGTCCGGAACCGCCTCGAGGAGTCCGACGCCGAAGAGGGCAGGGGCCAGGCGGGGCTTGATGACGGTCCGGGTGGCCAGCGGACCGTAGTTCAACGTCTCGAACCGATACTCGGGCACCCGGATCTTCCAGCGGGTCCCGCCCGGGTAATAGGTGCCGGCGAGCTCGTGATAGCGGACGGTCACGGTGCCTTCCGCGCGCACGCCCTCGACGGCCGCGCTGTTGAAGACGTGGCCGTAGACAGGATCGCCGGCCGGCTCCGTGCGGGCCTCGGACGATGCGGCCTCGAGCGTGATCACGAGCGCCGCCGGCACCACGCCATCGGAGAGCGGGCCGTGCCCATGGGTCGCATCGCTGTGGCAGGAGCCGCAGGACGGCGCGTTGTAGAGCGGGCCGAGGCCGTCGCCGCCACCGTCCGGGCGCGCCGGCTGCCACTGGCGTTCGAAGAGGGCTTGGCCGGAGGCGGGGAGCGCAACGACCGCGGTGTCGGTCGTCGCACCGAGCACCGACGCGGCCAGCACTGCGAGCCAACCTGCCATGAGCGGGGTCTCGCTCCTCGCGCCGCGGCCGCCGACGCCGCACCGCATCGACTATAGCGCACGGCGCCGGCCGGCCACGCCGTCGCGCAGGGCGCGGGACCCGCTTCGTGACGAGGCATCCGCGGGTACGGACCGGTGCTAGGTTAGGCGCTCTCTTGGACCGAGGGACCGATCATGCGCACGCTACCCGTGCTCGCTTTCTGCGCCTGCACCGTGGCCGGGATGGCCGCCGCGCAGCCTGCCGCGCCGGAGACTTCCGCGCCGGCGTCAGCCGAGTCCGGGGTCCCGCTGCTGCGGCTCATACACTCGGTCGCGAAGAAGACCGGCAAGCGCTTCGTCGTCGATCCGCGCGTGAGCGCCGAGGTGGTTCTCGCTGGCCAGGATCCGGCATCGCTGACGTACGCGGATCTCGTGACGGTGCTGCATGCGTACGGCTTCGCTGCGGTCGAGGACGGCGGCTACACGCAGGTGGTTCCGGACAGCAACGTCCGGACGATGGCGATCCCCACCGTGACCGAGAAGGACACGCGGCCCGCAAGCGAGATCGTCAGCATGGTCGTGACGGTCCGCAACGTCTCGGCCGCTCAGCTCGTGCCGCTTCTGCGTCCACTGATGCCGCAGGGCGCGCACCTTGCGGCGAGCCCTTGTGTGAATAAGCTGATCCTGGTCGATACGTTCTCGAACGTGCGCCGATTGGTCGCGATCGTACGAGAACTCGACGTCGGGGAGCCGTACAAGCCGAAGTGTGAGTGAGGGGCTCGGCGCTGCTCGGACGTGGGATTCCGAGGTCAGCGATTCGTGCTCTTGAGTAATTTCACATAAGATAGATTATGCGAAGTCTGCTTGTAGAGGCGATATACAGATGTCCCCTTTGCGCCGGATTCAAATGTCCGATTTGGGTGGAGTTGGACCAGGCTCGCGCGTCCTGCCTTAATCGTTCGGGCGGCCGACACGAATACTCTTCACTGTGCGCCCGAGATTCCGGACCTCCAGGCCATCAGCTGCGGTTTCGGGACCAAAGTTGCGGCTGAGCTGGCGCTTGTTCGGGAAGCTCTGGCGAGCTACGACGACCTCCATTCGCGGCGCCGATCGCTCGACCGCGAGCGGCACCGACGGATCCCGGACCGAATCCGGCAGGAGAAGCAGCCATGACCGCGAGGACGCGCAGGGAGTTCCTGGGGACTGCGGGCGCAGCCCTCCTCGTCGGTTCCGGAACCATCGCCGCAGGGGATCCTGCGACGAGCACGAAGGCCCGCGCCTACGACGATGCGCACGCGCCCGTACCCCTGCCCTTCGATCCGAAGAGCCTGCGAGGAATTTCCGAGCGACTCATCCAGTCCCACTGGGAAAACAACTACGGTGGCGCGGTCAAGGCTCTCAACGTCGTTCGCGGACGGCTGGCACAGGCACGAGACGATTCCGGCACTCCTCCCTATGTCTTCGCCGGACTCAAGCGCGAGCAGCTGATGCGCACGGGGTCTGTCGTCCTGCACGAGCATTACTTCGGAAATCTCGGCGGTGACGGCAAGGCGCCGGCGAAGGTGCGTTCCGCCATCGCGGACAGCTTCGGCACGTTTGATGCCTGGGAAGCGGAGTTCCGCAAGATCGGCCAGGGTCTCGGCGGTGGATCCGGCTGGGTGATCCTCGGTTGGAACCATTCGCTCGCGCTGCTCGAGAACTACTGGATGGCGGACCATGCGACGGGACCGGTCGACACGACCCCGCTTCTCGTCCTGGACATGTACGAGCACGCATATCAGATGGACTACGGCGCGGCGGCAGCCAAGTACATCGACGCGTTCTTCGCCAATCTCCACTGGGACATCGTCGGGTCACGGCTTGAGCGCTCGAGCCGGGCGCCCGGAACATAATGCTCCGGTCGGCTCGTGCCGCGACGGCACTGCTCATCGTCGTTGGGGCGGCGACTGCGACCGCCGACTCGCCCGAGCTCGCCATGCGGGACTTCGCGTCGGGCCAAATCAAGAAGGGCGTTAGGTCAATCGGCTTTGGTGGCGACGGAGCTACCTGGGGGAGCTACGGGCTCGTTTGGAAGGACGCCGGTACGGTGCTTGCCGACTATGGCGATACCTCCTATTCGAACGGAAACGACTTCCACTTCGCGGCCGTCGGTGCGACCACGCCCTCACTGTGGAATGACCTTGCGATCTACCTAATCGCGCTCTCCGAGCGCTCGGATGAAGTCCGCTTCAACCTGCGCTCGCCGGGTCTCGGCCAAGGTCCCGTCGCCGTTCGCGGCAGCGGCGTGGACAATGCGCTGTTCTCGAAGATCGCCCTGCCGCTCGGGCACGGGGTCTCGGCCGGCATCCTGCTGGCCTACGAGCGCTCGCACTTCGATGCCGCCTCGCTCGCGACGCCGGCGATCGTGGTCCGGTATGAGACCGACTGGCGCCCCTCCGGCGGGTTCGGCCTCGCCTGGCAGCCGGCCGAGCAATTCATGCTCGGCGCGCGGCTGCTGCTGAATAATGATCTCGAGCGGCGCATCGACGCGACGGGCACAAGCGAAGGCTTGGCACGATCAACGGAGCTCCGGCTCGGAGGCTCCTACGCACCCTGGCCGGGTGCGCTGATAGACGTCGGGGGTACGCGGCTCGAGAAGCGCAACTCGATTGCCGGCGGCCACACGACCTCCCGCGAACCCAACATCGGCTTTGAGCAGGCCCTCCTGAATCGGCGATACGTCGTCCGATTCGGCGTCGATGAAACTTCTCCGACCGCCGGCGTGTCATTCAAGTGGTCCCCGATCAACGTCGACGTCGCCTACGTGCGGAACATGGCGCGCGCGAGAGTGGGTACGATCTTCGGGGACCGGAGCAACAGCCTTGTCGCCACCGTGACCTTGGACTACCGGGCTCTCGAGCATCGATGACACCGTCGACACGCTTCGCGCGTCTGCCACGCGGCCGGATCATCCTGTGTTGCTCCCTCGTCGCAGCGCTCCTTGCCGGCTGCTTCGTTCGCGAAGCCGCGCCTCCGGAATCTGCTCCGACCGTCGTATTTGTCTGTGAGCACGGCAATGCGAAGAGCTTGATGGCGGCCGATCTCTTCAACCGGGAAGCCGTCCGACACCATTCGACCCTGCGGGCGGTGGCCCGCGGTGTCAGGCCGGAGATGGGCGTGCCGGGGGGTGTGGCGGATGGTCTCGTACGGGACGGCTTTGACGTCTCAGGATTCCAGGCCGCGGCGGTCGCGGCTCCGGAATCCATCGCGGCGCGTCGCGTCGTCGCGATCAACCTCGAGCCTGAGGACCTCGCCAGACTGACAGGGTCCGTCGTTCGCTGGCCGGACATTCCGGCGGCGGGTGCCGACTACGCGGCGGCTCGCAATGCTCTCGAGTACCGTGTCTCGCAGCTGCTCTTCGAGCTCGAGCGCCCGGCGGGGCCGCACTGAGTCGTGCAGGCACCGGACGTGCGTCGGACTTCCTCGCCGCATTCATCGCCGCGTCGCCGCCTCGACGTCAGTGGTCGTGCCGGTGATGGATGTCCGGAAAGTGCGCATGATGATGTCTGAGGAAACCATGCACGTGCTCGTGCGTGTGCGGCTCGCCCGCCGGATCGCCGTCCGCGTGTTCGTGCCGGTGGTGGTCGTCGTGCGAGTGACGGTGTGAATGGCGCAGCGGCTCGTGCGTGTGCTCGTGGCCGTGGACTTCGGTCGCATGCAGGTACACGCCGATCCCCATCAGAAGACCGGCCACGATCAGCGGCCAGCCCACGGGCGCGGAAGAAAGTGGAATCGCAATCGCCGCACCGATGAACGGTGCGGTCGAGAAGTAGGCGCCAGTCCGCGCCGTTCCGAGGTGGCGCAGCGCCTGGATGAACAACACGAGGCTGGCGCCATAGCCGATCGCGCCGAGCAGCAGGCAGCCGACCAACTCAGAGGCTGAGGGTACGGAGGCGCGACGCAAGCTGAGCGCAAGAGCGAGATTGACGAGGCCCGCCACGAGGCTCTTCGCGAGCGCGATCTGCACGGGATCCGCGCCCGAGAGCTTGCGCGTAAGGTTGTTGTCGATGCCCCAGGCGAGGCATGCCGCTGCAATCAGGATGGCCCCCGAGCGCAGCGCGATCGCTCCGCCGCCCCAGGAAAGCAGCAGTGCGCCCAGCACGATTGCAGCCGCTCCGACCAGGAGCCGCCGGTCGACGGGTTCCCGGAATGCAACCCAGGCGAGGACCAGGGTGGCGATGCCTTCCAGATTGAGCAGCAGTGCGCCGGTCGCCGCGTCCGTGACCGCGAGACCGAACATCAGCAGGACGGGACCGACGATCCCACCGCACGCGATCACGGCGATCAGCCAGGGAACATCCTGCGATCTCAGAGAAGCCTCCGCTTGCGCTTCCGACAAGCGACGCCGCAGGATCGTAAAAGCGACGAGTCCCAGTCCCGAGCCCACATACAGCAGTCCGGCAATCAGCCACGGGTCGCCGTGACGCAGCAACAACTTGGCCATCGGCGTACTCGCGCCGAACAGGGCGGCGGAGACGAGGGCATAGGCGATGGCGGGCGAACGGAAGGCACTCATACCCGTGACTCGACGGCGCGAACACCGGACTCGCGCGGGCTGAAGACTATATAGCGCCCCCGCAAGGCGCCGAGAGCGGTTCGGACTCCCGGTCCTCCGGCTCTCTCTCCGGCGCATCGTTGCCCAGCGCGCGGCAGGCTTTCAGCCGCATTCATGCACAAGACACGTGCCCGCGATGATTCCAAGTAGCGAACAAAACTCACGGCTAAACAATGATGTAGCAACAATCGGGCGAAGGTCGTCGGCACCGAGCCAATCGGCCGTTCTCATGCGAGCCGACTTGAGATGCCTGGCGCGCGGTCGCCGTGCAGGCACCGATTCAGAGTCCGCGGCGGTAAATTCCAGGGCCACGCGTTCGTAGGCCACAGCGCTCACCCAAGTCGCGGCGAGGCTTCGACGCGCCGAACGTTCCTGTCAAAGTATCGCGCGCACGAGTTCCGCCGGCCGGCACACGCATGCGCCGCGGTCCGTGACGACCACGGGACGATTGAGCAGCACGGGATTGGCGACGAGCGCGTCGATCAGTTCCGCCTCTGTCCAGTGCAACGCATCGAGCCCGAGTTCCGCGTACCGAGGCTCCTTCTGCCTCAGCAAGGCACGCGCGCCGCCGCCAACACGACGCGCGAGTGCCTCCCAGACCGCTCGCGGCGGCGGCTCGCGCAGGTAGTCGACGATGACCGGCTCAGTCCCCGTTGCGCGGATCAGCGCCAGCACGTCGCGCGATGTACCGCAGCGAGGATTGTGAAAGATCGTGACGGGCAACGAGTCGGCTCCGGCGGTTCGTGAGCGGCCCGTTTGGATCGCCGCCGGCGCATTCTGGCACGGGTACCTCGAGCCTCAGTCGAGGCACGGCCGGACCCAGCGCTGATTGGCGCTGCGGCCCGGCTCCCGGCCGAGACTTCTGCCTCGGCAGGGGTTTCTTGACATGACTTTGCGGCCGACCGTGCCTGACGGCGCCCCACCGCATGGGAAAATGAATTCAATACTTAAGGAGCCCGGCAGGTCCGGGCTTCCCGGCCGTCGTTTTCGGGTGAATCAGTGAACAAGAAGAACCTCCGGATCCTCGGTGCCGTCGCGGTGATCGCGATCGTGGCGTTCTCCGTCTACTGGACCCGCTGGCGCGACCCGACCGGAGGCCCCGGTACGGGGGGCATGGCCGGCGCCCGGCGCGGCGGAGGCGGCGCGCCCGTCTCGGTTCGGGTGGCCCAGGCGCGAACCGGCCCGATCGACGCCGTGCTGGATGCGCTCGGCACGGTGACCGCACGCAACACGGCGATCGTCCGGGCGCGCGTCGATGGCCTGCTCGTCAAGATCGACTTCGACGAAGGCCGCGAGGTGAAGGCCGGCACCGTGCTCGCCGAGATCGACCCCCGCCCCTTTGACGCGGCGCTCGAGCAGGCGCAGGGGCAACTGGCGCGCGACCAGGCCCAGCTCGCGATCGCCAAGAGCGACCTCGACCGCTACCAGACGTTGCTGGAACAGGACTCGATCGCGAAGCAGCAGGTCGACGACCAGGCCGCGCTCGTCCACCAGTACGTCGGCGCGGTGCAGGCCGACCAGGGGGCGGTCGCAAGCGCCCGCCTCAATCGCGAGTTCACGCGCATCACGGCGCCGATCTCCGGTCGCGTCGGACTGCGCCAGGTTGACGTCGGCAACATGGTGCACGCCGCGGACACGAATGGCGTCGTCGTGCTGACCGAAACACGCCCCATCAACGTGATCTTTGCGGTGCCGGCCGACCGGGCGCCCGAGATCGCGCGTCGCTGGCAGTCCGGCCAGGTGCTGCGCGTCGACGCCTTCGATCGCGACGGCAAGACGCTGCTCTCGACTGGACGGCTTGAGAGCGCCGACAACGTCGTCGACCTCTCGACCAGCACCGTCAAGCTGAAGGCGATCTTCGACAACAAGGACGGACAGCTGTTTCCGAACCAGTTCGTGAATGCTCGGATCACGATCGCGACGCTGGACAACCAGACGCTGGTTCCCGGCGCTGCCGTGCAGCGTGGCACGCCCGGTACCTTCGTGTACCTCGTCGGTGAGGACTCGACCGTCAGCATTCGCACGGTCGCGGTCGGCGCCGCGAACGGCGATACCGTTGCCATCACGAAGGGGCTCAAGCCCGGCGACAGCATCGTCGTCGACGGCACGGACAAGCTGAAGGACGGCGCCAAGGTCGCAGTCGCGGTCGAGGCGCCGGCTGGCGCGCCCACCAAGCGCAAGGACCACTGGAACGGCACCGACAAGAGCGGCCAGGACCACGCCAATGCCCGCGGCAATGACCGGCCGCGCGAGCCGGGCGGCAACCGACCCTCGCGGGACCAGGCCGGCAGCGCGCAGTGAACCCGTCGCGGCTCTTCATCCTCCGGCCGGTCGCGACCTCGTTGGCGATGGTCGCGATCGTGCTCGCGGGGGCGATCGGCTACCTGTCCCTGTCCGTTTCAGCGCTGCCCGAGGTCGACTACCCGACGATCGAGGTCACAGCCCTCTATCCGGGCGCCAGCCCCGATGTAGTGACCTCGGCGATCACGGCGCCGCTCGAGCGGCAGTTCGGCCAGGTGCCGGGACTGCTGCAGATGTCGTCGACGAGCTCCGGCGGCGCGTCGGTGATCACGCTGCGGTTTTCGCTCGACATCACCCTTGACGTCGCCGAGCAGGAAGTCCAGGCGGCCATCAATGCCGCCGCCACCTTCCTGCCGACCGACCTGCCGATGCCGCCGGTGTACGCCAAGGTGAACCCGGCCGACGCGCCGATCATGACGCTCGCGATCACCTCCCAGACGCTGCCTCTGCCGACCATCGAGGACTTCGTCGACACGCGGCTCGCCCCGAAGCTGTCCGAGGTGCCCGGCGTCGGGCTCGTTTCGATCGCGGGCGGGCAGCGCCCGGCGGTGCGAATCCAGATCAACCCGGTGGCGCTCGCCGCCGCCGGCCTGACGCTCGAGGACGTCCGCACCGCCATCGGCAACTCCAACGTCAACCAGGCGAAGGGCAGCTTCGACGGCAGCTCCCAGGCCTCGACCCTCGACGCCAACGACCAGCTGCGCACGGCGGACGACTACCGCCAGATCGTACTGGCCTACAAGAATGGCGCCGCCATCCGCCTGACCGACGTCGGCCGGATCATCGACGGCGCCGAGAACGCGAAGCTTGCCGCCTGGGCGGGCGTCGGCGGCCGGACTGTGCCGGCAGTGATCGTCAACGTCCAGCGTCAGCCCGGCAGCAACGTGATCGCGACGGTTGACCGAATCAAGAAGCTGCTGCCGCAGCTGCAGGCGGCGTTGCCCGGCGCGTTGCAGGTCACGCAGCTCGCCGATCGCACGACGACCATCCGCGCCTCGGTGCACGACGTGCAACTCGAACTCGCGCTATCGATCGGCCTCGTGGTTCTCGTGATCTTCCTGTTCCTGCGCAACCTGCGCGCGACGATCATCCCGAGCGTGGTCGTGCCGGTGTCGCTGGTCGGGACCTTCGGCGTGATGTATCTCGCCGGGTTCTCGATCAACAACCTCACCATCATGGCGCTGACCATCGCCACCGGCTTCGTGGTCGACGACGCGATCGTCATGATCGAGAACATCTCGCGCTACGTCGAGGAAGGCGTCGCGCCGCTCGAGGCCGCGCTGCGCGGAGCGCGCCAGATCGGATTCACGATCATCTCGCTGACGGTGTCGCTGATCGCGGTGCTGATCCCGCTGCTGTTCATGCGCGAGGTGGTCGGCCGGTTGTTCCGCGAGTTCGCGATCACGCTCGCGGTCTCGATCGTCATCTCGGCGATCGTGTCGCTGACGCTGACGCCGATGATGTGCGCGCGGCTGCTGCGGCCACACGAAGCGAGCCGCGAGCCGCCGTGGCTGCGACGCTTCGGGGCTGCGTTCGACCGGCTGACCGAGGCCTACGGCCGGCAGCTGAAAGTGGTGCTCCGGCACCGCACCGAGACGCTCGCGGTGGCGGTCGGCACGTTGCTGCTGACGATCCTGCTGTACGTCTTCATTCCGAAAGGGTTCTTCCCGCTGCAGGATACCGGGGCGCTGCAGGGCATCACCGAGGCACCACAGTCGATCTCGTTCGCGGCGATGGGCGAGCGGCAGCGTGCGCTGTCGGAGGCCCTGCTCGAGGATCCCGCGGTCGAGAGTGTTGCCTCGTTCATCGGCGTCGATGGCATCAATGCGACGCTCAACAGCGGGCGGATGCAGATCCAGCTCAAGCCGCACGGCGAGCGCGAGGGCGACCTGCACGCGCTGATGGCGAGCCTCGCCTCGCGCGCGTCGCAGGTGCCGGGCATCACGCTCTACCTGCAGCCGATCCAGGACCTGACCATCGAGGATCGCGTCTCGAGGACCCAGTACCAGTTCACGCTCGAGGACCCGAATGGCGAGGAGCTTTCGACCTGGGTGCCGAGGCTGGTTGCCAAGCTGCGCACGCTGCCGGGGCTCGCCGACGTCGCGAGCGATTTGCAGGACCAAGGCCTGCAGCTTTACGTCGACATCGACCGGATCAATGCCAGCCGCCTCGGCGTGACGCCGGCCGCCATCGACAATGCCCTCTACGACGCCTACGGCCAGCGGTTGGTATCGACGGTGTTCACCCAGGCGAACACCTACCGCGTGGTGCTCGAGTCCCGGCCCGAGGACGCTGCCGGCCCGGCCAGCCTCGCGAACCTGTACGTCGCCGGCACCAATGGCCCGGTACCGCTGTCGAGCGTCGCCCGGTTCGTCGAGAAGACCACCTCGCTCGCGGTGAACCACCTGGGCCAGTTCCCGGCGACCACCGTGTCGTTCAACCTCGCTTCCGGCGCTTCGCTCGGCAAGGCGGTCGAGTCGATCCGCGCTGCGGAAGCCGAGCTGCAGATGCCGGCGAGCATTGCGACGAGCTTCCAGGGGGCCGCGCTGGCCTTCGAGGGCTCGCTCGCGAGCACGGTGTGGCTGCTGGTCGCCGCGATCGTGACGATGTACATCGTGCTCGGCGTGCTCTACGAGAGCTACGTCCACCCAGTCACGATCCTCTCCACCCTGCCCTCTGCCGGCATCGGCGCCCTGCTCGCGCTGCTGCTGAGCGGCAACGACCTCGGCATCATCGGCATCATCGGCATCGTGCTGCTGATCGGCATCGTCAAGAAGAACGCCATCATGATGATCGACTTCGCGCTCGCCGCGGAGCGCGAGGAAGGCAAGTCCCCGGAGGAGGCGATCTACCAGGCGTGCCTGCTGAGGTTGCGCCCGATCCTGATGACGACCGTCGCGGCGCTCGCCGGCGCGCTGCCGCTGATGCTCGGCCGGGGCGTCGGTGCCGAGCTGCGGCATCCGCTCGGCCTGACGATGGTCGGTGGCCTGCTCGTGAGCCAGGTGCTGACGCTGTTCACGACGCCGGTCATTTACCTCGCCTTCGACTCGCTGGCGACCCGCCTCCGCGGCCGGTCGGAGGTTTCCGTGCCGGAGCCCGCGGCGTGAGCGCGTCGACCCGTCCGACGGTAGCCGAACCCGCGGCGGCGCCGGCGGCGGAGGCGTCGAGCCTGTCGCGGCCGTTCATCGAGCGGCCGGTGGCGACGACGCTGCTGACGATCGGCATCGCCCTCGCCGGCTGCCTCGCCTATTTCGGCCTGCCCGTTTCGGCACTGCCGCAGATCGACTTCCCGACGATCTCGGTGCAGGCCTCGCTGCCGGGTGCGAGCCCGGAGACCATGGCCGCCACGGTCGCCACCCCGCTCGAGCGTTCGCTCGGCCGGATCGCCGGGGTCAACGAGATGACCTCGTCGAGCTCGCTCGGCTCGACCCGGGTCACGCTCCAGTTCGAGCTCGACCGGGACATCGACGGCGCCGCGCGCGACGTGCAGGCCGCGATCAACGCCGCCCGCGCGCTCTTGCCGACGGCGCTGCCAAGCAACCCGACCTGGCGCAAGGTGAATCCGGCGGATGCGCCGATCATGGTGATTGCGATGACCTCGGCGACACACTCGCTCGGGGAGATCTACGACGTCGCCTCCACGGTCGTCGGTCAGACGCTCTCGCAGGTCGAGGGCGTTGGCCAGGTTACCGTCGGCGGCGGCTCGCTGCCGGCGGTGCGGGTCGAGCTCGACCCGCTCGCCCTCGCCCATGCCGGACTGTCGCCCGAGCAGGTCCGCACGGCGATCGCGGCCGTCAATGTCGACCGACCCAAGGGAGCCGTGGAGGACGGTGCACGACGCTGGCAGATCCTCGCCAACGACCAGGCGCGCACCGCGGCCGAGTACCTCCCGACCATCATCGCCTACCAGAACGGCGCGGCGGTCCGACTCGGTGACGTCGCGAGCGTCACGGACTCGGTGCAGGACGTCCGCAACTCGGGCATCGCCAATGGCAAGCCGGCGATCCTGCTGATCCTGAACCGGCAGCCGAACGCCAACATCGTCGAGACCGTCGCCCGGGTGCGCGCGGCGCTGCCGCAGCTGCAGGCGGCGATCCCCGGGACGATGAGCCTCGACGTGATGATCGACCGAACGCCGACGATCCGAGCCTCGCTGCGCGAGGTCGAGCGCACGCTGATCATCGCGATCCTGCTCGTCACGCTCGTGACCTACGCGTTCCTCGCCGACTGGCGCGCGTCGTTCGTCTCGGTCGTGGTGGTGCCGGTGTCGCTGCTGGGCACCTGCGCGGTCATGTACTTCTGCCGCTTCAGCCTCGATACGTTCTCCCTGATGGCGCTGACGGTCGCGACCGGATTCGTCGTCGACGACGCGGTCGTGGTGCTCGAGAACATCATGCGCCACGTCGAGGAAGGCATGGCGCCGCTTCCGGCGGCCCTGCGCGGTGCGCGCGAGGTCGGATTCACGGTCGTAGCCATGAGCCTGTCGCTGATTGCCGTGTTCATCCCGATCCTGTTCATGGCCGGACTGCAGGGCCGGCTATTCCGGGAGTTCGCGGTCACGCTCGCCGCGGCGATCGGCGTCTCGCTCGTGATTTCGCTGACCGCCACCCCGATGATGGCCTCGCGACTGCTGCGGGCACGGCACGAGCGGCCGCCGTCGCGCTTCGGGACGCTGACCGAGCGCTGGTTCGCCAACCTGAAGGCCAGCTACGGACGCACGCTGGAGTGGGCGCTCGACCACCCGCGGCTGGTCCTCGCGGGACTCGGCGTCACCATCCTGATCAACATCGCCCTGTACGTCTTCGTGCCGAAGAGCTTCCTGCCGCAGCAGGACACGGGGCGGCTGGTCGGCAACGTGCAGGGTGACCAGAGCCTGTCGTTCCAGTCCATGACCGAGAAGGTGCAGAAGTTCGTGCAGGTCGTGCGGGCCGACCCGGCAGTCGACAATGTCGTCGCGTTCACGGGCGGCGGACAGCGCAACAGCGCCTTCATGTTCGTCGCGCTGAAGCCGGTGGCCGAGCGAAAAGCCAGCGCGGACGCGGTCATCAATCGCCTGCGCAAGCCACTGACGTCGGAGCCGGGCGCGGCGCTGTACCTGCAGTCGGCACAGGACATTCGCTTCGGTGCCCGCGGCTCCAACGCGCAGTACCAGTACACGCTGCAGGCCGACTCACTCGACGACCTGCGCGCCTGGGAGCCGAAGGTGCGCGCGGCGCTCAGCGAAGTGCCCGAGCTCGCCGACGTCAACACCGACGCGCAGGACAAGGGCCTGCAGACAACGCTGACGGTCGATCGCGACGCCGCGTCGCGCGTCGGCCTCAACGTACGGACGGTCGACGCGGTGCTGTACGACTGGTTCGGTCAGCGCCAGGTGGCGACGATCTACAACCCGCTCAACCAGTACCACGTCGTGATGGAGGCAGCGCCGCGCTTCCTGCAGAACGCAGAGTCGCTGCGCGGCGTCTACCTGCCGGGGCTTGCCGGGGCGCAGGTGCCGCTGATGTCGGTGGCGAAGTACGGGCCGACCAACACGCCGCTCGCGGTCAACCACCAGGGGCAGTTCGCCGCCTCGACGATCTCGTACAACCTCGCGCCCAACCGGGCAATGTCGGACGCGGCGAAGGCGATCGACGCGACGTTCGGCAAGCTCGGAGTGCCGACGAACGTGCGCGGCAGCCACCAGGGTACCGCGAAGCTCTTCCAGTCCTCGAGCGGCAGCATCGGTTGGCTGATCCTGGCGGCGATCCTCGCGATGTACCTGGTGCTCGGCATGCTCTACGAAAGCACGCTGCACCCGCTGACGGTGCTGTCGACGCTTCCTTCGGCGGGGGTCGGCGCGCTGCTGGCGCTGCTGGCACTGCGCTTCGACTTCACGCTGATCGCGCTGATCGGCGTGCTGCTGCTGATCGGCATCGTCAAGAAGAACGCGATCATGATGATCGACGTGGCGATCGCGCTCGAGCGTGAGGCCGGGCTCGATCCACGGACCGCGATCCTCGAAGCCTGCCTGCGCCGCTTCCGGCCGATCCTGATGACCACCGTGGCGGCGCTCGCCGGCGCCGTGCCGCTCGCCTTCGGCGCGGGCGACGGCGCGGAAATGCGCCAGCCGCTCGGCATCACCATCGTCGGCGGACTGGTATTGAGCCAGCTGCTGACACTGTATACGACCCCGATCGTCTACCTGTCCTTCGATCGTGCGAGGGAGCGCTGGCTGGCGCGCCGCCGCGCGAGCACTGCGCCCGTGGCGCTGGAGAGCGTGTGACCGCCATGAGAGCTCTGGCCGCGACGGCTGCCCTGCTGACGCTGGCCGCGTGTGCGGTCGGCCCGAACTACCGCAAGCCGGAGGTCGCTGTGCCGCCGGCGTTCAAGGAGGCCTGGCAGCCGGCGAGTCCAGGGGACGACTTGCCCCGCGGAGCGTGGTGGCAGGCGTACGGCGATGCGACGCTCGACGGGCTCGAGGCCGACGCCGGTCGAGCCAACCAGACCGTGGCCGCCGCGGACGCCCAGTACCGGTCGGCGCTCGCCGCCATCGGCGTTGCGCGCGGTGCGCTGCTGCCGACCATCGGCGTCGGCGCTGCCACGACGCGCAGCCAGAACAGCTCGGCCTCGGCCGGGCTCGTCGGCAGCGCGGCGACGGCGGGCGCCCCAACCTACACGGTTGACCGGCTGACGGGCAGCCTGTCGTGGGAGCTCGACCTCTGGGGCCGGCTGCGGCGCGGCCTCGAGGCGAGCCGTGCGGGTGCCGAGGCGAGTGGCCGCGACCTGGCGGCGGCGCAGCTCTCGGCGGCGGCGACGCTGGCACAGGACTACGTGCAGCTGCGCTCGCTCGACACGCAGCGCGACCTGCTCGCGCGCACGATCACCGCCTATCGCCGCTCGCTCGAGATCACGCGCAATCGCTACGCCGCCGGGGTCGCGCCGCGCACTGACGTCACCGAGGCGGAGTCCCAGCTCGCGGGCGCGGAGGCGCAGGACGCCGACCTCGCGGTGCAGCGCGCGCAGCTCGAGCACGCGATCGCCGTGCTGACCGGGCGCACGCCGGCGGAGTTCACGCTGGCGCCGGCCGCCGCGCTGCCGCAGCTGCCGGCGGTACCGGCGGTGCTGCCGGCAACGCTGCTCGAGCGGCGCCCGGACGTCGCGGCGGCTGAGCGACGGGTCGCGGCCGCGAACGCCAACGTCGGCGTCGCCCTCGGGGCCTGGTTCCCGACGCTGTCGCTGAGCGGCAGCGGCGGTTACCAGTCGCAGGCCTGGCAGCACCTCGTCTCGCTCCCCAATCGCTTCTGGAGCCTCGGTCCATCGCTGGCCGAGACGCTGTTCAACGGCGGCGCGCGGCTCGCCCAGACACGCGAGGCGCGCGCGAACTACGACCAGACGGTGGCGACGTACCGGCAGGCCGTCCTCACCGCGCTCGCGGACGCCGAGGACTCGCTCGCCGCGCTGCACGGCCTCGCCGACGAGGCGGCCGCCGACGAACGCGCGGCGTTGGCCGCGCGCGAGACCCTGCGCGCCACCGAGAACCAGTATCGCGCCGGCACCGTCAGCTACCTGAACGTCGTGATCGCGCAAAGCAGCTCCTACAGCGCCGAACGCAGCCTGATCGACGTGCAGAGCCGGCGCCTGCTCGCGCACATCGGCCTGCTGAAGGCCATGGGCGGATCTCCCGCTCCCTGAAGATCGCGGGCGACACGCCCGTTGACGCCCCGTCCATGGGCGAGTAATCTGCCTAGGCAGTAAATGCCGAGGCAGTCATGAAGCACTACACGCCGGAGACCTACACGGTCGCAGACAGCGTCGGCTACCTGATGCGACATACCGCGTCGCTGATGCGGGACGAGCTCGAGACGGCCTTCGAGGGACACGGATTCACCTTCGTCCAGTGGGCGACGATGATGCGGCTGCGGGACAACATGCGGCTCACGGCCGGCGACCTCTGCCGCGACCTGCGCCACGACACCGGCGCGTTCACCCGCGTGATCGACCATCTCGAGGAGCGCGGCCTCGTGCGCCGCGAGCGCAGCGAGGAGGACCGGCGCGTGGTGCTGCTGAAGCTCACGTCGGCCGGTCGCCAGGCGGTCCAGTCGATGCTGCCGGTCGTCGTCGACCGTCTCAACGAGGCGCTGCAGGACCTGTCGGCCTCCGAGCTCGCGACGCTGGTGCGACTGCTGCGGCGGATCAGCGCCCGTCTCAACGATCCCGTGCCCGCCGTCGAGCGACCGACCGCCGAGCGGCCGGCGCGGCGCGGAGCCAAGTCGTGAAGCCGCGCCTCCTCCTGACCGCCGTCCTGCCGGCACTCGCCCTGGCGGCTTGCGCGTTCGTGCCGCGGCAGGCACCGCAAGGCGTGTCGCTCGACGCCGCGGCCATGGGCTTGTCGCCGACCGAGCAGGACCGCGTCGCGGCCGGCTGGTGGCATGAGTTTGGCGACCCGCAGCTGGATGCGCTCGTCGCGGCCGCGACCCGCGACAGCCCGAGCCTCGGCGAGGCGTTGGCGAGGCTCGAACGCGCCCGTGCCGAGGCCAGCGCCGCCGGTGCCCCGCGGCTGCCGCGGGTCGACCTCACCGGCAGCGAAGTCCGCGAGCGGTTCAGCGAGCGGTACATCATCCCGCCGCCCTACGGCGGTGGCGTCTACTGGGACGGGCAGCTGGCGCTCGGGGCGGACTACAACCTGGACCTCTGGGGGCGGCAGCGCGCGGTCATCCACGCGGCGCAGCGCGGCGTGCGGGCGCGCGAGCTCGATCTCGCGGCCGCCGCGCTCGCCCTCGAGGGTGCGGTGGTCTCCGGCTACCTCGACTACGACCGGGCACTCGCGCTGGCAGAGCTCGCGCGCGAGGGTGAGCGCATCCGCAGCGAGCTCGCCACGCTCGTTCGGCGCCGCGAGGCAGCCGGCCTCGACACCGGATTGGACCGTCGCACCGCCGACGCCGCGATTCCGGAGACCCGCGTGGATCGCGAGCAGCTTCAAGCTGCCGCCGAGATCACCCGCCACCGGCTCGCCGCGCTCGCCGGCCACGGTGCTCGCGACTATGCGCAGCTCAAGCCGCCTGCGCTCGCAGTGTCGACGGCCGCGCCGTTGCCGGCGGCGCTGCCGGGGGACTTGCTGCTGCGCCGCGCCGACGTGCGTGCGGCACTCGAGCGCGTCCAGGCGGCGAGTTCCGGCGTCGATGCGGCGCGCCTCGCCGCCTATCCGGACATCAACCTGCGCGCCTACGCCGGCTTCGCCGCGTTGACGCTTGGTGATCTCGTATCGGCGCCCTCGCGCACCTGGGGCGTCGGGCCCTCGATCTCTCTGCCGATCTTCGACGCCGGCCGGATCCGGGCCGGCGCGCGGACGGCGAGCGCCGACCTCGACGCCGCCGTCGCCGCGTACAACGCGACCGTGGTCGAGGCCGTGCGCCAGGCCGCCGACGGGCTGACGCTGGTGGACTCACTCGGGCGCCAGCGAGCCGAAGCCGAGCAGCGCGTCGAGCTCCTCGCCGGCGCTAGCCGGCTCGCCGACGAGCGCTTTCGCGGCGGGCTCGCCACGCGCCTCACCGTGCTCGAGGCCGATGGCCGGCTGCTCGCGGCGCGCCGCACGCTCGTTGCCGCGCGAAACGCCGAGCTGGGCGCGCGCGTCTCGCTGATCCTTGCCCTCGGTGGCGGCGCGCTCGATGCCCCGACCGCCCCCCTTGCCGACTCTGGAGCTGCCCCGTGAACGACGCATCCCCGGCCGCCGCGACCGACTCCGCGGCTCCCCCCTCCCCGCGCCGACGCGCGTTCCTGATCTTCGCCACGGTGCTGGTGGTCGCGGCGATCGTCTGGGGCGTGTACTGGTTCCTCGAGCTGCGCCACTACGAATCGACCGACGACGCCTACGTGGCGGGCGACGTCCTGCAGGTCACGAGCGCGGTCAACGGCACCATCCTCGCCGTGCACGCCGACGACACGCAATCGGTGAAGCGTGGCGATGTGCTGGTCGAGATCGACCCGTCCGACGCGCGCATCGCCGTCGCCAGCGCCGAGGCCGAGCTCGCGCGCACGGTCCGCGAGGTCGCGGCCCTGTACGCCCAGGCGAGCGAACGGCGCGCGCAGCTCGCCGAACGCGAGACCGCGCTGGCCCGCGCGAGCCGCGATCTCGAGCGGCGCCAGCCGCTGGCCGCCGACGGCGCGGTATCGAGCGAGGACGTCGCACACGCGCGCGACGCCGTCGAGGAGCAGCGGGCCGCGGCCACCGCGGCGCGCGCGAGCCTCGGCACGCTCGAGGCGCAACTGCAGGGAACGACGCTCGCAACCCATCCGCGCGTGCTGGCCGCGGCGGCCGCACTGCGCGCCGCCAACCTCGCGCTCCACCGGACGCGGATCGGGGCGCCGGTCGACGGCGTCGTCGCGCGCCGCAGTGCGCAGATCGGCCAGCGCGTCGCCGCCGGCAACGGCCTGCTGGCGCTGGTCGCGCTCGACGGTGTCTGGGTCGACGCCAACTTCAAGGAAGTGCAGCTGCACCGCGTTCGTGTCGGCCAGCCGGTCACGCTGCACACCGACATCTACGATTCGGACGTCGAGTTCCACGGCAAGGTCGCCGGCCTCGCCGCCGGCAGCGGCAGCGCCTTCGCGCTGCTGCCGGCGCAGAACGCCTCCGGCAACTGGATCAAGATCGTGCAGCGCGTGCCGGTGCGCATCGTGCTCGACCCGGCCGAGATCAAGGCGCACCCGCTGCGCGTCGGGCTGTCGGCGATCGTCCGGGTCGACGTCGCCGACCAGAGCGGGCCGCTGGTGGCGAGCAACGTCCGCGGCGGCGCCGAAGTGGCCACCCTGGACCTGCCGGACACGGCGCCGGTCGAGGCGCGGATCCGCGAGATCATCGCGAGCAACGGCCGGCTGCCGGCCGCCGCGCAGGCGCAGTCCGGTCCGTGAGCGGCCGGGGCGGCAGCGGCGGCGCCGCGCCGGGGCGCGGTCTCGGCGACCTCGCGCCGATGCCGAAGGCGCTGACTGCCTTCGGACTCGCGCTCGGCACCTTCATGCAGGTGCTCGACTCGACCATCGCCAACGTCTCGATCCCGACCATCGCCGGCGACCTCGGCATCAGCACCGACCAGGGCACCTGGGTCATCACGTCGTTTACGGTCGCCAACGGCATCTCGCTGCCGCTCGCCGGCTGGCTGATGCAGCGCTTCGGCATCGTCCGCACCTCGGTCGCGGCCATCCTGCTGTTCACCGTGGCCTCGTTCCTGTGCGGAATCGCCTGGAACCTGCCGTCGCTGCTCGCGTTCCGCGTGCTGCAGGGCTTCGTCTCCGGGCCGATGATCCCCGGATCGCAGGCGCTGCTGCTGATGATCTTCCCGCCACAGCGACGGGCGCTGGCGCTCGCGATCTGGTCGATCACCACGCTGGTGGCGCCGATCGTCGGTCCGATCCTCGGCGGCTACATCTCGGACAACTACAGCTGGCCGTGGATCTTCCTGATCAACGTGCCGGTCGGGGCGCTGTCGGCGTACCTGTCGTGGCGCTACATCGGCAGCCGCGACCTGCCGGCGCGTCGCCTGCCGGTCGATCGCGTCGGCATCGTGCTGCTCGTGGTCTGGGTCGGCGCCCTGCAGGTGCTGCTCGACAAGGGACGCGACGCGGACTGGTTCTCCTCGCCGCTGATCGTCGGGCTGGCGCTGGTCGCCGTGGTCGCGTTCGCGGCGTTCCTGATCTGGGAGCTCACCGAGCGGCACCCGATCGTCGACCTGTCGTTGTTCCGGATGTGGAACTTCACGATCGGCGTCGTGATTTCCTGCCTCGGCTACGCCATCTTCTTCGCCAACGTGGTGCTCTACCCGCTCTGGCTGCAGACGCAACTCGGCTACACCGCGACCTGGGCCGGCCTCGTCGCCGCGCCGAGCGGGGTCGTCGCCGTGGTGCTGATGCCGTTCGTCGGCAAGGTGCTGGGGCGCTTCGATGCCCGCTGGTTCCTGACGCTGGCGCTGACGGCGTTCGGCGCCTCGTACCTGCTGCGGGCGGGCCTCACGGCGGCGCCGGCGCTCGGCAACCTGATTGCCCCGATGCTCGTGCAGGGCATCGCGATGGCGACCTATTTCGTCGCCGTGCTGCAGATCATGCTGCACAAGGTGCCGCCCGACCGCATCCCGGCCGCATCGGGCGTCTCGAACTTCCTGCGGATCACCGCCGGCAGCTTCGGCGCCTCGATCGTCACGACGTTCTGGGACCGCCACGCGGCATTCCACCAGGCCCGGCTCGCCGACCATTCCAGCGCCCTCGACCCGACGCTCGGCGGGGCGCTCGACCGGCTGCAGGGGCTGGGTCTGTCGCAGGCCCAGGCGCTCGATGTCCTCAGCCGCTCGCTGGGCGTCGAGGCGTACACCAAGGCCGCACTCGACTTCTTCTGGGTCTCGGCCTGGATCGTGCTTGCGCTGGTCGCGCTCGTCTGGTTCGCGCGCTCGACGGTCGGAGGCAGTGCGCCGGCGGCCGCCGCCGACTGACGCAGCTCAGCGGCAGAAGGGCGCCAGCCGGTCCGCGACGTCGGCCATCGCGGTCGTCTCCGTCTCGGCCGCCCAGCGTTCGGGCACCGTGTGCGCGAGTCGCACGCCGGTAATGCCGTTCGGGTAGAGGGCGACCAGGTTCGCGCCCCAGCCGAGCATCTGCGGCACGTAGCGCCGGCAGCCGTCCGTCGCGCCGTGCGGCAGGTACCAGAACGAGTTGAAGTACGTCAGCTCCCCGTCGCGTGCGTGCGCACCGGTCGGGAGCCCGTGCGGCCGGACGGCGTCGAGCAGCTCACGGACGCGCGGGCCGTACAGTAGCTGCCGCCCGTCGTGCCGCCCGCCCGAGTGGTAGAGGCGCGCGACCTTCACGAGGTCGCCCAGCGTCGCGTAGTAGCCGTAGGCCATCAGCGGCTGCCCGGCCGCTGCGCCGGCCTCGAGCGTGCGGTTGACGGGCGCGGAGTGGATGCCGATCGGCTCGAATACCTCGTGCTCGAGCATCGACCACAGGTCGGCGCGCGGCCCCGCGCGCGACTTGAGGAAGCGGTCCATTGCGACGCCGAGCAGGAACATGTCCTGGTCGCGATAGCGCACGACCTCGCCGGGTCCCCACGGGTAGGCCGGTGCGATCCGCAGCAGCTTCGCGACCTTCGCGTCGCGCGATCGCGTGTTCGCCCAGTCGGTGTAGGTCGGGTCGATGTAACCGTCGCCGGAGTCGTTCGGGTCGCGGCGTGCGCTGCCGTTGCCGAGGCCGGTCGCCATGTTGATGCAGTCCTCGAACCGGACCCGGCTCCAGCGCTCGTAGCGGCGCGCTTCGGGCACGTAGTCGCGAATCCGCAGCGCGAACACCTCGGGGCCGAAGCGCTCGGCAAGGCGCAACAGCGCAAGCTCGTTGGCGAGCGACTTCGTGACCGACCAGACGCCGAATCGCGCGCGGTCGCACCAGGGCAGCGGACCACCGGCGCTGCGGCACTCCTTGGCGTAGAACGTGCCATCGACATCGAGGCCGTCGACGATGAGCTCGCCAGGCTCGAGCCCACTCGAGAACCCGGCCAGGGCGGCCGCACCCGCGCGCCGCTCGAGCTCCGACCACGGCCGCACCGGCACGGCATCGCGCAGCTCGGCCGCATGGCGGGCCAGGATTCGCTCGCGGCGCGGCAGCGGGCCCGCGGTAAATCGCAGTCCGGCAGCGCCCGCCGCCGTGAAGTACGTCATGACGTTGAAAGGGCTCGTCTGCTGCACCACCTGGAAGCGCAACGCCGAGACCCGGCCGCGGCGGTACAGGAACGTCGCGATCCCGTTGTGCGTCTCGCCCTCGATCGAATGGACGAGCGCGAACGGGAACGCGGCGCGCGACCAGCCTCCGTCCGCCGGCTCCGACCAGACCCTCCCCGGCTGGACGATGAGGTCCCAGTACGCACGGCCGTCCGGCCGCGAGCCCGCCCGGATCACGTCCTCGGTCGCAGGCACGAGGTCATCGCCGACCGTCAGGAACCCAAGCCGGACGGCCGGGAAGCGCCGCGGGTCCTTGCCGAACACGATCGCCGGCTCGATCACGGCCGGTTCGGTCCACATCACGGACTCGCGCACCGAGAGCGTGCCCTCGAACGGCTCGAGGGCGGCAGCCGCCGCCGCACCCGGCACGAAGTGGGCGTTGTCGGTGATGCCCGTCGGCATCGTCGCGCGGAGGAGCTCGGCCGGCGGCAGCGTGCCGCCGAGCGCCGGCCCGGTGAGGGCGAGCACGCCGAGGAGCGCGATGGCGCGCCGGCCGTGCGCGCTCAAGCGCGACCCTCGCTCGCGGGTTCGCCAGCCGCCGCCGCCGCGCGCGCCTCGCGGGTGGATTCCGCGGCGACGATCTCGCGGCTCGCCCGCCAGAGCAGGAAGAGTGCGATGGGCGCAAACACGAATACCGCGAGGATGCCGGCGCGCAGCGAGCCCGTCATCACCGACACGCGACCGGCGAGGTAGGGACCGATCGCGAGTCCGAGCGAGGTTGCGATGAACGACGACGCTGCCGCGGTGGCGCGCATGCGCGGCAGCACGCAGTCCTGGATCGACGCCGCCATCGAGCCGAAGTACATGTTGCCGGCGAGGTGTGCGAGCGGGGTCAGCAGGTACAGCCACTGCACGTCGGTGACCGTCAGCGCCAGATAGACGATCGGCGGCGGCAGGACGACGCTCAGCACGCAGCCGTAGACGCGGCCGCGGGGCGAGCGGCGGCGCAGCGCGTCCGAGATGCGCCCGCCAACCATCACGCCGATCGCGGTCGCGAAGCCGGCGGGCACCCCGAGCATCACCCCGGCGATGTCGCCGCGCAGGCCGAACGTGCGCATCGCATACGGCGCCATCCAGAACGACAGCGAGTACGACACCAGCGCCAGGCAGCCGAAAGCCGCCATCGAGTAGCGCACCGCCGGCGTGCCCCAGATGAGCTCGAACGTCGGCCGGTCGCGCGCGCGCAGCTGCTGCAGCCAGGAGCCGACCGCGTAGACGCCGACCGCGAGCGTGCACCACTGCAGTGCGTCACCGGTCAGTGCCACCAGCGCAGCCGCACCGAGTGCCACGGCGGCGAGCAGCCGCAGGTTCGTACCCAGCCCGCCCGCGATCCGGCGCGCGCTCCAGAGCGTGAGCGGCGGGATGATCGAGGCGAGCTCGCCGAGGAAGTCCCGCCATGCGCCGGGCTGCGCCGGCGGCGTCGGCTCGCCCTCGGTCGCCCCACGCCAGGGCTCGCGCAGCGTGGCGACCCACAGCGCGAGCGCGAGGCCCGGCAGCCCGACGACCAGGAATGCGGCCTGCCAGCCCGCGAGTCCAAGCGGTGCGGCGCCCGCGGCGTAGCGTGCGTTCCAGGCGTGCGAGACCCAGCCGCCGAGCGGCAGCGCGAGCCCGGCGCCGACGAACAGGCCGGAGGAATAAATCGCGAGCGCGAGCCCGCGGCGCTCGCGGGGGAAGTAGTCGCCGAGCAGCGAATACGCCGCCGGCGAGGCGCTCGCCTCGCCCACGCCGACGCCGATCCGGGCGAGCGCAAGCTGCAGGTAGGAACCGGCCAGACCCGACACCGCGGTCATGGCGGACCAGACCGACAGGCCGAGTGCGATCAGGCGTACCCGGTACCAGGAGTCCGCCAGGCGGCCGAGCGGGATCCCGAACAGCGCATAGAAGATCGCGAAGGCCGTCCCGTACAGGAAGCCGATCTGCGCATCGCTGATCCCGAGGCTCCTCTTGATGTCCTGGGCGAGGATCGACAGCAGCTGGCGGTCGACGAAGTTGACGATGTACACGAGGAACAGCACGACGACGACGTACCAGGCGTACGCGCCGCCCAGCGTCGTCCGCGGCGCCGGTGCACCGTCCGTCCGAGCCATTGCCCCCTCCCCGTCCCGGGCGCGCCGGTGGCGCGCAACCGGCTACTGCTCGCCGAGCATCCCGACGATGGGCAGCCGCGCGGCGCGAAAGGCCGGGAACATGCCGCCCAGGAATCCGACCACCAGCGCCAGCACGAGCGCGTTCACGCACAACGCCGGCGTCACCCGGAACGTGAACACGACTTGCGTGAAGTTCGCGCTCAGCGTCGAGGCGGTAAATCCCTGGAACAGCAGCGTCGCGGCCACCACGCCGACGATGCCGCCGAGCGTCGCGAGCGCGAGCGCCTCGGCGAGCGTGCCGACGAAGGTCGGGATCCGGCCGAAGCCGATGGCACGCAAGGTCGCGATCTCGGTGCCGCGGCTCGCGACCGAGCTGTACATCGTGTTCAGCGCGCCCGCCAGCGCTCCGATGGCCATGATGATGGCGAGCGGCCAGCCGAGCTTCTGGATCAGGTCGCTCGACTGCTTGGCCTGTGCGGCGAAGAACTCCGACTCGGACTCGACCGCGAGCTTGAGCCGCGGGTCGGCATCGACGTAGGCCTTGAGCGGCGCGAGCGCCTGCGGGCCCGCGAGCCGCGCGCGGATGGTCTGGAAGAAGTTCTCGCGCTTGAACACCGACTGCACCACGCCGACGTCGCCCCACAGCTCCGACTCGCGCACCGTGCCGCCGTCCTCGAAGATGCCGACGATCGTCCACACGCTCTGACCGAGGCGCAGCGACTTGCCGAGGTCGAAGCCGGCGAACTCGCGCACCACGCTGCGCCCGGCGACAATCTCGTTCGTGCCCGGACGGAACATGCGGCCCTCGGCGATGCGCACGTTGTGGCGCAGCGCCACCCCGACCAGCGGCAGCCCGCGCAGCGGCAGGTTCGCGCGCAGCCCGCTCGAACGACTGATCCCGTCGACGATCACGTAGAGCTCCGCCGACACGAGCGGCCGGCCGTCTTCGCGCGCGATGCCGGGCGCCTCCTCGACGATGTCGCGTTGTTCGCGCGAGACGCCGCTGTTGATCTCCGTCTGGGCGCCGTCGCGCAGCAGAATCGCGATGTCCGCCGCGCCGGCGCTGCTCTGCGCCTGGCGGAAGCCGTTGCCCATCGCGAGGAACGCGAGCAGCACCGCGACCACGAGCGCGATCGCGACCACCGTCGACAACGACATCCACAGCCGCTGCGGGATGCTGCGGATGTTCATCGAGGCGATCGCCGCGACCTGACCGAACAGCCTGCCCATGCCTATCTCCGTCCGAGCGCCTTGGCGATCTGCAGCCGCATGCCGGTCCAGGCCGGGATCATTCCGGTGGCGAGGCCGAGCAGCACGGCCCAGCCGAGGCCGCCGAGGAAGACCGGCGCCGACATTCGCATGTTCGAGCCGAAGCCCGCGATGGTGCGCGCCGCCGCGGAGATGGCACCCGTCGCGAGCCCGAGGCCAAGAATCGCGCCGACCAGTGCGAGCAGCAGCGACTCGGCGAGGATCTGCTGCAGGATCGTCGCGCTGCGGAAGCCGAGGGTCTTCAGCACGCCGATTTCCCGGGTGCGCTCGCGGACGGCCATCATCATCGTGTTGCCGACGATCAGCAGGATCGCGGCGAAGGCGGTCGCGACCACCAGCGTGACGATCAGCGCGATGTTGCCGAGCTGGGCGGTGAAGGCGCGGTTGAACGCGGCCGCGGTGTCGGTCTGGGTCTCGTACTCCGAGTTCGCGAACCGGGCATCGACGGCCTTGGCCACCGCATCGACCTGCGTGGCCTTGTCGGTCAGCAGGATCGCCATGTTGATCTGGTCGCGGCCGAAGGTGACCATCTCGTCGAAGTAGTCGTGCCGCATCAGCACGATGGACTCGCGCGCGGAATCGTCCGGGTCGGTGAAGATCGCGGCGATGTCGAAGTCCCAGGCCTTGACGCCGTCCTTGCGCGAATAGATGTTCGAGAAGATCGGCACGTGGTCACCGACCTTCCAGTGGTTCTTGTCCGCGGTGGTCTTGCCGACGGCGAGCGCGGTGCGGCTGGACAGGAAGGCGCGCCGCTGCTCGGCGGGCATCCGGATCGCCGGGTACACCTCGAAGTAGCTCGCCGGTTCGACCGCGAACATGAAGAGCGGCACGCGCGGGTCCTGGTAATAGCCGCCGAACCAGGACTGGTAGGTGACCGCCTTGACCCCCGGAACAGTCGAGATCTGCGCGGCGTAGTTCACCGGCAGCGGCATCGTGAAGTTGATGCGATTGACGGTCACGAGACGGTCGGCCGCCGCGGAGTTCTCGCTCGCGTGGAACGCGGCGTTGAAGGACACCAGGCACCCGTACAGGAAGAACGCGATCAGGATCGCCACCAGCATCAGGGCCGTCCGCAGCTTGCGGCGGCTCAGGTTCTTCGCGACGAGCAGCACCTGGTTCATGCGAGCGCCGTCCGCTCGACGAACACGCCCTTGTTGAGGTGCAGCGTGCGCTTGGTATGGCCGCTGACCTCGGGGTCATGCGTGACGACGACGATGGTCTTGCCGTGCTGCGTGTTCAGCAGCTTGAGGATGCCGAGTACTTCATCGGCGGTGGCGCGATCGAGGTCGCCGGTCGGCTCGTCGCAGAGCAGCACCTGCGGATCTGACACGATCGCGCGCGCGATCGCGACGCGCTGCTGCTGGCCGCCCGACATCTCGCGCGGGTAGTGCCCGGCGCGGTCCGCGAGGCCGACGAGCTCGAGCGCCGTCGCGACGTTGCGGCGCCGCTCCTTGCGGCCGAGGCTCGTCAGCAGCAGCGGCAGCTCGACATTCTGCGCGGCGGTCAGCACCGGCATCAGGTTGTAGAACTGGAAGATGAAGCCGACGTTTGCCGCGCGCCACGCCGACAGCTGGTTCTCGCTCAGCGTATCGACGCGTCGCCCATCGAAGACGATTTCGCCGGCGGTCACGTGGTCGATGCCGCCGAGCAGGTTCAACAGCGTGGTCTTGCCCGAGCCGGATGGCCCCATGATGGCGACGAAGTCGCCGGCCGGGATGTCGAGATCGAGTCCATCGAAGATCGTGATGGTTTCCTTTCCCTTCACGAAGCGCTTCGAGACCTTGCGCAGTTGGAACGAGAACGCCTCTGACATGGCCACTCCTTGGACTAGCCGGTTCGACCCGCGTCGCCGCTGGCGAACGCCACTTTGACCGCCATGTCCGGCAGGATGCGCGGATCCTTCGACAGGATCGCGATGCGCACCTTCACGGTCGCCTTGGCGCGGTCGGCGGTCGGGACGATGGCAATCACGCGCGCCGGAATCGTCCAGTCGGGGTATGCGTCGAGCGTCGCCTTGACGCCCTGCTCCGGGCGCACCCGCGAGATATAAGCCTCGTTGACGTCGACCTCGATCTCCAGGCTGTCCATGTCGACGAGCGTGCAGATGCCGGTGCGCGTGAAGCCGCCGCCCGCCGACATCGGCGAGATGATCTCGCCTGGCTGGGCGTTCTTGTCCACGACGATACCGGTGAACGGCGCCACGATGCGGTGCTTGCCGACGAGCTCGGCCGCCCGGCGGGCGTCCGAACGCGCGGTCGCCAGCTCGGCCTCGGTGCGCGCCACCTGGGCGCGCAGGTCGATCACCTGCGTGTCGGCCTTGGTGAGGTCGGCTTCGCTCGCGAGGTGATTGCGCGCCAGGTCCTGGGTGCGCTTCAGGATCCGCTCGGCGTCCGCCAGCTGCGCGCGAGTGGCCGCGAGCGAGGCGCTGGCCGAGTCGACTCGCGAGTTCGCGGTAGCAAGGTCGGTTGCCGCCAGCGTGTCGTCGAGCCGGGCGAGCAGCTGTCCCTGCTTGACCGCCATGCCCTCGTCGACCAGCACCTCGGAGACACGGCCGGTGATCTCGGCCGCGACCGTCGCGCGGCGCCGCGCGACCACGTAGCCGGCCGCGACCAGGCTGCCGGCGTCGACCGGTCGTGCAGCCGGCGTCGGTGCCGCGGCGTCCGAGGGTTTGGTCGAGGCCGAGGTGGCCGGCTCGGACGGCGGGCGGCCTGCGAGCAGCCACACGGCGATGCCCGCGACCAGCGCGCCGGCGATGCCGGCACCGGCGAGCAGCGGCCAGCGGCGCGCGCCTTCCGGAGCCGACTCGGATTCGGCGGGCCGCACGATCTTCAGCGAGGCCAGCTGGCTGGCACGGCGTTCGTCGGTCATGCGGTGGAGCGAGCTCGGGCGGGCGCCGGGTCGCCAAGCGTACTACAGCTCGCTGCCGCGACGCACAAGCGCCACGGTCCGGAGCGAACGCCATGTTGCGCTGCGGCCGCCGGGCAGCCGAGCTGCACCGCGGTTACCTCACGGTGTAGCCGCGCGCCTCGAGGCAGGCCTGTTGCGCGCGCCCGTAGTCGGTGCGTTTGGCACCCGACACGGCGGGATCGACGCCGCCCGCCGGGCGCGTCGGGTCGAACCCGGTCTGGTCGGCCGCCCAGCGATGACATTCGTACCGATCGCGCGCCTGCTGGTCCGGGTTCTGGCCGTCACGCGGGTAGATGAACAGGTCCCCCCCGGCAGGCGGCGCCGACGGCACCGCGGCCGCGGCGACCGGTGCGCCTTCCGGCGGGGCGACGACCTCGTAGCCACTGCGCGCCGCGTCGTAGCGGTAGTAGGCGTCATTCGCATAGTAGAACTGCGCCCCGCCGATCACGACCAGCGTGGCGAACGCCGGCAGGACCGGCACGAAGACGCCGAACGGCGGTGCGACCACCACGAAGCGCGGACCGACGGGCCGATACCAGACGCCCTCGTGGAACCAGTAGCGCTCGCCGTGCCAAGCAATCGGGCGTGCCTCGCGCGGCAGCTCCCGTACGCGCAGGCCGCGTTCCGGATAGTAGTGATTGTGGCCGTGGCGCTCGTCGTAATGCTCGCGGGCTCGCCCATGGTCGCCAGGCTCGGCGTGCGCGCCTAGCGGCAGCACGAGCACCGCGGCGACGATCGCCGCCGCCGTGGCACGCTGCGTGATCGTCGTCGATCGGGGTCGCATGTTGTCGCGGTTCCTCAGGCGCTGCCGGCACTGGCGTGGCGCGCCGCCCGGCGGGACTCGCGGGCCGCCTGCTCTGCCGCGACGATCCCCGGAATCGCCTGCTGCTGCGCCGGCGTCAGCACCGCATAGATCTGTGACCACACATCGCTGCGCAGCTGCTGGCGGGCCACGGCATTGTCCTTGGCGGCCGCGAGCAGGCTGTCGTATGCCGGGTGCTCGGTCGGCGGCGTGGTCGCGAGCGCCGAGCGGTTCGCCCGCGCAGTCGCCGCGAGCGACTGCGCCCGCGCGCGGTTCTGGGCGTAGATCGAGCGCACCTGGGTCCACTGGTCGGCCGACAGGTTGAGCTTCGCGAGCAGGTGCCGCCCACCGCCGTGGTGGCCGTGGTGCGCGGGGGCGACGTTGGCCGCGGGCGCGGCGTCGGTGGATGATCCGGCGGATGGTTCGGTGGCGCCCGCGACGAACGGCACCGAGGCGGCCAGCACGAACAGCAGGTGACGGGCATTCATCGTCTTGATCCTCCGGCGCGGCGGGACTGCCACGGGAGCATCAGCGCCGCGCGGCGCGGGTCGTTGACCCGCCGCCGCGCCGGGAACTGCAAAGTTCTGTGAGCCCGCGGGGCGCGGGCGGCCCGCTCAGAATCCGACCGCCGGGCCGGTGGTCGCACCCGCGGTCCGGGTCTCGAAGAGCACGAACACCGGCCGGCCAAAGAAGAACGGCAGGCCCCAGTCGAAGCTGTTGGTGGGGGCGTTCGCGACGGTGTCGGGGCCGCCGAGGTTCGCGTAGGCGGAGTTGGTCGAGGCGAACAGGCTCTGCGCGTTGTCGATGGTGAAGTTCACGAGCTGGGTTGCGCCGTTCTGGCCCTGGATGGTCGCGCTTTCCGCGACTGACGTCGCCGGGCAGTAGAAGTACGTCATCGACGTGCAGGTCGCGATGCTGCTGTTGAAGAAGTAGGCGTTGGAGCCCGAGTCGATGAAGCTGTTGGCGAGCGTCTGCGTGCCGAACTTCGTGATCAGGTAGCCCGAGCCGTCGAGGGTGTAGAAGGCGGCGCTGTTGAGCGCATTGTTGGCCTGCGTGCCGATGCCGAAGTAGAGCGTCCCGGATACGGTGCGCGCGCTGCCGCCGGTCAGGGCCGGCAGCATGACGACGACGCCGTTGTTGTCGGTACTCAGCATCGCCACTGGATTCTGCAGCTGGTTCGCGACCGGTACGGTCGTCGGCTGACAGGAGGACGCGCCGCAGGCGTAGTAGAGCTGCGGCACGACCGTGCTCGCGCAGACCGTGCCGCAGTCTTGCAGGAAATTGCCGACGCCGATCACGCCATTCGCGCCGAACTGCACGATCGAGTTCTCGATCGGGCCGGAGCCGGAGGAGCACGTCGTCGGCGCGGTGCCGGCGGCGGTGTCGCCGATCACGTGGATCGGCAGGTTGTGGATCGTGCGCGACCCGAGAGTGACGTCGACCGTCGCGATCGAGCCCCAGGTATAGCCGTCGGCGAAGACCACGCACTCGCGTACCGGCGAGCCCGAGGCGGCGTCGGTCACCGGCACGGGCACGGCCGAGCCGTTCATCGCCTCGGCCAGGATCTCGAGCCCGACGGAGCCGGTGTCGACCTGAACGTGGTCGATCGTCTGGCACGCGGTCGTGCTGCCTGGGGTGCAGATTGTCACCGACGCGTACATGATGTTCACCTCGGCCTGGTTGGCCTGGGTGATCGCCGCGGGACCCGCGTCGATGGTGACCGCCAGCGAGTTGCCGGGGCCGGTACCGTCGCTGACCGAGAGCGCGACGCTGCTGCCCGGCGCGACGCTGGTACCCGCCGCCGGCGTCTCGCTGATGACGTCGCCGCTTGCGACCGTCGTGCTGTCGGCAATCGTGACGCTGCCGACGGCGAGTCCGGCGCCGGTCAGCGCACTCGTGGCCGCGGCCTGCGAGAGGCCGACGACGTTCGGCACGCCGGTCGTGGACTGCATCGGCGAGGAGCCCCCGCCGCCGCCGCAGGCCGCGAGGACGAACGCGAGCGGCAGCCATGCGTGGAGCGCGAACGGGCGGCGCGGACTCGGGCGGTTTGATCGGGCGTTCATCAGCGAAGCTCCTGCGGCGACACGCCGGCCGGCAAGGCGCCCGGCAACCGGGCACTGCCCGTGAAGCCGCGCGGCGCGCGCACGATCTCGAGCGCCAGCGACGGCGTCGAGATCGCGAAGTGATGGTGGCCGCCGCGATGGCTGCGGGCCGCCGCCAGGTATTCGTCGTAGTGACTCGCGAGCAGGACGCCGAGGTCCGGCAGGTGGCGACCCTCGAAGCGCACGGCGAAGACCGCTCCGCCCGGTACCGCGAATTCTCGTACCCGGGTGCCGTCGCCAGAAATCGACTCGTGCACCTCGTACTGGACTGTCGACGTCACGGTCAGCGTGCGCCCGTGTAGCGCGGAGTGGTCGCGCGCGATCGTCGCAGCGTTCTCGCCGAGTCCCGCGACGGCGGCGTCGAGCGGTGCGCTGGCGAGCAGGACGGCCGCTGCGGCGCTGGCGAGCGCCGCTCGCCTTCTGGATTGCGTTCGGTCCATAAATGCCTCGTAGCCGCGCGGGGACGGCGCGGGATTCCCAGTCTAGGAGCGGCCCCGGCGCTCCCGTCGAACTTTGCCGTTCTTGAACTTCATGGCGGCGGCCATCGCCGATCCGCGACGGCGTGCGCCACCGGGGACTCGGACCATACTTTGCGCCCGCGGTTCACCGTTCGGACCGCAGATCACTGTCGCTGGCCGGCGACGCCGGGGCCCGCATGGCACACTGGCGTCGTTCCAGGGTCTTCCGTCCCGCGCGATGCCGGGCGGTTCGCGCTGCGCGCAAGGGAGGGGCTATGCACGCCCGAGGGTCCAACATCGGTACCGGCATCGGCCGGCTGATCAGCGGCACAGCCTGGCTCCTGGTGACGGCCGCCGCCTCGCCCGCAGTCGCCGCTGATGGCAGCGCCGCGTGCGGCCAGCCATCGGGCGCGCCGGCCTTCTGCCGCGGCGTCCGCGGTGATCGCGCGCAGGGCTGGCTCGCGCAGAGCCGCTCGGAAGTGCTCGCACAGCACGGCATCATCGCGACGAGCCAGCCGCTCGCCGCCCAGGCGGGGCTGCGGGTGCTCGCGCAGGGCGGCAACGCGATCGACGCGGCGGTCGCGGCGGCGGCCGTGCTGAACGTGGTCGAGCCGATGATGACGGGCATGGGCGGCGACCTTTTCGCGATCGTCTACTCGGCGAAGGACCACAAGCTGCACGCGCTGAACGCGAGCGGCATGGCGCCGAGCGGCGCCACCATCGAGCGCCTGCACTCGCTCGGCTACGACGCGGACCCGCGCAACCCGGGGCCGGGCTCCGGCATGCCGGAGTACGGGATCCTGCCGGTCACGGTGCCCGGTGCCGTCTGGGGCTGGCAGGAACTGCTGAAGCGCTTCGGCACGCGGACGTTCAAGGAAGTGCTGAAGCCTGCCATCGAGTACGCCGAGGGCGGGTTCCCCGTCTCGGAGCGCATCGCCAGCGACTGGGAGCTGCCGGAGGCGGTCAAGGGCGCGGACGGCCGCGCCGTGCCCGACCCGGATTCCGTCCATGCCTGGTACGTGGACGGTCGCCCGCCGCGCGCCGGGGAGATCTTCCGCAACCCGGACCTCGCCCGGGCCTTCCGCCTGTTGCAGCGGCAGGGTCGCAACGCCTTCTACCGCGGGGAGATCGCGCGCGCGATCGTCGCCAAGTCGACGGCGTCGGGCGGCACGATGACGCTCGAGGACTTGGCCGCGTACCGCGGCGAGTGGGCCGAGCCCGCAGCCAGCCGCTACCACGGCTATGACGTGTACGAGCTGCCGCCACCGTCGCAGGACTGGGGGGCGCAGGAAATGTTGAACATCCTCGAGGCCTGCGTGCCGCGCTGGGCGCCGGGCCAGACGCTCGCGAGCCTGGGCCCCGACTCGCCCGCCTACTGGCACTTCCTGGTCGAGGCCAAGAAGCTCGCCTATGCCGACCTGTTCGCCTACAACGGCGACCCGAACTTCGTCAGCGTGCCGCTCGCGAAGCTGCTGTCGCCCGCCTACGCGGCCTCACTGTGCGGACGCGTGGATCCGAAGCACGCCGGGCCTGCGCCGGGAGCCGGGCGCAGCGGCGGCAAGGGCGACACGATCGTCATCGCCGTCGCGGACCACGACGGCAACATGGTGTCCTGGGTCAGCAGCAACTACGAGCACTTTGGCTCGGGCCTCACCGTGCCCGGCTACGGCTTCATCCTCCACGACCGCGGCGCGCTCTTCTCGCTAGACCCGAAGAGCCCGAATGCACTCGCGCCGCACAAGCGGCCGTTCAACACGCTGTCGGCTGGCTTCGTGATGCACGAGGGCGCACCGTTCATGACGATCACGCTGATGGGTGGCGACATGCAGGCGCAGGGCCACGCCCAGGCGCTGGTGAACGTCATCGACCTGGGCGCGAACGTGCAGGCCGCGAGCGACCTGGCGCGCTTCCACCACTTCCAGGTCGGCAACGTGTTGACGCTCGAGTCGCCGCTGTATGCGCTCGTCGGCCAGGCGCTCGCTGCGATGGGCCACGACGTGCGCTCGACCGACGGCAATTCGATGGGCGGCTTCCAGTCGGTGATGGTCGAGCCGGGCAGCGCCGCCACGCGCGGCCGTCGGGTCTACCGGGCGGGCTCCGATCACCGCAAGGACGGCGGCGCGGCCGGTTGGTAGAGCGCTACGGGCGCCGCGCCCCGGGCGCGACCATCCCGCCGAGCACGCGTTCGACCGCGACGCCGAGGGCGAGCAGCGCGCGGTCGCTGCCCGCCGGGGAATCGAGCTCGAGGCCGGCGGGCAGTCCCGTGCCGGTCAGTCCCGCGGGCACGCTGAGTCCCGGGATCCCGGCCACGGTCATGATGCGGGTATTGCGCAGGTAGGTCGCGAAGGTCGGCACCGGCCGCCCGTTCAGGATCACCTCGCGGTCGGCTCCGATCGGTCGCGCCGGCAACGCCGTGGTCGGCAGCAGCAGCGCCTCGACCCGCCGGTCGCGGAAGCACTCCCGGTACGCCGCCTGCAGCCGCGGCCGATGCACCTGCATCGCCTCCCGGTAGTCGTCGACCGAGGCGGCCGCCGGCCCCAGCACGTCGGTTTCGTAACTGTGCCGCACATCCGGGCTCGCGATCGCGGCAGCGACGTCGCGCGTCGTGAGCGTACTGCCGGCGGCGCGCAAGTAGGCGTCGAGATCCCGCGACTGCTCGTAGTAGGAGATCGCCCCCGCGAACCGGTACAGGCGCCCAAGCTCGGGGAGGTCGAATTCGACGAGCTCCGCGCCCGCCTCCCGTAGCCGGTCGAGCGACCGCGCCATCAGCGCCTCGATCTCCCGGTCGAGGTCCCGGTAGAACGGGTCTCGCGGCACGCCGAGGCGACGGCCCCGCAGTGAATCGGGCACCGCGAGCGGCGCCGCGCCCGTGATCACCGCGTCGATCAGCGCCACGTCGCGCACCGTGCGCGCCAGCGGCCCGGCGGTGTCGCGCGTATGCGAGATCGGCACGATGCCACCGGCCGGGTAGCGTCCCGCGCTCGGGCGCAGGCCGACGATGCCGCACAGCGCGGCCGGTATGCGCACCGACCCGCCGGTGTCAGTGCCGAGTCCGGCCGGCGCCAGGCGCGCCGCGATCGCGGCGGCGGTCCCGCCGCTGCTCCCACCCGGGATGCATTCGGGCGCGTAGGGATTGCGAACGGCGCCGAAGGCCGCGTTGTTGTTGGTGATGCCCTCGGCGAGCTCGTGCAGCCCGGTCTTGCCGAGCAGCACCGCGCCTGCGTCGAGGAGTGCCGCCGCCACCGGCGCGGTGCGGGGCGGCAGCAGGCCGCGCAGCGCCGGCGTCCCGGCGGTCGTCGGCAGGCCGGCGACGTCGATGTTGTCCTTGATCACCACCGGCAGGCCGGCGAGCACCCCCGCCTCGCCCCGGGATCGCGCCGCGTCAGCCGCCCGCGCGGCGGCGCGGACCCGATCCTCGTCGATGGCGACGAACGCGTTCAGCGCCGACAGCCGGTGGCAGCCGGCGAGGCACGCCTCGGCGAGCGCGACCGCGGACGTGTGCCCCTGCGCCAGCTCCGCCAGGGCATCGCAGGCCGTCAGCTCGAGCAGCGAATCGTCACTCAAGCCCGCTCCCTCCCCGGCGCACGCGCTGCGTCAGTCCGTTGCGATACTATCGTGTGCAGGGGTGCTTGGCGTTCGGACGAGCGCGGGAACCACGATGCGCAGGGGGCCACTGCTGCTCTCGCTCGTGCTCGCTCTGGCGGGTGCGTGGCGATCCGTCGCCGGCGCGGAACCGGCCGCCGCGGCACCGCTCGTGCTCGCGGTGATCCCGTACCTGTCGGCGGAGGAACTCCGCCAGCACTACGCGCCGCTCGTTACGCAGATCGGCCGCAGCCTCGGCCGGCCCATCGACCTGCGCATCAGCGGCAGCTACGTGGCGCACATCAACGCTGTCGGCCACGACCAGGTCGACCTGGCGCTGCTCGGACCTGCGACCTACGTGCGCGTGCTCGAGCGCTACGGCAGCAAGCCGCTGCTCGCGCGCTACGAGATCGACGGCAAGGCAGAGCTGCGCGGCGTGATCGTCGTGCCGCGCGACAGTCCGGTGACGACCCTCGGCGAATTGCGCGGCCGGCGCTTCGCGTTCGGCGACCCCGAGTCGACCATGGCCTACTACGTGCCGGCCTGGGCGCTGCTGCAGGCCGGCGTCCCGATCACGGCCCTCGGCGGGCATGGCTTCGTCGGCTCGCATCCGAACGTCGCGCTCGGCGTGCTGGCCGGCGACTACGACGCCGGCGCCGTGCGCCGCGACATCTACGAGGCGTACGCGCCGCGCGGGCTGCGGCTGCTGGCGGAGCTGCCCTCGACGCCCGGCCAGCTGATCGTCGCGCGTTCGAACCTGCCGGCCGCGGACATCGAGCGGCTGCGCAGCCTGCTGCTGTCGCTGCACGAGACGCCCGCCGGCATGAAGGTGCTGGCCGCGATCGAGCCGCGCATGACCCGCTTCGGCACCGTGCGCGAGTCCGACTATGCCAACCTGCGCCAGATGATGCGCACCGTCTCGGCGGTCGAATGATTCGCCGCTTCCGCGCCGACCCGACGATCTGGGTTCCGGCGGTGCTTGCGATCGCGCTCGCGGTCGCCGGCAGCGTGTACCTGCTGCGCGAGCAGTGGCGCAACGAACTCAGTACTGCGCAGGATCGTACGCGCGCCGACGCCGAGCAGCTCGCGAGCCGCATCGCGGGCGAACTGACTGCCGGTCGCTACGAGGGGCTGCCGGCGCTCCTCGAGGGCTGGGCGCGCACCGAGCCCTCGATCGCGAGCCTGCGCCTCGAGGCTGCCAACGGCTTCGTGCTGGCGGAGTTCTCGCGCCCGGAGCTGACCGGCGACCACCTGACGCACTCGATCGGGGTCAACTATGGCTACCGCGGCGAGGCGCACCTGCGGTCGGTGATGGACCTCGGTGCCGCGGTGGCCCGCCAGCGCAAGCTGCGCTCCGAGCTCGCGCTCGGCAATTTGGTGCTCGCCATCGGTGTCGTCGCCGCTGCGCTGCTGCTCGGCGCGCTGCGCAGTTCCACGCGCCGCTACCAGATGCTGCTGGCGACCAACGAGCGCCTGCTCGGCGGCCCGGGTGAAAGGAACCTGCTGCAGGCGGTCTGCGAAATCGCCGTCCGCGACGGCGGCTATGCCCTCGCCTGGATCGGACTGCTCGAGAATGGACCGTTCATGCGACCGACCGCCGCGTCCGGGCCGGCACTCGGGTACCTGGAAGGCCTGCAGCTCACGGCTGATGATTCGCGAGTCGAGGGGCGCGGCCCGGCGGGTGAGGCGCTGCGCACCGGCCAGCCCTACGTCTGCAACGATTTCGAGGCCGACCCGCGGGCCGCGCCGTGGCTCGAGCGCGCCAGCGCCTACGGCATTCGCGCCTCGATCGCGCTGCCGTTGCGCAGGGGTGACGGGGTCATCGGGGTGCTCAGCTTCTACAGCCGCCGTCCCGGCCGTTTCGACGCCGCCGAGCGGGCGTTGCTCGAGCAGATGGCGGCCGACATCTCGCTCGGCATCGAGTACGTCCACCGCGGCGCGGAGCTCGAGCGCAGCCTCGCGCAGCTCAACGAGATCGAGTCGACCGCCCGCGCCGGGGCGTTCGAGCTCGCGCTGCCCGCGCGCCGCCTGTGGTGCTCGGTCGGCGCGGCGACCCTGCTCGGTCGCGCGCCGGGCGAGCAGCAGGTCGCGGCGACCGAAGTCGACGGCGCCGGGCGCGACGCCGCGGCTGATCTCGTCGAGTACGTTGCCGCGATGGCGACGAGCGCGGGCAGCTTCGACTTTGATCTGCCGGTCGGGCTGCATCCCGCCGCCCCGCGCTGGCTGCGGGTCAGCGGCGAGATCGCCCTCGTGCCGGAGGGCAGCGCAACGCGCGGCATGGTCCAGGACGTATCCGAGCGCAAGGCACTCGAAGTCGAGATCACGCGTGCCGCCGACCGCGAGCGGCAGCGGCTCGCGTCCGAGCTGCACGACAACCTCGGCCAGGTGCTGACCGGCGCCTCGCTGATGCTGGGGGCGCTCGAACGCGGCGCGCAGGGGGCGCCGGCGCGGCCACCGGACCTCACGCGCGCGAGCGAGCTCGTGCACGAGTCGCTGCGCCTGTGCCGCACGCTCGCGCACGAGGCCGCGCCGATACTGAGTGCAGGCCTCGGTGCCTCGCTCGAGGGCCTGGCGGTCGCGAGTTCCGGCGGCGGCGTGCGCTGCCGGGCGTCGGTGTCGGCGGGCGCGCGCAACGTCGAGGGCGAGCAGGCGCTCGAGCTCTTCCGCATCGCACAGGAAGCGGTGACCAATGCTCTGAAGCACGCGCAGTGCCGCCAGATCGACATCAGCCTCACGCAGCGCGGGCCGATGCTGGAGCTCGCGGTCCGCGACGACGGCATCGGCTTCGGCACGCTCGCGGTGAGCGGGCGTGGCGGCCTCGGCCAGCGCACGATGCGCTATCGCGCGGCGCGGGCCGGTGGCACGATCGTGTTCCGCAACAATGGCGACCGCGGCGCCTCGGTCATCGTCCGGGTCCGGCGGCTCGCCGCCTGAGGCAGCGGGCGCGCCGCGCGGCGGTGCTCAGCCGGGCGGATCGCGCAGCAGGAGCGCTGCGTCGGGCGCCGCGACGCCGTCCGCGGCGAGACCAGTGCGAACGCCCGCGCGGTCGGCGCCGCTGCGGTTCTGGCTCGACTTGAACTTGCCCTGCCGCGTGCTGACCTCGATCTCGAAGCCGATGATCGCGCGCAGCATGCCCGCGAGATAGTCTGCGGGCGCATCGTCGATCGACCAGGGCGCCGTCCGCTCGGCTTCGTGGAGGTGGGTCAGCGCGCCGACCAGCGCGTGCAGGCGCGCCGTGTCGTCGAACCAGTGCACGCGACCGCGGACCTCGACGACGGCGTAGTTCCAGGTCGGCACGACCTTGCCGTCGGTACGCTTCGATTCGTACCAGGACGGCGTCACGTAGTGATCAGGGCCGTGGAACAGTACCAGCACCTCCTCGCCGTCAGCGACGCGACGCCAGACCGAGTTGCCGCGCGCCACGTGGCCACGCAGGCGCCACGCCGGCCCGTCCTCGAGCAGCATGGGGGCGAAGTCCACCTCGGGCCGGGCGCCGTCGAGCGTCACGAGCATGCCGAGCGAGTGCGCCCGGATGAACTCGGCCAGTACCTCGGCGCGCTCCTCGCGAAAGTGGCTGGGCAGGTACATCGACGTACTCCGTGACGCACGCGGGCTGCGGCGCGCAACCATCCGGGCGAGCCCGTATCATGGCGCCGATCGCCGGTGACGAGGAAGGCCCCCGATGCTCGTGCTCCGAAAGCCGTACCTGCTCTACCTGGGAGACGCCCAGCTCAAGTCCGACTGCAAGACCGCCTTCGGGCTGCGCGACTGGTGCCGCGAGGACGTGCTCGGCGAGTGGTCGCACCCGGACGCGCGGGTAACGCTCGGCCTGCCGCGACTCTCGCCGGCCGAGGCGGCGGCGCGCGGCGCCGGCTCGATCGTCGTCGGCGTCGCGCCCACCGGCGGCCTGCTGCCGGCGCACTGGCAGGACGATCTCGAGGCCGCGGCGCTCGCCGGCCTCGACCTCGTCAGCGGCCTGCACACGCGACTCGGCTCGTTCGAGCGGCTCGCGACAGCCGCGAGCCGTCGCGGCGTGCGGCTGGTCGACGTGCGCCACATGAACCCGCCCTTCCCGGTGGCCAGCGGCCGTCGCCGCTCCGGGCGGCGGGTGCTGACGGTCGGCACCGACTGCGCACTCGGCAAGAAGTACACGGCTTTGCAGCTAACGCGCGAGCTCACCGGCCGCCGCGTGCCAGCCACGTTCCGGGCCACCGGCCAGACCGGCATCATGATTGCCGGCAGCGGCATCGCCATGGACGCGCTGGTCGCCGACTTCCTCGCCGGCGCGGCCGAGGCACTGTCACCGGACGCGGCGCCGGATCACTGGGACGTGATCGAGGGCCAGGGATCGATCTTCCATCCGGCCTATGCGGGCGTCACCCTCGGCCTGCTGCACGGCTCACAGCCGGATGCGATCGTGCTCTGTCACGATCCCGAGCGGCAGACCATCGAGGAATATCCCGACTACCCGATCCCGCCACTCGGTCAGGCGATCGAGGAGTACCTGCACCTCGGCAGGCTGACCAACCGGGCGATCCGCTGCGTCGGGCTCAGCATCAACTCCTCCGCGCTCGGCGATGCCGCCTGGGCGGAGTACCGGGCGCGCACCGAGCAAGAGGTCGGGCTGCCGGTCTGCGATCCGCTGCGCGGCGGTGTGGCGCCGATCGTCGACCGCCTGCTCGCGCCGTGATCCGCTGCGAGACCCGCATCGAGCGCTGGGAGCTCATCGAGCCGTTCGCGACCGCGCGCGACTCCATCACGCACATTCCGGTGCTGGTCGCCCGGCTGGAGGATGCCGGCGGCCGCGTCGGCTGGGCGGAGGCGGCCGGGGTCGACTACGACGGCGAGACGCCGGAGTCGATGGCGGCCGAGATCGCCGCGCTGGGTGCGACGCTGCCGGAGGCGCTCGACGGCGAGGCGCTGCGCGCGCGCCTCCCGGCGGGCGGCGCGCGCAATGCGCTCGACTGCGCGCTGTGGGACCTGCGCGCCAAGCAAAGCGGCGTCGCGGCCGCCGAGCGCGCCGGCCTCGCGCCGCTGCGCCCGGTCACGACGGTGCTGACGCTCGGGCTCGCGGACGAGGCCGCCACGCGCCGCAAGGCGCGCGCCGCGACCGCCTATCCGATCCTGAAGCTCAAGCTCGACGCCGAGCGCCACGTGGACATCGTGCGGATCGTGCGCGAGGAGCATCCGCACGCCCGGCTGATCGTCGACGCCAACCAGGCGTGGACGCGCGTGCAGCTTGAGCGCCTGCTGCCGCCGCTCGCCGCGCTGGGTGTCGAGCTCATCGAGCAGCCGCTTGCGCGCGGCGACGACGCGGCGCTCGAGGGCCTGCGCTCCGCCGTGCCGCTCGCGGCCGACGAGTCCTGCACCGACGAGGCTTCGCTCGCCGGGCTCTGCGGCCGCTACCGCTACGCGAACGTGAAGCTCGACAAATGCGGAGGGCTCACCGAAGCGCTGGCGATGGTGCGCCGCGCCGGCGCGCTCGGGCTCGGCCTCATGGTCGGGAACATGTGCGGCACCTCGCTCGCGATGGCGCCGGGATTCCTGGTGGCACAGTCCTGCGACTACGTCGACCTCGACGGGCCGCTGCTGCAGCGACTCGACCGCGACCCGGCGATCCGCTTCGAGGCCGGGCGCATGGAGCCGCCCGACCGGCGGCTGTGGGGCTGAGCGCTACTGCAGGCCCGGCTTCTCGTAGGCGCGCAGGTTGGTCGAATAGGACTTGCCGGTGGTCTCGTTCTTCACGTTGACGAGCGCCCCGCCGTGGTTGCCATTGCGCAGCGGGTTGAGATCGACCGAGACGCGGTCGCCGGCGTTGAGCACCTTGCGGTCCCAGCCGCCGCGCGTCAGGTTGCCGGGGCTCGTGAGCTCTAGCGACCACTGCACCGGCGCCTCGCCGGCGGCACCGTCGGCGTTCACCCACAGCACGACGTGCGGATTGGTCCACTGGAATTCCTTGACCGTGCCGGTGATCGTCACGGTCTTCGCGAAGTCGAACATCGCGAAGGAGTGATGCGCGAGCGCCGGCCCGGTGATGGCGGCCAGCACGGCGCAGCTGATCCAGGAGCGGAGTCGCGCGAACTTCATCGTCGTACCTCGATGAGAAAGCCGGTGGCCGGTATCACTTCGGCGGCAGCGGGTTGCCGTCCTCTTGCGGGATCGGGACGTAGATCCAATTGCCGAACTCGTCCTGCCGCGACGACATCCCGCCCTGCAGGCAGACGCCCTCGACGATATCGTACTTGCGCGCACGCTGCCGGAAGTAGATCCGGCTGGTCTTCCAGGTCGCCGCCAGCACCCGCGGTGCGGTGATCTCGAGGTCGTCGACCAGCCGGTCGGGCCCGTCGAGGTGGATGCGCTCCACGATGTGCATGTCGCCGTTGTTCGGCAGTCCGACCGCCTCGCTGACCGCCAGCCAGGACTGCGGCAGGATGCCGATGGTGTCGACGACCAGCGTCCCGCCTTCCCAGTGCCCGATCGAATGTCCGTGGAACGTCGGGTCCGGATCCGGCGGATGGCCGCGGCCGTCGGTGTAGATGCGCCGGATGCGGTTGCCGTCCATCTCGCCGAGCAGCGTCACCCGCCCGGGCGTGAACAGCACTTCGAAGGCGTTGTGAGTGATCAGCATCCAGGCGGGCATGCCTTCCGGCAGGCAGTCGATGAAGAGCCCGCGCGGCCGGCCGGCCCGCTCCTCGGCGACCATCGCCGCGATCTGCGGGGCGACCTCCTCCCGCCACGGCGTCGGGTCACGCTGGATGCGCGCGTCCTGGTCGGAGACGAACGGTGTCCACACGCCGCTCCAGTCGGGCAGCCGCGCGATCGCGGCCCAGTCGCGCGGTCGCGGTGCGGGGTTGGTCCCGGTGTCCGCCGCCGCCGCCACGCTGGCGACGAATGCGAAGGACAGTGCCAGCAGCCTCGTCAGCTTCACGGTAATCCCTCCCTGCCCGCCGGCGGGCTCAGTAGCCCGCCAGCATCGTGAACCCGATCCAGCGGCCGGCGGCGACGACCGCGATCCAGATCGCGAGCGAGAGCGCGCCGGCGAGGCGCGCGGCGCGCGGTACGCGCCCGCCGTCGTCCCAGGCGGCGAGACCGCGGCGCGAGCCGAGGTTGAACACCAGCATATTAAGTCCCGCGAGCGCGAGCAGCAGCAGCTTCGCGCGGAAATACGTATTCTCGGCGTAGCGCGGCGCGTTCGAGGCGAATAGCAGAAATCCCGAGGCCGCCGCGACCGCGAACGCGCCCCAGGTCAGCGGCAGCACGTCCGCGGAAAGTCGCGAGAAGCGTCGCTCCCGCGAGGCGAGGCCGAGGAGCCTCAGGTCGACCACCGCGATGGAGCCGACCACCAGCGTGATCGCGGCGACGTGCACGCTCTCGATGCACGGGAAGGCCAGCTCGCTCTCGCGGATCCAGGCGGCGAGCGGGGTGTCGTAGAGGGACTGCAGCAGCGCGGCAACGGCCAAGTCGGACCTCGGGGCTTCGGATCAGCGGATCAGCGTGTAGGCGATGAAGCGCCCCGCGACGAGCGCCGCGAGCCACAGGGCGAGCGCGAGCAGCGCCGCGATCCGTGCCGCGGCGCCCGCGCGATGCTCGTCCGGCAGGAGCCGTACGCGGCGCGCGAGTACGATCGTCGCCGCCGAGGCAAGCAGCACGAGCAGCATCTTGAGCTGGAACGCCGGGTTCGGCAGCGCGCGCTCGGGCTCCGCCGTGATCATCAGCGCGCCGCTTACGAGCAGTACGGGCAAGCCCCAGTAGAGGCCGGGCAGGAAGCGTGCCGCCGTGCGGGCGAGCGGCAATTCGCGGGCATGCCGCCCGAGCACGCCGATTGTCAGCAGCAGCGACGAGGAGAACAGCACCGCCACCGCGACGATGTGCAGCGTCTGGATGGCAGGCACCAGCCAGTCGACGTCCTGCAGGACCCGGCTCAGGCTCGTGGCGACGAGCCAGCGACTGGCGACGGCGATCGGTTGCTCGAGCACGGCTGCGACTTCGTCCGCGCTGCCCCGCCCGCTGCCGGACCGCGCGACCTCCCCTGGTGGCGCGCGCCCCGGATCTCGAGGCGCGGCGCCCGGCATCCTACTGCCGGGACTCCGCCGCTGTCGAACGCGCAGGCCGTGCCGGCACCGCCGGTGAGCCGCCTCAGTCGGCCGGCAGCACCTGGTCCGCGATCTCCCGCAGCCGACGCACGAACTCGAGGTCGGCGTGGTAGTACGCCTGACGCAGCGCCCGGCGCTCGCCCTCGTCCTCGGGCACCGACGGTCCGCGCAGCTCGTAGACGAAGCGCAGGAACAGCGCCCGCGGTGCCGGCTCCTCGATCGTGATCGCGAGCGAGCTGCCCTCGTAGCCCGAGCCGCCGCCGACGGCGATCGTCAGCGACTCCCCCGCCGCCACCGTCGTCCGCTCGCGGGTCGCAACGGGACCACGGCGCAGCTCGTGCTCAAAGCGGCCGTCGGCGCGGGCGAGTTCGCGGCTCGAGTCGATGCTCGGGTCGAACCACGCCGGCCGCTCCGCCCGGGCCGCGAGGCCGAGCCAGAGCTGCTCGCGCCCCAGCACCGGCAGGGCCGGCTGCTCGAGGTCGTTGATCTGCACCAGGTGCTCGTAGCGCATGGCCCGCTCAGGCCGGCCCGAGCATCGCCGCCGTCATGCTGATCGAGCCGAGCTCGAAGCCGCCAACCGGCAGCGCGAGCGCATCGCCGGACAACCGGCTGCCCACCGTGTAGAGCAGCGGCAGGTAGTGCTCCGGCGTCGGCACGGCGAGCGGCGCAGAAGGATCGAGCGTCGCGTAGTCGATCAGTCGTTCGTCCTCGCCGGCGAGCAGCGCCTCGCGCACGCGGGCATCGAAGGCCGTGGCCCATGCCGGCGGTGCGCTGCCGCCCTGCCAGTCGACGCGGCCGAGGTTGTGCACGATGCCGCCGCTCGCGAGCAGCAGCACGCCCTCCTCGCGCAACGGCGCGAGCGCGCGGCCGATCGCGTGGTGCACGGCAGGCGGCTGGGAGGCGTCGAGGCTGACCTGCACGACCGGCACGTCGGCCGCGGGATGGGTGTGCACGAGCACCGACCAGGTACCGTGGTCGAGACCCCAGTCCGCGCTTGGCCGGGCGCCGAACGCCGCCAGCATCGTCACGAGGCGGCCGGCCAGTGCCGGGTCTCCCGGCGCCGGGTACTGCACCGCGTACAGCGGCTTCGGGAAGCCGCCGAAATCGTGGATCGTGCGCGGCCGGGCATCGCTCGTCACCAGCACGCCACGCGTGTACCAGTGGGCGGACACCGCGACGATCGCGCGCGGCCGCGGGATCGTCGTGCCGAGCGCGCGCCACACGCGCGTGAACTCGTTGTCGGCCAGTGCGTTCATGGGACTGCCATGGCCGACGAACAGCGAAGGCATGCGGTGCGGCGCGGGGTTCACGGGAGGTCCTGCGGATGTTCCGGGTGTACCGGCAAGATGGGGGCGGAGCGCACGCGCGGCAAGGTACCCGGGATGGCCCGCGGTCCGCGACGGGCGCAACCCGAGGTTGCCCGGGCGGAAACGATCGCGTACCCGCGTTCAGCGCGGCGTGCAGGTCGGAACGGCACCTTTCGCCGGCGCCGCCGGCCGCGGCTGGTCCGGCGGACAAGGCTTGCTTGCTGGCAGCGTCACGACTGGCGGGGCGTTCGCGTCGATGGGCGGTGAGGCGAGATGCAGGGGTTGCGGCGGACCTGGCGCCGCGGCCGGCGCGCCCGTTTCGTGCGCCGCGAACAGCAGTCGGATCCCGGCGATCGCGACCAGCGGGATGGCGATCGCCGTGCCCCAGCCGACGAGGCGCTCGAGGGGCGTGATCGTTCGTTTCAGCATGGTCCCGGACCGGCACCGCACGGCGCTTTGCGGCATAGTAGCTCAGCGCGCCACGCCGAGGGCCTGGCGCGGTTCCGCGGTACGCGCTGGGGGTTCCTCGATGACCGAGCTCGCGGACTGGGATCTTCCCACGCCGCACGTCACCGCGCTGCGCGTGACGGCTCCCGACATCGACGCCTACCGGCACGTCAACAACGCGGTCTACGTGACCTGGCTCGACCGCAGCGCCTGGGAGCACTCCGCGGCGCTTGGCATCCCGATCGAGCGCTGCCTCGAGATCGACCGCGGCATGGCGGTAGTGCGCAGCGTGATCGCGTACCAGCGCCCGGCACTCCTCGACGACGAGATTAGGATCGGCACCTGGCTGCTCGCCGCCGACACCAAGCTCCGCGCACGGCGGCGGTTCCAGGTGCGCCGCGCCGCCGACGGCGCCACCCTCGCGCGCGCCGAGATCGAGTACGTCTGCATCGAGTTGTCGAGCGGCCGGCCGGCGCGCGCGCCCACGGAGTTTCGCGAGCGCTATGCGGCGCTCGGGGCCGTCGCCGAGCGCTATCCGCTGCTCGCTCCGCTGTGAGCATCGCGCGCCACGAGGGCCGTCCATGACCGCTTCGCCACCCGAGTCCGAGCGCCAGGCTCCGCAACGCCCCGTGCCGCGTCGTGCCCCACCGCTCGCCCTGCTCTGCCTCGCCGCCTTCGCCGCCGCCGCGGATCCCCTGCCGCCCGCGCCCGGCGCGACGGTCGTCACCGTCACGCCGGCCGGCGAGTCCGGCACGGAACCCGCCATCGCCGTGAACCCGCGCGACCCGCGCCAGGTCGTCGCCGCCGCGCCGCGGTTCGCCGCCTACTCGGAGGACGGCGGCCGCAGCTTCACGGCGGTGCGACTCGCGGCCGACGACGCGCCGTCGTTCGGCGACGTCTCGCTGACCTTCGACGACCGCGGCCGCGCCTACCTCGGCTTCCTGTCGATCGAGCGCAACGGCCTGCCCGGCTACTGGGGGCACGGACCGGGCGCGAACGGCATCTACGTGCGCCGCTCCGCCGATGGCGGGCGCCACTGGGACGAGGCGCCGGTGGCGATCAAGGCCTGGCGGGGCGACGAGACCGGCATCGCGCTCGAGGACATGCCGCGGCTGTGGGCGGACACGGGCGCCCGCAGCCCGCACCGCGGCAACCTGTACGCGGCCTGGATCGAGTGGCAGCTGACGCAATCGGTGATCCTGTACTCGCGCTCGGTCGATGGCGGCGCGAGCTGGTCGACGCCGCAGCGGATCAGCACGCGCGCGGGACTGCCGCGCGACGACAACGGCGCGGTGGTCGGCCCGATCGGCACCGTCGCGCCGGACGGGACCCAGTACGTCGTCTGGAACGAGGGGCTCAACATCACGCTGGCGGTGTCGCGCGACGGCGGCCGGAGCTTCGCGCCCTCGCACCCGGTCGTGGACGTTGCCGCGCCGTACTTCGGGGGCGCCGGGAGCATCCCCGGCCTGTCGCGGGCGATGGGGTTCCCGCAGGTCGGCGTCGACCCGCACGGCCGGGCGGTGTACGTGTGCTGGAGCGACTTCCGCCACGGCGACGTCGACGTCTTCGTCGCGCGTTCGGGCGACGGCGGGCGGCACTTCGGCGCACCGGTCAGGGTCAACGACGACTCGCTGCACGACGGCGCGGACCAGTTTCTGCAGTGGATGGCCGTGGACCCGACTGATGGCGCGATCTACGTGCAGTTCTACGACCGGCGCGAGGATCCGACCGGGCATCGCACGCGCGTCTCGCTCGCCCGCTCGACCGACGGCGGCCGCACTTTCCGGAACTACGCGTGGTCGCCCGAGGCGTTTTCGGGCGACACCGCGTTCCTCGGCGACTACGAATGGCTGACCGCGTACGGCGGCCGGGTGTACGGCGTGTGGACCGAGAACGCACCGCCCGGCTACGCGGCCACACCACGCGCCGCCGGCGGCGCGCGCACGCCGACCGTGGTGCGAGTCGGCACCGCGGACTTTCGCGCGCCGCGGTGACCGCGATGGAGGCCCCCGACGCGCGCGCCTATCGCAGCTACGCCGACCTCGCGGCCGCGCAGCGGCGTGGCCGCGACTATGAGATCCACGTTGAGCGGCGACCGGCCTCGGCCGTCGCCGTGCTCGCTCCGCATGGCGGGCGCATCGAGGACGGCACCTCCGAGATCGCCCGTGCGATCGCCGGCGACGAGTTCAACCTCTACCTGCTGGAGGGCCAGCGGCCGTCGCTGAACTATCGCGCGCTGCACCTGACGAGCCACTGCTTCGACGAGCCCGAGTGCCTCGAGCTGATCGCCGGCTGCGAGGTCGTGCTCGCGGTCCACGGCTGCGGCGGCCCGGACCCGCACGCGCTGCTCGGCGGCCTCGACCTGCGCTTGCGCGACCGGATCGCGGTGGCGCTCGGCGCCGAGTCGCTGGTCGCCCACACCGGCGGCCATCGTTTTCCCGCCGTGCATCCGCACAACATCTGCAACCGCGGCGCCCGCGGCCGCGGCGTGCAGCTCGAGATCACGCACCCGCTGCGGCGCTCGCGCGAGGCGGTGCGTCTCGCGAGGGCGGTGCGGGCGGCACTGCAGGAGGAGGCGGCGGCGCTCGGCGCCGTCGCCGCGCTCAGCGCAGGCTGAACGGGCCCGCGGCCGGTGGCGGGCGCTCGACCAGCAGCCGCTGGCGCGCCGGCACGCAGAAGATCCGCACCCGGCCGTCGCGACCGCGGACCGCGAGGTCCGGCAGCGCGATCACCTCGCGCGCGGCGCCGGGGTCGAGGCGATCGGCGATGCCGGCCGAGAGCAGCACCTCGCCGGCGCGGGCGCGCTGGCACAGGCGCGCGGCGACGTTGACCGTGTCGCCGATCAGCGTGCGTCGCCGGAACGCCGCCTGGCCGAGCTCGGCGAGCGCGAGCTCACCCGCGTGTACGCCGACGCCGACGCCGGTGAGCACACCGTGCCGCGACTGCCAGCGCTCGGAGACCGGCGCGAAGCCCGCCACGATGCGGCGGCCCGCGACGAACGCCGCCGCCTCGGATTCGGGTCCGGGCTCGCCGATGCCGAAGCCCGCCATGATCGAGTCGCCGGCGGAGTGGAACACGGTGCCGCCATCGCGCTCCACCGATTCGGCGAGCAGTGCGAAGAACTCCTCGAGCAGCGCGACGACCGTCAGCGGGGGCAGCCGCTCGGCCAGCGCCGTATAGCCGCGCAGGTCGGCGAACAGCACGGTGCCGCGCACCGTCAGTGCCGCTGACGGTCGTTCGTCGATGATCGTGACTGGCATGCAACCCCGGGTGTCGGCGTCTGCGGCCGATTCCCGTGTAGGGTAGCGCGATCGCGCGCTACGGGTCTCGCCGGCCGGCGCGTTATGTTCAACGACCCCGGACGGCTACACTCGCGCCATGACACACCCGCATCTCGAGCTCGGCCTGCCGGTCGGCGCACCCGTGCCCGGCTGGCATCCGCCGCCGCGGCCGCCGCGGACCCCGCTCACCGGGCGCCACTGCCGACTCGAGCCCGCCGATCCCGCCCGCCACGCCGCCGACCTGCACGCCGCAAACGCGCGCGATGCCGAGGGACGGATGTGGGTCTACCTCGCCTACGGTCCGTTCGCGACGGAGGAGGACTACCGGCGCTGGCTTGCGAGCAGCGTCGCCGGGGACGACCCGGTCTTCTACGCGGTCATCGATGCCGCGACCGGCCGGGCCGTGGGGCTCGCGAGCTTCCTGCGCATCGATCCGGCCAACGGCGTGATCGAAGTCGGTCACCTCGCCTTCTCGCCGGCACTGCAGCGCACGGTGGCAGCGACCGAGGCGATCTTCCTGATGATGCGCTGGGTGTTCGAGTCGGGCTACCGGCGCTTCGAGTGGAAGTGCAACGCGCTCAACGAACCTTCGCGACGCGCGGCGCAGCGCTTCGGCTTCTCGTACGAGGGGACCTTCCGCCAGGCGGTGATCAGCAAGGGCCGCAATCGCGACACGGCCTGGTACGCGATGATCGACGCGGAGTGGCCGGCGTTGTCGGCGGCGTACGGACGCTGGCTGGCGGACGGCAATTTCGACCCGGCGGGACGCCAGCGCGTCGCGCTCGGCGAGCTGACCGGCCCCGTCCTCAAGTCGCGCGGCTGACCGGCGCGGCGAGCGCGGCGCGCAGCGCCGCGAGCAGCCCATCGAACCACGGCCACGGCGCGACGGCAGTCGCGCTCGCGACCAGGTAGAGCCGCCGCCGGAAGCGCGGTGCGCCCTCGACCTCGCGCAGGCGACCGGACTCGAGCGCGCGCCGCGCGTGGCGCGCCGGCAGGTAGCCGGTGCCGCCATGCCGCATCAGGTGCTCGAGCGCCCAGTCGGCCGCGGCAATCGTCACGGGCACGGCCTCGTCGAGTGCCACGGCGACGGCGTGCTCGCGCCGGAACTCCTCGCCGTGGTCGACGTAGACGTATCCCGCGTTGCGGATGAGGTCGGCGCCGGCCTCCGGCCAGCGGTCGAGCTGCGAAGAGACGAGCACGAGCGGCTCCTCGCCGAGCGGATGCGCCTCGAGGCGACCGGTCCGCGCGGCGACATAGCCGAGCGCCACGTCGATGAGCCCGGTGCTGAGCCAGCGCTGCAGCTGCCGCTGCTCGCCGGGCCAGAGCGCGACGGACACGCCCGGGCACTCGCGCCGCAGGTAGTCCAGGAGGCCTTCGCCAAGCCCGCGCCACAGGTCGGCCTCGAGACCGACGTTGCAGACGCCGTCGAGGCCCGCGGGCAGCGAGACCTCGTGGCGGGCCTGGCGCCAGAGCTGGGTCATGAGCTCGGCGTAGCGCTGCAGCTTGAAGCCGGCCGAGGTGAGTTCCGCCCCTGACTTGTTGCGATGCAACAGCCGATGCCCGACCTCCTCTTCCAGCGCATTCAACCGCGCCGTCACGGTCGAGGGCGTCACGTGCAGCCGCCGGGCGGCCTCGATGAGGCTCCCGCTCTCGATCACTTCCAGGAAGGTCCGCAATTCCTCCAGCGTCATGATTCGATAATATCGAATCAAAAGACTAAGTAATTTCGATTTTCAATACGTTCCTGGTCTGGCAAGTTGCAGGCATCCCCGGCCGCGAGCTCACGGATGGAATTCAACAACTTCCTCGGCGCGTACTACCCGAACACCAGCTACGGCGGCGAGCGGCTCTATGCCGACATGCTGGAGCAGGCGCGGCTCGTCGACCGGCTGGGCTTTCGCGGCGTCACGATCCCCGAGCACCACCTGATCAACATCCTGCTGATCCCGGATCCGCTGCAATTCGCGGTCAAGGTCGCCTCGGTCACGCGCTCGGTCGAGCTCGTGACCTCCGTGTGCGTGCTGCCGCTGCACGACATGCGCGTCTTCGCCGGCCAGGTCGTGCAGGCCGACATCCTCTGCGACGGCCGGCTGGTGCTGGGCGTCGGTCGCGGCGCCTTCGCCTACGAGCTGGCGCGCCTCGGCAAGCCCATCGAGGAATCCCGCGAGCGCTTCGACGAGTCGCTGAACGTGCTGCAGGCGCTTCTGACGCGCGAGGAAGTCAGCTGGTCCGGCAAGTACTACCGGTTCGAGCCGCTGACCGTGATGCCGCGCCCGCGCGGCCAGCGACCACCGCCGATCATGATCGCCGCGCTCGTGCCCGAGGCGATCGAGGCCTCGGCCGCGCGCGGCTTCCACGTCCAGACCACGCCGCTGAACGCGTCCGTCGAGAAGATGCGCGAGCAGGTCGCGGCCTTCCGGCGCGGCCAGGCGGCCGCGGGCGGCGCCGGTGCGGACCTGCGACTCGCGCTGATGCGCGTCTGCTGCGTGGCCAGGGACGACGCCGACGCGCGCCGCAAGCTCGAGCTCGCCTACGACTACTACGGCCGGTTCCACAACGTGTTCACCGGTCCAGGCCTCGTCGAGCGCGGCGCGATCCGGCCGCTGCCGCTCAAGCAGAGCCTCGAGGAGCTGCGGCAGAGCCTGCTGATCTGCACCGCCGGCGAGATGGTCGAGCGGCTGCAGGAGCACGCGGCGCTCGGCGTGGACGACTTCATCATGAACGTGAACTTCGGCCAGGCCCCGGGCGAGTGCCTCGAGGCGCTCGAGCGCTTCGCCGACGAGGTGATGCCGCACTTCCGGGCGCCGCCGCGGGCCGCGCGCGCCGGGACCCGCCCGTGAGCGTCGCGCGCGCGGCGTTCCTCGGCGCGATGCGGCGCGTCGCGCACAGCGTGACCGTCGCGACCACCGACGGTCCGGCCGGGCGGCACGGCGCGACCGTGAGCTCGTTCTGCTCGGTGTCGGCCGATCCGCCACTCGTGCTCGTCTGCCTGCGTGCCGAGTCGCGCATCGCCGCCACCGTGCGCGCGAACGGCGCGTTCTGCGTGAACGTCCTGCACGAGACCGGCGCCCCGCTCGCCGAGCGCTTTGCCGGTCGACCCGACGCGGCGGCCGACCGCCTCGACGGCATCGACGCCGCGCGCGGTGCCGGCGGCGCCCCGGTGCTCGCCGACGCCGTCGCCGCCTTCAGCTGCCGCGTCGCCGAGGTGACCTGCGCCGGCACGCACCTGGTCGTCGTCGGCGAGGTACTGGCGGTCGCCGCGGGCGAGGCCGCACCGCTGCTCTACGTCGACGGCGACTACGCCGCGGCGCGTGGCCGTCCACATGTCCTGTCCGCACCGGGAGTCGCCGATGCCGATCATCCGCGTTGAGATGTTCACGGGTCGCAGCCGCGAGCAGAAGCGCGCGCTGGCGCGCGAGCTGACCGAGGCCTTCGTGCGGGTGGCCGGCGGCAAGCCCGAAGGCGTCACCGTGATCCTGCAGGACGTCGCCAAGGAGGACTGGGCGGTGGCCGGCGAGTTGATGGCCGACAAGTACCCGGGCTGAGCCGTGGCGACGTCGATCCGATCCGCCTACTCGGTCGAGGGCGAGGGCCCGCCGCTGATCCTGATCCACGGCATCGGCGCCTCGCGCCACAGCTGGGACGGGCTGATACTGCGGCTGCGCGACGAGTTCCGCATCGTCAGCTACGACCTGCGCGGCCACGGCCGATCGCCGCGGCCCGCGCCGCCCTACTCGCTCGACGACCTCGTCGAGGACCTCGAGGCACTGCGTCGCGAGCTCGGCATCGAGCGCGCCCACTTCGCCGGCCACTCGCTCGGCGGCATGATCGGGCCGGCGTACGCGCGCCGCTATCCCGGGCGGGTGCTGTCGCTCGGGCTCTATAGCACCGCGGCGTTCCGCACCACGGACGACGCGGCCCGGGTCCAGGGCGTGGTCGCGGCCATGCGCGCCCGCGGCATCGCGCCGGTGCTCGAGACGCTGCGCGACCGCTGGTTCACGCCCGACTTCGCGCAGCGCTCGCCGGAGGTGATCGAGCGACGCCTGCGCCAGGTCATCGACACCGACCCGGCGGTATTCCTGAGCGTGTTCGACATCTACGCCGGTACCGAGATGGCGCCGTGGCTCGGGGAACTGCGCGCGCCGGCGCTGGTGCTGACCGGCGAGCACGACGGCGGCTGTCCGCCGCGCCTCAACCGCGAGATCGCCGCCGCGCTGCCGGGGTCGGAGCTCGTGATCCTGCCGGCGCTGCGCCACGCGATCCTGCTGGAGGCGCCCGAGGTGGTCGCGCCGCCGGTGCTCGACTTCCTGCGCCGGCACCGCGGCTAGCGCCGCGGGCGGCGACCGGCCGGCAGCAGGTCGATGCTCTCGCTCGCGGGATCGAAGACGATCTCGGCCTCGCCGCGCTCGAGCTGCCGCAGCACGTCCTGCACCTTGTCGGCGAGGCTGACGTCGCGCTCGCCATAGTCGGTGCCCTCGCGCAGCACGAACGACTCGACCACTGCGCGCAGCGTCTCCGGGGCGAGCGACGCCGGCGGTACGACCACGGGTTCGGGGCGTTCGTCGTCGGGGGCCACGGCGGTCCGGTAGTGCACGGGTGGGGCCCGCGAGTCTACGCCGGCGGCGCGGCGGCATGGCATGATCCGCGAACGGAGGGCGCCATGGCCGAACTTCCGGAACCGCGCTGGAAGCACGACGGTGTGCGGGTCGTGCCCGGCGACCAGCTCGACGGCAACACCGCGCAGACGCCCGGCATGGACCGCAAGGCGGCGATCAACTTCGCGCGCGTCGGCGCGCAGAAGCTGTGGGCCGGTACCGTCCACATCCACCCCGATGCCAAGACCGGTGCCCACCACCACGGGCCGCTGGAGAGCGTGATCTACGTGGTGCGCGGCCGGGCGCGGATGCGCTGGGGCGAGCGCCTGGAGTTTACGGCCGAGGCCGGCCCCGGTGACTTCATCTACGTGCCGCCGTACGTGCCGCACCAGGAGATCAACGCGAGCCCGACCGAGGTGCTCGAGTGCGTGCTGGTGCGCAGCGACGGCGAGGCGGTCGCGGTCAACCTCGACCTCGAACCGGTCGAGCGGCCGCAGACCGTGCGCTGGATCGACCCGATCCACCGCTCCTGAGGGGACTCAGGCCGCGGCGCGCGCCGGTCGCCGCCAGCGGTTGAGAAAGAGCGGCACCAGGCCGGCAACGATGCCGCCGATGCCGATCAGGTTCGTCACCCGGTCGAAGGTCGGGATGCTGTAGAGCGCGACGAAGCCGAGGAACAGCGCGCTCCCGACCGGCCACAGCACCAGCGTGACGAGCGCGACCGGGTCGCGCAGCGCCGCGCGGCGCGTGTTCCAGGCGCAGGCGAAGCTCGCGAGCCCGTAATAGAACGCGGCCTGGAAGCCGATCGCGTTCACCGAGTCCTTCATGATCTGGTTGACGGACGGCAGCAGCGACGAGGCGAGCAGCAGCACGACGCCGATGCCGGTGATCACGGCGCCGGCGACCCACGGTGTCTGCCAGCTCGGGTGCAGCGTGGCGTAGCGCGGGTGCAGCGCGCCGTCGCGGCCCTTGGCGAACATCGTGCGCGTGAACTGCAGCATCGAGGTCTCGAGCGTGCCGACCGTGCTCAGCATCACCGCGACCACCGCGACGTAGCTCCACGGCCGCGGCAGGAGCTTGTCGGCCACCGCCAGCACGACGTTGGTGCCGGCCTGCTCGATCTCGGCGTCCGAGAGCACCAGCAGTGTCGCCACCGCGAAGCCGACGAACAGCAGCAGCACGACCACCATCGCGAGCACCGCGCCGAGGCCCGGGGTCTGGGTGGCGTCCTTGGTCTCCTCGTTGAGGTTGAGCGTGACGTCCCAGCCCCAGAAGAAGAACACCGCCGTCAGCGCGCCGGTCGCGAACAGCTGCGGCGTGAAGCCGCCGAGGCCGAGCCAGCCGGCGGCGAACGCGTGCGCCGGCGCCGGCCCCGGCCGCAGCAGCGCCGCGACGATCACCAGCACCAGGATCACGACCTCGACGGTCGTCAGTACCACCTGGGTGTAGCTCGCCGGCTTGATGCCCTTCACCACCACGCCGCTGACCGCCAGCAGCCAGCCGGCGGCGACCAGCGTCACGACCAGCGTGTCGGCGGCGTGCGCCGGTGCGACCAGCGTCAGCGTCGCGGTCGCGGCCGGCACGGTGCCGCTGACCATGAAGAGCGCCGAGGCGACCAGCAGCGACCAGCCAGCCAGGAAGCCGAGCACCGGCCCGAAGGCGCGATCGACCCACGCGTACGAGGCGCCGGCGTTCGGGTCGACGCGGTTCAGCTGGCGGAAGGCGAGCGTCACCCCGAACATGATCAGGCCGCAGTACAGCAGGCTCGCGGGCGCGAGCACGCCGACCGCCGCGATCAGCGTCGCGGTGGTCGCCGCGGCGCTGAAGGCCGGCGCGGTGCCGGCGACGCCCATCACGATCGACTCGCCGAGACCGAGGGCGTCGCGCGCGAGGCCGGTCTTGCCCGTCATCCCTGCTCCCCCGCCCCGCCCGGTCCGTCGCCGCGGACCGTGGCCGTCACGCGCAGTCTAGCAAAGGCGCGCAGGTGCCCCGGCGCGCCGCGGACCTCAGCGCAGCAGTTCTACCTCGAGGAACGCGAACTCGTAGGCGTTGGCGTTGACGACGTTGTGCTCAACCCCCGCGGGGCGCGTGTACGGCTCGTGGGCGCGCAGCGCCGCGGTGCGCGACGATCCGCCCGGCTCCTCGAGCAGCAGCTCGCCGTCGAGCATCGGCACCACGACGTAGTCGTGGCCGTGGCGGTGCCAGCCGGTCTCGGCGCCGGGCGCGAAGCGGTACTCCCAGACGCGCACGTGCGCCGCGTCGATTTTGAGGGTGGCGACGGCCTGGGGTCGCTGGGTCATGGGTCCTCCGCGCGCTGCCGGCGCCGGCCGGGCGAGCGGAGATTCTAGGCAGCCAGCGCTTGGCGCGCACCTCGCCGCGCGCGATCATCACGCGAGCCTTCCGGGGGTTGCCGGCATGTCCGCGATCCGTCCCGCCACGGTGCTGATGCCGCTGCCGGCGCGCGACTTCGATCCCAGCGAGGCCGCCGTGCCCTGGCGGCTGCTGACCGATGCGGGTCATCGCGTCGCGTTCGCGACGCCGGACGGCGAGCGTGCCGCGGCCGATCCGCGGATGCTCTCGGGCGAAGGCCTCGACGCCTGGGGATTCATCCCGGGCCTGCGGCGCGTGCCACTCCTCGGACTCGCGCTGCGCGCGAACGCCGCCGCGCGACGCGCCTACGCGGCGATGAGCGTCGATCCCGCGTTCCGGCGGCCGCTGCGCTACGAGGCGATCGACGCGGCGCGCTTCGACGGGCTGCTGCTGCCGGGCGGCCACTGGGCCCGTGGCATGCGCCGCTACCTCGAGGATCCGCTGCTGCAGCAGCGGGTGGCGGCGTTCTTCGATGCCGGCCGCGCGGTCGGCGCCATCTGCCACGGTGTCGTGCTCGCGGCCCGCAGTCGTTCGATCCGGACCGGCCGCTCGGTCCTCCACGGCCGGCGCACGACGGCGCTCACGTGGAGCCTGGAGCTCGCGGCGTTCCGGGCCATGCGCTACGCCGGTCGGGTCTGGGACCCGGGCTACTACCGCACCTACCTCGAGGAGCCCGGGGAGCCGCCGGGCTTCCGCGGCGTCGAGGCCGAGGTCACGCGCTCGCTGGCCGCGCCCGGCGACTTTCTCGACGTGCCGCGCGGGGACCCGGACCGCTGGCGCAAGTCGAGCGGCCTCTTTCGCGACACGCCGGCCGACGCGCGGCCGGCCTGGGTCGTGCGCGACGGTCGCTACGTCTCGGCGCGCTGGCCGGGCGACGTGCACGCCTTCGCCCGCACCTTCCGTGCGGTGCTCGAGGAATCGCTGGCCTAGAACGCGCCGGGGAAGGCGCCGCCGTCGATCAGCAGGCTCTGGCCGGTGATGTAGCCCGCCTGCGCGCTGCACAGGAACGCGCACGCCTGGCCGAATTCCTCGGCCGTGCCGAAGCGCCGGGCCGGGATCTCCTCGCGGGCGCGCGCTGCGACCGCCTCGGCCGGTTCGCCGCCCTTCGCGGCGGCGCGCGCGAAACCCTGCTGCAGCCGACGCGTGTCGAACGAGCCCGGCAGCAGGTTGTTGATCGTCACGTTGCGGTGTGCGACGCCGCGCGCCACGCCGGCGACGAATGCGGTCAGCCCCGCGCGGGCGCCGCTCGAGAGGTCGAGGCCGCCGATCGGCATCTTCACGCTGATCGAGGTGATGTTGACGATCCGGCCGAAGCCGCGCCGCGCCATCGGATCGATCACGCGCTGGATGAGCTCGATCGGCGTCACCATGTTCATCGTCACGCCGGCCAGCAGCGCCTCGCGGTCGAGCTCGCGGAAGTCGCGGAACGGCGGCCCGCCGTTGTTGTTGACGAGGATGTCGGGCTCGGGGCACGCCGCGAGCAGTGCCGCCTGCCCGTCGCGGGTGGAGAGGTCCGCTGCCACCGCCGTCACCGCGGCCCCGGTCGCGCTGCGCAGCTCGGCGGCGGTCGCGGCGAGCGCCGCGGGGTCGCGGCCGTTGATCACGAGCACGGCGCCGGCCTCGGCGAGCGCGCGTGCGCAGCCCTTGCCGAGGCCATGGCTCGATGCACAGACGATCGCCGTCCGGCCACGAATCCCGAGATCCATCGCTCGCCCTCCGCCGACGCCGGGGCGCAGCTTACCGGAGCGGACCGATCCCCGGCAGCGCGCTCGCGCGCGGGGCGCCGGCGTCCTCGGCGTTGGCAGCCTCCTCCGGCAGCGGCGCCGCCCGACGTTGCGGGGCCTCGCGCAGCACCACGAGTGGTACGCCCATCAGCACGACCGCGCCGTCGCCCAGTTCCGCCGCCTGGCGGCGCGCGCGGTCGAGTGCCGCGATCCGCAGTCCCTCACGCGACATCGTCGCGAGCTCCGTCGAATGCCGCGCACGTGCGTGCGCGCGCGCCGGGTTGCCTCGTCGTCATGGTCACTCCCCGTGTCCGGATGCCAGCCGCACGGCCGGTGGCTGAGGGGGAGTCGGGCGGGAGGACGGCGGTCCGGGTCCGGAGCGTTCGTCCGCCAGCGACCGCCCACCGCGATCCATCGGCCAAACGCTCGGGGCTGGTTTCCGGGCTCTGGAGCGGCCGGGCCTCGGGGCCTGGCCGGCTCGGCACCTTCCCGGGTTGCGGTCAACCCGGTGGCATCACGCCGAGCTCGTCGCTCCACTACCGTTGCGGGGGCAGCGCCGGCCTCAAACCGGCTTCCCAATTCTCCGGACCGCGTCGCGGGCCGGCACCTCGAGCCAGGCGAGGATAGCAACCGCGCGGCGCCGGGTGCCAGTCCATCCGCGACCCCCGCCGGCCGGTTCGGGACGCCTCAGGCGGGGGTGCTGCGACGCCGTGCCGTGACCTCGATCTCGATGCGCATGCGCGGGTCGGCGAGGCCGGCCGAGATCATCGTCGCTGCCGGGCGCACCTCGCCGAGGTGCCGGCGCAGCACCGGCCAGCAGGGCTCGAAGTCGCGGCCGTCAGGCAGGATGTAGGTGACGCGGACCACGTCCGCGAGCGAGGCGCCGGCCTCGGCGAGCGCCCGCGCGATGTTCCGGAAGCACTGCTCGGCCTGCTCGACGACGCCGGGCTCGATGCTCATGCGCGCGTAGTCGAACCCGGTGGTGCCCGACACGAAGATCCACTCGCCGTCGACGACCGCGCGCGAGTAGCCGATCTCGGCCTCGAAGCGCGACCCTGAACTGATCAGCTGGCGTGGCATCTCTCCCCTCCGCGATGGTGTCTCAGTCGCAGCGGCGCAGGAACTCGCGTCGCGCCGCCTCCGGGCCGATCTCGCCGGCAAGCGCGGTCGTCAGCTGGCGCCAGTCCGTCGCGACCGCGGCCGCACGCCGCACGAGCACGCCGGCGATCGGCCCGACCTCGTCGGCGAGCAGGGCTGTCACGCGTGCGAGTGCTGCGCCCTCGAAGCGCGGTCCGGCGGTCCCGGCCCGCGCCGCCGGCGGCGGCACGACGCCGGGCGCGAGCACCGCCTCGAGCGCGTCGCAGAGCCGCGCGTAGTGCGGCTCGCGCGGCGGCGGGAACGCGTCGAGCCAGTGCTGCGCACTGAGGAAGTACTCGAGGCTCTTCGACGGCAGCACGTCGTCGATGCGAAACGGCAGGATCCGGACCTGCCGGCTGACCGCGCGCTCCACCTCGCGCCGCACCTGCGGCGAGTCGTTGCTGCTCGCGGACAGCACCAGCACCATCACCCGTGCCGCGGCGATCGCGTCGACGATTTCGGCGGCCCAGTCCGCGGAAGGGGCGACGTCGCGCGGTGCGATCCAGGCCGCGAGGCCGCGCGCCTCGACCCGCGCAACGATCTCATCGGCGCAGCCGCGATCGGCCTGCGAATAGCTGATGAAGACGTCGCGTCCCATCAGGGTGGCCCGAGCAGCTTCAGCGACTTCTCGAGGCTGGTGCGCAGGCGCTCGAAAGCACGCACCAGCCTGCCGACTTCGCCGCCGGTCGACGGAAACGGGCCTGCCGCCGGCTCGCCGCGGCTCAGCGGCTCGGCGATGGCGACCGCGCGGCGCAGTGGCCGGACGAGCAGCACGTACAGCACGAGATTGGTCGCGAGCAGCAACCCGACCAGCGTGCCCGCGGCGGCCGCGACGTAGGACATGAGCTCGCGGTCCGCGCGCTCGGTGGCGCTGCTGAGCGGTACCGACACGACCTGGGCGCCGATGACCTCGCGCGGCTGCCAGCCGAAGCCATTGTTCGGCCCGTAGCGGTCGAGCAGCGTGCGCGGTGCCGCGGTCGCGAGGCCGTGGCACGGCAGGCACTCCGCCTCGGCACGGATCGGGCGGGCGACGTAGAGCGCCCGCCCCATCGGCGTGTCGCGCTCGCCGCTCAGCTCCGCGACCGCGCCGTCGTTCCGGAACCGCTGCACGAGGTCCGCCTCCCAGTCGGCGGCACGATCGCGCGGATTGGTCGGATTCAGCGTGGCTTCCTTGTACGCGTACTCCGGGTGTGCCTCGCGCAGCTTGAGGAAGTTCTGCGTGGCCGCGTACGAGGGCACGCTCTGCGGCAGGAATGTCGCGTGCATCGGCCCGGCGAGCAGCGGCACGATCTCGGAAGCGGTGTAATCCCGGATCGCGAGCGCGCTACCCATCATCAGGTCGGCCTCGCGCAGCGCCTCGTGGCGGGCGTCAGCCCGCAGCACCGACGCTCCGGCGAACGCCAGGACCGCCAGCGCCAGCGTGAAGAGCACGACCAGCGCCGCGTTGATCCGCAGCATCAGGGTCCAGTGGCGCATGTTTGCGCATATCCCCGCGTGATGGGCTTGGCGGGGCGGACCCCGGCCTCGCCGCCCCGCTGCCGCCCCGTGCAGCCATCGTATCGTCAACGACGCCGGCCGGACACCGCGGTGGTGTCCGCGGCGCCGGCCGGCACCGACTAGCGCCGGCGAACCTGCGGTCGTGGCACGTCGCTGCCGTCCTCGAAGAAACCTCGCTGGCCGGGCTGGCCGGCGTATCCGAGGTGGCCGCCGACCGCGAACAGGTCCTCGAGGGTATGCAGCAGCGAGTAGTGGTTGAACGGTGTCCGCGCGACGACGCCGCCCGGCAGGAACGGCGAGAGCAGCACGGCGCCGATGCGCTCGCCGCCGAAGTCGGCAAACTCGACGACTGTCTCGCCATCGCGCACGCGCTGCGGGAAAGGCCCGAGGTTCGGCCCCGGCAACTGCCCGCAGCAATGGCGGCCGGCGTAGTGCGTAACCCGCGTGCCATCCGGTTCGCCCCGTTCCTCGGCGTCGCCTTCGTCGAAGGTCACCACGATCAGGCCTCCATCCCGGTAGGCGGGCGAGGCGCGGATGCGCGGGATCCAGTGGCGCAGGAACCGGTCGGCGGAGGTGAGCCCGCCGGGCTCGCCGGTCGCACAGGGGGCATCGTGCCCGTCGTGGCAGAGATTCGGCGCGATGAAGACGAAGTTCGGCGTCGCGCTGGCGTGCTCGAGGTCCTGCGGCAGCGCCGCAAGGCTGACGACGTTCCGGGCACAGGCCGGGGAGTCGATCAGCGAGTGGAAGTACACGAACGGGTTGTGGCGGACCGCGTACGCGTCGCCGTGCGGGAGGCGCGCGGACGGTGGGGCGGCAGACTGGGTCGGATCCGGGGCATCGAGTGGCGGGTGCCCGCAGGCGCGCGCCTCGCGCGCTGGATCATTGCCCATGTCCTCGAAGTAGCCGCGCCAGCGCAGTCCCACGGCCTCGAGCTCATCGGCGAGCGTGCGCACCGAGGCCGGGTACACGCAGCCGCGGCCGATCGCCTGCCCGTCGGGGGTGGTGCCCGTCGACCGGAAGTCGGCGAAGCGCTCGCAATCGTCGCGCGTCTCGGGCGTCGCAGCCTGGCCGCTGACCATGGCGAGGTAGTTGTCGAGACTGTAGTGCCCCGTGCCGTAGTACTCGGTCAGCAGCACGCCGTCGCGCGGCAGCTGCCGCGCGAGATAGCTGGCCGGCGAGTTCGGCGCGAATGACGCCTCGAAACCCTGGTTCTCGAGCACGATCACGAACACGTGCCTTATGGGCGTGGGCGTGGGCGTGGGCGCCGCGCACGCGACCCCGGCGAGCACCAGCAGCGCGAGGGCGATCAGCAATCGGCGGTGCACGGCGGACTCCGGGGTAGTGCGGGCGGAGCGTACTGTAACGGACCGACCGGCCCGGGCGCCGCCCCTGTGACCCAGTTCCCCCGCTTGTTGCATAACGCCCGGGCGCCACGCACAGAACGCGAACACCGGCCATCCCGGGCCGCGCCCGGCGGTCGCCCGATGTCAGAACCTGACCCCCGTCACGCCGGTCCGGGCCCGCGACCGGCAGCCTGTCGCCATCGAACTCACGCAGGTACCGTTGCATGGCGGCACTCCGAGCGGCGAGCGACGAGAAGATGATTGCGGGCGGACTCGTGTTCGCCACCTGGCTGGCAGCGCTCGTGGGCGCCGGGCTGCTGCTGTCCGCCAACCCGGCCGAGCGCGCCGCGCCAGCGACGCCCCCGCCGGTGGCGCCATCGACGGGGCCCGGGCCCGGTCAGGCGATCGCGACGCTGCCGCCGACGGTGGTGGTCGCCGGGCGCGCCGATACCTACGCCCCGGCTTGCGGGCCGGAGCACGCGCGTGCAAACGACCGGCGCTGCGTGTTCGCGGATGCGGGTCGCGCCTGGTCGCCGCCGGAGCCGGATCCGCGCCAGCGCTGAGGCCGGCAACGCCGCCGCCGCGACGCTAGGATAGGTCGCGCAGCCACCGGGCGGGGCCATGTCCGAGATTGCGGCGATCCTGCGCGCGGCTCGAGCCGTGCTCGAGTCCATCGATCCGGCCGCCGCCGGACCGTACCTGCGGCGGTGGCCGGCGGTTCTGGCACCTTGCCCGCCGACCGCGCATTCGCTGCCGGTGCTCGACTGGCTCCCGGTCGCGGAGCGAAGTGCTCCTCGCGGGCCGCTCGAGACGCTGGCGTCTTCGATCTGCGCGGCGGCCGGCGCTCTGCAATGGCAACAGACCTATCGGGAACCCGACGTCTCGAGGGACTTCCTCGACGCCTACGGCTGGAGCGAATTTGTCGGCCGCGGGGCGCCGGTCGCATCCGCCACGCTCGCGGTGGGCGTCCTGCTGCTCGGTCCGCGGACGCACTATCCCGCGCACCACCACCTCGCGCTTGAGCTCTACGTGCCGATCTCCGGTACGGCCCGGTGGCAGCAGGGTGGCGCGCCGTTCGCCGCGCGGGCGCCAGGCACCGCGATCCAGCATGCGAGCGACGAGCCGCACGCGATGCAGACCGAGGACGAGCCGCTGCTCGCGCTCTACTGCTGGCGCGGCGCCGGCATCGGTGACTCGGCGAGCCTCGGCGCGCCCGCATGACGGGCCCCTCGTGCGGCACTAGACTGCGACGCAAGTCCCGCGCCCGGAGCTGCCCGTGATCCGACCGGCCCTCGTCCTCGCGATCTCGCTACTGTTGCCGGCCGCGCTGGCCGCCGATCCACCGGCCTCGGCGATGCGCATCGTGCGCGCCTCGCAGATCCTGTGGCAGCACGACGCGAAATTTCCAGGGCTGGAGTTTGCGGTGCTCGAGGGCGATCCATCGGCGCCCGGCAAGCCCTACGTCATTCGCGTGCGCTTCGCGCCCGGCGCGTTCAGCCGGCCGCACTTCCACCCGGAAGCGCGCCACATCGTCGTCCTGCAGGGGACGTGGTGGGTCGGTGCGGGCCCGCGCTGGGACCCTGAGTCGACGACACCGGTGCCGGCCGGCAGCTTCGTCGTTCACCACGCCCGGCAGATCCACTTCGACGGTGCCAAGGACGAAGAAGTAATCGTGCAGATCAGCGGCATCGGTCCCGATACCGCGACGGCGGTCGACGAGAGGGGTCGTCCGCAGCCATGAGTGTCCCGCCCCGCCCGCGCGTACCACCGCCGGTGATCGTGCTCGTCACGGCGACAGCCATGGCGGCGCTCGACCGCTGGTGGCCGTTCGCCGCGACGGTCGTCCCCGGGCGGCGCGCCCTCGTCGCCATCGCCGCCGCGGCGGGGATCGGGATCATCGCCAGCGCGATCCGCCGCTTCAATGAAGCGCAGACGACGGTGAACCCGCTCGAGCCCTCGAAGGCGACCGTGCTCGTCAGCGGCGGCATCTACCGCTACACCCGCAATCCGATGTACCTCGGGCTCGCGCTGCTGCTGGTCGCCTGGGCGCTGTGGCTCGGCAGTGCGAGCGCGTGGCTCGGCCCGCTCGCGTTCGTCGTGCTGATCGACCGCGTGCAGATCGCCGCCGAGGAGGCGGCGCTCGGGCGCCTGTTCGGTGCCGAGTACGGTGCGTACCGCGACTCGGTCAGGCGCTGGTTCGGCCGGCGCGCCTGAGCCCGAGCGCGGTCAGCGGCGCGGCTTGACGGTGCCGGCGCCCGACTTGCCGGCCGCGCCGGTCTGCGTGCGCGCCGAGAGATCGGCCAGCGAGGTTGGCGGTGCGGTGGGCTCGGTGCTGAGCTCGATGCGCGCGTGGCGACCCGAGTCCCCGCCATCCTTGCGGGCGGCGACGCGCTTCTGCCCGAAGCGTTCGCGCTCCTCGAAGCCGATGCGCGTCACGGCCGGCGCATCGAAGAACGCGCGCAGGTAGCCGGCCACCGCATTGGCCGGCGCCTCGTCGGTGAAGAACCCGAGGCGCAGCGCGTATTTCACGCGCCCGTCCTCGAGCCCCATCGCGCAGTAGAGCCGGTACTCCTTGAAGATCGCGAGGTCCGGCACGCTCTCGGGTGCGATTTCCTGGTCGGACGCCATCAGCTGCACGACGAGCAGGGTCTCGCCGCCGTTCGGTTCGATCGAGAGCGCGCGGACGGTCTGCGTGCGGTCGATATCCGGGCCGGAGGCCGCTTCCGGTTCCGGCCTCGGCTTCGGCGCCGCGGCCGGTGGCGGGCTCGCCGCTCCCCTGGCGGCCGGCGGCTTGGCGATCGGTGCCTTGACGACGGGCGCCGGGACGGACGGCTTCGCCGGTGTCGCGGGCTTCGCCGCCGAGGGCTTCACGACGGCCGGCGCGGGCTTCGCCGGCGGCGGCGGCACGGCCGGTCGGGCGCCAGCGGCCGCGCGGGGTGGCGCCTTCGCGGCGGCCGCGATCGCCGCCTGCGTGCCACCCGGCCGCGCCGGCATCGTCGGCGGAACCGGAATCGAGATTGATGCGGTCCTCTGGACCACGACCGCGGGAGTGATCGTGGCCGCGACGGGTGCGGGCGCGGCCGGAGGCGGATCGGCCACGAGCGCGAGGCCGACCGGGTCGGCCGCGACGATCGCCGGTGAGGCGTGCGGACCCGGCTCCACCGAACCGGCGATCGCAGGCGTCGCATGGTCGTCGGCGATCGCGAGCGCGCCGGTGTCGATGGTCGGCGCCGGGCCGCGCAGGCGCGGCGCTGACAGGTCCGCGGCGCCGGACTCCGCGGCGAGCGTCAAGCCGTCGCCGGTCGCACGCGGGCGCTCGGCCGGTTCGGTGCTCACCGCGATCGCAGGCACCGCGCCCGCCGCAGGCGCCGTGGGCGCGGGCTTCGCGGCGGATGTGCTCTCGACCGGTGCGGGTGCGGCCGACGTCGGCGGGCGGGTCGTCAACGCCGGCGCGGTGGGCGCCTTCGCCGTACTGACGGCCGGTCGTGGCGCGGACGGCGGGACGGGCGCGCCGAAGTTGAGGTCGACCTCGACGTCGACTTCGGCGTCTGGCGTGGTGGCCGCGGGTGTGGGGCGTGCCGGAGGCGCCGGTGCCGGCGCCGGTCCGGAAGACGCTGCTGCGGCTCGCGCGTTGAGGCGGGGCGCTGCCTCGGAACGGCTCGTCGTGCCGGCAGGGGGCGGCTCCGCGGCGCGGGACGACTGTGCATCGCGTGTCGCCGACAGCACCGGCAGTGTGCGCGCCGCCTCCGCGATCTCGGGTCGCGACGCGCGCGCTGCCGCGCGCGGGCGAACGATCGCGTCACGCAGCACGGGCGGTGCCGCTGCTGCCGCTGCGGCCGGCGCCGTTTGCGTCGCCGCTTCCGCTGGCGGCGTCGACGCCGGCGGGGCCTTCGGGGCCGGCGCGGGATCGCGCGCCGAGGGCGTGACGCCGGATGTCGTGACCGGCGCGACCGCTGTCGGCGCCGCGGCCGGCCGGGTCTTCGGCGCGGCAGGCGCGGCCTGCAGCGCCGCCGTGACCGGCGTCGGTGGCGCGGCGGTCGCGGCCCTGGGCGGAGTGACCGGCTCGGGACTCGCCGGTGCTGCAGCCGGCTTCGGCACGGCGGGTGCCGCGGCCTGAGCCGCCTTTGGCGCGGCCCTGGGTGCCGGCTTCGGCAGCTCCTCGTTCCTGGCCAGCAGTTCGGCGGCGAGGTTCTTGAACGTGGTCGCGAAGTCGTCGATCAGTTCTTCGTCGGGAGCGGCCGTCGTGGTCTTCGCCGGGGTCGTCATCGCCGGCCGGGCGGGAGTCGCGGCGGCCGTGCTCGACGGCGCCGTCGCGGGTCGCGCCGCGGGGACCGAGGCGGCGGCATCGGCCCCCGCCGGGCCGGGCAGCTCGAACGGCTGCGGCGCAGCCGTCCGCTCGCCGCGTGCCGACGCGGCGACCAGCGTGATCATCCGCTGGTCGTCCTCTTCCATCGCCACGATCGTCGCGGCCGGGTAGTCCGTGCGCACCATCGCGAGGATGGCGTCGGCCTCGAGCTCCGATTCGATCGGGCCGAGCCGGAGCCGGAAGACCAGCTTTTCGTCCTGCCAGTCCGTTACCTGGTAGACGTGGAGCTGGTCGAAGTCGCGCACGCACGGTGCGAGCTCGGTCGCGGGCTCGGACGAGGTGGCGAGGTCAATGGCAAACGGACCGTCCGCGCCGGGCTCCGACCGCTCGCTGGGGTCGCCCGGCTCGAACAGGTCTTCGAGATTCAGTTCCCAGAGCTCGCCCACGCCCTGGTCGTTGCTCTCCGCAGCCAAGTGATGCCTTCCGCGCAAGGACCGCCCACGACGATTCTGTCGAATCCCGCCAGATGGTAGGGTGACGGCCGTCGCTGAACCGCGACCGCGATCGGCCGGTCGGTCGCCAGCACGGTCGTTATGTCATACCGTGCGGACTCACCGCCCGACCGCTCGCCTCGCCGGGCGCTCACGATCGTCCGTTCCCCTAGGCCGCCCGGAGCCGCATGCCGATGAAGCCGACATTCCCCCTCTCGAACGGGCTGCGAGTTGCAGGCCTCATGATCGCCAGCGCCGCGGCCGGTGCTGCGCCCGGAGCCGGCGCCCCGGCGGCGTCCGGCGCCCATCCGCGTGGCGAAATCGTCGCCGGTTACGAGCAGCGAGATGGCCTCGTGACCGCCTACCTCGACCGGCGCGGCGGGCGCGTGCTGCTCGCGCTCCGGCCGAGCGGCGAGGACGGCGCGCTGGGTCGCTACCTCTACCAGGCGCACCTGCGCAGCGGGCTCGGCTCGACGGCGGTCGGGCTCGATCGCTCGCTGATGGCCGATACCCAGATCATCGCCTTCCGGCGGGCCGGCAAGCGCGTCTATGCCGAGCTCGAGAACTCCGCGTTCCGCGCCGAGCGCGGCAGCGCGGCCGAGCGCGCCGCGGTACGGGAGTCGTTCGCGCCTTCGCTCGTGTGGTCGGGCGAGATCCTCGCCGCGGATCCCGACGGCACGGTGCTGGTCGACCTGTCGTCGTTCCTGACGCGCGACGCGATCGGCGTTGCCGAGGCTCTCGCCGCCGCCAAGCAGGGCGATTTCCGGATCGATGCGGCACTGACGTACCCGGACGTCGAGGCCACGCAGGTCTTCCCGGAGAACGCCGAGTTCGAGGCGCACCAGACCTTCGCCAGCGACCATCCCGGCGAGGAAGTGCGGCGCATCGTGCCGGACCCCCGTCTCGTGACGCTGGTGGCCCACCATTCGCTGATCCGCCTGCCGCCCCCCGGCTACGTGCCGCAGGCGGACGACCCGCGCATGGGCGCGATCTCGCACCTGGTCGCGGACTACGCGACGCCGCTGGCCGCGCCGTCAGTGGTCCGCCTCGCCCATCGCTTCCGGCTCGAGAAGACCGACCCGACCGCGGCGAGCTCGACCGTCGTGAAGCCGATCATCTTCTACGTCGACCGTGCGGCGCCGGAACCGGTGCGCAGCGCACTCATCGAGGGCGCGCGCTGGTGGGCCGAGGCCTTCGAGGCTGCGGGCTATCGCGACGCGTTCCGCGTCGAGGTCCTGCCCGAGGGCGCGAGCCCGCTCGATGTGCGCTACAACGTCATCAACTGGGTGCACCGCCAGACGCGTGGCTGGTCCTATGGCATGGGCGTCTACGATCCGCGAACCGGCGAGATCATCAAGGGCGCGGTGCTGCTCGGCTCGCTGCGCGTGCGCCAGGACCGGATGATCTTCGAGGGCCTCGTCGGCGCCGCGCGCAGCGGCAGCGGCGCGCCGGATGACCCGGTGCAGGTCGCGCTGTCGCGCCTGCGCCAGCTCGCGGTGCACGAGACCGGCCATGCGCTCGGGCTCGAGCACAACTTCGCCGCCAGCACCTACGACGATCGCGCCTCGGCGATGGACTATCCGGCCCCGCGGGTGCGCATCGTCGACGGCCGGCTGGATCTCGGCGATGCCTATCGCGCCGGACTCGGCAGCTGGGACCGCTTCGCGATCCGCTGGCTCTATCACGCGCCGACCGCCGGTGGCGACGAGGCGGCGGCACTCGAGCGCATCGTCCGCGACGGCTATGCGCATGGCGCGCGCTACGTCGCCGACGTGGACGCACGCCCCACGGGTTCCTCGAACCGCCGCGGCGCGCTGTGGGACGACGGCGCCGACGCGGTCGCCGAGCTCGGTCACGTGCTCGAGGTCCGCCGCATCGCCCTCGCCGGGTTCGGGTCCCGCAACCTGCGCCCCGGCGCGCCGCTCGCGGAGCTGCGCCGCGTGATCGTCCCGGTCTACCTGTTCCATCGCTACGAGGTCGACGCCGTCTCGAAATGGATCGGCGGTGCCGACTTCAGCTACGCGATCGAAGGTGACGGATTGACGGCGTCGGTGCCGGTGGCGGCTGACGAGCAGCGCCGCGCGCTCGCCGCGCTGCTGGGCGCCCTGTCGCCGGACGTGCTCGACCTGCCGCCGGCGCTCGTCGAGCTGCTGTCCGCGGGCGCCGCGAACCCGCGCGACCGGCAGACGGAGATCGAGCTGTTCGGCGAGTCGCGCACGCCGGAGTTCCCGCTCGAGGCCGCGGCCGGCGCCGCGGCCGACCTCGTGCTGCGCGACCTGCTCGAGACCTCGCGGGTCGAACGAGTACTCGCGCAGGGTGCGTCCGGCGCCGGGGCACTCGGGCTGCCGGAGCTGCTGCGCAGCACGCTCGGGGCGGTCTTCAGCGACGCCGGGCACGACCCGCACGCGGCCGCAATGCGCCGCGTCGTGCGCGCGCGGCTGGTCGGGCGACTCGCGACGCTGCTGGCGGATCCTGCGCTGTCGGCGCCGGCTGCCGCGGTCGTCGAGTCGGCGCTCGCCGAGCTGGGCGGTCGCCTCGCGCGGGTCCGTGGCGGTGATCCGGAGGACGTCGCGCAGGCGGCGTACTACGCGGCGCGGCTGCAGCATCCGAGCCGCGACAGCCTCGCGCCGCTCATCGAGCACGAGGCGGCGCGGCCGCCCGCGCCGCCCGGCATGCCGATCGGTGCCGGCGCCGACGACTGGTTCGGCGGACCGGCCGAGTAGCGCTCAGCGCTTTGCGGCCGCCTCGCGTGCCTTGGCGTCGGCGACGATCCGGCGCACGTCGGCGAGCAGCTGCGGCGCGTCGTACACGATGCCGTCGTGGATCGTGTAGCGCACGCCACCGACGCGCGTCGGCTTGCCGGTCGCATCATCGAGCTTCAGCGCACCGGTGCCGTACAGCACCTTGAAGTTGGCGAGCGGGTTCTCCGGCACGATCACGAGGTCGGCGATCTTGCCGGCCTCGACACTGCCGATCCGGTCCGCCATGCCGAGCAGCTCCGCGCCCGACAGCGTCGCCGAGTGCACGACCTCGAGCGGGTGGAAGCCTGCTTCCTGCAGCAGCTCGAGCTCGCGGACCCAGGCGAAGCCGAACAGCTTGTAGATGAAGCCGGCGTCGTCGCCGACCGCGACGCGGCCGCCGGCGTTCTTGTAGTCGTTGATGAACGACATCCAGATCGCGTAGTTCTTCTTCCAAGCGATCTCGTCGGCGGTAGTCCAGCTGAACCAGTAGGCGCCGTGCGCCTCGCGATTCGGCGCGTACCAGCGCATCAGCGTCGGCAGCGTGTACTCGTCGTGCCACTCGGCGCGCGCCTCGCGCATCAGGTCGCGGCTCGCCTCGTAGATCGTGAACGTCGGCACGATCGTGAAGTCGCGCTCGACGAGCGTGTGGATGACCTCCTCCCAGCGCTCGCTGCCGCGCGGCGCGGCCTGTGACCAGAGGCGACCGGCCTGGCCAAAGCGGTCCGACTCATCGTTGTAGTTGTAGCTGGCCGGGAAGTCCTGCACCCGCCGCTCGGTGAACAGCGCCTCGGGCAGGCCGTACCAGTGCTCCATGCTGGTCAGGCCCCAGCCGGAGGTGTCGAGCACGTTCATCCGGGCAACAGCGAGCTGCGCGTGATGGCAGGCGCTGCGCAGATGCTTGACCTTGGCCTCGGCGAGCGCGGCCTGCATCACCTCGGGCGCCGCGACCACGAACTTGATGCCGTCGGCGCCGGCCGCGGCGATCGAGTCGACCCAGCGGCGCGCCTGCTCCGGCGTGCGCACGCCGTCGGCGACCTCGACGTCGGTCGGGAAGCCGGCATACGCGGCGATGCGTGGCGCGACGATCTCGTGCGCGGCGCTGCGGCGGCGCTCGTTCAGCGTCCACTGCAGGCCGTTGAACGAGCCTGCCTCGCGCACCGTCGTGATGCCGTGGCCCAGCCACAGCTTGTAGACGTACTCGGCCGGCGGCACCTCGCCGACCTTGCCCTGGCTGGAGTCGGCTATGTGGACGTGCGCGTTGATGAACCCCGGCAGCACGTACATGCCGGTGGCATCGATCTCGTAGTCGCCCTTCGCCGGGCGACCCTGCTCGCGGACCGGCACCTTGGGGTAACCGACGCTCGCGACCCGCGTGATGCGATCGTTCTCGACGACGATGTCCACCGGCCCGAACGGCGGCGCGCCGGTGCCGTCGATCAGCGTCGCGCCACGGATCACCAGCCGGTGAAACGGCCCGAGGCCCTCGCCGGGCCGGCGCGGTGGTGCCGGTTGCGGCGGATGGATTGCACTGCTCCCGGTGGCGGCGATCACTTCCTCGCCCGGCCCGCCGCGCGGTGCATCGGCCGCCCGGGCCGCCGCCGGGGCGCCGAGCACCACGAGCATCAACAGGGCGGCGAGCGGGAAGCGACCAGCGCCTGGGCGCGGGAGAAAGGCAGTCATGGCGGACCTCGCTTGCCCCGCATCGGCGGGGCCACCGTCCGCCTACTCTAGCCGATCGGGGATGCTGCCCCGCCGTGTTCGGCCGGCGGGTAAGATCGGTGCCAGGCCGCGGCACGGCGGCGGCGCGGGAGGTGCCCATGAGTGCGGTGGAAGACATCGGCGCGGCGGGACGCCGCCGGGTGGACCACCCGACGGAACGGGTCGAGCTGGCCGCGGCGTTCCGGATCGCCGCCGAATTGGACTGGCACGAGGCCGTCGCCAATCATTTCAGCCTGGCCGTCTCCGACGACGGCCGCCGCTTCCTGATGAACCCGCGCTGGATGCACTTCGCGCGGATCCGCGCGAGCGACCTGCTGCTACTCGACAGCGAGGACGCGCTGACGATGTCGCGGCCGGATGCGCCGGACCCGTCGGCATGGTGCATCCACGGCCGGCTGCATGCGCGGCTGCCGCGAGCGCGCTGCGTGCTGCACGTGCACCCGGCCTTCGGGACGGCGCTCGCCGCGCTTGCCGATCCGGGGATCCCGCCGATCGACCAGAACACGGCGCGCTACTTCCGGCGGATCGCGATCGATCGTGAATACGGCGGCATCGCCGACGACGAGGCCGAGGGCGAGCGGCTCGTCGCCGCGCTCGGCGAGCATCGCTGCCTGATCATGGGCAACCACGGGCTGCTCGTCACCGCGCCGACCGTTGCCGAGGCCTTCGACGACCTCTACTACCTCGAGCGCGCGGCCAAGACGGTCGTGCTCGCCTACGCCACCGGTCGGCCGCTGCGGGTGATGTCGGATGACCTCGCCGAGCGCACGGCGCGTTCCTGGGAGGCGTACCGCGACGCGGCGTTCGCGCACTTCCGCGAGCGCTGCCTGCTGCTCGATGCGCGCGACCCCGGCTATCGCGACTGACGACGGTCGCGTGGCCCTCAGTGGGCCTTCTCGGCCGCCTCGTCCTTGCGCTCGATCTTGGCCTCGGCCTTGTCGGCGGCGCGGCCGACCGCGTGACCGGCCTTGGCGACGCCGTGCGCGGTGGCCTTGGCCGCCTTGCGCACACCATGTGCCGTGGCGTGCCCCGCCTTCTTCGCGGCCTCCTTGACGTCCTGGCCTACCGCCTTCACGTCCTCCTTGAAGCCTCCGCCCTGCTCCGCCTTGGGCGCTTCCTCGGCAACTGCGAGCGCCGTGGCGCTGAGCGACAGCGCGACGGCGAGAATCAGCGTACGTGCGTTCATGGCGTCTCCTTCGGGAGCGCCGCATCCCGGCGCGACGCTTATTATATGTGGGCTCGCTGCCGCGGGGTCGTGAACGGCAGCCACGACAACGGAGACCGGCATGAAGTTCCTGGTGGTGGGCGCCGGCGCGACTGGCGGTTACTTCGGCGGGCGGCTGCTGCAGGCCGGGCGCGACGTGACGTTCCTGGTGCGGCCCGCGCGCCGCGCGCAGCTCGAGCGGACGGGGTTGCGGATCCTCAGTCCCGCCGGCGACTACCACCACCCGCGGCCGCCGCTGGTCGGCGCGGCCGAGATCGACCCGCGCTACGACCTCGTGCTCGTCAGCTGCAAGGCCTACGACCTCGCCGGCGCGATCGACTCGTTCGCGCCGGCGGTCGGGCCGGCCACCGCGGTGCTGCCGCTCCTGAACGGACTGCGCCATCTCGACGTCCTCGAGGCGCGCTTCGGCGCGGCCGCGGTGCTCGGCGGGCAGTGCGTGATCTCGGCAGGGCTCGATGCCGAGGGGAGCATCCAGCATTTCAACGAGGCGCACGCGCTGTCCTTTGGCGAGCGGGCGGGCGGCACCTCGGCCCGCACGATCGCGCTCGCAGAGGCCTGCGCCGGTGCGCGCTTCGAGGCGCGCGCCAGCAGCGCAATCCTGCAAGAGATGTGGGACAAGTGGGTGTTCATCGCCGCACTCGCGGGCATCACCTGCCTGATGCGCGCGCCGGTGGGCGACATCGTCGCCGGCGGCGCGGCCGAGCTCGCGGTGGCGCTGCTCGACGAGTGCGCCGCGATCGCTGCGGCCGCGGGCCAGCCGCTGCGCGCACCGCTGCGCGAGCGCTACGTTTCGCTGCTGACCGCGCCCGGCTCGGCGTTCTCCGCCTCGATGCTGCGCGACATCGAGCGCGGCGGCCCGAGCGAGGGCGCGCACGTGCTGGGCGACCTGTTGCGGCGAGCGGCGGATCCGAGTCCGCTGCTGCGCACGGCTGCGGCGCACCTGTCGACCTACGAGGCGCGGCGCGCGCGCCAGTCCACCACCGCGGCGCGTTAGAGCCGCCCCGACGCCCGCGAGGACCGCATGGACCCACTTGCCGACCTGCGCCGGTCCTACGAGCGCGATGCGCTCGACGAGGCGCACTGTGCCCCCGACCCGTTCGAGCAGTTCCGGCGCTGGCTCGACCAGGCGGTCGCCGCCGAGCTGCCGGACCCGAATGCGATGACCCTCGCGACCGTCGGCGGCGACGGCCGTCCGTCGACGCGCGTCGTGCTGCTGAAGGGCTGCGACGAGCACGGCTTCGTCTTCTACACGAATTACCGCAGCCGCAAGGGCCGCGAGCTCGAGGCACGACCCTGGGCAGCGCTGCAGTTCCACTGGGCGGAGCTCGAGCGCGTGGTACGGATCGAGGGTAGCGTGACCCGAACCAGCGACGCGGAGGCCGACGCCTACTTTGATTCGCGGCCGCTCGACTCGCGGATCGGCGCCTGGGCGTCGCCGCAGAGCGAAGTCATCAGCTCGCGCGCGGTGCTGGTCGCGCAGGCGGCCGGCTACGCGGCGCGCTTCGCGCTCGCGCCGCCGCGCCCGCCGCACTGGGGCGGCTACCGCGTGGCGCCGGACCGCTTCGAGTTCTGGCAGGGAAGACCGTCCCGGCTGCACGACCGGATGCAATACCGCCGCGACGGCGAGGGCTGGCGCCTCGAGCGGCTCGCGCCCTGAGGGCCATCAGCCGAGCAGCGCGCGCGTGCGGGCATCCTCGCCCCCGCACAGGGCGGTGAGCGCCGCGCGGAACAGCGGTTCGGCGGGGTCCGCGAGCGCGAACAGCGTCATCGACGAGCGGAATTTCAGGTCGTCCGGCGGCGCGAAGATCTCGGCCGCGTCCGCGGCGCCGCTGTCGAGCGCGAGCTGCGTGCAGGCGCGCAGCCGCGCGCCGAGCAGCGGATGGGCAAGGTACGCGCGCGCCTCGGCGAGCGAACGGATGGCGTACTGCCGTGCCGTCGGGCTCGAGCCGAGTCCCGCGAGCTGCGGGAACACGAACCACATCCAGTGACTGCGCTTGCGCCCACGGGCGAGCTCCGTGACGGCGGTCTCATAGACCGCCGCCTGCGCCGCGACGAACCGGTCGAGGCCATGCTCGTCGGTCATACCCGCGGTCCCGCCGGCGGGTCTCGCCACGGCGGTCCCGGCGCGCCGCTCATTCGCCTTTCAGTCGTCCGCGCTACCATCGGGACATGCCGGCAGTATCCGCCACCCGCCGCGGCGATCCGCGAGCCCGCGTGCTGCTCGCGCTGTCGCTCGGCGTCGTCGCCGGCGGCTGCGCGCTCACGGGGCGCTGCGGGTTGCACGAGTGTGCCGACGAGGCGGCACTGCATCGCGCCGTCGAGCAGCGGCTCGGGCAGTACCCGGAGCTGCGCCCGCCGAACGAGGTCTACGTGCAGGTCCGCGATCACACCGTCACGCTCTCCGGTCAGGTGGGCAGCGACTACAGCCGGCGGCTCGCGGAATCGGTGGCCGGTGAGACGCCGCAGGTCGGGCGCGTCGTCAACTTCATCGCGGTCACGAATAACCCGCGCTGAGGGTCGCGGGGCGGCGTACTGCGCCGCCAGGATTCACGCTGGCTGAGGCGCCCCGACCAACTCGCCCTCGTCGGGCATCAGCTCCGGCTGGCGGAACGCGAAGTCGACCAGCAGCTGCTCGATGCCGCCGCGCATGGGTACGAGTGCGAGGCGTAGCCGGTCGGCGACACCGACCAGGGTCTGGCGGCGCGCGGCACCGAGGCCGGGCGCATTCGCGGCGGTGACCTCGCGCACCGTGTAGTGCATCAGGGTCGACGCCTCGGCGGCGCCGATCGCGTCCAAACCCTCCGCGATGCCGGTCAGCTCAATCAGCGGCGCGTCGCTGATGAGTCGCAGCAACGAGAGGCTCGCGAGCGCGTGTAGCAGCGTGCTGACCCGCAGCATCTGCCACTCGACCCTCGTCAGGGACGCGGCACCATGGAGCGCCAGCTTGTGGCGCAGTGCCCCGGCCACCAGACTGACCGCATCACCCATCGCAGCGTCGCTCCCCCGTCCCGGTGCAGCCCGGCCGCACACGCGAGTCCGCTTCCCTGCGATCACGCACCCCTCGCCAATCTAGTGACAGGACGGGGTCCGGGGCAAGGCTCTTAAGTAAGGACAGCACCTGCCGGGGCCTCGGGTAAAATACCCAGCGCGGCGGCCGGCGGCCGCCGCGCCATTCAGACTTCGTTCAGCATCTGGCCCTTAGCGTCGGCGCCACCCCTTACGGAGTCGTCCCCATGAAGCACGCCCTGATCGCACTCACGCTCATCGTCGCGGCCGCGCCCGCGGCGCGCGCCGGCGATGTCGCCGTTTCGGTCAGCATCGGCGAGCCCGGGTTCTACGGCCAGATCGATATCGGCAACATTCCCCGTCCGCCGGTCCTGTACGCGCAGCCGATCCTGGTGGAGCGCGCCCCGGAGTACCGCGCGGTCGAGCCCATCTACCTGCGCGTGCCTCCGGGATACGCGAAGCACTGGTCGAAGCACTGCCGCGAGTACAACGCCTGTGGCCGGCCGGTCTACTTCGTCCGCGAGGATTGGTACCAAAACGACTACGCGCCGCGCTACCACCGCGAGCATGGGCTCGACCATGACCACCGCCGCGACTGGGACCACGATCGCGGCAAGCACCGTGGCGAGCGGCACGAGGACGACGATCACGATCGCGACCACGGCCGGCACTGAGCCGGCCGCGGCGGACAAGCGCCGCCGCGACTGAGCCACCTGCCCCGCGGTCCCGACGACCGCCGGGGCAGTTTCTCGAGGGGGAGTTCGCATGCTATCGCCGGGCGCCCGGACGCTGATTCTGTTCCTCGCCGGCGTACCGGCGCTCGTCGCGGCGGCCCCGGCCCCGGCTCCGCCGTCGGCCGCGGCGCTGGCCACGTTCTTCCACGACGCCTTCGAGGAACGACTGCGCGACGCACCGGAGGTCGCGACCAGCATCGGCCGGCACGACTACGACGATCGCTGGGCGGACTGGTCCGCCGACGGCCGCAGCGGTTCGCGCCGCCGTCTCGAGCAGCGCCTGCGCGAGGCCGACCGGTTCGCGACCGGCGGGCTGTCGGACGAGGACCAACTCAGCCTGCGCCTCTTCCGCTACATCGCCACCCAGGACCTCGCGGCCGAGGATCTCGAGACCCACCTGCTGCGCATGCAGGCGCTTTACGGGCTGCACACGCGCGTCTACCTCACCTTCGACCGGATGCCGGCGCGCACGGTGCACGACTACGAGAACCAGCTCGCGCGCCTGCACGGCGTGCCCGCCTACGTTGATCAGCAGATCGCGCTGCTCGAGGAAGCGACCGCCCGCGGGCTCACCCAGCCGGCCGTCGTGGTCGACCTCGTCTCGGCGCAGATCGAGCGGCAGGTCGGGCAGGACGCGGAGCATTCGGCGCTGCTCGCCGCGTTTCGCCGGTTCCCGGGGAACGTGCCGGCGGCCGACCAGGCGCGGCTGCTCGCCGCGGCCACCGCTGCCTACGAGCACGAGTTCCTGCCGGCTTGGCGTCGGCTCCACGACTACGTCGCAGTGCGCTACCGCGCGCGCGCGCGCGCGCGGGCCGGCATCGGCAGCCTGCCGGGCGGCGCCGCGCTCTATCGCACGCTGATCGAGCGGCTGACGACGACGACGCGGGCGCCCGAGGAAATCCATGCGCTCGGGCAGCACGAGGTGGAGCGCATCGAGACAGCAATGACCGGCGTCATGCGCGAGACCGGGTTCACCGGCACGCTCGCAGAATTCGGTCGCCACCTCGACGAGTCGCCGGACCAGCACTTCCGCAGCAAGGACGAGATGCTGGCGTACTGCCGGAACATCGCCAAGATCGTGGAGCCGGAGCTGCCCGGCCAGTTCAAGCGGATACCCGTGCTGTTATTCGGCGTGCGCGCGATCCCGGAGGATCGCGAGCAGGCGACGGCAAGCAACGCCCAGGCGCCGACCGCCGATGGCAGCTCACCCGGCTGGTTCAATCTGAACACCTATCGGCCCGAGAAGCAGTTCCGGATGGACAAGGAGGCGCTGACGCTGCACGAGGCCGTGCCGGGGCACGTGTTCCAGGGCGCCGTCGCGCGTTCGGTGACCAGCCTGCCGGACTTCCGGCGCTACTACGGCAACAGCGCCTATGCCGAGGGCTGGGCGCTCTATGCCGAGTCACTCGGTCACGACCTCGGCCTCTACCGGGATCCGCTCAGTCGCTACGGCCAGCTGTCGAGCGAACGCTTCCGCGCGGTGCGGCTCGTCGTCGACACCGGCATCCACGCACTCGGCTGGACCCGCGAGCAGGCGCTCGCCTACTTCCACGAGCACGCGCCGGAGGAATCGGAGGCCGAAATCGACCGTTACATCTCGTGGCCGGCTCAGGCGCTCGCCTACAAGCTCGGCCAGCTGGAGATCCGCGATCTGCGCTCGGAAGCGGAGCACCGACTCGGCGCGCGCTTCGACGTGCGCGACTTCCATGACGCCGTGCTTCGCGACGGCGTGCTGCCGCTGGCGCTGCTGCGCGAGCAGGTGACTCGCTACCTCGACGCGGCGCGCTGAGGGTCATCCTGGCTCAGTGCTTCGCCGGCCAGATGGAAGCGTCGATCGTCTCGCGGTAGGCGTGCCAGGTCGCGTGGCCGATGAGTGGCATCGTGACCGCGAGGCCAACCAGCAGCGTCGCGAAGCCGATTGCGACCGAGGCCACGATCAGCGTCGCCCAGACGACCATCGCGCGCTTGTTGCGGAGCACGGCATTGACGCTCGTCACCGCCGCGGTCACGGCGTCGGTGCGCCGGTCGACGAGCATCGGCAGTGCGAAGGCGCTCGCCGCGAATGCGATCAGTGCGAACACGCTGCCGACCACGCTGCCGATCGCCAGGTAGGCGAGCAACGCCGCACGGGCCGCGACCCCCTCGTCGGGAAAGAAGATCTCGACCGCGCTGCCCGCCCGGATCCAGACGAGGCTGATCACCAGCAGGATCAGCGAATGGACGAGCACGTCGCCGGCGTCGCGGCCGGTGGCGGCGAGGCAGTCGCGCAGCGACGGCCGCGCGCCGCGCTCGACCGCCGCGCTGATCGCGTACACGCCGATCGCGAGCACCGGTGCGACGAACACGAACGCCGAGAGCAGCGCAAGCAGCAACCAGCCGGTCCCGAAGCGCAGCGCGATCAGGCAGATCGCGGCGCTCAGCAGCGTGATGCCGGTGCCGAGTGCGAGGCTCGGGCCGGGCGCGGCGCGCAGGTCGCGCCAGCCGAGCCCGAGCCAGCGCAGCGGCGCCGAGGGTGGCAGCGAGCGGCACGGTGCCACGAACGGCAGGGCATCGGTGGCCCGCGCAGCGTCGTCATCGGCCCGGTGAGACGCGCCGTTCACACGCCGTCGACGATGCAGAGCGTGCCGCGCGACGTGCGTTGGCGAATGCCGACGATCGCCTGGTAGTCCGGCGAGTCGTAGAACGCCCGGGCACGCGCTCGATCCGGGAATTCGAGCACCACGAGTCGGTGCAGCGAGTCCTCGCCCTCGAGCCGCTCGACCGGCCCGCCGCGCACGAGGTAGCGACCGCCGTGCGCGGCGATGATCGGCGGTGCCCGCCGGCGGTACTCCTCGTAGTCGGCCGCGTTCGTGACTTCGATGTTCGCCAGGATGTAGGCCGGCATGCTGCGTCCTCCGGGGTGCGCGGCGCGTCAGCGCCTCAGGGCGGGTCTGCGAGCAACCCGTGGTCCGCGAGCGGTGGCGGGCGACGATGGTGCGTGGCCTGTTCCCACGCGTAGGCGTACGACAGCAGATCACCGTCGTGCCACGGCCGGCCGGAGAACTCCAGACCGAACGGCAGCCCGCCGGGGTAGTAGCCGCCGACCACCACGACCGCCGGCACGCCGAGCATGTTCACCCAGCTCGTCGCCGAATGCGGACCCTCGCTCACCTTGCCGTCCTGCGGCAGCGTCTCGTCCGGCGGCGGCATCTGGATGGCCGGGTAGACGAAGCCGTCGAGGTGGAAGCGCTCGAGCGCCGCGGCATAGGCGTCGAGCACGCGGCGCCGCGGTGCGCGGTAGTTCGCCTCCGCCTCCGGATCGTCCGCGAGGCGCCGTTGGCGGACGGTGATGCCCCCGACCTCGGCACTGCTCGGCTCGGTGCCGATCACGCAGGCGCCGATTGGCGTACCGACCGCGCGCTCGTACTCGGCCGCGGAATGGTACTCGGCGGGTCCGAACTCGTGCAGGAACCGGTCGGTGCCATCGCGCACGTAGGCGTAGGTCGCGATCCGGCTCGCGGCGCGCGCGAAATCATCACCGAGCAGGGTCTCGTCGAACACGACGGTTGCGCCGGCTGCTTCCAGTTCGGCCACGGCGCGCCGGAACGCCGCAAGCGTACGCGGATCGAGCGGGATGGCGGCCTCGACCGACTGCTTGAGCGCCGCGGCCTCGGAGACGGCGGCCGGGATGCCGTGGAACGGCACGCCGGTGCCGTGCAGGATGAAGGCCGGGACGCCGAATCGCTTGCCCTTGAGCGCCTGTGGGTCGAGGTATCGCGTGTACGGACCCGGTTGCGCGCGTGCCGCCGAGCCGGCCGTGACCGGGTCGAGTGGATCCTCGCCGGCCATGACGGACAGTGCGATCGCCGCGTCCGTGACCGTGCGGGCGATCGGACCGGTGTTGTCGAGCAGCCAGTCGAGCGGCGCGATGCCGGCGATGCTGACCAGCCCGCGGGTCGGGAAGACGCCGATCACGGCGCTCGTGGCCGATGGCATGCGAATCGAGTTGCCGGTATCCGTGCCGGTGCCGAGCAGCGCGAGGTTGCCGGACACGGCGGTCACGGTTCCGCCGGACGAGCCGCCCGGCGAGAAGCGCACATCGTAGGCGTTGCCGGTGCGGCCGAACGAGCTGCTGCGGTTCGTATCGGAGTTCGCAAAATCGGGCATGTTGCTGTGTCCGATCACGATCGCCCCGGCAGCCCGCAAGCGGGCGACCACGGTCGCGTCGCGTGGCGCAACCAGCTCGTGGCCGGGCAGCGTGTACCCTGCCCAGCCATCGGTCGTCACCTTGCCCGCGATGCTGGTGTTGGCCTTGATCACGATCGGCACGCCGAACAGCGGCCCGCGCGGTGCACCCCGCGGCAGCGCGTCGGCCTGCGCCGCGGCGGCCAGGGCCTCGGTCTCGAAGACCTGCTCGAGCGCGTGATAGACGCCGTTATAGCGCTGCACGCGTCCGAGGTACCAGCGCACCACCTGCGTGACCGAGTAGCGGCGCTCGGCGTAGTAGCGCTGCAACTGCGCAATTGTCGCCTCCGAGAGGTCCCGGTCGATCGCCGCGGTCGCAGTGGGGGGGTCTGCGGCCCACGCCGCCGGCCCGGCGAGCAGCAGCGCGACCACCGCGAGGGTTCGGATCGGACGCATCGGCAGTCTCCTCGGCGGCAGCGGCGCCGCGGCGCCCGGGATCTTACCCAGCCCTCCGCGCGCGCTCTAGTCACGAGCCGCGGCAGCCCCGACGCCTGAGCAGTGACCGCGGCGGCGCCGCGCGAGAGCCGCCGCGACCCGCCGCATGGTGCGATGCGCCTACCGCGCCCGTGCCGAGCGCCGGACGTTCGGCGTCCGGTTCGCGTGCCTGAGCCGATCGGGCGAAAGCCACCAGAGAGACTGCGCGCGGATTCGCCCGGCCGGCTGCGGACTGCGGCAAAATGGCGCGGGCGCCGGAGAGTGAGCATGAAATACACGATCCTCGTCAACGGTGCGGCACGTCCGGTCGAGGCCGAGCCGGACACCCCGCTGCTCTGGGTGCTGCGCGACGACCTCGGCCTCAAGGGAACGAAGTTCGGCTGCGGCGCGGGTTTGTGCGGCGCCTGCACCGTGCACCTCGACGGCGCGGCGACGCGCGCGTGCACGCTGCCGCTGTCGGCAGTCGGGCAGCGCGCGGTCACGACGATCGAGGGTGTCGGCGCCTCGGCGCTCGGCCGCAGCGTGCAGGACGCATGGCTCGCCGTCGACGTTGTGCAGTGCGGCTACTGCCAGGCTGGCCAGATCATGTCGGCGACCGCGCTGCTCGCCCGCAATCCCGCGCCGACGGACGCCGACATCGATCGGGCCATGGCCGGCAACCTGTGCCGCTGCGGTACCTACCTGCGAATCCGCGCCGCGATCAAGCAGGCAGCCGGGCTGCCGCGCGCCGGCGACGCGCGCCGGGCGGCGACATGAGCGCTGCGCGGCCGGAAATCCCGGCGCCCGGCGTGGCGCTCTCGCGCCGCGACTTCCTGCAAGCGAGCGTCGCGGTCGGTGGCGGGCTGCTGCTCGAGTTCTCGCTGCCGGCGGCCGCGTTCGCCGCCGCGCCCGCCGACGAGGCGGTGCTGAATGCGTACGTGCGGATCGCACCGAGCGGCCTGGTCACGATCGTCTCGAAGAACCCGGAGATCGGTCAGGGCATCAAGACGATGCTGCCGATGCTGATCGCCGAGGAGCTCGATGCCGACTGGGCGAGCGTGCGCACCGAGCAGGCGCTCAGCGACCCTGCCCTCTACGGCCGCCAGTTCGCCGGCGGCAGCCGCGCCACGCCGCTGCACTGGGAGCCGCTGCGCCGGGTCGGTGCGGCGGCGCGGCAGATGCTGATCGGCGCCGCCGCCGCCGATTGGCAGGTGCCGGCGAGCGAGTGCGACACCACGCCGGGCGCCGTCCGTCACCGCCGCAGCGGCCGCTCCCTCGGCTACGGCGAGCTCGCCGGCCGGGCCGCGACCCGTACCCCGCCCGATCCGGCGACGGTGCCGCTGAAGGACCCGAGGGACTTCCGCATCATCGGTCGGTCGCAACGCGGCGTCGACAGCCCACTGGTGGTCACCGGCCAGCCGCTCTTCGGCATCGACGTCGAGGTGCCGGGCCTGCGCCACGCGGTGTTCGTGAAGTCGCCGACGTTCGGTGGCCGGGTGCGCGAGGCGAACGTCGCGCAGCTGCGCACGCTGCCGGGCGTCACCGATGCCTTCGTCGTCGAGGGGGGCGATTCGCTCGAAGGACTCTCGGCCGGCGTCGCGATCGTCGCCACCAGCCATTGGGCCGCGCTCAAGGCGCGCCGTGCATTGCACGTGTCGTGGCAGGGTGGCGCGCCGGCCGCGCAGGACGATGCGCAATTCGCCGCCGAGGCGCGCCGGCTCGCGACGGCGAGGCCGACGCTCGCGATTGCTGCCGAGGGTGACGTTGCCGCGGCGCTTGCCGGTGCGGCGCGCGTCGTCGAGGCAACCTACAGCTACCCGTTCGTCGCGCACGCGACGCTCGAACCGCAGAATTGTACGGCGCGGGTCACCGCCGAGCGTGCGGAGATCTGGGCACCGACCCAGAACCCCGATCCTGGTCGCAAGCTGGTCGCGCGCACGCTCGGAATCCCCGAGAGCGACATCGTGATCCACCTGATGCGCTGTGGCGGCGGCTTCGGCCGACGGCTCAACAACGACTACATGGTCGAAGCGGCGTGGATCTCGAAGGTGGTCGGCGCGCCGGTAAAGCTGCTGTGGACCCGCGAGGACGACCTGCAGCACGACTTCTATCGCCCGGCGGGCTTCCATCACTTCGCCGCCGGTCTCGATCGCGCGGGCAGGCTCGTGGCCTTCCGCGACCACTTCGTCTCGTTCGGCGCCGACGGCAAGTTCGCCCCCAGCGCGGGCCTCGGTCCGACCGAGTTCCCGGCACGCTTCGTCCCGAATCTCGAGCTCGGCGCGACTCTGCTGCCACTCGCGGTGCCGACAGGGCCACTACGTGCGCCGGGCAGCAACGCGCTGGCATTCGTGTTCCAGTCGTTCCTCGACGAGATCGCGGTGGCTGCCGGCAAGGATCCGCTGGCCTTCCGCCTGGAGCTGCTCGGCCCGTCGAAGGTCTATCCCGGCGCGCCGTCAGGCGCGGCACCGGATTTCGACAGCGGGCGGATGTCAGCGGTGCTCGCGAGCGTCGCCGAGCGCGCCGGCTTCGGTCGGCGCCAGCTGCCGCCGCGCACCGGTCTCGGGCTCGCGTTCTACTTCAGTCACCTGGGGTATTTCGCGGAGGCGGTCGAGGCATCGGTCGACGCCGCCGGGGCCGTGAGCGTCGGCAAGGTGTGGGTCGTCGGCGACGTTGGCAGCACGATCATCAATCCCACCGGCGCCGAGAATCAGGTGCAGGGCGCCGTGCTCGACGGCCTCAGCGTCGCACTGCTGCAGCGCATCTCGATCGAGGCCGGTCGCGTCAAGGAGTCGAACTTCCACGACTACCCGCTGCTGCGCATTGATCGCGCGCCGCCGGTCGACGTGCATTTCCTGGTGACTGAGCATCCGCCGACTGGGCTCGGCGAACCGGCCTTGCCGCCGGTGATTCCGGCGCTCTGCAACGCCATCTACGCCGCGACCGGGCGGCGGCTGCGGTCCCTGCCGGTCGACGCGACCAGCTTGCGCGGAGCGTGAGGCTACCCGCGAAGTCCGCGCGCGATCAGCTGCAGCGAAACGACCAGCAGTGCCACCTGCAGGAAGATGTAGTACGCGCGCTCCGGTACGACCCGCACCAGCCGCGCGCCGAGGAACGTCCCGGTGAGCGCGGCTGGCAGCAGGTACAGCGACAGGGACAGGTTCGGCACCGACAGCTGGCCGAGAGCGCCGTAGGGGACGAGCTTCAGTGCATTGACGACCGCGAAGGTGATCGCGCTCGTGCCGGCGTAGACCTGCTTGGGCAGGCGCTGCGGCATCACGTACACCTGGAACGGGGGTGCGCCGGCATGGCTCACGAAGCTCGAGAAGCCGAGCAGCCCGCCCCAGAACAGTCCGCGCGGCACGTCTGCCTCGCGCGCCACCGGAGGGTGGTGGCGCACCCGCCAGGAATTCAGGCTGTAGCCGATGCCGACCAGCCCGATCAGCACGTTCACACCCGCATCCGAGATGCGCGAGGCGAGCAGCCAGCCGCAGGCGATCCCGGCCGTCGCGGCCGGCAGCAGGATGCGCAGGTTGCGGGAGCTGAAGTGGCGACGGTAGAGCCAGAGTGCGAAGACGTCACTGAATACGAACACCGGCAGCAGGATCGCCGCGGCGCGGATCGGCGACATCACGAACGCCATCACCGGCACCCCGAAGGTGCCCATCGCGGCGAGGCCGCCCTTGCCGAGACCCACGAGGAACGCCGCCAGGCTGCCGGCGAGCAGATCGGAATTCGCGAACGTCATCCGCAGCCGCGCGTCCAGTCGGGGGATCCGGCAAGCATACGCCGACAGGCGTCCGCGCTGCGCGGACGGAGGACGGACGCAACCCGGCTGGCAGGCCGCGCTACCGCGGCAGTGTCAGATGATCAGCTTCGCCCGTGGCGGTGCGTCGCACTGCGTGCGACCGTCGTTGTTCTCGGCGTCGAGCATGCGCTGCTCGGCATCGAGCGCGGCGAGCCCCGGGACGCCGATCTGCCGGATGGTGTCGGCCACGGCCGTCCGCACGCAGCGGTCTGCCCCCGATTGCAGCAGCCGCGAGCCTATCGGCGGCCTGCCGGCGCCACAGACCTCCTCGGCGGCGTGCCGGATCCGCACGTACAACGTGGCGAGCCCCTGTGGCGTGGCGACGTCGAGGTCACGGTACGCGATCCGGATCGTGCGCGACTCCGCGCGATCGGGTGCCGGCGCGCTGCTGGCGGCCGCCGGCGGTGCGTCCGCTTCCTTGCGCATGCTCGGCGGCGAGGCGGTCGCGGCGAGCGGTAGCAGCAGGGCTGCGACCAGTGTCGCGCCTAGCAACGGGGACGTGCGAGTCAATGCCATGCCTCCTCCCCGGGCCGCCACCCATGGCAGCCCACCCCATCCTACCGCTGGCGCCGGGGTCCGGGCCGCGGCTCGTCGCAGAACCTGCTCGCCCCGCCGCAGCATCCAAGGACCGGTGCCGTATGCGTGGTATTAGACGCGGCCAGGGCGCGCCGGGTTCAAGCGATCGCGGGGCGGATGCGTGAGCGCAGTGGGGATCCATCGAAGGCCGGTGCGAGGGAGAGGCCTCCCGGCCGCGGCCGAAACCGTTCCGGCGGCGGCGCGGGCGCGTTTCGTCCCCTCCAGGATGGCGTTCGTCCCGCCGGAGCGGCCCTTCGTCCGATCAGCGGGACTGCGGGCGGGCGGCACTCCGACACTCGGTCACCGCGTGCGCGAGGGAATGCCGTCGCCGTCGTCATCGAGGCATTGTTCCTGCTTGTCGCCGTTTCCTCCCGCGCGCCCGCCGTCCGAATCCGCCGATCCGGCCGCCTGCACGCGCGCCCGCCGGAGGACCCGATGATCCCGCCGGCGGAGGACCGCTGGCCGGTCGTCGGCAGCCGCGGCCCGACGCTGTCCCCCTGGTGGCCGACCATCCTCGTGGTCGCCCCACCGTGCTGGTTGTTCGTCTTTCTCGTCGAGATCACGAACATGGAAGCCTGGCGCGTGGCGAGCAGCGAGATCCAGATCGCGCCGCCCGCCACGCATGCGGTGCAGTTCCTGCTGCTGCTGCCCTTGCTGTTGCTCGCCTGCCGCGCCGCCGCTGCGCTGTGGGAACACACCGACGTCTGGCTGCTCCGGATCGGCGGACAGGTGCTCGTCGGCGTGGCGTTCGCCGCACTGGCGCGGCCCGCGCTCGTGACCGCAGCCGCCGTGATGCACCAGGGTGACATCGTCGAGGCCGTGGCGGCCTCGATGCTGTCCCCGTCGCGAGAGTCGCTTGCCATCTGGGTGGCGAGCGCGGCGGCCATGGCCCTCAACTACGCCGCCTGCCTCGGCATCGTCGCGGGCGTCAAGACCTACCGCGACCTCGAGAGCGAGCGCGTGGCGCGCGCCGACGTCGAGCGTGAGGCCGTGCAGGCCCGGCTTCAGGCGCTCACCAACCAGCTGAACCCGCATTTCCTGTTCAACGTACTGAACACGATCGTTTCGCTGATCGGCTCGCAGCCACGACTTGCACAGACGCTGGTGACGCGCTTCGCCGAGCTGCTGCGGCGCATCCTGAACGAGGGGGCGACCCGCTTCGTGCCCCTCGCGCGCGAGCTCGAGCTCGCCGAGCAGTATCTGGAGATCCAGCAAATGCGGTTCCCGAGCCGGCTGCGGCATTCAGTGGTCGTCGACGAGCCGGCGCGCGCGGCGCTCGTGCCGGCGCTCGTGCTCCAGCCGTTGATCGAAAACGCCGTGATCCACGGACTGCGCGCCAGCGAGGCGCAGGTGCAGGTCGAGGTCCGTGCGCGGATCGCGGCGCACGCGCTCGAGATCACGGTGGTCAACCAGGGTTCGGTCGTGCCGCCCGGAGTTTCCGGGCCAACGCCCGGGGTCGGACTGCGCAACGTCGGCGAGCGGCTGCGCACGTTGTTTGGCGACGATGCCTCGGTGGTGCTCGCCATGCCCGAGCCCGGCCGGTACGTGGCGATCGTCCACCTGCCCGTGCTCGCTGATGGCCTCGCGCAAACGGAGCGTGCAGCATGAAGCTCAGGACCCTGCTGGTGGATGACGAGGACCACGCGCTCGAGCGGTTGCGCCAGCTGTGCGCGGCACACCCGGAGGTTCGCATCATCGGCGAGGCTCGCTCCGGCGCCGAGGCCATCGAACTCGTACGCGCGCACGCGCCGGCGCTGATCTTTCTCGACGTGCACCTCGGCTCGATGAGCGGCTTCGACATGCTCTCGGCACTCGAGGACGACGAGCTGCCGCACGTCGTGATGATGACTGCCTACGACAGCTATGCGACGACTGCCTTCGAGCGCGATGCCATCGACTACTTGCTGAAGCCTTGCACGCCGGAGCGCTTCGCGCGAGCCCTTGCCAAGGTTCAGGCGCGAATGGAGCGCGGCAATGCGCCCACCCGTGACCAGCTGGTCGCCGCCTGGCGCGAGGTGGCTGGCCTGCGCAGCAGCGGCAACGCGCACCGCGACGGTCTGTTCATCGAGGACGGCGGGCGCTGGGTATTCGTCGCCTGCGATTCGATCGACTACATCGAGGCCGCACGCAACTACGTCGTGATCCACTCCGCCGGCCGCTCGCTGTGCCATCGAGCGACCATCTCCTCGCTCGAGGAGCGGCTCGACCCGGCGCGCTTCGCGCGCATCCACAAGTCGGTGATCGTCAACCTCGAGCGCGTCGAGTCGATCGAGAGCGACTTCAATGGCACGTACGTGCTGCGGATCGCGGGCGGCAACCAGTGCCGCTCCGGGCAGTCGTACCGAAGCCGGATCCAGGAGCTGCTGCGGCCGACGGCGCGCGCCCGCGCGCCGGCCTAGCGACGCCCGGACTTCGTCCCTTGCGCGGGCGGGCTCACCGCCCGGCGCGAAGTCTTCATCCCATCGCGCTTCCCGCGCCGGGCGGCCGGGGCCAGCCTCGGGCGGGCCGTGAGACTGCTCGACCGCATCGTTCAGACCCGTGCCACGCTGCGCATCGCGAGCGGTGCGACCGTGGTTGCGCTACCCGGGCCGGCGAGCTTTGCGACGGCCCTTGCGGCCTGCCCGCTGCGCCTCGTGCTCGCCGACCCGCTGACGAGACTGTGTGCCTCGCTGGCCTATGCGGACGGCGATCGGCTCGGCGGCTGTCTCGACCTCGTGCATGTGCCGGCGGAGCGGCTCTGGGTGGAATGGCTGGACGCTGCGCGCGCCGAGTACGTCGCCGCCGCGTTCGGGCCGAACGGCGAGGCGCCGTCCGGCGCTGCGGCGCGTGCCGGCGCCTACCTGTCGACCGACCGCCGCGGCCGGCGCGGCACGGTGCGCACCTTCTGGGGCCCCGCCGACGGCGATGGCGAAGCCAGCCTAGCGCCGCTCGTGACCGAGTTCGACCTCGACGAGGACGACGCGCCGGCTGAGCCGGCCGAGGCACTCTTCGATGGCGGCGCGACGGCGCTTGCGAGCGACGACCCCGCCCTCGCTGGCATCTTCCGTCACTTGCGATTCCGCTTCGATCCCGCCTGGGCCGCCTTCTACCGCGGCACCTGCCGCGACGCGGCCGAGCGCACGACCGTGCTGCGGCAGTCGCTCGCCTCGGTCGGCAGCGATCTGCCGGTGCTGTTCGCGCTGTTCCTGCTGATGAGCTCGCGCCTGCAGCTGCCGCAGCGCTCGTCCGACCTGCGCCGACTGAACCGGCGACGCGGGTTGGCTGGCCACCCGCCGTTGCTGGACCACGTCGAGGTGTGCGCGCCGGTCGTCAGTGCCTATGCGCCGGCTGCCACCGGCGAGGCGGACGCGCGGCGAGGGCCGCGGATGCACCACGTGCGCGGCCACCTGGTGAGGCGCGGCAGCCAAGTGTTCTGGCGGGTCCCGCACCTGCGCGGCCGGCCTGCCTTCGGCTACCTGCGCGCGCGCAGCGTGCTGCTGCAGTTTGATGCCCGCGCGTCCTTGCCGCGCGACGGGCGGATCGCCGAGGGCTTGCCCACGGCGTTCCAGGCCGGGCAAGCCTCTCCTTCCCCCGGAGGTTGACCATGTGCAAGATCCGACTCAGTCCACGGCGGCGCGCCCTGGCCGCCATCACCCTCGCCGCCTTCGTCGCGCCCGCGGCTTTCGCGGCCGGCGATGCACCACGCACCATCCACGTGCGCTACGACGACCTGAACCTCGGCTCGGACGCCGGCACGCAGGCGTTGTATCGGCGCCTCGCGCGGGCAGCGACGCGCGTCTGCGAGCTCGAAGGTCTGCGCGACCTGGCGTCGCTGCACCGGGCCGAGCTCTGCTACCGGGACGCGCTCCACGGCGCGGTCGCGGCCGTGAACAACGAGCGGCTGAGCGCGCTCTACCACGCCCGCGAGCCCAACGGCGCGACCTGAGTCCGCGGCACCGCGCGCGCGGCGCCATGCCGCGCGTCGCGGCGTCGCCGCACTCCCGCCCTCCCGCTGCGCGCGACCGGCGCGCAACAAACCTCCGTCGCAATCAGTCTCGCCGCTCGACGCGTTTCGTCCCGCGCCGCGCACGCCGACACGACGGGCCCGCGGATTTCATCCCCGTCGAGTCCCCGTTCGGCGCCTGACCGGCGGCGTTCGTCACATCGGAGCGGAGTACAGGAACCCGCGGCGTATCGTCCGCCGCCATCGATGCGTCATCGGCGAATCCACAAACCGAATCCGCCCTCCGCGGCGTTGCCGGCCCGCAACGCGCGCTGACCACCGCCGCGGGCGCGCCATGACGCGTACCACTGGAGGCAATCACATGCGAACGACATGGGGAACGTTGGGGAATCACGCTTGGCGCGGAGCCGGGTGCGCGGGACTGTTGGCGGCCCTGGTGGCCTCGCCGGCGCTCGCGCAGCAAGCGCCGGCTGAGACGTCGGCTGCCGGCGCGGCGCTCGAGGAAGTCGTGGTCACCGGCTCGCGCATCTCGCTGCCGAACACGACCAGCACCAGTCCCATCCAGATCGTCACTGCCAAGGACATCCAGACGTCCGGGCGGCTCGACATCAGCGACGTGATGCTGCAGCTGCCGCAGAACTTCAACAACTCGTTCTCCGACTTCAACAATCGCACCAGCGGTCTGACGACTGCAGGTGGCCTTTCGACCGCGGACCTGCGCGGACTCGGTCCGCAGCGCACGCTCGTACTCGTCAACGGCCGTCGGCTCGGGGCCGCCGACCCGAACACGGCGAACCCGAACCCGGCCGCCGACCTCGACCAGATCCCGACGGCGCTCGTCGAGCGCATCGACGTGGTCACGGGTGGCGCGTCATCGGTGTACGGCTCCGACGCGATCGCCGGCGTCGTGAATTTCATTCTGAAGAAGAACTTCGAGGGCGTTCAGGTCGACGCGCAGGCGGGCCAGAACTGGCACAACCAGCACAACGACTACGTGGCGGGGCTGATGCGCGACGCCGGTTACACGCCGGCCTCAGGAACCGCCCGTGATGGCGCATCCAAGACCGTCAGCATCGTGATGGGCTCGAGCATCGCCGAGGGCAAGGGCAACGTCACCGCCTACCTGTCGTACCTGCGCGCCGACCCTGTCCCGAGCGGAAATCGCGATTTCGGCGGCTGCCAGCTGAATGCGCTGCCGGACGCGACCGGCAACTACAACGGCGCGTTCTGCTTCGGCTCGAGCAACTCGAACCTGTTCGCCGTGAACGGGACGCGCTATTCGGTCTCGGGCAACCAGTTCATCCCGTGGAATACCACCTCGACCACTCCTCCCGCGATCTTCAATTCGCAGCCATACATCTACAATGGCCGCGACGATCTGCGTTACAACGCCGGCTTCCTGGCGCACGTCGACGTCAACAGCTACTTCAAGCCCTACGCGGAGCTCTCCTACATGAGCGACCGCACCGACCAGAAGATCGCTCCGTCGGCGCTGTTCCGCAGCAGCAACCCGCTCGACCCGGCCCACAACGGCAACTATCCGATCAACTGCAGCAATCCGCTGCTGAGCGCGCAGGAGGCCGCGATCCTGTGCACGCCGGCACAGATCGCCGCGGACGCGGCGAATCCGGGCTCGGTCAGCGCCGACGTCGAGATCGGCCGGCGCAACACCGAGGGTGGTGGTCGCGAGTCGTACTACGAGCACACGAACTACCGCGCGGTAGTTGGCACCAAGGGTGACCTCGGCAGTGCCTGGACGTACGACGCCTACGGCCAGTATTACTACACCTCCTTCTTCAACTCGAACAAGCAGTACCTGAACTTCCAGTCGATCGCGAACGCGCTGCAGGTGAAGCGCGACCCGAACGGCAATCCCGTCTGCATCAGCGGTCCGCCGTGCGTGCCGTACAACATCTTCAGCGACGGCGGCGTCACGGGCGCGCAGCTCGACTACCTGTACCTGAACGGCACCGCCTACGGCACGACCACCCAGCGCACGATTCACGCGGATCTGACCGGCGATCTCGGCAAGTACGGCATCCGCTCGCCGTGGGCGGAGAACGGCCTGTCGGTGAACGTGGGCTATGAGCACCGCTCGGAGTTCTGGGCGTACGAGCCGGATTCGGGAGAAGTCAGCGGACTGCTGTCGGGGTTCGGCGGTGCCGCCGCGCCGATCCACCGCGGCTACAGCGTCGACGAGGGTTTCATCGAGCTCGGCGGCGCCCTGGTGCAGAACGCGCCGGGCATCCGCAGCCTGGTCTTCGACACCGGCTACCGCTACTCGGACTACACGACGACCGGCGGCGTCAGCACCGGCAAGTTCGAGGTGCAGTACGAACCGATCGCCGACCTGCGGCTGCGCGGCTCCTGGCAGCGCGCGATCCGCGCGCCTAACCTGATCGAGCTCTACAACCCGCTGGCGATCGGCCTGGTCAACTCGGGCGACGATCCGTGCGCACCGAACGAGATCACGGGCGTGATCGCTGCAACGCTGCAGCAGTGCCTGCGGACCGGCGTGACCGCGGCGCAGTACAACTCGGGCTCGATCCCGCAGGGCAGCGCGAGCCAGCTGTCGCAGCTGCTCGGTGGAAACACTGCCCTCAAGCCGGAGCGCGGTGACTCCGTCAGCTTCGGCGCAACCTTCGCGCCGCGCAGCATGCCGGCGTTCAACGCCAGCATCGACTACTGGCGGATCAAGATCAGCGACGAGATCGGCGCGATCCCGCCGGGACTGCTGCTGCAGGGCTGCCTCAGCACCGGCGATCCGTTCTTCTGCAGCAAGATCGTCCGCAGCCCGGCCAACGGCGGGCTCACCGGCGCCACGGTCGCCGACGGCGGTTACATCGTGCAGACGGCACTCAACATCGGCGGCGTCAAGACCGACGGCGTCGACGTGCAGACGACCTACAAGCTGCCGCTGGGCGGCAACGCCGGCGCGCTGCTGTTCGCGCTCAACGGCTCGCTGCTGCTGTCGTCCGTCACGACGCCGTACCCGGGCTCACCGAGCTACGATTGCGCCGGTCTCTATGGCGCGCTCTGCGCGACCGTTGATCCGCGCTGGCGCCACAGCCTGCGGATGACCTGGATGGCGCCCGGTGACGTCGACGTGTCGCTGACCTGGCGCTATATCGGCAGCGTCTCGCTCGACAACAACAACAGCAACCCGCTGCTCTTCGGCCGCACGTTCCTGAACCAGGTCAACGGCGGACCCGGGATCGACTACTTCAACGCGCGGATCCCGGCGTACAACTACCTGGATCTCGCGGCGGTCTGGACCGTCACGCGAGGCTTTACGGTGCGGGCCGGCATCAACAACCTGCTCGACAAGGACCCGCCGATCGTGACGAGCGAGATCGTGGCCGGCGGTGCCAACAACACTTTCGAGACCTACGACACGCTCGGCCGACAGCTGTTCGTGTCGTTCACCGCGAAGTTCTGAGCACCGGCTGCCGCCCGGGACCGTCCGCGAGGACGGTTCCCGGGCGGACCTCGGGGGCGCTTCGGATCGGCCCCGGCTCGGACTATGCTGCGGGTCCGCCGCCGCCTGCGCGCGGCGCCATCCGGAGCCCGCCATGCCCGCCGACGCATCCGACCGGCCTGACCCGGACCTCGACCTGGTCCTCGAGCGCGTGATCGACATCCCGCCTGCGCATGTCTGGCGCGCGTGGACGTCGCCCGCGGATCTGCGCCGCTGGTTCACGCCGGCGCCGTGGCAGACGGTCGATTGCGAGATCGACCTGCGGCCGGGCGGTCGCTTCCGGACGGTGATGCGCGGACCGAACGGGGAACAGTTCGAGAACGAGGGCTGCTACCTCGAGGTCGCCGCGCCGCACCGACTGGTTTGGACCGGAGCACTCACGTCGGGCTTCCGGCCACGCTCTGCGCCGGTTATGGCCAGCACGCCGTTCCTGATGACGGCGATCCTGCGCTTTGATGCCCACCCGCGCGGCACGAGCTACTCCGCGCTCGTGCGCCATGGCGATGAGCTCGCGCGGCAGAAGCACGAGGCGATGGGCTTTGCGGCGGGCTGGGGTCGCGCACTCGATCAGCTCGTCGAGCTCGCCCGGGAGTTCTAGCGCGCTCACGGTCCGGCGCTTGACTTAGGGTAAGCCATCACTTACCGTAAGCCATGACTTACGGAAACGCCCTGCGCTGCCTCAGTGACCCGACGCGACGACAGGTCTTCGAGCGCCTGCGCCACGGGCCGCTGCCGGTCGGCGCGATTGCCGCGGGCCTGCCGGTCAGCCGCCCCGCCGTCTCGCAGCACCTGAAGTCGTTGAAGGACGCCGGCCTCGTCACCGACCGCGCCGAGGGTACCCGGCGCGTCTACGCCATCGACCCGAACGGCATCGGCGAGCTGCGGCGCTGGCTCGACCAGTTCTGGGACGAGGCCCTCGAATCCTTCAGCCGCGAAGTCAGGCGCACGTCGCCACACAGGAGTCGCCCGTGACGAGATCGATCCCGATTGCGCCGGTCCGGAAGTCGGTGGTCGTCGACAGCGATGCGCGCCACGCCTTCGAGGTGTTCACCGCGGGCATCGACCGCTGGTGGCCGCGCTCGCACGGCATCGGCAAGGCACCGCTGCGCGAATCGGTGATCGAGCCTTATGTCGGCGGCCGCTGGTTCACGCGCCACGAGGACGGCAGCGAGGCGGTCGTCGGGCACGTGCGCACCTGGCAACCCGGCGAGTGCCTGGTGATCAGCTGGGAGATCGGCGCCGACTGGAAGCCCGACGGGCGCGCCGAGCTCGCCTCCGAGGTCGAGGTTCGGTTCATCACCGAGTCCGCGACCCGGACCCGCGTCGAGCTCGAACATCGCCTCTTCGAGCGCATGGGCGCCGCCCCGGGCGAGACGATGCGCGCGGCGGTCGACGGCGGCTGGCCGGGCTTGTTGCAGCTCTACGCCGCCGAGGTGTCCGGGGTCCGCAGCCGGAGTGCAACATGAACGCGTTCGTCGTCCACAGCATCCCGGGCAGCCCATTTGGTCGCGCGGTGCTCGCCGCCCTCGAGGAGAAGCGCACGGGCTACCGGCTGATCGCGGTCGCGCCGCCTGCGCTGCGCGCACCGGAGCACCTCGCACGTCATCCGTTCGGGCGCGTGCCGGTGCTCGAGCACGGTGACTACCGGCTGTACGAGACCCAGGCGATCCTGCGCTACCTCGACCGCGTGCTGCCCGAGCCCGCGTTGACGCCGGCTGACGCGCGTGCCGCCGGGCGAATGGACCAGGCGCTCAACGTCAATGACTGGTACCTGTTCCAGGGTGTCGCGAACGTGATCGCATTCCAGCGCATCGTGCGCCCGCAGCTGATGGGACTGGCCGCCGACGAGGCGGCGATCGGTGAGGCCATGCCGCGCGCGGCGCAGGTGTTCGCCGAACTCGCGCGCCTGCTCGGGGAGCAGCCGTTCTTCGCGGGTGCACAGCTGAGCCTGGCCGATCTCGCGATCGCAGCGCAGCTCGACTTCTTCCTCGAGACGCCCGAATGGCCGGTGCTCGCGGGCCCCCACCCCGGGCTCGCGGCCTGGCTCGGCCGGATGCGCGATCGTCCGTCGCTTCGCGCGACCACCTGGGAGCGCGTCGCAGCGCTCGCCGCTGCGGGCTAGCTTCGCGGCCTGGCGCCGCGGCAGGTGAGACTACAATCCGGGACCGCGACCCCGTCGCGCCCTCCGGCGTGCGCGGGTCCACGCAGGAGATCCCGATGGCGCCCGCCGAACCGAAGCCCACGATCCGTTACGAGGATTTCGACAAGGTCGACATCCGCGTCGGCACGATCCTCGCGGTCGAGGACGTGCCGCGCTCGCAGAAGCTCGTGCGACTGACCGTCGACTTCGGCGACCGACAGCGCACGATCCTGGTCGGCATGCGCGGCGAGCGCGCGGATCCGCGCGGCGACCTGATCGGTCGTCAGAGCCTGTTCGTCGTCAACCTCGAGCCGCGCAAGATGGCCGGTGAGATCTCGGAGGGCATGCTGCTGGACCTCGGCTACCGCGACGGCATCGTGCCGGCCCTCGCGCTGCCGGAGCGGCCCGTACCCCCCGGTACCCGGGCGGGCTGACGGCGTCAGCCGATCGCGTACAGGTTGCCGTCGAGACTGCCGACGTAGACGACTCCATGGTCGATAGCCGGCGAGGACAGGATGCCGCCGACCGAGACGAACCGGTAGAAGTCGAGGTACATGTCCTCGAAGTCGCCGAACGTCGGCGCGAACGCCGCCGGGTCCAGCCTGAGGTCGGGCTGCAGGATCCGCAGGCGATCCGCCTTCGACGCGTCGGTGCGAAACTGCCCGACCGGCTCGCCGCTGTGCGCATCGAGCGCGGTCAGCGTGCCGTTGTGGCTGCCGATGAAGGCCCTGCCGCCAGCGAGCGCCGGCGAGGAAAACACGTAGGCCTTGAGGTCGGCATTGAAGCGCAGCCGGCCGGTGCGCGCGTCGAGCGCAAAGAACCGCGAGCTGTCGGATGTCCCGGCGTAGACGAGGCCGTCGCGCACGGCCGGTGTCGTGTTGACCCAGGACTTGCTGGTCGGGTAGTCCCAGCGCTTGCGGCCGGTAGCGGCGTCGAGGGCGTAGACGTGGCCGTCGCGGCAGCCGACGAACACGGTGCCGTCGGCGACTGCGGCGCTGGCCTGGAAGCCCACCTGGTTGTGGATCGCCGCATCTTCGCCGCCATGGAAGACCCAGCGCTGCTGGCCACTGTCGGCGTCGAGGGCGTAGAAGTTGCCGTCCCAGCTGCCGATGTAGACGGTCGCGTCGACGACGGCCGGCGAGGCGTGGACGACATCGCCGGTCGGGAACTTCCACTGCAGCATGCCGGTGTGGGCGTCGAGTGCGTAGACGTTGCCGTCGCCGCTGCCGAAGTACACCTTGCCGCGCGCCACCGTCGGCGCCGACGTCCAGACGTCCCAGGCATCCGGCATGGTCTGGCCCGCCGGCGGGTAGCCGTGCAGCCCGCGCGCCTGGAACTTGCGCTCGTACTCCACCGCGGTGACCCAGCGGACCGCCCCCGTAGCCGCGTCGAGTGCCGCCAGTGAGCCGCTCGAGGAGACGAAGTACAGCGTGCCGTCGGCGATCGCCGGGGTTGAGGCGATCGGCGTGCGCGACTTGAAGTGCCAGCGTTCCTTGCCGGTGGTCGCGTCCACCGCGTAGAGAAAGCCGCTCAGGCTCGAAACGTAGACGGCGCCGCCGGCGATCACCGGCGAAGAAACGATCGGCCCGCCGGTGGCGAACGACCAGCGGGCGGCCTCGATCTGTGCCGGCGGTGCTGAGTCGTAGGCGCCGGTATGGGCGTTATCGCCGTGGAACGTGGCCTGGCCGAGTGCCGGCGAGGCGGATGCGAGGAACGCGAGCGCGAACAGGGTTTTCATCCGCCCAGCCTAGCGCCTGGCGCCCGCCGCTGGGCGCGCCGCCCGGCCAGTTCGTCACGCCGGGGGCTCCGTTCGTCGCATCCGGCGGCCGACGAAAATTCGGGCAAGCTCCCGACAATTCCGGCATGAACCGGAAAGCACCGGGCGGGCCGGCGACCCAGACTCCACCGTGCCGGATTCGCCGTTCCCGGCCCCGGCCCGCCGCTTGCCACGAGGTACCGCCATGTCCGCGATCGACGAATTCAGGGCCCTGAGCGGCCACCACCGGATCGGGGGCGCGCTGGTGCGGGCCGCCGGCACCCAGTCCTTTGCCGTGGTCGACCCGGCCACCGAGCTGCCGGTTGGCGAGATCGTCGAGGCGACCGCAGCCGAGATCGCGGCGAGTATCGCCGCCGCGCGGGCCGCGCAGCGCGACTGGGCGAAGTCGAATTACCACCGTCGGGTCGACCTGCTGCACGAGGCGTCCCGCCGGATGATCGCGCGGCGGCCACTGGTCGCCGAGATGCTGACGCGTGAGATGGGCAAGCCCTACAAGGAGTCGGCGGACGAGGTCACCTGGTCCTCGACCGCGACCGACTACTACGCCGAGGTCGCGCGCCACGAGGCCGGCAAGGTGCTTGGCTCCCCGGTCGACGGCCAGTTCCACTTCACGACCAAGGAGCCTCTCGGGGTGGTCGTGATCATCCTGCCGTTCAACTACCCCCTGTGCCTGCTCTGCTGGCAGGCGGCGGCGGCGCTCGCGAGCGGCAATGCGGTGATCATCAAGCCGTCGGAGCTGACCACGCTGACGACGCTCGCCTTCGCCGCGGCGTTCGACGGCCTGCCGGCCGGCCTCGTGCAGGTGCTGGCCGGCGGCGGTGCGGTCGGTCGCGCGCTGGTCGAGTCGCCGGACACGGACATGGTCGCCTTCACCGGCGGCATCGACACCGGCCGCCTGGTCGCCGAGGCCTGCGGGCGCCTCTACAAGCGCGCGTTGATCGAGACTTCCGGCAACGACCCGTACCTCGTGATGCCGTCCGCGCCCATCGACGTGGCGGCGCGCGGCGCGGCCTTCGGCGCGTTCCTCAATTGCGGCCAGGTGTGCGCCGCCGCCGAGCGCTTCTACGTCCACGAGCAGATTTACGACGCGTTCATGGAGCGGCTGGTGCACTACGCGCGTCAGGTCAGGATCGGCAACGGGCTCGACCGCGTCGATATGGGGCCGCTGGCGGCGCGCCGCGAGCTTGACCGGTACCAGAAGCTGCTCGAGCTCGCGAAGCGCGAAGGTGCGCGGGTACTCGCCGGCGGCGGGCGGCCCGCGGCGCTGAACCGGGGCTGGTTCGCCGACGCCACGGTGCTCGGCGACGTACCACCCGACGCGGCGATCATGAATAATGAGTCGTTCGGGCCGGTCGCCCCGGTCAGCCGGGTCCGCGACCTCGACGAGGCGCTGCGCCTCGCGAACCGCTCGCGCTACGGGCTTGGCGCGACGATCTACACGCGCGACCTCGAGGAATCGATGCGCGCGGTGAACGAACTGGAGGCCGGGATGGTGTGGGTCAATGCACCGCTGCTCGACAACGACGCCGGTCCGTTCGGTGGCCGGAAGCAGTCGGGGCTCGGCCGGCAGCTCGGCGCGGAAGGTCTCGACACCTTCCGGCACACCAAGCTCGCGATGATCGACCCGGCGGCGAAGCCGCACGACTTCTGGTGGTTCCCGTACGCGGATGCCGAGGCCTTTCCGGGACGGCGCGATGGCTGAGCGCGACGCGCCGTTGCCGCCCGCGCTCGCCGAGCGGCTCGCCGCCGCCGAGCGGGATTCCGCGGACCGCGACTTCGACGCGACGAGCTGGGCGTGGATGCTGATCCTCGGCGCGTTATTGCCGCTCGTGCTGATCATGGCCGGCTGGCTGCTCGGCGCCGGGCCTGCGACGTGAGCCTGTGAGCCTGCGCGGCGACGCGCCCGCCGACGAGAGCGTCTGGCCGCTGGTGCCGGCGGAGCGCCGCTGGGGGCCGTGGCGCCTCGGCGTCACGCTCGCCACCGCTGCGGCTGCGACCTGGTGCTACCTGATCGGCGAATCCGTCGGCGGCTACCTGGGCTTCGGCGCCGGCGCGCTCGCGCTGACTGCGGGCTGCATGATCGGCATGCTGCTGGTGCTGCTGGCGGGCGGGCCGCTCAGCGTGCGCTTCGGCATCGATTCGATCGCTGCCACCAAGCCTCAGTTCGGCACGCGCGGCTGGGTGATCCCGGCGGCGCTGCAGGCGGTCTCGATCATCGGCTGGAACTCGCTGCTGATCATCTTCTTCGCAAAGTCGGCAACTCAATTCGCGGTGGCGCTCGGGCTGGTCTCGCCGGAGGCGGTGCCGAGGGCGCTGGTGCCGGCGCTGACGCTGCTCGCCTGCGGCGTGATCTTCGTGGCGCTGACCCGCGGCGCGACCGGGGTGTCGGCCGTCTCGAACATCCTGGTGGCGCACGTGCTGGTCGGGCTGTGGATGCTGTACCTCATCGTCACGCGCCGCTGGCCGGAGCTCATTGCCGCGGTGCCGGCGGTGGCCACGCCCGACCGGCTCTGGAACTACACCACGGGCGTGGAGCTCGGCGTCGCGACCACCCTCTCCTGGTGGCCGTACGTCGGCGCGATGATCCGCATGGCGCCGAACGGGCGCAGCGTGGTGCTGCCGGTGATGCTCGGCATGGGCGCGCCGGTGCCGCTGCTGAGCCTGATCGGGCTCGCGGGCGTGCTGGTGCTGAAGTCCTCCGACCCCGCCCAGTGGCTGCGCACGGTCGGTGGCCCGGTCTACGCGCTGGTCGCGCTCGGCTTCGTCACCGCGGCGAACTTCGGCACCGCGATCGCCGGCATCTACGCCTCGACGCTTGGGCTGCGCAACTTCCGCGCCCTCGAGCGCCGGCCCTGGCGGGTGCTGCTCGCGCTGACGCTGGCGCCGGTGGCGTTCGTCGGCATCGCGATCCCGGAGCTGTTCTTCGCCGGGTTCGGCAACTTCCTGGCGCTGATCGGGGTCGCGTTCGCGCCGCTGTGCGGTATCCAGATCGCCGACTACTATGTCGTGCGCCGCCGGCAGGTGTCGCTGCGCGCAATCTATGACGACCGCCCGGGCTCGCCCTACCATTTCTGGCATGGCGTGAACCTGGCGGCGGTGGTCGCGCTCGGCGCCGGTTGCGCGGCCTACGTCCTGCTCCTCAACCCCCTGACCTACCAGTCGTCCGGACCGTACCGGTACCTGACCGCGTCCCTGCCGGCCGCCCTGGTCGCCGGGGTGGCCCACGTCCTCCTGAGCCGCCTGCAGCGCGCGCGCCACGCCGCGTAGTCACGCCCCGGTCCTCCGGCTTATAGTCGGGAGTCACGGGCCGCGTCGCGCCGCGGATCCGGGGGGAACCATGATCGCTGCAGACAGCACGGGCGGGTCCACCGCAGCCTGGCTTCGCGGGTTGCCACAGGCGCCGGCGCGCAGCAGCCTGCCCTACGGCTGGCGCCACCTGGAGGCGCACCGCTACGACGGGCTGCGCTGCACGGACCTCACGTTGCCGCCGACCGGCCGGCACTTCATCGCGATCCACCTGTTGCGTCCCTGCCACGTCGAGACCCGCTGGGGCGAGCGAACGCATCGCGGCCACTCGGTCCCGGGCAACGCGATGCTGATGGCGGCCGGACAGGAGAGCACCTGGCAGTGCTCCTCGCCGATCGACGAGCTGCACGTGTTTCTCGACCCGCTGCTGGTGCGCGAGGTGGCCGACGAGATCGGCCTCGGCTCCTTCGAGCTCGTCGACGGCGTGGCCCTGATCGACCCGGCGTTCGCGGACCTTGCGCGGCAGCTGCTTGCCGAGCTCGAGGGCCCGGGACTCGGTACCCGGCTCTTCGCCGACACCGCAGCGCGCGCGCTCGCGCTGCACCTGCTGCGCCACCACTCCAACGCGCGCGCCGGCGAGGCACCGGCTCGGCTCGAGATGACGGCCCGCCAGCTGCGGGTCGCGACCGAGTTCATCGAGGCGCACCTCGGCGAGGAGCTGACGCTCGAGAGCATCTCGGCGGCGCCGGCCATGAGTCCGTTTCGATTCGCGCGCGCCTTTCGCAAGGCGACCGGGCAATCGCCGCGGCAGTACGTGATCGGCCGGCGCATCGAGCGGGCCAAGTCACTGCTCAGCGCCGGCGAACTCGAGCTCGCCGACATCGCGAACCGGGTCGGTTTCGCCACCCAGAGCCATTTCACCACCGTGTTCCGGCAGCGATGCGGCACGACGCCGAAGCGCTACCGGGACCGCTGTCGAAGCTGAACGACGGGACGACGCCGCAAAATCGGCAAGATCCCGACAGGCGCGGCAGGAACGCGAAAGACCGACTCCGGGGCGCAGCGCACGCTGGCCGGGTCTGCGTCCCCCGCCGGGGTGTACGCCGGCCGTCGGGCAGCGTCCGGCCGAGGGAGGGAGGGGTCCTTGAGCAGATTTCCGGGTGGGCCTTGCGCCTGGCTCGCGGCTGCGATCGCGTTCGCCGCGCCCGCCGCGGCCTCGCCGGCGAAGTTCACGGTCGTCGAGCGAGCGGTTGCGGAGACGACGCTGCATCGCGGTACCGCGGACGATGCGCTCGGCGATGAGATCGTGTTCGCGAATCCGCTCTACGACGCCGCCAACCGCGTCGAGGTCGGCGCCAGCCGGGGCTTCTGCCGGCGGGTCGAGCTCGGCCGTCACTGGCAGTGCAGCTTCACGCTCGCACTGCGGGAGGGCGGGCTCGTCATCGAGGGCGACTATCCGGACGAAGGCGACGCCGAGTTTGCGATCGTCGGGGGCACCGGTCGCTATCGCGGCGCGCGCGGCGTGCTGCGGGTGCACCCGCGCGATGCCGCGCACACGGCATACGATTTCGCGGTCGACCTGCAATGAGCACGGCACCCGGCACGTCGGCGCTGCCGTCGCGCGCGCGCGTCGTGATCATCGGTGGCGGCGTGATCGGCTGCTCGATCGCCTACCACCTCGCGAAGCTCGGCTGGCGCGACGTATTGCTGCTCGAGCGCAAGCAGCTGACCTCGGGCACCACCTGGCACGCGGCCGGTCTCTTGACGACGCTGCGTGACACCGAGACGCAGACCCGCCTTGCGAAGTACACGCAGGACCTCTACCGGCGGCTCGAGGCCGAGACCGGCCAGGCGACCGGCCTGATCGACTGCGGGTCCATCCAGCTCGCGATGACGGCGGACAAGGCCGAGGAGATGCGCCGCGGCTTCCACATGGCGGCGAGCTTCGGCGTCGAGGCCTACGAGATCAGTCCCGCGGAAGTGCGAGCGCTGTGGCCGCTCGCCGACGTCAGCGACCTCGCGGCCGCTTTCCACTTCCCGAACGATGCGCGCGCGAACCCGACCGACGTCACCCAGGCGCTCGCCCGCGGCGCGCGCCAGGGCGGCGTGCGGATCGTCGAGAACCAGCCGGTGCTCGGGATCCTGACGGAAGCCGGGCGGGTCCGCGGCGTTCGCACCGCGGCCGGCGACGTCGAGGCCGAATTCGTCGTCAACTGTGCCGGCATGTGGGCGCGTTCGGTCGGTCGCCTCGCGGGGGTGCACGTGCCGCTGCAGGCCGCCGAGCACTACTACCTGATCTCGGAGCCGGTTGCCGGCGTGCATCCGAAGCTGCCGATCCTGCGCGACCCCGGACGCTCGGCCTACATCCGCGAGGAGGCGGGCAAGCTGATGGTGGGGCTCTTCGAGAAGGAGGCGGCGCCGTGGGGTCTGGACGGCATCCCGGCCGACTTCGCCTTCGGCGACATCCCGCCGAACTGGGACCGGATGGCGCCCTACATCGAGCGCGCGATGCAGCGCGTGCCGGTGCTGCTCGAGACCGGCATCAAGCTGCTGTTCTGCGGACCCGAGTCGTTCACCCCCGACCACAACTACCTGATGGGCGAGGCACCGAACCTCAGGAACTTCTTCGTCGCCGCCGGCTTCAACTCGCTCGGCATCCTCTCCGGCGGCGGCGTCGGCCACGTCATGGCGCAGTGGATCGTCGACGGCCACCCGCCGCTGGACGTCTGGTCGGTGAACCTGCGGCGCATGCACGCCTGGCAGGACAACGACCGTTACCTCGCCGACCGCACCGTCGAGGCACTGGGCATCGGCTACCAGGACCACTGGCCGTTCCGGCAATGGTCGACCGCGCGCGGCGTGAAGCAGAGCATCCTGCACGACCGCGTTGCGGCCGCCGGCGCGTGCTTCGGCGAATCGGCGGGCTGGGAGCGGCCCAACTGGTACGCGCGCCCTGGCGAGACGCCCGCCTACCGGTATGGCTGGGGCCGGCCGCACTGGTTCGCGAACCATGCGCTCGAGCACGGTGCCGTCCGTGAGCGCGTCGGCGTGTTCGAGCAGTCCTCGTTCGCCAAGCTGATGGTCGAGGGCAGCGACGCGCTTGCGGTACTGAACCGGCTTGCGACCGCCGAGCTCGACGTCGCGGTGGGTCGCTGTGTCTACACGCAGTTCCTGAACCCGCGCGGCGGCATCGAGGCGGACCTGACCGTCACGCGGCTCGCGGCCGACCGCTTCCTGGTGCTGACCGCGGCATTCACGCAGACCCACGTCGAGGCGTGGATCCGAAATCACGTCCCGACGCGTGCCGCGTGCGTGCTCACCGACGTCACCGGTGCCTACGCGATGCTGAACGTGCAGGGCCCGAACTCGCGGGCGCTGCTCCAGGCGCTGTCGCCGGATGACTTCTCGAACGCGGGATTCCCGTTCGCGACCGCCCGGGAGATCCGCCTCGGCTACCAGACCGCGCTCGCGATCCGCCTCACCTACGTCGGCGAGCTCGGCTGGGAGCTCTACGTGCCGACGCCGTTCGCCCTGCCCGTCTACGACGCGCTGGTGGCCGCCGGTGCCCGCCACGGTCTCGCGCACTGTGGCTACCACGCACTGAACTCGCTCAGGCTCGAGAAGGCCTACCGCGACTGGTCGCACGACGTCGGTCCCGACGACACCCCGCTCGAGGCCGGTCTTGCGTTCACCTGCGCGTGGCGCAAGCCCGGCGGATTCGTCGGTGAGGAGGCGCTGGCGGCGCTGCGCGGCGCGGGAGCGCCACGCCGCCGGCTGGTGCAGTTCCTGCTCGAGGATCCCTCGGCCGATGCCTACCACAACGAGCCGATCTACCGCGATGGCGAGCGCGTCGGCTACGTGACCTCGGCCATGTACGGCCACACGCTCGGTGCCACGGTCGCGCTCGGCTACGTAGGCCATCCGGACGGCGTCTCGCCCGAATTCGTCGCCGCGGGCCGGTACGAGATCGAGCTTGCCGACCGGCGCGTCGCGGCGCGTGCCTCGCTGGCGCCGCTCTACGACCCGAAGAATGCCCGCGTGCGCGCATGAGCCGCCAAGCGGGAACCCGACCGCGCCGGCATTGCCGGCAGCCATCCAGGACCATCGTGCGGAGAAGCCCATGAACACCACCCTCCCGACCCTAGGCCGCGTGCTGCTGGCCGGCGCGCTGGCCGCGCTGTTGCCCGGTGCCGCGGCGCTTGCGCAGGCGTCCGACGCCGCGCTCGAGGAAGTCATCGTCACCGCGCAGCGCAAGAGCGAGCGCATTCACGACGTGCCGATCGCGATCTCGGCGATCTCGAGCGCCGACCTCGACGCGCGCGGCGTTCGCCAGGCCGGCGACATCGCCTCGGCGGTGCCGAACCTGACGCTCAGCCTGCCGTACGGCGAGGAAGCGCAGCCAACCTTCGCGCTGCGCGGCGTGACGACCAACGACTGGAGCCAGAACCAGTCGAGCCCGATCGCGATGTACGTCGACGAGGTGTACAAGCCGGTCGGCGCGGTGCAGGCGCTGCAGACCTATGACCTCGACCGGGTCGAGGTGCTGCGCGGCCCGCAGGGCACGCTGTACGGCAAGAACGCCACCGGCGGCGCCATTGCCTTCTACTCGAAGAACCCGAGCCTGACGGACTACGACGGCTACCTGACGGCCGGCGTCAGCAACTTCAACGGCCGCATGGTGAACGCGGCGATCGGTGGACCGATCGTCGACGGCGTGCTCGGCTGGCGGCTGGCCGGCCTCTATGACGAGCGCGACGGCTGGATCCGCAGCGTGGTGCCGGGCGTCGAGCCGCTGAACGGCGTCGATGCACTCGGCGGGCGCCTGTCGCTCCTCTACAAGCCGAGCGGCGACCTGACGGCACTGCTCAAGGTCGTCGTCTCGCGCTCCGGCGGCACGCCGTACGGCGCGCACGCCATCAACGTCGACAACGACCCGACTTCGCCGACGTACGTCGGCACGGCCGGCAACTACGGCTGGTGGGGCAGCGGCGCGAAGTACGCCATCCACAAGAAGCTCAACAACGACAGCGTGTCGCTGAAGATCGACTGGCAGATCGACGCGCACCACACGCTGACCTCCGTGACCGGCTACGACTACGGCTACTGGTGGGAGCGCAGCGACGACGGCGCGCTCGCCACGACCGATGCCGGCGCCGCCATCCACATCGACGACCCGAACCTCTACTCCTCCAGCATCAACTCGTTCTCGGAGGAGCTGCGCATCGCGTCCCACGACAGCGGCGCGTTCGGCTGGCTGGCGGGGCTGTTCTTCAGCCGCGACACCACGCACTACGTCGAGCAGTTCCACTTCTTCGACTCGACCTTCCCCGGCTACTTCTCGGTGCCGCAGCCGGACGGCTCGATGGTGCCGCTGTGGGGCTACGATGAGTACAACAACTTCGACCAGGTGCGCACCAGCAAGGCGCTGTTCCTGAACACGACCTACGAGGTCACGCCGACCGTGACGCTGCGCGGCGGCATCCGCTACACGAACGACGAGATCACGATCAAGAACTTCTACGCGCTCGAGGGCGGCATGACGAACCAGCCCACCCAGCTCGGGCCCGACCAGTACCCGACGCTCTGGACGCAGACGATCTGGGGGCCCGACCTCGCGAACTCGACCTGCGCGGCCAACTACGTCACGTACAGCGCGAGCCTGGCGCCGCAGTGCCCGCTGGTCGGCGACCAGGTGAAGAAGAACAACAACCTCAGCGTGCGCATCGGTGCCGACTGGAAGCTCGCGCCCGGCGTGCTCGGCTACCTGAGCTTCAGCGAGGGCTACCGCGGCGCGGCCTTCAACGGCCAGGCATTCAACGGCAACGTCGAGGTGAACTTCGCGAGCCCCGAGCGCCTGAATGCCACCGAGGTCGGCCTCAAGAGCGAGCTGCTCGACAAGCGGCTCGAGCTCAACGGCGCCGTCTTCTACTACCAGTACAAGGACCAGCAGTTCCTCGACACCTACTGCGCGTTCCCGACGCCGACCGGCTGCGCAGGCACCGGCTTCCGGCTCGAGAACGCCCCGCGCTCCCGCATCGCCGGCGCCGACTTTGACCTGCATGCCAAGCCGAGCGCCAACTTCGACCTGCGCGCGAGCGTGGGCGTGCTCGACAGCAAGTACCAGGAACTGACGCTGCACTTCGCCGACCGCTCCGGCAACCAGCTGATCATGGCGCCGAAGTTCAACGGCTCGCTGGCCTTCGACTGGCGGGTCGCGCGCCTGCCGGTCGGCGACCTGCACGTCGCCGCCGACGGCAACTACTACGCGAAGCAGTTCTACGACGCGCTCAACACCGACCGCATCTCGCAGCCGGGCTACGGGATCTTCAATGCGCGCGTCTCCCTGCTCGGCGGCCGGGCGAGCCACTTCTCGGTGGCTGTGTGGGGCAAGAACCTCGGCAACAAGCAGTACCTGAGCTACGGGCTCGCGCAGCGCAACATCCAGGACGGCGGCCTTGGGTTCGACTACGCGCTGGTCGGCGAGCCGCGGACCTACGGCGCCGAGTTCACGGTGCGGTATTGACCGCGGCTCCGGGCGGGCCCGGCCCGCCCGGCGATCCATGCGCGCCCTGCTCGTCGTCGACCACCCGCGTGCCGACTCGCTGACTCACGCGGTGGCCCGCGAGTTCGCGAAGTCGGCGACCGCGCAAGGCGTCGAGATCGAGTGGGCGGACCTCGCGCGGGAAGGCTTCGATCCGGTGATGACGGCGGCCGACGAGCCGGACTGGGCCGATCCGCGCAAGCGCTATTCGGAGGCCGTGCGCACCGAGATGGCGCGCCTCGAGCGCAACGAGGCCAGCGTGCTGGTCTTCCCGGTCTGGTGGTGGTCGCTGCCGGCGCGGCTCAAGGGCTGGATCGACCGGGTCTGGAACCACGGCTTCGCCTATGGTGACCGGCACCTGCCGCAGCGTCGCGTCTGGCTGATCGGCGTCGCCGGCGCCGGCGAGTCCGCGTACGCGGCGCGCGGCTACGCCGAGGCGATGCGCACGCAGCTCGAGGTCGGCGTACTCGAGTACTGCGGAGTCGCCGAGCGGCGGTTCGAGCTGCTGTACGGGACGATCGAGTCGGCCGACGCTGCCGCAACGGCGGTCGCGCGCGCGCAGGCGCTCGGCCGCGAATTCGCGCTCTGAGGACGCGGGCGCGCTACTGCGCGCCGAACACCTTGCGGATCAGCGAGCTGGCCTGGCCGACCGGGTCCTTGCGGATCGCCTTCTCCTCGTCGGCGATCATCAGCCACAGCCCGTCGAGCGCGCGGTTCGTGACGTAGTCGTCGACGTTGGCATCGCCCTCGCCGACGAGCCCCAGGCTCGCGGCCTTCCCGGCGACCTGGTTGTAGAGCCCGGCGAGCTTCGCCTTGGCGGTGGCGCGCTGCACGATGGGCTTGAACCGCGCCTTGAGCTCGTCGCTCGCCGTGCGCTTGAAGTAGTCAGTCGCGGAGGTCTCCCCGCCCGTCAGGATCCCCTTGGCGTCGGACAGCGACATCTTCTGCAGCGACTTCTTGAAGACCGGCGCGGACTCGTGCACGGCGCTTTCGGCGGCGTGGTTCATCGCCTCGCGCAGCGCGTCGGCATCCCCGCCCATGCCGAGCATGCGCAGCGTCGAGTCGGCCTTCTCGAGCACGCCCGGCAGCGGGATCGCGACGCGCGGGTTCTTCAGGAAGCCATCCGTGGCGCCGAGCTGGCCGACGGCCTTGTCGACGCCCTGCGAGAGCGCGGCCTTGAGCCCGGCGGCAGTGTCCTTGGTACTCAGTGAGGCCAGGTCGATCGCCGCGGCCGGTGCGGCTGCGAGCAGCAGCGCGGCCGCCGCGAGACCGGCCGGCAGGCGGCGGATGCGCAGGATCATCGTCATGAGGCACCTCGCGCGGCGATGCGGCGGATGGTGCGCGATGATACGCGCTTCAGCGCCGGCGGTCGTCGTCGAGCGCCCGCAAGGATTCGAGCAGCACGTTCGCGCCATTCTCGATCTCCGCCGGCCTCGAGCGTTCGCGCGGCGAGTGACTGATGCCGTCGACGCTCGGAATGAAGATCATGCCGATCGGCCCGAGGCGGGCCATCTCCTGCGCGTCATGGCCGGCGCCGCTCGGTAGCGGCCGGCTCGCGAGCCCGAGCCGGGCGGCGCTCGCCGCGATCAGCGCCTGCAGAGACGGATCCGTCGGCGCCCCGGGGGTGAGCAGCGTCCGCTGGAACCGGAACGCAGTGCCGTCGCGGCGACCGATCTCGTTGGCGCCGGCACGGATCTTCGCGAACAGCGCCTCGATCCGCCGCGTGTCGAGGTCGCGGATCTCGAGGCCGAGCGTCACGCGGCCGGGCACGACGTTGTAGGCGCCGGGCTCGGCACGGACCCAGCCGACGGTGCCGACCTGGCGCCCCGGCTCGCCGGTCACCGTCGCATGGACCGCCTCGATGAATCGCGCGGCGGACAGCAGCGCGTCGTGGCGCTCCGCCATCGGCGTCGTGCCGGCGTGGTTCGCGAAGCCATCGACCACGACCTCGCTGTCCAGGATGCCGACGATGCCCTCCACGACGCCGATCGGCACATGCTCGCGGTCGAGCACGGCGCCTTGCTCGATGTGCAGTTCCAGGTATCCGGCGATGCTGCCCGGCTCGCGGCGCACGCCCTCGAGGCGCTCGGGATCGCCGCCAATGAAGCGCACGCCGTCGCGCACCGTGCGCCCGCTCTGCGAGACGGAGTCGAGCCGAGCCGCATCGACCGTGCCGGCCAGTGCGCCGCTGCCCAGCATGACGCCCTCCTCGTTCGAGAACACGATCACCTCGAGCGGATGGCGCAGCGCGATGCCGCGCTCGCGCAGCACCTGCGCGACCTCGATCGCGGCCAGCGAGCCGACGTCGCCGTCGTAGTTGCCGCCCGACGGGACCGAGTCGATGTGTGAGCCGATCACGATCGGCCGCAGGCCGGTCGTGCGACCGGCCCGGCGGCCGACCAGGTTGCCGGCGGCGTCGATGGAGGCCTCGAGGCCCGCGGCGCGCATCAGCCCGAGCACGTACTCGCGGCCGGCGCGGTCCGCCTCGCTGTAGGCGACGCGGCTGACGCCGCCCTCCGGATTGCGGCCGAATGCCGACAGGGCTTCCAGGTGACCGACCAGTCGCGCGCCGTCGACTCCTGGCGGGGCGGCCGCGGCGAGCGAGGGCAGGAGCAGCAGCGCAATCCAGGGCTTCATGGGGATCTCCGCGTTGGCACGCGGATTCTGCCCTACGGTCGTTCCAGCCGCGGCCCGGTCAAGGAGGGCGAGCAGGCGGAAGCGGGCGACGGGAACCCCGTCGCCCGCCCCGCGGGAGGATCGCGGCGGAGGGTGGTACTACTATCCGTTCCCTCGGCAGCACCACCGGAGTACGTTTCCCTGCCGGTCTGTCCGCCGCATGGGAGTTCTGTCGCCGCGGGCGGGAAGCTCTCACCCCGTTTTGCCGGTTTTCCGGGTCCCGGCCCGCCGGGGAGGCCTGGCTCCGGTGGTCCGAGGGCCCGGATGAAGCTGCCTGGGCCGGCGTTCCGGTCCGGAAGGCCGCGGCCCGCGGCCCTCGCCGGCTGTCCCGTGCCGCGGACGGGCCGTCACTTCGGATCGGGCCGGTCGGCCCCACCGTCGCTATACTTAGTAGTGTGAGCGCGCACCGAGAACTCGAACCGGGATCCGGCGCCGACGTCCTGCCGGAACCAGCCGCGGGCGGTGAGCCGAGCGCGCGCCTCTATTTCTCCGACTACCGCGGCCTGCATGCGCTGCTGCTGCGCCGGATCGGCGACCCGCAGACTGCCTGGGACATCCTCCAGGACGCGGTCGTCACCACGCTGACCAAGCTGCGCGATGGCCAGCTCGAGCGACCCGAGAGCGCTGGTGGATTCATCTACCGCGTTGCGCTCAATCATCTGCGCAATCATCGTCGCAAGGACCGCTGGGTGCGCGACGTACCGATCGACGTCGAGCATCTCGAGGACACCGGGCCGCTGCCGGATGCGGATTCCGGGCACCGTGCGCAGTGGGCCGAGATCGTCGCCATGGTGCTCGAGGAGCTGCCAACCGACCGCGACCGGGATATCCTGATCCGGTTCTACCTCGACGACGAGGACAAGGAGAGCATCTGCCGCGCACTCGGCCTCTCGGCGGAGCACTTCAATCGAGTGATCTTCCGGGCGCGCGAGCGCTTTCGTGAGCTCATGGAGCGCAAGGGCTTTGCGCGCCGGGACTTCTTCTCGGTGGCCGTGCTCGGCCTGCTGCTGCTGTTGCCCAATCAGCGGCCGGCCGTGGCGGATGCCGCGCCTCGCGGCGGACTCGCCGCGATGCACGCCCTGGCGTCCCCCGCGACGGATCGTGGAGACCTTCGATGACGGCGCCGACCATCGCCCCTGAGACGCTCGTCGACTACCTGGCAGACCGGCTGCCGGATCGCGAGCGCGCCGAGTTTGAACGTGCCGCCGCGGCTCGACCCGAGGTCGTGCACGAGCTCGAGCAGACACTGCGGCTGCGCGAGGGCCTCGCGGTGCTTCGCGAGCAGGGTCGTCTGCCGCTGCGACGCCGTGCCCCGTCGACCTGGCGGCGGTCCGGCGCCTGGGCCATCGCGGCGACCGTCGCGGCCGTCGCAATCGCCGTCGTGCTCACGGTGCGCACCAGCCCGCCGGACGTGCCGCGACTCGGGACCCGCGCACCTGCGCCCGGGGTGGTGGCCGGCACCTTGACCCTCGTTTCCACCCGCGGCAACGCGGAACCCGTGGTGATGGTGGCGCCGCCACCCGGCCAGCTGCTCGAGATCCGCGCGCTGGCAGGTTCGGCGAGCGGCACGACGCACTACACGCTGACGCTCGAGCGCTTCGGCGCCGACGGCACGACAGCATCAGTCGGCGTCGCCCGGGACCTCGCGCCCGATGCTGCGTCGATGCTGGTGGTCTACGTGCCCGCCGAATCGCTGCCGCCCGGCCGTTACGCGCTGCGGGTCGACAGCCGAGTCGCGGGCGCGGTCGGCGAGCACGACTTGTTCGGCTTCGACGTGATCGCCGCCGGATCGGTGACTGCGGCGCGCTGAATCCCGAGGCACGACGCGCGCGGACTCCCGTGCCGCGGCGGCGCCGTGCCGCCGCCGCGTCCGCTATCGCCGCGGCGCCAGTCCCGCTTCCGGCGCGTCGAGAAACTCGAGCGCTGCATCAGCGAATTCCGCCGGGTTCTGCAGGATCGCGAAGTGCCCGACGTCTGGCAGGATGCGCAGCGTCGCACCCGGGATCGCGCGCGCGAGGTAGGCCGTGTGCTCGGCGCGGATCGCCTCCTCATGGGCACCGTCGACGACCGCAACCGGCCGGCGCACGCCGGCGAGCGCCGCCGCCGTGTAGCTCGGCTCCCGGGCCCACATGGCCTGCACCGCCGCGACGAACGCTTCGTAGTCGCCGGGCGTCGGCGAGAGTCGCCGGTAGTCCTCGGCGGTGCGGGCGAGGTAGGCGTTGAAGACCGGGTTCCGGTCAACGTCGTCGCGCGCGCCGGAGGGATCGGCGTTGATGCCGAACGCGAACAGCCGACGCAGCCGCTGGGGATGACGCATCGCGAGCTCGAGTCCGGCGATGCCGCCGTCGCTCCAGCCGATGACGTCCGCCCGCCGTACCTGCAGGTGGTCGAGCAGCGCGAGCGCGTCGGCCGCGAGGCGCGCGTAGCTGAACGGCTCCTGCGTGCGTGTGCTCCGCCCGTGACCGCGGCTGTCGAGCACGATGACGCGGCGGTGCGCGGCGACCAGGCGGGGCACGACCCCGCCCCAGTAGTCGGCGTTCGCGAGCCCGCCGTGCAGGAGCAGCACCGGCGCGCCGACCCCGTAGGTCGCGAAGTAGAGCCGGGCACCGGCGACCTCGACCCACCCGGTCGATTGCGGCGGCGGCATCGGCACGGCCGGCGGCAGTGTCAACCAGCGTTCCGCCGGGCCGGCCGCGGCGCTGGTCGCCAGCATCCCGGCGAGGCCGATCAGCGCGGCGGCGAGTGGCAGGCGCAGGCGCATCGGCACGGCTCCGAGGACGGGACGCGCGCAGTCTAGCGTGCCGGCTCGGTCCGCGGCGGGCAAAGCCGCCGACAACCTGCCTACAATCAGCGCCATGAACGCTCCTGCGTCATGGATCCCGCGCCTGCTCCTCTGCGGTCTCGCGGCGCTAGGCTGCGATGCGCGGCCTGCACAGGCCCGCGAGCCGACGCCCGTGGTCGCGACCGATACGGGCCGGCTGCGCGGCTTCGTCGATGACGGCGTGCGCGAGTACCGCGGCATCCCGTTCGCGCGGCCGCCGACCGGCGAGCGGCGCTTCGCGCCGCCCGTGCCGCAGCCGCGCTGGCCTGGCGTGCTGGATGCCAGCCATCACCGCAGTCCCTGCCCGCAGGTCGTGCGCTTCGCGCAGACCGACGGCAGCGACGACGAGGACTGCCTCTACCTCAATGTCGCCGTGCCCGCCGCCGCGCACGCCGGGCGGCGCGCGGTGCTGGTATGGATCCACGGCGGCGCCTACGTCGGCGGATCGGCGGACATCTATCCGCTGCGCGAGCTCGCGCTACGGGGCGATCTGGTGGTCGTCTCGGTCAACTATCGGCTGGGCGCGCTCGGCTTCCTGGCCCATCCGGCGCTCGATCCCGTCCATGCCGGCGCCGTGGGGCTCGAGGACCAGCGCGAGGCGCTGCGCTGGATCCGGCGAAACATCGCCGCGTTCGGCGGGGACCCGCGACGCGTGACGCTCGCCGGTGAATCCGCCGGCGCCTCGAGCGTGTGCCTGCAGCTGGTGGCACCGGAGCGCTCGCGCGGGCTGTTCGACCGCGCGATCATCCAAAGCATCGGCTGTCCGCTGCGGCTGCGAAGTCAGGAGCAGGCGGTCGCCACCGCCCGCGCGCTCGCGGAGCGCGTGCAGTGCGTGGACCCGGTCGGTGCCGCGACGTGCCTGCGCGCCGTGCCGGTGCCCGCGCTGCTGGAGGCGCAGACGGCGGTCGCCGCGCTCGATCCACGCGCGTTCGTGCCGTCGATCGGCACGGTGAGCACGCCGCGACAGCCCCTCGACGCGCTGCAGCGCGGCGAATTTCTGCGCGTACCGATCCTGAACGGCGGCAACCGCGATGAGATGCGCCTGTACGTCGGCTACGAGGTCGCCGGCGGTCACCCGCTCGGGTCGGCGGACGTCGAGGCCAGGCTCCGGACGCTCTACGGGACGAACGCGGCGCGGGTGGCGAGCGCGTACCCGCGGGCGGCGGATGACCCGGTGCCGGCCTGGCTCGGCCGGATGGAGTCGGACTACACGCCGGACGGGCCGCTGAGCAACTGCCTGATGATCGGCACGGCACGACTCGCTTCGCGCTGGGCGACGGTCTACCAGTACGAATTCACCGACGACGCCGCACCGCCGGTGATGCCGGATCCGGGCTTCCCGATGGGCGCCGTGCACTCGGCCGAGCTCGCGTACTTCTTCCCGAAGATCTCATTCAACCACCGCATCGACGGCCCGGACGTGGCGCCCGGCTCGCGGGCGCTGGCCCGGCAGATGGTCGAGTACTGGAGCGCGTTCGTCCGCGACGGCCGGCCCGCGGTCGCGGGCCTGCCCGTCTGGCCGGCGTTCCGCGCCGCGACGGACGTGCTCCGGCTCGATCCCGCCGGACCCGCGACCTTCGACGCCGACGCGGCGCACCACTGCGAGCTGTGGCGCGAGCTCTACCCCGACGCCGTTCCCTAGCACGCCTTCCCGCGGCGCCGGTCGCGGGCGTGGGATTTGCAGGGATCGGCGCACAGGAGGTTGTGGGAGAGTCAACGCATGGACACCATCCGCAAGCTCGTACCGCTCCTCCAGACCCTGGCGGACGACCGGCCGCTCGGAGATCTGCTCGCGGGCGTCATCGCTTACGCGGAGGCCCGCGCACCCGGGATGCGGATGTCGGTACTGCTGGCGGACACCGCAGCCGGGGTCCTGCGTCACGGAGCGGCACCGGCGCTGCCGGAGGCCTACTGTCGTGCGATCGACGGCCTGCCCTATGGCGAGGGCGTCGGCTCGTGCGGCACGGCGGCGGCGCGCCGCGAGCTCGTGATCGTCGCGGACATTGCCAGCTCGCCGCTGTGGGCGGACTTCCGCGAACTCGCCGCGCAGCACGGCCTCGCCGCCTGCTGGTCGATCCCGATCCTGAGCGATCACCACGAGCTGCTCGGTACCTGCGCGATGTACTACGACGTGCCGCGCACGCCGAGTGCCGTCGAAATCCAGTTCATCAGCGGACTCGGTGCACTGGCGGCGCTCGTGATCCACCGGCACCGCGAGCACGCCGCGCGGCTGCGCAACGAGGGCCGCTTCCGCTTCCTCGCGAGCCGGTTCCCGGACGCGATCATCGAGCATGCCGGCGGCAGCATCCGCTACCTGAACGACTCGGCCGTCCAGCTGCTCGGGCTCGAGACCGCGACGGCTGCGATCGGACTCACGCTCGGCGACGTGCTCGAGCCGCAAACCGTCCGGCGCCTGCTCGGGCTGCGGCGTGGCCCGAGTCGCATCGAATGGCGCCCGCGTGGCGGGCGAACCGTCGCGTGCGAGGTGAGCGCGGTCGAGGTGCCGGTCGCGGACGAGGTGAGCTCGCTGCTCGTCTGCCGCGACGTGTCGGCGGAAGTCTCGCTCGAGCGGCAGATCGCGGCTGCGGTGACCGCCGAGCAGGAGCGCGTCAGCCATGACCTGCACGACGGGCTCGGCCAGCACCTGACCGGCATCGGCTTCCTGGTCGAGGCGCTCGGCAAGGGTCCGCTGCAGCCGGCGGAAGGCGTGCGCCAGGAGCTCGCGAAGATCAGCCGTCTCGTCAACCAGGCGATCGCCGACTCGCGGCGGCTGGCGCGCACGCTGTCCCCGGTGATCCGGGACCGGCAGGGGCTCGAGGAAGCGCTGCGCGAGCTCGTCGCGCACACGCGCGACATCGTCGGCCTGGCGGCGCGGCTCGAGGTGCCGGTGAGTGGCGTGCCGGACCTCGATGCCGGCGTGGCCTCGCAGCTCTACCGGATCGCGCAGGAGGCGCTGACCAACGTGGCTCGCCACGCGCAGGCGCGCAGCGTCGTCGTCTCGCTCGCGCACGCCGCCGAGACGCTCACCCTCGCCATCGAGGACGACGGTGTCGGCATCGACGCCGCGCTCGGAGTCCCGGCCGGGCTTGGTCTTAGGATCATGCAGTACCGGGCGCGCGTCATCGATGCAACGCTGATCGTCGAGACGCGACCCGGCGGCGGGACCCGGATCGCCTGCCAGCTGCCGCTCGGCGCGACCGCGGCGGCGATCGCCCGCTGAGCGGCGCGGTCAGCGCGCCGGGGCGCAGATCCCCGTGCCGTTGGGCTGCGGCACGCAGGCAGTGCCGGCCGGGCAGGACGCAAGGCGCGTGGCCCCGTTGACGTCCGTGAGCAGCACGTCGCGGCCGCTGCAGGACTGCGCAGCCGGAACGCCGGGCGCGACCGGCGCATGCTCCGCCGTCGCGTGCGCTGCGCCGGCGGTCGTGATCGCCGCCGGCGGCGGCGCGTTGGGCGCGCCCTCCATGCCGCGGCAGCCGAGGCGCTCCATGCACACCTGGTTGGTGGGGCAGGAGACGGGCGTGCCGGCGACGCAGCCACGCGCGTTCGCCCGGGTGTCGCGCGGGTCGCAGCGCTCGCGGCCATTGCAGGACCGGCCGTCGTCGCAGTCCGCGTCGCTGACGCACAGCATCGCGGACGCGGTTCTCTCCGCCGCCGCCAGTTCGCCGGGCCCCGCGAGGTGGCCGCGGATGACGTCACCCAGCGGGCGATTCCGGCCGTCGCCGAGGACGGCGAAGACTTCCGCGCCGGCGACGTCCCACGCCAGCGGACTGCCGGAGGGCGGGGCGGTGACGAACAGTCCGACCCGGCTCACCCCGTCCGGGTCGAGCGGTTCGGCGAGCGTGAGCGGCACGGTGCGCGTCGAACCGGCCGGCCACGCGGTGCCCGAGGGCAGCGCGAGGCGCCGCTCGGCACGCCCGGCCTCGCGGATGCGCAGCTCGACGCGTGCGCCCGCCGGAAGACCGGTGGCGCCGGTCTCGACGCGCAGCAGCAGCCGGTCGACGGGCGCCGCCGCGAGCGAGGGTGTGGCGGCGATCAGCAGCAGTGCGGCAAGTGCGGCGCGGTACGGAGGCATGCGGGGCGAGGCCTCATGGGTGCCCTGCCACTTTACACCAAGGTGTCGCGGACCTGCCCCGCCGCAACGCCGCCGCCGAGCATGGCGGTTGCAGCGGCGCGTGTCAGGCCGCAGCATGGGCCGCCTTCGGCCGCCATCCGTCGCGAGGCGGCCGAACCGGCCGGGTGGCATCGCCGCGAGCATGGGCCCGCCCGAGTTCGCGCCCGCTTCCCCTCACCCTGGCCGGAGACCCTCATGCCGCGCATCGCCCTCGCCCTCGCGCTCGGACTGCTGGCGGGGTCGGCCACCTCGGCCCCGCAATGGCTGGTGCACGCGCACCTGATCGATGGCCGCGGTGGGGCCGACGCGCCGCTCGTCGACATACGCATCGAGGACGGCCGGATCGCGGAAATCGCCGTGCCAGCGCCGCGGCCCGGCGCGCTCGACCTGCGCGGTGGCTACCTGCTGCCGGGCTTCATCGACGCCCATTCCCACATCGAGACGCCGGCCGCGGCACATCGCGCGCTGCTGAGCGGCGTCACCACCACGCGCGTGCTGGGCGATGCCTATCTGAAGGCGCTTGCGACCCGCGACCTCGTGCACGGCGGCTGGGTGGAAGGGCCGGAGATGCTGGTCTCGGGCGGCCACATCCGCCCGCGCCTTGGCGAGCCGTTCATCCTGAGCTTCCCGCAGTTCGGCCGGTACCTGGACGCACCGCTCGAGGGCGCGGACAACGTTCGGGCCGTTGCGCGAGCGGTGATCGCGCGCGGCGCCGACGTCCTCAAGATCGGTGCCAGCGAGCGGGCGGGCCTCGCAAGCACCGACCCGCGCCGCCAGGAGCTCAGTTACGAGGAAATGCGGGCGGTCGTCGAGGAGGCGAGCCGCGCGCATCTTTACGTCGCCGCGCACGCCCACGATCGCAACGGCGCCAACGCGGCCGTGCGCGCCGGCGTGCGCAGCATCGAGCACGGCACCTGGCTCGACGACGAGACGCTGGCGCTGATGAAGGCACGCGGCACGTTTCTCGTGCCCACGCTCGCCATCATGAGCCCGCTGGGGGATCCCCGCGGGGACAGCGCCGAGGCCATCGCCCTGCAGCTGCGGACGCGGGCGATGATGCGGCCGCTGCGCGACGCGGTGCGCAAGGCACACGCGCTCGGCATCCCGATCGCCGCCGGCACCGACGGCGACTACGGCGAAGGCGACAGCGCCCGCGTGCGCCCGCCGCACGAGATCGAGGAGCTGGTGGCGGTGGGCTTCACTCCCCTCGAGGCCATCACCGCGGCGACCTGGCAATCCGCGAAGCTGCTCGGAATCGAGCAGCGTACCGGCAGTCTCGCGCCCGGGCTCGACGCCGACCTGATGCTCGTCGAGCGCGACCCGCGGATCGATACGACGACGCTGTACGAACCGTTGCTGGTGGTCCGGCACGGCCGGGTCGCGGTGAATCGGCTGTGAGCGGGCACTCTGCCACCATGGTGGATCTACGCCGGCGGGCGCTCGTTGCCGCGCTGGCCGTGAGTCCGGTCGCTGCGCTCGCGGCCGGCGCCGCCCGAGCAGGGGCGGTGGACGGGCAGCTGCGCTCGCTCGAGCTCGATTCCGGCGGACGCCTCGGGCTCGCCGTGCTCGACACCGGATCCCGGCGCACGTTGCAGCACCGCGCCGACGAGCGCTTCTCGATGGCGTCGACGTTCAAGCTGCTGCTGGCCGGGGCGGTGCTCGCCAAGGTCGACGCCGGCGAGCGGCGCCTGGACGAGGTGCTCCACTACACCTCGGCCGACCTCCTCGCCCACTCTCCGGTCACCGCGCCCCGCGTGAGCGAAGGCGGCCTGTCGCTCGACCTCCTGGTCCGCGCGATTGTGGAGACGAGCGACAACACCGCCGCCAACGTGCTGCTCGACTGGATCGGCGGGCCGCCGGCGCTCACCGCCTTCGCCCGGCGAATCGGTGACCCTGTCACGCGGCTCGACCGGCGGGAGCCCGCGCTCAACAGCAACCTTGCCGGCGATCCGCGCGACACGACGACGCCCGCTGCGATGGTCGCGACGATTGAGCGGCTGCTGCTCGGTCGGGCGCTGGGCCCTGCGTCGCGCGAGCGGCTGCTCGAGGCGATGCGACGCTGCGAAACCGGCCGTGAGCGCCTGCGCGCGTCGCTGCCTCCCGGCTGGACGGCTGGAGACAAGACCGGCACCGGCGAGCGCGGTGCCGTCAATGACCTGGCGATCCTCTGGCCGCCGGGCCGTCCGCCGATCCTCGTGGCCTGCTACCTGAGCGACTCGCGGCGAACCGTGACCGAGCTCGCGTCGCTGCACGCACGGATCGGCGCGCTCGTCGCCGCAACGTTCGCCTGAGTCGCCGCCGCGGCGAGCTCAGCGCAGCGCGTCGAGCGCGAGGTTGAGCTCCAGCACGTTCACCGTCCGCTCGCCGAGGAAGCCGAGCACCCTCCCCCGCACGTGGGCGGTCACGAGCGCATCGACGGTCGCCGACGGTAACCCGCGTGCGGAAGCCACCCGCCCGACCTGAAAGCGGGCGCCCGCTTCACTGAGGTCTGGATCGAGTCCGCTAGCGGACGCAGTCACGAGCTCGACGGGCACCGCGTCGCGTACGGCGGGATCGGCTTGCCGTAGACGCGAAACCTGACTGTCCACGGCCGAGAGCAGCGCCGGATTGAGCGGCCCCAGGTTTGATCCGCCGGAAGCGAGTCCGTTGTAGGGCTGAGGCGCAGTGGCCGACGGGCGCCCCCAGAAGTATCGCGGACTCGCAAAACTCTGTCCGATCAGCGCCGAGCCAATGACGCCGCCGTCCCGGTGGATCAGGCTCCCGGACGCCGCCGCCGGGAATGCGATCCGCGCCACCAAGGTCACGAACGCCGGGTATGCGATGCCAAGCAGCAGGGTCATCGCCCCAAGCAGGACCAGGGTCGGCCGGAGATGACTGCGCAGCATGTTCGCTCCTCAGGCCCAGCCGGCTGCGACCAGTGCGAGGTCGATGAGCTTGATGCCCGGAAATGGGATCAGGACGCCGCCCAGTCCGTAGATCAGCAGGTTCCGCCGCAGCAGTGCGCCGGCACCGAGCGGACGGTAGCGCACGCCTCGGATCGCCAGCGGGATCAGCGCAATAATGATCAGCGCGTTGAAGATCACGGCCGAGAGGATCGCTGATTCCGGAGTAGCAAGGTGCATGATGTTGAGCGCACCGAGTTCCGGGTAGGTCAGCGCGAATGCAGCCGGGATAATGGCGAAGTATTTCGCCACGTCGTTCGCGATCGAGAAGGTCGTCAGCGCGCCGCGCGTCATCAGCATTTGCTTGCCAGTCTCGACGATCTCGATCAACTTGGTCGGGTTCGAGTCGAGGTCGACCATGTTGCCGGCCTCCTTCGCCGCCTGTGTGCCAGTGTTCATCGCAACCGCGACGTCGGACTGGGCGAGCGCCGGTGCGTCGTTAGTACCGTCACCGGTCATGGCGACCAGGCGGCCTTCGGCCTGGTGCGCGCGGATCAGGCGGAGCTTGGCCTCCGGGGTCGCCTCGGCTAGGAAGTCATCGACGCCCGCCTCGGCGGCGATCGCCGCGGCGGTCAGCCGGTTGTCCCCCGTGATCATGATCGTCTTGATGCCCATGTTGCGCAGGTCCGCGAATCGCTCCTTGATCCCGCCCTTGACCACGTCCTTGAGCTCGATGACCCCCGCGACCCGACCGCCGTCGGCCACCACAAGTGGGGTGCTGCCCCGTCGTGCGACCCGCTGCACGAGCTCGTCGACCGCCGCCGGGTACTCCGCGCTCCGGCCGCGAGCGTAGGCGGCGATCGCATCGGGAGCCCCCTTGCGAACCTGTCGGTCGCCGAGATCTACCCCGCTCATCCGGGTGTGAGCCGAGAACGGCACGAACGAGGCGCCGAGCGCGTGCAAGTCACGTTCCCGAAGGTTGAAGCGCTGCTTCGCGAGCACGACGACGCTGCGGCCCTCCGGCGTCTCGTCTGCCAAAGACCCCAGCTGCGCTGCGTCCGCCAGCTGCTGCTCGGTGAAGCCCGGCGCCGGCAGGAACGCGGTAGCCTGGCGGTTGCCGAGCGTGATGGTCCCCGTCTTGTCGAGCAGCAGCACGTCGACGTCGCCCGCCGCCTCGACCGCCCGGCCCGACGTCGCGATGACATTGGCCTGCATCATGCGGCTCATGCCCGCGACGCCAATCGCGGACAGGAGCCCGCCGATCGTCGTCGGGATCAGGCACACGAGCAGCGCGATCAGCGCCGTCAGCGTCACCACCTGGCCGCTGCCCGATGTTTCGACGGCGAATGCCGAGAACGGCAGCAGCGTCACGATGACGGCCAGGAACACCAGCGTCAGCGCCACCAGCAGGATCGTCAGCGCCACCTCGTTCGGCGTCTTCTGGCGCTTCGCAGACTCGACCATCGAGATCATCCGATCGAGGAACGTCTCGCCGGGATTCGTCGAGACGCGCACGACGATCCAGTCCGACAGCACTCGGGTGCCACCCGTGACCGAAGAGAAGTCCCCCCCCGATTCGCGAATTACCGGTGCCGACTCGCCCGTGATCGCGCTCTCGTCAACCGAGGCCGCCCCTTCTATGACCTCGCCATCGGCCGGAATCACCTCGCGGGCCTCCACCCGGACGACATCGCCTCGGCGCAGCGCATCGGCGCGTACGCTCTCGACCCGTGTTCCCGGGCCGGGCAACAGCCGTCGTGCCATCACGGTCTGCCGCATGCTGCGCAGCGAGTCAGCCTGCGCGCGGCTCCGACCCTCCGCGAGCGCCTCAGCGAAGTTCGCGAACAGCACTGTGAAGAGCAGCCAAAATGCAATGGCGAGAATGAACCCCGGCCGCGCCTCACCATGGCCCCGCAGGGCGGCGATCCACAACACGACCGTCGCGATCGTGCCGAGGTAGACGACGAACATGACGGGATTGCGCCACTGCGCGCGCGGGTCGAGCTTGCGCAGCGCCTCGATCAGCGCCGGGCCGATGAGCTTCGTGTCGAAGAGACTCACTGCAGGTCGCACCACGCCGTCGCTCCTCAAGTTGCCGCGATCAGCTTCAGGTGCTCGACGACCGGCCCGAGCGCGAGCGCCGGCACGTAGGTCAGCACGCCAATCAGCAGAATCGACCCGAGCAGCAGGGCCACGAACAGCGGCCCATGCGTCGGCATCGTGCCTTCCGAAACCGGGATTCGCTTCTTCGCTGCCAGCGAACCGGCCATCGCGAGCACTGCGACGATGGGCCAGAAGCGGGCAATGAACATCGCGATCGCGGTCGAAATATTGTAGAAGACGGTGTTGGCACTGAGGCCGCCGAAAGCGCTGCCATTGTTGTTGGCGGCGGATGAGAAGGCGTACAGGATCTCGCTGAAGCCATGCGGACCCGGATTCGCGACGCCCGCTCGGCCCGCAGCGCTCGCCACCGCAACGGCCGTGCCGGCGAGAACCACGAACGGCGTGGTCAGGATGAAGATCGAGGCGAGCTTCATTTCGAGCGCCTCGATCTTCTTGCCGAGGTATTCTGGCGTCCGGCCGATCATCAGGCCCGCGATGAACACCCCGAGAATCGCGTATAGCAGGATGGAGTAGAGGCCCGTTCCGACACCGCCCGGCGCGAGTTCGCCGAGTTGGATCAGGAATAGCGGCGCGAGCCCGCCCAGCGGCATCAGCGAATCGTGCATGGTATTGACTGCACCGCACGACGTTGCAGTCGTGACCGCCGCAAACAGCGCCGATGCGGCGATGCCGAATCGGCTCTCCTTTCCTTCCATGTTGCCGCCTGGTTGGCCGTTGCTCGCCAACTGGTCGATGCCCCGGTGCGCAAGCAGCGGATTGCCGTGCTGCTCGCTGTAGTAGGCGACCAGCGTGAGGCCAACGAACAGAATCAGCATCGCGACCAGCAGTGCCCAGCCCTGGCGCTGGTCGCCGACCATGCGGCCAAACGTGTAGGTCAGAGCGAACGGAATCAGCAGGATCGCGAACATCTGGAGCCAATTGGTCAGTGCGGTCGGGTTCTCGAACGGGTGCGCCGAGTTCGCGTTGAGGAAGCCGCCGCCATTCGTGCCCAGCTCCTTGATCGCTTCCTGCGATGCGATCGGACCCATCGGCAGGATCTGGCTATTGGCCACCGCCGGCTGAGTAACCGGCCGCCCTGCGGCATCGACGACGGCCGCCCCGGCGGGATCGAGCACCGGCGCCTCGTATATCGTCGGCTCGACTGTCTTGGCCTCGACATAAGGCGAGAAATTCTGAATCACGCCCTGACTCACGAGGACGAGGGCCAGCACGAGAGAGAGCGGCAGCAGCACGTAGAGCGTCGCGCGGGTGAGATCCACCCAGAAGTTGCCAATGGTTGCGACCGTATGTCGCGCGATTCCCCGCACAAGTGCGATGGCGACGACCAGCCCCGTGGCGGCCGACAGGAAGTTCTGCACGGCGAGGCCGGCCATCTGCACCAAGTACCCCATCGTCGACTCGCCCGAGTATCCCTGCCAGTTGGTATTCGTGACGAAGCTGACCGCGGTATTGAATGCCGAGTCCGGCGCCACGGCGCCGAGCACCTGCGGATTGAGTGGCAGGTAACCCTGCAGCCGCTGCAGCGCGTAGACCGCCACCGCGCCGGCGACGTTGATGAGCAGCAGGGCAAGCGCGTAGTCCCGCCAAGACGACTCGGCGGCGGGGTCTACCCCGCAGAGTCGATAGATGCCGCGCTCGAGCCGGCCGCCCCCGACCCGCGCCAGCGGGCCGCCGTCCTCCATGACGCGGGCGATGTAGTCGCCTAACGGCCGGACGCAGGCGATGACGGCCAGTAGCAACGTCGCCAGCAGCAGCTGAAACTCGGCGTCCGCGTTCATCTAGAAGCGCTCCGCGCGGACCAGCGCGTAGATGAGGTAGATGAAGACCCCGAGCGCCAACGCGCCAGCGAGGATCGCGGCAAGCGTCACGGGCGGAGCCCGCGGTCGACGACCCAGACCAGCGCAACAGTGACGAACCACAGCGCGGCCAGCAGCAGCATGTAGACGGCGTCCAAAGGCCCTCCTGGTACGGTCGAGGAGGACGGTAGCTCCGCCGCCGTGAAAAGCGCGTGCAAAAAAACGGCCGGCACGGGCAGTAAGCTCCTCCGGCCGGTACGATGGGGCCGTAGGGGTGCGCTTGACGAGCCGCCACGCCCGGGGACTGCATGACAGAGCGCCGAGATCCGGACGAGCTGCTCGCTGACGTGCAACGCGAGGAAGCGCGTGCGCGGCGCGGCCGGCTGCGGATCTTCTTCGGCTCGTCCGCCGGCATCGGCAAGACCTACTCGATGCTGGAAGCTGCTCGCGGGGCACGCGCCGCCGGCGCCGATCTCGTGGTCGGCTACGTGGAACCGCATGGCCGCCTCGAAACCGAACGCCTGCTGATCGGGCTAGAGTGCCTGCCCTTCCTCGAGGTCCGCTACCGCGCCTTGGTGCGCCCCGAGTTCGACCTTGACGCCGCGCTCGTGCGGCGACCCGCGATCCTGCTGGTCGACGAGCTTGCCCACTCGAACCTCGTCGAGGGCGAGCCGCGCCCTCGTCATGCCAAGCGCTGGCAGGACGTCGAGGAACTGTTGGACGCCGGGATCAGCGTCTGGACGACGCTCAACGTCCAGCACCTGGAGAGCCTGAACGATGTGGTCGCGGGAATCACCGGGGTACGCCAGAACGAAACCGTGCCCGATCGCGTGTTCGACGAGGCAGACGAAGTCGAGCTGATCGACCTGCCTCCGGACGACCTGCTGGCTCGCCTGCGCGCCGGCAAGGTGTATCTCGCCGACCAGGCGGCCACTGCATCGGAGCGGTTCTTCCGCAAGCCGAACTTACTGGCGCTTCGCGAGCTGGCCTTGCGTCGTACCGCCGACCGAGTCGACGCGGCGGCGCGCGAGTACGCGGGCCGGGAACGGCACTCGCGGCCGTGGCTCGCGCGCGACCGGTTCCTGATTGCGGTCGCGCCGGACGATCAGGCCGAGCAACTCGTGCGGGTCGGCAAGCGGTTCGCCGATGCGCTGGACGCCGAATGGATAGTCGTGTCAGTCGAAACGCCTGAGCTGCTGAAGCTCGGCGAGGCGCGACGCAATCAGCGCATCGAGGTGCTGCGGCTCGCCGAGTCGCTCGGAGCCGAGACCGTCACGTTGGATGGCGCGACCGCCGCCGAAGCGCTGACCGAGTATGCGCGGCTGCGGAACGTTACCCGCATCGTGGTTGGCGAGGCCAAACGGCGCGGCTGGCGAAGCTGGCTGCGCCGCTCAACCGCGATCGAACTCGCCCGTCGCGGACGCGAATTCGACGTCTCGATCATCGCCCAGCGCGAGGCACCAGGATCACCTCCGCGTGCCTACCCGGGCAGCGTGCCGGAGATCCGCTGGCGGCGTTACTGGCTGGCACTCGGGATCTCGGCGGTGTGCACCGGGCTCGCCGCGCTGATGTACCCCTACTTCGAGCTGACCAACCTCGTGATGGTCTACCTGCTCGGCAGCACGATCGCTGCGCTTCGGCTCGGGCGCGGCCCGGCGAGTCTGACGGCATTCGTCAACGTCGCAGCGTTCGATTTCTGCTTCGTGCCGCCGCGCTTCAGCTTTGCGGTCAGCGACTTTCAGTACCTGGTGACCTTCGCGGTGATGCTCGGCATGACGCTCGTAGTCGCGAGCCTGGTGGCGAGTGTCCGGGCGCAGACCCGCGTCGCCGGCGCGCGGGAGCGGCGCACGGCGCTCCTCTACGCGATGAGCCGCGAGTTGGCAGCCAATCGCAGCTTCGACACTCTCGCCATGGTCGCGGTCAAGCACGTGGCCGAGACGTTCGCGAGTGAGGCGGTCGTGCTGATGCCGGACCCGTCCGGCCGCCTGCAGTTACCGGAGGGCGAGCGGGCGCCGGGTGCCTTTGCCGGGGCGGACCTGTCCATCGCGCAGTGGGTCCACGACCATGGCAAGCCGGCCGGCCTGGGTACCGACACCCTGCCGGCCGCCCCGGCGCAGTACCTGCCGCTCGCCGGCACGCGGCGTACGCTCGGCGTGCTTGCTGTGCGACCGCGGCAACGTCGGCGACTGCTGCTGCCCGAGCAGCGCCACCTGCTCGAAACCTTCGCCGGGCAGATCGCACTCGCGATCGAGCGTGCCCAGCTCGCCGAGGACGCGGAGGCTGCGCGCGTTGCAGCCGAGACCGAGAGTCTGCGCAACACCCTGCTGGCTTCGATCTCGCACGACCTGCGCACGCCGCTCGCGGTGATCGCGGGGGCGAGCAGCGCCCTCGCAGATCCGAACGTCGAGCTCCGTCCCGACGCGCGCCAAGCGCTGGCACACTCGATCGACACCAAGGCGCGCGAAATGTCCGAGCTCATCTCCAACGTGCTCGACCTGATGCGCTTCGAAGCCGGCGAGGTTCGCCTGCGCCTCGAGTGGGAAACCGTCGACGATCTCGTCGGCACGGCGCTCGCGCGTCTCGATGAGCGATTGCGCGGTTGGCGGGTCGAGGTGGTACTGCCGGCGGAGTTGCCGGCGGTGCGGGTCGATGCGGCGCTCATCATCCAGCTGCTCTCGAACCTCTTGGACAATGCGGCGCGGCATACGCCGCGCGGCACCCGCATCCGGGTCGGCGCGACCCAATCGGACGATACGGTCGAACTCAGCGTCGAGGACACCGGCCCTGGCCTGCCGCCCGGCGATCCGGAGCGACTGTTCGCGAAATTCCAGCGCGGGCGCGAGGAAAGCAACGCCGGCGGTGCCGGGCTCGGACTCGCGATCTGCCGGGCGATCGCTCGGGCCCACGGCGGTAGAATTTCGGCTACGCCGCGGCCGGGTGGCGGCGCCTGCTTCAGATTCGTGCTGCCGATCGGCGCGGAGCCCCCGTGACCCAGGCCATGTTCCAGGTGCTGATCGTCGAGGATGACAGCGCCATTCGCGGCGTGCTGCGCACGCTGCTCGAAGCTCAGCACTACCGGGTGATCGAGGCGGAAAACGCTGGCCGAGGCTCGATCGAAGCGCGCAGCCACCGACCCGATGCAGCGATCATTGATCTCGGACTGCCGGATCGTGACGGACTGTCGCTGATCCGCGAGATACGCGACTATTCGCCGCTGCCCATTCTGGTACTGTCGGCACGGACCCTGGAGTCGGCCAAGATCGCGGCACTGGATGCCGGCGCGGACGACTTCGTCGATAAGCCGTTCAGTGCACCCGAGCTGCTCGCGCGGATCCGCGCGGTACTGAGGCGGAACGCGCGCGGCGAACAGCAGCTACCGCACCTGCGGCTCGGCCGCATCGAGATCGATCTGACGGCGCGTGTCGCTACCGGTCCGGACGGCGCGCTACACCTCACGCCGCTCGAGTTCCGCCTGCTCGAGTGCCTGGCGCGGCACGCGGGCATGATCGTGACCCACGCGCAACTGGTCCGCGAGGTCTGGGGACCGGAGCGCGCGGGGGACACGCGCGGGCTGCGTTCCTACGTACGCATGCTGCGGCAAAAGCTGGAACCCGAGCCGGGTCAGCCGCGCTACATCGTCACCGAGGCCGGCGTCGGCTATCGCCTGATCTTGGACGAGCCGGGCCCGGAGCGGCTGGACTGAGCCCGGCCGGCTCCGCGGCCGTTGCGGCCGAAATTTGCACGGGGATTTCACCACCGCGCTGCAACAATGACGTTCCGCAGCTGACCAGCCGTCGGCGCGGGCGGCGCACATCGTCGCGCGTGTGCGACGGCCGCAAAACGGAGTGCCACCCAGATGAGCCGCGTTCCCCTGATCTCAAGACTGGCCGCGACCGCCATCGTCGGTGTGCTGGCCGTGCTCGGCCTACTGGCCGTGGGCGCCGCACGGGCCGAGCCGGCATCGGCTCCGACCCTTGGCGCCCTGGTCGGCATCGTCAGTGACCCCAATCATCGCGCCGTCGGGCGGGCGACCGTCACTGCCGTGCGCGCCGACGGCGCATCGACGCGCGCAACGCTGAGCGCCGCGGATGGCGCCTTCGCGTTTGCCGATCTCGCGCCCGGCGAGTGGCTACTCGCCGTTGAAGGTAGCGAGGGGCTGTCGCTGCGAGTGACGGTTCCCGCGGGCCATGCCGCGCGCGCGGATCTCGTCGCCACCAACGCGGTTCCCGCCGAACCGGCGGGCGCAGTTGCCAAGGCGGTGAGTGCCGCCGCGTCCGTCCACCCGGCGCTGACCTTGCCGGCGCCCGCGCCGACCGTCGATACCGAGACGCCGTTCGCCTTCGGTGACTTCACTTGGCTGAATGGCTCGCCACGCAATCACGAGCCGGCCTTCGACACGCAGTTCTTCACGCCTGACGTCCGCTTCGATGCGCACTTCATGGAGGACTTCAATCACCCGCGCGACCACACCATCGTCGGATCCACCGAGTCGTTCCGCTCCGGCGAGTTCCAGCTCGAACAGGTGAGCGTCGGTGGCGACTTCCACTGGGAGAACGTCCGCGCGCGCGTCCTGTACATGAACGGCCTCTTCGCGGCGACGACGCCGCGGAACGACGCGAGCACGGGCACCGGGCAATGGGACTTACGCACCGCGTACCGTTACCTGTCCGAGGCGAATGCCGGCTATCACTTCGACGTCGACCACGGGCTGAACGTGGATGCCGGGATCTTCGTCTCCTACATCGGGCTCTTCAGCTACTACAACTTCGACAACTGGGCATACCAACCCTCCTACGTGTCGTCGAACACGCCGTGGTTCTTCAACGGGCTGCGCGTACAGTGGTTTCCGACGAACACCTTGAAGATCGAACCCTGGATCATCAACGGCTGGCAGTCCTACGGCCGGTTCAATCAGCACCTCGGGTTCGGCGGCCAGGTCCTCTGGCAGCCTTACGAGTGGCTGAAGCTGGTCTCGAACAACTATGGCGTCGGCGAAGACAATCCCGGATTGGAGTCGACCCAGCGCATTCATACGGACGACAGCGTCGAGGTCCGCTACTTCAACGACGCGAATAATGGGCGCGGGCCCTCGAAGATGGCGTTCTCGATCACGGTCGACGCCGGGTGTCAGTATGGCGGTGGCATCCATTGCACGGGAGGCCCGAACCGCAGTGCGTTCCTCGGGTTCATGGCCTACCACCGGATCTGGTTCGACCACGACCTCTACGCGGTCACCGTCGGTGGCGGCGCGATGAGCAATCCGGGCCGTTACCTGACGCTGCTCCCGCCGATCAACGGTGCCGACGCGGTGTCCGGCACGCCGTACTTCACCGAGAATCCCGGTGATCATGCCTACATGTGGGACGCGACCCTCGGGATCCAGTACATGCCGAAGCAGTGGATCACCTGGTGGGCCGAGGCGGGCTATCGTCATTCAGACGTGCCCTACTTCGCAGGCGCCGGCGGCGTCACCCCGCCGGGCGGTAACAACGGAGCGCCGCAGTACTACACCTGCGCGTCTGGTGCGAGCGCCGGGACTGCAGTCCTTGCCCAGGCGGCGCTCGCCTGCGGCGGGGCGGGTGCGGTCTGGTTCCCGGACCTGCGCCGTTCGGAGACGAAGCTCTCGGCCGGAGTAATGGTGAAGTTCTGACGCGAAGCTTGGCGGGCGGCGCAGGCAATCCCCTCGCGCCGCGCGGACCTCCGCGTACAATCGTGGCGCGGCGACCTCCGGGGTCGCGGTGCGGAACGATGTCCGTTCGAGGTGTGCCACGCATGCGAATCCGTTTCCCGTCGGGTCTGCTGACCGTTCTCGTGCTCGCGGCGTGCACGGCGTCGCCCCGGCCCGAGTCGCTTCCGCCGGCCGGCGAGGGCGCGTTCTTCCACCTCACGCCGCTGCACCCGATCAGCGAACTGCTGCCGGTCGCCCTGCACGCGACGCCCCCGGTCGAAGCGGGCAACTTCCGGGCGCCTGACCTGGTGGAACTCGCGACGCTCGACCCGACCATCCACCTCGACATCCGCTACGCCACCGACCGGAACTTCCTGCGCACGCCGCTCTACAGCCAGCCGCGGGCGTTCCTGCAGCGTCCGGCGGCCGAGGCGCTGCTGAGGGCGCACCGTGCGCTCGCGCGCGAGGGCTATGGCCTGCTCATCCACGATGCCTACCGGCCGTGGTATGTCACCAGGCTCTTCTGGGACGCCACCAGCGAGGCGAACCACAAGTTCGTCGCCGACCCGGCGCAGGGTTCGCGACACAACCGGGGCTGTGCGGTGGACCTGACGCTCTACTCGCTGAAGACGGGCCAGCCCGTCGAGATGCCGAGCCTGTACGACGAGATGAGCCCACGGGCCTACCCGACCTTTGACGGCGGGTCGCCGGAGGCGCGGCGCCTGCGCGACCGGCTGCGGAGCGCGATGGAGGCAGAGGGCTTTTCGGTCTACGAGTACGAGTGGTGGCACTTCGACTACCGGGACTGGCGCTCCTTTGCAATCCAGAACGTGCGCTTCGAGGACCTCGGATCGCCGCGCTGACGGCATGATCACCGCCCCCTTCACCGTCCGGCACCGACGCCGGCCGAGAGCCATGAGCCCGAACCCGCCCCGCCGGTACGGCGTGCCGTTCGCTACCCTCGCGGTCGCGCTGTCACTCGGCGCCGCACAGGTGGCCGCCGCCGCGGAACCCACCGAGCCGACGCCGGCCGGTGCGACCGAGTCGGTGGTGGTCACGGCCAATCGCCTGAACGTTCAGACACTCGTCGACCGCAAGGTGTACTCGGTCGCGACTGACGTCCAGGCGACGTTCGGGGCGGTCGGCGACCTGCTGGGCGTGATCCCGTCGATCGACGTCGACGCCGACGGCGTCGTCTCGCTGCGCGGCGATTCGAACGTCCTGATTCTCGTCGACGGCAAGCCCTCGCCGCTCTTCTCGGGGCCGTCCGCGGCGGACAACCTGCAGTCCATCCCCGCCAAGGACATCGAACGCATCGAGGTGCTCACCACGCCGCCGGCCCAGTACAAGGCTGAAGGCGCCGCCGGCGTGATCAACATCATCATGAAGAAGAAGCGGACCGAAGGCCTCGACGGGTCCGTGCAGGCGAGCCTTGGCAGCGGCGGGCGCTCCGTGGTCGGTACCAATCTCAGCTACCACGGCGGCCCGCTGGCGGCGAGCTTCAGTGGCACCTACCGGCAGGACTACAAGTCTCGCGAAGCGACCTCGGACCTCATCGCACCGGATCCCGTCACGGGAACGCCCGTTGACTACCACAGCGTGATCCGCGAGCGCGTGCTGCGCGACATTCCCCCACTGGCGCTGACGGCGGACTACGCGCTCGACGACCGCCGGACGCTGAGCGTGCAGCTGAGCCGTACCGGTCGCGCCGGGCTTCGTACCTACACCGAGCTCAACGACACCACCGAGGCCGGCGGCGTCGAGAGCGCGTCCAGCCGGCGCCTGAGCGCGGGCCACGACCGCGAGATCGACGTGGACGAGTGGCTGGGTTACGAGCAGAAATTCGCGCGCGCGGGCGAGTTGCTGGCGCTCGGTCTGTACCACTCCACCGCGCACGAGACCGAGCACTACGACTACACGAACGACAGCTTCGTGCCGAGTGCGCCGACGCTCTACAACAACCTCGGCTTCCACGACGAACGCACGACGACCGAGTTCTCGGCCGACTACACGCTGCCTTACGCCCCATCACGCGTCCTGAAGCTCGGCTATGCCTTCGAGCGCGACAACTACGACTACGCGGCTGGAGGCGCGACGGTAGACCCGTCGAGCGGCGTCTCCGTCCCGGACCCGACGCTCGACGACGATTTCCGCTATCGCCAGGACATCCAGGCGCTCTACGGCAGCCACCAGTCGGTGTTCGGCGCATGGACGTTCCTGCTCGGTGCACGGGCCGAGCTGGCACAGACCGAGGGGCGGCAGATCACCGAGCAGGCGACGGCGCGGCATCGCTACCTCCGGCTCTATCCGAACGTGCACGTCGACCGAGCGCTCACCGATCGTTCGACGCTGACTTTCGGTGCGAGCCGTCGTGTCGTACGCCCCGACCCCGCCGCGCTCGATCCCTACGTCGATCGCGAGTACACCCCAAACCTGCGCTCCGGCAACCCGGAGCTGCGGCCGCAGTACACGCAATCGTTCGAGGCCGGCTACGGATACGATGCGGCGGGTGCGAGCTACACACTGACGGGATACCTGCGCCGCAACCGCGACAGCGCGACCGACGTGCTCGAGGTGCTCGGCAACGGACTCTCGCTGGCGACGCGTGCCAACCTGCCGCGCAACGATGCCAGCGGGGTCGAGATCACGGCCAACGGCCACCTGCTGCGCCAGCTCGGCTACACGCTGAGCGGCAACCTCTTCCGCAGCGAGATCGATGCTTCTGCGCTCGGCTACCCTGGGCTGCGGACGACCTCGGGACTGAACGCCAAGCTGAAGCTCGACTACCGGCCGACCGCGGCCGACTCCGCCCAGGTCACCGTCAACCGCCAGGACCGGCGCTTGACGCCGCAGGGCTACGTCAGCGCCATCAATGTCGTCAACCTCGGCTACCGGCATGCGCTGGGTGCGCGGCTGACGGCGGTGGCGACGTTATCGGATGCGTTCAATGGGCAGCGCTACCAACGCATCGCCGTCACCCCGGCGTTCACGCAGTTCTACGAGCGTCGCGTCCAGGGGCGTGTCCTGTACGTCGGAGTCGTACAGACCTTCGGAACGGCGCGCAAGGTGAAGCCGGCGGGCTTCGACTACGACAACTGAGGCGCGGCCAGGCGCGGCGCGCTTCGACCCGGGCTGCGCCGGCGGCTAGAATGCTCGCCCCCTCATCTCCGGAGCCACCCATGCGCCGCCTGCTCGTTCCCTTCCTCCTCGCCGCCATCGGTGCCGCCATCGTCGCCCGGGCGGACGACGCCCCCGCGCCGCCGCCGGTTGCGCCGGCCGCGACCAAGTTCCGGCTCGGCAAGCTCGAGCTCGTCGCCCTGCGCGACGCGCAGTTCACGGCCAAGAACGACGGCAAGATCTTCGGCGGCGACGTCGGGCCGGCGGCGGTCGGCGAGGTGCTGAAGGCGGCCGGCCAGCGCGACGACGAGTTCACGCTCGCGATCAGTGCGCTGGTCGTCAAGACCGGCAAGCACATCGTCGTGCTCGACACCGGCATCGGCGCAGGCGCTCACGGCGTACTGCAGAAGAGTCTCGCCGAGGCTGGCATCGCGCGCACCGCGGTCACCGACGTCGTCATCACCCACTCGCACTTCGACCATACCGGCGGCCTCGTCGACGCCGCGGGCGGGCTCGAGTTCCCGAACGCGACGATCCACCTGGCGACGCCGGAATGGGCGTTCATGCAGGAGAAGGGCAACGGCGCGCTCGTCAAGGCGATCGCCCCGAAGGTCAAGACCTTCGAGCCGGGCAAGCCGCTCGTGCCGGGCGTGACGCCCATCAACCTGTACGGCCACACCCCCGGCCACGTCGGCTACGAGATCTCCTCCGGCAAGGCGCGCCTGCTGGACATCGGTGACATGGCACACAGCTCGGTGATCTCGCTGGCGAAGCCCGGCTGGAAGATGGGCTTCGACAACGATTCGGCGCTCGCGACGGACGTGCGCCGCGCGACGCTGGCGCGACTCGCCAAGGTCCAGGAACTGGTCTTCGCCCCGCATTTCCCGTATCCGGGCGTCGGCCGCATCCGGGCGAGCGGCGATGGCTTCGCCTGGGTGCCCGGCGTTCCCTAGCGCAGGCCCGCGCGGGCGGCGGCGCTACGGCGCCGCCGCCGCCCCGGCCCCGGGGCCGCGCGCACCCCAGATCACGAGCCAGAGCACGATCGGCAGCTCCGCGAGTTCGAGCAGTCCCGCGACGCTGCCGACGACGCCGGCAGCCGGCGGCACCACCAGCGCGGCGAACTCATCTGCGAGGTAGGCGCCGCCCGCGAGCAGCAGCAGGTAGCCAAAGACCTTCGGGATGAATCCGCAGCGGATCGCGAGCGCGCCGAAGGGCAACAGCCACAGCCCCCAGAAGACCGCGGCCACGCGCACACCCTGCGAATGCAGCGTCATGAAAAGGTACGCCAGCGCATCGGCCTCGGCGCGCGGCAACGCGGCGAGAAAGGGTGTGTTGCCGGCCAGGCGCATGGCCGCAAACTCGTTCAGCACGTTGACGAACACGATCGGGACCGAGACGAGCGCACCGAGCACGACCAGCGCGCGCGCCCGGGACGGGTCGGTGGCGCGGAACAGGCGGTAGAGGCTCAGCACCAGGTAGATCTGCACGATCTGGTGGAAGAGCTCGCTGGCGATGCCGGCGCGGATGATGGATTCGGAGGCCCGGATCCGCTCCGCGGTCTCGGCTGCATTGCCCGAGACGAGCACGGCCGAGGGCACATAGATGAGACCGATCCAGGCGGTCGCGACGATCAGCAGATAAAGCAGGCCCGCCCGCTGGGCCTCGTCCTTGACGCTCCGCATCCACCGCCCTCCCGCCTCGATCGCGACGCGGGATCCTACGGCGCCGGACCCCTGCCGGGAGCTGCCCGGGACCGCCCGTGCGACGAGCGGTGGGATCGGTGCGATGAGCGCCGGCGGCGCCGCGGCTCAGTGGGCCGCGGACGGATCGACCGGGGCCTTCGGCCGGTGCGCGAGCCAGATCAGCGGCGAGACGCAGACCACCACCACGGCCGCGACCAGGAAGAAGTCCTTCAGCGCGAGCACGGCCGCCTGCGAGTCGATCATGCGGTCGATCAGCACGCGGCCACCGACATCGGAGCCCGTCACGCCCCGCGCCGCGGCGACGAACTGCCGCGCCGCGGGCGCCGCCTGACTCACCGACTCGGCCAGCGCCGCATGATGGCGCGTGATGCCGTTGTCCCAGTAATTCGTCGCCAGAGCTGTTCCGAACGCACCGAACAGGGTCCGTACGAAGTTCTGCAGGCCGGACGCAGCGGCGATCTCGGACGGCTTGACCTCGGCGAGCGCCAGGGCGGTGAGCGGCAGGAACATCGTCGACATCGCCAGTCCGACCACGAACTGCGGCGCGACGATCGAGCCGAAGCTCGGCGCCGGCGTCAGGCCCGAACGCCAGATGAATACCGTGGCAAATACGGCGACTGCGAAGGTCGCAAACCAGCGTGGATCGACGCGATTGAGGTTGAGCCCGACCACCGGTGCCATCAGGATCGAGAGGAAGCCCATCGGCGCGACCGCGAGGCCCGCCCACAGGGCCGTATAGCCCTCGTAGGCCTGCAGCCACAGCGGCAGCAGCACGATGTAGCCGAAGAAGGTGCCGAAGATCAGCGACAGCGCGAACACCGAGCTGGTGAAGCCGCGGCTCGCGAACAGCCGCAGGTCGACGACCGGGTGCCGGTCGGTGAGCTCCCAGATCACGAACACCACGAACGCGACCGCGGACAGCGCACAGAGTGCGACGATCAGCGGCGAGCCGAACCAGTCGAGCTCGCGGCCCTTGTCGAGCACCAGCTGCAGCGCGCCGACCCAGACGATCAGCAGGCCGAGGCCTACGGCATCGACCGGGGTGCGGGTGCGCGGCGTCTCGCGCTTCGCGTAGATGCCGTAGATCATCGTCGCGCCGATGATGCCGACCGGCACGTTGATGTAGAAGATCCACTGCCAGGCCAGGTTGTCGGAGATCCATCCGCCGAGCACCGGCCCGGCGATCGGCGCGAGCAGCGTGGTCATCGCCCAGGCGGCGAGTGCCGGGCCCGTCTTGTTCGGCGGGTAGCTGCCGAGCAGCAGCGTCTGCGACAGCGGCATGATCGGGCCGCCACAGAGCCCCTGCAGGATGCGCGCGGCGATCAGCATGCCGAGGCTTTGCGACCAGGCGCAGAGCAGTGACGAGGCCGCGAAGCCCAGAATCGAGAGCAGGAACAGCCGCACCGTGCCGATCCGCGCCGTCAGCCAGCCGGTCAGCGGCACGATGATCGCTTCCGCGACCGCGTAGGAGGTGATCACCCACGTGCCCTGGTTCGGGCTGACCGCGAGGCTTCCCGCGATGTGCGGCACCGACACGTTCGCGATGGTCATGTCCAGCACGACCATGAAGTTCGCGACCGCCAGCATGACGGTCGCGAACAGCCGCTGTGATCCCTCGAGCGGCGGGTGCGGGGCCGCGGCGTCGCTCACCGCAGGCTCGCGAGCTTGCCTGCCGGGAGTCGGCCCTGCGCGGCGATGATCTCGGCGACGCGCGCGTCCGCCTGCCGCTCGAGGCCATCGTAGACGGTCGTCGCGCCGGCCGTCGCCACGGCGATCGAGGCGAGCGCATGGCTCTGGTCCGCACCGTGCGTGTCGACGTCGACGCTCATCGACAGGCCGACGCGCAACGGATGCTCGGCGAGCTCCTGCGGGTCGAGTTCGATGCGCACCGGCACGCGCTGCACGACCTTGATCCAGTTGCCGGTGGCATTCTGCGCCGGCAGCAACGCGAACGCCGAGCCCGTGCCGGCTGACAGCCCGACGACGCGACCGTGGTACTTCGTGCGGCCGCCGTACAGGTCGGCGGTCAGCGTCGCCGGCTGGCCGCTACGCACGTTCGTGAGCTGCGCCTCTTTGAAGTTGGCATCGACCCAGACGCGCGCCAGCGGCACGATCGACAGCAGCGTCGAGCCGGGCGCGACCAGCGTGCCGAGCGTCACGGAACGCTTGGCGACCTGGCCGTCGACCGGCGCGAGGATCTGCGTCCGGCCCTCGGCGATGATCGCCTCGCGCACCGCGGCGCTGGCGGCGAGCACCCGCGGGTGGTTCGCGACCGTCGTGCCCTGGGTCTGGGCGCGGTTCGCCTGCATCTGCCGCTCCGCCGCCTCCGCCAGGCGATGCGCCGCCGCAAGCTGCGCATCCGCGGCGCGCAGCTGCTCGGTAGCGTGCAGCAGTTCCTCCTGCGAGACGCCGCCCTCCGCGGCGATTGCGCGCCGGCGCTCGAGGTCGGAAGCCGCGCGGACGCGCTCGGATTCCGCGGCCGCGACCTGCGCGCGCGATGCCGCGGCCTGTGCCGCGAGCGCGTCGGTGGTGGCGTACAGTGCCTCGACGTCGCGCACCGTGCGCGCGAGTTCGGCCTCGGCGCGGGCGCGGGCCACGCGCTGGTCGGTCGCATCGAGCTCGACCAGCACGTCGCCTGCCTTCACGTGCTGCGTGTCCTCGACGAGGATCCGGCTGACCATGCCGCCCGTCTGCGGCGTCACGATCACGATGTCGCCTGCCACGGCGGCGTCGTCGGTATCGACGTGAAAGCGCCCGACGAGAACCTGGTACAGCCCGAGCGCGGCGGCGACCACGCCGACGACGACGGCCACGCCGAGCAGCAGCCGGCGCCGGGGATTGACGGCGGCAGCGTCCACCGCGGGGGATTCGGTCGTCATGAGGAGGCTCCTGCGGACGGCCAGCCGCCGCCCAATGCTTCAATGAGGTCGACGCGCAGCGAGCGGGTGCGCGTGTCGAGCATCGCGACCTGCCGCTCGAGGCCGAGCACGCGGTCCTGCACCACCAGCACCTCGAGCAACGTGCCGATGCCGGTCTCGTAGCGCCGCTCGGCGAGGTGATAGGCGGCGCGTTCCGCCTCGAGCGCGGCGCCGGCGGCACGCGCCTGCAGCGCGGCGGACTTCAGCCGCGCGATCGACTCGGTGACGTCGCGCACCGCGTTCAGCACGGTGCGCTCGTAGCCGGCGCGGGCAGCGTCGTAGGCGGCCTCGCGGCCGTGCGCCAGGTCGCGGCGCCGGCCGGCGTCGAAGATCGGCAGGCCGATCGCCGGGCCCGCGGACCACTCGCGGCTCGAGCCGTTGAAGAGCAGCGACGGCTGCAGCGCGTTGAGGCCGAGCATCGCGGCGAGGTTCAGGTTGGGGAGCCAGTCCCGGCGCGCGGCGGTGGCGTCGCCGGCCGCGGATTCCACGCGCGCGCGCGCCGCAGCAACGTCGGCGCGACGCGCGAGCAGCGCGAGGCGCACGTCGGCGGGAACGCCCCAGCCAGGCACCTCGGTGCGTGCCGGCGTCAGTGCGACCACCGCGTCCGGTCCTTCGCCGAGCAGCGCCGCGAGCCCCGCGCGGGCCACCGCGATCCGCTCGTCGCAGGCAGCGCGCTCGACTTCGAGCGCCGGGACTTGCGCCTCGGCCTCGCGCAATGCCGCCAGGTTGTCGAGACCACCGCGCACTCGGCTCTCGGTGATGCGCAGCACCGCCTGGCGTTGCGCGAGCGTCGACTCGACCACCGCGCGGTCGGCGAGCGCCGCCGCGAGCTCGAAGTAGATCCGCGCGGCGCCCGCCGCGGTCGCGACCTGCACGTATTCGGCGTCGAGGGCCGCGGCGGAGGCATCCGCACGGCGCGCGGCAATGCGGGTTCGCTCGACGCCGAACACGTCGAGCTTCCAGCTGAGCGAGGCGGCGACCTCGCCGGTCGTGAATGTCGAACCGCCGAACGGCGGTGGGAACAGGCCGTTGGTGCTGAGGCGCTCGCGCGTCAGCGTCGCGGAGCCGTTCACCGTCGGCGCGAGCGCGGCGCCCGCCGCCGCTGCGCTCGCGGCGGCTTCGCGCGCGTGAGCGCGCGCGATCGCGAGGTCGGGATTCGCTGCCATGGCGCGCTCGACGACCCGTGACAGCTCGACGTCGCCGAACGAGTCCCACCAGCGGTTGCTCGGCCAGTCGACCGCCGGGGCGTCTGCCCAGCTCGTCTGCGTGGCCGCGGCGACAGGATCCTTATCGGTGGGAGGCAGGTCCGGACGCAGCGCCGGCGAACAGCCCGCGAGGGCGAACGCCGCTGCGGCGAAGGCGAGACGCCAATGAGACGTATTCATATCTAGAGGTGCCCGAGTAGACTTCGGCATCAGCCGATGTCGCATAGCGATGATTTAAGGTACAGTTTATATCTCGTTTTATGACTGTCCAGTCATTTTTGGAGGTTCATAATGGACCCCGAGGTTAATCAGGCACTTGGCGACGTCCCGCCCGATGGCGAGGAGCGACCGCGCTCGGAGAAGCGCCGCGAGCGCGAAGCGGCGATCGTCGCGGCGGCCATCGAGGAGTTCCAGGTGGCCGGCCTGATGAACGCGCGCCTCGATGACATCGCCGCGCGCGCCGGGGTGGCGAAGGGAACGCTCTACCTCTACTTCGACGGCAAGGAAGATCTCTTCAAGGCCGCGGTGCGCTCGCTGATCCACCCGATCTTCGTGCGCATGGAGCAGCAGGTCGCGAACTTCCAGGGCTCGAGCGAGGACCTGCTGCGACAGGCGATCCGCCAGATGTACGCCGACGTCGCGCGCGAGCGGCCCGGTCGCGAGCTGATGCGGCTGATGATCTCGGAGGGTCACCGCATGCCCGAGCTCGCTGCTTTCTATTACGAGGAGATCGCCGCGCGCGGGCTCGCGATGGTGCGGATGATCATCTGGCGCGGCATCGCGCAGGGCGAATTCCGCCAGTCGCCGGCCGCGGAGTTCCCGCACCTCGTGTTCGCGCCCTGCAAGATGCTCGCGACCTGGCAGCTGATGTTCGGCGAGCGCTACGCGATCGACGCCGAGCGCTTCGCCGAGGCGCACGCCGACTTCGTGATCGCGGCGCTGCGCGCTCCGCCGCCGGCCGACGGCATCAGCCGCTGACGATCAGCGTCGGATCGACCGTCGCGCGCCACGCGAGCAGGCCGCCCTCGAGGTTCGCGACGACTGCGTGACCGCGCCGGCGTGCCTCGGCAGCCGCACGCGCGCTGCGCAGGCCGCTGCGGCAGACGAAGACGAGCGCCTCGCCCGCGTCGAGCGCGGCGAGCCCGCGCTCGAGAGCCGCGAGCGGCACCGAGTGTGCTCCCGCGAGGTGGCCTGCCGAGAATTCGTGCGGCTCGCGGACGTCGATGATCCGCGGCGGAGCCGCGCTCGCGATGCGGCGCGCGAGTTCCGCGGGCTGGAGCGAGCTCACACCCTCCCCGGCCTCGCAGCTGCGTGGCTCGTCGCGCAGCGCCGTGATGGTCGGCCGCTCGCCGCAAATCGCGCACTCCGGCCGCCGCTCGACCGGGAAGGCATGGAACTCGAGCGCGAGCGCGTCATAGGTCAGCAGCCGCCCGACGAGCGCTTCGCCCACGCCGAGCAGCAGCTTGAGGGCCTCGGTCGCCTGGATCGCGCCGAGCACCCCGGGCAGCACCCCGAGCACGCCCGCCTCCGCGCAGCTCTCCCCGCCGTCCACCGGGACGGCCGGGAACAGGCACCGGTAGCACGGTCCTCGGCCCGGCAGGACCGTGATCGCCTGACCCTCGAAGCGGTGGATGGAGGCTGAGACCAGCGGCCGGCCGGTGCGCACGCAGGCATCGTTGACGAGGTAGCGCGTTCCGACCCGGTCGCTGCCGTCGAGTACCACGTCGTAGGCCGCCACCAGCGATTCGGCGTTTGCGGCGCACAGTTCGACCGCGTGCGCGACGACCTCGATGCCGGGATTGAGCGCGTCGAGGCGGCGCTTCGCGGCGAGCGGCTTCGCAGTGCCGACGTCCGCGGTCTCGAACAGGATCTGGCGCTGCAGGTTTGAGAGCTCGACGCGGTCGTCGTCGACGAGGCCGAGCGTGCCGACGCCCGCCGCGGCGAGGTAGAGGGCGGCCGGCGAGCCGAGGCCGCCGACGCCGATGACGAGGACTCGGGACGCCGCCAGCCGCTCCTGGCCGGCGGCACCGACTTCGGCCAGCAGCAGATGGCGGCTGTAGCGCGCAACGGCCTCCGGCCCGAGCGCCACGATCACCCTCCGCTCAGCGCGCAGATCAGGTGCAGCACGGCGCCCTCGGGCACGGCGTCCGTCAGCGAGCGCAGCTCCTCGCGATCCGCGTACAGCCGGATGTGCGGCCGGATGCGGTCCTGCTCGTCGATCATGCGAAAGCGGATGCCGGGATAGCGGCGATCGAGATCGGCAAGCAGGGCCGCCGCGTTCCCGCCCTCCGCGCTGACCGCGGCCGCACCTGCCGTGTAGGAGCGCAGCGGGCTCGCGATGCGGACGCGATGCGACGCCATCGCCGTCTTCAGACCGCGAGCGTGACCGAGTAGATCTCGGGCAGGTGCTCGGCGATGCGGCGCCAGCGGCTCCCGCCCGCCCGGCCCTGCCAGACCTCGCCCGCGGTCGTGCCGAAGTAGAGCGTCGGCGGCGAGGCCGCGTCCGCACACATCGCCTGGCGCAGCACCGTGAGCCAGGCGTGCCTGCGCGGCAGTCCCTGGTCGAGGCGACGCCAGCTGCGGCCGCCGTTGCGCGTGCCGTACACCGCCGGGCGGCCGCCGACCGAGGTGCGCGGCCAGACCGAGGTGCCGTCCATCGGAATAACCCAGGCTGCGTCCGGGTCGGTGCGGTCCACGACCACGGGAAAGCCGATGTCGCCGATCGCCTTCGGCATCGCACGGCCGATCCGCTGCCAGCGCCGCGCCGGGCGATCGAGGCGATAGATGCCGCAGTGGTTCTGCTGGTACAGGCGATCGGGATCCGCCGGATGAAGCGTGACGCAGTGCGGATCCTGGCCGTATGGCACGTTCGGGTCGGGCAGGAAGTCGGCCTCGATTCCCTCGTTGAGCGGTGCCCAGTCGCCGCCGCCGTCGGTCGACTCGAAGACGCCACCGACCGAGATACCGACGTAGAGGTGTCGCGCGTCGCGCGGGTCGACGATGATCGAGTGCAGCAGCTCGCCGTCCGGTGTCGCGAGCCCCGCCGCCCACTTCGGGTTCATCGGATGGTCGTTAAAACCCGCGACCGGGTCCCAGGTGGCGCCGCCGTCGTCCGAACTGAAGAGCCCGGCAGGCGCCGTGCCTGCGTACCAGCGGCCGGGTTGCGACGCGTGACCCGGCGTCAGCCAGAAGACCCTCGCCACGGCGCGCGCGGCCTCGCCCTCGGCGGCCTTGCGGAAGGCGGGCGGCCGCGACGCCTCCGTCCAGCGGCGTCCGCGATCGGTCGAGCGGAACACCGTCGGCCCGAGATGCCCGGTCTTCGCGGCCATGAGCAGCGTGCGCGGCTCGCGCGGATCCTGCACGACGTGATGGATGACGTGTCCGAGGAACTGCGGCCCGGCGAGCTTGAACGTCCCGCCGCGCGGCGATGGCCGCAGCGCGAAGGCGCCCTTGCGCGTGCCGATCCAGAGCATGGTGGCCATGGGCGCAGAATCCCCGAGCGCGTGGGGCTCGTCAACGGCAGGGCTGGTGCGACGCAGCACGCCCGCGCGCGCCCGCCGCGTCGGCGCGGGCTAGAGTACGCGCGCCTGGCTCGCCACCTCGGGCGGCCGTGGAGAGGGAGACACGCATGCTTTCGCTGAGTGCGCTCTGGCTGCCGATACTGGCCGCCGCCGTGACGGTGTTCGTGCTGAGCAGCCTGATCCACATGCTGATCGGCTGGCATCGCCACGACCATCGGGGCCTGGCCAACGAGGACGAGGTGCGCGCGGCGCTGCGGGCCGCCGCGCTGCCGCCGGGCGAGTACCTCTTTCCACACTGCCCCGACATGAAGGCCGCGCGCGAGCCGCCGTTCCTCGAGAAGCTGCGCACCGGCCCGGTCGGCCTGCTGGTCATCCGGCCGAACGGCGAGTTCCGCATGGGCAAGCTGCTGGGGCTGTGGTTCGTGTACCTGCTCGGCGTCTGCGTGCTCACCGGCTACCTCACCGCCCGGCTCGGCACCGGCGCTGCCGGCGTGGACGTGTTCCGCGTCGCCTCGATTGCCGCGTTCCTCGCCTTTGGCGGCGGCAGCGTCCATGCAGGCATCTGGTGGGGGAAGCCGTGGTCGAACGTGCTCCGCGACCTCGGAGACGCGGCCATCTACGGGGCGGGCACCGGCGCGGCGTTCTGCCTGCTGTGGCCGCACTGACGGCACGGCCCGCCGCCGCGCCGGCCGCGGCGTAGGGCTTTTCCTCAGGCGCGGCGTGACCCGCGCCGAAGGCCGGCGGGACTCCCTTCAGCCTGCCGGCCCGGGGCCGATAACCGGGCGATCCGCGGGCATTTGCGAGCGCGGCGGGTCTCCGGGGTGTCCTGCCCGGGGCGGGATCCGCGCTGCCGAGGCCCGGGCGACTGAGCGCACCGGGGCAACGCATGCGATTCGAAGGGAACACGCCGGGGAGACTCGCGCGGGCACTGGCCGTCGGCCTGCTCGCCGCCTGGCCGTTCGTCGCGCACGCGCTCGATCCGTTCCGGATGCCGTCGCAGTACGTGCTCGACAACTGGCAGATCCCGGACGGCCTGCCGCAGACCTCCGCGCAGGCGATCACGCGCACGACCGACGGCTACCTGTGGGTCGGTACGCAGGAGGGCCTCGCGCGCTTCGACGGCGTTCGCTTCGTCAGTTACGACGACACGACCGACCTGCGACTGCCGCACAAGTACATCTCGGCGCTGCTGACCGACCATGCCGGCCGGCTCTGGGTCGGCACGCGCTCGGGTCTCGCGGTGCTCGAGTCGGGCCATGCCCGCAAGGCTGAGCCCGTGGCCGCGCTCGCGGGGGCCTACGTGCGGGCACTGGCGGAGGACCGGGCACACCGCCTGTGGATCGGCACCGAGAATGGCCTCTACCGCCTCGACAACGGCAACGTCCGCTCGTTCGGCACGGACACCGGACTGCGCGACCTCTCGGTGGCGGCACTGCTGGCCGATCGCAACGGCGTGCTCTGGCTCGCGACCACCAGCGGCCGCCTCTACCGGCTGGCCGGTGAGCACTTCGAGGCGGAGCCGCTCGCCGGCGATGCGGCCTCCGACGCGGTCACCGCGCTGACGCTCGATCGCGCCGGGCTCGTCTGGTTCGGTACGGCGGGCGGCGCGCTCTACCGCCGCTCGGGGGACCGGACCTCGCTGATGCTCGCCCCCGGTTCGCTGCGCTCGGGCGTGCGGTCGCTGCTGTGGGACCGGGATGGCAACCTGTGGATCGGCACGCGCGATGACGGCCTCGCCCGCTGGCAGGACGCGACGCTGAAGATCATCGACGGCGGGGCCTTCACGCACGGCGACCTGCGTGCGCTCTATGAAGACGAGGAAGGCAGCCTCTGGATCGGCAGCTACGGCTCAGGCCTGCTCCGGCTGCGCGACGGCAAGTTCGAGACCTTCGGCGAGAGCGAGGGCCTGCCGAGCAACGACGCCTGGACGATCACACCGCGCAGCGGCGGGGGCCTGTGGATCGGCACGAGCGGCGGGCTCAGCACCTACGTGCACGGCGAACTGCGCGCGATCTCGCTGCCGAACTCGCACATGTACGCGCGGGTGCGCTCGGTGCTCGAGGGGCCGGAAGGCACGCTGTGGGTCGGTACGGACGGTGCGGGGATCGACCGGCTGACGGCGACGGCGGCCGTCACCTTCGACCGCCGCCGCGGGCTCTCCGGCGACACCGTCAAGGCTATCGTGCGCGACCACGCAGGCCGGGTCTGGGTCGGCACCGACCGCGGCGTGGACGTGATCGAGAACGACACCGTCCGCAGCATGATGCCGATGCTCGGCCGCGACGGCACGATGGCGGTCAACCTGCTGCACGAGGATCGCAGCGGCGCGATGTGGATCGCGACCGATGCCAACGGCCTGTTCCGCTTCGACGGCGAGAAGACGCGCCGCTTCGGCGCGGCCGACGGCCTGCCGAGCGACTGGGTCATCGCGATCCACGAGGACGAGCGCGGCTGGCTGTGGCTCGGCACGCCGACCGGGCTCGCGCTCTGGCGCCGCGGCCAGATGCAGTCGCTCGCCCGCATGCCGGGCCCGGCCCGCGAGACGATCCTGCAGATCCTCGAGGACGACCAGCACCGGCTCTGGTTCACGACCAACAAGGGCCTGTTCTCCGTGATGCGCAGCGCCCTCGAGGCGGTCGCGGACGGCCGCGTCGACAGCGCGCCGTTCCACGGCTATGGCCTCGCCGACGGTCTGCGGACCGCCGAGTTCGACGGCGGCAACACGGCGGCCGGCTGCCGCACGCCCGACGGGCTGCTGTGGCTGCCGAGCATCCGGGGCATCGTGCGCGTCGACCCGGCGCACGTGCCGGTCAATACCGTGCCGCCGCCGGTACAGCTCGAGCAGGTCGCGGTCGACGGCCGGCCGCTCGCGGTCAGCGACGAGATGGCGATCGGCCCGGCACAGCAGCAGTGGGAGTTCGAGTACACGGGGCTGAGCCTGCTCGCGCCGCAGCACACCCGCTTCCGCTACCGCCTCGAAGGCTTCGACCGCGACTGGATCGACGCCGGCACGCGCCGCTCGGCCTACTACACGCGCCTGCCACCGGGCAGCTACACCTTCCGGGTGATCGCCTCGAACAACGACGGGGTCTGGAGCCCGGCGGGCGCTAGCCTGCGTTTCACCGTCAAGCCGTACTTCTACCAGACGCCGTGGTTCGTGCTGCTGTGCATCGCCGCGGTCGTGGTCGCGATCGCGGCCTGGTACCGCTGGCGCGTCGCGCACCTGCGGGACCTGGCCGAGGAACTCGGCGATGAGGTGGCGACCCGAACGCGCGAACTCGAGCTCGCCAACCGCGAGCTGCGCGACGCCAAGGAGCGCGCCGAAGCGGCCGCGCAGGCGAAGTCACAGTTCCTCGCGAACATGAGCCACGAGATCCGCACGCCGATGAACGGCGTGATCGGCATGACCGAGCTCCTGCGCGACACGAACCTCGATCCTACCCAGCGCGACTACACCGAGACGATCCGCGCCAGCGCCTCCGCCCTGCTGACCGTGATCAACGACATCCTCGACTTCTCGAAGATCGAGGCCGGCAAGCTAGACCTCGAGCGCGCCGTGTTCGACCTGCGCAGCACCGTCGACGATGTCGCGCGCCTGCTCGCGATCCAGGCGGAGACCAAGGGACTCGAGCTGATCGTCAGCATCGACCCGCTGCTGCCCGATCACCTGCTCGGTGATCCTGGCCGGCTGCGCCAGATCCTGCTGAACCTGGGCAGCAACGCCGTGAAGTTCACCGCGAGCGGCGAGGTCGCGATCGACGCGCGCCTCGCCTCGGCCGGCGTCGGTGAGGTAGTGCTGCGTGTCGACGTGCGCGACACCGGCATCGGCATCCCCGCCGACCGCATCACGACGTTGTTCCAGCCGTTCTCGCAGGTCGACGCCTCGACCACGCGCCACTTCGGCGGCACCGGGCTCGGACTGTCGATCGTGCGGCGGCTGGCGGAGCTGATGGGCGGCGAGGCCGGCGTCGCGAGCACCCCGGGCCAGGGATCGCTGTTCTGGTTCACGGCCCGCCTCGGCATCGCGGAAGGCGTCGCGACCGCCGAGCGGCCCGACCCCGCGCTGCTGCGCGGCCAGCGCGTGCTGATCGTCGACGACAATGCGACCAACCGGGTCGTGCTCGGCCGCCAGCTCGAGCAGTTCGGCATGTCGCCGGTCGCCGTCGACGGCGCGCCGGCGGCGCTCGCGGCGCTCGAGCAGGCGGTCGCTGCCGGCGCGCCGTTCGAGCTCGCCGTGCTCGACTACATGATGCCGGGCTGCGACGGCTTCGAGCTCGGCCAGCGGATCGCCGGCGACGACCGCTTCGCCGCGACGCGCCTCGTGCTGCTGACCTCGGCGCGCGGCGCCCGCGGGCTGCAGGACTTCGCCGCGCTCGGCTTTGCCGCGTATTTGCTGAAGCCGGTCTCGCCGCCGGCGCTCGGCGCCTGCCTCGGCCGGGTCATGGCGGTCAAGGCCAGCAGCTGGCACAGCCGCACTCAGCCCATTGTCGTCGCCGAGCTCGTCGCGACGCCCGGCGCCGCCTACCGGCTGCTGCTGGCCGAGGACAACCCCGTCAACCAGCGCGTGGCACGCGGTGCGCTCGAGAAGATGGGCTACGCGGTCCACGTGGTCGGTAACGGCGCCGAGGCCGTCGCCGCGTGGGAAACCGGTCGCTACGACCTCGTACTGATGGATTGCCAGATGCCGGAACTCGACGGCTACGCGGCGACCCGCGAGATCCGCCGCCGCGAGGCGGGTGCGCGCCACATCCCGATCATCGCGCTGACCGCCGATGCGATGCAGGGTGCCGAGCAGGTCTGCCTCGACGCCGGCATGGACGGCTACCTGACGAAGCCGTTCGACCGGGCGCGTCTCGCCGAGCGGCTGCGCCACTTCCTGCCGCCGAAGGCGGCTGCGCCGGCCGCGGCGGCCACGGCGGCCGCGCCGCCGTCGCCGGCCGTTGCCGGGCCAGCGCCGGCGGTACCGGTCGACCTCGACGCGCTGCGCTCGGTGTCGGATGGCGACGTGGCCTTCGAGCAGGAGCTGATCCAGCTCTTCATCGACGCCGGCGACGCGGCGCTCCGCGAGATCGCCTCAGCCCTCGCCCGCGGCGACGTCGCTGCCATCGGCCGCACCGCGCACGCGCTCAAGAGCTCGAGCGCGAGCATCTGCGCCCGCGAGGCGAGCGCCGCCGCGGCAAAGCTCGAGGCCGCCGTGCGCGGTGGCGCCGTCGCCGACGTCGCGGCGCTCGAGGCAGACCTGCGAGCAAAGACCGAGCGCGCGATCGGCTACCTGCGCGGCCGCCAGGCCTGACTCCCGCAGGCGCCGCTGGTGCGGCGCAGCATCCCCTCGCCTGCCCGTCACTTGCGAGCGCGTCCTGGACCCTCGGCCCGTTGCCGGTTCCGGCGCCGGCGGCCTACACTCGGTGGGTCCCGGCCGCGGCCCGCGGAGGCAGCATGGCTCAGCTCAGTCGACGAGATTTCCTCAAGGTCTCGGGCGCGACGCTGGCAGCGTCGAGCCTGGTCGTGCTCGGGTTCACGCCCGAGACAGCGCTCGCGGAGGTGCGCCAGTTCAAGCTGGCTCGCGCCACCGAGACGCGCAACACCTGCCCGTACTGCTCGGTGGCCTGCGGCATCCTGATGTACAGCTACGGCGACCGTGCGAAGAACGCGCGTTCGTCGGTGTTCCACATCGAGGGTGACCCCGACCATCCGGTGAACCGCGGCACGCTCTGCCCGAAGGGCGCGGGACTGCTCGACTTCGTGCACAGCGACAGCCGGCTGCGCTATCCGGAGTACCGGGCCCCGAAGTCGAACGAATGGCAGCGCATCTCGTGGGACGAGGCGCTCGACAAGGTCGCGAAGCTGATGAAGGCGGACCGCGACGCGCATTTCGTCGCCAAGAACCCGGACGGCCAGACGGTGAACCGCTGGACCTCGACCGGCATGCTGGCTGCCTCCGCCAGCAGCAACGAGACCGCGTATCTCACCCACAAGGTGATGCGCAGCCTCGGCATCGTGGGGTTCGACAACCAAGCGCGTGTGTGACACGGCCCGACGGTGGCAAGTCTTGCCCCGACGTTTGGCCGTGGAGCGATGACGAATCACTGGGTCGACATCAAGAATGCCGATGTCGTGCTCATCATGGGCGGCAATGCCGCCGAGGCCCACCCGTGCGGCTTCAAGTGGGTGGTCGAGGCCAAGGCACACAACCAGGCGAAGCTGATCGTCGTCGACCCGCGCTTCACACGCTCGGCGTCTGTGGCGGACCTGTACTGCCCGATCCGCCCCGGCAGCGACATTGCCTTCCTCGGCGGGGTCATCAACTACCTGCTGGCGAACGAAGCCATCCACCGCGAGTACGTGACGAACTACACGGACTTCTCGTTCGTGGTGCGCGAGGACTTCGCGTTCAAGGACGGGCTCTACTCCGGCTACGACGAGGCGAAGCACAGCTACGACAAGTCGAGCTGGGAGTACGAGCGCGGCAAGGACGGCTACGTCGTCAGCGACCCGACGCTCGCGCATCCGCGCTGCGTCTACAACCTGCTGAAGGCACACTACGCGCGCTACACGCCGGAGATGGTCGAGCGGGTCTGTGGCTCGCCGAAGGACAAGTTCCTCGAGGTCTGCAAGCACCTCGCCTCGACCGCGACGCCGACCCGGGCGGCGACGATCATGTACGCGCTCGGCTGGACGCAGCACTCGACCGGCTCGCAGATCATCCGCACCGGCGCGATGGTGCAGCTGCTGCTCGGCAACATCGGCATCGCCGGCGGCGGGATGAACGCGCTGCGCGGCCATTCCAACATCCAGGGCCTGACCGACCTCGGCCTGATGGCGAACCTGCTGCCCGGCTACCTGACGCTGCCGAAGGACAGCGAGCAGGACTACGGCGCCTACATCGAGTCACGGACCCAGAAGCCGCTGCGCCCGAACCAGATGAGCTACTGGCAGAACTACCCGCGCTTCCACGTCAGCCTGATGAAGGCCTGGTACGGGGCGGCGGCCACCGCCGAGAACCACTGGGCGTACGACTTCCTGCCGAAGCTCGACAAGGGCTACGACATGCTGGCCGTGTTCGACCGCATGTTCGACGGCCAGCTGAACGGCTACTTCTGCCAGGGCTTCAACCCGCTCGCGGCGGCGCCGAACAAGGCGAAGATGACCGCCGCCTTCAGCAAGCTGAAGTACCTGGTCGTGATGGATCCGCTCGCGACCGAGACCAGCGAGTTCTGGAAGAACCACGGCGAGTTCCACGACGTCGACGCGGCACAGATCGACACCGAGGTCATCCGGCTGCCGACGACCTGCTTTGCCGAGGAGGAGGGCGCGCTGGTCAGCTCCGGGCGCTGGCTGCAGTGGCACTGGAAGGGTGCCGAGCCGCCGGGCGAGGCGCGCACCGACATCGCGATCATCGCGGGCATCTACCGCCGGCTGCGCAAGCTCTACGAGACCGAGGGCGGCGCCTACCCGGACCCGATCCTGAAGATGACCTGGCCGTATGCGCGCGCCGAGGAGCCCTCGCCGGAGGAGATCGCGCGCGAGTATTCCGGCAAGGCGCTTGCCGACGTCGCGGACCCGAAGGACCCGAAGGTCGTCGTGCGCAAGGCGGGCGAGCAGCTCGCGGGCTTTGCCGAGCTGCGCGACGACGGCAGCACCGCCAGTGGCTGCTGGATCTTCGCCGGCTGCTGGTCCGAGGCCGGCAACCTGATGGCGAGGCGCGACAACAGCGACCCGACCGGCATCGGCCAGACCCGCAACTGGGCCTGGGCCTGGCCGGCGAACCGGCGCGTGCTCTACAACCGGGCGTCCTGCGATCCGGCCGGCAAGCCGTTCAACCCGGCGCGCAAGCTGGTCGCGTGGAACGGCAAGGCCTGGGCCGGCGCCGACGTCCCTGACTTCAAGGCCGACGAGGACCCGGCCGGCGGCATGGGGCCGTTCATCATGAACCCGGAGGGCGTGGCGCGGTTCTTCGCGCGCGGCGCGATGGCGGAGGGACCGTTCCCGGAGCACTACGAGCCGTTCGAGTCGCCGCTGGGCTACAACCCGCTGCATCCGAAGGAGCCGCGCGTGGTGGCGAGCCCGGCCGCGCGGATCTTCAAGAAGGACCGCGAGGCACTCGGCAAGGCCGACGCGTTCCCGTGCGTGGCGACCACCTACCGGCTGACCGAGCACTTCCACTACTGGACGAAGCACGTGCGCCTGAACGCGATCGTGCAGCCCGAGCAGTTCGTCGAGATCGGCGAGGTGCACGCGAAGGAGCTCGGCGTGCGGGCCGGGGATCGCGTCAAGGTGAGCTCGAACCGCGGCAGCATCCGCGCGGTGGCGGTCGTCACCAAGCGGATCAAGCCGCTGACGATCGAGGGCAAGCCGGTGCACACGGTCGGCATCCCGATCCACTGGGGCTTCAAGGGAGTCGCCAAGCCCGGGTTCATCGCCAACACGCTGACGCCGTTCGTCGGCGACGGCAACACGCAGACCCCGGAGTTCAAGGCGTTCCTGGTCAAGGTCGAGCGGGTCTAGGGGGCTGCCATGCCGCTGCAATCACTGGACATCGTGCGCCGCTCCGCCACCACCACGCCCTCGCCGATGGCGCGCGCCGCTGCCGAGGTCGCGGTCGCGAAGCTCATCGACACCTCGAAGTGCATCGGCTGCAAGGCCTGCCAGACCGCGTGCATGGAGTGGAACGACCTGCGCGACGAGGTCGGCTCCTGCGCCGGAACCTACGACAACCCGCGCGACCTGACGGACCAGTCTTGGACGGTGATGCGCTTCAGCGAGTACGAGAACCCGAAGGGCGACCTCGAGTGGCTGATCCGCAAGGACGGCTGCATGCACTGCGCCGATCCGGGCTGCCTGAAGGCCTGCCCGTCGCCCGGCGCGATCGTCCAGTACGCGAACGGCATCGTCGACTTCCACGAGGAGCACTGCATCGGCTGCGGCTACTGCGTCGCCGGCTGCCCGTTCGACGTGCCGCGCATCTCGAAGAAGGACGGCAAGGCGTACAAGTGCACGCTGTGCTCGGACCGCGTCGCGGTCGGTCTCGAGCCGGCATGCGTCAAGACCTGCCCGACCGGCGCGATCACCTTCGGGACCAAGGAGCAGCTGCAGCACGATGCCGCGGAGCGAATCGTCGACCTCAAGTCGCGCGGCTATGAGCAGGCCGGGCTCTACGACCCGGCCGGCGTCGGCGGCACGCACGTGATGTACGTGCTGCACCACGCCGACCAGCCGGCGCTCTACAGCGGCCTGCCGGTGGCACCGCGCGTGAGCCCGGTCGTGCGGCTCTGGAAGGGTGCCGCGAAGCCGCTGGCGCTTGGCGCGATCGCGCTTGCAGCGATCGCCGGGCTGCTGAACTACGTGCGCGTCGGCGCCAAGGAAGTCGATCCCGCGGACGAGGCAGCCGCGGAGCGCGAGAAGGAGAAGGCCCATGGCTGAGCACGACCGCCCGGACCTGATCGAGCGGCACGGCCGCCAGGAGCGGCTGCAGCACTGGGTGGTGGCGCTGCTGTTCCTGCTGGCTGCGGCGTCCGGCATGGCGCTGTTCCACCCGGCGCTCTTCTGGCTGGCCGCGGTGCTCGGCGGCGGCACCTGGAGCGTGATCCTGCATCCGTTCGTCGGACTCGCGATGGCGCTGGTGTTCGCCCGCTTCGCCGCGCCGCAGTGGGGCGACAACCGCCTGCTGCCGAACGATCGCGTCTGGCTCGAGCGCCTGCGCGAGGTGATCGAGGGGCGCGACGAGCACCTGCCCGAGGTCGGCAAGTACAACGCCGGCCAGAAGGTGCTGTACTTCGTGATGGTCGCCTGCGTCGCGGTGCTCGCGCTGACCGGGCTCGCGATCTGGCGTCGCTACTTCGCCGGCGGCCTGCCGGTCGGCGTGGTACGGGCGGCGGCATTGCTGCACGCGCTGGCGGCATTCGTGCTGGTGCTCGGCGCCGTCGTCCACGTCGCGGCCGCGCTGTGGGTGAAGGGCGCGGTCGGCGCCATGACGCGCGGCACCGTGACGATCGGCTGGGCCTGGAAGCATCACCGCGCCTGGTTCCGGCAGATGATCCGGCCAACCGGCGGGCGCTGACCCTCCCGCTTCCGGGCTGCTCCGGCCCGGGCGCTATACTGCGGCTGGCACCGCTCGGTGCGCCGCACGGGTGGTCGTTCGTGCAACGGATCCTCGACCCCGCCCAGATCGAGGGGCTCACCGCCCGCTCGGTGCCCCGGCTGCTGGCGCCCGATCCGGCGCGCCTGTACGCGCGCCGCGCGGCGCGGCTGCGGGCGCTCGCGGCCCAGGATTCGCTCGGCGGCTACCTCGGCTTCGCCGCGGCGATCGCGGCGGCCCAGCACGAGGCGGCGGCCGCCATCGCGCCGGCGCTGCCGGACCCCGCGGCGCTCGCGCGCGCGAGGGAACACGGCATGCCACCGCTGCCGGCCCAGGGACTCGCACGCGGCGCCGAATGGCGGGCCGCGCTGCAGTGCATCGTCGGCGAGCTGGCGCGATCGACCGCCTTTCCGCCGGCCGTCGCCGCGGTCTGCGCGCGGCTGCGCGACGCGGCGCCCGCCGCGCTCGAGGCGATGGCCACGCGGTTGCTGGCCGCGGACGGTACCGATCCGGACCCGGCGGCGGCGCCGTTCGTGGCCGCGGCGCTGCAGGTCTACTGGAGCGCCCTCGCCGCGCGCCTCGACGTCGCCGCCTTCGCGCCCACGGCGCCGTCCGCGACCTGCCCGGCCTGCGGCTCGGCGCCCGTCGCGAGCATCGTCAAGAGTGCGGCGCCGTCCTCCGGCTACCGCTACCTGCATTGCGCGCTGTGCGCGACCGAGTGGCACCGCGTGCGCGTCGAGTGCACCGCCTGCGGCGCCACCCAAGGTGTCGCCTACCAGTCGATCGAGGGCGGACCGGCGGCGATCCGCGCCGAGAGCTGCGATGGCTGCCGTCGCTACCGCAAGATCTTCTACGCGGAGCACGATCCCGAGGTCGAGCCGCTCGCCGACGACCTCGCGAGCATCGCGCTCGACCTGCTGCTGGCCGACGCGGGCTTTGCGCGCGCGAGCGCAAACCCGCTCCTCTGGCAACCACCCGGCTGAGCGATGGCCGTGACCCGCGAGGCGGCGCGCGCGACCGCGGCGGACCTGCCGTCCGTCGACCGGCTGCTCTCGCTGGCGCCGCTGGTCGCGCTGGCCGCCACGGCCGGCCGCGAGCCGGTGCTCGCCGCTGCGCGCGCTCACCTCGCGGCACTGCGTCGCGAAGCGCTCGCCGGCCGGCTGGCGCCGGCGCGGCTCACGGACTTGAGCCTGGCCACCGCGATCGCTGACGCGGTCGCAGCGGCCGGCACGCGGCGGCTGCGGGCGGTGTTCAACCTGACCGGGATCGTGCTGCATACCAACCTCGGTCGCGCACCGCTTCCCGAGGCGGCGCTCGAGGCGCTGCTGGAGGCCGGGCGCGACGCCGTCAGCCTCGAGTTCGATCTCGGCAGCGGCCGTCGCGGCGAGCGCGACGCGCCGGTGGCCGCGCTCCTCGCCGAGCTCTGCGGCGCCGCCGCGGCGACCGTCGTCAACAACAACGCGGCCGCGCTCGTGCTCGTGCTGAGCGCGCTCGCCGCGCGGCGCGAGGTGCTGGTCTCGCGCGGCGAGCTGATCGAGATCGGTGGCTCGTTCCGGCTGCCGGACCTGATGCGCGCCGCCGGCGCCCGGCTGGTCGAGGTCGGTACCACCAACCGCACGCACCTCGAGGATTACGCCGCGGCACTCGGGCCGCGCACGGCGCTGCTGCTCAAGGTCCATCCCAGCAACTACGTGATCCGCGGCTTCACGGCGAGCGTCTCGACACCGGCGCTGGCGGCGCTCGCGCGCGAGCGCGGCGTGCCGCTTGCGGTCGATCTCGGCAGCGGCGCGCTGGCGGCGCTCGGCGCGCTCGGCCTGCCGTCCGAGCCGGTGGTGCGCGACACCGTGGCGGCCGGCGCTGACCTCGTGACCTTCAGCGGCGACAAGCTGCTCGGCGGGCCGCAGGCGGGTCTGGTCGTCGGTCGTGCCGACCTGGTCGCGCGGCTCGCGCGCCACCCGCTGAAGCGTGCACTGCGGGCCGGCAAGCTGACGCTCGCGGCGCTCGAGGCGGTGCTCGGGCTCTATCGCGATCCGGACTCGATCGGACGGCGGCTGCCGGCGCTGCGGCTTCTTTCACGCCCGCTCGTCGAGATCGAGGCCGCCGCGCGCCGGCTGGTACCGGCGGTCACCGCGGCGCTCGGCCCGGACTGGTCCGTGAGTGATGCGCCGATGTCGGGCGAGATCGGCAGCGGCGCCCAACCCGAGCAGGCACTCCCGAGCCATGGCCTCGAGATCCGCCGCGCGGACGGGCGTCGCGGCGCCGGGGTCGGGGCGCTCGCCCGCCGGCTGCGGGCCCTGCCCCGGCCGGTGATCGGGCGGCTCGCGAACGATGCGCTCTGGCTCGACCTGCGCTGCCTCGAGCCCGACGACGAGGGCCGGTTCGTGGCGGCGCTCGCTGCACTCGGGCCATGATCGTCGGCACCGCCGGCCACATCGACCACGGCAAGACCTCGCTCGTCCGTGCCCTGACGGGCGTCGACACCGACCGCCTGCCAGAGGAGAAGGCGCGCGGCATCTCGATCGCGCTCGGCTACGCCTATGCCACGATCGGCGGGCGGCGGATCGGCTTCATCGACGTGCCCGGCCACGAACGATTCGTGCACACGATGCTGGCCGGCGCTTCCGGCATCGGGCACGCGCTGCTGGTGGTCGCCGCGGACGATGGCGTGATGCCGCAGACGCGCGAGCACCTCGCGATCCTCGATCTGCTCGGCATCGGCGACGGCGTGGTCGCAATCACCAAGGCCGACCGGGTTCCGGCCAGGCGGGTCGATGCGGTCGCGGCGGAGGTAGCAAACTTGCTCGCGCCGACCCCGCTCGCCGGTGCGCCAATCATTGCGGTCAACGCGCTCGACCCGGCCGACCCCGGGATCGTCGCGCTGCGTGAGCGCCTCTGCGACGCGGCCGGGCGGGCACCGCCGCCGCCCGTCGATCGGTTCTTCCGGCTGGCGGTCGATCGCTCCTTCGCCCTCCCGGGCCAGGGCACGATCGTGACCGGCACCGTGCATGCCGGGCGCGTCGCGCCCGGCGACCCGCTGACGCTGCTGCCGCAGGGGCTCGCGGTGCGGGTGCGCGGGATCCACGCGCAGGGCAGCGCCGCCGCGGCGGGCGACGCCGGCCAGCGCTGCGCGCTGAACCTCGCCGGGGTTGCGCACGAGGCGATCGGTCGCGGCGACTGGGTCGCGGATGCGCGCGCGCTCGCCGTGACCACGCGGATCGACGCCCAGCTCCGGCTGCTGGCCGGGGAGGTGCCGCTGGAGGGCTACCGGCCGGTGCACGTGCACGTCGCTGCCACGCACGTCACCGGCCACGTGCTGCCGCTCGAGGGTGCGGCCGTGGCACCTGGCGCGCCGGGCTGCGTGCAACTCGTCCTCGACCGTGCCGTGGCGGTCGCACCGGGCGACCGCTACGTGCTGCGTGACGCCGGCGCGACGCATACGTTCGGCGGCGGGATCCTGCTCGATCCGGCGGCGCCGGCGCGACGCCGCCGCACCGCCGCGCGACGGGAGATCCGCGCAGCGCTCGTGACCTGGTTCCGGTCGGGCGACCTCGCGCCGTTGCTCGCCTCCTCGCCCTGGGGACTGGACGCGCCGACCGTCGAGCGCATCGCCGGCCGCTCGCTCGCGGCCATTGCCCGGCCGCACGACGCGATCGAGCTCGCCGCCGGAGGCGAGCAGCGGCACGCGCACTGGATCGGATCGGTCCACTGGTCCGGCCACGGCGAGGCGCTGCTCGTCGCGCTCGCGCAGTTCCACGAACGGCATCCGGACGAGCCGGGACCCGATGTCGCACGGCTGCGCCGGATCGCGGCGCCCGCGGCGCCCGAAGCCGTGTGGCGCGCGCTGGTCGCGGGCCTCGTCGACGCCGGCCGCGTGCGGCTGCGGGGCGCCTGGCTGCAGCTGCCGGCGCATGCCGCAGCGATCGCGGAAGCCGAGCGGGTCGCGGCCGACCGGCTGCTGCCGCTGCTCGGCGCGGGCCGCTTCGATCCGCCGTGGGCGCGGGACCTCGCACGCGCGCTCGGTGAACCCGAAGGCCGGGTCCGTCAGCTGCTCGCGATCCTCGGCCGCGAGGGCCGCGCCTACGCCGTCGTGCCCGACCTCTACTACGACCGCGAGGTGATCGGCGAACTCGCCGCGATCGTCGCCCGGCTCGCGGTCGCGAACGGCGCGGCCGGTGCCGCGGCCTTCCGCGACGAGACCGGCCTTGGGCGCAAGCGCGCGATCCAGATCCTCGAGTTCTTCGACCGCGTCGGCTACACGCGCCGCGTCGGCGACGGCCACGTGCCGCGCGGCGCTGGCTGGTCCGCGGGCAGCTAGGCTACGATGCGACGCAACGGAAGGCATTCGTGTCCGGCGATGCGGCTGGGCTTCAAACCCAGCGGGGGGCGTCAGCCGCTTCCTGGTAGGTTCGACTCCTGCTGCCTTCCGCCAGTCCCTGGAGGACCCCGGTGAACGCGAGCGTCCCCGTCAGCGTGCCGCGCCTGACCTCGCTGTCCCATGGCGGCGGCTGCGGCTGCAAGATTGCTCCGGGCCTGCTGACGGAACTGCTCCGCGGCGTTCCCGCGGCATCCCCGGTCGCGGCGCTGCTGGTCGGTCGTGAGACCGGCGACGACGCCGCCGTGTACCGGCTCAACGACGAGCAGGCAATCGTCGCGACCACCGACTTCTTCATGCCGATCGTCGATGACCCGTTCGACTTCGGCCGCATCGCCGCGACCAATGCGCTGTCGGACGTCTATGCGATGGGCGGGCGGCCGCTGCTGGCACTGGCGCTCGTCGGCATGCCGATCAAGGTGCTGCCGGCCGAGGTGATCCGCGAGATCCTGCGCGGTGGCGAGGCAGCCTGCGCGGCGGCTGGCATACCCGTCGCGGGCGGCCACAGCATCGACTCGGTAGAGCCGATCTACGGTCTCGCCGCGATCGGCCTCGTCTCGCCGCGCGAGGTGAAGCGCAACAGCGACGGTCGCGCCGGTGACCGGCTGGTGCTCGGCAAGCCGCTCGGGGTGGGCGTGCTCGCGGCGGCACTCAAGAAGGGAGCGCTCGATGCGGACGGCTACCGCACGCTGATCGAGACGACGACGCGCCTCAACCTCGCCGGCGCCGAGCTCGCGCGGCTGCCGGGCGTGCATGCCATGACCGACGTGACCGGCTTCGGGCTGCTCGGGCATCTGCTTGGCATCTGCCGCGGCTCGCAATTGCGCGCGACGCTCGCCATCGAGTCCGTTCCGCTCCTGCCGCGGGCGCTGGCGCTCGCCGCGGCGGGCTACGTCACGGGCGCTTCGGCGCGCAACTGGGCCTCCTCCGCCGACTCGATCGTGCTCGCGCCGCGGGTCGGCTCGCCGCAGCAGGCGCTGCTCACCGACCCGCAGACGTCCGGCGGCCTGCTCGTCAGCTGCGAGCCGCGTGCGCTGCCGGCGGTGCTCGCGGCGTTCGCGGCGCACGGCTGCGAGTCGGCCGCCGAGATCGGGTGCCTCGCCGACGGCGCACCGGGCATCGACGTCGCCTGACGGCGACTCAGGCGCCCTCGACGCTCAGGTCCACCTGGACGTTGCCGCGCGTCGCGTGCGAGTACGGACAGATCTGCTCGTGCGCCTCGCGCGCGAGCGCGGCGAGCTCCGCCTGCGGCAGGCTGCGATCGACGACGTGCAGCGCCACCGCGAGACCGAAGCCGCCCGCGTCGCGCGGGCCGATCGACACCCGGCAGGTCACTGCGGCGCCCTTGGCGTTGCGCTTCTTTTGCGACGCGACGTAGTCGAGCGCACCGCCGAAGCAGGCCGCGTAGCCGGCCGCGAACAGGTGCTCTGGCGTCGTCGTGTTCGGCCGGCCCGGGCCGCCCATTGCCTTCGGCACCGACAGGTCGGCGGCGACGGAATGATCTTCGGCCTCGGTGTGGCCGTTGCGACCGCCCGTCGCCGTGGCGACGGCCGTGAAGAGGGGCTTGATGCTCATGGAGATTCTCCGGTGCTGCCGGTGACGGCGGTACCGGGAGAGTCTAGGCCGCGCTGCGCGCCGCGGGAATTCGATTTCGCGGATCGCGCCGATCGTCGGCCTCTATCGCCCCCGCCTCAGCCGGCGACGGATTCGATCGCGCGGGCGATCCGCATCCAGGCGTCGGTCCCGGAGACGAGCACCGCGACGACGTTCGTCAGCAGCACCGCGAGCCCGCCGTAGACGTAAGCCGGATGCCAGCGCACGCCACGCCGCCAGTCGTGCACGATGCCGGCGACGAGCAGCAGCGCGGCCACGCCGGTCGGGGGAAGCGCGACGAACGGCGGTGGCGGACCGCCGGCGTCCGCGCCGGCCGGGGCGAGCAGCACGATGAACACCCGCGCGATCGCCGGCACCATCATCCCGCACATCAGCGCGTACATCAGCCGCCGATGGATCTCCGGGCGGCTGACGTTGGCGATCGCGGTCGCGAACACGGTCGCCATGACCGGAACGCCGAGGAAGATGATCGCTGCGAAGCGGCGCGTGGCCTCACCGAAGCCGTGTGCCTCGTCGAGCTTCATCAGCGTGAGCTTGAACACAACGATCGAGCACAGCAGCAGCGTGAACAGCGAGATGCCTGCAAGGCCCCAGGCGCGATGCCGCGGCACCTTCCCTGCCCTCACCCACGCTGTCTGCGCGAGGTAGAACAGGGTCCAGCTGAACAGCAGTGCGCCGTGGATGTGCGCGATCGGCGGCGCGTGGAAGCGGCCGCCCATCACCGGCGCCCAGTACGTGGGGGTGAATCCGCCGAACGCGATCAGCACGAAGACGATCGCCATCCGGAAGTGGAATTCGCGGGTATCCGAGGGCGTGGCGACCCGCCCCGCGGTCACGGCATTCATGGCATCGTCCCCCTAAGCATCCCGGGGGTGAACTCTACACCACCGCGACGGCCTCCGATCCCGCCGGGACTGCCGCGTCGCAACAAGCGGTTGCCGGTCGCGTCGCGGCGCTGCGTCGCGCCCGTGGCGCTAGACGTGCTCGCGCGAGACGAGCCACTGCACCACCTCGATCAGCTTGTCGAATCCACCCGCCGAGGTGACGTCGACGCGGTATTTGCCGTTGACGACGATGGTCGGCGTCGAGAGCACGAGGTACGTCTTCAGGAACTGGTCTGCCTCGCGGCAGCGACGGTCAACGTCGAAGCCGCGGGCAGTGGCGAGGAACTTGTCGGCCGGGACTCCCGCCGCGCGCGCGTAGAACTTTGCGGCATCCTCGAGCGACGGCGCCGGCGAGCGAACGCTGCGGCCATCCTCGCTCATGACCGCGAGTTCGTTGGTCTTGAAGACGGCGTCGAACATCGCCTCGTGCGTGCGCGCGTCCACGCCGAGCACGCGCGCCGCGTAGAAGGCCTTCTGGAACATCGGCCAGTCCTCGTCGGCGCGGAACGCGGCCGCCACGTAGTCGACGTCCACCGTCGCCGGCAGCGATGCCTTGAGCCTCGCGAAGTGCGGCCGGAACGCGTTGCAAGCCGGGCACGCGTACGAGAACACCTCGGTGACGACGATGCGGCCCGGGCGCGTGCCGAGCGGGCGCGGTGTCTTGACCGCGAAGTAGTGCTTGCCCTCGATCCAGCTCGTGGCCGTGGGCGGCGCGGCGGCGGTCGCGGTCGGCGCAGCCTTCGGTGCCGCCGCCGCCGTGGCCGCGGCGAGCGAACTGCCGGACGCGGCCAGTGCGGCCCCCATCATCAATGCCATCGCGATCGCACGCATGCGTCTTGCTCCTCGAGCGCGCCCCTGCGGCGCGGCAGGTGAAGTCTATCAACGAGGAGGCGCCGCCGGCAGCGAACGGGGCGCGCGGGCTTGGCGGTCCGGGGCCGCCTCGCCCCGCCAGCCGGCACGCTCGGGTGCGGCAGGGAACTTAGGCACGGCGGCGCGGTCGCGACGTCGCCCGGACGGGGGTCAGGCGGCGGACGGCGGCAGGAGTTTCGCGTGACGCGCCAGGAATCCGTCGACGGCGCCGAGGAAGCCATCGAGATCGGCCTCGGTGACCGGCAGCGACAGGTTGATCATGCCGCGCTGCGCGATGTAGTAGCCCTGCTCCAGCAGCTCGAGCTGGAACAGGCGCCGCAGCGGAGTCGTCGGCGGATCGACGTGGCTCGGATCGACGATCGACCGATCCGACCAGTGGGTGGTCATCACCGCGCCGAGGCCCGTCGCCTGCAGTGCCACGCGATGGCGCCGTGCCAGCGCGCCAAGTGCCTGGCGCAGCCGGTCGCCCCGGGCGTTGAGCTCACGGCAAGCCTCCGCCGTGTAGACCTCGCGTGCACCTGCGAGGCCGGCGCTCATCGTCAGGATGTTGTTGTTGAAGGTCCCGGCCTGGGAGAGCTGGCCGCCACCGCGGCTGTCGAAGTGCTGCATCAGCTCGCGCGCGCCGCCGAATGCGCCGAAGCTGAGACCGCCGCCCCAGAACTTGCCAAGCGTGGTCAGGTCGGGGCGCAGGCCAAGCAGGCCCTGTACGCCGCCGGGTCCCAGTCGCGAGGTCATGACCTCGTCGAAGACCAGCACGATGCCGAGGCGGGCCGTCTCCTCACGCAGCATGCCGAGGAAATCCGGCGTTCCCGGGATGCAGCCGCCGGCGCCGAGCATCGGTTCCACCAGCACGGCCGCGAGGTCGGTCGCGTTCGCGCGCAGCACCGCGCGCGTGCCGTCGACGTCGTTGTAGCGCGCCTTGACGACCGGCACCGGCACGGTCAACGGCGGGTCGCTGGCGCCGAAGATCAGGAAGCTGCCGTGGTAGCAGCCGTGGAACACCAGCAGCTTCGCACGCCGCGTCGCGTGACGGGCGGTCTGCGCCGCGTACAGGCAGGCCTCGGAGCCCGAGTTGCAGAACCGCAGCAGCTCCATCGATGGCAGGCGCTCGCTGATCAGCTCCGCGAGCTCGAGCTCGCGCAGGTTCGGCCCGCTCAGCGACAGGCCCTGCGCGAGTGCCTCGCGGATCGCGCGCTGGATCGGCTCGCAGCTCGCGCCGAACACCCCCGCGGCGTAGTCGCCGACGAGGTTGAGGTAGCGGTGACCGTCGAGGTCTGTGACGCGCGCGCCCTCGCCGCGCGCGATCGTCAGCGGGAACGGCGGGAAGTAGAGCGTCTGGCGCGAGTGGCCGGCGGGCAGCCGGTCGCAGGCGCGGGCGTGCCGCTCACGGCTCGCGGGATGCACCTGCGCGAAGCGCGCCTCGGCAGCGGCGAGCAGCGGCTCGAGATCCCGGCTTTCGCGGACGGCGGTTTGCATGGCGGCAGCCCCGTGCGCCCGCCGGCGGCGGCGGGCTGTTGCCGTATTATCGCCGAGCCGCGGGCCGAGGCCCGCGTCCTGCGGAACCGGACCCGATGACTGCCCAGGATCCCTGCTCGCGCCGCCCGCGGCGCACCGCGCTGGCCGCCCTGTCGGCCACGCTCCTGCTGGCCGCCCTGCCGGCCGCCGCGGAGCGCGTCGCGCTCACCTTCGACGACCTGCCGGTCAACGGCGCCCTCGCGCCCGGCACGACCGAGGACGCGATCGCACGCGCGACGATCGCGGTGCTGAAAGCCCGCCACGTGCCCGGCGTGTACGGCTTCCTGAATGGCGCGCGGCTCGAGGACCACCCGGACGGCGCCGAGGCGCTGCGCCTCTGGGTGGCGGCGGGCTTCGACCTCGCCAACCACACCTACGGGCACCACGACCTCGGCGAGGTCAGCGTGGAGCGCTTCGTCGAGGACATCCGCCAGAACGAGCCCCTGCTCGATCTGCTGCAGCCGCCGGCGCGCACCCGCTGGTTTCGCTACCCGTACCTGCGTGAGGGCGACACGCTCGCCAAGCGCGATGCGGTGCGGGCCGCGCTCGTGACGCGCGGCTATCGCATCGCGCAGGTGACGCTCGACTACGAGGACTATCTCTGGAACAGCGCCTACGCACGCTGCGTGGCGCACCCCGACCCCGCCGCACTCGCGTGGCTGCACGACAGCTACCTCGAGCTCGCGGCGGGCTACCTGGACGCCGGCCGCGAGGCCGCGCGCGAGCTCGTCGGGCGGCCGATCGACCACGTGCTGCTGCTGCACCTCGGTGCCTACAGCGCGACGATCCTGCCGGAGCTGCTGGATCTGCTCGAGCGCAAGGGATTCACGCTCGCGACGCTCGAGGAAGTCAGCCGGGACCCGATCTATGCACTGAACCCGAACCTAGCCTCGCGCGATGGTGGCACGCTGCTCGAGCAGCTGCTGGAGGCGCGGCAGCGGAAGTTCCCCGCAGCGCCGGCCAAGCCCTATGCCGCCATCGAGCGCGCCTGCGCGAAGCCCCCCGCCGGTTAGCGCGGCCGCGGGGGTCAGCGGGCCGCGGGCCGTCCGCCGACCTCGGCGGCCGCCTGCGCCAGCACGACGCCGATCGAGCTGTCGAAGTGCGTGTCCATCGCCGCCGTGGCGGCCGCGGGGTCACGCTCGAAGATCGCGCGGGCGATCGCGCGGTGGCGCCGCACGATCTCGGCGCGCTGCGCCTTGGTGCGGCGCGTCTGCCAGGCCTTCGGCACGGCGACCTCCATCAGCGGGCCGAACGCGCGCACGATCTGGATGAAGAGCGCGTTGCGGCTCGCGAGCGCGATCGCCTCGTGGAAGGCGATGTCGTGCGACGTCACCGCCGCACGATCGTCCGCGTGCGCCGCGATCTCCTCGGCGAGCCGCAGGATCTCGAGCGCCTCGGCGTCGGTGCGCGAGTTCGCGGCCAGCTCGACGGTGCGCAGTTCGATCGTGCGGCGCACGTCCCAGATCTCCGGCACCGTGATCTGCGCCGTCGAGATCGCGTGGTCCATCGAGGTCGCGATCACCGACGCGTCGAGCGCCGCGACCCGCGGCTTGCGACCGTTGCCGACGTCGATGAGACGCAGCGCGGCGAGCGCCTGGAAGGCCTCGCGCATCACGGCGTGGCTGACGCCGAGTTCGGTGGCGAAGTGCTTCTCGCCGGGCAGCGAATCTCCGACCCGGAGTCCCTGGCGGCGGATGTGCTGGGTCACGGCCCGGATCGCGCGCTGCACGAGCGATCCGGGGCTGGTGGCGGTGCTGCTCACGCGCGGCGCCGGGACGGTATCAGGCGGCGGCCGCGACGGCCCGGAAGCCGGTCGGCGGCACGCCGAAGCGGCGGCTGAAGGCGCGGCTGAACGCCGCGTTGTTCTGGTAGCCGCTGCGGTAGCCGATCGAGCCCACCGGCAGGTCGGTCGTCAGCAGCATGCGGCGCGCCTCGGCGAGGCGCCGTTCGGCGAGCGCCTCGGCGACCGTGCACTTGAACACTTCGCGGAAGCAGCTCGTGAGCTTGGCGCGATTGAGTCCGCAGGCACGCGCGATCCGCTCGAGCGTCAGGCGCTCCGCCCAGCACTGATCGATCAGGCGCCGTGCGTCGAGCACGCGCTCGGTGTCGGCGCGCGACAGCAGGCCGTCGCCCTCGAGCGGGACGAGTTCGCCGGCGTTCTCGAGCCGGATGGTCTCGCAGAGCAGCTCGATGCTCTTCGCCAGGCGGTAGACCTTGAGGCCTTCGCCGCTGCGGCCGGGGCCCGCCAGGGCCACCGCGATGGCGGCAAGCGCGGGCGGCAGGTGGAAGGCGCGCTCGCCGGCGCGGGCGTCGGGGTCGCCGCCGATGCGCGCGAACGCGGACCGTTCGACCACGAGCGTCAGGCGCTGGGCGGCCGGTCCCGCGCGCAGGCCCGGGAACTCCGGGGAGATCGTCAGCCGCGCCGGCACGCCGGGCGTGCCCCAGTCGAAGGTGACCGCCAGCGCGCATGGCGGCAGCGGCGCCGCGGGCGCCGGCCGGTGCCCGATCAACGTGGTCATCTCCGGGGAAACCTCGACGAACTCGGTCGGTCGCGGGACGTTCGCGTCGCGGGCTGCGTGCATCCGGAATACCCCTCGTCGATCGCGGGCGGGATCGGCGGGCCGGACTGTATACCTATCAGATAGCTACTGCAAGACCTATCCTATACCTAACGGCTAGCGCTCCCAGCGTCCTCGCGCCGCAGGACCGCCGCGGCCCGCAGGAAGCCGGCAAGCGCGAGCAGGCTCGTGCCCGCACCCACCAGGGCTAGGGCACGACCCAGGGACGCGTCCCCGCCCAGCCCCTGGCTCGCCAGCGTCACGAGCGTCGGCGCCACACCGAAGCCGATCATGCCGCCCAGCACCATGAAGGCGCCGAGGCAAACGCCGCGCAGCTCGTTCGGCACGAGGACCGCGAGCGCGGTCGCCGTGACGAGCCCGGTGACGGCGCCGCCGATCAGGAACACGGCGAGCGCGACCGCGAACGCTGGCACGGTCGGCATGACCGGATAGAACGCCGCCGGCACCGAGATCGCCGCGGCGACGACCGCCGCGCGCACGATGCCGGCGCGGCTCGCGCTGCGATAGCCGCGGTCCGCCGCGAAGCCGCCGAGCGTCGAGCCGACCAGCCCCGAGACCAGCAGCACGAGGCCCATCCACCCGGCGAAGTCCGCCGGGCGCTGCTGGTAGCCGCGCGTCAGCACCGGTGCTGCCCAGGTGACCGCTGCCATGTCCGCCATCACGACCGTGACCTGGCCGACGAACAGCGGTGCCAGCAGCGCGCGCCGCGCCCAGAGTGCCCGCAGCGCCACGCGGAACGGCGCGTCGAGCGTGACGCCCGTTTCGTGACGTGCAGGCTCGCGCTGGCACGCCAGCGCGGCGAGCACCGCGAGACCGAAAGCCGCGAACTCGACGTGTCCCCGGCGCCACGAAGGCAGTACCGCGAGCAACCAGCCGGCGAGCGCGAACGCCGCGGCGGCGCCCAGCATGTTGCCCACCGACAGGTACAGGAGCGCGCGGCCCCGCGCCTGCGGACGCGACAGGTCCGCGGCCACCGAAATCGCGACCGGCACGGCCAGTGCGGCGCCTACCCCGGCCAGCATCCGCGCGACGAACAGCGTGGCCAGCCCGCCTGCCCAGGCCGTCGCCGCGGTCCCCGCCGCGGAAACCGCGGTCAGGGCCATCAGGATGCGCATCCGGTTCGCGCGGTCGACCAGCCGGCCCACCGGGATCGACAGGAGCGCGATCGGCAGCGAGGCCGCGAGCCCCTGCACGAGGCTGAGGTCGAGGTCCGAAAGTCGCAGGTCGGCCTTGGCGAGCTCCTGCAGCGGGCTGAAGAGCGCGCGCGTCGCCGAGGCATAGGTGATCGCGAGCGCGAGCAGCAGCAGGCCGACGAGTTCGCGGCCGCGCGCTGGCGTGGCCGCGCCGGTGGACGAAACCGGTGTCGCGCTCGCCATCTACGCGACCCGCGGCGCGAGCGCCCGATGCAGCGCCGCGGGGCCCTCGCGCGTGGTCCGCGGGGCCCGGTGCGCGTCGGGCGCCGGCCGCCGATCCACGTCCACCCGGCGGCGGTCGCGCGCGGCGCTCACAGGGAGAAGATCTTGCCGGGATTCATCAGGTTGAGCGGATCGATGGCGCGCTTCACGAGCCGCATCAGGTCGACCGCCTCGCCCAGCTCGCGCTCGAGCCAGTCCTGCTTGCCAAGCCCGATGCCGTGCTCGCCGGTGCAGGTGCCGTCCATCGCGAGCGCGCGCTCCACCAGCCGGCGGTTCAGCGCTTCGGCCTCGGCCAGCTCCTCCGGCCGGGCCGGATCGATCACGAAGATCACGTGGAAGTTGCCGTCGCCGACGTGACCGACGATCGGGGCCGGCATGCTGGCCTGCTCCAGGTCGAGCTTCGTCGCGCCGATGCATTCGGCGAGGCGGCTCATCGGCACGCACACGTCGGTCGGCCAGCCGACCGATCCGGGGCGCAGCGCGAGCGCCGCGTAGTAGGCCTCGTGCCGGGCCTTCCAGAGCCTGCTGCGCTCCTCGGGCAGGTTCGACCACTGGAACGCGCTGCCGCCGTTGCCCGCGGCGATCTCCGAGACGACGCGGACCTGCTCCTCGACGTAGCTCGCCGAACCGTGGAACTCGAAGAACAGCGTGGTCAGCTCGGGGTAGTCGAGCTTCGCGCGGCGGTTCACGGCGCGCATCTGCACGTCATCCAGCAGCTCGACCCGTGCAAGCGGGATGCCCGACTGGATCGACTGCACGACGGTATCGACGGCGCCACCGAGCGTCGCGAAGCTGCAGACCGCAGCCAGGATCGCATCCGGCAGCGGGTGCAGCCGCAGCGTCACCTCGGTGATGATGCCGAGCGTGCCCTCCGAACCGACGAACAGCCGGGTCAGGTCGTAGCCCGCCGCCGACTTGCGCGCCCGGCGGCTGGTGCGGATGACCCGGCCGTCGGGCGTCACCACCCGCAGCGACAGCACCGCCTCGCGCATCGTGCCGTAGCGCACCGCGTTCGTGCCGGACGCGCGGGTCGAGGCCATGCCGCCGAGGGTCGCGTTCGCGCCCGGGTCGATCGGGAAGAAGAGTCCGGTGTCCCGCAGGTGGCGGTTCAGTTCCTCGCGCCGCACGCCCGCCTGGACGGTGCAGTCGAAGTCCTCGGCATGGACCTCGAGGACGGCATCCATCTGCGACAGGTCGATACACAGGCCGCCTCGAACCGGCGTCGTGTTGCCCTCGATCGAGGTGCCGGCGCCGTAGGCGATCACCGGGACGCCGGCGGCCACGCAGGCACGTACCGCCGCGGCCACTTCCTCGGTCGTCCGCGCAAACAGCACCGCGTCCGGCAGCCGGGTCGCGAAGTGCGCCTCGCTCGCCCCGTGCTGCCGGCGCATCGCCTCGCCGAGGTGCAGCCGGTCGCCGCACAGCGCCTGAAGCTGAGCCTCGAGCGCCACTGGCAAGGCCGGACGGGACGCCGCTTCCATCGCGACGCCGCCTAGAAGCGATAGCTCAGGCGGATGCCGTAGCGTCGCCGCTCGCCCTGGATGCCGAGATTGTGCACGAGCGGCGGCGGCAGGCCAGCCGCGGAGAGCAGGCTGCCGTCGATGTACGACTCCTGGTACTTGGCGTCGAGCAGGTTGTTGGCGAACACCGCGACGTCCAGCGACGGCCAGCGGTACGTGACCGCCGCGTTGACCAGGGTGTACGACGGCATCACCGGCACGTTCGGGTTGGCGAGGTCGCTGCCGACGCGGTCGCCCTTGCCGACGATGCCGAGGTCGAGCATCACCCGGTCGCGGCCGGCGACCGGGATGTAGTAGCTCGCGCCCAGGTTGTAGTTCCAGTCGGGCGTGAACAGGATGCGGTCAGTCTGGGCGTGCACGCCGGTGACCGCGAAGTAGTCGTTGTCGTCGGTGATCCGTGCGTGCAGCAGCGTCAGCCCCGCGTCGAAGCGCAGCTGGCGGGTGGCGTTGAAGTGCGCCTCCAGCTCCGCTCCGTAGCTCTTGACGTTACCGGTGTTGAGGTTGACCGCGACGAAGCCAACGCCGGTCGTGCTCGGCGCCAGCGTGTTCTGGCCGATGAAGTTGTGGTAGTCGTTGTAGAAGACGTCGGCATTGACCACCAGGCGCTGGCCGAGCCACGCGGTCTTGGTGCCGACCTCGTAGGTCCATACCGAGTCGCCCTTGTAGAGCAGGTTCGGCGCGCCGGGCCCGTTGGCGCCGCCGCCCCGGAAGCCGCGGGCCACCGACGCGTAGGTCATCACGTCCGCGCTGTAGTGCTTGCTCAGGGTCAGGCGCGGTTCGAATTCGTTGGCGGTGTATTCGGGCGAGCTCAGGCCCGAATTGACGACGTCGAGCGTCTGGTGGTCGAAGCGCAGGCCGGCCGCGAGCTCGAGGTCGGCGCGAATCTTCCAGAAGAGCGTGCCGTAGGCCGCCTGCGAACGCTGGTCGGTGCTCGCGCTGGACGGCACGGTCAGTGCCAGTGGCACGAGGGTCGTCGTGCCCGTGACGTCGTTCGTGTAGTGGTTCGAGAACACGCCAATCAGCGAGGACAGGTGGTCGCTGTAGGTCGTGTCGAAGCGCACCTCGCCACTGACCGTCTTGAGCTCGTTGGCGCCAGTCGTGCGCAGGAAGTCGAACGGACCGTAGTCGCCGTCGCCGAGTGCATGGCCGCTGCGCCGGTCGTAGGACGCGATCGCCGTGACGGTCGTGGCGATCGACTTGGCGTCGAACACGCCCTTGACGTTGCCACCCCTGTACTCGTACGTCGCGATCGAGTTGAGGTTCGTGTTGCCGTTCAGGTTCCAGTCGTGGGTGTCGTTCAGGTAGTTGTACGGGACATTGCCGCCGGCCACGCGGTCCCAGTAGCCGTTCGCCGTGATCGTCGCGAAATCCGCCGGTTCCCAGCGCAGCGTGCCGTGCGCCGAGCGCTGGTCGAGCGGGTTCGTATAGCCGCCGGCGAGGGTGTTCTTCTGGAAGCCCTCCTGGTCGTGGTAGGACAGGGCGATCCGGCCCTGCAGCGTGCCCGGCACGATCGGTCCGCTCAGCGAGAGCGCGGCGGTGCGGTAGTCGTCCGGACCCGCGTACGCGAGCGCGGCGTGGCCTTCGAACTGTTCGCTCGGCTGCCGCGTCACGACGTTGATCGCGCCGCCGAGCGTGTTGTTGCCGAACAGCGTCCCCTGCGGGCCGCGCAGCACCTCGATGCGCTCGACGTCGACGATCGGGCTGTTGAGGTAGGACGTGTCGGGCGCATAGATGCCGTCGAAGAAGATGCCGACCCCGGGTTGGACCGAATCGATCAGCGTCGTGCCGACACCGCGGATGGACATGAAGACGCGGCCGACCGAGTCGGAGTTGATGTTGAGCCCGGGCGTCAGCGCGGCGATGTCCTTCACCGCGTTGATCTGCTCCTCCTCGAGCCGGGCGCCGCTGAGCGCGGTCACGGCAATCGGCACGTCCTTCAGCGCCTCGCTGCGGCGACGGGCCGTGACGGTGACCTCGGCCAGGTCGCCGGCATCATCGCGCGCGCTGGCGCCGGCGGTGGTGGCCGGCTCGGCCTGGGCGGCGGCGGCCGCGAGCAGGGACGCGATCAGGGTGGTGAGTGTGCTGCGCATGGCGGGATCCCCTCGTATCCGGCGCGCGAAGGAGCTGGCACCGGTCGGGGGAGGAGACTAGTGGGGTCGCGACCTATCTGAAAGGTCCGACGAGCGTCACCACTATGCCGATCCGCAGGATGAGTTGGCCCGGCCGATCGGCCCCGGGCCGCGACGCCCGACGCGCGAGGCGCGGCCTACCAGCAGGTATACCCGCCGTCGGCGAGCACGATCGAGCCGGTCATCAGGCTGGCCGCGTCCGAGGCGAGGAACAGCGCCACCGAGGCCACCTCCTCCGGCTCGCCCAGGCGCGCCATCGGCGTCGAGTCGATCCAGCGCTGGTACATCGGGCTCGCGGGGTCCGCAAAAGCATTGATCGGCGTGCGGATGTAGGTCGGCGCCACGGCATTGACGCGCACGCCCCGCCCCGCCCATTCCGCGGCGAGCGAGCGCGTCAGTTGGTGCACGGCGGCCTTCGACGCGTTGTAGTAGCTCTGCGGCTGCGGCCGATTGACGATAAAGCCGCTCATCGAGCCGACATTGACGATGCTGCCGCGCCCCTGCGCCAGCATGTGCCGACCAAAGGCGCGTGCGCACCAGAACGTGCCGTTGAGGTTCACGTCGAGCACGTTGAGCCAGTGCTCGTCCGCGACCGTCTCGGCGGCCGTCTCGCTGCGCGCGATGCCGGCATTGTTGACCAGTACGTCGATGCGGCCGAGCCGCGCGACGAAGTCGTCCGCCACGGCGGTCACGCGCTGCGAGTCGGTGACGTCCATCACGACGCCGTCGACCTTGAAGCCGCGCTCGGCGAGCCGGCCGCAGGCGCTGGCCAGCGGCGCCGCACTGAGATCCGCGATCGTGACGCGCGCACCGGCCTCAGCGAGCGCCTCGGCGGTCGCATAGCCGATGCCGCTCGCGCCGCCCGTGACGAGCGCCGTGCGCCCGTCGAGCCTGAACTTCTCGAGATACATGGATCCTTTCCCGGCGCTCAGAAATACTCCGCCGGCATGCGCGGCTCGGTGCGCGTCACGCCGAGCTCGAGTGCATGGACCTGGCGCGTGTCGTCCGCGTATTCGGGCCACGGCAGGTGGCCGTCCGTCGCGTAGCGAATCCAGATCGCCTGCACGCGGTCGGCGAGCGCCTGCGGTGGGTCCTCACCCAGCAGGCCGCGCGGCCCGGAGCAGCTTGCGAGGGTATTGAACACGAAGGGCAGCTCGACGCCGTGGCACGCGCCGAGCTCGCCACCAAATGCCGGCGAACGCCAGCCGAACTCGTAGCAGTGCGTGCGCCCGGCGTGTGCGGCGGCGAAGCGCCGCGCCGGCAGGCGGAACACGAGATCGGACAGCGCGTCGGTGAAGGCAGCGCCGGCCGACCGCCCCTTCCGCCCGGCACCGTAGGCCTTGAGGATCGCCCAGGCACGGGGCACGCAGCGGCGCAGCACGAACCAGCTGAGCAGGCGCCCGATCCGGGGCTTCACCTTCGTCGGCACGAAGTAAAGGTTCATCTCCTCGGCGTTGGAGCCGATGAGCAGGTCGATCTCGGCGCCCGCGCCGCGCGCGAGTGCGACGAGCGGTGGCTCGGGCAGTACGTCGTCGCCGTAGACCGGCAGGAACCGGCTGAGTCCAAAAGCGGGTTCGCGACCCGACTCGTCGCGCAGGTCGATACGGGTGGTGGGCAGCTGGACGCGCTGGGCGGCCGCGACGCAGGCCTCCACCGTCGTCGAACGGAAGCCCTCGATGTTGGCCGCCACGCCGAGCGTGCTCGCGAGCTTGCGAGTCAGGCGCTCGGCGACCGGGATCGCCCGCACCATCGAGCCGTGGCCGCTCTCGATGATCGCGCGGCGGAAGAGCCCATGGGCCAGCGGCGAGGTCACCAGATTCGCGAGGGTCATCGCGCCTGCCGACTCGCCGAAGACCGTGACGTTGTCAGGATTGCCCCCGAAGGCGCGGGCGTTATCCCGCACCCAGCCGAGCGCGAAGATCTGGTCGCGCAGGCCGAGGTTGGTGGGTGCGCCGGGGATGGCGAGGAATCCCTCGACGCCGAGCCGGTAGTTGATGGCGATCAGCACCACGCCGCGGCGCGCGAACGCCGCGCCGTCGCTGACGGCCGCGCCATTGGAGCCGACCGCGAACGCGCCACCGTGGACGAAGACCATGACCGGCAGGTCCGCACCCCCGGCTGCCGGCGCCCAGACGTTCGCGGTCAGGAAGTCGTCGCCGCGCTGCCAGCCGCTGCCGATCAACGGCCGGATGTCGAGGTCCGGAAACGGCGCGGTCCACTGCGGGGCGTTGGCGCCGAACCGCGAGCCGTCACGGATTCCGTCCCACGGGGCATGCGCGCGCGGCTCGCGGAAGCGGTTCTCGCCCACCGGAGGCGCTGCGTACGGGATGTCGAGGTAGCGAACCACGTCGCCTTCGAGCACACCCTCGACGGCGCCGGACTTCAGGGTAATCACGCGGCTGTTCACGGCGGGCGGTCCTGCGGGCAATAGGATGCGGACCGGATTTCCGGTCAGCCCCGGCAGCTTGCGCGACCGCGACGCGGCGCGGCGGACGAAGCCTGTGCCGGCCCGCTGTCGCGCATTGCCGGTCGGCTCCGCTACCCGCCCTGTTCGCGGGTGGCAAAAGCCCTGGCCTCGCCAGCGGTCCAGGCGTAGCGAATCCAGGGCACCCGCCCGCCGTCCGGTGCCTCCCAGGTGCCTCGATCCTGCTCCACGGCGCCTAGCCGGCCGTAAAACCGGCGGGCCGCGGCATTCGACTCGACGACCCACCAGTAAAGGCCGCCGTCGCGTGCCGCGCATCGGGCGGCAATCGAGCGCAGCAGCCGCGCACCGAGTCCACGCCCCTGGCAGGCGGCATCGACGTGCAGGTTCGCGAGCTTCGAGCCCCAGACGGGCGACTCATCGAGCTCAGTGCAAGAGAAACCGACCAGGTGGCCGTCCTGCTCCAGTACTTCCACGATCTGTTGCGCCGGCGGCCGCTGAAGGCGGTCTTGCCAGTGACGGCGTCGCTCGGCCTCGAGGTCGCCCGCCAGGAACTCGTCCCGCAGCGCGCCGCGATACGCCAGGCGGTAGTTGGCCGCGTGCAACATCGCGATCGCCTCGAGGTCGAGCATCGTCGCCGGGCGCAGCACGGCGGCCTTGTCCTCAGGCGCCGGTCGTGGCGGGCTTCTGGCCCAGCAGCTCGACGGCTGCCTCGTAGAGCGCGGCGCGCAGCCGGAAGCGATCGCTGGCGCGAGTGATGTACCGCAGCGCGATCTCGGTCCCGCCAATGACCGGCCGCACGTTGATGGCCGGGCTTACCGACAGGCCAGTCAGCTGGCGCGAAGGCGCCGCACGACGCCACTCCGCCTCGGCCTCGCGCGCGTGATCCGCCGTGGCGTCCTTGACCCTCTGGCTGATGGCACCCACCACCGCATAGAGGTCCGCTCCCGTCGGAACCACGACCTGCAGCTCGTCCCACAGCCACTGCCCGGTCGTCGAGAAGTTGAAGTAGTGCCCCTCGATCGCAAAGCTGTTCGTGAACGTGACGCGCCGGCCGGTCGGGTGTCCGGAATCCGTCCAATTGCCGGTCTCGAGCAGCACGGTGTGGAAGATCCCGAGTTCGACGACCTCGCCCGCGACGCCATTGATTTCGACCCAATCGCCGATGCGGATGCCATTCTTACCCATCAGCACCAGCCAGCCGACAAACGCGACGATGAAGTCCTTCAGCGCGACGGTGAGGCCCGCGCCGGCGAGACCCAGGAAGACGCCGAGCTGGGTCGGCGGCCCGATGATCACGAGCGCGACTACGAGAACCGCGATCACCTGCAATGCCACCGTGGAAACCGTGCGCAGCGTCTCGACCTGGCGGCGGTCGAGCTTCAACCGCGCAAAGCCGGCGCCGAGCCAGCGACCCACGAACAGCAGCACGAGTCCGATGGCAGTGATCAGCGCGAGCGATCGCAACATGCGGTGCAGGACGGCGCGAAGTTGGATCGCCGTGAGCGCGCGCCAGTCGTCGTAGTGACCGGCCAGCGCCCGCGCCGTCGTCACGCGCTCGTCGAGGGCGCTCAGCGCGTGCTGGTCCGCGGCGATCCGGCGGGTCCAGGCAAGCCGGTCCGAGGGCGTCGCGTTCGCCGGTGCGCCCGCGCCGACGCGCGCGGCGATCTCGGCGCGAGCGCGGGCCGCGTCAGCGAGCGTCGCCTCGACCTCACCGCGGGCGGCCGCGAGCGCGCGGTCCTTGCGCTCGATCTCGAACCAGTGGCCGACGAGCCGGACGAGCCCGGGACCGGTTGCCGGCGCGGCCGCGGCCGACGCTGCCGGTGTCGGACTCGCGGCGTGATGCTCCGCCACCAGCGCCTCGATTCGCGCACGCAGATTGCCACCGGCCGCCGTCAAGGCGTCGTTCGCCGCGTTGAAGTCGTACTGGTCGACTTCGAGCTGTGCCTGGGCGAGCGCGAGCGCCGCCTCGCTGCCACCATCACTGGCGTTGCCCGTCTTGGGCTGCTCCGCCTGCAGGCGCGCGATCTCGGTGGTATCCGCGATCAGTCGCGATGCCAGGGTGTTCAGACGCTCTTCCGCGGCTCGCACCTCGGGAGTCGCGGGTGCCGGACGCTCCGCCGCTTCGCGCAGCGCGTCGGCGAAGGAAAGGTCGAGCAAGTGATCTGCGGTCGCGACGGCCGCCGCCGCGAGCTCGCGTTCCTCTCCGGTTCCAGCCAGCGCTACCAGCCGGCGGGCGGTTTCGAGCGCCGAGGCGTCGACCGGGCCCTGCTGCGCGCCGCGAGCGTGCCGCTCCGCGACCGATGGCGACGTCCGCCACCAGCCGTAGGTCGCGGCGACCAGCAGCGCGACGAGCAGCAGCGCTAGCAGCGAGCGAAGCGATTTCATGTCTAGGGGCCTCTGGAGCGGGCCGACAGTGTAGGGCGCGGGCCGACAGTGTAGCCGACCCGCGCGACCGGGCTTTGCGCCCGTTTCAGTGCTTGAAGAGGTCCTTGAGCTTGTCGGTCACGGCGTCACGCAGCTGGTCCTTGTGCTTGTCGAGCTCCTGCTTGAGGCGTGCCTTGGCAACGCCTCCCAAGTCGGGACGGACTTTGTAGTCCCGGACCGTGCCGGTCACGGCGACCGGAATCTCGAGGCCGCGCAGCGCGGGGGCCGAGGCCGGCGCCTGCTGCAGCACGGTCGTGATCTGATAGTCGACCGACTGGTCGGACAGCTGGAACGTGCCCTTGCCCGCGACCTTCAGCACCGGGGTCTCGATTCGCAGCGGGTCGGTCGCCAGCACGCCGCCCTTGAGGTTCGAATGTGCGTTCAGCACCGTGAACGGCGTCCGCTCCGGGCCGCTGCGCGGCGCCGGAACCTGCCGCGAGAGGACGGCCTCGGCACGTTCGAGCTCGTAAGCGAGATCGATACCCTCGAGCGCGCCATTGTGCACCTCGACGTCGATCGGTCCCGACAGGGCGTCGACGAGCGCGGCAGACGTTCGACCCGCACCGCCGAGCTTCGCCGCTGCCAAGGCGCGCCCTGAGAGCCGGTCCGATTTCGCGTACGCCTTCACTGCCGCGCCGACGTCGATGTCCCTGACGTTGGCGGCGAGCGCGAGCGCTGGCACGTCGCGCGCGGCGTCCAGTCGGACGTCCAGGTCCGCGACGCCGCCGAAGGCCCTGGCACTGGGCGCAGCATGGATCTCGCCCTTCGCGGCGGTGAAGTCGAGCCGCACATCCGTCAGTGGCAGCGCGGCCACGGTGGCGCGGCCAATCGTGAGCTTGCCGATCGCGTTGAGTGCGCGCAGGGTCGCTACCGGCAGTTCCTCCGGCTTCGTGGGAGCCGCAGTCTTGTTCGCCGCCGCATCCGGCGCACGGTAGCGGTCGACGTCGATGGCGTCGATCGATAGATCAGCCTCGAGGCGTGGGTCCGGACCGCCGCTCCGTCCCAGACGTCCGCGCAGGTGCGAGGTATCGAGCGTCAGGTCGAGTGGGTCGATCGTCAGGGAATCGCCCCGCACATGGAGCGCGAGCGATCCAGCCAGCTTGTCGAGCGCATCCGTCGCGCGCATGGCGGGAAGCGTGATGCCGAGGGTCGGCAGGGTTGCACGCGGCGAGAACTCGGGCAAGCGCAGCCGGGCATCCAGCGCGCGCGGCTCACTCCAGTGGCCGGCGTCGAGCTCGGCCTCGATGCGAACATCGCCGAGCCGCAGCGTCGCCTTGGCGGGCTCGACGGTGCCCGCCTTCCAGTCGAGTGCTACCTGAGGCGACTCGAACGAGAACGGCAGCGCCCGCCCGCCGGGCGCGGTGCGCTCACCGGAAATCTTGAGGCCGGCGAGTGTCGCCCGCGACCGGTCGCCGTCGACGGTCGCCTGGGTCGCGAGCTTCACGGCGAGGACGGGCGTGCCCTCCCCTGCATCGACCCGGGCGGCCAAGGTGAGGTCAGTCGCCGAGCCGCGGCCGAGCGCGCCGCTGTGGAACTCCAGCTCCCGCACGCGCGTGACCGCGGAGGCGCCCTCGTCACGCACGGTCAGGCTTGCCCGGATCACGTCGATGCCTTCCACCGACAGCGAGCTGGCCGACCGACCCGCCGACCCGGTCGGCGCGTTCGGCGTCGACTTCGCCGGCATCTCCCAGTTGTGGTGGCCGTCGGCGTGCCGGACGACGCTGATCTCGAGTCCGTCAAGGGCTACGCGACTGATCTCGAGCCGCCCGGCCAGGAGCGGCAACAGCTTCGCGCCGACCCGCGTACGCTCGGCGACGAGCGCCGGCTCCGCGCCGAATCCGGCGGGGTTGCCGAGCGAAACGCGCCCGACGTCGAGCGCGATCCACGGGAAGAGACTCAGCTTCATCGTGCCCGCGATCGCGAACGGACGTCCGGTCAGTTGCTGCACCTGCGCCTCGATCGTTGCGCGATGGCGATTGGGATCGACCAGCAGCAGAATCGCGACGATCGCGACGACCAGCAGGCCAAGGATCGAAGCGGCGACGATGGCGGCAAGCTTGATCGGCTTCATGGTGGCGGGCATCCGGCGGAACCGCGGGGACCCGGGGACGGGTCGGGGCTCGTATTAAGACCCGGGTGCCGACCGGCGTCCAGAGCGGTTGCGCGGCGCGGCTGCGGCAGGCCCCGTCAGGCCGGCGCTGCCGCACTCTATATATAGGCAGGCCACCGGGCTGCCTGAGCGTCACCGGTCCGCGCTCGGCGCGCCGGGACGAGCCCTGGCAACGCGGCCGGCCGGAAGGCACCGGTCGCGCGCCAGGATGTCGACTCGCTCATCCCTGGGTCGCGCGGGTCGCGATCAGGGCAGTCAGCCGCGGGCTCTGGATGTGCGCGGCGGCGCGACGGATCGCATCGACCTGGCATGCCTTGGCGGCGGCCTGCATGTGCAGATCGCGAAAATCCGCCGCCGGGCACACCTCGCTCGCCGCGGCCGCGAGGCGGCGGTACAGCACCAGCGATCCGGCCTCGCTGTCGAGGTTGAGGTCGGCGTAGCGGACCACCGCACTCGGCACGCCATCGATCGTCGCGGCACTGACGGGATTGGCGATGCCGGCGAGCACGCCGCCGGCGAGCGCCAGCGCGACGATGCCGAAACGGCGGAAGGACGGATTGGACACGGAGGCTTCCATGATGATCTCCCTTAACTCAGGTTGTCGGTTCGGTTCTCGTCGCGGTTCGCCGCGACGGGGGACATCATTGCCGTTCAGGTGCCGCCGCGGCAGACGCCCCCTGACGAGCCGATCCCTGCTATCAACGCGTTCGTACCGGGACCCGCGCCCGCCGCGAGGCGCACCGCCGCGGCCGGGAGCCTCACCCGCGGGAAGTTCAACGCCGCCATCCCCGGCACCGTCGGATCCGTCCCGCGCGCCGACGGATCCGTCCCCTGAACCGGCCCATCGCACCCCGATGGCCGTGGCAATCGGGGTAACCTAGACCGGCGTCCGGCGCTTCGATCGGACGGGTGAGCGGCATGGGAATCTCGACGAGCAGTTGGCGCGAATCAGTGGTCGCTTCACCGGGCGAGAACGGTGGCTCCCCGGAGGCGGCGGCCGGCGATTTCCGTGCTTCGCTGATTCTTCTGACGGGCTTCTGGATCTTCGCCGCCGTCTCCAACGTGCTGTACGCGAACAACATGCGGGCGAGCCTCGAGCTGATGGGCGTCGAGCAGGTCTTTGCCCCCTGGGAATCGCGGCTGCTGCAGCACCTGATGCTCTATCCGCCGCTGGTCGGCGCGATCTGGTTGTCACGCCGCATCGGCTGGCAACCTTGGTGGCGCACGGTGCCGCTGCAGGCAGCCTGTGCGCTGCTCTTCTCGGCGCTCGCGACCCCGGCGCTGGTGACCGCCGAGATGCTGACCGGTGCCACGCACATGCACACGACCGGCGCCAAAGAGGAGCACTGGGGCGACCTGCTGAGTGGCCCGCCCGCCAACCTCTGGCTGGCCGGGATCAGCAGCTTCGTGGTCACTTACTGCTTCGCGCTGGCGCTGGTGGCAGGCTTCGGCTACTACCGCCGCTATCGCGACGCGGAACTGCACACCGCCGCGCTCGAGCAGTCGCTGACCGCCGCGCAGCTGGCGGCGCTGCGCATGCAGCTCTCGCCGCACACCCTCTTCAACCTGCTGCACACCATTCGCGGGCAAATCGTCTGGGATCCGCCGGCGGCGCAGTCGATGGTGGTGCAGCTCGCGGACCTGCTGCGGCGGCTGCTGCGGGCCGGCGAGCGCGAGCTCGTGACGCTGCGCGACGAACTGGAATTCGCGCGCCTGTACCTGCAACTGCAGCAGCAGCGGTTCTCTGACCGCCTGACGACGACGGTCACGGCCACCGACAGCATACCGGTTGCCTGGGTCCCGAGCCTCATTCTGCAGCCGCTGGTCGAAAACGCCGTGGTACACGGACTCGCCGGCCACGAAGGGCCCGTGCGCATCGATGTCGAGGCGCAGGTCCGCGACGAGACGCTGGAGTTCGTCGTTCGCAACAGCGTCGGACCGGGGATCAAGCTCAACGCGGAGGGCATTGGACTGCGCAACGTCCGCGATCGCCTGTCGATCCAGTTTGGCCAGCGCGCAAGCTTCGCCGCCGGCATCGAAGGTGATCGCTGGGTGGCGCGGCTACGGCTGCCGCTGCTTCGGGACGAAGGACCGCGCGCGTGACCGGCGCCCGCGCGACGACGGATTCGCTGAGCGTCGTGATCGTTGACGATGAGCCGGCCGGACGCCGGGCGATCCGGGAGTGCTGCGAGCGCGAGCCGGATCTGCGCGTCGTCGGAGAGTACGGCGACAGTGAGTCGGCGCTCGAGGCGCTGCAACGATCGCCGCCCGACGTGCTGTTCCTGGACATTCAGATCGACTCGATGACCGGCACGGCGCTTGCCCGCCGGCTCGACCCGCAGACGCTGCCGCTGATCGTATTCGTCACGGCCTTTGACCACTATGCGCTCGAGGCCTTCGAGGTGAGCGCCATCGACTATCTGCTGAAGCCCTTCGATGACGGCCGGTTCCAGAAGACGCTCGAGCGCGTACGGCTGCGGCACCGGACGGCGGGGCCGCGCGAGCGGCATACCGACCTGACGCAGCTGCTCGAGCGCCTGGAACGGCAGGCCCAGGCGGCCGCCACCGATCGGCCGCGGCTGATCGCGGAGCGTGGCGGCAAGATGCGGGTGCTCGACGTCGGCGACATCGAGCTCGTCGAGTCGGATCGCAACTACGTCAAGCTCACCTGTGGTGCGGAGACGTTCGCGCTGCGCGGAACGATGCAGCAGGTCGAGAGCTCGCTGCGTTCGCAGCCGATGCTGCGCATCAGCCGCTCCTGCCTGGTGAACTCCCGGCATATCCGCGAGATCAGCAAGACCCCGCGCGGCGACCTGATTCTGGTGATGGCTGGCGGTGCCACCGTGACCAGCAGCGAGGGCTATCGCGACTCGGTGCGCCAGTACCTTGACCGTATGAAGCTCGCGCCGCCCGCCGGGGGCTAAGGACCCCGCCCGCCTCAGTAGGGTGTGCCGTCCTTGTGCGCGAACTGCCAGCGGCCGTCCCGCAGCACGGCGCGGAGGTCGTCGTCCGGATAGGAACCTTCGTCACCCAACGTCCGGTCGCCGATCTCGAGGTACAGGACGTCGCGGTCGGTCTCGTTGACGAGCTGGTGCGCATCGCCGCTCGCGGCGCGGAACCCGGCGCACAGTCCGGGTGCGAGCCGCGTCGAGCCGGCATTGGTCTGCAGGGTAGGCTCACCCTCGAGCACGTAGACGAACTCGTCCTGGCGCGAGTGCGCGTGGCGCAGCGAGGAGACCGCGCCCGGCGACAGGCGGGTCAGGTTCACGCCGAAGTTCCGCAGGCCGAAGGCATCGCCGAGCGCCCGCTTCTCGCGGCCCTGCATGCGGGTCGCAAAAGGCTCAGGGTAGTTCGACGGTCGCTGTCGCGGCGGGACGGCGCGGGCCTCGATGGCGACCGGAAACTCGCTCGGTGCGTTCTTCATCGCGTGGCTCCGTTCCGGGCAGTGAGCGCGCTGGACACCAGCCGCGAGCATCATTATCGACCAGGAAGCCGCCCGACGCCCGCGCGTGCGATGATTCACAGGCGGTGGCGATGGGCTGGCCAGGGACGGCGGCTCCTGCGGCCAGGAGGCGCGACTATTCATGCAAGGCAATGACGGACACGACGTTCGCCCGGCACATCACAGAGCTTGGATCGCAGCCATGCTCGCGCTGGTCGTGGCCGCGCCGTCTGCGTTTGCGCAGGATGTGGCGGCGACCGAGGAAGTCGTCGTCACCGGCGAGCGCGCGGGTCCCGAACTCTGGCGCGTGACCCACGGCGAGCACACGCTCTGGCTGCTCGGGGTCCTCGATCCGCTGCCCAGGCGAATGACCTGGCGGTCCGCCAAGGTGGACAACGTCGTCGCGCAGTCGGAGCGGGTACTGCCTGCGCGCGCCACCGTCAAGGTTGATTCGGGCTTCTTCGCGATGATCGGCCTTTACTTCGACTGGCATCGCACCGAGCGGCTACCGGGCGACGCATCCCTCCGCTCGGTGCTCGCGCCGGCACTTTACGCCCGCTACGAGACGCTGCGCCGCCGGTTCCACGTCTCCGACTCCGCGGACCACCTGCGTCCGCTCGTCGCCGCGCGCCGACTCTACGAGGCGGCCCTGTCGATCTCCGGGCTCGCCGCCGAAGGAGACGTCGAGACGGCGGTGATCAGGACTGCCAAGCAGCACCACGTGGCCATCGACGAGCAGGTCATCGCGATCCAGGACCCGAAGGGGTTGCTCGCCGAGCTGCGCGCGATTCCGGTCGAAGGTGAGTTGCCGTGCTTCGAGGCCACGGTGACCGTTCTCGAGCGCGATCTGCCGGCGCTGCGGGAGCGCGCCACCGCGTGGGCGCTGGGGGACGTCGAGACGCTGCGCCGCACGCCTCTCGCCGAGCAAAGTGCAGCCTGCTGGGATGCGCTCGATCTCTCGCCACGGCTCAGGCGCCTGGTCGATGATGCGCTCGCGCGTCGCGAGGCGGCGGTGCTGAATGCGCTCGAGGTCAACCGCGTGGCGCTCGCGCTGGTGCCGGTCGATCGCCTGTTGCAGCCCGGTGGTGTGCTCGATCGGCTGCGTGAACATGGCTACACGGTCGAGGGGCCTTGACCCCGGGGGACGTGGCGGGAGCTGGCGGCCGGCAGAGTCGGAAGGTGTAAACGACCTCCTCAGAAGTCACTGCTGGCCCTCGAGCGGCAGTGCGCCCTGCGCCGCGTCCTCGCGCGCCCGGTTGGCGAGGTGACGGGCGAGCCCCTGCTCGCCAGCGTTCATCACGGCGACGTGGTTCCACCGAAATACGGGCGCAAGCAGGGGCGCGAACACGCGCATCCACGCCTTCGTGACGAACACGATCCAGTCGTAGCGAACGATCGTCGCGGAGCCCTGCGAGCTCAGCGTCCAGCGCCCGAGCCCTTCGAGCTCGCCATGCGCCTCGCCCTCGAGCACCGTCGGGTAGTCGACGCGGGTCACGCGCAGATCGAACGAGAGCCGGTACGGCAGGCGGGTCGACCACGTGTACCGACGGACGCTACCGACACCGGCGCATCCACCCGGTGCCAACTCCTCGACGGCTCGGACGTAGTGCCACCAGCGCGGCCATTCATGCGCGGCGTGGAGCGCGTCGAAGACGACCTCGATCGGTGCCTCGAGCCGCCAGCGGGTCACCAGCTCGAAGCGCGTCACATCGTGCATGTGAACTCGAGCGGTTCGACGATGCGGACGACCGGAGCGGCACGCAGCAACGGTCCGGCGGCCGCGAGCGCTGCACCGACGTGCGCGGAGCGCAGGTGCGCATCGACGGCCGCGAGGTCCGCCCAGCGCTCGACGGTCTGGAAGAAGGCCGCGTCGTCGCGGCTGCGGTAGACCTCGTAGGCACGGCAGCCGGGCTCGTGGCGGGTTTCCATGGCAAGCCGGCGGAGCACGGTCGCGAGCGCTGCGACCGTCTCCGCCCGAGCGCGGATCTCGGCGATCACGACCACCTCGTCTCGCCCGCTCACGGCCCGCTCCCGCGGGAAGGAAGCGCCTCGCCGGCCGGCTGGAGGTCGACCGCGAAAGCGCCGGCGAGGGAGTGAAGATCCTCGAGCTCGGCCTCCGCTGCCGGGGCCGTGGGTGCGCTGCGGCAGCTCAACGCGGCCCCCGCACGCGCGGTGTCTCGCCCGAAGATCACGCAGCCGTCCCGCGAGGCGAACGGTCCCTCGCCGCGAGGCCCCGGGCCGCGGTCGCGCCCCAGCGCCGCGGTCCAGGCGCGCGTGCCGGCGTCTCCGGCACCGAGCAGCGCTCCCGGGTTTCCGAGGGTCGCGGAGGGCGACGTCGGTTCATAGCCACGGGCGCTTCGGCTCCCGCGCCCGCCGCTCGGCCGACCATTCGGTTCGCCGTGCATGCCCGCTCCTCCCAGTATGTCGTTCAGCTCTCCTACTACGCACGTGCAGGGCGGGCGGATGCGTCACGGTGCCGCCTTGCGGTTTGCGCGGTGCATCCGGCCGTGAGCCGGCTGCGTAGGTGGAACGGGAACACCGAATGGCGCCAAGACCAGCACGGGAGCGGGCGATGACGGGCGCGGCAGCGCTGCTTTCGCTAGGATATGGCCGTTCAGCCAACGCGACCGGTCCCGGCAGGATGCCCCTACCCGCCGCTGTCACTGCGAACGACCTGCTCGAGTGCATCGACGGCATGCGTGCCGGCGAGGAGGATGCGCTCGAGCGACTCTATGAGGCGACGGTGGGCAAGGTGCATGCACTCAGTCGGACGATACTGCGCGACGAGGCGGACGCGGAGGAGAACACCTGCCAGACCTACGCGAGCGCGTGGGCCGCGGCGAACCGTTACGACGCCGCGCGCGCGAGCGTGATCGGCTGGCTGCTGCTGATCTGCCGCAGTCGCGCCATCGAGTGCCTGCGTCGCCGCCGGCGGCTGCCCTTGACGTTCGACATCGCGGCGGTCGACGAGCGCGAGCTTGGCGAGGCGCCGGCTGCCGACGAACTGCTCGACGCCCTGCAACGCGGGACGCGCGTCCACGAGGCGCTCGAGACGCTGTCACCCGAGCGTCGCCGACTGGTCGGGCTCGCGTTTCTGCGGGGTCTGTCGCACCAGGAAATCGCGACGGCCTGCCAGATGCCGCTCGGCACCGTGAAGAGTCACCTGCGGCGCGCGCTCCTGCAGCTGCGCGCCGCGCTGGAGCACGCATGACGCGCAAGGCGGTCGCCGCGGCCGGCGGGGCGGCGGAGTTCCCGGCAGAGCCGCTGCTGCTTGCGGTGGGTCCCGTGGAGCTGTCCGAGGCGCAGCGCTCGCGGATGCGGGAGCGCGTCCGGGCGCTGGCGCGCGATGCGGCACCGCCCGGGACGACGACCCAGCGAGCCTCGCCCGATGCCTGGCAGCGCTTGAGTCCGCTGATCGAGATGCAGGTGCTGCGACGCGACGCCGCTGCTGGCAGCCAGACCGTGCTGCTGCGGGTCGCGGCGGGCGGCATCCTGCCCGGTCACCGCCACGTGGCCGAGGAGGAGTTTCTCGTCCTCGAGGGGGAGTGCCGCGTCGGAACCCACCGTCTGGGCGCAGGTGACATGCACGTCGCGAGCGCAGGATCCTGGCACGACGACATCTCGACCGACGGCGGGGTACTGATTCTGCTGCGGGGCGAGTACCCCGATCCGTACGAGCGCGCCGCGCGGCGCTGATGACGAGCGCGACCAGGACCGTGCCCGGCCGCCGACTGCGCGTGACGCTGATCCTCGTCGCCGTCGTATGCTGCGCCTGGCTCGCGCTCGTCGCGGGAATCTGGGCGACGCAGGAGCAGATCCTGTTCCACCCCGAGCCGCTGCGCGCCGCCGACGTGCCGCTCATCGACGGGGTCACCGAGGAATGGGTCGAGGTCGCCGGCGCGCGACTGCACGCGTTCCACTACCGACAGCCGCACGACGCCAGCGGGCGCCCGCCGCGCGGCCTCGTCTTCTACCTGCACGGCAATGCCGGCAACGTTGCGAGCTGGTTCGTGAACCCGGCGTTCTGGCGCGAGAGCGGATTCGATGTGTTCCTGCTCGACTACCGGGGCTTCGGGCGCAGCAGTGGCCGCATCGAGAACGAGGCGCAGCTCGTCGACGACGTCAGCGCGGCGTGGGCGCAGGTCGCACCCGAATATCACGACCGCCGGCTCGTGATCTTCGGGCGATCGCTCGGCACCGGGCTCGCGGTGCGACTGGCCGCGACGGCGCACCCGGACCTGCTGGTGCTGGTCTCGCCGTACACCAGCATGGCGGCGCTCAAGGACCTTCACTATCCGTGGGTGCCGGACGTCGCGCTGCGCTATCCACTGCGCTCGGATCGCTCGATCGCGGGCTATCGCGGCCGACTGCTGGTGTTCGCGGGCCTGCAGGATGCGGTCGTGCCGCCGGCCCAGTCGCGCGCGATCGCGTCACTCGTGCCGGGCGCGGAGTTCGTCGGCCTCGACGCGGCGGATCATCACGATATTCACGAGTTCCCCGAGTACCGCCAGCGCTTGCTCGAGCGACTCTCCGACCTCTGAGCGCGGCGAAGGCCCGCGGAGTGCGAGCGGTCCGCTCGGCCGCACGGCTGCAGCCGTCCGACGGCGAAGCACCGATCAGGCGATCGCGCGTCGCGGCGGCGGGGCGGCATCCCCGCTGAGTTCCCTGGGCATGACGAGCAGGCTGCGCAGCTCGCCCGAGGTCGGCAACTCGCGGTTCGTGAAATGCAGCAGCGGGATCTCGACCGCACGCAGCACGGCGGCCTTACGCTCGTTCGCGTCCGCCCGTCCGGGCGTCGTGGTGCGTCCGTCATCGAGCTCGATCGCGGCCACGACCCGGAAGTCAGTCGTACAGATCACGAAGTCGATGACCATCCGTCGGTAGCGGTTAAACACGGTCTCGCGACGGGCGGGCTCGAGCACCTCGACCAGTTGTGCCAGCGCAACCTGCGAGAGGACGACGTACCCAGGGCACGCCTCGCAAAGGCGCCAGTAGAGCACCTGCTCCTCGCGGGAGAGCGGCGGGCGAGCTTCGAGTGGCCACGCGGGCTCGTGCGCGCCCAGCCGCTGCATCGCGACCAGCGCCAGAAGCGCCATCAGCGGAACCGCCGCCCACACCCAAGCCATCCGTGGTACCTCTAGTCTGTCAATACTTAAGCTGCACCCGACCGCATCCCGGTGTTCGGCCGCCGGTCACATTTTTCAAAGACCGAACCTGCGGTAGTCGAATCTGTGGTGCAGGCGGCGACAACCTGCCGCAGCGTGTGACGATCGTCACAGAACCGTGCAGGCCACCACCGGACGGCGCGCCGGCGGCAGCGGTATCCGCGGTGCTTCGTGACGCTCGTCCGGACCGCGATCCGGCTTCGTGGCAACGTTAATTCCTTGTCTGCTCAGCACGGACGGATTCGTGTCTCTGGGACCCCACGGCGAAATCCCCCGCTACCTCGAGGTCCTGCGACGCCTGGTGCCGCAGGCTCGACGCATCGACCTGTTCGGGTCCGATGGCCGGCTGATCTGCGGCACGGCGCCGGATGAGCTGACGGGCCTGCGCCCGCTCGTGGCGCGTCTGCTCGACAAGGCCGGCCTGCAGGGCCAGTCGGTGAGCGGGCTGCAGCGGGTCGTGCGCGGGCGGCCCGTGCACCTGCTGGTGGTACGGGACGCGGAGGGCGCGGCCCGCGGCGTCGTCAGCATCCTCGGCCGCCGCGTCGACGATGACGCGACGACGCCGGAACTCGCCGAGATTCACGCAGCGGCAGAGCCGGCGCTGCCGTTGCTTGGTCAGTTCCTCGCACAGCGCGGCCTGCTCGAGACCATCGAGCGGCGCGCCGCGGAGACCGTCGAGCTCAAGGCGCTGCTCGACTTCGACCAGATCCAGGCGTCGACCGCCTTCGGCGGCGACGCCGTCAAGGCGGCGCTCGGCGCGATCGCCGACCGCCTCGAGGCAGATGTCGTGGTGCTGAACGTGCCGGCCTCGGGCCTGCGCCTCGCATACACGCGGCCTTCGGCACCGACCGGCGAGGCGGAACCTCTGCTTGAGTGCGCACGCACCTCGCTGTTCGAGGCAATCGTGGCGAAGGCCGGGTCGGTCGCGCTCGAGCGCCTCGAGCCGACGGGCGCCGGCGGCGCCGCCTACCGCGCGCTCGTCGTACCGCTCTGGCACGGCCACGTCGTGCACGGCGCCATCGGCGTCTTCCGCAAAGGTGGCCGGCCGGCCTTCGATCTCAGCCACGCGAGACTCGTCGAGCAGCTGCGGGTGCGTCTCACGGAGCTCGTCGCGAATACCTACGACGAGCGCACCGGGCTGCTGACTCGGCAGGCGTTCGAGGATCAGGCCCGCGACCGCATGCTTCGCTTTCCGGACAGCCCGCGTTGCGTGATCTACGGCAACCTCGACCGGCTGCATGCGGTCAATGACCTGTTCGGTTTCGCGCCGGGCGACGAGGTCCTGCGCCGCGTGGCGGGCCTGTGGAAGGAGAGCGCGCTGCCCGCGGACAGCATCCTCGCGCGGCTCTCCGGCGACCGCTTCGTCGCGCTGCTGATGGACTCGAGCCTTGACCAGGCCTGCGCGTGGGCGGAGCGCCTGCGCGCGGCGATCGCGTCGATGCCGCCGCCGCCGGGCTGTTCGGGGCTGCAGGTGACCGCGAGCCTCGGCGTAGCGCCGCTGCCGTCGTGGCAGACGCTCAACCACGCGCTGGCGGCCGCCGAGTCGGCCTGCAAGGCGGCGAAGGATCGGGGCCGCAACCGGGTCGACGTGTTTGCCGACGCGGATGCCAGCCTGATGCGCCGCCACGACGATCTGCGCGTGTTCCGGCACCTGAACGAAGCTTTCGACTCGGAACGGTTCCGGCTGTTCGCCCAGCCCATCGTGCCGCTGATTGATCGCGGCCGCGCACCGGAATACGAGGTGCTGGTGCGCCTGCTCGACGACCGCGGGCGGCTGCAGTTCCCGGACGAGTTCCTGTCTGCGGCGACGCGGTACCAGATGCTGGGCCGGCTCGACCAATGGGTCCTGCGCACGGCGCTCGGACTGCTGGCCGGCGCCCGCGACCGGCTGGACGCGGCCGGCACGCGCTTCTGGATCAATGTTTCCGGTCAGTCGCTCGGCCGGCCCGAGTACACCGAGCTCGTCTGCTCGCTGCTGCGGGAGTCGGCGCTGCCGAACGGGGCGGTCGGATTCGAGATCACGGAAAATGCCGCGATCGCGAGCCTCGAGGCGGCGAAGCGCTGCATCGAGGAGCTGCGAGTCATCGGCTGCGAGTTTGCGCTCGATGACTTCGGCACCGGACTGTCCTCGCTCGCGTACCTGAAGGAACTGCGCGTCGCGAAGCTCAAAATCGCCGGCAGCTTCATCCGCGACCTCAAGGGCGACCCGCGCTCCGAATCGCTGCTGCGCGCGGTGCTGCTGGCAGCCGAGCAACTCGGCCTCGAGACCGTGGCCGAGTGCGTCGAGGAACCAAACAGCATCGGGCGCCTGGCGGCGCTCGGCGTCACGTACGGGCAGGGCTTCGCGCTCGGCAAGCCGGAGCCGCTCGAGGCCGTACTCGCCTCGCTCGGCCAGCGGCCGGCGACGACCGGCGCTGCCGGGCCACTGGCGATCGTGCGGACGACCGGCACGAACCGCTGACCCGGGCCGCACCGCCTCAGCCCGCGCGCACCCGCTCCCGCGCCAGCAGCCCCACGCTCGCGGTCAGCACAAGGATCGTCACCAGCGAGCTGACCGCCATCGTCGTCGCCGACGGCGGTGGCGGCGCAAGCGTCATGCCGGCGATCGTCATGAGTAGCGACAGGGCCGCCGTCGCAAGGATGGCCCAGCGGCGCCGTGGCGCGAGCCGCGTGCGCCGCGCGTAGAAGGCCGCGCCCGCAACCAGCACTGCCGCTTCGAGGCCGAGGGCGACCGGCAGGCGATCGTACAGACCGAGACCGAGCGGGATCGAGGCTGCGCCGACGAGCGGTAGCTCCGGGCGGTGGACCACCACGTCGAGCAGCCAGTGCGAGGCGACGGCGGCGGCCATCAGCAGGGCCGCGCGGCCCGGCGTCGCCTGGGCCGCCCACCCCACCGCCGCTGCCGCAAGCGCAGACCATGCGAGCGATGCGATCAGCCCGTGCGAGTACGGGAACACGAAGGACGGCTGCGACGAGACTCCCGGTGCCGGCAGTGCCACGGTCTCGACGCCGGCAAGCACCAGTATCCAGAGCACCGTGTCGAGCCACAGCGCGGCGAAAACGAGCCAACCGGCGTTGATGCGTGGCTCGCAGCCTGCGATCGCGAGCCCGGCACCGACGTGACCTGCAAACATCGCGGAGTCCTCGCGCCGGGCGGTCTCGCAGCATCGCGCGCCACGGCCTCCGCGCCGCGAGCGCCAATTGCGATTCAGCGGGCAGTAGACCAGAAGCCCGCGGATGCTCCAACCGCGCGGGACCTTGCCGGTGGCTTCAGCCGGAGATCGGCGCAATCGCCGGACGTGCGTGTGAGAACCGCATTGCCAACGAGGTCGGGTGCTTGCTAGAGTAAGAAATGAGAATCATTCGCATTAATATATGTCGTATTTCCAGACACCTACGTATTGCGCTGCGATGCACCATTCAAGCCCACGCGCGTTCCTGCTCGTCGCGGCGGCATCGATCGCGTTACTGCTCGCCGGCTGCGAGGGCGACGCAGGATCCTCCTCCGCGAACCCGGCCGTGAGCGGACTGTCTGTCGCGGCGAGGCTGGGCGAGCAGATCTTCCGCGATACGGCGCTGTCGGCTTCGGGCCGGCAGTCGTGCGCGACCTGCCACGTGAGGGATTTCGCGTTCGCGTCCGACCCGACTGCCGCGGGTCCGGATCGGGGCCTGCCGGTCGCGGTCGGCGGGCCGGCCATGACGCGTACCGGCTTTCGGAATACGCCCTCGATCATGTACCTCGCCTTCGCCCCCACATTCGCCGTCGACGCCGACGGGACGCCGAACGGCGGGTTCTTCCGTGACGGTCGTGCCGGCACGCTCGCCGAGCAGGCGATCGCACCGTTCCTGAGCGCCATCGAGATGGCGAACAGCGACTCGGCGGCGGTGGCGGCAAGACTGAGCGCGCGACCCTACTTCGGCGATTTCGTCGCGCTCTACGGCAGCGACGTGCTCGCCGACGCTGACGTCACGCTGGGGCGCATCGGCGAGGCACTCGCGGCCTACGAGCGCGAGGACCCAGAGTTCCGTCCGTTTTCGAGCAAGTTCGATGCCTGGCGCAATGGCCGGGTGGCGCTGAGCGAGCGGGAGCTGCGGGGGCTCGCGCTGTTCAACAACCCCGCCAAGGGCAACTGCGCGGCGTGCCATCCGAGCGCGTCGGCCGACGGCGTGACGCCGGCGCTGTTCACGGACTTCAGCTACGACAACCTCGGCGTACCGAGGAATGGGGCGATCCCGGCCAACGCCCCGTACCCGCCGGACGGAACCCCGTTGAACGGTGACGACGGCTTGCGACCGTACTACGACCTCGGGTTGTGCGGCCCGTTCCGCGACGACGGCGGGCGCGACCGCGGCGCGCTCTGCGGCCAGTTCAAGGTGCCTTCGCTGCGCAACGTGGCGCTCACGGCGCCGTACTTCCACAACGGGCGCTTCGCCACGTTGCGCGAGGTGCTCGCCTTCTACGTGCGCCGCGACACGGCTCCCGCGGAGTGGTACCCGGTCGCGGACGGCGCGGTCGTCCTCAAGTTCGATGACCTGCCGGCGCGCTACGGCGGGCGATTCACAGTGCTGGCGGATGCGCCCGGCAGCGACGCCGGCTACGCCGGCAACGTCAACACGGCCGAGATCCCGTACAACCGCCGGCTCGGCGAGACGCCGGCCCTCGATGCCGATGACATCGACGACGTAGTCGCCTTCCTGTGCACCCTCACCGACGGCTTCGACGCGAGCACGCCGGCGCCCCAGTCCCTTCCGCCGCAATGCGCGGACCCACCCGTTCCGGCAGCCGCCGCGAGGATCGTGACACCATGAACCATCGACCCCTGACCGGCCTGTTGCTGTTCTTGCTGCTGGGCGGCGCCTTGCCTGCGCGCGCCGCCGACGCGGGCCTCGCCGACACGGAGCGAAGGCTCGAGCAGCGCATCGACCGTCTGCAGGAGGAGCTCGATGCGCTGAGGGTCGAGCTACGAGCGCTGAAAGGCGACGCCAGTGCAGTCGTGGCGGCGGCCCCGCCGAAGCCCGCCGCGCCGCCCGTGCCGCCCGCGCCCCAAGACGCCGCACCTCTCGCCGGCGCCTCGGCCGACCTTTCGCTCTGGGGCTATGGCGAGGCGTACTACATGCGCCCGACCCGCATCGGCGCGAGCACCGAGTTCGACCTGGCACGCGCGGTGTTCGGCATCGGCTACCGCTTCGATGATCGCACGGTCTTCAATTCCGAGTTCGAGGTCGAGCATGCCGTGTCCTCCGCCGGAGATCGTGGCGAGGTCGAGGTGGAGCAATTCTTCATCGATCACCAGCTCGCCGACTGGGCGGGCGTCAAGGCCGGGCTCTTCCTGATGCCATTCGGGCTCCTGAACGAGCACCACGAGCCGACCAACTTCTATGGGGTGCAGCGCAATTTCGTCGAGACGCTGATCATCCCGAGCACCTGGCGCGAAGGCGGCGTCGCCTTGCACGGCGCCACCACGTCGGGCTGGCGCTGGGACGCCGGCCTCACCACCGGGCTCAACCTCCAGGGGTGGGAAGCGAACCCAGAGGATCCGCTCTATCGCACCGCCTACGAGCTCGGCGGCGGCGATGCAGCGCCCTTCCAGGCGATGCACCAGGAGCTGCAGTTCGCGCGCGCCCAGAACCTCTCGCAGTACTTATCGCTGGGATACACCGGCGTGCCGGGACTCCTTGCCGGGGCGGCGGTATTCACGGGCAAAACCGCGCTACCGGCCCAGCCGCCGGGACTACCGGACGTTCGCGCAACGCTCTGGGAAGCGCACGCCCGCTGGACGCGCGGCGCGGCCGACCTTTCGGCGGTCTACGCCCGCGGCACGCTCTCGAACACGGCCGCGTACAACCTCGCGAACCCGGGGTCCTCGAATCCGCTGCCGGCTGCCTTCCTCGGCTACTACCTGCAGGGCGCCTATACGGTCTGGCAGAACGATCGCTACCGCCTGGCGCCCTTCGTGCGCGTCGAGCGCTACGATCTCGGCGCGTCCTACGACGGCATTGCGCCGGGATTCGCCACTGTGCCGGTCGGGCTCGCGGCTGACGGCAAGCCCTGGCCGCAGCCGCGTGACCGGGTCTGGACCGCCGGCGCGAACTTCTACCTGAATCCACACGTGGTGCTGAAGGCGGACTACCAGCATTTCAGCGAGAATCCGGACCTCACGCGCGTCGACCTCGGGCTCGGCCTGAGCTTCTGACTCGATACCGGAGGCCGCATGGGTTCGAAGACGAGGTGGACGTGGCTGCCGCTCGCGACCGTCGCGGCCGCGGCGCCGGCGCACGCGATGGTCTACCTGAGCGTCGAGCAGGCGCAGCGCCTGATGTTCGGAGCCGCCGCGCTTGAGCCGCTGCCGCTGGCGCTCGGAGCGGACGATGTCGCGGCGGTCGAGCACGCGAGTGGCACTCGCTACCGAACGGGTGCGCTGCGTGGCTGGAAGGCAGCCGACGGCTATCTGTACGTGGACCAGGTGGTTGGCAAGCACGACCTGATCACCTATGCGGTCGCCCTGACGGCGGCGGGCACCGTCCGTCAGGTCGAGATTCTCGAATACCGCGAGGCCTACGGCGGCGAGGTGCGCGGCGCGGCCTGGCGCGGTCAGTTCGTCGGTCGCAAATTCGGCGACCCGGTCGCGACCGGTCGCGACATCCAGAACATCAGCGGCGCCACCCTCTCCTGCCAGCATCTTGCGGACGGCATCCGTCGCCTGCTCGCCGTGCATGCGCTCGTCGTCGCACCGCGCTGAGCCCGCCGCGAGCGTGCGTCGCGCCCGGCCGGTGCTGGGCACGCTCGTCGAGATCGAGGCGCACACGCCGCGCGGCGAGTCGGCTGCGCAGGAGGCGATCGATGCTGCCTACGCGGAGATCGCGGACATCCACCGGCGCATGAGCGTCCACGACCCGGCCAGCGAGCTGAGCGAACTCAATGGCACGGCGAGCCGTCGGCCGGTCGTGCTCGGCGAGCAGACCGCGCGCGTGCTCGCGACGGCGCTCCGCTTCGCAGCCGAGAGCGGTGGCGCCTTCGATCCGACCGTGGCCGGCCATCTGCAGGCGCTCGGCAGCCTGCCCGTCCATGGTGACGACGCGCTCGACCCGCGGGCGCGATGGTCGGACGTGCAGTTTCTGGACGACCGTCGAGTTCGCTTCCGGCGACCGCTGCGCGTCGACCTGGGCGGGATCGCCAAGGGCTACGCGGTCGACCGTGCGCTTGCGGTGCTGCGGTGCGCCGGCGTCCGTCGGGCGATCGTCAACGCCGGTGGCGACCTCGCGCTCTATGGCCGCGCACCACAGGTGATCCACCTGCGCGATCCCGCGAGCGGTCGCCCGGCCCGTTCGCTCGCGCTACGCGCGGGCGCGATCGCGAGTTCCGCAGCGACCTTCTCGAGGCGCGTGCGGGACGGCCGCATGGTGTCGGATCTGATCGACCCGCGAGACGGTGCACCGCTCGTGTCCGGGACGGGCGTCAGCGTCGTGGCGGGCGATTGCCTGACGGCGGACGCGCTCACGAAGGTCGTGCTGTTCGCGCCGCCCGCGATTGCGGCGCGCGTCCTTGCCGGTGCCGGTGCGCGAGCCATCGTGCAGCCCAGCGGGGCGGCGCCTTGAGGTCCCCCGGACGACCGACGCACGGTGTCCGGCAGCTCGGGCCACGCCACCGGATCGCGATCTACCTGAGCGGCGCGCTGCTGCTCGTCTCGGGTGCGGGCTGGCTCGTGGCCCGCTACGTCCTGCGGGCGTCGACGGGCGACCCCGATCTGCCCCACCCGAGCGAACTCTGGTGGCTGCGGCTGCACGGCGCCGCGGTGATCGGCTTCCTCGTGGCCTTCGGCGGGCTCCTGCCGGGGCACGTCCTGTACGGCTGGCGCCACCACTTCAACCGCGGCAGCGGTGCGACGCTCCTGGGCGTCGCGTTCGCGCTGGCGCTGACGGGCTACGGGCTCTATTACGTCGGCGATGACCGCTGGCGGGCCACGATCAGCGTCAGCCACTGGGTCGTCGGCCTTGTCGCCGCGGCCGGCCTCCTCTGGCACGTGATCGCCGGGCGACGGCTGCTGCGTCGCTCGCGAGCGGATGAATCCACTCGCGGCCACCGCCGCTGATCGCGCCCACGCCGGCGCGCCCGGCGCGCTAGACTGCTCGCATGGTGCAGCCCGACGCCCTGCTGCTCGCGCGTGTCCAGTTCGCCTTCACCGTTGGGTTCCACATCGTCTTCCCGGCCCTGACCATCGGGCTGGCGAGCTTCCTGGTCGTGCTCGAGGGCGCGTGGCTGCGTACCGGGCGCGAGCCGTTCCGCGAACTCTACGTGTTCTGGTCGAAGGTGTTCGCCGTCAATTTCGGCATGGGCGTGGTCTCGGGCATCGTGATGGCTTACGAGTTCGGCGCGAACTGGAGCCGCTTCTCGGACGCCGCCGGGAGTGTCACCGGTCCGCTGCTGACTTATGAGGTGCTGACCGCGTTCTTCCTCGAAGCCGGATTCCTCGGCGTGATGCTGTACGGTTGGCGGCGGGTAGGTCCCGCGCTGCACTTCCTGTCCACGCTGATGGTTGCGCTGGGAACGCTCGTCTCCGCAACCTGGATAGTCGCGTCCAACAGCTGGATGCAGACCCCGCAGGGCTACGCGCTCGTCGACGGACGCTTCGTGCCGGTCGACTGGCTGGCAGTGATCTTCAACCCATCGTTCCCGTACCGGCTCGTGCACATGACCCTCGCCGCGTTCCTCGCCACGGCGCTCGTGGTCGGCGCGGCCGGCGCCTGGCACCTGCTGCGCGGCCGCGATGATGCCGCGATCCGCCACATGACGTCGATGGCCATCGGGATGCTGGTCATCGTCGGACCGCTGCAGGCGCTGGTCGGCGACGCGCACGGCCTCAACACGCTGCGCCACCAGCCCGCGAAGATCGCCGCGATCGAGGGGCACTGGCGGAACGAGCCCGGCCGGGGAGTACCGCTGATCCTCGTCGGCTGGCCCGACATGGCGACGGAGTCGACCCGCAGCCTGCTGGAAGTGCCGGAGCTGGCGAGCATCCTGCTGACCCACTCGCGTGCGGGATCGTTCCCTGGCCTGCGGGAATTCCCGGCGTCTGACCGACCGAATGCGACCGTCGTATTCTGGTCGTTCCGCGTGATGGTCGGGCTCGGTGTCCTGATCATCGGCGTTGGCGCCTGGGCGGCGTGGGCCCGGTTGCGGGGCACCTGGCTGCGTTCGCGCTGGCTGCTGCGCGCGCTGCTGGCGATCGGCCCCGCCGGGCTCGTCGCGATCATCGCCGGCTGGATCACCACCGAGGTCGGGCGCCAGCCCTGGGTCGTTTACGGCGTCATGCGCACGGCCGACGCCGTGGCCCCCCACGGCGCGGGCGTGCTGTCCTTCTCGCTGCTGCTCTTCGTCGTCGTCTACCTGCTCGTGTTCGGCGCCGGCGTGGGCTACCTGCTGCGGCTCATCGTGCGCGGACCGGGGACGGGTGGCGACAATCTCGTGCCGGCGGCCGCCGGGGGTCCGCGGCGGCTGCTCGGTGCCGGCAACGAGGGCACCGTCGGGAGCGGCCCGTGAGCGGCGTCGGCATCGACCTGCCCTTCTTGTGGGCGGTGATCATCCTGTTCGCCGTGATGATGTACGTGATCATGGACGGCTTCGATCTCGGCATTGGCCTGCTGTTCCCGTTCGTCGCCGACGCGCACGACCGTGACGTGATGATGAACACGGTTGCGCCCGTGTGGGACGGCAACGAGACGTGGCTCGTGCTTGGCGGCGCTGGCCTGATGGCGGCCTTTCCGCTCGCCTACTCCGTGGTGTTGAGCGCGCTGTACCTGCCGATCGTCGTGATGCTGCTCGGGCTGATCTTCAGGGGAGTCGCCTTCGAATTCCGCTTCAAGGCGCCGCCGGCGGCGCGACACTGGTGGGACCGGGCCTTCATCGGCGGCTCCCTGGCGGCGACCCTGGCGCAGGGCGCGATCCTCGGCGCCTACATCAACGGCCTGCCGCTCGAGCGCCGCCAGTACGCGGGCGCACCGTTCGACTGGCTGACGCCGTTCTCGATCTTCACTGCGTTCGGGCTCTCGACGGCCTACGCGCTGCTGGGCGCGGCCTGGCTGATCCTGAAGACCGACGGCGAGCTGCAGCGGCGCATCATCGCGCTGGCGCGGCCGCTCGCCTGGCTGCTGCTTGCCGTCATCGTCGCCGTCAGCGTCTGGACGCCACTGACGCACCCGGCGATTGCGGCGCGCTGGTTCACGCCACCGGGCGCGCTCTGGTTCGCACCCGTGCCGATGCTCGTGGTGATCGCGTTCTGGCGGCTGATGCGCTCGCTACAGGGCGCGCCGCATGCGGCGCCGTTCGTGCTGACGCTGGGGTTGGTCTTCCTCGGCTACACCGGGTTCGGGATCAGCCTCTGGCCGAACGTCGTGCCGCCGGGCCTATCGATCCGGGAGGCGGCCGGCCCGCCGCAGAGCCTCGGCTTCGCGCTCGTCGGAGCGCTGCTCGTGATCCCGATGATCGTCGGCTACACGGCCTGGGGCTACTATGTCTTTCGCGGCAAGGTCGACGCTTCGCACGGCTACCACTGAATCCGCGTCCGCCGCCGCGCCCGCGCGCTCGTAGAACGCCGGCGCGAGCCGCGCGATCGACAGCTCGGGCGCGGCCGGCGCGGTCAGCCGCGATCGGTGCACCGGGTTCACCCGCTACTCCGCCAGCAGCGCACCGGATCCACCCATCTCGCTCGGCGTGTCCCTCATCTTGGGCCGCCCGTCATGGATGCGCAGTACCGTCTCCTGGTAGTGCACATGCACCGCCGGCTCGAACTTGAGCGTCGGCAGGAGGGCTGCGTAGACGTCGACCAGGCCCCAGGCTGGGTGATCCGTGAAGAGGTGCCCGCCACAGCGCGTGCACCACTTGCGCACGCTCTGCGGCATCTTGCTGAAGGAGCCGATGCTTGATGCGCCGCGGCGAACCCGCAAGCCGTCGGGCTTCCAGAGGCTGAAGGCGTTGACGGGGCCGGCCGACCACGTCCGGCAGGATTCGCAGTGGCAGTAACCCATCGCGACCGGCTCGCCGCTGATCTCGAACTCGACCTCGCCGCAGAAGCAGTGACCCGCGTGTACCATGTGGCGCCCTCCTGAACCGTGAGTGGTGGATTCCTCGGCAGCAACGGTAGCCGCCGGCGCCGTCCGCGCGAATGACCGTGCCGCCGGCAATGCTGCTCAATCGTCCACGGAAGCGCCGCATGGACCCACTGTCCGACGTTCTGCAGGCTGTCCGGCTCACCGGCGCCTTCTTCTTCGACGTACGCACGGCCGACCCTTGGGTGGCGGAGACGCCGCAGGGCACGGCGATCGTCGACGCGATGTTCCCGGGATCCGAGCACCTCGTCTCGTACCACCTGATCCTTGCGGGCCGCTGCTGGCTCCGCCTCGAGGGCGAACCGGACCTCGAACTCGTGGCCGGAGACATCGTCGTGCTGCCGCACGGGGACACTCACGCGCTGTCGAGTTCGCCGGGTCTGCGTCGCTCGCCGGAGATGACGCTCTACCGCATGCCGAAGGACGGCAAGCTGCCGGTCGCGCTCGCGATGGGCGGTACGGAAGGCAGCGGCGCGCACTTCGTCTGCGGCTTCGTCGGCTGTGACGCGCGGCCGTTCAATCCGCTGATTGCGGCGCTACCGCGGGTGTTTCGGCTGAGCGATCACCTCGGCGGGCCGCTGGGCGCCTATTTCCACTTTGCCCTGGCCGAGTCTCGCGATGCGCGCCTCGGCGGCGCTGGCGTGCTGAACCGGATTAGTGAACTAATGTTCGTCGATGCGGTGCGCCGCTACCTCGAGGGGCTCCCCGACCACGACGCGACGTGGCTCGCGGGGCTTCGAGATCCCTACGTCGGGCGGGCTCTGACGGCGCTGCACCGTGAGCCGGCACGCGACTGGACGCTCGAGTCCCTGGCGCGGAGCGTCGCGCTGTCGCGATCGGCGCTGGCCGAGCGATTCGCCGAGTTCGTCGGCCAGCCGCCGATGCAGTACCTCGCGAGCTGGCGCATGCAGCTGGCAGCCAAGCACCTGCGGAATTCCGCCGACGGCATCGCCGCGGTTGCCGGCCGCGTCGGCTACGAGTCGGAGGCGGCGTTCAGCCGGGCCTTCAAGAAGGCGACCGGCGCCTCGCCCGGTGAGTGGCGGGCGCGGCAACGCGCGTCGGCGTAGGTCTCCCGACGGTGCCATGGCCCGTCGGAGTCGACGGACACGAACAGCGCCTCACCGGGTGTCGCCGGCGCGGTCGCCAATGCCTGATCGCGTACACGCTCCGCCAAGGCAGGTGTTCGCGCCGCTCAAGCTGGCGCAGGAGGGAGATTTCGTGCGGCATTCATCTGTCCGCCACTCGCGCCAGGCCCGGGAGCAGGATCGCCGCCGCGCAGCCTGTCAGTTGATGCGGCCGCCGGCTGGCGCGCATTCGGCGGCACGACGCGACAGCAGTGCGCGCTCGCGGGCGTTCTGCGTGAGTTGCGCCGCCCGCTCGAACTCCGCCCGGGCCTCGTCCTGGCGTCCGAGCTTCAGCAGCAGATCGCCGCGTACGCTGGGCAGCAGGTGGTAGTTCTGCAGCTTCGCCTCGCTGCGCAGGCCATCGACGATCAGCAGTGCGGCGGCGGCCCCGTAAGCCATCGCGACCGCCACCGCGCGGTTGAGCGCAACGATCGGCGACGGCGCGATCTCGGCCAGTGCGTCGTAGAGCGCAACGATCCGCGTCCAGTCGGTCTCCGCCGCCGTTCGCGCCCGCGCGTGACAGGCAGCGATCGCGGCCTGCAGCGCGTAGGGCCCGAGGGGCGCCGCAAGGGATTCGGCGCGGGCGAGGGCTGCGAGGCCCCGGGAAATCAGCAGCGGGTCCCAGAGCGCGCGGTCCTGGTCCAGCAGCAGCACCGGCTCGCCGGACGCGCCCAGGCGCGCCCGGTGGCGGGACGACTGGATCTCCATCAGCGCCACGAGGCCGTGAACCTCCGATTCCTGGGCCGCGAGGGCTGCCAGGATCCGCCCGAGACGCAGTGCCTCGTCACAGAGCTCGGGCTTGAGCCAGCGCTCGCCCGAAGTGGCGGCGTAGCCCTCGTTGAAGACGAGGTAGACGACCTCGAGTACCGAGGAGAGCCGCGCGCGACGGTCGTCGTCGCGCGGCAGCTCGAACGGGACGCGCGCCTCGGCCAGCGTTCGCTTGGCGCGCACGATGCGCTGCTGGATCGTCGCCTCGCTGGCGAGAAAAGCGCGCGCGATCTCCGGCGTGCCGAGCCCGCCGAGCAGCCGCAGCGTCAGCGCGACGCGCGCGTCGACCGACAGCACCGGGTGGCAGGCGACGAACATCAGCCGCAGCAGATCGTCGCCGATGTCCTCGTCGACGGCACGTTCCGCGTCGTCGCCCTCCCCCGCGGGCTCGACGTCGCACGACAGCATGGCGGCCTTGCGCTCATGCAGCCGGCGCCGGCGTAGTTCATCGACCGCGCGGTGCTTCGCGGTAGTCATCAGCCAGGCGGCGGGATTCTCCGGAACTCCGGATCGCGGCCAGTCCTCGAGTGCCGCGACCAGCGCGTCCTGCGCGAGTTCCTCGGCGCGGCCGACGTCGCGCAGCATGCGTGCGAGGCGGGCGACCAGCTTGCCGGATTCCATGTGCCACACCGCGGCGATGCGCTTGCGCACGGCCTCCTGTGGCGGCAATTCGGTCACTGGAAGCAGGGTCCGAGCTCACGCACTTCGATGGTCGCCCAGCTCGCGGCGGGACACGCGCGCGCGATGTCGACCGCCTCGGCGCGGGTCGCGCAGGTGAGCAGGAAGAACCCGCCGACCATCTCGCGCGCCTCGGCGAACGGGCCGTCGCGGACCACGGTCCGCTCGTCGCGGTTCGTCACGCGCACGCCGGCGGCATCGGTCTTCAGGGACTGGCTCAGGGTCAGCAGTCCGCGCTGCTTGAGGTCGGCGCTGAATGCAAGCATCCGCTCATACAGGACGCGACCGTCGGCCTCCGACCGCGCCTCGCGGTCCCCCACCTTCTCCACCACCAGCAGCATGTATGCCATCGGTCACCGCCCCTGCAATCCTGCCTGGCGTCAGTATGCCGCGCGTGAGGGTTCCGGTGCCTGCACCGGGATCGGCTCGCCGTTGATGAGCCACGGCGTGCCGTAGCGATCCGTCAGCATGCCGAAGGAGCGCGCCCAGAAGGTCGGCGCCAGCGGCATCGACACCTGACCGCCGTCTGCGAGCGCGCGGAAGGCCCGCTCGGCCTCGGCGACCGTCGGGTAGTTCAGGGCCACCCCGATACCCTTCATGCCGCCGTACGGCAGGTGGCCGGGGGCGTCGCCGGCATACAGATGCGAGCCATCCGCGAACGCCAGGCGGCAATGCATGATGCGGTGCGCGAATTCCTTCGGCATCTGCGCCGCCATCGGCGTGTCGGTACCGCTCAGCATCAGTTCGATTCGCGCACCGAGACCGAGCACGCGCTCGTAAAAGCACATGGCCTCGGCGCACTGGCCGTCGAAGGAAAGATAGGGAATGGCTTGTGGCATGGACAGTCTCCCGGGGTCTGGCGTCAGGCGTTTGGCTCGAGCCGCCGCCGCTGGTCCTCGCCGAGCGCCTGCAGTTCCGGCGTCATCAGCTCGGCAAAATCCTCCGGTCCGTACAGCGGGCGAATCTCGATGTCGGAATCGGACAGCATCGGATTCGGGCATCGCTTCACCCACTCGACGGCTTCCTCGACCGACCGGACCTGCCACAGCCAGAAACCCGCGACCAGCTCCTTGGTCTCGGCGAACGGACCGTCGGTCACCGTCCGTCGCTCGCCGGCGAAATGCACGCGGCGCCCGGCGCTGCTCGGCTTGAGGCCCTCGCCGGCGAGCATGACGCCGGCGCGGATGAGTTCCTCATTGAAGCGCGTCATCGCGCCCAGCAGCTCGGGGGTCGGCAGCACCCCGGATTCGCTCTCCTTGGTCGCTTTCACGAGCACCATTACTTTCATGACGCATCTCCAAGTAATTGATGCGGAACGACTTCTGGCATCGTCAACCGATGCCGGCCGGTTCCGTCACCCCTACGACGAAGCGGCGCGGCGGGGATCGACACGTCGGCAGGGTCCGTCGCGGGACTTGCGTGCCCCGGTGCGAAGTCTATAATTTCTGTTACGACAGAAATAACGGAACCGATCGATGAGACTGACGCCCGTCATGCAGCGCTACATCGTCCACTGGGGCGAGATGGGTGGGCGCTGGGGCGTGAACCGCTCGGTCGCGCAGATCCACGCCCTGCTCTATCTCGCGCCCGCGGGACTTCACGCCGACGAGATTTCCGAGACCCTCGGTATCGCCCGCTCGAACGTCAGCGTCGGTCTGCGTGAACTGCTCGCCTGGGATCTCGTCCAGGTCACGCACACCCTCGGCGACCGCCGTGACTGCTTCGTGGCACAGCATGATCCCTGGGAAGTGATCCGCGTGATCATCGAAGGGCGCAAGCGCCGCGAGATCGATCCGACGCTCGCGTTGCTGCGTGCCTGCGTCGCGCAGCTGGAGTCCGACCACGAGACCCCGCCGGAGGCGCGCGATCGAATCCGTGGGCAGCTCGAGTTCCTCGAGACGGTGACTGGCTGGTACGAGGCCGTCCGCGGACTGCCACGCAAGACGCTACTGAAGATGATGCGAATGGGGCAGCGAATCGCCCGGGTGCTCGGCGACTAGGGGGCGGCCATGGCAGGAACGGTGGGAGCAGTTGCGGGTCGATGCGGACGCCGAACGCGAGCACCGGTCGCCGGACTCGAGGCTCTCCTCGGCAGCCAGGCGTGGCGGCATCTGCCGGACGCAGTCCGGCAGCGCTTCGGCGAGCCGCCGCGCGCCGCCGACTATGCGGGCGAATTCGACGTGGTACGAGCCAGCCGCCTCGGCCGACTGGTCGCCCTCGCGTGCCGTCTGCTGGGAACGCCCGTGGTCCCGCGGACCGGCACGCGGGTGCCCGCCGTCGTGCACGTGAACCCCACTGCCGCGGGCGTGGTCTGGAATCGAGAGTACTGCTGGCCGGGTGATTCGCCGTGCCAGGTGCGCTCCACCAAGGTCATCGATCCGATCGAGGGTCTCATCGAGCGATTGCCGGCACGGCTGTGCATGCCGCTGCGGGTGTACGAGGCAGCCGGGACGCTGCACTTCGTGAGTCGCGGGTATTACTTCGACCTCGGCCGCCGTCGCGACGGCACGATCCGCAAGCTCTGGCTGCCCGCGCGGCTCGTACCCGAGACCCACGTCGCACACCTCGACGAAGAGGCAGGCTGGTTCCGCTTTACGATGCGCGTCACGCACCCGCGGGCCGGCGAGCTCTTCTTCCAGACGGGCCGCTTCCGGGAACAAGTCGCCGGCGCGGGATCCCGCTAGGCACGCCGTCTCGCGCGGGCACCGTCCGCGACCGGTCCCTCGCGCAGCTTGGTACCGACGCGCACGATCGCGTCGATGACGGGGAGCAGCTCACGGCCGAGCTCCGAGAGCGTGTACTCCGTCGAAGGCGGCATTGTCGGCGCCACCGAGCGGCGCACCACGCCCTTCTCCTCGAGTGAACGCAGTCGCGCCGCCAGCATCTTCGGTGAGATGCCGGGGATGTCTCGCTGCAGCTCACCGAATCGGCGCGGGTTGCCGGACAGCTTCCAGATCACGCTCGTCGTCCAGGCGCCGCCCAGCACGGCCATGCAGGCGGCCATCGGACAGCCGGGCGGTGGCGGCGGGGCGGTGCTGCGACGGACTTTGAGCGGCATGCGGAGCTCCGGCACGGGTTACCTGGAGGATAGTGGTTTCTTTCACTCACGGGAAGGTAGTAACTATACATCGGTAAGTACCAATGGTAACTTTGCGCCATCCCGCACCACCGGAGATTGCGATGAAGCTGTACTACTCCCCCGGCGCCTGCTCCCTCTCGCCTCACATCGTGGCAGCGGAGGCCGGCATCCCGCTCGAACTCGTCAAGGTCGACACAGGTACCAAGACCATCGCCGTCGACGGCGACTTCTGGGCCGTGAATCCGAAGGGTTACGTGCCGGCCCTCGGGCTCGACAACGGCGAAGTGCTGACCGAGGGTCCGGCGATCGTGCAGTACCTCGCGGACCTGAAGCCGGATGCCAAGCTCGCGCCGGCGAACGGCACGTTCGCGCGTGTGCGTCTGCAGGAGGTCCTGAACTACATCACCTCCGAGATCCACAAGACGTACAGCCCGCTCTTCAACCCGAAGACGCCGCCCGAAGTACGGGAGGAGCGCCTCGCCTACCTGCGCAAGCGCTATGGGTTGCTCGACCGGCAGCTGGCCGGTCGCACGTTCCTGTTCGGTGACCAGTTCACCGTGGCGGACGCGTATCTGTTCACGGTGACGCGCTGGGCTCACGCGGTGAAGCTCGACCTCACCGACTTCGCGAACCTGCAGGCGTTCCAGAAGGCGGTGGCCGAGCGGCCCGGCGTGCAGGCTGCGCTGCGTGCCGAGGGCCTGCTGAAGGGTCAGTCGAGCGGCCAGACCAAGGTCGCCTGACCGGCTTGGCGGTGCCGGTGCGGGGCTCGCCCCGCCCGGCGCCGATCAGGGCCTCAGGGTTGCACCCGTCAGGCGCGCGATTGCCCCGAGCGTGGTTTGCGCGGCGTTGAGGCCGAGCCGGAAGTCGGCGTCACTGAACGTCGCGTAGACGTCCGTTGGCTGGTGCCAGTGCGGATCCCAGCCGGCACCGATCTCTCGACCGCGTTCATTCTCGCGCAGGCTGATCGCGGGGACGAGGTCCATGAACGCCGAGCTGTCCGTGTTGGTCATGTGCGGGCCGACCGTGGCCGGGTAGTCGGACGCATACGCCTCGTTCGCAGCGTAGAAGAGCCACGCCAGCCGCTGCGCGGCCTCAGCGTGCCGCGAAGCCGACTGGAATTCGATGTTGACGTCCGCCTCCGCGCGCTGCTCCCTGGACACAGAGCCGTCCGCGCGCGGCATGCCGTGGTCGAAGAGCATCATGTCGTGCTGGACCATGCCGAGCCAGCGCGGTTCCGGGTAGCGGCCGGATCCCGGTGGGTCCTCGATGCCCTGCAAGGCCGCGCGCTGCGCGACATAGGCGCGCGCACCATCGAGCCCGGTCTCCTCGTTGTTCCACAGTACGAAGCGCACCGAGCGATCCGTGATCACATCAGGCGCCGCGAAGATCCGCGCCAGTTCCATCACGAGCGCCGTGCCGGAGCCGTCGTCGTTGGCTGCCTCGCCCCAGCCGTGGCCATCCATGTGCGCCCCGACGAGGTACATCTCCTCGGGGTGCACGCTGCCCACCTTGGTGCAGTACACCTCCTCGCGCGCCGTGCCGGCCGAAGGCTGTGCGTTCAGCGCTCGCAGGCGCTCGTCCGGCTGCCGTTCGGCGTCGACGTTCACGCCGGTCGGCGCCACCGTGCCGCGGAACCGCGCACCGCCCGGTGGTGAGCGCGGTACGGACTTCGTGGACGTCGGTGGCGTTCGTTCGGGGGCGGAATACTCGTAACGCACCCGCGCCGTGTTCGTGCAGCCGTAGCTTCGCAGCTGCGCCTCGATCCAGTCGATCGCGGCGCGATTACGGTCGGTACCCTGTCGCCGGTCACCGAAGCGCGTCAGTCCGCGGATCGTCGCCTTGTATCGGTCGAGCTCGAGCCGGGCGACGAGCTGGTGGCCGACGTCGCCGCCTTCGAGCGGACCGGCGGCGGTGTCGGGCGGCGCGGACGACGACGCGGACGGGAGCGCAGCACAGATCAGAGCGAGAGAGACCAGCCAGCCACGCAAGGTACACCTCCGGCGCTAAGGCCGATGGCCGCGAGTGTACGGGGTTCCCGTGCGCTGGCGACGAGCACCAAGGAATTGGGCGAGCGAGCACGCCACGTTCACCAGCGGTGCGCGCTGGAGCCAGCTCCCGCGGCCTGGCAAGACGGTCTCGCGCCGTTGCCGTTCGACGGCTGCCGATCCGCGAACGCCCGGCCCGGAAGGCGCGGCGGTCTCGCCTTCGGCCGATCGGTCGCCTATCGTGGAGCGGCCCGACAATCCGGCCGCAAGCGCCCTCCGTTGGCCGGACACGCGGCGACGGGGAGCCGTGCGGCGCGGGCCACCACGCCTGCCAGCAAGGTGCCTGGCTTCATTTGAGACCGCGATCCGGACCCAGGAGCCTGCATGCTTCGCCTTTTCGGTCACGCTGCCTCGATCAACGTGCGCAAGGTGCTCTGGACCTGCGAGGAGCTCGGCCTCGCCGTGGAGCGCGAGGACTGGGGCGGTGCGCATCGCCCCACCTCGGCACCGGAGTTCCGGGCGCTGAATCCCGTCGGCCTGATCCCGGTCATCGACGATGCCGGCGAAGTCGTCTGGGAATCGAACACGATCGTCCGCTACCTGGCGGCGAGTCGAGGCCGCGACGACCTGCTGCCCCCCGATGCCGCGGGCCGCGCCCGCGTCGAGCGCTGGATGGACTGGCAGGTCTCGGACTTCAACAACAGCTGGCGCTATGCGTTCCTGGCGCTCGTCCGGCGCCGACCGGACTACCAGGATGCGGCGCAGATCGAGCGTTCTCTGGCCGCTTGCGCGCAAATGGTCCGGATCGTGGACGACGTGTTGCGTGGGACGTCGGGCTACATCGCCGGCGACGCCTTCACGGTCGCGGATGTCGTCATCGGGCTCTCGCTGCATCGATGGCGGTCGTTGCCTGCGGATCGTCCGGAGTTCCCCCACGTTGAACGCTACTACCGGCTCCTGTGCGAGCGTGACGGATTCCGGCGATTTGGTCGCGACGGCGGACCGTAGCCGGGCTCGCGCCTTGGCTACGGCGTCGGACGAGGCGCACTTCATCACGGCGTTCCTCGGTCGCGACGTTCGTGGTGATGAATCGCGCGCGGCGTACCTCGACGACCTCGTGCCCGACTCGAATGACGGCGCATGGCCGGACGCGAACCGACCCTACGGCGCCATCAGTCCGGGCGCGCCGGCTGCATCCCTGTGGAAGGGGTTCCAGGCGGCGCACGCCACGGGGATGTCGTTCGAAGCCCGGGCTCCAGCGCGCTGACGCGCGGCGACGAGGTGCGGCGGCGCCCGTAGACTCTGTATCAGAGAGTACTTGACGACGAGAATCTTGAAGGCTAGCGTCGGCTCGTGGACCGCCCCAAGACCGTTCCGTTGGACACGCACGCGGCGGCGACGCTGCAGTACATCCGGGCCTCGATGGATGCAGCCGTCTCCCTGTCGATTCCCGGCTCGGCGGGCATCGCGATGGGCGCCGTCGGCATCCTGGCGGCGGCGCTGGCGGCCGCGCCCGCCCTGCATCCGTACTGGTTCTGGATCTGGATTGGCGCGGCCGTGCTCGCGGCGTCGCTGGGCGCATTGCGGATGGCTCGCGAGTCCGCGCGTCGGTCGGCACACAAGGGTTCCTTGCTGTTTGGTACGCCGCTGCGCCGCTTCATGCTGTGCCTCTTTCCGGGCCTGTTTGGCGGGGTGGTCATGACGGCGGTGCTGAAGGTGGCCGGGAACGAGCAACTGCTGCCGGGTACGTGGCTGGTCCTGTACGGCTGTGCGCTTATCGCCGCAAGTGCCCCGACCACCAAGACGCTGGGTCTGTTCGGCGCGGTCTTCGTCGGGCTTGGCCTGCTGACCTACGCGCTTCCACCGGCATGGCAGATGCTCGCGCTGGGTGCAGGATTCGGGGGTCTGCACCTCGCGTTCGGCGCGCTGGCTCGGCGGGCCGCATGAAGTCCGCGCGCACCACCGCGCGGGGCCGCGGTGCCCTCGCCGATGCAAAGCAGGAGCGCCTGCGCGGCGTACCCACCGGCCGGCCGACCAGCGATGACGCGCGCTTCGACCGGCTCGTCTATGAACGAGTCCGACTCGGCATCATGAGCGCGCTCGCCGTCGCGGAAGAGCTCTCCTTCAGCGAGCTGAAGGCGCTGTTCGGCGTCAGCGACGGCAACCTGAGTGCGCATGCACGCAAGCTCGAGGAGGCAGGCTACCTCGCCTGCCACAAATCCTTCGAAGGCCGGCGCCCGCGCACGACCTACCGGCTCACCGGCGACGGGCGCGCGGCGCTGCATCGATACCTCGACCACGTCGAAGCGGTGATCCGCGCGACCCGTCGCCCTTAGGTTTTTTTGTCACTTAACTCTATCCCGCAGAGTACTATGTCATGCACACGGCTATCATCATGGACGGCAACGGCCGCTGGGCGAGCCGCCGTCTTCTCAACCGAGAGGCTGGTCACCGCGCTGGCGCGCAGGCAGTCGATCGCATCGTACGAGCGGCGGCTGCGGCAGGTATCTCGACGCTGACGCTGTACGCGTTCTCGTCCGACAACTGGCACCGGCCGGCCCGTGAGGTGCAGGCGCTGCTGGGCCTGCTGCGTCGCCACCTGCTCCTGCAATCCGATCGCTGTCTCGCCGAGTCGATCCGCGTCAGCGTCATCGGCCGGCGCGAACGGCTCGATGCGGCTCTGATCGGTGCCATCGACGACTGCGAACGGACCACCTCGGCGGGCGAGCGCATGCATCTACGGATCGCGATCGACTACTCGTCGCGGCGCAGCCTGATCGAGGCGGGCGCGCTGACGGGACCGCGGGCCGAGCCGGGCGAGTTCCTGGCGGCGCTTGCCCGCATCGATCACTCCCCGCCAAGTCCTGAGGTCGACCTGCTGATCCGGACCGGCGGCGAGAAGCGCCTGAGCGATTTCTTGCTGTGGGAATGCGCCTACGCCGAGCTCGTGTTCGTCGACTGCCTATGGCCGGACTTCGACAACACCGAATTCACGCGGGCGCTCGAGGAGTTTGGCCGGCGCGAGCGTCGGTTTGGCCGCGTGTCGCCCGACGTCTCCGGCGGGCTCGCGGGTCGCGGCAGGCTGGGCGCCGATCGGCCCGTCGCCGTCGGGCGGTAAAAGACGGCCGCGAGGTCGCCCTCGCGGCCGGCAGGCCCCAGGCCGCACCCGGAGGGGCGGTCGGGGTCTGCCCATACGATAGCGGCAGCGGTGGGCCCCGCCTCGATCAGACAAAGGATGAATCGCGAGGCTGCGCCGCCGGCGAAGCGCGCTGCGGCGCGGAGTGCGCAATACCCTCGACGTGGCGCTGCGACCCGTTCCGTGACCGACGGGCATCCGCCGCTGCTGCCGAGCCGGCGTGTGGATCGCGGTTGTCACACGCCTGGCGTGACGCTCGTCACTGAATCGGGCAATGAACCGTCCGCCGCGATGGGGCCGACGGCGACTGACGGTTTCCGACTTAAGAAGCGCAGGCGCGCAGGGTCCACGAACGACGGTGCGCCTCAGCCGCTCCCCTAACCCTGTCCCCGTGCCCGCCTGACTTTCGCGCAAGCTCCCGTGGACGCTGCAGATTCCGAGCGCCGGAGCCGATAAGGACGCAGACGGGTCGACAGAGGGAGCGCATGCTGATCGCGACGTACAACGGCTGGCTGGTCGGGCTCTCGATCGCACTCGCCATGCTCGTGTCGTACACCGCGCTGACGCTCGTTGCGCGGGTCAGCGAGTCCTCTGGCGGTCTCGTGAACCGCTGGCTCGTGGGTGGCGCCGTCGCGATGGGCGGCGGCATCTGGTCCATGCACTTCGTCGGCATGCTCGCCTTCCACCTGCCGATTCGACTGCGCTACGGATTGCCCCTGACGGGTGCGTCGCTGCTGATCGCCGTCCTGACCAGCGGCTTCGCACTCTCCATCGCGAGCCGCGACCGGCTGCGGCTCCGGCAGCTGGCTTCCGGCGCGCTGCTCATGGGATCGGGCATCGTCGCCATGCACTACCTCGGCATGTCGGCGATCACGGTGACGCCCGACATCGAGTTCGACCCGTGGCTGGTCACAGCCTCCGTGCTGATCGCCGTGGCAGCGTCCGCCACGGCGCTCTGGCTCGCCTTCCATCTGCGGAGCGGGCACTCGCGCCGTGCCATGCTAGGCAGGATCGCCGCCGCGGCGGTCATGGGCCTCGCAATCAGCGGCATGCACTACGTCGGCATGGCGGCCTCGCGCTTTGCGGACTCGAGCTTCTGCATCAGCGGTGTCGCGATCGACCGCGGTTGGGGCGCGGCGAGCCTGAGCCTAATCACCGTCTCGCTGCTGACGCTGACGCTGCTGCTAGCGCTCGTCGACGCGCGGGTTGCCCGACGGCTCCGTGAGCACGTCGCGAAACTGCAGGAGGCCGACGCCGCCCTGGAGTACCAGCGCTGGCATGATCCCCTGACGGGACTTGCGAACCGCCAGTCCTTTGCGAGCCGGCTCCAAGCCGCGATCCGCGATGCGGAGCCCGAGCCGCCACCGTTCGCGGTCGTGACGCTCGATCTCGACCGCTTCCGGCTGATCAATGACTCGCTGGGCCACCGCATGGGTGACGGCTTGCTGGCGGTAGTTGGCGAGCGGCTGACGCACAGCGTCCCGCAGGTCGAGACACTCGCCCGTGGCAGCGGCGACGACTTCATGCTGTCGCTGCGTGGATTCGCGAGCCGCGCCGAGCTCGAGTTCGCCGTGCACGACATCGTCGGCGCCTTCGCGACGCCGTTCGTTGTCAATGACGTCGAGCTGCACGTCTCGGTGAGCGTCGGGGTGGCGGTATTCCCGGACGACGGCGGCAGCGCGGAGACGCTGCTCGCGCACGCGGAAACGGCGCTTTACGAGGCCAAGGGCCTCGGCGGCAACCGCGCGCATTTCTATCACACCGATGGTGCGCGCCGCAGCGAGGGCCGGCTCGACCTCGAGAACGATCTGCGGCGGGCGCTGCAGTCGAATCAGTTCGAGGTGTACTACCAGCCGAAGCTCGATGTCGCGACGAACCGGATCGCCAGCGCCGAGGCGCTGCTGCGCTGGCATCATCCGACCCGCGGCGTCGTACCGCCCAACGAATTCATTCCGGTCGCCGAGGAGACCGGCCTGATCGTGCCGATCGGCCGCTGGGTCCTCGACGAGGTCTGCTCGCAGCTACGCCAGTGGCAAGCGGCGGGCTTGCCGCCGATCCGCGTGGCGGTGAACGTCTCGGCCGTGCAGCTGCGCGAGGGACGCTTTGCCGACGAGGTCCGCCAGGTGACGGAACGCCACCAGGTCAGTCCGGCCCAGCTCGAGATCGAGCTGACGGAAAGCGCCGTCATGAACAACGCGGAGTATTCGGCGCGTGTGCTCGCAGACATCAAGGCGCTCGGTGCCAGCGTCGCCGTCGACGACTTCGGCACGGGCTATTCGAGCATGAACTTGCTGCGGCGGCTGCCCATCGACTGCCTGAAGATCGATCGTAGCTTCGTCGCCGAGATCGCCCATCTCGATGACGCTCGCTCGATCGTCCAGGCGATCATCTCGCTGGGTCGGGCGCTAAGGCTGCGGACGGTCGCGGAGGGTGTGGAGACGAAGGAGCAGCGCGATACGCTCGTAATGCTCGAGTGCGACGAGCTGCAGGGGTACCTGATCCAGCGTCCGGTGACCGCGGCGCGGTTCGAGGCGCTGCTGCGCGGGTCGTGGGTCAGCGAGACCGGCGTCGAGAGCATCTTCCGTGCTCCCGCCCGGTCCTCGCCTGTGCTGCAACGGAGTGCGGCCGCGCAGTCCTGACCCCCCGGGTCCGATCAGAGGTGCGCTGCCTGCGCTTGCCCGACGCTGACCGCGCCGGGCGCACCACGGGCCACCAGATACCGGTCGAGTTTACCCAGTGCGCTGGCCCAGCCACGCCCGTGATCGTCGCGACTGGCGATCGTCCCGAGGCCCTCCTGGCGCAGCAGGAACTCGGTCTGCCCGCCGTGTGCGGTGAAGGTGAGCGTAATCTGGCTCTGCCGGGCGGGATCGCCGTCCCAGCCCCAGGTGAACGCGAGCACATGCGGACGCTCGATCCGCGTGAAGGTGCCGGCGACCGGTACCCGGCGGCCATCGGCCAGTCGCATGTCGATGCGGTAGCGACCACCGACCCGTGGCTCCAGCAGCGGTACTTCGCAGTCGACGCCTTCCGGGCCGATCCACGCCTGCCACTCCTCGCGCTCGAGCCAGGCATCGAATACCCGCTCGGGCGGCGCGTCGAACGTCCGACGAATTTCCAGGGTCGACTCGTCGTGAATGCTCATGGTTGTTTCGCTCCTGCGGGGCGCCCGAGGTGCTCGGCGAGCCTTTCGAGGCTGCCGGTCCAGAAGCGCCGGTTAAAGTCCATCCACTCGGCCGCGGTCTCGAGCGCCGCCGGCCTCAATCGACAGAACCGGTGCTTGCCGCGGCGCTCGTTGGTAATCAACGCCGCTGCCTCGAGTACCCGCAGGTGACGCGAGATGGCAGGCGGTGAGATCGAGAACGGCCGGGCCAGCTCGCCGACCGTCGCCTCGCCGCGTGCGAGGCGCGACAGGATGGCCCGCCGGGTCGGGTCTGCCAGAGCACCAAAGGTCTGATCCAGTGTGTTCATGTAACTGAATAGTGAATTAACCAAAAAGCAAAGTCAAGTGGGAGCGCTCTCGGCAGCGGACGGCGCGTCATCGGATGCGCAGGAGGCTCTGGGAGCGGCTACCGGCGTGTCGGCGGAAGTCAGTAGACCTCGCGTTCATGCACGCGCGAGGCCGGGCCCGGGAAGACGCCAAACGTCGCGATGCCGCTCGGGCTCGTCTGCGTCCCGGTGGATTGATTCCATGGGAACCGCAGCCAGGCGGGCGCTGACGCAGAAATCGTGAGCGCACCTGAGTTGCCCGCGCCCGGCGCCGCGAGGATCAGGTTGAAATCGCCCGCGACGGCCGTGGCGCGATACCGCGATGCCGCAGCGGCTGCGCAGCCCTGCCCCGATGTGCCCGGATTGCCCGAATCACGGACACAAGTTTCGCCGGCCGAGAGATTCAGCTGGTAGTTCGAGAATGTGATTGTCGGCGCGGTCGTGCACGCATCCGCGCTGTTCGTTGCGAAGCCCTGGCCGCTGCCGAGGTAGTACTGCGTCGTCAGCGACACCGGCAGATCGAGCAGTTCCGACCCAGCGGCATTCTTGATAGCCAGCCGGCCGTAGCGCTGTGCACTACCGGCGCTGAACGCGATGCCGGACCCCGAGCCGATGGTCACCGGATTCGCGGCAGTGACACCGTCGAGGTCGACGACGTTGATCGAGAGCGCGATGTTCGCGTTGAACGGCGCGACCACGCTGGCGTGGTTGAAGGCGAGCCCACTCCCGGCGCTGAAGGTGAGCGTTCCCGCACCGGTGCCGAGGTCGGCAATCGCAGGATCCGAGCTCGTCGCCGGCAGGCCCGACGTGTCGAGAGCCGGGCTTGCCGGAGTCGCGGTGTAGGCGCGGCCCGTGAGCGTCGCGTTCGTGAGCCTGAACAGCGCGCCGGTGTAGTTCTGGGTGGTCGCCCCGCCCAGGGCCTGCGCGGTGACCGTAAGCACCGGCGGTACCGTGTACGTGAGCGGCTGACCGATGTAGCTGAAGCCGCCCGCGCCGCAGGTCGTGCCGAGCACCGGCGTGTTCAGCGAGGTCGCGAACGCGTTCGGGATGAACCGGCCGACGTTGCCGGTCGCCGAGCCGACGACGTCACCGGAGGCAAGATAACTGCCGTCGGCAACACGTGGCACGAGCGTCACGACGCCGACCTCGGGCCACGAGAGCGCCGTGCCGGTGGCGACGCCGTTGGAAAAGCCGCCGACCGTGCCTGTGACGCTCGGCGCATGCCCGCTCGCCGGCACGACGAGGCCGACGTCGAAGCGAACCGACTCGGCCGGGGATTCCTGGCCGAAGTTTGGCGTCGCATTGCCGCCCGACTCGACCGACGTCACCGTGGCCGTGAATGCCTGGCCGGCCGCGATGAACACCGTGCCGCTCGCCGTGCCCGCGGCAGGGTTCGCCACGCCATCGCTGGTGCGCTTGATGCCCGTGACCACGAAGTTCGCCGGTCGGGAGACGAAGCTGCCGGTGCTGCCGCGGATTCCCGTCGGCAGGCTCGCGTTGCCGGTCGTATCGTCCTTCATCGACAGGCTGAGGCTGCCGACGTCCTTGTAGTTCGCGACCACGGTCGCCTGCCCGCCGCTGAAGGTAATGCTCTGGGCGGCGGCGGACGTTTCCGCGGTGGCAACCGACGTGCCGTTGATCGAGGCGCGTAGCGTGCCGGAGGCGGGATTGACGTAGGTGGACCAGAACTTCAGCGACTTGGCGCCGCTGTAGTTCGTGATGATCCCGCAGGTCGCGTCCGTCGGCGACTGGCCGTATGCCGTCAGGTATATGTTGAAGCTCGTGCCCGCGGTCTGCGGCGAGGCGAAAGCCGGCACGCCAGCGGCCGGGCTGGAGAACGGCGACGACGTCACCGTGAATCCGCTCGGCGAAAACGCAATCGAGCCCTGTGTGCCATCGTCGCTGATGACGGTCGGCGATGATTGGTTGGCGTTGACCGTGACCGGCGACGCGCCGGACCGGTAGCTCAGTGCGAATGTCGCGGCGGACTGTCCTCCGGGAAAGGTATAGGTCGCCTGGCCATCGTCGGGCGTGGGATCGCTCAGTGTTCCGCTCCCGCTAGTCAGCGTCCACGTGCCACGTCCGGTCGTCGTCGTCAGCGTCACCGTCCCGGTGTAGGTCGTGTACGGATTGCCGGAGGAGTCGAGGGCCGTCAGCGTGACGGACTGGTTGAGACAATAGAGGCCGTAGTTCGAGTAGCGGATCTGGAACGTGGCGGGCATCGAGCAGCTCGCGCCGGACGTCGAGCGCGACTGTGAGGTCTGCGGGGTGGCCAGCGACACCTGGCAACTCGGCCCTTGGGTGGCGTATTTCGGCGTGCCCAGCGCGTTCCACGAACCGCCGGGCGCCATCGCATCCAGCTCCTGGCCGCCATCACAGCAGCCCTCGTCGCCAAGGCCGCGGATCACGTGGTATCCGGCGGCGAGCGTGACGGAACCCTGCAGCAATTGCGCCGCCGTGCTCCAGCTTGAACTCCACCAGAGGTCCGTGCCCCACTTTTGTTGCAGCGGCACGTCGTCGACGAACAGTCCGCCACCGAGTCCCAGGTCGGGGCCCCAGCGAAACTGCCAGGTGCCCGCCTGCGAGGGCGCGACATAGAGGATCGTCGTGTAGTTCCAGCCGATGTTGGTGCCGCTGCCGAACAGCGACGTGTTGTTCTGGCCGTTGAAGCTGGTCGCGATCGCACAGCCGTAGCCGGAGACGTTGTCCTTGCTCGCGTTCCAGGACGTGTAGTACTGCGCCTCGGAGGTGAATGCCGAGCCGGCGTAGCTGCGGGTCCAGAGCCGCACGCCCGCGCTTGCCTTCGCCAGCGCGGTCGTGCCGCTCGAGGCACTCGTCGCACTCGAGTTGCCGTAGTAGACGTAGATGGTGCGCGTCGACGCCGGCAAGCTCGGGAACAGCACCCATAGCCGCACCACCTGCGTCGACGCGGAGCGCGGCTGCACGAAGAACGACAGCGCCGTCTTGTCGTCCTGGTCCACGACCCGCAGGTCGGCATCGAGACCCGACCACGTGTAGTTCGGCAGGTCGCTCGGGTCGAGCATGACCTCGAGGAGGTAGTTCGTCTGGGCGCCGGACGGCGCGCTCATGGCGATCGGCGTCCGGTAAGCCCAGTTACAGTCCCACCAGGCGTGCGCCCGCTGCGGCAGTGCAATGAGGAGGCAGGCGGCAAGCGCCCACGTCCAGCCAGCTCTTGCTCCAACCGATCGCCGCATCTTGCGCGCCCTGAGCCACCGGATTCCGGTCGGTCGCCTCCGCCGCCGTGGACTGCCCGGGCGCACGGGACCGCACCGGGTACGGCCATTCCTGACTTATCGTCCGGCGGGCGCGGATCTTTAGGGGATTGGACTAGCGATACCCGCGAAACGGGCGTCGGGGCACCTCCGGATCTGCCCCGAAACCCTAATTGCGCCTCTCGCGCCCGACATGCTGTACTCGTGCAAAAGGCCCAGCGGCCACGAGAATGCGATGCGCAGGGAGGCGGCGGCGCGGGCTAGGGACCGTGCCTGAAGCGCGGCAGTGCGGTAGGCGTGTATCGCCCCCCTCCATCCTTCCCGCCAATCGGAAGGCGAACGGAGGGAATCGTCCGGGCGGTGAAATTTACACAACTCAAATGCGGGGCGGAGTCAACGACTTGGCAATGGCCCCCGCCGGGCGGCCGCGGCGCGATCGGGCGCGCGACCTAGAATTTCCGCCGAACCCAGAGACGCGCGGATCGGACGATGGGCGTCCGGCTACCGCTCAGGAGTGAAAGTCACATGGAAAGCATCCTCGACCACTGGAAATCGCTGCTCGCCGTCGCCCTCGTGCTGCTGCTGATCGGTCTTTATCGGCAGGTGCTCAGACTCTGCGGCGTGATCGTCGTACCTGATGACAGCATCGGGCTCGTCACCAAGCGTTTCGTCCTCTTCGGCGCGAACCGACGGCTCCCAGACGGGCGCATCATCGCCCTCAACGGTGAAGCAGGATTCCAGGCGGACACCCTCGCTCCCGGACTGCACGTAGGACTCTGGCCGTGGCAGTACACCGTGGAGATCGTCGCGTTCTTCACGGTCCCTCCGCGCAGCGTCGGCTGCGTCGAGTCCTGCGACGGCAAACCGCTCGGCAGCGGCCGTATCGTGGCCCGCCAGGTGGCGTGCGATTCGTTCCAGGACGCGCGCGCCTTCCTCGCCAACGGCGGTGAACGTGGTCCGCAGATGGCGGTGATCCCGCCGGGCACGTATCGCATCAACACGCTGCTCTTCAAGGTGACGCTGGCGGACGCCGTCGTGATCCCGCCTGGCAAGATCGGCGTGGTGGAGGCTCGCGACGGGAATCCGCTCCCGACTGGTCGCGTGATTGCGCGCCATGTCGACTGCAACTCGTTCCAGGACGCGCAGGCATTCATGGACGGGGGCGGCGAACGTGGTCCGCAGGTCGCCGTCATCGCTCCGGGCACCTATCGCATCAACCCCTTCCTGTTCTCGGTCACGCTCGCCGACGTCGTCGACATCCCGGAGAACAAGGTCGGAATCGTCACGACCCGGGAAGGCGAGCCGCTCGATACCGGCGAAATCGCCGGGGGGATCGTGCCGGGACACAACATGTTCCAGAGCCCGCAGGCCTTCGTGAACGCGCACGGTAATAAGGGTCTGCAGGAGCAGGTGCTGCTCGGCGGGCGATACTTCATCAACCCGCGATTCGCGACCGTCGAAATTGTTGACATGGTCGACGTACCGATCGCGCACGTCGGCGTCGTCATCGCCTTCGTCGGCAAGGAGGGCAAAGACGTGACCGGAGACACGTTCCAGCACGGCAACCTCGTCACCAAGGGTGAAAAGGGCGTGTGGGTGGAGCCGCTCGACCCGGGCAAGTATCCCATCAATCCCTACACCCACCGGGTGACTAACGTGCCGACCGCGAACGTGGTCCTCAACTGGGCGACCGGCAAGACCGAAGCGCACCAGCTCGACAAGAACCTGTCGACGATCACCGTGCGTTCCGCCGACGGCTTCAAGTTCAATCTCGACGTTTCGCAGATCATCCACATTCCGCGTAATGACGCGCCGAAGGTCATTGCCCGCTTCGGCGACATGTCGGCGCTCGTCACGCAAGTGCTCGAACCGACCATCGGCAACTACTTCCGAAACGCCGCGCAGGGGTCCGACATCATCGACTTCCTGAAGAATCGCTCGCTGCGCCAGGGTGAGGCGCGTGACGCTATTTCCGCGGCGCTCAAGGAATACAACGTCGGCGCGGTCGACACGCTCATCGGCGACATCGTTCCCCCTGAAGAGCTGATGAAGACGCTCACCGATCGCAAGATCGCTGAGCAGGAGCGCGTCACCTACGATACGCAGCGCGAGGCACAGGTCGTGCGCCAGCAGCTCGAACAGGCGACTGCCCTCGCCGCCACACAGGCCAAGGTGGTCGATGCCGAGCGCCAGGTGGCCATTGCCGACTTCAATGCGCAGGCCAGCGTGAAATCCGCAGAAGGGCAGGCGCAGGCGAAGAAGATCAACGCCGATGCCGACGCAACGGTGGTGCGGACGGTGGGCGATGCCGAGGCTTCCAAGACTCGCGCCGTCGGCGGCGCCGAGGCGGAGGTCGTCAAGCTCAAGATCGCGTCGATGGAGTCTGGCAACTACGCCATGGTTCAGGTTGCCGAGGCACTCGCCAAGGGCGGCGTGAAGCTCGTGCCCGATGTCGTGGCCGGTGCCGGTGCCGGTAGCGGCACACTCGTCGACGTGCTGCTGGCTAATCTCGTCCGCGAAGGAACGCCGCGCGGGGCGGCGCGGACCTAGCGAGATTTGGATCGGCGCGGTGGCACGCGCGGGTGTGGGGCAACGACCCGTCAGGACGGCCGGGAGTTTGAGGACGATGGCACACAGCAACGGTGATACGAAGCGAGGAGCGCGCTCGTTGGCGCGAGCGCGCATTCCTTTCGGAGTTCTTGGGCTTGCAGTGACCGCAGCGGTTGCGCTGACCGTCCGCGTGACCTCGGCCGCCGCGCTCCCGGCGTTGGCCGCTGCGCCGGATGCGGCCGCTTTCGGCGTGCTGCCCGTTGAAACGGACGCCGTACTGAGTCCGAACGGGCATTGGCTTGCATGGATCGATCGTCACGACGCGAAGCCGCGGGTCGTCATGTTCGACGTAGACGCGCGCAAGCCCCAGAGAATCCTCCAGCTACCGGAAACAGGAAAGCTTCAAGGCATCTACTGGCACGACAACGAGACTTTGCTGATTCATATCAGCAGCACCACGACCTACCACACTCCGCAACCCAGAGCCTTCGAACTGCACCATGTGATCGCGCACGACGTCGGCGGCGGGGACGGCCGCGTGCTGCCTTCTAACTATGTGTATACGGGCTCTTCGGTCAAATCGAAGGTAGGAGCCACGGCAGGCCTCGTCGCAGCCCGGATCTCGAAGGAGCATGTCATTTCGATGGCGACCGCCGGGCCGTGCCGGCAGCTCCTGGCAAACTGCCTTCTGGAGGTTGATACCCGCACGGGTCTGGCGACGATCGTCAAGATCGGCAATCAGGACACCGTGCGGTGGTACATCAACCGCGACGGCACACCACTCGCGCGCGAGGATTGGGACTACAAGCAGCACTCCTTCAGGGTGCTGGCGCTCGACGGCGAGAAGGTGCGCGAGATTCTGCGCAGCAATGACGCGGATTCCATTCGGATTCAGGGTGTCACTGTCGACGGGCGCTCGCTCGTCCAACTGGACACAAAGGGCGGCGACCGGATTGGCGCGTGGGCTGTCCCGCTCGATGGGTCACCGCCGACCCTCATCTACGAAGACCCGCTCCAGGATGTCAGCGGAGTCTACCGTGATCCCTACTCCAACGCGGTCATAGGCGTTCGCCTTAGCGGCGATGGCGGCGACGTACACTGGCTGGATGCGAAGGCGCTCGAGCGACAGCAGCGCGTGGAACGTGCGTTTCCAAAGCGACGCGTCGAGGTATACGGCTGGTCGCAGGACGATTCTCGTACTCTGGCCCGGGTCGATTCGCCCACTACCCCGCCTCTTTACTATCTGATCGACTTCGGATCGCACAAGGCGGACATCGCCGCAGAGGAGTATCCGGGACTTGCGTCGGCAGCGTTCGGCGGCTTCAGGGAATTCACTTACAAGGCGCGCGACGGAGCTGACATACCCGCATACGTGACGTTGCCACCGGGCGCCGCGGGAGGGCCATTGCCGCTGGTGGTCGTGCCGCACGATGGCCCGTGGGCGCGGGACTATCCGCGGTTCAGCTGGTTCGTGCAGTTCATTGCGAGCCGAGGATACGCCGTGCTCCAACCCCAGTTTCGCGGCTCGACGGGCTTTGGGAGAGCGTTTGAAGAGGCGGGATTTCGTGAACTCGGCGGCCGCATGCAGGACGACGTCACGGACGGCGTCGCGGCGCTCGTGGCGCAGGGCGTTGCGGATCCTCGGCGTGTCTGCATCGTGGGCGCGGGCTACGGAGGATTTTCGGCGCTCGTGGGCGCGGCGTTTACACCCGATCTCTACCGCTGTGCCGTCAGTATCAGCGGAATATCGGACCTGCGGGCTCTGTCGCGCGATCAGGTCCCGGCCCTCTATCGCTACATTTCGAACGCGCAGACCTTCTGGACCAAGCGCATCGGCGTTCCTGGCGACTCGGCGCTCGGCGCCAGGTCGCCCATCAATGCCGTGGAGCGCATCAAGGTCCCGATCCTGCTCATCTACGGCGAGAACGATACGATCGTGCCACGGTCACAATCGGAGGAAATGGCGAAAGCATTGAGGAAGTCTGGAAAGGCCGTGACTGTCGTCTCAATCGAGGACGAGAACGACTGGCAATCGCGCGGCAGTAGTCGTACTCGCGTACTGACCGCCCTAGAGACTTTCTTGCGCGAAAGCCTGCCCGTCGGCCCCGCGAACCCGTCGGATCTTCACTGATTTTGGCGGCTGCGCACCACATGGCAGCAAGCTTTCCGTCGCGGACCGTGTCAGATTCCTACACGGCGGCGGCATCCACTGGATTTGATCGGCGACAACTCAGGAGGCTGATATTCCTGGCTCTAGCCCTCACCGTGGTGGCGCCGACGATCGCCTCTCCGCCCCTGGTCGGCCAATCGGCCCCGCTCGCGCTTGGTCGTGGCGCCAAGGGCAAGGACGTGACGGTCGCCGATTTCGCGGGAAAGGTCGTGGTCGCCACGTTCTGGGCATCCTGGTGCGAGCCTTGTCGCGAAGAGCTGCCTGCTCTCGAGAACCTGCAACGCGCGGCCAAGGGGAGCGTTCAGGTCGTCGCGGTCAACATGGACCCGGCCGATCGGTTTCCGGAGGTGCGTCACATCCTGAGAGACTTCACGCTGATGCTGACTACGGATCCCCGTCACAAGGCGTTCGCTGCGTACGGCGTGCCTGGCATTCCATTGATGGTGATTGTCGGTCGGGATGGCCGCATCGCGAGCATTCACAGCGGCTACGGCGTGGGACGCAACGCCCAGATCGCAGACGAGGTCAATGCCGTGCTGCGCGCCGACCTAGGAACGCCGGCGGATCCGCAGGTCAGTCCGTCGGCCCAGCAGGATCCCTCGCGCTGAACTTGGGATCCGCTATGGTGGATCGAGGATCGCGCAGCGCCCGCATACGGCCATCGTCGATACATTGGCCTAGCGAGCACCTGGTGCGCAAGCCGTGACCAGCACGCGATCGTAGGTGGGCAGGTCGCGATCAAAGTAGACCAACGTCGGAGCGCGATACTCGATCGTGATCAGCCAGCCTTCCGTAATCCATCCGCCGATCCGGTGGCCAAATTCCACGCCATCAGTCCAATAGCGGAGTTCAATGTCGAACATCGGGACGGCGGTGTCAGAGCGAATGCCTATGCGACGAACTTCCGGTGGCGTCCCGTCCCCGGCGATGGCGAACTTCGAAAGCAATTTCTCGGCATAAACATATAGCTCGTCGACGTTCCTCGGTACTCTGCCACTCCCGTTTGCCACCAGCCATGGACGGCGCCATCGGACCGTGATCCGATCGATCTCGGGGCCGTCGTGCACGAACTCGAGCAGATCGACGCCCGCAGATGTCGTGACCCAGCCGGCGGGAAGGGTCGCGTGGCAACGAGTCCCAGGTATGGGTAGCGACGTCGCCGCTCTCGCCTCGCGCGCCGACGACTCAGCGGTGGCCATTCCGGAATTCGGTGCCACCGCCACCGCGAACGCCAGCAGCGTGAGTCGCGCCGGCATCATGGCGGTGACTCCGACAGCAGCGCGATCTCGGCCTGAATCGCCGTGTGATCAAGTGCATCTGGAGCGAGAGCCACGTAGCGTCGAAAGAGCGCCAACGCGTCCTGGCGATTGCCCTTGGCTACCTGCATGCGCCCAAGTGCCGCGATAGCTCGGCGATCCGCAGGTTCCCGGGTCATGGCGCGCCGATAGGCAGCGTCCGCCAATTCGAAGTCCCCGCGACTTGCGCGTCTGCGGTACGCCTCGCCCAACCAGAATTCCCCCGCGGACCCCAGCATTTCGGTTCGGCGTTCGTTCTCGAGAAGCGCAATGGCGTCCCGCTCGCGCCCAAATCGCACAAGCACGGCATACTGGCGCTCCGCTATTCTCGCCAGCGCGGCGGGCATGGGAACGCCGGCGTTGCCGGTATCGGGCCCGTGATCGGCGACCAGCGACGCCCAGTGATCGGCCCGCTGCTTCATGCCCGCACGGTCAACGGCGTAGAAATGCTGGCTCGAAGATACCCGCGACGCGTCCCGGGCAAGCCGCCGGAATAGCGAACTTGCGGTGGCGCCGTCGTATCCGGCGTTCGCGAGCAACTGCAGAGCTCGACGGTCGACTGCCCGCTCAGCCTCCTCGGCGGCGCCGCGGATGGTTGCTGGCGCCCACAAGTTCGGCAGGAGCGGCACGCGCTCAAATCGCAGGAAGAGCAGCCAGACGTCCGTCCGGACACGGTCCGAGCGTGCGCTTGCTTCAAGTGCTACAGCCGCGCATTCGCGCGCAATCAACGTGGCGACGTCGTTCTCGCTCGCGACACGGAGCAGAAGCCCGCCGCTGATGTAGACTCCGCCCGTCGGCAGCGCAAATGAGAACGCGTCCGGCGAATCATAGATTCTCGCGCCGCCGGCGGTTCCCGGAATTCCAACGCAAACGCGCCTCGATACGCTAGCGATGAATTCGGTGACCACCGGGTCACGCAGGATGTAGGGGGAGCCATCGAGCTCCCGTTCCGCCCAGCGAGATTCGTCGAGCTGGGCGGGGGCCACAGCAGCCGCGGTCGAGTGCGGGATCGTGACCGCCAGAACGACCGCGCAGACCGACAGACTCACGCGGCAATGCACGGTCTCAGTGTCCGTTGGAGTCGCGGACGGGCTTCAGCGGGTAACCTGCGAAGAGCTTGTCAATCAAGCGTTTCGCGTCCTCCTGATGCGTCGGGTCGGCGAGGAATCCGGTGTCCGAACTCGCCCAGCGGAGTCGCCCTGTCCGCAGGTCGAGCAGCACGGCGAGTGCATACGAGCTGACCCCGATAGTGGGGAGCCCCAGGATTCCGGGCGCCGGGGTGAAAAACGTTCCGATCGCCAGCGCGGACAATCCGAGCACCCGGCCCGTCGATTGCCTGACCCGGTGGCCGACGACGATCAGGGCGGTGTCGGCACGCGAGTGGTCGGCCAGGAAAGCCAGCCCCGGGCCGACGGAATACGGAAGGCCTTCCCTCAGATACGCCCACACGGCGTCGTCGCTGGTCAGGAGTGTCAGACCCTGTCGTGCCGCGTGCACCGCGGCCGCAACATGATTGCGGATGATCAGCTGCTCATCGGGAGACGCCGCCGGCCATTCCTCGAAAGTAAAGCGATTGGAGAGGGCTACATTCTCTCTGAGCGCCGCGAGGAGATTCTCGCGCGTTTGCTCGCTTGCGGATTCTCGGATCGACACACTGGCGACTGCCTGCGATACGTCGATCAGGTCAAAGTTCACCAGCACGAGCACGCTTGGGGCCGGTGCGTCATCGGCGCGACTGGGGGCTGCGAGAAGCGCTGCCGCGACAGCACATGCGCAGGCGATGCGTGCATCCGCGCCGGCGCACCGTAAGAGGAATCGGGCGCCTTTGCCCAAGAGCCCGGCGAGGAAGGTCGAGTAGCGCCAGCTTTCCCTTGCCATGGGCTTCTCCGAGCGCCCGCAGTATGGCACCTCGTCGCGGCTCACGGGTCGGTCGCTCGCGACGCCAGAGCGGCGACTCTGCGTCGGTCGTACCGGTGATAACGTCCGCGAGGCGTCCGCGGCTGCCCGGCGCGACCTCGCGGTCGCTCCGGACACCGTCGCTCACTCCGAATTTGTTTCCTTGCCGAAGCGGTAGTTCAGGCGTACGCCGATGACGCGCGGTTCGTTGGTGGTCTCGCGCAGATCGAAGTTGCCGGTATTGCTGTAGATGATCGCGTTCTTGTCAGCGAGGTTGCGAACGTAGACCTCGGCGAGCCAGCGGCCATCGCCCGGCGTGAGTCCGAGGCGCAGGTTCATGATCGAGTACGACGGCTGCAGGATCCGGCCAAAGCCGTTCGATCCCGCGACGTGCAGGTCGTTCCACATGTCGCCCTTGTGGGCAACGTCGAACTGCGCGTAGCCAGAGAGCGCTGCGCTGAACGGTCGCTGGTAGCGAAGGTTCCAGCTGTAGCTGAAGTACGGCACGAATGGCAGGCGCTCGCCGACGTTGCCCTGGAAGGTCGCGAACGGGCTAGAGACCAGGTGCGAATCGGTGTAGCTGGTTGCGGCCTGGGTCGACCAGTTCTCGTTGACCTTGAGCTCGACGTTCGTCTCGGCGCCGTACACGCGCGCATCGCCGACATTCACATTGAAACTGCTCGGTGCGCAGATATCGATGTCGTAGATGAGGGTCTGCAGGTCGCGCCATTTCATCAGGTAGGCGGCGCCGTTGAAGACCAGTCGCCCGCCGAGGCTTGTCGACTTCCAGCCGAGCTCGTAGTTGTTGAGGGTATCCGGCACGTACTGGTGCGGCACGCCATTGGCGTAGCAGGAGGACGGGAAGCCGGAGTTCGCGCCGCCGTCACGAAAGCCCTGCGCGAAGTTGGCGTAAAGCAGCAGCTTGTCGGTCACCTTGTAGCTGACGCCGACCTTGCCGTTCACCTTGTGCGAGGAATCGACGGACAGCGCGGGCGTGGTCGGCGCGTAGGCGAACTGGCCATAGGGACTTTCGTAGCGCGAGTTCGAGCTGAAGTGGACCAGGCCCGCCTCGACGGTGAACTTGCTCGTCACGTCGTAGCTGATGTTCGCGAACTCGGTCGTCTGTAGATAGTCGGAACGCGTCCGGTAGCCGTACCAGACGCCAGGGGGCAGTGACGAGGCCGTTGTGCCGTAGGTCGCGGCGTAGTACTGCCACGCGGCGCCGTCGGTGCGCAGGCCAGGCATGTAGAAGGTGCTGCCCGAGTCCTTGTCGCGCGTCTTCTCCCAATACAGCCCGCCCAGCCAGTGGAAAGCGCCGCCGGCCTTTGACGCGAGGCGCAGCTCGTTCGACCAGCGCTCCGGATTGGTGTGGTACTCGTAGAACTGCAGCGGCGTGTTACAGCCAGCGTAGGGCTGGCCACCGTATACCGGGTCCGTCAGGCAGGTGAAGCCCTCCTGCGCGCCGCCCAGGTAGTTCTCCATGTACTGCGAATACTCATTGTTCTGGCGCGTGGGCAGCGACCAGTACGTGCTCGCGAACACGAGGTCGCCGATGCCGGCGTCGCCGTCGACGCGGAAATCGACCATCTTGGCCTCGTTGCGGTGCGCCTCGGGGCCGAAGCGCGCCACCGTCCGCTCGCCATAGTTCGCGAGGTCCTCGTCCCATGCGCCCAGCGTGTGCTGGCGCTGGTAGCTGTACGTCAGCGTCGCGCTCCACTTGTCGTTGAGCTGCGCCTTCAGCGCGAGCCGGCCGCCGGCGACGTGCTGGTGGTTGTAGTTGTCACGTGCCCACGCCGAGTTGTCGGACACGACGCCGTTGACCCAGGTACGCGTCGTCAGCTTGTTATTGATGAACCCGCCGTGGCTGTCGCTGAAGGCGGAGACGCGCAGCCCGAGGACGCCCTGGATCAGCGGCACGTTGAGGAATCCCTCGAGCGTCGAGTTCTCCTGCCCGCCGCGGATCTTGCCGCCGTCGACGTCAATGCCGGCGCTGAACGCCAGCAGGTCCGGCTTGTTGGTGATGTAGCGTACGGCACCGGCCATCGAGCCCGCGCCGAAGGTGGTGCCTTGCGGCCCGTTGAGCACCTCGATCTGCGCGATGTCGTAGAGATGCAGGTCCGGCTGCGTGCCGAACCAGCTGGTCGACATGTCATCGACGAAGAAGCCGGTAGCGGAGCTGTTCGCGTAATTTGGATTGCTGCCGTCGGAGACGCCGCGCATCACGAACAGCTGCGTACCGGGACCGACGCTGATGAACGAGATCGACGGTACCTTCTCGGCGTAGTCCTCGAACTGAGTGATCGCGAGGTTCTGCAGCTCCTTCTTCGTGAACACGTCGATGCTGAGCGGCACGTCCTGCAGGTTCTCCGAACGCTTGCGCGCCGTGACCACGACCTCCTCGAGCACCGCGCCGCTCGAGTCCGCAGTCGCCGCCAAGGCGACGCCGCGCGGTGCCGCGAGCGCGAGCGCCGAGGCGATCGCGAGCCCGAGCGGCGATCGGCAGACCGGCGCGCGGAGCGCCTCCGGCAGCTCACGGCACGGCCTCGCCTCGGCGGGTGTGGGAACTCGCATGCGGATCTCCCCTCGATTCGTGTTGTGCGTGCGCGCGATCCAAGCGCTGCGTGCCGCCGGATCATCCGTTGCGGCCGGGTACGGCGTCAACGGCCCTGGGACGAGGCGCTCGCCCCGTGGGCCGGCGCGTCTTAAGCCAACGACCCGAACCGGTCGAGGGCGTCGCCGAGCGCGGCCCGCAAGGGCCCGAGGTGGGCATCGAAATGCCGCCAGTAGCCGATGCCGGACGCATGCAGGGGCTGGCGCACCTGCTCGGCGCTCGAGGTCCGCACGGCGCGCTCGGTGGCGTGGAAGGACAGGCAGGCCGGCTCGAAGCCCAGCCCGCAGTGCAGCAGCAGGCGCCGGATCTGCGCCTCCGGATCGTGGACTAGCCGTTCGTACTCGACCCGCAGCACCCGGCCCGGCAGCACCGCGTCCCAATGGTCCATCAGTGCGAGATACGCGCGGTAGTACCGCCCAAGATCGCCCAGGTCGTAGCTGAAGGACTGTCCTTCGGCGAAGTGCTGCTTGAAGTTGCTCAGGCAGCAGTCGAGCGGATGCCGCCGTGCGTCGATCACGACGGCATTAGGCAGCATCAGGTGGATCAGGCCCACGTGGCTGAAGTTGTTCGGCAGCTTGTCGGTGAAGCGCGGTCGCCCGGTCCTCAGCGGCGCCGTCTCGTCCAGGTAACGGCGCCCGAGCGCCTCGAAGCGCGGCGCGTCGTCGGCCTCGAGGCTCTCGGGGTATGCGTCGCGCGACCGGGCCCGGTCCTCCGCGTCGCGCACGTAGTTGAGCACGTTCGGCAGCTCCATCGTGCCCTCGACCTCCGAGTGGCTGGCAAGGATCTGCTCGATCAGCGTCGAGCCCGACCGCGGCAAGCCAACGATGAAGATCGGAGCACGGCTGCGATGGCCCCAGTCCGCCCGGGCCGCAAAGAATTCCTGATCGAAGAATCGACGGATCCGCTGGCTGCGACGCTCGAAAACGCCGATATCGAACGGCGATGTGCGGCGGCGGAGCTCGTTACCACGGGCATAGTGACAGAATGAGTCGGCGAATCGCGAGCGCTGCTCGTGGGCTCTGCCGAGCGCGAAGTGCAGCTGCGCATCGCCGCTACGATCCGCACGGCCGTCGGCGAGCAGGGTCTCCATCGCGGTGATCTCGCCGTCCGCAAACGAGTAGTTCTTGAGGTCGGCCAGGCTCCAGTACGCCTCGGCATGCGCCGGCTCGAGGGCCAGTGCCGCGCGGTACGAGGCCTCGCTCGCCGCCCGCTGGCCGAGCGTCTTCTGCAGGTGACCCATCGAAGTGAGCAGGCGCACCTCGCCCGGCTGCAGCTCGAAAGCGCGCCGATACGCCTCGAGTGCCTCGGCCGGCCGCAGCAGCCGCGTCGCGACCGCCGCGACCGCGACCCAGCTGTGCGGGCTCTCCGGCTCGATCGTTCGCAGGTACCGGGCCGCCGCCTCGGCCTCGGCGAGGCGACCGAGGGCGAGCAGCGCCGGGCCGAGCCCGCGCCAGAGCAGCGGCAGCCAGGCCGTCTGGCGCCGCGCGTGCTGCAGCAGGCGCTCGGCATCGGCAGGCACGTCGGCGGCGAGCGAGAGCGCCGCGAGTCCGCACAGCGCGGGGACGTGGGCCGGGTCTGCGCGCAGCAATTGCCGGAAACGCTCTTCGGCGTCGCGACGGTCTTCGGCTACGAGCGCCCGGGTCGCAGCCTCGATCGGCAGGCGCTGTGGGTCGCAGTCGTGGAACCGCTCGAAGGCGATGCGCGCATCGGCAGGCTGGCCAAGGTCGACCAGCACGTCGCCGTAGGCCAGCCATGCGAGCGCGTGCCGCGGCTCTCGCTCGAGGACCCGGCGCACCTCGTCGCGCGCCTCGCCCGGGCGCTGCGCGGCACGCAGCGCACGACCCAGGTCGACGCGGATTCCGACGGCCTGCGGCTCGAGCGCGACCGCGGCGGTCAAGGTCTCGATCGCCTCCGTGGCCCGGCCCTGGTCGAGCCGCGCGCGACCGAGCAGCCAGTCCCGCACCGCCCGCCCCGGCAGGCCGTCGTCGAGTGCCAACAGCAGGCGCTCGGCGGCGCGCGCCTGCCCGGAGCGCAGGGCGAGCTCCGCCTCACGCAGGCGCTGCGCGGAGGCGGGATGCGCGGTGAACCTCTGCATGGCTTGCCGGCGGCAGGATGGAGATGCCCGGGGAGCCGGCTGGCGGCTTCCGTCGGGGATGGGCGAGCCTAGCACGCTCACCCTCAACTACCGCTCGCCGTCCTCGCCGGAACGGATCGAAGCCCGGCGCGCGCACCCTGGTGCGCCCGCCGGGCCGCGAGCAGATGCGCGGACTTAGAACTCCGCCCAGTCGTCGCCCGAGCCGGTCGTGCCCGTGCGCTGCGGGGCGGCCGCGCGCTTCGGCGCCGCAACCGCGGGCGCCCGCCTGGCCGCGGAAGGGCGTGCCGCCGGTGCCGGGCGCGGCGCGACAGCCCTGGCGGTTGCCGCGGCGCGCGGTCCCTGCTCGATGCGGTAGCGCGACATCATCTCGTCGAGCCGCTCCGCCTGCGAGCGCAGCGACTCGGCCGCCGCGGCAGCCTCCTCCACGAGGGCAGCGTTCTGCTGAGTGACCTCGTCCATCGAGACGACGGCCTTGTTGACCTGCTCTATTCCGGCCGCCTGCTCCTGGCTCGCCGCGGCGATCTCGCTGACGATGTCGGTGACCTTCTTTACGGAGGTCACGATCTCGGTCAGCGTGCGGGCCGACTCGTCGACCAGCCGCGAGCCGTCCTCGACCTTCGCGATGCTGTCCTGAATCAGGGCCTTGATCTCCTTCGCGGCTTCGGCGCTGCGCGAAGCGAGGCTGCGCACCTCGGCGGCGACCACCGCGAAACCACGGCCCTGCTCGCCGGCGCGCGCGGCCTCGACCGCCGCGTTGAGTGCCAGCAGGTTCGTCTGGAAGGCGATCTCGTCGATGGCGCCGATGATGTCTGCCATCTTCTTCGAAGCGGCGTTGATGGCCTGCATCGCATCGATCGCGCGCGTCGACACCGCGCCGCCGGTTTCGGCCTGGCGCCGTGCCGCAGCGGCCATCTGGCTCGCCTGCGAGGCGTTGTCGGCGTTCTGCTTGACCGTCGAGGTCATCTCCTCCATCGACGAGGCGGTCTCCTCGAGGCTGGAGGCCTGCTCCTCGGTTCGCTGGCTGAGGTTCGCGTTGCCCTTCGAGATCTCGTCGGCTCCCTGCGAGACCTCGCGGGTCGCCTCCTTGACCTCGCGCACGAGGTTGGCCGAAGAGTCGAGGATCGCGTTCAGGCCCTTCGCGAGAATCTCGAAGAAGCCGGTCTTGCCGGCGAGCTGCGCACGCACGGTGAGGTCGCCGCCCGTGGCCGCCGCGACGACCTGCTCGATTTCGTGCTCGGTGCCGACTTCGGCCGTGCGGTCGGTCCACTGCACGATCGTGCCGACCGGCCGGCCGTCCTGGCCATGGACGGGAGCCATCGTCGTGCGGACGACCGCGGCGCCGAGCTGCGAATCGGCGCCACCGGACTCGGCGCGAAAGAAGCTGTCGAGCCGCGTGCCGACGATGCGGTTCGGGTCGAAGCCGGCCGCGCGGCGCGAGATCTCGCCGGCTTGGCTCCGCAGCAGCGCGGTCGTCGACTCGTTCAGGTAGACCACCGAACCCTGCGGGTCGAGAATCAGGATGTTGCTCGCGGCCTTGTCGAGCGAGGTGCGGATGCGGGCGTTCTCCTCGGCGGCGACGCGATCGCGCTCGATGCGCTGCTTGAGGTCCGACTGCATGCGCGCGACCGTCGCGAGCGCGCTGCCGGTGTCGCCGGCGTGCAGCGAGATGCTCGTCGAGAAGTCACCCTCGGCAACCTTCGCGGCGACGTCGCGCAGCGCCGACGGCTCCCCGCCGAGATCGCGGCGCAGGCTGCGCGCGAGCAGCGTGCCGATCAGCGCCATCAGCGCGATCACCGCGGCGCTGCCACCGAAGAGGAGCCAGCCGACGCGCTGCTTAGTCTCCGCCGCTTCCTTCGCCGCCGCGATGCCGGCGTCGCTGTTGTACTGGCTGTGCGCGTCGATCGCGCCGACCGCGATCCGGACGGTCTCCTGGCTCGCGAGCAGAGCCGTGCGGCCCTCCTCCTTCTTGCCGCTGCGCGACAATTGCAGGATCGGCTCGGCGATCGAGAAGTAGCCCTGCACGGACTTCTGCACCTCGGCGAGCAGCCGGCGGTCGCGTTCGTCGGCGACCAGCTCCTTCTCGTACTTGCCGATCAGCCCCTCGATCGTCGCGCGGTCCTTGCGGAACTCCTCGTCGAGGCGGGTCGTGCCTGCCGCGTCGGTGGTCGCGAGATGCTTCCACAGCGTGATGCGGGTCTCCCCGAGTGCCTTCGAGATCTCGCTGAGGGCGTTCAGGCTCGGTACGGTGTTCTCGTTGGTGAAGTTGGTCTTGTCGTAGACCCGGCTCAACGCCACTTCGGCGAGCCCGCCGATGCCGGCGGCTCCCACGGCTCCGACCACGATCAGCACGACAATGCGTCCGACGACGGTGAGTCTCACGACGGGCTTCTCGAGGCGGCTACAGGGGCGTCAACACCCGGGATCACTCCGCGGAGTGAAATTCGTGGGGCGCTGGCGGACCACCCGCTCGTCGGCGCGCCACCGGGGGACTGAAGCGCTTCGGGGTCCTCAGCGGCCGGATTCAGGGGAATTCTTAGCAAGCCCGGATCGAATTCTAAGAACGCCGGCTCGCGCCGCACCCGCGATGCAGCCGTGAGCCGGCCTGGAACGCGCCGTCCATCGCCCGCATCTCGCGGCGCCGCTGGGGAGTCGACGGTGAACGCGAGTGGATGCGGACGGCGGCGTGCCATGCACATCGTGGTGTCTCGCGCGGCGGCTCTATCCCGCAGCCGCCCTGGGCGCTGTGGGCCGTGCCACCGGCGCCTGCCGGGCGGAGCCTTCGTCGAGTCGGTACTTCGCGACCATGCCGCTCAGCGCCACCACCAGCTCCTCGAGCCGCTGCGCGCGGCGGGCGTCCTCCTGGACGAGCGAGGCGTTCTGCTGGGTCATCTGGTCCATCGAGGTAATTGCCCGGTTGACCTCGTCGATGCCGGCGCTTTGCTCGCGGCTCGCATTCGCGATCTGGCCCACGCGCTCGGTCACCGCCTCGACGGCGCGAACGATCTCCTCGAGGGATTGGCCCGAATTCTCAACGAGCCGCGCGCCGTCGACCACCTTGCCGACGCTGTCGCCGATCAGCGCCTTGATCTCCTTGGCGGCCTGCGCCGAGCGGCCGGCGAGGTTGCGGACCTCGGACGCCACCACCGCAAATCCGCGGCCCTGCTCGCCGGCGCGCGCGGCCTCGACCGCGGCGTTCAGTGCCAGCAGGTTGGTCTGGAAGGCGATCTCGTCGATCACGCCGATGATGTCGCGGATCTTCTCGCTGGCGCGGCGGATCTCGCCCATCGCCGTGACCGCGTCGCTGACGATCGCGCGGCCAGACTCCGCGCGGTTCTTCGCGGCGATGGCGAGCTCGTCCGCCTGGGCCGCCGCGTCGGCGTTCTGGCGCACGGTGGCGGTCATCTCCTCCATCGCCGAGGCCGTTTCCTCGAGCGAGGAAGCCTGCTGTTCGGTGCGCGTGGACAGCGCCTCGTTGCCGCGCATCATGTCCTGCACGCCCTCGCTGATCTGGTGCGCCGACTCGCGAATGGTGCGCAGCACCTCGCTCGTGTTGCTGATCATCGAGTTCAGGCCGGTCGCGAGCGTCGCGTGGAACTCGGTCTTGCCGCGCGGGTCGAGGCGCCGATCGAGCGCCCCATCGAGCGCGCTGGCGACCACCTGCTTGACCTCATTTTCAACCGAGACCTCAACCGAGCGGTTGCGCCACTCGAGCACGGTGCCGAGCCGCCGGCCTCCGGCGTCTGCAACCGGGCTGACGCCGAGCACCAGCGTATGGCCGCCGAGGACGACGATCGACGACTGCGGCGCGGTCAACGCGCGCAGCGTGTCGGTCGCGAGCGCCGGCAGGCCGCGGAACATCTCGAGGCTGCCGCCCACGAGCTGCTCGCCCTTGAATGCCGGCAGGTCGCGGCGTATGTCGGCCGCCAGGGTGGCGAAAGTCGTCTTCGCCGCCTGGTTCGCGAACACGATTCGCTGATTCTCGTCGGCGACCAGCACCACGCTGCCGGCGCTGTCGAGCGCCTGGCGCACGCGTAGGCCCTCCTCGAGCGCCGCGCGGTCGGTCTCGACGCGGGTCTTCAGCGAACCTTGCATCACGGCGAGCGAGCGCAGCAGGTGGCCGATCTCGTCGTCGGCGCCGGTCGGAATAGCGTAGTCGTAGTGGCCTCGCTCGATCGCGCCGAAGGCGTCGACCGCGGTCGCTACCGAGCGCGCGATCCGGCGCGTCGAAACGACCGCCAGCAGCAGTGCCGCGAACACCATCGCAGCGACCACGCCGAAGGCGATGCGGCGCTCGCGCTGGCCCGCCGCGAGACGCTCCGCCGAGCGTGCCTCGACGGTACGCGTCAGCAGTGCGTGCAGGGCCGAGAGCTCGGTGTCGAGCTTCGCACCGTTCTCCATGATCTCCTCGGTCGGGATCGCGACCGGGCGTCGCGTCAGGACGTTCCCGCGCAGCCAGCGCTCGTACTCGAGCAGCTGCGACTTGACGCTGGCGAGGGCCGCCGCCTCGGCAGAGACCTTGGCGTCGGCTGCGCCGCCGGGCAGCCGGGTCGACAGGTTCAGCTTCCACTCGGCGTCGTTGACGAGGCCGTGTAGGTTGGCGAGCTCGCCATTGACCTGCGCCTCCTGCTCCTGCGTGACCGCCATCATCTGCGCGGCGACAGGCGCTGCCGCGGCGCGGACGCGACCGGCCTCGACCGCGATGCGCGGCACGCCGAGCACCGCCGCCGACTGCAGGTAGGCTTGCCCAAGATCGGAATCGCGGTCGAGGTGGTGGGACTCGGCGATCAGGCGCACTAGCTGCGTCAGCTTCTCCGAAAGCGCGTCGTGACGAGCGCCGGAGTCCTCCGGCATCAGCTTGCCCCAGCCCTTGCTGAGGCCGGTCCAGTCGGACTTGATCTCCTCCCACAGCGCCCGCTCGCGCGAACCGGCCAGGCCGTACTGCGCCTCGGCCGCGTTTTGCGCCTCGAAAGCCGCCTCGACTCGCTTCGCCGCGTCGCGGATGCGCGGGCCGAAGTAGCTCGAGTTCGTGTCGCCGGCGAGCACGGCGGAGGTGAACGCCGCGTGCGCGGCGAGCGCGGGACCGGCCTCGTTCAGTTCGTGCACGTAGCGCAGCCCGCTGTCGGCGAGGGCGCGCTCATGGATGCTCTCGTTGAGGCCGATCGCGTACTGGGTGCCGATGAACGCGAGCGGCACGAGCAGCGCCACGACGATCAAGGCGAGTTGGTGCCTCATCTTGAGGCGAGCGCCGAATTGCAGCATCTGCAGGCCCTTGATTAGGTAAACAGCTCGTCCAACGGACCCTGTCGGCAGCCGCGGGCGAAAATGGAGCCCGGACCTGCGCCGGGCCGCCCACCGGCGCTGCCGGGATCCGGGCCGCGTGACACGGGTCACGCTTCCACGAGGCCCGCGGCCCTCGGACCTGCGGCGGACTCAAGGCCGCGTCCCGGCCGCCCGATTACCGGAGTACGACCGTCCTCCGGTCTTTTGGCACGACCCCAAGGAGCACAGCATGGCGCGGGCATCGGTGGTGGCGATCGGACTTCTACTGGGCTCGATGTGGGCGACGGCCTCCCTGGCCTGCGACGTCCCGAACGAGCCGAACGGCTTTCCCGATCCGACCAAGGCATCGGAGCCGGAAATGGTCACTGCGCAGCAGGGCGTGAAGACCTACCTGAGCGGCATGGAAGCGCGCCTGAAGTGCCTCGAGGCCGCGAAGGACACCGACAAGTACAACGACTCGGTCGCCCAGATGCAGAAGGTGGCCGGCAAGTTCAACGCCGTGGTACGCGCCTACCGAGCCCGCCAAGCCGGCTGACCGAATCCCGTCGCCGCTGCGACGCGGGCGCCTCCCGGGCGTCCGCGTCGCGTTCGCCTGCGCGCGCCCGCCGCGTGCCGATCGCACCCCGACCCCTGTCATCCGGAACGCCCCTGCCGCGTTAATGTCCTACGATGGCGGGTGTCGCGTGCGCGACCGACCCGTCGCCGCTGCTGGAGGCCGGGCTCATGACGCATCCAGGATTCCGATCCACGCTGCTCGTCGCCGCGCTCGCCTTTGCGACCGCCGGGTGCACGACGCTGCGCGTGAAATCCGACTCGGGTTCCGAGCACGCCGCGGCGGTCTGCCACACGTACACGTGGGCAGGCCAGTTCCGCAGTGCCCGCTCGGACCAGCCGGCGATCACGAACCCATTGATCGAGAGCCGCCTGCGCGCAGCGATCGCGGCGAACCTCGAGTCGCGCGGCGTGCGGCCGGCGAGTGCCGAGGGCGGCGCCGACTGCGTCGTCGGCTACGGGATTGGCGTGCGCACCACCGTCGAGGGTGGCTATCCCGGGCCCTACGCCTGGGGCTGGGGCTGGGGTCCGGCCTGGGGTCCCGGCTGGGGCTTCGGCTACGCCGGCCCCTACGTCTTCCGCGAGGGCCTCATCGCCGTGAATCTCTACGAGGCGAAGAAGCGCGAGCCCCTCTGGCATGCGAGCGTCACGCAGAGCGTGCAGGATCTCACGGGCGCCGATGCCGAGGCGAAGATCAACGCCGCGGTCAGCGCGATCTTCGGCAAGTACCCGGGGTGAGCCCGCCGCCCGACGACGGTCTCAGGCGACGACGTCCTCGAGGTAGTGCACCTGCACCGCGGCCTCGTACAGCATCCGCTGCGCCGAGGCGTAGAACTCGCGCTCCAGGACGTCGTCGAGCTCGGGCGCCGGGCAGGCGATCGCGCGGAATCCCGCCTGGATGATCGCGCGCGCATCCTCGGCGGCAGGAAAGTGGGTGGCGACGAGGTAGGCCCCCGCGGTGCGCACACCCGTCCGCACGGCCTCGAAGATCAGCGCGCGCGGCGCGAGCTCCACGTAGAGATACCGCTGCGGCCGGCTCCAGCGCCGCGGATCGTCGTCGACGCCGGCCGGCAGCCGGTTGACGGCCATCAGCCGCACCTCGCCCTCGGGCGAGAGCAGCGCCGCCGCGGCCGGTGCGTGCGGGTCACGGCACTGGGCCGCCACGTGCGCCAGCAGGCGGCGATGGGTCTCGGCGAAGCGCTCGTTCAGGTCCATGGTCGCGGCCATCCGGGCAGCGGGGCCCGGGCGATCCGGGTCCGTGCCGCTCCATCGGCCGCCGGCGGCCATACCGCATAGGGAATCGCCGGTTCCGGCGCGGGGTGGTCCCCTACGCCGCGCTACTCCGCGGTCGCCGCAGCCGCGGTCGCACGTGACGCCGGGCCGGCTGGCAGCGGCTCGTCGATCGAGGCGCAGGGCTCGGGCTGCGTCGGCCGGAACGGGCCGCGCAGATCTGGCGGCACGGGCAGCCGCCGCAGCCGGCGCCAGAGGCAGTAGAGCGTCAGCGCCCCGGTCAGCGATCCGAGCGTCGCGAAATAAGCGCCGGGGCCGAACGCGCTCAGCAGCACGCCCGCGAGCAGCGGCCCGGCAATCGCGCCGAGCCCGTTCATCAGCAGCAGCGCGCTGCTGGCCTCGACCATCTGCCCGGGATCGAGCCGATCATTCACGTGTGACACGCCGAGCGAATAGATCGTGAGCACGAGCCCGCTGACGACCGCCGACAGCGACAGGAACCAGAGCGTCGGCAGCTGCGGCGCGACGACGAGCATGCCGGCCGCCAGCGTCGCGGCGGCGCACACGCCTGCCAGTACGACGCGCCGGTCCAGGCGGTCGGCGATCATGCCGATTGGATATTGCGAGACCACGCCGGCGAAGATGCTGGCTGCCATGAAGGTCGCTATGCCGGTCGTGTCGAGCCCGCTCAGGCGCGCGTACACCGGGCCGATCGAGAAGACGATCGAGGTAATCACGCCTGCAGTCGCCACCGCTCCGACCCCGAGTGGCGCCGTGCGGAAGAGGTCCGCGATCCGTACCCGACCGTGGCGCTCGACCACCGGCGCGGAGTGTGCCGACACGACGAGCGGCACCATCGCCAGCGAGATCAGCGCCGAGACCAGCATGAACGGTCCGGCCGAGCGAGGATCCCACAGCGTCAGCAGGAACTGCGCCGACCCCAGCCCGACGTACAGCACGACCATATAGATCGCGAACAGGCGCGAGCGGTTCTCCGGCAGCGCACGCTCGTTGAGCCAGCTCTCGGCGACCACGTAGATGCCGGCGAAGCACAGCCCCGACAGGAGCCGCATCGCGCCCCACGACCACGGGTTCACCGAGATCGCCTGGAACAGCGTCGCCGCGGAAGCCACCGCGGCGAAGGCGGCGAATACGCGGATGTGGCCGACGCTGCGCACGAGGCGCGGGGCGAGCATCGTGCCGAACAGGTAGCCGACGTAGTAACACGACATCACGACGCCGATCGTCTGCGCCGCAAATTGCTCCTGGGTTGCGCGCACGCCGAGCAGGGTGCTCTGCAGGCCGGCACCCAGCATCAGCACACCCATGCCGAGCAGCAGCGGCCAGGCGGATCCAATGGCGGCGAGCGGCATACGGCGTCATCCGGTGACCGGCGGCAGGGGCCGGCATTCTATACCGGCGTGTCGGCGCCGCGCGGTGCGCACCGCGGCGCATGGCCCGATCGAAAAACGAGATCGCCTCCGGCCCGGCCGGGCAGGCGTCACGGGTCGGCGAGCGCCTCGACCTGGATGCGCAGCGTCACGTCCATCTTGAAGCCCCAGTCCTTGCCGGCCGCGAGGCCGTAATCGCTGCGGTCGAATACCGCATAGGCATCCGCCCCGCAGTACTCGCGCTTCAGCATCGGGTGCGGGATGCAGCGGAAGCTGTTGAGCTTGAGGTCGAGCGGATGCGTCGCGCCGTGCAGCGTGAGCTTGCCGGTGACGCGCGTCGGCGAGCCGTTGACGAAGTCGGTCAGCGTTCCCTGATAGGTCGCGGTCGGAAAGTGGTCGACGTCGAAGAACTGATCGCCGCGGGCCCACTTGTTCAGGTCCTCGAGACCGAAGTCGACGCTGCGAAGGTCGATTGCGACCTCGACCGTGCCGGTGCCAGCCGCGCGGTCGACGACGGCGCTGCCCTTCGAGGCGTCCATCTTGCCGCGCCAGACCGAGATGCCGAGGTGGTCAGCCTCGAAGCTCGGGAACGTGTGGGCGGGATCGAGCGTGTAGGCCGTCCCACCGGCGAGCGCCACGGCGGGCGCGAGAATCAGGGCGGCGAGCAGCAAGTAGGTTCTGTGCATGGCATCCGGCCTCCTCGCCGGCATCGGTGTTGGCGGGGCGCCTCGCCCCGTCCGGTACGGATCATCGCCGAACGCATCGATCCTTCCGATCCCACGACGAGCGAGGAATGCCGGAATCGACACGACGTCGCTCCGCTCGCGGCAGGCGCTGCGTCCGTACTCTGAAAAACGGGGACTGCGCGGTGCGCGATGATCCGACCGCCCGTTGCCAAGCAAGCCGCTGATTGCACGGACATTGGCGGCTCGCTCAGAACAGCCGGCCGCCGTTCGGGACCGTGCGATCCGGCGCGAACAGCACGACCGCGCCCTGCTCATCCGGAAAGCCGAGCGTCAGGACCTCCGAGCGGAACGGCCCGATCTGGCGCGGCGGGAAGTTCACCACCGCCGCCACCTGCCGGCCGACGAGCGACTCCGGACGGTAGTGCTCGGTAATCTGGGCGCTGGAACGCTTCTGGCCGATCGTCGGCCCGAAGTCGATCGTCAGCCGGTAGGCGGGCTTGCGCGCCTCCGGAAACGGCTCCGCCGCGACGATCGTGCCGACGCGGACGTCGACGGCCAGGAAGGACGCGAATTCGATGGTCGGCGCGGCGGGCGATAGCGGGTCGTGACTGAGATGCATCTCGGCCTCTGGGCACGGGGGACGGCGCATTGTCGCGCATCCCGGCCGGTCGGGCGCCCCCAGGACGCCACGCCCACGGAGTTGGCGAAATCCTCCATAGAGCTTTGCAAAACCCTGACGTACGCGCCCGGGGCCGGCGCGCATACTTTCGTCGTGCCGGCGAGGGTCGCCGGTTCCGACGCCAGAGGATTTCGCCATGACCTCGATCACGACGCTTCGTCCCCTGCTGCTCGCCTCGCTGCTCAGTCTCGCGGCGCCCCTGACGGCGTTCGCCGACGGACCGGGGGCACCCCCGGCTGAGCACGGCATGGACGGCCACGGCCCGGACCACGGCATGGGCGAATGCCCGATGCACGGCGGCGACGTCCACCCGGGCATGATGGGTGGCGGGATGATGCACGGCCACGGTCCGTTTGACGGCGAGGACGGCATGCCGCCGATGCTGCACCGCTTGCACCTCACCGAGGCCCAGCAGGACAAGATCTTCAACATCCTGCATGCCCAGGCGCCGCAGGCACGCGAGCTGCGCAAGGCTGAGCGCGCGGCGCACCGCGGCCTGCACGAGCTGATGATGTCCGGTGCCTATGACGACGCGAAGGCGAAGAAGCTTGCTGAACAGCTCGGCAAGGCGGAAGCGGACGCGACGCTGCTGCACGCGCGCACGCACCATCAGGTGCTCGACGTGCTGACCCCGGAGCAGCGCGAGGTGCTCGTGCGGCACGGCGCTCACCATGACGGCGAGCCGGGCGACCGCCACCCGGACGACCACGGCGACGGCCCGCGCCAGTAACCTCTCCCGCGCGGCCCGGCGTCGCCGGGCCGCCGCCCAGCAGCGGTGGCACCGGCGCCAGCACGACGGCCTGAGCTGCGGGTTCCGGGTCGGCCGTCCCTGCGCGGGCACGGCCTGTCAAGCTCGCGCCATGCGCTCGACTTCCTTTATCGTGTGGGCATCAAGGGTCCGGCGCCCCGACCCGGCGAGTCGCCGCCCGCTTCACACGAGGGGCAAGGTCCATGGTTGATCGATACGCGCACCCCGCGCGCTGGCTCACGACGGGCATCCTGCTGCTGAGCGTGTTGGTCGCGCGTGCCGGAGCCGAAACCGGACCGGTGGACGTCGCCGCCGAGGTGGCGAAATTCCGCGAGGTCCACATGCGCTTCGACGCCACGGCACTCACGCCGCGGCAGCGCGCGATGGTGACGAAGCTTGCCGAGGCAACCCGTCTGCTCGACGAGCTCTACTGGGAGCAGGCCGACCCGGTCGGGCTCAGGCTTTACCGCTCGCTGGCGGCGAGCAAGACCGCCGCCGATGCAAACCTGCGGCGGCTGGTGCGGATCATGGGCGGGCGCTACGACCTGATCGCCGAGTTTGCGCCGTTCGGCGGCGCAGGCCCGAAGCCGCCGGGCAACGCGCTCTACCCGCCGGACCTCACGCGCGAGGAGATCGACGGCTACCTCGCGCACCACCCCGAGCGCCGCGGCGCGATCTTCGACCCGCTGACGGTCGTGCGCCGCGACGGCAAGGAGCTCGTCGCCGTTCCGTACCACGTCGCGTACGCGCGCTGGCTGGCGCCGATGGCGGAGGCGCTGCGTGCCGCGGCGGCGCTCTCCGACGACGCCGCGTTCGCGCGCTACCTGCGGTTGCGCGCGGACGCCCTGCTCTCCGATGACTATTTCGCGAGCGACATCGCCTGGCTAGAGCTCGAGCGGCCGCCGGTCGACCTGATCTTCGCACCGTACGAGACCTATTTCGATGGCCTGCTCGGGGTCAAGGCATCCTACGGTGCGGCCATCCTGATCCGCGACGACGTCGAGAGCCGCAAGGTCGAGGCGTACCAGGAGTTCGTGCCGCAGATCCAGGACGCGCTGCCGCTGCCCGCCGAAGACCGCCCGTCGAAGCACGGTCACGTCTCGCCGATGGAGGTGATGGACACGCCGCTGCGCGGTGGCGACCTGCGCCACGGCTATCAGGCGGTGGCGGACAACCTGCCGAACGACCCGCGGGTGCACGAGCAGAAGGGTTCGAAGAAGCTGTTCTTCAAGAACTTCATGGATGCGCGCGTCAACGAGGTGATTCTGCCGCTGGCGCGCCGGCTGCTCGATCCGGCGCAGACGCTGCTCGCGACGGCGGACGGCTACCTGACGACCACCGTGATGCACGAGATCGCGCACGAGCTGGGGCCGCTGTTCTCGCGGACCCGCGAGGGCAAGCGCGACATCCGCGAGGCGATCGGCCCGGAGTTCAGCGCCCTCGAGGAGGCCAAGGCGGACATCGTCGGCCTCTACGGCCTCGCCTGGCTCGCCGACCACGGTCACTACCCGGCTGCGAAGCTCGACGAGTGCTACGTGTCGGAAATCGCCGGCATCTTCCGCACGGTGCGCTTCGGGGTCGCCGAGGCGCACGGCCGCGGCGAGATCATGGAGTTCAACTACTTCAGCGAGCGCGGCGCAGTGCACCTCGATGCCGCGAGCGGCCGTTACCGGGTCGACACGGCGTCGATGCGCGGCGCGGTCGCGAGCCTTGCGCGCGAGCTCCTCGAGCAGGAGGCGAGCGGTGATCGCGAACGCGTCCATCGCTGGTTCGAGAAGTACGGCAGCATGCCGGCGCCGCTCGCCGCGGCGCTCGCCAAGACCGGCGACGTGCCGGTCGACGTCGACCCGTCATCGGACTTCCCGGAACTCTGATCGCCGGCGCGCGCGGCCTGCCGGCCGCGCGCCCGGCGACAGGCCTGTTCGCGGGGGCACCCGCCACGCTACGCTTGACGGGCGGGCGGCCGGCGGCGGCGCCGCGCTCCGACCACAGACGCTGGAAGCCCCATGACTGAATCCGCCACGCCTGCCTATCCCGTCGATGCGCTCAACCGCGTCAAGCGGCGCGCCGACCGCGGCCACTACGACCACGAGACCGTGCACCAGCTGCTCGATGCCGCAGCGCTCTGTCACGTGTCGTACGTGGTCGATGGCTGGCCGCTCTGCACGCCGACGCTCTTCTGGCGGGAGGGCAGCACGCTCTACTGGCACGGCAGCAACTCGAGCCGCATGCTGCGCGGCCTGTCGGAAGGCGAGCCGGCGTGCCTGGCGGTCACGCACTTCGACAGCCTCGTGCTCGCGCGCTGCGCCTTCAACCATTCCGCCGACTACCGTTCGGTGATGGCCTTCGGGCACGCGCGGCTGGTCGAGGATGCCACCGAGAAGGCGCGCGCCCTGACGATGATGGTGGATCGCTTCTTCCCGGGTCGCACCGCGCAGCTGCGACCCACCACCGAGCAGGAAATCAACGCGACCACCGTGGTCTACATGCCCATCGAGCGAGCCTCGGCGAAGGTCCGCGCACGCGGCGTCGTCGACGATGACGAGGACTACGCCCTGCCGGTCTACGCCGAGCGCCTGCCCGTGCGCCTCGTGATGGGTGCGCCGGAACCGTGCCCGCGGCTCCTGCCCGGGGTGGCCCGGCCTGCAAACCTCGCCGATTACCGGGACGCGCGGCCGCTCGAGGAGGCGGTCGCTGCGATGCACCACCTCGCCTACCCGACCGACTGACCTCGGGCGCCGCCGGCGCATCGATCGCCGCCGGGCGTACCATGCGGTGTTCGCCGGCCATGCGCCGGTGTCCGGTCGCGGCCCGGCGGCGCGACCGGGTGATCGTGTGCATGCCGGAGCTGCCAACAGGGGGTCGTCGTGATCAAGTCATCCTCTGCGCCGTACGCGGCGCTGCTGCTGCGCCTCGTGCTCGGCGCGCTGTTCCTCGCCCACGCCTGGCTCAAGGTCGCCGTATTCACCATCCCGGGGTTCGTCGGCTACTTCGCCTCACTCGGTTTCCCGGCGATCGTCGCCTACGCGGTGCTGGCAGCCGAGATCCTCGGTGGCCTCGCGCTGATCCTCGGTGTCTACGCCGCCTGGGTCGCGCTGCCGCTGGCGCTCGAGATGGCCGGTACGATCGTGCTCGTGCACGGCGCGAACGGCTGGCTGTTCACGAACAAGGGCGGCGGCTGGGAATACCCGGCGCTCTGGACGATCGCGCTGCTGGCGCTGTTCCTGCTCGGCGACGGCGCCTATGCGCTGCGGCCGAGTAGGCGCTAGCAAGACTCAGACGGTCTGCACGGGCGATTTCCGCGCGGTACCCGCCACGGCTACCGCGAGATCGGCCGCGCGGATCCAGGTGCTCCGCCCGCGACGTTGCGCTCCGTCGGGAGGCCGAAAGCCGTCATCCGGATGGCCACCCTCGCGTCCGCGCGGGCGGCTAAGGTGGCCGTTCGGAACCAGCGCGAGTCACTTCGATTCGTAGACGACGTAGTACTTCGTGTAGCCGGGTGTCGTCCAACGGCCTTTCCAGCCCTTGTGGATGAACACCGCCTCGCCGGCGTGCACGTCCACCACGCTGCCGTCGGCGGAGGTCAGCTTGACGCTGCCCGTGAGGAAGTAACAGAACTCGTCCTCCGGATACGCCTCGATCGGCGTGTCGCTCGGGCCCGCCTGATAGGCGCCCGCCGACATCTTGCCGTCCTTGGACTTCAGCATCACGACGTCGGTCGTCGGTCCGTCGGCGCCGTTCTCGTGCACCGCGTCCTTACGCTTGAAGACGGGACCTGCGGCCTCGGCGGCCGTGAGCTTGACCGGCTTCGGCGCGCTGTCGGCGCGGACGGCGAGCGGCGCGAGGGCGCCGACCGCGAGCGCGGCGAGTGCCGCGCGCCGCAGCAGCTGCACGCCCTCGCGCAGCAGCCGTTCACGGCGGGGCGAGCTGGACATGGAAACGGTGCGGGTCGTGTCGCTCATCCGGGGGCTCCTGCGTCGGTGGGCATCGGGACGGCCGATCATACGACGGCAGCGCACCAGGTGGAGGCGGCGCCGACTAGCGATGCAGGTCGAGGTCCCAGGTCTGCCCGGTCAGCTCCTGCCCGAACGACCGGTGCCGCTCCTCGGCTACAAGCCGGAAGCCGAGCGCCTGATAGATCCGCCGGGCGGCGTTCAGCACGTCGTTGGTCCAGAGCGTGAGCGTGGCGTAACCGCGCGCACGCGCGCCCTCGATGCAGGCCTCGACCAGTCGCTTGCCGAGCCCCGTCCCGCGCGCCGACGGCTCGACGTACAGGAGCCGCAAGCGTCCCGCGCCGCTCTGATCGCGAACGAGGAACACCGAGCCGAGGACCTCGCCGTCACGTTCCGCGATCCACGAGCCATCGGTCGCCGGATCAAACGAGGTGACGAACTCGGACAGGATCTTGGCGACCAGGGCCTCGTAAGTTCCGTCCCAGCCGTATTCCTCGGCATAGAGCATCCCCTGCCGGCGGGTGATCCAGCCGACGTCGCCGATCGCGAGTGGCCGCAATGAAATCGCCGAGGCGGACTCACGGCGGAGCGTGCAACGGACGCGATCGAGCGCCGCCACGACCGACCGGCGTTCGGCGTCCGCGAGTCCGGCGAGCATGCCCTCGACCTGGTTCACCGCGGCGGCGTCGAGCGGCGCGAAAGCGGCCCGCCCCGCCGCCGTGAGCTGCAGGGATTGGCGGCGACGGTCGCCCGCCTCGGCGCGCCGTGTGAGCCAGCGGCGGCCGCGGAACTTCGCGAGGATGCGGCTCAGGTACGCGACGTCGACGTCGAGGTCGCGAGCGATCTCGCCGGCCGTGGCCTTGCCGCGCGCGGCCAGCTCGTACAGCACGCGAGACTCGGTGAGGTTGAGGCCGCTCTCGAGGTAGCGCTGGCGCAGCAGGCCGAGCCGCCCGGTATAGAACCGGTTGAACTCGCGAATGGCCTCGACGTCGGGCCGGGGGGCGGACCGGGTCTTCATGGACCGATCCTTGCGCAGATACTTGACAGAGTCAAGTAATCGGTCGACACCCCGGCGACGTGGACGCGGGTCAGCCCAGCAGTTCGCCGACCGCGCGGTGCGCCTCGCGGATCGCGACGTCGGTGTACGCATCCCAGCCGGAGTCCGAGTTCGCGATCGCGATCCGGCCAAGCCGCCGCCGGGCGAGTGCCTGCAGCGCCGGCTGCTTCGCCGCATCGTCCCAGAGCGGGTCCGGCGTGTAGGCATAGCCGTGCGGCCAGCGGTTGACCGTGATGGCAGCAACGTCGCGATCGAACTCGAAGCCCCCGGGGCCGAGCATGCGGCCGAGCTCGTCGCGCATCGGCCCCTCGAAGTCCGCGAAGCTCATCTGCAGTAGTCGGGCACGTCCGGCCCGGAACTGCTCGCGCATCCCGAGTCCCTGGTTGGGTGCAGTCGGTACGTACTGCAGGTGGATGCAGATCGGCTGGCCGGGATCCGCGGCAAAATGGTAGTCGCCGAGGCTGACCGGGAAGTCGAGACTGGCGTCGTACATGCCGCCCGGGTTCAGGACGTGGGCGACACCGAGCTTTTCCCAGGCGCGCCAGTTGCGGACCGCGACGGTGGCATAGACGAGCGGTGCGCGCACGTTCTGAGCGAGCGCGGCACGCTGTTCCGCGCCGAGCTCGGGTGCCAGATAGGGCATCACGCAGTGGTAGCAGGCGAGTACCGCGTGCTGCGCGCGCACCCGGTGCAGGGTGCCGCCGCGGACGTAGGCAGCCTCCACCGCCCCGCCCGCATTGCGCACCTCGACCGCCGTCGCGCCGAGGCGGATCCGGCAGTGCTGGGTACGCGAGTCGAGCGCATCGTAGTCGATCCGTGCGGTGACGATGTCCTCCATGGTCGTGCCGGGCGCCGCGCCGGGCACGAGGCGCCGCACGAGCAGTCGTGCGATCGAGGCATTGCCGTCCGGGAAATGATAGATGTACGGCTCCTGGAACTCCTCCGGCGTGCCATGGCGCAGCGACTGGCAACCCGGCAGCTCCAGGGCATTGCTGACCGACACCGCATCGATGCCGACCGCCCACAGGCCGTGCGTGCGGTTCTCGAGCACGCGGACCACGTCGTCGTTGGCCTGCCAGTAGCGGCGGATGAAGTCGCGGTAGCTCGTGTGCTCGGCCACCTGCCGCCGCTCCGCAGCCGAGAGGCCGGCGAGCACGTCGCGCGGCGAGGTGTGCATCTCGAGCAGCGTCGCGCGCGCGGCCGCGTCCACCGGATACTGCGCCAGCACCTCGCGCAGCGGCTCGACCAGCGCCTGCAGGTCGGCGTAGCTGTCCCAGCGCGCGTACGGCTCGCGCACCAGCCGGTCGACACCGAACGCCTCGCGCTTGAAGAACGTGGCTCGGCACATGTCGCGCCGCGCATACTCGGTCCGATCGTAGGCCCTGGCGAACCGCTCGACGTCGACGCCCAGGTCGCGCAGCAGCCGCGCCGGGACGCCCTGGTAGCGGCGCTTCGGCGAGTCGATCGACTGCGTACCGCCGTAGCCGATCAGCAGCCGTCCGTCGACCGTGAACTCGTTGCGCTTCGCGTGGCCGCCGAAGTCGTCGTTCGTCTCGAGCACCAGCACGCGCGCAGCCGGCCGGTGCCGGCGGTAGTAGTAGGCGGCCGCCAGACCGCTGATGCCGCCGCCCACCACGACGAGCTCGTACTCCTCCTCGACCGCCAGCTTCGAGGCATCGAAGCGCTGCCCGTCGCGCAGCGCGTGCGCGACCTCGAACGAGCCCGGGTGCGATCCGCGAAGCCCATAGCGTCGTGGCGGATAGAGGGCATCGGCCGCGACCTCCGGCAGCGCCTCCACCGGGCCCGATGCAAGGACTCCCGCGACGCCGACGGCGACGCCGTTGATGAAGTCGCGACGCGTGATGCCATCGGTCATGCCGAACGTCCCGGAAGCGGCGCGGAGTGCGCCCGTGAGCCCGAACGATCCCACACCCGCTCGCGGCAGACAACGCCTACGGCGGCCGCGCACCCACGCGCGGTCCTCCTTAAGGCGCGCAGCGCTTCCGGCGTGCGGTGCCGTCGCATAAGCTGGCACGCCATGAGCCGCACGCCCACGACCCTCGATGCCGATACGGCGGCGTTCATCCAGCGCCGCGTATCGATTTGCGCCGCCGGCCGCAATGCGGCCAACGAACCGACCGCGGCGCGGGCGTACGGCTGCCGGGTGTCGGCCGACCGCTCGACTCTGACCGTCTATGTGCTGCGCTCGCAGGCGACCGCGCTGATCGACGCCGTCGAGGCGAACGGCCAGGTCGCGGTCGTCTTCAGCCGGCCGACGACCAATCGCACGATCCAGCTGAAGGGCAGCGACGCGCGCGTTCGCCGCGGCGAGGCGGGTGATGTGCAGGCCATCGCCGAATGGGTGGGCTCGTTCGTCGTCGAGGTCGCCGAGCTCGGCTTCAACGCGCCGTTCGTGCACGCAGTTTGCGCGACGCAGCCGGGCGACGTGGTTGCGATCACGTTCACGCCGACCGACGGCTTCGCGCAGACACCGGGCCCTGGCGCCGGGGCGCGGCTCGAGCCGGCCAGGGCCGCCTCACCATGATCGCGCTCAGCTCGCTGCGCAATCTCATGGACGGCGTCGTGCCGTCGACGGTCGCGACCTGCGACCCCGACGGCACCCCGAACGTGAGCTTCGTGTCGCAGCTGCACTACGTGGACGAGACGCACGTCGCGCTCTCGTTCCAGTTCTTCAGCAAGACCCGCCGCAACGTGCTCGCCAACCCGCGCGCCGCAGTCGTCGCGCTCGATCCGCAGACCGGCATCCAGTACCGGTTCGCGCTCGAGTACCTGCGGACCGAGACCGAGGGACCGCTGTTCGAGTCGATGAAGGCGAAGCTCGCCGGCATCGCCTCGCACGAGGGAATGTCGGACGTATTCCGGCTGCAGGGCTCGGATCTGTACCGGGTTCTCGACATCGAGCGCCTGCCCGGCGGCGAAGTCGCCGCCCCGGCCCGGCCGTCGCTGCTGCCGGCGGTGCGGGCGGTAGCCGAGCGCGTGGCGCGCTGCACCGACCTCGCCACCTTGCTCGACGAAGTGCTGTCGGCCCTCGAGTCGATTCTCGACATCCGCCACGCGATGGTGCTGCTCACCGAGGCACGCGACGAGCAGCTCTACACGGTCGCGAGCCGCGGCTACGAGCGCTCCGGCATCGGCGCCGAGATCGCCTTCGGCGACGGGGTGATCGGCGTCGCGGCGCGGGCGCGAACGCCGATCCGCCTGACGCACGCGGCCGCCGAGTATTCCTACGGGCGCGCGGTTCGCGAGCACGCTGCCGCGGGCGGCTTCGTCGCCGGGCTGACGACCCAGATCCCGTTCGCCGGGCTCGAGCGTGCGGGCAGCCAGCTCGCGGTGCCGATCACCGCCGGTGGCCAGTTGCTCGGCGTACTCTACGTCGAGAGCCCCGAGGAGCAGCGCTTCCGCTACGACGACGAGGACGCCCTGGTGACGATCGCCGCGCAGTTCGGCGTCGCGATCCGGCTGCTGCAGCAGGCCGAGGAGCGCGAGGAGGTCGCCAGCGCCGGTGTCCCCAGCCGGCCGCGGGAGTCCGGGGCGCCGGCGAGCGTGCGGCACTACCGCGAGAACGACAGCGTGTTCGTCGGTGACGACTACCTGATCAAGGGGGTCGCCGGCGCGATCCTATGGAAGCTGCTGCGCGACTACGCCGCGAGCGGCCGCACCGAGTTCACCAACCGCGAGCTCCGGCTCGATCCGGCCATCCGGCTGCCGGAGCTCTCGGAGAACCTCGAGGCGCGGCTGATCCTGCTGCAGCGCCGGCTGGTCGAGCGCTGTGCGTTCGTGCGGCTGGACCGCAGCGAGCGCGGCCGCGTGCGACTCGTCGTCACGCGGCCGCTGCAGCTCACGGAAGCCGGCGCGTGAGCGCGCGCTCCGCTCAGGCGAGGGCGGCGCGGAGCTTCGCGCGCCCCGCATCGTCCAGCTGCGGCAGCAACCCGTCGAGCAGGCCTGCGAACGCCGCCGGCGGCAGCTTGCGGCGCACGTCGAGCAGCAGCATGGCGCGCTCCACCGGGGTGTTCGCAACGACCATCCAGCGCAGGTAGCGCGCCAGCACCTCCGGCGGGATCGACGCCACGATGCGCTCGGTGATGCCGGCGAGCTCCGCATCGCTGTGCGTCGCCCACAGCACGGCGTTGTTCTCGGTTTCCTCGATGTTCATGTGCAGCAGGTCCTCGGCCATGAACACCGCGAAGCGCCGGTACAGGCACAGCGCGGCGGCACGCCGCGCGGCGCCCTGGCTGGACTCCACTTCGGCGCAGGCCGCGAGGATGCGTTCGAAGGCGACGGCATGCGTGCGGTGGTCACCGGCGGCGTGCTGCGTCGAGCCAGGTGCACGGGCCTCCATCGCGGGATGCACGTAGGTGTCCTCCTTCGCCAGGTGCCCCTCACTCAGCAGGACCACCTGGCGGACCTGGTCGAGTACGCGTCGGGTCTCCGGCTCGTCGCTCGGATCCATGCGGCCCAGGGTCGCCAGCGTGTCGGCAAGCAGGGCGCGCAGGGCCTTGTGGATCACGAGGTAGGTGTCGAAGCGTCCGGCAGCGGGCTCGGGCTCGGGCGCGGTCGTGGGGGTGGTGCGGATTTCTGCAGGGGCGGCGGCCACGGTCTACTCCTCGGTCCCCGCGGGGCCTCGCGGACATCGCGGACCCGGTGGCGGGATGGAGTCAGTATCCCGGGGCGCACCCGGACGCATTCGGAAGTGCTCGCTAACGGCATCCTAAAGTTTTACTAACTTGCCGCGGGATGCGATGAATGCGCCGCCAGGCTCGCCGCCAAGCGCCCACCCGCCGGACCTGCCACACTCCCCTCGAGGACGATCGGCTGCGCCCGCCGTGAGCCGGGATGTGGCGCCGGTCGCGTGATCGAGGGACCGATCCCGGGAGGCAGCGCGCATGATTGTGACCGTCGCCAGGCTGACGCGGCAGATCACGCGCGCGGACTTTCGCGCGGCACTCGCCGCGATCAACCACCAGCTGCGCCTGCACTTTCGCCCCGAGTGGGGCATCGACGCGCGCGTCCGTGGCGTGGACGCGCTGCCCCGTCCCGGCCGCGGCGCTGCGATCGAGGGTACGCACGAGGCCATCATCTACGTCGGTGACTCCTCGCAGGATCCGACGACGGGCGTCGGGACGGCGCGCGGTTACCACTCACAAAACCACCGCAACGTGCCGTATGGATTCGTCTACCTCGATGTCTGCGCACGCAACGGCTCGCCTTGGAGCCGCACGCTCTCGCACGAGGTCCTCGAGCTGCTCGCCGACCCGACCGCCGTGACGACGATCAGCGGGCCGGCACCCGGGCGGCGTACACGAACCGTCTACTACGAGCTCGAGATCTGCGATCCCACCCAGGCGGACGGCTACCGGATCGGGCGCGTGGTCGTCTCGAACTTCGTCGGCCGCGCGTACTTCGGGCTGTGGGGCGGCAGCGGGCGCACGAATCATCTCGGGTTGCGTCTCGCGCCCTTTGGCGTGCGGCCCGGCGGCTACGTGCAGTACGAGGACCACCGCGGAACGCACCAGCGCAACGGCGCCGGCATCACGGCGCGCCACCTTGCGGCGCGCAAGCTCCTCGGCGCCGGCCGCCGCAACGAGCGGCGGCGCCTGCGCCGCGCCGCTCTGCCGCCTGGCCGGAGCGGACGGCGGCGAACCGGACGCTAGCCGCGCGCGCCGATCAGCGCCCGGGTTCCGCGGCGGTGCCCGGGGGCGGTGGCTGCTGCTCGATTCGCGGCAGCGCCGGATCGATCGCCGCCCAGCTCGGTGCGGCCGAGGTCCAGATCGTCGCAAGCGGACGCACCCGCTCGGGGTCGTCGAGCGTGCCGACGCGGATGGCGGTGAACTGCGGCCGGGGCTCGGAGGTCGCGAGCACGTGGGTGCCGCAGCGCGGGCAGAAGCGCCAGTACATCACGTTGCCGCTGTCGGCGACCGTGCGGTACTCGCACAGCTCGCCCTCGACGGCGACCTCGGCCGTCTGGAACATCGCGTTCACGGTGCCACTGCCGGCGCCGATCTGCTGGCACATCCGGCACCAGCAGGCGCGCGCCGTGAGCGGCGAGCCGCTGATTCGATATCGCACCGCCTTGCACAGGCATCCGCCGGTCAATTCCACGCGCGTCGCTCCCGGTAATCGTCCGCCGCCGCTGCAGATGTTCGCACGACCGCGACGGCCGCGTCCGTCGCCTTGACCATCACACGGTGCCGGCGGCGATCTCGCCGAGCGGATCGAAATGGCGCGGATGCCAGCCGAGCTCATGCTGCGCCCGTTCACCGCGCTGCACCTGGTCGAGCGCATAGCCGCCCGCCCAGTGTCCGTAGGCCGCCTCTGCCTCCGTGGCGCTGATGACCACCGGCGCCTCGCCGTTCCGACCGGCGCGTGCCAGGTAGGCGCGCGCAATATCGCCGACCGCGAGCCCCTCGACGGCAACGCCGAGGTAGCTCGCGCCGGGCCTGGCCCGCTCGAGCGCGAGCCGGTAGAGGATCGCGAGGTCCTCGGCGTGCACGAGCGGCCAGCGCACCCGTTCCCCGCCGACGATCCGCACCGGCGCGCCGCCCTCGGCCTCGTCGCGGAAGCGTGCGAAAACGCCCGCACCGGCACCGTAGACCATGGCCGGGTGCACGACCACCGCCTCGACTCCCGGGTCCTCGAGGACGCGCCGCAGGTGATTGACCGACCAGGCGAAGGCCGCGAGCGGCGCGAAGGGCGAGCGCTCGGTCGTGACGCTGCCCTTGAATGACCCGTAGAGCCAGCAGCCGCCGGTGTAGACGAGCCGGCGGCGGCCGGTCCCGTCGCTGAGGCGCGGCAGCAGGTGGTCGAGCAGCCGGCGGTCGACGTCCGCTTCGTCCGGCAGGAACGTCCCGGCCACGTGCACGACCGCGTCGACATCCGGTAGTCGCGCGATCCAGCCGGCGGGCTCGCGCAGGTCGCCGCGCAGGACTTGTGCGCCGCAGGACGCGAGATGTTGTGCGGCGGCATCCGAGCGACCGAGCGCATGGACTTCGTGCCCAGAGCGGACGAGCTCGAGCAGGAGCGGTGCGCCGATCGTGCCGGTGCCGCCCAGCAGAAGAATCCTCATCGACTTTGGTCCATCGCCCCGGCCGCGACGGAGGGCGCCGCGGGCGGCAATTCTAGCGGCTCGACCGGTGCGTGCAGAGCGGGCCCTTAAGGGCGCGGTTCAGCCCGCCGCGAATCCTGCCGAGGGGACGACTTCGATCGGATACCGCACCACGGACGCCTTGCCGCCGGACTCGGGTCGCAGCACGAGCTCGTAGCGGCCGCTCCCGAGCTGCTCGAAGTCGGCATAGCAGTGGACGAATCCGTCGGCACGCGGCGCGAGGTGCCGGATCGCGGCGATCGGAGCGCTGCCGTGCGAAGATCCCGGCCGTACGAGCACGAGGTCGAAGCGCCGCGACGCATCGGGGACGCCTGGCCGGACCCGCAGCTCGACCGGGCCGGAGCGGGCCGCACGACTGATCGCGATCGGCGCGTGCCGCGACGAGGTGAGGGTCAGCGTGGCGCGCGTGTCCCGCGGGAAGTGAAGGCCTGCCTGCGCGGCGGCGGCGAGAACGTCGCGCGCCGGAAGCCGAGTCGCGAGCACGGCCACGCCGGCGAGCAAGGCAGCCGTCGCGGCGAGACCGAGCAACCACTCGCCGCCGGCGGCACGTACCCTGGCGGGCACCGGCGACGTCCTCGATCCGCGCCGGAGCAGGAGGAGCCCCTCGCGGAAAGCCGCCACGAGCTCGAGGTCGGCGACCAGCGACCGGTCGCGTGCCAGGCGTCGCTCGAAGCGCTGCCGGGCGAAACCACCGAGGCGGCCCGTCAGAAAGTCGCGCATGCGCTCGCAGTCGCGATCGACGTCAATCACCGTGGGTCATCCTGGTCGCGGGCACGTGCCGGGGGGAGCGCAGCGGTGCCATCGTCTCGCACGGGACTGCCGGCGACGGCTGGCGGTTCCCGGCCGACGGCAACGAGCGCTACGACGGACGCGGACCGGCCCCATGCCGGCCCGGTCCGGCTCGAACCTAGTGCGGCGGGCCGCTGTTGGTGCCGCCGTCCTTGCGGATCGGGCGCTTGCGGCGCGCGACCTTCTTCTTGGCCGGCTTGCGGCTCTTCGCCTTCGTTGCCTTCTTCTTCGCCATGCTGCCTCCTTGACACGCCAGTCGGGCTAGTGGGCCGTCGGTGGCGGGCCACTCCGTAGCGGTCCGCCGAGGGAAACCTGATACGCGCTCCAGATCGCGGGATCCAGCTGCGGCGAGCGCACCAGTGCCGCGCGCATCGCCTCCGCGAGGGCCATCGAGGCATCACCGCGCTGCAGGAGGTTCCGGTAGAAATCTGTCATGACCGCAACGGTCATCTCATCCGGGACCTGCCACAGCGAGGCCACCACGGCGCGCGCGCCGCGCGCGAGCGCCATGTAGCTGATGCCCATCACGCCCTCGCCGACCGCTTCCTTGCCGAGCGCGGTGTCACAGGCGCTCAGCGTGACGACCTCCGCCCGCAGCCGGACGGACTCGAGGTCCGAGGCGCGCACCGCGCGGTCGCGCGTCGGTCCTTCCGGTCCATAGGCACCGAGGATGATCGCCGACAGCTGCGGCAGCGCGGCGTCGACGTAGCCATGCGAGGCGACGTGAATGAACCGGTAGTCGCCGAGCGGTGCGCCCAGCATGCGCTCGCGCGTCGCCGCGAGCCCCTCGAGGCGGTCGACGGCGCGGCTCGGGAAGAGTTGCGCGATCCCGTCTGCCTCGCGCGCCGTCCACGGCAGCCGTGGCCATTCGCGACCGGTGGTCGGCGTCGCCGCCGCGGCAGCGGCGCCGGCGCGGACGTCGGAGCGGCCGTAGACCGGATCGGCCACGACCAGCAGCTCGCGCGAGGCGCCAGGATCCGGCCGCCGCTCCCGCGCCCGCAGCAGCCACCACGCCGCCGGCGTCACGGCGAGGTCGTGGCGCTGGATCAGGTACCGGCGCGCGTTCGATTCGCCGTCGACCAGCGCCGCGAACGGCACGTAGCTCAGTGCTCCGTCCGGGACGATGACCCAGCGGCGGTAGCGCGTGGCTTCTGCCTCGAGCGGCGCCAGCGCACGCCGGTAGAGGGCTGCCGCCGCCTCGAGCCGCGCCGAGGGCGAGGTCGTCGCAAACGAGCGCATCGACCCGTGCAGCGCGCGGGCGGCGTCCGCTATCTCGGCGCTCAGGCCGAGCTCGTGAAAGGCGATGCCTTGGTCCGTGACCACCCACGCATAGGTCGCGTCCGCGCCGACCCAGAATTCGAGGATCGCCGTGTCCGGTGACCGCGTACGCAGCGCGCGGACCCACTCCTCCGGCGCGGGCAGCCCGCGTCGCGCGCGGCCACCCGACTCGCGTGCGATCCGGGCGCTCAGCAGGTCCGATTCGCGCCGCAGCGTGGCGAGTTCCGCCTGGTACCGTCGTGCCCGGGCATCGTCGTCCCCGGCCGTGTCGCGCCGCGCATCCAGCTGGTATTGGCGCGCGACCAGCTCGCGATCGAGGTCCGCGCGCCGCTGCCGCAGCCGAGCCAGCGATCCGGCCCCCGCTGCAGACGCCTCCTCCGCCTCGATGTCGGCCAGCGAGCGCGCCCGGGACGCCTCGGCCGCTGCCAGCGCCTCGACTTCCCGCCGGCGGGCCCCGGCCGCATCGCCGGCCGCAAGCTGCCGCAACCGCAGCGCCATCAGCAGGCCGACCTTGAGTTCCACCACCGGCCGCAGCGGCTCCTGGCGCTGCGCGCGCAGCACCGGATTCGCCGAGGCATTGCGCAGCGTGTCGGCGAGCGCGAGTGCGCGGTTCACCTCCGCGAGCGCAGCCTCGATCGAGCCCTGGTCGCGCTCGACCCGTGCGAGCGCGAGCCGCGCCTGCAGCTCGTCACTCGGGTCCTCGAGAGCGGTCAGAACGCGCAGCGCTTCGCGCAGGTCGTCGCCGGCCCCGTCGAGATCGCGGGTGGCGGCGCGCAGCTCGGCGCGCGCCAGCAGCGCATCGACCCGGACGGTACCCTCGCGCGCGACGCCGCTCGCGAGGATCCGGTCGAGCGCCGCCCGGGCGGCGTCGCGTCCGCCGAGCGCCGCATCGTCGCGCGCGATGCCGACCTCGATCCGCGCCTTGGCGAGCGGCGAGATCGCGAGTGCGAGCGCCTGGCGAGCCACCGCGCGGCTCTCGTCCCGCCGGCCTTCGTCGCGATAGACCGTGGCCAGTGCACGCAGCGTCGAGGAGTAGCTGCGCACGTCGGGGGTGTGGTGCGCGCGCGCCCGTTCGAGGTAGTAGCGGCTCTGCGCGCGGTCGCCGAGTGCGTAATAGGTGATGCCGAGGCTGAGCAGGTTGCTGCCGATCGGGATCGGTGCGGCCAGCTGCTCGGCCATCGCGAGTGAATCGTTGGCGAGGCGCAGCGCGTCGTCGAGATGGCCGAGCTCGTGGTCGAGCAGCGCCTGGTTCGCCCGCATGAACATGTAGGAATGCGGGTTGGACGTCGCCGTCATGTGACGGGCCGCCTCACGGAACGTCCGGTCAGCGCTCAACAGCTCGCCCCGGCCCCATTGGCAGGTCGCGATGTTCTGCAGCGCTGCGCCGAGCTTCGGTTCCTCGCGCAGCGCCCGGAAGGTCGAGGCGGCGGCGCGATGGGCGGCTTCGGCGCGCCGGTAGTCCGATTCGTTGAAGTAGGCGACGCCGATGTAGTTGCGGTTGAGGGCCGCGTCGTAGCGCTCGCCGCGGCGCAGATGCACGGCCTCGCTGCGCGCGAACAGCGCGCGCGCCTCGGCGAGCCGCTGCGTGGCCTCCGGCGCGGCCGCCTCGCCGTCCATCCGCATCGTCGGTTGCTCGAGCCACGCGGCCGCGAGCAGGTTGGCTGCGCGCGCCGCGGCGTACTCGTCGCCGGCGGCCCGGGCCCCCGCCTGCGCGCGTCGTGCCCATTCGGCCGCGCGCGACCACTCCTTCAGGTTCTGGTACTCGATCGCGGCCAGCGCGAGCGCCGCCTCGGTCCGTATCGCGGTCGCCGCCGTGGCCTCGGCATCGTCGTAGGCGATGAGGTAGTGCTCGCGGGCGCGCAGGTAGGCGTGCCGGCTCGCCGCGGCGGTGCCGGCGGCCCTGGCGAGGCTGACGTCCTGGCCCGCCGCGTAGTCGGCGTCACCCTCCGCCATGCGGCGCACGGGGTCGCGGCAGGATGACGCCCGGTTCGCCGGCAGCCGCAGCCGGACCCGCACCGACGCCTCGCCGCGAGCGGGACGTTCCTCCTTGCTCGACACGCGAATCGCGAGGCCATGACCGGCGTGAGCACCGATCGCGACGCGCAGCGTGCCGCTGCGCTCCACCGGGTTATCGGCGCGCGCGAGCACGCGGCCATCCGGCGCGAGGACCTCCGCGTGCATGTCGAGCCCGCGCTCGGTCACTTCGACGAGCGCGTCGCGGCCGGCGGGGATCGGCAGGTCGAACGTCGCCGGTGCACGCGAGGTGACCGTCGCGCGCAGCGGGCGGTCGCGAGCGCCGACGTCTGCGTATTCGCAGCGGGCGCTCGCGCCGAGCGCGCCGGTCGGCGCCGCGAGCAGGCCGACGACGAGGACGACATAGGCACGGGTCCCCCGGCGCGCGTGCGCGACGCGACGAGCGGCGCTCTGCAATCCCCTCTCCCTTGCCGGGTTCCGGCGAGCCGCCGGGTGCCGGCGAGTCTAGCGGTCACCCCCGTCCGTGGTGCAGTTGGGCACCCGACGCACGCGGCCAACCTCTCTTAAATAGAGCGCTCGAGCCATCCCGCGGGTACCCACCCAGGGCGAGAGGGCGCTTGCAAACATACCAACCAGTCGGTATGTTCTACTGATGACTGACGTGCCACCCGCCGCCAATCCCAGGCCCGGAGCCCGCATCCGCCTGCTCGAGGCGGCGCTGCGCCTCGTGCGCGAGCGCGGTTACGCGGCGACGACGGTCGAGGATCTGTGCACGCGTGCGGGCGTGACGAAGGGTGCCTTCTTCCATCACTTCGCGAGCAAGGAGGCGCTCGGCGTCGCCGCCGCGAACCAGTGGACGACGAATACGCGGGCGTTCTTCGCCGAGGCGCCCTATCGCGCGCACGCGGACCCGCTCGAGCGGGTGCTCGGCTACCTCGATTTTCGCAAGGCCATCCTGCGCGGTGAGCTGCCGGAGTTCACCTGCTTCGCCGGCACGCTCGTGCAGGAGGTGTTCGGCACGAGCGCGCCGATCCGGACGGCCTGCGAGGCCAGCATCACCGGCCACGCCGCCGAGGTCGCGGCCGACATCGCGGCTGCGATGGAGCGCCACGGCGTCCGCGCGGGATTCACCGCCGAGAGCCTCGCGTTGCACAGCCAGGCCGTGCTGCAGGGCGCGTTCATCCTGGCGAAGGCGACCGGTCGCACCGACGTGGCGGTCGAGAGCATCGAGCACCTTCGCCGCTACGTCGAACTCCTGTTCCAACCCACCGCGCGTGAGCGCAAGGACCCGCCATGACCACGCACCACAGCTATCTCGCGATCTTCCTCGGCAGCAAGACGAGCGCCCGGCGCGCCGCCTGGGATGCGCTTCCCGAGGCCGACCGGCGCGCCAGGGAGCACGAGGGCATCGCCGCCTGGAAGGCCTGGGTCGCGAAGCACCAGGGCGCCATCGAGGCGATCGGCGGGCCGCTCGGCAAGACCAAGCGGGTCAGCACAGCCGGCATCGAGGATGTCTCGAACGCGCTCGGCGCGTTCACAGTCGTTCGGGCGGAGTCGCACGAGGCCGCAGCGCGGCTCTTCGAGAAGCATCCGCACTTCACGATCTTCCCCGGGGACTCGGTCGAAGTGATGCCGGTGATGCCGATTCCGGCCGGCTGAGCCCGTCCGGCAGATCGCAGGAGTCAACGTGAAGCTCTACTGGATCCAGGCACAGGCGCCACGGCGCGTGCTCGCGCTCGTCAAGCACCTCGGCCTCGACGTCGACACCATCCAGGCCGACCCGCGCAGCGGCGGATTGCGCTCCGCCGAGTATCTCGCCCTCAATCCCAACGGCAAGGCGCCGACGCTGGTCGACGGCGAGCGCGTGCTGTGGGAGTCGTCGGCAATCATGGCCTACCTGTGCGACCGGGCGGGATCGGACATGTGGCCAGGGCGCGATCCGGGGGAGCAGATCGAGGTGCTGCGCTGGCTGTCGTGGAACGACTGTCACTGGGCACCGGCGGTGGGTCCGTTCTACTTCGAGTACGTGGTCAAGCCCACCTTCGGTCTTGGGGCGCCGGAAGCGGCAGCGCTCGAGGCGGCGACGCCGGAGCTGCACCGCTATGCACGGGTGCTCGACGCGCAGCTCGCCGGCCGCACGCACGTGGCCTGCGGCCGGCTCACGATCGCCGACTTCCAGCTGGCCTCGATGGCGACCGACTGGCAGGTGGCGAAGATGCCGCTCGCGCCGTACCCGAACATCGTCCGCTGGCTCGAGGGGCTGAACGCGCTGCCCGCGTGGCGCGATCCGTGGCCCGTGCCGCACTGACGCGCGCATCGCGCGGGATTGGCGAACGCCGGGTCCGCCCCTAGACTCGGCTCGTCAGCGCGCGGGCGCGCTCGGGAGGCGGCCATGGAACTCAGGAAATTGGGCCGCACCGGGCCCGAGGTGTCTGCGATCGGCCTCGGCTGCATGGGGCTCAGCTTCGGCTATGGGCCGGCGATGGAACGCGGCGATGCCATTGCGCTGATCCGGGCCGCGGTCGCCCGCGGCGTGACCTTCTTCGACACCGCCGAGGTCTACGGCCCGTTCGCGAACGAGGAGCTGGTCGGCGAGGCGCTCGCGCCGCATCGGTCCGAGGTCGTGATCGCGACCAAGTTCGGTTTCAAGATCGTCGACGGACAGCAGGCCGGGCTCGACAGTCGCCCGGCGCACATTCGCGAGGTTGCCGAGGCCTCGCTGCGTCGCCTGCGCACCGACGTGATCGACCTCTTCTACCAGCATCGCGTCGATCCGGACGTGCCGATCGAGGACGTCGCCGGCGCCGTGCGCCAGCTCGTACAGGAAGGCAAGGTCCGCCACTTCGGGCTCTCCGAGGCCGGCGCCGGCACCATCCGCCGCGCCCATGCGGTGCACCCGGTCGCGGTGCTGCAGAGCGAGTACTCGCTCTGGTGGCGCGAGCCCGAGGCGGAGATCCTGCCGACGCTCGCCGAACTCGGGATCGGCCTCGTGCCCTACAGCCCGCTCGGCCGCGGCTTCCTGACGGGCGCGATTTCGGCCGACACCCAGTTCGACAAGAATGACTTCCGCAACATCGTGCCGCGCTTCACCGCGGAGGCTCGCGAGTCGAACCAGCGGCTGGTCGCGGTGATCCGCGCGCTCGCCGCCGCCCGGCACGTGACGCCCGCGCAGATCGCACTCGCCTGGCTACTGGCCAAGCGGCCGTGGATCGTGCCGATCCCGGGCACGACCAAGCGGCACCGGCTCGAGGAGAACCTCGGCGCCGTCGCGGTCCGGCTGTCGCCGGCCGATCTTGCCGACATCGAGGCCGCGGTCGCGGCGGTCGAGGTCGAAGGGGCACGTTACCCGCAGAAGCTGCTCGAGCGCGTCGGACGCTGAACCTTGGCTGGTCTTGGGCTTGTTCGCGACGATGCGGCGGCGGCCACCGGCCGCAGGGCCGCTCCCGCGTGCGCGGCGCTGCGGCCCCGGCGTGCCGCGAGGTCCGCGAAACGCGCTACGCTCGAGGCCCGGCCAACGTGAGAAACGACATTGGCCCCGCCGCGAGGAACGCTCCGTGACGCACCGCCGCCTGCTCGCCTGCCTTGCACTCCTTGCGCTGCCGTCGCTCGCCGTCGCGGACGATCCGTTGCCCGGGCTCTGGGAGATCTCGCTCGAGGCGCGCGTGGCCGCGGAGCCCGGCTTCCAGCCGCCCGCGCAATCGACCAGCCAGTGCCTCACCCAGGCCGACGCGCGCGACCCGAGCCGCGTGCTCGGTCCGCTCGCCGGCAGCGGCGGCGCCGATTGCCACTACACCCGCACCGGCTACGAGGCGAGCGTGTTCCGCTTCGCGCTGCAGTGCACGAGCCCGCTGCCGCTCTCGACCACCGGCGAGGTCACCTTCTCCGCGTCCGCGGTCCACGGCACGATGACGACCGTCAGCAAGATCGCCGGCCACGACGTCGAGTTCAAGAGCACGCTGACCGGGCGGCGAATCGGCGACTGCTGAGCGCTGGGCTGCGGTGCGGGTCGGCCGCGACGGGGCCGGCAGTTCCGCGCGGCGAGCAGTCGGTCAAATTCGTGTTTTGCCGTCGTGGGCCGCGCCACGGCGCCGCGGGCTTCCCTGGCGGGTAAGACCGCCGTGACGAAAGCCACCGGTGCGGCGACCTGCAGGAACCGGCGGCACCCGTGGCGCCCGAGCCTGTCGGGCACGCGCTGCTCGGCGACCTACATGTAGAGGAAGCGATCCGCGACCGGCGGCGGGGGTGGCTCCTCGCCGAGCGCTTCGCGTACCGAGATCTCGCAGATGCGGCACATCGCATCGAGCGCAAGGTCGTTGGCCTGCAGTCCGAACGGCTCCTCGAGCTCCTCGGAGAGTGCGTCGAGGCCGAAGAACGAGTAGGCGACGAACGCAGTGAAGACCGGCGTGTACCAGCCGGCGGACGGGACGAGCCCGATCGGCAGCAGCAGGCAGAACAGGTAGGCCGACCGGTGCAGCAGCAGCGTGTACGCGAACGGTACCGGCGTGCCGGCGATGCGCTCGCAGCCTGCCTGAACCGCCGCAAGCCCCGCGAGGCGCTCATCGAGGATCTGGAACTCGATCGCGCCGAGGGCACCGGCCTGCCTCCAGGCCGCGAGGCGCGCGCCGAGCGCGCGCAGCGCGCGATCCGCAGGATTCGCGGCGCGCAGCAGCTCCGCGGCACGCTCGCCGACCAGGCGACGGACGTCATCGCCGGCGTCGACCCGCCGCAGCTGGCCGCGCAGCAGGTGCGCGAAGGCGAGCAGTTCCTCGAGGAACGCGCGCGGCGGCCGGGCGGCGCCGTCGGGCGCGAGGCCGACGACGACCCTCGCGAGGTTGCGCGTCTCGAAGATCAGCTGCCCCCAGAGCTTGCGCGCCTCCCACCAGCGATCGTACGAGGCGCTGTTGCGGAAGCCGAGGTAGAGGGAGAGCGCGACGCCAAGCACGGTGAACGGGGCGAGCCCGACCGCGGGCAGTGCGATCCGGCTGGCATGGACGGCCGCGGTGCAGGCGGCGCCGTAGAGCGCGAAGCCGACGATCTGCGGCGCGATCCGCGGCACGATCGAGCCGCGCATGACGAAGAAGAGTTGGATCAGGTTCGGCCGGGGCCGGATGATCATGGCTGTCGCTCCGCGTGCACGGACGGTCTCGGGTCCCTCGCCGCAGCGCAGCATGACAGCCCGAAAGGCTCGCTGGCGAGTGCCCGGGCCGGCGACGCGCGGGGCGTCGCCGGCGCCGCGTGAGCCGTCGCTCGCGGGCCGTCCCGCCCGTATGATGATCGCCTCCCGGGTGCGCCGGCCGCGGCCCGCAGGACACGAAGACCAGGGGGCAATCGTGACCGCCAGACTCCGCCTCTCACCGAGCCAGATCGAACTTTACTGCCACGGGCTCGCCGACCTCGTCCTCGAGCCGCCCCACCCGAGCAGCTGCGCGGTCGACGAGGTCGAGGACATCGTCGCGGCGTTCCGCGCCGCCGAGTGGAGCCACGGCGCCGGCAACGGCGCCGCGGCCGCGGCGGTGCCGGACATCGCGCAGCACCTGCTGGCACTCGCGCGACCCTGGTTCGCGCCCGCGGCTGACGAGCGACCGGCCGACGAGTCGCGCCGGATGCGCGAGGCGCTGCTGAGCGAGATCGAGCGCCTGCGCGAAGCGGCGCTTGGTCCGGCCTCCGCCGGCCACTGAACGCGCGCCGAATGCGGGCCAGGGTCGTCGGGCCGGCCGGCCCGGGGCACCGCGCGCGCCTCGCGCATCGCCCCGCCATGCTCGTCGCACTTCTCTGGCTCGGCACGGCCGCGGCGTCGCCTGTGCCCGCCGACCGGCTGCCCGCGGCCGACCCCGAGCCCACCGCCGGCGCGAGACTCGACCCGCACCGCCCTCTCGAGCGCGATCTCGCGCTCAACGTCGGCCCGGGCTTCGTGCTCGCCATCGGCGGCGATCTGCTGATCGACCGGCCGCTGCGCGGACTGCTCGGGCACGACGCCGGCTTCCAGGCAGTCGCCGCGCGCCTGCGCGCGGCCGACCTCGCGATCGCCAACCTCGAGACTTCGCTGGTCGACACGCGCCACTACCGCGGCGAGCCGCTGCTCGACCCGGGCGAGGCGACGCTCTACGCCGCGCCACCCGAGCTCGCGGCGGACCTCGCAAGCCTCGGCCTCCGGCTCCTCGGTCGCGCCAACAACCACGCGCTCGACTGGGGCAGCGCGGGCCTGCGCGAGACGAGCGCCGCGCTCGAGTCGGCCGGCGTCGCCTATGCCGGCGTCGGCGAGAGCCTCGGGCTCGCGCGCCGTGCCGGCTACGCCGAGACGCGCGCCGCGCGCGTCGGCCTCGTCTCGATCGCCTCGACCTTCGGCGCACGTGCCGATGCGCAGGACGGCGCCAACGGCGCGCCGGTGCGCGCGGGCGTAAGCCCGCTGCACGTGACCGCGACCACGGTGCTTCCGCGGTCCGCATTCGATACGCTGCGCGCACTGCGCCACGAGCTCTACCCCGCCGCAGCCGAGACGCTGCCGCTCGGGCTGTTCGGCGCCCGCTTCGCGCCGGGCGACGCCCTGCGACTCGACTACGAGCTCGACGCGGCGGACGTCGCGTCCTTCCTGCGCGCGGTGCGCGGCGGCAAGCAGTCGGCCGACCTGCTGGTCGCGGCCATCCACAGCCACGAACCCGACAACAGCGCCGAGCCCGTGGCCACGACCGAGCGCAACGACCGCCCGGCCGCGTTCCTGCGGGAGCTCGCGCACGCGGCGATCGACGCGGGCGCCGACGCCTGGCTCACGACCGGCATCCACCACGTCGGCGGCATCGAGGTCTACCGCGGCCGGCCGATCTTCTACGGCCTGGGCGACCTGTTCTGGACCATGGGCGAGCCGCCGCCGCAGCCGACCGACACGACCCGTGCCTACGCCGCGACGCTGGCGGAGACGTTCCGCCACCCGGAGCGTGCAACCGACCGCGATCTCGTCGAGGCGACCGACCAGGGCTACTTCGCGCACCCGCTCGCCTACGAATCCTTCATCGCCGAGCTTCGCTGGCCGGGTGAAGGCCGGTTCGAGGCCCGCCTCTACCCGGTCGAGCTCGGCTACGGACGCCGGGCGAGCGAGACCGGCGTACCGCGGCCGGCACCGGTGGTGGCCGCGCGCGCGATCCTCGAGCGAGTGATCGACCAGTCACGCGCCTACGGCACCGAGATCACGCTCGAACCCGACCGGGTCTTCGGCGTGGTCGGCGTCGTCCGCGGCCGCGACCCGGCCGCGCACTGAGGCGCCGCCGCCGCCGATGACGGTCCTGACGCTCAGCTACGTCGCGACGTGCATCTTCCTGGCCGCGGTCGTTCGCGGCTACGCGGGTTTCGGTTTCTCGCTGCTGTCGATCACGGCGCTGTCGATCCTGTTGCCGCCGCGCGAGGTGATCCCGGCGATCTTCCTGCTCGAAGTCGTTGCCAGCCTGCACCTGCTGATCACCGTCTGGCGCGACGTCCACTGGCACTCGCTCGGCTGGCTGTCGCTCGGCTGTCTCGCGGGCACGCCGCTCGGCGTCGCGGCGCTCGCGCGCGTACCGGCGGCACCGCTGACCGCATTCCTCGCGGTCGCGGTGTTCGCGGCCGCCGTGGTGCTGGCGCGCGGCTACGCGCTGCGCACCATGCCCGGCCGCGCCGCGACCGTCGCCACCGGCTTCGCGTCCGGCGTCCTGAACGGCAGCATCGGCATCGCCGGCCCGCCGGTCATCGTCTTCTTCTTCGGCTCGCCGGCCGGCGTCGCGGTGGGCCGCGCCTCGATGATCGCCTACTTCGTGCTGACCGACACCCTCGGGCTCGTGCTGCAGGGTACGGAAGGTCTCCTGGATCGCGGCGTGGTGCTGCGCGCGGCTGTCGCACTGCCGGTGATGCTGGCCGGCGTCGCGCTCGGCAACCGCGCGTTTGCGCGCATCGAGCCCGCGCGGTTTCGCCAGTGGGTATTCCGGCTACTGATGCTGCTGGCGGTGGTGTCGGGCGGGCGAGCCGCGTGGCAGATTGCGAGCGCCGCCTGAGCGGCGGCGCGGCTAGGCGTCGGCCGCGGCGAGCTGGCCGCGCAGGTCGCCCCGCGTGCCCTGCAGGTGCTGTGCGACGAGCTGCTCGATCGCGCTGCGGTCGCGGGCGAGCCATGCCTCGAGGAGCTCGCGGTGCTCGCGGTGGGCACGCGAGCCGCGGCCGGCCGGCTTCAGGTGCGCGATCACGTAGCGCTCGGACAGGATCAGCAGCCGCTCGACCAGCTGCGCGGTCAGCGCCCGCGTGCCGGGACGGACGAGCGCGGCGTGGAACTCGCGGTTGCGGCGGGCCACCTCCGCGAGCTGGCCGGTCGCCGCGCGATCCAGCCGCTCGAACGCCTGCCGGGCGCGGCTCCGGTCCTCCTCGGCCGCGGCCTGCGCGGCGGCCGCGGTGGCCTGCGGCTCGATCCGCAGCCGCAGGTCGTAGATCTCGTCGACGTCCGCGGCGGACATCGGCTGCACGAAGTAGCCGCGATTGGCCTGGCTCGTCAGCAGGCCCTCCTGCTCGAGGCGCGCCAGCGCCTCGCGCAGCGGGATCTTGCTGACACCGAGCTCCGCCGCCAGCGCGTCCTGGCGCACCGGCTGGTCGGTGGGCAGGCGACCCGCCACGATGCGCTCGCGCACGACCTCGAAGACCTGCTCGGAGAGCGTGCGGACGACGATGCTCATGGCGGGGCGGGTCGCGGCGAGCCGCGCCCTCCTCAGGCAGCGGCGGCGATCGCGATCGACGGCCGGGTCGCGGCGGCGCGCTCGACCATCGCGATCACCTCGGCGCGGCGCGCGCCGACCAGCGGGTAGCGCGGCGGCAGCACGCGCTCCGAGCCTCGGCCCATCACCTGCTCGGCGAGCTTGATCGCCTGCACCAGGTCGTGGTCGGCATCGAGGTGCAGCAGCGGCATGAACCAGCGGTAGATCTCGAGCGCCTTGGCATGGTCGCCGCGCTCGATCGCGGCCACCAGCGCGACGGACTCCTTCGGGAAGGCGTTCGTCAGTCCCGAGACCCAGCCGGTCGCGCCGAGGTACAGCGCTTCGAGTGCGACGTCGTCCAGCCCGGCGAACAGCACGAAGCGCTCGCCGAAGGCGTTGCGCAAGTCGGTGAAGCGGCGCGTGTCCGGCGCCGACTCCTTGACCGCGACGATGTTCGCCTCCTCGCGCAGCGCCTCGAGCACCTCGGCGTTGATCTCGGTGCGGTAGGCGGGCGGGTTGTTGTACAGCATGATCGGCAGGCGCGTGCGGCGCGCGACGCCGCGGAAGTGCGCGACCAGCTCATGCTGCGCCGGCACGTACACCATCGGCGGCAGCAGCATCAGGCCGTCCGCACCGGCCCGTTCCGCCGCCTCCGCGTAGCGGATCGCGCGGCGCGTGTCGTACTCGGAGACGCCGGTCAGGACGGGTACGCGGCCGCCGGCAACCTCGGTCACGGCCGCGAGGACCCGCAGCTTCTCCTCGTGCTCGAGCGAGTTGTTCTCGCCGACGGTGCCGAGCGCGATGATCCCGTGCACGCCGTCGCGAATCAGGCCGTCGACCATCTTCTGGGTCGCGGCCAGGTCGATCGAGAGATCCTCGCGGATCTGCGTCGTGACCGCGGGAAACACGCCTTTCCACTGGATTTTCATCGTCTCGCCCTCCCTCTCCTTATTCGTATATCGTATACGATCGTGACGGGCGCGCCAAGTGGCGGGCGGTGCGGGTGGCTGCTCCGGCTCGCCGGCCCGGGCCGCGGACCGGCCGCCGGCCGGATCGGTAGACTTCGCCGTCGCGGGGCCGGGCGTTCGACGCGTGCCTCGCCCGCGACCGCCTTTCGCGCGAACCTGGGGCGCCGAGCCGATGCACCTGATCACCGCCGGGCACGCCGAGCTCGCCGCCGCGCAGCACGGGTCGGCCATTGATGTCGCCGCGCTGCGCGACTACCGCTACGGCCGGATCCAGCGGCAGCTGCGCGAGAACGACTGTGCGGCGGCGCTGCTGCTCAATCCCATCAACATCCGCTACGCGACCGACAGCCGCAACATGACGGTCTGGCTGCTCCACAACATGGGCCGCTACTGCCTCGTTCCCGCCGAAGGGCGCGCCGTGCTGTTCGAGTACGCGAACAAGAACTGCCTGGCGCGCGCCGCGGGCCTGCCGCACGTCGCCGAGGTCCGGCCGGTCACGGTGCACGCGTTCTTCGACGCGGCCGAGCACGCCCTGCCCGTCAGCCGGCGCTGGGCGCGCGAGATCCGCGAGCTGATGGACCGCCTCGCCGGGCCCGGGCGCCAGCGCCTCGCGATCGACCGCGCCGACCTGCTCGGGGCCGCGGCGCTGCGCGAGCAGGACTTCGAGCTGGTCGAGGGCCAGCGCCTGATGGAGCTCGCGCGCTCGGTGAAGAGTGCCGAGGAGATCGCCTGCATGCGCGAGTCGCTCGCGGTCGCCGATCTCGGCATGCAGCGGATGCGCGCGGCGCTGGTGCCGGGAATCGCGGAGCGCGAGCTCTGGGCGGAACTGCACCACGCGAATATCGCGCACGGCGGCGAGTGGATCGAGACGATGCTGCTGAGCTCCGGGCCGCGCACCAACCCCTGGTTCCAGGAGGCCTCGGACCGGCGCATCGAGGCGGGCGACCTCGTCAGCTTCGACACCGACCTGGTCGGCCCGCACGGCTACTGCAGCGACGTGAGCCGCACGTTCCGTTGCGGCGACGGGCCGGCCTCGGCCGAGCAGCGGGCGCTGTATGCGCTCGCGGTCGAGCAGGTCCGCCACAACACGGCGCTACTGCGGCCGGGGCTCGCGTTTCGCGAGTACACCGCGAGTGCCTGGCGCGTCCCGGCGCGCTTCCGGGAGCAGGACTATGGCTGCATCGCCCACGGCGTCGGCATGGTCGACGAGTGGCCGGCCATCTACAGCCAGGCGGACGATCCGCTGCTGCAGGACGGCGTGTTCGAACCCGGCATGACCGTCTGCGTCGAGAGCTACATCGGCGAGGTCGGCGGCCGGGAGGGCGTGAAGCTCGAGGACCAGGTGCTGATCACCGCGACCGGCCACGAGGTGCTGAGCCGGTTTCCGCTCGAGCCCGCGCTCCTCTGACCGGGTGCCACCACTACCCTCCCCGCCCACGACCGGAGCACCCTCGTGACCGTCCCTCCGTCTCCTATGCCGTTCGTGACCGCGCTGCTCGCCTCGCTCGCGGCATGCGGGTCGCCGATCCCGGGTGCCGCTGCGGCCGCGGCGGTGGCCGCCGCCGGCGGCGGCGACTGCGTCGGCGGTGCGGCATGACCGGTGCGCGGGCACCGGACGACGAGCGGCTCGCGACCGTGCGGGAGCCGACGCTGGTGATCCCGTCCGCGGATTCGCTCGGCGAGGGAATTCTCTGGTGCGCGCGCCGCCAGGCGCTCTGGTGGACCGACATCCACGGCCGGCGACTGCACACCTGGAACCCGCGCTCGGGCGCGCTTGCGACGCACGCCGTGCCGGAGCGCGTCGGCTCCTTCGGCTTCGTCGCGGGCGAGGACCGACTCGTGGTCGCGTTCGAGCGCGGTCTCGCGCTCTACGATCCGGCGAGCGGCTCGACCGAATGGCGGCTGCGGCCCGATGGTGTCGGCGACGGCGTGCGTTTCAACGACGGGCGCACCGACCGCGACGGCCGCTTCTGGGCCGGCACCATGGTCGAGTCGCCCGCCAGCGGACGCGAGGCCCACCTCTATTCGCTCGGCCGCGGCACCGACGCGCGCCGTCACTTCGGCGGCGTGCGCATCGCGAACGGCCTCTGCTCGAGCCCGGATGGTGCGTGGCTCTACTTCGCCGACTCGCCACGCCGCACAATCTGGCGCTTCCCGCGGCAGCCGGGCTCGGCGGAGCTCGGCGAGCGCCAGCTGTTCGCCACCACACCGGAGGGTGCCTACCCGGACGGCGCCACGGTCGATGCCGACGGGTATCTGTGGAGCGCGCACTGGGGCGCGGGTGAGGTCGTGCGCTACGCGCCGGACGGCAGCATCGAGCGTCGCCTGCGCGTGCCGGTGTCGCAGCCGTCGTGCGTGTGCTTCGCCGGTGCCGGACTCGACCTGCTGTGCGTGACAACCGCGCGCCACGGACTCGGCGCCGACGGGCTCGCGCGCGAGCCGCTGGCGGGCTCGGTGCTGCTCTACGAGACAGGCGTTCGCGGCCTGGCCGAGCCGGAGTACCAGCCATGACCCGGCGCTGCGGTGGCGGCGCGCGCCCCGTGGCGGCGGGCGAATTCCGCGGATAGGCCGGCGGGACCGCGGCGCTAGCGGCGGATCCGCCAGCTGACCGCGATCCCGCTCGACACGATCAGGCCGATGCCGATCCAGGTCAGTTCCGTCGGCAGGACGCCGAACAGCAACGCGCCGGCGACGACGGCGCCCGCGATTTCCGTGTAGCCGAGCGGCGCGAGATCGGCCGCGCGGGCGTCGCGATGCGCGGCGACGATGCCGTAGTGGCCGGCGGCGGCGATCAGGCCGACCAGCAGCAAGAGCGGCAGGTCGGCGGGCGCCGGGCGTACCCACACGAACGGCACGGCGACCGAGAATGCGACGGCGCCCATCAGCGCCGAGATGGCGGTCGTGATGAGCGAGGAAGCCTCGTCGGCGAGCCGGCGCGTCGTGATCATGCCGATTGCGTACAGGCACGCGGAGGCGAGCGCGTAGCCCGCTCCGTCCGCGAGTCCGGAAAACGTCGGCCGCACCACGAGCAGCGCGCCGAGGAAGCCACAGCCCACCAGCAGCCACGTGCGCGGCGACGGGCGCTCGCCGAGCAGCAGCGTCGACAGACACAGGAGGATCGCCGGATAGATCAGGAAGATCGCCATCGAGTCGGCAACCGGCATACGCGAGACGGCGACGAAGAACGCCGCGGAGGACAGTCCCGTGCACGCGCCGCGCACCAGCTGCCAGCCCGGGTGGCGTGGCACGAGGCCGCGCGGGCCGTGCCGCGCCAGTGCCGCCGGCACGACGATCGCCGCATAGACGACGAACCGCGCCCAGGTGATCTCGAGCACCGGCAGGCGCGCCGACAGCAGCTTCGCGATCGCGTCCATGAAGGGCAGGATCGTCAGCGCCGCCGCGAAGATCAGCCGGCCGCGGCCGACGTGCGGTAGCTGGGTCTCGTGCTGCATCAGCGCGTCGCATCGCCCGGCGTCATATTCCCCTCCCCGCCGTCCGGCCGGCGCGCGATCGCGTCCAGGACGGTGGTCGCGGCAGTCTTGGCCCGGGTGCCGGGAACCCGGGACGGCATTGTCGCGGTCTATCGAGGGGATCGGAAGAGACGATCATCGGGCGCGGGGCCGCGGAGTAAGGTCTCGCCATCGACAGGCTGCACCCCCGGAGCGAACCATGAGCACCGAAAACCAGGCGAAGTGTCCCTTCCACCACGCGGCCGGCACGGGCACGTCGAACCGCGACTGGTGGCCGAACCAGCTGAAGCTCGACATCCTGCACCAGCGCTCCTCGCTGTCGGACCCGATGGGTGCGGATTTCGACTACGCGGCGGAGTTCGCGAAGCTCGACTACCCGGCACTGAAGCAGGACCTGCGCGCGCTGATGACCGACTCGCAGGACTGGTGGCCTGCGGACTTCGGCCACTACGGGCCGCTGTTCATCCGCATGGCGTGGCACAGCGCCGGTACCTACCGCACCGGTGACGGCCGCGGCGGGGCCGGCAACGGCACCCAGCGCTTCGCGCCGCTCAACAGCTGGCCGGACAACGGCAACCTCGACAAGGCGCGCCGGCTGCTGTGGCCGATCAAGCAGAAGTACGGTCGCCGGATCTCGTGGGCCGACCTGATGATCCTCGCCGGCAACGTCGCCCTCGAATCGATGGGCTTCAAGACCTTCGGCTTCGCGGGTGGCCGACCGGACGTCTGGGAACCCGAGAAGGACGTGTACTGGGGCGCGGAGAAGACCTGGCTCGGCGATGAGCGCTACAGCGGCGATCGCAACCTCGAGAAGCCCCTGGCCGCGGTGCAGATGGGCCTCATCTACGTGAATCCCGAGGGCCCGAACGGCAATCCCGACCCGCTCGCGGCCGCCCGCGACATCCGCGAGACCTTCGCGCGGATGGCGATGGACGACGAGGAGACGGTCGCGCTGATCGCCGGCGGCCACACCTTCGGCAAGGCCCACGGCGCGGGCGACGCCAAGCTCGTCGGGCCGGAGCCCGAGGCCGCCGGCCTCGAGGCGCAGGGCTTCGGCTGGCTGAGCCGCCACCGCAGCGGCAAGGGCGGCGATGCCATCACGAGCGGGCTCGAGGTGACCTGGACCAGCACGCCGACGAAGTGGGGCAACGGCTTCTTCACGAACCTGTTCGGCTACGAGTGGGAGCTCACGAAGAGCCCGGCCGGTGCCCACCAGTGGCGGCCGAAGGGCGGCGCCGGCGCCGGCACGATCCCGGACGCGCACGATCCGTCGAAGCGCCACGCGCCGACGATGCTGACGACCGATCTCGCGCTGCGCTTCGACCCGGCCTACGAGAAGATCTCGCGGCGGTTCCACGCGCACCCGGAGGAGTTCGCTGCGGCGTTCGCGCGCGCCTGGTTCAAGCTCACGCATCGCGACATGGGACCGCGCGCCCGCTACCTCGGACCCGAGGTGCCGGCCGAGGCATTGCTCTGGCAGGACCCGATTCCGTCGATCGACCATCCGCTCGTCGACGACCGGGACGTCGCGGCGCTCAAGGCCCGGATCGCGGCGACCGGACTCTCGGTCAGCGAGCTGGTCGCGACGGCGTGGGCCTCGGCCTCGACCTTCCGCGGCTCCGACAAGCGCGGCGGTGCGAACGGCGCGCGGTTGCGTCTCGCGCCGCAGAAGGACTGGCCCGCGAACGATCCGCCCCGGCTCGCGAAGGTGCTGAAGGCGCTCGAGGCGGTCCAGGCCGAGTTCAACAAGGCACAGGCGGGCGGCAAGCGGGTCTCGCTCGCCGACCTCATCGTGCTGGCGGGCGGCGTCGGCGTCGAGCAGGCAGCGCGGGCGGCGGGCCAGGCGGTGACCGTGCCGTTCTCGCCCGGCCGCGGCGATGCGACCGAGGCGCAGACCGACGCGCACTCCATGGCGGTGCTCGAGCCGGTCGCCGACGGCTTCCGCAACTTCCAGAAGGCGCGCTACAGCGTCTCGACGGAGGAGCTGCTGCTCGACAAGGCCCAGCTGCTGACGCTGACGGCCCCCGAGATGACCGCGCTCGTCGGCGGCCTGCGCGTGCTCGGCGCCAACACCGGCCAGTCGAAGCACGGCGTATTCACCGCCACGCCGGGCGTGCTCACGAACGACTTCTTCGTCAACCTGCTCGACATGCGCCTCGCCTGGACCGCCACCTCCGACGCGCAGGACGTGTTCGAGGGTCGCGACCGGGCGAGCGGCACGGTGCGCTACACCGCGACGCGCGCCGATCTCGTGTTCGGGTCGAACTCGCAGCTGCGGGCGATCGCCGAGGTCTACGCGAGCGCGGACGCGAAGCAGAAGTTCGTGCGCGACTTCGTCGCTGCCTGGACCAAGGTCATGAACCTGGACCGGTTCGACCTGCACCGCTGAGCGAACGTCGCCCCGGGCCCGACGGGCCCGGGGCGGCGTGCGTTTCGCTCAGTCCGCGGCGGCTCCGCTTCGGACCGCGCGCCACGCGCGCAGCATCGCCTCGACCGAGCGATCCGCGTCCGCCTCGGTCGTGTCGAATCCGATCACCGAGATCCGCATGACCCACGCGCCATGCCACTGCGCGCCACCGGCGAAGCACTCGCCGTCGGCCTGGATCCGGGCGATGGTCGCGCGCGTCAGGCGGTCGCCTTCTGCCGGCGTGCGGTCGGCGCCGAACCGGACCACCAGCTGGTTGAGGACTACCTCGTTCACGACCGTCACGCCCGGCTCGTGGCCGAGGCGAGCCGCCATCCGTTGCGCGAGCTCGACGTGGCGCTCGACCATGGCCGCGATGCCCGCCCGGCCGAGGTGCCGGATCAGCGCCCAGGTCGCGAAGCCGCGTGCCCGGCGCGAGAGCTCCGGGACGAAGTGCGACGGATCGCGTTCGCCCGCCACCCCCGGCAGGTAGCTGGCGGTGGTCGACATCGCACGCGCGTGCGCGGCCGCGTCCCGCACGATCGCAAAGCCACCGTCGTAGGGCGTCTGCAGCCACTTGTGGCCGTCGGTCGCCCACGAGTCGGCGAGCTCGACACCGGCAGCGAGCGCCGCGAGCCGCATGCTGGCCCGCGCCCACAGGCCGAAGGCGCCGTCGACGTGGATCCAGGCCCCGCGGGCACGAGCGAGCGGCACGAGCCGCGCGAAATCGTCGAACGCGCCGCTGTTGATCTGCCCGGCCTGCAGCACGACAAGAGGCGGCGAGCGCACGGCCGCGAGCACCGTGGCGAAGGCCTCCGGCAGGATCGCGCCCTGGGCGTTCGTTGCGACGCGGTGCACGCGGTTGCGGCCGAGGCCGAGGAACTGCAGGCCCGAGAACACCGTGGCATGCGCCTCGGCGCCGATCACGACCTCGACGGGCGGTGCGCCGAAGAGGCCGTCGGCCGCGGCGTCCCAGCCCGCCCGCCGCAGCAGCTCGTCGCGCGCCGCGGCGAGACAGACGAAATTCGCGAGCGTGGCACCGGTCACGAAGCCGACCGAGGATTCGCGCGGCAGGTCGAGCAGCTCGAGCAGCCAGCTGGAAGCGACGGTCTCGAGTGCGCAGGCGGCCGGCGATGCCTGTGGATTGGCGGCGTTCTGGCCCCACGCGGAAGCGAGCCAGTCCGCGGCGACGCCGGCCGGGTGCGAATTACCGATCACCCAGCCGAAGAACCGCCGGCCCGCCATCTTGTGCAGGCCCGGTGTCGCGAGCTCGACCAGCTGCTCGATCACCTCGGCCGCCGCGATCCCGGCCTCAGGCAACGGCGCCGCGGCACGCGCCAGCATCGCCGGGTAGTCGAGCGCGGGGCGCTGCAGCCCGTCGTCGATGCCGGCCCGGAAGGTCTTGGCGTGCGAGGCGGCGCGGTCGAGCGCGTCGGCGAGCGGATGCGGCAGGGCGGTCATCGGGATCTCCGGGTCGGGGGCGTCATTCTAGAGCCCACGCTCCCCGCCCCCGCTCCGGTTCTTGCGGTGTCGGCTGCCGCGCGATGTGCGCGTCCGGCAATCCGCCGGCGATCAAAGGCTTGCGCTGCGCGGGCGGAGACTCCGCGCATCGCTCAGCGCAGCGCCACCGACTGCTCGCGCCAGTCGCGCGCCTGCCACCGCCCGAAGGAACCGATCAGCGCCGGATGCCCGGCCTGGCGCTCGGTGCCAAGAGTGATCGTGTTGATGACCTCGAAGCGCTTGCGGAACACGCCGTTCACCAGCGTCTCGCGCGCCGCCAGCATGCGCTCGGTGCCGGCCACCCAGCCGGCGAACTCGAGGTAGCCCATACCGTCGGTGTCCGTCGCCGGCGGCAGCGGCGTCACCGTCCAGCCGGCTGCGGTACGGCGGAAGAGCCAGAGTTCACGCCAGCCCTCGAGCGGCTGCACCGCGAGCGCGACCGCCGTGCCCGCCGGGTTGACGCGCGCGGAGGCGCTCCAGACCGTGGCGTAAGTACAGCGCTTGGCAAGCGGCGCCTCCGGCCCGTGGCGCGGATCGATCAGCAGCACGCAGGTCTCGCCCGGTGCGCCGGCGAGCGTCGTGATCCCGAAGGCGGGCCTCGCCGCCGGTGCCGCCGCCACCGCCCAGCGCGTCGCGCCGACGCGGATGCCGGCCTCCTCGTACTCGCGCCGGTCCTCGTCGCTGAGCTCGCGCGGGTCGACCACGGCCAGCTCGCGCAGCGCCCGCTCCGCCGCCGACTGCGGCGCCTCACCGCGTCGCGTCTGCTGGAACGCGATCGAGGCCCAGACGCCGGCGCGACGCACATGCACGCGCGCACGCAGCTCGCCGCCGAGCTTCTCCGGCATGACCTGGTCGAGCACCTCCGAGCGCCAGCGGTCGAAGCTGTAGCGGGCGCCGGGCGCGAGCGCCGGGTCGACGCAGGCGTGGCGCGTCAGGCCGAGCGCCGCCCGGGCGATCGCCTCCGGCGTCGCGCCGGCGAGGCCGAGCACGCGCCGGAACATGTCGCCGTCGTAGCAGATCGTGACCTGCCCCGCGCGCTCATAGCTCGTCATCCGCACGCCGTACTGCGCGACCACCTCGAGCTGGGCGGCGATCGTCGTCTCGGCGAGCTTCGAGGGCTGCTTCTGCGAGGCGCGCAGCGCGAGCCGGTCGGCGAATTCGCCGAAGGCGACGAACGGCTCGGTGGTGAGCGCGCTCGCGGGCGCCGCCTTGAAGTAGGCGGCGGTGAGTCCGATGCCGATCGCCTCCATGCCCGGCGTGTCGCGCACGAAACGAACCACCGCGAGCAGGTCCGGCGCTTCCTCCGGCGCGAGCGTGGTCGGGCGCACGTCGCGCGCGTGCACGTAGCCGGCGCGCTCGCGCCGGTGGTCGTAGACCTGCAGGTAGTCGATGCTCCGGCCGCGGACCTCGAGCAGGTCACCCTGCCAGAGCGTCGCCTGCTGGACGGCCGAGTCGCGCGGCGACGAACGCAGCGCCGACTGGTTCTGGATCACGATGGCGAGGGTGACGGCGGCGGCGGTGGCGACCATGGCATGGCTCCGCGATGGGCGCTACTTGCTGCCGAGCAGGGTCTTGCCGATGAAGCCACCGTCCGCCGGCGGCGGCGCGATGATCACCTGCACGCGGTCGGACAGCTTGTCGGCCAGCGTCTTCTGGATCAGCAGCGGATGCTCGGTGATCAGCTTGCCCTCGCGCTGCATCTGCTCGGTCGTCACCTTGCCGATCAGGTCCAGCCGGTAGGCCTCGGCATCGGCCAGCTTCTGGCGCGACTGGGCCTCGCCGTTGGCCTCGATCCGCCGCGCCTCCGCGGCGCCCTCCGCCGAGCGGATGCGCGCGACCTTCTCCGCCTCGGCCTCCAGCTGGCGCTGCTCGACCTGCTTCTGCTTGAACGGCAGCACGTGCTTCATCGCCTCCTCCTGCGCCCTGGCGGCGATCACCTGCTCGACGGCGGCGGCCTCGGCCGCCTTCTCGCGCCGGACCTTGTCGGCTTCCGCCTCGAGCGCGGTCTGCTTGACCTTCTTGTCCTTGAGCTCGAGCGTGAAGCGCATCTTCTCGGACTCGAGCTCCTCGGCGAGCAGCCGGTCCATGCCGTTGCGGTAGTCCTGCGGCAGGTCGACCTTGCCCATCTGCACGCCCCGGAGCACCAGCCCGTCCTTGGCGAAGCGGGGCTTGAGCTCCGACTCGATCGATTGCTGGATCTCGGCGCGGCGGCTCGAGAAGATCTCCTTGACCGTGTAGCCCGCGAAGAGCCGGTAGACGACCCCCTGGACGGCGGGTTCGACGATCTCGCCGGCGAGGTCGTCCGGCAGCGTCTTCGACATCGCCGCGACCCTCGCCGGGTCGATCGCGTAGCGGATCGAGAGGTCGACCCCGATCGAGAGTCCCTCGGCGGACTGGAACGGCGCGCTGCCGGTGGCCGAGGCGCTCTCCTGCGGCCGGTAGACGAGGTCGTGGGTCGGGAAGCGGCGCACCTGGTGGACACCCGGGAACACGAACAGGCCGCCCTCCGGGATGACGGTCGATGCGCCGGTCAGCCGGTTGGTGCGCACCGCCATCTCGCCGTGCGACAGCATCTCGAACGGCGGGTGCCGGTAGAGCAGGTAGCCGACCCCACCCACCAGCACCGCGACGACCAGCAGCGCGCGGGCGCGGGCCAGTGCGCCGGCGCCGGCGACCGCGCCGCGGGCAAACCAGCCGGACAGGGTCGCCAGCCCAGCCTGCAATGCGCTCAACAGGGTCTCGAACCGGGGTGACATGCGGGGTGCTCCTTGGTGCTGCTTGCGGCCGGAACCCCCGGCCGGGGACGCGATCGTCGCAGCCAGTGTCGGGGCGCCGGCGCGGAGCCAACAACGGGCGCGCGCGGCGGCTTAGCTCCGCCCCCGGAAGAAATCTTCCGGGCGCGCAGCGTGCCTCCGGCCGGATAATCCGGCGGTCAGGCGGATGCTCGCGAGGTAGGCGGATGCCCCGGATCGCGGTGATCGAGGACGACGCCCCGACGAGCACGCAGCTCCGAGGCTGGATCGAGGCGGCGCTGCCGGGCGTCGAGGTGCGGCAGCTGCGGCACCGCGACGAGGCCGAGGCGGCGCTCGAGCGCGAGCGCTTCGACCTGATCGTGCTCGACATCGAGCTTGGACGCGAGCGCCACGCGGGCATCGCGCTGATCAACCTGATCAACAAGCGCGGCGGCGCGCCGGTGCTGGTGGTGTCGGGACTCCCGGCGACCACGTACCGCAGCATCATGCGCGCCCTCGACGCCTGGGATTACCTGCAGAAGAGCGCATTCGCCGAGGGCGAGTTCGTCGAGACCGTGCTCGAGATGATGCGCGCCGTGCGCGGCCGCGGGCCACAGCCGGCGCCGGGTGCCGCGCTGTCGATCGACCCGCTGCGCCAGGCCTCGCCGACCTGGCACGGCGAGCGCGTCAACCTGCCGATGACCGCGCAGCGCATCCTGGCCGCGCTGTACGCGCGCCGCGGCGAGGTGGTCTCGTACGAGGAGCTCTTCCAGGTCGTGAAGAGCGGTCGCAACCGCGACAACGTCCGCAAGCACGTGGCCGCGATCCGCGAGGCGCTGCGCGACGTCGACCCGGCCTTCGACGGCATCGAGAACGTGCCGATGCGCGGCTTTCGCTGGACCGCGCCGTGATCGCGTTCTGGCCGAAGGCGGTGCCGCTGCGACTGCGGGTGTTCTTCCGCGGCACCTTCCTGCTGCTCGCGCTCGCCACCGTGGCGCTGGCGCTGACGGAGCTGCGCGAGGAAAAGGCGCTCGCCTACCGCAACTACGCGCGCCTGTTCGAGCGACACGCCGCGCAGCTGACCGCGATCCTGCGCCACCCGGCCGGGCAGCTCGCGCTGACGAATCCGGCGCCGGAGGGCGCCCGCCCACCGCCACAGCGGCCCATCGTGCTGCCATTCGCCGGCATCGACTTCGACGACCGGATCAAGGCGCGTAACGCCGTCGAGATGGCCGGTTGCCTCGTCCCGTACGCGGGCGAGGCCGAGCTCTGCGTCGCGGTCGGCAACAATCCGTTCGTCGGCGGCTTCGTGTACGCGGTCGGCCGCCTCGTCACCGGCCCGCTCGACACCCACCCGCCCGGCGAGCGCGACCTGAGCCGCGCGCACCGCATCCGCGTCGAGGTCACGCTGCGCGGAGCGACTTACCGTTGGCTGGCGCCGCTCGAGTCGACCGGGCCTGCCCGTGCCGCCATCAATGGCCGTCTGACCGGCTTCGCCGAGGATGACGCTGGCCGGCTCGCGGCGCGGCCCAACCGCGAGTTCCGCGGCTGGCTCTGGCAGGAGGGCGGATGCCTCGACGGTCAGCCCGCCACGACCCGCGACTGCCCGCGCCGCGCGTTCTACTCGCTGCGACTGCCGGTGCCGCTGTTCAACGACGCGTTGCAGGACGCGGCCCGCCCTGAGTGGCCGCCACCGGACCTCGCGTCGGTGCACGTGCACCTGACCGTGCTTGGGCCCGGCGATGCCTTGCCCCTCTTCGACAGCGACCTGCCGCCGCTGCGCGCGCCGTTCGCGCTGCAGGACCTGAAGCCGCAGCTGGTCCCGGGCGAGCGGCTCGCGATCCGCCGGCGAGGCGTGGAACGCGACCTCGCGGTGATCGTGCCGGACGAGCCCGCTGCGCCGGTGCCGCCGCTGCCGGTGCGCGCGCTCATTGCGCGGCTGCCGGTGACCGCGACGCCGCCGACGCTGGAGAGCCGCGAGATCGTCGCGACCCGGCTCGGCGACTACGAGCTGCACCTGTCGGCCGACGTGCACCGTGCCGACCAGGACCTCGCGCTCGTCGCGACGCGGGTCGGCATGTTCGTCGCCGCGATGCTGGCGGCGATCCTGGTCACCTGGCTTGCGCTGGAGGTGCGGATCGTGCGCCGGATCACGGCGCTGACGGCGCGCGCCGCGACCGTCAGGGCTTCGGTGCAGGGTCGCGGCGTGGAGCCGCCGTCGTTCGCGGATCTCGAGGGCCGCGACGAGCTCGGCCTGCTCGCGCAGGTGTTCGGCGGGCTGCTGCGACGGGTCACCGAGGACGCCGCGCGCGAGCAGATCCGCGCCGAGCAGGAGCGCAACCTGTGGCATGCCGTCGGCCACGAGATCCTCTCGCCCCTGCAGTCGCTGAAGGCCCTGCATGCGCGCGCCGGGGATCCGAGCCTGCGGTACATCGAGCGCATGCAGGAGGCCGTGCGGCTGCTCTATGGCGGTGATGCGCCGCCCGATGCGTTCGCGGCGCGCACGCTCAACGTCGCGACGCTCGACGTCGCCGCCTTCCTCGGACACGTCGCTGCGAATGCGGGTGCCGCCGGCCTGCGCGACGTCGTGCTCGAGCCCTACCCGGGGCCGCTGGTCGTGCGCGGCGACGAGTACTCGCTCGAGGACGTCGTCACGCACGTGCTGACGAATGCCGACCGGCACCGGCGGCCGGGAACCCCGATCCGGATCGAGCTCGAGCGGCGCGACGCAGGCGCCGAGGTCCGCATCCGCAATGCCGGCCCCGGCATCGACCCCGCGCTCCTCGAGCGGATCTTCGAGTATGGGGTCACCGGCGACGGCGGCCCGGGCCACCGTGGCCAGGGACTGTTCGTCGCGCGGACCTACATGGCGAAGATGGGCGGCACCATCCGGGCGCGCAACACGGACGACGGCGTCGAGTTCGTGCTGACGCTCGCGCTCGGCTGAGGCCGGCGCGGGCTACCGGGCCCGATGCGCGGCCGCGGATATCGCGGCGGTCTGCTCCGCGGCGGCTCCTGGCTGGTAGCCGTCGGTCAGCGTGCGCAGGAAGGCAACGACGTCGGCGACTTCCGCGGGCGTGAGCGCCGGCGCGTCGCCGCGCGTGCGGCCGAACGGCGGCTCGCGGTTGACGTTGCCGCGGTACGCCGCGGGCAGGTCGTCGAAGACGACGGGCCGGCCGCTCGCGTCGCGTGCGTACCAGCGTCCGGGACTCGTGTCGCGGGTGGCGTAGAAGGCGACCACGTCCTCGAGCGAACGCAGCGCGCCGTTGTGGAAGTAGACGCGCCGCGTCGCGACGTTGCGCAGCGTCGGCGTCCGGAAAAGCCCGCAGTACTCCGGCCGGCTCGCGAGGTCGCGCCGCAGCGGGCCGCAGGCGCCGAGGTCGTGGTAGTGCGGGTCGGCGTTGGCCGGCAGCTCGCGGTTGCGCGGCACGCCGAGGGCGACGAGCCCATGGTCGGTGAACAGCGGCAGATCGCCCTTCGAGTTCGGCTTGCTTGGATGGCACTGCGCGCAGTTACCGCGGCCCGGGTCGTTGAAGGCGGCGAGTCCCCGTCGTTCGGCGTCGGTGAAGGTCGCCTGCCCGCGCAGGAAGGCGTCGTACTTGCTGGTGAACGGGCTGAACACCGCCGGCAGCTCCTCGAACGCCTCGAGTGCCTCCCCGATCGCGGCGAAGGCGCGCGGGACGTCGGCAAAGATGGTCCCGCCGTAGAGGTCCCGCAGCGACCCGGCGTAGTCGGCCGCGGCGACGCGTGCGACGACCGCGCCGGCATCCGCGTTTGCCATCTCGTTGGCCGCGAGCAGCGGAATCGCCGCCTGGTCGCGGGCGCGGTTCACCCGGCCGTCCCAGGTGCGGCCCCCGGTCGGACCCTGGTCGCGGCTCTCGTCGCCCTCGTCGTCCGACTCGTAGTAGTGCTCGCTGAAGAACGGCACCGCCGCGCCGTAGGCGAGGCTCGGCACCGCGCGCGTGCCCGGCCGGTCACCGGCGGGACCGCCGAACTGCACCGCGAGCGCGTTCGCCGGCGCGAAGTGATTCGCGGGATCGTGGCAGGAGGCGCAGGACATCGTCCTGGACGCCGACAGGTTCACGTCGAAGAAGAGCCGGCGACCGAGTTCGCGCAGCGCCGCGACGCGGGCGCGCGCCGCGGCCGCGGGCGGGTCCGCGGCCCACGGCAGCGGCTCCGGAGCCGCGGCGCGGGCCACGGCGACCGTCAGCGCAAGCGCCACGGCGGCAGCGGCCGCACGACGAATCCTGCAGTGATCGAGACTCCGGGCGGACACCGCCGGAATCTAGCACCGGCACTCGCTGACCCGTGTGACGAAACGGTGACCGCGGGGCGTCGCTGGCTCGCTAAGTCATGATGGCGTCATCGGCGAATCGCACACTCACTCCGCGTTCCCAGGGCGGAACGTTCTGAACGGGGAGGAAGTCACGTGCGCGTTCGTGCAATTGCATCGGGATTCTTGGCGGGACTCGCGGCCTGCGTCGCGGGCGGTCCGGCGGTCGCGGGCGGTCATGACGACCTGCGCGAGATCCAGACGGTGGTGGTGATCTACGCGGAGAACCGCAGCTTCGACAACCTGTTCGGCAAGTTTCCGGGCGCGAACGGACTCGCGCGCGCCTCGGCTACGTCGATCCGGCAGCTCGACCGCGACGGCTCGGTGCTCGCCGGCCTGCCGGCGGTCTGGGGCGGCACGAACTTCAAGGTCACGGCGGGCGCGCCGGGTGCGCCGCAGGAGCTGACGCAGGCCGACACGGCGGCCTACCTCGGCACGTTCAACCACCCCTACAGTCTTGGCTCGCTGTACGGCTCGGCGTCGACCGTCGACACGCACCCGCTGCAGTACGCGACGCGCGACCTGTACCACCGGTTCTACGAGAACCAGATGCAGATCAACGGCGGCGCGAACAACGGCTTCGCCGCCTGGGCGGACTCGGGCGGTCTCGCCATGGCCTACCTCGACAACGATCGCGACGACCACCCGCTGTGGCAGCTCGCGCGACGCTACGTGCTCGCCGACAACTTCTTCCAGGCGGCCTTCGGCGGCTCCTACCTGAACCACCAGTACCTGATCTGCTCGTGCGCGCCCATCTATCCGGGCGATGGCACCAAGCCGATCAACCCGGTGGCCGGCGGCGCGGCGCCCGTGCCCTCGGTGCTGAACGCCGATGGCGTGACCCTGACGACCAGTGCCACCTCGCCGGCCTCGGCGCTCGCGGGCCCGCCGAGCTTCGTGAACAGCTCGACGCTGACGCCGGCCATCGGCGGGGTGTTCTACAGCATCAACACCATGCAGCCGCCGTATCCGCCGAGCGGCAACGGCAACGCGACGCAGACCAGCGTGAACCTCGCGAGCGCGGGCACCATGGTGCCGCAGACGCAGGTCACGATCGGCGACCTGCTGTCGCAGGCCGGCGTCGGCTGGGCCTACTACTCGGGGGCGTGGAACTTCGCGCTCGCGAACGCGCCGTTCTCCGCCGGCAGTTCGGCGGCGAACCCGAACTTCCAGTACCACCACCAGCCGTTCAACTTCTACGCGGCCTTTGATCCCTCGACCCCGGCCGGCGCCGCGAACCGCGCCGCGCACCTGCTGGACGCGGGCGTCGTGACGCCGACCGACGTCGCCGCGGGCACCCTGCCGCCGTCGCAGTTCCTGACCGACATCCAGAACGGCAACCTGCCGCCGGTGACGTTCTACAAGCCGCACGGCACGGTCAACGAGCACCCCGGCTACGCCAACGTCACCGACGGCGACCGCCATATCGCCGCGGTCGTTGCGGCACTGCAGAACAGCCCGCAGTGGCGCCACATGCTGATCGTGATCACCTACGACGAGTTCGGCGGCCAGTGGGACCACGTGGCGCCGCCGAAGGGCGACCTGTTCGGCCCGGGCACGCGCATCCCGGCGATCATCATCTCGCCGTACGCGAAGGAGCACTTCGTCGACCACACGCAGTACGACACCGCCTCGGTGCTGCGCTTCATCACCCGCCGCTGGAACCTGCCGGTGCTGCCGGGCCTGCAGGTGCGCGACCAGGCGCTCGTGCGCAACGGCTACCCGCCCATGGGCGACCTGACCCGCGCGCTCGACCTCGACGAACGCCACTGAGCGTTCGCGCGCCGCGCGAGAGCGCGGCGCGCCCGGCGCGGCACGGGGCCGGGCGGCCATTCACCGGGATCGCCGTCCGCCCTCGCCCCCCGCGGTACCGGGCCGGGCCCGGTGAACCGGCCGCGCGCGCGGTCGCAGGAGCTTGATTCGGCGGGCCTTTCCGCCGATATTTCGGCCTCTACCGAGCAGCACGCAAGGTCGAGGCCATGATCCAGTCCGCCAGCACCCCGGAAGCGCGTGGCGCCTCGAGTCCCGGGCGGGACCTCTTCCGGTGGGCGCTGCCGATCGTGGCGGCGCTCGTTGCCTTCGCCGTCGACATCGGCACGCCGCGCGGCGTGGTCGACGGGTACCTCTACGTGATGGCGGTGTTCGCCTGCGTCTGGGTCAAGGACGTCCGCGCGGCGCTCTATGCCGCGACCGCGCTGATGGTGCCCATGGTGGCGGGCTACTTCCTCTCGACGGGCGACGTGCCGCTCGGCGTGGCGCTCGCCAACCGCGTCGCCGGCACCCTCGTGACCTGGGCGGCCGCCCTGCTCGTCTGGCAGAGCGCGCTGCTCGAGGCCCGCTACCATCAGGCCGTCGAGCGCGAGGAGATGTGGCGCGGCTCGTTGCGGCACCTCAACCACGAGCGCGCGACGCTGCTCGGCTGGCTGCGCGGCGACCTCGCGCGCGAGATCGGCAGCCTTGGCTGGCGCCTCGCGCAGCACCTCGGCAAGCGGCCGCCGGAGGCTGAGCCCGGCACCGGGCTCGCGGAGCTGCGCGAGCGCATCGCCGAGCTGCAGACCGAGGTCGCGCGCCGCGCGGCGGAACTCTCGGATGCGGACGACGGCGGCGCCGGACCCGCCATCGCGTTGCGCCGCCACCTCGAGCGGTTCCGCCAGCGCTCGGGGCTGTCGGTGTTTGTACGCGGCGAGGCGAACCTCGCGACGATCCCGCCGCCGGCGCTCGCGCTCGGCCAGAGGGTGGTCCTCGCGGCGCTCGACAACATCACGCGCCACGCCTGCGCCGAGCGGGTGCACATCGAGTTCCGCCGCGAGGAGTCATTCCTCGCGCTGACGATCGCCGACGACGGCACGGGCTTCACGGAGTCGGCGCGCGAGCGCCTGCAGCGCGGCACGCTGGCAGGACTCGATCAGCACCTGCTCGAGCTGGGCGGACTCCTGACCGTCGACCGGGCGGTGCCGCACGGCTTCAAGGTCTACGCCCGGGTGCCGCTCGCGGTGGGATAGGCGCCTCCGGGACTTGCCGGGACTGCTTCGCCGCCTCGCGGGTGCCTCGCCCAGTTTTATTCGTGGATTCCCCCGCCGGCAGTCGGATGCTCCATCGCGCCTGACGACCGCGCGCGGGCCATGCATTTGGCTTAAGAACCGCCTTGGCGGCCGCTTTGACATAGCCGGCGACGCCGCGGAGATTGCGATCTGTCTCACGCCCGATCGCGGCGGGCGTCACTAGTTTGCGACAGTCCCTGCGGCTGGCGGGAAGCGTTCCCGCTCGCCATCAACGGAGGCTGTCCGATGATGATGACGCGTCGCCCCTGGCTGCCCCCGCTTGCCGTCGCGCTGCTCGCTGCGCTCGTGGCCCTGCTCGGGCGTTCCGGTCCCGTCGATGCGCCGTCGGAAGGCGCGCCGCCAATCGCGGCGCCGGCTGCCGCGATCCCGCCGCCGGTCGTGGCCGCGCGCGAGGTTCCGGAGGCGACGCATGGCTACATCGTGCAGGCACGTGACTCGATCGACGCGGCCGAGGCCGTGCGCCGCGTCGGCGGCACCGTCGTCGGCGACCTCAGCATCATCCGCTCGGTCGAGGCGGCACTGACCGATCGTCAGCTCGCGAGCCTGCGTGCGCTGCCGATCGCCGGACTCAGCGTCTTCGAGGATGCGGACGTGCATGCCAGCTCGACCGGCGGCGTGCTGACGGAGACCTACTATCCCTCCGAGGTGGGCGCCGCGGCCCTGCACACCGGCGGGGTCACCGGACGCGGCGTGACCGTCGCGGTCCTGGACTCGGGGCTCTGGGCTACGCACGGGCCGCTGCAGTCCTCGCCCGTCGGCACGCCGCGCATCCTCGCGCAGTACGACGTGCTGCTCGCGCGCCAGCAGCCGACCGCCTACGGCGTGTCGCCGTTCGAAACGTATTCGCGCAACATCGACGACCCGTTCGGTCATGGCACGCACGTGTCCTCGATCATCGCAAGCAGCGGAATTGCCACCACCGGGCGCTTCCAGGGCGTGGCGCCGGGCGTGAACCTCGTCTCGGTACGCGTGCTCGACGAGAACGGCGCGGGACGCTACGCCGACGTGATCCGCGGCATCCAGTGGGTCGTGACACATCAGCTGCAGTACGGCATCCGCGTGCTGAACCTCTCGCTCGGCGCGCCACCGCGCTCCCCGTACTGGGCCGATCCGCTCGACCAGGCGGTGATGGCCGCCTGGGCGTCGGGCATCGTCGTGGTCGCCGCGGCCGGCAACCGTGGGCCGCAGCCGATGACCATCGGCGTGCCCGGCAATGTGCCCTACGTGATCACGGTCGGTGCGGTCACCGACGCCTACCATCCACTGCAGCCGAGCCAGTACCAGCTGGCCTCATTCTCCTCGACCGGTCCGACCACCGAGGGTTTCGTCAAGCCCGAGATCGTCGGCATGGGCGGCCACGCGCACGCCTATGCGCCCAGCAGTGGCGTGCTGGCGCGCGAGTTTCCGTCGTGGGTCGGTCCCTACAACGACTTCATGATGTCGGGTACCTCGCAGGCGGCCGCCACAGTCAGCGGCGTCGTCGCGCTGATGCTGCAGGTGAGCCCGTCGCTGACCCCCGACCAGGTGAAGTGCCGGCTGATGTCCGGTGCGCACCCGGCCGTGAAGCCGGACGGCAGCCTCGCCTACACGGTGTTCCAGCAGGGTGCCGGCCTCGTCAACGCGCACGACGCCGCGTACAGCGTGGCGAGCAATTGCGCCAACCGCGGGCTAAACGTGCTCGTCGATCTGATCGGGCTGCAGCACTTCGGCGGCCGGGCCAACCGTGACCCGAGCGGCAACTACTACATCATGTCGACCCAGCAGAGCGGCAAGATCGGCGGCGTCGGCGGCGCGCTGCTGGCGACCGCGAGCTCGGTGCCGGTGGTCGGCACGCTGCTCGCCGGCATTCCGCTGCTCGGCGACGGTCTCTTCTGGAACGGCTCCTACACCTCCGGCAGCGGCTACACGTGGAGCGACGGCTACACGTGGAGCACCGGCTACACCTGGAGCGACGGCTACACGTGGAGCACCGGCTACACCTGGAGCACGGGGTACACCTGGAGCACCGGCTACACCTGGAGCGACGCCTACTCCTCGGTCGGCGTCACGGACCAGCAGTAGCCGCCACCCGATGTGCCGGACCGCGGCCGCCGTCCTCGGCATGCTCGGCCTGCTGTTCGTGCCGGCCGCGCCTGCATCCGCTGCGGCGCCGGTGGCGCCGGTGCGGCCACTGTACTTTGAGCATCTGACCACCCGCGACGGGCTCTCGCAGAGCACGGTCATGGGAATCCTGCAGGATTCGCGCGGCTACCTGTGGCTCGCGACCGAAAGCGGCCTCGACCGCTACGACGGATACACCGTCAAGACCTACCGGCGCGACCGCCGCGACCCGACGAGTCTTGCGAGTGACTATGTGTGGGCGCTCGCCGAGGATGGAGCTAGCGACCTCTGGCTCGCGACCCTCGGCGGCGGCGTCGAACGCTGGAACCACGCGACCGATCGCTTCGACCGCTTCCGCCACGACCCGGCCAATCGCGACAGCCTCGCGAGCGACGCGGTGCGATCGCTGCTGGTCGACTCGCAGGGCCGGGTCTGGGCCGGCACCATGGACCGCGGCCTGGACGTGCTCGACCCGAAGCGCGGCACGGTCCGTCACTACCGCTTCCGCGAGGGCGATCCGCACTCGCTGCCCGCCGACGGCGTGTTCGCGCTGTTCGACGACGGCTCGGGTGCAGTCTGGGTCGGCACGGACGGTGGACTCGCCCGGTACCGGCCGCGGTCCGATGACTTCGACCCGGTGGCGCTGGGTACGACCGGGGCGACCACGGCCCGCGTCCGGGTGCGAGCGCTGCGCGGCGATCGCAGCGGTGCGCTGTGGATCGGCACCGAGGACCAGGGACTCAAGCGGCTCGAACCCCGCTCCGGGCAGGTGACGGCGTTTCGCCACGATCCCCGCGACGAGCGCTCGCTGGGGAACGACCACGTCTGGTCGGTGCTCGAGGACGACGCCGCGCGCCTCTGGGTGGCGACCGCCGACGGCCTCAACCTGCTCGAACCTCGCGGAGGCGGCTTCATCCGCTACCGTCACGACGCAGACAGTCCGCAGAGCCTGCGCGACAACTACGTGATGGCGCTGTACCAGGACCGTGGCGGCGTGCTGTGGGTCGGCACCCGCTCGGGTGGCGCCAGCCATTGGAATCCGCGCAGCTGGCAGCTCGGCCACTACCGCAGCGCTGCCCTGCAGGGCACGAACGTGAACTCCTTCGCCGACGACGGCGCCGGCACGCTCTGGGTCGGCACGATGGGCGCGGGTCTGCTTCAGATCGATGGCCAGCGCGGTGGCGAGCGCCGCGTCGGCGCCGGTACCGCCGGAGGTATTCTCTCGGACGCGCGCATCATGGCGCTGTTGCACGACCGACGCGGTGCGCTTTGGGTCGGCACCATGGCGGGCGGCCTGAACCGCTATGAACCTGCCACCGGCAGAGTCACCGTTTACCGCCACGATCCGTCGAAACCGGACTCGCTGCCAGCCAACGGCGTCATGTCCCTGTACGCCGACGGCGAGGGCACGCTGTGGATCGGCACCTTCGGCGGCGGGCTCGCGAGCCTCGACGCACGCAGCGGCCGCATCACCCGCTATCCAGTCAGCCGCGACGGCTCGGCCGGTCTCAGCCAGGCGCGCGCGAGCGTCATCGCCGAGGACCATCACGGGCATCTCTGGATCGGCACGGAGAGCGGCGGCCTCAACTGGTTCGACCCGAGGTCCGGGCGCTTCCAACACTTCCGCCACGACGACCGCGACCCGGCGAGCCTCGGCGACGACTCGGTCTGGGCGCTGCACGTCGATCCTGCCGGCCAGGTCTGGGTCGGCACGGGAGGTGCCGGCCTCGATCGGGTGGTCGGCGATACGGACGACCCGGGCTCGATTCACTTCGAAAACGAAGCCGCCCTCGCGGCGATGCCGAGCCAGGTGGTCTGGGGCATCGAGCCTGACCAGGACGGCCACCTGTGGCTCAGCACCAACGCCGGGCTCGTGCGCTACGGCACTGCAGACCACTCGGTGCGGGTGTTCCGCGAGTCGCAGGGCCTGCAGGGCGACGAGTTCAACGTCAATGCGCACTACCGCGGCCGCGATGGCACGCTCTACTTCGGCGGCAGCAACGGCTTCAACGCCTTCCGGCCGGACGGCATCGCTGCCGACTCGTTCCCGCCGCGCGTGGTGCTGACCGGGGCATCGACGCTGGACCGGGCGCTCGTCGGTCAGGCGACTCCGGGGCCGTCCCAGCCGCTCGAGCTCGGCTACGCCGACAAGCTGCTGACGCTCGACTATGCGGCGCTCGACTTCACCTCGCCGGCGCACAACCAGTACCGCTACCGGCTCGAGGGCTTCGACGGAGACTGGATCGAGGCGGGCGCGGCGCACCGCGCCACCTACACGAACCTCGATGCCGGCCGCTACGTGTTCCACGTTCGCGCGGCGAACGCCGACGGCGCCTGGAGCAAGGATGAGCTAGCGGTGCCGATCATGGTTGCGCCGGCGCCATGGAACACGCTGGGCGCCCGGCTCGCCTACGCGGCGGCTGCTTGCGGCCTGCTCTTCATGCTCTGGCGGCGGCAGCGCGAGAAGCGTGAGAAGGCCGTGCGCTACCGTCGCGAGCTCGAGCAAACCGTGAGCGAGCGCACCCGCGAGCTCGAGTTGCGCAACGAACAGCTGCAAGTGCTGAGTCGCGCCAAAGGGGAGTTCGTCGCGCGCATGAGCCACGAGCTGCGCACGCCGATGAATGGCGTGCTCGGCATGACGGATCTGCTGCTGGACACGCGGCTGGACGCGACTCAGCACCGCTTCGCAGAGGCGATCCAGCGGTCCGCCGAGTCGCTGCTCGGGATCGTCGATGACGTGCTCGACTTCTCGAAGATCGAGGCCGGTCGGTTGACGCTCGACCCGATCGACTGCGACGTCGTCGAAATCGTCGAGCAGACCGCGGAGTTGCTCGCAGTGCGTGCCGAGGCGAAGCAGGTCTGCGTGTTGTGCGATACGCCGACGCGGGTACTGCCGCGGGTCGCGGTCGATGCGACGCGTCTCAGGCAGGTACTCGTGAACCTGGGTGGCAATGCGGTCAAATTCACCGAGCGCGGCGACGTGACGCTGCGGCTACTACCGCTCGCCGCGCCCTCCGGCAGCGTGCGGCTGCGGTTCGAGGTGGTCGACACCGGCATCGGGATCGCGCCGGAGAACCAGGCACGGATCTTCGACGAGTTCACCCAGGAAGACGCGTCCACCACGCGGCGCTTCGGCGGAACCGGGCTTGGCCTGTCGATCGCGCGCCGCCTGGTGGAGTTGATGGGCGGGCGGCTGGCGCTGGAGAGCGCCCCGGGTGTGGGCTCGACGTTCGCGTTCGAACTGTCGCTCCCCGTGGCGGCGACCGCCGTACCAGAGGCACCGGAGCCCATGCTCGGCGGCCGGGTGGTGCTGGTCGTGGCGCCGGCCGGGCCGCTGCGTACGCTCATCGTGCGCGCGGTGCGAAGCTGGGGCGCCGCACCCGTCGAATCCGATTCCGTGGCCGCTGCCGCGGAGGCCGTCCGCGCGGGCAATGCCGACGCGCTGGTCGTCGACGCTGCGATCGACGACGCCGCTGCGCTCGGCATGCTCGCTCGCGTCGCGCGACAGTCGCGCTGCGCGCGGACAATCCGCCTCAGCAATTTCGCTTCGGCGCTGCCGGCGTCGGCGGTGGAGCGCTTCGACGTCGAGCTCGCGAAGCCGCTGCGGATGCTGGAGCTGCGTCGCTCCCTGCTCGATGCCGCGGTGACGATGGACTTGCCGCGCACGGCCACCGCCGAGTCGCTGGTGCCACAGGGGCGGCTGCGTGGTCGCGTGCTGGTCGTCGAGGACCACGCCCTCAACACAGACGTTGCGGTCGGCATGCTGGATGCGCTCGGCCTCGAATCGGCTACAGCGTGCAACGGCCAGCTCGCCCTCGAGCAACTCCAGGTCGAGCACTTCGACCTCGTTCTGATGGACTGCGAGATGCCGATCATGGACGGGCTGGCGGCGACGCGCGCATACCGCGCGGGTGAGCGCGCCGGCTCGCGGCTGCCCATCATCGCGCTGACCGCGGACGTGACGGCCGAGGGCCGCGCCGCCTGCCTGGCGGCTGGCATGGACGCCTATCTCGCGAAGCCCTTCGACCGTGCCGCGCTCGTCGCGCTGCTTGCGCGCTGGCTGCCCCGACCCGCGGAGCCGGCGGAGGCTGCCGAGACGGCGCCTGCCCCTGAGCCGCTCCTCGACCGGCGCACGATTGACACGCTGCGCGCCCTGCCATCGCGGCACGCTCACGGCATGCTCGGGCAGATCGCGGGTCGCTACCGCAGCGAGTCGCCACCGCTCGTGACCGCGATCGAGCGGGCGGCAGCCGGCGGTGACGGCGCGGAGCTTGCGCGGGCCGCGCATGCCTGGCGGTCGTATAATGGCAACGTCGGTGCGCTGTCTCTCGCCCAGCTCTGCCGCGAGCTCGAAGATCGCGCCCGAGCGGGCCGGCTCGATTCGCTCGGGCCGTTGCTCGGGGAGATCCGCGAGCTCCACGCCCGGGTCCAGGAAGCGCTCGAGAGCGAATTGCGGAGGAGCGCATGACGGTCGTCGCGCGAACCCAGGTGCTGGTGGCTGACGACGACGGGCTGGTCGCCGACATCGCGACCGGCACACTCGAGGCCGCGGGCTTCTCGGTCACCGTCGTGGCGAGTGGCCGCGCCGCGGTCGAGCACTGTGCGCGTCACATGCCGGCCATCGCGCTGCTCGACGTCGAAATGCCGGACGGTAACGGCTACGACGCCTGCCGTGCGATTCGGGCACTACCGGGCGGGGAGTTCCTGCCCATCGTGATGGTGACGGGCCTCGATGACCAGGCATCGATCGAGCTCTCGTACCAGGCCGGTGCGACCGACTTCATAGGCAAACCCGTGAACTGGGCTCTGCTGCCGCATCGCGTGCGATACGTGCTGCGCGGCGCGAATGCGAATCGCGAACTGCGCATCAGCGAGCAGAAGAACGCCGCGTTCCTGCAGGCCATCCCGGACGGCCTGTTCCTGGTGAGCCGTGCCGGCGCCATCGTTCACCGGCTGAGCGCGGCAGCCGGCGCGGTATCGCCGTTCGCCGCCGGGCCGGACGGCGGCGCATTCGTGGAGCTGTTCCCGCCGGGCTCGCGGCTCGATGCCGCCTGCGCGCTCGAGCGGGCGAGCGACGGCGCCGCTTCGAGCTTCGAATTCTCGATCCGTGGGCGTGACCGCGCGCAGAGGCACTTCGAGTGCCGCTGCCTGGACAATGGCGCGGGCCTCGTGCTCGCGATCATCCGCGACGTCTCGAAGCGCAAGGAGGCGGAGGCGCGGATCCATCGCCTGGCCTACTTCGACACCCTGACTGAGCTGCCGAATCGCGAGTGGATCGGCGACCACCTGGCACGCTCGCTCGAGGTCGCGCGCACGCGGGGAAACCCGGTCGCGCTGCTGTATCTCGATCTGGACCAGTTCAAGCGGATCAACGATACGCTCGGCCACGACGTTGGCGACGAGGTACTGCGGACGGCGGCCGAGCGACTGCAGGCTGCGCTCGGCCGGGCGCTGGATGGCGTCAATGTCGGCCAGCGCGGTGCCGCGGCGCAGGGTCGCCTCGCGCGGGTGGGCGGGGACGAGTTCGTGGTCGTGCTCGACGGGCCATGGGGGCCGGAGGTGCCGGCGCTCGTGGCCGAAGCATTGCTCAATTCGCTGGTGCCGACCGTCGAGCAGCGCGGTTACGCGCTGTCCGTGACCCCGAGCATCGGCATCGCCGTGTTCCCGGAGCATGGGGCGACGGCGCAGGAGCTCCTAAAGAACGCGGACGGCGCGATGTACGAGGCCAAGTCCGCTGGTCGCAACCGCTTCAGCGTCTTCAGCCGCTCGGTCAACGAGCGCGCGATGAAGCGCCTGTCGCTCGAGGTGGCCTTGCGCGGCGCGATCGCCGGACAGCAGCTTCAGGTCCATTACCAGCCCAAGTTCGCGATCCGCGAGCCGGCGCTGGTCGGCGCCGAGGCGCTGCTGCGCTGGAACCATCCGAAGCTCGGTGCGGTGTCGCCGTCCGAGTTCATTCGGGTGGCCGAAGATTGCGGGCTCATCAGCGACCTGACCCGCTGGACTCTCGAGCAGGTATGCCGTGATCTCAACGCCTGGCGTCACCAGGGGTTAGTGCAGCCGCGTATCGCGGTGAACTTGTCGGGTCGCGACCTCATGGCGGCGGATTCGGTGCTGCGGATCAGCGATCCGGTGCTGGCAGCCGGAGTGCCGGCGTCACTGATCGAGCTCGAACTCACTGAGGGCATCCTGATGGAGGACGCCACGGCCGCGGGCCGATGGCTGACGGCGCTGAAGGAATTCGGGTTTGCGGTCGCGATCGACGACTTCGGGACCGGCTATTGTTCGTTGAGCTATCTGAAGCGCTTCCCGCTCGACACGCTCAAGATCGACCGATCATTCGTCGCCGACGTCGTCGCGAACGGCGAGGACGCATCGATCGTGCGGGCGATTATCGCGATGGGCCACAACCTCGGTCTGCGAATCGTCGCCGAGGGCGTCGAGACGGAGGCCCAGCTCCAATTCCTGAAGGCCGAGGGCTGCGACATGGCTCAGGGGTACTTGCTCGGCCGGGCGGCGCCGGCGCACCGGATCGCCGAGCTGCTTCAGCAGGCTGTGCCGCGCAAGGCTACGATCGCGTCGGGCGTGACCGAGTCGCGCCGCCTTGCCTAGCACCTCCGGCAACCTTCATCGCCAGATTCGCGACTTGACCTGCCGGCGCGCCCGCCGGAGGCACGACCATTCGACCGGCGTGGGGTCATCTCGGCTCGAGAGCTCAGGCTTAGTATCCGATGCGGCGAACAACTGCGGAGGAGCCTGATTGCCCCGGGGCTAATCCCAGGCCGCCCGCGCCGGCGAGCGCTGCCGGTCGCCGGCAACGACAGCGAGGCCGACTCGCGTCCACCGGGGTTCCGGACGCCGCACGATTCGATCGTGCGAAGGTCCGCACCGCACGAGTCAGGCGAGGCCGAACTCGAGTTCGCCGGCGGCGGCGTCCCGGTCTTGCAACGCTGCTCGGGCTTCGCGCTCTGGATGCGCCGCCTCGGTGCCCGGCTCGTTGCCGGCGGTCCGCTGCGCGCGGGGGCGCCGCGAGGCTAGGAGCAGCAGCCCGGGCGGAATCCGACCGCGGCGACGCTAGAATGCCCGATCGCCGGCAGCCGCCGGCGCCCGCCGGTACGTGCCCCATGACCCGGATCGCCGAGCTGCCGACGCCGGTGGCACTGCTCGACCTCGAGCAGATGGACCGCAACATCCGCCGGATGCAGTCGCACCTCGACGATCTCGGGGTGCCGTTGCGGCCGCACGTGAAGACCAGCAAGTGCCCGCGCGTGGTCGCCGCGCAGCTGGCGGCCGGCGGCCGCGGGATCACGGTCTCGACGCTCAAGGAAGCAGAGCAGTTCTTCGCCGCCGGGGTCCGCGACATCGTCTACGCCGTCGGCGTGTCCCCCGACAAGCTGCCGGCGGTGCTCGCGCTGCGCCAGCGTGGTTGCGAGCTCAAGATCGTCACCGACAACGCCGATGCGGCCGCGGCCATCGTCGCGGCCGGTCGGGCTGCCGGCACGACCCTCGAGGTCTGGCTCGAGATCGACACCGACGGGCATCGCTCGGGGCTCGCGCCCGAGGGGGAGGCGCTGCTCGCCGTCGGCCGCACGTTGCACGCGGGCGGGATACGGCTCGGCGGCGTGCTGACCCATGCCGGCGCGAGCTACGAGTGCGACACGCCGGCGGCGCTCGAGCGGATGGCGGAGCAGGAACGCGCGGGCGCGGTGCGCGCCGCGACACGCCTGCGCGCCGCCGGGCTGCCCTGCCCGGTCGTGAGCGTCGGTTCGACGCCGACCGCCCTCGCCGCGGTGCGCCGCGAGGGTGTCACCGAGGTGCGCGCGGGGGTGTACGTCTTCTTCGACCTCGTGATGCACGAGGTCGGCGTCTGTCGCCTCGACGAGATTGCGCTCAGCGTGCTCACCACCGTCATTGGTCACCAGGTAGACAAAGGCTGGGCAATCGTCGATGCCGGCTGGATGGCGCTCAGCCGCGATCGTGGCACGCAGGCGCGACGCCGCGACTACGGCTACGGGCAGGTGTGCGACGCCGGCGGGACGCCGCTGCCGGGCTACGTGGTGACCAGCACCAATCAGGAACACGGCGTCGTCGCCCGCACCGGGGCGCCGGACCGTTCGATCGCCGCGCGGTTGCCCGTCGGTACGCGGCTGCGGATCCTGCCGAACCACGCCTGCGCCACCGCCGCGCAGCATCCCGAGTACGCGGCGCTGGCGCCGAACGGCGAGGTCGAGCGCTGGCCGCGGTTCTACGGCTGGTAGCGCCCGGCCGATGGCCGGTGCTGGCCCGCGCGGGCGCCAACCACTAGCATGGCGCGTCGCAGTCGTCGGCGGGGGTCCGGTGCACATCGCAACTCGCATCCTTCTCGGCGCGAGCCTCTTCCTCGCGACCTTCGCCACGCACGCGGCCGATCCGGCGCGCGATCGGCCGAAGGTGCGCACCGTGACCGCGTTCGTCCGGCTCGATCGCACCCATTTCGACGGCGAGATCGCGGCGACGCTGGCCGTGCTGCGGTCGGCGAAGCAGAAGTTCGAGGCGCGTGGCTATGAGGTTCAGACGATCCGGATCGTCACCCAGCCGCTGCCGGAGCTCGTCGCCGGGCTCGACCATGCCGCGGCGCTGCAGCTGCTGCAGCGCCTCGATGACGCCGCGGCGAAGGAGGGATTCCTGCCGCACGTCGGTCCCGCGATGCGCCGGGACGGCGACGACCCGGCAGCCATGCGCCTGCTTGGCGAGGCGCTGGTGACGCTGCCGCACGTGATGGGCAGCTCGATCACGGCGGGCGACGACGGCATCCACTGGCGGGTGATCGCCGAGACCGCCGCGCTGCTGCGCCATGTCGCCGACCAGAGTCCCGAGGGCGTCGGCACCTTCCACTTCACCGCGAACGCCATGGTGAAGACGTACGGGCCGTTCTATCCCGGCGCCTGGCACGACGGGCCCGGGCGGCACTTCTCGATCGGCCTGCAGAGCGCCAACGTCGTCGCCATCGTGTTCGCGGGCATGCATGGATCCTACGACGACACCGTCGCCGCGCTGACCCAGGCTCTCGGCGAGCACGCCAGGGTCGCCGAGGCGGTCGGCGACGAGGTTGCGCGGGAGTCGGGCTGGAGCTACGAGGGCCTCGACCCGACCCCGGCGCCGATGGCGGACGTATCGATCGGCGGAGCGATCGAGGCCTACACGGGAGCCCGCTTCGGGTCGAGCGGCACGCTGACCGCGGCCTCGATCATCACCCGTGCCGTCAAGGCCGTGCCGGTCAGGCAGGTGGGCTACGCCGGTCTCATGGTGCCGGTGCTCGAGGATCGGGTCATCGCGCGGCGTTTCGCGGAGCATGCGGTGACGATCGACAGCCTGCTCGCGTACTCCGCAGTCTGCGGCGCCGGCCTCGACACCGTGCCGGTGCCCGGGTCGGTGAGCGAGGCACAGCTCGCGCGGATCCTCGGTGACGTCGCCGCACTCGCGGTGAAATGGCAGAAGCCACTGTCGGCCCGGCTCCAGCCGGTGCCCGGGCGGGAAGCAGGCCAGGAAACCCGCTACGTCGACCCGTACCTGACCAACACCACGTTGCAGCCGCTCCCCTGATCCGGTGACGAGAGATCGGCGCAGGATGCGGGCGTCGTCGCACGCCGAAGCCGATTGCGCTAAGGTCTCCGGACGCGCAGAGCCGCGAGCCGGACACCGGCCGGGCGTGCAGGAGGGAAGGTCGTGACTCGCAAGGTCCAGGGTGCGGACGGCGGCCACCGGTCGAAGCCTGCCGGCGATCGTCGGCGGCCGGCGCGGCCGAAGCGCGAATCGGGCAACGTCACGATGGCGGCGGTGTGCGTCACCGGCGCGGTGGGCCTCGCGGTGCTCGGCAACCACGGCCCGGAGTTCGACGTGCGGGACACGAGCTACGCCTCGCGCGAGGATTGCCTCAGCGACTGGGGTAGCGAGGAGTCCTGTCCACCCGACACGCGCCCCGAGGGCGCGCGCCACGACGTCTCCTATCACGGTCCACGCTACTACTGGGATCCGGATCGGGGCCGCCCCGTCGTTCTGCACGGCGATGGATCAGAGCACGTGGCGACGTCCGCGCGGATCGGTCCCACCGGCAGCACGGTCGGGCGGACCTCGGTGGTCGGCAGCTTCGCCCGCGGCGGCTTCGGTCACATCGGCCGCGGCTTCAGCGGCGGTCGCGGCGGCTGATGGAGCGGCTGCGCTCGCGTCCCCGGGCGGACTACGCCCGGCGGGTCGAGTCGCAGGGCCTGTCGTTCCACGGGCGCGACGGCTACTGGACCGAGGATGCGTGCTACCGCCTGACGGCCTCGGAGGTGGACGTGCTCGAAGCGGCGACCGCCGAGCTGCACGCGCTCTACGCCGCGGCGCTCGACCGGGCGATCGCCGAGGGCCGGCTCGGTGAGCTCGGCATCCCGGTCGAGTTCCACGCCGCCGTCGCCGAGTCGTGGCGTCGTCGCGATGCCTCGCTGTACGGGCGCTTCGACCTCGCCTTCGACGGCCGAGCGGCGCCCCGGCTGCTCGAGTACAACGCCGACACGCCGACCAGCCTGCTCGAGGCGGCGGTGATCCAGTGGACCTGGCGCGAGGACGTCCATCCCGAGGCCGACCAGTTCAACTCGATCCACGAACGCCTGATCGCCGCCTGGGGAGCCGTGCCGGGCGACGGTCCGGTCGCGATCGCCTGCCTCGCGGACCAGGAAGAAGACTGGGTCTGTGCGGCGTACCTGCTCGACACGCTGGTGCAGTCAGGCCGCGAGGGCGCGCTCGTGGAGATCGCCGAGCTCGCGTGGGAGCCCGGCCGGCGGGCGTTCCTCGACGAGGCGAACGTGCCGATCGCGCAGCTATTCAAGCTCTACCCCTGGGAATGGCTGATGCGCGAGGAATTCGGGCCGCACCTCCTCGAGTGCGTGACCGGCCTCATCGAGCCGATGTACAAGGCGGCGCTCAGCTCGAAGGGCATGCTGCCGCTCCTCTGGGAGTACTTCCCGCGCCACCCGAACCTGCTGGAGGCCCACCGCCGGCCGGGTACCCTCGCCGACTACGCCCGCAAGCCGGTGCTGTCGCGCGAGGGCCAGAACGTCACGCTGGTGCGCGACGGGATCACGCTCGAGGCGGTGGGCGGCGTCTACGGCGACGGTGGCTACGTCTACCAGGCGCTCTGCCCGCTGCCGGACTTCGACGGCGCCCATCCGGTGATCGGCTCGTGGCTCGTCGCCGGCGAGCCCGCCGGCATCGGCATCCGTGAATCAGCCGGCCTCATCACCACTGACCAGAGCCGCTTCGTGCCGCACTTCTTCTGACAGACGCCCGACACCGCCGAACCTGCCCCCCAAGGAGCCCCGATGCTTGCCGGCTTTCCCGCCTTCCTGACCTACCTGCTGGTCGCGGTCGCGCTGCTCGGCGCGTTCGTCTTCATCTATGCGCGCGCGACCCCGTACGACGACTTCACGCTGATCGCGCACGACAACGTCGCCGTCGCGATCACCTTCGCCGGCGCGGTGCTCGGCTTCACGTTCCCGCTGGTCGCCTCGATCTACTACACGCAGTCGATCCTCGAGATGTGCCTGTGGGCGGGCATCACCTGCCTCGTGCAGCTCGCGGTCCTCCTGGTGCTGCGGCGCCAGGCGCACCGCATCGAGGAAGGCCACGTCGGCTCGGCGGTCATGGTGGCGACCGTCTCCCTCGCGGTCGGTCTGCTGAACGCGGCGAGCATCAGCCACTGAGCGGGGCCCGCACCGTGGCAAGATGCTGCCCGGCCCGATCGGCGGCCGGCGTTCGCGGAGGTTGGCGATGAAGGATCGGGTGGCGCTCGTCACGGGCGCAGGCCGTGGTATTGGCCGCGAGGCCGCGCTGCTGCTCGCGGCAGCCGGCGCGCGCGTGATGGCGGTTGCGCGCAGCGCCGCCGAGCTCGAGGCCACCGGTCTCCAGTATGTCGCCGCGGACCTCGGGACCGAGGACGGCTGCGCCCGGGCGGTCGCCGAGACCGAGCGCCGCCTCGGGCCGGTAGACCTGCTGGTCGTCAACCACGGCCTCGGCTCGGCGCACGAGAAGCTCATCTGGGAGCAGGATCCGGCGGTCTGGCGCGAGATGATGCGGGTGAACCTCGATGGGCCGTTCGAGCTCGCGCGGCTCACGGTCGGCGGCATGTGCCGGCGCGGCTACGGCCGACTGGTGTTCACGAGCTCGACCGCGGGCGAGAAGGCCGAGCGCAGCGGCAGTGCGTACACGGCCTCGAAGCACGGTGTGATCGGGCTCGCGCGCGCGATCGCCCAGGACGCCGGTGAGTTCGGTGTCACCTCGAATGCGGTGCTGCCGGGGTGGGTGCGCACCGAGATGGCCGAGCGCTCGGCACGCACCGAGGCCGAACGGCGCGGCATCCCGGTGGACGAGGTCTGGCGGGAGCGTGCCTCGCTCTACCCGCGCAAGCGCGTGCTCGAGCCGCGCGAGGTCGCCGAGGTGATCGTGTACCTGTGCAGCGATGCGTCGGCCGGCATCAACGGCGAGGCCATCACGGTCGCCCTCGGCGGACTCTGGTAGCGATCACTTCACCCGGGCGCCGTGCTTGATCACCACGTCGACCCGCTGCAGCAGGTCGATGAACCGCAGCACGTCGCCCTGCACGGCGATGATGTCGGCGTACTTGCCCTCGCTGACGGAGCCGTAGTCCTTGTCGACCTTCATCTGCACGGCCGGCCAGTAGGTCGCCGCGCGGATCGCGGTCATCGGGTCGACGCCGAGGTGGTTCACCCAGGTGTCGAGCTCCCGCCAGGTCGAGCCGCTGTGGAAGGCCATGGGGATGCCGCTGTCGGTGCCGATCAGCATCACGACGCCGGCCTTCTGCAGCTGGTGGAACTTCGTCTCGAGCGTCGGGCGCCGCAGCGGCGTGATCTGGAAGTAGCCGAGCTGTCCCGGGTGGCGGACCGAATCGAGGATGTCGGCGACGATGTCGGGCGGCACGTCGCGCCGCCAGGCCGGATCGCCGAGCTGCAGCGGGTTGTCGCGCAGGTACTCGTAGTTGTAGAGCACGCTGATCGTCGGCGTCCAGAACAGCGGCCCGAGGTTGCCGCGCGCGGTACGGTCGGCCAGCAGCGCCTGGATGTCGTCCGGGTATCCCGGCGAGGTGGCGAGCCCGATGTGCTCGAAGCAGTCGACGTTGTACTTGAGGCCGCGGCGGATCTCGTCCGGCCGGTGCGCGTGCGCGACCACCGGCAGGTGGTGCGCGTGCGCCTCCTCGACGACCGCCTTGACCTCGTCCTCGGTCATCTGGTCCTGGTCGATCAGCTTGATGATGTCAACGCCGGCGCTGGCGAGCTTCTTGACCTTGGCGCGCGCGTCGGCCGCGCCGCTGACCCCCCAGCGGAAGACCTCGGTTCCCGGGTACGGCGCGTGCTGGATGAAGGGGCCCGAGACGTACAGCGTCGGACCGGGAATCTCGCCGCGGTTGATGCGGTCGCGGACCGACAGCACCGCCTCGAGCGGGGCGCCGAGGTCGCGCGCGCTGGTGACGCCGGCGAGCAGCAGCTGGTGCGCGGCCGCCGGCATGATTTCCTTGGCGAGCCGCGGATTGCTGCCGTAGGTCTCGTCCCAGTGCGTGTAGTTGCTGTGGCCGAGGAGGTAGGTGTGCACGTGTGCATCCCAGAGCCCCGGCAGCACGGACATGCCCGCGGTCGAGATCACCTGGGCACCGGGCGGCACGGGCAGGGAGTCGACGGTGCCGACCGCCTTGATGCGCTCGCCCTCGACGAGGATCACGCTCCGGTCGATCGGCGGACCGCCGAAGCCGTCGATCAGGCGACCGCCGACGAGTGCCACCACGCCTGCGGCGGTGGCCTGCGCCAGCGGCAACACGAGGAGTGCGAGCGTCGCGAGCAGAAACTTTCGCGGGTGCTTCATGAAGGGGTGCCCGGTGTGAAGTGCACGTCTTATAGTCCAGCCGCGCGCGCCTTGTCCACGCGCGGGCACCTGCCGCGCGAACCTCGCGCGCCGGCTTAAGAGGCTGCCGCATTGCACCAGCCTCCGGTTCGCCGTGACACACACCGCGAGGGGAAGTTGCGGTAGCCTCCCGTGCCCACCCCTCAGAGGAGCGATCCCCCGTGCTCACCCGCGCTCTCGTCCCGATGCTTGCCCTCGCCTGCTCGCTCCCCGCCGTCGCGGCACTGCCGCCCGGCGCCGCCGCGCCCGACTTCACGGCGCCAGCCTCCCTCGCCGGCAAGCCGTTCACGTTCTCGCTGCAGGCCGCGCTCAAGAAGGGGCCGGTGGTCGTGTACTTCTACCCGTCCGCCTTCACGAGCGGCTGCAACGCGCAGGCGCATGCCTTCGCGGTCAACCAGGACAAGTTCACGGCCGCGGGAGCGACGATCATCGGCGTCTCGCTCGACAGCCTGGCGCGCCTCAACGAGTTTTCGGCGGATCCCGAGTACTGCGGCGGCAAGATCCCGGTCGCCTCGGACGAGTCGGGTGCGATCGCGAAGTCCTACGAGCTCAAGGTCGCGGCCGCGCAGCCGGGCTACAAGGACACGCGCGGCGCGGAAATCACCCATGGCTACGCGGAGCGCACGACCTTCGTCGTCGGCCGCGACGGCAAGGTGGCGGCGACCGTCGGCGGTGTCTCGCCGACCAAGAACGTCGAAGCGGCGCTCGCCGAGGCCGAGAAGCTCAGCGCGCGGAAGTAGCCAGGCGCCGGCGCGCGGCCGGTTCCCCCGGCCGGGTGCCCGGCGGCATCAGACCCCCATCCGGGCGCGGAACAGTCGCGCCTGGCGCCGCGACATCTCGATCTCGGCTGGATGGTCCCGGAGGCGCACCAGCAGGCCGCCGTGGATGCCGGGATCGACGCGCTCGATGAAATCGAGGTTGACGATCTCGGCACGATTGGCGCGGAAGAACTGGCGCGGATCGAGCCGGCGCTCGAGGGCGCCGAGCCCGCGGGTCACGAGCGGGCTGGCTGCGCCCCACGAGAGCCGCACGTGGTTGTCCTCGGCGCTCAGCAGCCGCACTTCCCGCAGCGGCACGAACCAGCAGCGCGGCCCGTCCTGGACGAACAGCCGGTCGAGCACCTCGCGTCGCGGCGGGAACGCGGCGAGCGCCTGGCGCGCGCGTTCGAGCGCCGCGGCCAGGCGCTCGGGCTCGACCGGCTTCAGCAGGTAGTCGAGCGCGTCGACCTCGAAGGCGCGAACTGCGTGCTGGTCGTAGGCGGTCGTGAAGATCACCTGCGGCACCTGCTCGAGGCGCGGCAGCAGGTCGAAGCCGCTGCCACCCGGCATGTGGATGTCGAGGAACAGGAGGTCGGGCATCGACGACTCGACGACCGCGGCTGCCTCGACGATGTGGGCGGCCTCGCCGACCACCTCGAGCCACGGATGGTCCCGCAGCAGCCGGCGCAGCTCGCGGCGCGCGAGCGCCTCGTCATCGACGATGACGGCCCTCACGGCGGCAGCGGCAGCGACGCCCGCGCGAGCGCCCGGCCCGGGTCCGCGAGGTCGAGGGTCAGCGAAGCGCCCGGGCCGAACAGCAGCTCGAGGCGCGTGCGCGCATTCTCGATCCCGACGCTCTCGTGCGTCGCGGCGCGCGCGACCGTCGGCCTCGGGTTCTCGACCTCGAGCAGCAGCGCGCCGTTCTCGCGCACGGCCCGGATCCGCAGCGTCCCGCCGCCGGGCAGTTCGGCGATGCCGTGCTTGACTGCGTTCTCGACGAGCAGCTGCAGCAGCATGACGGGCACCGGCAGGTCGCCCAGGCCGGGTTCGATGCGCCGCTCGACGGTCAGGCGATCGTCGAGGCGCAGTGCCTCAAGGCCCAGGTAGTCCTCGGTGATCGCGAGCTCCTGGTCGAAGGTCACGAGATCGTGCTGCCCGGAGCTGAGCGCGTAGCGCAGGATGCGCGCCAGCTGCGTCACCGCGCCCTGCGCACGGACCGGCTCTTCGGCGATCAGCGCGCGCACCGCGTTCAGCGCGTTGAACAGGAAGTGCGGATTCAGCTGGGACTTCAGGAAGCGCAGCTCGGCGGCCTGCAGCGCGCGGGCGAGCTCGAGCGTGCGGGCCTCGGCGAGCTGGCGCGCACGGACCGCGAGCACGGCGAGGTAGAGCGTGCACCAGGCCAGGTAGACGCTCGCCCAATTCGCGGCGATCACCAGCGCGCGGAGGACGGCGCCGAACGCGGGCAGCCCGAGCGTCGAGAGTTCAACGCGCCAGGGCGCGAGGCCGAGGCCCAGGTGCAGCGCGCCGGTGACGACGCCAAGCAGCACGCTCGCTCCGAGCGCCCGCAGGATCCGCGCCCCGAGCCCCCGCTGCTACCAGTCGTGGCGCCGGATGTACGAGCGCAGGCCGTGGCTGAGCGCCAGTCCGAGGAGCGCGAGCGCGCCCTCCTCCAGGCCCGCCGTTCGCCACGGAACCGCATCGACCGTGGCCGCGCCGAGCGCGTTGGCGAAGCCATAAAGCCCCCAGCCGCCGAACTGGCAGAGCCAGTAGGCCGCCGCGTGCCTCCGGGCGGCGCGAGCGCCGCCGGCCGTCGCCGTCGGGAGCGCGGCGATGCGCGTGCCGCGGCGGGCAGAGACCGGCGCTTCCGGGACGAGTGACACGGGCTAGTAGTTGAGGTTGAAGCTGATCAGCTGACCGATCAGGCCAATCCAGACGATCCCGCCGAGCGCGGCCGCGACCATCGCGGCGCGGATCCAGGCGAAGGCGCCGCGGCGCAGCGTGGCGAGCCGCCACAGGCTGACGACGCCGACGACATTCGCGACCACGACCAGGACACCGGCGACCTGCAGCGCCCGCACGACCGGGTCGAGGCTCGACGAGTAGAACTCGAGCGCGAGATGCGCGACGGGCAGCAGCATCAGGGTCCAGGCAAGTGCGTAGGCCAGGTTCCCGAGCACGATCAGCCGCACGCGCCGCTCGAGTGACCGCGCACGCGGCTCTTCGGGCGCCACCCGATAGCGGCGCCGGAGCAGCGCCGAGACCGGCCAGAGCCCGGCGACGGAGACCAGCACCAGCAGCGTGCCGCCGAGCACCGCGAGGTTGAGGCCGGCGCGGCGATGCCATGGCACGGCCTGAAGCACCGAGGACGGGTCCTCGCTGTCGATGATGGTCCTGACGCCTTCGACCGTGCGCAGGGCGAGGCGCCGGGTGCCGTCGACCTGCTGCCACAGATCCGGTGCGATCTCCCGGAACGTCGCGGGGCCCGGCTCAAGCTCGCGTGGCGCGCCAAGGGTGCCGTCGGCGTTCGCGGTGAGGGTGGTCTGCTGCAGCAGGTAGAAGATGGCGAGCAGCCCGTGCTCGATGCGCCGCGAGGACTCGTACGGACCGGCGATCCGCGTGGCATCGGCGACCGCCGAGTCGAGCGCCCGGGGCGCGTCGCGGCCGGCAGGTGATGGAAAATAGCGATCCATGAAGCCGTCGAGCACGGCCTTGCGCAGCCCGTAGACCGCATCGTCGCGGCCGCGGCCGTTGAACGTGTAGGTGATGCCGATCCCCTCGGCCGGCAGCAGATCGAACTCGGTGTGGAAAGCGATCGTATCGCCGCCATGGCCGATCAGCGTCCGGCCATTGCGCGTCTCGTGGAAGAATCCGTGCGCCATCGTCGAGAACCCGGGCGGCGCCGGCACCGATGGCTCGTGCATCAGCCGGGCGGTGTCCCGGTCGAGGATCCGCGCGCCCGCGAACTCGCCATCGGCGAGGTGCGCCCGCAGGAAGCGCGTCAGATCGGAGACCGTCGTCGCGAGGCTGCCGGCGGGGCGCGTCGCGATGTACTCGATCGGCTGCGGCGGGTCGGTCGGGGTCCGGTAACCGCGTGCCAGCGCCGACTCGATCGCGGCCGGGAACGGCTGCTCGAAGCTCGAGTGCTGCATGCCGAGCGGGCCGAAGATATGCCTGGCCACGTACTCCTCGAAGCGCTCGCCCGAGACGCGCTCGACGATGTAGCCGGCGAGGCCCGCGCCGTAGTTCGAGTAGGCGGGTACCGTCCCGGGTGCGAAGATCTGGGGTCGTGGGTGCTGCTTGAGGCTGGATTCGTTCGAGGGCAGCCTCGTCGCGTCGACGATCAGCACGTCCTTGAGCCCCTCTTCGAAGCCCGCCCGATGGTTCATCAGGTCGAGCATCGTGACCGGTCGGCCGAAGCGGTCCGGCAGGCGGAAGTCGAGGTAGTCGTTGACGTCGCGATGCAGGTCGATCTTGCCGGCGGCGACGAGCTGCATCACCGCGGTCCAGGTGAACAGCTTGGACGTGGAGCCCGCGCGGATCACCGTGCGCTCGGCGTCCATCGGCGTGTGCGCCGCGACGTCGGCATAGCCGTAGCCGCGCTCGAGCACTACCTGGCCGTCCTTGACGACGGCGATCACGACACCGGCGATGTCGCCGGCCTGCAGTGCGAACGGCAGCAGGCCGTCGAGCCAGGCCCCGAGGTCGGCGGACTCGAGCGGATGTCCGCCGCTCGCGCTGTCCGCGGGTGCCGGCGGGAGGGTCGGTGTCTGCGGTTCCGGACGGACTCCCCTTGGTGCCGCCGTCGCCGCGAGAGCCGCGAGCAGCAGGAGCGGAGCCATCGTCAATTGCGTGCGTCGCATGCAGGTTCCCTGAAGCAGCAGGCCGGCGCCGCCGTTATGGCCCGGCCTCCGGGAGTGCGGCCGCGCGGCTGGCCGGACCGGCATCCTGCTCCAGGTGGACGGTTCCGTCGCGCGATTTCGGGCCAACGGTCGTCACGCGGCGGCGAGCGGCCACCGGCCCGCCCGGACGGTCCGCGGTCGCGCCGGATCGCAGCCGGGAGTGCCGCCGGGGGCGCAGGCAGGAACTATGATAGCCCTCCCCCGCGCACGAGGTCCGCGCATGAAGAAGTCCGAGGCCAAGGACGCCGTTCCGCCCGCGAAGCAGATCGACGCCCGCATCCGGGAGCTGGGCGGGTGGCGCGGTGAGACCCTGAGCCGCGTCCGCGCGCTGATCCGCGCCGCGGATCCCGCGATCGTCGAGGAATGGAAGTGGGACGTGCCGGTCTGGTCCTGCGAGGGCATCCTCTGCACGGGCGAGGCCTACAAGAGCGCCGTCAAGCTGACCTTCGCCAAAGGCGCCGCCGTCGCGGATCCGGCGCGGCTCTTCAACTCGAGCCTGGACGGGAATACCCGGCGGGCGATCGATATCCGCGAGGGCGAGACGATCGACGGCAAGGCGCTGCAGGCGCTGATCCGCGCGGCGGTCAAGCTCAACCGCGCAAAGCGGAAGACCTAGCGCGCAGAGTGCGCGAGCAGCGGAAAGTTCCCGCCACGGCGCGCGCGGTCGCCGTGGATGAGCCGGATTCTGTCGCCTCAGCGCACATTCACCGTCCGTTCAGGTCGCGCCCGTCATCGTGGATTCCGACCGCTGTCGTCAACCGGCGACGGCCGTCGCGCGCTAAGCGCGGCGCGAGGCGCCTCGAAGGCGCCGCGGAACCACGGAGGCAGGCATGAAACGAACGATCCTCATGACGGCGGCGGTGCTCGCGATGCTGGGCGTCGCAGCGGCACACGCCGATGAGCGCTACGGACGCTATCCCTATGGCGAGGGGCTGTACGTCGGCGTCGGCGCCGGACAGCTCATCTACAAGGAGGACGGACTCGATACGATGCGGCCGACCATCATCGAGGCGCGCATCGGCCAGCAGATCAATCGCTACTTCGCGCTGGAGGGTCGCGTCGGCGGTGGCATCAGCCGGGACGAGGTGAACGGGGCCAGCACCAGCGCGCAGCTGCTCTTCGGCGCCTACGCCAAGGGCATCCTGCCGCTGTCGCCGATGTTCTCCGCGTATGGCATCGCGGGCATTGCCGGCACGCAGCTGCACCACAACTACCCGGACTTCAACACGACCGACACCGGGTTCTCGTACGGCGTCGGCGGCGAGCTCAAGGTCGGTGGTGGTACGTCGCTGACGCTCGAGTGGGCGCGCGTGAACGACGGCAACAACGCCGGTTACTACTACACCGCCGACCACGTGGTCTTCGGCGTGAACTGGCGCTTCTAGTCCGGACATCGCCGGACGCCAGGGCCGGGTCATCGGCCCGGCGCCTGAACACCGGCGACGCGCCGGGCCGGCGGTCCATCGGTCCGGGGGCGCGCCGGACCACCGCCGGCCGACGTGGAGGGCGAGTCGCCCTAACCTTCCGCGGCCGGCGGCTCGATCGCGATGCGCCGCAGCTTCTCGGTGCGGCTCAGGCTGTCGTGGGTCGCGACCCGGCGCAGCAGCACCTCGGCTTCCGCCAGCGGCAGCGGCCGGCTGAACAGGAAGCCCTGCGCCGACTCGCAGTGCTGTTCCTGCAGGTAAAGCATCTGGCTGAAGGTCTCGACGCCCTCGGCCACCACGCCGATGCCGAGCGTGCGCGACATCTTGATGATGGCACTCGCGATCGACCGGTCCCGCACGCCGACCTCGAGGTTGCTGATGAACGAACGGTCCACCTTGAGCCGGTCGACGGCGAGGTGGCGTAGCCGGCCAAGGCTCGAGTAGCCCACGCCGAAGTCGTCGATCGCGATGGACACGCCAACGGCCCGCAGCCTCGCAAGCGCCTGCTCGGCCCAGGCCTCGTCGCGCATGACGACCGTCTCCGTGATCTCGAGCTCGATCCATTTCGGCTCGGCACCGGTCTCGCGCAGCACCCGGGCAACCGTATCGGGGAAGTCCCGCTGCAGGAACTGCACCCCCGAGACGTTGACCGAGACGTGGCCGAACGGCAGCCCCTGCTCGTGCCACTGGCGCGCCTGGGTGCACGCGGCGCTCAGCACCCACTCGCCGATCGGCACGATCAGGCCGGTCTCCTCGGAGATGCCGATGAAGTCCATGACCGGCACGGAGCCCAGCTCGGCGTTGTGCCAGCGCAGCAGCGCCTCCAGGCCCGACAGCGCGCCGGAGGCGAGCTCGAACTGCGGCTGGTAGTGGACCGTGAACTCCCGGCGCTCGAGCGCGCCGCGCAGCTGGGTCTCGATCGTCAGCCGGCGCAGTGCGCCGTCGCTCATGCTGCGGTCGTAGAACGCCGACGCGCCGTGGCCGCGTCGCTTGGAGAAGTACATCGCGAGGTCGGCGTTGTGCAGCAGCGACAGCGCGTCCGGCCCGTCGGCCGGGGCGATCGCGATGCCGACGCTCGGCGTGACCACGACCTCGTGGTGGCCGATCTGGATGGGGTTGCGCAGGTGCGCGATCACGGCCTCTGCCGACGCCTGCGCGTCCTCGCGCGAGGCGCTGGCCGGCAGCATCACGACGAACTCGTCGCCGCCGAGGCGCCCGAGGTCGCCCGAGCCTCCGCCGAGCGCCTCGACCGCCTCGCGCAGCCGCGCGGCACACTGGCGCAGCAGCTCGTCGCCGGCTGCGTGGCCGAGCGTGTCGTTGATGCGCTTGAAGTTGTCGAGGTCGACGTACAGCAGCGCCGCCTCGCGGCTCGCCGCCTCGGACTGGCGCAGCACCTCCGCCAGGCGGGACATCGTGTGCTCGCGGTTGGGAAGCCCGGTCAGCGAGTCGAAGTACGCGAGCCGTGCGACGTGCCGCTCCGCGCGCCACTTGCTGTGCAGCGCCACCGCCATCTGCCGGACTTCGTGCGGGTGGAACGGCTTCTGCAGGAAGGAGATCTTGTCGTGCGGCGGCACGAGTCCGCCGATGTTGGCCGGGTCGACGTCCGAGTAGGCCGTGCAGATCACGATCTCCGCCTCGGCGTCGAGCTCGCGGATCCGTGCGGCCGCCCAGGCGCCGTCGTGGCCGGGCGGCATGCGCATGTCGAGGAACACGACCGGATAGGGCCTGCCGGCCGCCACCGCGCGGCGCACGGCCTCGACCGCCTCCTCGGCGCCGGCGCAGATCGTCGGGTCGAAGCCCAGCCGCCGCCCCGGCGCGGCCGCGGACTGCGTGCCGCTGAACAGCCGCTTGCGCAGCTCCTGGATCGCCTCGAGGCCGTCGCGGACGTCTGCCTCGCCAAAGACGGCGATATACGCCTCGCGGATGGCCTGCTCGTCGTCGGCCACCAGAACCCGCAGCGGGCCCGGATCGGCAGTCAGGGATTTCATGCGGCTTGTACCTCTTCTTTCTGTCCCGTCTCGCCGAGGGGTACGACGATGTCGAAGCGCAGGCCGCGCCCGGGTCCATCGCTGTGGGCCGAGATGCTCCCGCCCATGCCGCGCAGCGTGTTGGCGCACCAGTGCAGGCCGAGGCCCGAGTTCGTCGCCTCCGGCTTGGTCGAAAAGCCCTTCTGGAACAGGTTCGGCATCTGCTCGGGCGGCACGCCGACGCCGTGGTCGGCCACGACGAGCCGCAGTGCGAGGCCGTTTCCGTGCGGCTCGAGCGAGGCGTCGAACACGACCCGGACCTGCGAGATCCCGGCCTGCGCGGCGGCCTCGGCGGCGTTCTGCGCGAGGTTGGCGATCACCATGCCGAGCGTCGTGCTCGGCAGCGGCAGCGCCTCGAGGGCGACCAGTCCCTCCGCCTGGCGCACGTCCAGCCGCTCGCGATGGCTGGCGGCGATGTGTTGCAGGCTGCGCTGCACGAGTTCGTCCGGCCGGATCATCTGGCGGACCGGGCCGCTGCGCTGCAGGCGCCGCTGCTCGCCGAGCACCGCCTGGATCACGCCCGCCTGGCTCGCCGCGGCGTCGAGGTCCGCGGTGCAGGCCTCGAGCACCCGCAGCGTCTCCTGCGCCGACAACTTCACGAATTCCTCGAGGTCGCGCCGGCGCACGGGATCCGCGGCCGGCAGCGCGAGCTCGTCACAGGCGCGGCGCAGGTCGGCGAGCGGTACCGCACCGATGCGCGAGCGCATGCTGGCGATCCGCACCGACAGCGGCGTCATGGCATTGCCGAGGTTGTGCAGGATGCCGCGGGCGTTCTCGGCGATGCCGGACTCGAACGACCGGTCGGCGAGCTCGCGCCGGGATTCCTCGAGGCGCGTGACCATCTCGTCGAAGGCGCTCGCGAGCGTGCCAATCTCGTCCGCGCGGCGCTCGTTGAGGCGTGCGCTCAAGTCGTCGGAGCGTGCGATGCGGTGCGCATGGTTCGTGACGCGCCCGAGCGGATCGAACACGGTGCGGCTGAGGAGCAGGTACAGCGCCAGCATCACGACGCCGGCGGCGCCGGCGAGCATCGTCGTCGAGACGTAGACCGCCTCGGCGCCCCGCTGCGAGATCACGCGCGGGACCGTGATGCCGAGCGTGACCAGCGGCATGCCCGAGCGATTGCCGAAGGTGCGCTCGATGCGGGTCGCCTCGGCGGTTTCGCTCAGCGTGCTGCCGCTGTCGTCCGTGAGACCCGCCGGGCCCGGCTTCGTGCGCCGGCCGTCCGCCCACGGCGTCATGTCGAGGTGGACCTGGGCCTGGTTGCCGAGCCGGCGCAGCTCCGCCTCGCTGAGCAGCCGGCCCATGATGACCATGCCCCGCGCCGGACCGCCGCCGACGCCATCGAGGATCGGCGAGCCGGCGGCGATCATCGGGCCGCGGTCGGTCGCGATGAGGCCGACGATCGGCTCGCCCTTCTCGAGCGCGCGTACCCAGCCCGGCTCGAGCGTGTCGTGGGCGTTCAGTCGTACCGCGAGGATCTCCCCGCCAGGCCCGTACGGCCCGTGGAGCCAGAACCGGTGGCCGTCACTGCCGTAGACGGCCATGTAGTCGAGCCGCGCGGTCTTGAACGAGCCGTCGGTGAGGCTCGCATCCGCGAAGGCCGGGTTGTCGCCCGCCACGTAGCGCCAGAGGTCTGCCCAGTTGCCCCAGTCAGCCGCCTGGGCCGCGAGCGCCATCTGCTCGCGCTCGAGCGCCATCGCGACGCGCTGCATGTCGGTGTGCGCACTCTCGCGCTCGAGCGCGACGAAGCGCGGACGGATCTGCTGCTGCTCGATCGACCATTCGGCAGCGATCAGCGCCGCAAACAGCAGCGCGAGCAGCAGCGTGACTTGCCCTCGAATTTGCACGACGCAGCCCGACCCGCGGTTGTGGGGCTCATACCGTATCGGCCGCGTGTCGCGGCAACGGAGGATCAGTTCACATAATTCCGCGTGTTAGGGTGCCGCCGCAGTCCCGATGTCGACCGCGTCACACTGCGTTTCGAGCTGCGTCGCGACCGGCCCGGTGCACGCCGGCTGCCGCCGCTCGGCCAGGCAGGCTGGAACGCCCCGACCGCGAGCCCGTCGCCTGCGGCGGCCGGGCCGCCGCGCGTCGCGCGCGACGGCCCGGCGATGTCATTCGCCGGCCCGCGGCGTGCCGACCTCCATCGCAAGGTCTCCGACGGTGAAGCGATCGAACACCGAGTTCGCCCGCGGATTGCCGAGCGCGGGCTGCCAGCGCGGCGCCTGGTTCAGGAAGGAGTTCTGGTCGCCGAGCACGAGGCCGACCAGGACCTCGGCGACGATGCGCCCGCCGACCGGCCCGAGGCGCACGTGCACCGAGTTCTTCGCCGACTTGCCCTGCTGCCGCGCGGCGGCCAGCTTCCAGTGGTGCTGTGCCTCCGCGAGTACGTAGAACCAGAGCGGCGCGTTGCCGATGAAGCTCTTGCCGAAGGCGGTGATCGGTTTGTTGGTCTTCAGTCCGTCGACGTTCGCCTTGCCGACGACCAGCGCCGCGTCGGGGATCGGTTCGAGGCCCATCAGCTCCGCGACCGCCTGTCCGGAGGGCAGGCCGAGCGCCATGCCGCGCTTCAGGTTGCGCAGCGCGAGCACGTTGATCTGGCCGTTGAGTGGCGTGTCGCGGCCCGGGCGCGAGAATTCGGGCAACGCCCCGAGCGGGGAGACGAGCGAGGTATCGATCTTGTATGCCGGCTGCACGCGCGCCTTGCCGAGGTTCTTCGGCGACAGCGGCCTGCCGCCGCGCGTCTCGAAGAACAGCCGCCAGTCGATGCCCCACTGCCGGGGGAACTCCCGGAAGCCGTTCAGGCCGTTGTCCGGATTCGGGTCGAAGATCATCTTGCGTCCGCCGAGGCCCTTCGTGGTGCGCGGACCCGACTCCGGCAGGTCCTGTGCGCTCAGCCGATAGACCGGCCGGACCATGCTGTGGCCGAAGCGGTAGGCGGCGCCGCTGAATTCCACCGGCATGAACGGATCGGCGTGCCAGCGGTAGAACCGCAGTTGCGGCGGCACCTCGAGGATGCTCTTGTCGCCCTTCAGGTGCGGCAGCACGGCCTCGACCTGCGCACGCCCGACGATGCGCGGCAGGTAGTCGTAGAGCACCAGCCACTGGTAGTGCCAGCGCACGATGCGCTGGATCTCGGCGAACGACAGCCCGGCATTCTCCTTGGCGGTCGCCATCGCGTTGTGGAAGCGCAGGAACAGGCCCTGCAGCTGCGAGACGATCACGTTCTCGTCGTTGCGCTTGTCGCCGATCAGCGCCCGCCCGCGAAAGCGCGGCAGGTCGCGCGTCACGACGTGATCGGGCTCGCCGCCGTGCAGGTCGCCGCCGAGCGCCATCAGCATCCCGTCCGGCTGGTACAGGTACGGCTGGTCGTCGGGGCCGCGGCCGTAGAGGGAGTCGAGGTCCAGCCGCGGCGTGCGGAAGTCGACCAGCGCGTCCGGATCGTTCTGCTTGTCGAGGCTGCTGGTCGGGTCGAAGGTGATGTCGTGGTCGACGAACTGGCCGAAGTACGTGTAGCCGGCCGGAATTCCGAAATTCTCCTCGTCGTCGGCTTCCGTCTCCGGCGTCACGCCGTCCTCGGGCGTGGCCGTCATCTCGGTCGCGAGCGCCCGCAAATCGTCGTCGGCGAAGGTCGCCGCCGGCAGCGTCCGGAACATCCGGCCGAAGCGCCCTTCAAAGCGGCGCGAGTTGGACGTCGTCTCGAGTCCCCGTATGACTGCGCCATGACCGACGCCTGAGCGCATCGGGCTGCTTCCCTGCTTCATGACTGTCTCCCCGGCTGGTGGTGGTGTGGCGTTCGAAATCCCTGAACGGCGAAGGCCGTGGCGATCCGACGATACTCCAACCGCATCGACGCCCGCACCTGCCTCGCCGTCCGTCGGCGCGGTGCGCGTGGTCGGCAGCAGCCCACGGAACTCCGGTCGCGGTGCTGCACTGCACGTCCGCGCCGGCGCCTCCCAAGGGGCCGCGGCGACGATCGCGGTATTGGGAAGAACTCACCAATTCCACGGCGACCGAACCGCTTTTGCTGCGTCGCAGCTTTCAAACAGGCACCGCCGCCGATCTTCTACTGCGGTCGCGGCAGCGCTAGTATCCCGCCGGGAGACGGTGGCGACGGCAGGAAGCCGGGGACCACGATGGCTCCGCGAGTGACCTCGCAGAGCCCGCTTGCTGAATGGCACAGGGAGTACGTGCTTTGGCAACCCAGATCTGTGCGCTCTACGTGCTTCCGCCGATCGCCATCGCGCGGCTCGGCGGAAGCTCGACGCCGCTCGAGGCCTATCAATGGGTCGAGTCCCCGGATCCCCGCGCCAACGGCGAGACGGCGATCGAACCCGCGTGGTCGCTGCGCGTTCGACCGGACGCCACCGTCGAGCCCTACCTGCCGGACGCCGTGCAGTTCCGCGACGGCGGCCTGATTCGCCCGGTCTGTCCGTTCTTCGAGATTCACGCGCTCCTCGGTGATCCGGCCACGGATCCCGCGAGCTGGGTCAGCGCGCCGCTCACGCCCGAGCTGCTCGCGGCGCAGGGCTTCAGCCCGGAGGACGTCGCGCTCACGATCGACGCGCAGAACCACAAGGTCTCGCGGCGAACCGACGATCCCGACTTGCGGTTCGGGACTTTCCCGCCGGTGACGATCACCGCGGCGGAGCACCAGCCGGTGCCGCTCAAGGGCCAGAGTCCGCCCGGTGTCGCGGATCCGCTGATTCCGCGCGACCAGCCGATCCCGCTCGGCTCGGTGCAGGTGCTGCGGTCACTGCCGCAGCCGCTGCCCTCGGCCGCACCCTGGGCCGCCGGCACGTCGCCGCTGCGCGTGGACGTCCTGCGCTTCCGCTTCACGCCGGCGACTGGGCTCATGTACGGGCCCAAGCAGGCGTCGAAGCCGCTGTCCACGCCTGCACCGCGCGCGGTGATCGCGCCGGTGGACCCGGAGCGCGCGTTTCTGAGCTCGACTGCCGGCTGGTGGAAGGGCACGGTCGCGCCGACCGTGGTCCCGGGAGACACCTACGACGGGGCCGACGGCAGCGCCGGACCCTACGGCGTGGTCGACGACACCTGCGAGGCGCTGGTCACCGTCACACTCGGCCGCGGCCGGTCGGCGCCGACCGCGCGCTGCAACATCTTCGTCGGGCCGCCCGATTTCGGACCCGACCGGCGGCCGTTCCTGTCGCTCGCGGACGAGCTCAACGACCGCGCCGCGGACGGTGCAGTCCGCTCGGCCGCGCTCGGCGTCGCCGACCGCGACGCCTGGGTGCGGGACCTGTTCAGCCGCATCTACGAGACGGTGTCGCTGATGAACGTCGACGTCTGGCGTGCGTCCGGCGCGATGGCGCTGTCGGGCGCACAGCTGCGCGGCGACCGGATCGTGGACGACCACGTGCCGCAGCCGCGCTCGGCGCTCGGCGGCTTCGATGCGCTGCGCGACCCGGTCTTCGCGATTCCGGCCGGCAACCCGACGCGCCCGCTGCCGATCACTGCCCACGCCCGCTGGCGTCACCAGGCGCTGATGGACCTGGACGCGCTTCGCAACCTCGTCGCCGAGAACCCCGGCCTGCTGCGACGACTCGTTCGCGGGCCCTTCGAGGTCGAGGCGGGCGAGGACGGCGAGTCGACCTCGATGCGCATGCCGCCGTTTATGCGCAACTCCAATGCCTTCCCGCTGACGCTTGCCTCGTGGCAGTTCGACCTGCTGATGAAGTGGGTCGCGAGCGTCGAGGCCGGCGCCGACACCGTGCCGACGGCCGCTGAAGGAACGCTCGCGGCGCGGGCGGAGGTGCGCAAGCAGGCGGTGCTCGACCAGGTCCGCCGGCGGCGGACCTAGCGCGTGGGTACGGTGCTGCCCGCCGCGGCGGGTCCCGATTGCAAGCGCTTCCGCTCGCCGCGCGGCGAGCACGTGCTGGTCGTACCCTTCTCGCAGATCTACGACCTGCCCGGGGACTCTGCCGAGACCTGGGACGCCGACCCCGAGCGCGCGGCGCGCTCGCTCGCCGAGCTCAGTCGCGCGCGGCCCGGGGAGGTTCCGCTCGGCGAGGTGCACGTGCCTGCCCCGCAGAGCCTGTCGCTCAACGTGAGCCAGGCCTGCAACCTCGCCTGTGGCTACTGCTACGCCGGCCGCGGCAGCTTCGGCGGCCGGCAGACGACGCCGATGAGCCTCGCCACCGCGCTGGAGGCCGTCGACGCGCTGCTGCGCGATGGCGACGCCGCCGCACCGTTCACGGTCGGGTTTCTGGGCGGCGAGCCGTTCGTGAACCGGGCGCTCATCCACAAAGTCGTCGCGTACGGCAGCCAGCGTGCCGCCGAGCGCGGGCTCGACGTCCGCTATTCCGTGACGACCAACGGCACGCTGCTCGAGGAGGGCGACCTCGAGCTCATGCGCTCTCACCGTTTCGCCGTGACCGTGAGCATCGACGGCGATTCGGCCATCCACGACCGCCAGCGGCCGGCGGCGCACGCGGCGCGCGGTTCATGGTCGGAACTGGTCGCGCGGATCCGGCCGCTGCTCGCCTCGCCCGGCCGCGCGCAGGTCGCGGCGCGCGCGACGATCACACGCGACGGCCTCGACCTGCGACGGATCTTCGCGGCGCTGCGCGCCGTGGGCTTTCGCGACATCGGCTTCGCCCCGCTGCGCCGAGCCGCGGACTCGGCAGGCGCCTTCACCGCGGCCGACTGGCCGCGCTACCTCGGCGAGCTCGAGGCGCTTGCGCGCGAGCAGCTCGCGCGGCTTCGCGCCGGCGAACCCCTGTCGTTCGCGAATCTCGCGATCGCGCTCAAGCAGCTCGAGCGGGGCGCCGCGAGTCCCTACCCGTGCGGTGCCGGTGGCGGCTATTTCTCAGTGGCGAGCGACGGCACCTGGTACGCCTGCCACCGGGCGATCGGCGATCCGGCCTTCGCGCTCGGCACGAGCCGGGGGCTCTCGGCCGAGGCGCGCCAGTCGTTCCTCGCGCAGCGGCACGTCGAGCGCCAGACGGACTGCGTTCGGTGCTGGGCGCGTTACCTCTGTTCGGGCGGGTGTCACCAGGAGGCGCCGGCACGCTCGGCAGCCTCGTGCGACTTCATCCGCGGCTGGCTGGAGTTCTGCCTGGCGGCGTACGCCGAGTACGGCGCCGACTTTCACGCGAGGCATTCAAGGAGCGTGGCATGAGCACCCAGGATCCGATCCGCCTCCTGCCACGAAACGTGGCCGCCCGGCGCCGGCTCGGCCAGCCGGCAGCGGCCGTCGAGATCGTGGCCGGCAATCCGGCCTCGACCCGCCTCGAGTCAGGCGTAGGCAACTGCTTCCCCGGCCTCGAGTGCGACCTGCGCAACCTCGAGCGACGCTTCTTCCCGTTCCTCGAGGTCGACGATCGCGACGACACGCTCGAGATCGTGGCGGTGTCGAGCGATGCGGTGCGCGCGGCACGCCAGGCCGGGGACATCACCGCGGACACGGCGCGCGCCTACGAGCAGATCGCGGCGGCGATCACCCCGCGCAGCCGCCCCGCCATCGTGTCGATCGACGGCGTCTTCGGCCCGCTCGGCGCACAGGTCGTCGACCTGACCGCCAGCCGGCGGCAGAGCATCGGCCGCACTCGCGCGCCGATCGACAACTGGACCGCCGTCCGACTCCTGACCGAGGGCACCTTGGTGAAGCTCACCGTCCAGGTCGGGCGATCCACCGTCGAGATCACCGGCACCCGGGTGCGCTACCTGGGCGACGACGGTGCACTCGCGGACTTCTTTCGGCCGGGGGAGCTCACCCAGTCGCTGTGTAGCCCGTGGACCCATGACTTCCGCGACTGCGGCTGCTTCTACTGGGCCTCGAACCATCCCGACATCGCCCAGCCGCCCTCACCGGTCGTGCCTTCGGACGACGTCGCCTGGAATCAGCTCGTCGTCTGGGAGCGCCGCGCGAGAGACGCCTCACAGCCACCCGGCGCCGAGTCGCTCGCCCAGGCCGTCGGGACACCCGAGCTCGAGATGCGCCACCACGAGATCAACCGGCGCTGGCAGGAGTTCAACTTCGTGGTCGAGGGCCGCGAGCAGCTGGGTCCGTACGCTCCGCGCCGGCCCGTCGGCACGCCCCTGCCCGACCGCGCGGCGCTGATCGCGCACCTGCAGTACGCGGCCGCGGTGGAACTCGCCGTGATGCACGAGTACCTCGCTGCGGCTTTCTCGCTGCCCCGTCCCGGGACGCTGAGTGGTCTGCTCGGCGACGACGCCGACGCCGCGCACGCCGAGATCCTGCGGGTCGCGATCGGTGAAATGCGCCACCTGCGCGCGGTCAACGACGTGCTGCGCTCGCTGCAGGGCAGCGCCTACGCGCCTGCGCTGCGGGTCGCTCTGCAGGTGCCCGGCCAGACCCCGGGGTCGACGCGGCCGGTCGAGGTACGGCCGGCGACGCCGGAGGCGATCGACAGCTTCATCGCGGTCGAGGCGCCGTCGGTCTCGGTGGATGGCTACTACACCGCGATTCTCGCGACGCTCGAGGCACAGGGGGCGCGCGCCGAGGCGGAAACCATCCGCACGGTGATGTCCGAAGGCGCCGACCACTGGCAGTCGTTCCTGTTCGTCAAGCAGTGGCTCTCGCGACACTCGCCGGACTCCTACCTCGCCGTGAGCTCGCTCGCGCAGGCGCCGCGGAACCTGCCGGCGCAGCTCACCTTGCAGCAGCGCTACGGCCAGCTGCTCACGGACCTCTACGACGGCTATCGGCTCGGGCTGCCGCAGGGCGCCGCGTCGATCAACGCGGCGAGGTCGCTGATGCCGGACGAGGCGACGGGCTTCGCCGCCGCGGCCTGGGCGGTGGCGGCGGCCGGATTCCTCGTGCGCTTCGATCCGATCGTGGATCCGCGGTTCGCGGCGTTCGATCCGCCACCCTAGCAGTGACGGCTTACCGACAGGTCGTCGTCGGCGCGGGCATCGCCGGGCTCGGCACCGCCCTCTACGGCGCCGCGCGCGGGCCGGTCCTGCTGCTGGTGCCGCGGGCATTCGGGCCGCGGGTGCCGGAGCGGATCGACGCGGTGCCGCTTGCGGCCATCGCCACGCTGATCGACCTCGGCATCGACCCACGAAACTTCTCGGACCTCGTGCGCCACTCGCAGCGACTCGCGGCCTGGTCGTCGAAGGAACCCGTCGGCATCTCGGGGCGCGAGGTCGTGCACGTACGGCGTGCCGCGCTCGAGGCCGCGCTCCTCGCCCGCGTGGTCCGCCTGCCCGCCGTCACCGTGGCGCCGGCGCCAGCGGACCGGCGGGAGCTGCGTGCGCTTGCCGCAACCTGGTCCGCGCGCGGCGTCACGCTCGTCGACGCGAGTGGCCGAGCGGCCGTCCTCGCCGCGCGCCGGGACGTCCTGCGCGGGGCCTGGCACGCGCGCGTAATGCAGCAGCGGACGTCCGCCGGCCAAGAGTTCTCGGCGCCGCGGCTCGCGGCGCACGAGGGCGGCTATGCGTACCGGCTCGGCTGCGCCGGCCTGATCACGGTCGGGCTGGTCTCCTTCCGGTGCACGGCGTCGGCCGTCGTGCCCTGCTGGCGGCGACTGCGTCGGGAGCACCCGTTCCTGTTCGAGGGTCTCGACGCGCAGGACGAGCGCCCCATCCGCGGCTACCCGGCGGGCCTGCAGTCGGCGCAGCACGCGGGCTCGCTCGCGGTCGGCGACGCCGGCCTCGCGCGGGACGCGCTAGCCTCGCAGGGGATCGCTGCAGCGCTGTCGGAGGCCGCCTATGCCGCCGCCGTCGAGACTGCGGCCGAGCGGCGGCTCTACGCGCTGCGCATGGTCGAGCAGCGACGTGCCCACGCCCGTTCGCTGCACCTTGCGCTCGCGGATGCGTGGCCGTCGTCGCTGCCAGCCTGGTGCGAGTACCGTGGCGAGGTCGGGCGCCTCCTGACGGACAGCGCGGAGCCACCCGTGCGAGTCGCGCTGCGGGAAGGTCGCGTCAGGCCCCTCGCGGCGCCCGCGGCGACGGGCTCGTGACGAACGGCAGGAGCACGCGCTAGCCCAGCGCCCGCACTCGAAGGACCGCGCTACCTTCGCGCCACCGAGCGGCAGCAACAGCGCCCGCACGATCGGCGGCTCGTTGTCAGACGCGCATGCGCTGCGTCGCGCGCCGGCGATCCGGGCCCGGAATCCGATGAACCGTCCGCGCCGGAGAATCCGTCTCAGCGATGCCGCCGCACCGGCAATAGCGGCGCTCGCGCACCGCAGCATCGACCCGTCCCGCTCCAACAGGACCGTTCCGGTGCACAATCCGTCGCAGGAATCTCGCCCGGGTGGCGGCGCCTCGGTCGCGCCTGCCGGTCTGCGGGCCCAGGGAGAGCGGCCGTGAGTCTGAGGGCGAACGCGCGCATCGCGCTGATCGGGGTCGGGGTCGTGCTGGCGCTGCCGCTCGCGCTCTTTGTCGTGTGGTTCGGAATCAACGCGTTCGATGAGCAGCCGAGCGCCTTGGCGCGATCCCTGCTCGCGCGCCCGCCGAACCTCGTCCCGACCGAACAGAACCTCTACCTCGCGTTCGCAGGCTTCGACGCCCCGAGTGGCGAGCCCGTGATCGAGGCCGGCGAGCGACGCGTGGCGGCGTACGACCGGGCGTTCGACGAGATCCGCGTCAATCCCGACGCCGCGGCCCGGGTGGACGCTCGCGAGACGCGCGATCGGCTCGCGTTCCGGGGTGATGCGACCGCGTGGCCCGTGCTTCGCGCGTCGATCTGGGCCCTCGCGAAGTCGAAGCGCGCCGACCTCGAGGCGCTGCGTTCGGAGAATGCCGAACTGCTCGGGCGATACCGGTCGCTGCAGTCGCTGCAGGGATACTACGAAACCGCGCGCCCGAGCTACTGGTTGCCCCCTTTCTACGTGCCCGCCGCCGTCCGTTCGCTCTACCTGGCGGATCTCGCGAGCCGGCTGCAGGTGACATCCCTGGACGCCCGCCGGGCGGCGCTCGCGGAGCTGCGGCAGGACCTGCGCCTTTGGACCACCGTGCTGCACGGCGAGGGTGGCGTGATCTCGAAACTGCTGGCGGCGACCGGGATTCACGCCGACCTGCTGCTGCTCGGCGACTTCGTGACCGACCCGGCCGCGGATCCCGCGTCGCTCGGCGCCGAGCTCGAGGAGGTGCTGAGGCCGGCGCCGGCCTCGGCCTGGCGGATCGGCGAGGCGTACGCCGAGGAATTCCGTGCGCGCACGCCGATCTATAGTGCTGTGCCGCTTGCCAATTCGCCGGTGGCCGGCTCGAGCGCGCGCCCCGACGGTTGGTGGGAGCGTCTGTCGAATCGCCTGCAAGTGCACTTCTTTAAGCGCGATGCCACCGAAAATCTCGATGCGGAGCTCGCGCGACGCCTGCGTGAGCTCGCCGAGGGCGATCCCGTCGATTACAGCGCCAGGCGCCGCGCCCACGAGGCGTGGGTCCGGAAGGAGCTCGGGTTCAATCTGGCCCGTCTCGTCTACAACCCGGTCGGCCGGACGCTGATCACGGTCTCGACCACGACGCCGGACGACTACCCTGCGCGCCTGTACGACGTCGCCGCGTTGCAGCGACTCGTCTTTGCCGCGTACCAGGTGCGACTCCGCGGCCTCCCCGCCGACGCGGTGCCGTCGCTGCTCGCGGCGAACCGGGAGTGGGGCACGCATCCGGTCGATCACGCGCCGCTGCGGTGGGATGATGCGACTCGGACGCTCTCGGTCGTCACCGTCGGCAAGCACCCGGCCGGCAGCCGCTTCGGGCTGGTGCTTGAGGTTCCGGCGGGCGCGCGCGCGAGCGTCCGTCCGCCCTAGCTCGAGCGCGCTCCGAGCGCGGCGAGCGCCGCCGTCGCCGCGAGCTTCTGCCTGGCCTGCCACGGCGGACCGGCCGCGCGGCCCATCGCCTGCAGGAAGGCATCGAGGTTGCCGCGCGGCAGCATCCGTCCCGCGAGCGGACCGACGCGGTCGCGGTCGTACCAGCAGACCTCCCAGCCGCGATCTGCCGCGGCCGCGGCCAGGGCGCGGCGATACAGCACCGAATCCGCCATCGTCGCCGCACGCGCGTCGGCGATGATCTCCCGCGTCGTTGGCGGCAGCGGCGGGCAATCGCGCAGCGCGATGCACCGGATCGGGATGGCGAGTTCCGCTTCGAGTGCCGCGAGGCCCTCGCGCGCGCCGGCGCGCGCAGCCTCCCGCACCTGGTCGACCAGCGCCACCGCGGCCTCGAGCGAGATGGGCTTCGCCCAGGGACTGTCGACGTAGCGCCCCACGGCCCACGAACCCTCATGGTGATAGGGATGCGTCGGCAGGCCGCGCGTGAGGTCGATTCGACGACGATCCAGCAGTTCACCGGTGACGGCGAGCGTCACCAGTACCGCGGAATTGCCATGTTCGGCGACGCCGACGGCGGCGCCGACGCGGGAAGGATCATCGGGCACGTGGGCGGGCCTCCATCCGTGCGGCAGGGTGCCGGTCGGGAAGCACCGCGACGGCGCGCGCCGCGATCGCCTCGATCCAGCGGCACACGACGCCAATCGTCTCGTCGTCGAGCGCGCGGGCGTCGCGGTAGAGACGGTAGGCGGGACCGTCGAGCCCGTGGCGCGAGACGGGCGCGAGCGTGCCGGACTCGAGGTGGCCGCTGGCGGCGACGGTCGAGGCGAGCACCAGGCCGTGGCCGCGGACCGCGGCCTCGAGCGCGAGCGTCGGATCGGAGAACGATGGTCCGGCCTCGGCGTCCACGCCTCTGACGCCGGCACTGTGAAACCAGGCACGCCAGGTGGACTGGCTCTCGTCGTGCAGCAGCGGCCAGCCGCTGAGTCCCGCCGGATCGGCGGGCGCGCCGCCTCGCGCGGCGATGAACGCGGGCGACGCCAGCGGCACGCGCCGGTCCGCGGCGAGCACGATGCCGGTCGCCTGTGCGCTCGGCACCCGCGTGCTGCGCGTGACGAGGACATCGACCTCGTGGTGCTCGAAGTCGACCTCGCGACCGGTGGTGTCGAGCCACAGGTCGAGGCCCGGGTTTGCGGCCAGGAACTCGCCGAGGTGCGGCAGCAGCATGCCGCGGGCGAACTCGCCGTCGGCGTACACGACCACCGAGCGTGGCTTCAGGTACGGCGCGAGTCGTGCGACACCGGTCTCGAGCTCGCGCAGCGCGCGACGCACCGTCTCGGCGAAATCGTTGCCGGCGTCGGTGGGCACCACGGCGCGGCCGACCCGGCGGAACAGCGGCTGACCCAGCGCGTCCTCGAGCGCACGCACCTGGTGGCTGATCGCGGACTGCGTGAGGTGGAGCTCCGCCGCCGCCTTCGCGAAGCTGCGCAGGCGCGCGGCGGCCTCGAAGCCACGCAGCGCCCCGAGGTGGGTGGCTGGAACGAGCATCGACCAAAACATTAGCAATTTTCATCGATAAGGCAAGAATAAATCGCTTTTCTCACGGATGCTTGCCCCCTAGAGTCCTCTTATAGAAGAGTCGCGATCGGATGCCCGGCCAACGGAGTTCCGCGATGCCGACGACCTCCCCTGTCCCGGCCTTCGCCGACGTGCGGATGCCGGCGGAATTCGAGCCGCATGCCGCCACCTGGATGGCCTGGCCGACGCGGCGCGAGATCTGGGGCGAGCGCTTCGAGGCGGTGAAGTCCGACTACGCGGCACTTGCCCGGGTGATTGCGCGCTTCGAGCCGGTGCGGATGGTCGCGAACGCGATCGACGTCGCCGAGGCGGCGACGCAGTGCGGCCCGGCGGTCGAGATTGTCGCGCTGCCGATCGACGATTCCTGGACCCGGGACTCGGGGCCGGTCTTCGTGGCGACTGCTGACGGCCAGCGTGCGGCGGTTTCGTTCCGCTTCACCGCCTGGGGCCACAAGTACCAGCCGTTCGATCGCGATGCGGCGCTGGCGGCGCGGATCGCGGCCCGCGCGGGCGTGCCGGTCGTCGATTCACCGCTCGCGGCCGAGGGCGGTGCGATCCTGAGCGACGGCCAGGGAACGCTGGTCACGACCGAGACCTGCCTCCTGAACCGCAACCGCAACCCCGGGATCACCAAGGCGGAGGTCGAGGCGGAGCTCCGGCGCGTGCTCGGCGGCCGCACGATCGTCTGGCTCCCGGGCGATCCCACCGAGGTCGAGACCGACGGCCACGTCGATGGCCTCGCGGCCTTCACCGCCCCCGGCAGGCTGCTCGTCGAGACGATCGCTGATCCCGCCGATCCGCGCTTCGAGATCCTGCGCGAGAACCGTCGCGCGCTCGAGCTCGCGACCGACGCGCGCGGCCGCCGCTTCGAGCTGCAGCCCATCGAGGAAGCCGATCGCACGGTCGAGGTCGGGCCGCGATACTGCCGCAGCTACGTGAACTTCTACGTCGTCAACGGCGCCGTGATCGCGCCGCGCTACGGCCTCGCCTCCGACGAGCGCGTCGCGGCGACGCTGCGCACCGCCTTCCCCGGGCGCGAGGTCGTGCTGCAGCCGATCGGTGCGATCGCGACCGGCGGTGGCGGGTTCCACTGCATCACGCAGCAGGAGCCTCGTTGAGCGCCGCGCGCTGGCCTTCGCTGCGGCCGCCCGCGCGGCCAGTGTCTGCGCCGCGCTCGCCGGCGAGCCTCGGCTACCGGATGCCAGGGGAATTCGAGCCGCACGATGCCACCTGGCTCGCCTGGCCGGGTGAGGTGACGCGCGCGTGGGCGGAGCCTGAGGCGATCACGCGCACCGTCGCCGCCCTCGCCCACGCGGTGCGTCGCTTCGAGCCGGTACGCGTCGCGGTCGATCCCGCGTTCCTCGGCGAGGCGCAGGCGCTCCTCGATCCCGCGGTCGAGACGATCACGATGCCGGTCGATGACATCTGGATCCGCGACTCGGGACCGACGTTCCTGCGCGCATCGGACGGCGCCCTAGCCGCCAGCCTCTGGAACTTCAACGCCTGGGGCGAGAAGGTCGATGGCCACGACGCCGACCGCACGCTCGCGGCGCGCCTCGCCGCAAGCCGCGGCGTCCCCGGCTACGCCGCGCCGCTCGTCACCGAGGGCGGCGCGCTGCACGTCGACGGCGCGGGAACCGCGATCGTGACCGAGAGCGCGCTCCTCAACCCCAACCGCAACCCCGGGCTGTCCCGCGCGGATCTCGAGGCCGGACTGCGCGGCTGGCTCGGCGTCGAGAAGGTCCTGTGGCTGCCCGGCGAGCGCCACGACACGATCACGGACGGTCATGTCGACGGGCTGCTGACCTTCATCCGCCCGGGCGCGCTGCTGTTCGAGTCCGCGGCCGACCCGGCTGATCCGCTCGCGCCGCTGCTCGCCGAGCAGCGGCGCTTCCTCGCGCAGGCGACCGACGCGCGCGGCCGGCGCCTCGAGATCCTGGACCTCGTGCGTCCGCCGCGCCGGTCGTCGTGGTCACCCGACTTCTGCGCCATCTACGTGAACTGCCTGCTGGTGAACGGCGGCGTCCTCGTGCCAGCCTTCGGCGATGCGGCGGCCGACGCGCGCGCGGTCGACACCTTCCGCCGTGCGTTCCCCGAGCGCGCGGTCCTGGCACTCGCCGTCGACGCGATCTGCGCCGGCGGCGGCGGCATCCACTGCGTAACCCAGCAGCAACCCGCGAGTCCCTGACCTCAGCCCCGGAGAGCCCGATGCGCAACGTCACCTTCGCTGCCACCCAGTTCGCCTGCGGCTGGGACCGCGATCGCAACATCGCCACCGCCGAGGCGCTGGTGCGCCGCGCGGCCGCCCAGGGAGCGCAGGTCATCCTGCTGCAGGAACTGTTCGAGACGCCGTACTTCTGCGCGGTCCAGCGCAGCGAGTACCTCGAGCTCGCGCGGCCTGCCGACGGCCACCCGGCAATCGGGCATTTCCAGCGGCTCGCGCGCGAGCTCGGCGTGGTGATCCCGGTGTCCTACTACGAGCGCGCGCGCCAGGCACAGTTCAACTCCGTCGCCGTCGTCGACGCCGACGGCCGCCTCGCCGGGCACTACCGCAAGAGCCACATCCCGCAGGGACCAGGCTACGAGGAGAAGTTCTACTTCTCGCCCGGCGACACCGGCTTCCGGCCGATCGAGACCCGCTTCGGCGCACTGGGCATCGCGATCTGCTGGGACCAGTGGTTCCCGGAAGTCGCCCGCGCACTGGTGCTGGCCGGCGCCGAGTACCTGCTCTATCCCACCGCGATCGGCTCCGAGCCGGCCTCGCCGGGGTATGATTCGATGGAGCACTGGCAGATGACCATGCGCGGCCACGCCGCCGCGAACATGGTGCCGGTCGTCGCCTCGAATCGCATCGGCCGCGAGACCACGGGCGAGGTGACGATGGAGTTCTACGGCTCCTCGTTCATCGCCGGTCCGACCGGCGGGCTCGTCGCCGCGGCCGATCGAAGGACGGAGGGCATCCTGCTCGCGAGCTTCGATCTCGACCGCTGCCGGCACGACCGCATCGCCTGGGGTTGCTTCCGCGACCGGCGACCGGAACTCTACCGGCCGCTGCTGACGCTCGACGGCGGCCCGGCCGCGTGAACGGACGCGGATCCGGATGCCCGTGAGCCGGCACCGGCGGCGCGCCGCCCTGCTCGCCGCGGCGCTCGCGCTCGGCCCGACCGTGACGCTCGCCGCCACCGATCGCGAGGTCAACATCTACTCGTGGGCCGAGTACTTCCCCTCGCCGCTGCTGCGCAAGTTCGAGGCCGAGACCGGCATCAAGGTCAACTACGCGGTGATGGACTCGAACGACGTCATGGAGACGACGCTGTCCGCCGGTCACTCCGGCTTCGACCTCGTCACCGTGAACGCCTCGCCGCACCTCGGCCGCGAGATCCCGCGCCGGCTGTGGCAGCCGCTCGACTTGAAGCGCATCCCGAATCGCGTGCACGCCGACCCCGTGATCCTGGCCACGCTCGCCGCGGTCGATCCGGGCAACCGCTACGCCATCCCGTGGATGTGGGGTACGACCGGGATCCTCTCGAACCCGGCACTGGTCGCGGCCGCCGGCGCGCGCCCCGGGCTGCGCCCCGGTGACATGGTGTTCCGGGCTGCCGATGCTGCGCGGCTCGCGGACTGCGGCATCACGGTGCTCGATTCCTGGGTCGACGTGCTGCCGATGCTCGCGAACTGGCTCGGCCGGCCGTCCCTCGAGGCGGACGGCGCCTCGCTCGCCGAGCTGGGCCGCGCCTTCGCCGCGATACGGCCGTACCTGCGGCGCGTGACGACGTCGGGTTACTACCAGCAGCTCGCGCACGGCGAGCTGTGCGTCGCACTGGGCTACTCGGGCGATGCGATGGTCGCGCGCCGCATGGCGGCCGAGGCCGGTCGCGCGACCCCGATCCACTACGACTACCCCGACGGGACCGTGTACGTCTTCGTCGACAGCTTCGCGATCCCGGCCGACGCGCCCCATCCCGAGGCCGCCCACCGCTTCATCGACTTCGCGATGCGCCCGGAGAATGCCGCGTCCGTTGCGACGTTCATCGGCTTCGCGAGCGGCAACATCGACGCGATCCCGCTGCTCGATCCCGAGCTGCAGCGCAATCGCGCCGTCTACCCGGACGCAGAGGTTCGCAGCCGCCTGCGTCTGGGCCGCGTCTACACCGCCGCCGAGGAGCGTCGCTTCGGGCGTGCGTGGCTGCGCATGAAGGCCGGGCAGCCGGTCGGAGACCGTCCGTGACGTCCGCCGCCGCGGCCGGGACGGTCGAGCTGCGCGGCGTCGCGAAATCCTTCGACGGCCAGCCGATCCTGCGGCCGCTCGACCTCACGGTCGCGGCCGGGGAGTTCCTCGCGCTCCTCGGCGGTTCCGGCTGCGGCAAGACGACGCTGCTGCGGATCATCGCCGGGCTCGAGGTTCCGGACGCCGGCGGCGTGCGGATCGGCGGGCGCGACGTCACCTCCGCGCCGCCCTACGAGCGCCCGGTCAACATGATGTTCCAGAGCTACGCGGTATTTCCGCACCTCGACGTCGCTGCGAACATTGGGTACGGCCTGCGGGCCGCGGGCCTGAAGCCGGCCGAGCGCCTGGCGCTCGTCGAGTGGGCGCTCGCGCTGGTGCGGCTCGAGGGCCTCGCCCGGCGCCGCCCCGAGCAGCTCTCCGGTGGCCAGCGCCAGCGGGTCGCCCTCGCCCGCTGCCTCGTCAAGAAGCCCGCGGTGCTGCTGCTGGACGAGCCGATGGCGGCGCTCGATCGCAACCTGCGCGAGGAGATGCAGCGCGAGCTGGTGCGGATCCAGCGCGACGTCGGCACGACCTTCATCCTGGTCACCCACGACCAGGACGAGGCCATGTCGATGGCCGACCGGGTCGCCGTGATGGAGGCCGGCCGGATCGTGCAGTGCGGCCCGCCGCGCGAGGTCTATGAGCGACCCGCAAACCGCTTCGTCGCGCGCTTCGTCGGCCGCGTGAACTTCCTCGAGGGCGTTGTCCGCGAGTCGACCTCTGCGGGTTGCCGGGTGGCCTGCGGCCCCTTCGAGGTGCGCGTGGCCGGCGCCGGGGCGCCGTCCGCGGGCTCGGCCTGCACGCTTGCGATCCGCCCCGAGCGCGTGGCGGTCGCGGCGCCGCCGGGGGCGTTCCTGAACGAGCTCGAGGGCGTGCTCGCAGCGACCGCTTACTTCGGCGACTTCGTCCGCGCCGAGTTCCGCCTCGCGGACGGCAGCCGCTTCGAGGCGACGCTCGCGGCGGGCGCGCCGGCGGCAGGCGGCCCGTCGCTCGCTCCCGGGGAGTCGGTCCGCCTCGGCTTCGACGCGGACGCCGTCGTGGTACTGGGTCCATGATCGGTCCCCGCCCGGGTCGCGGCACGCGGCTGGCGCTCTGGCTGCCGCTCGGCTGGCTGGTCGCCACGATCGCGGTGCCGACCGGGCTCGTGCTGTTGCTCGCATTCCGACGGCTCGCGGACCGCATCCCGCCCGTCGAGCCGCTCTGGTCGCAGGCCGCGGGCCACGGCCGGCTGAACCTCTCGCTCGAGAGCATCGTCGCGGTCGCGACCGACCCGCTCTACGCGGCAGCCTTCGGGCATGCGCTGGCCAATGCACTCGCCACGACGCTGCTGTGCGTGCTGATCGGCTACCCGCTCGCGTACGCGATCGCACTCGCGCCGGCGCGACGGCGGCCGTTCTACCTGCTGCTCGCGGTCGTGCCCTTCTGGACCTCCTTCCTGATGCGCACGTACGCGTGGATGGGCTTGCTGCGCGACTCCGGACCCGTGAATTCGCTGCTGCTCGCGCTGCACCTCGCCGACCGGCCGGTCCACCTGCTGTACTCGCCAGCGGGCGTGCTGATCGTGATGGTCTATTCGTACCTGCCGTTCTTCCTGCTGCCGATGTATGCGGTGCTCGAGCGCCTGCCGCGCGAGGTGCTCGAGGCCGCGGCCGACCTCGGGGCGCGGCCGTTCTATGCCTTTCGCACGGTGACGCTGCCGCTGTCGCTGCGCGGCCTGCTGGCCGGGGCGGTGCTGGTCTTCATCCCGGCGATGGGCGAGTACATCATCCCGGACCTGGTCGGCAACACGCAGACGATCCTGATCGGCGGCGTGCTCTGGAACGAGTTCTTCCAGAACCGCGACTGGCCGACGGCGGCGGCGATCGCACTGCTGACGACGCTCACGATCGCGCTGCCGTTCGCGGCCGGCGCGCTGCTCCGCCGCCGCCTGCGGGCCGCCTGATGGCAGCCGGTGCGCGCTGGCGGAGCTTCAGCCTCGCCGGAGGCTTCGCGTTCCTCTACGTGCCGATCCTGTGGATCATCGTCTACTCGTTCAGCGCCGCGACGGTGGTCGGCGTCTGGAAGGGGTTCTCCTGGCGCTGGTACGCGGGGCTGCTCGACAACGAGGATTTCCGGCTCGCCGCCGAGCGCTCGTTGCTGCTCGCGGTGGTCGCGGCCACGCTCGCGACGGCGCTCGGCACGCTCGCCGGCTACGCGCTGGCGCGCGGGCCGCGGGTCGTCGGCCGACGACCGCTCGCGGTGCTGCTCGGCGTGCCGCTGTTCGTGCCGGAGATCCTGGTCGGCTTCTCGCTGCTGCTGCTGTTCGTCGCACTGGAGTCGGTTCTCGGCGTGCCGGTCGGCAAGGGCCTGGTACCGCTGGTCGCGGCACATGCGACGCTCGGCCTGCCGGTGGTCGCGTCCGTCGTCTACGCGCGACTCGCCGGAACGGACCGCCACTACGAGGAGGCGGCGCTCGATCTCGGCGCCCGGCCGCCGCGGGTGTTCCTGACCGTCACGCTGCCGCTGCTGCGGCCGGCGCTCGCCTCGGGCTGGATGCTCGCATTCACGCTGTCCTTCGACGACGTGGTCACCTCGAGCTTCCTCGCCGGGCCGAGCGCGACCACGCTGCCGCTGTTCGTGTACTCCTCGATCCGGATCGGCGTCACGCCCGAGATCAATGCCGTGGGCACGCTGATCGTCGTCACGGTCGCGGCCTGCGTGGTGATCGCGATGCTGCGCGGCCGGCTCGCCGCGCAGGCGCGTCTGCCGCCGGCCCGCGACGCCGGTCCTCAGTAGAGCGGCGCCTCCGGCCCGAGTGCGGCGATCGCGCCGACGAGGTGGTAGAAGGTGCTCGCGTAGGCCGGCGAGTCCTCGAGGCGGCCGTCGACATCGCGCCGGTCGAACCAGAGACCGGGCGCGTCGCTGCGCAGGTAGGACCAGAGCGCGGCGGCCGCTTCGCCGGCCTGGCGCAGGTAGCGCGCCTCGCCCGTCGCGCGCAACGCCTCGACCCCGGCCCGCAGCCGCTCGGTCTGGACCCAGAGGCGCGCGCCGCCCTCGTACACCGCGGTGCCGTCGAGCAGCGCGTTCACCGCGAACCCCTCACGGACGCCATGGCGCTCCGCCCCGTCGATGAGTCGCAGTGCCGCGCGGCGCCGCTGCGCGGAGTCTCCGACCGGCGCGCGCAGCAGTAGAAACGCCCATTCGTACTGGTGACCGGGCTCGACCCGTCGTCCGGCGAGCCCGCTCGCGGGAGTGGCGTCCGCGGCGTACGACTCGTGGAGCGCGCCACTGTCCGGCCGGATCAGGCGGTTGAGCGCGAGCGCCACCAGCGCATCCGCCCACGCTCGCCAGCCCGGATCCTGGCCGACCGCCGCCCAGGCGAGGCAGCTCTCGAGGAGGTGCATGTGCGGATTGGCTTCGAGGCCGTCCGCGGCCCCGCTGCCGGCACGAAACCCGCCACCCGGCAGCCGCCAGTTGGTGGCGATCCGCTCACGCAGCGCGACCGCCCGCGCCTCGAGGCCGACCTCGACGCCGAGCGCCGCCGTCGCGGCCGCGAGCCCGAGCAGCACGAAGGCCTGGTCATAGAGCAGCGCCGCGTCGTCGAGAATGCGGCCGTCCGTCGCGACCAGCGTCCGGTAGAAGCCGTCCGGCCGGCGGTAGCGCGATTCGAGGTAGGCCAGCCCGCCGCGCAGGATCCGGTCCGTTCCGGCCCGGAAGCCGAGGCGCGGCGCCAGTGCGAAGGCGTACAGCTGCCGGGGCGCGACGCGTGCACGGCGCGCTGCGCCGGAGTCGCGGCCACCCGCGTCGAGCGATTCGGCGAAGCCGCCGGCCCCGTCGACGCCGGCCGCCGCCCAGCGCGGATAGGCGGCCTCCACCAGCCACTCCCGTAGCCGGCCGCGCAGCGAGGCGAGCCGCGCCTGCTCGAGTGACTCGGGGGCGATCGCCATCTCAGGCGCGCGGGGTGGCGACGACGGCGTCCGGTGCCCCGGCCCTCGCGAGGAATCCGAACGCCGCGATCAGCACGTAGGCGGCGGCCGGCACGAGGAAAGCGCGCGGCAGTCCCGCGTGGTCCGCGACCGAGCCGACCAGCGGTGGCAGGATCGCACCGCCGATGATCGCCGTGCAGAGGAGCCCGGAAGTGGCCGCTGCCGGCGCGCTCGAGCGCTCGAGCGTCAGGGTGAAGATCGTCGGGAACAGGATCGAGTTGCAGAGCCCGACCGCGATCGCTGCGGCGGCGGCGATCGGGCCGCCCGCGAGCGAGACCACGAGGCACAGCGCCGAGGCCATCAGCGCCGCGCCGCGCACGACCCCCGCCGCGGGCAGCCGCGTCAGCAGCGCACTGCCGCCGAATCGGCCGACCATCGCGCCGAGCCAGTACAGGCTGAGCAGCTGGCCGGCGCGCTCGAGCGAGACGCCGAGCACGTCCGGCTGGTGCAGGTAGTTGATCATGACGCTGCCGATCGAGACCTCGGCGCCGACGTACAGGAAGATCGCCGCCGCCCCGAGCCTCGCCCAGCGCGAGCGCAGTGCCGGGGCGACGCTCGGCGCCCCCGGTCCGCCGCCGCTCGCAAGCCGCCGGCGGCCGAGCGCCGCGAGGACCGCGAGCGCGGCTACCAGGACGGCCAGCAGCGCGAACGAGCGCGCGATGCCGGCGAGCGTCTCGCCGCGGCCGGCGGTCGCACCGGCGCCGGCCGCAAACAGCCCGCCGCGCAGCATGATCATCGCGCCGAGCGACGGCGCGAGCACGGTGCCGAGCGAATTGAACGCCTGCGCGAAGGTCAGCCGGAAGTGCGAGCGGCCGGGGTCGCCGAGGGCGGCGGCGAGCGGGTTGGCCGCGACCTGCAGCACCGTGATGCCGGCCGCGATCACGAACAGGGCCGCGAGCACGGCCTCGTAGCGCGCGAGGCCCGCCGCCCCGACCATACCGAGGCAGCCCAGCAGCATGATTGCGAGCGCGAGCACGATGCCGGAGGCGAAGCCCAGCCGGGCGATCAGCGCCGCGGCCGGCAGCGAGACGAGGCCGTAGGCCGCGAAGAAGGCGAACTGCGTCAGCATCGACTCGGTGTAGCTGAGGCTGAAGACCGCGCGTGCAGCCGGGATCAGCGGGTCGATCATCGCGGTGATGAAGCCCCAGGCGAAGAACAGCGTCGTGACGCCCGCGAAGGCGCGGGACAGGTTCGGTGTGGCAGTCGGCACGTCGGCTCCGTCAGTCGGCATCAGTTGGCGTGGAACAGCGCGTAGCGGCTCGGCAGCAGGCGCTCGTGGAACGGCAGGACCGCGGCGCCGACGGCCGGCGCGTCGTCGGCCAGAGTCGCGCGCACCACCGGGGCGACCGCGGGCAGGGTGGGTGCGAGCCGTGCCATGGCGGCGTTCACGTTCGTCGCGAGCCTGTCGACGAGCGGCGCCGGCAGCCGCCCGCCGACCAGGATCGCCTCGGGGTTGATCAGGCAGTTCACCACCGCGAGCGCAGGCTCGAGCGCCCGGGTCGCCTCGTCGATCCAGGCCTCGACGACCGCCTCGCCCCCGGGATCGAGCGCCATCAGGTCGGACGGCGCTGCGAGCCGGATGCCGTGGCGCGCGAGCCGTTCGGCGAGCGCCGACAGCGACAGGATCCGCTGCAGTTGCGCCGGCCCGCCCGTGGCATCGGTGCTGCGCAGCCAGCCGATCTCGCCGCTGCGGCCGGTCGCCCCGCGGATGTACTGGCCGTCCGCCACCAGGCCGCCGCCGAGCGCGGCGGTCACGAGCAGATAGAAGAAGCTCTGGTAGCGCTGGCCGGCGCCGAACTGCAGCTCGCCGATCGCGGCCGCCGCGGCGTCGTTCTCAACGACCACGGGCAGCCCGAGCGCGCCGCCGACGACCTCACCGACCGGCGTCGTCGCCCACTCGGCATAGGCTGCCGGCTGGTCGGGGAGCACGGTGCGGGTGAGGTCGTCCGGGAAGGCGATGCCGCAGCCCACCAGCCGGCGGCGCGGTATGCGCGCCTCCGCCACGAGGCGGGCGTGGCCATCGGCGACGAACACCGCGACCTCGGCGGGCCCGGCGAAGCGCAGCTCGCGGGAGAGCCTCCCGCGGACCCGGCCGGCGAAGTCGAGCAGCACCATCGTCACGTGGTCGCGGTCGACGTGTACGCCGACCGAGAAACGCGCGCCCGGGTTGATCGCGAGTCGCATCGATGGCTTGCCGCGAATGCTGCGCACGCGCCCGGTCTCGGCGACGAGGCCAGCCGCCACGAGCCGGGTGGTGATATTGGCGACCGCCGCGGGCGTGAGCCCGGTGACCGCCGCGATCTCGGCGCGAGTCGCGGCACCGGCGACCCGGATCGCCTGCAGCGTGACGCGCTGGTTGTGATCGCCCGCGCGTGCGACGTTCGTCCCGGAGAGAGCCGCCGCGCGCGACGCGCGCCGCGCGACCGCGCGTACCCGCCTCATCCGCGGGCGTGGCGCGGCGCGCCGGCCGTCGACCGCGCGGCAAGCGCATCGGCCGCGAGCGCGATCGCGCCGAGAGGTCCCGCCTGGTCGCCGAGCGCGGGTGGCGCGACGAGTGCCTCGCTGCCGCCCGCGAGCCGGTCGAGGTCGACGAAGCCCGCGACGCTCGCCGCCATCGCGCGCCGCGCGGCGGCCAGGAACGCCGGCCGGCCGGTCGCGACGCCGCCGCCAACGAGGATCCGGCGCGGCGCAGTCGCGAAGACGAGCGTGTGCAGCAGCCCGCCGAGGGCGTGCGCGGCGAGTGCCCAGGCCGGGTCGCCCGGCCCGAGCTCGGCCGCCGGACGCCCGGCGCGCGCCGCGAGGGCGGGCCCCGAGGCGAGGCCCTCGACGCAATCGCCGTGATAGGGGCAGTTCCCCGGCCAGGCGTCCCCGGGGTGGCGGCCGACGCGCACGTGGCCGAGCTCGGTGTGGCTACCGCCGTGCACCAGCCGGCCGCCGGTCACGAGTCCGACGCCGATGCCGGTGCCCACCGTGACGTAGGCGTAGTCGTCGAAGCCGCGCGCAGCGCCCCAGCGACCCTCGGCGAGCGCCGCCGCGTTGACGTCGGTGTCGAAGCCGAGCGGCACGTCGAGGCCGGCCGCGAGTGCGCCGAGCAGATCGACGTTGAGCCAGCCGGGCTTCGCCGAGGCAAGCACGCGGCCGTAGGTCGGCGAGCGCGGGTCGAGGTCGAGCGGCCCGAACGAGGCGATCCCGAGTGCGGCGAGGCGACCGTGCCGCGCGCCCCACTCCTCGAGCACCGCGCGCAGCGCCGCGAGTGTCTCGGCCGGCGTCGTCGTCGGCAGCCGGCGCTGGTCGCGCACGTCCGCAGGCCCCGTGCCGAGCGTGCAGATGCACTTCGTGCCGCCGAGCTCGAGGCCGGCGTACAGCGGGCTCGTCATCAGCGCACCGCCTCGGCCGGGCGCGGCGCGGCGTCGAAGTACTCGTCGTGCGGACGCGCGCCGCGGGCAGCCTCGGCCGTCTCCGCGGCCAGGCGCCGCAGGATCTCGGCGAACTGCGGCACCGGGACGACGTCGATCAGCGGGTCATGCTGGCGCGGGCGGACGCCCATGCCCTCGAAGATGTAGAACCAGCTCAGGTCCGTGAAGAGCTCGCCCGCGCGCGGCCGGATCCGGCCCGTCTCGCGGTAGAGCTCGAGACGCTCGGCGAGGCTCGCCGGGAGTTCCATCGCGCGGCAGTCGCGCCAGAACGGCGTGTCGTCGCGCTCGGTCAGGCAGTAGTGCAGGATGATGAAGTCGCGGATGCGCTCGATCTCCTCGGCGATCGCCGCGTTGTAGGCCGCGATGTTGCCGGGTGCGAGGCTGCGGTCCGGGAAGTGCTCGAGCAGGTGGTACACCGAGCTCAGCGCCAGGTGAATGCTGGTCGACTCGAGCGGCTCGAGGAAGCCCGAGGCAAGCCCGACCGCGACCACGTTGTGCTGCCAGGCGAGCCGGCGGCGGCCGGCCGTGAATCGCAGCACGCGCGGCTCAGCCTCCGGCGCGACCGGCAGCTCGCCGAGCAGGTCCGCAAGCGCCGCCTCGTCCGAGACGTGCGCGCTCGAGTAGACATAGCCGTTACCAGTCCGATGGCGCAGCGGGATGCACCAGCGCCAGCCGGCCGGGCGCGCGCTCGATTCCGTGTAGGGCGGGCGGGGCCGCACGACGGCGGTCGGCAGTGCCACCGCGCGATCGCACGGGAGCCAGCGGCGCCAGTCGAGGTAGCCGGTGCCGAGCGTCTGCTCGATCAGGAAGCCGCGGAAGCCGCTGCAGTCGAGGTACAGGTCGGCGCCGACCCGGGTCCCGTCCGCGAGCACGAGCGCCTCGATCCGCCCGTCGGCCGCGCGCGTCGCGCCGCGCACGGTAGCCGCGACCCGGCGCACGCCGAGCCGCTCGGCGTAGGCCGCGAGGTACCGCGCCACGAGGCCGGCGTCGAAGTGCAGCGCATAGCGCAGCCCGGCGGACTCGCTGCCCGGCGCGCCCGACGGGCGGAACGCGTTCGCCTGCGCGAGTCGCGCCGCGAGGCTGAAGTCGGTGAAAGCCGGCGATCCGCCCGAGGCCACGGCACGCTGCCAGGCGTGAAAGAAGGGCCGGCGGTTGATCGGTGCACCGAAGGTGCCAAACGGGTGCCAGTAGCGATGCCCGGGCCGGCGCCAGTCCGTGAAGCGGATGCCGAGCTTGTAGGTCGCCTGCGTATGGCGGCAGAAATCCGCCTCGTCGATGCCGAGGAAGCGCAGCAGGTCGAGGATCGGCGGAATCGTCGCCTCGCCGACGCCGACGGTGCCGATCTCCGGGGACTCGACGACCGTGAGTTCGATGCCGGTGCCGGGCAGCGCCCGGGCGAGCATCGATGCCGCGGCCCAGCCGGCAGTGCCGCCGCCGAGCACGACGATGCTGCGGATCGGCCCCGTTCCCGCCTCGTCCGTGTCCCGCGCCATCGCTGACCTCTGCGGCCCGTCGGAGCTGCGCCGGGAGCTGGGCGGGCGGCGCCCGCGCCGCCCGCCCCGGGGTCCCCGGACCCGGGCCTCAGAGCTTGCCCTTCACTCCGAAGAAGAGCCGCCGGCCCGTGTCATCGTACGTGAACGGCTCGTTCGCCCACTGCAGATAAGTGTGCTGCTTCTCGTTGGTCAGGTTAACGACCGACAGCAGCACGCCGAAGTGCGGACCGAAATCGTAGCCGATCTGGCCGTCGAGCTGGCCGTACTTGGCCGCGTAGATGGTGTAGACCTTCTGCGTCCCGTTCAGGTCCTGGAAGGCGAACGAGGAGCCGACGCCGGAGGAGTTCACCGACTCGCCGCGCCAGGCGTATGCCACGCGCGCCGAGAACCCGTCGCGTTCGAAGTAAGCGATCGCGTTGATCGAGTTGTTCGGCACGCCCGGGATCGGCAGATGGTCGGCGAACGAGCTCGTCTGCGTCGAGGACGAGTTCGCGTGCGTGTAGTTGAACTGGAAGCCCAGCCCGGAATCGAACGCGTACTGCGCCGTGAACTCGAGGCCCTGGATCTTGCCGGTGCCGCCGTTCACGAGCGAGGCGACGTCGGCGGTCGTGCCGCCGACCCCATCCATCACGAAGGTCGGGATGTTGGCCGTGGTGACGAAGTTGTCGACTGCCTTGTAGAAGTAGCCGAGGCTCACCAGCCCGCCGCGCGCAAAGTAGTTCTCCCAGGAGAGGTTGAACTGCGAGGCGCGGAACGGGTCGAGGTTGGCGTTGCCGGCCGAGCCGCCGTTGAACTTGAAGCGCACCTCGCCGTTCGGGCCATCCGGCGCACGCGTGAAGCCGTACTGCAGGCCACGGCCGATGTCGTTCAGGTTCTGCGGCGCCATCACGCGGGCGGCGCCGAAGCGCAGCTTCTGGCTATCGGTCACGTTCAGCACGAAGTTGAACGACGGCAGGATGTCGGTGTAGCTGCGGGTGTTCTCGAACGCCACGTCGTTGGCGTCGACCCCGTTCCAGGACGCGGTGCCGACGTAGGTCGAGCCGTTCGGGTTGGTCTGGCCGCCGTCGACGGTCAGCTGCGTGTGCACCACCCGCACGCCGAAGTTCGCGTGCCAGCTGTGATTGGCATCACCGGCGTCGCCCATCACGTAGGCCGCGCCGGAGCGCTCCTTGACGTCGTAAGAGTTCAGCGGATCCGCGAAGAACGCCTCGGTCGCGTTCTGCACGCCGGCCTGGGACCAGAGCGTATTCAGGTAGGTCGCCGGGTTCGTCATGCCGCTGGTGTACGGGTTCTTGACGCCGATCGTGCCGGTCGCGAAGTTGTTATAGAGCAGCAGCAGGTTCGGGTTGGTCTGCGGCGTGGAGTACGGGATCGTCGCGTAGCCGGGGTCGGAGTAGTAGATGTAGGTGCCGCTGCCGGCGCCGATGCAGCAGTTGCCGGCCGCCGTGCCGGCGCCGACGCCGCCGATGCCGTAGGGGTCGATGCCGTTGATCAGGTAGCGGCCATGGACGTAGTCGACCTCACGGCTCGCATAGCGCGCGCCGGCACTGAGGTCGATCACGTCGGTGAGCGCGGTCTTGAGGTTGAACTTCAGCGCCCAGTTCTTCTCGTCGACCTTGTTTGCCCACGCCCAGTTGGACTTGAACAGCGTGTAGACCGGGTTCGACAGCACGTTCGTGTAGCCGTAGTTATCCGAGTAGGTCGCGGTCGGCAGGCCGCTCGTGCCGCCGTTGGTCCACACCCACGCATAGCCGTGGTTGCCGTTCGTGCAGTTGTTGCCGCCGTTGTTGCAGCCCGGCGCGCCCGGCTGGATCGACGCCGGGCCGTTGAAGGCGCCGTAGAAGCCGTGCTCGACGTCGGCCTGGGCCGCCTCGTAGTCGCCGGTGGCCTTGGCGTAAGCGAGCCCGAAATCGCCGCTGAAGCGGCCGAGGCCGCTGAAGCGCGTGTTGAACTGGAAGTTGTTGGCGGTCGTGCGGTTGCTCTCGTAGAGCGTCGAGGTCTCGGCGCCGTTCGCCATCATCGTCGCGTTCTGGATCACGCCGTTGGCGTCGATCGAGTACGGCTGGCTGGGGTCGATGCCCGGGAACGAGGCCGGGGCGCCGGCGGCGTTGTTCTGGCCGCTGCCGCCGGAGAACCACGCCTTGTTCGAGTAGGTGATGTCTTCCTCTTCCTCGCGAACGAAGAACCAGTTGAAGGTGCTGGTGACGTGCTCGTTCCAGCGCCACTCGGCGCCGAGGGTCGCGCCCTTGGTCTTGATCTGCTGCAGGATGTCGCTGAAGTACGCGAGCTGCGGGTCGATGTACGTCTGGCCGTTCGGCATCACGGTGTTGGTCGCGGCGACCGGGCTGCCGGTGTACGAGCCGACCGTGGCGGTGTTCGTGATCAGCCACTGGTTGCGGTTCTGGTCCTGGAACTGCTTGTCGTGGGTCTTCTGGTCGTCGTAGGAGATGCTGGCCGTGAGCGCGAAGTCGTCGCTGAACTTGAAGCCGCCGACCAGCGTCGCCTGCGGCGTCGCGCTGCCGTCGGCGCTCGAGGCCTTGGTGCCGCGGGCATTGCCGGCGAGGTTCAGGCCCATCGCCTGGGCGAGCGGCGAGCGCGTCTTGAGGTCGACGATGCCGCCGAGGCCGCCTTCGCGGTCGCGCGCCGACGGGTTCTTGATGACGTCGATGCCGCCGATCTCCTCGCTCGGGATGCCCTCGAGCGAGGCGTACTGGATGCCGCCGGCGCCGCCGGAGGCCTCGCCGGAGGAGTAGATCTCGCGGCCGGTCAGCAGCACCTCGCCGTTCAGCGTCAGCAGGTTGTTGCTGAGGCCGTCGATCAGCACCTGCGTGCCCTTGCCGCCGGCGCGGTTGATCGAGACGCCCGGCAGCCGCTGCAGCGATTCCGAGACGTTCTGGTCCGGCATCTTGCCGATGTCCTCGGCGACGATCGACTCGATCGGCTGCGTCGACTCGCGCTTGGCGTCGAGTGCCGACTGCACCGAGGCGCGATACGTCGTGACGACGATCTCCTCGAGCGTGCTGACATCGCCCGCCTTCGGCGCCGGCGCGGTCTGCGCCTGTACCGGGCTCGCGAAGATGCACAGCGTCTCGAGCGAGACGGCGGTCAGGATCGCCGCGTTGGCGGCGCGGGCCGCGCGACGGGCGCGCTTCTCCCTGCGATGAGACATCGTGAGTACCCCCCAGAAGCGAAACCAGGTGTTCGTTGGATCATCCGGTGGCTGACCCGGCCGCCGCCACCACGCACCGCGCGTAAGCGCCCTGCGGGGTGCGGCCGGACCCGCGTCCCACCGTCTGGCGCCGAACATAGGCCAGCGATGTCAGCGCTGTCAATCCTTCTCTCAATCACTTTGCATAAAGACGCTGCGGCTGCGTATCGCACCGCAACAACGCACGAGCGCGACGCTGCGGGGGCGCGCGCGTGCATCGCGCGTGCTGTCTCGCGAGCCTGCGAACGATCGCGAAACACCTTCATTTCAAGACTTTTCGTACACTTTGTTGTCGGCGGTCGATTGCGCCGTGCGCTGCATCGCCTGCCGCACGCGGGACGCGATGCGCGACCCGTGAGCGCCGGCGACGGCCCTGAAGGGCTGTCAGCAGACTTGCGCTCGTGTATGGTGCGTGCAGATGTCAGCGCTGACATCCGAATTGGAGGGGGACGCGTTGCGAGACTACACGGGCCGCCGCGCGCGCGACGCGGGCCGGGCGCTGCTGCTCGGCACGGCGTCCCTGGTCGGCGCATTCGCCGCCGGCGCCGATGCGGGCCGCAACGCCGGCCCCTATCACGTCACCTTCCTTCCGGGTGGGATCGGGCTCGAGCGACCGCTGGCCGCGGACTCGGCGCCCCTCGCGGCCGGCGCGGCCTGGACGCTCGGCGGCTGGCTGCGGGCCGCGGCGACCGAGGGTCCGCGGCGCGTGGTTGCGGCACTCGGCGACCCCGCAGAAGCCGGCTGCCGCTTCCTCGTGCTCGAGCGCGGCCACCTGGTGCTCGAGGCCGGTGACGCGGCGCGCCTCGAGGATCCGATCGCCCTCGAGCCCGGGGTCTGGCACTACGTGGCCGCGATCTTCGACGGCAACCGCGCCGCGCTCTTCGTCGACGGGGCCGTACGCGCCGAGGTCGCGGCGTCGACGCAACGCGTCGCCGCACGCCTGCTGCTCGCGCCCGAGTCAGCCGCCGATCCGGCCGGCGAGCGCCACTTCGGCGGGGCGCTCGCGGCCTTCGCGCTCGAGGCGGGGGCGGTCGGTGCGGCGACGCTGCGCGAACGCGCCGCGCATCCGCCGGACTTCTCGCTGCTGCCGTTCCACGCGGTCGGCGTCGGTTGGCCATGGCAGGAGCACGCGTGGCGCGGCCTGCTCGAGCCCCAGCCCGCCTGGACGCTGCCGCAAGGCCTCGCACCGGCGAACACTCCCGTGCGCAGGACACTGGCGACGACCGCGCCCCTGACGCCGGCCGGTACCGACCGCTGGTCGATCGGCGGCTGGCGACTCGAACCGGCATCCGCCGTCACCGCGGCGGCGAGCGAGGTCGCCCGCCCGGGCTACGATGACCGCGGCTGGCTCGCGGCCGCGGTACCCGGCACGGTGCTCACGACGCTGGTCGAGAACGGGATCTACCCCGATCCCGATGTCGGCCTCAACAATCTCGCGATCCCGGAATCGCTCGCGCGACAGGACTACTGGTACCGGACGGAGTTCACCGTGCCGCGGCTCGCGGCCGCGCGGCGACTCACGCTGGGATTCGCCGGAATCAACTACGCGGCCGAGGTCTGGCTCAACGGCGAGCGCCTCGGCGCGATCCGCGGCGCGTTCCGCCGCGGCAGCTTCGAGCTGAGCGGGCGCCTGCGCGCCGACGGTCCGAACGTGCTCGCCGTGCGCGTGAGTCCGCCACCGCACCCGGGTATCCCGCACGAGCAGTCGGTCGCCGCAGGCCCCGGAGAGAACGGCGGCAGCCTCGCAATCGACGGGCCGACCTTCATCGCCACCGAGGGCTGGGACTGGATCCCGGCGGTGCGCGACCGGAATACCGGGCTCTGGCAGGGGGTCGAGCTCGCGGCGAGCGGCACGATCCGAATCGGCGACGCGTTCGTGATCACGCAGCTGCCGCTGCCGCGCACCGATCGCGCCGACCTCACGATCCGCGTACCACTCGACAACCTCGCCACCCGCGCAGTCGGGGTGCGACTGCGGGCGCGCTTCGACGACGTCGACGTCGTGAAGTCGGTCGTCGCGTCGCCCGGAGCGAGCGAGGTCGAGCTCTCGCCCGCCGAGTTTCCGGCGCTTCGCGTCGCGCAGCCGCGCTTGTGGTGGCCGAACGGCTACGGCGAGCCGGTGCTGCATGCGCTCACGCTCAGCGTCGATGCCGACGGCGAGCCGAGCGACGCTCGCGAGCTTCGCTTCGGAATCCGCGAGATCACCTACGAGCTCTCGCTGTTCGACTCGGCGGGCCGGCTGCGGCGCGTCGAGGTCGATCCGACCGCGGGGCTCCCGGCCGGTGAGCGGCTGGTCGACGTCCGTCACGAGGCGCTGAAGCGCACCGCGGGTGGCTGGGCGGCCTCGCTGACGACTGCCGGCGAGCGATCGGCCGCGGTCCGCGAGCAACCGCCCTCCGCGCTCGCGCCGCACCTCGTGCTGCGCGTGAACGGCGTCGCGATCGCGGCGCGCGGCGGCAGCTGGGGTATGGACGATTCGCGCAAGCGCGTCGCGCGCGAGCGACTCGAGCCGTTCTTCGAGCTTCACCGCCGCGCGCACCTCAACACCATCCGCAACTGGCTCGGGCAGGACACCGAGGAGGCGTTCTACGCGCTCGCCGATGAGTACGGCCTGCTCGTGCTCAATGACTTCTGGGCATCGACGCAGGACTTCCAGGTCGAGCCGCAGGACCCGGCGCTGTTTCTCGACAACGCCGCCGACGTCATCCGCCGCTACCGGCATCACCCGTCGATCGCGCTCTGGTTCGGACGCAACGAGGGGGTCCCGCAGCCGGTCATCAACGAGGGACTCGCGGATCTGGTCGCGACGCTCGATGGCACTCGCTACTACACGGGCAGCTCGAATCGCGTGAACCTGCAGGACAGCGGGCCCTACAACTGGCGCCCACCGGCCGGCTATTTCGGCGAGCTGGCGCGTGGCTTCGCGGTCGAGGTCGGAACGCCCTCGCTCGCGGAACGCGAGTCGCTGGAGGCCTGGATTGCGCCCGCCGACCGCTGGCCGGTCGGCGATGCGTACGCGTACCACGACTGGCACTTCGGCGGGAATGGCGACACGGCGAGCTTCCAGGCGGCGCTCGAGCGCCGTCTCGGTGCACCACGGGATTTCCCGGACTTCGTCGAGAAGGCGCAGGTCCTCAACTACGAGTCGCATCGCGCGATCTTCGAGGGCTTCAATGCCGGTCTCTGGACGCGCAACAGCGGCCGCTTGCTGTGGATGACGCACCCGGCCTGGCCGAGCAATGCCTGGCAGATCTACACGGCCGACTACGAGACCCCCGCGGCGTACTTCGCGGTCGCGAAGGCCTGCGAGCCGCTGCACGTGCAGCTCGATCTGCCGGACCTCGCCCCCCGCCTCGTCAACATCGGCGGGGCCGCCGCGGACGGACTCGCGCTCGAGGTGCGTGCCGTGTCGCTCGATGGCCGGATGCTGCTGCGGCGTACGCTCGCGGCGGCGGTTGGCGCCAACGACGTTGCCGCACTCGCGAAGGTGCCGCTCGCACCGCTCGTTGACGCTGAAGGCATCGTCGTCGTCGACCTGACGCTGCGCGACCGGGACGGCCGCGTGCGCTCTCGCAATACCTACTGGCCGGCGCGCGACGAGGCCGCGGAGCGCCGGCTCGCGACGCTGCCGCCGGCGAAGGTCGCGCTGAGCGCGGCGGGGATCGGCGAGCGCGTCGAGGTGACGCTCGTGAACCACAGCCCGCAGCCGGCGCTGTTCGTGCGCGTCGGCCTTCGCGATCCGCACGGCGCGCGCGTGCTGCCTGCCTACTATGCCGACAACTACGTCTCGCTGCTGCCTGGCGAGACGCGCCGCCTCGGGGCCACCTGCCCCGCCCGCGGCGCGCCCTGTGCATCGCTCGAGGCGCGCGGGCTCAACCTCGCCCCCGTTACCGTTCCCATCGCCCGCGCGCGCACCGTGCGCACGCCGGCGTCGTCCGGAGCTTCCCCATGACCCGTCGCAAGATCCTGCTGCTCGCCACGCTCGCCTGCACCGCCGTTACCGCCGCGAGCTCCGTGGCAGTCGCCGCGGCAAACACGCCCGCCGTGCATCCCGCCCGGTGGCCCGCCGCGCACTCGCCGCTGCATCTGAGCGCTGCCGACGAGGCGCGCCTCGAGCAGCTGCTCAACACCCTGACGCTCGAGGAGCGCGTCGGGCAGATGATCCAGGCGGACATCATGAGCGTCTCGGCCGATGACGTCGTGCGCTACCACCTCGGCTCGGTGCTCGCCGGCGGCAACGCCGCCCCGGGCGGCAACGTCCGGACGACCCCTGCCCGCTGGCTCGAACTCACCGACCACCTCGCGCGAGCCGCGCTCGGCGCGGCGTCGCCGGCCCACCCGCCGGTACCGATCCTGTTCGGCATCGATGCGGTGCACGGCCACGCGAGGATCCCGGGCGCGACGGTGTTCCCGCAGAACGTCGGGCTCGGCGCCGCGCACGACGTCGCGCTGATCGAGGCGATCGGCCGCGCGACCGCCGAGGAGGTCGCCGTCACCGGCATCGACTGGACCTTCGCACCGACGGTCGCAGTGGTCCGCGACGTGCGCTGGGGGCGCTCGTACGAGAGCTACTCGGAGGACCCGGCGCTGGTCGCCGCCTACGCGACCGCGATGGTGCAGGGCCTGCAGGGGCGGCCGGGAACGGCCGAGTTCCTCGCCCCGGGGCACGTCGTCGCCTCGGTCAAGCACTTCCTCGGCGACGGCGGCACGCTCGACGGCCGCGACCAGTTCGACAACCGCAGCGACGAGCGGACGCTCGCGCGCGTGCACGGCGCGGGCTATCCGGCCGCGATCGACGCCGGGGCGCTCACGGTGATGGCGTCCTACAACGCCTGGCGCGGCACGAAGATGCACGCGAATGCCGCGCTGCTGACCGACGTGCTGAAGGGCCGGTGGCAGTTTCCCGGGTTCGTGGTCGGCGACTGGAACGCGCACGAGGAGATCCCGGGCTGCACCAAGTACGACTGTCCTGCGGTGATCAACGCGGGCCTCGATGTCTACATGGCGCCCGACAGCTGGAAGCGTCTGTACGAGAACCTGCTCGCCGACGTGCGCGAGGGCCGCGTGCCCGCGGCGCGACTCGAGGACGCGGTGCGTCGCGTGCTGCGCGTGAAGTTGCTGGCGGGCACGTTCGGACGCCCGGCGCCGCGCGACCGGCCGGAGGCGGGCCGCTACGAACGGCTCGGCAGCCCCGAGCACCGCGCCCTCGCCCGCCGCGCGGTGCGCGAGTCGCTGGTGCTGCTCAAGAACGGCGGCGGCCTGCTGCCGCTCGAGCCGAAGCGCCGGGTGCTGGTCGCGGGCGCAGGTGCCGACGACATCGGCATGCAGTCGGGCGGCTGGACCATCGACTGGCAGGGCGATCACAACTCGAACGCCGACTTCCCGGGCGGCACCTCGGTGTACGCGGCGGTCCGTGCCGCCGTCGAGGCCGCCGGCGGACACGCGCAGCTGAGCCCGGACGGCAGCTACACCGAGCGCCCGGACGTTGCGATCATCGTGTTCGGCGAAACGCCGTATGCCGAGTTCCAGGGGGACCGGGAGACGCTGGAACTCGCTGACGGTAGACCGCTCGCGCTGCTGCGCCGGCTGCGGGCCGCCGGCATCCCGACCGTCGGCGTGCTGATCTCCGGCCGGCCACTCTGGATCAACCGCGAGCTGAACGCGGCGACCGCCCTGGTCGCGGCGTGGCAGCCGGGCACCGAGGCAGGTGGCATCGCGGACCTGCTCTTCCGTGCCCCGCCCGGGGCGCCGGCCTATGACTTCACGGGCCGGCTGGCGTTCTCGTGGCCTGCGACTGCCATGCCGGCGACCTTCGATGCGGCCGGGCGCGTCCACGGCGCGCTCTATCCACGCGGTTACGGGCTGCGACTCGGCCAGCGCGCGACATTCAAGCCCCTGCCGGAGGATGCGCGGGTGCCGCCGGCGCATCGCTCCGACGGCTCGCTGTTCCGCGCAGGCCACGTCACGGCGCCCTGGTCGATCTACGTTTCGGATGCGACCGCGGAGGTCAGACTGACCACCGCGGACCAGCCAAGCCCCGAGGGCGCGGTCCGTGCGCGGCTCGTCGCCGACGGCGCGGAGGCGAGCTGGTCGGGTCGTGCCGCGGGTGCCTTCCGGATCGGGGGTCGGCCGTCGGATCTGCGCGCGCGCGCGATGCAGGGCCTCGCGGTCGTGCTCGAGGTTCGCGTCGACGCGCGACCGACGGCGACCGTTGGGATCGGCACCTGGTGCGAGGCGCCCTACGGCACGCTACCGGACCCGCCCGGCGCCACCCCGGTCGCGTGGCGACTGTGCGGCACCGCCCGCGGGGCGCTGCTCGACTACACCGCGGCGCTCGGTGCGGCGAGGCCCGACACCTGGACCGAGCTCGTCGTGCCGCTCACCTGCCTCGCGCAGCGCGGCGCGACGCTCTCGGATGTCTCGGCGCCACTGCTCATCGAGACGTCGGGGCAGCTCGCCCTGCGCATCCGGGAAGCACGCCTGGAGGAGCGACCCGGCGCCGCGTGTCCGCAGGCGGCACACTGAGCCGTCGCGCCGCTCAGCGGAACGCGAACACGACGACGGCGGTGGCGAGCAACAGCGCCACCGCGCGCACGCGGTAGCTGCGCCACCCTGGCAGGCTGCTCAGCCGCTCGCTCTCGGCGCGGAACGCCGCGCGCGACCAGTGCAGCGCGAGCGCCTGTTCCCCCGGGGCGCGCCCGCCGCTCCACCGGCTCGCGGCCACGAGGATCGCGAAGTCGACCGCGCACAGGAGCGGCGCGACGTAGAGGAAGTGGATGTGCACGAGGTGCAGCACGCCGTTGGCGACGAACAGCGCGGCGCCACAGAGCGTGCCGAGGGCGAAGGTGAGGCTTGCACCGTCAGCCGTCGCGCCGCGCCAGAACAGCCCGGCGACGAACAGCACCACGATCGGCGGCACCACGTAGGCGAGCACCGCCTGCAGGTACTGCCACAGCGACGGCAGCTGCTCGAGCTGCGGTGCCCAGGCCATCGCCACCACGAGGCAGGCACCGGTCGCGAGCCGCCCGATCGTGACGATGCGCGCGTCGGGGAGCCCCGGCAGGGCGCGGTGCGCGAGGTCCATCGTGATCAGGGTCGCGGCGGAGTTCAGCATCGAGGCGACCGAGGTCACGGTGGCGGCGAGGAACGCGCCGACCACGAGTCCGCGCAGTCCGTCCGGCAGCGCCTCGAGCACCAGCGTCGGGTAGACGAGGTCGGCGCGCCCGAGACCGGGGTAGAGCAGCAACGCGCAGATGCCCGGCAGCACCAGGATCACGAGCACCGGCAGCTTGAGCAGTCCCGCGAACAGCGCCCCGGTGCGGCCCTCGTCGAGATCGCGCGCCGAGAGCACGCGCTGCACCATCACCTGGTTCGCACACCAGTAATAGAAGCCGAGCAGCGGTACGCCGAGCACGAGCCCGGGCCAGGGCACGCTCGGATCCGCGTGCGGCCGGATCAGCGACAGGTGGTCGGGCGGCGCGTGCGACATCACGGCGTGCCAGCCGCCCGCGGCCGCGAAGGCGAACCAGGCGACGCCGGCGGCGCCGGCGACGAGCACCGTGCCCTGCACGACTTCGGTGCGCAGCACCGCGCGTAACCCGCCCACCACGGTGTAGAGCCCGGCTGCGCAGGCCAGCACCGCGGTCAGCGTGGCGAGCGGCCACTCCGGGCGCAGCAGCCGGCAGACCAGCGCGCCGCTGTAGAGCGCCCCGGCGCCGTCGACGAACACGTTGAGGCCGAGCGTGATCGCCGAGAGCCAGGTGCGCGCGCGACCGTCGTAGCGGCGCTCCAGGAACTCCGGCATCGTGAACACGCGGCTCGCGAGCACCTGCGGCAGCAGGAACACGCAGAAGAACGCCAGCACGGCGATCGCGACCCACTCGTAGTTGTAGACCGAGATGCCGAACGCGTACGCGCCTCCGGCGAGACCCACGAGCGCGCTCGAGGACAGGTTCGAGGCGATCAGCGACAGCCCGATCGTGGGCCAGCGCGCCGAGCGCGAGGCGAGGAAGTAGTCGGCCGGCGAGCGGCTGCGGCGCGAGGACACCAGCCCGTAGAGCACCAGCGCGCCGAGATAGGCCGCGGCAATCGTCCAGTCAATCGCCGAGACGCGATTGCCCACGCAAACCCCCCGGCGCCCCGTCGTCGCGGACCGCGCCGGAGCATAGCAGCCCGCCCGGGGCGCGACGGGGACGGCCCGGCGCTCGCTGGGTTACTCTTGCGCCGATCCACTCGCCCGGGCCGGGGGCCCGTGCCATGAAGCAGCGTCCGAAGTCGCGTCGCGCGCGCCCGGCCCCGGCCCCGAAGGCGCGGGCTGCGCGGCGGCCCTCGCAGCAGGCCACGCTCGACGACGTCGCGGCGCTCGCCGAGGTCTCGGCGAAGACCGTCTCGCGCGTGGTCAACGACGAGGGCAGCGTGCGCGCCGAGACGCGCGAGCGCGTGCTGCGCGCGGTCGAGCTGCTCGAGTACAAGCCGAACCTGAACGCGCGCGTGCTGGCGGGCGACCGCTCGTACCTGATCGGGCTCTTCTGCGACCGGCCGGGCGGCTACTTGTCGGACTTCCAGGCCGGCGCCGTCGAGCGCTGCCGCGAATCGGGCTACCACCTGATGGTCGAGCCCTGGGATCGCGACAGCCCGCAGGTCGGCCGCCAGATCTCGGGCCTGCTGCGCCAGTTCCGCCTCGAGGGCGTGATCCTGCTGCCGCCGCTCGGCGACGACCGGCTGATCTGCAATACGCTGCGCGACGCCGGCGTGCCGATGGTGCGCATCGCGCCCCGCGAGGCGGCGGTCGATTCGCCGTCGATCGGCATCGACGACTACCGTGCCGCGCGTCGCCTCACCGCCCATCTGCTCGACCTCGGTCACCGCCGCATCGGCTTCATCCTCGGCCGGCCCGGCCACGGCGCCACCGAGAAACGCCACCAGGGCTTCGTCGACGAGATGCGCGAGCGCGGCGTTCCGGTCGAGAGCTCGCTGATCGGCACCGGCAACTTCCGCTTCGACGACGGCGTCGCCTCGGCCGAGCAGATCCTGAGCCACCACCCGCGACCGACGGCGATCTTCGCGAGCAACGACGACACGGCCGCGGCCGCGATGTCGGTCGCGCACCGGCTCGGCCTGCAGTTGCCGCGTGACCTCTCGATCGTCGGCTTCGACGACTCGACGGTCGCCTCGATGCTCTGGCCGCCGCTCACCACCGTGCGCCAGCCGGTGGCGGCGATGGCACGGGTGGCGACCGAGCTCATCATCGAGCACTCGCCGCGCCGCAATGGCTGGCCCTCGCCGGCACCCGACATCGTGCTCGGCTGCGACCTGATCGTGCGCGACTCGACCTCGGCGGTGGCGCCGGCGGCCCGCGCGTAGCCGGCGGCGCCCACCCGCCGACCCTGTTCAACCACCCACGGTCCCCTGCCCATGACGCTCGCACTCTACGGACATCGCTTCTCCTCCTACACGCAGAAGGTCGTGATCGCGCTCTACGAGAACGGCACTCCGTTCGAGTTCCGCGGCATCGGCGCCGAGTCGCCCGGGCATACCGCGGAATGGCTGCGGCGCTGGCCGATCGGCCAGTTCCCGCTGCTGGTCGACGGCGACCGCAGCGTCGTCGAGACGAGCATCATCATCGAATACCTGCAGTCCCATCATCCGGGGCCCGTGCGACTGCTGCCGGCCGATCCCGCGCGGGCGCTCGAGGTGCGCTTCCTCGACCGGTTCTTCGACCTGCACGTCATGAACCGCGTGCAGCACGCCGTGGGTGGTGCGCTCACCGGCGATCCCGTCAAGCGGCAGGAGGCGGTGGCGTTCGCGGAACAGAAGCTCGAGGTCGCGTACGCGTGGCTCGAGACGACGCTCGCGGGACGGGCGTGGGCCACGGGTGAGGACTTCACGCTCGCGGACTGCGCGGCCGCGCCCGCTCTTTTCTACGCGGACTGGGTGCACCGGATCGCCGAGCGCTACCCGGTGCTCGCGGCTTACCGGGCGCGCCTGCTGGCGCGATCGTCGATGGCGCGGGCGATCGAGGAAGCGCGGCCCTACCGGGCGCTCTTTCCGCTCGGGGCGCCGGAACGGGACTGATCGCCTGCGCCGACGCCGTCGGCGCAGGCCCTCAGCGCGCGACGGACGACCGCTCCTGCCGGTAGAGGCGCAGGGCGAAGGCGCCGGCCGGCGATTCGCGCAGCCGCAGGACCTGCGCCCGCATCGAAGCCGGCACGTCCTCGAGCCGCGGCGCCACGCCTCCGTACTGCGGCGGCAGCACGAGCGGCGCTGCCAGGGAGGCGAAGCTGAGATCCGCCAGCGTGAAGTGCGTGCCGACCAGGTAAGCGCGCCCGTCCGCGAGGCGCTCGGCGACGCGCGCGAGCACGGCCTCGGCGCGCTGGAGCGAGGCCGCACCGGACGCGGGCGTCACGCGATAGCTGCGCCGGATGAGCGGACGGCACACGGCGCTGATCAAGGGCGCCAGCAGCCGCTCGGCTCGGGGTACGCCATCGGTCCAGCAGGCCTCGAGCAGGCGCGCCTGGCCGATCAGTTCGCTGTACACCCAGCGGCGGGCATGCGGACCCAGCTCGCGGTCGAAATAGCGCTCGAGCTCGAGCACCTCCTGTCGCTCGCCACTGCCGGTCGGCAGCAGCCCGGCCTGCGGGTTCCGGTCCGCGGCGAAGCGTACGACGGCGCTCGAGTCGGCGTAGGCCTTCGCGCCGGTGACGAGCACGGGGACCGTCCCGCCCGTCGCCCGGCGCGTGTGCAGGCGGCTCAGGAGCGGCAGATGCGCCTCCTCGCGGTACGCGACGCCGGCGCGATCGAGCGCCCAGCGGGCCTTCTCGCAGTAGTGACTGAGCCGGATCGTGAGCAGCCGCGGCACGTTCTCGGGCATCGGATCGCCGCCTCTGGGTACCGCAAGGCTTCGCGGCTACCGGGACAGGATGGCATCAAATCACGGGCGCGTGTCGAGAGCGGCGTGGCTGTGAGAGCGCGGCGCGGCGAGCCCTCAACCTCAATCTGCTGCGGTCGATCCCGCACGTGCGCCCGACGCCGCCTTCGCCCCCGGCTTGGTCGTACCGGATCCAGCGCGGCTGAGTACTATCGGGCGCGGCCCTCCTCGACCAAACATCCGGGAACTTGCATGGCCCCTCTGCGTCGTCGCTCCTTCGCCCTCGCCGCCGTCGGCCTGCTGGTCGTGCTGGCCCTTGCGGCGCTGGCCCTGTGGCGACTGCCGGAGCTCTACGCGCTGCGCTGGTCGCTCGAGGCCGGTCGGCCCGGCATGGCCGAGGGGCCGCAGACCCTCGTCGCGCCGCTCGCGTGGGCCGACGACTACTACGCGGTCGCGGATCTGGGCGCGGGTGACTTCGCGATCGCCGAGCCACGCTACGGCCAGTGCAACGTGAGCTACCTCCTGGCGGGCACGGAGCGGGCGCTGCTGTTCGACAGCGGTCCGGGGATTCGCGACCTGCGGCCGCTGGCGCGCAAGCTCACGCGCCTGCCGATCCTCGCGCTCCCCTCGCACCTGCACTTCGACCACGTCGGCAATCTCGGCCGGTTCGATGCGGTGCTGCTGCCCGATCTGCCGGCGCTGCGAACGCAGGCGCAGGACGGCGAGATCCGCCTCGGGCGGGAGCAGTTCCTCGGCTTCGTCGAAGGGTTTCCCCGGCCGGCCTTCCGGGTCACGCGCTGGGTGTCGCCGGGAGCGGAGATCGACCTCGGTGGGCGGCGGGTGACGATGCTGAGCGTGCCGGGCCACACCCCGGACTCGGTCGTGATTCTCGATCGGAGCCGGAACCACCTCTACGCCGGGGACTTCATCTATCCCTCCTCGATCTACGCGCAGCTGCCGGGCGCGGATCTTGCGACCTACGCGGCGAGCGCCCGCCGCCTGCTCGAGGTCCTCGACCCGTCGACCGCGGTGTACGGCGCTCACGGCTGCGACAAGCTGCCGCTCGTGGACCTCCCCGTGCTCGGCCGCGGCGACTTGGCGGATCTGGCGAGGGCCCTCGAGCAGGCGGATCGCGGCGGCTACGGTGCCTGGAGCGGGTATCCGCGGCGGATCCCGGTGAACGCGCGAATGGAGCTGCTCGCGAAATACCCCTGGATGCACCCGTAGCGCCGGGCGGCGGCGACGCCGGCCGGGCTGGTAGTCTGCGGGGCTTGCGGATCCGCGCACGGACGCGGCGAGGACGGACGTGTTCGAGGACCTGACCTACGACGAGCTGCGGCGCCGCGCCAACATCCGCCTTCCCGATCGGGTGGTCGCGGTGCTGACCGCGCGCGGCGAGCGCCGCGCGCTCGCGACGGAGGAGTTCGCCTACCGGGTGGACGAGCGCCCGTACCCGTTCGTCTACGTCATTTCGGCGACGATCCGGCTGCGCGACCCGGACGGCATGGTGCTCGGCGTCATGGAGCCCGGCCAGTTCACCGGCGAGATCGGCCTGCTGTTCGGCCAGGCGTCGGTGGCCGACTGCGTGGCGGTCGAGCCCGGCGAGGTCGTGCTGGTGCCGGCGACGGTCATCGCGGACCTGATCCACGCCGACCCCGAGATCGGCGACCTGCTGCTGCCCGCCTTCGCGGCCCGCCGGCTGCTGCTGATGCGGCGCCAGCAGGGCATGCTCACCTTCGTCGGCCACGAGGCCGCACCGCTGCTGCAGCGGATGCTCGAGTACGCCGAGCGCAACCGGATTCCGTACCGCTGGCTCGATCCCGCCGATCCCGAACGCGCGGCGGAGCTGCCGGGACCGCCCGGCGACGGCGCGAGCGTGCGCGTCATCGTCCGCGGGCGCCACGTCCTGGACGATCCTTCTGTCCGTGAGGTCGCGCGTGCGCTCGGTCTCGAGCTCGCCACCGATGGCCGCGAGCCGGTCGACGTAATCATCGCGGGCGCCGGGCCCGCGGGACTGTCCGCGGCGGTGTACGCGGCCTCCGAGGGGCTGCAGACCATCCTGCTCGACGACGTCGCGATCGGCGGGCAGTCGGCCGCCTCGTCCCGCATCGAGAACTTCCTCGGTTTCCCGACCGGCGTGTCGGGCGCGGACCTCGCGTTCCGCGCCGAGCTGCAGGCGATCAAGTTCGGCGCACGCATCGCGGTGCCGCGCCGGGCGCAGCACCTGCGCCCGAGCACCATCGCCGGCTGCTACGAGCTCGGGCTCGACGACGGCGCGACACTGATTGGCCGCAACGTCGTGATCGCCACCGGCGCGCGCTACCGGCGGCTCGGCGTCGCGGACGAGGAGCGCTTCCAGGGCGCGGGCCTCTACTACGCGGCGACCGCGCTCGAAGCGCGGGCCTGCAAGGGCCTGGAGGTCGTGGTGGTCGGCGGCGGCAACTCCGCCGGCCAGGCAGCGATGTTCCTCGCCTCGCGCGTCGCGCGCGTGCGCATCGTCTACCGCGGCGCGAACCTCGCGGACAGCATGTCGCACTACCTCGTCGAGCGGCTGCAGCGCGCGGCCAACGTGACGATCGAGACGCGCGCCGAGGTCGTGTCACTCGCCGGCGGCGAGCGCCTCGAGACCATCGAGATCCGCGCGGCCGACGGCGCGCTGGTGAGGCACGCCGTCGCCGGGCTCTTCGTGATGATCGGCGCGGACCCGTGCACGGCGTGGCTCGCCGGCGCGCTCCGGATGGATGATCGCGGCTTCGTGCTCACGGGCGACGCCTGCGGCGCGGATACCCCGGCGCCCTTCAACTACTTCCAGTCGAGCCTGTCCGGCGTGTTCGCGGTCGGCGACGTGCGCTCCGGTTCCGTGAAGCGCGTGGCCTCGGCGGTCGGCGAGGGTTCGGTCGTCGTCCAGGCCATCCACGCCCGGCTCGCGGCGCTGAGGCCCTGAAGGCACGCCGACCTCGCGCCGCTCGCGCGGGGCCGGCGTCCGCTCGCTCAGTTCGGGATCACCCGCGTGCCCTTGATCACACCGCGGATCGGCGTCGGCGGGACGACGACCGACTGGTCGAACTCCATGCCGGGACTCGCCGATGCGCTGTACTGCGTGATCGTGAACGTGCCGGTGAACGAGTCGCCGGACGGATCGACGTTCACGCGCTCGGAGATCTGCGCGGGGCCGACGTAACTGCCGGCGTGGTAGGCGAGCGCGACGTGCGTGAGGCTGTAGGTCGAGCGGCCGACCTGGCGCCACACGCCCATGCAGACGTCGCCGTCCGCCGGGTTGCGACCGCCCGAGATCATCGTCTCGGTGCCGTCCTCGTGCCACTGCGCCGTGCCGAAGTCGATCAGCGCGCCGTCCGGGATGCCGTTGGTGTTGCCGCGCGCGATGAACTCGACCTTCCACAGGCCGACGATCGCCGGCGCGCCGAAGTCCCCGGCGAGCACGAAGGCGCCACCGAGCGCCGCGCCCGGGTGGTACACCGCCGGCGTCAGCCGGGCGCCGTCCCGCGCGCCGGCCGGCGGCGTGTAAGACGGGCAGCCCGCCTGCGCCTCGCCCCAGAGTCCGAGAATGCCGATCACGGCCGCCGCGGCCGTCGTCCCTGCCAGCTTGACCTGCTTCATGTGGGTATTCCTTGCGGTGTGTAGGGTCATTCGGCGCGGCCGACGGCCACGCGCGCGAAGAGGAATAGGCGCCGACGCGTGAAGGCGCATGCGGGGCCGCGTGAATCCTTGTGAAAGCCGTTGCTGCGGCGCATCTGCGCCGGCGTCGGCGCCGGCCTCGCGAGGTGCGCCGGGCCCGCCGGCGCGCGCCCCGGATGTCCATTTATGTCAAGGAGTTGGCGCGGCACTCGTCGGGGCTGCGCGCGCCAACGGCGTTGCGCTAGCATCGGCCGGGGGCGGGCATGGACGATTCCACGCTACCGGACTACGAGTTCGAGGGATTTCGCCTCGACACCGCGCTGCAGGTGCTCGTCGGACCTGGCGGCGTCCCCGTCCCGTTACCCTCGCGCGCCTTCGAGACGCTGCGTCTGCTCGTCGAGCACGCCGGCGAGCTGGTCGAGCGGTCGGTGCTGATGAAGACTGTCTGGCCGCGGACCGTCGTCGAGGAGAACAACCTCAGCCAGTGCATCGTGACGCTGCGGCGCGCGCTCGGCGAGGAGGCGGGCGAGCGGCGCTTCATCCTCACGATCCCCGGGCGCGGCTTCAAGTTCGTCGCGCCGGTGCGCGTCGTGCCGCGCACGCACGCGCGGGCCCGGGCGCCCGTGGCGGTCCCGTTCGAGGCCGCGGCGCCGCCGGTAGCGACCGCGGACCAGCCGGCGCCGGTCCTCGCCCGCCCGTCGCGCCGCGCATCGGCCGGCTTCGCGGTCTTCGCGGTGGCCGTGGTCGCGCTCGCCGGCTATCTCGTTGCCACTCGCGAGCGCCCGGTCACCGTGCCGGCCGAGTACGAACCGCTGACCGACGTCGCCGACATCGCGACCGCGCCGGCGCTCTCGCCGGACGGGCGGCTGCTCGCCTACATCAAGGGCGGCGACGCGTTCCTCAGCACCGGGCAGATCTGGTTGCGGCTGCTGCCGGACGGCGAGCCGCGGCAGCTCACGCATGGCGGCGGCTGGATCTTCGGGCCGACGTTCACGCCCGACGGCACGCACGTCGCGTACACCGCGATCCGCGAGCCGTCCGTGACCAGCACCTGGGAAACCTGGACCGTGCCGATCACGGGCGGCGAGCCGACGCTGCTGCTGCCGAACGCCTCCGGGTTGACTTTCACCGGTCCCCACGAGGTCCTGTACTCGGAGTTCAAGACCGGCCTGCACCTCGGGATCGTCGCCTCGCTCGATGACCGCGCGCAGCACCGGGAGGTCTACCTGCCGGCGCACGAGCGCGGCATGGCGCATTTCTCGTACCTCTCGCCGGACCGCCGCTCGGTGCTGATCGTCGAGATGGGGCGCAACGGCGACTTCCAGCGCTGCCGCCTCGCACCGTATGACGGCCACAACGCGGGCGCCCCGATCGGGCCCGACGGTGAGTGCGGGTCCGCCGCCTGGTCACCAGACGGCCGGTGGATGTACCTCGCCGCGCGCGTCGCCGGTCACTCGCACCTCTGGCGGCAGCGCTACCCGGACGGCGAGCCGCAGCAGATCACCTTCGGCCCGACCGAGGAGGAGACGGTGGTGATCGCGCCGGACGGCCGCTCGCTGCTGACCTCGATCGGCCGCGACCAGAGCTCGATCTGGCTGCACGACCGCACGGGCGAGCACGTGCTGACGAGCACGAGCTTCGTGCTCGAGCCATGGCTGTCGGACGACGCGCGGCGGCTCTACTTCCTGGCCGCGCGCTCGTCCACCGACCCGAGCGAGCTGTCGCGACTCGAGATCGCGACCGGCAGCAAGGAGCTGCTGCTCGCGGGCTTCGCGGTCAGCAGCTACGACGTGTCCTACGACGAGCAGCAGGTCGCGTTCGTCACGAAGCGCAGCGGCGTCCCCGAGGTCTGGCTCGCGCCGCTCGACCGGCACGCCGCACCGCGGCGCCTCGCCGTGAACGCCGACCAGGCGGCCTTCGATCGCGAGGGCCGGGTGTACTTCCGCAGCCTCGGCGAGCACGACAATTCCCTGCACCGCATCACGCCGGCCTCGGGGCTCGAGGAGCGCGTGCTGCCCGCGCCGATACTCGAGTTCGACACGATTTCCCCGGATGGCACGCTCGCGGTCGTCGACCTGCCGGTCCAGGGCAAGGTGGGCGGCGCCTACGTCGCCCGGATCGGTGGCGGGGCACCGCAGCTGTTGGCGACCGGCTGGTGGCCGTCGCGCTGGTCGCGCAGCGGCCGGACTCTCTATCTCGAGGTGGGCGCGGGCGACGACACCCAGCGACACGGCCGCACGCTCGCGCTGCCGGTGCGCGACGACGGCGTGCTCGAGCCCGTACGACGGCCACTGCCGGCGGAGGCGACCGTGATCCCGCACCAGGAGTACTCGCTCGCCTTCGGTGCCGATGTCGCTACCTACGCCTACGTGCGCTGGGAGACCCGGCGCAACATCTACCGCGTGCCGCTGCACGACTAGGACGCCGCCGGTGGGGCGAGCCGCGCCAGGACGCGCGGTCCGGGCGCCTTGTGCGCGGCCGGAATGCGCGAAAGCTCAGCAGGATCGGCCAAATGGGCGTAGAACGGTGCTCCCAGCACGACGCGCGGGCACTGCCCGACTCCGGCGTCGCTGCCCGTCGGTTGTCGGAGCATCGCGTCCCCATGGAATCGAACGAGTTGTCAGTCGCGGCCGCTGCCTACCGCGATGCCTTCGGCCATGGCGTGCCGGCCGAGGTGCAGCGCCTGTTCGCGATGCGTCCGGGCCCGCTCGTCATGGAGATCCGCCAGGCGATCGCGCTCGGGCGGCCCGTCGCGGGCTGGCGGGCGCTGTCGCGCAACTCCGACGCGTCGATGCCCGCGCCCTACCCGCCCGGGACCTGATCCCAAGGCCACCGGCTCGACGGGTTCCCGATCGCGGACCGCTCCGCTTTCGCCACCGGCGCACGAGGTTCCATGCGACCCCCCAATTACCGCCAGCTGAAGAAGCAGCGCGAGGAAGCGAAGAAGCGCGAGCAGCAGGAGCGCCTGATGAAGCGCCAGCCGCCGCGTCCGGCAACCACGGAACCGAAGGAGCCGACATGAGCAAGGGTATGGACCGGAAGAAGGAATCGAAGAAGAAGCCCGCCAAGTCCGCCGACGAGAAGCGCGCGGCCAAGCGGGAGAAGAAGGCGAATCGCCGCTGACGCGTAGCGTCCGCGGTTTCCATCACACCACACGGATAGAGCAAGCATGGCCAAGATCTACGTCGGAAACCTTCCCTTCAGCGCCACCGAGGATGCGGTGCGCACGCTGTTCAGCGCCCACGGCGCCGTGCAGTCGGTCGCGTTGCCGACCGACCGCGAGACCGGCCGCCCGCGCGGCTTCGGCTTCGTCGAGATGTCCTCGGCCGATGCGCCGAAGGCCATCGCGGCGCTGAACGGCCACTCGATGGAGGGTCGTCAGCTGCGCGTCAACGAGGCGCAGGAGAAGCCGGCGGGTGGTCCGCGCGGCGGCGGCGGTGGCGGCGGCGGCTTCCGCTCGGGCAACCGCTGGTAGTACCCGGCGGACGGTGTCGGCGGCCGGATCCGGCTGCCGGCACCCACCCGGTCGCTGCGGCGCGACCGCGGCGGCGGCTCAGCGCGCCTGCGCCGCGTCCCTCTGCCGGCGGTCATACTCGCCGAACGAGATGATGCGGCGTGCGCCTTCGTCCCACAGCAGGCACTGCAGCGACCGGCGGATCCCGGAAAGCGGGATGCGCGTGACCCCGGCGAAGAGCTCGCGGTTCGCGTGGTGGCACGCCCGCAGGCGGTAGCTCGGGATGCGCGCCGACAGGTGGTGGATGTGGTGGAAGCCGATGTTGGCGGTGACCCAGTGCAGCCAGCGCGGTAGCTCGAGGTAGCTCGAGCCCTGCATCGCGCCGGCATCGAAGTCCCAGTGGGCGGAGTCGCTCGCGTAGGCGTGCTCGAAGTTGTGCTGCACGGTGAAGAGTGCGATGCCGACGCCACCGGCGAGCGAGACGGACGCGACGTAGATCGCGAAGAACGGCCCGGCGCCTATCGTCGCGCACATCAGCGCCCAGCCCCCGAGCACCGCCGCGTTGTTCGCACTCATGTGGCGGTATTCAAGTGGCGAATTCCAGTAGCGGGTCCGGAACGCGGCCGCGTGCTGCCGCAGCGGCACGCCGGGCTCCGCGACCCTGGCACGCCGCAGGTGCCCGAGGAAGGCGAGGCTACCCTTGATCCAGGTCAGGCGCGGATTCGCGACCAGGTACACGAATCCGGCGAGCGGCGCGAACCAGATATTGCGCGGGTAGCGGTACAGCCAGCGCTGGCGCGGTGTCATCGCCGCGTACTCGGCCACGGACGGCGAGGTCAGCGGCCCGCGGAAGCGCTCCCAGTTGCCGTTGTTGGCGTGATGGAACGCGTGGTGCTGCGACCAGACGTACTGGGGCATGCCGGACAGCACGCCGAACAGGAACCCGAACGCCCGGTTTAGCCGGCGCGAGCGGAAGAAGCTGCCGTGGCCGCACTCGTGCATCAGCACCAGCACCCGGATCATCAGCAGGGCGAGCAGCAGCACGATGACGGCGGTCAGCGCCGCCGAGACGTGCACGCTGCGCACTGCCGCCCACCACAGCAGACCGAGCGGCAGCAGCGTGCTCGCGACCTCGAACCACGCGCGCGCGTCGTCGGGCGTCGCGTACTCGCGGATGATCCGGTGCTTGTGCGCTTTGATCGACTGGAGCATGGCCCGGCTCTGAAGTCCTGGTTCGTGGAGCAGGAGGGTTCCTGCCCCGGAGGGCGCCCGATCGCTCGCTGAACCGCCCCCGGCGGATGTACTCCCGGCCCGCGCCGTGCTTCTTTAGGCCGCCCCGTGCCACGTCCAGCGTGGCCTCGTCGTTCGAATGCCGGGGCGGGTCGTTTTGAATGGCCTTGCCGGATCATACACGGGCGTGCCGGCTTCGCTCAGGGAATGGTCGCGACGGCGCTGCTGCCCGGCCGAGCGGCTGCGCCGCGTCGTTCGCCGCGATGCCAGCCGACGGTGCGCCGGGTGGCCGAAGCCACCACTGCGCGGACGCCGGAACCGTGCCGTCGGGCAGCGGCGCCGGCCGCCGCGGCGCGCGATGCCACGGCGCCTCGACGGCGTGCAGACCGGGCCGGGAGCCGATCGGCCGGGTCGGTTCGCGCCGCCGGCGGCCGGATTCGACGCTCGTCCGAGGGTTCCAGAGCGCGGGCCGGGACGGTTATAGTGGCCGGATGCACACAGAAAACCCGCCGGCGCCGGCCGAAGCGAACACCCTCAGCCAGTCGCTGCGACCCCGCCACGTCGCGATGATCACGATCGGCGGCATCATCGGCGCGGGGCTGTTCGTCGGCAGCAGCGTCGCGATCGCGGCCGCCGGGCCGGCGATCCTGATCAGCTACACGCTGACCGGGCTGCTGATCCTGCTGGTCATGCGCATGCTCGGCGAGATGGCGGTCGACATGCCGCAGGTGCGCTCGTTCACCGAGTTCACGCGCGCGGCGCTCGGCAACTGGGCGGGCTTCTCGGTCGGCTGGCTGTACTGGTACTTCTGGGCCATCGTGATTCCCGTCGAGGCGATCGCCGGCGCCGGCATCATCCAGCGCTGGCTGCCGCTGCCGACCTGGGAGATCGGCGCGGTGCTGATGCTGCTGATGACGGGCGTCAACCTGATGTCGGCGCGTGCCTACGGCGAGTTCGAGTTCTGGTTCTCCTCGATCAAGGTCGCGGCGATCCTGACGTTCATCGTCGTGGTCGGCGCGCACGCGTTCGGCTTCCGTTCCGCGACCGGCCCGACCTTCGCGACGCTCGTCGACCATGGCGGCTTCGCGCCCAAGGGGCCGTTCGCGGTGCTCGCGGCCGTGACCACCGTGATCTGGTCGATGATGGGGGCCGAGGTGGTCACGATCGCCGCGGCCGAGTCGCCCGAGCCCGCGCGCGCCGTCGCGCGCATGACCTCGACCATCATCAGCCGCATCCTGATCTTCTACGTCTGCTCGATCTTCGTGATCGTCAGCACCGTGCCCTGGACGCAGGTGGTGCCGAGCGAGTCGCCGTTCACGCTCGCGCTCGACGGCATCCACTTCCCGTACGCCAGCGAGTTCATGGCGGCGGTGATCCTGACCGCGGTGCTGTCCTGCCTGAACTCGTCGTTCTACGTTGCCTCGCGCGTGCTGTTCGTGCTCGCCAACCACGGCGACGCGCCGCGCTGGCTCGTCAAGACCAATGCCCAGCACGTGCCGGCACGCGCCGTGCTGCTCGCCAGCGCGGTCGGCTTCGCCGGGGTCGCGACCGCGGTCATCTCGCCGAGCAAGGTGTTCGCGTTCCTCGTCAACGCCTCCGGCGCCATCATCGCCGTGATCTACCTCAGCATCGGCGTGTCGCAGGTGCGCACGCGGCGGATGCGCGAGCGGGCCGGCGGTCCGCCGCCGACGCTGCCGATGTGGTGCTTTCCGTGGCTCAGCTACGTCGCGATCGGTGGCATGGCGATGGTGCTGGTCGCAATGGCCTTCACCCCCTCGCACCGCGAGGAGTTCTGGGCGAGCACGATCTCGATCGCGGTGGCGCTGCTCGCCTACTGGCTGCTGCGGCGCGGCCGCGGCGGCGCAGCCCCGCACTGACCTCGAGCGCCCGGTGGGCGCCGGGCGGGCCGTCGCGCAGGTAGCGACCGGCGCGCGCCGCGTCGAACGAGTACAGCCGTCAGGCAGGGGGCGCCGTGTCCTTGGAACTCGCCATCGTCTACGCGAGCCTGGTCGCCGTCGAGATCCCGGTGGTCGTCTGCTGGGTCATCGCCACGCGACGCCACCGCTGGCCGGTCCGGCCGGGCCTCGGCGACATGCTGATCGGCGGCGTCACGAGCTTCCTCGACACGCTCGGCATCGGCAACTACGCGCAGATCACGGCGCTGTTCAAGCTGCGCGGCCATCCGCCGGACGAGCTGATCCCCGGCACCCTGAACGTCGGCAATGCGGTCGGCATCATCGTCAGCGCCGTGCTCTTCACGACGATCGTGCGCGTCGACCCGGTGCTGCTGATCGCGATGCTGGCGAGCGCCGCCGCCGGCGCGTGGATCGGGGCCGGGCTTGTCAGCAAAATGCCGACGCGGCGGATCCAGTGGTTCATGGGCGCGGCGCTGCTGATCGCGGCCGGGTTCTTCACGATGACGAACCTCGGCATCATTCCGCCGACCGGTACGGCGATGGGGCTCGACGGCTGGCGCTTCGTGGTCGCGGTCGCCGCGAACTTCGTCCTCGGCGCGCTGATGTGCGCCGGCATCGGCAACTACGCGCCCTCCATGGCGCTGCTCTCGGTGCTCGGCATGCACCCGATCGCGGCGTACCCGATCATGATGGCGAGCGACGGCGTGCTGATCCCGGTCGCGAGCCTCGGCTTCCTGCGCTCCGGGCTGTTTGCGCCGGCGGTCGCAATGGGCCTGACGGTGGGCGGGATCATCGGCACCGTCGCGGCGGTGCCGCTCGTCAGCGTGCTCGCGGATCACCTGACGGTGATGCGCTGGGTCGTGACTGGCGTGATCACCTACGCGGCGATCGCGATGCTGCGCTCGGCGATGGCGGCACCCGTCGCGGCGTCGGCCTGACGGGGGCGCTGCGGACCCGCCGCGCCGCGCCCCGCCGGGCCCTCATTGGTCAAGCCTCGGCCGGCGGCGGATAATCCGGGACCGACCCGGGACCACGAGTGAGGAAGTGCCGATGCAGACATCGCCCCGCGGGCTGCGCCGACCGGGCGCCCTCGCCTACGCCGTCGCGATGGGGGTCGTCGTCGTCACGACCGCGACCGGCTACTGGGGCCTGAGCCGGCTGGACGCCGTCGCCCGGGGGCTGCAGCGCGGTGATGCGGCGCTCGCGGTCGCCGCCGAGGACCTGCGCGAGGACGTGCTCGAGCTGCGCCGCTACGAGAAGGACGTCTTCCTGAACGTCGGCGAGCAGGACCTCGTCCGTCAGTACCGCGCCAAGTGGGACGCGGCGTTCCTGCGCCTGCGCTACGACCTCGGGCGCGCGCACTCGGCGACCGGTGACTCGCAGGAGCCGAAGCTGGAGCAGGTCACGCGCTGGATCGGCGAGTATCGCGAGGCCTTCGGCCAGATCTACGAGGCCATCTCGAACGGCAGCATCCGCTCGACCGAAGAGGCGAACGAGCAGATGGGCCGCTTCAAGGGCTCGGTGCGCAGCGCCGAGCTCACGCTCGCCGAGACCGGCGACGAGGCCCGCGCGCGCGCCCCGGCGCTCGACCCGGCGGTGCTCGCGCAGCGGATCGGCGTGGCGCTCGGGCTGCTTGGGGTCGCGATCCTCGCCGCCCTGCTCGTCCGGTCGCTGCGCGCGCCGCCCGCCCCGGGTGGCGCCTGAAGCGCGACCCCTAGCCGCGCTGCCGCCGCCTCCGCCGCCGGATCGGGTCCGATGGACGAAGTTCGTTGACGGCACCACGCGCCTCGCTGCCGGGCTTCACGTACCGCGACCTGCCCGTCACGGGCGCCACGATCCGCGTCGCGACCCGCGGCGCGGGCCCGCCGCTGCTGCTGCTGCACGGCTACCCCGAGACGCACTACATGTGGCGCTTCGTCGCGCCGACGCTCGCGCAGGACCACGCGGTCGTCTGCGCGGATCTGCGCGGCTACGGCGACAGCAGCAAGCCCGCGGGCGATGCCGACCACGCGAACTACTCGAAGCGGGCGATGGCGACCGACATGCTCGAGGTCATGGCGGCGCTCGGCCACCATCGCTTCCGCGTGGTCGGCCACGATCGCGGCGCGCGCGTCGGCTACCGGCTCGCACTCGACCATCCTTCTGCGGTCGAGCGGCTGTCGCTGCTCGACATCGTCTCGACCAAGGCCGTCTACGAGCAGGTCTCGATGTCGCTCGCCACGGCGTACTTCCACTGGTACTTCCTGATCCAGCCCCGGCCGCTGCCGGAGACGCTGATCGGCCGTGACCCGCGCGCCTGGCTGCGGGCGACGATCGGCCGGCTCGCGGCCACCGGCTCGCCGGCCTTCGGCGAGGCGGTGCTCGAGGAGTACCTGCGCGCGTTCGGGACGCCCGAGGGCGTGCACGGCGTGTGCGAGGACTACCGCGCCGGCGCGACTGTCGACCTCGCGAACGACCGCGCGGACGTGGCCGCCGGGCGCAAGATCACCTGCCCGACCCAGATCCTGTGGGGCGCGCGCGGCATCGTCGGCGCGCACTTCCGGCCGCTCGAGACCTGGCTTGATCTCGTGGCGGCGCCGACGGGCGAGGCCATCGACGCCGGGCACTTCCTCCCCGAGGAGAACCCGGGCGAGACGCTGCGCGCGCTGTCGGCCTTCCTCGCCGGCTAGCCGCGCGTCAGCGCGGCCGCGGCGCCGGCGTCAGGCGGGTCACGGACTCGGCGGCCTCCTCGACCGCGGCCCGCGTGTAGCGGAGCGGCACGTAGCGCCCCTCGGCCCAGGCCGCCAGCAGGTCCGCATAGTGCGGGTTGCCGGCATCGGCCGACTGTCCCGGCGCGTTGATCATCACCGAGCGGTCCCAGTCGCCGACGTCGAGCACGATCCGCACCGAAGCCCCGGCCACCACCGCGAAGGACGGCGGATCGAAGGCGGTCGCGTGCGGGGCGTTGCCCGAACCGCCGAGCGCGACCGCCGGCGGCGCGAGGCGGGCGCCGAGTTCGGGATCCGCGAGCGGCGCGATCGCCGGGCGGAACGCCATCTGGTGGACCTTCCCCCACTGCCACGCCGCGGGATCCGGGCCGAGCCGCCGGCCGAGGTCGGCGAGTGTCGCCTCGAGCGCGTGCAGCAGCAGCTCGTCGCGGGCGCGGACCGGATCGGGACCCAGCCGCGCGTCGGGGTGCTCGAGGTAGTCCGCGATGGATTCAAGCGCGCCGCCGTCCAGGATCGCGTGCACGGACTCGGGCGTGAGTCGCGACACGATCGTGGGCGCGACGTGGTCGTTGATCCACGCCTGGTAGATGGTCGCGGCCGTGCTCGCGGGCGACTCGTCGAGGTCCCAGCCCCGGAGCAGCGCGAGCGCGTGCGCGACCTCAGGGTCCGGCGACGACAGGCCGTGCAGCAGCGCGAGGAACCGGCCCGCCATCGGGTCGTGGTTGTCGTTCTGCAGCGCCATCGAGTCCTCGAGGCTCAGCGCTCCCTTCGCCGCGAGCACCGCAGCGATGCGGTCGATGCGCGAGCGGTTCGCCCACTCGTAGGAGATCGGCGGGTTCGCCGGGTACTGCGCCGGGAGGTTCATCTCGTTCGCGGTCGCGAACCAGCCGGCGGCCGGGTTCTGCACCGCCGGCAGCCGCGGGCCGGGCAGGAAGCCCTGCCACTCGTAGCGGCCATCGCCCGGGACCGGCAGCAGCCCGTCCCAGTTCCGGCGCACCGGCACGCGCGCGCCGGGCGCCCAGCCGATGTTGCCGGCGACGTCCGCGTACACGAGGTTGAGCGGCGGCGTGCCCCAGTGGTCGCGCGCGCGCAGGAACGCGCGCCAGCTCTGCGCCGTCGCGAGCCAGGTGCTCTCGAAGTACGGCGAGGTGCCGGGCTCGCTCCAGACGGTTCGCAGCGCGAAGGCACGCCCGGTCTTCGGGTCCGAGCGCAGCACCGGGCCATGGCGCGTGAACTTGAGCGTGATCGCCTGCGGCGCGGCGCCGCGGACCTCGACGGTCTCGTGCACGGTGCGCATCTTCTCCCAGCCGCCCCGGTACCGGTACTCGTCGGGATCCGCCGGGTTGAGCTCGTAGACGTAGAGGTCTTCCTGGTCGACCTCGAAGATCGTGAGGCCGAACCCGACGTGTCCGTTGTGGCCGAGCGAGACGCCGGGCAGCGCGGGCTCGCCCGCGCCGATCAGCGACAGGCCCGGGGCCTCGAGGTGCACGACGTAGCGCAGGCTCGGCACCGTCAGTGCCCGGTGCGGATCGTTGGCGAGGATCGCGCGCCCGGTGGCGCTGTGGCTCGGCGCGATCACCCAGTTGTTGGAGCCCTCGGGTGATCGTGGCGCCTCCGCCGCCGCCTCGGCGGTCGCGCGCGGCGGCGCGAAGCGCACCGGCTGCGTACCGAGCTGGTAGTCCGCGAGCACGTCGGGCGGGATCGCACAGGGGTCGAGGCCCGCCGGCACCTGCAGCTCGTGCGCGGGCTCGAGGTTGCCGCGCAGCCGGTCGGCCGCGGGCCCGGCCAAGCAAAGCACCCGCGCGCGCTCGACCTCGGAGGCGACGTTGCCCACGAGCGCGTGCGAGCGGATCCGGACGACGTCGTCCGCCCGCCAGGGCTCGGGCTCGGAACCCGTCAGCTGGAACTCGACCGGCAGCGGCTTCGCGCCGCGGCGCACCTCGGCGACGTAGGCGTTGATGCCGGCGACGAACGCGGTCGCGGTCGCCTTCGCGCCCGGCGCGTAGGCCGCCCACTCCTGCGCGAGGTCGCCGCGGTAGAGGAAGAGGCGTGCGGCGCGGTCCTGCGCTGCGTAGGCGGGGCCGAGGCTCCGCGCGAGCCGGCCGAGGCCGCGCTTGCGCCACAGGTCGATCTGCCAGAGCCGGTCCCGGGCCGCGTTGTAGCCCTGCAGGAAGTACGCATCGCGCGGGCTCGCGGCATAGAGATGCGCGATGCCCCAGTGGTCGACGATCATCGTCGCCGGTTGCCGCAGTCCCTCGACGGTGGCGGTCTGCGCGGGCGGGGTGGCGGTCGCGCTCCCCGCCAGCAGCAGGCCGCCGGCGAGCCGCGCGAGCAGGGTCGGAAGCGTCAGCGGGGTCAAGGCAGGAGTCCTCCGGCATGAGGTTTCGTCGCGCCCGCCATCATAGGCCGGCGCGGCGGCTGGCGATCGGCCGCCGTCCCGGGCGCCGCACGGCGGTCCTCGACCACGCGACGGATCGCCTCGATCACGACGTCCGGCCGGTCCTTCTGGATGTAGTGGCCGCTGCCCGCCACGATCCGGTGCTCACCGCGGGTCGAGAGCGCCGCGAGCTCCTCGTGCATGCGCGACCAGAGCGCGTTCTGCGCCCCGACCTGCGCGGCCGTGAGCCCGGGATAGTCGCGCACGGTCTCCGGCGACTGCGTGAGGACCACGAGCGGGCGGTCGCCGAAGGAGCGGCGCTCGGCGGCGAGCAAGCGGCTGTCGGCCGGCATCTCGTCGGTCTCCGACAGCAGCGCCTCGCGAAACGGCACCGACAGGCGCCGCGCGATCTGCACCCGGTAGAGCGCCTCGCTGAAGCCCGGCTCGCGCGCGTAGCCGTAGGTGCAGGCCCTGAACACGGGCAGCTCCGGGCGCAGCTGCCCGAGCCGCGCCAGCCGCAGGCACTCGACGGCGTTCGCCCGGTCCTCGACGAGCAGCGCGGCGAGTGCCGGGTTCACCTCAGCGAAGCGCTCGTCCTGGAACTCGACCGACGGGTCGACGAGCACCAGCCCCGCGACGTCGGCGAGGTGACGGTCGGCGTACAGGCGCACGAAGTAGCTGCCGAGCGAGTGGCCGACCAGCACGTACGGCGGCGCGAGGGCGGCGGCGCGCAGCAGCGCCTCGAGGTCGGCGACGACCGCGCCGGCGTCGCGCGGCAGCGGCCCCGGCTCGCTGAAGCCGAGGCCGGCGCGGTCGTACGAGCAGACGCGCGTCGTGCGCGCGAGTGGCGGCTGCACGCGGCGCCAGTCGAGGGTCGAGCCGCCGGCGCCCGCCTCGAGGATCACGGTCGGCGACCCGGTGCCCTCGCACAGCAGGTTGAGGCGCCGGCCGTCCGGCAGCTGCACCCACGACTGCGGCCGCGCATAGCGGTCGAGCGTCGCGTCGACCGCGGCGTCGACGGTGGCGTCGCCGGTCGCGCCGAGGCTCACGAGTCCGAGGCAGCAGGCCGCGAGCAGCCCGTACCGCCGGCCCGGGCGGCCGCCGTTAAAAGCGGACATCCAGGCTGAGCCCTACGCTGCGCGGCTGCAGGATCACGTTCGTCGACGGCGCACCGTCGCCGCCCGGCGGTATCACGAAGAGGTACGCGTAGCGGTTGGTCGCGTTGCGCACGTAGAGGCGCGCCGACCAGGCCTCGCGCAGGACGCCGGCGGACAGGTCGAGCGTCGCGTACGACGACAGCGGGTAGTTGCCGCTGACGCCGGGGTCGCTCGGGAACGCGGTGTTGCGCGCGCCCTCGAAGCGCGCCGCGGCATTCAGGAGTCCCCGCAGGCCGGCCGCGAGCGGGAACTCGTAGTCGACCGTCAGCGAGCCGGCGAGCTTCGGCGTGCTCGGCAGCGGGTCGCCGGCGAGGCCGCCGAGCGCCGGCGCGTCGACCGTCAGGTAGGCGTTCGTGTAGGTGGCGTTGAGGCCGAGCGTGAGGCCGTGCAGCGGCGTGTAGCGCGTGGCGAGCTCCGCGCCCTTGCTGACCGCCGCGCCCGCGTTCGACAGGTAGGTCAGGTAGAGCGGCGTGACGCCCGTCACCTGCGTGTTGCGCCAGTCGATGTAGAAGACGGTCAGGTTGAGCAGCAGCCGCCGCTCGAGCCACTCGGACTTGAAGCCGACCTCGTAGTTCGTGGTCGTGTCCGGGCCGAAGGTCGGCGGCGCGTCCGGCGCGATCTTGTTGGCGCCGCCCGGACGGTAGCCGGTCGCGACGCGCGCGTAGAGCATCTGGTCGGGCGTCAGGTGGTAGCTCGAGCTCACCGACCAGGTCGTCTTGTTCTGCGTGACGTCCGGGAACGGCGTGACCTCGGCGGTGTCCTGCGTCGTGCCGAACAGCGACCCGTAGGCGGACTCGCGCACGCTCTGCTGGTTGCGGCTGACGCGGAGGCCCGCGCTCAGGTCCCAGGCCGGCGTCAGGCGGTAGGTTGCGTTGCCGAACACCGCCGCCTCGCGGAAGTGGCTCGGCTCGTCGGTGACGATCAGCGGATCGAGCGCCGGGTCCGGCTGGTTGGTGGCGGGCACCAGCGCGCGGCCGGTCTGGCCGGCGGTCGCGTCCTCGCGGGTATAGAACGCGCCGGCGACCCACTCGAGCGACTGCTGCGCGGGCGAGGCGAGCCGCAGCTCCTGCGTGTACTTCTTCACGTCGCTGCGGGTCGTGAACGCCGCGTAGTCGCCGAAGAAGGGATAGAAGATGCTGCTGCCGTCGGCCTCGCTCAGGCTCGCCATCCGCGAGTAGCTCGACACCGAGGTCAGCGAGCCCCAGCCGAGGTCGTAGCGCAGGCGTGCCATGTAGAGCTGCGTCGTCACGTTGTTGCTGTCGGGCTCGACGTCGGTGTTGTCGTAGCGCCCGAGCGGCGGCTGCCCCGGGGCGGAGCCGACCGAGACCGCGCCGGTGCCGTTGAACGGCGAGCGGTTGTAGAGCGCGCTCAGCTCGAGCGACAGCCGCGCGGTCGGCGCCCACAGCAGCGCCGCCCGTGCCGCGTCCTGGATGCCGCTGTTGAACGAGCGCTTCCCGGTCGCGACGTCGTCGAGGTAGCCCGGCGTGTAGCCGTGCGAGACGCTGAGGCTCAGGCCGAGCTGGTCCGCGACCAGCGGCAGGCTGGCGCTCGCGCGCGCGCCGTAGCCGGCCCGGGTCGCGTTCGTCATCGTCGCGAGGTCGAGCCCGACCCGGAACTGCGCCTCGCGCAGGTCGGGCTCGCGCGTCACGTACTTCAGGATGCCGCCGAGCGCGCTCGCGCCGTAGAGCGTGCCCTGCGGGCCCTCCAGCACCTCGATCCGCTCGACGTCGTAGGGCAGCACGTCGATGCCCGAGGATCCGCCGCCGGCGTAGATCGAGCTCGAGCCGACCGGCACGTCGTCGACGTAGGTCGCGACCGTCTGGTTGGCGGCGGTGGATCCGGTGGTCACGCCGCGCAGCGCGAGGTTGACCTGGCCCGGCTGGCCCAGGAAGCTGATGACCTGCAGGCTCGGGATGTAGGCGGCGTAGTCGGCGAGCGAGGTCGCGTGGATCGACTCGAGCGCGCCGCCGCTGACCGCCGTCACGGCAACCGGCACGTCCTGCAGGCGCTCGGCGCGCTTTTGGGCGGTGACGACGACTTCCTCGAGTGCCGCGGCCTCCCGCGGCGCACCGGCGGTACCGGCGGCTACGGCCGCAGCGCCGCCAGCAGACGTTTCAGCCACGCGAAAGAGGCCGGGATCGCCGGCTTCCCCCTCCTGGCGCGTGGCCGGCGCGGCGGCGGCGTCCCGGCTGACGATCGCCACCGACCGGCCCTCGACGTACTTGGGCACGAGGCCGGTGCCGGCCAGCAGCGCCTGGAACGCCGCGTCGGTCGTGAGCTCGCCCGTGACCGGGTTCAGCTGCTTGCCGTCGAGCGCCTGCGCGGCGGCGACGATCTGCAGCCGTGACTGCTGCCCGAAGGCCTGGATCGCGAGGGCCGGGCTCGTGGCCGGCACGTTGAAGGCGTGCGTCTCCTGCGCGTAGGCCGGCAGCGCCAGCGCCAGCTGCAGCCCCAGCAACAGGGCAATCACCCCACATCCCCGCTCGATGCGATCGTTGGTATCCATGGCTCCCCTTCCGGCGTCGCGTGCGCCTGGAAGAGAGAGACGGATGGGCCGCCAAAGTCCGCACCCTGCGCCATCGCCACGCGCCGGGCCGGCCGCCGGTCAGCGGCCGGCGGGCGGGACCAGCCGGATGACGTCGCCGTCCAGCCGGGTCTCGGCACCGAGCGCTGCCGCGGTCGCCTGCGCGAAGGCGTCGGCGTCGCCGGCGCGGAAGATGCCGATGACCGGCCGGGCGGCGAGCCCGGGGTCGGCGACCTCGATCTGGCGGTGGCTGTAGCGATTGACCTCGCGCACCGCCTCGGCGAGCGACTCGCCGGAGAACGACAGCACCCCGTCGCGCCACGAGAGCTGCCGGCTCGCCTCGTCGGCTTCCTCGGTCCGTACCGTGACCTCGCGGTGCGCGCGGATCTCCGCCCGCTGGTGGGCGGCGACGCGGCGCGGCGCCTGCTCGGGGCGAGTCACCTCGACGACGCCCTCGGTGACCGTGACCGTGACCGCGTCGGTCAGCGCGCGGACCACGAAGGCCGTGCCGACCGCGCGCACGGCGACCCCGCCGGTCGAGACGATGAACGGCCGCGCCGGATCCTTCGCCACCTCGAAGAGCCCCTCGCCGCGCACGAGCGTCAAGCGGCGTGCGTCCTGCCCATAGCGCACGCGTGCGGCGGAGTTGCTGTTGAGCGTGATCGCCGAGCCGTCCTCGAGCGCGATGCGCCGGACCTCGCCGACGCCCGTCTCGTAGCCCGTGCCCCGCAGCTCGAGCGCGCGGTAGCCGAGCGCGAGCACGGCGACGGCCGCGAGCGCCGCCGCGGCCGCGCGCAGTGCAGAAATTCCGCGGCCGCGCGCCGTGGGCGCATGGACGGGCGGCGCGGGGCCCGACGCGGCCGGCTGCGCGGCGCCGACCGCTGCCCAGACCGCCCGCGCGCGGACGAGCGCGCCGCGATGCCCGGGCGCGCTCGCGAGCCAGGCCTCGAGCGCCCGCTGTTCCTCGGCCGAGAGCGGTTCGCCATCGAGGCGCACCGCCCACTCGGCGGCCTCATCGTTGGTCGATTGCGCGTTCATGGACGGATCCCGCTTCCTCGTTCGTGACCGGCCCGGGCTCGCCGAGCGCCGCGAGCAGCCTCGCGAGCGCCCGTGCCAGCAGCTTCTCGACGGCGCTCTCCGTGACCCCGAGACGGCCGGCCACCTCGCGCACCGTGAGCCCCTCGAACTTGCGCAGCTCGAAGGCCCGGCGCGACTGCGGCGGCAGGCCCTCGAGGACCTGGCGCACGAGCTCGAGCTCCGCGCCGGCGACGGCCTCGCGTTCCGGCCCGGGCTCCTCACTGATGATGTTTAGGGACTCGATTTCCCCCATGCGGACCATCGGCACGATCTTGGCGCGCCGCGCCTGCTCCGCCACGAGGTTGCGGATGATCGTCATGAAGTAGCCGCGCGGGTTCGCGATCGTGTCGAGATCGAGGACCCAGAGGCGCGCATAGGCCTCCTGCACGATGTCGTCGGCGTCGCTGACCGCGAACGTGCGCACGTGGCGGTGCAGCCACCCCCGTGCGCGCCGTTCGAAGGGCACGATGTGCCGGACGAGCCAGTCGAGGCGCTGACGGTCGCTCAACGGTGCCCCAGGTCGGGAAGCCTCCCCGGGACGGGCCGGGGTCCGGTCGGCAAGGGTACACCGCCGCCGGACAGCCGGCGGCCGGGGTGCTCAGGGGCCCGCGAACGAGGCCTCGATGAAGCGGACGATGCGGCGGCGCGCGTCGAGACCGTGCCACGGCTCGGTCGTCGGCATGCCATGCAGCGCCTGCGACAGCTGCCCGTGCCCGTCGCGCGGGTACTGGGCGAGCTCGACGTGCACGCCGACCTGGCGCAGTGCCCGGTACATCTCGAGGCTCTGCCCGAGGGGGTCGGTGACGTCGGCCTCGCCCTGCAGCAGCAGGAAGCGGCTCCGGGCCCGCGCCACCCCGGCGAGCGGGCTCTGGCGCCAGGCGGCCTCGACGTTCTCCCAGGGCTTGCCGTAGAACCAGCGGTCGTACCAGGACTCGTCCTCGGTGCCGTACTCGCTCTGCTGGTCGATGACCGGCGCGCCGCTGATCACGGCCTTGAAGCGGTCGGTCTTGCCCTCGACGAACCCCGCCATCTCGCCGCCGTAGCTGTAGCCCATCAGCGCGAGGCGTGCCGGATCGACCGGGAAGCGCGCGACCACGGCGTCGGTGCCCGCCATGATGTCGCGGTAGTCGCCTCCGCCGAGGTCGTTCTTGTTCGCCGCGACGAAGCCGGCGCCGTAGCCGGTGCTGCCGCGCGGGTTCGGCCGCAGCACCGCGAACCCCTGCCCCAGCAGGAAAGGGACCAGCGGGTCGAAGCGCTGCGTCCAGGCGCCCGTCGGGCCGCCATGCACGTCGACGATCAGCGGCAGCCGCGCACCCGCGGCATGCGGCGGCAGGAAGAGGAGTCCCTCGATCGTGAGCCGATCGCTGTGCCACTCGATCACCTGCGCCCCGACGTCCGGCCACGGGCGCGGCGTCATCGCGGGCAGTGCGAGGCGAGCGGCCGTCGCGCCGGGTCGGGTACCGAGGTAGAGCGTGCGCGGTTGCGCGGGACCCTCGCCGATCCAGACGCAGGCGCTCGCCGCCCGGTCGCAGTCGAGCGCACTGATCACCGGCGTCTCGCCCGCCACCGGCTCGAACGCGCCCTGCCGCAGGCGCGCGTAGGCGGACCGCGTGCCGGCCTGCAGGCCCACCCACGTCTCGTCCGCGAGCGCGAGGAGCTCGCCGTCGAGCGCGCCCGCGAGATGCGCGGGACCGGACAGGTTCCGGACCTGGCCGGTGGACACGTCGAGCGCGTAGAGATCGGCATAGCCCGGCGGCGCATCGCGGCTCGCTTGCGCGAGGAAGTAGACCTCCCGGTCATCCGCGCTCCAGCGCGCCGGGCCGATCGTGCGTGGCACCTGCGGCCACTCGAGCGGCGCGGCGGGGTGGTCCACGGCGACTCGCCAGGCACGGGCGCTCGGCCCGAGGTCGTCTTGGTGATTCGGCCCCGCCGAGACGACCAGCAGTTGCGAGCCGTCGTGCGCCCAGGCGACGTGGCGCACGTCCGCCGGCACGGCCACCGGCGTCAGCGCCGATGTCGCGGGATCGAGCAGATAGAGCCTGACGCCGTGCGGATCGTGATCGACCAGCACCACGTCGGCCTTGGCATCCTTCTGTTTCTTCTCGCCGGGCGTTTCCGGATCGCGCGCGAGCAGCGCGACGTGCTTCGCGTCGGGGGCCACCTCGAAGTCCTCGACCTCGAGGGGCACCGGCTCCGGATGGTCCTCCGACTGAGCCTCCTTGCGCGGCGGCAACGCGTCGGCGTCCCGCGAGGCGTCGACCGTGGGCGTGATCTTGAGCTCGATCGCCCGGGCCTCGCCGCCTGCCATCGGCAGGCGGAAGAGCTGCGTGCGCTCGGCGCGCTTCGCGAGGAACAGCACCGCGTCCGATCCGAGCCAACGGCCGTGACGCTCGCCGGCCTTGTCGCTCTCGGGCGAGAACGTCAGTTGGCGCGCCTCGCTGCCGGATGCGCCGGCGAGCCACAGGTGCGTCCGGCCGCCCTCGGCGGTGCTGTCGGCGACCTGGACGAGCACGCGCGCGCCGTCCGGCGCGAGCCGCGGATCGGCGAGCGAACGCACGTGCCGCAAGTCCTCGTTCGTCGGGAACCCGGAGGAGCTTTCGAGCAGCTGCGGGTCTGATGCAGCCACTGCCGGCGGCGACCCGGCCACCGCCGCGCACCAGATGAAAGGAGCAATCGCGCGCAGGAGCGGTGCTGACATGACGTGCCTTGCAGGATGGGCCAGGTTCCGGGCGTGCCCGCGTGAGTCGCGGGACCGCGTCGCGTCCGCACGCGTGCATCGCGACGGGTCCCGGATCCTAACGGCTCTCCGGGCACGCGGTCACCCGGCGCTCGTTGCATCGCATCATTCGGCCCTCGCGCCAGCTCACGCGACCCACTCCTATGCTCTGTCCGGGACAAGTGTGAATGTGGCCGCGCGCGGTTCGCGTCGCTTGCGCCGCCAGGGCGTCACGTTCCGGACGCGAACCCGTCCCGCGCACGGCCGCGATCCTGATCCAAGGACGAATCCGCTGCCAAAGAGCGGCCGCGTGGCTAGCGCTGCCGACGCGCCGGCAACCGCGGATCCCATCGCGGAACGACTAGAATCCCACGGCAGCGCCTCGGCCCGCCCTGCTTCGGCCGGTGCCGCGCGAGCCCTGGAGTGGCGAGTGAAACGGACCGCACCCGCGCGCATCCTCTACGTCGACGACGATGCCGACGTCCTCGAGGTCGTTTCGGCGACGCTGACACTGACGGCGAGCGTGCAGCTGCGCTGCGTCGACTCGGGCGAGAGCGCGCTCGCCGCGATGCGCGCGGAGTTGCCGGATCTTGTGCTGCTCGACGTGATGATGCCCGGGCTCGACGGTCCGGGGACCTTCCAGCGCGCGCGCCAGGAGTTCGGCGAGCAGGTGCCGCCCGTGATCTTCTTCACCGCCCGCGCGATGCCGCACGAGCTCGAGGAATACCGCCGGCTCGGCGTGCTCGGCATCATCGCCAAGCCCTTCGACCCGGTGCGCCTCTGGCAGCAGATCGTCGACACCTGGCAGGGCTCGCCGGCGTCGGCGCCGGCGAGCCCGGCCCGCGTCCCGCCGCCACCGACGCCGCGGCCGCAGCTCTTCCTGCGGCGCGCGCGCGAAGCCGGCGAGGCCCTGCGCGCGCTCGTCGCCGCGATCTCCGAAGGCGACGCCGTCGCGCTCGACCTCGCCCGCCGCGAGGCCCACGGGATCCGCGGTGCCGGCGGGATCTTCGGCTTCCCGGGCCTGACCGCGCAGGCGGGCGAGATCGAGAACCTGCTGGTCGGCATCGAGACGCGTCGCGGCGAAGGGGTCGCGCCGAGCGGCGGGCAGCTCGCCGAGCTCGTCGCGGCGATCGACCGCTTCCGCGACGGCGTCGCCGCGGCGGCGCACGCCGGCGACGCGGCGGCGCCGGCCTAGGCTCGCGGCACGCGCAGCCGGGAGAGGACGATCTCGGCGATCCGCGCCTCCGAGGTGCGGGACTTCACGAGCGCCGCGGCCACGCGTCGCTGGATCGCGGGGGCGATCTCCGAGACCGACAGCACCACGACCGGTGGTAGCTCGCGGCCGGCGGGTGCATCGAGCAGCGCGAGCCCGTCGCCGTCCGGCAGCCCCGGGTCGACGAGCAGCAGCGAGAACGAGGACCGCTCGAGCTCGGCGCGCGCGGCGGCGAGCGTGCGGGCGTGCACGACCGTCGCCCGGCCCGCGAGCAGCGTCGCGACGACCTGCGCGAGGTCTGGATCGTCCTCGGCGTGCAGGATGCGCGGCAGACCGGCCGGCTCGCCGGTCGGCGGGCGGGCAACGCCCGCGCTGGCCGCGGCGGTGTCGGGCCTCGGCTCGGCGCTCCGCTCTGCATTCCCGTGCGTTGCCCGCGGCAGCTCGAAGTAGAACGTCGTGCCCTCCCCGGTCGCCGATGAGAAGCCGATCGTGCCGTGCATGGCCTCGATCAGCTGGCGCGAGATGTAGAGGCCGAGTCCCGTGCCGGGTGCCGAGCGGGAGTTGGAGGCGTCGGCCTGGGCGAAGCGCTCGAAGACGCGGCCGCGGAACTCCTCCGGTATCCCCTGCCCCGGGTCCGCGATCTCGAAGCGCACCGCCTCGCCCGACGGGCTCGCGCGCACCGTGACCTCGGAGCCGGCCGGCGAGAACTTCGCCGCGTTCGACAGCAGGTTCGCGAGCACCTGCATCAGCCGCTCGGGATCCGCCTGCACCTCGAGCCCATCGCCGGGGTCGGCGAGGCGGATGCGGACCTCGTACTTCGCGGCGTAGGGCTCGTTCGCCTCGACCGCGCGCCGCAGCAGCGCGCCGGCGTCGACCCGCTGCAGCTCGAGCGTCAGGCGCCCGGCGCCGATCTTCTCGATGTCGAGGATGTTGTTGATGATGCCGACGAGGCGCTCGCAGTTGCTGAGCGCGATCCGCACCATGTGGCGGGCGCGCTCCGACAGCTCGCCCAGCACGCCCGCGCTGAGCAGCCCGAGCGAGCCGCGGATCGAGGTCAGCGGCGTGCGCAGCTCGTGGCTGACCGAGGAGACGAACTCGCTCTTCAGGCGATCCATCTCGCGCCGATGGCCGACGTTCTCGATCTGCGAGACGAAGTAGAGCGGCGTGCCGTGGCGGTCGCGCACCAGCGAGACGCTCAGCAGCGCGTAGACGATGCGGTCGTGGCGGTCGAGGTAACGCTTCTCGAGCTGGAACGAGGGAAGCTCGCCGGCGAGCGCGCGCGCCATCAGCGACAAGTCCGTCTCGAGGTCGTCCGGGTACGTGAGGCTCTGGAAGTCGGTGCGCAGCAGGTCGGCCTCAGGGTAGTCGAGCATCTCGCACAGCGCACGGTTCACCCGCAGCCACTGGCCGGACGGCGCGACCAGCGCCATGCCGATCGGCGCGTCGTCGAAGGCGCGGCGGAAGCGTTCCTCGCTGACCCGCAGGTTCGCCTCGCTCTGCGCGCGCTCGGTGATCTGCCGCTCGAGGCGCTCGTTGACGCGCGCGAGCGACGACGGGCTCGGTAGCTGCAGCGCCTGCGGCAGCAGTCGCACCAGCAGCACGGCGGTCGGCACCGAAGCGAGCGCGGTCACCGCCTTGACGCTGCCGCTCAGCCAGTAGTCGGGGTGCCAGATCGTCCAGATCTCGAGCACGTGGGTGAGCCCGCAGGCGATGATGAAGATCGCGAAGCACAGGAACATCCAGTCGAACTCGAGATCGCGGCGCTTGCGCACGAAATAGACGAGCGTGAACGGGATCGAGAAGTACGCGAGCGAGATCAGCGCGTCCGAGAGCACGTGCAGGCTGAGCACGTCCCAGCGCCACAGGTAGCACATGCCGTGCGGCATGAAGCCAGCGGTGGAGAGCCCGACGGAGGACATCGACATGTGCCACCACCTGCGTTGGGCAGGCCCGGTGGCGGGAGCGGCGCTCCGTGCCAGGGCCCGCGGCGGCCGCGGAGCCTAGCACGCGTGCCGCGGCAGGCTCCGCGGGGCAGGCGAATCGTCTGGCGCGCGCCGCGCCGCGCCACGCCGCGCGCGGCGGCCGGCCCGGCTGGGTCCCGGACCCGCACCGCGGACACCGGTCCGGGCGCTGGCCGCCCGTCCGCCGGGGCTGTTGCGACGCACCATATAAGAGAGTGGGCCTTTCGGTGTCGGGCGCGCCGCGACCGGGCCCGACCGGGTCCCGGCCGGGCCGCGCGACCGGCCGGCCGGGGCCATGCGCTATGATTCCGGGGCGGCAGCGACCCCGGCCCGACGGCCTGCGGCGAGACCGTTCCGGGTCCGACGCACGCTGACGGGAGTGCACCGGTGTCGTCCGTTCGACCGATCCATACCCTGCGCGAAGCCACCTGGCCGCTGCACGTCCGGCTCGAGCGCCGGCTCGACGTCGCGGCGCGCTTCGGCTCGCTGCCCGCCTACCGCGAGCACCTGCGCGGCATGTGGGGCTTCTGCGCCGGCATCGAATCGAGGCTGCCCGCCGAGGTGCTGAGCGGCGTGCTGCCCGACTACGGCCGGCGCCGCAAACTGCCCCCGCTCACCCGCGACCTGCTCGCGCTCGAGGAGTGCCAGGAAGCGATCGGGCGACTGCCCGTCTGCGGGCAGGTGCCGGCGGCGGACGACCCGGCGAGCGCCCTCGGCTGCCTGTACGTGCTCGAGGGCGCGAGCCTCGGCGGCCAGGTGCTGCTGCCGGTCGTGCGCGAGCGCATCGGCGTCGATGCCGACCGCGGCGCCGAGTTCCTCGCGGCCTACGGGACCGAGACGCCGGCGATGTGGCAGCGCTTCGGCGCGGTGGTCGACGAGGCCTGCGCCGGCGGCGAGGCGCGCGAGCGCGCGGTCGACGCCGCGCAGGCGACCTTCGCCGCGCTCGAGCACTGGCTGTGCGGGCCCGCGGCATGAGCGCGAGCGAGATCCGCTTCGGCGAGGTCGACCTGACGACCTGCGACCGTGAACCGATCCACATCCCGGGATCGATCCAGCCGCACGGCGTGCTGCTGGTACTCGACCGGCGCACGCTCGTGGTCGAGCAGTGGGCCGGTGACACGCGCCTGCTGCTCGGGCTCGACGCCGCGGCGATCGCCGGCGCCGCGCTCGACTCGATTCTGGAGCGCGACGAGGCCGCCGCGATCGGCAGCCAGCTCCGGGATGGCGAGGGCTTCGTCGCGCCGGCCATGCGGCTCGGCTCGCGCGCCGTGCACAGCGCGCTGCCGCTCGACATCACGCTGCACGCGCTCGACGGCACCGCGATCCTCGAGCTCGAGCCGGCGCGCCGCACCGCGACCGCGGCTGGCGATGCGATCACCCAGCTCAAGAGCCTGCTGGCGGCGATCCAGGGCACGGCCAGCGTCGATGAGTCCTGCGCACGCGCCGCACGGGCACTGCGCGTCGCCACCGGCTTCGATCGCGCGATGGTGTACCGGTTCATGCCGGACGAGAGCGGCGAGATCGTCGCCGAGGACATGCGCGCCGGGCTCGAGTCGTACCTCGGCCTGCACTACCCCGCCTCCGACATCCCGCGCCAGGCGCGCGAGCTCTACCGCCGCAACTGGCTGCGGGTGATCCCGGACATCGGCTACACGCCGGCGCCGCTGACGCCGGCGCGCCATCCGCGCAGCCCCGCGCCGCTCGACATGAGCCACTGCTCGCTGCGCAGCGTCTCGCCGATCCACATCGAGTATCTGCAGAACATGGGCGTCAGCGCCTCGCTGTCGGCCTCGATCATCTGTCGCAACGCGCTGTGGGGCATGCTGGTGCTGCACCACTACGCGCCGCGTTTCGTCGCCGCGGACCTGCGGGTCGCCTGCGAGACCTTCGCGCAGATCTTCTCGCTGCACGTCGAGTCGAAGTCGCAGGCCGAGAGCTCCGCCCGCCGGCTCGAGTCGCGGCGGGTGCGCGAGGAGCTGGTCGCGAACCTCGCCGGGGTCCGCGAGCTGGCGCCGGTGGTCGCGCGCTGGGACCTGCTCGGCTACGTCGGCGCGAGCGGCGCACTGGTGCTGCTCGACGGCGCCTGGCACTTCGTCGGGCGGGTGCCGCCGCGGCCGGACTGCGAGGCGCTGGTGCGCTGGCTCAACACCCTCGACCGGCGGCTGTACGCGGTCGACTGCCTGGTCGACGCCTATCCGCCCGCAGCGGCGTTCCCGGAGGTCGCGAGCGGCCTGCTCGCCGTCGGGCTCTCCCGCGAGCCGCGCGACTACGTCGTCTGGTTCCGCCCCGAGGTCGGCCACACCGTGCGCTGGGCCGGCGACCCGCACGCCTCGAAGAAGGTCGGCCCGCTCGGCTCGCGGCTGACGCCGCGCGGCTCGTTCGCCGAGTGGCTCGAGGTGACCCGCCAGCAATCAGCCGCCTGGTCGGAGATCGAGCTCGAGTCCGCCGAGGCGCTGCGGGTGGTGCTGCTCGAGTGCGTGCTCCGCAACGTCGACCTCGCGCAGCGCGAGCACGCGATCGCCGAGGCGCGCGCGACCGCCGAGGAGCTCGAGCGCCGCGTCGCCGCGCGCACGCTGCAGCTGCGCGAGCTCGCCGCCGATCTCGAGGCCGCCGAGGAGCGCGAGCGGCGCCAGATCGCGACCGACCTGCACGACGACCTCGGCCAGACGCTGGCGGCGGCGCAGATCCGGCTCGCGGCGCTGCGCGCCCATCCGGACCGCGAGGTCGCGGGCGCGGCGCAGGCGCTGACCGGGCTCGTCGACCGCGCCGCGCTCGCGACGCGCTCGCTCGCCGCGCAGCTCGCGCCGATGGTGCTGCACGAGCTCGGCCTCGCCGCGGCGCTCGAGGTGCTCGGCGAGGAGATCGGCCAGAGCTTCGGCCTGCGGGTGCGGGTCAGCGACGACGGCGTGGCGAAGCCGCTGTCGGCGGCGGCGCGCTCGATCCTGTACCGGGCGACGCGCGAGCTCCTGATCAATGCCGCCAAGCACGCGCGCACCCACGAGGCGGTCGTCAGCACCCGCGTCAGCGACGGCCGCCTCGAGGTGCGGGTCGAGGATGCCGGGGCCGGCTACGATCCGGCCGCGGCGGCGCCGGGCCGGCGGCACGCGCGCGGGCTCGCCACGCTGCGTGAGCGCCTCACGCTCGTCGGCGGCGCGATGCAGGTCGAGACCGCACCCGGTCGCGGCACGCGAGTGCTGCTGACCGCGCCGCTCGGCGAGGACGCGCCGGAGGACGAGGACGAGGGCGGAGGCGACCCGTGACCATCCGCGTGGTGCTGGCGGATGACCATCGCATGGTGCGCGAGGCGCTGCGCGAGGTACTGCTCAAGGTCCCGGACATCGAGGTCGTCGGCGAGGCGGGCACCGGCGCCGAGGCGCTCGAGGTGACCGGGCGGCTGCGGCCGGACGTGCTGGTGCTCGACATCAGCCTGCCGGACATCAACGGCATCGAGGTCGCGAGCCGGCTGGTCGGCGGCGGCACCACCGCGAAGCTGGTCGCGCTCTCGCAGCACGCCGACAAGCGCTACGTCACGGCGATCGTGCGTGCCGGGGCGCACGCCTACGTCACGAAGTCCGCGGCCGGGACCGAGCTCGTGCTCGCCATCCGCGCCGTTGCGGCCGGCCACGGCTACTTCGCCCCCGAGATCGCCGGCGCGCTCGCGGACGAGATGCGCGGCGAGCCGCCGGGTGCGGACCCGGCGCCGCCCGCGCCGCAGCTCGCGCCGCGCGAGCGCGAGGTGCTGTGCCTGATCGCCGAGGGCGCGCGCACGGCCGCCATCGCCGAGCGACTGCAGGTGTCGGCGGCGACCATCGACGTGCACCGCCGCAACATCATGCGCAAGCTCGGCCTGCGCACGGTTGCGGAGCTGACCCGCTTCGCGATCCGCGAGGGACTCGTCAATCCCTGAGCCATCGCGGCCGCCGCGGGTGCATCGGCGGGCCTGACCCCGTACGATCCAAAGGGCCGGCCGGCGGCGCGGCCTGCGGCGGGCGGTGCCGGCGCGGACCCGGCAAGGAGAGCGCGTGAGGAGCTGGTCGACGTTCATCCGCTCGCTGCTCGGCAGCGAGGCGTCGCCGACCGGCGGAACGTCGCTGTCGTTCCGGGAGCTGTACGCCACCTCCGGCCACGCGGTCGCGATCCTCGAGGCCGGGTCGCTGCGCGCGGTCGAGGTCAACCCCGCCGCGGCGACGCTGCTCGGCCTGCCGCGCGAGGTGATCCTCGGCGACCCGTTCCCGCTGCGCCTCGAGGCCGCCGCCCGCGAGCCGCTCGAGCAGGCGGCCGCCGCGGCGCTCGCGCGCGGGACCGCCGGCGCGCTCGTCGCGGCGACTGCCGACGGCCACCGCCGCCTGCGCCTCGAGCTCGGCGTGGTGAACGCCCCGGCCGGTGCGTTCCTGATCGTCCAGCTCGCAGCGGCCGGCGGCCACGCACCGCCGAACGGCGCCGCGGCCGGGTCGCTCGAGGCGATCTCGCGTTCGTCCGATGCCTTCGTGCTGGCGGATTTGGCACTGCGCATCCGCTACAGCAACGAGGCCTTCGTCCGACTCGTCGATGGCGGCACGGCGGCAAGGCTCGCCGGCCAGCCGCTCGATCGGTGGCTGCACTTCGACGAGGAGTCGCGACGGCGCATCGCGGAGCAGATGCGCAGCCGCGATGCCGCGATTGCGCTGCGGGCCGCCGGAGTCCGGCCGGGCACCCCCGGTTCGCTGCAGGTGCTGTCGATCGCGGCGCCGGATGGACCGGAGCCGGTGTACGGCTTCCTCGTCCGGACGACCGATTGAGGTCGTAAGGGACCCGCCACGCTGCCGCATCGCAGCAAAATGCTGTCCAGTACCTATAAACTGGTAGTCATTGTTACAGTAATCGGTATATTTGGAGCCCCTGCTCCGTCGCCGGCCCGTACCGAACGCTGAGACCTCGATGATCCGACGCGCCAAACTCCCCGCGAGCCCGGTCTCGCATGGCGTACGACGGATCGCGCGCGCCGTGTCGAACCTGTTCCGGCTGCGCGCCGGACCCATCCAGGACGTCATCGAGAGCCAGATCGTGCCGCGCCTGCTGATCGCGGACTCGATGTCCGCGCCCGGCCTCGCCGGCGGCGGCTCGTGGGAGCCGTGCGATGCCGACGTCGCGGAACTGACGCGATTGCTGCTCGAGCACGACGCGCGCGTCGCGGGCGAATACATCGACGTGCTGCGCGCCAAGGGCGTCACCGAGGCGGCGGTCTGGCTCGAGCTCGTCGCGCCGACCGCGCGACGCCTCGGCGACCTGGCCTCGCAGCCGCGCGCCGACGCGGCGCGGCTTGAGCGCGCGCAGCGCGAGCTGCGCGCGCTGGTGGGCCAGCTCGAGCGCGCCCGTCCGCCGTCGTTCCGCTTCGCGACCTCGGCGGCGCGCGACGGCTAGCGTCAGGCCAGCGCGGGCGCGAGCCGCGCGCGGATCGCCCGCTCGAGCGACGCACGGCCGAGCCCGGCCTCGGCGAGGGCCTCGTCGCGCGTGGCGTGTTCGGGGAACGTGTCGGGCAGCCCGAGCTGCAGCAGGCCGACCGGCAGCGCCTCGGCCGCGAGCCACTCGCCGACCGCGCTGCCGGCACCGCCCGCCACCGCGGCCTCCTCGAGCGTCACCAGCAGCTCGTGGGTTGCGGCAAGCGACCGCAGCAGCGCCGCGTCGAGCGGCTTCACGAAGCGCATGTTGACGACCGTGGCATCGAGCGCCTCGCCGATCGCGAGCGCGGGCTCGAGCAGCGTGCCGAAGGCGAGCAGCGCGCAGCGACGGCCGCGGCGGCGCACCTCGGCGCGCCCGATCTCGACGGGCGTCGCCGGCACCGGCCGGGAGGTGCCCGCACCGGCGCGCGGGTAGCGCACGACCGCAGGGCCCTCGTGCGCGAGCGCGGCGTCGAGCATCGCGACGAGCTCGCCGCCGTCGCTCGGCGCCATCAGCACCATGTTCGGGATGCAGCGCAGGAAGCTCAGGTCGAAGCTGCCGTTGTGGGTGGCGCCGTCCGGGCCGACGAGCCCGGCGCGGTCGACCGCGAACACGACCGGCAGCTTCTGCAGCGCGACGTCGTGGATCAGCTGGTCGTAGGCGCGCTGCAGGAAGGTCGAGTAGATCGCGACCACCGGCCTCACGCCGGACGCCGCGAGGCCGGCGGCGAAGGTCACGCAGTGCTGCTCGGCGATGCCGACGTCGTGGTAGCGGTCTGGGAAGCGCTGCGCGAAGGCCACGAGCCCGGACCCCTCGCGCATCGCGGGCGTCAGCGCGACGACGCGCGGATCGCGCTCCGCGGCGGCGCACAGCCACTCGCCGAAGACCTGCGTGTAGGTCCGGGCCGGGGGCGCCGCGGGCGTCGCCGCCGCGGCGGTCACGCCGTGGTAGCGGACCGGGTCGGCCTCCGCCGGCGCGTGGCCCTTGCCCTTGCGCGTCACGACGTGCAGCAGGCGCGGGCCGCGACTCGCGCGCTGCTGGCGCAGCGCCGCGACCAGCGCGTCGAGGTCGTGGCCGTCGACCGGTCCCGCGTACGCGAAGCCGAGGTCCTCGAAGAAGCCGCCGTCCGCGGCCGCCGGGCGGCCGCGCCACGAGCGGCGCGCGCCGCGCACGCGCCGCGCGAGCGTCTGCGCGAGCGCGCCGACGTTCGGCGAGATCGACATCTGATTGTCGTTGAGGACCACCAGCAGGTCGGCGCCGGTGGCCCCGGCGTGGTCGAGCGCCTCGAAGGCGAGCCCGGCGGTCAGCGCGCCGTCGCCGATGATCGCGACCGCCTGGCGCGGGATCCCCTGGCGCTCGGCGGCAATGGCCATGCCGAGCGCCGCGCTGATCGAGGTGCTCGAGTGGCCGGCGCCGAAGGCGTCGTACTCGCTCTCGTCGCGCCGCAGGAACCCCGACAGCCCGCCCCGCTGGCGGATCGTCGCGAGCTCGCCGCGCCGGCCGGTCAGCACCTTGTGCGGGTAGGCCTGGTGGCCGACGTCCCAGACCAGCGGGTCGTGCGGCGTGTCGAAGACGTAGTGGAGCGCGATGGCGAGCTCGACCGTGCCGAGCCCGGCGGCGAGGTGGCCACCGACCCGCGAGATCGTCTCGATCAGGTGCGCGCGCAGCTCCTGCGCGACCGAAGGCAGCGCGGCCTCCGGCAGCCGGCGCAGGTCCGCCGGCGAGCCGATACCGGGCAGCAGCGCCGGGCGCACCGGCGTCGCCGTGCCAGGCGTGGCGACGGGCGCGTGCGCGAGGCGCCGCGCGATCGCCGAGGAGATCACCGAGTCGAGGGTTGCCACGGGGAGACCTCGCAGGCCGGATGCTCGCGCGGCGCCGCCGGGTCGCGGCTGCCGGCCGGGCCGCGCGCGGCCCCCGGCTTCACCCCGAACCACCACAGCGCCTGCGTCGGGAACGGGATCACGAGAAGCCAGTGCTCGAGCACGCCGAGCGCGAGCAGCGCGCCCAGCATCGACCAGCCGGTCGACTCGAGCGGGCTCGCGGTGGCCGCGGTCGCGAGTCCGTAGCAGTGCGCCGCGACCAGCGTCGGCACGGTGACCGACAGCGGGAACAGGAGGTTCATCGGCCGGCGCCGGAAGAAGCTCTTGAGGTACGCGAGGTGCGGCGGCAGGAACTCGTCACCCGGGTTGCGCACGCCGAAGTGCAGATTGAGCTTGGCGCTCGTGCGCATCGCCCAGAGCGCCACATAGGCGTAGGCGCCGTAGGGATTCGGCTGGCCCCAGTCGAGCGCGACCACCAGCGCCGCGCCGAGCGCGAGCAGCACCTCGTGGTACGCGATCGCCTCGATCGCATGCCAGACGTGCCCGGCCCCGCCGCAGTCCCGCGGGCACGCCTCGCGGCGCGGCCCGGTCACGACGCCGAGCAGGAAGGTGAGCTCCACCCAGCCCCACACGAGCAGCGCCCCGGCGACCGAGCCGATCGCGGCCGCAGCGCCGGCGGCCTCGCGCTCCGCATGGACCAGCCAGGCGCCGCCCGCCCCCACCAGCGTCGCCGCCGCGAGCGTGAGGCGGAACGTCCGTGGCGGCAGGCCATCGAGCACCAGCAACAGGCCCGTCAGCGTCCACCAGAGGACGGCGGCGAGGCAGGTGCCGAGGGCGATGCCCGACATTCCGGTGCGTTCCGCTACCAGGCCGGCGCGCAGCGCACGTCGGCGGGCGGCTCGTTCGGCAGCGAGCGCAGGCAGTAGAGCCGCACGAAGGTCGCCGCCATCGCCGCCCCGAGGCCGATCCGCACGAGCGCGCCGCCGAGGCCGCCGCGCGCGGCGGCGGCAGCCGAGGCCGCCGACCAGCGCGCGAGCCGCTCGAGGCCGCGCCGGAACGCGGGACGGTCGAGGTCGAGGACCAGCGGGAACACCTGCCGCGAGATCTCGGAGGTGATCCGCAGCACCGCGCGGTCGTACTCGGTCGGGTCGAGGCCGAGCGCGGCGTGCAGTGCCGGGCGCGCGTGGTCGCGCACGTACATCGTCGCGAACACCGCCAGCAGGAAGAACTTGATCCACAGGCGGTTGTGCCCGCGCAGCAGTCGCGGCTGGGCCCGCATCAGCAGCGCGAACGACTCGCCGTGCCGGAACTCGTCGTTGCACCAGCGCTCGAACCACTTGAAGATCGGGTGGAAGCGCAGCTCCGGGCGCCGCTCCAGCTGGCGGAAGATCGAGATGTAGCGCGCGTAGCCGATCTTCTCCGAGAGGTAGGTCGCGTAGTAGATGAACTTCGGCCGGAAGAAGGTGTAGCGCTTCTCGCGGCGCAGCTGCCCGAGGTCGACGCCGAGGCCGAAGTCCTTCAGCGCCTGGTTGATGAAACCCGCATGGCGCGCCTCGTCGCGCGCCATGTAGCCCATCAGGTCGCGGATCCGCGGGTTGCGGGCCTGGCGCTTGATGTCGCTGTAGAGGACGCAACCCGAGAACTCCGCCGTCACCGAGCTGATCAGGAAGTCGAGGAACTCGCGGCGCAGCTCCGGGTCGAGCGTGCGGATCTCGCGCGAGAAGTCCGCCGGCCGCTCGAAGTGCTCGCGGTTCACGTCGAGCGCGAACTCCGCGAGCAGCGCATCGAACTCGGCCGCGACCGGCGCGAGGTCGATCGCGTCGATCGCGGCGCAGTCGGTGCGGTAGAACCGGGGCGTCAGCAGCGTGTTGGCCTCGGCGAGGCGCTTCGCATCGGCGGGGCTGTCGATCGACACGATCGCGTTCATGGCAGGCTCCCTGCGCCCGCGCTCGCGCCCGTTCCGCCGGTCGGCGGGGCGAGCAGCAGGCGGGCGAAGACCAAGGCATTGGTGGGACCGAAGACGTCGAGGTCGACCTTGCGGCCGGTCGACGGGTCATCGAGGGTCAGGCGCCCGTCGGCGTGGCGGGCGAGCGTGAACGGCAGGCTGCGGTCGCGTCCCTCGCGCAGCCGCTCGCGGGCGAAGCCGCGCAGCAGGCCGCGCGCGAAGCCGTTCGTGCCGGGCGCGAGACGGGCGAGCGGCGCGGCGCCGCCCTCGAGGACCTCGACCGAGCCGTCGGCACCGTCGAGGAAGCGCAGCTCACGGGCGGTGACGATGCGCGAGTCGTCGAAGCCGACCCGGCCGACGCCGGTCAGCCGGCCGAGGCTCGCCAGCAGGATCGCGCCGACGATCATCGCCGCGGCGCCGAGCAGCAGCGCCGGGGGGATGATCTCGCTGTGGGGATGGTCGTGCATGCGCGGCCTCAGGCAGTAGTGAGCCCGAACGCGCCGGGGACGGCGGCGGGGCCGGTCGACTCGCTGGCGGCGGACGACTCGCGGACCGAGAGCGTCGCCGACAGTGCCCCGGCCAGCAGGCCGGCAAGCCGCGGCGCATCGGGCAGGTCGCGCAACAGCGGCTCCGGGTGCGCGAGGCGCGAGGGCCGCACAAACGGCCAGTTCAGCAGGTAGCCGACGCGCTCGGCCGGCGGCAGGCGCAGCGCGATGCTGCCCGTGCCGTCGCGGTGCTGCGCGAGATCCGCCGATTCGAGCGTGCGCAGCGGCAGGTTCAGCGTCATCGACAGTGCGACCCCGTGGCGCAGCAGCACCCGCCGGCTGGTCAGCGTGAACAGCGCCGCGCGGGCGCTCAGGTACGCGAGCAGCGCGATGAGGCCGATCGCGGTCAGCGCGAGCAGTGCGGCGGTCGCGGTGCCGCGTGCCGCGGTGGCGGTGCTCGCAGCCGGGTCGGTCGCCAGCTCGATCCCCCGCACCGCGACCATCAGCGCGAGGTACGCCGAGACCTTGCGCAGGTGGTAGCCGTGCACGGCGAGGGACTGCCAGCGCGGCCGGCCCTGCCACAGCACCCGCTCGCCCGGCGGCAGGGGCTGCGGCAGGTCGAGGTCCGCGAGGTTCTCGTCGCGGCTCACAGCCACGGCTCCGCGCGGCTTGGCTCGGCGTAGAGCGTGCCGGCCGCGTAGTACGCGCAGACCTGCTCCTCCTCGAGGCGCGTGATGCGGTCCGGCCGTGCGGTCTGCGGCACCCCGGCGAAGTGCCGGCCGAGCACCGCGCGGACCGTGACCCGGCCGCGGTCGGCGTCGATGCGGGCGAGCGCCATGGGCAGCAGCACGCTGCGGCCCTGCGCGTCGACCTCGAGGTAGCGCACCTGAGGCTCGGCGAGGTCGATCCAGAGGTCCTTCACCGTGCCGCCACGCGCGCCGTCGGCACCGTGCACCGCCATGCCGCGCGGATCGGTGCCGGGGGTGGCGACCGAGAAGCCGCTCGCGCCGCGCAGCGGCACGATCCGCGGATGCCCGTCGAGCGTGAGGTCGGGGGCATCGGCGCGCTTCGGGTAGGCGCCGGGGCCGGCGGCCGCGCGCATCGGGTCGCCGACCGGCTCGGCGGGCGAGCTCGCGCCGCTGCCGAGCGAGCGCAGCGACGCCGGGACGGAGCCGCGGTCGGGCCCGGGGGCCGTGACGGTCGTGCCGTCGGCGAGCCGGAACGTCTTCGGCGGCGGCGGTGCCGGGAAGCCGATGACCTTGACGCGCCCGCCCGAGCGCACCGTACGCGAGGACTCGAGCGGGTAGCCCTCGCGCTTGTCCTCGCGGCGCAGGTAGTACACGAGCGCGGCGAAGAAGATCCAGAACGTGTAGAGCACGAGCTGGGCGACGTCGATGTGAGGCGTGATGGCGCCGGTGGTCATGGCTAGCTCTCCAGCGGTGGCGGGTCGGACGCGAGCAGCGGCGGGATCGGCCCCGGCTCGCGTCCACGGTCGAAGCGGGATCTCAGGCGGACGAGCGGGCCCACCGCCGCGAGGGTCGCGAACAGCAGCCCGATCTCGAGGTGGTAGACGACGCAGTATCCGGTGCTCGGGTCGGCGAGCGCGGGGCCGAGCAGCCCATGGCTCGCGGCGCTGCCGACGAGGTCGCGGAGCGCGCCGCCGAGCGCGATTGCGATGCCGGCGGCGGCCGCCTGCATCGCGCCCCAGGCGCCGAGCGCGAGGCCCGCCGCCTGCGGATGCGGCGCCTCCATGGCGCGGGCGAGCGTGCCGGCGGCAAAGAGCCCGGCACCGAAGCCGTTGCAGGCGGTGCCGAGCCGGAACAGGAGCGCCGAGCCGAGCGGCGCCGCGAAGATGATCGCCGCGAAGCCGGCGACGCCGCACAGCGCCCCCGTGGCCGCGAGGCGGCAGCCCTCGCCCGCGCGCAGCGTCGCCGCGGCGACCGCGAAGGCGGCCAGCATGCCGGCGGCCAGGATCGCGGTCAGCGAGGTCGTCTCGCCGACGCTGAGGCCGAGCACCTGGCCGCCATAGGGCTCGAGCACGATGTCCTGCATGTTGAAGGCCGCGGTGCCGAGCGCGACCACCCAGAGGAAGCGCCGCGCGCCGGCGGTCGAGATGTAGGCGCGCCAGCCGTCGGTGAAATTGGTCGCCGCGGACGCGATCGCCGCGGCGCTGCCGCGCGCCTCCTGTTTCCAGAGCGCGACGCCGTTCAGCAGCAGCGTGACGACCGCCACCGACTGGATGACCTGGATCAGGCGCATCTCGTCGAAGCGCACCAGCAGTCGGCCGAGCGTGAGGCCCGAGACGAGCATGCCGAGCAGCAGCATCCCGTACATCAGCGCGACGACGCGCGGCCGGTCGGCCTCGGGCGCAAGGTCGGTGGCGAGCGCGAGACCGGCCGTCTGGGTGGTCTGCAGGCCGGCCCCGGTCAGCAGGAACGCGAGCGCCGCAGCGAACTCGCCCACCCAAGGCTTCGCGTGCGAGTCGCCGGACAGCAGGATCAGCGCGAACGGCATGATCGCGAGGCCGCCGAACTGCAGCAGCGTGCCGAACCAGAGGTAGGGCACCCGGCGCCAGCCGAGCGCGGAGCGGTGCGTGTCCGAGCGAAAGCCCACCAGCGTGCGGAACGGCGCGAACACCAGCGGCAGCGCCACCATCAGCGACACGAGCCAGGCCGGGATGCCGAGCTCGACGATCAGCACGCGGTTGAGCGTGCCGATCAGCAGCACCATCGCCATCCCGACCGAGACCTGGAACAGCGCGAGCCGCAGCAGCCGCGGCAGCGGCAGGCCCGCCGTCGCCACCTCCGCGAACGGCAGCAGCCGCGTGCTGACCCGGGCCCAGACGCTGGCGAGGCCTCGGCTCATGCGGGATCCGTGGACACGATCTCGAGCGCCTGCGAGGTGTAGAAGCCGCGCGACACCCGCTCGGTCCGCTGCGCCTGCCAGCCGATCAGGTCGGGCTCGCCGGCGAGCCGCCGCAGCAGCTGCCGCTCGCCGACCGGCACGATCGCGGGTGCCCGCTCGCTGCGCGGGAAGCAGCGCCCGACCGCGTGCATCGTCGCGAGCAGCGGTGTCGACGGCGCGAAGGTGGCGAGCACCGAGCGCGTGGCGCGGCGCGACAGCGCGACCAGTGCCGCGACCACGTCGGCGGTGCCGTAATGGATCAGCGAGTCCATGGCCACGACGTGGTCGAAGCGGCCGTCGCGCTGTTCGAGCATGTCGCCGACGCGGAACTCGATCGAGCCCGGTCCCGGCAGGCGGGGTGCCCGCTCGCGCGCGAGACCGACCAGGGTCGGCGACAGGTCGACCGCCACCACCGTCGCGCCACGGCGCGCGGCCTCGGTAGCGAAGGCGCCGGTGCCGCAGCCGGCGTCGAGGATCCGCCGTCCCGTGAGGTCCGCGGGCAGCCAGCCGAGCAGCGTCGCGCGCATCGTGTCGCGACCCGCGCGTACCGTCGCGCGGATGCGCCCGACCGGGGCGTCCGAAGTCAGGCGCCGCCAGGCGTCGGCCGCGGTGCGGTCGAAGTAGTGCTCGATCTGCTCGCGGCGGTCCAGGTAGGAGGCAGCCATGGTCAGTTGAACCCCAGCAGGTTGAAGATGTCGCGGTCCTTGAGCGGCGCGGCGGTCAGCGGGTCGGTGCCGGCCCACAGCAGCGAGGCGAGGCGCAGGTACTCCTCCTGCACCGCGACCAGCTCGGGCGTGTCGCCCATTTCGAAGAGCGTCGACTTCGCGAGCCGGCTGCGGCGGATCGCGTCGAGGTCGGGGAAGCGCGCCATCGTGCGCAGGCCCGTGCGCTCGTTGAAGCGGTCGATCTGGTCGGTGCCGGCGCTGCGGTTCGCGATCACGCCGCCGAGGCGCACCGCGTAGTTGCGCGACTTGGCCTGGATGGCCGCGACGATGCGGTTCATCGCGAAGATCGAGTCGAAGTCGTTGGCGGTGACGATCAGCGCCCGATCGGCGTGCTGCAGGGGTGCCGCGAAGCCGCCGCAGACGACGTCGCCGAGCACGTCGAAGATCACGACGTCAGTGTCATCGAGCAGGTGGTGCTCCTTGAGGAGCTTGACCGTCTGCCCGACGACGTAGCCGCCGCAGCCGGTACCGGCCGGCGGACCGCCGGCCTCGACGCACTGCACGCCCTGGTAGCCCTCGAACACGAAGTCCTCGGGGCGCAGCTCCTCGGAGTGGAAGTCGACCGACTCGAGCACGTCGATCACGGTCGGCATCAGCTGCTTGGTCAGCGTGAAGGTGGAGTCGTGCTTCGGGTCGCAGCCGATCTGCAGCACCCGCTTGCCGAGCCGCGCGAAGGCCACCGACAGGTTCGAGGAGGTGGTGCTCTTGCCGATGCCGCCCTTGCCGTAGACGGCGAACACCTTGGCGGTGCCGATGCGCACCGACGGGTCGAGCGGCACCTGCACGCTGCCCTCGCCGTCCCCTGGCGCTGCGCGATGCTTCAGCGAACTCAGCGGGACCATGGTCGTGCTCATGCTGCAACTCCGTCGTGTATGCCTTCCAGCCGATCTTCGAGCTCGCCGTTCGCCTCGCGCAGCGCCTCGAGCGTCGCCGCGTCGGGCGACCAGTAGTGCCGGTCGTGCGCCTCGATCAGGCGGCCGGCGAGTTTCGCGGAGGCGGCGGGATTGAGCTGCGCGAGGCGCCGGCGCATCGCGGGGTCGAGCAGGTACACCTCGGTGACCTGCTGGTAGACCCACGGCGCCACCTGCCCGGTGGTCGCCGACCAGCCCATCGTGTTCGTGACGTGCGACTCGATCTGGCGCACGCCCTCGTAGCCGTGGCGCAGCATGCCCTCGTACCAGCGCGGGTTCAGCATCCGGGTGCGGGTCTCGAGCACCACCTGCTCGCTGAGCGAGCGCACCGCGTGGCCGCCGGTGGTCTGGTCGCCGATGTAGACCTCGACCCGCTGCCCGCCGCGGGCGCGCTGCACGGCGCGGCTGACGCCGCCGAGCGTGTCGAAGTAGGTGTCGATCGAGGTGACGCCGAGCTCGGTCGACTCGAGGTTCTGGTAGGTCGCGGAGACGTCGCCGAGCAGGCTCGCGAACAGCTGCGCCTGCGCCGCCGGCCGCGCGTCGCGCCCGTAGGCGAAGCACTTGCGCCGGCTGAAGGTCTCGGCGAGCTCGTCGTCCGACTCCCAGCAGCTCGACTCGATCAGGTGGTTGACGTTGGCGCCGTAGCCGCCGTCGGCATTGCCGAACACGCGCAGCGCGGCGGTCTCGAGGTCGAAGCCGTGGCTCGCCTGGTAGCGCCGCGCGTGCTTGCGCACATAGTTGAGCTCCTCCGGCTCGTCGGCCACCGCCGCGAGGTAGGCCGCCTCGCTGAGCAGCTTCATCTGCAGCGGCAGCAGGTCGCGGAAGATGCCGGAGACGGTCACGACAACGTCGATGCGCGGCCGGCCGAGCTCGGCGAGCGGCACGAGCTCGGCGCCCGCCAGGCGGCCGTAGGAGTCGAATCGCGGCCGGGCACCGAGCAGTGCGAGCGCCTGCGCGATCTGCGCGCCCTCGCTCTTGAGGTTGTCAGTGCCCCACAGCACGATCGCGATCGACTCGGGCGGTGCCGCGCCATCGGCGGTGATCCGCCGCAGCAGCGTTGCCGCCTGCGAGGCGCCGTCGGCGACCGCGAAGGCGCTCGGGATCCGGAACGGGTCGAAGCCATGGATGTTGCGGCCGGTCGGCAGCACCGCCGGATTGCGCAGCACGTCGCCGCCGGGTGCCGGACGCACGAAGCCGCCGTCGAGCGCGTGCACGAGTGCCGGCAGCTCGCTGCCGATGCTGAGCAGCCGGCGGGTCTTGGCGAGTTCCGCAAAGAGCGCGAGCCGCTCAGGTCCGGTCGTTCCGCCGGCGGTCGCGGCGGCATCGGCGGCCGAGGCGCCTTCCGCGAGCGCGGCCACCGCCGCGCGCTCGAGGCGCACGCCGTGGCTGGCCTCGGCGATTGACAGCAGCGTGTCGGTCAGCGCCTCGGTGGTCGGGGTGGCACCCATCACGTGCAGCCCGTGCGGGATCAGCGCGTACTCGAGCTCGAGCAGGCGTGCCGCGAGACCGTCTACCTGCTGCACCGCGGACTCACCCCATTCCGGCGCCGCTTCGGCGAGCTCGAGGGTCGCGGCCTGCGCCTGGATGAGCGGCGCGAGCGCGGCACGCTCGCGACCGGCTTCCGGGGCGAGCCCGCGCCAGCGCTCGATCGAGGACTTGAGCTCGGCGAGCCCGCGGTAGAGACCGGCGCGGGCGATCGGCGGCGTCAGGTAGCTGACCGTCGTCGCCGCGGCGCGGCGCTTCGCGAGCGCGGCCTCGGACGGGTTATTGGCGGCGTACAGGTACACGTTCGGCAGGTCGCCGATCAGGCGATCCGGCCAGCAGGCCGCGGACAGCCCCGTCTGCTTGCCAGGCATGAACTCGAGGGCGCCGTGCGTGCCGAAGTGCAGCACCGCGTGCGCGCCGAAGTCCTCGCGCAGCCAGCGATAGAACGCCGAGAACGCGTGCGTCGGCGCGAATCCCTTCTCGAACAGCAGCCGCATCGGGTCACCCTCGTACCCGAAGGCCGGCTGCACGCCCACGAACACATTGCCGAAGCGCCGCCCGAGCACGAAGATCGAGCTGCCGTCGGTCTGGTGGCGTCCCGGGGCAGCGCCCCACTGTGCCTCGATCTCCCGCAGCCAGCGCTCGCGGCGCACGTGCTGGTCGACCGGGATGCGCGCGTGCACGTTTGCCGGCGTGCCGAGGTCGGCCGAGTTGCCGGCGAGCAGCGCGCTGCGAAGGGCATCGACCGACTCCGGCACCTCGACCGTGTAACCCGCCTCGCGCAGCGCCACCAGCGTGTGGTGCAGCGAGGCGAACACGTCGAGGTAGGCGGCGGTGCCGATGTGGCCGGAGTTCGGCGGGAAGTTGAACAGCACGATGCCGAGCTTGCGGTCGGCGCGTTCGCTCTGGCGCAGCTCGATCAGCCGCGCCACGCGTGCGGCGAGCATCGCGGCACGTTCCGGGCAGGCCTGCATGTTGCGCCCGGCGATCCCCTCCGGCATCCGGCAGTTCCGCTCGCAGCCCGTGCAGGACTCGCCGGACCCGCCGCGGCCGCCGTAGACGACCGGGCCCGTGGCGCCATCGAGTTCCGGGATCGCGATCATCATCGTGCTCTCGACCGGCATCAGGCCGCGCTCCGAGCCGCCCCACTGCGCGAGGCTCTGGAACTCGACCGGCTGCGCCGCGAGGTACGGCACGTCGAGGCGTGCGAGCACTTCCTCGGCCGCGCGGGCATCGTTGTAGGCGGGTCCGCCGACCAGCGAGAACCCGGTCAGCGACACGAGCGCGTCGATGGTCGGCCGGCCGTCGCGGACGAAGAAGCGCTCGATCGCCGGCCGTGCGTCGAGCCCACTCGCGAAGGCCGGCAGCACGCGCAGGCCGCGCTGCTCGAGGGCCTGCACGACCGCATCGTAATGGGCGGTGTTGCCGGCGATGACGTAGGAACGCAGCACCAGCAGGCCCACGGTCGCGCGCGCGCCCGGTGCCGCGGGCAGTGCCTCGGTCCGGGTCGCGATCGGCGAGCGCGCGCGATGGACGTACAGGCCGACGTCGGGGTACTCGATCGGATCCGCCGGCTGCGCGCGCGCGCGCAGCGCGAGCCGCGGCCCGTCGGCGTAGCGCGCGACCAGGAACCGGACGAGGTTCTCGATGTTGGTGGCCGAGCCGCCGAGCCAGTAGAGCAGCGTCAGCAGGTAGGCACGGACCTCCTGCGCCCGCCCCGGCACGAAGCGCAGCAGCCGCGGGATGCGCCGCAGCATGCGCATCTGCGCCTCGCCCGTTCGCGTCGGCGGCTTCGTACCCGACTGGCCGCGCAGGCGGCGCAGGAACGCGAGCGGCCCGGTGCTCGCGCCGCCGGCCTCGAAGTCGCCGAGGCGGGTCAGCCGCACGACCTCGGCGGCGGACATGATGCAGACCATGGCGTCGCACGACTCGCGGCGCGCCTTCAGCGCCTCGAGGATCGGCGCGTAATGGTCCTCGAGGAACAGCATCGTTACGACCACGATGTCGGCCCGGCCAATCGCGGCCCGGCAGTTGGCGAGCGCGTCGGCATCGTGGGCCCAGTCGGCGGCCGCATGCATGGTCAGCGTCAGGCCCGGCAGCTCCGCCGCAAGCACCGCAGCCGCCTGCGCGGTGGCACTCGCGAGGTGCGAGTCCATCGTCACGATCGCGAAGCGCAGCGGCGTCGCGTCAGCGGCCGAAGTGGGCCTTCGCTTCATACAGTGTCCCCAGCGTGATGGCGGCGAGTTGGCGCTCGGCGGCGAAGCGCTCGGTGTTGCGTCGTGCCTTGCCGCGCACGAAGAACGGGATCTTGAGGAGTTCGCGCTCGGCCTCGGCCTCCCAGCGAGGCCCGCCCGCGACGGCGGCTGCCGCGGTCAGGGTCGGGGCTTCCGGTGCGGTCGCCGGTTGCGCGGCCGTGGCGGTGGCGGCGGTCGTGGCCGTCACGGCAGCGACCGCGGGCGTGGCCGCAGCGCCGAGGTGCGAGGGCACGGCGCCATCGCGGAACTCGAAGTCCTCGCGGAACATGCCGAGCAGGTGCTCCTCGAGGCCCATCATCAGCGGGTGCACCCAGGTGTCGAAAAGGACGTTGGCGCCCTCCTCGCCCATCTGCGGCGAGTAGCGGGCCGGGTAGTCCTGCACGTGCACCGGCGCTGAGATCACCGCGCACGGGATGCCGTGGCGCTTGGCCACGTGCCTTTCCATCTGCGTGCCAAGCACGAGCTCGGGCTGCAGCTGGGTGATGCGCTCCTCGACGTCCAGGTAGTCGTCCGTGACCAGCGCCTCGACGCCGTGCGCCTCGGCCATCGCACGCACTTCGCGCGCGAACTCCCGGCTGTACGTTCCGAGGCCGGCGAGCGTGAGCCCGAGCTCGCGGGTGGCGATGCGCGCGGCGGCGAGCACGTGGGTCGCGTCGCCGAAGATGAACACCCGCTTGCCCGTCAGATACGTCGAGTCGACTGAGCGCGAGTACCACGGCAGGCGCGTCTCGAGCTGCGCGAGCGCCTCGTCCGGATCCCGGCCGATCAGCGCGGCGACCTCGCGGACGAAGTCGCGCGTCGCACCGACCCCGATCGGCACCGTCGCGACCTTCGGCTGGCCGAGCGTTCGCTCGAGCCAGAGCGCCGCGGGTCCGGCGATCTCGGGATAGAGCACGACGTTGAAGTCCGCCTCGCCGAGGCGGCGCAGGTCCGCGGGCGTGGCGTCGAGCGGCGCGGCGACGTTGACGTCGACGCCCAGCCGGGCCAGCAGCCGGCGGATCTCGACGACGTCGTCGCGGTGACGGAAGCCGAGCGCGGTCGCGCCGAGCAGGTTGCAGGAGGGACGCGCCTTCGGCGCGCGCGGCGGATCGCCGGCGGCGGGCACAGGGACGAGCGCGCGCACCAGACGGTAGAACGTCTCGGCCGCGCCCCAGTTTTCCTTCTTTTGGTACGAGGGGAGCTCGAGCGCGATCACCGGCACAGGCAGGTCGAGGGCGCGCGAGAGCCCGCCCGGGTCATCCTGCAGGAGCTCGGCGGTGCAGGACGCGCCCACCAGCATCAGCTCCGGGCGGAAGCGCTCGTAGGCGCTGCGCACCGCCGTCTGGAACAGCTGCGCGGTGTCGCCGCCGAGGTCGCGGGCCTGGAAGGTGGTGTAGGTGACCGGCGGGCGGCGGTCGCGCCGCTCGATCATCGTGAACAGCAGGTCGGCGTAGGTGTCGCCCTGAGGCGCATGCAGCACGTAGTGGACGCCGTGCATCGCCGTCGCGATCCGCATCGCGCCGACGTGCGGCGGGCCCTCGTACGTCCAGACGGTGAGCTGCATGGCGGCTAGACCGCGAGCCGCTGGCGCCGGTCGAACGGGCGCGCGAAGAGTTCCGCGAGGTCCCCGGCCTGCTCGTAGCCGTGGATCGGCGTGAACAGCAGCTCGATCGACCATTTCGTGACGAGGCCCTCGGCCTCGAGCGGGTTCGCAAGGCCGAGGCCGCAGACCACGAGGTCGGGCGCGGCGGCGCGACAGCGGTCCAGCTGCCGATCGACGTCCTGGCCCTCGACGATCGGTGTTCCCTCGGCCGTCCAGGACAGCTCTTCGGCGAGCAGCGTGCGGTTCGCGTACGGGGTGCCGATCTCGACGACTTCCATGCCGAGCTCGCGCGCCAGGAAGCGGGCGAGCGGCAGCTCCAGCTGAGAGTCGGGGAAGAAGAACACCCGTCGGCCGGCGAGCGTGGCGCGGTGCCGCTCGAGTGCGCGCCCGGCACGCGCCCGCGCCTCGGCGATCGCGCCGTCGAACACCGCCTGATCGACGCCAAATGCACGGGCCGCGGCCTGCAGCCACGCGGTCGTGCCCTCGGCGCCGAGCGGAAATGGCGCCGGCAGCCGCCGCGCGCCGCGTTCTTCGAGCGCGCGCATCGTGTCGGTCAGGAACGGCTGCGCGAGGAGCACGCGCGTCGCCGACCCGACGGCGGGCAGCTCGCGGCTGGTGCGCGCCGGCAGGAAGTCGACGCGCGTGATGTGCATCGCAGCAAGCAGGCGGCGGAACTGGTCCTCGACGACGTCGGCGAGCGCACCGACCACGAGCAGCGAGGGCGGTGCGTCCGCCGCGAGGGCCGGCAGCGATGGCACGAGCGATGCAAGGCACGCGTCCTCGCCCTGCGTGAAGGTTGTCTCGATGCCGCTACCGGAGTAGCTTCGAATCTGCACTCGGGGGGAAAACGTAGCCGACAATCGAGCGGCGGCGCGAGACAAGTCGAGCTTGATCACTTCGGACGGGCACGAACCGACCAGAAACAACAGGCGGATGTCGGGACGGCGCTCGAGCAGTCGCGTCACCGCCCGGTCCAGTTCCTCGTGGGCGTCGGCGATCCCGGCGAGATCGCGGTCGGTGATGATCGCGGTCGCGAAGCGCGGCTCGGCGAAGATCATGACGCCCGCCGCGGACTGGATCAGGTGCGCGCAGGTCCGGGACCCGACCACGAGGAAGAACGCGTCTTGGATTTTGCGATGAAGCCAGACGATGCCGGTCAGTCCACAGAACACCTCGCGCTGACCGCGCTCGCGGCGGATCTCGACTTCGGCGGGTGCTCGCGGCCGGCGCGTCACCGAGGCGACCGGCACCGTGATCAAGACGTCGCTCCGAGCGTCGCCGCGCCGTGAACCTGCTCACTCGCTTCCTGGCGGCGCGCCGCCCGCAGCTTCAGCAGGAACTGAGTCGCATTCACGACGTAGCTCGCGTACGCGGCGAGCGCGAGCGCGAGCCGGGCGCGCGGGTCGGTCCAGTCGAGCACGACGGCCGCGACATACGCGGTGTGCAGCGCGATCACCACCGCGCTGACCACGTCCTCCCAGAAGAACGCCGGCGCGAACAGGTACTGGCCGAAGACGTCGTGTTCCCAGATCGCGCCGGTCACCATGATCGCGTAGAGCACGACTGTCTTCGCGATGACCGAGGCGCTCGCGGCAGCGAGGCCTTCGCCGGTGGCGAAGTAGCGCGCGATCAGCGCGACGCTGACCAGGAACACGAGGAATTGCAGCGGTGCGAGCACGCCCTGCACGAGAGTCCAGGGGGAAGCATCGCGTCGACGCCGCTCGGCGGGCGTGTACAGCGCGGCGCCCGGGCCGCGGCTGGCGATCGACGGACGGCGAACCCTGACCTGCATGTACTCCCCCCGACCTGGGTTCAACCCTATTCCGGGGGAATGCCGAGTGTCAACTCAGATAGACGTCCGCGTAACTTGACAAGCCAGCGCGAGGGGAACACCGTGCGATCCGACCGGCCAGCCGCTGCCGCTCCGTTCCCGAGGACGGGGACGCGCGGCGCGACGGGCCCGGGGACGACACGCGGTACGACCACGCAGGGGAGAGGTCGATGCATGTCGAAGACGCACACGACGGCGCCGCGGCCGTAACCGCACCGGATCCGGCTGCCGCGCCGCGGCCGGCGGTGGACGCGAGGCCCGCGCCGGTACTCGCCCTCGACGACGAGTTCGACCGCATTGTCCGGTCGATCGAGGCGCACATCGTGCCGCGCCTCGTGATCTCCGACTGCGTGTCGCTGCCCGCCTGCGGGCACGGCGCGGCCGAGGCGGAGGCGGAGCTCGGCGTCACCGAGCTCGTCGCGCTGCTGCGCCAGGGGCTCTCGGCCGACCGCGTCGGGCGGGTCCGCGACTCGGTGTTCGCGGCGCTCGGCTACGAGGAGGCCTGTGAACGCCTGCTCGCCCCCGCCGCGCGCCGCCTCGGCGAGATGTGGGAGGACGACAGCGCGGATTTCGCCGAGGTCACGATTGCGCTCGCCGGGCTGCAGACGCTCGCGCGCAGCCTTGCGGATCGCGACCGTCCCGCGACGGCAACGCCGGTGGAGGCGCCGCTTGCGCTGCTGGTCACCGCGCCTGGCGAGCAGCACATGTTCGGCGTGCTGGTGGTCGCCGAGTCGTTCCGGCGCGGCGGCTGGCACGTGCACAGCGCCTTCCCCCGCAATGCCGCCGAGCTCGTCGGCCAGGTACGCGAGCTGCCCTCGCTCGCGCTGGTCGGACTCTCCGTCGCCCGCGACGAGACCATTCCGCGGCTCGCGCCGCTGATCCGCGAGCTGCGGTCGGCCTGCCGCAATCCGGCGCTGCGGGTGCTGGTCGGGGGTCGGCCGTTCGACCTCGACCCGGGACTCTCCGCGGCCGTGGGCGGGGACGGCACCGCCGGCTCGGGACCCGCCGCGGTGGCCGCGGCGACCCGTCTCGTCCAGGAGGCCCGGCTCGCCGTCTGACAGGCCGAAGGTACGCTAGACTCTGTACACCTTCGTTCACACCGGGACCCCCTCCCCCTTGAAGCAGTCAGGTGCCGCGCGCGGTTGGGTGGAAGAGCTGGATTACGGCCGGGCCGCAGCGCTGCTGACGGCTGCCTCGGACGTCACCCTGGTGATCGCCGGCAACGGACGCGGCACCATCCGCGACATCACCTTCGGCAGCGCCGAGCTTGCCCGCGAAATCGACCAGGAATGGATCGGCAAGTCCTGGCCGGAGACGGTGACTCCGGAAAGCCGCCCGAAGATCGAGGCGCTGCTACGGGACGCGGCGAGCGACGCCCCACCGCGCTGGCGCCAGGTCAACCACCCCTCGACGGCAGGCACCGACCTGCCGATCGTCTACACCGCGATGCGGGTCGGCACGCGTGGCGAGGTCATCGCGATCGGCCGCAACGTCCGGCCCATCGCGGTGCTGCAGCAGCGCCTGCTCGAGACCCAGCAGCTCGTCGAGCGGGAGTACGCGCGGCTGCGCCAGTCCGAGACCCGCCACCGGCTGCTGTTCCAGGTTTCGGCCGAAGCGATCGTGATCGCCGAGGCCGGCGCGCGGCGGATCGTCGAGGCGAACCCGGCCGCGCACGAGCTGCTCGGGGTCGCCGCGGGCGAATGGGCCGGCAAGGACCTGCTGTCGTGCTTCGACGGTGCCGCGAGCGGCGCGATCGAGACGCTGCTCGCGACGGTGCGCGCCACCGGCCGCATGGAGTCGCTGAAGGTCGCCTGCCGCGGTAGCGCCGCGCAGCTCACGCTGACGGTGTCGCTGTTCCGCGAGGGTGCGAGCGCGTATTTCCTGGTGCGCATGTCCCCGCTTGGCGCGCTGCGCGAGTCGACGCCGCGCCGCCAGTCGCGCGTGCTCGAGGTGGTCGAGGGCGGGCCGGACGGCTTCGTCGTCACCAACGACCGCAGCGGCCGGATCGTGTACGCGAACCGCGCCTTCCTTGACATGGCGCAGCTGCCCACCGAGTCGCTCGCGACCGGCGAGTCGCTCGACCGCTGGCTCGGGCGCCAGGGCGTCGACTTCGGGCTGCTGACGGCGCACCTGCGCGAGCACGGCTCGATCCGCCAGTTCGCGACCACGCTGCGGGGCGAGCACGGCTCGAGCACCGACGTCGAGATCTCCGGGGTGGCGGTGCCGGACGGCGAGGAGCCCTGCCTCGGGTTCACGATCCGCGACGTCAGCCACCGGCCGCGGGCGGCGGATGCGGTGCGCGAGGCGCCGCGCTCGGTCGAGCAGATCGCGCAGCTCGTCGGCCGCGTGCCGCTCAAGGACCTCGTGCGCGAGTCCAGCGACGTGATCGAGCGGATGTGCATCGAGGCGGCGCTCGAGCTCACCCGCGACAACCGCGCCTCGGCCGCGGAGATCCTCGGCCTCAGCCGCCAGGGGCTCTACGCGAAGCTCCGTCGCTACGGTCTCGGCGACCTCGAACGCAGCCCGGACGAGGACGAAGTCGCCGAGGGCTGACCGCGCGCCCGCCATGGTGCGGTGCGACGCGAGAAATACTGTCTCCATTCGTTGACACTCGAGAGTGTCAGGAATAGATTCGACGCCATGGCGACGTCGAGCCCGCATGTTGCCCAGTTCTCGCACCGGCGCGTTCCCGCGGTGCTCGAGCTCCTGAAACCGGTCACCTGGTTCCCGCCGATGTGGGCGCTCGTCTGCGGCTTCGTCAGCGCGGGCGGGACCGGCCACCTGCCGTGGCAGGTGATCCTTGCCGCGATCCTGCTGGTCGGGCCGCTCGTCTGCGGCACGAGCCAGGCGGTCAACGACTGGTTCGATCGCCACGTCGATGCGATCAACGAACCCGGCCGGCCGATTCCGTCGGGACGGCTGCCCGGCCGGCTCGGCCTCTACATCGCGATCGGCTGGACGGCGGTCTCGCTGCTGCTGGCGCTCGAGCTCGGGCGCTGGATCGCGGCAGTCACCGGCGCGGCGCTCGTGCTCGCCTGGGCCTACAGCGCTCCGCCGCTGCGCCTGAAGCGCAACGGCTGGATCGGCAACGCCGCCTGTGCGCTCTGCTACGAGGGGCTGCCGTGGATCACGGCCAGCGCGCTCGTCGTCGGCACGCTGCCGGACTGGCGGATCCTCGCGGTCGCGCTCCTCTACAGCGCCGGCGCGCACGGCATCATGACGCTGAACGACTTCAAGTCGACGCAAGGCGACTGGCTGACGGGCGTCGGTTCGCTGCCGGTGCGCATGGGCGCGATGTCGGCGGCGATCCTCGCCTGCTTCGCGATGGCCGCCGCGCAGGTCGGCGTGATCGCGACCCTGTGCGTGCTCGGCCGCTACGGCTACGCGGCCGCCGTCGGCGTACTGCTGGTCGCGCAGCTGGTGCTGATGGATCGCTTCCTGGAGCACCCGGTCGCGCGCGCCCTTTGGTTCAGCGCCTACGGCGTGCTCCTGTACGTGCTCGGGATGCTGGTCACCGCCTTCGCGCTGCGCCCCGGCGTCTAGCCGTCGTCCGCGCATGACGGACCCCGCTCCGAGCCCGCCGCTCCGCCCGCTCGAGATCCTCCGGCTCGGCCTCGTGCAGACGGCCATCGGCGCGATGGTGGTGCTCGCGACCTCGACGCTCAACCGGGTGATGGTGGTGGAGTTCGCGTTGCCGGCGAGCGTGCCCGGTGCGCTCGTCGCCTGGCACTACCTCGTGCAGTTCCTGCGGCCGCGCTTCGGGCACGGCTCCGACCAGCGCGGCCGCCTCGGCCGGTGGATCGCGGCGGGGCTCGTGGTGCTCGCGCTCGGCCTCGTCGGCGCCGCCGCCTCGGTCGCCGCGCTCGCGACGCAGCCGGGGCTGGCGCGGCTCGGCTGCGTCGTCGGCTATGCGCTGATCGGCCTCGGAGCCGGCGCCGCGGGTACGGCGCTGCTGACACTGCTCGCCCGGCGCGCGGCGCCGACGCAGCGCGCCGGCGCGGCGACCGCGATGTGGATCCTGATGATCGTCGGCTTCGCGGTCACCTCGGGCATCGCCGGGCACTACCTCGACCCGTTCACGCCCGCGCGCCTCCTCGCCGTCACGGCGACGGCCGCGGCGATCGCGCTCGTCGTCGCGCTCGTCGCGCTCGGCCGCCTCGGTCGCATCGCGGCCGCCGCGGCGGCGGCGGGACCGGCGGGGGACTTCCGCCGCGCGCTCGCGACCGAGTGGGCCGACCCTGCGGTCGCGCGCTTCACGCTGTTCGTGTTCGTCTCGATGCTGGCCTACGCGGCCGAGGAGCTCGTGCTCGAGCCCTCTGCCGGACTCGTCTTCGGGCTCTCGCCGGGGGCCTCGGCGCGGCTGTCGGGCACCCTGCACGGCGGTGCCGCGCTCGGCATGGTCGGCGTCGGCCTCGCCGGCTGGCTGCTCGCACAACGCCGGGCGGGCGTGCTCAGGTTCTTCGCCGTCAGCGGTTGCGTGGGCTCGGCGGTGCTGCTCGCCGTGCTCGCGGTGCTTGCCGCCACCGGCGCCGCGTCGCTGCTGCGCCCGGCGGTGCTGCTGCTCGGGCTCGCGAACGGCGTGTTCGCCGTCGCCGCCATCGGCGCGATGATGGAGCTCGCCGGCGACGGCGCCGGCCGCGCCGGCGTGCGGATGGGGCTCTGGGGTGCCGCGCAGGCGGTCGCGTTCGCGGCCGGCGGCATTGCCGGCAGCGCGGTCGCGGACATCGCCCGCGGCCTGCTCGGCTCGCCGGCCGCGGCCTATGCGACGGTGTTCGGCGCCGAGGCGCTCCTCTTCCTGTGCGCGGCGCGCCTCGCCGCACGCGTCGTGGCGGCAGCTTCCCGCGAGCTGGAGCTGCCGGTCGCCACGCCGGCCGGGCGGGCCTCCGGATGAACGCGCAGCGCGCGACCGTCGTCGTCGTCGGTGGCGGTCCGGCCGGTGCGACCGCGGCCCAGGAGCTCGCCCGCGACGGCCACGACGTGCTGCTGCTCGATCGCCACGGGCGCATCAAGCCCTGCGGCGGCGCCGTGCCGCCGAAGCTGCTGGAATCCTTCTGCGTGCCGCGCTCGCTGCTGGTCGCCGAGGCGCGTTGCGCGCGCATGGTCGCGCCGAGCGGCCGCGCGGTCGACATGCAGATCGAGGACGGTTACGTCGGCATGGTCGACCGCGAGCAGTTCGACGCATGGCTGCGCGCCCGCGCGGTCGCGGCCGGTGCACGGCTCGTCGCGGGCAGCTTCGAGCGCCTCGCGCGCGACCCGGACGGCACGCTCTACGTGCACTACCGCGACGCGGCGGGTGAGGCCGTGGCGCTGCGCGCCGCACTCGTGGTCGGTGCCGACGGCGCGAACTCGGCGGTGGCGCGGGACGCCGTGCCCGGCTTTTCGCGCCAGCGCTTCGTCGCTGCCTACCACGAGATCGTGCGCTCGCCCTCGCCGGCCAGCGGCTTCGACGGCGCGCGCTGCGACGTCTATTATCAGGGGCCGATCTCGCCCGATTTCTACGGCTGGGTGTTCCCGCACGGCGGCACGACCAGCATCGGCGTCGGCTCGGCGCAGAAGGGCTTCTCGCTGCGCGGAGCGGTCGGCCGGCTGCGCGGCGCGAGCGGCCTCGCCTCAGCCGAGACGGTGCGCCGCGAGGGTGCACCGATCCCGCTGCGCGTGCTGCGGCGCTGGGACAACGGCCGCGACGTGCTGCTCGCCGGCGATGCCGCCGGGGTGGTCGCGCCCGCCTCCGGCGAGGGCATCTACTATGCGATGGCTTCCGGGCGCCTCGCCGCCCAGGCGGTCGGCCGGTGCCTCGCGACGGGCGATCCTCGCGCACTCGCGGGCGCGCGGCGTGCGTTCCTCGCCGAGCATGGCCGGGTGTTCCGCGTGCTCGGCATCCTGCAGTACTTCTGGTACTCGAGCGACCGGCGCCGCGAGCGGTTCGTGCACATCTGCCGCGACGCGGATGTGCAGCGCCTGACCTGGCAGGCGTACCTGCACAAGCGCCTGGTGCGCGCGCGGCCGCTGGCCCATGCCCGCATCTTCTTCAAGGACGCGGCCCACCTGCTCGGCCTCGCGCGCACGTGACCGGCGCGACGGGCGATGCGCGCGCGGGGGTCGGCCCGTGGCTGTTCGCGGGCGCGGGCGCCATTCTCGTCGCCGCGACCGGCGCGGCGGTCACCGACCTCGGGCCCTGGTACTGGGCGCTGCACGTGCCGCCGTGGAAGCCGCCCGACTGGGCGTTCGGTCCGGCGTGGACGGTCGTGTTCACCGGCTCGGCGATCTCGGCGGTGCGCGCCTGGCGTGCCAGCCGCACGCGCGGCGCGCGCCGCGGCCTGATTGGGCTCTGGCTCCTGAACGCCGCCCTGAACGTCGGCTGGAGCGTGCTCTTCTTCCGCTGGCGGCGACCCGATGCCGCCTTCATCGAGGCGTTCGCGCTGTGGCTCTCGATTGCCGCCCTGATGGTCCACGCCTGGCGGCGCGACCGCACGGCGGCGCTGCTGCTGCTGCCCTACCTTGGCTGGGTGTCGCTCGCCACCTGCCTCACCGGCACCATCGCGGCGCTGAACCCGCGATGAGCCGCGGGGCCCGGGCATGATCGGGGTGGCGAGTGCCGCGCTCGCAGGGGCCGCCGTGATCGTCGCCGAGCTCGTCGTGGTCGCCATCCGGCGCGACCGGGGCTGGCCCGGCCTCGCGGCCAACGCCGTGGCGGGACTCTTATTAATGGCGGCGACCGGGCTCGCATCCCAGGGTCGCGACGGTGGGGCGCTGCTCTGCCTCGCGCTCGCCGGGATTGCGCACGTCGCCGACGTTGCGCACCGGCTCGCGGGCCGGACGCGCTGATCAGCCGGCGGCCGCGATCGGGACCGGCAGGGCCGGCAGGCGGAAGCGCGCCGTCTCGACGGGGCCTGCGAGCGTGCGCACCGCGGTTGCGCCGCGCGATTCGAGCCACTCGCGCACGGCGACGACCAGCGACTCGGGGGTCGAGGCCCCGGCCGTGAGCCCGACGCTGCGCGCCCCCGCGAGCCAGCTCGCGTCGATCTCGCCGACGTGCTCGATGCGGAAGGCGCGCACGCCTTCCTGCAGCGCCACCTCGCGCAGGCGCGCGGTGTTGGAGCTGTTGGCCGCGCCGATCACCAGCACGAGGTCGACCTCGGCCGCGAGCCGCCGCACCGCGGCCTGGCGGTTGGTGGTGGCGTAGCAGATGTCGCCGAGCTGCGGCCCCGCGATCCGCGGATAGCGCGCCACCAGCGCGTCAATGACGCTGCGAGTGTCCTCGGTGGAGAGCGTCGTCTGGGTCACGTAGGCGATCGGCGCGTCCTCGCCCTCGGGGAGGCGCGCGACTTCCTCGGCGCTGCCAACGACGTAGACGCGTCCGCCCTCGACGGTGCCGACCGTGCCCGTGACTTCCTGGTGCCCAGCATGGCCGATCATGACGATCGCACCGCCGCGCCGCGTGTAGCGCCGCACCTGGTCGTGGACCTTCGCCACCAGCGGGCAGGTCGCGTCGATGACGCGCAGGCCGCGCGCGGCGGCCTCGCGCTCCACCGAAGCGGCGACGCCGTGGGCGCTGAAGATCGTGACCGCGCCGCGCGGGATCGCCGCGATCTCCTCGACGAACACCGCGCCCTTGGCGCGCAGGTCCTCGACCACGTGGCCGTTGTGCACGATCTCGTGGAACACGTACACCGGCCGGCCGTAATGCTCGAGGGCCCGCTCGACGATGTCGATCGCCCGCGTCACGCCGGCACAGAAGCCGCGTGGCTGGGCGAGGACGACCTCGAGCGCGCCGTCGGTCATCGCGTAGAGGCGGTGGCGGCGGCGGCCGGGGCTGGCTCGGCCGCAGGTGCCGGCGGCGGTGTCCGGTCGCCCTGCAGCTCCGGATACTCCTTCGCCATCTGTTCGCCGAAGAGCGGCTTGTAGACCCCCTGGTGGCAGGTGGCGCAGCCGATCTTCGCGACGTCACCCGCCGGTCCCTTGCGGTTCGCCGGGAACGTGTCCGCGAGCGGCAGCAGGTAGTCGTGGTTGAGCGTCCGCGCCATCTGGATGCCGTACCAGGCCTTGGCGCGCGCCGGGTTGCTCTGGTCCCAGTCGCGGAACGCGCGGCTGTTGTGGCAGTAAGTGCAGTTGACGCCGAGCGACTGCGAGATGTTCATCATGAACGCGTACGTCCACTCGGTCTCCTTGATCGAGTGGCGGTCGCCGGTCGGCAGCGCGGTCGCCGAGCCGACGCGGATGCTGCGTCCCTCCACCAGGAAGGGCGTCAGCGGGTCAGTCGGCAGCGAGCTCATGCCGGCGGCCAGGGCCGGGGCGTTCTGGCCGGCGCGGTCGCCGAGCAGTCCGTGCGGCACCGCGGGCACGCCGGTGAACCAGACCTCGGCCGGCACCGGCTGGCCGCGGTGGCAGGTGTAGCAGGTCACACCGGTCGCGCCGACGTGCGACTGCCAGTGGCTGTTGACGTCGCGCACCATCGACAGCATCCGCCGCGCCACGCGCTTCGTGTAGCGCGTGTCGGCGGACATCTCGCCCTCGTGGCAGTAGCCGCAGCTCTGGTCGGGCGGCGCCACCCAGGCGGTGATCGCGAGCATCACCCGGGTGAACTCCGGCAGCGACAGGTCGCGCAGCACCTGCACGTTCTGGTAGACGTCGGCCGCGCGCGGCGCGTCCCCGGCGGGCAGCGCGGGAATCACTGCGGGCGGCGCGTTGGCGGCCACCTGGCGCGCCAGCGTGCGCGGGTTGCGGTTCTCCTCGATGCCGAGGCCGCGGTAGCCGCGCTGCTCGACCAGCGGCCGGGGCCGCTCGCAGGCGGCGAACAGCACCGTCAGCGCCGCGAGCAGCAGCACCAGCGTCGAGTGGCGGTGGTTCATGGCGCGGCTCCGGTGGCGGCGGCGGGATCGGCGACCGCCGGGAAGAGGTGCGGGTACACCGGCGCGACGCCGTGCTTGACGGCCCACAGGTACCAGTTGTCGACCACCGTGCCGGTCAGCAGGATGCCGATGCCGCCGACCAGCGGGCACAGCACCGCGAACCACCAGGCCCAGCGGTGAATCGACTCCATGGTCGCGTTGAAGCCCATCGTCCAGCGCCAGAAGAGCGCGCCGCGCTCGGCCGCGGTGCCGCGGTCGACGATCTGCTCGACCTCGCGGTCGCCGCCGAAGCGGCTGACCGCGAGGATCGTGCCGGCGTGCATCGCGAACAGGAGCGCCGAGCCGTACAGGAACGCGATCGACAGCGCGTGGAACGGGTTGTAGAAGAGGTTGCCGTAGCGCAGCGAGAACGCCGCGGTCCAGTCGAGGTGCGGGAAGATGCCGAACGGCACGGCCTCGCCCCAGCTGCCCATCAGCAGCGGCCGGATGAAGCCGAGCACGAGGTACAGCCAGATCGCGGAGGCGAAGGCCCACGGCACGTGCGTGCCCATGCCGAGCGCGCGCGCGCGCCGGTACATGCGCACCCACCACAGCAGGATCGCCATCGTCAGGAAGAAGCCCGCCATCAGCCACCAGCCGCCCTGCGCGAGCGGCGGCAGCCGGAGCCCGTAGCTCGGCGGCGGCGGCTCGAGCGCGAGCCACGGCAGCTGGCGCACGAACTGGATCGGGCTCCAGTGCACCGAGGCGAGCATGTTGAGACCGATGATCTCGATGGCGATGAAGCCGCAGAGCAGCGAGGCCACGCCGGTCAGACCAAGGTAGATCGGCCCGATCTGCGTATCGCCGATGCGGCCGAGCAGCGTGCGGTGGCTGCCGCGCCCCGCCCGCCAGCCGCCCGGGACTGGTACGCCCGCGTAGACCGGACCGTGAATCACGACCCGGCTGAAGATATTCTGGTATTCCGCCATGGCGACTCCTCCTTAACCTTCAGCGCCAGACCGGCAGATCGAGCCACCACGTCCACCATTCCGGCCAGCCGCGCGTCCAGAACGGGCCGCTGATCAGGATGCAGACCGCGCTCCAGAACACCGCGCTCAGCGCGAGGAACAGGCCGAAGCGGTGGATGCCGAGCGCGCCGATCGAATAGCCGATCGTGTCGCGGAAGTACGTGTTCTCGTGCTCGGCGGCCTTGACGGTGCCGCCCTTCTTCGGGTTGACCGCCGACAGGATCACGCCGCCGTGCAGCGCGAGCGCGAGCGCAGTCGTGAAGAAGAAGCTGACCGCGAGCATGTGCGCCGGGTTGTAGTGGAAGTGCAGGTACTGGTAGCCGACGTTCGACACCCAGTCGAGGTGGCTGAAGATGCCGTACGGGAAGCCGTGACCCCAGGCGCCGAGCAGCAGCGGCCGCAGCACCACCAGCGTGAAGTACGCCAGGATCGCGAAGCTGAAGGCGATCGGCACGTGCAGGCCGATGCCGAGCTTGCGGCAGATCTCGACCTCGCGCAGCGCCCACGAGGTGAAGGCGCCGAGCGCACAGATGGTCACCAGCTGCCAGATGCCGCCGTCGCGCAACGGCGCGAGCCCGAGGCCGTACTTGAGGTCCGGCGGCGCGATGCTGATCTGCCACAGGTTCCAGGTGGGCCCGAGCGCCGCGCCCCAGACCAGCAGCCCGACGCCCAGCAGCGCGAAGAACAACGTCGTCACGCCGAAGAAGCCGACGTAGAACGGCCCGACCCAGAAGTCGAACAGGTCGCCGCCCACCAGCGTGCCACCCCGGACTCGGTACTTCCTCTCGAAACTCAACATCGCCATGGCCGGCTCCTCAGTTAAAGGTCGGTGCCCTCGACGCTGACGGAAGACTCCGCGGGCGGCGGCCGGGACGAGCCGGGTGGGACCCGGCCCGGGACGCCGCCGCGGAGTTGCGCGGGATGCGCTCCTACTTCGCTGCGGGCATCGCCGACTCGTGAGTCGACGCCGCCGCGGCGTGCGGACCGTTCAGCCAGTTGAAGCGGTCGGTGCTCAACAGGATGAAGTGGATCAGCAACGCCAGAACGAACAGGAACGTGGACAAGGCGATTAACACCCTGCGCGGATCGAACAACTGCCAGATTCGCCACATCGCGGGGACTCCTCTGCAAGACGGGACAAAGCGCCGGTGGCGCCGTCGGGTCGGATGCTGGGGTCGGCAACCGATCCTTGGGTTCCACCTGCAAGTGCGGCCTTCATGCCGGCGACATCCGGGCGCTCGCGCACCCGACCATCGCCGCCCTGGAGGACCGCGTCATGCCTGGCTGTTCAGAGCCAGGGACGCCACTGCCACACGAGGAAGTGAGCGACCACGGCGATCAACGTAAAGACGATGAAACTCGTCATGAAGATCCCGTGGAACTCCTTGGCCTCGCGCTCCGAGAGTCCCGAAAGCGAACTCCGACTTTCTTCTGACATCTTCTTGGCCTCCAACTAGAGGGCCTTTCGGCCACCGTTCGCAGATCACCCGCTGCGTCACGGGTCGACGTGGCGGCAAGCCGCCACGGCAATCGGGCGACCCGGCATCGGCCGGGCCAGAATTCCTCGCCGCCGGTGCGGCGGACCTCACGCGCTCTCCGCCACGGCGGTCGCGTGCCGCGCGACCCGCGACTCGGTGACGCGTCCCTCGCCGGCGCCGCGCGCGGCGCGCTCGATCAGGTCGCGCAGCCGCTTGGCCGCGGAGATCCTGACCAGCACGGGTTCGCGCTCCACGATCCGGTCGAGTGCCGCGCGCGCGTCCTCGTTCCAGGGGATCTCCTCGTGCAGCCGCGAGGGCGTGCGGTCGACGCGGTCGAGCTCGGTGCCGAGTGGCAGCACGTTGAAGAGCGCATCGAACAGCGCATTGCAGACCTCCTGCACCAGGTAGGTCGCGCCGGCGTAGCCCATGAAGGGCGTGCCGGTGTGGCGCCGGACGATCGCGCCCGGGAACGAGGCCGGGATGTAGATCGCGCGGCCGCCGCTCTCGGCGAGGTACATGCGCTCGTTGAAGCTGCCGAACAGGATCAGCGGCGTCTGCTCGCGCACTGCGCGCCGCACCGCCTCGTTGTCGGGCTTGACGCCGGCAGTGCGCTCGAAGCTGAAGGTGCACGGCAGGCCGAGTTCGCCCTCGAGGAAGCGGCGCAGGCCGCGTGCGTAGGTCTCGGTGGCGACGACCGCGAAGCTCGCGGTGCCGAAGAAGTCCTGCGTCACCGAGCGCCACAGGTCCCAGATCGGCTTGATCGTGGTGTGCTTCTCGCGCTCGATGAAGGGCTCGGGGTCGAGGCCGAGCACGCCGCCGAGCGCGCGCAGGAACTTGGTCGTGCTGTGCAGTCCGATCGGCGCCTGCAGGTAGGGCCGCTCGAGCGACTCGCACAGCAGCCGCCCGAACTCGCGGTACATCAGCACGTTCGCGTCCGCCTGGGCGAGCGCCGCGATGTCCGCGAGGTGTGTGCCGAGCGGGAAGACGAGGTTGACGTCCGCGCCGATGCCCTCGATCAGGCGGCGGACCTCGGCGAGGTCGGAGTGCGCGTTGAAGGTGCCGTAGGCCGGCCCGATGATGTTGACGCGCGGCTTCTCGCCCTCGCGGCGCGGCCGACGGGCCGGGACCTTCTTCGGCCCGAACTGCGTCCACAGCCAGGCGAGCGCGCGGTTCGCGCTCTGCCACTGGTCCTCGTCGATCGTGCGCGGCAGGAAACGGCGGATGTTCGTGCCATCCGGCGTCACGCCGCCGCCGATCATCTCGGCGATAGAGCCGGTCACGACCACGGCCGGCAGGTCGGGGTCGAGCGTGCGGTGTGCGCGCCGCAGCGCCTTCTCCGTGCCGTGCTGGCCGAGCTCGGCCTCCGACAGGCCGGTGACCACGATCGGCAGCTCGTGCGGCGGCAACGCATCGGTGTAGTGCAGCACCGAGGTGACGGGAAGGTTCTCGCAGCCGACCGGCCCGTCGATGATGACCTGCAGACCCTTGATCGCGGTGAACACGTACACCGCGCCCCAGTAGCCGCCCGCCCGGTCGTGGTCGAGCACCAGCATCAGACCGCCTCCTGGGCGTGCCGGCGTGCCTCGGCCTTCTCGCGCGCGCGGCGCTGCTGCTCGCGGAACTCGGGATGCGCCTCGGGCGGCGCCTGCCACACGCCCGCCTGGTCGCCATGGCCGACCTCGCCGAAGAACCCGCGCAGCTCGTCAAAGCGCGCCTGGTTCGCGATCGCGGCGTTCACCACCTGGCCGAGCGAGCCTGCGCCCGCGACGCCCATCAGCGGCCGCGCCGAGATCAGGTTCGTGAAGTACAGCGCCGGCGTCGCCTGCTCCTTGGCGGCCTGCACGACCGGTGTCGTGCCGATCGCGAGATCCGGCTTGAACTCGCGCAGCGCCGCGAGGTCGGATTCGAGCGAGGCGCGGTAGCGGACCTCGACGCCCTTCGCGGCGAGCCACTCGCGGTCAGTCTCGGACCAGGGCGTGCGCGGGCACGCGGTACCGACGTAGTGCACGGTCGCGCCGCTCTCGATCAGCAGCCGTGCGACGAGCAGTTCAGAGCCCTCGTATCCCGACAGCGTGATCCGGCCGTGGATCGGGCGCGCGGCGAGGGCCGCGCGGATCGCGGGCAGCCAGCGGTCCTTGGCCGCCCCGATGCGTTCGTCGCCGACGCCGGCAGCGCGGCCAATCGCCTCGAGCCAGGCCGCGGTGCCCTCGTAGCCGACCGGCGCCGAACCGACCGCACGGCGCCCGGCGAGCTCGAATTCCCGCAGCGAGGCCGTGTAGAACGGATGGATCGCCGCGACCACCGCGCCGTCGAGCGCGGCATAGAGCTCGCGCCACTCGCGGGTCGGCACCACTGGCCCGGCGGCGAGCCCGAGCGGCTCGAGCAGCGCGCCGATGCCAAGCGGGTCGGCCGGGAACATCTCGCCGAGCAGCGTCACGGTCGGCCGCTCGGCGCGCCCGCCGCGCGGCGCGGCTACCGGGCCGGCCTCCGCCTCGGCGCGCGCGTAGCGCAGCATCGCACCCGCGAGTACGTCCTTGGCCTCCGCGTGCGTCGGCACGCCGAAGCCCGGCACGTCGATGCCGATGATGCGCACGCCATTGATCTCGCGCGGCAGCATCTTGAGCGGCACGCCCGAGGCTGTCGGCACGCACAGGTTCGTCACGACAATCGCGTCGTACTTCTCGGGATCGGCGAGGCCGCGCACCGCGTCGCGGATGTCCTCGTAGAGCTTGCCGGTGACCAGCGTCTCGGAGTTGAACGGTACGTAGCCGACCGTGCGACGGGCACCGTAGAAGTGCGAGGTGAAGCTGAGGCCGTACACGCAGCAGGCCGAACCCGACAGCACCGTCGCGGTGCGGCGCATGCGCAGCCCGACGCGCAGCGAGCCGAATGCCGGGCACATGCTCTGCGGTTGGTCGTGCGGGCCGACCGGGTAGTCGCGCGCATACCCGTCCAGGAGCTCGCTCTGGCCTGCCGCGCGCGCGGCGCGCGTCAGCTCGGCCTTGCCGCCGTGGCAGTCGGGGCCGCGCGCGACTGCGGCAGCCGCCGGAGCCGCCGCCGGGGCTGAAGGCGCGACCGGGTCGGGCGTCGCCACGGTCTCAGCCCGCCTCGTACACGACTTCGAGCGACGGGCGCGTCACGATCGTGCCGCCCGCCATGTCCTCGGTCGTCGCCGGGTCGAGCACGACGCCGCGGCCGACCGCCTCGCCCTTGAAGAGCCCGAGCAGCGCGTCCTGCGACAGGGGCTTCGGCCGTACCGGCGGCGCGTCGGCGACGTTCTGCGCCAGCGACTCGAACAGCGGCGCCCACTGCCCGCCCGGCCGGCCGATGATCTCGTAGTTGGCGCTCTTGCGGCGGATGTCCTCGTGCGCCGGGATGGCCGCCAGGATCGGGATGCCGGCCGTGGTCGCGAAGGCCTGCGCCTCGCCGGTGCCGTCGTCCTTGTTGATCACCATGCCGGCGACGCCGACGTTGCCGCCGAGGTTGCGGAAGTAGTCGACCGCCGAGCAGACGTTGTTCGCGACGTACAGCGACTGCAGGTCGTTCGAGCCGACGACGATGACCTTCTGGCACATGTCGCGTGCGATCGGCAGGCCGAAGCCGCCGCAGACCACGTCGCCCAGGAAGTCGAGCAGCACGTAGTCGAAGCCCCACTCGTGGAAGCCGAGCTTCTCGAGCAGTTCGAAGCCGTGGATGATCCCGCGGCCGCCGCAGCCGCGGCCAACCTCGGGGCCGCCGAGCTCCATCGCGAACACGCCGTCGCGCTTGAAGCAGACGTCGCCGATCGCGACCGCCTCGCCGGCGTCCTTCTTGCGCGCCGAGGTCTGGATGATCGTCGGGCAGGCGCGGCCGCCGAAGAGCAGCGAGGTGGTGTCGCTCTTCGGGTCGCAGCCGATCAGCAGCACGCGCTTGCCCTGCTGCGCCATCATGTAGGACAGGTTCGCGAGCGTGAAGCTCTTGCCGATGCCGCCCTTGCCGTAGATCGCGATGATCTGGGTGGTCTTGGCCGCGGGGGAGGTGGCCGGCACATCCGGCTCGACGGCAGCCTCGGCGCGCAGGCGGCGAATCCGGTCGCGCTCGAGGGCCACGGGGGCAACGGCGGGGATCGCGGAGCTCATGCGGGGGCTCTCCAGTCGAGGACTATCTTCAGGCAGTCGGGATCGCGGAACGCCGTGCGGTAGGCATCTGCGGCATCCGCCGCCGGCGCACGGTGGCTGACGAGGCCGGCGAGCGAGAGCGCGCCACGCGCGATCAGCCCGAGCGTCGCCTCGAGGTCGGCCGGCTTCCACTCGGCGGCGATGCGCAGCCGCGCCTCGCGCATGAACGCCGGGGCGAATTCGAACTTCACGGGCTCGGCGTAGAAGCCGGCGAGCACGACCTCGCCGCCGGGTTCGAGCCGCGCGATCAGCGTATCGAGGAGCGCCACGTCGCCGCTCGCATCGCAGATCACCCGGTAGCGGCCGTGGGCGTCGGCGTCCGGCGCCAGCACCGGGTAGCCCAAGGCGCCGGCGTGGCGGGCGGGATTGCGTTCCCAGACGGTCGGCGGCGATGCGCCGAGCGCCAGCGCGACGCGCGCGAGCAGGCGGCCGAGCACGCCGTGGCCGACGATCAGGTCCGGGAAGCCCTGCGTGCCACCGACCAGCGCGTGGTGCGCGGTGGCGGCGAGTGCGAGCAGGATCGCCTCCTCGCCGAGCGGTGCCGGCAGTGTCGTCGCGCGCGCGGCCGGCACGACCAGCCGGCTCGCGGCGCCGCCGAAGAGCGCCCGCACCGCGCCGTAGCAGCGCGCACCCGGCACGAACACACGCTCGCCGAGGCGGTGGCGCGCGCCATCGGCAGCGCCGACCACGCAGCCGACCGTCTCGTAGCCGGGCACGAGCGGATAGCCGAAGCCGGGGAATGCGGGCATGCGCCCGGACCAGATCAGGCGCTCGGTCCCGCTGCTGATGCCGGTCCACTCGACGTCGACGACGAGGTCGTCGCTGCCGCGGGCATCGAGCGGAAGCGCGGCGAGCCCGACGCGGCCAGGCTCGCTCATCACGACGGCCATCGCCGTCAGGTCGGACTCGACTCGTCGTTGCACGCTGGCTCCATCCCCCGAACTGGAAGGCCGCGATTGAGTGTCAACATACGCGGACGCCACACAGTGTCAAGTCAAAGCGACGATTGAGCGCGTCACGCACGACGCGCAGAGAGCACGCGGCACTGCAACGGGATCCGGCTCGGATGGTGCCGCACCGCAGCAAAACCGGCTTCGAGCAGCAGCGCAGCGAGCTCGTCCGCGCGGCGCGCGCGCCCACTGCCCATCGCGAGCAGGTAAAGGCCGAAATACGCGGCGCCCATGCGTTCCGCGCCGCGGGTGGCCGCGAGCGGCTCGGCGATCACGACCGTGCCGCCGGGCGCGAGCGCGCGATGCGCGGCACTCAGTAGGGCGCGCACCGTGTCGTCGTCGTGGTCGTGCAGCACGCGTACGAACGTCACGACGTCGGCACCGGCCGGCAGCGGGTCGCGCCGGAAATCCCCGCCCACCGCGCGACCGCGCGCGCCGAGTCCCGCATCCGCGAGCCTCGCGGCCGCGAGCTGCGCCACCGAGGGCAGGTCGAAGACCGTCGCCTCGAGCCGCGGCGCGTGCCGGAGTGCGGCGATCGCGAAGGTCCCGTCGCCGCCACCGACGTCGAGCAGGTGCCGATGCGTGCCGAGCGGGTACGCGCCGAAGAACTCCTCGGCCACGAGTCCCTGCGAGGCGTGCATCAGCGCGGTGTAGGGCGCGGTCGCGGCTGCACCGAGCGCCGCGGGCGCGGCGCCACCCACGTAGCCCCAGAACGTGCCGAGCCGCGTCGGCGGCGCCTCGCGCAGCAGCGCGACGGGATCGGCGAGGTCGGCGTACAGCAGGGCATGGTGCGCGACCATCGCGAGCGCCGCCGGGTTCGATTGCAGCACGGCGCCCTCGGGCCCGAGTCCCCAGCGGTCCGAGCCGCGCGGCTCGACGAGGCCGAGCGCCGCGGCCGCCTCGAGCAGCCGCTCGAGGCGCTCGTGCGGTACCTGCAGGCGTGCGGCGAGGGTCGCCGCATCGCTCGGCCGGCCGGCCAGCGCGTCGAGGAGCCCGAGCCCGGTGGCCGCTGTCAGCACCTGCGAGTAGACGAATCCCGCGCACAGGTCGAACAGCGAGCGCGCACGGCGGCGCGCGACCAGCCGCACGAACGGCAGCCGTGCCGCGGTCGCGCGGAACCGGGGACTCGAGAGGCAGCGCTCACGCCAGGCGAGGTAGCGATCGCGCCATCCGTCCGGGCCAGCCACCGGCGCGTCCACCGGCGGTATCCGGCGTCAGGCTGCCGGTCGGGCGAGCGAGCGCGGCAGCAGGCTCCGCGCCTGGTGGGCGAGGAGCGCGCGCAGGCCGCCGTCCGCGACCCCGGACGGGATGCGATCGAGCGCACTCGCGAGCAGCGACTCGAGCCGCCAGCGCGCGCGCTCGAGGCCGAACTCGGCGACCGCGTTCGGCCGCCCGAGCGCATGGTCGCGCCCGACCGGTTTGCCGATCTCGGCACTTTCACCCGCGACGTCGCGGATGTCGTCCGCGATCTGGTAGGCCTCGCCGAGGCGCTCGCCGAACGCGTACCAGGGCGCGGGATCGTTGCCCGCGGCGGTGGCGCCGGCTGCGGTCGCGGCGGCGAAGAGCGCGGCGGTCTTCGCGCGCTGGTACTCGTCGAGCGCGATCGAGGGCTCGGATTCCCAGGCCTGGCCGGCGACGATGCCGGCCGGCATGCCGACCGCGCGGGCGACGATGCCGAGCAGCGGTGCGAGCCGCTCCGGGGCGTCGCGCGCGACTGGCCGCAGCGCCTCGAAGCTGAGCACGATCAGCGCATCACCGGTCAGCACCGCCAGCGCCTCGCCGAAGGCGCGGTGCACGGAGGGCCGGCCGCGGCGTGTCGCGGCATCGTCGAAGCACGGCAGGTCGTCGTGCACCAGCGAGGCGCAGTGCAGCAATTCGATCGCGGCGGCCGCGGCGTCCGTGACCGCGGGGCGGTCATCGCCGCACGCGGCGGCCACCGTCAGGCACAGCGTCGGCCGCAGGCGCGAGCCGCCGCCCAGCACCGCGTAACGCATGGCCTCGGCGAGCCGCGGCGGAGCGGCAGGGCCCGCGGCGCCGTCGAGCACCGCCGTCAGGAGCCGCTCGATGCGCTCGGACGTCTGCATGGGGCCCTCCGGAATGTCGCTTCACCATGACACCAGTACGTGTAAAGTTCAAGTGACTTTCCTCCCCCACGGGACCAGAAGGCGGATGTGGCCACGGACGAGGTGATCGTCGTCGGCGCCGGCATCGCGGGACTCGCCGCGGCCATCGAGCTCGCGGCACGCGGGCGACCCGTGCTCGTGCTCGAGCGCGCCGCGGGTCCGGGCGGCAAGGCGCGCACCCTGGACGTCGGTGGTGCGTGCATCGACGCCGGGCCGACGGTGCTGACGCTGCCCGCCGTGTTCGAGTCGCTGCTCGCGATGGCCGGCAGCTCGCTCGCGGCGGACCTGCGGCTCACGCGTGCCGACGTGCTCGCCCGGCACGCCTGGGACGAGTCCGCCTGGCTCGACCTGTACGCCGACCCGGACCGTTCCGCGGCGGCCATCGCGCGCTTCGCCGGCACCGCCGAGGCGCGCCGCTATCTCGACTTCGTCGCTCACGCACGGCGCGTCTACGCCACGCTCGCCGCGCGTTTCCTCGATGCACGCGACCCGAGCCTCACGGCCCTGGTCCGTGGCGCCGGACTCGCAGGCCTGTCCGACCTGTTCGCGCTCGCGCCATGGCGCTCGCTGTGGGGCGCGCTCGGACGGCACTTTCGTGACCCGCGCCTGCGGCAGCTCTATGCACGTTACGCCACCTACTGTGGCTCCTCCCCGTTCGCAGCGCCGGCCACGCTGGCGCTGATTGCGGGCGTGGAGCAGGACGGTGTCTGGCTCGTCGACGGCGGCATCGGCCGGCTCGTGGCAGCACTCGAGCGCGCCGCACGCCGGCTCGGCGTGAGGTTCCGCTACGGTGTCGAGGTCGACGCAATCGGGCTTCGCGGCGGGCGCGCCCACGGAGTACGGCTCGCGGGCGGCGAGACGCTGCCGGCGCGCGCCATCGTGATCGCGAGCGACGTTCTCGGCGTCGCCGCCGGCGCGCTAGGCACGGCCGTCGCGCCCGTGGTGCGGCGGGTACCGCGCGCCGCGCGCTCGCTCTCCGCGCTCACGCTCGCGATCCGCGGCCGCAGCCACGGGAAGGGCCTTGCGCACCACACGGTGTATTTCTCGCCGGACTACCGCGCCGAGTTCGCCGACCTCCTCCGCCACCGACGCCTGCCCGCGGCACCGACCGTCTACGTGTGCGCGCAAGACCGCAGCAGTGACGGCGAATGCCGGCAGGAGTTCGAGCGGTTCCTGCTGATCATCAATGCCCCGGCCGACGGCGACGCGCGCGCCTTCGGCACCGCTGAGGTCCAAGACTGCGTGGCCGCCGCATTCGCGCGTCTCGCGCGCTGCGGCACGACGCTCGAGGTATCGCAATGCGTGACGACGACTCCGGCGGACTTCCACGCGCTCTTCCCGGGGACGGGCGGGGCGCTGTACGGACCGGCGATCCATGGTTGGCGGGCGGCGTTCCGCCGGCAGGGAGCGAACTCCCCGGTGGAGGGCCTGTATTTCGCGGGCGGCAGCACCCACCCGGGGCCGGGCATGCCGATGGCCGCGATGTCCGGCAGGCATGCGGCCGCGGCGCTGCTCTCGGGCTCGACCGGCCGGTGGCGGCGCCGGGCTACGCGTGGTGGTACCTCGACGGACTCAGCGACGACGGCCACCACGCGATCACGCTGATCGTCTTCGTCGGCAGCGTCTTCTCGCCCTACTACGCGCGCGCCCGGGCGCGCGGCACGGCGCGCGCCTGCGACCACGTCGCCTTCAACGTCTCCGTGCAGGGCGCGGCCAGCCGCTGGGCCATGACCGAGCGCGGTGCGCACGCGCTGCGTCGCGACACGGCGAGCCTGCAGGTCGGCGCCAGCCGGCTGCAGGTCCGCGGCGGGGTCGTCGAGGCAGAATTCGACGAGGTCTCGGTGCCCTGGCCGCGCCGCCTGCGCGGGCGCGTCCGGATCGAGCCCGAAGCCGACGCCCTGTCGCCGCTCGCGCTCGATGCGCACGGCCGCCACCGCTGGAGCGCGCTCGTGCCGCGCGGTCGCGTCACCGTGGAGCTCGACGCGCCGCGCTGCGCCTGGTCGGGCTCGGGCTACCTCGACCACAACGCCGGCGAGGAGCCGCTCGAGGACGCCTTCGAGCGCTGGCAGTGGTCGCGGCTCACCGGTGCGCGCGAAGTGCGGCTGCAGTACGACGTCGTGCGCCGCGACGGCAGCCGCGCGGCCTGGGCGTTCGCGCTCGACGCGGCGGGCCGCGGCGGGCCCGCCGAGCTGCTCGCGGATGCGCCACTGCCCGCCACCCGCTGGGGGCTCGAGCGGCGGCTGCGCGGTGCGCCGTCGGCCTCGCGTCTCGTGCGCACGCTCGAGGACGGCCCATTCTACGCGCGCTCGCAGGTGGCGACCCGCCTCGACGGCGAGCCGCTCGAGGGCGTGCACGAGTCGCTCTCGCTCAGTCGCTTCCGTCGGCCTTGGGTGCAGGCGTTGCTGCCGTTCCGGATGCCGCGTCGCGGCTAGTGGCGGCCGGCGGCGTCCGATCGCGGCGCCGGTCGTAGCGCAGCGCCACGAGCTCGACCACGCCGATGCCGAGCACGAACGCGAACACGACCACCAGCTCGATCAGGCCGCCGAGGTGAGCGGACACGGCGCGTTCAGCCCCGTCCGGGCAGCGTACCGAGCGCCGCGCCGCGGCGTGCCTCGAGGCTCGCGAGCAGCTCGAGTGCGCCCACGACCCGGTCGGCCAGCCGTCGCCGTCGCGCCGGGCCGTCCGAGGTGGCCGCGGCCGCCACCAGCAGCGCGGCGACCCCGCCGGCGGGAGTCGGGTCGGCGTGCGCCGGGCGCGCGCTCGCGGCGAGCGCGCGCAGCACGAGGCCGGACTTGGCGAGCGCGCCGACGTGCGCGCGGCCGCCGACCGCATCGCAGCCGCGGCGCCTCACTTCGCGCCCGATGCCGGCGTACAGCAGCCGCGCGGCGTGGATCGCGGGCCGGCAGCGCAGCGGCAGCTCGCCGATGCCGCTCGCGGCGCGCGCATACCGGCGCTCGGCCAGCGTCAGCAGCCGCGCGACCACGGAGCCGAGCGCCGGGGTATGCGTCGGCGCGGCGAGGAACGCGCCGGCGTCGATGCCCGCCTCCGCGAGCCAGTCGAGGGGCAGGTAGAGGCGACCGCGACGCGCATCCTCGCCGACGTCGCGGGCGACGTTGCTGAGCTGCATCGCGACCCCGAGGTCGCAGGCACGCGCGAGCGCCGAGCGGTCGGCGACCCCGAGGATCAGCGACATCACGAGGCCGACGGTGCCTGCGACGCGCACGGCGTAGGCCTCGAGCTCGGCGAAGCTGCGGTAGTGCCGGCCGGCGGCATCCCAGGCGAAGCCCTCGACGAGCGCCTCGAGCACGACTCGCGGGATGCCGAAGTCGGCGACCACGGCGGCGAGGGCGCGGTCCTCGCGGTCCGGGCGCCCGCCGTAGAGGTGGGCGAGGCGCGCCCGCAGCGCCTCGCAGGCTGCGGCCGGATCACCGCCCAGGTCGACGAGGTCGTCCGCGCGGCGGCAGAACGCGTAGAACACCGTCGCCGCGCGCCGCTCGCGTGCCGGCAGCAGGAACGAGGCGACGTGGAAGCTGCGCGAGCCGCTCGCGAGCAGCTGCCGGCACGCCGCGACGTCGGCTGCCTCGAGGCTAGTCAAGGGCCGCGGCATGGGGCACGACGGCATCGAGGACGCGCGCCGACGACAGCACGCCGGGAACGCCCGCACCCGGATGGGTGCCGGCACCGACCAGGTACAGGTGCCGCAAGCTCGAGCTGCGGTTGTGGGGACGGAATGCCGCGCTCTGCGACAGCAGCGGCTGCAGCGAGAAAGCCGCTCCCCACGGCGCGTCGAGCTCGTCGCGGAAGTCGAGCGGCGTCAGCACGCGCGACACGCTCCGCTGCGCCGGCAGGTCCGGCAGCAGGGTCGACGTCAGCAGTCGCTCGATCGCGCACCGGTAGGGCTCCGCTTCGCGCGTCCAGTCGATCGCCGCCCGCAGGTTCGGCACGGGCGACAGCGCATAGAATGTATCGCATCCCGGCGGCGCGAGCGAAGCGTCGGTGGCAGTCGGGCGATGCAGGTAGAGGCTGAAGTCCCCGGCCAGCACCTGGCGGTCGAAGATGTCCTCGAGCAGTGCCCGGTAGCGGGGTCCCACCAGGATCGTGTGATGTGGCACCTCGGGATAGCGTCGTCGCGTGCCGAAGTACCACACGAACACGCCCATCGAGTACCGCGCCCGCGACAGGCGACGAACCGTCGCCGGCGGTCGCGCCGCGGACGGCACGAGGCGCCCGTAGGTCGTCGCGGGATCGGCGTTCGAGACGACGACATCCGCGGCGATCGTTTCGCCGTCCGCGAGCCGCACGCCTTGCACGCGGCGGCGGGTGACGAGGATTTCCTCGACGCGGGCGCCGAGCCGCACGGCGTTCCCCTGCCCCGTGATCAGCGAGACCAGGCCCTCGACCAGCTGGCCCGTACCGCCGCGCACGAAGTGCACGCCGTGCCGGCGCTCGAGTGCGGAGATGAGCCCGTAGACGGCGGTCGTCGTGAACGGGTTGCCGCCGACGAAGAGCGGATGAAAGCTGAGCGCGAAGCGCAGGCGCTCGTCCTGGACATGGCGGGCAGCGAGCCGGTACACGGACCGGTCGGCCCGCAGCCGCACGAGCCCGGGCAGTGCGCGCAGCATGTCGCCGAGGCCGTCGAAGGGCCGGTGCGCGAGCGACTCGAAGCCGAGCGCGTAGAGCTCCTCGCTGGCGGCGAGGAAGCGGCGGAAGCCGGCCTCGTCCGCGGGCGCGAGCCGGCGGATCTCGTCCAGCAGGTCCTCCTCGCGCGCCCGCGCATCGAGCGTCGTGCCGTCGGAGAAGCGCAGCCGGTAGAAGGGATCGAGCGCGCTGAGCGAGATCTCGCCCGCGAACGAGCGATCGGCGAGCCGCCACAGCTCCTCGAGCAGGAACGGCGCCGTGATGATCGTGGGGCCGAGGTCGAAAGTATGGCCCCCTTCGCGCAGCACCCGCGCCCGACCTCCGGGCCGGTCGAGCGCCTCGAGGAGCGTCACGCGATAGCCCCGCGCGCCGAGCCGGACCGCCGCGGCGAGCCCGCCGAAGCCGGCGCCGATCACGACCGCGTGGCGTGCGGATCGCACGCTCTTGGAGGAGCCGTCGGTCATTGAGCGATCCATCGTCGCGCGAGTGTAGCAACCGACCCCTGTGTTGCCACGTGCGCTCGTCGCCCAAACACCGTAGTGTCGGCCCGGGAGCACCACACTCCGCACCAGGGACGCGGCATGGCAATTCCGAGTGACCACCCGCGCCGGCGCGAGCTCGCCGGGGAAGCGCATGCGCGACCGCCCGATGCGCTCGACTCGCCGCTGCGGGTTTCCTACCTCGCGATCCTGACCGGCCCGGGGTCCGACGGTCGTGTCGAGTGGGCGCAGCTCGAGGCGCTGTTCGCGCGGCACGGCCTCGCCTCCCCCGGCGCGCCGCAGAACCACTGCCGCGCCGATCTCCATGGGCTCGGCGTGCGCTACGAGCGGCACACAGAGTTCTACCGCTACACCTTCATGCGGCCCGGCCTCGGCGGCGACCCGTTCGCAGAGACCGCCCTCGACCAGCTGCCGGCGGACTGGCTCGCGGGCCTTCGCGGCGAGACCCTCGTGGCCCTGCATGCCGTGCTGCTGCCCTGGGATCCGGCGGCCGATCCCGACGTTCTCGCGCGCCGCTATTTCGACGGCAACGGCCTGATCGGCGGCGACATCGGCGACGCCGGCGGCCGCGCGCTGAGCGATTTCCAGCTGCGCACGGATGGCTTCATGCGGCTCGTCGTGCAGGACCGCGACATGAGCCCGCGGCAGTCGGGGCGCATGCTGCAGCGGCTGCTCGAGATCGAGACCTACCGGATGCTGGCGCTCCTCGCCCTGCCCGCGGCGCGTGATCTCGCGCCGTTCCTGGCGCGCGCCGAGGCGGAGGTCGCCGCGGTGACCACCGAGCTCGCCACCGCCGCGCCGCGGGATGAGGCGCCGCTGCTCGAGCGCCTGACGCGACTCGAGGCCGCCGTCGGCCGGGAGGAGGCGGCGAGCGACTATCGGTTCCGCGCCGCCTTCGCCTACTACGAGCTGGTGCAGCGGCGCACGCTCGAGCTGCGCGAGACGCGCATCCCGGGCTCGCAGACGCTCGGCGAATTCATCGACCGCCGGCTCGCGCCAGCGATCGCGACGTGCCGCGCGGTCGCGAACCGCCAGGACGCGCTGTCGCGGCGTGTCGCCCGCGTCAACCAGCTGCTGGCGACGCGCATCGACCTCACGCGCGAGTCGCAGAACCAGCAGCTGCTCGAGTCGATGGACCGGCGCTCGGCCGCGCAGCTGCGCCTGCAGCAGACTGTCGAGGGACTCTCGGTGGCGGCCATCACCTACTACGTGGTGGCGCTGATCGGCGACGTGGCGAAGGGTCTCGACGAGATCGGCGTCGCGGTCCGCCCGGAGGTCGTGATGGCGATCAGCATCCCGGTGGTGGGTCTGCTCGCGGCGCTCTCGATCCGGCACCTGCGGCACGCGATCGTCGGCCGCGCCCGCGACGGCGGCGGCTGACGCCCGACCGGCTTCAGCGCGACGGCTCGGCGAGGTAGTCCTCGAGCAGTCGCGCGACGCGGGCCGGGTCCTCCTCGTGGGCGAGGTGGCCGAGGCCGGTGAGCTGCGCGACCGCGCTCCCCGGCACGAGCGCCTGTACGCGCCCGGCGTGTGCGGGCGGCACGGCGCGGTCGTTGGTTCCCGCGATCAGCAGCAGCGGAAGCGCGAGTCGCGGCAGGTCGCGTTCGAGCGCCGCCAGGTTCCAGTGCGCCATCATTGCGAGCGTGCCGGCAACGTGGCCGGGATCGCGGAAGAGCCGCTCATACTCGGCGACGCCGGCGGCATCGAGTGCCGAGCCGGTGCTCGCGATCAGGTGGCGGATCGAGCCCGGCGAACGTGCGCGCTTCGCGACCAAGGCGGTCAGTGCCGGCAGCGAGGCGAGCGCACTCGCGAGCGGCGCGAAGGTCGAGCCGGCGAAACCCCGCCAGGCGAAGAACGCGCCATTCACGCTGACCAGCCGGCGCGGCCGGACGCGACCGTCGATGGTGAGGCGCGCGGCGAGCGCTGCGCCGGCCGAATGACCGAGGAGGACGGTCGGCGTTGCGCCGCGAACCCGCAGCAGCGCCACCACCGCGTCCGCCATCGCACGCATGCCGTCCTCGCCGAGGGAGATGGCGGCAGTGCCCGCGTGACCGGGAAGATCCGGGGCGAGCACGCGGTACCGCGGCAGCAGCCACGGCAGGAGCCTCTGCCAGGAGTGGGACGAGGATCCGGCACCGTGCAGGAGCAGCGCGCACTCGCGGCTGTCCCCGCCCGTGTCGAGCAGCTTCCAGCGGGTTCCGCCGGCGAGGACTTCGGTCAGGGTCGCGCCGGTCGCGGCAGGCGGAGACATCCGGGAATCGACCGGGGACGGGTCTGTCATGGCGCTCAGCGGCCGTTGAGGGACGTCGCGGCGCGCGATAGCACGCGCGCGTCGGCGTGCGGCAGCGGCAGGTAACGGGCGCGCATCGTGTCGGCGAGCTCGCGCGCCGCGGCCGCAGGCCGCGGCGACGTGTCGACGAAGAGCACGGCCGCCCCCGCGAGCCGCAGCCGCTGCGCGGCGGCCCGGGCATCGTCCTCGGCGCGACCCCGGCCGGGGCTGCCGTCGAGCGCGACGTTGGCACGCCCGTCGCTCAGCACGACGACGGTCGGCGTGCCGCCGCGACGCAGGATCTGCGCCGCAAGGCGGGCGGCGGCGTCGAGGCCCGCGGCCAGCGGGGTGCCGCCGCCGCCGGCGAGCTGAGCGAGCGACTTCTTGGCGCGGACGAGCGAGCGGGTCGGGGCGAGCAGCAGTTCCGCGGTCGTGCGCCGGAACGCGACCAGCGCAACGCGGTCGCGGCGCACGTAGCAATCGGCGAGTACGAGCTCGACCGCGCCCTTGGCCTCCGCGAGACGATGCATGGCGGCGGAGCCTGAGGCATCGACCACGAAGATCGTCGTCGTCTCGGTGCGCGACTGGTACGTGCGCACCCGCAGGTCGTCGCGGCGCACGAGGATGCGCGGCGCCGCGGCTCGTCCGGGTATCGCCCGGCGCAGCCGTTGCCACGGCGCCGCGGCCCGCAGCGTATCGAGGAGGCTGAGGCGGCGGCGGCCATCCGGAGCGCCGGCGCGAACGCCCGCGGGCCGGCCGCGAAGCGCGCCGCGCACCTCCGCGCCGGAACGACCGGCGGCGGCTCGTGCGGCCCGCGGCGCGCCGCCCGCGGTCAGCGCATCGAGCAGCGCGCGCGGGATCGCGGCGCGCGCCGCCTCGAGCACGAGGTCGGCGTTCGCATCGAGCGAGTCGGCGCCCGGCTCCGCCTCCTCCGGGGGCACGTCGGTGCGATCCGGCGGCGGCTCGGCCGGCGGCGGTGCCGCGTCCTCGGCCGGCACGCGGGTCGCCCGTGGCGCGAGCACGAGCCGGGCGGCGAGCGCCGCATCCTCGGCGATGGCCTCGGCGCGACCGTTGAGCGCCGCCGCGATGCGCGTGACGCGCACGGCCTGCAGCGGTGCCCGCGCGGAATCAATCCCGAGCAGCAGCGCCGCCCGCGTCAGCTCCTCGAGCAGCGCGTCCGGGACGCTCGTGCGGTCGAGGCGCGTCCTTGCGGCGATCACCGCGTCGGCCGACGGCCCCGGGTCGAGTCGGGTGGCGCGCAGCCCCTCGAGGTCGAGGTGGAGCGCGAGGCGGTCGCGCAGGCCCGCCGCGGGCGGATCATCGTCGCCCTCGCTCTCGTCGAGCGCCACGAGACCGAGGTGAACCTCGTCCGTCGGGCCGGCCTCGCCCCGCACCGGCGGCACGCGGCGCTCGTCGAGCACGCGGCCGTAGTGCGCGGCGGTCCGCCGGTCGAGACGCTCCGCGCCGGCGAGGACGAGCAGCGCGCCGTCGGCGGCGGCCAGCAGCCCGCTGGCGATCACCGGCCGGCCGGCCGCGAGCGTCGCCTCGAGGTCGAGTTCGCCGAGCAGGCGGCCCTCGCTCGCGTGCGCCGGGACGCGGCGCACGCGCCCGCCGGGCGGCAGCGCGCACCGCAGCGACTCGAGCCAGAGGTCGCGCAGGACGCCGGCCGGTCCCCGCAGGCAGATGCCGCCGAGCCCCGATGGATCGACCGCCAGGATAGCGGCCGCGGCGATCGCGTCGCGCAGGCGCCCGGCCGTGTCTTCCGGGCTCACGGGCCCCAGGCTTCGGCGACCGCCCGCTCGATGCGAACGAGGGAGCCCGACTCATCGAGCGGATCCCGGCGCAGGCGGTGGCCGAGGGCTGCGGCCGCGACCTCGCGCAGGTGTGCCTCGGTGACGCTCTTCGCGCCCACGAGGCTCGCCGCCGCGCGCGCGGCGCGCACGAGGGCGAGTTCACCCCGAAGGCCGTCGGTGCCCAGGCTCAGGCAGAGTGCCGCCGCGCGCTCGAGCATCGGCTCCGGCACGCGCACCCCCGGAAGACGCCGGCGCGCCGCGAGGATCTGGCGACGGATCTTCGCTTCCTCCTCCTGCCAGCGACGGACAAAGGTCGCCGGGTCCCGGTCGAACGCGTCGCGGCGCCGCACGACTTCGACGCGCGTCGCGAGGTCGCGCGGCGTGCGCACCTCGACCGAGAGGCCGAAGCGGTCGAGCAGCTGCGGCCGCAGCTCGCCCTCCTCCGGGTTGCCGCTGCCGATCAGCACGAAGCGCGCCGGGTGGCGGATGCTGAGCCCCTCGCGCTCGACGAGATTCTCGCCGGAGGCGGCGACGTCGATCAGCAGGTCGACCAGGTGGTCCTCGAGCAGGTTCACCTCGTCGACGTACAGGTAGCCGCGGTGCGCGCGGGCCAGCAGCCCCGGTTCGAAGGCCTTGACTCCCTGCGTCAGCGCACGCTCGAGATCGAGCGCCCCGACGACCCGGTCCTCGGTTGCGCCGAGCGGCAGGTCGACGACGGGCACCGGCACCGAGCGCGTGCGCGGCTTGCGGCGCGCGTAGGCGGCTGCGCACTCGTCGCAATAGGCGCCCGCCTCGGCCGGATCGCAGTGATAGCGGCAGCCGTCGACGACGGTCATCGGCGGCAGCAGTGCGGCGAGCGCGCGCACGGCCGTGGACTTGCCGGTGCCGCGCTCGCCGAAGGCGAGTACGCCACCGATCGCCGGATCGACGGCGGTGGCGAGAAGCGCGCTACGGAGCGCGTCCTGCCCGACGATGGCCGAAAACGGATACTGCGCGCGCATCAGCGTCGACTCGCCCCCCGAGGAAGCCCAAGGTATAGCAGGTCTGTCGGCGCGCTGTACACGGTGCCGGGTGCTCGCGCGGCCTCGCCGCGGTTGACGAGCCCCCGGCCGCCTCCAATCATGGCGGGCATGCCGGTCTCCCGCCTCTTCCACTCTGTGCGCGTGCAATCGTACCCGCGGCCCCTGCCGACCGCGCCGCGGGCCACGCCGCGAGGCACGCCATGAGCACCCTGCGAGTCGTGCTCGGCGACCAGCTGTCGCCCGAGCTTTCGGCGCTCGACGGTCTCGATACGGCGAACGATACGGTGCTGCTCGCGGAGGTCGCCGAGGAAGCAACGTACGTCGCGCACCATCCGCAGAAGATCGTGCTGGTGCTCGCGGCGATGCGCCACTTCGCGGCCGAGCTTCGGGAGCGGAAGATCCGCGTCGACTACGTCGCGCTCGACGCGCCGGGCAATACCGGCAGCCTCGCGGGCGAGGTCGCCCGGGCGGCGGCGCGGCACGGCGCGCGACGCATCGTCGCGACCGAGCCCGGCGAGTGGCGCGTCCTCGAGGACATGCGCCGCTGGTCGGCGCGCACGGGGCTGCCGGTCGAGATCCGCGATGACAGCCGCTTCTACGCGACACGCGAGCGCTTCGCGCGCTGGGCGCACGGCCGGCGGAGCTGGCGCATGGAGCACTTCTACCGCGAGATGCGCCGCGAGCACGGCGTGCTGCTCGACGACGGCTTGCCCGCGGGCGGTGAGTGGAACTACGACGCCGAGAACCGCAAGCGGCTGCCGCGCGGGCTCGAGCTCCCGGCCCGCGCGCGCTTCGCGCCGGATGCGGTCACCCGCGAGGTGATCGCGCTCGTCACCGGGCGCTTTGGCGGGCACTTCGGCTCGGTCGCGGACTTCGGCTGGCCCGTGACCCGGGCCGAGGCGCGGCGCGCGCTCGCGGACTTCCTCGCGACGGGCCTGCCGAGCTTCGGCGACTACCAGGACGCGATGAAGGCGGGGGAGGCGTTTCTGTTCCACTCGTTGCTCGCGCCGGCGCTGAACCTCGGGCTGCTGTCGCCGCGCGAGGTCTGCCAGGCGGCCGAGGCCGCGTGGCGCGCGGATGCCGCACCGCTGAATGCCGTCGAGGGCTTCATCCGGCAGATCCTCGGCTGGCGCGAGTACGTGCGCGGCGTCTACTGGATGCTGATGCCCGGGTACGGAGGGTCGAACGTGCTCGGCGCCTCGCGGCCGCTGCCGGCCTTCTACTGGACCGCTGACACACCGATGCGCTGCCTGCACGAGGTGGTGCGCTCGACCGAGCGCCACGCGTACTCGCACCACATCCAGCGGCTGATGGTGACCGGGAACTTCGCGCTGCTCGCCGGCATCGCGCCGCACGAGATCGAGCGCTGGTATCTCGCCGTCTACGCCGATGCGTTCGAGTGGGTGGAGATGCCGAACACGCTCGGCATGGCGGTGTTCGCGGACGGCGGGCGACTGGCCTCGAAGCCGTACGCCGCCTCGGGGGCGTACATCGACCGGATGTCGGACTTCTGCGGGCAATGCGCCTTCGACGTGCGCCAGAAGAGCGGACCGCGGGCCTGCCCCTTCAACTACCTCTACTGGGCCTTCCTGCTCCGGCACGAGCAGACGCTCGGCCCAAACCCGCGGCTCGCGATGCCCTACCGCACGCTCGCCTCGTGGTCTGCGGAGCGGCGCGCGGCGGTGCTGCGGGAGGCGGACGCCTTCCTCGACGCGACGCTGAAGGCCTGATCAGGCGCGCGCGAGGAATTCCCGCACCTGCTCGAGGTCGACGCGGGATGCGCCCGAGCGCACCGCCGGCGACCAGCCGCGGGTCTCGCCGAGCGACGGGCCAACGGCCAGCGCACCGTCGAGCGGCGCGCTGGCGAAGTAGAGGCTGCGCGCGACCAGCACCGGGAATCCGGCGGCGCGCGCGGCGGCGACGCCGGCCGGCGAGTCCTCGATCGCGACGGCGCCCGCGGCCGCGGGCCCGAGTGCCGCGCGGGCGAGTTCGTAGACCTGCGGATCGGGTTTCTTGCGGGGCGCGTCCTCGGCGCAGAGCACCGCCCGAAAGTCGCGCCGCCAGCGGCTGCCGAGCTGCCTGCCGAGCAGCGCCTCGACGTTCGCTTGGCTGGTCGTGGTCGCGATCGCGAGTGCCACGTCCGTGCGGCGGCAGTCCTCGAGCAGCTCCGCCACGCCCGGCCGTAGCGGTACGCCGGTCACGGCCACGATCTCGGCATAGCAGGCGTTCTTCAGGGCGTGCAGGCGACGCGCGAGGGCCTCCCGCTCCGCAGGATCGCGTGGTGCGTCGGCGCGGTCCTGCATGTCGAAGCGCAGGCGCTCCAGTCCGCCCGCGACGGCGAGCAGCTCGCCATAGCGCTCGACGCTCCAGTCCCAGGCGAGCCCGGCTGCGCGAAAGGCGGCGTTGAAGGCGACCCGGTGTCCGTCGCGCTCGGTCTCGGCGAGCGTGCCGTCGACGTCCCAGATCAGCGCGGTGACGGGTGCAGCGGACGGCAACGCGTCAGCGACCGTCAGCGCGCCGCCCAGGCCGCCGCGAGCGGCCCGAGCAGCGCCTCGGGAAGCTCCTCGAGCCCGGTCACGAGCCGGTCGCAGGGCAGTTCCGCCGCGCTCAGGCCCTCGCGGTAGCCGTGTGGCACGCAGACGACCGGCATCCCGGCGGCACGGGCGGCCGTCACGTCGTTCAGCGAGTCACCGACCATCACGGCCTCGGATGCGCGCACGCCGAGCAGCCAGCAGGCATGGTCGAGCGGTCCGGGATCGGGCTTGCGCTGCTGGCACGTATCCCCGCCGACGACCGCATCGATGAGCCGCGCGAGCCCGGCGCACTCGAGCGCCGCGGTCGCGAGCGCGTAGGGCTTGTTGGTAACGACCGCCACGCGCAGCCGCCCGGATCGAAGGGTGCGCAGCGCAAACTCCGCCCCGGGATAGGGCGTGGCCGTCGACTCGCCCGCCTGCTGCAGGTGCGCGTAGTGCAGCAGGAACGCCGACAGCAGCGCGGCGACGTCGACCGGCGTCGCCTTCGCACCGAAGCTCCTGAGCGCCCGCTGCACGAGCACCTCGGCCCCCTGCCCGACCCAGCCGCGAACCGCGTCCGCGGCGACCGCGCTGCGGCCGGTCGCGATCAGGCTGCGATTGAGCGCGAGGGCGATGTCGCCTGCCGTGTCGAGCAGCGTGCCGTCGAGGTCGAACAGCACCGCGCGCAGCGGCACCGGGCGCCAGCGCCCGGCCGTCGGGTGGGCGACCGCCGTCATGCGACTCTGCCCGGGACGTCGCGCACCTCAGGCGACTCCGCGCAGCGCGCGCTTCTGCTGGTCCATCAGCCGCAGGATCATCGGCGTGAAGATGAACTGCATCGCGAGCCCCATCTTGCCGCCCGGCACCACGATGTTGTTCGGGCGGCTCATCCACGAACCGTGCAGCATCGACAGCAGGTATGGGAAGTCGATGCCCTTCGGGTTCGCGAAGCGGATCACCACCATCGACTCGTCCGCCGACGGGATGTCACGGGCAGTGAACGGGTTGCTGGTGTCGACGGTGGGCACGCGCTGGAAGTTCACATGCGTGCGGCTGAACTGCGGGCAGATGTGGTTCACGTAGTCCGGCATCCGCCGCAGGATCGTCTCGATCACGGCCTCGGAGCTGTAGCCGCGCAGGGTCTTGTCGCGGTGCAGCTTCTGGATCCACTCGAGGTTCACGATCGGCACCACGCCGACCAGCAGGTCGACGTGCCGGGCGACGTCCGCCCCAGGGCCCACGTAGCCGCCGTGCAGCCCCTCGTAGAAGAGCACGTTGCTGCCGGCCGCCATCGGCTGCCACTCGGTGAAGGTGCCTGGTTCGCCGCCGAGCTCGCGCGCCTCGACCTCGTCGTGGATGTAGCGGCGAACCCGCCCGCGGCCGTGCTCGCCGTACTCCGCGAAGGTCGCCGCGAGCTCGGCGAGCAGGTTCGACTCCGGGCCGAAGTGGCTGATCTGCGGGCCCTCGCCGTGGTCGGCGGCGCGGACGCGCGCGCGCATCTCGACGCGGTCGAAGCGGTGGAACGAGTCGCCCTCGATGACCTGGGCGACGATGCCCTCGCGGCGGAAGATGTGCGCGAAGCTCTTCATCACGGTCGTGGTGCCGGCCCCGGAGGAGCCGGTGACCGCGATGATCGGGTGCAGGACGGACATGGCGGCTGGCGGGCGGCCGGGCCGGCTCAGGCCCGCGCCTCGGGCCGGAACAGCGAGCGCTCGTTGAAGAGCGGCGACTCGAACGGGGCGTCCGCCCCCGTGTCGTGGTCGACGTGGTAGCGCTCGATCCGCTCGACCTCCTCGCGCGAGCCGAGCACGACGGGAACGCGCTGGTGCAGGCCCTCCGGCGCGACCTCGAGCAGCTGCTTCCGCCCGGTGCTCGCGAAGCCGCCGGCCTGCTCGACCAGGAAGGCGATCGGGCTCGCCTCGTAGAGCAGGCGCAGCCGGCCGGGCTTGCTCGGGTCCTTGAGGTCGCGCGGGTACATGAAGACGCCGCCGCGCACCAGGATCCGGTGCACCTCGGCGACCAGCGAGGCGATCCAGCGCATGTTGAAGTCGCGCCCGCGCGGGCCGCTGCGCCCGGCCTGGCACTCGGTCACGTAGCGGTGCACGGGCGATTCCCAGAAGCGCGCGTTGCTGGTGTTGATCGCGAACTCGCTGGTCGACGGCGGGATCGCGAAGTTCGGATGCGTCAGGATGAAGTTGCCGATCTCGCGGTCGAGCGTGAAGCCGTGCGTGCCCTTGCCGACGGTGAGCACCAGCATCGTCGCCGGCCCGTAGATCGCGTAGCCGGCGGCGACCTGGCGGCGGCCGGGCTGCAGGTAGTCGGCCGTCGCGGGTGCCGCGTCCGACTCGTGGCGGAGCACCGAGAAGATCGTGCCGACCGAGACGTTGACGTCGGCGTTCGAGGAACCGTCGAGCGGGTCGAAGATCAGCAGCAGGCGGCCGCGGGCGTACTGGGCGGGGATCGGGTACGGCTCGTCGAGCTCCTCGGACGCCATGCCGGCGACGAGGCCGCCCCATTCGCAGGCGCGCAGCAGCGTGTCGTTCGCGACGACATCGAGCTTGGCCTGGGTCTCGCCGTGCACGTTCTCGGTGCCGACGGTGCCGAGGTAGCCACCGAGCGCGCCCTTCGCCGTCATCGCCGAGATCGCCTTCACGGCGGCGGCGACGTCGACCAGCAGCGCGCCGAGCTCGCGCGCGCCGTCGATGCCGTCGAGCTGCTCGATCAGGAACTTCGAGAGCGTGGTACGCCCCTGGTGCATGCGCCTCTCCCCTAGCCGGCCGGCGGCGGGTCGGCGAAGACCCGGCTGGCGCGGATATCCGCCGCGGTGATGGTCGTCAGGTCCGCCGCCGTCCACGCGCGGTCGGGTTCGGCGAACAGCCGGCTCGCCTGGCGCAGCCGCGCGCGGTCGAGCGCGTTGCGGACGCTGCGGGCGTTGGCGAAGTGCGGCTGGCGGATGCGCCGCGCGAGGTATTCCTCGAACGCGGCCCGCGCACCGTCGTCGAGCCGGTAGTGCTGGGCCTCGAGCATCAGCGACGCGATCCGCAGCAGGTCGCCGGGTTCGTAGTCGGGGAAGTCGATGTGGTGCGCGATCCGCGAGCGCATGCCGGGGTTGGAGCGGAAGAACGCCTCCATCCGCTCGCGGTAGCCGGCCAGGATCACGACCAGGTCGTCGCGCTGGTTCTCCATGACCTGCAGCAGGATCTCGATCGCCTCCTGGCCGTAGTCGCGCTCGTTCTCCGGCCGGTAGAGGTAGTACGCCTCGTCGATGAAGAGCACCCCGCCCATGGCCTTCTTCAGCACTTCCTTGGTCTTCGGCGCGGTGTGGCCGATATACTGGCCGACGAGGTCGTCGCGCGTGACCGCGACCAGGTGGCCTTTGCGGACGTAGCCGAGGCGGTGGAGGATCTCGGCGATGCGCATCGCGACCGTGGTCTTGCCGGTGCCGGGGTTGCCGGTGAAGCACATGTGCAGGCTCGGCGTCTGCGCCTCGAGGCCGATCGCGAGCCGCAGCCGGTCGACCACGAGGAGCGCGGCGATGTCGCGGATGCGCGCCTTGACGGGCGCGAGGCCGACGAGCGCGGCGTCGAGCTCGTCGATCACTGCCCCGGCCTGTGACTGCGCCAGCACCTCGCCGATCGTGCGCGGCGGGGCCGCGGCCGGGACGGTAGCGGGCGCCGCCGTCTCCGGCGCCGGAGCGCCGGGCAGCGAGTAGAGCGGGCTAGCCATCGCGACGCGGTGACGCATCGAAGGCGGCGAGGCGCACGCGCTCACTCACGGTAGCGCTCCCCCTCCGGCTTGTCGCCCTCGTGGCCGCGGATCGTGTAGCGCAGGGTCCTGCCCGGCCCTTCCTCGCGGCTCAGGCTGAAGCCCGGCTCGCGGCGCGGACGCTGGACGATGAAGCTCATTGCGACGCTCTCGATGCCGCGCGTCGAGTCGAACGCGACCAGCCGGATGTAGTGGTCGGGGAAGGTCTGGCGACAGCTGCGCAGCTCGAGCAGCACGCCGGCCGCGTCCTTGAGGTCGAACATCGGCATCCCGAACATCTCCCAGTAGGTGTTGCGGGGATGCGGGTCGTCGGTGTACTCGACGCTCCAGGCGTAGCCGCGGCCGAGCCCGTACTCGACCTGCAGCCCGATCTCGGCGTCCGTGAGGTCGGGCAGGAAGCTGAACTGGCCCTGCGTCAGCCGGCCGGTCGGGTTCGTCATCATGGGGCGTGCTCCCGCCGTCAGCCCGCGACCGCGGGCGTGGCCGTGAAGTCCGACGTGTCGGTCGGCGTGTAGTTGAAGGTGATGTCGCCCCAGGTGTCGAGCGCCTGGCGCAGCGGTGTGCAGAACTGCGCGGCTCGCCGCAGGATGTCGGGACCCTCGTTCGCGATGTCGCGGCCCTCGTTGCGGGCCTTGACCATCGCCTCGAGCGCGACGCGGTTCGCGACCGCGCCGGCCTGGATGCCGGCCGGGTGGCCGATCGTCCCGCCGCCGAACTGCAGCACGACGTCGTCGCCGAACAGGTCGAGCAGCTGGTGCATCTGGCCCGCGTGGATGCCGCCCGAGGCGACTGGCATCACCTTCTTGAGGTCGCACCAGTCCTGGTCGAAGTAGAGGCCGCGCGAAAAGTCCTGCTTCGTGTAGCTGTCGCGGCAGCAGTGGTAGTAGCCCTGCACGGTCGGCGGGTCGCCCTCGAGCTTGCCGACCGCGGTGCCCGCGTGCATGTGGTCGACGCCGGCGAGGCGCAGCCACTTCGCCATCACGCGGAAGCTGACGCCATGGTTCTTCTGGCGCGTGTAGGTGCCGTGCCCTGCGCGGTGCAGGTGCAGGATCATGTCGTGGCGCCGGCACCAGTTGGAGAGGCTCTGGATGCCGCTCCAGCCAACCACCAGGTCGATCATCACGATGACCGAGCCGAGCTCGTGCGCGAACTCGGCGCGCTCGTAGATGTCCTCCATCGTCGCCGCCGTGACGTTCAGGTAGGAGCCCTTGACCTCGCCGGTCGCCGCGCTCGCCTTGTTGACCGCGTCCATCACGTACAGGTAGCGGTCGCGCCAGTGCATGAACGGCTGCGAGTTGATGTTCTCGTCGTCCTTCATGAAGTCGAGGCCGCCCTTCAGCCCCTCGTAGATCACGCGGCCGTAGTTGCGGCCGGAGAGGCCGAGCTTGGGCTTCGTGGTCGCGCCGAGCAGCGGGCGGCCGAACTTGTCGAGGCGCTCGCGCTCGACGATGAGTCCCGTCGGCGGCCCCTTGAAGGTCTTCACGTAGGCGATCGGGATGCGGATGTCCTCGAGCCGCGCCGCGCGCAGCGGCTTGAAGCTGAAGACGTTGCCGATCAGGCTCGCGGTCATGTTCGCGATCGAGCCTTCCTCGAAGAGGATGATGTCGTACGCGACCCAGGCAAAGTACTGGCCGGGATTGTTCGGCACCGGCTCGACGCGGAAGGCCTTCGCGCGATAGCTGTCGCAGGCCGAGAGGCGGTCGGTCCACACCACCGTCCAGGTCGCCGTGCTCGACTCGCCCGCCACCGCCGCGGCCGCCTCGATCGGATCGACGCCGTCCTGCGGCGTGATGCGAAAGAGGCAAATCGTGTCGGTGTCCTTGGGCACGTAGTCCGCGTCCCAGTAACCCATCTGCCGGTACTTGAGGACGCCGGCGCTGTAGCGCTTCTTCTTGTCGGTGACGGCGCCTTCGGTCGGGTTCAGAAGCGCGGTGGCCATCACGGGTTCTCCTCAGGGTTCGGGCCGACTCTAGGTGGCTCGATACTTCAGGAGAAGTCAGTTAGATTTAGTCCTGAGTTCAGCATTGCTTAATGAAGAACGTCACCCTCCGGCAGCTCCGAATCTTCGCCTCCGTGGCGCGGCACCTGAGTTTTGCACGCGCGGCGGACGAGCTCCGGCTGACGCCGCCCGCGATCTCCATGCAGATCAAGGAGTTGGAGACGGAGGTCGGTCTGCCGCTGTTCGACCGGAGCCGCCGGCAGATCTCGCTGACCATGGTCGGCGAGTACGTGCTCGCCCACACCCGGCGGGTGCTCGCCGTGATGCGCGACGCGGAGGACATGGTCGCGAAATTCCGCGGCCTGCAGACCGGCTCGCTCGACGTCGGCATGGTCAGCACCGCGAAATATTTCCTGCCGCGACTCCTCGCGCAGTTCCGCAGCGAGCACCCGGGCATCGAACTCAGGCTCCGCATCGGCAACAACCGCGACGAGCTGGTCGACCTGATGCGCGAGGGGCTCGTGGAGCTCGCGATCATGGGCCGGCCACCGAAGGGCTGGCCGACGCGCGCCGAGCCGTTCGCGCTGCACCCGCACGTGCTGGTCACCGCCGTCGATCATCGCTTCACGCGCCTCGACGAGGTGCCCGCGCGCGCGCTCGTCGACGAGCAGTTCATCGTCCGCGAGCCCGGCTCCGGCACGCGCGCGGCGCTCGATGAGTACATGGGTGCGCACCACATGACGCCGCGCATCGCGATGCAGATGTCGAGCAACGAGTCGATCAAGCAGGCGGTGATGTCGGGGATGGGCGTGGCACTCCTGTCGCTGCACACGCTCGGGCTCGAGCTCGAACACCGGCTGATCGCGGTGCCGAACGTCGAGGGCCTGCCGGTGATGCGCCGCTGGCACGTCGTGAACACGCTCGCGAAGACGCTCTCGCCGCCCGCGGAGGCGTTCCGCTACTTCGTGCTCGAGCGCGCCGCGGCCTTCCTCGCCGCGCAATTCCCGGGGCATTGAGCGGCGTCTGACCGCGCTCGTCCTGGACGCGCGCGGCGCGCGCACGATCCGTCGCGCACGACTGGCCGGCGTCGCGAGAATCTGCTGAACTCGCGGACGCCATGCGTACTCTCCTTTCTTCCCGCGGCTGGATCCGCCTCGCCGGCGCCGCGACGGTCCTCGGCATCGCCCTCGTAGGCTGCAGCGCGTCGCCGCCGAAGGGCCTCGCGCCAGTCGCGCTCGTCTCGCACGTCGACCTGAACCGGTTCATGGGCGACTGGTTCGTCATCGCGAACATCCCGACCTTCCTTGAGAAGGGCGCGTACAACGCGAAGGACACGTACGCGCTCGACCCGGATGGCTCGGTGGCGACGGTCTACAGCTTCAATGCCGACGCCTTCGATGGTCCGCGCAAGCAGTACCACTCGCGCGGCTTCGTGGTGGACAGGACCTCGAACGCGGTCTGGGGCCAGCAGTACGTCTGGCCGTTCCGGGCGGACTACCGCATCTCGTACCTCGCGCCGGACTATTCCACGACCGTCATCGCGCGCGAGAAGCGCGACTTCGTCTGGATCATGGCACGCACGCCGACCATCTCCGAGGCCGAGTACGACCGACTGGTCGGCTTCGTCAAGGCGCAGGGCTACGACATCAGCCGCCTGCAGCGGTCGCCGCAGTCCGCGGGAAATTCTGGCGCGCGCTAGCTCCGCGAGTCCCGACGCAGCGGCACTGCGCCCCTGACCGGCAACGGATCGGTGCGCGCCGTGCCGATGGGCCCCCGGCGTGACCTGCCGGGTTCAGTGCGGGGGAAGCCGGCCCGTCTGGTTCACGTACGCCGACGTGAGCCGCGGCAAGTTCGCGCTGTAGACAGCCTGCCCCACCGCACGACTCGCGCACTCCTCGGCGCCCGGCACCGTCGACGGTCGCGGCGTCAGACCGCAGACCTGGGCGGCAGCCGACTGCAGCCGGCGCAGGATTTCCTTCGCGCCGGCGGGGCTCGTGGCATCGAGATCGGCGATCTTCACCTGCAGCGCCGCCGCGCCGTCGGCGGCGTGCGCATGGGCGGGTGTCATCAGAACGAGCGACACGGCGAGCAGAGCGAGTCCGGGCATGGCGCGATTCATGGGCGTTCCTCAGGCAGGTGCGACGGCGATTCGTCCGGGCAATACGCATCCCTCGTCCATCGGGCTGGCGACCGAGGACGCGTGGCAGCGTGCACCTGATTAGACGAATCGGACGCCTGAAGGGTTGCATCGCCGGCGTCCCGGGTGTGCGCACTCGTCGCGTGCGCGAGGCGATTCGTCGCGCCGGGTCCGCGTGATCGCGAGCGGCGCGGACGCCGTGCGCGATCAGGCGTCCGTCTTGTTGAAGACCTGCTCGACGCTGAGTCCAAAGCTGTCGGCGATCCGAAACGCGAGCGGCAGCGACGGGTCGAAGCGGCCGTTCTCGATGGCATTGATCGAATTGCGCGAGACGCGGACCCGCTCGGCGAGCTCCGCCTGACTCCAGCCCTTCTCGGCCCTCAGTACGCGAATGCGGTTCTTCATGCTCCCGCTCCGCCGCGCGTCACGGTGCGTCGTCCGCGCCGCCCATGCGACGCCACCAGACGATGGCCGCCACCGAGACGCACAGCGCCTGCACCATCATCACGAGCGAGACGCCGAAGAAGAAGGCGAGCCGGACGGAGAGCGCCGTCGTCGTGCCGGCGGAGCCGGTACCGAACTCGTTGACGAACGCGACCAGCCCGTCCATCACCGGCGGCACGAGCAGCAGCAGCACGGTCGCCATGCCGCCCCAGATCCAGCCGCGCGAGTTCGCGAAGCCCTGCATCGCGACCTGCACCTCGTCGAGGCGCCGCTGCTGCCGCTGGGTCACGTAGAGGCTGTAGCCCATCAGGAAGACGACGCCGGTGATGCCGAGTCCTTTGGCGATCACCGGGTTCTGCAGCTTGAGCCACGGCATGGCGACCGCGAGGCCGACCACCACCGCGACGGCAGGCAGGATCCATAGCGTGGTCCTACCGACCCTGGCCATTGCACTCTTCTTCATGGGGACCTCCGGGTGCGCTTGGCGCACGGCTTAATCATCAAGGCACAAGTTGAAATTCAAACTTCCCAAGAAGCAAAGTAAGCTTGTCATATCTGCATCGGGATGACAAGTATTGTTTTCACTCAGGGTGTTCCCAGATTCGGGGGTGGTCACGACCGGCCAAGTCGGGCCGGCCATCTCCGAATGGGCCGGGCGCGCTCAGCGATGCGTTCGGTGCACCTCCCCTGGCGGTCGGACGCGCACCGGCGGTGAGTTCCGCGGGGCGTCGCGCACGGTCGCGCTCGCGTCCGGCGACGCCCGCTGCCGGGGCACCGGCACGCGAGCCGGTCGGGCGGCGCCGGCAATCGGATTCGCGTCGCGACACTGAGTGCGGGGTTCTCTTCACGATGCCGCGCGCATCCCCGCGGCAGAAGCTCGTCGCCCCGAATCGCCGCCGATCCCGGTTCGTACACGGATGAATGCGATCGCCACGACACGGGTCCTGTGACAGGCTACTGATGCGGCGGGACATCTGCTTTGCGCGCCGGTTCGAGCGACGGGCCTCGTCGTTCGCTGCGAGACGAGCTTCGAAGGCACACGCCCGGGGTAGGCGACGAGGGAACGATGGAATACGCGATTGGATTTGGACTCGCCGCGCTCGTCTGCGCCTTCGGTCGGGTCTCCGGGTTCGACCGCGACCGCGCCTTCTACGCGACGATGGTCATCGTGGTGGCGACGTACTACCTCCTGTTCGCCGCCATGATCGGCTCCTCGCGGGCACTGCTGTTGGAGTCGATCTTCGCGGCGTGTTTCGTCGCGCTCGCCGTCGCGGGCTTTCGCGGCAACCCGTGGCTGGTCGTCGCCGGGCTCGCCGGGCACGGCCTCTTCGACTTCATGCATCCGTTCCTGGTCGACAACCCGGGGGTCCCTGCGTGGTGGCCGGGCTTTTGCCTCTCCTTCGACGTCCTCGCGGGTCTAATTCTGTCGGTGCTCATCACGCGCCGCCCGAGCTCCGCTGTCGGGCCTTAGCGGGCCGCTGGCCCATGGCGCCATCAGCGGCGTCTGCAGGATTCGAGCGCAGGAAGCGAACAATCTCGGTGGCCACGTACTCGGCGTCTTCACCGACGCCCCCGAGCAACGCCGAACCCATCCGGAACTGGTAGCGCATCCCGAGGAAGGCCAATCCGGGCGCGCCGGCGACGACACCGCGCTCGTGGATGGGAAGACCGTCGAGGCCGAAGACCGGCAGCTCGATCCAGCCGAAATCCGGCCGGAACCCGGTGCACCAGACGACGGCCGCGAGTCCCGGATCGGGATCGGAGCCTTCGAGGACGGGCAGGCCGTCGCGCACGCCGCTCACGCGCCCGGCGGTCTGCACGCCGGCACGCTGCAGCGCGCTCAAACGGATGCCGACCAGCGGGTCGCCGGCGTAGCGTCGTCCTTCCATCAGGCGTCGACCGAGCCAGCACCGAAGCGACGGGCGCATCAACGTCGGCCAGAGCCAGTCGTAGACGTCCCGGCCGAGGAAGCGCCGGGGAAGCGAACCGACCGGGCGGCCGGCCAGCGCGACCTCCCGCCCGGCAACGGCCAGTTCCTGCGCGATCTGTGCGCCCGAGTTGCCGGCACCGACGACGAGCACCGGACCCGACGGCAACTGCGAGGGACGTCGATACTCGCTCGAGTGAAGCTGGACGATGCGCGGCCGGAGTGATCTTGCGAAGCGAGGCACGTGCGGACGCTGGTTCGCGCCGGTGGCGACGATCACGGCGCGCGTCGCGAGCCGCTCGCCACCCTCGGTCGTGAGGAGGTACGCCCCGTTCGAGCGGCGCAGGTTCGTCACGCGCGTGCGCAGGCGCACCGGCAGATCGAACTGCTCGGCACGCGCTGCCAGATAGTTCGCCACTGCATCCTTGCCCGGCAGCTCCTCAGCGGCGCCGGGGAAGCGCATGCCAGGCAGGCCGTCGTACCGTGCCGGCGTGAAGAGTCGCAGGCTGTCCCAGCGATCGCGCCAGGAATTGCCGACGGCGAACGAGGCCTCGAGCACCGAGAAGCGAAGGCCGGCGCGCCGCAGGTGAAAGCCGGCTGCGAGGCCCGCCTGCCCAGCGCCGACGACGATCGCATCGACTTCGCCGCTCATGTGAGCTGCCCCCGCGGCACGTCGGGCGACGCCGCCGGCCGCTCAATCTCGCTGCTGTCGACGCGTGCCGGACCAGACTCTCCGGCTGCGAGTGCGAAGGTCGCCATTCGTTGCGCGCGTGTACCTGCCGTGACAACATGAGTTGCCGACGCAGCGCCGATCGCCGTGGCGGCCAGCAGCAGCTGAATGGCGATGTGTGTCCACTTCGTCGCGCGGATCACCCGCGATGGGCTCGACATTGATTTCCCCTGGTGCGGCGCACGCCGGTCAGTGGCGTGCCACGGGACACACGATAGGGAGCAAGGCCCATCGCGGTATTGAACGAGCCCCGCCGGTTCCTTGGACGCAGGCAATGGCGGTCTTGAACAAACCGGCTGCAGGAACGGAGCGGCAGGGCGTGTGGCTGTCGGGCGCCGCCGCCCTGGCGGCGCCACGCTGGTACCTGTGGGAAGGCGGCTTCCTGGTCGTCGGCCAGGCGGGCGGTGAGGTCCCGGCCCATGCGCATCACGCGATCCAGCTGTTCGTGGCGCTCGACGGTGTTGCAACTATCCGCGCCGCGGGCGGCGCCTGGCGCGAAGGACAGGCGATCATCGTGCGTCCCGATGTCGAGCACTCGTTCAATGCGCAGGGCTCGACCGGGGCGATGATCTTCGTGGACCCGGAGTCGAGCGAAGGCGTCTGGCTCCAGTCGGCCCTCACCGCGGACCTCACGATCGCGCCGCGCGCGCGCGTGCAGGCGTGCAGCGGCGAGCTGCGGACGTTCCTGGAGCGGCCCCTGGAGGGCCTGGACGCAGGTTCCCTCGTGCGCCATTGCGTGCTCGCGTTCTGTGCCGGTTCGCCGCCGAGCCGGCGCTTCGATCCGCGGGTCGCGACGATCCTGCGACGGATACGCGAGGCGGACGACCTGCGCTACGCGCTCGAGGCGGCGGCCGGGCTCGTACACCTGTCGCCGGGACGCTTCGCGCACCTCTTCAAGGAACAGCTGGGGCTGCCGTTCCGGCGCTACATGCTCTGGCGCAAGCTGACCCGGGCGATGCTCGCGATCGGACGGGAGGCCAACCTCGCGGCGGCGGCGCAGGCGTCCGATTTCGCGGATGCGGCGCACCTGACGCGAACCTTCAACCAGATGTTCGGGATCCCGCCGTCCGTGCTGATGCGCGGCGACTTCTTCGAGATCCCCTCGCCCTTCGCGCCGGCGAGCTAGGCCCGCGTCGCGAGGCCCCGGCCGCCCGGGGCGATCCCAAGTCAGCTCCTTTGTTCAAGGATGTCGGCGGCTGCGTCCAAGGCACCGTGCGCGCGGCCGAGCAGAATGTCCCCATCGAACGGCAGCGTTCGATGGACACCTTCCATCCCACTCTGGAGAACCTCGATGAACGCCGATACGAATGCCCGCTGCGCGTGTGCGAACTGTCCCGGGGCCGGTTGCCGCTGCGGCTGCCAGTCCGGACCCACGACGGTGGTGATCGACTACGCAAGCCTCGCCTGTCGCTGCGGCAAGAACTGTGGCTGCGACGGGGCCGAGCAGGGTTGCCTCTGCTAGGAATCGAGAACGATGCGGGCGGCGCCGCGAGGGATCGCTGCGCCGCCCGGTACCGTCGTCCAATCGAAGGCACGACGATCGTTGGAGGGGGCCGCGACGGACCGCGGTGTTCCTCGCATCGGCCGTTCCCCGCGTGTTCCGGTCGGCGGCAGCGCGGTACGCCGCGAACGCAGGCGCTGGCGATTGGCTAACTGCCGGGATCCACCGCCCAGACCCAGCGCACGGTCTGCCAGGACTCGACGGCCGTGCCGTCGACCCGTTTCGGCTCGTAGTCGCCCTTGCGGATCAGCTCTTCCGTAATCGCGACCAGCTGGTCCGAGCGATCGGCCGTTTCGAGCTTCGATTCCTTCACTCGACCGTCCGTCCCGATGCGCGCGAGGAACACGATCGCGTCCCGCGCGCCCCGCCGGCTGAGTTCGTCGGGGAGATTGTTCACCCCGCGCCGCTGCAACGCATCCCGGTTCTTCATAACCGCGAGGCTGGTCGGACCTTCCGGTGCGTCCCAGCGCGCGGCGGCGTCCAGCTGTTCCTTGGACAGCGTTGCAGCGAGCGTCCGGCGTCCGCCGCGGTAGATCGCGATGCGATCCCCGCAGGATTCGTTGCAATACGCGATGGCGGCATCCATCCATGCCAACGCCTTGGACGGGTCCTGCTCGACGCCCAGGCCCTTCTGATAGAGCTCCGCGAGCATGTAGGCCGCGGGAGCGCTCTGTTCGTGAGCGGCGATTCGCAGCCACTTGGCCGCGGAGCCGTAGTCGGCCGGCGCGAACTTGCCCGTCGCCTGGAAAGCCCCGAGCATGAAGGCCGCCTGCGCGTCGCCCTGCGCGGCCGCACGTGTGAGCCAGTGCTGAGCCTCCTCCGTCGAGCGTTCCACGCCCTGGCCGTTGAGGTACAGCTGTGCGAGCAGCAATTGCGCGGGTGCGAGTCCGGCCGACGCCTTCGGGCTCAGCAGCGTCGCAGCCTCGACGAAGTTGCCCTTGCCGTACGCATCGGCGACTCGGGCCGGCCAGTCCTCTTGAACGGCGGATGGCGAAGGAATCCCCGGCAAGCGCCATGTCCACCGCATGTATTGCCAGGACTCGATCGTCGCGCCGTTTTGGACCGCGGGAACGAAACGACCCTGCTCCTTGACGCACGCGATGGCGGCATCGTCGAGATTCTTCGAGCCGGATCCCAGCTCGACGCGGGTGTCCTTCGCACGGCCGTCGGTGCCGACGAGCACCTTCAACGTCGTCGAACCGACCTCGCCGGCGAACCTCGAGGCGCGCGGGTAGTACGACTCGCAGGCGTCCCCGAGATTGACCCCGGCCGCAACCCGGACGGGTCGCAGGGTCTCCGGTGCGGCCGGGGCCGCCTGCGTGGTCGACGACGGGGTCGTGGATGGGCCGTCGGGTTCGGACGGACCAGCCATCGCGGCTGACGCCAGAAGCAGAAGGCAACCGAGTGCGCGAATTCGGCGAGCTTGGGGCGTGACCTGGTCTCGGTTACACCGGAGACGGGGGGCGATGCGGGCGCCCGGGTGCCATTCGGGAGGCAGCGGAGTCGGCACCGCTCCAGCCTGGATGACGTGCGGACGTCGAGCCCGTGGGTCGGCGTACGCGCCCTCCCTACGAATAGTGCCCGCCGACTCTGCCGCGCTTTGGTCACTCGTAAGCACGGGACACCTCTCTTGCGTCAGGCGGTCGACCCGGCATGGACGAGCCGCGCTCGGGATGGCGATGGATTCTCGCGCAGACATCAGGCCGGTACGCCTCGGTGCCCGCAAGGGGCCGAACAGGGCGCCATCTACCGGTGCGCACAAGCGGCCGGCGAGCGACGTCCGGTCGGGTGATGGCCCGGCATCCCTGATTGCGATGGCTCTCACGCATTCCCTGCGTCAGCGGTGTCGCGGCACGGCAGGCGCCATCGACGATCGGGCGATCGTAGTGGCGCCTCGCCGCAGCAGCAAGTTCATCTGCTCCGGTCAGCGTCCAGTAAAGCCTATCCCGCGTCCTCGAGCGAGGCCTGTACCCGCTTCAGCCGTTCCGTGAGCCGTGGCGCGACGAAGTCGAGGAACGCGCGAAGTCGCAGCGGCACCAGGCGGTTGCTCGCGTGGACGAGGCTGACGGGCGTCGGCTCGCACTCGAACGCCCGCAGCACCGGCCGCAGCGCGCCGGCGAGCAGCGCCGCCTCCGCCTGGTAGCTCGTCACCTGCACGAGGCCGAGCGAGGCTTCCGCCGCCGCGGTCGCCGATTCGGCGATGGTCGTTGCGAGGCGTGCCCGCACGCGATGCGCGCGGTCCTCGCCCTCCTCCCGGAAGTACCAGTCACCGCCGGCGCCCAGGGCCGACCAGGCGATGCAGTCGTGCGTGGCGAGCTCGGACGGATGACGCGGCGCACCGTGCGCAGCGAGGTAAGTCGGGCTTGCGCAGACGACCATGCGTATGTGGCCGACGGGTCGCGCGACGAGCGTGCTGTCGGCGAGTGGGGAGATCCGTACAGCCGCATCGACCTGCTCCTCGACGAGGTTCACCACCCGGTCGACGAGCAGCAACCGCAGGCGGATCTCCGGGTAGGCCTTCAGGAACTCGACGGCGATCGGCTGCAGGTGCAGCCGGCCGAAGGCGATCGGCGCGGTGACGCTGAGCTCGCCTTTCGGCGCGCGCTGTGCGCCGGCGATCGCCTCCTCGGCCTCGCGCAGGTCGTCGAGCAGGCGTGCGCAGGTCTCGAGGTATTCGCGGCCCGCGTCGGTCAGGCCGACGTGCCGGGTCGTGCGATGCAGGAGCCGGACGCCGAGCTCTCGCTCGAGGTCGCCGACCCGCCGACTGACCGTCGCGAGCGGAATGCCGCTCGCGCGGGCAGCGGCCGAGAACCCGCCGTTCCGTGCCACGGCGACGAACGCCGAGATGCCCTCGAGTCGATCCATTATCCCGAAATATAGGAAAGTGATTCTGAAAAGTACAGGATTATCATTCAATTAGGATAGAGAGAGACTCCCTCCCGGCGGCCGAGACCGGCCTGCCCGCCTCTAATAAGGAGTCCCCGATGTCCCGCCTTCCGATCCCAACCACCGTCGAATCCGCACCTGCCGCGAGCCGTGCCTCGCTCCTCGCCGTCGGCAAGAGCCTCGGTTCGGTGCCGAACCTGTTCCGTCTCGTGGCCACGAGCCCCGCGGCGCTCAAGGGATACCTCGGCATCGGCGCCGCGCTCGCGGGCGCCTCGCTCAATGCGCGTACCCAGGAGCGCATCGCGCTCGCGGTCGCCGAGGCGAACGGCTGTGGCTACTGCCTCTCGGCGCACACCTACCTCGGACGCCACGTCGCGAAGCTCGAGGACGCCGAGATCGCGGCCAACCGCCAGGGCACGTCGACCGACGCGAAGGCGGCGGCGGCCGTCCGCTTCGCCGCAGCGATCGTGCGCGCCCGCGGACACGTCACCGACGCGGAGCTCGCCTCCGTCCGCGCCGCGGGCTACGGCGATGCGGAGATCGTCGAGATCGTCCTCGCGGTTGCGCTCAACACGTTCACGAACTACGTCAACGAAGTCGCGAAGACCGACGTGGACTTCCCGGCGGTTCTGCCGGGTTGCGCCGCCTGAGTGCTCGTCCGCCCCGCCCGCCAGCCGTCACTTGGAGTCCCGCATCGTGAAACCTCCGATCCGAACGCTTGCTGCCGTCCTGCCGCTGGTCGTGCTCCTCGCAGCACCGCCTGCGACGGTCGCTGACCCCGTCCCCCCGCCGTCGACGACGATTCCGGTCACGAACCTGCGATTCGGGTCCACCGGCGTCTCGGATGGCGTTCACGGCGAGCTCCTCGCGGCGCCGGCTCGCGGCGACCTCGCCCACGGCGCGCACGGCACGTTCATCCGCATGCCGGCGGGTTTCGTGAGCCCCGTCCACACGCACACGACCGCCTACTGGGGCGTCGTGATCGCTGGCGTCGCCGCGAACGGCCGGCCAAGCGCGCCGGACGTCTCGCTGCCGGTTGGGTCCTACTGGTACCAGCAGGGCGGCGAGGCGCACGTGACGAAGTGCCTGTCCGCGAACGAGTGCCTGTTCTTCATCAGCCAGGAAGGTGCCTTCGACTACGTGGTCACGCGCTGAAGGGCAATCGGGCGGCGGTGCCCGGCACCGCCGCCCCATCGATGGAGGTCACGCCATGGGACATCGCTTCGCCGAACTTGCCTTCACGCCGGGTGTGCGGGCGATCCAGGATCGCGCCGGCAGCCGCGCGCACTACGCCCGGCTCGAGGGAGGCCCGGAGACGCACGGGCTGCTCGGCGACGAGGAGCGGGCATTCCTCGCCGCGCGCGACAGCCTCTACATGGCTTCCGTCAGCGAGACGGGCTGGCCCTACGTCCAGCACCGCGGCGGACCGCTGGGGTTCCTGAAGGTGCTCGACGAACGGACGATCGGCTTCGCCGACTTCCGGGGAAATCGCCAGTACGTCTCGGCGGGCAACCTTTCCCACGATCCGCGCGTGGCACTGATCCTGGTGGACTACCCGGCGCGCCGGCGCCTCAAGCTGCTCGGTCGCGCGCGCCTCGTCGAACGAGCGGACGGTGCGACGCTGGCCCGGCTCGCCACGCCCGGGTACCTGGCCGCCGTCGAGCGCGGCTTCCTGATCGACGTGGAGGCATACGACTGGAACTGCCCGCAACACCTGACACCGCGTTACACGGCCGCGGAGGTGGAGCAGGCCGTGCTTCCGCTTCGCGAGCGCATCCGCGAACTCGAGGCGGCGCTCCGCGCCCAAGGCGCGAGCCCCTGACTCGGATCGCAATCCCGGGCCGGCGTCGGGCGATTGCGACGGCACGACGCCCGTCAGGCAACGGGCGCCAGCTGGCGGCAGACGCAGATCACCCGGGTACCCGAGGGCACGTTCGGGCCGACCTCGAGAACGGCGCCGGCAATCGAGGCGCGCAGGCGCATCATCGAAATCCCCGTGCCGGCGATGTCCTCCGGCTGACGCGGCAGCCCCGTGCCGTCGTCCACGACCTCGAGGCGCACCTCGGACGGATCGACCGTGAGTACGAGGTCCACGCGGGTGGCCCCGGCGTGCTGGCGTGCGTTGGCGAGTGCCTCTTCCGCAATGCGGTAGAGATGCTCTTTCGTGTCGTTCGCGAGCCGTACCGCCGCGGATCCCCGCACCTCCACGTTCAGCTCCGGACCATCACCGGTCGACAGCAGGCGCACGAGCTCGCGGAGCGCCCCGGCCAGGTCGTTGCGGTGGTAGACGAGCGGCGAGAGTCCATGCGCCGCGGCGCGGCACGCCGTCACCGCCTCCCGCGCCAGCGCCTCGATCTTCGCCAGCGCCCCCGACGGCCGGCCGGCTGCCTGCTCCGCGCGTGACTCGACGGCCGCGAGCATCGAGATGCCGGCGAGTACCTGCGCGATCTGCTCGTGCAGGTCGCGGCCGACGCGGCGCTGCTCCCGGTTCGTGACCTCGACCAGCGCGCGCTCGAGGCGACGGAGCTCCGTCATGTCGCGCGCCGAGCAGTAGAAGTATTGCTCGCCACCCGACTCGAACAGGTCGAGATGGACCTCGACCTCCATCTCGCCGCCGCCACGGCGCCGGTAGTGCGTCACGATCCGCCGGCGGCCGGTCGTCGGCGTGACCGCCGCCGCCTCGGCTCCCGTGTCCCAGGTGGAGACGTGCAGGCCGGCGACCTCCTCGCGCGCATAGCCGATCAATGTGCAGAACGAGTCGCTCGCCTCCACCACGCGGCCATGCAGGTCAAGGATGTGCACGCCGTCCGTGGCGTTGCGCAGCGAAAGCTCGAGCCGCCGGGTCTTGGCGGCGATCTCGGCTTCGAGGCGACGCTGCTCGGTGAGGTCGAACCCGAACAGCAGCACCGCCGGGCCGTCGGCGAGCTCGATGACCCCCGAGTAGATCTGCGCCGGGAAGTCGGTGCCGTCGGTGCGCAGCAGGCGGGTGACGTGCGAGCGCGGTGTCGGCAGCCCCTGCTGGCGGCGCGCGCTGCGCTCGGCGCCGCCCGCTTCGCGGGCCGCAGGCGACATCGTCTCGAGGGCGTGCTTGCCGATGATCTCCTCGAGCGACTTCATCCCGAGCGAGGCGAGCGTGCGCGGGTTGGCGTAGATGTAGCGCTCGTCGCGCAGCAGCGCGATCTTGAGCGGCGCCTGGTCGATGACGGTGCGGTAGCGCTGCTCACTGTCGCGCAGGGCGCGCTCAGCGCGCTCACGCTCCTCGATCTCGCGGCGCAGGGCCGCGGTCCGGTCCGCCACCTCGCGGATGACCTCCTCGTGCCGGCCGGACAGGTTCAGCAGCAGCAGCCCGAGCAATGCGGCGAACAGGAGGCCCGTCGACTGCACGATCCACGGCAGCGGTGTTCGCGCGCGGTCGAGGAAGCTGAGGGACGGCTGGAACTCGAGGTGCCAGGTGCGCCCTGGCACCTGCACGGCGACGGCGGCATGCAGGTCTGTGGCGGGTGCCGCGCGATCGTCTCCGGGCAGCGGCCGGTCGTAGAGGACGATGGCGCCCGTCTCCGGCGCCGTGTCGATGAGTCGCACCGAGAGATCGCGAAGATCGGTGCCGGCGAGCGCGGACTCGACCAGCCGCTTGGCCGAGAGCACGCCCACCACGAAACCGAGCGGCTCCGTCGTCCGGCTTGCGTCGCGCCCACGCGGGAAGGCCGGCAGGAACACGAGCGCGCTCAGCTCGCCCGCGGGACTCTGGACGGGCACGATCGGTGCGGACGTGGCCGGCGCATTTTGGCGCAGCGCAGACTCGACCGCCGCCCGGCGCAGCGGCTCCGATCGGAAGTCGAAGCCCAGCGCGGCCTCGTTGGTCGCCCGGGGCTCGACGTAGTAGATCGGCAGGTATTCCGCGCGCGGTCCGGCAGCGAGCGGCACGCCACTCCGCAGCCCTTCGTGGATCGTATACGGGCGCGCGAGCTCGGCCGCCGCGCGCCGCTCGAAGGCAGCGCGCTCGGAGGCGAGCACGCGCGGCGCCCATTCAACCGCGAGCAGACTGCCGCTCCGGGCGACCGCCTCGCCGGTGAGGATCTCAAAGTCCCGCGCGCTCGTGGCGGCGGACCCGTCGAAGTGGCCACGCATGACGACCAGCAGCGCCAGATCGCTGTCAATCTCCGACTGCACGTCCTCGGCAATGTCCCGCGAGCGGCTCTCGAAGCGCACACGGATGCCGGCGTTCTCCAGGCGCTGCACGACGACGAATACGGCCAGTGCAGCGAGGGTCACGCCGATCACCGGCAGTGCGACGGTGCGCCAGCGGCGACGCCAGAGTTCGCGCGGCTCGCCGGCCGCCACCATCCAGACCGGAATGACGAGCAGCACGCCGAGCGAGTCGCCGACCCACCAGTTGAACCACGAAAATGCGGTCGCACCGGGCGGGATCACGCCGCGTGCGTAGAGGAGCGCGGTCGCCAGGCTCGAATTCACGAGGCACGCCACGGGTCCGGCGAGCGCCAGGAAGAGCAGCGTCTCGCGGATGCGGACCAGCGCCGTCGGGTATCCCACCTGGCGCCGGACGAGCGCCGCACCGACGACCGCCTGTGCCACGGCGCCGAGCCCGATGCCGAGGCTCAGCGCGAGATGCAGGCTGCCAGCGGCCGGCCCCGATGAGATCAGCAGGTTGTTCAGCATCGAGCCCGCGAGGACACCGACGCCGTACCGGGGTCCGCCGGTGAGCACCGCCATGAACGCGATACCGGCCGGTACCCAGAACGCCGAGGCATAGCCTGGCGGGATGGCGAGCAATGCGCCGAAGCGGGCGCCGGCGAAGTAGGCCACCGCGACCAGCAGGTTGCCGGTCACGAGGCGCCACAGCGCGGGGTGACCGGGTGCGTTCGCGCCGGCGGGGTCGCTGTTCATGCCGAAGGAACGGAAACCCAGGGCCTGAGCCCTGCCGGTTGGAGCGTCGGCTTCCTTGCCGGCGGGGCGTTGGATGGCGCAGGCACGCCCCAGTGCAGCACTCGCCCGGGCTTTCCGCTAGAGGGCTCCCCGTAATCGATCTGTCCTGGATAGACGGGGCGCGTCACCGGGCACCGACGTGGTCGAGCCGGCATGGCGCAGCTAAATCACTCCCCGCCCGACCCGCCCGTTTGGGTGCCTCGGGCGGTCGCGCGTCCAAACCTTCGCAATTTCAGGGCTGGCGGGGCGCCGGCGCATCCGGCGGCGAGGCGCCGCCAGCCGGTGCGCCTGCGTCGGCCGGCGCTGCCGTGTTGATGTCGACGACGATCTGCCAGCCGGCCGCCCGCTTCTCCCAGGTCTCGACGTACCTGCCGTGCTCGACGACGTGGCCGCCGGCGTCAGTCACCTGGTAGGGGCCGTAAACGTAGGCCACCGCGCCCGAGCCGATGTTTCGCATCGTGTCGATCTTGACCCGTACGCCGCTCTTGATCATGTCGGCGACCGCCGCCCGGATGGCGGTGCGGCCATGGACGGGCTCGGCGCCCGGCATCACGAGGTCCGCATCGTCGGCATAGAGCGCGACGACCGACTCGATGTCGCCGCGATTGAACGCGGTCTCCCACGAGTGCTTGAGCTCGGGTGGCACCGCCGGGCTGACGGTGCCGGCAGTCGGTGCACAGCCGGAGAGGAGGTCGACGGCCAGGATCAGCCCGGCGACCATCGATCGATGCAGGGGGCGAGAGTTCATGGCTGCTTCTTCTCCACGGGATCCGCGGCCGCCTTCAGCTGCCACGCCTGGTCGACGAGATAGGCATGGATCGCGCCCGCCTCGGCGCGGCTCAGAACGTCGTCCCAGCGGGCCATGCCCTTCGAACGGAATGCGCCCTCGAGCACGATCGAGTAGAACATCGCGTGCTTCTCCTGCGTGAGCCGGCGCAGGTCCGGCAGCAGCGCCCGTCCGAACGCGTGGCAGCGCGCGCAGTAGCGGTTGTAGAGCACCTCGCCTTCGGCGACCGTCCTGGCATCGCCCTCGCGCGGCGGCGGTGAAGGCGGTGGCTCGTCCGGTACCCGTGGCGGGACCGGCGTCGCGCCACCGTCGAGGCGGAAAGTCACGATCCGCCCGGCGTTGCCGTACTGGTACGCGGCGCTCTCCTTCGGGAAGGGCAGGAAGAGAAGCGCGCCGCCATAGCCTGCCATCACCGACACGTACTGCACGCCGCCGACGCGGTACGTCATCGGGGCGGCCATGATGGAGCTGCCGACCTCGATCTGCTTCAGCAGCTTGCCGGTCGTCGCCGAGTAGACGTTCAGGAAGCCCGCCGCGTCACCCCGGAAGACGAGGTCGCCGGCGGTGGAGAGGATCCCGCCGTCCCAGAGGCTACCGGTCTCGGTCTGCCAGGCCTGCTTGCCGGTGGCGGGGTCGATCGCCCGAATGATGCCCCGCGACTTCGGCACGGGCTTGCCGTGGGCGAGCGACTCGAGGCTCGGCAGCGGCCCGAACAGGCTCTCGAGCTCGCCCGGTGCGTAGTCCTCCGGGAAGAAGAACGCGAGGTCGAAGTTACCCTCGATCAGGCCGGCGCGCCGCTTGGAGGTGTCGACGTACACCATCGGCGCGTCGATCACCGGGATGTACACGAGCCCGGTCTTCGGGTTGAACGACATCGGCTGCCAGCCGTGCGCGCCGGTCGCCGCCGGGTACATCAGCGTCGGCGAGCGGCCCCAGTCGACCGCGGGGTTCGGCTTCGGGCGGTGGGTCTTGGGATCGAGGCCGGTGGTCCAGTTGATGTACGCGAAGGTGTTCGCGGCGAGGAACTCGCCGGTGCGCCGATCGAGCACGTACAGGTAGCCGTTCTTGCTTGCCTGCATGATCACGGCGCGCGGCTGTCCGCCGATCGTGAGGGTCGCGAGCACGAGCTTGTTGGTCGTGTCGTAGTCGGAGCCCTCGCCCGGGATCTCCTGGTAGTGCCAGGCGAGCGTGCCGTCCTTGGCGTGCACGGCGACGATCGAGGCGATGAAGAGCTCATCGCCCGAACCCGCCGCGTCGTGCTGGCCGTGGTACGGCGCACCGTTCGCGGTGCCGAAGTAGACGAGGTCGGTCTCGGCGTCGTAGACGAGTCCATCCCAGGCGGACCCGCCGCCGCCGTTGCTCCAGTCGTAGCGGGCAGGCCAGGTCTTGAGCGCCGCCTCGAGGTGCGGCTGGTCCTGCGGCCCGAGCTTCGGGTCGCGCGGCACCGTGTAGAAGCGCCAGGCGAAGGCGCCGGTGTCGAGCCGGTAGGCCGAGACCGAGCCGCGTGCGCCGCGGAAGTCCGAGCCGCCGTTGCCGATCACGATGACGTCGCCGGCGACGACCGGCGCGCCGGTCACGAAGTAGTTGAATCCGGCCGCGTGCCGCTCGGGCAGCGTGTCGGCCTTCCAGAGCCGCTTGCCGGTCGCGGCGTCGAGCGCGTGCAGGTAGCCGTCGGTGCTGACGACGTAGACCCTGCCCTTCCAGACCGCGAGCCCGCGGCTGACGACGTCGCAGCAGGCAGCTCGGCCATACTGCCCGTCGACTTCCGGGTCGAAGGTCCAGCGCTCACGGCCGGTCGCGGCATCGAGCGCGTAGACGCGCCCCCAGTTGCCCGAGGTGTACATCGTGCCGTCGACCACGACCGGGGTCGCCTCGAGGCCGCGGTTCGTGCGGGTCGCGTACTCCCACGCGAAGCCGAGCCGCGCGACATTGCCCGCGTCGATCGCCGCGAGCGGCGAGTAGTAGGTCCCGCCCCCGTCGCGCCCGGTCGTGAACCACTGGTCCGGCTCACGGTCGGCCGCCGCGAGGCGGGCGGCATCGACCGCACCCGCCGGCGCCGCGGCGGGCGCTTGCGCCGGTGCCGGCGCGCGGCTGCAGCCCGCGCCGGCGAGTGCGAGGAGCGAGAGCGCGACCGTCGGCAGGACCGTCGTGCGCATGTCAGTACCGGAACGTCAGGTCGATACCGACCGTGAGCGGCTGCGCGACGACCACCCGGTTGAAGGTCGGGATATTGAGGTTCAGCTGGAAGGCGTTGCCGAGCATCGCGCGCTGGTTGAAGAGGTTGCGCACGTAGAGCGCCGAGGTCCAGTGGTCGCCCTCCACGCCGGCGCGCAGGTTCGCGAGCTCGTAGGACGGCACGTGGTTGAGCGCATAGGTCACGTCGGTGCGCGCCGCCACGTACGTGTAGTCGCCGCGCACGAGGTAGTTGAGGCTGCCGGCCAGCGGGTGGCGGTACGAAAGCGCGAGCGAGGCGGTATGGTCCGGCACGTCCTGCACGCGCGTGCCGGGCGCGATCGAGGCCTCGAGGCTGCCGACCGCGAAGGTCGCGTGCGTGTAGGTGCCTGCCACCGAGAGCAGCAGTCCCGGCATCAGCAGTGCGTTCAGCTCGAGCTCCGCGCCGTAGACGTGCGCGACACCGGCGTTCGCCGTGTACGGGTAACCGCAGGGCAGCGGCACGTTCTGCTGCGTCGCGCCCCAGCGCTCGAAGTACGCGGCGCTGTTCACCGTGACCTTCTTGTCGAGGAGCTGGGCCTTCTCGCCGAGCTCGTAGTTCCAGACCGAGTCCGGCTCGAAGGTCAGCGGCGAGGGCACGAACGCGGTGGTGCCGTGGTTCGCCTGCAGGTTCGCCTCGCAGACGGCGCCGAGCGGACCCGAGGTCGGCACCGGCTGGTTGCCGCCGCCCGGCCGGAAGCCCTTCGAGGCGGTCGCGTAGACGAGCAGGTTGGGCTTCAGCTGGTACGAGAGGTCGATCTTCGGGTCGACGCCCTGGTTGCTCTCGGGCGAGCGCGCGTAGACGAAGGCGTCGCTGCCCGAGATGCTCACGAAGCCCGAGGTCGCCGCGTCGACCTCGTTGCGGTACGAGTAGCGCCGCAGGCCCGCGGTCGCCTTCAGCGCCGGCGTCAGCTGGTAGGAGAGCTCGCCGAAGAACGAGTTCTGGGTGATGTGCGTCGTCTGGTACTGCGTGAACGCGTTGGCGCTGCCGAAGGCCGGGATCGCGCCCGGGAACAGCACCGTCGAGCAGTAGCAGGACTCGAACTTGCTGTAGAAGTAGCCGGCCACCCACTTGAGCGCGCCGTTGCCGGTCGAGGTGAGCCGCAGCTCCTCGCTCGTCTGGCTCGAGTTGTCGAGCTCGACCGGCGTGGGCGTCGCGGGCCCGAAGCCGCCCTGCGAGACGTAGTACGGCATGATCGCCGAGGGCACCGAGAACGCCCACTGGAACTCCTCGGCGCCGTCCTGGTGGAGCTCGGCATCGCGGATCCAGCGCGAGGTGCTGGACGTCAGGTCGAAGGCCGGGAACGCGTACGTGACCTTGACGGTACCGAGCGTGAAGCGGTCCGCGTACGACTCCTTCGCGTCGAAGGGCTGGTAGTGCGCGTACGTACCCGGGTCGCTGTCGATCTGCGAGAGGCCGTCCTGGTAGAGGCGCTGGTACATGAACAGCGGCTCGATGGAGAGCTCCGCCGTCGGCTTCCAGAGGAGCGCTACGCGCGCGGCATAGAGGTTCGAGTCGTTGCTGTTGCGGTAGACGTTTGCGACCGGGGCCGCGAGCACGTTGCCGCGCGTCTGCAGGTTGTCGGTCTCGAGCGGGAATGCGCCGTCGGCGATCACGACGCGGTCGATCCAGCCTGACTGGTGGGCCGCGGTGCCGACGAGCCGCAGTGCCGCGCTCGAGCCGAGCGGCAGGTTCATCATGCCGTTCTCGGTGTGGTTGAAGCCGCCAGCGCTCGTCTGCGAGGGATCGAGCTCGGCGCTCGTCTCGAAGCCGGCCGGGTTGGGGGCGTTCGGCACGAGCTTGATCGTGCCACCCATCGAGCCCGAGCCGTAGAGCGTGCCCTGCGGCCCGCGCAGCACCTCGACGCGCGCGATGTCATAGAGGTTCGGGTCGATCACGACCTTGCCGTTCTGGGCATTGGCCGGTGCCGTCAGCGGGGTCTCGTCGAGGTAGAAGCCGACGGTCGGCGAGTTACCACCGGCCGAGGACATGCCGCGCATCTCGAGCTCGGTCTGGCCCTGCCCGCTCGAGCGCATCGAGACGCCGGGGACCGACTGCACGAGGTCGGTGAGGTTCGGCACGCCGCGCTCGCGGATGTCGTCGCCCGAGATCGCCGTGATGCTCATCGGCGTCGCCTGCACGGTCGAGGCGCGCTTGGTCGCGGTGACGACGATCTCCTCGAGCTGGTTCGGGGCCTCGCCTCGGGCCTGCTCCGCCCGGGCCGCCGGACCGGGTGCCAGCAGCAGGGCCGCGACCAACGCCGTCGACACCCCCGGCGCGATGGCGCCGGGATTCAGGTAAATCCGCATGCCTTCCCCCTTGGTGGCGCGCGTACCCCGGGCGCCAGCCTGTCCGCTAAGATATCGACGGGCCGCGCGAGGGCGTTATCCACCTTGCGCAAAATTGACCATGCCGCATGACCTCAACGTCCCGGATGCCGCCACCGCGAGGCCGGCCGTCGACCCGTGGGCCTGCACCACGCGCTTCGACGACATCGATGCCCAGGCGGCGCACTTCCGGGGCTTCGGCCAGCACTACGAGCAGCTGGGCGCCGGGCCGTTCCGCGGCACGGTCGAGTCCTACCAGTTCGGCGGCGAGCTCACGGTCAACTTCGAGAGCACGAATCGCGAGCTGATGCAGGCGGCCTCGACGCCGCACGAGCGCCTCGGCTTCAGCGTGCTCGCGCCGGGCTCGGCCCCGTGCGTGCTGAACGCCCAGCTCGTGACCGACCGCGACGTGATCCTCTATCCGGCCGGGACGACCGTCGAGGGCAAGACGCCGGCGGGCATGCAGATCTACTGCGTCGACATCGCCGCCGGATCGCTCGCCGGGCACGGCGTCGAGACGCGCGACATCCGGGTGGTGCGCGACCCCGAGCGCTCGGAGGCGCTGCGCGACCTCTTGGTCGCGGGCATCGATGCGTTCCGGCGGCTCGGTGGACCGACCGCACACCAGGCGGCGACCAGCCACTTCCACGCCTCGCTCTCGGAGCACGTCTGGCAGGTCGCGAGCGCCGAGAACCCCGAGCCGACCGGCGTGCGCCGGCGCGGGCGCAAGGCGGCGTTCCGGATCTTCCACCGGGCGCGCGAGCGCTTCATCGCCGAGCTGCCGGTCGGCCCCTCGATCGGCGCGGTCTGCCGCGAGATCGGCGTCAGCCGTCGCTCGCTCGAGGGCGCGTTCGATTACGTCGTGGGCGTGAGCCCCGCGCACTTCATCCGCACGCTGCAGCTCAACCGCGTGCGACGCGACCTGCTCGCGCCCGAGCTCGCCGGCACCGCGATCGGCAGCCTCGCCGCGCGCCATGGCGTGTGGCACTGGAGCCGGTTCTCGCAGAACTACCGGCTGATGTTCGGGGAGCTGCCGTCCGAGACGCGACGGCGCGTGGTCGTCGAGCGCGGCCGTTGAGCCTTCGCGCCCCGGGGCACCGAGGTCGGTGAGGACGGGTCCTCCCGGGCCAGGCCGGCGTCGACCGCAGCATCCCGCGGGTCAGTCCGGGACCAGCATCCGCACCGAGGCGAGGCCCATCAGCGCCGTCGCCATCCAGCCGAGGGCCCGGATCGGGCGGGACGCCACGTACGGACCCATGACGGCCTTTCGCGAGGCGAGCAGGATCACGACTGCCATCAGCGGCACGGCGACGACGCCGTTGATCACGGCGCTGTAGAAGAGCGCCTTCATCGGGCTGATCGGGGATTGTTGCAGCGCGAGCGCCCCGAGGACGCTGACCGCGATCACCGCGTAGAAGCCGCGTGCCTCATGCACGCGCCGCTCGAGGCCGAAGCTCCAGTCCATGCCCTCGGCGACCGCGTAGGCCGCAGAGCCCGCGAGCACCGGCACGCCGATGAGGCCGACGCCGAGGATGCCGAGTGCGAAGAGCTGGAACGTGAAGGGGCCCGCGAGCGGCCGCAGCGCGCTCGCCGCCTCCGCCGCCGTCTGGATGTCGGTGACGCCGGCGGCGTGCAGCGTGACCGCGGCGGCGAGCATGATGAAGTAGGAGGCGAGGTCCGAGTAGAGCATCCCGCTCCAGGTGTCCCAGCGGATCCGGCGCAACTCCGCCGCCGCGCCGGCGGGATCCGCCAGCAGCGGCTGCCGCGGCGGGTCGCGGTTCATGTCCTCGACCTCCTCGGAGGCCTGCCAGAAGAAGAGGTACGGGCTGATCGTCGTGCCGAAGACGCCGACCACCATCATCGCGGTCGTGGAGTCGAATTGCAGCGAGGGCAGCGCGGTACGCAGCGCCACCTCGCGCCACGGGACCTGCACCGTGAAGAGCACCGCCGCGTAGGCGAGCAGCGACAGCGTCAGCCACTTGAGGTAGACGACGTAGCGGTGGTACGGCACGAGCACCTGCAGCAGCAGCGTCAGGATCGTGAACACGATCGTCATCTCGTGCCGGGGGAGGCCCGTCACGAGCTCCGCGACCTCGCCCATCGCCGCGATGTCGGCGGCGATGTTCAGCATGTTGGCGAGAAGCAGCAGCAGCACCACGAGGCGCAGCACGCCCGGGGGGAACACCGCCTTGATGTTCGCGGCGAGGCCGCGGCCGGTGACCCGACCGAGCCGCGCGCACATCGACTGGATCGCGGCCATCAGCGGATACGCGATGGGCATCGTCCAGAGCATGTTGAAGCCGAACTGGGAACCGGCCTGGGAGTAGGTCGCGATGCCACTCGGGTCGTCGTCGGCGACGCCCGTGATGAGCCCGGGGCCGAGGCGCGCGAGCGGGTGCTCGCGCAGTCGCTGCCAGAGGTCGCGTGGCGTCATCCGGCGACGAACCTCTCGCAGCGAGTCGGCCGACGACGCCCGTGGCCGCCTCGGGGGCGTGAGGCCCGGCGGGTGATCGGGATGGCAGGTCCGCCGCTCGTCACGCCTTAAGTATACGGGCGCCTCGTCACCATCGGGTGACGGCCCGGCGGGAGGGGGCGCCCGTCGACTATGCTAGGCGCCCTCTGCCGCGCCCGGGCCCCGACTACCGAGCATCATGCTGCGACGCGCGCCTGTGACGATCGTCCCCCGGCTCCTGACCTGCCTGCTGATCCTCGCCGCCGCGCCCGCGCTCGCGCAGCGGGCGGACGAGAACGCAGTCACCGCGGCGAGCGATGCGTTCGGCACCGTCGTCGGCTCGCAGACGATCGGCCTCTACAGCCCATCGAACGCGCGCGGCTTCAACCCGACGCAGGCGGAGAACATCCGCATCGAGGGCCTCTACTTCGACCAGCAGACGCAGAGTGCGAACCCGTCGCTGTTCGCCGGCAGCGACATGCGCGTCGGGATCGCGGCCCAGTCCTACGCGTTCCCCTCGCCGAGCGGCATCGCGGACTACCGGCTGCGAACGCCCGGAGCCGCGGCCGGCGCGAGCGTGGTGCTGATCCGCGGGCCGCTGCGGATGTTCTCGGCCGAGGTCGATGCGCAGGCGCCGCTCATCGAAGATGTTGCAAGCGTCGGCGTCTACGTCACGGATGCCCACGACTTCGACTACCTCTACGCGCTGACGAGCTTCCGGCGCGCGGTCGCGGTGGTCGGCCGCATCCGCCCGACCGAGGGTACCGAGATCGTGCCGTTCTTCGGCTACATCCGGAACACCGAGCGCAGCGAGACGCCGTACGTGTTCGCCGACCGCGTCAGCGTGCCCGCGAACTTCCAGGAACAGGACCTGCCGACGCAGCCGTGGACGGTGTGGGACTGGGACCAGGTGACGGCCGGCGTGGTCGCGAAGTCCGCGCTCGGCGGCGCCTGGTCGCTGCGGGCCGGGCTCTTCCACTCGCTCGACGCGACGCGCACCACCTACAACGACATTTTCGACGGCCTGCAGTCGAACGGCACGGCGGCGCACTACCTCGACGTGCCGCCGGGTCGCCGCGGCTCCTCGTACTCGGGCGATGCGCGGTTGCTGCGCACGACCGGCAGCGGGCCGCACCGGCGCGAGCTCACGCTCGCCGTCCGGGCGCGGCGGGCGGATCGGGAGTTCGGCGGTGATGCGACGGCGCCGTTTCCCACGGCGTCGATCGACGACGTCACCGTCTTTCCAAAGCCCGCGCTCGCCTACGGGCCGAAGAGCCGGGACGTCGTCGACCAGTCGGGCGTCGGCTTCAACTGGCGCGAAGCCTGGAGCGGGGTCGGCTCCGTCAACGTCGGCGTGCTGCGCACCCAGTACCGGCGGACGATCACGCTCCCGGCGACCGCGCCCTTCAACGAGAGCACGACCGAGGTGCTGCCGACCGCGAGCTTCACGGTCGAGGCGGGCCCGCGGGCGACCGTTTACGGCAGCTACACGCGCGGCCTCGAGGACTCGGTGCCGGCGCCGGCCTCCGCGGTCAACCGCGGTGAGCCGCCGCCCGCGACGCCCACCTGGCAGGCGGACGCGGGCCTGCGGCTGACGCTCACGCCGACGGTCCATGTGCTCGTCGGGGCGTTCCAGATCCACAAGCGCTTCTTCGGCCTGGACGCGGCCAGCACCTACACCTCGCTCGGCCAGATCAGCTCGAGGGGCATCGAGAGCTCGGCGACCGTCTCGGGTGCCGGCGGCCTCACGGTCGTCGCCGGGGCGGTGTGGCTGAGGCCGACCGTGACGCGCGAGGTCGGCGAACTCGGCGGCACGCTGCCCGCGGGGCCGGTGCCGGTCGGGCCCGTGCCGCGCACGATCAACTTCAACGCCGACTACGCCCCCGAGGGCTGGAAGCACTGGGCGGCGTCGCTGCAGTGGACGTCGCTCTCCTCGCGGGTGGTCACGAGCAGCAACGACGCCTCGCTGCCGCCGCTGCGGACCCTCAACCTCGGCGTTCGCTACGGGTTCCACGTCGCGCACTCGAGCGGTACCGTGCGCTTCGACGCGGGGAACGTCACGAACGCGGTCGGGCTGAACGTCTCGCCCGTGTACCTGCTGACGCCGCAGCTGCACCGCAACTACACGCTGACGGCGACGCTCGACCTCTAGCGGGCGACGCCGGCGCACCGCGACGAGCGCGGCCGTCAGCCGCGGCCTTCAGTGCTTCCAGAAGAACCGCGGTGGCGGCTCCTCCCGCGGCCAGAGCTTGCGCATCGTCGCCGCGTCCCACAGCTCGCCGTTCTTCACGACCCAGCGTGTCTCGGCGGAATGGTGGATGTCCTCGAGGGGATTGGCGTCGAGCACCACCAGGTCCGCGAGCTTGCCTGCCTCGATGGAGCCGAGGTCCGGCTCGAACCCGAGCTTGTTCGCGGCGAGCAGCGTCGAGGCGCGCAGCGCCTCGTGCGGCGTCATCGCACGGTGCGGCTGCCGGTCGCCCTCGCCTGCCATGGCCCAGATCTCCCAGTGCGGGCCGAGTCCCTGCAGCTGGCCATGCGCCCCGAGGGACACGTTGCCGCCCTGCCGCAGCACCTCCGCGGCGCCGTGCGCGACGGTCGGGAAGTGGTACTCGGCCGGCCAGATCCACGGGTGGCGGCGCGCCATGCGGTCGATGTACTCGTGCGGCACGAAGCGGTTGAGCTTCTCGTCATCGTGCGGGTTCGCGTTCTGCCAGAAGTAGAGCTCGCCCCACGGCCCGCCATAGGAGACCAGCAGCGTCGGCGTATAGAAGCTCTGCGAGCGCGCGATGTACTCGACCGCATCGTGACGGAGCGCCACCGGCAGCGCGTGCTCCCACGCGGTGAACCCGTCCGCCATCATCGTGAGGTCGGTATCGAGTTCGCCCGCGCCCTCCGAGGTCAGCAGCATGTGCAGCTCGCGGCAGGCCTCCGCGAACCAGATGCGCTGCGAGCGCCGCGGCTGCTGGTAGACCTTGATGAGCCGCGCGCCGTAGGCCTGCATGCGCCGGACCTGGCGCTTGGCGTCGTCGAGGTTGTTGACCTCGGCGTAGATGTCCTCCTGCTGGCCGCCGTAGAGGACGTCCCCCGACGAGTAGACGCGCGGCCCGACCATGACGCCGGCCTCGACCTGCTCGGCCTGCGCGAACACGTCGAGCGAGGGCGCCGACGGGTCGTACACCGTCGTGACGCCGTAGGCGAGGTTCGCGAAGTACTCCCACTTCGCCTCCGGGAAGATCTCGAAGCCCGAGTAGTGCAGGTGCGCGTGCGTGTCGATGAGGCCCGGGATGATGGTCTTGCCGTGGCCGTCGTAGACCTTGGCGCCGGCGGGCACCGCGACGCTGCCCGAGGCGCCGACCGCCGCGATGCGCGAGCCTGTGACGACGACGTCGCCGTTCTCGATCACCTCGTCGCCGTGCATCGTGACGATGCGGGCGCCCCGGATCACGAAGGAGCCCTCCGGCGTCCGGCGCGGCAGCTCGAGCCGGATCGCGAGCGCCTGCGACGCCGGGACGCTGGGCTCGTCGGCGGGTGCCTGGGCCTCGTCCTTGGCGGGCTTGCCATCACCGGCGGCCTCCGCCTTCGCCTTCTCCTCCGCCTTGCGCTTCTGCTCGCGCGCGAAGCTGATCGCGCTCTCGAGCGGCAGCCGGTGAAAGACGTTCGCGAGGCCCCAGGTCAGCGTCCTGCCGCCGTCCGCCCAGCGGACGTAGCTGCCCGCGTCGTTCGAAAGCCGGTAGACCGGCACCGCGCTCTCCTTGAGGCTCACCTCGGCCGGCTCCTTCGTGAGGGTGCCGGGCAGCGGCGTCACGTAGACGTTGTCCCGCGACAGGAACGCGACCCAGCGGTCGTCCGGCGAGGGGACCACGTCGTCGACCGCCGGGAACCTGAGCAGGCGCTTGCGATCGGTGCCGTCGAGGCGCACCGAGGTGAGGTCGTTCTTGGGATCGTCGGTGGGTTTCTTGCGCTCGACGGGGTCGCGGTAGTAGATCCGCGTGCCGTCGGCGTTCCAGGCGACCACCGGGTGGAAGTGCATGGCGTTGGCGAGCTTCACCGTGACGACGGGCTCGACCTCGCCACCGGCGGCTGCGAGCGTCACGAGGTCCAGCACGTCCTCCTCTTCGGGCTGGCGGCCGCGGAATTCGAGGCCGGTGCCGCGCACGAGCGCGAGGCGGTCGCCCTTCGGCGACCAGGCCGGGTTCGCGTAGTGGCCCGGCTGGTGCGTGAGCCGCACCGGCGTGCTGCCAGCGGTCGCGCGCGTCTTCCAGACGTGACCGCCGTCGGCGTCGCTCCACGAGACGTACGCGACCCACTGGCCGTCGGGCGAGATCGTCGGTGCGTACTCGCGCGCGGGTCGTGCGGCGTCGTCCCGCGTCAGTCGGCGCGGCGCGCCCTTCGGGCTGCCGCCCTCGAGCTCCTGCAGCCAGATGCGACCGAAGGCCTCGAACGCGAGCCAGCGGCCGTCCGGCGACTGGTTCGGCCAACGCAGAATGCGCGCGCGCACGGGACCCGACTCGACCTTCTCCTGCCAGGCCACCCGCGGGGCGAGGTACTGCGTGACGTGGGCGGTGAACGGGATGGGCTCGAGCTTGCCGGTCGCGATCTCAAGCCGCTGCAGCTTCCCCTGCGAGCCGTAGACGAGCGACTTGCTGTCCGGCGTGAACGCGTAGTTCGGCCACAGGTCCATGGCGCCGAAGCCTTCGCCCTCGTCGCGCTCGACGGGCCGCGCAATGACGCACTCGGCGCCGGAGGCGAGGTCGCGCGCGACGAACACGGTGTCGTCGTCCCGGCGCGACAGGAACACGAGCGTCTTGCCGTCCGGCGAGATCGCCGGTCGCTCGCCGCCGCCGAAGCCGCCCGTGACCGGGACGGTCTCGGCGCGCTCGCGATCGTAGCGAACGATCTGCCAGAGCCCGTCCTTGAGGTCCGGGATGTAATTGAACGGCCGCTGGCGCACGGCGAAGTACACCCAGCGCCCGTCGCGGGAGACGACCGGACCCGAGGCGTTGTTGGTGTCGTCGGACGAGGTCAGCTTGATGCCATTGCCACCCTCGCGGTGGTAGATCCAGAGCTCGACCGGCGGGATGCTGGCGCGCTTCGTGTCCTCCTTGCGCGCGACCAGGAAGTTGCCGTCGGGCGTCCACGCGGCGCTGCGCACGAACGCGTCCCTCTCGGCGGTCACGGCCCGCGGGTTCGAGCCGTCGGCATCCATCAGCCAGAGGTTCTGGCTGCCGCCGCGGTCGCTCGTGAAGGCGATGGTCTTGCCGTCCGGCGAGTAGCGCGGATGCGAGTCATAGGCCGGGCCCGAGGTGATCGCGCGGGCGGTGCCGCCGGCGATCGGCAGCGTGTAGATGTCGCCGAGGAGATCGAACACGATCGTCCGGCCGTCCGGCGAGACGTCGACCGACATCCAGGTGCCTTCGTGGGTGTCGAACTCGACCTTGCGGGCCTCGGCCCGGGGCTTGTTGATGTCGGCGGCGGGATCCGGCGCCTTGGGCTTCGCGGCGGCCGCCGGGCCGTCGGCCGCGCCGGCGAGCGAGGCGAACGCGGCATAGAAGAGAGTGGCCGACACGAGCACGAATGGACGCATCCCGATATCCCCCTTGCGCCGGGCCTTCCGGTGGCCAGCGCTTCCGTGTTGTGGGTGGGCGTTCGAGGAATCAGTGCCGCGCCGGGCGAACGTCGTTGCCGACGGTCATCGACGTGCCACGGGCGGCGCCGGGAGCTTATCAAAAGCCGGCCGCTGCCCTGCAGCACCGGGTGCGCGTGTCGGCTGCGGCCTCCGATGCCGCTCGCCGGGTCCCGTCCGGGCTACTTCTGGGTCGACAGCAGCAGGCTCGTCTCGGTGTGCCCCACCCCGTCGACCTGGCCGATGCGGCGCAGCACCCGGTCGAACTCCTCGAGCGAGTCCGTCTTGATCTCGGCGACGATGTCCCAGCGGCCATTGGTCGTGTGCAGCGCCTGCACCGCCGGGTCGCCGCGCAGCTCGCGCAGCACGGACTCGTTGCGGTTGGCGGCGACGGCGATGTTCATCAGCGCGACGATGCCCTTCTCGGCGCTGCCCGGCCGCAGCCGGACCGTGTAGCCGACGATGGTCCCGCTGCGCTCAAGCCTGCGCATCCGGTTGAGGACCGTGCCGCGCGCGACGTGCAGCGCCTTCGCGAGGTTCGCGACCGATTGGCGCGCGTTCGTCCGCAGCAGGCTGATCAGCCGATGGTCGATGTCGTCCATGGACCGACTCTACCATAATGGCAATATAGTCTGCCGATATGACAGATGAATAGGTCATTCAGGCCATCTTCTGACTATTTGTTGCCAGCGACCCGACGCAAGATGGCCAGCCTCTCCCCTGCGAGCCGGATTCAGGAGCCTTGCTCATGGTCGATTACATCGGCGTCAGCGACGTCCAGCGGATCGTGCAGTCGATCGGCATCGGCACCTTCATCGAGCGTCTCTCGCGGCAGATCGAGTCCGACTACCGGCGCTGGAGCGACTTCGAGAAATCCGCGCGGCTCGCGAGCCACTCGCCGGTCGGCGTGATCGAGCTGATGCCGACCAGCAACGGGCGGCTCTACAGCTTCAAGTACGTCAACGGCCACCCGAAGAACACGAACGAGGGCCTGCTGACCGTGACCGCCTTCGGCGCGCTCGCCGATGTCGACACGGGCTACCCGCTGCTGCTGTCGGAGCTGACGATCACGACGGCGCTACGGACCGCGGCCACCTCCGCGCTCGCCGCGCGCTGGCTCGCCCGCCCGGAGTCCCGCTCGATGGCGCTGATCGGCAATGGCGCGCAGAGCGAGTTCCAGGCGATCGCCTTCCGTGCGCTGCTCGGCATCGACGAGCTGCGCCTCCACGATGTCGATCCGGCGGCCACGGCCAAGCTCAAGCAGAACCTCGAGCGCTGCCCCGAGTTCGAGGGCGTGCGGCTCGTCGTCGCGCGCTCGACGGCCGAGGCCTGCCAGGGTGCCGAAATCGTGACCACCGTGACCGCCGACAAGTGCAACGCCGTCATCCTGACCCCGCCGATGATCCGTCCGGGCATGCACCTGAACGCGGTCGGCGGCGATTGCCCGGGCAAGACCGAGCTGCACCCGGACGTGCTGCGGATGCCCGGGGCCCGCGTGATCGTCGAGTACGAGCCGCAGTCGCGCATCGAGGGCGAGATCCAGCAGATGCCGGCCGACTACCCGGTGACGGAGTTCGCGGACCTTCTGGCACAGCACCCGCGCGCCGGGGACTCGTCCAATGCGACGACGGCGGGCGCCGGCCGGCGCTCGGCGAGCGAGATCACGATCTTCGATTCGGTGGGCTTTGCGCTCGAGGACTACTCGGCACTCTGCTTCCTGCACGAACTCGTGCAGGAGCAGCCGGAGTTCGGCCGCAAGATCGACCTCGTGCCGAGGCTCGACGACCCGAAGGATCTCTTCGGCGGCACCCTCGGTGCGGCGGGCATGAAGCCCCGAGCGCGGCTTCGGGCTGTCGGCTGAGGGTGCGGACGAGCGGCGACGAGCTGGTCGCGCAGCCGGGTCGACCGCCTGCCGGTCAAGGCGACGCGCGGCGCGGGCGGAACGTGCAGCGTGCCCCGTTCGCCCTGGCCAGCCGGTATCGCCCCTGGTGACTACCGCCCTCGAGGGCGGGTCGATGTCTTGGGTAAGACGACCTGGATCCGGCATCGGCCCGGCTCGTTGTTCGAATCTTCGCCCGAAGTGCTTTGCTTTGGTGTATCAGGTAAGCAGGATACCGACGGCGCCCGACGCACTCACAGTGAAGTCAGTCCGGCGACTTTCGCGGCGGGTGCGTGGGCCAACGAGTCGCTTCGCGGAGGGTTCATGTCTGATGTCTTTCTCTCTCGAGATGACTGGCAGGGGCTCCTGAAGGCGGTCGCGAGCGCGCGTCGCGGCATGCGTCCGTACCTCTCGGCCGATCAGGCCACGAAGCTCGTCGCCCGAGGCTATCTCGCCGCCTCGCCGCGGGATCCGACGAGCTACGTCGTGACCGCGTCCGGTCGCCAGGCCGCCGCGAACTACGAGCGCAGCCTGCGCTAGCCTCGGCGCCCGCCTCGAGCGGCCGCTAGAATCCGGGCAAACGGGCGGGCGTCGCGGTCGTCACGGAAGGACGATGGCAGCCAGCCATCGGACAAGAACACGAGGGCACCCTTGCACTGGCGCTCGAAACTGCTGCACTCGCGGACGCACACGCCGAAGGACTTCCGCTCGCTGACCGTGCCGGTCTATCGCGGATCGACGGTGCTGTTCGACCAAGCCGCCGACATCGTCGATGACTGGCGCCAGCGCACGCACGGCTACACCTACGGCCTCTACGGCAGCCCGACCGTGCTCGAGCTCGGGGCGCGGATCGCCGAGATCGAAGGCGCGCACCACTGCTTCGTCGTGCCCGGCGGACAGGCGGCGATCGCGACCACGTACCTCGCGTTCTGCAAGGCCGGCAGCCATTGCCTGCTGCCGTGGAGCGCCTACGGCTCGAACCAGGAAATGGCGGCCGGGCTCATGAAGGGCCTCGGCATCGAGGTCGAGGCCTACGATCCGCTGATCGGCGCCGGCATCGAGCGGATGATCCGCCCGAACACCGCGCTCGTCTGGACCGAGAGCCCGGGCTCCGTGACGATGGAGATCCAGGACGTGCCGGCGATCGTCGCCGCCGCGAAGGCGCGCGGCGTGCCGGTTGCGCTCGACAATACCTACGCCGCCGGCGTCCTGTTCGACGCGTTCCAGCACGGCGTCGACGTCAGCGTGCAGGCAGTGACCAAGTACATCGGCGGCCACAGCGACATCCTGCTCGGTTCGGTCTCGGTGGCGAGCGCACCGCTCTATGAAAGAGTCGGTTCCGCCTGGGCGCAACTCGGGATGGCGGTGTCGCCGGATGACGCGAGCCTCGCGCTTCGCGGCCTGCAGACTCTGGGCGTCCGGCTCGAGCGCCTGGAATCGAGCGCGCTCGCGGTCGCGACCTGGCTCAAGGCCCGCCCGGAGGTCGAGTCGGTGCTGCATCCGGCACTGCCGGAGTGCCCGGGGCACGAGTGCTGGAAGCGCGACTTCACGGGCTCGGCGAGCGTGTTCTCGTTCGTCTTCCGCCCGCAGGTCCCGTCGGCGCGTATCGCCTCCTTCGTCGATGCGCTGACGCTCTTCGCGAAGGGATTCAGCTGGGGCGGGACGGCGTCGCTCGTGATGGTGTACCCGACGCTCAAGCGACCGGACCGGGACTTCGGCGGCCGCCTGGTCCGGCTCAACATCGGCCTCGAGGAACCCGAGGACCTGATCCAGGATCTTGACCGGGCGCTCGAATCCCTGCGCTGATACCCGGATCGCGGGATTGAGTTGGTCGCAGCCGGGGGCAGCGCCCTGGCGCACCGACCCATCACACCCGGCGATCGGTGCGCCGCCGCAGTCCTGTCGCCCGGTAGCCCGCAGTCCGCGCCACGATGTCGCTCGATCCGCGATGTTGCTTCGCCGATAATGTCGCGCCATGCAGGCGCTGCGCTATTCGATCAACGTCACGCTGGACGGCTGCTGCGATCACCGCACGATCGTGCCGGACGAGCAGCTGCATCGCCACGCAACCGAGAACCTGGCCCGCGCCGACGCGCTCCTCTTCGGCCGCGTGATCTACGAGATGATGGAGTCCGCGTGGCGCATACCCGCGCAGACGGGGGTACGCCCGGAGTGGATGGCACCGTGGATGGAATCCTTCGGCCGGGTCATCCACACCGCGAGGAAATACGTCGTCTCGAGCACACTCGGGCACGTCGACTGGAACTCGGAGCTCTTGCGCGGGAATCTCGGCGAGGCCGTCGAGGCGCTCAAGCGAAAGCCAGGCCGGGGACTCTTCGTCGGAGGCGTGACGCTGCCGCGGGCACTCGCGCAGCTCGGGCTCATTGACGAATACGAGTTCATCGTGCATCCGTGCATCGCGGGGCACGGACCTACGCTGTTCGCGGGACTGTCGCCGCCACTCGCGCTGAAGCTCGTGAACCGGCTGGAGTTCGCATCCGGCGCGGTGGCGATGACCTACGAGCCGAGACGATAGCGACCGGGCGCCGGTGCTCGTCGACGGCCGCAGCCGTCACGTGGCCGCGCTGACGTGGGAAGACCCGCTCCCGGGCGGGCTTAGCGACGGCGCCTCACCCAGGTGCCCTGCCCGCCCAGCGCCTCGAGCGCCTCCGCTTCTGTGAGCCGACGCGCCCGCAGCGCGATGCCGGTCGGCAGCCACTGGGCGAAGGCGACGTACCGGGTCCGGTGACGGCCGAGGCTCGAGTGCTCCTCGATCACCTGCGCCAGGCTCGAGGCGGGGAAGCGATTCGCCACGCGCGCGAGCGCAGGCCACAGGCGCCGGTGGACGAAGGTGACGCGACGATCGACCAGCCGGCAGGTGAGCACGTCCCTCGAGCCTCGCACCCGTTCCAGGATCCTGAAGATCTCCTGGCCCCGTTCGTGGCCCCACCAGCTCCCGCGTATCCGCTCGCCGGCGATCGCGTCGACGAGATTCGGCACGGGTCCTTTGGCGGAAGCGAGCACGATGCCGTGCTCGCGTATGAAAGCCAGGGCCTGCTGCGGTGTCATCTCAGGTGCTCACGAAGGTCGGCTTCGTTCCGCTCACCTCCAGGCGATGGCCGATTGTCGCACGCAGGAGCCCCACCGCTCCCGGCGGTGCTGCACCGTACAGTGCCGCCAACGACGCGCGTGCGCCGGACGCCTCGACGCTCCGCGGCGGCACCCCGGCCGCCCGTCCGGAGGCCGATCGCGTAGAGTACGCACCGAATCCCCCGCCGAGTCCCCCATGCCTGCCATCATCGATATCCGCGGCCTCTCGAAGACTTACGCCTCCGGCTCCGCGGCGCTCAAGTCCGTCGACCTGCAGATCCGGCGTGGCGAGATCTTCGCGCTTCTCGGCCCGAACGGCGCCGGCAAGACCACGTTGATCAACATCGTCTGCGGCCTCGTGACGCCGACCGCAGGTACCGTCAGCGTCGACGGTCACGACATCCTGCGCGACCCGCGCGAGGCACGTCGCAAGATCGGGCTCGTGCCCCAGGAGTTGGTGTCCACGGGCTTCGAGTCCGTGTGGGCGACGACGACCTTCAGCCGGGGCCTCTTCGGCCGGCGACCGGATCCGGACCACATCACGCAGGTGCTCAAGAGCCTGTCCCTCTGGGACAAGAAGGACAGCAAGATCATGACGCTGTCGGGCGGCATGAAGCGCCGCGTCATGATCGCGAAGGCGCTGTCGCACGAACCCGAGATCCTGTTCCTCGACGAGCCGACTGCGGGGGTCGACGTCGAGCTTCGCATCGCGATGTGGGAGGCGGTGCGGACCCTGCGCGACAACGGCGTCACGATCATCCTGACGACGCACTACATCGAGGAAGCCGAGGAAATGGCAGACCGGATCGGCGTCATCAATCACGGCGAGCTGATCCTGGTGGAGGAAAAGGAAGCCCTGATCCGTAAGCTCGGCACGAAGCAGCTGACGCTGCACCTGCAGCAGGCGTTGCCCTCCCTGCCGGATGGCCTCGCGGACCTGCCGCTGGCGCTCGCCTCGGGTGGTCGGGACCTCGTCTTCACCTACGATGGCCAGCACGAGCGCAGCGGCATCGCGAGCCTGCTCGGGCGCCTGCAGGACGCCGGGATTCAGTTCCGGGACCTGCAGACCTCGCAGAGCTCGCTCGAGGACATCTTCGTCAGTCTCGTCAGGAGGCCGCAGTGAATCTCCCGGCTGTCCGCGCGATCTACGCGTTCGAGATGGCGCGCACCGGACGCACGCTGCTGCAGAGCATCGTGACGCCCGTGATTTCGACGTCGCTGTATTTCGTCGTATTTGGCGCGGCGATCGGCTCGCGCATGGCGGACGTGAACGGCGTCCGCTACGGGGCGTTCATCGTCCCCGGGCTCATGATGCTGTCGGTGCTGACCGAGAGCATCTCGAACGCGTCTTTCGGCATCTACTTCCCGAAGTTCACCGGCACGATCTACGAGGTGCTGTCGGCGCCGATCTCGCACCTCGAGATCGTCGCGAGCTACGTCGGGGCCGCGGCGACGAAGTCGGTAATCCTCGGCGTGCTGATCCTCGCGACGGCGCGCCTGTTCGTGCCCTTCGAGGTGCAGCATCCGGTCGCGATGGTGCTGTTCCTGTGCCTGACGGCCGTGACCTTCAGCCTCTTTGGCTTCATCCTCGGCATCTGGGCCAACAGCTTCGAGCAGCTGCAGTTCGTGCCGATGCTGGTCGTCATGCCGCTGACGTTCCTCGGCGGCAGCTTCTATACGATCTCGATGCTGCCGCCGTTCTGGCAGAAGGTCGCGCTGCTGAACCCCGTCGTCTACCTGATCAGCGGCTTTCGCTGGAGCTTCTTCGGCATCGGTGACGTCGACGTCCGCGTGAGCCTCGCGGCCATCGCCGTGTTCCTCAGCGCCTGCCTCGCGGTGACCGCCTGGATCTTCCGGACGGGCTATCGACTGAAGTCCTAGGCGAGGCGCGGCCGGGCCCTGCGCTTCGCCCGTGACTCAGGCGGGGGCCGGGCTCGCGCCGCGGATCGCATTGCTGACCAGCGGCCGCGCCCAGAAGCCGACGCTCAGGACGAAGCCGAAGGTCAGGTACAGGAACAGCATTCCGGCGCGCAGGCCGAACTGATCGCCCAGCCAGCCGATCACGAGCGGCACGAGTGCGCCGCCCATGATCCCGGAGCACAGGATGCCGGCGAAGGGGCCATGGTGCTGGGGCACCGAATTGAGCCCGAGCGACACCAGCGTCGGCCACATGATCGAGGCAAAGAAGCCCATGCACGGGAAGGCGATCCGTGCGACATCCGCCGACCCGAAGAGCGCGAGCGACAGCAGGACCACCGCGCCGAGCGAGAAGCCGATCAGCACGCGGCGGCTGTCGAAGAGCTTCAGGAGTCCCATGCCGAGCAGGCAGCCGGCGGTCATGAGTCCCCAGAAATAGGCCACCGCATCGGCGCCGCCGGTGTGCGGGTCGACCTGGTGGTAGCGCTCGAGGAACGGCGACATCCAGTCGGCCGTGCCCTGCTCGCAGCCGACATAGGCCACGATCGCGAGGAAGTAGAGCCAGACGAAGCGGTTCCGCAGCAGCTGGCGGTACATCGCGAGCGTGCCTGCCTCCTCGTCTGCCGTGCGCTCGACCTTGGGCAGCCGCAGCAGCGCGATCAGCACGATGCTCGCGCCTGCGACCGCGGCGAAGATCCAGTAGATCGACACCCACGGCAGCGCGACCGGCGTGATGCCCGCGAGGAAGCCGTAGAAGCCCTCGAGGTCGCGATGCGCCGGGTCGAGGTGGCGGACGAGGGCCGAATAGACGTGCGGGCTCAGGTAGGAGGCGGCGCCGAAGATGAACTGAGCGAACGCCGAGTTGAAGGCGAAATGCTCCTCCCCGCCCGCGACCCGCAGCAGGGGATTGATCGCGACCTGCAGCGCCGCCATGCCCGCCCCGATCACGAAGAGCGAGGCGACCGCGACGGCGTACGTCGGGAACGCCGCGAAGGTCGCCGCGCCCGCGGTCGCCGCGACGAACGAGGCCACCATCAGGCGCTTCTCGCCGAAGCGCTGCACCGCGAAGCCCGCTGGGATCGAGAACACGCCGTAGGCGATGAAGAACCCGAACGGCAGGACCGCGGCCATGGTCAGCGAGACGTGGAAGCCGGCGATGATGTCCGGGACCAGCGGCCCGAGGATGTTCGTCAGGAACGAGATCACGAAGAAGACGAAGAACACGACCCCGACGAGGAGCCGGCTCCTGCCCTGCGTGCCCTTCACCGTCCCGGTCATCGTTGTCATTCGATCCATCCTCTTTTACGCGGGGTCGACGTCTGCCGCCGGGCTCCGGGGTATCGGCACGCCCGAGCCAGTGACGCCCGTTCGAAAGCGGGCGAGCCTCGCGCCGGCCTGGGGCGGGTCGCTAGATCACCGGCACCTGGCTGATGTTGTTCTTCGGGTCGATCCAGAACGACTCGTTGATGAACCGCCCGAAGATCTCGCGCGGCAGGATGGGCGCGCGCTCCACCGGCTCCACCTTCGGCCGGACGGTATGCAGCCCCGGCATGCCGACGCGCGCGTCGAACTCGTCGGCGTGGTAGGCGATGTGGTCGAAGTCGTGGTCGAACCAGGGCTCGCCGATGAACTGGTAGAACGCACGCATTGCCGCCGCCGGGTTGCGCGACAGGCTTTCGTAGGTCAACAGCAGCAGGTGGCCGGGCGCGAACGGACCGTAAAAGGCGTCCTTGGTGGCCTGGAAGGCGAAGCCAACCATGCCGCGCGGATCGGTCAGCGCCTCGATGCGCGAGTAGACGGTCGTGTTGGTGTCGAAGCGGAACACCTTGCTGACGCTGGCCGGCGTGCGCTGCACCAGCCGCTCCATGCTGTCGAGCACCCAGGAGAGCTGCCGCACGCAGGCGATGACCTTCGCCTCCGGGTAGAGCACCTGCAGCAGCTGCATCCGGCTGCACCACAGGCGGCTCGTGTCGAAGACGACGCCGGCGTCGGCCTGCCCGGCGTAGAAGTTCTCGACGAGGCCCCGCAGCAGCGCGATGCGCTGCTCGTCGGAGACGTCGAACGAAAAGTCGTTCTTGCTGCTCATCTCGGCGATGACCACGCCCATGATGTCCGCGAGCGGGCTCGTCATGCCGGCGCGGAAGCGCGGGTTCTGGTTCAGGATCGCGGCGAGCAGCGTGCTGCCGGAGCGCGGCAGCCCCGAGATGAAGTGGAACTTGCGGGTCGGCTTCGCGTTGGGGGGCGCGGCGGGCATCGGGGCCTTCCTGTCAGTGGCCCGACGCGCCCGTCCGGCCCTCGACGGCCAGCGGAACGCTCCGCGCGGGGACGTTCCAGCCGCTCACCTCGACGACCGACGCGGCAGCATCCGGCGTGGCGAAACGAGCGGTGATGGTAACCGATTCCCCCGGCCACAGCGTCACGTCGTTGTCGCTCCACTCGACCGGCAGCACCGCCGCGCCGCCGGCGGCGCGGCGGATCATCAGGTGCTGGAACATCGCGACCGTGCGCGTCGCGGCCGGCACCGCGAGCGTCACGGTCGCGACGGTCTCGGACCCGCCCTGGCGCATCGTCGCGCGAAGCTCATTCGTCGCCGGTGGCAGGGTCTCGAGCGCCGTCAGGTCCGCATAGCGCGTGACGGGCGTCAGGTACCAGTTCGAGTGCGGCCAGTCGAGCTCGTCGGGCTGCGCCGAGAGCCAGTAGACGTTGCGGCTCACCGGCTGGCCGCGAGCGGAGGCGAGCTCGAGCTCGATGAAGTACGTCCGCGAGAGGCCCTCGAGTGCCGGCAGCACGAGCACGTCCTTCGTGCTGTTGCCCGCGAGCTCGAGGCCCGCGAGGCGCTGCTCGTGGACGATGCGGCCGTCGAGGTTCCGCACCCGGACGAGGGCCCGGAGGCCGCGCTCGCGGGTCAGGGTCTGGTTCACCAGCTGGATCGCGTGCGAGTCGTACGCGTACTGAATGTGCACCGGCTCGTTCGCGAGCCGTGCGCCGAAGTAGGCCCCGGCCGGGTTCAGGTAGTAGTCGTACAGGTGCCAGTGGAGCGAGGGCCAGGCGTTGTTGAGCATCCAGTAAATGACGCCGGTCGAGGGGTTCGCGGCGCCGCGGTGCGCGTTGAAGGCCTCGAACTGCGCGCGCACGTTGTCGTAGTTGTCGAGCTGGGCCTTGGCGACGTAGTCCTCGAGGCTCCGCGGTGCGCCGTAGCGCGCCGCGAGCGCGACGTCGAAGGGCTCGAGGGTCGCGAACACCGACCAGGCGGCGGAGGCGTGATACTGCCGCAGCTTCGGGTACTTCCACAGCGCCTCGAGCTCCTGCGGCGAAAGCATCCGGTGGAGGTCCTCGAGCAGCGGGATCGAGGCGCCCGCGCTCACTTCCGAGTCGAAGCCGAACGCGCCGCCGAGCTTGTCGGCGTACCAGTACGCCGGCGGGATCCAGGAGTACGGTCCTTCCATCTTCATGCCGGACGGGCCGGTCTCGGGCGTCGACTGGGGAACCGCCGCCGCGATGATTGGCGTCGTCCAGTCCTCGGCATGCAGCGTCTCGACGTAGCGCTTCGAGATCGCGGGCGGCGGCGCGGCGTCGCTGCCGATCAGGAAGCCGATCACCGCCGGGTGGTTGCGCAGGAAGCGTGCCTCGCTCGCCATCGAGTCCGTGGCCACCGCCTCGTCCGCCGCATCCCAGGGCTCGCCGCCCGTCTTCGCCGCCGACTCCCACTTGTCGCAGCACTCCCAGCCGGCGAGGATCAGGATGCCGTCGCGATCGGCGAGCTCGTAGAAGCGGTCAATCTCGTGCTTGCCTTCGGTGCGCAGCGTGTTGAGCCCGAGGTTGCGGACGTAGCGCAGCTCCGTCTCGATGCGCGCCGGGTCGTTGCGCAGGAAGAGGTCCGGGGCCCAGCCAGCGCCACGGATCAGGAGCGGCTGGCCATTGATCATGAACTGGACCTGGCCGTGGTCATTGAGATGGGAGGTGACGCTGCGGATGCCGAAGCCCGTCCGGGCCTCGTCCGAGACCGCGCCGTCGACCGCGGCGGTCATCGCGAGCTCGTAGAGCGGATGCTCGCCCATGCCGATCGGCCACCAGATCCGCGGGTGCGCGAGCCTGAGCCCGGGATCGCTCGTGGGCGTGAAAACGACCGTCTGGGTCTCGCCGGGCGCGAGGCGGATCGTCCGCTTCAGCGCGACGCCGGCCGCGACGCCGTTGATCACGGCCTCGTGCGCGACGGTATCGAGGTTGCTGGCCTCCACCTTCACGGTCAGCGAGGCACGCGAGAGGTCGGGCAGCGGCAGCATCGAGGTCACCCGCGGGAAGCGGATCGCGACGGGCCCCGTCCGGACGATCTCGACGCCCCGCCACGGACCCATATTGTTGTCCGGCGGCTGCGGGTTCCAGTCGACCCAGCCGATCGAGAGGCTCGTGCGCGGGTCACCCGGCGGCACCCGCAGCGCGAGAACATTGCTGCCTGCGCGGAGGCGGCTCGTCACGTCGAACTCGCGCACCGGGTAGGCGCCGGCGACCGTCGTCCGCGGCGCGACGAGCGCGCCATTCAGCCACACGTCGGCGCCCGGGATCATGCCGTTGATGCGCAGCAGCGTCCGCGTGCCAGGCGCTCCCCCGGTCACGATGAACTCGCTGCGATACCACCAGGGGATCGCGAACATGGTGCCGCTCGCGTCCGGCTCCTCGACCGCCCGCAGGTTGTCGCTATAGAAGACGTTCTCGTACTTGCCGTTCTCGAGGAGACCGGCCATCACGGTCGCGCGGCCGCTGACGGCGAACCAGCCCTCGGTCGGGAAGCCCGCCGCGGAGACTTCCGCCCCGCCCTGCTGCGCCTTGCTGCTCGACTGGATCTGCCATTGCGCGATCGGTGTCACCGTCCCCGCGCCCCCCGCGACCCGGGTCGGCGCGAAGTCGGTAGCCGCGCCCGCGAGCGGCGGGAGCGCGAGCCAGGCGAGCAGCGCCCAGGCCCGGTACCGGCGGCTCGCCGGCCGGCGCACGGGACCCATCCGGCCGGAGGCCCGGCTCACCATTGGCCGCGGATGCCGAAGGTGTACATGCGCTCGGAGAAGTTCGAGTGTCCGGGCTGGTCCTTCCAGACGAGATAGTACCGCTGCGTCTCGTTGGTGAGGTTGGTGCCGTTCAGGAACACCTCGAGGTACTTGCCGACCTTGTAGGAGACCGCGGCGTCGAGGTACCTCTGCGGCGCCTCGTACATCTCCATGCCGACGATGCCGCCGACGCTCTCCTGGACCGCGCGCCGCGACCGATAGTTGTAGGCGATGCGGGTCTGGAAGCGCTTGTCCTGGTACCAGAGGATCAGGTTCCCGGAATTCACCGAGTTGTCCTGGAACGGGATCTTGGCCCCGGCCAGGTCGCGCTCGCCGGTCTCGCTCGGCGCGTAGGTCCAGTTGAACTCCATGCCGGTGTACGACAGGAGCCCGGGCAGGAACGTGAACCCCTGCCGGTAGTCGAACTCCGCGCCCTGGATGCTGTTGCCCGAGCCCTGGATGGGTTCGGTGATCGCGATGCAGTGGCCGCGGACGACCCCGTCCTCATCCGGCAGGCTGCAGTTCGTCACCGCGCCGCTCTTGATGAAGCTCTTCACGTCGATGCGGAAGAGCTCGAGGCTCACCATGCTGGTCGGATTGAGGTAGTACTCGACCGAGGCGCCGTAGTTCGTCGAGCGCCACGGGTCGAGGTTCGGGTTGCCGGACGAGGTGCCCTGCGAGACCTGGAAGATCGGCCCCGTGCTCGTCTCTAGCAGCGAGTAGCCGAGCTGCAGGCCCCCGCCCCACTGGCTCAGGTTGAGCGGCATCATGTTCTTCGAGGCCGCGAGGCGCACCGTCAGGCTGCGGTTCACGTTGAGCGCGAAATTGAGTGCCGGCAGCACGTCGGTGTAGCTGCGCCGGGTCACGGCGATGCCGGCGTCCGCAGGCTCCGTGCCGTACTGGCCGGGGTCGCCCGCGAGGTCCTGGGTGATGTTGAGGTTCGTGTGGATCACGCGCACGCCGACGTTGCCGCTGTAGCGCATGTCGCCGATCCGCCCGCTCAGGTCCGCCTGCAGGTAGGTCGACAGCTCCTTCATCCACACCGCCCAGGTGATGCCGGGCGCCGCCTGGCGCTGGGTGCCCGGATAGAGCGACTTCCAGAACGCCTCCGGGTCGTCCATCGCCTTGGGGTCGATGGCCCAGAAGTTGATCCCGGTCCCGAGCAGGTTGTTGTACTGCTTCCAGCTGCTTGCGAGCGGCGCCGGCGTGCTCGTCATCTGCTGCGCCGACAGCGGCCCGGCGCGGAAGTAGCCGTCGGCGTTGCCGGCCGTGCACCAGGTGCCGGCGTCGTTGCCGCTCAGGATCACGTCGGCGCCGACGTAGCGCACGAGGCAGCCGTTCGGGTCGCTGGCGCCGATGCCGGCGTACACCGGCGCGACCAGCGTGAAGCCGTCGTTGTGCGCGCTGCGGATGCCGTTGCGCACGCCGAAGTTGAGGTGGAAGTCGTCGCTGAAGTCGTAGTGGCCGTCGAAGCGCAGCGCGGTGATCGCGGTGCGGCGCTCGTAGTCGTCGGAGGACTCGAGCGTCTTCATGGTCCAGCCGTTGGAGTTGGCGAGCGCGTTGGCGAGCGCGGCGGGCATCGTGACCGCGAGGTCGCCGCTCCTGAAGTCCGCCGTGATCGGCAGCGTGTTCTGCGGGATGCCGATCGCGTTGAACACGCGGTTGCCGCCGAGCTGTGCGGGATACACGAACGTGCCGCAGGGCAGCGCCGTGTTCGGGTCGGCCCACAGGCAGCCGTCGGAGTCCGAGATGTTGACGTCGGTCTCGATGTAGGACTGCCGGGCGGTCTCGCGGATGCCCCGCAGGCCCGCGCGGAACTTGCCGCCGTTGTTGAAGTCGAGCTGCAGGTTGAAGTTCTGCGCGGTCGACTCGCGCCGCACCACCTGCGAGAACGACTCGATGTCGCCCGGCCACTTCTGGTAGACCTGCGTCGTGTAGATGTGCGAGCCCGCCCAGGCCGGGTCCGGCGGCGGGGTGTTGTACTGGCTGAGCGCGGTGCTGCCCGTGTCGCGCGACTGCAGCGGCACGTAGGTCGCGCCCTGCCAGTTGGTCGAGTTGAACTGGATGCCGTAGTTCCGGTCCCACTGGTTCTGGTGGGCGTAGAAGTAGTCGCTGGTCATCGTGAAGCCGCGGCCGAGGTCGGCCTGGAACGAGGCGTTCGCCGCCTGGCGCTTCCGCTGCGTCTCGATGTGGTACAGGCTGATGTCCTGGCTGCCCATGAAGACGCCGTTCGACTTGCCGTCGCCGTTGACGTCGACGCTGCCGTCCGGGTTCTGCGTGATCCGCGACGGGATCGCGGCGCCGTTCCACGAGCCGAGGAAGCCGTTGTAGGCGCCGGCGCTCGCCGCGTTCTCGCCGTGCAGGATCACGCCGTACTGGTCGAGGCCGGAGGTCGAGTTCGTGCGCGTGGTGTCCGAGTAGTCGCCCGAGACCTGCAGGCCCCAGCGGCCGTCGGCGTTGTAGGACACGAAGCCGTTCGCCTCGGGCCCCGACTTGCGGCTCACCGAGCCGCGCTCCGCGTCGGCCGCGTAGCTGTAAGTGAACCCGGACGGCAGGTCCCACGGCCGGAAGGTGTGCAGGTTGAGCGAGCCGCTGATGCCGCTCTCGGTCTGCGCGGCGGTCGCGGCCTTGATCACGTCCACCTGGTTGAAGAGCGTCGCCGGCAGGGTCGTGAAGTCGGGCTGCTGCGAGTCGATCTGGTCGGGCGAGATGAACACCTCGCCGTTCATCATCGTGCCGACCTGCGGCAGGCCGCGCACGTCGACCGAGGTGCCAACGCCGCCGTCGCGGTTGATCTGCACGCCGGTGATGCGCTGCAGGGCATCCGTGATGGTCGCATCCGGCAGCTGGCCGATGCTCTCGGCCGAGATGCTGTCCTGGATGCTCGGCGCGAGGCGCTTCGCCTCGATCGAGCGGATCTGCGACTGGCGGACGCCGACGACCGTGATGTCGCTGAGCTCGCCGATCTCCTTCGGGGCGGGTCCGCTGCTGTCGGACTTGGGCTTGCGGGGATCGGGCGTCGAGGTCGTGCCCTGCGGCGCGTTGCCGGGCGTCGCGTTGTCCGCGAGGACGCCCGCGGGTTCGCCGGCGACGGCGGAGGTCGCCGCGGCGGCGAGCAGCGCCATCGATATCGCCATCGACAGGGGGTGCTTGCGACGTAGGTGGGACACGGGGGTTGCCTCTCGTTTCGGAAGTGCTGCCGGTGCTTGGTTGTCGGGTGCCATGGATCCGGCTCAGTCGGTGAACGCGATGCGCCCGAGCGCCCAGGGGCCCTCGCGCGGATCGCCGGTGGCGAAGATGCAGAGGTCGCGGGCAGTCGTCGTCGCCGCGACGGGTACGCGGGCGCGGAGCTCGCCCGCCCCACCGTCGCGAACGACGGGTGCGAGTGACAGTCGCGCGAGCGCGGGTCCGGCGCAGCCACCCGCGTGGACCTCGAACTCGCCGGCGGTGGTGGTCGCCTGTCGCGCGACGGCGTCCCGGGCCTCGTCCCCGAAGCGCCACGCGAGTCGTTCGACACGCAAGGTGACCTGTCCCGCCGGGGCCGGCGCCTGGCGCCACAGCCAGCACATGTCGCCGACGTAGACGGTGTAGACGGGGCGCGGTCCCGTGGCCGGCCGACGGCCCTCGAGCCGCATGCCCGGCCGGTCCGAGCAGGAGGCCAGTTCGCTGCTGTCGCGCCGGCGCAGGACGTCCGCCGCGAGCGGCTGGGTGCGCGGTGCCGAGAGCTCGAAGCCGCCTGAGGCGAACGTGGCCGCACGAAGCTCGCGCCGCTCGTCCGCGGAGAGCTCGAGCGGGCGCTCGTACAACGCGGAGGCGGCTGTCGGAATCGAGCCGTCCGTCGTGTAGCGGATCTTGCCGAAGCCCGCCGCGTTCGAGATCGAGACCCGCAGCGTGCCGCCAGCGCCCGCACGGACGTCGAACGTCGGCGCGAAGGCGCTGTCGGCGTAGCCGATGCCGAGCGCGCGGTAGCGCGCGAGCTCCGCGGTCAGCCGCTCGAGGAACCCGTTCCAGTCGTGGTCGGCAGCTGGTGACCAGCCGAGCTCCGCGAGCGCGGCGAGGCGCGGGTAGAGGGCGTGCTGGCCGTGGGCCTCGTCCGGGACGAGCTCGGTCCAAAGGCTGCCCTGCACGCCGATCACGCGCGCGGCCTCGGCGGCGCTCGCGTCCCGCGGGATGGTCGCGGTGTCATAGGCCTGCCGCAGGGTCGCCAGCGGCGGCTGGCCCGGTCCTTCGTCGGGCAGGTTCGACTGGAAGTGGTCGAAGTAGAGCGAATCCTCCGGCGTCAGCACCACCTCGTGACCCGCGGCAGCCGCGGTGCGCGCAACGCGCTGCCCGTCGTTGCCGTGCCAGGACATCACGACCTGCGACGGCGGCAGCGCCACGCCCGCCGCGAGGAGGTCGTCCCAGCCGACCGGCGTGCGGCCGTGCTCGACGAGGTGCGCGGCCACCCGGCCGACGAACCAGCCCTGCAGCTCGTCCATGGTCGAGAGCCCGAGTCCGGCGAGCCGCGCACGCAATTCGGGCGAGGCGTTCCACTGCGACTTCTCGGCCTCGTCGCCACCGATCGAGACGTAGCGCGACGGGAAGAGACGCATGACCTCATCGAGCACGTCGTTCACGAACCCGAGCGTTCGCTCGTCGGGCTTCAGCAGCCAGGGACTCACGCCCCAGTCCGTCCAGACCGGCGGTCGTTCGCCGGTGACGCCGAGCCAGGGATAGGCCGCTACGGCCGCCTGCGAATGCCCGGGCAGGTCGATCTCCGGCACGATCGTCACGAAGCGCTCGGCGGCGTAGCGGACGAGCTCGCGAACGTCGGCTTCCGAGTAGTGGCCGCAGTACGGCCGGCCGGGCGATCCTGTGAGTTCCGCGTCGAGGCCCTTCGCCTCGCGGCACGCGCCGAGTCGCGTCAGCGCGGGGTACTTCGGGATCTCGAGTCGCCAGCCCTGGTCCTCGGTCAGGTGCCAGACGAGGACGTTGAGCTTCTCGAGCGACATCGCCTCGATCAGTCGCTCGATCTCGACGACGCTCTGGAAGTGCCGGCCGGAGTCGAGCAGCAGGCCGCGCCAGGCGAAGCGCGGTTGATCCTCGATGGTCCCCTTCGCAATGACCGCGGCGCTGCCCCGGCTCACGCCGGGTGCGGTCAGGAGCTGCCAGAGGCTGACGCCGCCGTAGAACGCACCGGCCGTGGTGCGCGCGGTGATGCGGATGCCGTCGTCGGCCACGACGAGCCGGTACCCGCTCTCCCCGACGACGGGTGCGCCGTCGTCGAGCTCGAACGTGATGGCGGCCCGGGCGTCCGCGGTCGTCGCCAGCTTCAAGTGCAGGCCGCGCGTGTCCGCGACCCGTCGCCGGAATCCCTCGACGACCGGCTGAAGCGCATCACGGTCGGGACCGCGAAGCGCGACCACCGCGCCGTCGCCGATCGTCACCGCGCCCGCCGGCGCCAGGCGCACGCTGCTCGGCTGGGGCAGCAATTTCCACGATGCATCGGCGGCGACGGTGGTCGTCGCGGCGACGGCCGATGATCCGAGCGATACCGCGACGATCGCGAGCGGCACGGTCCACAATCGCCGCTGCCGATGGGCAACGAAGAGGTGGCTGCCATGAACGCTGCTCGCCCCGGTCGACATCGCCGAGCCTTCCCCCGATGTACGCCGATCGCCGACGCTCGCGCTGCTCGGTGACCGTGTCGTTCTATTTATTCGGACGCTTGACGAATCAATGGTGCGATGAGAACCTATAAGAGTCAAGTATAGTGATGACCTGCGAAGCCCCTGGTCGCAATAGTTCGGCGTAAAGACGAATCAAATGAGAGCCTCTCCGCCCCCGACGCCGACGGCCAGCGTGACCCGCCAGCTGTCACGACGCAGCGTCTTCGAGGCCCTCCTGCACCGCAGCCCGATCTCCCGGGCGGACCTCGCGAAGGTCACGGGACTCTCGAAGCAGACCATGTCCGAGGTGGTCGATACGTTCGAGCAGCAGGGCCTGGTGCGCCGGGTGGGTCGGACGAGCGGCAACGTCGGCCGCACTGCGGTGCTCTATGAATTGAGTCCCGAAGGCGGCCACGTGCTGGGCATCGACCTCGGCGCCCGTCGGCTGACTGTCGCGCTCGCCGAGATCGGCGGCCGGGTGCTCGCCGAGGCCGACGAGCCGACCGACGGTCGCGGTGGCGCCTGGGTGCTCGACCAGATCGCCCGGCTCTCGGATCGCCTCGCGCGCGACAACCACACCCACCCGAGCCGCATCCGCTCGATCGTGCTCGCGACCCCCGGCGTCGTGAACCCCAAGACCGGCTCCATCGAGATGGCGCCCAACATCAGTGGCCTCGACCACCTGAACGTCGTGGGCCTGCTCGGCGAGAAGCTCGGCCATCCGGTCGTGTTCGAGAACGACATCAACCTCGCGCTGCTCGGGGAGATCTGGCACGGCTGCGCGCAGAACCTCGCGAACGTCGCCTTCCTCGCGCTCGGCAGCGGCGTCGGCCTCGGCCTCTACGTGAACGGCGAGCTCGTCCGCGGCGAGAACGGCGCCGCCGGCGAGATCGGCTACCTGCCGATCGGCGGTGACCCGCTGCAGGCGGAGTCGCGCGTGCAGGGCTGCCTCGAGTACCAGCTCGGCGCGGCCGGCATCGTGCGGCGCTTCGGCGAGGCCGGGGGCTCGCCGGTTGACTCCGCGAAGCAGGTCTTCGAGCTCGCCCAGTCGGGCGATGCGCGCGCGATCGCCGTCGTCGGCGAGACGGCGCGGCTCGCGGCGCTCGCCGCCGCGACCGTCGTCGCAACCGTCGACCCGCAGCTGCTGGTGCTCGGCGGTTCGATCGGTGCGCGGCCGGATTTCGCGGACCAGGTCGCCCGCGCGCTCGTGCAGCTCGCGCCGCGGCCGGTCGAGATCCGCACCAGCCTGCTCGGTGCGCGGGCGGGTGTCGTCGGCGCCGTCTCGGTCGCGCTGCGGCGGCTGCACGATGAGTTCTTCGGTGTCGCGGAGCTGGCCTCGGCGCTGCCGCTGCCGCCCCCCGCGCAGCGCCACGCGCCGCAGTGAGCGACGCCCCGGGCCATTCGTTCGCGGCGGACCTCGGCGGCACGAAGCTCGCCGCGGCGCTCGCCGATGCAGACGGGCGCGTCGTCGCGGAACTCAACGAGCCGACCGACCCGCGCGGCGCCATGAAGGTCGCCGAGCAGCTCGTGGCCTCCGCCGCGACGCTCGCGCGGCAGGCCGGGATCGACGTCTCGGGCGTGCGGCAGGCGATGGTGGGGGTACCGGGCGCCGTCGATCCAGCCTCGGGGCGGATCTCGCTGATCCCCAACATCGCCGGGCTGGACGACTTCGACCTTCTCGGCTTCCTGCGCGACCGGTTCGGGCCCCGGGTCGCGATCGAGAACGACGTCAACCTCGCGATGCTCGGCGAGCAGGCGCTCGGCTGTGCGCGCCACTGCCGGAACGCCGCCTTCCTGTCACTCGGCACGGGGACGGGACTGGGACTCCTGCTGGATGGCCGCTTGTTCCACGGCGCGCGCGGGGCGGCCGGCGAGATCGCCGACCTGCCGATCGGTCGCGACCCGACCGCCGGCATGCCGGCGGCGATGGGCACCTTCGAGCTCGAGGTGGGCTCGCTCGCCATCATGGACCGGTACCGGCGCCACGGTGGCCGCGACGCCAGCACGGTGCGCGAAGTCTTCCGGCTAGTGGAGCAGCGCGATCCGGTCGCGACGGCGGTGCTCGACGAGACGGCTCGCTGGGTGGCCGTTGCCGTCGCGACGCTGCAGTCCCTCCTCGACCTCGAGCTCATCGTGTTCGGCGGCAGCATCGGCGTGCGGCCCGAACTCTACGAGCGGGTCCGGCAGGAGCTGCCGGTCCTGTTCTCCCGCCCGATCGCCATTGCCCCCAGTGAGCTCGGGGATCGCGCGGGGCTCGTCGGCGCCGCCTGGGCAGCGGCCCACGCCGTCGGGCAGAAGGCGGGCTCGCCATAGCCGCCGGCCGCGGGACTACTCCCTTTCGCCCGGGCGGGGCTCAGGTGGGCGCCGGGATGCGGCGGTTCGATTTGGCTGGGGTGGCATAACCGCTGGATCGTGGCCGCTGCCGCGGGCGGTGACTAGCATGTCCGTGGAGCTCGATGATGCCGGTGCACGTTGCGCCGGGATGCTCCCGGGGCGGCCAACCATGTCCGGAGTACTGTTGCGCTGGCGCGGAATCCGCCGCGCGGAATCGACGCCCGAGCCGGGTGCCAACGCCGCGCCGCTGTGGCCGGTCTGGGTGCTCGCGGCGGAGCTGGTGCTCGTCACGGCGACGCTGATGCTGCCCACCGACTCTCAGGCCGGCGCGAGCCCACGCGAAGCCGCGGCCGCGTACGCCATCGATACCCGGGACCCGTCAGCGGCGTCGAACTGACGAGCGGCGCGCCTGCCGCTGCGGCCGAGCCTGCTGCGAGCCTGCCCGGGCGCGCGCGGTGGCATCAAAGCTGATCGCGGAGGCGACGGCACCCGCGGATCAGCGGGATTCGGTCCCACGGCCCAGCAACTGCACCAGGATCACTCGGTACTCGGTCGTGCCTTCGTTCCGCACCCGGTGCGTGAGCGGATTAGCCGCGTTCGCGGTGAATGAAACGCTGCCCGCCTTGATCTCGCGGGGTGCTCCCCACGGATCGCCTTCCTTCTGCTCGGAGATCCGCCCGCCGGAGACGAACACCGTCACCTGGTCGTAGGCATGGCGATGGAAGGCCGTCGCCTTGCCGGGCGGGATCCGCACCTCGTACACCCGGACGTACTGGTTCTCGAATCGCCACTGATGGCGGGCCTCCACCAGGTCGTCGGCAGCGGGTGGGTCCGGTGGGGCCGGCCGCGGGATCGTCGCTTCGGTCGCGCCCTTGAGCTCGACGACGATGTTCTCGAGCGGCCCACCGAGGTTCTGCACGCGGCGCACGGTGGGCTCGCTCCAGGCGAAGGAGCCGGCTTCGGTGCGGGTCAATTTCTCGGTGCCGTCCGGCAGGACAAGGCGCACGTCGTTGGCGGTCAGCGAGACGACCACCCGCCGCGGCCGATCGTGCGTCGCGACAGCGGCCCTCTCGGGGATGCGCAGGCGAACGACGCGCACGCGACTGTCCTCGTACTCGACCTGGGCCAAGAAAGGCGCCACCGCGAGCAGGTCCTGTCCGACCGCCTGCGTAGGGAGCTCTGCGATCAGCAGGAACAGCAGGCCGGCACCGCGCATACGAGAGAAGGTAGTACGAGAACGCATCGCCAGCAAAGTAGCACCCCGCGGCGTCAAGGAGGCGTGCCAAGTGAGTCGTTCGCAATTTGCCGAGTGACCAACAGTCCGCGCATCCAGGACGGGAACGTCGACGAATCTGCCGCGTGTATCGTCCAGCGATGCGTAGGTGCGAAGGACGATATTGTCCAAATGGTCGTCGATGGAACGCGGGTGCAAGGAAATGCCGAGTCTTGAGTAAGCAAGAATTGCTCTTGCGCGGCCAGCTTGCGGCGCATTCATGCGAGATTGTAGCGAGCGCCTTCCTCGCATTTATGGTAGCCGCAATCGAGGGGGGGGCGCTGCTTGGCCTACCGCCCATTTTAATGAAGGTACCGCGATGACCTGTCCTTCAAATTGCGCGGCGATTTGAACGGGCATAACCAGCCTATGAGTCAAGCGCTCATCGAGACGTCAATTCGATGGGGCGACTTCGCCCCCTAGTCGGCTCAGATGCCCATGGTTCGCAGGCGGTCGGGGCCGTCCTAATCGAAAAGATCGCAAGCGATTACCGTCGCCACGATCAAAATCCCGAGAAGGCGCGGCCCGCATGGAGTCCCCTAGCGAATCCCACTTAACACGGGATTCTGCTTGGGTGACCTGAGCAGTGGCCAACCGAAACCGTCGAATTAGCTGGCGGCGGCTTTCAATACCTCCTGCTGCTCCTGTTCAATGGCGCTCTTTCCAAACGGAATTCGCTTAGACGATAGACGGGATCCGTCCGTGAGAAATACATGCACTTGACACTCGATGATGTCGTTTTGAAACAGACTAACAATATGACTGCCTTCGTCGCCCAGCGGCTTTAGGGATTGCAAAGTTAGCTGCTTTACCTCGCCTCCGGCGACACCGATCAATTCGCCCCCGTGTACTGACGGCAATACTCCCGCCAAGGCATCGGATTCAACGGCTTCACTATCGCTGCGCTCGCCGTCTATCTCGCGAGCAAGCCGCGAGATCGAATCGACCGATTTGCTCGAACGCCCATCATCCGATTCGATTGGGATTAGGAGCAGAGAGCGCGAATACTGCTTTGCGGACAGGCTGGCCGCGTAGTACTGCTTCATAACGGCGGCTTTGTCGCCCGCATTTCTAAGCGACACCTTAAGAGTGAGCCGAGCCTCCTTTGTTAACACGCTTCGCAAAGACTCCTCTAGCGCCTTTAGCTTAAGCAAATCATCTCGTGCGCCATTGATGAAGTTTTGGGAGTAGAAAACGATATTGTCAACTACTCCCTTGGCGAACGATTCAGCCATCAGAACCATCAAGCGCCGCTTCTGTTCCGAGTCCATTTCTGCAAGCGGGAAGCGGATCGCCTTTCGGCCGAACTGAACAGTAATTCCCTTCGCATTCCGATCGTTGACTGTCAATTTGTAGTCAAGCTTTCCCAGTTCCGCGAATGGAGGCTCTCCCAGCTGCAATCGACGTATGTTTCCCGCTAGTGACGATCCGATGAGCCCATCTTCCATGTACGGATGGGCTGCTACCTCTGCGGCAGAAAGTTGCATTGGCGAACCGGACAACTTCTGGTTCGCGAGTGATCTCGCCCCACCGATCCACTTCTCTACAGCGGGGATCGCTCGCTCGTGTCGCTGGATAAGATCGAGTGTCGACCTAAAGCGGTCTCGCAGAGCCTCAAATGTCGCCGTCTCTTCGAGGGACTCTCCCCAGGAATCGGCATCCGTCCTTTGTCTCAATTCGTCAGAAATTCGAAACGGCGTTTTGACGCCATCAAACCCGAATGACGTTACTTCAACGGAAGGCTTAGCGCGTGATAGCCAGCTCTGAAAGAGTGCTCCGCCAATTCCAGAGACTATGAATGAGATTCCCGCAACCACGAAGTCGCGCTTCGAGACTACGTGGTCATTATCCTCAGGCATACGATCTCCCTTCGTACATTTTGCTACGTGCTTTGGTGTCAGGAGTTGGCGCGGCGGGATTTTGGTCCAGCGCCGACCTAATTCCGGTCGCTTCCTCTGTTCGCCGCCGCCCTCGATCGGATTGATTGGTTCGTCGTAGCGCTACCAGCAAGTATTCGCCGTTTGGACTGCAACTGCCATGCGTAGTGCGGGGGGCATCGTGCGCAGGCTAGCCAGCTGTTGTGCTTCTATCTGTCGTGAGTCTCAAAGTTTGCTCACACATAGACCGAATTCGAGAGTCGATGCACGACTTCTGCTCGAAGCGCCGACTAGCGCAGATCACGCAATTTGGCATCTGCGGCGCAATCATGTGTGCGTGCGGACCCTTTGCATCGTGGATCAGATAGTGGGCGGCCCTCCATATTCTTGGCAGTCGAAGAGCTTTGCCGCAGCGCAGCACACGTCGAATTCGGAGGGCATATAGGCGAAGGAGCGATAGCTTCGCCCTGGGCCATCTCTCGGCCGCGCGAGGGACGGCTTACATCGTGGCGTTCCGAATGATCTCGCCTTGAGGTCTAACGGCACTTGCTAGACGCGTCGGAATTGGGAGGTGCAGATCACATTCACGGTCCATTTCTTCCCGACAGACTCTTGCCGATCGCAGACCTGATTTCCTGCGCGCATTCCCAAGCAATCCAGTCGTACTTCGTGCAAATGAAGGACTGCTATAGAGGGCTGCGCCGCCCGGCCGAGTTACGGGCTTGGGCGGCGACTCTATAGTTCTTATTTGGGGAGGGACGCAGTTCCGGGCCGCGGCCTGATTCAATTGCCTGCTCATGATCAGCGCACCGCGCACGGGAAGTTGCGGGCATCGGCCTTATCCGAATATGAGTACGTTGCGTCCCACGATGCCGTGCCCATTCAAACCCTCTCGATCACTGAATCTCTTGTCCCCCGTCGCCCCGTCCATGCCAATCGATTTCATGTACGAATGCTGTACTCTGACGCTGGCACGGCGTTGGGGGAGTCGCGGTGGCGGCCGGTTCCAAGGCAGTCTTCCTGAGTTACGCGTCCGAGGACACGGACGCGGCTCAGCGCATCGCAGACGCCTTGCGCGCCGCCGCCATCGAAGTCTGGTTCGACAGGTCAGAGCTTCGCGGCGGCGACGCGTGGGACCAGACCATTCGCCAGCGGATCCGCGAATGCTGCCTGTTCGTGCCGATCATCTCGGCCAACTCGGAGGCCCGCCTGGAGGGCTACTTCCGGCGCGAGTGGAAGCTCGCGTGCGATCGGATGGACGACATGGCGAGCCGGGTCGCCTTCCTTGTGCCGGTCGTGCTTGACCTCACGCCGGTGGCCTCGGCTGAGGTGCCAGAGCGATTCCGCCAGGTTCAGTGGACGCCGCTCACCGCCGGAACGAGCCCCGCGGCGCTCGTCGAACGCATCGCGGCACTGCTCCATCCGCCTGGCGCGCCGCTGATCTCGCCCTCGAACTCGCCATCGAGCACGGCCGAGCCATTGGCGGGCGCGGCACCCGCGACGTCCCAGCGCGCGGCCCCCGCCCGCGGGCACCGATCGGCGATCGCGGTCGGTAGTGTGCTGGTGGTGCTGGTCGCCGCCTGGTTCGCCTGGAAATATGCGCCCGCATCGGCCACGCGCATTGCTGCCGCTACGCAGGTCAGCGGCAAGTCGATCGCGGTGCTGCCATTCGCGGATCTCAGCGAACGACACGACCAGGGCTATTTCGCCGACGGCATCTCCGAGGAGATCATCAATCTGCTCGCCAGGATCCCGGACCTGAAGGTCATCGGGCGGACGTCGTCGTTCCAGTTCAGGGACCGGTCCGAGGACCTGAGACACATTGGCAGCACGTTGGGCGTCGCGTACCTCGTCGAGGGCAGCGTGCGCCGGTCCGGATCCCACGTCAGGACCAGTGTGCAGCTGATCGATGCCCGCGATGGCGTTCCCCAGTGGTCGGAGACCTACGATCGCGAGGGAAACGACGCCTTGCTCGTGCAGGACGAAATCACGGCGAGCCTCGTGCGCGCGCTGCAGCTCGAGGTGACCGCCACCAGGGCCGGGGATTCCGAAGTGTCGCGCGGCCATGGCGAGGCGCACGACGCCTACCTGCGCGGCCTGCACGCCTTCAACCGCTTCGACGAATCCGGCTTCGAGGAGGCGGCCGCGGACTTCAGGCGCGCCATTGAACTCGATCCGAAGTTCCTGGCCGCCGCCGAGCAGCTGGCGCGCACGTACTGCGACCAGCCGTCCTGGGGGTACGTGCCGCCCGTCATCGGCTATCCCAAGGCGCGCGAGGCGGCGGAACAGGTGCTGCGACTGGACCCCGACTCGCCCGTCGGGCACACGGTGCTCGCCTGCGTACACCTCTGGTTTGACTGGGACTGGGCCGCTGCGGAGCGCGAATCGGCGCTCGCGACAAGAAAGGCACCACGGGACGCGTTCACGCTCGTGATGGCGTCCAGTGAACGCGAAGCGGTCGGGAAGTGGAGCCAGGCCGTGCAATTTTGCGAGGCTGCCAAGGCGGTCGATCCGCTGACGGCACCGATCTTCCAGAACTTGTCGCACATCTATTTGCGCTGGGGTCGCCGCGCGGATGCCGAGAGCAATGCCCGCCGGGTGCTCCAGATCAGCCCCACGTACGGAAGTGGCCACCTTGACCTCGCCCGCGTCTTGCTGCTCGAAGGCAAGACCGAGGAGGCCCTCGCGGAGCTTCAGCGCGAGCCCGTCGAGGTGTTCCGGCTGAGCGGGCTCGCGCTTGCCTATCACGCGGCGCATCGTGACTCGGATGCCCGTGCTGCGCTCGATCGGCTTGTCGCGGAGTACGCCGATCAGGCCGCCGTGCCGATCGCCGAGGTCTACGCCTATAGCGGCCGGCGCGACGAGGCCATCCGCTGGCTCGAGCGCGCCTATGACACCAAGGATTTCGGGATCTGGGAGATCAAGAGCGACCCGTTCTTGGCGAGCCTCGAGTCGGATGGCCGCTACAAGGCGTTCCTGCGAAAGCTCCACATGCCGGAGTAGCTTGCCGCCGCCGACGTCCGGATTCCCCGGCGAGCGCTGCGCCTGGCGAGCTGTTACGGACTCGAGCGTCACCGCGGCCCGGGCGGTCCCGCGGTGGACGCGCTTCAGAGATAGCGCGACACGCGCAGGCGCTCGGCGAGGAGTCCGCGCGGGCGCCACAGCAGGCCGAGCGCGAGCAGCGCGCCGACGACGACGATCCGCAGCGGCGCGAGCTGCGCCTGCGCGCCCGCCGGCACGAAGAACGCGAGCAGCAAGTCGGTCGCGCTCCACAGCGCCGTCACCAGCACCGCACCGAGCACGGCGCCCTGGCGGCGGCCGGCGCCGCCGAGCACCAGCATCGCCCACACCTGAAACGTGAGGGTCGGCGGGAAGTGCTCGGGAGCGATGAAGCCGAGCGTGTGCGCCTTGAGCGCGCCGCCGAGGCCCATCAGCGCGCCGCCGAGCGCGAAGGCCTCGAGCCGGAACCGCACCGGCGACTTGCCGAGCGAGGCGGCGGCGCGCTCGTCGTCGCGCACGGCGCGCAGCGTTCGTCCCCAAGGCCCGTCGACGAGCCGGCCGATCCCGACATAGAGCACGAGCGCGATGAAGCCGACCCAGGCGAACGAGGCGAGCGCGAAGGCGAGCGGCCGGTCCGCGAGACCGGCGAAAGGCCGCGGGATGAAGGCGAGGCCGAGCGGGCCGCCGGTGAGCGGCGTAAGGTTGCGTAGCAGGAGCTCGAGCACGACCGCGGCGCCGAAGGTCGCGATCGCGAGGTAGTCACCCCGCAACCGGCGGGCGAGGCTGCCGACCGCGACCGAGAGTGCGCCCGCCGTGACGCTGCCGGCGGCGAGCCCCGCGATCACCGGCAGCCCGGGACCCGCCAGGTGTCCCGCAGCGGGTTCGGCTGTGAGCAGCGCGCTCGCATAGGCACCGACCGCGACGAAGCCCGCGACGCCGGCGTTGAAGAGCCCGGCGCGGCCCCACTGCAGCTCGAGGCTGAGGCAGATGACGACGTTGATCGCGGCGAGCACGCCGAACGAGGCGGCGTAGGCCAGGAGCCCGGCGAGGTCGATCGTCATGCCGGGCGCCCGAAGAGGCCGCCGGGCCGGAGGCCGAGGACCGCCACGAAGATGACGAACGCGGTCGCGCCACGCCATTCGCTGCCGGCCGTCGCGACCGCCCACGACTCGGCGAGCCCGACGAGCAGCCCACCGACGAGCGCTCCGGGCAGGCTGCCGAGCCCGCCGAGGACCGCGGCCGTGAAGAACGGCAACAGGAGTTCCGCGCCCATCGCCGGCCGCACCTGGCCGAGCACGCCGATCGCGACCCCGGTGACCCCGGCGAGCAGCCCGACGACGATCCAGCTCGCCATCGCCATCCGCCCGACGTCGATGCCGGTCACGGCGGCCAGCGCCGGGTTCTCGGCGGCCGCGCGCATGCTGCGGCCAAGGCGCGAGTGGCCAAGCACGAGGTGGACCGCGAGCAGCAGCGCGAGCGCGGTCGCGGCGACGAGCAGCTGGTCCGGGGTTGCCCGCACCCCGCCCCGCTCGATCGCGATCGAGAGCTCCTCGGAGTAGTACCGCGGGCTGCTCGTGAACGCCGACTCGAGCAGCGCGCGCAGCGCCATCGAGACGCCGAAGCTCGCCATCACGGCGCTGATGCCGGCGGCGCGAGCGCGGAGGCGCCGGTAGACGAAGCGCTCGAGGAGGAGCGCAAGCGCGGCGACCCCCGCGCCCGCCACGAGCGTCCCTACGAGGAGCGCGCCGCTCACCGTCGTCGGTCCGAGCGCCGCGCCGAGTGCGGGCACCGCGCCGCCGAGGAGGCCGACGGTCGCGAGCGCGAGATAGCCGCCGGCCGCGACCAGCTCGCCATGGGCGAAGTGTCCGAAGCGCAGGTTCGCGTAGGTGAGCGTGACGCCGCCTGCGCCGAGCGCGAGCACGCTGCCCTGGATCGCCCCATCGATGAGCCACTGGACACTCATGCCGGGGCCCCGGGCCGCGGCACGCCGAGGTAGTGGGCCGCGAAGGCGGGATCGGCCGCGAGGCTTGCCGGCGAGCCCGCGAGGCGGCACTCGCCCGCGACCAGCAGCTCGACCCGGTCGGCGACGGCGAACGCCGCGCGCACGTTCTGCTCGACGAGCACCACCGCGAGGCCCTCGGCGGCGAGCGCGCGCAGCGTCGCAAGCAGCCGCTCGACCACCGGCGGTGCGAGCCCGGCCGAGGGCTCGTCGAGGAGCAGCACCCGCGGCTGCGCGATGAGTGCGCGGGCGACCGCGAGGCGCTGGCGCTCACCGCCCGACAGCACGCCCGCCGGCCGGCCGAGCAGCGGCGCGAGCTCGGGGAAGGCGCCGAGCGCGACCTCGATCCCGGCCGCGGCCGGCCGGCCGGCGCACTCGGCGACCAGCACCAGGTTCTCGCGCACCGAGAGCGCGGCGAACACGTTCTCGGTCTGCGGCACGAAGCCGAGGCCCAGGCGGGCCCGCCGGTAGGCGGGAAGTTTGCCGAGGTCCTGGCCCGCGACGCGGATCTCGCCGGCGCTCGCGGGCACGACGCCCGCGATCGCCCGCACGAGCGTCGACTTGCCGGCACCGTTCGGGCCGATCACGGCGACGAACTCGCCTGCGCGCACGACGAGGTCGACGCCGCGCACGGCCGGTGCGCCGGACTCGTAGCCAGCGACGAGGCCGCGGACCTCGAGCGCCGTCACGCGGTACGACCCAGGTAGGCCGCGGCGAGCCGCGGGTCGGCGAGCACCTCGGCCGGCGGGCCCTCGCAGGCAATGCGGCCGGCGGCCATCGCGATCACCCGGGTGCAGCGTGCCGCCACGAGCCCGAGCTGGTGCTCGACGAAGAGCACCGCGCGGCCGTCGGCGGCAAGGGCGGTGAGCCGCTCGCCGAGGCGCTCGGCGGTCGCCGGGTGCACGCCGGCCATCGGCTCATCGAGCAGCAGGACGCGCGGCTCGGCCATCAAGAGCCGCGCGAGGTCGAGGAGCTTGCGCTGGCCGACTGAGAGATGCGCAGCGTTCGCATCGGCGTGCCCGTCGAGGCCGACGTCATCGAGGAGTTCGGCAGCCCGCGCCGCGAGGCGGCGTTCGGCGGCGCGCACGCGCGCCGGTGCGCAGAGGCTCGCGAGCACGCCCTCGCCCGCCTGTCCCGGCGCTGCGAGCATCACGTTCTCGAGCACGCTCAGCGAGCCGATCGGGCGCGGCACCTGGAACGTTCGGCCCATCCCGCGGCCGAGCCGCGCCTCGGCGCCCTCGTGCTCGATGCGCGTGCCACCGAGGCGGATCTCGCCCGAGTCGGGTCGCCGGTCGCCGGCGAGCGCATCGAAGAGCGAGGACTTGCCGGCGCCGTTCGGGCCGACGAGCCCGACGACCTCGCCCGCGGCCACCGCGAGGCTCACGCCGTCGACCGCGCACACGCCGCCGTAGCGGACCACGAGCCCGCGGGCCTCGAGCACCGGCGGCGGTCGGGGGTCGTGGTCGTCTTTCATCGTCACCGGAACCTTCGTAAGCTAGCGACAGTAGCGATCCCGCCACGGGCCAGCAAGCGACGCGGGCGGCGCGGGAGCGCGTCGACGCGAGGACTCGGGGCATGCGGATGGGAGGGTGGATCGCGGCGGTGCTCGTGCTCGCCCCCGTGCTCGGTGCCTGGCCGAGCCCGGCGCGGGCGGAGTGCAGCGTGACGATCGGCGCCGTGCTCGAGCTCACCGGCGCCGCGGGCGCCTACGGGCAGGCGGCGGCGAAGGCGGTCGAGCTCGCACTCGCAGACTTGAACGCCACGCGCGGGGGTGCCTGCCGGCTCGACCTCGATGCACGCGACTCGCAGAGCGATCCGACGGTCGCGGTCGATGCGGCGAACCAGCTGGTGCGGCTGCGGCACGTGCCGGTGCTGATCGGCGGCACGTCTTCGGCGACGACGCTGCCGATGCTGACCACCGTGACGGGGCCGGCGCACGTCGTGCAGATCTCCCCCGCCGCCTCCTCGCCGCGCCTCACCGAGCTCGGTCGCTCCGGGCGCAGCGGCAGGTTCTTCTACCGGACCGTGACCTCCGATGCGCTGCAGGGGGTCGCGGCGGCGGGCTTCGCGCGCGAGCGCGGCCTCGGGCGGATCGCGATCATCCACGTGAACAACGACTTCGGCACCGAGCTCGCGCGCGAGTTCGCGCGCGCCTACCGGGCGCTTGGTGGGACGGTCGTCGCGACCACGCCCTACAACGAGCGCCAGGGGAGCTATGCGGCCGAGGTGACCCGCACGCTCGCCGCACAACCGGAATCCCTCTACCTCGTCTCGACGCCCGTCGATGGCGCGGCGATCGCCCGGGCCTGGATCGCGCAGGGCGGCACGCGGCGCCTCCTGCTCAACGACGGGATGAACAGCGCGGACTTCATCAAGGGCGTGGGCGCGCGCTACCTGGGCGAGGCCTGGGGCACGTCCTCGGGCACGGTGCGCTCACCGTCGGGCGACTACTTCGCGCGGGCGTTCCGCGAGCGCAGCGGGCTCGATCCCGGAAGTCCGGCGGCCGATCGCGCCTACGATGCCGCGGCGCTGGCCGGGCTCGCGCTCGCGGCCGCAAGCGATACGCGGGCGGAGTCGCTCGCCGCGGGCCTGCGCCGGGTGACCGACCCGAAGGGAACGACCGTGCACGCCGGCGCCGAGGAGTTCGGACGTGCGCGCGCGGTGCTCGCGCGCGGCGGTACGGTCCGCTACGAGGGCGTGATCGGTCCGGTGGTGTTCGACCGCAACGGCGACATCACCGGCCCGTTCCGGCTCTGGCGCATCGCCGGCGGCGCGGTCGAGGTGGTGGGCGAGACGTCGCCCGAGGCCGTCGCCGCGCTCATCGGCCGGATCGGGGTGGCGCCGTGAACGCGCCGCCGCGCACTGCGCTCGCCCCAGGGCTCGAAATCAGCCGGCTGGTGACGGGGCTCTGGCAGGTCGCCGACATGGAGCGCGACCGCGGGCCGCTTGATCCGGTCGCGGCCTCGGGCGCGCTGCTCGACTACGCGCGTGCGGGCTTCGATACCTTCGACATGGCCGACCACTACGGCAGCGCCGAGCTCATCACCGGTCGGTTGCTCGCGCGCGCCCGGGCCGGGGAGCTCGCGGGCCGGCCGGGTCCGGTCGCGTTCACGAAGTGGTGCCCGGTGCCGGGACCGATGACGCGCGAGGTCGTGCGCGCGGGCGTCGAGGAAAGCCGTCGGCGGCTCGGCGTCGAGGCGATCGACCTGCTGCAGTTCCACTGGTGGAGCTTCGAGCACCCGGCCTGGCTCGACGCGCTCGGCGAGCTCGCCCGGCTGCGCGAGGAAGGCCTCATCCGCGAGCTCGGGGTCACGAACTTCGACACGGCGCACCTCGCGATCGCGGTTGGCAGCGGCATCCCGGTCGTCTCGAACCAGGTGTCGTTCTCGGTGCTCGACCGGCGCGCGGCCGGCGAGATGAGCGCGTTCTGCATGGCGCACGGGGTGCGCCTCCTCGCCTACGGCACGCTCGCCGGCGGGCTGCTGTCCGAGCGCTGGTTCGGGGCGCCCGACCCCGAGCCGGGCGCCATCGCCGACTGGTCGAAACTCAAGTACCGGCGTTTCGTCGAGGCGATCGGCGGCTGGGCGGCGCTGCAGGCGGTGCTCGGAGCGCTCGATGCGGTCGCCCGGCGCCACGGCGTCTCGATCGCAAACGTCGCGACGCGCTGGGTCCTCGACCACCCCGCGGTCGCGGCCACCATCGTCGGCGCCCGCCCCGGGGAGCGCGAGCACCGCGCAGACAACCTGCGGGCGTTCGCGTTCGCGCTCGACGCCGAGGATCGGGTGCGCATCGCGGCGGCACTCGCGCAGACCCGCCCGGTGCCGGGCGATTGCGGCGACGAGTACCGGCGGCCGCCGTTCCTGACGGCCTCGGGCGACCTGTCGCATCACCTGGCGCAGCTGCCGCGCGCGTACCGGGCGGAGCCCGTGCCTGGCAATCCTGCGCGCTGGCGCGTCTCGTCGGGAAGCCGCTGGGAGCCAATCTGCGGCTACAGCCGCGCGGTGCGGGTCGGCGACCGGGTGCTCGTCAGCGGCACGACGGCGACGCACGGGACCGACACGGTCGTCTGCCCGGGGGACGCCGGCGCGCAGGCGACCTACGTGCTCGACAAGATCCTCGCGAGCCTCGCCGCGCTCGGCGCCGAGGCGAGCGACGTCGTCGTGACACGCGTCTTCGTCGCCGACGCCGCCGACTGCGAGGCGGTGTCACGCGCCCACGGGCGGGTGTTCGGCGACATCCGGCCGGCCAACGTGCTGGTCGAGGTCGGGCGGCTGATCGGCGACTACCGGGTCGAGATCGAGGCCGAGGCCGTCGCGAGCCGGGCCGTGCCGGGTTAGAGGTCGATATCGTTCGTTCTCGTTCGTCGTCATGGCAGAACCCCCTTGGAGGTCCCATGACGCGAACGAAACGCCTCTTCGTGCTCCTGCTACTGGGCTCCCCGTGCGCAGCTGCCTCCGGGGACCCGACGGCGTCGGCCTACCCGGTGGCCGCGCCCCTCGAGCAGTACCTGATCGCCGACACGCAAGCGGAGATCGCGCTCGCCCGGAGCGCGGCGCCGGCGTCGATTTCCGCGAATGCCGAGATACTCGTTCTCGGCAAGCACGGCTACGAGACCGCGGTCCCCGGCCGGAATGGCTTCGTCTGCTTCGTCGAGCGGTCCTGGGCCGCGGGCTTCGACGATCCGGAGTTCTGGAACCCGAAGCTGCGTGCACCGAACTGCTTCAACCCACCCGCCGCCCGCAGCGTGCTGCCCCAGTATCGGAAGCGCTCCGAGTGGGTCATCGCCAGGCTCGACCGGGCGCAGATCGTCGAACGCGCCAGGGCCGAGTTCAACCATCGGCGTTTCACGGCACCGGAGCCGGGTTCGTTGACGTTCATGCTGTCGAAACAGGGCTACCTGAGCGATGAGGCCGCCGGTCCCTGGCTGCCGCACCTGATGCTGTTCGTGGCCTCCGAAGGTGCCGCGATCTGGGGCGCGGGACTCGAAGGCTCTCCGATCCTGGGCTCCCCGGGGAAGGCCTACGAACCGACCGTGTTGCTCATCCCGGTCAGGCGCTGGTCGGATGGCTCCCCGGCTCCGCCGCCGGAGAGTGATCATCGGCACGGATCGTGAGCGTCACGGCACGGATCATGTGGGCGCGGCGCGCCCGGGCCGAGCCTGCGGGCGCTACGCCTCAGCCTCGGCGAAGGCGGACCCGCGATGTCCGGAATTGCGGTCGCGGGCCCCATGCTGCTGGCGACGATCGCTTACCGCTGATAGACCACGCGCCCGTCGAGCAGCGTGAGATCCACCCGGGTCTCGTGTACTGACTCGATCGGCACGGTCAGGGGATCGCGATCGACCACGACGAGGTCGGCCCGGTAGCCTACGCGGATCCGGCCGAGGTCGTTCTCGCGTCCGACGAGATAGGCGGAACCCGCGGTCCGGGCCGCCAGGAGCCGGGGCAGGTCGACCGTCGAGTTCGGGAGCATCGGCACCCGGTTGGCCCCACCCGGATCCTTCGACGTCGCGCCGGCTTCGAGGTCGTTCCACGGATTCTCGTCGGTGTAGAACCAGTCGCTGCCGGTGCTGAGCGAGGCACCGGCGTCGGCGAGCTCGCGGTAGGGGTTCATGCGCCCGGCGAGCCATGGGCCGATCGGGCCGGCGGCGGTGCTGCGGGCGTAGTCGTAGCCCGGGGGGCCGCCGTACGCGGCCGGCGCCATCCAGCCTTCCTGGATGTTCGCGAGCACGCCGAGCTGCCGGAATCGCGGCAGGTCCGCGGGGTCCACCCAGGTCAGGTGAGTGAGCGTATGCCGCAGGTGGCTTTGGGGATGCGCGGCACGCGCCAGCGCGACCGCATCGAGTGCCTGGCGCACGGCGCCATCGCCGATCACGTGCACGTACACCGGCAGACCATGGCGTTCGGCAAGCTCGACGAGCTCGCGGAACTCCTCGTCCGTGTAGTAGCCGGGTGACTTTGCCCCGGGGCGGCCGTCATGGCTGAGGAAGCTCGACATGCCGACTTCGGGGTTGCCGTCGCCGAAGACCTTGACGAAGCCGACCCGGACGTTGGCACTGCTCACCGCGTCGCGACGCTCCGCAATCCGCGGGATCTCTGTGCGAAAGTTCGCGGGCGTCACGGCCATCGCCACCACGACCCTCGCGGTCAGCTGGCCCGCCCGGTCGAGCGCGCGGTAGGCGTTCAGGCGATCCTCGTCGGCGAACGCATCGACGATCGAGGTGATCCCAAGGGAGTTCAAGTGCTTGAGCGCCGCGCGCGAGAGGTCCCGCACGGAGGCCGAGTAGGCCGAGTGGTACTCTATCTCCTCGACAACACGGTTCTGCGCGGCGTCGATCAGCATGCCGGTGGCCTGGTGTGTCACCGGGTCGCGGACGATCTCCCCGCCGGGGGGCGAGGGCGTGTGCTCGTCGATGCCGAGGCTCTCGAGTACCCGGGAGTTCACCCAGAGGGTGTGGTGGTCGTGCGCGAGCACCGCCAGCTTGCGCGAGGATGAGACGGCGTCCATCTGTGCCCGCGTGATGCTGTCGAAGCCCGGGTTGTCGAGGTCGTACCAGCCGTAGCCCGCGACCCACTCCCCCGCCGGGGCGGCGTCCACGCAACCCTTGAGCTTCTGCAGCCCTTCCTCGACGCTGAGTGCCCGCACGTTGCACAGCCGGTGGTGCAGGAACTCACCTTCCATGGGATGTACGTGGGCATCGGCGAGTCCGGGCAGCAGGGTGCGGCCCGCGAGATCGATCCGGCGCGTCGCCCGTCCTTGGAGCTTCGCGACCTGCTCGTCACTGCCAACGAGCACGATGCGTCCCTCGCGAATCGCGACCGCCTCGGCTTCCGGCGGGTCCGCGTCGAGGGTCCGCACATGGCCATGGACGAGCACGAGATCCGCGGCCTTCTCGCCGCCCGCGGCGGCCGCGGGGTTGGCGCATTGCAGTCCGATCAGCCCAGCAAGAATCGTCAGCAGGCATTTCACGGGACGTCTCTCCAGGTCTTCCGATGGACTTACGGTCGGCGGTCCGACACCAGCGCGTGATCATAAGGCTCGATGCCTGGGACCGGCATCCGCTCCGGTTCCCGATCGGGATCGAATGCGACCCTTGGACCCGAATGTATCCCGACGGAGGTCGGACTGCCGCGTGTCGGGCGGCCAACGCATGGCGACGCGAAGCAGTCTCATTCGCGGCCCGATCGGCGCGCCCGAACCGCATCACGCCGGCCGTCGTTCGCTTGCGATCGGAGTCCCGCGAGCCCTCGCGCGCACCCGCCGGGGCTCAATGGCGATAGGTACCGGCGGGCGAGCGTCGGCGCCGGGGTGCTACAGGCGCCACTGGACGGTCACGCCGGTTGTCCGTGGCCGGAACGTCGTCGCATCGAAGAGCGTGTCATAGGGTGTCCAATTCCGGCGGTCGAGCACGGGCAGCCGATTCAGCAGATTGTTGACGAAGAGCGCGACATCGAGCGCCTTCCGGCTCGCGGCGATCCGGACGTCGACGCGATTCGTCGCCGGATTCGGCGTCCGGGTCGGCGCATACACGAGCGCCGCGGGATTGTCCGAGGTGAAGGGGCCCGGATTGCGGCTGTGGTACACATCCTGGAGATGCAGGTGGAGTCCGATGTCCGCCGGCAAGTGCACCTCGTAGTCGCCCGCCGCCGTGACCGACCACGGCGGCGGCACGAGCGGAACCGCCCCGACAACGTCACCGCGCCCGACGACGATCGCGCCTTCCGACAGAACCGTGCGGGTGTAGTGGGCCTCGACATAGGCGGCGGTGAGCGACGCACGTAGGCGGGGCGTCACGCTCGTGTCGAGGCCGAGGTCGACACCGCGACCGGACGCGGCGCCGGCATTCGTCGTGTAGCCGACCCCGCACGGCAGGTTGCTGATCTCGGTCTGCAGCGAGTTCCAGCGCGCGACGTAAACGGCGCCGTCGAGGCGCACGCGGCCGCCACGGTCGCTGCTGTGGGTTCCGATCTCCGCACTCCAGACCGAGTCGGGTGCGTACGCGGCCGGGGTCGGCTGCGGACAGGCGAGGCCCTGCTGGTAGTTGGACCCGCCCATGCGGTAGCCCTTGCCGAGGCTGAGATACAACGTCTCCTGCGGGCTTGCGGTGTACGCCAGGCTGAGCCGGGGCAGGGTCTCCGTCGATGCGCCGGAACCCTGGAAGGGAGTCGGTGCGAGGTTCAGGATCTCGCGCGACGTATAGGAGGCGCGTTCGATGCGCAGGCCGGCCGACGCGGTGAGTCGCGATCCCAGCGGATACTGGAGGTCGCCGAAGACGGCCGCCAGTTCGTTCCTGCGCGCGCCCTGCACGACGCCGCTGGCGTTCCCGGCGTCCGCAAACAAGGCGTCGGCGATGATCTGATTCTCGGAATACCGCCCGCGCCGGTAGCTCGCACCGACGATCCATGAGCGGCCCGGTCCGCCGTCGCGGCTCGTGAGGCGCGCTTCCGCCGACAGCACGTGCTGCGCAATCGCCACCGGTGTGGACACGGCGTTCGTCCACGCCACCGGATACTCCGGTCCCAGCGGGTTCGGCCACTGCCAGGTCGGCCAATCCGTCATGTCCTCGAGCGCCTGCGCCAGCCGGTCGAGGTACGCGACGCTGGTCACGAGCTCGCCGGTCCTGAGCGCAGCCCTGACCGTGAACGAGGCCACGTACAGGCGATCGTGGGCCCACTGGCGAACCAGGTGGCCATTGTGGAGGATGCCGCGGCCGGGATCGGACAGGTACGTGAGGAAGCTTGACGTGTCGTTGAGCTTCGAGGACTGGTAGTAGAACGCGGGCGTCAGGGTCACGGTCCCGGAAGGAGCCGCCCGCACCCCGATCTGCAGCGTGTCGCGCCGCTCCCGGTTCGCGTTCGGTTCGATGACCGTGCCGTCAAAGGGACTCACCCGGTCGACGTAGCCGCCGAGCCGCGCGCTCGATGCGGCAACTCGGAGTCCAACTTCCTGCGCAATGACGGGTCCGCCGGCCGCGACGCTCGCGAGGAAGCTCGGTGCTCCATAGGCTGTCGCGGATGCCTCGGCCCGCGCCGTCGCATCGAAGGCATCGAGGTCGGGCTGTTTCGTCACGAACCGGACGAGACCTCCCTCGGCCCCCTCGCCCGCCAGGACCCCCTGAGGTCCCCGCAGCACCTCGATTCGCTCGAGGTCGAACGGGAATGGAAAGGCGCGCCCGAAGACGCTGGCCCGGTCGGTGGGTATCGGCGTGTCATCAAGGTAGATGCCCGTCGTGGAGCCATCCTTGGCATTCACGCCGCGAATGGAGATGTTCGTCTCGATCCCCGGACCGAAGGTGTAGTACGCGTCGAGTTCCACGCCCGGCGTGAGCGAGGCAAGCGACGGGAGGTCGTGGATGCCGGCGGCCTCGAGCTCCCCGGAGGTCCACACCGCGAGGCTGAGCGGAACGCGACCCTGCGTCTCGTCGCGCCGCGTCGCCGTGACGATCACTTCCTCGGGAAGGCCCGCCCCCATCGAGGTGCGATCGTCCAGGGAACCGCGTGCGGCACTCGTTCCGCTGGCGCGATGCGCCGGCTTCGCGTCCCGGGCCGCCAGGATGCTGACCGTGTGCTCGTCGATGAACTTGAACGTGAGGCCGCTGCCGGCGAGCAGCTGCGCGAGCGCCTCGGCGACCGGCAGGCCGCGCGTCGCCCCGTGCGTGAGGCGGTTTCTCGCGAGTTCCGAGAGATAGACGAGCTGCAGGCCGGTGCGATCGGCGAACGCATGGAGGGCGGGAGCCAGCGGTTGTGCCGGGATGTCGTCGGACAGGACGGGCGCGATCTCTGCGGCAGAAGCCACCGCGGTCGCCAGCATGCCGGCCAGGCACGCTCCCAGGATGCTCCGGATGATCGCACGCACAGGAATAGGCGATCGCCTCCCCCTCGCCGCCCGGGCTCTCCCGGGCAGCGCGGAAAGCTTCAGCGACGCACCGAACTATATGCCGTGCCGGGGCGCGTTCACAGGCCGTTGGAAACTGTTTGACGCGGTCGGAAGCCACTCGCATCCCCGGAGGCGCCGGATCCCAGCCCGTGGCATTGCCGCGCGGGTCGCGCACTTGCGTGGCCCGCATCCCGGCACGCACACTCGGTTGCGGAGACACGTCACCGCACGCACGCGGGGAGGCGGTCCATGCCGGCAACCGGTGGCGAGCGCGCGTCGGGGTTCCAGGCGAGGAATCGAGTGGTCCGCCGGTCCGGTGGCGCCGGGCTCTTGTTGTGTGCCGCGGTTGCGGTGGGTGGCTGCGATGGCCCCGCCTGTGGCGCGGCGAGTCACGGCTGCGCGTCCCCGGGCAACGAGACCATCATCGCGGTCGCCGTCGCCGACCTGAACGGCGATGACCGCCCGGACGTCGCGGCGGCCATTCCCAACAGCTCGCCGTCGGCCGGGCTGGTGGGCGTCTTTTTGCACGCAGCGACCAACGGGGGCGCTTTCCTGGCTCGCGACGACACGCCGGTCACCGATCACCCTTATACGATCCTCCCGGTCGATCTCAACGGTGACGGACTGCCGGATCTCGTCGCGACGGACGTCCGGGTGGGTATCGTGAGCGTGCTCCTGAACTCGGCGACGGCACCGGGGACGTTCCTGGGCTCCCGTCAGATCGCGGTCAGCGACGCCCGCTTCGCGGTCGCGGCCGACCTCGACGGTGATGGCCGACCAGACCTTCTGGTCGCGAGCGACTCGGGCGTCGTGGCGCTCCTGAACGGACCGGTACCGGGGGAGTTCGCCGCCCCGATCCTGCTCTATCAGGGTGCTGCGGGCAGCACCGTCCGGACGCTGGCGGTCGGCGATCTCAATGGCGACGGCGTACCCGACGTCGTCGTCTCCGATGACGACGGGGTGCGGGTGCTCGTGCTCACGCGCGCGGGGGGAACGGCGGCGGTCGCCGGCACGAGCACCGTCTATACCAACGCCGTGCCGGGCCAGTTCGCGGTCGTCGCCGTCGCGGACATCGATGGCGACGGTGCCAACGACGTCATCATTGCCGACCAGAGCGGTGGGACCGTCACCATCCTGCCGAACCGCGCCGATGGCAGTGGCACCTTCCTGCCCCCGGCACGCTATCCACTTCCGGCGGAAGCTGGCCTGAGCGTGGTCGTGGCCGATCTCAACGGCGACGGACGGCCGGACCTCGTGATCGGCGGGCCGCCGGTCGTGGCGGTGCTGCTGCAGGATGCCTCACGCCCGGGAACCTTCCTCGACGCGGTGGCCTACCACGCACCGATCGGCGCCGGCAGCGTCGCGGTCGGCGACGTTAACGGCGACGGCCTCCCGGACATCGTCACCAACGGCGGCGTGAGCGGTACGCAGGATGGGGGCGTCATTCGCATCCCGCCAGGCGTGCTGTACCAGGACTCCACTCGCCCCGGCACGTTCCTCGACGTGCGGAACCTCGAGTGACCCGCGACGCAGGCTGAGCGAGCGATGCGTGGCGGATCAATCCGATCTCGACGAGCCGGCGACGCGGAATCGTTCCGTCACCACGAAGGCATCGGGCCGGGTGGCGCCATGCCCCCCGAATCGACGCGCAACCCTGATCCGGTGCCAGCCCGATGCCGCCCGGCGTGGGTCTCCCGCGGGATGCGGCGACGCAGCATGGATCGTCGCGGCGGCGTCGGGTCTGAACGCCAACGACGGCGGCTTACGCCACCGGACGGCGATGGTGGTACCCGAATCGCGGCTGGCGGACCCTAGGTGAGGGTGGATCCGCAGAATCCCGGGATGTGCCGGTCCGTGTGAAGGACAAGCTCGCCTTGCTCGCGGAGTTATTCGCTGCGCAGCGGTCGCGGCTGGAGCGCTTCATTGCCCGGCGGATCCGGGCCCGGCAGGACATCGCCGACGTCGCCCAGGAAGTCTACCTGCGCATGCTCAGCGTGAAGGACATCGAGGCGATCCGCCGTCCCGAAGCCTACCTCTTCACCGTTGCCGACAACGTCATGAAGGAGCAGGCGGTGCGCAACCGGCGCGGCGCCGGCGCCGTGGACATCGACGGCGCTGATGCCGCGGCCGAGCTTGCGGTGCTGAGCACGATCGATGCGGAACTCGATCACTCGGAGGAGGTCGAGCGGCTGCGCGAGGTACTCGGCCAGCTCTCGCCGAAGTGCCGCGAGGCGGTGCGCCTGCAGTACGCGCAGGGAATGAGCTACCGGGAGATCGGATCCCGGCTGGGGATCTCGTCGAACATGGTCAAGAAGTATCTCAGTTACGCCCTGGCGCATTGCCGCCGCCGAATGAGTCGGCCCGGATAGAACCATGACCCGCGCTACCGACAGAACGCGCGAAGCCATCACCGACTCGGCCGCCGAGTGGCTGGTGGCGCTTCGGGACGAGGAGCTCGGGGAAGCCGATCATGCGGCGTTCCTCGCCTGGCTGCGTGCCTCCCCGCGCCACGTCGAGGAGTATCTCCGACTCCGCGCCCTCGATCGGCGCGTCGCGATCGCCGCCCTCGCCCTCCCGGTCTCCGCGACTGCCGACCTCGACGCCGACCCGGGCCACGAGTTCGCGGGTACGACCGTGCTCCATCCGCGTCAGTCGCCGGAAGTCACGCCGAGCCATCCGCAGCGCCGCCGGCACTTCGTCGCGGCCGCCGCCGTGCTCGGAAGCGTGCTGATCGCCGTGGCCCTCTGGCTGAATGTCGGCCCAGGCGGGTCCTTGCCGGCGCAAACCTACCGGACGGCCCACGGGGAACAACGCACGGTGCCCCTGCCCGACGGCTCCGTGCTGCACGTGAACACGGATTCCGTCGCAACCGTCCGCTACTCGAGCGACGAGCGGCTCGTTTCGATCGAGCGTGGCGAGGCGTTCTTCGAGGTCGCCCCGCGATCCGCGGCCCGGTTCCGGGTCGTCGCCGGCGACCTGAGTGCGGTTGCGGTCGGCACGAAATTCGACCTGCGGCGCCAGGAGGCTGCGACAACGGTGACGGTCGTCGAAGGCCACGTCGCTGTCCTCGCCGGCATCGCCTCGCCCGCTGCCGTGACGGCAGCCCTTCACATCGGTTCCGGCGAGCAGGTGCGGGTGGTGAATGGCACCGTGCCCGTATCCGCCGCGGCGGTCGATGTACGGCGCTCCGTCGGATGGCTCAAGCGGCAGATCGCCTTCGAGCAGCAGACGCTCGCGGACGTCGCCGCGGAATTCAACCGCTACTTGCAGGTCCCGCTGATCGTGGAAGGCAACAGGCTCCAGCAGCTGCGCATCAGTGGCGTGTTCGATCCCTACAACATCGATGCCTTCGCGTCGTTCCTCGACACCCTCGAGGGCGTCGCGGTGGAGCGGACGCCCGCGATGATCCGCGTCTACGAGCGCACGCCGAAGTCGCGCGCACCGTAGCGGGCGTCGACCTCGCGCACCGCGGGCAACGTCGCATCCCCCGCGCTCGCGTGTCACGACCGGTGGGCACGTAGCCGCCCGTCACTGGGGTGAACCGGCTATCGCCGATGGACCCTTGAGGTTCCGGAATCCGTCCTCCTGATCCGTCACTCGGCGTGCTGCACCGCAATTTTTGCGGCAACGGGTACCCGACTTCGCACGCGGGCCCTCTTAGTTCGCAGGGACACGCGAAAGCGGTGCGCAGCGACGGGCTCATCCGGGTGAGGTAACCCGTGAGCGGCACCTGCCTCGTTGGATGCTGCGTCCGCACGCGTATACCCGATGGCAGTCGGGACGGTCAGGAGCCTGCCACGCACAGGGACATGACAAAAGGGGAACTCCCATGAAGGTCTTCCGGGTATTTCGATCGATCTCGCATTTGCTGCTCGCTTCGGGCCTGTGCGCAGGCGCTTACGCACAGCAACCACCCGACGTCGTGCAGAGCGATGCGGCCGCCAACACGGCCATGGGCTCGAGCGCCCTGCAGAGCCTCCAGCCGGGCGTCCTCAACGTATCCGCCACCAACAACACCGCGGCGGGCAGCACCGCCCTGCTCTCCAACACCACCGGCAGCAACAACACGGCAGTCGGATCGGTCGCGCTCAACAGCAACACGACCGGCAGCGGAAACACGGCCGTGGGCGTCGCGGCATTGAGTGCCAACACGACCGGGACCGGCAATACCGCCATGGGCATTGCGGCGCTGCAGAACAGCCGAACGGCGACCAACAACAGTGCCTTCGGCAGCGAGGCGCTTGCGACCAACACGACCGGATCGGGGAACAATGCGTTCGGCATCAACGCGCTCGCGCTCAACACGTCGGGCGGGGACAACACCGCCTTTGGCGTTTCCGCTCTGTACGCCAACGTGACCGGAAACGACAACATCGCCGTGGGCAACTGGGCGCTCACGACGAACACGACCGGGAGCGGAAACACCGCCGTCGGGGCCGGGGCGCTCAGCAGCAGTACGACGGCTGACGCCAATACGGCGGTCGGTTCCAACGCACTCGCGCATGACACGACCGGCGTCAACAACACTGCCGCGGGGAGTGGCGCACTCGGATGGAACACCACTGGATTCAGCAACAGCGCGATCGGCGGCGCTTCGCTGTCGAACAACTCCTCCGGTGCCGAGAACGTCGCGATCGGCCAGGCCGCGCTCCTCAACAACACGACCGGCAATGACAATACGGCGCTCGGCATCGGTGCCGGGTCAAACTTGACAAGCGGCAACAACAACATCGACATCGCGAACGTCGGTGTCGCGGGCGAGAGCGGCGCGATCCGCATCGGAACGCCCGGCGTCCAGCGGGTCGCGGCGATCGCCGGGATCTGGGGTTCACTCGTGCACCGAGGCGCTGCGGTCGTGGTGAACGCCAACGGCCAGCTCGGTGTCGAGGAATCGTCGGAGCGCTACAAGACCGACATCGCCTCGATGCAGGCCCGCCCCGAGGCGATCCGGCAGCTCCGGCCCGTCACGTACCGCCTGAAGGCGGACCCGGCGAGCGGGCTGCAGTACGGACTAATCGCCGAGGAAGTGAACGAGATCTACCCCGAGCTGGTCGTCCGGGACGAATCCGGCACCATCCAGGGCGTACGGTACGACCGGCTCACGCCGATCCTGCTCGGCGAGATCCAGCAGCAGCAGCGGGTCCTGTCGGCGCAGGCTGACCGGCTGAGCGAACTCGAGCAGAGGCTCGCGGAGCTGTCGCAGCTGCAGCGCGCGATGCAGATCGCGCTCAGCAATGTGCAGGGCCAGTCGTCTCGAGTCGCGATGCGCTGAGACGGTCTAGGCGTCGGCGACGACGGCCCTGGCCTCAGGCCGGGGCCGTCGTGCTCGATGGCCACGTGAGATCTCGTTACCCTCGGGCGCCCGCTACCTCCCTCGGACGGGACGTCAGGTCCGAAGGCGTGACCGGGTTGCGGATGCCCGGCATTCAGCGTGATTGTCTCCTTGCCTCGGGCTGGTTGATTCAGGCTAAAGGGGCGAGTCCCCGCCTGTCACGGTCCCCTCCTTGCCGGTGCGGTCTGACGCTCGGTGAACGTGGAACGAGCTCGATCGTGAGCCGAGCGGCCGTGAGAGTTCGACACACGCATGTTCTTGCTGCGGCGCAACAGCGTCCTGAGGGCAGCGCCCTCGAATCGGCTAAGCTGAATTGCCGGGAAACATCGTCGATGTACGACCGGCGCCGGTCGGGCCGCCGGGTACAAGGACAGCGTGAGCGCGGCAAGCAAAGCAGTGTTTCTCAGCTACGCCTCCGAGGACTCGGAGGCCGCGACGCGGCTGGCGGAAGGTCTCAAGTCGGCCGGCATCGAGGTCTGGTTCGATCGCACTGAACTGCGCGGAGGCGACGCCTGGGATCGGCAGATCCGCCGCCAGATTCACGATTGCGCCCTCTTTCTACCCGTGATCTCTGCCCATTGCACGGCACGCCACGAGGGTTACTTCCGGCGCGAATGGAAACTTGCGGTGGATCGGACGGCGGACATGGCCGAGGACGTGACGTTCCTCGTGCCGGTCGCCATCGACGAAACGCTCGAGTCGGCCGCTCGGGTACCGGACTCGTTCCGCGACGTCCAGTGGTCGCGGATGCCGGGCGGCCATGTGTCGCCTGCGTTTGTGACTCGACTGCAGCATCTCCTGTCACCCTCGCTCGCTCCGGACCCGCGTGAATCGCAAGACGTAACGGCGATCTCGTCCACGATCCCGGCAGTTCCGGCTCGCCGCCATTGGCGGGTGCCGGCAGTACTGGTCTTGGGCGTGCTCGCCGTTGCGGGTCTCGTCTACTTTGCCGGCGGCCGGCTACGGCCAGACGTGCCGTCCGCAACGGTGCCTGGCAGCCCGAGCGTCACCGCCCCGGGAAGTTCGGGGGCACTGGCGCCCGACGACAAGTCCATTGCGGTGCTGCCATTCGCGGACTTGAGCGAGAAGCACGACCAGGAATACCTCGCCGATGGCATCGCCGAGGAACTGCTCGACGTGCTCGCGACCGTTCCCGGCCTCCGGGTCATCGGGCGCACCTCGTCGTTCCAGTTCAGGAACCGGAGCGCCGACGTGCGTACCATCGGCACGACGCTCGGGGTCGCACATGTCGTTGAAGGCAGCGTCCGTCGCTCCGGTGACCACATACGGGTCACCGTGCAGTTGCTACGAACGTCTGATGGGTCCCATGTGTGGTCCGGCTCATTCGATCGGACGTCGGCCGATGTGCTGCGGATGCAGGGCGAGATTGCGCGGGAGGTCGGGCGTTCACTCGAGGTTTCGGTCGCTTCCGACCTCTTGTCCGGCTCGCCGTTCAAGGTACGCAACGCCGACGCGCTCGACCTGTACTTTCGTGGCATGCAGGCTCTCGTGAAGTACTCCGCCGAGAGCAACCAGGAGGCGGCCGAGGACTTCCAGCGCGCGATCGATCTCGACCCGGGGTTCATCCGGGCCTACGAGGGGCTCGGCTCCGCGCACATCCAGCAGGCGGCCTACGGGTTCGTGGCGCCCGAGGCCGGATTCGAGCTCGTTCGGAACGATGCGCTTGCGCTGCTGAAGATCGATCCGCGCTCGGCGCTGGCGCACGCGCTGCTGGCGCGCATTCACACCGTCTACACGTGGGACTGGAACACGGCGCAGCAGGAGGCGGATGCCGCGCTCGCGATTCGCCCGCATGAATGGGGCGTACTGTTCACCGCCGCGGAGCTGGCGCTTGCGTTGGGGCAGCTGCAGAAGTCCGAGCAGCTCTTCCGGGCGTCGATCGCGAGCGACCCTCTGAACTCGGACTCCCGGGTCGAGCTGTCGCAGGTCTACCTGAGGCAGGGGCGCCTCGGCGAGGCCGAGGCGGAGGTGCGCAAGGCGCTCGTCGCGACGCCGAGCTACCTCGGCGGCCATGGGCAACTCGCCCTAATACTGCTCGAAGAAGGCCGCTACGGCGAAGCCCTGGACGCAGCGATGCAGGAAGCTCCCGCCGGCGGGCAGTTTGGCGTCCTGGCGGAAATCCAGTTTCGCATGGGGCATCAGGACGTCGCGAAGAGCTGGCTGGAACGGGAGATCCGGGAGCACGGGGAAGATCAGGCGTGGACCATCGCCTGCGCGTACGGGCAGCTGGGCCAGGCCGGGCCGGCTTTCGAGTGGCTCGATCGCGCGTACCAGCGGAAAGACCCGAATCTCGTCTATCTCAAAGGCACTCCGGAGTTTCGAAACCTGGTGCGAGATGCTCGTTACCAGGCATTTCTTCGAAAGATGAATCTACCCGAATAACCGGGTTGCGACTCCCGCCGGACCGGGGGACTTTCGTTGCAACCTCTCCGCGAATACGGAGTCATCATGCGGATGATCTG